>NZ_WMEX01000010.1 GCF_009856365.1 Vreelandella halophila
CAAAGACCGCACTCGAATCAACGAGCACTGACTTTGATGATCGCACCGACCACCACAGCCAGCGCCCACACAAATAACCTGACCCCATTGTTAAAGAACCTCAGAAGGCGTTAAGCCCCTGATTGGAAAAACAAAATTCTAAAGCATTTCAGAACTTTGTCAATCCCCGGAACAACTCATGTGCGCCCGAAAGCGCCGCCGCTGTGGGCCGTTGCCCCGAAAGAGATGCGTATTCTACACCCGCACAGGGTGTCGTCAACAGGAGATTTCAGAATGATGTCAGCGGGCACCCACTCACTGGACATGGACCCGCGCAATCTTCTTCCGACCCGCCTGGATCACGTATGACTGCCCCGCCGGCAGCGACTGTCGATCGCCAAGGGGCTCGCCGTCCACATAGACAGCCCCATGCTTCACCACATCCTTGGCAGCACCTCCCTGGGCCAGCCCCGCCTGCTTAAGCAGACTGACCACAAAGAGTTCAGCCTCCCCACCTGCATCCACGGTCACCTCGGGAACATTTTCGGGAATCTCACCGAGCTCCACTCTGTTCCCCGCGGAGCGATGGGCATTCTCAGCCGCCTCTTCGCCGTGATAGCGACTGATCAGCCAGTGCGCCAGCGCCTTCTTGGCCTCCTGTGGATTGACCCCTTCCTCTTCCACCTGTCGGCGCAGTGCCTCAACCTCATCCATGGGCTTGAGCGTCAGCAGTTCGAAGTAGCGCCATACAAGCTCATCAGGAACCGAAAGCAGCCGGCTGTACATCTGCCCCGGGGCATCCGTGATCCCCACGTAGTTCCCCAGGGACTTGGACATCTTCTGAACCCCGTCCAGCCCTTCAAGGATCGGCATGGTCAGCACCACCTGGGGCTCCTGGTCGTAGTGGCGCTGTAGATGCCGCCCCATGAGCAGGTTGAACTTCTGGTCGGTGCCGCCAAGCTCCACGTCCGCCTCCAGCGCCACGGAGTCATACCCCTGGACCAGCGGATAGAGGAACTCATGGATGGCAATGGACTCATTGGCCTGGTAGCGCTTGTGGAAATCATCACGCTCAAGCATGCGGGCCACTGTGTACTGACTTGCCAGCCGGATCATGTCCGCCGCGCCCATCTCATTCATCCAGGTGGAGTTGAACACAACCCGCGTCTTTTCTGGGTCAAGTACCCGGAAAACCTGCTCCTTATAGGTCTCCGCGTTTGCAGCCACCTCCTCTTCTGACAGAGGCGGGCGCGTGGCACTTTTCCCGCTGGGATCGCCGATCATGCCGGTGAAGTCCCCGATCAGAAAGATGACCTCATGGCCCAGCTCCTGGAACTGGCGCAGCTTGTTCAGGAGCACAGTGTGGCCCAGGTGCAGATCAGGCGCCGTGGGATCAAACCCGGCCTTGATCCGCAGTCTACGGCCACTGCGCAGCTTGGCAGCCAGGTCTTCCTCGGGGATCAGCTCATCCACACCCCGGTGGATCTGGGCGATGGCGTCATCAATGTTCGTCATGGATACTTGTCTACTCCGATCTGTTCCAGCAGGGCTACCCGCTACACACACTGACAATTTTCATAAGCCATTAACACGGCGGTAATCCCGCCAAATTCACTTTGTGTCGCAGGCACTTGCAAAGGAAGCAATTGTAACAGGAAACCACAGAGCGCGTTGCACCGCACAATAAAGGCAATCGTTTTTTTGCGCCCACTGCTGTTTTCATTATACTTCGAGTAATTCTGCGAACTTGCCCGAAAAGTTTGCTCCAACACTGAAACAACAGGGTATAACCGTGCTCAGACAATTCCCGGGAACCCATATCGCCGCGCTTGCCGGTATTACCGCACTGGTTGGTGTCACCCTGCTGGTCAGTCCGGGCAGCAACCAGAGCCAGACCACAAAGGCTTTTAACGTGGCGCCTGTCTCTCCCGTTCCACAGGACAGCCAGACCTCAACACAACAGTATTCACAGGCCGGCATGGTATCGCCCGCGCGGACACTGGCATACGCCGACGCACCGGATCTCCAGAGCCTTCTCGGCATCAATCTGGCAGCCGTCCCTCAAGCCCAGACGTCCGCCACCCAACCAGAACCCCGCGACGAGAACATCCAGGAGAACGAGCTGGAGTGGCGGCGCTTCACCATCGAGAGAGGCGACTCTCTGTCATCCCTTTTCACCGATGCTGGCGTGAGTCACCAGGAGATGTACCGCATCCTGAATGGTGAAGGGAAGCCGGATGAACTGTCGCGCCTGCGTGCCGGCCGGGAAATCGAATTCGGCTTTGATGATGACGGCAAACTCTCCATGGTGGTCCTGCACAACAGCCGCACCACCAAGCTCAAGGCGGTGCGCCAGGACGAGAGCTTCCACACTCACGAGGAAATGCGTGAACCCAGAGTGGAGCTGGCCTATGCCACCGGCGATATCCAGACTTCCTATATCCTTGCTGCGAATCGCGCCGGGCTGGGCACCAAGGTCCGTAACAAGCTCTCGCGCATCTTCGGGTGGCGCATCGATTTCTCCCGGGACCTTCGCAAGGGTGATCGCTTTGGAGTTCTGTATGAAAAACAGTATCTCGATGGAGAAATGATCGGCCACGGGCGAATTCTGGCCGCCACTTTCACCAACAAGGGAAAGACCTATTCCGCAGCCCTCTACACGGATGCGAACGGCAACAGCGACTACTACACACCGGAAGGTGAAAGCCTGCGCAAGGCTTTCCTGCGCACCCCGCTCCAATACCAGCGGGTCTCCTCCCACTTCGACATGAACCGCCGCCACCCCATCCTCAACCGGGTCCGGCCTCACGAAGGCACGGATTTCGCGGCCTCACCGGGCACCCCCGTTAAAGCCTCCGGCGACGGTCGGATCACCTATGTGGGGCGGGATGGCGGCTATGGCAAAACCGTCCGTATTGATCACGGCAATGAGGTTTCCACCGTCTACAGCCACCTGCGCAGCTACAGGAGAGGACTTCGTCGGGGTGAAACCGTCCAGCAGGGCGACGTGATCGCCTACGTCGGCATGAGCGGACTGGCGACCGGGCCGCACCTGCACTATGAATACAGGGTCAGTGGCCGCCCCCGGAACCCGCTGCATGTCAGCCTGCCGGACGCAGAGCCTATTCCGGAGGACCAGATGGCCCAGTTCCGGGCCCAGACCAACCCGCGCCTTGCCCGCCTCTCCGAGGAGGACAACTCCTTCCAGATCGCCCTGGCCGAGGAGTGAATGGCAGGCCAGCCTGACTGGTACATCGGTCTCATGTCCGGCACCAGCATGGACGGGATCGATGCGGTTCTGGTCGGGTTTGGCCCCGAGGGCATTGAAACCAGCTGGCACACCAGCCACAGCTATCCGGACAATCTTCAGGCCCAGCTGGAAGAACTCGCCGCCAATCAGGGGACGCCATCACTTCTGGGTGAAGCGGATACCCGGCTGGGGGATGCTTTTGCCCACGCGGCCCTTGCCGTCACTGAAAAAGCCGGCCTGAGGCCGGAACACGTCACGGCCATCGGCAGCCATGGCCAGACAGTCCAGCACTGCGCAGAACCGCCCTCTCCCTTCAGCCTGCAGATCGCGGATCCCAACCGCATTGCCGAAGGCACCGGCATCACCACCGTAGGCGACTTCCGCAGGCGCGACATTGCCGCTGGCGGCCAGGGAGCCCCGCTTGCACCCGCATTCCACACCTGGCTGTTCAGCGCCCCCGGTCGGATGCGCTGCCTGATCAACCTGGGAGGAATCGCCAATATCACCCTGATCCCGGGCGACCACAGGCCGCCCCGGGGCCACGATACAGGCCCGGCCAACCGCTTGATGGACCTGTGGTGCAAACGCCACCAGGGGCACTCTTTCGATCACAACGGCGAATGGGCGGCCTCCGGAACCGTCTGCGAGCCGCTTCTTAGAACATTCCTGAGCGACACCTATTTCTCCAGACAACCGCCCAAAAGCACCGGCCGGGAACATTTCAATGAAGACTGGCTGGAGGCTCACCTGAGAGCTCTGCCCGATACACCAAAGCCAAAGGATGTTCAGAGAACGCTTTTGGAACTGACCGCTGTGACGGTCACCCGGGACATCAACGCCATGGGCGCGGAAGAGGTCTTCCTGGCGGGAGGCGGCGCTTTCAACCCGCTTCTGGCGGAGCGTGTTGCCAGCCTGCTTCCGGAGGCGTCGGTGGGTTCCACGACCGCCCTGGGGCTGGATCCACAGAGTGTGGAGGGAGCGGCTTTCGCGTGGCTGGCACGCCAGAGACTCAATAACGCCCCCGGCAACCTGCCTTCGGTTACCGGTGCGTCGGGGCCAAGAGTACTTGGTGGGGTTTGGCCCGGCGGGGCCGGAACCTCAGATGCTGAATGAAGACCCGCAGCCGCAGGTACTGGTGGCATTCGGGTTCTGAACCCGGAACTGGGCGCCCATCAGATCCTCTTCATAATCAACGGTAGCACCCACCAGATACTGGTAGCTCAACGGATCCACAAGCAGGGTCACGCCATCGCGCTCAACTGCCGCATCATCGTCCGCCTGATTCTCATCGAAGGTGAAGCCGTACTGGAAGCCGGAGCAACCACCGCCCGTAATGAACACGCGCAGCTTGAGATCGGGATTACCTTCCTCGGTAATCAGCTCACGCACACGTGCAACGGCTGATTCGGTGAAAAACACCGGTATTGCCGCCTGTTCCTGAACCACGCCCATGCGATCACTCCCAACTGCTGTTCCATTCAAGTCAGACCATTATGTGAACCAGAGTACCGGCCTGACAAGCCTGATTGCGCCACCCCGGGTCAGACGCTCGACGCCCTCTCCAGGGAGCTCGTTGAGCTGCCTTCCCCCGGCTCTTCATTCCGGGCCTCATCATCTCCCGCAGCGGGGCTCGCCGCCCTGGCACCGCTCTCCTGCTGCTGCTCGCGATGCCCCGAGGGCAGCGTCCTGGAGCCACCCGGAAGGCCACCCTCACGCTGATGCAGCAGGCTGCCATTAACCGCCGCCCCCATGGCCATCTCAATCAGATGGTAATACACGTTGCCATGGATGGAGGCCTTGGAAGCCAGTTCAAGATCCTCCGAGGAATAGACATTGCCATGCACCGTACCGTTGATGATGATGTGCGGTGCATAGACATCGCCGACCACCTCGCCAACGTCACTGATGCGAAGCACTGCATCCGAACCTTCCTCGGCGTAGACCGTACCCTCAACACGCCCATCGATATGCAGACCGCCGGAGAAATGCACATCCCCGGTTATGGACATCTTGTTCGAAACCAGTGTGTCGTACTGACCCGAACCTTTATTGATCGTCCTGGACTTGCGAAACATCCGCCTCGCCCCCTGTTTTGTCCTGCCAGAAAAATTCACGCTCGGATGTTTCACGACCGTTGTCCGTAACCGCTGCAACCTGGATGGAATGGGGTTCAAACCCTTCGGGAATCGTCATATCCCCATCCACTGACTGGAAATAGCGGAACCGGAACTCGATGTCGTTATCCTCGCGTGAGTCCGAAATCCTGTGCAGCGGAAGCCGCTGCCGTTCCTCTCCAACATAGCCCACAAGATGGACTTTCACATGGCCTGACACAAACCGGTTATTGTCGCCGATCTGGCTGAGCACAAGATTGTAGCGCCAACGGTCTGGATTGCTGGTGGGATCCAGATCCATGCGGAACACCTGGAGTCCGGTTTCAAGATCCTCAGGCGCCATGATGCTCTTATAGAAACTGATCTCGGACTTGTGCTCCTGAAGAGCCTGCTCCAGTTCGCGGATCGTGTCCTGGGCTTCACGCAGACTGTGGCGGTCCACTTCCTGATCTCGCTCCACCCGCAACAGCTCCCGACGGTACTCGGTAACCTTTTCCTGAAGCCGGTCACGCTCCTCGCGCACCGTTTCAAAGCCCTCCTCCGCTGCCTGGAAGCGAGCCCTGTACTGGTGACTCCCAAGCATAAAGCCCGCGCCCCCTGAGGTGACCGAAAACACCAGCAGAATCGTCAGCCGCCGCAGGCGCTCACCGCGCCGCTGGCGAACCAGTACCAGTTCTTCCGAAGAATCGGAGCGTGCCATGGGATTGGTCCTCAGGGCAGAAGCGCGGGCGCCTTCAGCCCTTCGCGTTCATCAAAACCACACATCAGGTTCATGTTCTGGATCGCCTGCCCGGCAGCACCCTTGACCAGGTTGTCCGTGACCGAGCTGACAATGATCCGGTTCTGGCCCGGTTGGCGGTGCAAAGCCATCCGGCAGGTATTCTCACCACGCACTGAGCGCGTCTCGGGCAACGAACCCCAGGGCATCACGTCCACAAAGGGCTCATCGCGGAAGCGGTTCTCGTAGATGGCCTGAAAGTCCGCAGCCTCATCTGAGATCTCCGCATAGAGCGTAGCCTCAATGCCACGGACCATGGGCACCAGATGGGGTACAAAGGTAACCTGAGGCGCCGAGCGCGCCTGCATCATCCGCAGCCCCTGCTCAATCTCCGGTCCGTGCCGGTGGCCGGAGGCCGCATAGGCCCGGAAGCTCTCCCCGGCCTCGCCGAGCAGCATGCCCATGCGGGCCTGCCGGCCACCACCGCTGGCACCGGACTTGCCATCCGCGATCAGCCGTGACGGATCCACCACGCCCGCCTCGATCATCGGCAGGAAGCCCAGCTGGATGGTCGTGGCATAACAGCCGGGATTGGCCACGAGGCGCGCCCCCCGAATCTGCTCCCGGTTGATCTCCGGCAGGCCATACACCGCTTCGCGGATGAGATCCGGCGCGGTATGGGTAGTGCCATACCAGTGTTCCCAGACCTCGCGCTCCTGCAGCCGGAAATCGGCGGACAGGTCCACAACCTTCACGCCCTGCTCCAGCAGGTGCCCCACACTGTCCATCGCTACCGCATTGGGCGTGGCGAAGAACACCAGGTCGCACTCAGCCAGACGCTCATCATCCGGATCCTCAAAGGCCAGATCACAGTGGCCACGCAGGCTCGGAAAGAGTTCCGCCACCGGACGCCCGGCCTCCGAGCGCGAGGTGATCAGCGCCACCTCCACACCCGGATGCAGCGCCAGCAGCCTCAGCAGCTCCACGCCTGTATAGCCGGTACCCCCGACAATGCCCACTGTGATCACGTTCTGCCTCCTCTGTACTGGTTCCGCTCGTTGGCGCCCGTAACAGAGCATTGTACCATGCCTGAATCATTCAGTCGGTTAAGGAGTTCCTGTGCTCTGGATCAAAGCGTTCCATCTCATGGCCATGGTCACCTGGTTCGCGGGTATCTTCTACCTGCCCCGCCTTTTCGTTTACCACGCCATGACCGAGGATGAACCCGGCCGGGAACGGTTCCGGACCATGGAGCGCAAGCTGTACCGCGGCATCATGAACCCGTCCATGATCGCCACACTGATCTTCGGCACCTGGCTTATCGCCCTGAACCCGGAGTACTACCTGCAGCAGGGGTGGCTGCACATCAAGCTGCTGCTGATCGCGGTGCTGGTGGCCTACCACCTGTGGTGCGGGCATTTCGTCCGGCTCTTCCGGGATGACCGCAACACCAGGGGCCACATCTTCTTCCGCTGGATCAACGAGGCGCCGGTCCTGCTTCTGGTCGCCATTATTCTGCTCGCCGTTCTGAGGCCCTTCTGATGCCCAATACACGCCCCCAGGTACTCGTTATCTCGGGCCTGGACCCGTCCGGCGGAGCCGGCATCCAGGCCGACATCCAGGCCATCACCGCCATGGGAGCGCACCCGCTGCCGGTGCTGAGCTGCCTGACCGTGCAGGACACCTGTAATGTGCACGGTGCGGAAGCGGTTGACCCTGAACTGATTGCACGCCAGATCCGCTCAGTGGCCGCTGACTCCCCCATCCACGCCATCAAGACCGGTGCCATGGGAGATCACCGCATCGTCAGCATGCTGCGTACGGTCCTGGACGAGCTCGGGCCATTACCTCTGGTGGTGGACCCGGTGATCAAAGCCGCCGGTGGCGGTGAGCTGGCGGATGGGAAGCTGGTGGCAGCCATGCGCTCGGAGCTCTTCCCCATGGCGTCCGTCATCACCCCGAATGGCCCGGAACTGGCGGAGCTGGGCGGCAGCGACGACGTCACCACCAGTGCCCAGGCACTGCTTGATGAGGGTGCCGGCGCCGTTCTCGCCACTGGCGGGCACGGCACCGGGCCAACCATCGAGAACCGGCTTTTCCGCAGGGAGCAGGTCGCCTCGTCATGGCAACTGGAACGGGTGGGCGGTGAATACCATGGCAGCGGCTGCACACTCGCCGCGGCCATCAGCGCGGGCCTGGCCGAGGGATTGCCGTTACCCGAGGCCATTGAGCATGCCCAGATTTTCACCGAGCGTGCCATACGGGGTGCGCTGCGTGTCGGCCGGGGCCAGCCGGTCCCGGACAGGAGCCTGATCAATGACTGAACGGATGCCAGGGCAGGGACTCTACGCCATCACCGACAGCCAGCTGCTGCCGGACGACCGCATCGTGGATGCTGTTGAACAGGCCCTGGCCGGTGGCGCCGTCATGGTCCAGTACCGGGACAAACGCCCCGATGATGAGCTGCGCCGGAGCATCGCGGAGCAGCTTCTGGCGGCCTGTCAGCGTTGGGGGCGTCCCCTGATCGTGAACGATGACGTCGCCCTGGCCCGGCAGATCGGTGCCGACGGCGTCCATCTCGGCCTTGAGGACTCAACGCCGGAAGAAGCCCGTGAGCAGCTGGGCCCTGGCGCCATCATCGGCGTCACCTGTCACGACGACCTGGAGCGGGCCCGGGAGCAGGCGTCCGGATCCGCGGACTACCTCGCGTTCGGGCGTTTCTTCCCATCCGCCACCAAGGGCTCGGCACCGTCCGCCTCCGCCGATGTACTCGGTCAGGCAGGCGCCCTCGGCTTGCCCAGGGTCGCCATCGGCGGCATAACCACGGATAATGCGCCCAGCCTGATCCGGGCAGGCGCGGACCTGATCGCGGTCATCCACGGGCTGTTCTCGACGCAGGACATCGAAGCAACGGCCCGTGAGTTCACCCAACTTTTTGCAACAGGAGCCTCTTCATGAGCCAGTCGGATACGCTTTTCGAGCAGGCGAGCCAATACATCCCCGGCGGCGTCAACTCGCCGGTGCGCGCCTTCAAGGGCGTGGGCGGCACGCCCATCTTCTTCAAACAGGCAGAAGGTGCCTACCTCTGGGATGAGGATGACAAGCGCTACATCGACTATGTGGGCAGCTGGGGTCCCATGATCCTGGGCCATGCCGCCCCCGCCGTGATCGAGGCGATCCGGGACCAGCTGACCCACGGCACCGGCTATGGCGCACCCAGCTCAACGGAAACTGCCATGGCCCGCAAGATCTGCGAGATGGTGCCTTCAGTGGACATGGTGCGCATGACCAATTCCGGCACCGAAGCCACCATGAGCGCCGTGCGGCTGGCGCGCGGCTATACCGGCCGTGACCGCATCCTGAAATTCGAGGGCAACTACCACGGCCATGTGGACTCGCTGCTGGTGAAGGCCGGCTCAGGCGCGCTGACTCTGGGCCAGCCCAACTCGCCGGGCATCCCCAAGGCCCTCGCGGAACAGACCCTCACTGCCACCTTCAACGATCTGGAAAGCGTCGAGACCATCTTCCAGGAGTACGGCAGCGAGATCGCAGGCATCATCGTCGAACCCGTGGCCGGCAATATGAACTGCGTGCCGCCGGTCGCTGGCTTCCTGGAAGGGTTGCGCGAGATCTGCGACCGTCACGGCAGCGTGCTGATCTTCGACGAGGTGATGTCCGGCTTCCGGGTCGCGCCAGGCGGTGCCCAGGAGCGTTACGGCGTGACTCCGGATCTGACCGCGCTGGGCAAGATCATCGGCGGTGGCCTGCCGGTGGGCGCACTCGGCGGGCGCCGTGACATCATGAGTCACCTGGCACCGCTGGGGCCGGTCTACCAGGCAGGCACGCTTTCCGGTAACCCGCTGGCCATGCGCGCGGGCCTCGCAACCCTGGAAGGGCTCTCCCAGCCAGGCTTCCACGATCAGCTGGAACAGCGTACCCGGAAGCTGATGGACGGTTTTGCCGCAATTGCCGATAAGCACGGCATTCCGCTGAAGGTTCAGGGCGCCGGGGGCATGTTCGGGCTCTTCTTCACGGACCAGCCGGAAGTAACCCGCTTCGAACACGTGGTCAACTGCGACACCGAGCGCTTCGGCCGCTTCTTCCACGCCATGCTGGAACAGGGCGTCTACCTGGCCCCGGCGGCATTCGAAGCCGGCTTTGTATCCGGCGCCCACACCGAGGCGGACATTGAGGCCACGCTGCAGGCGGCGGATAACGCCATGGCGCAGCTCTGAGCTTCAGCGCCCGAACGCGCGCCGGATCCCGACCCGGACCTCGGTCCGTCGGTAATCCCGGGATTCCAGGCGCGCATGGTTGCTCTCCCATTCGCCGGACAGGGTCAGGTGCCAGTTGTCACTGACCTCCCACTCGGAGCCCAGCCTCAGGCGCCAGCGCTCTTCCCGGCGCCGGAGTGTCCGGGTGCCGCCACGGACCTCATCCTCCTGGTAACGGGACAGGCGCCAAACGGCCTCCGCTGACACCGACCAGCGGGCCGACAGCGCATAATCCATCGAGCCACGGAGGCGGTGCCGCACGGGCGAGGCGCTGAAGAAATCGTCACCTGCAACCAGCCCGTCACGGTTTTCCTCCGTCCAACTATAGCCAGCTGCCGCAACCAGTCCGTCCGCCACCGGATGACGGTACGCCAGTTCGAAAAAGCGATCCGAGCCTGACAGCTCCGGGAAGTCTTCCCCTGCATCGACCGAGGCGGCGCCCACCTCCAGCTGCATCAGGCCACGCCCGGGCGACCAGTCCAGATAAAGGGCAATGTCCGCACGCCGGCTGACCCGCTCCGCCTCCAGCCACTGCCATTCCGAGGCGGCCTCGGCACCCACACTGAGAGCCGGTGTTCCACGGTAGTCCAGCACCAGCCCAGGTCTTGCAAGCGTCTGATCGGCCCCATCATAGCCGGAATAGTGCCGGGCGCTGGCCACACCGGACGCCGCCAGGCTGAGCGCGCCCCGGCGCCAGAGTGGCGCCCGCCCCCAGGCAAACGCCTCCTGGAATACCGAGGTGGATGCCACGAGTTGGTCACCGGCGAGATTGAGGTTGTCCTCATAGCCGCCCCCGGCCTGGACGAGCGCGCGCCACGCATCACGTGAGCCCGCCCGCGGGGCGACGCCCAAGCGGTCCAGCTGCTGCACCGCCAGGGCGGCAATGCGCCCGTCACGATCCAGAACCAGAGCGTCCGAGAAGTGGCCCCGGGCTCCAGCGGGTCTACCCTGCTCCAGGGCGACAAGCCCCAGGTTGTAGTGCACCAGTGCGGGGCTGTCCGTCATGGGCAGGAGCTGCTCAAAACGCGCCCGGGCCTCATCCAGCCGGCCGGCCCGGAACAGGGCCACAGCGAGGTTGTAGAGCCGGGATTCGGTGGTCTCGCCCGCAGCCAGCGCCCGCTCGAACAGGGAAGCCGCACCGGCATAATCCCCGTCTTCAAACGCGGTCTTCCCCTGCTCCACCAGGGCGGCTGTGTCCTGTGCCGCCACCGGCAGGGGAATCAGAGCCAACAGCACCACCAGTGCCAACACAGCGCTGGGTCGGACCGACAGGGCGGATGGATTATGGGCGAGTTTGCGCTGCATGGGGTCGGGCTTCCTCCAGTGACCCCGGAACTCTAGCAGCTGCGGCGGGATTCTTCAGCGTTGACCACCCCGTTCAGAGGGGGCGGAACCGGGCCGGTCCGGAGACGAGGGCGCACCCCCCCCACCCGGGCCACTCACTTCGGGGCCCTTCACCCCCCCAGGAACCGGGAGGTCGCCCCCGCCGGGGCGCCGCTCCAGTCCCTGGCGAGCCCGCTCACGCGCACGCTCCAGCGCGTCACGGCCCTTACTGGCGGCCTCCCCGGCGCGTTCACGCCCCTGACGCGCCCGTTCCTTCGCACGCTCCGCTGCCCCCTCGGGCAACTCGATCCGGCGCACCACGCTCTCGGAGACCGGTTCGTCCTCGGGTACCATCCGTATGGTCACGTCCAGATCTGTCTCCCCCCAGGCCTGGGACGCCGCAAGCAGTGCCACCAGCAACAATGGGCTCAGCCAGATTCTCATACCATCACCTCATCCACCCTCACCACCACTCGTAACCGGCGCGCGGAAGACCCGTTCACGGTCGCCATGACGGATCCGTGCCACCAGTTCGCCTTCCCCCGGAAACAGGGTCCTGACCGGCAGCGCCAGCAGGTTCTCGCCCTTGTCCAGGTCCACCTCCCAGCTGATACGGCGCTCACCGGGGAACGAGGCCAGCTCAGCGTGGGGTGGCAGTTCTATGGTCAGATTGACGTTCTCAAGCGCCTCACCGGAGTCAAACGCCAGACGCATGGTCTGGACATTATTCTCCGAAACCGGCCCCACGACGGTTTCCGGCCCGGAGTCCCCACCCCGGGGAATGAACCACGTCCCCAGGAAAAGTCCGACCACCAGGCAGGCCGCCATGGCCGCACCCGCCACCGGTGTGCTCCAGCGCCGCCGGGCGTCACCCCCTCCGTGCACGGCTTCCAGAATGCGGGTTTCAAACCCTGATCCCGGCTCACTTACCGGGGACTCCCGCAGAAGCTCACGCCAGCGCTGTTCCGCCTTCACTTTCCGCGCACAGTCCCTGCACTCCGCAAGATGCGCGGCAACAGCACGCCGGTCGGCCTCGTCGAGACGACCGTCGCAGTAATCCTCAATGTGCGGAATCAACTGTTCACAGTCCATCATCCTATCCTCCACGGAGTACCACGCTGGGCGTGCTCCTAAGGTTCCATCCGTCGTGCCAGTTGTTCACGCAGTTTCTGGCGACACCGGTGCAGCCGTGACTTGATGGTACCGGGAGCCACCTCCAGAACCTCCGCGATCGCCTGCTGCTCCCACCCCTCGACATCGTACATGATCAGAAGGGCGCGCTGGTCCGGCGGCAGTTCCGCCAGTGCCTCCTGCACCATACGGCCCGCCCGCCCACGCTCCATGTCGGCCAGTGGCCCCAGGCCCTCACCGGGATAGCGGTCCAGAAAGGCCTGATGGTTCTCGATATCCCCGGTATCCGTCACTGACTGTTCCTGGCGGCGCTTACCCTTGCGGTCCCGATCCACGAACTGACGATAGAGTACCCGGTTGAGCCAGGGCCTCAGATCCTGGACCGCTTCCAGCTCCCGCGTCCGGGGATACAGCTTGAGCATCACATCCTGAACCAGGTCCTCGGCGTCCGCAGGATTCCCGGTAAGACGATGGGCAAACCGGTAAAGACCCCGCAGATGTGGCTTTACAAGCTGATCAAAGGTTCGTGCCTGGGAACGACTGAAAAACAACGGATACAACCTGCCTGGATAGCGGTGACGTCAGTTATAGCAGACTCCATGGAAAACGACGCCCGTCCTCTGAACATTCTGTAATCGCAATATCCGGAACCTTCCCTGGATGCCATTCGTGGTGAGTACAGGTGCCGATAACGGCATTGGCGATCAGCCACACACGACAAGGGAGAAGAACATGACATCCAATGCACTCAAACCACTGGCAATTGCCGTTCTCGCAGCCTCCACGACAGGGCTCACCGGCTGTTTCAGCAGTTCTTCCTCGGGGGGCGACAGCGGCTCTCTCTCACTCGGCATTACAGATGCGCCGGTAGACTCACTGGAAGAAGTGAACATTTCCTTTACCAGCATCACCCTCAATCACAGCAATGGCGAACGGATCGAGATCGAACTGAATGAGGAGCAGCTGGCCGAGCAACCAATTGATCTGCTAACCCTCCAGCGGGGCAACGCGGCAAGCCTTATTGCCGACGAGGAAGTGCCTGCGGGTGAGTATGAGTGGATCCGACTCAATGTTGTGGACAACCAGACATTTCCAGACATGTATGTGGTCAAAGAAGACAACGGAGGCACCGCTGACCTGGCCGTGCAATCAGCAAGAGGGCTTCAGCTGTCCAGCGGTTTCACTGTCCCTCAGGGCGGCTCGGCGGATTTTACAGTCGACTTTGACCTGCGTTCCGCCATTACAGACCCGCAGGGGCAGGACGGATACTTCCTGAGGCCCTCATTGCGGCTGGTGGACAACAGCGAGGTCGGCGCCATCGAAGGCACTGTATTCAGCAATGTCATCAGCAACCAATGTAACGAGAACACAAGCTTCAATGGGGCTGTTTATGTCTATGAAGGCCAGAACGCGGAGCCCATCGACTACAACAGCAAAACCGACAAAGAACCGCTGATGACGGCAGCCGTGGAACAACCGGAAAGTGGCGGCGAACTGAGCTATCGGGCAGCGTTCCTGACCGAAGGCGATTACACCATCGGCTACACCTGTGACGCCGACGACCCAGATGCCGATAACGACCTGACCTTCACCGGCACCCGCAACGTGACGGTCTCAACCAACGAAACTCAGACCGAAGACTTCGTCGGCAGCCAGTAACCCGCACCGGACCGGGCTACATCTGCCCGGCCCGTTCCCTGGCATCCGCCGCGCCCGCCTGGTCGCCCATGCGGGCGCGGATGGCTGCCAGTTCCAACCAGCCCTCCTGCCGGAGCGCCCGGTCATTGCCCGCCTTGCTGATGCCCTTGAGCACGAACTGTTCGGCACGCGCCGGGTTTCCTTTTTCCCGGTAGACCCGACCCAGCGCGTAATAGACCGCCGCCGCATCCGGCGCGATACGCTGCGCCCGCTGGATCAGGTCCAGAGCCCGCCCATCATTACCGGCCTCCAGAGCCGAATCCGCTGAGGCCAGCAGCCCGCGCGCCGCATCCGGAACCCTGCCTCCACTTTCACGCTGGCGGTCAACACTGGGCGGCTCATCCTCGGACGGTTCCTCCACCTCAGCAGACTCCTCCGTCCGCTTACCGATGGGCTCGACCTCGGTTCCGGTGTCTTCTTCCGGCGGCTGGAACCGCACGCTGCAGCCCGCCAGAAGCAGGACCGCAAGAGCCATGCTGCCCCACCGGATCCAGGGTTGAATGGTCATCCTGTCTACCTCCGTCAGAAAATCTGCTGGAACCACCGCTGGATCCGATTGCCCATACCGTCGCTGCAGGGCACCTCTTCCTGGGGTTCCGAGCCCTGTATGAAGGGAATCCGCCTTGCGCCGTCACAGCCCTTCGCCGTAATCCCCCCGGTCTTTGAGTCCACCCAGTGGTAGTCCACGGAGCCGGGCACCACCGGCGAAAACGCCCTGGTGGAGCTGTCGGCCATAATCCGGCCCCAGATCTGCAACGCGCCCGAGCCGCCCGTGAGCGTGGTGGCATCGTAATCGTCACCACCCACCCAGACCACCCCGAGATGATCCCCGGTGAACCCAGCAAACCAGCTGTCCCGGCCTTCATTGGTGGTCCCCGTTTTACCGGCCGTGTGCAGCCGTTCCGGGATGAGATTGTACACCGAGCTGCCCGTACCCTCGCGCATCACCTCCTGCATGGCGTAGTGCAGAAGGTGCATCGGCCCTGGTTCAACCACCTGCTCCATCCGCAGGTCGTAACGGGACAGCACCTCGCCCTCCGGCGTGGTGACACTGCGGATGCTACGCAGTGGCACCCGGAACCCGCCGGAGGCGATGGTCTGGTACATCCGCGCCACTTCCAGCGGTGTCATCTCAACGCTGCCCAGGAGCAGGGAGGGGTACTGTGGCGGCTCATCCTCCATGCCCAGCCGCTGGAGGGTTTCGGTCACGGCCGGCACCCCGAGATTCAGCCCGAGCCGGACACTGGCCTGGTTGTAGGAGTGGGAAAGGGCCCTGTGCAGTGGTACCTGACCGTGGGATTCACCACTGAAATTGGCTGGCGACCAGGTATCACCGTTATCAAACTCCAGGCGGAAGCGCTCATCCTTCAGGGGCGAGATCAGAGTATAGCGGGCCGGCTTTTCCAGGGCAGTAAGATAGGTTGCCGGCTTGACCAGGGAGCCGATCGGCCGGCTGGCGTTCATGGCCCGATTGAAGCCTGGGAACCGCGTGTCGCGCCCGCCCACCAGCGCCTCTACTTCACCGCTTTCACGCCCGGTGATCACAACGGCCCCCTCCAGGGTCCCTGCTTCCTGCCCCTGTTCCAGGGCAGCCATCATGCCGCTGGCTCTCGATTCAGCTGTTGCCTGCAACCGCGGATCCAGCGTGGTGAAAATGCGCAGGCCAGCGGTTTCCAGATCCTCGTCCCGGTAATCCCGTGAAAGGTGTTCACGCACCAGGTCCATGAAGGCGGGGTAGCGGTGGGTATCCTCGTCCGGCGCTGCCGCCACATCCAGAGTCCGCCTCTTGAGGGAGGTCGCGCGTGATTCGGTGATCAGCCCCCGATCAGCCAGCAGCTCCAGCACCAGGTCACGCCTGGCCCGGGCCTGCTCGGGCCGGGTCCGTGGATTGTAGTAGCCGGGACCGCGCACCATACCCACCAGCAGCGCCGTCTCATGGAGTTCCAGCTCACTGAATGGTTTCGCGAAGTAAAAGCGGCTGGCCAACCCAAACCCGTGAATGGCGCGTGTTCCGGACTGCCCCAGGTAGGCCTCATTCATGTAGGCCTCCAGGATCGCCTCCTTGGAGTAACGGGCTTCCAGCAGAATCGCCATGATGGCTTCGTTGAACTTGCGCCAGTAGGTCTGCTCACTGGAGAGCCAGAAGTTCTTGACCAGCTGCTGGGTCAGGGTACTGCCACCCTGCACCACCCGCCCGGCCTGCAGATTGGCGATGAAGGCACGGGCGATGGCCGAGGGCTCCACCCCGTAATGGGACGGGAAGCCCCGATCCTCAACCGTCAGCAGGGTCTCGCGGAAGAGCTCCGGCTGGTCGTCGAGCTGCACCAGGACACGATCCTCACCATGGCCGGGGTAGATGCTGGCAATACGGCGGGGTTCCAGCCGTGCAAGCGCCGTCTCCCCGGGAGCCTCGAACCCGGTAATCGTGCCGCTGTCCGCCGTCACCCGCAGATTGCGGGCGGGTTCCCTGCCATCCGGAAAGTGGAACCCGCGCGTCCGGATCCGGAAGCGTCCGCCCTGACGCTGGAACTGCCCGGCATCCCGCGGTGCACCTGAAACCGGCTGATACCCCAGGGCCTCCAGCTCCTGTGCCAGCGCTTCAGCCCCCACCGGCGCCCCTGCGTAGAGCTCAAGAGGCTGCGCATAGACCCGAGAGGGAATTTCCCAGCGATGATCCTCGAACCGGGAGGTCACCTGGACATCCAGATAGATGGTCCAGGCCACCAGCATCAGAATCCCAACCAGCCCCAGTCGCCAGATCAGCCCGATAAAACCTATGCTGCGGCGCTTTTCCTGCTTTCTTCCTGCTTTTCTACTCATGGCTGCCGATTATAGCGCTCTCACACGCCACGTCATGGGCGGTTTCATGTTCAAAACATGACGTCCCCGTTATGATGTTACTGAATACCTCTGCAGGAGCTGTGGAATGGAATCAGGGCTGATCAGTGCCTTACAGACCCCGGAATGCTACCCCCACCCGGTCAGTGATATCCGCCTGATCGAAACGCACATCTCCTGGGTGCTGCTGACCGGCGATTATGTGTACAAGATCAAGAAGCCTCTTGATCTGGGGTTCCTGGACTTCCGCGAGCTCAGCGCCCGCCGGCATTACTGCGAGGAGGAACTGCGCCTCAACCGGCGGCTGGCGGAACCGGTCTACGAGGCGGTCGTCCCCATCACGGGCAGCCCGGAGTCACCGGCGATCAATGGTGATGGCACGCCCATCGACTATGCGGTGCGCATGCGCCAGTTCGACCCGGAACAGACCCTGGACCGGCTGAGCGAGCGGAACGAGCTGACACCGGAGCAGCTGGATGAACTCGCCGAACGCGTCGCCAGCTTCCACGACTCAGTCCCGTCGCTGCCACCGGACAGCCCCATGGCCAACACCGATGACCTCAGGGACGCGATGGTGGACAACGTCACCACCGCCCTGGAGCACCTGCAGGAGGCCGGCGACCGCCAGCAGGCACAGGCCCTGCTGGAATGGATCCGTGACACCTTTGAGCAACAGCGCGAACGCCTGCAGCAGCGGCTGGCCGACGGACGGATCCGTGAGTGCCATGGCGACCTGCACCTGGGCAACATCGCCCTCTTCCAGGGCCGGATCACTGTTTTCGACTGCATTGAGTTCAATCCCGAATTCCGCTGGATTGACACCGCCAACGATCTCGCCTTCCTGCTCATGGACCTGGAAAGCCGCGGCCATCCCGCATGGTCGGCCCGGGTGCTCAACCATTACCTGGAACACAGCGACGACTATGAGGCCCTGCCACTGCTGCGCCTGTTCAGCGCCTACCGGGCCATGGTGCGTGCCAAGATCGCACTGCTCAGCCCCGCGGATTCCAGCGAGGCCGAACAGCAGAACCTGGACCGGTACCGGCGTTACGCGGAGCTGGCCGAGCGCTACTCCATGATCCCCCAGCCCTGGCTGGCAGCCACCACCGGCTTTTCCGCCAGCGGCAAGTCGCGTTTCAGTTCCGCGCTGGCGGAACAGTTCAGCATGATCCGGCTGCGCTCCGATGTGGAGCGCAAACGCCTTTTCGGGCTCGGGCCAACCGAATCCAGCAACTCCGCGCAGGATGCCGGCATCTACACCCAGGACGCCACACGCCAGACCTACCAGCGGCTCCAGGCGCTGGCCCATCGCGCGCTGGCGACCGGCTACCCGGTCATCGTGGACTCCGCGGCGCTGCACCAGAAAGAGCGGGATGGCCTGTCGGAGATAGCGGAATCGCTGGGTGTTCCCTTCGTACTGATCGCCTGCGAGGCACCGGAATCCGTTCTGCGTGAACGCATCCGCGAACGGGCCCGCCGCAGCGGTGAGGTTTCCGAGGCGGACGAAGCGGTCCTCGATCAGCAGCTGGGCAGTGCGGACCCCATCGGTGAAAGCGAACGCAGCCACACCATCCATGTCCACACCCACACCCCGGGTGCCCTGGAGGCACTGATCCGTGCCCTGGACCCCGGACCACGCGGCCACTGATCACCACGCACGTGGCAGCCAGCGGGCAAACAACTATACTGGGGCCAGAAGCCCGGATAACACTGGACGGACAACAATGGAAGAAGATCTGGCCCGCAGTATCGACGACCCGCTCTATCAGGCGCTGCGCGACGAAAACATCCAGGCCTTCAATGAGGCCCGGGACAAGCTGGAAAAGCTTCCGAGCTTCGCCTATGGCGATTTCCGCGGTCTCGACCTGCGCGGCCTCAATGCGAAGGACCTGGATCTCCGCCACGCCTATTTCCGGGGAGCGGATCTGCGCGGCATTGATTTCAGCGAGACCGCCATGGAAGGGGCCAGCATTGCCCACACCAAGATCTCAGGCTGCTTCTTCCCCCGAGCCATAGCCGCCGATGAGATCGTGATGTCGCTCAACCACGGCACCCGCATGCGCTACAACACCAGGGGCTAGCCCGGAGGCGGCCATTACCTTCAAGCCTGGCCTGGAAACGCCTCCTGCAGAAGGGAGAGCACCCACTGCTGCAGGGGATCCTGGTCGGTACGCGGATGCCAGGCGGCAATAACATCGAAACAGGGCGGTGATTCCTCCAGATCGATGGGGGTTACCAGCGGATGGGGAAGAATCCTTGAGGGCAGGAAGGCGACACAGTCGCTGGATGCAACGCAGGTTGGGGCCGCAGAGAAACTCGGGACGGACATAACGATATTCCGTCCGTACCCTTTGCTGGCAAACCAGCTGTCAGCGGAACCAATCAGGTTGGCCCGCGTCGGCGAGACAATGAGCTGTGGCAACTCAGCCACATCTCCGATGGTCAGCTTGCGCTCATGCAATGGCGAGTCATTCCCTGCCACGCAGATGTGATACTCCGAGAAGAGCAGCTTGCTCTGGCAGCTTTCCGGCGCGAAGGCGGGGAACGTCAGGGCCAGGTCCAGCTCACCGGAGGCCAGCATGGCGTGCAGACGGTCGCTCTCGAACTGACGAACGATCAGCTTCAGGCCCGGCGCCTGCTGCCTGACCCTGGCGACCAGCTCAGGCAACACCACCTCCACCGCATAGTCAGTCGCGGATATGACATAGGTCCCCTGCACACTTGCCGGATCAAACCGCTCTGGGGGAATCAACTGCTCAATACTGTCAAAGACAGCCTTCACCCTCGGTTCGAGCTCCTGCGCCAATGGCGTTGGTACAACACCCTGGCGTGAGCGCAGGAAAAGGCGATCCTGGAAAACCTCCCGCAACTTGTTCAATTGCGCACTCACCGCCTGCTGCGTCATCCCCATCTGACTGGCGGCCCGCGTCAGGCTTCTCTCTTTAAGCAACGCCCTCAGCACACGCAACTGCTTCAGGTCGATATTGCCAATACCACTCATGTTTGTATTTCTCACCAAAAATTACTGTTTCTGTTTGTGATCATACGCCCTTAGTCTTGTGCCCGTCATCGCAGCCATCCAACGACGACTCGGCGTTCCGCGCCAGGTCCTGAACAAACAGGACATCGGCAGGGTCGAGATGCTGCTGCGTCAATGTACCTTCCACTGAAAAGGCCCAGAACCATGAATACTGAATCGCTTTTTGAATCAGTGCGCCTCGGTGATCTGACACTGAAAAGCCGCATCGTGCTGCCACCGCTGACGCGCTCCAGAAGCACCCAGCCGGGCAACATCCCCAATGACATGATGGCAACCTACTACGCTCAGCGGGCTTCCGCCGGCTTTATGGTCTCGGAAGGCACCCAGGTCGAGCCGCGTGGCCAGGGGTATGCCTGGACGCCTGGTATCTCCACCCCGGAGCAGGTTGAGGGCTGGAAAAAGGTCACCGAGGCCGTTCACGCCGAAGGAGGTACGATCTTCTGCCAGCTCTGGCATGTGGGCCGGATATCGCACCGTTCGCTGCAACCGGAAAGGGCAGCTCCGGTGGCGCCGTCCGCCATCCGCAACGAAACCGTTAAGGTGTTTGTTGAAACAGGGCCCGGTGAAGGCAAGATCACTGATTCCGACGACCCCCGTGCCCTGAGCACGGATGAGGTTGGCGAAATGGTTGAGTTATACGCCCGGGCGGCGCGCAATGCCATGGAAGCCGGCTTTGACGGCGTGGAGATCCACAGTGCCAATGGCTACCTGGTCAACCAGTTCATCTCGGAACACAGCAACCAGCGCAGCGACCAGTATGGCGGCAGCCTGCGCAACCGGTTGCGCTTCCTGGAAGAAGTGGTCAGTGCCGTCTCCAAGGAAGTGGGCGCCAACCGCCTCGGCGTCCGGTTCTCACCGCTGTTCGAAAGCACGGACGAAGAGCGCGTCTATCTCGGGCTGGTTGAATCCGACCCCCAGGAAACCTATGTGGAAGCGGCACGGATGCTGGACCGTCAGGGCATCGCCTACATCTCGATTGCCGAGGCGGACTGGGATAATGCCCCCGAACTGCCAGACAGCTTCTGCCAGGCTCTGAGGGATGCGTTCAGCGGCGCTCTGATTTTTGCCGGGCGCTATACGCCGGAAAAGGCCCTGCGCATGTTTGAGGCGGGCTATGGTGATCTGTTCGCGTTCGGCAAGCCCTTTATCGCCAACCCGGACCTGCCCCATCGCATCTGGCATGAACTGCCCTGGAATAAAGTGGATCCGGCAACGATGTACGGAGGCAGCGCCCACGGCTACACCGACTACCTCACTTACGCACAGCAGGCCCAGCAGAACGCCCCGGAACCGGAAAGTGTTTCCTGACAGGCCCAGCCGCGCGCAGGAGTGGCTCCTGCGCGCGGCAACCCCTATAGAACAACACTCACCTCCCCGCCCGGCTCCAGGGCCTCGGGGGTCATGGTCATCCGCCAGGCCCGACACGCCACGCCCTTATCAACCACCTCGCGCAACAGCTGCGCATACACCGGATCGATACCCTCGGCCAGCCGCACTTCCCGGGCACCGGAATGGCTGACACAGAACAGCAGCATGGCCCGGTCCCCGGCTTCCACCCGCCCCTGCAACTCGCGGAGATGCTTCTGCCCCCGCGCCGTAACCGCATCCGGAAAGTACGCAACACTCCCCTCCGCCAGGGTCACGTTCTTCACCTCGATCCAGACCGGTCTACGCTGTCCGGTGCTGTCCTCCAGAAGCCAGTCGATCCGGCTCTTCTCACTGCCATAGCGGACTTCCGGGCGCACACGGTCATAGCCGGTCAACACCCCGGGTCGCGCCCCATTCAACAGCTCCCCCATCACGGTATTGGCGCGTGCGGTATTGATACAGGCAACCTCACCGCCAGAGCCTGTCTCCACCAGCTCCCAGGTCCAGGACAGCTTGCGCTTCGGGTTATCGGAATGACTCAGCCAGACCCGGCTTCCCGGCGCATCGCAGCCCATCATGGACCCTGTGTTCGGGCAGTGCGCCACCACCGTTTCACCGGAATCCAGCGTCACATCCGCCAGAAAGCGCTTATAGCGACGCACCAGGATTCCGGGCGTCAGTGGTGGATCGAATTCCATGGGTAGCTCCCCCAGATGTTATCTGCTACGTTTCGCAATCTTGCCTGCCATGCCCCGCATCTTCTATAAAGAGCGGATGGCGTGGCCAATCCGGAATTGCGGCAATGATGCCGAAGGTCAGTCGCCGGCGCCAGGCCGGCTGCGACTCGAAAGGGGTAACCATTATGTCGAAGAATGAACCCGCTGTTCAGAACGACTTTGCCGACTTCAAGCCCTACCAGCCGGGCGATGATGAAGAGTACATGAACCAGGAGCAGCTGGAGCATTTCCGGAAGATCCTGCTCGGCTGGAAACAGGAGCTGATGGAGGAAGTGGACCGCACGGTACACCACCTCCAGGAGGACGCCGAGAACTACGCGGACCCGAGCGACCGTGCCACCCAGGAAGAAGAATTCAGCCTGGAGCTGCGCACCCGTGACCGCGAACGCAAGCTGATCCGCAAGATCGACAAGACCATCGACCGGATCGACAAGGACGATTACGGCTTCTGCGACCAGTGTGGCGTGGAGATCGGCATCCGGCGGCTGGAGGCGCGCCCGACCGCAACCCTGTGCATCGACTGCAAGACCCTGGCCGAGATCCGGGAAAAACAGACTGGCGTCTGATCCATCCCAGGCGCTGTCATGGCCTACCGCGGCCGTTTTGCCCCATCGCCCACAGGGCCACTCCACTTCGGCTCGCTGGTCGCGGCACTGGCGAGCTGGCTGGACGCGCGTGCGCATGATGGCACCTGGCTGGTCCGCATTGAGGACATTGACCCGCTGCGCGAGGCCCCCGGCGCCGCACAGCGCATTCTGGATACCCTCACGGCCCACCAGCTGGTCCCTGATGAGTCCCCCTGGTACCAGTCCCAGCGCAGCGAGGCCTATGACGCTGCCCTGATCCGGCTCCGGGAGGCCGGCAAACTCTACCCCTGCCCCTGCTCCCGCAGTGAACTCAATGCCCATGGGGGCCAGCACCCCAGGCGGTGCCGCGAGCGGCTGGACTGGAACCAGCCGGAGCCCTTTGCTCTGCGCTTTCCGGTAGAGGCGCATGACGGGCACTGGTATGACCGTGTGCTGGGCGACCAGCCCCTGAGGCTGGTGCGGGAAAAGGACGATGCGGTACTGCGGCGCAAGGAAGGCTTCTACGCCTATCACCTTGCCGTGGTGGTGGATGACATTGCCCAGGGCATCAACCAGGTGGTCCGGGGGCAGGACCTGGCCGAGCTCACCCCAGCCCACCTCTGCCTTTACGAAGCTCTGGAAGAGACACCGCCAACCTACCTGCACTTTCCGGTGGTCTGTAACGAGCGGGGTCAGAAGCTGAGCAAACAGGCGGGCGCATCCGCCATCGATGACACCATGGCACCGCGGAACATCAGCCAGGCACTCACCGCCCTGGCGCACCGCCCACCCGGGAACCTCAATGAGAGGCCCGTGGAAGACCAGCTGGCGTGGGCCATCAGCCACTGGGACCCGGACAGGCTCCGGAGGGCATGACCATGTACATCTATCGTCTGGTCTTCCTGCTGGTACTGGCCATCTACATTTTCTCGCCCGACATCATGGACTGGTGGGTCGATCCCGGCAGCGCGTGGTACCAGCCGTTCGGGGTCTGGCTCGCCCTGATCGCCCTCGCCTTCTGGCTCGATCACCGGAGGGACGGCGATGAGCTTTAGTGTGCCAACGCTGCTGCTGATCAGTGCCCTCTACCTGGCGATTCTGTTCGCCATAGCACACGCCACGGACCGCAACTGGCTGCCCCGGCACTGGACCCATCACCCACTGGTGTACGTGCTGAGCCTGGGCGTTTATGCCGGAGCCTGGGCGGTCTTCGGGGCTGTGGGCATGGCCTACAGCTTCGGATACGGGTACCTGGCCTACTACCTGGGGCTCTGCGGCGCCTTTCTGTTGGGGCCAGTGCTGCTGCACCCGATCCTCAGGCTGGCGCGCGGCTACCAGCTCAGCTCGATGGCGGACCTGTTCACCTTCCGGTACCGCTCCCAGTGGGCGGGTACGCTGGTAACACTGTGCTCCGGCATCGCCATCCTCTCACTGCTCAGCCTGCAGATGCAGGCCATGGCCGGCGCCATCCAGACCCTGGCCCCCGATGCCAGCCGCTGGTTCAGCGCCACCCTCTTCGCGGTTCTGGCAGCCGTGTTCACCGCACTCTTCGGTGCCCGCCGCAGCCAGGGCGTGGAGCGCAATGAAGGGCTGGTCATGGCCATGGCCTTCGAGGCACTGGTCAAACTGCTTGCCCTGGGCAGCATCGCGGTCATCCTGCTGTTCAGCGTTTTCAACGGTCCGGCGGGACTGGAGACCTGGCTCCAGGGCCAGAGCCACCAGGTCAGCGCCCTGGAGCGCCGCCTCAGTGACGGCAACTGGCGCGCCCTGCTGCTGATTTCCTTTGCGGCCGCCCTGGTCATGCCGCACATGTTCCACATGACCTTCACCCAGAACCCGAGCCCCCGTGCCCTGGCGCGCGCCAGCTGGGGGCTGCCCCTCTACCTGCTGCTCCTGGCCCTGCCGGTTCCCATCGTCCTCTGGAGCGCCCGCGCCCTCGGGGTCGCTGGCAGCCCGGACCTGTTCGCCGTCAGCCTGGGCGTGGTGCTGGAGTCACCGCTGCTGGCCACACTCGCCTACCTGGCCGGCCTGTCCGCCGCCAGCGCGCTGACGATCGTCCTGACCCTGGCGCTGTCCGGCATGCTTCTCAACCACCTGGTGCTTCCGCTGCGCTCACCACCGGAAAACCGCAGCATCTACACCTGGCTCCAGAGCGTGCGCCGCCTCCTGATCCTGGCGATCATCCTGGCGGCCCTGCTCTTCCACGCCCTGATAGGCCGCCATCTCGCGCTGGACAGCCTGGGCCTGATCGCCCTGACCGGGGTGCTCCAGCTCCTGCCGGGGGTGCTGGCCGTCATCTACTGGCCCGAGGGCAACCGCAAGGGCGTGATCAGCGGCATCATCGCGGGCATGCTGGTCTGGTTCGCGGGGCTGGTACTGCCGTTCACCACCGGCATTGCCCCCAGTGACTGGCTGGGTCTCCACCTGATGCAGCCCTCGGACATCGACAGCTGGCACGTGCCCACCTTCATGGCGTTGAGCATCAATGTCCTGGTGTTCGCGCTGACCTCCATGCTCACCGGCACCAGCAACGGCGAGGCCCGCGCCGCGGAATCCTGCAGCATCGGGGCCATGGCACGCCCGCCACGGCGGGAGCTGGAAGCCACCTCCTCCGACGAGTTCAAGTCCCAGCTCACGGTGCCACTGGGCAACGAGGTGGCTACCCGGGAAGTGGAGCGGGCCCTGGATCAGCTCGACCTGCCGGCCTCAGAGAGCAGGCCCTACCCGCTGCGCCGGCTGCGCGACCAGCTCGAAGTCAACCTCTCAGGGCTGCTCGGGCCGGCCATCGCCCAGGACATTGTTCAGCGCCATCTCGGCTTCAAGCCCCAGAGCGGTTCCCAGGAACCGCAGCACGACATCCAGTTCGTGGAAGTGGCCCTGGAGGACTACAAGAGCCGGCTGACCGGCCTCGCCGCCGAGCTGGACAGCCTGCGCCGCCATTACCGCCAGATCCTGCAGAACCTCCCCATTGCTGCCTGCTCACTGGGCAGCGACCATGAGATCCTGATGTGGAACCATGCCATGGAGACACTCACCGGTATTGCGGCGGACCGCACCGTAGGCGCCACCCTGGGAGCGTTGCCGGACCCCTGGCGGGAACTGCTCGGCAGCTTCCATCACAGCGAGGCCCAGCACCAGAACCGCCGGCAGGTCGAGCTGGGTGGCCAGCCGCACTGGTTCAACCTGCACCAGAGTGACATTGCCGGTCCCGGCCACCCCGAGGGCGGTACCGTGATCCTGGTGGAGGACCAGACCGAGACACGGCGGCTGGAAGAGGAGCTGATCCACAGCGAACGACTGGCCTCCGTTGGGCGACTGGCCGCAGGCGTGGCCCATGAAGTGGGTAATCCGGTAACAGGGATCGCCTGCCTGGCCCAGAACCTGAAGCTGGAAACCGAGGCGCCCGGCGTACTGGAGACCGCCGATGAGATCCTGAGCCAGACCAACCGGATATCCAGCATCCAGCAGTCGCTGATGAACTTCGCACGCGCCGGCCAGGACGGCGTAAGCAACCCCCATGCACCGGTACGCATACGGCGCTGCGTGGATGAAGCCATCCACCTGCTGTCACTGGCGGACCGCGAATCCCCGAGCCCCTACCGCAACCACTGCGACACCGGGCTGATGATCGACGGTGACGAACAGCGTCTGGTCCAGGTCTTCGTCAATCTGCTCTCCAACGCCCGGGACGCGGCGCCCGAAGGCACGGAGATCCCGATAGACGCCCGCCGGGTGGCAGCCAGCGTGGAGGTGAGCGTCACCGATGAAGGCGACGGCATAGCCAGCAGCGACCTGGATCACATCTTCGACCCCTTCTACACCACCAAGGGGCCGGATCGCGGCACCGGACTCGGGCTTTCCCTTGTCTACAGCATCGTGGAGGAACATCATGGCACCATCAGTGTCGAGAGCCCGGCCAGTGCGGAGACGGGACGTGGAACCCGGTTCGTGCTGCGTTTTCCCGAAGCCCACCCGACGAACGAGACAACGGATCAGCCATCATGAGTCGCATACTCATTGTTGAGGACGAAGCGGTCATCCGCTCGGCCCTGGAAAAACTGCTGACCCACAACGGCTATGAGGCCGAGGGGGCGGACTCCATTGCCGACGCAACGGCGCGGTTCGACCTGAACCACTTCCAGCTGATCATCACGGACCTGCGTCTGCCGGGCGAGCCGGGCACCGACCTGATCCACCGGGCACCGGACGTGCCCGTGCTCATCATGACCAGCTATGCCAGCCTGCGCTCAGCCGTGGATGCCATGAAACTCGGCGCTGTGGATTACATCGCCAAACCCTTCGATCATGGTGAAATGCTCGAATGCGTGGGGCGGATCCTGGCACAGCATTCCGAACCGGAGAACACGCCCGGCCCAGAGAGGGGCAATGGCTCGAACACCGATCCCTCGCACTTCATGTATGGCGACTGCCCGGCCATGCAGCGTGTTTTCCACCTGCTCCGCAAGGTCGCGCCCACGGACACCACCGTGCTGATCATCGGCGAATCCGGCACCGGCAAGGAGCTCGCCGCCCAGGCCCTGCACAACCTTAACCGCCGCGCGCCCTGGAAGCTCATCTCGGTCAACTGCGCCGCCATTCCCGAGGCCCTGATCGAATCCGAGCTCTTCGGCCACGAGAAAGGCGCCTTCACCGGTGCCGTCTCCGCCCGTACGGGCCTGATCGAGGCCGCGGACGGCGGCACCCTCTTCCTCGATGAAATCGGTGAATTGCCCGCCGAGGCCCAGGCCAGGCTTCTAAGAGTGCTTCAGGAGGGCGAGATCCGGCGCGTTGGCTCAACCCAGAGCCGGAAGGTGGACGTCCGGATGGTGGCCGCCACCCACCGCAACCTCAAGGCCATGACGCGTACCGGTGAATTCCGGGAAGACCTGTTCTACCGCCTTAACGTCATGCAGATCCGGTTGCCGCCACTGCGCGACCGGGAAGACGACATCCTGGGGCTGGCGAAACGCTTCCTGGAGCAGATCGGCGGCCGCATGACCCACCGCGGTTACACCTTCTCGCCGGAAGCCATGCAGCTGATCAAGCGTTACCGCTGGCCCGGAAACGTCCGCGAGATGGAGAACGCCATCGAGCGCGCCGTGATCCTGGCGGATGGCGAAGTCATCACCCCGGAGCTTCTGGACCTGGATGCGGAAGACGAGGAACCCGCCATCTCCACCGGGCTGGTGGGCGCCGACCAGCCCGCCGAGCCCCATGGCCGTGAGGAGGACGCGCCCTCGGACCTGTCCCTCGAAGACTACTTCCAGCACTTCGTGCTGGAGAACCAGGACCGGATGAGCGAAACCGAACTGGCCCAGAAACTGGGAATCAGCCGTAAATCCCTCTGGGAACGGCGTCAGCGCCTGGGCATTCCCCGCAAGAAATCCGGCGCACCGGGTTCCAGTGCCAGCCACTGACGGACTGCGCGCCACTGTTACCCACTGTTACCGTCCGAAACGCTGCTCCGTAGAACACAAAATGTGAGTAACAGTTCACGCCTTCACATTAATCCCTGTTCAGACCTTACCCCTTCGTAACTCCTTGTCTTAAAAAGGGGTAAAAATTCTGGCACGGCATCTGCTTACTTCAGCCCAAACAAGAAAAAGCGCCCAACAAAAACAAGAACGCGCACTCACAAGGCAGCAGCCCAACAACAAGAACAAGCTGCCCCAAGGGCTCAAAAACAATAATGAATGCCCTTCGAACTGAGTGTTTTGGCAGCCGAGCTTTTTAGCGGCCATTCCGCTCTCTGTTGCAAAAACGTTCCGTTCGTCGAAAACAGTCGAGCGCCGATAACAAGAACAACAATGCACGCCGAATAACAATAAAAACACTGTCAGACTGAATCCTGTTTCGGGGCTGCCTTCGGGCGGCCCCGTTTTGATTCCGCCCTCCGGACTCGCGCCAGCCCGCTTGAATCGTTACACTCGCGCTTTCGGGTCAGACAGAATCAGCAAGAGACTCCATGGCGAGACGTTTTCTGGAACGGGTACAGAACTGGCTGAGCCAGCTCGGCGGGCAGAACGGGACCGCTCCCCATGAACCCCGCATCATTTCGCGCGACGAACACAACATCTCACGCCAGAACATCAGCGAGTCCGCGAAGAAGGTGCTGCACCGGCTGAATCGCTCCGGGCACGAAGCCTATCTGGTCGGTGGCGGTGTGCGTGACCTGCTCCTTGACGGTCACCCCAAGGACTTCGACATCGCGACCAGCGCCACCCCCGAGCAGGTGCACGAGCTGTTCCGCAACTCGCGCCTGATCGGCCGGCGCTTCAAGCTGGTCCATGTGCTTTTCGGGCGCGAGGTCATTGAAGTGACCACCTTCCGCGGCTCGCCCAAGGACGCGGATAACGACCCACACATGGATGTGAACGACCAGGGCCGGCTGCTGCGCGACAACGTCTACGGCACCCGCGAAGAGGACGCGCTCCGGCGCGACTTCACGGTCAACGCGCTCTATTACGACATCCGGGATTTCACCGTCCACGACTACGCCGGCGGCGTGAAGGACCTGCACAACCGCCAGCTGCGGCTGATCGGTGACCCGGTCACACGCTACCAGGAAGACCCCGTGCGCATGCTCCGGGCGGTGCGTTTCGCCGCCAAGCTGGACTTCACCATCGCCGAGGATACCGCCCAGCCGATCCGTGAGATGAGTTACCTGCTGGAGGACATCCCGCCGGCCCGGCTGTTCGAGGAAGTGCTCAAGCTCTTCACCGCCGGCCAGGGTGAGACCACCTACGGCATGCTGAAGCGCTTTGACCTGTTCGCACCCCTGTTCCCGGAATCCGCCAGGGCCATCGCCGAGGGCGAGCCGGACGGCGTGATCCGGGAAGCACTGGCCAGCACCGATCGCCGGGTCCGCCAGAACAAACCCATAACCCCCTATTTCCTGTATGCGGCACTGCTCTGGCCGGCTCTGCAGCAGGCCTGGCGCCAGGAGGAGGCGGAAACCGACCAGCCGCCCTACCAGGCACTGCAGCAGGCGGCCGGCGAGACCATCCAGAACCAGACCCAGGCCACCGCCATCCCCAAGCGCTTCAGTACCCCGATGCGCGAGATCTGGGAGCTGCAGCTGCGGCTGGACAAGCGCAGCGGCAAGCGCGCGGACCGACTGCTGGAGCACCCCCGCTTCCGGGCTGCCTATGACTTCCTGCTGGTACGCGAGGCCGCCGGCGAGGACACCCAGGGCCTGGGCGCCTGGTGGACGGAATACCAGGATGCCGATGCCGACCGGCGCCGTGAAATGCTCCGCGCCCTGGGAGGCGGGGGCAAGAAACGCAGCGGCCGTAAGCGCCGCAAGCCCGCACGGAACAACTCATGAGCGTGACCGCCTGGATCGGCCTTGGCAGCAACCTGGACAGTCCCCTGCAGCAGCTGCACCTGGCTCTGGAAGCACTTCACCAGCTGCCGGAGACCACCCTGGCGGATGCGTCGCCCATCTACCGCAGCAGCCCCGTTGGCCCATCAGACCAGCCGGACTTCCTCAACATGGCGGCCAGGCTCGACACCGACCTGGACGCCACCACACTGCTGAAGCAGCTGCTGCGCATCGAGGACGCGCAGGGCCGGACCCGCACCCGCGTATGGGGCCCCAGGGTGCTGGACCTCGACCTGCTGCTCTATGGCCGCGAGACCATCACGCAGCCCGAGCTCACCGTCCCCCACCCGGAAATTCCCAACCGGGATTTCGTGCTGCGCCCACTGCTGGACCTGGACCCGGACCTGAGCCTGCCCGATGGGCGACGCATCGACGACCTGCTCCGCGAATGCCCGGATAACGGCCTGACGCCCGTCACGCTTGCCTGAACACAGAGCCCGCTTTACCCTTGGCAGGATCCAAACGGAATCGGGAGCCGCTCATGAGCACCACCATCCAGTCGCTGCGGGACTACCGCGAGAAAGGGCAGAAGTTCAGCTGCCTGACCGCCTATGACGCCACCTTTGCGGGCCTGCTCAGCGACTGCGGCATTGACGTGCAGCTGGTGGGCGATTCGCTGGGCATGGTGCTCCAGGGCCGCGAGAGTACTGTGCCCGTGAGCATGGAGGACATGGTCTACCACACCGAATGCGTTGCCAGGGCCCAGCCCGAATCGCTGGTCATGACGGACCTGCCCTTCATGAGCTACGCCACCACCGGGCAATGCCTGCACAACGCCGCCCGCCTTATGCAGGCCGGGGCCCAGATGGTGAAGATCGAGGGCACGGACTGGATGGCCGAAAGCGTGCGCCAGCTGACCGAGCGCGGCGTGCCCGTCTGTGCCCACCTCGGCCTGACGCCCCAGTTCATCAACAAGCTGGGCGGTTACCGCGTCCAGGGCAAAGGGGCTGAAGCGGCTGAACGCATGGTCGCCCATGCCCGCCGCCTGGTCGAGGCCGGGGCGGACGTGATTCTGCTTGAGTGCGTCACGTCCTCACTGGGAACCCGCATCACCCGCGAGGTGGGCGTGCCGGTGATCGGCATTGGCGCCGGCCCCGATACCGATGGCCAGGTACTGGTCCTGCAGGACATTCTCGGCATCAGCCGTGGCCATAAGCCCCGGTTCGTGAAAGACTTCCTGCAGGAGGGCGGCTCCGTGGAGGGCGCCGTACGCGCCTACGATCAGGCCGTCAAGAACGGCGAATTCCCCGACAGCAAACACAGTTTCAGCGGATGAAAACCGTCCATACCGTCTCCGATCTCAGATCCGAACTCAGAGCCCACCGGGACGCCGGGGCACGCATCGCGCTGGTGCCCACCATGGGCAACCTGCACCCCGGCCATCTGGCCCTGGTCGAGGAAGCCCGCCAGCAGGCGGACATTGTGGTCACCAGCATCTTCGTGAACCCGCTGCAGTTCGGGCCCAACGAGGATCTCGACAGCTACCCGCGCACGCTCGCGGAGGACCAGGAAAAGCTTGAGTCCCGGGGCAACGACCTGGTGTTCGCCCCCAGCGTACGCGAGGTCTACCCCAACGGCATCGAGTACCACACCCACATCACCGTGCCGGTGATCACGGAGCTGCACTGCGGGGCCAGTCGCCCCGGGCACTTCACCGGCGTCGCGACCGTGGTCACACTGCTGTTCAACATGGTCCAGCCGGATCTGGCGGTTTTCGGTGAGAAGGACTTCCAGCAGCTGGCCGTCATCCGCAAGCTCACGCGCGACCTGTGCCTGCCCATGGAGATTATGGGCGCGCCCACCTACCGTGAATCGGACGGGCTGGCCATGAGTTCACGCAACAACTACCTCAGTGAACGTGATCGTGAGCGGGCAGTGCGCCTGTACCAGATGCTGTGCTGGGCGCGGAACGCCATCCAGGAGGGTCGCCGCGATTACAGCACCCTCTCGGATGAGGCCATCCGGACGCTCGACAGCGAAGGCTTTCATCCGGACTACTTCAACATCGTCAACACCGACACTCTGGAGCCGGCAAACCACGAGGACACCCGGATCACCATTCTCGCTGCCGCCTGGCTGGGGCAGACACGGCTGATCGACAACCTCAGCCTGACCCTCGATAACAACTGAATCGCTCAGGGAGACGAGCCAGTGACCGAGCAACAATCCCTGCCACCACTCACGGAAACGCCCGAGTGGTCCGCGCTGATGAATCACCGGGCACAGCTGGAAGGCCTGCCCCTGAAGGATCTCTTCCAACAGGACGCTCAGCGCTACCCACGCATGACGCTCGAGGCCGCCGGCCTCATCCTGGATTACTCCCGCAACCGCGTAACCGACCAGACCCTCGGTCTGCTGGCAGACCTGGCCCGGGGGCGTGGTCTGCCGGAACGGGTGAACGCGCTGTTCCGTGGCGAACAACTCAACACCACGGAAAAGCGGCCCGCCCTTCACACCGCACTGCGTCAACCACAGGACCAGCCGGTCCAGGTGGACGGAGAGAACATCATGCCCGCCATCCAGGCGACCCTGGAGCGCATGGAGGTCTTCACCAACGCCGTCCGCAGCGGCGAGTGGCGAGGCATGAACGGCGACACCATCACGGACGTGGTCAGCATCGGCATCGGCGGCTCCTATCTGGGGCCGCTGACGGCAACAGAAGCCCTGACGCCCTTCCAGTCCGAACATCCACGCTGCCACTACGTCGCCAATGTGGACGGCAGCGACATCCGGGAGGCCCTGGCCGGACTCAACCCCGCGACCACCCTGTTCCTGGTCCAGTCCAAGTCTTTCACCACCCAGGAAACCCTAGCCAACGCCCGCGTGGCACGCCAATGGTTCCTGGACGGCGGCGGCACCGAAACCACCGTCCAGCACCATTTCGCCGCCGTTACCGCCAATGCGGACCGTGCCCGGGATTTCGGCATCGCCGGGGACAGCATCTTCCCCATGTGGGACTGGGTCGGCGGGCGCTATTCCCTGTGGTCGGCCATTGGCCTGCCGGTTGCCCTGGCCGTGGGCATGCCGCGATTCCGGGAGCTTCTGGCCGGCGCCCATGCCATGGATCAACACTTCCAGCAGGCGCCACCGGAACAGAACATGCCCATGCTCATGGGACTGATGGGGCTGTGGTATATGCACGGCTTCGGCGCGGAATCCCAGGCCGTTATCCCCTACGACCACTACCTGCGCCACCTTCCGGAGCACCTCCAGCAGCTGGACATGGAGAGCAACGGCAAGAGCGTATGCCTGGACGGCAGCCCGGTCAGCCACCACACCGGCCCCGTCATCTGGGGCGGCCCCGGGGTCAACGGCCAGCATGCCTACCACCAGCTGCTGCACCAGGGCACGCGGCTGGTGCCGGTGGATTTCATCCTGCCACTGACCAGCCACAACCCCGTGGATGGCCATCACGCCATGCTGGCGGCCAACTGCCTCGCCCAGGCCCGCGCCCTCATGCTCGGGCGCACGGAACAGGAAGTGCGCGCAGCGATGATCGCGGAAGGTATGGCGGAAGACGAGGCCCAGCGCCTGGCACCCCATCGGGCCATCCCCGGCAACCGCCCCAGTAACCTGCTCACCATGGAGCGGCTGGAACCGGCCACGCTGGGCGCACTGATTGCACTGTACGAACACCGGACCTTTGTCCAGGCAGCCATCTGGCGTATCAATCCGTTTGATCAGTGGGGGGTTGAACTGGGGAAGGAAATCGGTGGGCAGATCCTGCCCGCCCTGAACGGTGAGCCAGAGACCGACATGACGTTCGACAGCGCTACTGCCGGCCAGATTGCCCGTTTCCGGGCGGCACAGGGCAGCGCTTCAGGTTCGCGGTGAGATCCGCCGGCCCTGCCAGTGGAAATCGATGGGCCAGAGGCGCTGGTCTCGCTCGTAGGACTGCCACAGGTCCGCGTAGCGCTCCCCGCTGACCGGATGCCGTTCATCCGGCGCAATCTCGGCCAGGGGCTGCAGCACAAAGGCGTTACTCAGGATTTCGGAGCGGGGAAGCTCCACGCCATCAATGGTACCCACCAGAGCGCCATAGGTAAGCACATCCAGATCCAGGGTCCGGGAGCTGAAGCGGGGCCGGTTGCGCTCCCGGCCATTGTCATCCTCGACCTGCTTGAGCCATTCCGCCAGCGGCCCCACGGGTTCGTCGGTGTTCAGGGCAACCACGAGGTTCAGGAAGTTCTCACCCTCAAAGCCCACTGCCTCGCTCTCATAGACAGAGGAGATGGCCAGCTCGCCGAAGCGGGCTGAAAGGGCATCCAGCGCGGCGCGGACGTTCACCACGGTGTTCTGGTTGGAGCCGATACTGATGTAGACCCGATTCATTCACCTTCTCCCCGTTCCACCACCACGCCCACGGCCTCAGCCCCGGGAACGGCGCCGGGCTTGCGCAGCACAATACGCCGATAGCCGACGCCGAAATCATCCGCAAGCATGGCCGCGAGCCGCTCCGCCGCCGTTTCGAGCAGGCGGAACCGCCCTTCCCTGAGGCACTGCGCCACGGCTTCAGACACCGCTGCGTAGTCCAGTGCCAGTGTCAGGTCGTCCCCGGCGGCCGGCGCGCGATTATCCCAGCGGAGCTCCAGATCCACAAGCAGACGCTGGGTCACCGCCCGCTCCCAGTCCAGGACGCCGATCACAGCGTCAACGGCCAGCCGCTCAATGAAAACGCTATCCATTCCAACTCCCGGGTTGATCCATTATCCTGAAGGCCCGATTACGGTTCAGGGCCTTCGATGGAACTGCTGTTCGCACTCTTGCTTTGTGCACTGGGCTACCTCAGTGGCTCGATCCTGTTCGCGCCCCTGGTCTGCCAGCTGCTCAATGCACCGCCGCCCCACCTCTATGGCTCCCGAAATCCCGGCGCCACCAATGTGTACCGGATTGCCGGCCCGGGGCCGGCCGGGCTCACGCTGCTGGGCGACGCCCTCAAGGGCTGGGCCCCGGTTACCCTGGCCCAGTACCTGGACGTCAGCCCCGCTACCCAGGCGGCGGTTGCCCTGGCCGCTATAGCCGGGCACATGCTGCCGGCGTTTTCGCGCTTCCGGGGCGGCAAGGGCGTTGCCACCACCCTTGGGACAGGGCTGGCGCTGGCCGCCGGCACCATTCTCGCCATGGCGCTCATCTGGCTGCTTGTCTTCCGGCAGTGGCGCATCGCCTCACTGGCGTCCATCATCGCCGCCGGCAGCGGTCCGATTATCGCGTTCCTGCTCAACCCTCCCCATACCGGGCTCTTCCTCATCATTGCCCTGGTGTTGTTCGTCCGTCACCGGGACAACCTGGTCCGCCTGGCACAGGGCAGCGAACACCACCTCTGAGGATCATGCCGTCTGGCGCAGCCCCTCGAGGCGGACTTCCTCCAGCCCGGGCAGTTCGGTCAGGGGCCAACGCGGAACGGCCAGCATCTCAGTGCCATCCCGCTGCCCCGCAACCAGCCGCTCATGGCCGGCGTAGGCGATCATCGCACCGTTGTCCGTGCAGAAGTCCAGGCGCGGGAAGAACAGTTCCGCCTGATGGCTTTTCTCAAGCGCTGTCAGCCGCTCCCGCAGCGCCCGGTTGGCACCGACACCACCCGCCACCACCAGACGCCGCACTCCAGTCTGCTCCATAGCCCGGCGACATTTGATCGCCAGCGTATCCACCACGGCCTGCTCGAAAGCCAGGGCTATATCCGCACGCAGGGTCTCATCCGCACCGTCCGGGCCCGCTTCGTCACGCAGCGTGTTGCGGGTGTAGGTCTTGAGGCCACTGAAACTGAAATCCAGGCCGGGCTTGCTGGTCATCGGCCGCGGAAAGCGGAAGCGCCCCGGCGTCCCCGAAAGCGCCATCTTTGCCACTGCCGGCCCACCCGGGTAGCCCAGCCCCAGCATGCGCGCCGCCTTGTCGAACGCCTCGCCGGCTGCATCGTCCACTGACTCGCCCAGAAGCTCGTAACGCCCGAGCGCCTCGACCTTCACAAGCTGGGTATGCCCACCGGAGACCAGCAGGGCTATAAAGGGGAACGCCGGCGCCCGCTCCTCCAGCATGGGGGCCAGCAGGTGCCCCTCCATGTGATGGACGCCAAGCACCGGCACATCCAGCCCGCGAGCCAGGCCATGCGCAAAAGTGCTGCCCACCAGCAGCGCACCGATCAGCCCCGGGCCCGCCGTGTAGGCAATGGCATCAATGCCCTCCCGGCCACAGCCGGCCTCATCAAGGACGCGCTCACACAGCGGCAGCAACCGACGGATGTGATCGCGGGACGCCAATTCCGGCACCACGCCACCGTAGGCGGCATGCGCCGCCACCTGGCTGTGCAGGGCGTGGGCAATCAGGCCATCGTCGCCGTCGTAGAGGGCAATGCCGGTTTCGTCGCAGGAGGTTTCTATACCGAGTACGCGCATGATCACCGCTTCCTGAAGAACGGGGCATAGTGTACCAGAGCGGAAAGCCACACCCTCTCTTTACAGTAGCGGATCGAATGCGTAGACTTGCGGATCCTGAAAAGGCAGTGCCTTTAGAGCATCAATCTGACAACGGATTTTAAGGTAGGTGATTTCGCATGCCCGCTGTGAAAGTGAGAGATAACGAACCGTTTGACGTGGCGCTTCGCCGCTTCAAGCGCTCCTGTGAAAAAGCGGGGGTTCTTTCGGAAGTGCGTCGTCGTGAGCACTATGAGAAGCCCACCGAGGTGCGCAAGCGCAAGCGAGCCGCAGCGGTGAAGCGTCATCTCAAGAAACTGCAGCGTGAACAGAAGCGTTTCGAACGCTATTACTGATCACCCGGACGCCCGCCTCGCGCGGGCGTTCCTGCTTTGGGGCCCGGAAGCATGGCCGGCATGATCCCCCAGACCTTCATTGAGACCCTGCGCGACCGGGTCGATCTGGCTGAAATCATTGGCCAGCGCATCCCGCTGAAGAAATCCGGCGGCAACTACAAAGCCTGTTGCCCGTTCCACGACGAACGCACTCCCTCGTTCAACGTCCGCCCGGACAAGGGTTTCTACCACTGTTTCGGCTGTGGTGCCCATGGCGACGCCATCGCGTTCCTGCAGGAATACGAGAACCAGAGTTTCACTGAAGCCGTCGAGGCACTGGCCGCCCACCTGGGTCTTGAAGTGCCCTATGACCAGGCGACCCGTGAAACCATGAAGCGCAGCCAGAGCCTGACCGGTGCCCTTGAGGAAGCCACCCGTTTCTACCGCAATGCACTCCGGGAGCATCCATGGAGCAGCCTGGCCCGGGACTACCTGGCCAATCGCGGTGTCAGCGAAGACATGATTGAGCGCTTCGCCCTGGGGTTCGCGCCACCGGAAGGCGACGCCCTCGCCAAACGCGTGAATGGTGAAACCCGCAGCGCCCTGCTCACGGTCAAGGCCCTGAACGAGCGTAACGGCCAGGTCCGGGATCTATTCCGCAACCGGCTGATGTTCCCCATCCGCAACACGAGGGGCCGCACGGTTGCCTTCGGCGGGCGCACTCTGGGCGATGACAAGGCCAAGTACATCAATTCGCCGGAATCCGAGGTCTACCACAAGAGCCGTGAGATCTACGGGCTCTACGAGGCCCGCCAGGCCTCGCGCCAGCTGGATTCACTGCTGGTTGTGGAAGGCTACATGGACGTCATCGCCCTGGCGCAGATGGGCATCAACAATGCCGTGGCCGCCTCCGGCACCGCCACCAACGAAGAGAGCCTCCAGACCCTGCTCCGCGCCTCACACCATCTGATCTTCTGTTTTGACGGCGACACCGCCGGCCATCGCGCTGCGGACAGGGCCATGGAAAACCTTCTGGGCATGCTTGAGGACGGCATGCACATCCAGTTCCTGATGCTGCCGGAAGGCGAGGACCCGGATTCACTGGTGCGTACTGAAGGGGGAGAGGCGTTTACGCGGCGCATGGAAGCCGCCACGCCCCTGTCGCGCATGCTGTTCGAGCGCCAGGGTGAAGGCCTGGACCTGAGCCAGGCCGAACACCGGGGCGAGCTGCGCAGCCGCGTGGAGCCCATGCTCCGGCGCATGCCCCGGTCCGCCATCCGGGATGCGCTCTGGGAAGAACTCCAGCGCCTCACCCGCCGCCCACCCGGTGGTCGCGGCGACAGGCGCGGCAACAGTTCCGACCAACCCCACCATGGCCAGCCGCAACACGCCAGCCAGCCGGCCATGGCGCTGGACCGTGATACCCTCCTGGCTCTGGCGCTCTATTACGAGCCACCGCTGGCCACCGAGGTGACGGCCGTACCGCAGGCAGCCAGTCACTACCCTTGCGCCCAGTCATTCGCGCAATGGATCCTCGAGAGCGGGATCGAGACGCGCAGTACCCTGCTGGCGGAAATGGCTTTCTCCGCCCCGGCCCGGGAGCGCTTCGCGGGCCTGTTCAACCGTATTGAGCATTTCCCGGAACACGAACCACTGCTTGCGGATGCCCGGCATATGCTCGGGCGGGCACGCTCACGCCAACAGGCCCGACAGGCCAGCGAGATACTGGCCGGACGCAAGCCCAGTGAGCTCACCGAAGACGAACGCCAGGAGCTCCAGCGCCTGCGCGAGAACCGCCTGCGGGATACACACTGACACCGAACATTGAAATCCAGAGGTGTCGTCCCCAGATTAGCCGGGCAGCTGGTGGCCGAAGTGACAGCCGATAGCGGAATCCACTGACTGGCAGAATGGATGACTCGTGGCTATAATGCTCGATTCATCTTGCCCCAGACAATACCGAGCCCAAAGGGTGACTATGTCAGCCAACTCCCAGAAATCGCGACTCAAGGATCTCATTGCTCGTGGCAAGGAGCAGGGATACCTGACCTACGCCGAAGTCAATGACCACCTGCCGGAGGATATCGCTGATCCGGATCAGGTGGAAGACATCATCCAGATGATCAATGACATGGGCATCCAGGTGACCGAAGAAGCCCCGGACGCCGATGACCTGCTGATCACCGATGGTGATTCCTCCGCGGACGAAGCCGCCGCCGCCGAAGCCGCCGCCGCACTGGCAGCCGTGGAGAGTGACGCCGGGCGCACCACCGACCCGGTCCGCATGTACATGCGCGAGATGGGCTCCGTGGAACTGCTCACCCGTGAGGGCGAGATCGTCATCGCCAAGCGCATCGAGGAAGGCATCCGCGATGTGATGGCCGCCGTTGCCCACTTCCCGGGCACCGTCGCCGCCGTCATCAACAACTACGACAATATTGTCGAGAACGAAGGCCGCATCAGCGACCTGGTCTCCGGCTACCTCGACCCCGAAGGCGAGGAACCCCAGTTCCCTGCGGCCGAGACTCCGGAGCCCGCCTCGGAAGCCACGGCAAGCGCCGAAGGAGAGGCAGAGGAAGACGAAGAGGACGAGGCCGAGGAAAGCTCCGACGGCGGCCCGGATCCGGAGGAAACCCGCCAGCGTTTCGATATGCTGCGGGACCGCCTGAACACCGCTATGGACGCCGTGACCAAACACGGCCGCTCCAGCGAGGAAGCCCAGAAGGCACTGGAAGAGCTCGGCAGGGTCTTCGCGCCCTTCAAGCTGAGCAATCGCCATTTTGACGAGATGGTCAACGTCGTACGCTCCACCAACGACATGGTGCGCCAGCACGAACGCAGCGTTATGGCCATCTGCGTGCAGGAATGCGGCATGCCGCGCCGTGAGTTCATCAAGCAGTTCCCGGGTAACGAGACCAACCTCAACTGGGCCGAGGAGCTGGGCAGCAGCGATCGCAAGTACGCCAAGGCCATTGGTGAGCGCGCCAACGACATCGTGCGCCTGCAGAAGAAGATCGCCAACGTCGAGGAAGGCGTGGGCCTGGATGTCAGCGACATCAAGGAGATCAACCGCCGCGTTTCCATCGGCGAGGCCAAGGCCCGCCGTGCCAAGAAGGAAATGGTGGAGGCCAACCTGCGCCTGGTGATCTCGATTGCGAAGAAGTACACCAACCGCGGCCTGCAGTTCCTGGACCTGATCCAGGAAGGTAACATCGGCCTGATGAAGGCGGTGGACAAGTTCGAATACCGCCGCGGCTACAAGTTCTCGACTTACGCCACCTGGTGGATCCGGCAGGCGATCACCCGCTCCATCGCGGACCAGGCGCGGACCATCCGTATCCCGGTCCACATGATCGAGACCATCAACAAGCTCAACCGCGTTTCCCGCCAGATGCTGCAGGAGATGGGCCGCGAACCGACCCCGGAAGAGCTTGGTGAGCGCATGGACATGCCCGAGGACAAGATCCGCAAGGTGCTCAAGATCGCCAAGGAACCGATCTCCATGGAGACCCCCATCGGCGACGATGAGGACTCACACCTGGGCGACTTCATCGAGGACATCCTGGCACTGTCGCCGGTGGACTCGGCCACGGCTGAAGGCCTGAGCGAAGCGACCAAGGGTGTGCTCTCCGGGCTGACCGCGCGCGAGGCCAAGGTGCTGCGCATGCGCTTCGGCATCGAGATGAACACCGACCACACCCTCGAGGAAGTCGGCAAGCAGTTCGATGTGACCCGCGAGCGCATCCGCCAGATCGAAGCCAAGGCGCTGCGCAAGCTGCGTCACCCCTCCCGCTCCGATCACCTGCGCAGCTTCATCGACGAAGGCTGACCCGGGTGGCGGGCGCCAGCTGCTCCGGCTAGAATGGCGCCCTCACCTCCCCTTTCCGGGCCTGTAGCTCAGTTGGTCAGAGCAGAGAACTCATAATTCTTTGGTCGCTGGTTCGAGTCCAGCCAGGCCCACCATTTATTCATACCCAATCTGAACCTCTATCGCCGCTTTTAGTTCCATGAAGCAGGGAGCTTGCGGATTATAGGAACGCATCCATGAACCCGACAGATACTTCCCAATGGCGCGGTCTGTTCTGGATGAGCGTCGCGGTCCTGACCATTCCCGCCTCTGATGCCATCGCCAAAGTCCTTGGGCAGACGCTCTCAATCGGTCAGGTCACCACGACGCGTTTCATGATCCAGTGCCTGCTGCTCCTGCCTCTGTGGCTGTGGTGGCGCCACAGGAATGTCCGGCTTCAGGGACTCAAGCTCAGGGACTGGTGGCTTGGCGGCCTGGTTGCTTCCGCTGTTCTGTTCCTGTTCTGGGGGCTAAGCTATCTGCCGCTGGCGAACAATATCGCCATTTTCTTTGTCGAGCCACTGATTCTGGTCCTGTTCTCAAAGTGGTTCCTGAAAGAGAGGGTTTCTCCTCGGCGCTGGATTGCGGTCACTGTCGGGTTGCTCGGCGCACTGGTCGTAATCCGTCCCAACATCGAGGCCTACGGCTGGGCCACGGTTCTGCCACTGCTCGCGGCCACCGCCTACGCGGCCTACCTGACATCAACGCGCGCACTGCGGGAGAGTGCCGATCCCAGCCACTGGGCAGAGGCCGCCAACGGTCTTCAGAAGTCGGTCCGGCTGCAGCTGATGATCAGCCTCACTGCGTCGGTGCTAATGCTCATGCTGATGGGAATCGGGCAGACGCTGACCCCGGCCCTGACCGGGGTGCAGTGGCCAACAGCCCATGAATGGGGCCTGCTTATTCTGCTGGGTGCGCTGGCCGCGTTTGCCCATGTGCTTATTGCCCTGGCATTCACCCATGCCAGCGCCAGTATCCTGGCGCCGGTCCAGTACCTGGAGATACTGGGGGCAGTGTTCTTCGGGTGGTGGCTTTTCCAGGAATGGCCCGACGCGCTAACCTTTGTCGGCGCTGCGATCATTATCGGCTCCGGGCTCTACATCGCCATGGAAAAACCACACCCCGCCGTTATCCAGGACTGAAGAGGAATCCTCGCGAATACCCGCTTCAGGCCTCTTTCGCCTGCTGGCGCAGCACAAACTTCTGCACCTTTCCGGTGGAGGTCTTGGGAAGCTCCTCAAAGATCACTTTCTTCGGGGCCTTGAATCGGGCCAGGTGCTCGCGGCAGTAGCTGATGATGGCCTCCTCGCTCACCTCACCGGCCTCCGGCTTGAGAGTGACAAAGGCGCAGGGTGTTTCGCCCCACTTCTCGTCCGGGCGGGCCACAACCGCTGCTTCCAGGACATCCGGGTGGCTGTAGATGACACCCTCGACTTCGATGGTGGAGATGTTCTCGCCTCCCGATATGATGATGTCCTTGAGGCGGTCCTTAATCTCGATATAGCCGTCCTCGTGCCATACGGCAAGGTCGCCGGTGTGATACCACCCCCCGCGGAAGGCCTCTTCCGTTGCACTCGGGTTTTTCAGATAGCCCTTCATCACGGTGTTACCGCGCAGGCAGATCTCCCCCACCGTCTCACCGTCCCGGGCGACCGGCTCCATGGTCTCGGTGTCAGCAACCATCAGCCCCTGAAGCGTTGGGTAACGAACCCCCTGCCGGGCTTTCAGTGCGGCGCGCTTTTCCAGGGGCAGATCATCCCACTCCGGGTTCCAGGCACAGACTGTGACCGGGCCGTACACTTCCGTGAGGCCATAAACATGCGTGATGTCGATGCCCATTGCCTCGACAGCACCAATCACACTGGCCGGGGGTGCGGCGCCGGCGGTCATGGCCTGAACCCGGTGACTCAGACTCTCGCGCGCTTCTTCCGGGAGGTTGAGGAGCGTGTTCAGAATGATCGGCGCCCCGCACATGTGGGTTACCCCGTGGTCGCTGATCAACTGCAGTATCGTTTCAGCCTCCACACGGCGCAGGCACACATGGGTACCGCCCAATGCGGTCACCGTCCATGGAAAACACCAGCCGTTGCAGTGGAACATCGGCAGTGTCCACAGATAGACCGGGCGCTCGCCCATGGACCATACAGCCTGATTACCCAACGCATTCTGGAAAGCACCACGGTGATGGTAGACCACCCCCTTGGGGTTACCTGTGGTCCCGGAGGTGTAGTTCAGGGATATCGCATCCCACTCATCCTCCGGCAGTGACCATTCAAAGTCCGGATCGCCCTCGGCGAGCAACGCCTCATAGTTCAGCTCGGTAACCGGATCGCCTCCGCCGAGTTCCGGGTCATTCACGTCCACCAGAAGGGGCGGTTTTTCAAGCTTAGCAACCGCCTCCCGGATCACTGGCGTGAACTCCCTGTCCACCAGGAGCACCTTCGCCTCACCATGCTCCAGCATATAGGCAATCGCATCAGCATCGAGGCGGATGTTGAGCGTGTTCAGAACCGCCCCAATCATGGGCACCCCGAAGTGGGCTTCCAGCATCTCCGGAATATTCGGCAGCATCGCGGCCACCGTCTCACCACGACCAATACCACGCCCCTGAAGAGCAGAGGCCAGGCGTCGGCAGCGGCTGTAGGTCTCCTGCCAGTCACGCTGGATGGGGCCGTGGATAACCGCAGTGCTGTCAGGGTACACATCCGCACTGCGTGCAATGAAATCGACGGGTGAAAGCGGGCTGTGATTGGCTCCGGTCTGTGGCAGGGATTGATCAAAGATCGATGTCATGGTGCGTTCCTCGGGTGTTTCCGGGTGAGCGATACAGCTGTTGCCGGAAAACTAACGATCCCGCACGCAGGAGAGTATTAGACGATGGTCGCATTGCAGGACCACCGCGGGGCTGCCCCTGCGGGAACGCTCCCCGCAGGCGCCCCGGACACCATCAGTTGGTCGGTTCATCCTCCGCTTTAGGCCGCTCCACCAGCTCCAGGCGCCCAATGGAGTCCTGTGCCAGTGCCTCAATGCTCTCCTTGGAGAACGCATCCACACGGATCGTGTCGTACATCGCGGCCATGGCCTCGGAGACCTTCTGGCGCTCGGAGTCGTCCAGCAGATCCCGCTCCTGGGCCCAGTCAAGCAGTTCCTCTCGCTGGTGACCGAGCAGCATTTCAATGTCCTGGAGTTCGTCCGGGTCCGACTTGCGGATGGCATCGTTGATGCGCTTGCGGGCCGGCTCGGTTTCACGGGCCAGGCGCAGGGCATGCAGGATGCGACCGACCGGGTCTTCCGGGTTCTCGGTGTGATAGACGCCACGCGGAATCCGCTCCTTGGCGCCCCCTTCCTTCACGATGCTCAGCGCCACACGCTGGCCCAGCTCATCGTCCGGCTGGCGCAGGCGCACACCCAGCGGGAACACCAGCACCTTCAGCGGCCAGCGCAGGGGTTTGACCGGGAAGTTGGTCACGGCTGCATAGAGTGCTGTCTGGATATCGTAGAGCGAGCGCTGCAGGCTCCACTCAACCACATCACGCATCTCCTCGTTATAGCCTTCCTCATGCCACTGCTTGATGGAGGCGGAAGCGTAATAGAGCCCGACCAGAGCGTCCGTCATACGCCCGGTAAACCGCTGGCGCCCCTTGAGGCTGCCACCGAGGGTCAGCAGGCCCACGTCGGTCAGCACCGAGAAAGCGGATGCGAACCGCGACAGCTGTTGATAGTAACGCCGCAACCCCCCTTGGCCGGGCGTCGGCTGCACCAGGCCACCGGTCAGTCCCAGAACCAGGGAACGCAGCACGTTCCGGCTGGTATGGGCGATGTGGGCGAAGAAGACGCCGTCGAACGTCTGGACCGCCTTGCCGGCATCCTCCATGCCGGCTGCCTCGATCTCCTGGACGATATAGGGGTGGCAACGGATGGCGCCCTGGCCGAAGACCATCAGGCTGCGGGTCAGGATGTTGGCACCCTCTACGGTTATGGCAATGGGAATCGCCTGATAGATCCGGGCCAGGAAGTTACGCGGCCCCTTGATGACGCCACGCCCGGCCACGACATCCATGGCGTTGGTCACGACCTTGCGCATCAGGTCCGTGTTGCGGTACTTGAGCAGCGCGGACGGCACGGAGGGCTTCACGCCGCGATCCAGCATGCCGGAGGTGAAAACCCTGGCGCTGTCCATCATCCAGGTGTAACCGGCCATGGGCTCCAGCGCTTCCTGAACCCCCTCGAAGTCGCTGATGGAGCGGCCAAACTGCGCGCGCACGGAGGCGTAGGAGCCGGTGGTCAGGCAGGCCATCTTGCCGCCGCTGGTGCCCAGTGCCGGCAGTGAGATGGAACGCCCGATGGACAGGCACTCCAGCAGCATGCGCCAGCCCTGGCCGATCATCCCGCGCCCGCCGATGACCTGATCCAGCGGGATGAACACATCCTCGCCCCAGGTCGGCCCGTTCATGAAGACGGTATTCATGGGCAGATGGCGGGCTCCGTGGTTCACGCCCTCCGTGTCCGCCGGCACCATCACCGTGGTCACGCCCAGATCGTGTTCCTCGCCCAGCAGGTGGTCCGGATCATAGACCTTGATCGCCAGACCGATCAGCGTGGCCACCGGCGCCAGGGTAATGTAACGCTTGTTCCAGGTGACCTTCATGCCGAGCACTTCCTGGCCGTTCCAGTAGCCCCGGCAGATCACGCCCCGGTCCGGAATGGCACCGGCATCCGAACCGGCCACTGGTGATGTCAGGGCAAAGCAGGGCACCTCGTCGCCCTTTGCCAGGCGCGGCAGGTAGTACTGCTTCTGCTCGTCCGTGCCGTAATAGGTGATCAGCTCACCCGGGCCCAGGGAGTTGGGGACCATGACGGTAACCGCGGCCGAGACGCCCCGGGAGGCGATCTTCATGACCACCTCGGAGTGCGCGGTATTCGAGAACCCGAGCCCACCGTGCTCCTTGTCGATCACCAGGCCGAAGAAGCCCTTTTCCCGGATGAACTTCCAGGCCTCCTCCGGCAGGTCGTAACGCTCATTGGTGATGGACCAGTCGTCCAGCATGGCGCAGAGCTCATCCACCGGGCCGTCGATGAAGGCCCGTTCTTCTTCGGTGAGCTTGGGGTGAGGCAGATCCAGAAGGTGGTTCCAGTCCGGCCGGCCGGAGAACAGCTGGCCGTCCCAGTCCACGCTGCCGGCATTGAGAGCCTGCTGTTCTGTATCGGATAGCGTGGGCAGCATACCCCGGATCATGCCCAGAAGCGGGCTGCTGATGAGGCTGCGCCGCAGTGGTGATGGGATGATGACCACCAGTGTGCCCAGAAGCAGCACAGTTCCGATGAACACGCTCAGCCAGTGCCAGCTGTCCAGCCAGAACCCGATGCCCGTAGCAATAACAAGCCCAGCGGTACCGAGCCACCAGTTCGCCCCGAGATAGAGCAGAACCAGCCCTGCGAGCAGCAACAGAAGAACACTCATGATGGTCACCTCCTTTTATCCGTATACCGCACCCTTGCGGTGGATACGAACCACCATAAGCCCATCCCAGCACCTGTAAAAGGACTTTTATCAACGTCCTGCTTAACCTCGCCGGGTATTGCGCACTAGAATGGCCCCACAGTGGTAAAGGAAAGGATTTCTGCGCATGGCATGGTACGCCCTACAGCATAAACCGGCCCAGGCGGCTCGCGCGCTGGCGAACCTGGAGAACCAGGGGATCGAGTGTTTCTTCCCAGAGATTGACGTGGAAACCATCCAGCAGGGTAAGCGCCGGATGCGGCGGGAGCCCCTGTTCCGGGGGTACCTGTTCATCAACCTGGAGCTGACCGATCCGGTCTGGCACAAGCTCCGCTCCACCCGCGGCGTGGTGCGGGTTGTGAGCTTCGGTAACCGGCCGGCACCCATTGCCGATGAGGTCATCCAGGGGATCCGGGAGGGTCTGGAATCCGCAGCCGAGGCCGGGGGCATCCACAAAGGGGACAAGCTCGAGATTCTGGAAGGGCCCTTCCGGGGCCTGAACGCCGTCTTCCAGGAATACGACGGGGAAACCCGGGCGATGGTGCTGATCGATTTCCTGCAGAAACAGCACCGGGTGTCCATGAACCTGGATCAGGTCCGCCCCGGCTAGACACCGCTGTTATCTAGCCGGTCACGCTGCGCCCGCCATCCACATTCAGCACCTGCCCGGTCACATAGGGCGCATCGCAGGCCAGCCAGGCCACGGCACCGGCAATATCATCCACCTCGCCGGTGCGGTGCAGCGGCACCTGATGCAGGATCGCCTGCTGCTCCTCCTCCGGCATGGCGCCACCGCCCTCGCCTTCCGGCCACAGGATTGCCCCCGGTGCCACCCCGTTGGCCCGCACCTGCGGCGCCATATCCCTGGCCCAGGAGCGCGTCAGCGACGCCAGGGCGGCTTTCGTGGCGCAGTAAACCGGATGATCCGCCAGCGGGCGCTCGGCATGGACGTCAATCAGGTTGATGATGCAGCCACGCTGCAGCTTCAGCTCCCCAGCGAGCGCCTCAACCAGCAGCACAGGGGCGCGCAGGTTGGTGTCGACCAGGCGGCCCCACTGCTCCATGCTCAGCTCTCCCACGGGCGTGGGGAAAAACTCGGACGCATTATTCACCAGCACATCCAGCCGGGACCAGTATTCCCGTGTCTCACGGGCCAGCGTCTGGACCGCCTCCGGGTCCCGCAGATCCGCCTGCAATGCCACGGCCGAGCCGGCACGCGCAGCATTCAGCTCGGCCACCAGCGTTTCCGCATCACGGTTCCGGCTGCGGTAATGCACCACCACCCGGTATCCCCTCGCATGCAGGGCCCTTGCGGTGCCCGCGCCCAGCCGTCTTGCCGCCCCGGTCACCAGAGCCACGCCACCGTGCTCATGCATCGTCCGCTTCTCCCTCGACCACCTGTTCAATCGCCTGTCGCCGGCGGGCCGCAATAGCCTCGCCCAGCGCCTTCCCCTGGTAACCCTCTTTCATCAGGGCGCGGGGCTCCACGCCCGCGGCCCGGGAGCGGGCTTCACGCACCCGGGCCGCCGCCTGAGCATCCAGCCCACAGGCTTCCATCACCATCAGCAGCTGCTCGAAGCGCTCCGGGCGCCGCCAGGCATCCGCCTTTTCGATGAGTTTCTCCACCCAGTCCGCACTCAGCGGTCTCGGCCAGCGCGGCAGTGCCGCCGAACTCACGGCAATATCCCGGCAGCTGTTGGGAACCCGCAGCCGTTCACTGAAGGCATCGGCGGTATCCGCCTCGAGTTTCGAGCTAAGGGCGCCGAAACGTACTTCGGTGGCATCACTGATAGCCACCGCCCGCGCCAGAGCTGACAGCCCCCCTTCGCGCACCTCGAGCGGCGACGCAATCTCCGGCATCACCACAGCCAGGGCGCCGCAGGCTTCCAGGACCTCAAAGAAGACCCGGGGGCGCGCTTCGTGAAGAGCCCGCCGTGTTTCCTGCCAGACCCGTTCCGGGACCAGGTGGTCGACCTCACCTTCGACCACCATGGAGCGCATCAGGGTCATGGTCTCCTCCGCCACCTCGAACCCCATGGGGGCGAGACGCGCCGCGAACCGGGCAGTACGCAGGATGCGCAGCGGGTCCTCGGCAAAGGCCGGAGAGACATGGCGCAGCACCCGGTCGGCAAGATCCTGTTCACCCCCGAAGGGATCCACCAGATGCCCCTCCGCATCACGGGCCATGGCGTTGACCGTCAGATCCCGGCGCTTCAGGTCTTCCTCAAGCGTGACATCCGGGGCACTGTGCACCTCGAAGCCATGGTAGCCGTGGCCGCTTTTGCGCTCGGTGCGGGCCAGCGCGTATTCCTCCCGGGTCTCGGGATGGAGGAAGACGGGAAAGTCCGCCCCCACCTGCTTGTAACCAGCCGCCAGCATCTGCTCGGGCGTGGCGCCGACCACCACCCAGTCCCGGTCCTTCACCGGCTGGCCCAGAAGCCAGTCGCGCACCGCGCCGCCCACCTCGTAGACATCCATCAGGCACCCCCCTCAAAGCCGAGCTGACGCCAGGCTTCATAGACCACTACGGCCGCCGCGTTGGAGAGGTTCAGGCTGCGCCGTTCCGGCACCATCGGCAGGCGCAGCACCTGCCCCTTAGGCAGCCCGGCCAGAACGTCCTCCGGCAGACCGCGCGTCTCTGGACCGAACATCAGGGTATCCCCAGGCTGGTAGGCTGCCTGATGGTGACCATTGGTGCCTTTCGTGGAGATCCCGAAAAGCCGGCCCGACCGGATGGGCTCTGCCTCAAGGAAAGCCCTGTAGTCCTCGTGCACGGACACACTGGCGTACTCCCGGTAATCGAGCCCAGCCCGCTTCATGCGCCGATCATCCAGCTGGAAGCCCAGCGGCTGGATCAGGTGGAGACGGCAGCCGGTACTGGCCGCCAGCCGCATGATGTTGCCCGTATTGGGCGGTATCTCCGGCTCATAGAGCGCAATATTGAGCATTCAGCGCTCAACGGCCAGTGCCACGCCCATGCCGCCACCGATGCACAGTGTCGCCAGGCCACGCTGGGCCTCACGCCGGCGCATCTCGTGCAGCAGGGTCACCAGAATCCGGCAGCCGGAGGCTCCGATCGGGTGGCCCAGCGCAATGGCGCCGCCGTTGACGTTCACCCTGTCTGTATCCCAGCCAAGATCCCGGTTCACGGCAATGGCCTGGGCGGCGAACGCCTCATTGGCCTCCACCAGTTCCAGCTGGTCGATGCCCCAGCCCGCGCTGTCCAGCGCGCGGCGGGTCGCCGGGATGGGCCCGGTCCCCATGACCTCCGGCGCCACGCCGGCGTTGGCGTAACCACGGATGGTGGCCAGTGGCTCCAGGCCCAGTTCCTGAGCCTTTTCAGCGGAACAGACCACCACAGCGGCAGCCCCATCGTTCAACGCCGAGGCATTGCCCGGGGTAACGCCGCCGTCCTTCTGGAAGGCCGGCTTGAGTCCGGACAGCCCCTCGGCGGTCACGCCCGGGCGCGGGTTCTCGTCGGTGTCCACCACCTTGGGATCGCCCTTGCGCTGGGGAATGCTCACGGGGACGATCTCATCACTGAAGCGCCCGGCGTTGATGGCAGCCTCCGCCTTCTGCTGGGAGGCGGCGGCGAACTCGTCCTGCGCCTGGCGGGTAATACTGTACTCGCGGGCAATGTTCTCGGCGGTCACGCCCATGTGGTAGTCGTTGAAGGCATCCCAGAGCCCGTCCTGGATCATGGAGTCGATCAGCTGCCAGTGGCCCATCTTCTGGCCATTACGGCTGTTGGGCAGCACGTGCGGTGCCTGGCTCATGCTCTCCTGGCCGCCGGCAATGATCAGGTCGGCGTCGCCGCAGCGGATCGCCTGGGTCGCCAGGTGCAGGGACTTGAGGCCGGAACCACAGACCTTGTTGATGGTCATGGCCGGCACGGCCTCGGTGAGGCCACCCCCAATCGCCGCCTGGCGCGCCGGGTTCTGGCCGACACCGGCGGTCAGCACCTGGCCAAGGATCACCTCATCCACCTGCTCCGATGAAATACCGGTCTCACTCAGCAGCTGGCGGATAACGGTGGCGCCGAGCTGGGCCGCGCTCTGGCCGGCGAGGCCGCCCCCGAAAGTGCCCACGGCGGTACGCCGGGCAGCGGCGATGACAACATCACGCATGGTTGTATGCTCCTGTTTGCCTGTTTTGGAAGCCAGTCTACCAGATGGCGGGCCGATTCGACCCTGATGCGGCATTGCACCGGTCATGGAGGCTGGATGACAATAAACACTTTTCGATTTCCGGCAGCTTTTGAGGAAGGATCCAACGTGAGCGACCACATTGTCTGGCACGACCACAAGATCTCGCGCACCGAGCGCGCCAGCATCAAGCACCAGCACCCCTGCCTGCTGTGGTTCACCGGCCTTTCCGGTTCCGGCAAGTCCACCATCGCCAACGCGCTGGACGTAGCGCTCTACCATGAGGGCTACCACACCTTCCTGCTGGACGGTGACAACGTCCGCCATGGCCTGAACCGGGATCTGGGTTTCTCCAATGAGGACCGGGTGGAGAACATCCGCCGCATCGGTGAGGTCAGCAAACTGTTCGCGGATGCCGGGCTTATCGTGCTCAGCGCGTTCATCTCGCCCTTCGCCAGCGACCGGCGGCTGGTGCGCAACATGTTCCCGGCGGGTGAGTTCATCGAGGTCTTCATGGATACCCCGCTGGCCACCTGCGAAGAACGTGACCCCAAGGGCCTTTATCGCAAGGCACGCAGTGGCGAGATCCATGACTTCACCGGGATCGACTCCCCCTATGAAGCGCCGGCGCATCCGGAGATCACGCTGGACACCTCCAACCTGAGCGTCGACGCCTGCGTGGAGAATCTGCTCTGCTACCTGAAGGAGCGCGACCTGCTCAAACCCGGGGGTGACGCCTGACGGCCATGGACTGGGAAGCGGCGTTCACCCTGGCCACCCTGGTCACGGTTCTGGGGACCCTGATCTTCACCCGGCTCTCCGCGGACCTGGTGCTGATGACGGCGATGGCCGTCATGCTGATCCTGGGCATCCTGTCCCCGGCAGAAGCGCTGGCCGGCTTCTCCAACCCGGGCGTGATCACCATTGCCACCCTCTACGTGGTCGCTGCCGGGCTCAAGGAAACGGGCGCCATCCAGTGGCTGGCCCGCCACCTGCTCGGCCACCCGAAAGGCACATGGCGGGCCCAGGCGCGGCTGGTGGCGCCAACCGGCCTGATGAGTGCCTTTATGAACAACACCGCTGTGGTGGCCATGTTCATCCCTGCGGTGCAGGACTGGGCCCAACGGCTGGGCATTCCCGCCTCCCGGCTGCTGCTGCCGTTGAGCTACGCCGCCATTCTGGGCGGCACCTGCACGCTGATCGGCACCAGCACCAACCTGGTGGTGGACGGCCTTCTCCAGTCCCGCCTCGACATCCAGCTGGGCCTGTTTGAACTCGCCTGGGTAGGGCTGCCCCTGCTGCTGATCGGCGGTACCTTTCTGGTCCTCTTCGCCAACCACATGCTGCCGGACCGCGGCGGCGTCACCGAGGACCTGGACGCCGTGCGCGAATACGGCGTGGAAGTGGAAGTGGACGAAAAGGGCCCCCTGGCAGGCAGGACGGTAGCCGAGGCTGGCCTGCGCGCGCTGAACTACGGCTATCTCACAGAGATCGAACGCGACGGCCACCTGATCTCACCGGTGGAGCCGGACCGGGATCTGCAGGGCGGGGACCGGCTCTATTTCGTGGGAGCCCCGGAGTGCGCCAGCGAACTGCGCCGCATACAGGGGCTGATACCGGCAAACGCCAATGTCCAGAAACTGGAGCTGGCGAACCATCAGCGCTGCCTGGTGGAAGTCGTCCTCGGCCAGGAATTTGCCGGGCTGGGCCAGACTGTGCGCGAAAGCCGTTTCCGCTCGCGCTTCAATGCCGCCATCCTCTCGGTCTCGCGCGAGGGCAAGCGGGTCTCCGGGAAGCTGGGCGACATCCGCCTGCGCATGGGCGACACCCTGCTGCTCGAAGCCAGCCATGAATTCGTGGAGCAGTACCGCTTCCGGCGCGACTTCCTGCTGGTGAGCGCTCTCAATGACTCCACGCCACCAGACTTCAGCCGTGCCCCCGCCGCCCTGGGGATCCTTGCGGGCATGGTGGCCCTCAGTGCCAGTGGCCTGCTCAGCATCATGGAGGCCGCTTTCCTGGCCGGCGGCGCCATGATCCTGTTCGGCTGCACCAGTGCCTCGCGAGCGCGGCGCAGCCTGGACCTGCCGGTACTGGTGATCATCGCCTCATCCTTCGCCCTGGGCAACGCCATGGACCAGACCGGTGCGGCCCAGTGGGTGGCGGGCAGCCTTCTGGGCAACAGTGAGATGTCCCCCTGGATGGCCCTGGCCATCATCTACCTGCTGACCGCCCTGTTCACCGAGGTCATCACCAACAATGCCGCCGCTGTGCTCATGTTCCCCATCGCCCTGGCGATCTCCGAGCAGCTCGGGGTCAACTTCCTGCCCTTCGCCATCGCGGTGATGTTCGCCGCCAGCGCCAGCTTCATCACGCCGCTGGGTTACCAGACCAACCTAATGGTCTACGGGCCGGGCCGCTACCGCTTTACGGACTACATGCGCATGGGCATTCCGCTGAGTCTGCTGGTAGCCACCACTGTCATCACCCTGATTCCACAGATCTGGAGCTTCCACGGGTAACGCCGGTTACCCCCGATCCTCGCGGTAGGCAAAGCGCCGCCACAGCCATTCAGCGGGCCCGGCACGCCAGCGCCGCAGCCACAATGGCGCGATCACCAGCAGCATCAGCCAGACCGCAAGGATGAACTGCAACTGGACCAGACGCGGCGTGGCCTCAAAGCGTCCGCCCGTGTAGAAAAACGCTGTGCCCAGGACCGAGCAGAGCAGATAGGCACTGAGCGCCAGCCTGCCGAGTGCCCTCAGGCGTTCCAGAAGCCCCCTGAACAGGCCCCGCTGGAGCGCCAGCATCACTGCGGAGGCCCAACCCAGCGCCACCAGGGGACCGCCCCAGATATTGAACTGACGGCCGGCATAGAGCGATTCCGCCATGCCCCACTCATGGGTCATGTTGTAGAGTACCCCCCACTGGCACAGTGGAATGCCGATGCCGAACCCAAGCAGCCCCAGCCGCCGGTAGGGCGACTCCGGCCAGTGACCGGAAAAGAAACCACCCCGGTAAAGCGCCATCCCCACCAGCATGAGCGCCAGCACACGCCAGCCCGATTCGGTCAGCAGCATGCTCGGCCAGCTCTCGAACAGTACCATGAGCCGATGCTCGAACTGGGCTGGCCAGCCGCCCCGGTAGGCCTCGATCTCCTGCTCGACCAGTGCGGAATCCGCACTCCAGAACTGCTGCCTGAAGGCCTCATACTCTTCGGCAGGCATCCAGTTGAGGATGCCGGTCATCAGCAGGGCAAAGCCGAAAGGCACCAGATAGAACACCAACGCCCAGCCCAGAAGCCGTGCCGGCGGCAGGTTCCGGAAACGCGCCGCAACCAGCCCCACCACGGCGTAAAGCAGCAGAATGTCGCCGTACCAGATGAGGACCAGGTGCCCCAGCCCAATGAGTGCCAGCGCCCCCATGCGCCGCCGCAGAATTCGGTCCACCTGAAACCCTTCAGCGGCGAGCCGCTCCCCCTGGATCACCACCCCCGCGCCAAACAGCGCGGCCAGCAGCGGCATGAAGCTGTACTCGAACAGCAGGTGGGAAACGAACCAGACCCAGAACTCCGCCCCCTCAAAGCTGCCCATGACCCCGGGGTTGAGCTGGGCGGTCGATACTTCAGCAAAGGCCCGGACGTTGATCACGAGGATGCCCAGTATGGCGAATCCACGCAGTACATCGAGGCTGGTCAGGCGTTCCGGGCGTTGCGACATGCCCCCAATTCTGATCTGCCCGCACCCACTGTCAAATATTTCCCGCCCACGACCGTATCGGGTACCCTTCCTGCATGCTGCTGACCAAAATCATCGCCGCCCTGCTCAGCCCCCTGCCCCTGGTCGGTCTCATCCTGCTGGTGGCGTGGGGCCTGCGACTCCTCAAACGGACCCGGCTGGCCGTCACCGCGGCCTGCATGGCCGGCATACTGTTCCTGGTGTTCTCCGTCGAACCCCTGGCCCGCTGGCTGATCCTGCCGCTGGAATCCCGCTACGAGCCCATCACCCAGCCGCAGGCTTTCAGCAATGTCCGCTGGATTCTGGTGCTGGGCTCCAGCGCCTCGGAGGATGCGGATGCACCCCCCACGACCCGCCTCAGTGGTGTCGCCAGCCTCCGTCTGGCGGAAGGGCTGCGCCTGCAGAATGCCCTGCCGGAAAGCACCCTGATCCTGTCCGGTGGCAGTGTCTTCGGGGACGCTCCCAGCGCTACGGTCATGAGTCGGGCAGCCATCGCGATGGGCGCGGACCCGGACCGCCTGCGCATCCACCCCAACCCTCTGAACACCCGCCAGGAGGCTGAGTTCATGCGCGAGGCGGTCGGAGAGGCCCCGTTCCTGCTGGTCACTTCAGCCTCGCACATGCCCCGGGCCATGATGCTCAACCGTAAGGTGGGCCTGAACCCCATCCCCGCACCCACCGCCCGGCGCGCGGCAGGCACCGCCCTCAAGTCCGATCCCGCTTTCTGGTTACCCTCGGCAGGTGCCCTGGAGATGAGCGAACGCGCGATCCACGAGTACCTCGGCATTGCCTGGGCCTGGCTCGGTGGTCATATCTGAAATTTCAGGCGTATACTCAATGTGAACGGAGTCGCACAATTCAGGAGGGCAGACGATGCCATCACGACGCCTGGTACCGGGAGTACTTTCGCTCTGTCTTCTGTCCTTCATCCTCACGGGCTGCTCCGGGGGCAGCAGTGGTGGTTCCGGCATCGGCGATCAGGTCACCCTGCCTGATAGCAGCCCGATTCCGGAGACGCCGATCCAGGAAGAGGATGACCAGCCCCCAGCAACGCCAGGGTATTACTCCGAGTCACGGTTCTGGATCCAGGGCGAGAGCACTCAGGAGCGGGGGTTGTTTGCTATCCCAAAGGACAACAACGGCTCCGACGAGATCGACACCAGCCTGCTTGCGGAACTCCCGTTGCAGACGGTGCCGGCGCTTGTGGACAGTGGCGCGCGAATGGCACCCCGCGCCATTTTCTACCGGAACGAAAACGGTTTTACACGGGCTCCCACCGGCTCCGCAAACATACAGCAAATCTCCAGCCAGGCGAACGCTGCGGGGACCTGCCTTGGCGGATGGGCCTATGATCTGGAAGCCATTGATAACACCAGTGTTGCCTACCACACGCAGAGAAACGGCGGCGACTGCCCTGACCGCTTCAGCGTGACGGATTGGAAGCAGGTGCAGCTCGATGACACCGCCAGCACACCCCCGCAATCATTCCCTTCCGGGGTAACCGTGGTTGCCGGGCTCAACAAAAGCTCTGATCATGAGCCACAGTGGCTCACCCTGGAAAGTGACGACACCCCTGCAAGATATGACGTCTCGGACCTCTCGTCCCCCGGTGACAGTATCAATACGGACAAGGCAGTCACTCCCTTTACTGAACTCCACCTGATAGGACGCATCGGAACCGGGGCGGCCATCGTCGCGTACACGGGGTCTGACACCAGCGATGCCGACCGGGACTACCAGCTGGCGTACTACGACCGCGCCGCCAACAGCATCAGCAACCTAGAAAACAGCGGCGGCCCCGAACTCGCAACACTGCCCCGGATTCCGCTCGCGGACTGGGTTGCACCGGCCGCCGATGCGGTCTTTTTCGGAATCGGTAACGCCCTGGTCAGAGCGGATGCCGACGGTTACCGGATCATTGATTCAGTGGATGGCCCCGGCCGCCCCTACTTTGTGAGCCGCTCGGATACCCATGTGATATGGGGCCTCCTGAGCCAGCGCAACGACAGCCCCCAGCGGGAAATCCGGGTTGTGGGCGTGTCAGGGACCGGCGCAAGGACACTGGTGCGGGCCCCGTACGTGGAAACACGGGTCAGGGGCACCGCCGAGGGCTGGTTCTACTTCACTGCCGCAAGGGGCGCGGAGCCCAATGGTCAACTCACGGATTCTTTCGCCATCGGCTATAACCCCTCGATCAGCGGCGACCTGAATGCATTCATCATCGCGGACGCCCAGTGGATCGGTTCTTCCATTGACCCGACAGAGGCGGTTTCAGAAGAGGTTCAGCCCCAGGCCCTGGCATCAGCCTCCATCAGCAAACTGTTTTACCGGGGTGGCAGCAGCGGCATGGAAAGTCTCCGCGCCCTTGCCGAGCCCGGCTCGCCGGTCGCCATGGAGCAGGGGAACCCGATCCTTCCGAGCATTGACCTGGGCGCTCTCAACAACTGGAATTCCGGCGCCAAGGGAGTCTTTATGGGGCCCGGCTTCGGGCGGCAACGACTCCTGACGTCAGTCGACGCCGGTTCCGACGAAAGCCTTGCCGGCGAGACCGAACTGAGGGTCGGCGCCGACCGGGACCTGACCAACCAGGTGCACTGGGTGGACCCGGACAAAGCAGGTTCACTCAACCCCATAGGCAACAGAGGACCACTGGTACGGCATGCTCCGTTGTTCTGACAACTCAGCGCTGGGTCGGGCACTGGTCTTCATGGGCATGTGCGCCCTGAGCAGCCCCGGCCTGGCCGAACGCGTCTTCCCGCCCGAAGCCATCGCCGGGTGGGAACACCACAGCTTCACCGGCGAAACGGACTACGAACTGGTCACCGTTGATGGCCGCAGGGCCGTACGCGCTACCTGCAGCGGCGACTCCGCATCGGGGCTGTACCTGGAGGAACCCATTGACCTCAGCGAGACGCCCATCATTGAGTGGCGCTGGCGGGTGGACTCCGTCTACAACGCTATCGACGAGCGGACCCGCGAAGGCGACGACTTCCCCGCCCGCATCTACGCCGTGCACGAGCCCACCTGGCTGCGCTGGAAGACACGGGCTCTCAATTACGTCTGGGCCAGCAGGGAACCGGCCGGCAGCAGCTGGCAGAACCCCTTCCAGTCCCGGGCACGGATGGTGGCGGTGGCTTCAGGCCCGCCGGAAGACGGTGCCCAATGGCAGACCGTCACCCGGGACCTGCGGGCCGACTTCCGGCGCCACCACGGAGAGGTACCGGAGCATCTGACCGCCCTGGCCATCATGACCGATTGTGATAACCACGGAGGCACCACCCGCGCCTGGTATGGGCGGATCCGCCTGAAAAGCGCGGATGAGCGTTTTGCGGACTGAGTCACATTCGGGCATGATGCGATTCATGACATCACCCAATGGTAATAGAACCCCTTCCATGCCCCGGCTTCCCGCACTCGCATTCGCCCTCATTGCCCTCAGTGGCTGCTCCGATGAAGCAGCTTTCCCGGGCGGCGGCAGTGAGTTCTATGAACAGCCGGAGTGGGCCAACTATCGCGAACAGGCTGGCGAACATGGTTATGAGCCAGGCCTCTCGAACTGGCGCCACATCCCTGAGCTTACGCCGCAGGAACCCCTTAACGCCTGCAAGGATGCCCAGGCTGCGGTGGAAAGCTGGGCGCACTCCCGTGACCTTATCGGGCCGGATCGCAGTGAGCGGCTGACGATTGATATGCGCACCCGCCAGGAGGCGGATGGCAGCGTGACCGGTCTTCTGCAGCGCTGGGGATTCCGGGATGATGCCGTGGCGGGGGTCGACCACCGCCTCCGGCTGACGGAAACCGCCGGATGCTGGGAGGTCGAAAGGGTGGAAGCCCGCCACTACTGCCGCCGTGGGCTGGAGGACGGGCTCTGCCGCTGAGCGGTGATCAGTGGTTCTGCTGCTCCGCCTCGCCGGCCTGTTCCTGGCGGCGGCGCTCCAGCGCCTGCTGATAGATGGCGTCGAAGTTGACCGGCGCCAGCATCAGGGGCGGGAAGCTGCCCTTGGTCACCAGCGTATCCACGGATTCGCGGGCATAGGGAAAGAGCACGTTGGGGCAGTAGGCGCCCAGCATCTGGCCCTGGCGGCTGTCATCAAAATTGCGCACCACGAAGATGCCTGCCTGCTGTACTTCCACGATGTAGGCGGTCTTATCACCGATCTTCGCTGTCAGCGTCAGCTGAAGCACCACCTCGTACTGGCCTTCTCCCAGGTCAGTATGGCTGGTGTTGAGGTCCATGGTGACCTCGGGCTTCCACTGCTCCTGGAAAATGGTCGGCGTGTTGGGCGCCTCGAAGGAGCTGTCCTTGATGTAGACGCGCTGGAGCGCGAACTGCGGCTGGTTCTCGTCGCCCTGCTGGCCGCCCGCGGCGCCAGCCTGTGTGTCATTGTTCTCGGCCATTGCGTTATTCCTGTCTATTGTTACTGCACGGGCCGGCAACCCCGACCCGCCGCGTCACCGGCGCATTCTTACTTGTTGGTGACCGGCAGATTGGCGTTGCGCCACTCCATCATGCCACCGGTCAGCCGTGCCAGCTGGAGCTCCTCAGGGTTGGGGACCTCCTTCACGGCCATACCCGAATGCTGGCCCGCCTTATCCACGAGGATAATCAGTTTGTCCTGGTGTTTCCGGAGCTGGTTCCCACTTTCCTTAAGCTTCGCCATGGGAATGTGCTCGGCGCCACGGATATGGCCCTCGGAAAATTCTTTCTTTTCCCGCACATCCACCACCACGGCCTCATCCCGGTTGAGCATGAGAACCGCTTCCTGTGGCCCCACCTTGCGCCCGGCACGGCTGCTCTCCACCCAGAAAAGCGCCAGCAGCAGCACAAAGAAGGCACTGACCAGCATCCAGTGATTGATGACAAACTCAAATAGCTGTTGGATCATTCTGCGCCACACCTGTTTCCGGGCCACATGGCCCTGTTCGTTCAGCCGCGATTATACACAGGGCCCGGCAGCGACGACAGGTGCGCCAATGGCCGGGGCACCCGGAATCAGGTTAGAATCAGGCCCTTTCGAGGCAACCCGGAACCCGAACCCATGAGTGACAGACCTCAGACAACCGCGCTCATCATCATGGACGGCTGGGGCCAGCGTGAGCCCACCGACGACAACGCCGTCAGCCTTGCCCAAACCCCGGTCTGGGACCGGCTCTGGGCGGAATGCCCACGTACGCTGCTCAACACCAGCGGCCTGGCCGTGGGACTTCCCGAAGGCCAGATGGGCAACTCCGAGGTCGGCCATATGAACCTTGGCGCCGGCCGCGTGGTCTACCAGAGCCTGACCCGCATCAGCCGTGACATCGAGAACGGCACACTGGCGGAAAACCCGGTGCTCGGCGGCGCCATCCGCAGCGCCATCGCGGCGGACGGCGCCGTTCACGTGATCGGCCTGCTGTCGCCCGGCGGCGTACACAGCCACGAAGAGCACCTGTTCGCCGCCTGCCGCATGGCCATGGAACAGGGCGCGCGTTACGTCTATATCCATGCCTTTCTGGACGGGCGTGATACACCGCCGCGCAGCGCCCGCGAATCCCTGGAGAAGGCGGACCGCCTGCTGCGCGAAGCGGGCGTCGGCCACGTGGCCTCGGTCGTCGGCCGCTACTTCGCCATGGACCGGGACAACAACTGGGACCGCATCGAAAAGGCCTACAACCTGCTGACCCTGGGCGAGGCCGATTACCGCGCGGACTCTGGCGTGGAAGCACTGGAAGCCGCCTACGCACGGGGCGAGGACGACGAGTTCGTGTCGGCCAGCGTGATTGCGGCGGAAGGCGAAAACCCGGTCACCATCGATGACGGCGACGCCGTGCTGTTCATGAATTTCCGCGCCGACCGCGCCCGCCAGCTGGCGCACGCCTTCGTGGACCAGGATTTCACCGGATTCAGCCGCCGCAGTGAACCGCGCCTTTCCGATTTCGTGATGCTGACGGAATATGAAGCCAATCTCGACACCAGCTGCGCCTACCCGCCTGAATCCCTGCCCAACATGCTGGGCGAATACGCCAGCAATCAGGGACTGAAGCAGCTGCGCATCGCGGAGACGGAGAAATACGCCCACGTCACCTTTTTCTTCAACGGCGGCCGCGAGGAGCCCTTCCCGGGCGAGGACCGCATCCTGGTTCCTTCCCCCAAAGTGGCCACGTACGACATGCAGCCGGAGATGAGCGCTCCGGAAGTCACGGATCGCCTGGTTGAAGCCATCAACAGCGGCCAATACGACCTGGTGATCTGCAACTACGCCAACGGCGACATGGTCGGGCACACCGGCAGCATTGAAGCGGCCAGCAAAGCCGTCGAGGCGGTGGACGAAAGCGTCGGGCGGGTTCTGGAAGCGCTGAAGGCCAATGGTGGCCAGGCCCTGGTCACCGCCGACCACGGCAACTGCGAACAGATGCGCGACCCGGTAACCGGCCAGCCGCACACCGCTCATACCACCGTACCGGTGCCGCTGGTGTATGTGGGTGACCGCAAGCTCAGCCTGCGCGACGGGGGCGCGCTCTGCGACATCGCCCCGTCGCTGCTGAGCCTTATGGATCAGCAGCAGCCTGCGGAAATGACCGGCCAGACGCTGATCCAGCCCGGGGCCTGACATGCGCCGCGTCGTTCTGGCGATGCTGCTCGGGACGGCGCTCGCGGCTCCGGCACAGGAGGATGAGCAGGCTGCCCGCGAGCGCCTGGATGACGTAAAGCAGGCCATTGAGTCCGTTTCCCACTGGCTCGAGGATGCCCGCGCCAACGAGGATGCCACCCTGACCCGTCTGCGGGAGGCCGAGGAGGCCGTGGCACGCAGCCAGCAACGCCTCAACCGGATCAATTCAGACATCACCGGGCTGGATGAGGAGCTCGCCGGACTGGAGCAGCGCAACCGGAAGCTGGAAGCCGAGGCGGAGCGCGGTCGGGAAACACTGAGAGAAGTTGTGCGCTCCGCCTGGCGCCAGGGGGAGCAGCCCGCCCTGCGGCTGTTCCTCTCCCAGAAGGATCCCGGGCAGGCGGCCCGACTGCTGGAATGGCACCAGCGCCTGGGCAATCATACCCGTCAGCAGTTGGCGGAACTGGCGGATACCATGGAAGCCCTTGAACGCAACCGGCAGGAGATGCAGGCAACACGCGAGCAGCTGGCCGCCAAGCGCGAACAGGCCCGCGAGCAGCGCGATGAGCTGCAACAGCGCCGCAACGAGCGCGAGCAGCGCCTGGCGGAACTGCGCCAGCGCATCAGTGAACGCGAAAGCCGGCTGGCTTCGCTGCGGGAGGACCGGGAGCGTCTTGAGGCGCTCATCGAGGAAATGGCAGCGTCCATCTCTGGCATCGAAGCCCCCGAGGACATCCGGCCATTTTCCGAACTGCGTGCTAGACTGCCATGGCCACTGGATGGAACCGTCAGCAACCACTTCGGTGATGCCGTCGGTGACAGTGGCATGCAGGCCAATGGCGTCCGCATCCGCGCGGACAAGGGCACGCCCGTGACAGCCGTCCACTACGGGCGCGTTGTCTTTGCCAACTGGTTGCGCGGGTTCGGGCTCATGATCATCATAGATCATGGCGACGGCTTCATGAGCCTGTACGGAAACAACGATACCCTGAGCCATTCGGCCGGCGAATGGGTACAGGCCGGCGAGACCATCGCCCGCACCGGTAACAGTGGCGGGCGTTCCCAATCCGGTCTTTACTTTGAGATACGCCATAACGGCCAGCCGGAAAATCCCGAAGCCTGGCTCGAAAAGCACTGAACAGGAACGCAGCGCCCATGCGACACAGCTCCCGGAACCCCGTCACCACCCTCGCTCTCAGCCTGGTGCTGACGCTGACCGCCCTCCCCGGCGTCGCGGCCGAGCCCATGGAAGGGGAGGACAATGACCCCACGCGTAACATTGATAACCAGCCGCCAGTGAACGGTCAGACCAACGAGCTGGAAGTGCAGCTGGCAGACCCTGAGAAACAGCTGCCACTGGACGAACTGCGCAAGTTCACAGAGGTGTTTGAGCGCATCAAGCGCGGCTATGTTGAAGAGGTCAGTGACAAGGAGCTCCTCAACAAGGCCATTGACGGCATGCTCTCTGGGCTTGATCCCCACTCCGCCTATCTGGAGCCCGAGGCTTTCTCCCAGCTGGAGGAGAGCACTTCCGGGGAATTCGGAGGGCTCGGCATCGAGGTCGGTATGGAGGATGGCTTTGTCCGGGTCATTTCACCGATCGACGGCACGCCCGCACAGGAGGCCGGCGTCCAGGCAGGGGACCTGATCATCGAGATCGACGGCACCCCGGTGAAGGGCATGAGCCTGGAGGAAGCGGTCAAGGAAATGCGTGGCGAGCCCGGGACCACGATCGACCTTACGATCGGGCGTGACGGCGAAAGCAGCCCCATTGAGGTGACCATTGAGCGGGCCATCATCGAGGTGGACAGTGTTCGCTCACGCATGCTCGAACCCGGCTACGGCTACATCCGCATCAGCCAGTTCCAGCAGAACACCGGCCAGGAGTTCAGAACCGCCTATGAGGAGCTGGTGAACAAGCACGGTAACGAGCTGGACGGCGTGGTGCTCGACCTCCGGAACAACCCTGGCGGGGTGCTTGAGGCAGCCGTGGACGTGGCGGACTCGCTGATCAATGAAGGCCGGATCGTCTACACCAAGGGCCGCATTGAGAGCAGCCAGCTGAGCTTCGATGCCAGCCCCGGCGGCATCGCCGAGAACGTGCCCATTGTGGCGCTGATCAATTCCGGCTCCGCATCGGCCTCGGAAATCCTTGCCGGCGCGCTCCAGGACCAGCGCCGCGCGGTTATCATGGGCACCAAGTCCTTCGGCAAGGGCTCGGTCCAGACGGTCATGCCGCTGGGCGACAGCCACGGCATCAAGCTCACCACGGCGCGCTACTATACCCCGGATGGTCGCTCCATCCAGGCCAAGGGCATCGAGCCGGACATCGAGGTACGGCCGGCGGAACTGCGTGATGTGGAATCCGCACGCCGGTTCAGCGAGGCGGACCTGCCCGGTCACCTTGAGAACGGCCAGAAGGCCGAGGAAAAGTCGGATGACACCGGCACCGATGAAAGCGAAGAAGAGGCACAGCGCAAGGACTACCAGCTACGCTCGGCACTGAACCTGCTCAAGGGCATGCGGATCCTCACCCCGGAGAAGGACAAAGCCGCCGGAACGAAGTCCGAGGGGGCCAATGGCGAGGCGGACTGACACACGCATGCGCTTCGCCCTCAGCCTTGCACTCAGCGCACTGGTGCTCCTGGGCCCCGGCAGCGCGTCCGGCCAGGGCCCGCCCCCGACCATTGCCATCATCATTGATGACCTCGGGCTCAATCAGGAGGCCGGGGCACGCCTGCTGGCGATGGATCAGCCCCTGACGCTGGCCTTCCTGCCACACCGCCCTTATACCCGGGAACAGGCTAGAGCAGCGGCCGATGACGGTAAGGAAGTCATACTCCATGCGCCCATGGCCAATAAGGCCCGCATTGGGCTTGGGCCGGGCGGGCTGGCGGCAGACATGTCCCAGCGGGAAGTCCAGAGCACGCTGCACAGCGCTCTGGCCTCGGTACCTGGCGCTACCGGCGTCAACAACCATATGGGCAGCCTGCTCACAGAGGTTAAGGAGCCCATGGGCTGGGTGATGGATGAGCTGGCGGGGCGTGATCTGCTGTTCATCGACAGCCGCACCACGGCAGCGACGGTGGCGGAAACCACGGCACTGTCAAAGGATGTGCCCGTCATGAGCCGGGATGTCTTCCTGGACAACAAGCGGGATCAGGCCAGTATCCACCGGCAGTTCCGGCAGCTGCTCAGGAAAGCACGGAAGGATGGCACGGCCATCGGGATCGCCCACCCGTATGAGGAAACGCTGGATTACCTGGAGGCGGTGCTTCCGGAGCTGGACCGGCATGGCTACGCCATTGCCACGGTCAGCACGGTCTGGTCCATGCGCCATAATAACCGCCCCCTGTTCCCTGATCTTCCAGACCCACGACTGGTCCAGAAGCAGGAGTAACCAGTTGCAGGTTACAGAGGCGCTCTAACGCATAACGATGCCGTGATCGCGCATGTAGTCCTTGGCCTCGGCGATGGTGTACTCACCGAAGTGGAAGATGGAGGCTGCGAGCACGGCGTCGGCACCGCCTTCCAGCACGCCGTCCACCAGATGCTGCAGGTTTCCTACCCCGCCTGAGGCGATCACCGGCACGGGCACCGCATCACTGATCGCGCGGGTCAGACCCAGATCAAAGCCGCTTTTCGTACCGTCCCGGTCCATGCTGGTCAGAAGGATCTCACCGGCACCGTAGTCAGCCATCCGCTTGGCCCATTCAACCGCATTCAGCCCCGTGGCGTTGCGGCCACCATGGGTGAAGATCTCGTAGCGTGGCTCCTCGCCCTCACCGCTCACGCGCTTGGCATCAATGGCCACCACGATGCACTGGGAGCCGAAACGCTCGGCGGCCTCGCGCACGAATTCCGGATTGTGCACGGCCGCGGTGTTGATACTGACCTTGTCCGCCCCCGCATTGAGCAGGTTACGGATATGGCCCACGTGGCGCACGCCACCGCCAACGGTCAGCGGGATGAACACCTCGCCGGCCATGCGCTCCACCGTCTCGTAGGTGGTGTCGCGACTTTCATGACTGGCGGTGATGTCCAGGAAGGTGATCTCGTCGGCGCCGGCATCGTTATAGCGACGCGCGACCTCAACCGGATCGCCGGCATCGCGGATCTCAACGAAGTTAACGCCCTTGACCACGCGGCCCTTGTCCACGTCCAGGCAGGGAATGATGCGGCGCGCCAGGCTCATGACGAGGCCACCGAATCGCAGTAGCGCTGGGCCTCGGCAAGGTCCAGTGTGCCCTCGTAAATGGCCCGGCCGGTTATGGCCCCGGTAATGCCGGAACCCGCCACCTGGGCCAGCGCCCGCACATCCACCATGCTGGAAACACCGCCGGAGGCGATCACAGGGATGGAGGTGGATTCCGCAAGACGGCGGGTGGCGTCCACGTTCACGCCTTCCATCATGCCGTCGCGGGCGATGTCGGTGTAAACGATCGCATCCACGCCGTCATTGGCGAAGCGCTGGGCCAAAGTCGTGGCCTCAACGCTGGATGTCTCGGCCCAGCCCTCGGTGGCCACCATGCCGTCGCGCGCATCCAGCCCAACGATGATGTGGCCGGGGTGCGCATGGCACATGGCGGTCACGAAATCCGGATCGCGCACGGCCTGGGTGCCGATGATGACCCACTGCACCCCCGCGTCCAGATAGGCCTCGACCACCTCCCGCGAGCGGATGCCGCCACCGATCTGGATCGGCAGATCCGGGTAGGCACGAGCAATCGCCCGTATGATGCCGTCGTTGACGGGCTTGCCCTCGAAGGCGCCATTGAGATCCACCAGGTGCAGGCGGCGAGCGCCGGCTTCCACCCAGCGCCCGGCTACTTCCACCGGATCCCGGGAGAAGACAGTGGAGTCCTCCATGCGCCCCTGGCGCAGGCGGACGCATTCACCGTCCTTGAGGTCGATGGCGGGTATGATCAGCATCAGAGAGAACCGTCCCAATCAATGAAGTTGCGAAGAAGCTGGAGTCCGGCGTCGTGGCTCTTTTCCGGGTGGAACTGCACCGCGAACAGGTTCGGTGCCGCCACCGCCGCGGCCAGGTCGACGCCGTAATGGCAACGACCGGCCAGGTTGGCGTTGCCCTCGGCCTCCACGTAATAGCTGTGCACGAAGTAGAAACGGGTGCCATCGGCAATGTCACGCCACAGTGCCGGCGCAGCCGTCTGGAACACCTGGTTCCAGCCCATATGCGGCACTTTGAGGCGCTGCCCGTCCTCGCGGAGATCATGGCCAAAGAAACGGACACTGGCCGGCAGCATCCCAATCCCCTCGGTCCCCTCGTTCTCCTCGCTGGCGGCCATCAACGCCTGCATGCCGACACAGATGCCCAGCAGTGGTTTCTGCTCCACCGCCTCGCGCACCCATTCGTCCACGCCCAGGCGGCGGATTTCGGCCATGCAGTCGCGCATGGCGCCAACGCCGGGCAGTATGACCCTGTCGGCCGCGCGCACCCGTTCATACTGGTCCGTGATCGAAACCCGCACTTCCGGCGCCACCCGCTCGATGGCCTTGCCCACCGAGTGCAGGTTGCCCATGCCATAGTCGATGATCGCCACTTCCTTCATGGTCAGAGCGATCCCTTGGTCGAGGGCATGGCACCGGCCGCGCGCTCATCCTCCTCCACCGCCATGCGCAGGGCACGGCCGAAGGCCTTGAACACAGTCTCGATCTGGTGGTGGCTGTTGGTACCGCGCAGGTTGTCGATGTGCAGCGTCACCATGGCGTGGTTCACGAAGCCACGGAAAAACTCCTCGAAAAGATCCACATCAAAGCGGCCCACATGGGAACGGGTGAAAGGCACCTCCATGGTCAGCCCCGGGCGGCCGGAAAGGTCCAGAACCACCCGCGACAGAGCCTCATCCAGGGGGACATACGCATGGCCATAGCGGTTGATGCCCTTCTTGTCGCCCACCGCTTTCGCCAGGGCCTGCCCCAGCGTGATGCCAATGTCCTCGACTGTGTGGTGATCGTCGATCTCAAGATCCCCGCTTGCCTGGACATTGAGATCGATCAGCCCGTGCCGGGCGATCTGCTCCATCATGTGCTCGAGAAAAGGCACTCCGGTGTCGAAGTCCGCCTGCCCGGTGCCGTCCAGGTTCAGACTCACCGAGATCCGTGTTTCGAGGGTATCACGCTCCACGCGCGCCATCCGATCAGCCATGTCGTTCATCCGCAGGCGTCCAAAACCGCCATTATAGCCCGAAACCGCCCCGCCTTTCAGTGCCTCAGGCGTCGCGGAACGCACTCTTGAGGTTGTCGATGTAGGTGTCCACGAAGCCGTTGAACTCGTGCTTGACCACCGGTGAGACGGCCATCTTCATGACCCTGGGCAGCGGCAGCGTCAGCTCGGCTTCGGTCTGGAAGGCGAGTGCGGTCTGGCCGTCGCCGGCATCACGCAGATCCCAGCGGCCACCCACCAGGCCGTTGCCCTCACCACGCACCGGCGTCCACTCAATCACGCCCCGGTCACGATCCGACTCATAACGGCAGGCATAGACCGTCTGGATGCTGTACTTGTCCACTCCGACCTTTTCCATTTCCCAGCGGTAGGTATTGTCGCCGAGATCCGTCAGTTCATGGACCTTCGGGAAATAGGACACCGAACGCGGTACATCGGCCAGCAGTTCAAACACCGAATCGTAATCGCCATCCAGCGTGAACTCGCGCTGGATCTCAATGGCTACCGTAATGGACATGGTTCCGTTCCTGTTGTTGTTCATGAAGCTTTGTTTAAACTGCGCGCACCTTCTCCAATTCCCCGCGCCCGGTCAAGACAGAAGAGGACGGAGTGGTTCCTCAAGCCCCAGCCATGCGTTATCTTGAACTACTGAAGCCACTGTCAGGGAACGCAGAATGAAAGCCCTCCGCATCGCACTTATCGCCATTGTCGCACTGGTCATCCTGCTTGTCGCTGCCGTGGGTACAGCCATGATGGTCATCGACCCGAACGACTATAAAAGTCACATCGAGCAGGCCGCCGCTGACAACACCAACCTGGAACTCAGGCTCAACGGCGACATCCAGTGGTCCTTCATTCCCCTCGGGCTTTCCGTGGCGGATGTGCAGGCGTCGCTGGAGGGCGAGGAATTCGTGGCGCTGGATGAGCTGGTGGCCAGTGTGGACCTGTGGTCGCTGATCACCATGACGCCCGCGGTCCACACCTTCCAGCTGGACGGTTTCCGCGCCAATCTCGCAATGGCTGAGGACGGCACCGGCAACTGGACACGGATCATGCCGGAAGCGGAAAAGCAGGAAGCCGCCGCTCCTGCAGAAACGGAACAGACCCTGACCGATGAGTCCGGCAGCGAGCTGATCAGCTTCAATGTGCAGGAAGTCCGGATCAGCAATGCGCAGGTGAACTTCGAGAACCGTCAGTCCGGCCAGTCCTTCCAGCTCAGCAATGCCAGCCTTGAGGCCAGTGACATTGCCCTGGGGCAGGACTTCCCGCTGGAACTGGGATTCAGTGTCTCGCTCAATGAGCCGGAACTGGATGTGGACGGCACCCTGGCAATGCAGCTCAATGCCTCACAGAACCTGAAACAGTTCTCGATGAGCGGACTCGACGGCGACTTCACCCTTACCGGAACTCCCTTCAACGGGGAAACCGTGAGTGCGGGACTGAGCGGCTCGGCCAGCGCAGACCTGGACGCGGAAACCGCCAGCGTCAGCGGCCTTATGGCCAGCCTGGAGAATCTGGAGGTGACCTCCAACCTGAACATCCAGGGGTTCAGTGCCCAACCGGATGTCAGTGGCGATCTGAAAGTGGCCGAATTCTCACCCGCCACACTCCTGGAGCAGCTTGGCCAACCAGCCATTGAGACACGGGATGAGGGCGTGCTCTCTAAGGCTGCTTTCGAGACCACCCTGGCCACCCGCGAGGGCATGGTCCGGCTCCAGGAGACCCGCGTCCAGCTGGATGAAACCGAGTTCAAGGGCCAGCTCGGGTACGGACTGGAGAACCAGGCGATCCTGGTCGACCTCCAGGGCAACCGCTTCAACCTCGACCGCTACCTGCCGCCGAAACCGGAAGACGGCGAGGACGCGTCAGAAGACGCCAGTGAACAGGATACCGGCGGCACTGCCTCCAGCGGTGAAGGCGAGCTGCTGCCCCTGAAAACACTGCGCGGGCTCAACCTGGACATCCGGATCGGCCTCGGCGAACTGGTGGCCAGCAACCTCACACTCACCGAACTGCTTGCAAAGGTCTCGGGCAGCGAGGGGCGCCTGTCACTGGATGAGCTCAGTGCCAGGCTCTATGACGGCGGCTTCAATATGACGGCATCACTGGATGCCCGCACCGACAACCCGAAATGGCAATTCAACAAACAGCTCTCCGGTGTACAGACCCAGCCGCTGCTGGTGGACCTGGCGGAAATGGACCTGCTTTCTGGCGGCATGAACCTGAACGCCAGCGGCACCTCACGGGGTAACAGCATCAACGCCCTGCTTGAGAACTCGAACGGCAAGGCCGACTTCCGGATCGAGGAAGGCGCGATCGAGAACGTCAACATGACGCGCATGGCCTGCCAGGGCATCAGCCGGGTACACGGCGAATCCCTGAGCGTCGAGGACTGGGGGGACAGCACCCCCTTCAACGACATGAGCGGCAACTTCACCATCAACAGCGGCGTTCTGGAAAATGAGAACCTGACCGCCGATCTCGCCGGCCTGCGCCTTGAAGGCGACGGCGTGGTGAACCTGATCGAATCCATGCTCGACTACCGCGTGGGCCTGCGTGTGGTGGGCGAGGTCCACCGGGACAACGCCTGCCGCGTAAACGAACGCATCCAGAACGTGATCATCCCTGTGCGTTGCAAGGGCGGCTTCGGGGATGACCCGGCAGGACTCTGCGGTTTTGACGGCAGCCGCTTTGGCGATGTGCTCGAATCCATGGCCCGCCAGGAAGTGGACCGCAAGAAGGAAGAAGCCGAGGAGAAGGCTCGTGAACGCGTCGAGGAGGAAATCAAGGAGCGCGTGGACGAGGACACCCGGGACCGGATCCGGAACCTGTTCAACTGATCATGACGGACTGGTTCGCCGAACAGCTGCTGCAGTGGTACGACCAGCACGGGCGCAAGGACCTGCCCTGGCACCGGGACCCATCCGCATACCGGATCTGGGTCTCGGAGATCATGCTGCAGCAGACCCAGGTCACCACCGTCATTCCCTACTTCGAGCGCTTCATGGAGCGCTTCCCGACGGTGGAGGCCCTGGCCGCCGCCAGCACGGATGAGGTCATGGGCTACTGGTCCGGCCTCGGTTACTACGCCCGGGCGCGCAACCTGCATAAGGCGGCGATCACCGTCGTGGAAGAACACGGCGGTGCGTTCCCGGCATCAAAGGACTTGATTCAGGCGCTTCCCGGCATCGGCCGCTCAACCGCTGCCGCTATCGTAGCCCAGGCCCATGGGCAACGTGCCGCCATCCTGGATGGCAACGCCAAACGGGTACTCGCCCGTTATCACGCAGTGGAGGGCTGGCCCGGGCGCACCGCGGTTGCCAATGAACTCTGGGAGCATGCCGAGGCGCATACCCCAGATGAACGCATCCAGGCCTACACCCAGGCCATCATGGATCTCGGCGCCATGGTCTGCACCCGGCGCCGCCCGGGCTGCGCTGCCTGCCCGGTACGCGAGGGCTGCCTGGCCTATGGGCGCAACAACCCGGAGGCCTACCCGGGCAGCAAGCCGAAAAAGGAAAAGCCTGAGAAAAGCGTCTGGATGCTGGTCATCGAGGATGGCGAGGGCCGCATCTTGCTGGAGCAGCGCCCGCCGAGCGGCATATGGGGTGGCCTGATGAGCTTTCCGGAAGCCGATCCCGCACTGCAGCCGGAAGAGCTGCCCGAGCACTGCGAGACCGCGCTCGGGCTGGAAACCTCCGAACCCGAAACACAGGAACCCTTCCGGCACACCTTCAGCCACTACCACCTCTGGATCCGGCCGGTGCGGCTCACCGCCATCAGTACCCGGGCACTCCAGGATGACCGCAGCCGCTCGTGGCTCCACCGGGAGAGCGCCCTCGAAGCGGGCCTGCCGGCACCGATACGCCGGCTTCTGGGCTAGGCGCTCGGCAGCGCCGCCATCACCGCCTCACACACCTGCTCCATCGAACAACCATCGCAGTTTACGGCGATATCCGCGTAACGCCGATACAGATCAAGGCGTTCCTCGAACAGGTCCTCGATGGTCTGATCCGGCCGCTTGGAAATCCCCCGCAGGCTGTAGTCCCCGATGCGCTCACGCACCGTCTCCAGAGAGACATCCAGAAAGACCACCACACTGCTGGTCTTCAGGTGTGCCATGCCCGGCTCGCTGTAGACCACGCTGCCACCAGTGGCGATCACGTGGTTGGAGAGCTGCAGCGACAACAGTACCTGCTCCTCCACCTCGCGCAGCGCCTCGTAGCCGTTCTCATCCACGATAGTCTGCAGCGTGGCTCCCGCGCGGCTCTGGATCAGCAGGTCCGTATCCACAAAGTCCCGACCGCTGGCCTTGGCCAGAAGCACGCCCACCGTGCTCTTGCCCGAGCCCGGCATGCCGATCAGCGCGATATTGGTCTTCGTTTCATTCATTAAGCGGTTACCCGGTACTTGTGGCGTTTCCCCCTATGATACGCAATGAAGCCCCGGTATGGACCCACCCCGCGAGCAGTCCAGCGCCGGCAAGCGGGCGTATGTTGGAACATGGGTCACAAACCACTCCCCGAAAAAACCTGCCCCGTCTGCAGGCGCCCCTTCAAGTGGCGCCGCAAGTGGGCCCGCTGCTGGGATCAGGTCATCTACTGCAGTGAACGCTGCCGGCGCCATAGGCGGCATCCGCAGGAGGTGCTGCGATGACAACGGTTGTCTGGTTCAAACGCGACCTGCGGGTGGACGACCACGGGCCACTGCATGACGCCGCGGCCGACGACGTGATCCCGCTCTACGTGGTGGAGCCGGACTACTGGCAGCTGCCGGACACCAGTGAACGCCAGTGGGCCTTCATGCACGACTCATTGCTCGACCTGGATGCGACACTGCGCGATCTGGGCGCGCCGCTGATCGTGCGTCATGGCGAGGTAACGGCTGTCCTGCACAGACTCCGGGAAGCAACCGGGTTCACCCGGCTTGTGAGCCACGAGGAGACCGGCAACGACTGGACCTTCCAGCGCGACCGCGCCGTAGCCCGCTGGTGCCGGCAACAGGGCATTCAGTGGCGGGAATACCGCCAGTTCGGTGTGGTTCGGGGCCCGCATAACCGCGACCACTGGGATCACGCCTGGCGCCGGGTCATGGAGGCGCCCGCTTACCCAGCGCCTTCACGCCTCACCCCGGCATTAACAGCCGATCCTCGCGCCCTTGAGTCGCTGACGGAACCGGCCTGCCGTGATCAGCGCCCCTGCCCCGGTCGCCAGCGCGGCGGCATGAGCCAGGGCCAGACCCTGCTGGCGGATTTCCTCGAGCAGCGAAGCCGAGGGTATGAGAAGCGCATCTCCAGCCCCGTTACCGCCTGGGAGGCGAGCTCGCGCCTGAGCCCGCACATCGCCCATGGCACGGTCTCCCTTCGGCGGATCGTCCAGCAGTGCCGGGCGGCTGCAGCTGCCCCGGACATCGCTGGCGCCCATCGCCGCAGCCTCAAGGCTTTCCGCTCGCGCCTGCACTGGCACTGCCACTTCATCCAGAAACTGGAGGACGAACCGGCCATCGAGTTCCAGACCATCCACCCGGACCTGGAAGGACTGCGCAACCCCGGCGACTGGCCGGAAGCGCTCGAACGCTGGCGCGAGGGTACTACCGGCTGGCCACTGGTGGACGCCTGCATGCGGGCCCTGCACCACAGCGGCTGGATCAACTTCCGGATGCGGGCCATGCTCATGGCGGTGGCCAGCTACCACCTGCACCAGCACTGGCGGGAACCGGCGCTGCACCTGGCGCGCCTGTTCACGGACTACGAGCCCGGCATCCACTACCCCCAGGCGCAGATGCAGTCGGGGCTGACCGGCATCAACGCCCTGCGCATCTACAACCCGGTGCTCCAGTCCCACAAGCTGGACCCGCAGGGCCGCTTCATCCGTGCATGGGTTCCGGAACTGGCCGACGTCCCGAACGAGTGGCTCCACACCCCCTGGGGCCTGTCGTCCACGCAACGCAGCCGTCTCGGCGCCGGTGCCTACCCAACGCCGCTGATCGATCACGAGGAAGCGGCCCGCCGGGCCCGGGCGCACATCAAGGCCTGGCGGCAACAGCACGTTCGCAGGGAACTTACGGACCTGGTTCTGGAGCGCCATGGCAGCCGGGCTACACGAGGCCGGAACCGGCAGTCCACAAGCCCCTCAAAGCGCCAGTCCGGCTCAGGCAATAACGGGCAGATGGATCTGTTTCAGTAAGGACGAAGGCGACTGCCCACTACAGGGCATCGATATTGAGCAGGACCTCGTCCGCCTTCGCCAGTACCGCACTGCGTTTCTCCTCGCCCTGACCGTCCCAGTTGCGGTAGATCATGCCCATGCGTGGATTGCCCTTGAAATGATCCCGGTGGCGGTGGATGAAATGCCAGTAGAGGCTGTTGAAGGGGCAGGCATCCGGCCCGGTGGTGTCGTTCACGTTGTAGACGCAATGGCGGCAGTGATCGGACATCCGGTTAATATACTTGCCGCTGGCCGCGTAGGGCTTCGAGCCCAGAATGCCACCGTCCGCGTGCATCACCATGCCCTGGGTGTTGGGCCGCTCCACCCAGTCGAAGGCGTCCACGTAGACGCCCAGGTACCAGTCGCAGATGGCCTCGGGGTGAACGCCGGCAAGCAGCGCGAAGTTGCCCGTGACCATCAAGCGCTGGATGTGGTGGGCGTAGGCGTGCTCCAGGGTATTGCCGATGGCCTTCGCCATGCAGCGCATCCGGGTATCACCCGTCCAGTAGAACCAGGGGAGTGGGCGCGTGTTGCCGAGCCGGTTCTCCGCCGCGTAACCGGGCATCAACGTCCAGTAGAGCCCGCGCACAAACTCGCGCCACCCCAGGATCTGGCGGATGAAGCCCTCGACGGCATTCAGCGGCGCACGGCCCGCGTGGTACTCGGCCTCTGCCGCCTCGCAGACTTCCCTGGGCAGAAGCAGCCCGATATTGAGGTAGGGTGAGAGCTGCGCGTGGAAGAGGTTCGGTTCATCATCCGCCATGGCGTCCTGGAAGTCACCGAACCAGGGCAGACGGTGCGCCAGGAAATGATCCAGCGCCCTGAGCGCATCTTCACGCGTCACGGCCCAGCCGAAGGAATCCGTGCGGCCGACGTGCCCGCCCAGGTTGGACTCAACCTCCGCAATCACCCCTTCAGTGGTCGCATCCGGCTCAACCCTGAACGGCGGAGGCGCGGGCGGGTTGCCCTTCCACTTCTTCCGGTTGGCCGCATCCAGGTTCCATTCACCGCCCTCGGGCTGACCATCGGCAGTCATCAGAAGGCCGGTCTCACGGCGCAGTTCCCGGTAGAAGTATTCCATCCGCCACTGTTTGCGGTTCCGGCTCCACTTCTGGAAGCGGTCAACCGTGGCGAAGAACCGGTTATCGGAGCGGATGCTCAGCGGCGCGGGGAGCTCCCACTGGCGCATTGCCTGATCCAGCCGCCACTCGCCGCATTCGGTGGCAACGACCCCTTCGGCACCCAGTGATTCCGCCGAAGACCGGACCACATCCCCGAGGCTTTCATAGGCACTGTCCGGATCAAACGCGTGGTAGTGAACGCACCACCCCGCCTGCTCAAGCTCGGCCGCAAAGTGGCGCATGGCGCTGAAGATCAGCACCAGTTTCTGCTTGTGGTGGTTGGTGTAGCCCGCCTCTTCCGCGACCTCCGCCATCAGGACATGGTCACGCTCGGGGTCGGCCTCCACCAGGGCTGGCAGCGAGGGGGTGAGCTGATCGCCGAGGATCAGGATGAGGTTGCGGGGAGTCGAATCTCTCATGGAGGGCAGTACGCTGGGTACTGCCCCATGGTTCGCCTGCTACTCGAGTGCGAAGGTCACGCGTACATCCGCCTGGGCCCGAACACTGCCCGCCTCAAACTCGTCCGCTTCCTGCGCTCCTTCGCGTGCATCCGCCGCCATCATTTGGCGCGGGCCGGGCTGGGATACCCGCTGTTCCTGGATGGAAAGCGTCTGCCCCAGCTCACGGTCGGCGCTGTCCGCCAGTGCCTGAGCCCGCCCGCGCGCATTGCGGAACGCCCGGGCCAACGCCTGCTGCTCGGCCGTGTCGCCCTCCCGGATCCGGAAATTGCTGACGGAAAGCTGCTGGGGGTCCTTCTCCGAAAGCCGTGCCGTCCATTCCCCCAGTTCCGCAACCGGCAGCGCCATCAGCTGAATACTGCGGGTGGCCTTGTAGCCTTCCAGGCTCTGTTCCCCCTCATCCCAACGATAATGGGGAGCAACCGCCAGGGAACGGGCCTGGAGCTCGGCACCCTCCGGCAGGGAACCACGCAGATCCTCCACCAATGGATTCACCTTCGCCCGCAGGCGCTCACTCGCCTCGTAGGCGCCATCCGCCGTTACCTCGAACCCCAAGTGCAGATCCGCCAGTTCCGCCGGCAGGCTGATTTCGCCCGTACCGCTGACCTCAATCCGATGCGGCTCCTCCGCATCCCTGCCCTCGCTGCAGCCGGCCAGTACAGCCAGTGCCGCAACAACCATCATCAATCGACCACGCATACCCTCTCCTTATGGAATCACTATTGGCCAGGGCCGCTGGCTTCAATGTCCAGAATATACCTGGCCAACGCAACTCCCAGACTGAGTCCGCAGTATGCACCAGAAAACCAGGAACATCCGCCCCTGGCCGCTGGCCGGGGTTCTGCCAGGGCGTTACAGTGGATTCAGGCAGATACCCAACGAGGTGACCATGAAGAAAATGAAGAACGAAAAAGAAATGGTCAAAAAAGCCATTGAGGAAGGCATGAAGTACGGCGAGAACCGTGGCGTGGTGGAGTTTGAGGCCACGGACTCACAGGAGGCAAAAATCGAGTACATCTACCGGCTCCTGGTGCACGACAACGTCATTCAACCGATCCCGGAAGACCAGATTTCCCAGAAGGCCATGAAGCACAAGCTGGCCATCTGGGCCTCCAAGCTCAAGTAGTGCACGGAAGGCGCCCACCGAACGTATAGCGTCGGTAGAGAACAGGAACAGGTAAGGACCCATGCAGAGTGAACGATTCAGATGGCTGCTTAACAAGGGGATGATCGCCCTCCCCATCATCCTCGTTCTGGTGCTGCTGGCCCGGTGCGGCGGTGAACCGGACGGCAGTGGCGAACAGGCCTCCACGGATCAGGCGAGTGAGCCCAACCCAGAGCAGACTGACGCCACGGAGGAAAATCGCGACCAGGCACAGGCTGAAGAGACGCGGACTGAGGAAAGGGACCCGGAATCCTTCACTGCTGAAGAGATCAAGGCGGCCATGCAGGAGCACATCGAGAACCGCACCCAGATGGGCAACCCCGGCGTCTTCGAGATCACGGACCCGCGCACCAGCCAGACCCTCGAACTCCGGTTCCAGAAGATCCATGACCCGGTGCGGACCATGGGCGACGGCCACTACTTCGCCTGCACCAACTTCGCGGCCATTGGTGACCCTTACAAGACCTACGACCTGGACTTCTGGCTGCAGGTCCATGATGGCGAGCTGGTCGTTTACGAGGAGAACGTGCACAAGCTGCCCGTTCACAAACACGGTGAATGGGTCCAACAGCCGCGTTACAACTTCGTGGATGACCGGATCAACCTGCTGCGGTAACCACTATGGACGACCTGAAACTGCCTCTTTTCCTCGGTGGGTTTGCGCTCTTCTTCCTGATCGAGAGCCTGGCCGCCAAACGGCCCTGGCAGGAACCACGCGGGCAGCGCCTGCGAATGCACGCGGCCATGGCCGTGTTCAACACCGTGGTGCTCAAGCTCATCATCCTGGCGCCCTTCCTCTACTGGACGGAATACATCGCCGAACAGGGCTGGGGGCTGGCGCCCATGCTGGGCTACAGCGGGATTGGCGGGATCATCGCCACCATTATCGTGCTGGATATGTTCGATTACTGGTGGCACCGCTTCAATCACCGCGTGGGACTGCTCTGGCGGTTCCACAAGGTGCACCACGTGGATACCCACGTGGACGTCACGACGGCACTGCGCTTTCACCCCGGGGAGCTGTTCATCTCCTTCTTCGTCAAACTGGTCTGGATTGCCGTCTGGGGCCCCAGCCTGGTGGCCTTTGCGGCCTTCGAGATCTCGGTCAGCCTGGCCAGCCAGTTCCATCACTCGAACATCGATTTTCCGGATCGCTGGGAGCGGATCCTGCGCCTGTTCATCGTCACGCCCCGCTTCCACACCAGCCACCACACGGTCTCCCGGCGCACGGGCGACGCCAACTTCGCCACCATCTTCATCATCTGGGATCACCTCTTTGGCACCTACAAAGAACCCGATGAGGACGAAATGCGGGAGCTCGGCCTGGCCGAGGGGCGGGACGACTACCTCTCATTCGCCACCTGGCTGGCCGAGCCGTTCACCCAGCGCAACCACAACCAGGATGATCCGGAGCGACACTCAACCACGTAAACGTCATAAGTACTTGACGGCAGAGGCGCAGTTTCCAAAAGTCTGAGGTGTATGCTGGCAGGTAGGTTCCACCGACAAGGAGAAGAAGACATGAAACGTTTCCATTCCATCGCAACAGTACTGGCGGTTCTGGCAGGTCTTGCATTCGGGGGCCAGGCCCTGGCGTCCAGCCACGGAGACGAACACGCGGGTGATGAAGCCCACTCCGAAGAACGTGCCGAGGATAAGCATGCCGCGGATGAAGCCAAGTCAATGGATGATAGGAAGGCCAAGGACCACGACAAATCCAGGGATGACAGGCATTCCGAATCCGACGAACACGCCGGCGAGGAAGCTGAATCAGAAGAAAGCGACGAGCACGCTGGCGACTCCGACTGGTAAATGCTGACGCTGTAAAAGCCGATGGCCCTGCCTGAAGATCGAGGCAGGCCATCGGCACTCCCCGATCCACCCCCACCCATAGAGCCCTGACCATGCAGACGATCGTCGTGGAACGCACCATCAACGCTCCCATCGAGCAGGTATTTGACCTGCTGAGTGATCACGCCAACTACAAGCAGTTTGACGGCATCCGTGATTCCTGGCTTGTGAAGGAAGGCCCCGGAGAGCGAAACGGCAACGGGGCCGTGCGGCGGATTGACCTGGGCGCGGTCTGGTTCGAGGAGGAGATCAGCAACTTCCACCGGCCCACAAGCATGGACTACCGGATTCTGCGCTCGCGGCCGCCCATCGAGCACGAGAGTGGTGAAATCAGGCTGGAAGAGACCGAACAGGGGACCAGGGTTACCTGGACATCTGTTTTTCGGATTCGGATTCCGGTGGTGGGGCGGGTTCTGTCTCCATTGGCCGCTAAGGCTGGGACCAAGGCGTTTGGTAGTATGTTGAAGGCTATTGATCGGCGACTGGCCAAACACGCCTGATATGACGGACCCGTACTCAGAGAAGGCTCTTCACTTCTTCAACCAGTACCAGCAACTGTCGTTCGAAGACGTTCACCAGAGCTGGCTTGCGCAACTGCCGCAACAGCCTGGTTCCGCATTGGATGTCGGAGCCGGCAGTGGTCGGGACGCAGCCGCGCTCGCAGCCAGGGGCTGGCGTGTACTGGCCGTGGAGCCTGCCACTGAACTCAGGCAACTTGGCGAAAACGCGACCGACCACTTGGCAGTTGAGTGGTGTGAGGATCACTTACCCGAACTGAACCATGTCCGTACCCTCGATCACCGCTTCGACCTGATCCTGGTATCCGCGGTCTGGATGCATATCCCTCCCTCTCAACGAAACACCGCCTTCCAGGTGCTGACGGACTTGCTGTCTCCCGGAGGGCTCCTGGTCATCACCCTGCGGCACGGGCCAGGCGATGGTGAGCGTGTGTTCCATGAGACAGACCGCGACGAGCTGGAGAGGCTGGCGGAAAGCCAATCTCTGGCAAGCCTTCCGGTGGCTGATGGGAATGAAACAGACCGCATGGGCCGCAGTGAGGTGGCCTGGGAAACCGTTGTATTCCAGAGGCCGTGACCGGCCGCCCCCGCTGGTCTGGCGGACCAAAAGCGTCTAACCTGGTCGGTCATCGGAATTCCACAATCAGGCTTTCTGCATGGCCGGCACCGACAGGAAAAGACTCATCACCGGAGGCGATTCCAGTCCCCTCGCCCCGGAACTGAGACAGGCCATCCTGCGTGCGGACGAGATCGACCTCGCCGTAGCCTTCATCAAATCCTCCGGCCTGGCACTTATCTTTGACAGCCTGGTGCAGAGGGTCACCGAGGAGCCGCAGGCCAACCTACGCATCCTGACCAGTGATTATCTGGATGTGACGGATCCCGCCGCCCTGCGCCAGCTGATGCGGCTGGCAGAGCGCGGAGCGGACATCCGCGTTTTCGAGTCAAAAGAAACCAGTTTTCACCTGAAGACCTACATCTTCGTTCGCACTGAAGATGAAACACTCATTGGCGATGCTTTCGTCGGCTCCAGCAATCTGAGCAAAACCGCACTCACCAGTGGCCTTGAGTGGAACTACCGGGTGATAACACCGGATTCAGACTCGGTTGATGGGGCTGGCCCCTTTGAAACGATTAGACAGGAATTCACCGCCCTGTTCCATTCGAATGGCACCAAACCCTTAACCCATCAATGGATTGACCGGTACGAGCAGAACCGCCCGGACATTGTTCCGAAGATCGCCCCGGGTAGTGATGACCCGGAACCAGAGCCAGCCACGCCAACCGATGAGCAGAGCGCCGCGCTGCAAGCACTGAAAGAGACCCGTGCAGACGGCTACCAGCGTGGTCTTGTTGTCATGGCCACTGGCCTAGGCAAGACCTTCCTCGCCGCTTTTGATGCACAGCAGCTGGGTGCTCACAGGGTCCTGTTCGTGGCCCACCGGGAGGAGATCCTGCTCCAGGCCGAAGAAACCTTTCAGCGCGTCATGCCCAGAACCCGTGTTGGCCGTTACTACGGCGACTCCCGGGACAGCGAAGCACACATGCTGTTCGCCTCGGTCCAGACGCTGCACCGTGCCTCGCACCTTGAGCGCTTCCCAGCTGACCATTTTGATTACATCGTGGTGGACGAATTCCACCACGCGGCAGCCAACACCTATCTGAGACTGCTCCAGCACTTCCGGCCAAAGTTCCTCCTGGGACTGACGGCAACGCCGGACCGTTCGGACCAGTCCGACATCCTGCAGCTCTGTGATGACAACCTGGTCTACAACAGAAACCTCTTTGACGGCATCAGTGACGGCCTTCTCTGCCCGTTCAGCTATTACGGAATCTACGACGAGAACGTCAACTACGAAGAGATCCCCTGGCGCAACGGCCGCTTCGATCCCAATGCGCTGAGCACCAAGCTCGCTACCCTTGGCCGGGCAAGACATGCCCTGAACGAATGGCGCCAAAAGGGACTGAAGCGCACACTGGCCTTCTGCATCTCAACCCGCCACGCGGATTTCATGGCGGAACAGTTCAACCACAGCGGCGTTCCATCGGTTTCAGTGCATACCCGCTCGGACATCGACCGGCATGATGCGATCGAAAAGCTCAACGATGGTTCGGTCAGCGTTGTCTTTTCCGTCGACCTTTTCAATGAGGGGGTGGATGTTCCCAACATCGACACCGTCATGATGCTGCGCCCGACCGATTCAAAGGTTCTTTTCCTCCAGCAGATCGGCCGGGGGCTGCGTCGCTCAGACAGGAAAGACCACCTGGTCATTCTGGATTTCATTGGCAATCACAAAGGGTTCCTGAACAAACCCCAGGCACTGTTCGGCGTCGAGGGGACCGGCAGCAAACTGGCCGATTTCGCCCGGAAGGTGCAATCACAGCAGCAGACGCTTCTCCCCGAAGGCTGCTTCGCCAACTACGACCTCGAGATCATCAACTTCCTGCAGTCCCTGAACCCAACCGGTATCGAGGATGAATACCAGTCGCTGAAATCAAGCATGGGCCGCCGACCAACACTGCTTGAGGTCTACCGGGCTGGTATCAGCATCTCGAAACTGCGCAAACAGTACGGCAGCTGGTGGGAATTTATTGACCAGGTAGCTGACCTGGACCAGGAGGAAAAGCAGGTCCTCGGTAAGGCCGCCGGTTTCCTGCAAGCGATAGAAACCACCAGAATGACCAAGAGCTTCAAGATCGTGCTTCTGGAAGCCCTGATCGAAAACGACGGCTTCAAGCACCCATTAACCATTGGCGCCATCAGTGAAGCCTCAAGAAACATCCTGCTTCGGCGCCCGAAGCTGCAAGCTGACCTGACGGAAGCCCACCGCTATCTGGAATCGGTCGACAAGACCGAATGGATGCGGTACTGGCGCAAGAACCCGATAGCGGCCTGGATCGGTGAAAACCAGTCCAAGGAATCCGAAACGCTCTTCACGCTCGAGGATGATCGACTGATCCCGAGACTGACGCTGCCCGAAGAGCTCATTCCCGTTCTGGGAACCATGCTCAAAGAACTGGTCGATTTCCAGCTCAGCACCTACCAGGAGCGGCTGGCACCGGATACGCCAGAGCATGACAACGTGGTTGCCTTCGATGATGAACAACGAGGGGCCGACCTACCCTACTTCCCGAACATTCGAATCGCCTGTGGGCACTTCAAGACTGGCACGGCGGATGCCGAGGAGTACGTTAACCCGGGGGACGGCTACGGCAGGCTCGACCCGAACACGCACTTCATTGCCCAGGCGTCCGGGAATTCCATGGATGGCGGCAAAAAACCCATCAGGGATGGCGACTACCTGCTTTTGGAACGCATCAACCCGACCAATGCGGGCTCGATCACCGGCTCAACCATGGCAATCGAGCGCCAGGATGAAGGCGGCGACAACCAGTACCTGTTGCGAGTCGTCACCAAACAGAATGACGGCCAATACTTTCTCAGAGCCAACAACCCCGATTACGAAGATCTCCCGGCCGACGAATCAATGCGCACTTTCGCACGCTTGAAGGACGTTATTGATCCTTTCGATCTGGCCATAGGCCAGACCTTCATGCGCGAAGACATACCTCCGCTGTTCGGAGAGACCTTCAACCACGGGAGCTGGAACCAGGGGCATATCGTTCTGCGTGAACAGGGCGCGCACGTTCTGCTGGTGACGCTCAACAAGCAGGGCCGCCAGAAGGATCAACGCTACCAGGACTATTTCATCGACGAACAGACCCTCCACTGGCAGAGCCAGAACAGCACCTCTCCAGCCAACCCCAAGGGCCGTGAGCTCATAGAGCACCGCAGCCGGGGCATCGACATTCACCTCTTTGTGAGGGAGAACAAACTGGGCCCGGACGGCAAAGCTGCGCCCTTCCGGTATTACGGGAAGGTGGATTACCTGCGGCACGAGGGAGAGAAGCCGATGAGTGTTACTTTTCAGCTTCAGCGTTAAGGGTCAGGTCAGCCCCTGAGCGCAAGGCATATCGTCAAGCACGGTCTCCCAGTCCCATGTATAGAATATCGGGGGCTTGCCAATACTCAAATGCGATTTGTAATCACATTATATCTGCGATACTTGTGAACCTAGGTTTCGGGTGTTTAGATATAAATTCAGCTAGGTGCATAAAGCTACCCGGAGTAGTGTCATTTTCTTCCGGCAGGTTCATGAAATGAATTCTATTTTGGAGCTGCGGCGAAAAACATTGGAGGTATCTTTCTTTCAAATCTGAAAGAGCGTTTGAGTCACTTGTGTTTAGTATGTCAAAAACATATACGCGAGATAGTTTTGTGTTAGGGCCAACTCCAGCCTTTATAAAATAATTCATATAAACATCAGTTTGCGGGAGACTGTAGCCGCAAAAGTGTAGATTTTTACATTCAGACAAGGCGTTAGTTGCTTTTACCCAAATCTTTTGAAGATCTTTATCTGTTTTCTTATTAAATACAGGAGGGCAGATATTGGGCTCTTCTGCTGCTTTGCTTTCAAAGAATACATCATCATGATTGCTCGCAAATGAAAGCGAACCATGCAGTTTATACAGCTTAATGGACAAATGGCTTTCGTCGTCTGTTCTGGCATTTTTCAATGGTTTTATGAGTGGCTGTTTTTGACCATTTATCATTAAGAATCTTAGCTGTGCATCATATAAATGTTTCTCGCCTAGCCCATAATCAATCGAATAGGAGCGTATCGATGGTTGATGTTTTTTGAGGTTTCGGCGCTGTATTGCGTTGTGCAGCGAGCGCTCTAATGATAGATCGTAATTAAAAGTGATTAGCGTGGGAGGGGCATCCCCATTCTCAAAGTTTCTCAATATCGCATCCCAGAATTCTTTGTGGGATTCAGACTCACAGTCGCACCAATGATGTTCTCCTTGCGCCTTAAAGGTTATGTTCGTTTTTAACTCGATTGTTCGAGCTATCGCTAGTGATATGTTTCTAAAATGACGTTGTTCTGTGCGCCCTTTTTGACCTGCCCCCAGTAACTTGACCACTCACTACTTAGTGATGTCCCAAGTTTTGGGCTTCGATTGCCCGGTTCGATGTTGCGCCGCGAACTCCAGCGGTGTCTGGTATCCCAGACTGGAATGCGGTC
>NZ_WMEX01000011.1 GCF_009856365.1 Vreelandella halophila
GGCTCAGGCTCAGGCTCAGGCTCAGGCTCAGGCTCAGGCTCAGGCTCAGGCTCAGGCTCAGGCTCAGGCTCAGGCTCAGACTCAGGCTCTGGTTCTGGTTCTGGTTCTGGTTCTGGTTCCCTGGGTTCCGGTTCCTCGGTTGTTTCGGATTCGGACGAGGTGCTTTCCTTCTGCGAGGGCGGTGGTGCCTGGGTGTTGACCACGATTCCGCGTTTGCCGGTCTCCGGCCCAGGCATTTCGGGTCTGTCCGCGGGCCAGCGGAACAGCACGGCCAGATGCACAATCACGGCAATGCTGATGGAGACAATGGCAATGAGCGAGCGGGTACGTTCCGGTGTCATTGGCCCGGGTCCGTCAGCAGGATGACCTGGGGGTGACCGGCTTCGTCCAGGGTCTGGAACAGGCTTTCAAGCTCCGCCATGGAAAGCTGTTCGTCCACGCCCAGCCGCAGCCGGTCGGATCCGTCGTAATCGGGCAGCTTTTCGCCCAGTGCGCTCCGCTCAATGGGCGAGCCCTCGAAGCGCAGGTTGCCGTCCGTTTCCACCACCAGATCCATGTCCGGGCGGCGTTCATCGCGGCCGTTGGCGGTATCCGGAAGCGCGGGAAGCTGGTCCTGGAGGACAATCCCCACGATCAGGAAGAACAGAAGCAGCAGGAAAACCACGTTGATCAGCGGCAGCAACCCTTCCTCAAGCTTCTCGGTCAGCGAGGGGTCATTGTCGGATTCGGGGAAAAACGGTTGTTGCTGTTTCATGGGGCGTCCAGGGTTTTGCCTGCGTCACGCTCCCAGCTGGCGCTGACACCGGCGTCATCGGCCACGCCCAGCCAGTGGGTGAAACGGCCCAGGGCCACGTCATCATCGGTGCTGATCTCGATGCGTTCGCCCCCGAAGTTCTGGATTCGCTCCGTCAGCGCCGGTTCATCCAGCGTCTCGCCATTCCACTTGAGTCCTTCCTCTGTCAGGTGGAGTCGGGCGGGTGTGTCGTCCGAGGCCTCGCCGCCGGAATCCGGGGCCGGTGTATCCAGCTGCAGCAGGCCGACCGGCTCCATGCGGGAGGTGAGCATGAAGAACAGCAGCAGAATGAAGACCACATCGATCAGCGGCGTGAGCCGGATGGGCACACGCCGGCTGGGTCGGGGCTCAAGCCATTGCATGGCGCTGGGTGTTTTCCTGCCTGTGGTCGTCGCTGTGCTGCTGGGCCCCGGTGGCGGTAACCGCCTCGCGGGGCTGGTTGCCCGGCACTTCGCGCCGGAAGATCCGGACCAGCAGGTCGTTGATGTGTTGCTGCATGCGCCGCATCCGGAACTCCATCCAGGCGGCAATGGCAGCGAAGGGAATGGCGATGGCCAGGCCCGTTGCGGTCGTGGACAGGGCCTCGTAGATACCGCCGCTGAGTTCGGCGGGGTCCGCCTGGCCCTGAGCGTTCGCCATGGCGTCAAAGGCCGTCATCATGCCCATCACGGTGCCGAGCAGGCCGATCAGCGGTGCCAGCGCGGCGATCACTTCCAGGATCTTCAGGGGCGATTCAAAGGGCAGAAGGAGGCGCTGGGCGCGGCGGGCGACTTCATCGCGCAGGCTGCTTTCCGTCTCGCCCTGGCTGCGGCGGTGCATGACGAATGCCAGAAGCCCGGCGAGCGGGTTGCGCTGGCCGCTGAGACTGCGACGGGCGGCATCGTCCTCGCCGTCACACCACTGGTCGACGCCATCCCGGATGCGGCGGTTGAGCCGGGGCGCCTGCAACAGGCTTATCACCAGCGTGTAGAGCGCCGTGCCCAGCCCGAGCACGGAAATGGCCAGGAGTACGCCCATCACAGGGCCACCCATTGCGAGGAGTTCGGTTATCGGGGCAAGCAGTTCCCCGGTAGTGGGTGTGGAAAGACTCATAAGCGTTGCCAGCCCCTCTAAGGGGTAATCCGCGAAGCGATGATCGAATGATAAACATTATCATTCAAAAAGTGAAGGGACCTGGAGCAGGATGCAGGCACCCGGGGCCCTGAAGGGCGCCGGGTGCGGGTAGCACCCTTCGCGGGTGCGTCAGTGGAGGTGGGTGCGGCTGTCGCCGGCAAATGGCGCCTTCTCGTCGAGTTTTTCCGTTACCGTATCGATGATGTCCAGATAGGTGCTGGATTCACGGAAGGACTCCGTGGCCGGCGCGAAAACATCGCCCAGGCTTGGCTGCATGGGGGTGTCCTTGCCGGGGTCCGCCTCATCGCGCAGATGGGTCAGCTCCCTCAGACCGGTGACGACCCCCATACGCGGCTCGCGGATCTGTTCATAGGCACGGAAGTACAGGCAGCCGGGAGTACCGATCTGGACGATCAGCGTATCCAGGGATTCGTCCTCGCCGTCGCGTTGGATGGTGGTCCAGGCGGAGAAATAGAGCATGACCGCCGGAGCGTCCATTTCCTCACGTACCGTTCGAAGGGCGTTCTGCCATTCCTCGTTTTCCGCATCCTCCGGCAGTCCGCCGAGTACGAGCTGGACGTTGTTACCATCGCCGAGCACAACGGCTGTCGGTGGTACGTCGTATTCCCCGAGAATACCGGCATGGGCAATGGTGATGGCGTCGTGCATGAGATCGGTCACGGGCACCTCCCTTGGAGTCGGGTCAGGTCGTTCACTGGGACCTGACCCTAGAATAGACGCTTTGGCAGGGAATCTCGACCCCCGTTCAGCGGGAACCATCGGTATGGCATAGTGACAGCGTGTTACCCGCCCCAGGAGAAGAGGATTTGTCGCACACTCCCGAGCAGCGCCTTTACCGCGCCTGGCTGGTCATGGCCCTGCTTATCACAGTTATGGGGGTTGCGGCACTGGCATACAACCCGGTGCCGGCGATTGTGACCCTTGCGGCCGCCGCGTTCTGTGGCTGGCGGGCCTGGCTTGCCCGCCCCCGTGCGCCGGAGCCGCTGTCTTTCCGGCTGGAAACGGATCCCGCCCCGGGTTCGCTCGGGGGCGACGTGGGCGGCCGGCTCTACCCTGAGGACGGCACTGCCTTCCCGGCGGACCCCGAGGTCACCCTGGTCTGCACCCGACTCTGCGAGAAAGCCGGCCACCAGACGGTCTCCCACCGTCGTGACTGGGTCTGGTGGGAGACCCGGCCGGCCTTCACCGAGTCAAACTGCCTGGCTTTCCGCTTCGAGCCGCCGGGGTCACTGACCGGCACGGAGCCAAGGCCGGACCTCAGCGAGACCGAATGGCGCTGTCATCACTATTGGACGCTGGTGGTGCAAGGTACTGTAGCGGGCCAGGTGCGTGAACAGCGGCTACGACTTCGGGTGACGCCCGGGGATGCCCGTATGGTTCAGCCGCTCGCCCCTGAGTCGGAAGCGCGCAACCAGCCTCTGGCCCGGGATGAACAGGAACCGGCGGACGCCATGCTCGAAGCCTGATTGCGGCCGATGCGGATTGCGCCGACCCCGGGCCTGCACCATGCTGAGGCTGTCACCGTTCCGATGAGGCCGTCATGAATACCGAGCTGCTTGAGATCCGCGACCACATGGCCCGCTTCCCGCCGTTCGACGGCCTGGATGATGACCTTATTGATGACGTTGCCGGGTCTGTTGATGTGGCCTATTTCAAGGCGGGCTCCATGATCCTGGAGGCCGACCGCGAACTCCACGACCTGTGTTACATCCGAAGCGGCGCGGTGGAGATCTATCGTCGCAACAACGACCTCTACAACCGCCTGGGCGAAGGCGATATCTTCGGGCACTTCAACCTTCTGCGGAATAACAGGGTGCGCTTCCCGGCGCGGGCCATGGAAGACACTCTCATCTATTTCATACCGGATTCGGTTTTCTATCAGCTCTGCGAAACGGACGACGCCTTTGCCGAGTTCGTGGAAGTGGAAAAACCTCGCCTGCAGTCCACGGTTGAGGCCCAGCACAAGAGTAACGACCTGATGAGCACGCGGGTGCGCAAGCTGGTGAACCGCCTGCCCCTGCTGCTCGAGACGGATACCACGGCGCAGGATGCGGCTGCCCGTATGACCGGGGAGAATGTCTCTGCGGCACTGGTGGTGGAGCCCGCTGTGGATGCGGACTCGGTGATCTACACGGGGGCTGATGGGCGTCAGTGGGCCCTCAGGGGCATCCTCACCGATGCTGACCTGCGGGTGCGGCTGGTGGCCGAGGGGCTTTCAGGAGAAACCCCCGTGAGTCAGCTGCACAGCGGTACACTGATCTCGATCCAGTCGGATGAAACCGTGCAGGAGGCGATGCTCAGCATCCTGCGTAACAACGTCCAGCATCTGCCGGTGCTGCATCGCCGGCGGCCCATCGGGCTTCTGCATCTTTCCGACATCATCCGGTATGAAACCCAGAGCAGCCTCTATCTGGTCGGCAGCATTCTCAACCAGACCACCCTCCGTGGTCTGGCTGGGCTCCGTCATGAGGTCTCCGTCGCCTTTACCCGCATGGTACGTGATGGCTCCGATTCCAAGGTGATCGGTACCGCGCTGGCGGCCATCGGGCGCAGCTTCGCCCGGCGCATCCTGGAGCTGGCCGAGGAGGAACTGGGCCCGCCCCCGGTGCCCTATGCCTTCATGGTGCTCGGCTCCATGGCCCGGGACGAACAGACGGTGGTCACGGATCAGGACAACGCCATGGTTCTGAGTGACGACTATGATCCGGAAAAGCACGGCGACTATTTCGCTACCCTTGCAAAACGGGCCTCGGATGGCCTGGCGGCCTGTGGCTATGCCTACTGCAAGGGCGATATTATGGCGACCAATCCTGAATGGCGGCAGCCTCTGGGCGTCTGGCGGCGCTATTTTACGGAATGGATCGATAACCCCACGCCCGAGGCGCTGCTGCACTGTAATATCTTCTTCGATCTGGACTGTGTGCACGGTGAGGAGGAGTTCGTTGAGACCCTCCAGGGGCTGATCGCCAACAAAGCGCCACTGGCGGATCGCTTCCTGGCGGCCATGGCGCGCAACGCGCTCAATCGCACGCCCCCGCTGGGTTTCTTCCGCACCTTTGTGATGGAAAAGAACGGTCACGAGAATAAGTCCATCAACATCAAGCGGCGGGGGACGGCGCCCACTGTCGACCTGATCCGGATCCATGCCCTCGCTTGTGGCTCACGGGCCCAGAATTCCTTTGAGCGGCTGGATGACATTGCCAAGACCCAGCTTCTGACGCCCAATGCGGTTGAAAAGCTCCGTTATGCGCTGGAATTCATGTCCATGGCGCGCATCTGGCACCACCTCTACGATGTGGAGGCCGGGCGCGAGCCGGACAACAACATCGAACCCGAGGATGTCTCCAACAGCGAACGTCATAATCTCAAGGATGCGTTCCAGGTGCTGAGCAATGCCCAGAGCTTCCTCCAGTTCCGTTACCCCAGGCCCTGAGGCTCCCTATGCTGTCTCCACATTTCCTGAAGGGTGCCGCTCCCGGCTGGCCGGAATACATGGCGGATCGTGCCCGCAAGTGTGGGAACGCGGATCTTAAGGCGTTTTTTGAGCAGGGCTCCCTGGACCCGGAAACGCCCATCAAGCGTGTGCCGATGATGGCCATGGACCTGGAAACCACGGGCATGGACGTGACGCGGCATGGCATTGTCAGCGTTGGCATGCTGCCCTTCACGCTGGAACGGATCCATACCGCGCAGAGCTGGTACTGCATTGTGCGGCCCCGCCGGATGCTGCGGGAAGAGTCCGTGGTGGTGCATCACATCACCCACTCTGAGGTGGCCGATGCGCCCGATCTTGCGGACATACTGCCAGAGCTCCTCAACCGGATGGCGGGCTATCTGCCGGTAGTGCATTACCATCCCATCGAACGCCGCTTCCTGGATGAATCCGTGCGCGTGCGCCTGGGCGAGGGCCTGATGTGCCCCATGCTCGATACCATGGTGCTGGAGTCGCGCTGGTGCCGGCAGTCGCTGCGGGCGCGCATGCGCAAGTGGCTCGGCGCGCAGCCGCTGTCGATCCGACTGCACGAGAGCCGGGCGCGCTACAACCTGCCCTTCTACCGCGGCCATCACGCCCTCACGGACGCCCTGGCCACCGCCGAACTCTTCCAGGCCCAGGTTGCTCACCGATTCTCACCGGAGACACCGGTCGGGGATCTTTGGGTTTAACGGCTTTTCCAAAGACAAAAAAAGAGCGGCCCTAGGGCCGCTCTTTTCTGTTGCGAATCCGGAAAACCGGATTACTGAGCGCGGGGCTCGCTCATCAGCCCCTTCACGATCGCATAGCACCCGACCAGCAGTATCACGGTGAACGGCAGTCCAAAGGATACGGCCATGGCCTGTAGCGCTTCGAGACCGCCCCCGAGCAGCAGGGCAATCGCGATGGCACCCTCAATAATGGCCCAGAAAATACGCTGGGACCGGGGGGCATCCACCTTGCCGCCGGCTGTCATGGTATCGATCACCAGTGAGCCTGAGTCCGACGATGTGATGAAGAACACGATGACCAGGGTGATCGCGACAAAGGAGGTAATGGCTGCCAGCGGCAACTGTTCCAGCATCATAAAGAGCTGCAGCTCGAGCGTGGCCTCCTTAATGCTCTCAACACCCTGCCCCAGATAAAGCTCCAGAGCGGTGCCGCCCATTGCGGTCATCCAGAGGACGGACACGGTTGAGGGGACGAGCAGAACCGCGATCAGGAATTCGCGTACGGTACGGCCCCGGCTGACCCGTGCGATGAACATGCCCACGAAGGGTGACCAGGCAATCCACCAGGCGTAGTAAAAGGCGGTCCAGCCCTGACTGTAATTGGCGTCTTCACGACCGAAGGGGTTGGACAGCGCCGGCAGGTTCCCCAGATACACGATCAGGTTCTTGAAGAAGTCCGTTGCGATCAACAGGGTCGGACCCACGACGATCACAAACAGCAGCAGCAGGGCTGCAAGCACCAGGTTGATCTCGGAGAGCCGTCTTACACCTTTGTCAACGCCCAACAGAATGGAGCCAAGGGCGACGGCGGTGATCCCCATGATCAGGAAGACCTTGGTCGCATCCCCATTGGGTATGTCGAACAGATGGGACAGACCGGCTGCTGCCTGGGACGCGCCGAGACCCAGTGACGTTGCCAGCCCGAAGAGCGTCGCGAAAACTGCCAGGATATCGATGATGTCCCCGGGCCAGCCCCAGACACGTTCCCCCAGAACAGGGTAGAAGATCGACCGGACGGTCAGTGGCAGTCCCTTATTGAAAGAGAACAGGCCGAGCGCCAGCGCCACTACGGCGTACATCGCCCAGGGATGGAGGCCGTAGTGCAGGATGCTGGCCGACATCGCCAGGTTCTTTGCGGCCTCCTGATCACCTTCCGCCGCTCCCAGGGGCGCCCAGTCGGTTCTGACACCGTCTTCGACGGTCGTGCCGCCCACCGACGTGCCGTAGTGGGTGATGGGTTCAGACACGCCATAGAACATCAGGCCAATGCCCATGCCCGCTGCGAACAGCATCGAGAACCAACCCATGTAGGAGAAGTCGGGGGTGGCCTTGGCACCACCGAGTCGTACCTTCGCAAGCGGCGTGAAAATCAGGACGATGCATACAACCAGGAAGATATTGGTTGCAAGCAGGAACACCCAGCTCAGATTGGTGGTGAGGTAATCGAAGATGCCCTGAAAGATAGGCGCAACCTGATTCTGCAGCGCCAACGTAATCACGACGAAGAAGAGAATGGCGATGGCCGAGATGGCAAACACCCTGCCATGCAGGTCGATCTCAATGCCGCCGAGGCGCCCGGAGTAGTTGTCCTGGCCAATCTGGTAATCGGTATCGATCAGATTGGCAGGGCCCTCCGGGGCCGGGACGCCGTCGACGCCCTCGCTGCTATCATTTGACTTTTTCGGATCTTGCGTCTCCATAGAGAACACTCCGTTTTACGTTTGATGACGTTAGTAAGGTCTCAGAAGGTCGGAATCAGGGCCGCACCAGGAAGATCGATGCGTTGGTCTCCTTGGCAACGTGGCTGCCATTGGAGGGCATGATGATGTCATGCTTGCCGTGGTGATGGGTTCCCATGACCACAAGATCCGCGCCTTGGTCGTCGATCGCGTGGATGAGCTTGTCATCGAGCTCAACCGCCGGATCCGCTGACACCAGAACCTTCGCGGATACAGGGCGCCCATGCGTATTGGCCTGTTCCTTGGCGAAAGCCTCGAGTTTCTGCTCGTACTCCTCGGGCGATCTGGCAACGCTGCTTGGCGTGGACTGGGTGACACTCAGGTAGCAGATTTCTGTTTCATAATGCTGACCCAGATCCGAAGCCACTTTCAGCGCACGTTCCAGTGCGTCCAGGTGGGCAAGGTCCACGGGGACCAGGATTTTGCGATACATTGCTGTACTCCTTCCGTGCTCGTGAAAGGGAATTAATGCTGCGCGACGAGGCTACTAGGTTGCACTCCGTAATGCCACCCATAGCCGGACTGCTGCATTACTATAGTCCAGACAATGGGGTTTGGTTCACCCTGAGGGCAAAGAAAGGGCGCCGTACAGGTATGGGTTAACCACGGATGCCACTCCCCGGAACCCCTGTTATAGTCGAGGCATACCATTGCAACGGGCACAAACAGGGGAAACGGCATGATTGAATCACCACTGCTCGAGCGCGCGGAAGGCTACATTGGCGGCCAGTGGATCGGAAAGGGCAGCGGCGGCACGCTGAGCGTCACCAACCCCGCCACAGGCGAGACACTGGCCGAAGTGCCGGCTCTCGGCGCTGCAGAAACCGAGGAGGCCATTGCCGCAGCCTCCCGGGCCCTGAACCTGCAGGAGCCCGCATCCCTGGACGAGCGCCGCCGCTGGCTCGAGGGCGTGCGCGATGCATTGAAGGAAGAACGGGAGGAAATCGGCCGCATTCTCTGCCTTGAGCACGGCAAGCCGCTGAAGGAGGCCGTGGGTGAGGTGGACTATGCCGCCGGTTTCTTCAATTACTGCGCCAACTACATTGATCAGCTGGCGCCGCACACCATTCCGGAGACCCCCAAGGACTGCACCTGGACGGTTCACTACCGCCCGATAGGGGTGGCGGGGCTCATCACTCCCTGGAACTTCCCCATCGGGATGATCGCCAAGAAGCTTTCGGCGGCGCTGGCCGGTGGTGCCCCGAGTGTGATCAAGCCCGCCGAGGACACGCCGTTGACCATGATCGCCGCCTTCCGGGCCATACACGACCGGAAAGTGCTGCCCAAGGGCATGATCAACCTGGTCATGGGCCCGCCCAAGCCCATCGGCGATACGCTGTGCCAGAACCCGGACGTAACCATGATCAGCTTCACCGGTTCCACCGGCGTGGGCCAGCACCTGATGCGTGAGTGTGCCGGCCGGGTGAAGAAGCTGGCGCTGGAGCTGGGTGGTAATGCCCCCTTTATCGTTTTTGATGACGCCGACGTTGATGACGCCATCACCCAGCTTATCGGTAACAAGTTCCGCGGCGGCGGCCAGACCTGTGTCTGCGCCAACCGTATCTTCGTGCAGTCCGGCATAGCGGATACCTTCGCGGAGCGGCTGGCTGAAAAAGTGGCGGCCCTGAAAGTGGGCGATGGCATGCAGGAAGGCACCGATATCGGTCCGCTCATCAACCAGGCCGGCTTCGACAAGGTGCGCCGCCATGTGAAGGATGCTCTGGACAAAGGCGGCACACTGAAAGCCGGTCAGCATCCGGACTCGTTGCCCGAGTCCGGCAGCCTTTTCTATCCGCCCACGCTGGTCACCGGTGTTACCCCGGACATGCAGTGCTGCGACGAGGAGACCTTTGGGCCCTTCGTGCCCATGGCCACCTTTGAGACCGAAGAAGATGTGCTGGCCGCCGCCAATGACACGGATTACGGCCTGGCCTCCTACCTGTTCACCAGGGACGAGGCCCGGGCGCAGCGGATGATCCCGGCCATGCGCTTCGGCCATGTGGGCTGGAACACCGGCACCGGCCCCACACCGGAAGCGCCCTTCGGTGGTATGAAGCTCTCCGGTGTCGGCCGTGAAGGTGGGCTGGAGGGCCTGTTCGAGTTCGTGGAACCCCAGACCGTGCCCAGGAGCTACTGATCATGGCGGATGAGACGGTTGAGGGTGAGCCCCTGGCGGGGCTGCGGATTGCCCTGCCTGAAACCCGCCAGCTGGATGTGCTGGCGCAGATGGTCGAGCGCCGGGGTGCGGAAACCTGGCGTTGCCCGCTGGTCTCGATCCTGGATACCCCGGATCAGGAGGCCGTGCGGGCCTGGCTCGGGCGCTTTAATGCCGGTGCCATGGATGACCTGATCCTGCTTACGGGCGAGGGTCTTCGCCGTCTTTCCGCTGCGGCCGAGCGCGAGGGCTGCCATGAGGCCTTCGTAACAGCCCTGGCTGGCGTCCGGAAGATCACGCGTGGGCCCAAGCCCGTGAACGCCCTGCGTGAGCTGGGCCTGAAGAATGATCTCACGGCGGACGAGGCCACCACCGATGGCGTGATCGCCACACTGCGCGAGCAGGATCTCGATGGTCGCACCGTGGGTGTTCAGCTCTACGGTGAGGAGCCCAATGAAAAGCTGACCGGTTTCCTGCGGCAAGAGGGCGCGGAAGTGGACACCGTGGCGCCCTACGTCTATGCCGACGAGAGCAACCGCGAACAGGTCGAGGCCCTGGCGCAGGGGCTGGTGCGGGGGGAGCTGGATGCCATCGCGTTCACCAGCCAGGCCCAGGTCAAGCGCCTTATGGACGTGGCGAAGGGCATTGGCATGCAGTCCGCAGTGGTCGAGGCACTGAACCGGCTCCTGGTGGTGGCGGTCGGGCCCATCGTGGCGGACAGGCTTGCCCAGTACAGCGTCGGCGTGGACGTCATGCCCGAGGAATCCTGGTTCATGAAGCCGATGGTTCGGGCCCTGATCGAGCGGCTTGCTGCTTGAGGTGAGCAATACCGCGCTTATACAGCAGCCAGGATGTTATGCCGGCGGCGATGTTGCCGAGCATGGCGCCGGTGAAGAGCCCGTTGAGCCCGCCGATCTGGCCGCCGATCCACAGCAGGGGCAGGAACCAGGCGAACAGCCGCAGCACTGAGATGACCAGGGCCCGCATGGGCAGCCCCATGGCGTTGCAGACCGAGACCATCAGCATGCAAACCCCCAGCCCGCTCCAGCTCACCGGCAGCCGCAGCAGGAAATCCGCCAGGTGCCCCTGCACCTCGGGGTCACTGGCCAGCAGCGAGGACAGGAGCCCGGACAGCAGCAGCCAGGCTGCGGCGATTCCGAGCTGGAGCAGGATCACGAAACGCACCGCCAGCCAGACCAGCAGTTCCACCCGATCCGGCCGCCCCGCGCCCACGTAGCGACCGATCATCGGGGGCATGGCCATGGTCAGGGCCAGCACCGCCACCAGGGAGAAGAACTCCAGGCGTGAGCCCAGGCCCCAGGCACCCACGGCGGACTCCCCGAAGGTGGCCACAAAGCCAGTGGCCAGCATGGCCGCAATGGGCGGCATCAGCTGGCTGAGCATGGCCGGGCCGGCAATGGAGCCCAGCTGGGCCAGTGCGGGCCGGATCGGCAATTCCGCCAGGAGGAAGGTGATCCACTGGCGTGCGAAGAGTCGGGAGAAGACCACGAGAGTGCCGGTGCCGAACGCGACCACTGTCGCCCAGGCGGCGCCCGCGATGCCCCAGTCGAAGGTGAAGATGAACAGCGGGTCCAGGGCCACGTTGATCAGGCTGGTGATCACCATCATGGCCCCGGGCAGTTTCGTATCCCCGTGGGAGCGGCACAGGCTGTAGCCGAAATAGAGCACGGCGCCCAGCCATGCGGCGAACAGGAATGGCGGCCAGTAGGCGTCCAGCAGGGGCTGGAGGTCCTCGCTGCCGCCGAGCAGCGCCAGGATCCAGTAACGACCGAGCCAGATCGCCAGCGCCAGCAGCGCAATCAGCGCCGCGCCGGCGACCACCACCAGGCCGCCGAGCCGCCTGGCCCGGACCGGGTCATCCGCGCCCAGTACACGGGATATCACGGCGGTGGTCGCAATGCCGATACCGACCTGAACGCCGATGATGAACATCTGCAGTGGCACCGTGAAGCCGAGGGTTGCCAGCGGCTTGACGCCCAGCTGGCCGATGAAGGCACTGTCCACCAGCTGGTAGCTCATCAGAGCCAGCACGCCGAAAAGCATGGGCCATGTGAGATGGAACAGTTCCCGGCCCGGGCGCGGGTTGTCCACGGAGGTGTTGATCATGGGTAACGTCGCGGCTCCACTGGCAGTGCGGAAGAGGGCATTATGCTAGCGGAGATGGTGGGGATTCACACACACAAAAGGGAAGGCCCTTTCTGAGTGCCTTCCCTTACGATTACCTGGCGTACCAGTTACTTGCGACGGAGTACCGCCTTGAGACTGCGCGTTTGAGCGGGGCGGGTCAGTGCTTCAAGCGTCATGTTGTCTTTGTTGGGACGGTTCACATCGGCCCGACGGGATGCCTCAACCGGCGCAGTACCGCGGCGGCGAACATCTGATTGAACGAATTTGGTGCGCATGATTCGCCTCCTCTAAGGTTTCCGGTTGATGTTGGTCATTGGATCCGTCCTCCTGCTGCGGCAAAGTGAACCCCATGCGGAGGGACGGCGTATTGCCTCCCGTCAAGAGACATGACAATCATGCTCTCTTGTTTCCAATAGGAAAATACGGAAAGCTACTTAGCCTGCTCACTAAAAATCCCGGTCAGGCCCGTCATGCAGGGGAACCAATGACGGAGATCATAGTGAGGGATCAGTGTTTCGGGTTGATGACAAATTAATTTTGCTTAACGGCAAATCCTGATCTACCCTCTTAGCATCCTCACCCAAGTGGGTGCAGAGGCGGGAAAACTCGGAGGCGCACAACAAGAAATGCGTCACTGGGAAGTGAACCAGAAGAAACAGAGAGGATGATGACCATGAAAAAGAAGATTCTGGCCCTTGCGGTTAGTGGTGGTCTGGCAGCTGCACCCATGGGTGCGATGGCAGCACCGGAAGTGTATGGCCTGATTGATATCGGCGTTGAAAGCTTTAATGACTCAGATGGTGTTGCAGCAAACGAACTCTTTGGTGGGTTGAACTCTGTTGATGGAACCAACTCGACCGATGGTTTTACCTCTGCAAGCCGTAGTGATGCCAAGGACTTTGAGCTTTCCAACGGCCTGCAGTCTCGCATCGGCATCCGGGGCAGTGAAGAGCTGCCGGTAGCTGGTCTGACCGCATCCTACAACATGGAATTCGCGATTGACGTACTGGACGAAGATGGAGGTGGTATTGGTAATGCCGTCGGGACCCGGCTGGGATGGGCCGCACTCGGTGGCGACTGGGGTAAGGTCAAAATTGGTTCGCAGTGGCAGGCACTCTATGAATTCGGTGGCTGGAACACGCATCGGACCGACGTCCATGGCTATGGGTCTTACTATTACACCACAAGCGCTCTGAGCAATTCGCTTTCCTATGGTTTCCGGCAAAGTAGTGCAATCAGCTATGAGTATGGTAGCGCGTGGGGCCACTCGGACCCGTTCGCCGCACAGATTACTCTTGGTGTTGGCGAAGGCAGTGACTCTGTAGGTGGTGAATATATCGGCACTAATACTGATGGCGAAACTGTCCAACTCAACAACAGCCAAGATGTTGCTAACGAAGAAGGCATTTCTTCCATTCAGGCCGCATTCCAGTACAGCTTCGATCAGCGAATCAGCGTTAACGCAGTTTATGTCAAAGAGTTTAACGACTATGATTCGGGCGCATACCAAGAAGCAGTAGTCAATAACGCGAATAACACGGATCTTTACACTGCCGCTGATGCTCGCTCGGATGCAAGATCAGCTAATCAAGAACCTCAGCTGATCAACGTAGGCGCACGTTGGAGCGTGACAGACGCTCTGGAACTCACTGCAAACTACACTCAGGTTGATCTGGATAACGCTTCGGATGACAAGCGTGACAGTATCGCCGTGGCATCCTTCATGGATTTCGGTGAAGGCCTGACAGGCCATCTTGGCTTTGCACAAGCTTCTGATGATGGGGATAAGGCCGACTTGGATCTCGACGTGTACGGTTACGTGAAGCAGGCTCTGTCGGATCGTACAGATGTTCGCCTCGAGCTTGAGCACGTGAAATACGACAATGCTCAGGACTCCAGCGCAACGGTCGCACTGGTCGCCCTGCAGCACAACTTCTGATCACCCGATCGGAAGCAACTGCAGCACGGAACGGCACCCCTCGGGGTGCCGTTTTTGATTGTGGCCCCGGTGGCCTTGGAACACCGCCCCTTCGTACCCATCTCCTGTGTAAAGCCACCAACAGGAGAGCACCATGCCACAGCATTTCGACGACGCCCCCGGCCTCTGCCATGAACCGGATGCGGAAACGCAGCAGTATCGCCTGAATCACACCATGGTCCGCATCAAGGATCCGGAGAAAAGTCTGGATTTCTATACCCGTGCGCTGGGCATGCGTCTGATCCGGAAGCTGGACTTTGAGGATATGCAGTTCACCCTGTACTTTCTGGGCTATCTGCCCGAAGGGGGAGAGTCCGAGGTGCCATCAGACCCTGCGGCGCGCACGACCTACAACTTCGGGCGTGAAGCGCTGATTGAGCTGACCCACAACTGGGGTGACGAGAAGGATCCGGACAAGCAGTTCCACAACGGCAATGAAGAGCCCAAGGGTTACGGGCACATCGGTGTGGCCGTGCCGGACGTGGAGTCCGCCTGCCAGCGCATGGAGACCCTGGGGGTACCCTTCCAGAAGCGGCCCAACGACGGCAATATGAAAGGCATTGCTTTCGTCAGGGATCCGGATGGCTACTGGGTGGAGCTCTTCCAGCCGGATTCGCTGGCGAAGATGGGCCGGGCCTGATCAGGCCGCTGGCTGCTCGAACAGCTCATGGATGGGCGCGGGCCGGGCGATCCCGAAGCCCTGCCCGTAATCCACGCCAAGCTGCCGGAGGGCCTCGATGAGGTCCTCACCTTCCACGAACTCCGCAATGGTGCGCAGGCCCATGCTGCGGGCCACCTCGCAGATGGCGCGTACCATGCTCTGGTCCTGGTGGTTGGCCAGAAGATCCCGCACAAAGATCCCGTCAATCTTGACGAAATCCAGCTCGAAGCTGCGCAGGTAGTCAAAGGTTGCCAGCCCCGTTCCGAAGTCATCCAGGGAGACGCTGCAGCCCAGTTCGCGCATGGCGCGGACCTGTGCGACAGCGGCGGAGCGGTTACCGATCTGTTCCGTCTCGGTGATCTCAAAGCTGATCTTGGCGGGGGGAACACCGGCAACCCGGAGTTCCTGGTCAATGAAGGCCACCAGCTCCGGGTTGGAAAGGGAGGTCCCTGCCAGATTGATGGCGCATTTGGCCGTGCTTTCGAGCCATGTTGGATTGGCGGCCAGGGTTCTCAGGGTGGCGCGGATCACCCATTGGTCAATCTCGCCCATGAAGCCGAAGGTCTCCGCCACCGGCAGGAAGCCACCCGGGCTGACCAGTTCCCCGTCGCGCTCGCGCAGGCGTACCAGTATCTCGTAATGCAGACCGGTATCCTGGGGTAGGAACGGCTGGATCCGCTGTGCGAAGAGCTCCAGGCGCTCCTCGGTCAGTGCGGATTTGAGCCGTTCGATCTGCTGGGTTGTGGCGTGGCGTTCTGAGATCAGGGTGCGGGTGTTCTCAATGATGTGGATGCGTGGCGAATGCTGCTCGGCCTGGTGTGCGGCCTGCGTGGCGGCGCTGAGATAGTGGATGGGGTCCTCAAGGTTGCCGTCCAGCGGCGCTGCGCCAACGGTAACGCGGATCTGGGTCTGGTGCCCGCCGGGCTCCAGTACACTGCCGTCGAAGTCGGTGTAGAGTGACTCCAGCTTCCGGTACAGCACGGCTGTGGACTCTGCCGGTATCAGCAGAACAAAGGTGGCGTCCGCGATGCGGGCGGGCATGGCCCTGGGCCCGGTTGTCCCCATGAGCCGGGCTGCCAGCTGGCGCTCCAGTGCATGACTGGCCTCGAACCCCAGCAGTTCCTCGATGCGATCCGCTTCAAGGACCCGGAGATAGACCAGCCAGTCGGGCGCCCTGTCGCTTTGACTGCGGTCATCCAGTGCGGCCCTGAGGTCCTCGGTGAAAGCCCGGTCGTTGCGCAGTCCGGTCAGGAAATCCGTTCGCGCCTGTTCCTGGAAACCCTGTATCAGCCGGGTCCGCTCCGCCGTGATGGCGGACAGCACCTGGCACATGACCGCCAGACCGCCCACCAGCAGCAGTGAACGGATCAGGTCCGGGAGTGTGATGATGTGGGGAAGGCCGCCCATGCCATTGAGGGAAAGCCCCAGGAATACGCCCACGAAGACCGGGATGGCAACCAGCCCACTGGGCGGTCTGGTCTGGAGAATGAACCAGCACAGCAATGGGAAAAAGGCGAAGCCAATGGCGGTGGAGTAGGAGCTTTCATTGAGACCATGCACCAGCAGTACCATCAGGATCAGCCCTGAGGTAAGGAGCAACCAGATCCAGGGCATGCGCTGCATCCAGTCGAGCCGGATCTGCTGGAAAAAGTAGCGGGGATTGCTCAGCAGTGAATAGGTCAGCGGTGCGAACAGGATGATGCCCAGGGCCTCGAACGCCAGGTACACGAATACGGTGTCGTGGAGCGCGGCCGCTCCGGCTACCGAGCTGCCCAGACGATAGCCGACGGCTCCGAACAGGGACGTGACGAGCCCCCCGGCAAGGGCCGCCCGGGTGTAGAGGGCGATGAGTTCGGAAAAGGGACCCTTCTTCTGGCCCAGACGCCAGAACCGCCGTATCAGGAAAGCGCCGGTTGCCGCCCCCAGGCACTGACCGGTTGCTGCCAGAGCAGCCAGCACAGGAGGTGAGCCGTCGAGCCACAGGAGCCAGATAAAGAAAACGGGCGTCAGGACCAGCAGGGCGCGATAGCCCAGCGCCGCGGTGGCGCCGATGAAGATCCCGGCTGGTGGCCAGAGGGCGGACATCGACTGGTCACCGATGGTGAACCAGCGTGATGCTTCGGCGCTGGCGATCAGGACGAGGGCAAGGGTGATCCAGCCCAGAGGCGATCGCCAATGGGTGCTCACGGGGCCATAGGCAGAGGGGGCCTGCGCTGCTCCGATCAGAGTGCTGGGTGTTGGCAACATGCCGCTGTCGGTTAACCTGCTTTGTTGAGTCTTACTTCAGGGAGCCCCGGCAGCGGGAAAAGGATCCGGTTGAGTGTTTTTACCGCATCCAGGTAATCGGCGAACTCGTCCAGCTGTCCTCCCGCCTCATGGCGCAGGGCATAGGTTTCGAGTTCGGGCTGGCCGTGACCGTTCGTCTCGGTGATACGAACGACAGTATACCCTTGGATGCATTCAAGTGTTTCCTCACTGACCGGCATATCGACCTCGTGCTGATCGCCAGAATCCTGTTTCGACTATTCTGGTGCCAGTCCCACCCGGCTCCTACGGTAACTTCGTTACCAGAATGTGTCCGTGTGTCACTGGTCATCTACCACCAAGGTCGAATGCTGCAAGCCGGTTTTCCAGGTAAACATCTGTTACCATTGTGCCCCGTGTCGCCCAAAAGGCTGAGGTAGTGTGTTCATGACGACCACCACGGATGTCGTCCTCGTAGGCGGGGGCGTAATGAGTGCCACTCTCGGGGTGATCCTCCGGGAGCTTGATCCTTCCCTTAACATCACCCTGGTCGAGCGCCTCGACCATGTTGCCCACGAAAGTACTGACGGCTGGAACAATGCGGGAACCGGCCATGCTGGTTACTGCGAGCTGAATTACACGCCCGAGGACGATCAGGGCAATATCAGCATCGACCGTGCCCTGGATATCAATTCGGCATTTGAGGTTTCGCTCCAGCTCTGGTCCTACCTGGTGAGCAAGGGCGAACTGAAGCCCGAGGAGTTCATCCACACCACGCCCCACTGCAGCTTTGTCTGGGGTGAGGACCACGTGAACTTCCTGCGCAAGCGCCATGGGCTGATGAGCGCGCACCACCTGTTCAAGGAGATGGAATTCTCCGAGGACCCGCGTGTGCTCGAGGAGTGGATGCCGCTGATCACCGATGGCCGTGACCCCATGGAGCCGGTTGCGGCTACCCGGGTTGGACATGGCGCGGACGTGGATTTCGGGTCACTGACCCGGGCGCTGGTGCGCTATCTTGAAAGCAAGCCCAACTTTGAGCTGCTTCTGAACAACTCGGTCACGACCATGGACCAGGCGGATGATGGCAGCTGGAAGGTCTCCTGCCGGGATCGCCATACCGGCGCCAACCGGCACCTGGAGGCGGACTTCGTGTTCATCGGTGCCGGCGGCGGTGCCCTGCCGCTGCTTCAGAAATCCGGCATCGAGGAAAGCAAGGGCTACGGCGGCTTCCCGGTCAGCGGCCAGTGGCTGGTATGCCGCAAGTCGGACGTGGTCGAGCGCCATGACGCCAAGGTCTACGGCAAGGCGCCGGTAGGCGCGCCGCCCATGTCCGTACCGCACCTGGATACCCGCATCATCAACGGTGAGCCGGCCCTGCTGTTCGGGCCCTTTGCCGGTTTCACCACCAAGTTCCAGAAGGAGGGCTCCTTCTTCGACCTGTTCTCCTCCCTGCGCGGCAGCAACTTCTCCTCCATGATGGGCGCGGGTATGAGCAACATGGACCTGACCCGCTACCTGATTGGTGAGGTGTTCCAGTCCGCTGAAGAGCGGATCGAATCGCTGCGCAACTTCTATCCCCGTGCGAAATTCGATGACTGGACACTGCAGCACGCCGGCAAGCGCGTTCAGGTGATCAAGAAAGACGCCAATGGACGGGGTGTACTGCAGTTCGGCACGGAAGTGGTGGCCGCCAGCGACGGCAGTCTGGCCGCTCTGCTGGGGGCATCGCCGGGGGCATCCACTGCCGCCAAGGCGATGATCGATGTGCTGGAGCGCTGCTTCCCGGGGCAGATGGCCGAGGATGGCGAGTGGACCCGCCGGCTGCAGGAAATGATTCCTTCCCATGGCCGTTCGCTCAAGGAGGACGCCGATCTGCTCAATGAGGTCCGCCCCTATACCCTGAGTACCCTCAAGCTGAACGAGTGAGCCGCCGGTGGCCACGCTGGCGGCCCTGACCGGCCCTGAAGTCAGTGGTACCCCGGTATACTTGTGTATACTGGGGTACCATGACCACTGAATCCTCCATCAGGACGCCCATGCCACGCTGGCAGGACCACGCCTCCGCCATTGCCAGCGGGTTTCTCGGGGACTGGCTCCAGGCCCGGGAGAGCCCGCTCGCCATGCCCATGCAGGTGCGCCATCAGGGGCGCGCCATCAATACTGGCGCCCCCGATGTGCCGGATGCTTCCGGTACCCTCGTTTTCCTGATCCATGGCCTGACCGAACTGGAATCCGTCTGGTCCTACCGGGATGAACCGGACAATGGCTACGGACCGGAACTGGCCCGGGCTCTGGGGGGCACCTCGCTGACCCTGCGCTATAACACCGGCCTGCCCGTTTACCGCAACGGCGAGCTGATGGCGGAGGCGCTCGAAACCCTTCTCGAGAACTGGCCTGTGCCGGTGACGAACCTGATCCTGATCGGTCACAGCATGGGCGGGCTTCTGATCCGGGCTGCCTGCCATCACGGGCGTCAGAGTGGGCACCAGTGGTGTCGCAGTGTCGGCAGCTGCGTCTACATCGGTTCACCCCATGACGGCTCCTGGCTGGCCCGGGGAGCGCACCGGGTCGCGGACCATCTGGCAGCGATGCCGAAGGATTACCTGCGGGTGGCCGGAGCGTTCATCGACCTCCGCAGTGAGGGCATACGCAACCTGTCCCGCGGCGAGGTGACACGGCCTGACGCGGAAGAGCCGCCACTGCTGCCCGGTGCGGATCATTACGTGATTTCGGGACTGCTTACGCGCAACCGGGCGCACCCCGTGAATACACTGTTCGGTGACGCCCTGGTCCAGGAACCCAGTGCGCGGGGCGATGAACGCTCCGGCTGGGTACTCAGGGACATTGCGAATTTCCCCGGGACCCACCACATCCGGCTCGCCCATGAGCCGAAAGTGGCCCGGCAACTGAAGGAGTGGCTGACATGACCACTGAAACCACAGGCAGCAACAGGCGCTGGTGGTTTGGCGTTGCGGACCTGGCAGGCGTGAGTCTGGAAGAGGCGGCGCTGGGCCTGGAACGCATCCACCTGTCCATTGCGGACGAGACGTTCAATGTGCTGGAAGCGATTCCGGTGACGCGGCCGGTGAGTGAGCCGGTACGGCTCATGCACCACGGTATCAGCCGGCTGTCCTACCGCAGCGTCGCCCTGCTCGGGCGTGGCCTCAATGCCGCCGCTGGTTTCGGCCTTCAGTCCCGCCCCTGACGCACCAGGGTTTCCAGGTCCTCACTGATCTGGCTGATGGACTGATCCGAGCGGATCAGCAGGCGTGCCCGGCCCTGGCCGTCGAAGACGTAGACGGCGTTGCTGTGTGAGACGTCGTAGTCGCCGTTCTCATCGGGCTTGCCGTAGCCGAAAGTGGTGCGGTAACGCTTCGCCAGTGTCCGCAGCGTCTCCTCGTCCGAGGTCAGGCCCACGATGTTGTCCCCGAAGAAGTCCACGTACTCCCCGACGCGTTCCGGCGTATCGCGTTCCGGATCCACGCTCACGAACAGCAGCGTCACCTCATCCCGCATGTCCTGCGGCATCTGTTTCACGGCGTTCTGAAGCCGGGCCATGGTCGCTGGGCAGATGTCCGGGCAGTTGGTGAAGCCGAAGAACAGCAGCCGTACCTGGCCGGCCCTGTCCTCGGCCGTGAATGGCTCGCCGTCGGGTGCCGTGAGCGTGAACTCAAGGTCCGGCATCAACCCCCGTATGTTCTTGGCATGCCACTCCACGCCGCTGCCACCGCAGCCGGCAAGGGCCAGCATCAGTGCCATCACGCTCAGGGCTCGGATGATTCCCGTCATGCGTGTACCTCCCCGGCTTCATCAGCCTGCTGTGTCTTTGCGCTGTTGCGGTCATCGCGCATCATACGCCCGACCACGATCAGGATGGCGATACCGCTCATCATCGCCGGCGGAATCCAGGTCAGGATCCCGCCCAGCATCTGGTCGGTCTCCGGCGCCAGGGGCCAGGCCCGGCCGCAGACCTCGTAGACGTCATACACCATGCTGTCCGAGAACAGGATCCAGGCCCCGAGCGCGCTCTGGGGTGGAATGATCAGCACCAGCAGGATGATGCGCTTGCCATAGCCCAGGACCCGCTCCGTGTGCGGCGAGCGCGGGTCCAGGATCAGCCACCAGAACAGCAGCCCGTCCAGCAGCATGGACCAGTTCATCAACCAGTAAAGCGGGCGGCTGAGCATGGCATCAAAATGCAGCTCAGGGGTGAGCCAGAGGTAGATCAGCCCCACGAACAGGGTCGCGGCGATCAGTGGCTGCTGCAGCACCCGGTAGGCCATCTTCACCGGCCACAGGACGGGACCAAGCCAGCCGGGAATCTGGCGTGCCCAGAAGCGCATGATGGGCAGCGGGTTGGAAAGCACCAACAGCAGCGGCCCCAGGTGGTGGAGGACCAGGTGCTGGCCGCGGTGGATGAAGAACATGTATTGGGAGTAGTAGTCGAACCGCGTGTGCATCACCGTGTAGCACAGCAGCAGCCCCAGCAGGAAGGTGAAGACCCGGAGCGCGCCGGGGCGTTCCTCCGCCGGCAGCGCATAGAGACCCTGCAGATACATCGTCAGCACCACCACGAACGCGATCAGCGTCAGCGGTGAGAAGTCATAGGGTAGGAGGTAGTGATACCAGCTCATGGGCAACCGGGTGATGGTGTGTTGCGGCCCGTAATAATACCGGAAGGTGTGTGGATTTTCACCGTTGCGTGCGGATTGACGGGCCACTCTGGCTGCAGTGCCGGCTCTCCGGCTACACTGGCGGCCATTGATGATGAATTGAGGATAGCTGTCCATGACCGAGACTGATGCGCCCTTCGACAAGACCTGGCCGATGATTGTTTACGCCCTGTACCTGGCCAGCCTGGTAGCCGGGGTTACCGGAATCATTGGTGTGATCATTGCCTATGTGAACGGAACCGTGGAAGACGAACGCCTGCGGACCCATTACCGGTTCCAGATCCGCACCTTCTGGATCGGGCTTCTGTACATGGTGGTCTCAACCATCACCATGCCTATTGGCATCGGATGGTTGATCCTGATCTGGGCCGTGGTCTGGTTCCTGATCCGGTGCGTGAAGGGCATGGTGGCGCTGAACGAGGGGCGGGCCCACCCGGACCCGACCACCTGGCTCTTCGGCTGACCGGCTCAGTGTGAGAGGGCGCGGAAGTACAGGTGCGCGCTCTGTTTGCTGAACTGGAGGGTGCGGCCGGAATGGAACCGCACCTCGAAGGCCGTATCCGTCTCACGCACCACGCCGCCGGCGCCGTAAAGCACGTGTTCCACCTCCCGAGCCTGCCAGATGGGCTGTGCCTGTGCCTCGCCCGCGTCCGTTTCCGGTGAGGGCGCGTCCAGAGTCACGCCGTGCAGATCCGCGTAGCGTTGAGCGATACGGGTGGCCGGCTCCGTCACGGTTATCGACTCACTGCCTCCGTCCGTAATGCCCTCGCCCAGCTCCCGGCTCAGCCCGAAAGTGCATTCCGCCACGAAGCGGCTGGGCAGGCGTTCCGGGTCCGAGCCGTCCGTGGTAAGCAGGTGCAGGTGTTCCCTGGTGCGGGTGATGCCCACGTAGAGCAGGCGGCGTTCGCTCTCGAGCAGGGCATCCAGGTCCGCACTGCCACGCGCCGTGTACGGGAAGGTCTTCTCCTGAAGGCCGGGGATCACTACCACCTGCCATTCCAGCCCCTTGGTGCGGTGGATGGTGGCCAGGTGCACTCCCTGCTGCTGGTTGGAGCCGGCCCGGGCCTTGAGGTCCCGCAGGTGGCGCAGGGCTGTCTGGGCGTCCAGGCCCAGGGTGGCCAGGTAGCGCTGGAATCCGGCGACGGTGCCTATGCGCTCGTCCGCCTGCTCGTGCGTCAGTGCCAGGCTGCGGATGCCCTCGAACAGCTCGGTGGCCGTAGCGTAGTCCTCCAGGATCTGATGGGCTGGCCGGCGACTGCCTTCCAGTGCCGCCAGTGCCTCACCCAGCTTGCGGACCTTGCGCGCGGGCAGCGGCTTCCAGTCGCTGGTGTCCAGCTGCTGCAGCACCTGACCCCAGTCCCGGGTGAACGCGGCCAGCTGATCGGCGATGGCGTTGAGTTCCTGTTCCTTCAGGCCGCAGTGCGGGAAGCGCAGCACCTGCTGGAAGCACTGCCGCCGTTCCGCCCGGGCCGCATCCCCGGGCTCGCGGTGTTCGCCGGCCGCCAGCGCCAGCAGCTCCATCAGTGCTGCCACCTCGCGGGTGAAGAGCGCGCCCTTATGGGCATCAATACGGTAGGGGACGCCCCGGGCCAGCAGCCGCAGCTCAATCGGCACGCTCTGGCTCCAGACCCGTACCAGAACCGCCATGTCCCCCAGCGGCTGGCCGGCCTGCTGACGCTGCTCGGCCAGGCGCACCACGGCGTCCGCATCCTCGCGTACCCGTTCAAGCTCAATGCTCGTATCCGGCGTGCCTGGATGCGAATGGCAGAGCACCTCCTTGCGGTCGCTGTTGTGGGCGATCAGGTGGTTGGCCAGCAGGGCCACGCGGTGGCCGTAACGGAAGCTGTAGGAGAGGCTCAGTTCCACCGGGTCCGGGAACTCCTCGCGAAACCGGGAAAGGATGAACTCGGGCCGGGCGCCACGGAACTCGTAGATGGTCTGGTCCGGGTCGCCCACCACTGTCACACGGGCGCGGTCCCCGGCCACCACCTTTAACAGCAGGTGCTGGATCTCGTTGGTGTCCTGGTACTCATCCACCAGCACCATGTCCATCTTGTTGGATACCAGCTCCCGCAGCTCGGGGTGTTCGTGCAGCGCCACCACCGGCTCATAGAGCATGTCCGCGAAGGTGATGCGCCGGTGGTCCTTACGCCATTTCTCGAAGGCGTGGTAGAGGTCCAGCAGGTAGCGGTGTTTCGGTTCGAACCCCAGGGCCTCGAAGACGGTTTCTGCACTGTCTAGAGTGGTCTTCACCCGGTCAATGAAGCCCGTGGCCGTTTCCACGAACTCCTTCTTGTTGCGCCGGATCTCGTCCTGCAGGTCCTCGGGGGCGAAGCGCAGGGTCAACTGCCAGGCCTGGAAATTGACCTCCTGTTCGCTCAGTACCTCACCCTGCCAGGGCGGTAGATAGCCTTCCTGTACGAAACGCCGGTACAGGCGCAGGCCCATGGCATGATAGGTTCGGATCTCGGGAAGCTGGAGCCGGGTGTCGGCGGTGATGGTCTGGAGCTTGGCCTGGAAATCCGCCCGGGCGCTGCGGTTGAACATCAGGATCAGGATGCGCGCCGGGTCATGGCCCTGCTCCAGCAGGTAACGGATGCGCCAGGCGAGCGTGGTGGTCTTGCCGCTGCCGGCTACGGCGGTGATCACGCAGTGCTGGTTATCGAGGGTGACGACCCTGTTCTGTTCGTCCGTCAGTGACATCATGCGGGGGACCTTCGGGCAGCGGCGTCCATTGTAACGGCAGCAGAGGTAATGAGGGTAATGGTATGAGCGAACCGGAAAGCATTCAGCGCAACGTCCTGGGCGAGCCCCTGAAGGCGTGCGGCTACGATCCCATGACCGGTTTCTACCGGGATGGCTGCTGCCATGTGGGGCCCGAGGACATGGGCGTACATGCGGTCTGCAGCGAAGTCACCGAGGCCTTCCTGGAATTCTCCAGTGCCCAGGGGAATGACCTGGCCACGCCCATGCCCGCTTTTGGCTTCGAGGGCCTGAAGCCCGGCGACCGCTGGTGCCTGTGCGCCGCGCGCTGGAGAGAGGCCCACGAGGCCGGCTGCGCCCCCAGGCTGGTGCTGCAGGCCACCCATGAGTCCATGCTGGAGTACGTGGACTTCGCCACGCTCAAGGCCTACGCGGTGGATCTCAACTGAGCATGGAACCGGCACTCGGCCAGTGGCTGGAGGCGACCCTGCCCGTGATCCGGGCGCGGCGGCATCGAAGTGTGCTGGTGCTGGCGGGCCCCGCGGACTGGGGGCGGGCGATTGCGAATGAGGTGGCCGCGTATCGGGAAGACGCCGGCCTGTGGGTGGGTGATGCCGACCCGGCTCCGGGGATGTACCAGTGCAGCGGCGCGCAGGCTCGCCAATGGCTGGGCCGGAACCTGTCGCTGATTGTCTGGGACAGCCATTCGGGCACCCATCCGGCGGGGCTGGGCGCGGTCAGCGGGGCCCTGGTGGGCGGCGGCCTGCTGGTCTGGCTGGTGCCGCCTCTCGTGGATTGGTCGGAAGGGCCGGATCCGGACTACGACCGCCTGCGCCACCATGCCCCACCCTATCGATTTCTGGCCCGGATGGCGCGGCTTCTGGGGCAGGCGGCGGAGCAACCCCCCAATGCGCTGGTTACCCCGGATTCCGCCTTCCTTGAGCCACCGGTCCCTCCCGCAGCGGCTCGGCAGGCTCCCCAGGGGCCGACAGATGATCAGCAGCGCGCCATTGAGGCTGTTATGGCCATGGGCGGAGCGGCGGAGCCCGCACCCGTGGTCCTGCGTGCGGACCGGGGCCGGGGTAAGTCCGCGGCCCTGGGCATGGCCGCGACACGGCTGGTCAATGAATACGGTACGCGGGTCTGCGTAACCGCTGCTCGCCCCTCCGCGCTGGACAGTTTCTGGCACTTCGTCCCTGAAGAATGCCGGGATGGGGTGATGTTCCGGGCGCCGGATGAACTGCTTCGCCAGGTGCCGGAGGTTGACGTTCTGATGGTGGATGAGGCGGCTACCCTGCCGTTACCGATGCTGACGGCGATGACGGCGCGCTGGCCGGGCGCGGTTCTGGCGACCACCGTGCACGGGTACGAAGGGACCGGGCGGGGCTTCGACCTTCGGTTCCGTGCCGTGCTGGATCGTAACCATCCGGGCTGGGACAGGGTGATGCTGGATGAGCCCATCCGCTGGGCGCCGGACGATCCGCTGGAAACGCTGATGAACCGGTTGCTGTGCCTGGATGCGGATCTGTCGGAGATCGCCTCTTCGGATGAGCCGGTGGCCTACCGGGTGGTGACACAGGATGAGCTGCTGACCGATGACGGGCTTCTGAAGGCCGTGATGGGTTTGCTGGTCAGCGCCCATTACCAGACCTCCCCGGACGACCTGCGCCAGCTCCTGGATGATCCCGAGACGGTTATTGTTGCGGCCCTGCAGGGCGACGCCCCCGTGGGCGTGGTCTGGGGGCTGCACGAGGGCGGGCTTGCGGCGGAACTGGCGCGCTCGGTCTGGCTGGGCGAGCGCCGGCCTCGCGGGCACCTGGTGGCGCAGTCCCTGGCGTTTCAGGGCGGTGACCCGGGGGCGGCACGCTGGTGCTACCTGCGCGTGACCCGGATTGCTGTGCACCCGGATAGGCGCCGTCAGGGGATCGGGCAGCGATTGCTGGCGGAGATGGAGAGGATTGCAGTCGCGGGCGGCGTTGACGTTCTGGCCACCAGTTTTGGCGCCACGCCGGCCCTGATGGCGTTCTGGCGGGCCGCCGGGTTCCGCTTCCTGCGCCTGGGCACGAAGCGCGACGCGGCCAGCGGGACCCATGCCGCTATGCTGGGCAGGCCGCTCAACCATGAAGGCACGGTACTGTGCCGCTCCCAGGCCGAGCGTTTTGCGGCGCACTGGCCCTGGCTTCTGCCGGCACTGAACGGTCTTGAGCCTGAGGTGCAGGCAGCCGTGGAGGCGATGATGCCGGCGCCCCCGGAACGGGAGGCCGGGGTGCTCAGTGACGACGACTGGCGCGAGATCGAGGCCTTCGTGAAGGGAGCAAGGGAACTGGAGGTAACCCGGCTGCCACTGGCCATACTCGCTGCGCTGGTTCCTTCCGAGGTTGCTGGCTGGAGCGAAGGGGAGCGACAGCTCTGGCAGCGGGCGGTCACCGGGAGAGCGGACTGGGAGGCGCTGCGCCAGGAAGGGCTGGTGGCGGGGCGGCGTCCGGGGTTAAAGCGGCTCCGGTCGCTGGCCCGGTCCCTTGTTGAGGCATGGTCGGAAAGCGGAGTGTGACTGCTTCGGTTTCATCGGGGTGGTGATCCGCGAACAATGTGGCGAAATCCATTCCTCGGAGTAACCCATGCGCCCCTGCCCCCTGAATCCACTGCCGGCCCTGCTCCTGCTCAGTTCCCTGGTGCTTGCCGGCTGCGGCAGTTCGCCCGGGCCTGACCGTGCCGAAACCCGCACGGATGCCAGCACAGCCCTGATGGCGGCCGCCTCCGAGGGCGACCGGGAGCGGGTGGAGGCACTGCTGGCTGAGGGTGGCGCACTCAATGCCATGGGCCCGGACGGCACCCCGCTCTATCAGGCAGCGGACGCGGGGCACGAGGAGACGGTGTGGTACCTGCTGCGCCAGGGGGCGGACCCGGACCGGGGACTGGAAGGTGGTGTAACACCCCTGATGGCGGCCGCTGCCGCCGGCCAGCAACGCATCATTGATCTTCTGATCCGCGCCGGGGCGGATGTGAATGCACGCAGCGACGCGGGCGAGACGCCGTTGACCTATGCGGCTCTGAACAGCCAGCTGGGGGCAACCAACCGGCTGCTGCGGGCGGATGCGGACGTGAATACGGTTAATGAGGAAGGTGAGTCATTGCTGATGCGCGCGGTGGCCCGCAATGACCTGTTGCTTGCCGGGGTCATCGTGGATGCCGGGGCGGATGTGAACTACCAGGCGGCGGATGGCCGCACCGCGTTGGATGTGGCGCGGGCGAACGGCAACCGGGACCTGGTGATGATGCTGAAGAACGCCGGAGGCGACTGACCCCGCTACAGGTCCTGCAGCGGGTGCTCGTCTTCCGGCCAGGGGGCGGTGAAGTGGGAACGGACCCAGCCCGTTGGAACACTGGCTACGTCTTTGTGCGTCCAGCGCGGTTCGTGATCCTTGTCGATCAGCCTCGCACGCACTCCCTCCAGGAAATCACGATGGCGGGCGCAGTGCACCGCCACCATCAGCTCCATCATGAAGATGTCGCGCAGGCTCTGCTGCAGGCCCCGGTGCAGTTGCTCGAACACAATGTGCGCCGAGACCGGGCAGCCGTTACGCAGGTTGTTCTGGGCGGCCTGGAACCACTCGGATTCCGCCTCGGTGTTGAGAATGGCGTTGACCACTGCCACCACGTCCCGACCGCGGCATATCCGGCTGATGAACTGTTCGTGGCGCTCGAGGTTGGATTCGGAGAGGTCCAGCTGATAGCCCGCGGCAAAACCCTGGAGGGTTTCCAGCAAGTGGCGGTCATTGGTCTCCGGTGAGCGGGTCCAGCTCTGCTCACGGAGACGGTCCATGAGCTGGTCGAAGCCGTCGTTGGGCACGGCATAGTCGGCCAGGCTCACGCGCAGCGCGTCAGCCACATTCAGGGTGGCGCCTGTCAGCCCCATGAACATGCCGATGCTGCCGGGCAGGCGGTTGAGGAAGCGGCTGGCGCCCACGTCCGGGAAGAAACCGATGCTGACCTCGGGCATGCCCATTTTCAGATCGGGGGTGACCAGGCGGTAGCGGGAGGCGTTCATCATGCCCAGGCCGCCGCCCATCACCACGCCCTGGCCCCAGCACACCACGGGCTTGGGGTGAGTGGCGATGGTGTAGTCCATGCGGTATTCCGCAGCGAAGAAGCGTTCGCCGTCATTTCCCGGCCGGCCCTTGGCGTCCTGGATGGCTTCGTGCACCGAGCGAACATCGCCGCCGGCGCAGAAGGCCTTCTCGCCGTTGCCGCAGAGGACGATCACGCGGACGTCGTCGTCCTCGGCCCAGGCGTCGAGCTGTTGCTGGATGGCTTCGATCATCGGCAGCGTGAGGGCGTTGAATTTACGGGCATTGTTGAGGGTGATGAGCCCGAGTGCGCCCTCCTGGCATGCCTGTTTCTCGAAGAGGACGGGGTCCTCGGCCTGGTTCTGCGCTGTGTCGGCGCCCATGGGCGTGCCTCCTGTATACCGCTTTGGCCGTTCAATACGGGTCCTTATCCTACCGGAATTGCGCCGGGGCACCAATCGAGGCGGATGCGTGCGCCGGGGGAGCGGTTATAATGCGGGCTTCGCGAATGGGAGGTGTGCATGCGGAGTATCCTGGCGGTTCTGGCTGCGGTGGCGTTGGCGCTGGTATTTTTCTTTGTGGGTCAGGCGCCGGCCGGTGATCCGGATGCCGGCGAGGCGCTGGCGAGTGGCTGTGCGTCCTGTCATGGCGGTGATGGTATTGCGGCGGTGGATCGCTATCCGTCGCTGGCGGGGCAGAATGGGGAGTATCTGTTCCAGGCGATGAAGGCGTATCAGAACGGGAACCGGCGTGGGGGGCAGGCGACGGTGATGCATGGGCAGGTTTCGGGGCTTTCGGAGCAGGAGTTGCGGGATCTGGCGGCTTACTATGCTGAGATGCCTCGGACGGGTGCGAAAGAAGACTGAGAGGTGGTTGCTGGGGTGGGGGTTTGGGGCCTCTCTCCGGGAGCCGCCAACAAGTACGTCCGTGTAGGCTACCGAGTGCCATCCCTGGCAATCGAGTTTCCCTCCGAGAGGCCCCAAACCCCCACCCTTCCAGCTGTATTGCTTTCTCTGACAGCGTTTACCCTGGCTTGTCGATGATCTGGTAGCACGGCTTGTAGGCCTGGCCAGGCAGTTTCATGCGGTTCTGGGCCACGAAAGCGTCCAGCAGGGTTTCCAGGGGTTTGAGGAACTCGGGGTCGCCTTCGATCTCGAAGGGGCCGTGTTCTTCCACCTGTTGGATGCCATCGGCTTTGACATTGCCGGCCACGATGCCGCTGAAGGCGCAGCGCAGGTTGGCGGCGAGGCGGTGGGGTTCCTGGTCGCGGCTGAGGTTGAGCGCGCGCATGCTGTCGTGGGTAGGTTCGAACGGGGTCTGGAAGATGGGGTCAACCGTGAGCACCCAGTTGAAATAGTAGGCGTCGCGGTTTTCGCGGCGGTAATCGCGCACGGTCTGCATGCCCTCTTTCATGGCGCGTGCGGTTTCTTCCGGATCGTCGATGATGATGCGGTAGCGGCTCGCGGCCTGGTCGCCGAGGGTGTTGCGGATGAACTGGTCGATCATCTCGAAGTAGTCGGCATTCTCCTTTGAGCCGCTGAAGATCAGCGGGAAGGGAAGGTCCGCGTTTCGGGGGTCGAGCAGGACGCCGAGGAGGTAGAGGATTTCCTCTGCGGTACCCGCGCCCCCGGGGAAGACGACGATGCCGTGGCCGGCGCGCAGGAAGGCTTCCAGGCGCTTTTCGATGTCCGGCATGATCACGAGTTCGTTCACGATCGGGTTCGGGGCCTCGGCGGCGATGATGCCGGGCTCGGTGATGCCGACGTAGCGGCCACCGTCGATGCGCTGCTTGGCGTGCGCGATGGTGGCGCCCTTCATGGGGCCTTTCATGGCGCCGGGCCCGCAGCCGGTGCAGATATCGAGGCCGCGCAGGCCGAGTTCGTGGCCGCAGTTCTTGGTGTAGTCGTATTCGTCGCGGCTGATGGAGTGGCCGCCCCAGCAGACGACCATGTTGGGTTCGTTTTCCGGCCTGAGGATCTCGGCGTTGCGCAGGACCTGGAAGACGAGGTTGGTGATGTCCTCGGAGTGCTCGGGGTTGTACCAGCCGGCGGTGGCCAGTATCGAGTTGGCATAGACGATGTCACGCAGCACGGAGAACAGGTGCTCGCGGATGCCACGGATCATGGTGCCGTCCACGAAGGCGCTGGGCGGGGCGTTGTGGAGTTCGATCTTGATGCCGCGCGGCTGTTGCAGCAGGGCCAGGCCGAAGTCCTGGTAGGTTTCCATGATGGCCTTGCTGTCATCGCTGATGGTGCCGCTGTTGAGCACGGCGAGGGCGCACTGGCGGAAGAGATGGTAGAGGCCGCCTTCGCCGTCGTCCTTGAGCTGGTTCACCTCCTTGTTCGAGAGGATCTCGAGACTGCCTTCGGGAGAGACGCGCGCGTGAACGCCGTTTCTGGACATAGTATTTGGCCTTCGGTGTCGGTTAAAATCGCGCTTCTGCTGAACAAAGCGCGATCCAAGCCGACTAGTGTTACCCATGGTCCATTACCTCATCAAGATTTCGCCGGAAATGGCGGTCAAATCCGATCCCGTGCGGCGCAAGCAGCTGCGCCAGATGCGGCGTAATGTCCGCCGGATGATGCGCCAGCTCGACGAGCGGATTGATGTGCGCCCGGGCTGGGATCGTATCGACGTGTATGTGCCGGGCGAGGACCCTGAAGCGGAGCAGCGGCGCACGGTGGAACACGGCGAGGAGGCGGGCCTGGCCGAGCGCGTTATCCATTACCTCCAGCGTATGCCCGGTGCCCAGTTCATCCTGCTGGTCGACGATCTGCCCTGGCAGAACTTCGAGGATGCGGCCGAGAAAGTGACCCATGTCTACCGCGAGCGGCTCGCGGGCAAGACCTTTGCCGTGCGCGTGAAGCGCCGGGGGGAGCACGGTTTCAGCTCCCAGCAACTGGAACAGTTCCTGGGCGGGCATCTGCTGAAGAACACGGACGCCGCGGGCGTGAATCTCAAACACCCGGAGATTCCGGTGAATCTGGAGGTGAAACGCGAGAGCATGGTGGTGGTGCGTCGGCGCTACCCGGGCCAGGGAGGCTTCCCGATCGGGACCCAGGAGCCGGTGCTGTCCCTGATCTCGGGCGGGTTCGACTCGGCCGTGTCCTCCTACATGGCCATCCGGCGCGGGCTCCAGACCCACTTCCTGTTCTTCAATCTCGGCGGTACGGCCCACGAGGCGGGTGTGCGGCAGATGGTCCGCCACCTCTGGGCGGACTACCAGTCTTCCCACCGGGTCTACATGATCTCGGTGCCGTTCGAAGGGGTGATCGGCGAGCTGATGACGCGCATCAACCACTCGTATCGTGGTGTCGTGCTCAAGCGGCTGATGATGCGGGCGGCGGAGCGCATTGCGAATGAGATGCACATTTCCGGGCTGGTCACGGGCGAGAGTATTTCCCAGGTTTCCAGTCAGACGCCGCTTAACCTGGGCCTGATTGACCAGAGCACGGACATGCTGGTGATGCGGCCGCTGGTGTTCATGAACAAAGACGAGATCATCGACGTCGCGGACCGGATCGGCGCCTACTGGATGGCGGCGAACATGCCGGAATACTGTGGCGTGATCTCGGACCGGCCGACCACGCGGGCGAAGAAAGGGCGCATTGAGCGCGACGAGTCCTTCTTCGATGATGCGGTGCTGGATGCCGCCGTGGCGAACCGCACCATGACGCCGGTGGACCAGATGCTGGAAAGCGAGGTGGGGATCGACGATGTGCCGCGGGTGAACACGCCCTCACCCGGCGATGTGGTCATCGACATCCGCCATCCCGGTGAGGCGGCGGATGCGCCGCTGACGCTCACCAACAATGAGATCCGCTCCATTCCCTTCTACGAACTGAATCACCGCTTTGCGGAGCTGGATGCCGGCAACCGCTACCTACTCTATTGCGATGAGGGCAGCATGAGTACCCTGCATGCCGGACATCTCATCGCGGAGGGGCATGAGAACGTGGTGGTGTACGACCCTCAGGATTGAGCCCGCCCCGGACATTCCAGCTCTGCCTGCTGTTGGTCTCAGATTTTGAAGTGGCCAACGACCTCTCTGAGACGCTCCGCCATGGAGGCGACTTCATCGCTCGCACGGTTGGTCTGTTCGGTGCCGGAGCTGCTTTCCTGCGCGGCTTCAACAATACGGGTGACGTTCTGGTTGATCTCTTCGGCTGCCTGGCTCTGTTCCTCGGCGGCCGTTGCAATCTGGGTCACCTGGTCGCTGATGGTTGAGACCGATTCTTCGATTGAGGTTAGCGACTCCTTGGCACTCGTTGCCCGCTCCTGATTCTCGTTGGAGCGTTCCTTGGCCTGTTTCATGGTCTCGACCGCCTTGTTTGTCTCCGCGATCAAGCCATCAATGATGCCCTGGATCTCCTCCGCTGACTTACTGCTGCGCTGGGCAAGCGCCCGGACCTCGTCGGCAACGACCGCGAAACCCCGGCCCTGTTCGCCGGCTCTTGCAGCCTCTATCGCGGCATTCAGGGCGAGGAGGTTGGTCTGCTCCGTGACCGAATGAATGACGTCGAGAACGGTCTTGATCTCCTGGCTGCGCTCGGAAAGCTGACCCACAACCGTTGTCATTTCATCAAGTTCGTTGCCCAGGGTCTCCATTGCTGCTGCGTTCTCGGCGACGATTGTACCGCCTTCCCGGGCTTTCGTATCGGCATCTGAAGCGGCGTCGGCCACCTGGCTACCATTGCGGGAAACCTCCTGCACCGTTGCCGTCATTTCGTTAATAGCGGTGGCAATCTGGTCAGTGTCATTGCCCTGACGCTCAACCGACTGCCGTGTCTGCGTGGCGATATGGTTCAGCTCTTCCGCTGCAGAAGCCAGGCTCTGCGTGGTTCCATCGACTTCCTGGATTGTTTCCTGCATCCGCTGGACAAACGCGTTGAACTGGCGTGACAGCTGACCGATTTCATCGTTCGTTTCTTCCGGCAACCTTTGTGTCAGGTCGCCCTCGCCGGCAGCGATGTCATACATACGGCTGGTGACCCTGCGGATAGGGCTGGTGAGGAAGCGCGCGAGTCCTACTGCAATGCCAGCTGAAATAAGAATGGCCAGAAGCCCGATAACCCCGATCTGCCAAGCCAGCTGGTTGGCACCGGCCATCATTTCGTCTCTCGGGATAAGCCCCATGAACCGCCATCCGAGCTCCGGGGACGTGAAAACTGTTGCCTGATAGGACGTGCCCTCCAGGGTTACCGTGCGGCTCCCCTCGTCTATGCTCGCCAACCTCGACAGGGTCGGATCGTCAAGCTCATCCACGTTGGTGAAGTTGGTCTCCGGAGCCAGCGGGTTGGCAAGAATGGTTCCGTTATCCTCTATAAGTACCAGGCGTCCGCCTTCCCCCATTTCGATGTTGTTAATCATGTCCATAAGACCCTGGAGCGAGACATCAATGCCAACCGCGCCGACAAAATTACCGTCTTCATCACGAACTTCATGGGCAACACTGACCAGGCTGGTATCGTCCGCTTCAAAGTAATAGGCATCGGTCATGATGCTGCCGCTGTCTGTGTTCCTGACCTGTTCGTACCAGGGTCTTTCACGGGGATCGTAGGGGGCACCACTGGCGCCGATTGGCCATTGAACGAACTCACCCTGACGACTGCCGAAGTAGACATAGGCCAGGCCACCCTTGGCCTCGGCGTAACGCCTGAAAAGCCGATACAGGTCCGCTTCCGATTCGCCGTTTTCCAGGGGCGTCATTTCGCCAGCGCGGCTTGCATCCAAGTAGCGGGAAAGGGAGCCTACTGACTGGGAGATACGGGGATCCGAGGCCAGGAACCTGGCTTCCTTACGCATCGTCCTGAAAAACTGGGTGATCGAATAGTCAACCTGTTTGATCTGTTGGAGACTGGCTCTTTCAGAATCCTTCTCGGCGGCTTGTCGTGCCTCGTAGATAGCAAGCGCCGAGACGCTTCCAATAACGGTGGCAAGCACCAGGATAAAAGTCAGTACCAGCTTTTTCGTGATCGACATTGCGGCTCTTCCTGCAGTGGGTGCATTACCTACTCACTAAAAATAGCAGGCTTTGACTGTCTCACTGAGTTGTAGCGGTTGAATATGCGGTCATACATGCCTGTGCCCGTAATGGCTTCAAGGGCGTTGTTGAAACGCTGCACCAGGGCTTTCGAGGTCGAGGCACGGCTGAACATAACGTGGATGGGCGCCTGCTTTACCCTGAGGGGGTGTGCTTCAAAGGCGTCTTCGAATGCTGACCCTTTGACCCGGGTACGCAGTACAAGAGGGTCAGCGAGAATAGCGTCAATGCGTTTGCGGGCGAGCTTCCTGTAGTTCAGGAGATCACTTCGGGTCGTTTCTATATGGTTATGGGCATGGGGATGTTGCCTCAGGGCCTCAAACTGCTTGCCATAGTCATAACCCTGGGTGATCCCGATTTTCAGATCCCGCTCTATCACGTCTTTGAGTGCTGACAGCTCGTACTCGTCCGGCTCTCCCTGTCGCATGAACAAGCGCACGGTTTCTGTACGATAAGGGCGCGAAAAGTAGGCAAAATCAGCTCGTTCCGGGGTGTAATCCGCGCCAGCCGCCAGATCGACCCTTCCTTCCCTGAGTTCTCTCAGGTGTCGCATCCAGGGCTGCTTGACCAGGGCCAGCTCGCAGTCCATCCGGTTCGCTATGGCTCGTATAAGGTCGATATCCAGACCCCTAAGGTCTCCCTGGTCGTCTCTATATTGGTAGGGCTTCCAGGGCTCCCAACCCATTCGGAGTTCGCAGGCGAAGCTTGTGGCAGGCGCTGTAAGAACCAGAATCAAGGCAGCGATGATTGTGCTTGGCCGGGCCCATGGCCGGGAGTGCTTACGCGGTGCGCTACTGTTGGTCATCGAAATTCCCATTGGGCTGTTCCCCTGGGCTCTGACTACCTGTTATTGGAAACGAGTTTCCAAAATTAAGTTGCACTTAAAAAGTTATTTGGAATTGAATTGTACGGAGGGAGTTGTTGCCAGGATTGCTTGTTGCCAGGACCCATCACATCGCTTTGACGGCGTGATGGGTCCTTGGGGGATCATGGAGTCAGAATGACCTCAACGGAGTCATCCACGTCCGCCGGGTCGGCATAGCCGACACTGTTCGGCGTGGCGGCAACCTCGTCGACCATACGTGCTGAATCACTGACTTCCGCGGGTGGCTGTCCTTCACCGGTGAAGGTCTGTTCAGCCCAGAAGGACTGCAGCTGCGAGTTACTGCGACCAGTGATCCAGTCGTGGAACTCGCGCCGGACGTCGCTTCCCTTCGCAATCTCAAACGGCGTGGCCGCGTTGCTGCGGTTGAGGTAAAGGTCCCGCACGTCATTCTCAGACAGGTTGTCGGGGCCATTCGGGTGAGCGATCACCACCACGTCCGCCATGCTCAGGGGGGCGGCAAAGAGGCCGGCAAGCGCGATCATGCGTAATGTTTTCATGTCGGGGCTCCTTAAAATGCCGCGTCGAGCTTCAGGGTGTAGACGTTGGTGTGGTCGAACCGGTTGCCCTGGCCACTGGCAAAGCTCGCAGCGTTACCGCTCAAAGCACCGGAGGTATCCCCAAAGGCCCGTGAGTGGGTCCAGTCCGCCTTGAGGGCGATACCCGGCATGGCATCCCAGCGTACCCCGATGCTGTAATCTTCACGTTTTTCATTCTGAGTCGCCAGAGAAGCCTGAGAGCTCGTGGGCGCTACTGGACGGTTTTCGTCATCCTGGGTTTCAACCCACGCATAGGTCACGTAGGGCATGACACTGTCGAACCGGTAGCCAAGAGTGGCGTAGGCACCGTCCCGGTCCGGGAAGGCTCCATCGACGTTACGCCGTGTGACTTCGGAAACAGCCATGATATTGCCCTTCTCATACTCAACCCCTAGGCCAAAGAATTCGCCGTCATCGTCCTGAGCACCAAAAGGCACAAAGTTTGTGTCCGCGCGGGCGGCAACACCACGGAGCGTCCACGTGTAGTCGGTCCACGACATCACGGCGCCTGCGATGTTACGCAGCTCCAATTCGAAGATGTCGTTATTCTGGCCGGCGAGCCGGTCTTCCTGACTGTGCCCCCCGAAAACCTGAGTCCGAATGGATTGGCCAAGCACGTCAAACGTGTACGTTGCATCCACTCCGGTATAGGAGCTGAGAGAGACCTGGTCGTAGACAGCGCTGGGAGCGCGCGCAAAGGGCTGCGCATAGCCCAGGTCCAGGGAGTCGGAATACATGAACAGGGGCATGCGCATCTTACCGGCCCGAACACGCAGGCCGTTATCCATCTGGTGACTCAGGTAACCCCATTCAAGTTGGGTTTCCCAGTTATCCCGAGCCTCTTGCTCGCCCCGGGAAAGGAGCTGAAAAGTGGCTCTGGTCTGATCGCTCAGGTCAAAGGTGCCCTGGACGGCGAACAGTGTCAGGGGGCGGATCTCGGATTCTTCGGTAACACCAGCGTACCCGGCATTGTTGCTGGCACGGGCATAGCCGGTGCTCATGAAGCCGTTGATGCGGAAGTCGGTGTCACGCGAATCGCGCATGTCCTGCTGGAGCCGTTCAAGCTGGCTCTCGAGGCGGTCGAGCCGCTCTTCCTGGGCATGGGCGCCGGTGACGCCGGCGCTGACCAGCAGGCACAAGGCGAGGCGGGTTTTAGTGGTGCGCAGTTGCTTCATGGTTATCTCCATTGAAGGGGTTTGAGTTTGTTGGGGTCAGACGCGGAACTGTGAAGCGATCTGGTGCAGGCGCTGGGTGATTTCCCGGCTGTCCTGGCTCGCCTGGTCCAGCTCCTGAGTGGTTTCAGTAATCTGTTCGGCGTTGCCGTGGATGTCGGTGATATTCTTGACCACATCATTGAACGTGGCCGTCTGCTCATGAGTGGCGGCCGCAATCTGTTCGTTGATGCTGCTGATGCTTTCAACGTTCTCGAGGATGCTCTGCAGCACTTCTCCGGATTCCTTTGTGGCATCCACACCGGTGCGGGCCTTTTCGACACTGTTCTGCATGGCGCTGACGGAGGATTCCGCCAGGCTCGACAGGTCGGAGATCACTGTCTCAATCTCCTGGGCGGAGTTCTGGGTGCGGACGGCGAGGTTCCGAACTTCATCGGCAACCACCGCGAAACCACGGCCGTGTTCACCGGCCCGGGCGGCCTCAATGGCCGCATTGAGGGCCAGCAGGTTGGTCTGTTCGGTAACGGTCTTGATGGTGTCCAGCAGTCCGGCCACTTTGGTGGAGTGGGTTTCAAACTGGTTGACGAGCTCGGCGCTCTGGTCGATTTCCTGCGCCAGATCCTGGATCGTCTGCACATTGCCGGAGACATGATCCTTGCCGCGGTTGGCGTATTCCGCCGCGCCCTGGGTCTGCTCGGAGGCGTCGCTGGCAAAACTGGCTACTTCTTCCACGCTCTTGACCAGCTCATCCACGGAGTGGCGTGCCGAGGCGATGGCCGAAGACTGATCGTTGATGCGCTGCAGGTTCGCTCTGCTGGTTTCGGAAAGCTGCTGGGAGACCTCTTCCAGGCCCTCCACGTCCTTGCTGATGGTTCCGAAAGCGGAATGCAGCTTTTCGATGAAAGCATTGAAATGGGTGACCAGCTCCCGGAGCTCATCCCGGCCGTCATACTGGATGCGTGAAGTGAGATCACCCTCACCCGAGGCCATGTTGCGCAGCGAGTGGATGACACGGTTAAGGCTGCTGGTGATTGAACGGGCGATGAACAGGCTGACAACAACCAGGGTGGCGATCGCAAAAACGGCAATGCTCAGCCCCAGCGTCGTGCTGCGTTCGGTGGTCACGAGGGTCTCGTCGATGGAGTTGCTGAAGGCGGTGCGCGCTTCATCACGCACGGTGGTCATATCGCTCATCAGCTCCTTCAGGCGCTTGGCATTGGCCGAAGCATCCTTACCCAGCGCCCGCATATCGGCACCACCTTCAATGAAGGCCGAGGCGATTCGGGTGGCCTCGCTGTAGTAGCGTTCCAGATCCCTGGAAAGCCGGTTGAAACGGTCGCTCATCCGGGGAGCCAGATCCTGGAGTTCATCCAGGTTTGTCTGGATGGTGTTGTAATAGGTTTCGGTCTCGGCAAGCCTCTCCTCATTGCCGGTGGTTACGGCCGCGTTGATCTGCGCTTCCATCAGTTCCAGTTGCCCAAGATTGACGGTCGCCTTCTCCATCATTGGATACAGCTGGTCATTCACCTCGTGCAGGCGGCCGGCGTTGTTATTCTGGACGTAAAAGTTAAAGCCCTGTGTGATGACAAAGGCGAGAATCGCGATGCCAACCAGAAGCGAGAGTTTCAGCGAAATGGAGAGTCTCTGTAGCATTGCGTCCCTGTGGTGTAGCGGTGCGGAGTTGCGGGATTATGGGGGAAACGCGGTGTTGTTTGGTGAAAAGAGATGTATTCAATTTGTAATTAGCTTGCAATCAACATTTCAGCCTGCAACTCCTTGATCGGGGCTTATTTGAAGAAGGATCGAGCCGGGGGAATACTGGATGCACAAACAGGTTCCCCTGTTATACTGCGCAGGTTTCACGCATCGGCAAAGGGCCCAGTGGCACTATGGATGTCTCCTCCATCCTCGACCCCCTCAACGACGCCCAGCGCGAAGCCGTCACCGCGCCGGACAGCCACGTGCTGGTTCTGGCCGGTGCCGGCAGCGGCAAGACGCGGGTGCTGGTGCACCGCATTGCCTGGCTGATCCAGGTGGAGCAGGTTCCGGCCTCGAGCATCATGGCCGTGACCTTCACCAACAAGGCCGCGCGCGAGATGCGGGGGCGGATCGAGGAAATGCTCCAGATCCCGACCCGGGGCATGTGGGTTGGCACCTTCCACGGCCTGGCCCATCGGCTGCTGCGCGCCCATTGCCAGGACGCCGGCCTGCCCGAGAACTTCCAGGTGCTGGATGCGGACGACCAGCTGCGCCTGGTCAAGCGTGTCATGCGTGAGCTGCAGCTGGATGAGAGCCGCTGGCCGCCCAAGCAGGCCCAATGGTTCATCAACTCCAGCAAGGATGAGGGGCTGCGCCCGGATCACATCGAGGACCACGGCGATGTGTTCACCACCACCCTGATCAACGTCTACCGTGAGTACCAGAAGAACTGTCAGCGCAGCGGCCTGGTGGACTTCGGCGAGCTGCTGCTGCGTTCCCATGAGCTGTGGCTGGAGAAGCCGGAGCTGCGCGCCCACTACCAGAACCGCTTCCGGCACATGCTGGTGGACGAGTTCCAGGATACCAACGCGGTGCAGTACGCCTGGCTGCGGGTGCTCAGCGGCGACCGCGTGCCGCTGACGATTGTGGGTGACGACGACCAGTCCATCTACGGCTGGCGTGGCGCGCGCATCGAGAACATCCAGCAGTTCCAGCAGGACTTCGGCGGCAGCCGGCTGGTGCGACTGGAGCAGAACTATCGCTCCACCCAGACGATCCTGGAAGCCGCCAACGCCGTCATCGCCAACAATCAGGGCCGTCTCGGCAAGGACCTGTGGACCGACGGCGAGACCGGCGATCCCATCGATGTGTATTCGGCCTTCAACGAGCAGGACGAAGCCAACTACATCGCGGACACCATCAGCAGCTGGGCCGAACAGGGCAACGCCCGCTCCGAGTGCGCCATCCTCTACCGCTCCAACGCCCAATCCCGGGTGCTCGAGGAATCGCTGCTGCGCCAGAGTATTCCCTACCGCGTGTACGGCGGCCTGCGCTTCTACGACCGCCAGGAGATCCGCAATGCCCTGGCCTACATGCGGCTGGTGAACTACCGCCATGACGACGCCGCCTTCGAGCGCGTGGTGAACATCCCCACCCGGGGCGTGGGTGCCAAGGCATTGGAGACCGTGCGCGAGGCCGCCGGGCGCGAGGGGGTTTCACTCTGGCAGGCCACCGTGAACCTGCTCCACCACCAGCTGCTCAAGGGCAAGGCCCGGACCGGGCTGCAGACCTTCGTGGACCTGATCGAGGCACTGGCCGACAACCACGAGAACCTGCCGCTGCACTCGCTGGCAGAGCGTGCCGTGCGCGAGACCGGCCTGCGCGACTACCATGGCCGGGAAAAGGGTGAGAAGGGCCAGGCCCGCGTGGAGAACCTGGACGAACTGGTAGGCGCCACCCGCGAATTCCGCGTGGAGGACGACCAGAACCCGCTGAGCGAATTTGTCGCCCGTGCCGCCATGGACGCGGGCGAGTCCCAGGCGGAAGAGGACGAGGACAGCGTCCAGCTCATGACCCTGCACTCGGCCAAGGGCCTCGAATACCCCATGGTCTTTCTCACCGGCATGGAGGAAGGGCTCTTCCCGCACAGCATGTCCGCCGAGGAACCCGGCCGCATGGAAGAGGAGCGCCGGCTTGCCTACGTAGGCATGACCCGCGCCATGAGCAAACTCACCCTCACCTACGCCGAATCCCGCAAGCTCTATGGCCAGGAGCGCTTCAACGCGCCCTCCCGGTTCATCCGCGAGATCCCGGACGAACACATGCGCGAGGTCCGCCTGCGCAACACCGTCACCCGCCCCACCATGTTCAGCGACGCGGGCGGTGCCGCCAGCAGCGGCGCCGACACCGGCTTTCAGCTCGGCCAGCGCGTGGTCCACCCCAAGTTCGGGGAAGGCGTTGTGATGAATGCCGAGGGCGCGGGGGCCCATGCCAGGGTGCAGGTGAACTTCGCGGAAGGCAGCAAGTGGCTGGTGCTGGCCTACGCCCCGCTGGAACCGGCCTGAAGCCAGGGCGCTGAACGGCCCAGCCCGCGCCGGAGCTGTTTCAGGAGCCCCGGCGCCTGCGCGGCCCGCCGTCTGCGGATCGTGTCGATTGCGTTCTGGCAGGCATTGTACCCCTCATCAAACAGGGCCTGGCTCTGTTCCGGATCGGTGCGGTCGTAATCCGCCAGATCCAGTGCCAGCACGTAATCCGCCTCGGCCAACTGCGTCTGGGTGTGGCTATCGATGGCAATGTCGAAGGCGGTTACCAGCGCATCAAAGTACCCGCCCGGCACCCGCCGCCGTGTGCTGCCGTTCAGGTCGACCCCCATCACGAAGTCCACGCCCCACTGCTTAAACGGCGAGATCGGCACGTTCTCAACAAGCCCACCGTCCACCAGCAGCTGATCCTCCCGTTCGATGGGGCTGTAGAGCCCCGGTACACAGGCACTGATCATGGCCGCCTCGGCCACGTCTCCCTTGTCCAGAACGACCTTGGTCCTCCTGGCAAGGTCGGTCGCAATGAACGCCATCGGGTAAGGCGACCCGGAAAAATCCCGATCCCCGATGTGGTGGCGAACAAAATCGCCCATAGCGGCATTGTTCATGATGCCGTACTTCGACCAGCCAAAACTCGACAGATGCCACCAGTCCAACCCCGAGCACGCTTCCCTGATGCCCTCCGGTGTATGGCCGAAGGCGTAGAGCGAGGCCATAATCGCGCCAATGCTGGTGCCGGTTATGTGCGTCGGGCGAAGACCATGCTCCTCAAGGGCTTTCAGTACCCCGAGGTGGGCAATGCCGAACACAGCGCCCCCGCCCAGAGCAAGGCCGAAGGTGGGTTCGCGTTGGGTAAAGGGGGATTCAAATCGGGGCATGGGCGTTGCGACGTTCCGGTGATGGGGCGGATGCGCCCTATTGTCCAAAAATGCGAACCCGGTTGCCAGCGGCGAATTGGCCCAAACTCCTCCCCGCTCTACGCTGATTGGACGGTGACTAAAGTCCGCCGGGGCGGTAGCGTGGCCGCTGTGTCATATTCAGCCCAGCGGGCTGGCCACGCCTGCAAAGCCTTGCCCGAGCACATGTGTGTAAATCTGCGTCGTGCGTATATCCGAATGACCCAGTAGCTCCTGAACCGTACGGATATCGCTACCCCGTCTTAGCAACTCAGTCGCGAACGTATGCCTGAGGGTGTGACAGCCGGCCGCCTTGCCGATTCCCGACTGTTTGACTGCAGCTTTCACGGCCTTTTGGACGCTGCTGGAATGAACGTGGTGGCGGACAATGTTGCCCGACTCATCCGTGCAGCAGCCGCTCGACGGGAATAACCACTGCCAAGCCAGGGAATGCCCCGCATTGGGGTATTTGCGGACAAGTGCGAATGGAAGGCTGACGGGCACCTGATAATCCGGGTTCGACATCTTCCATTCGGAACGTATTTGTTCGATATGAGCCTGGAGTTTTTCGAGAAGAGGACCAGGAAGTAACGTTGTGCGGTCTTTACCGCCCTTGCCGTCTCGTACAGTGATCACACCCCGGGAGAAGTCGACGTCTTTTACGCGCAGCCGTGTGGATTCAACAACGCGAAGGCCTGCGCCGTACATCAGTGAGGCCATCAGGTCGTAGGGCTCGGAGAGCTCCGCGATAAGCCGCATGGCCTCTTCATGAGTGAGCACTACGGGAAGTCTCGGAGGCCGCTTTGCCCGGGTAGTGCCGCTGATATCCCCAACGGGAACGCCAAGGACCTTGTCGTAGAGAAAGACAAGGGCGTTCAGTGCCTGGTTCTGGGTAGCGGCCGCGACGTTGCGTTCCACGGCCAACCATGTGAGAAATTCGCGAATCTCTTTAGCACCCATCTCCTGCGGATGGCGAACTCCGTGGAAACGGATGTAGTAGCGAATCCAGTACCAGTATGACTTCTCGGTGCGAACGCTGTATCGGTTGAGTCGAATCACCCTCCGGACCTGATCACGCAACCGTAGGTTGGTGCTTGCTGTTGATGGCATGAGGCGCTCCTTGCCGATAACTGTAACTATATACAGTTTTATTGAAAGAGCAAAAGCGAGAAGTCAAACGATTCCACTGCATCACCTTGGATTCTGCGCTAAGGTTCTATTCTATAGGGGGTTTGCGCCCTGGCCTCTCATTGAAGCAAGCGGCGCTATCTAGAATTCACGAATATTGATATCGCTGAATTCCAGCGATTACCTGTTAGCAGCTGTACCCCCCCTCCAAGATCTTGCCCGGTGAGTAAAAAAGGGATAATTTGTACTCATGGAAGGATTCGAGTTCGATGAGGACAAGAGCAAGGCAATCTTGCGAAGCACGGGATTGACTTCGAGGCCGCTCAGGAGCTTCGGCAAGATCCTGACCTTTTGGAAATTCAGGCTAAAGCAGATGGTGAGTCACGCTTCCTGATCATCGGCCGGATTGGAGCAAAACACTGGTCTGCTGTGGTCACGTACCGCGACGAGCGAAACCGTCTGATCTCGGTCAGGCGAGCTCGCAAGAGAGAGGTGGAGTTGTATGAACGCTGAAGAGTTCGACGAAAAGTTTGATGCGGGAAAGGAAGATGTCGTCGACGATCTGGATCTTTCGACGGCGCGTCGGGTGAATCAGGAACAGAAACGGATCAACGTTGATTTTCCATCCTGGGTTGTCGAGGCGTTGGATCGCGAAGCCGCGCGAATAGGTGTTACCAGGCAGTCGATTATCAAGGTCTGGCTGGTTGAGCGCCTGGAAGCTGATGCTGCTAACAAGACGCTTAACGGTGACGCCGCAAGCGGCGCACGTTAGTTTTGCGTTATGTTTCAAGGAGTAGCTTTTGAGTCTGTGCCTCAGCTTCACCAATGCCGACCTTAGTATCACAAGAGACGTCGTGGGGATGGTCGGTACAGTCGGGGCTTTAATCATTGGAGGGCTGGGGTTAAGTACTTGGCGTAGACAGCTTCATGGGACCTCCAAGTTTGAAGTTGCGAAGAGGATTCTCACGACAACCTACCGGGTTCAGGATGCGATTGACTGGGCTCGTAATCCAATGATTCAACTAAACAAAGAAGAAGTTGAGGCGGGCAGACAGCTTGAAGAAGAGCAGAGAATCTATTCTGAACGCCTCGGAAAAGTAAATGAGCATCGAGCGGAGCTACGCACGCTAGCACTCGAGGCTAGGGCTATTTGGGGTGAAAGTGCCCAGGAGTGTTTTGCGCCTCTCCATGAGCTCGTCGGAGAATTGCATGGAGAGATATGGCTCCATTTTTGGCTCAAAGGGGCATACGCCGGGCCTGGCGCTCATGTCGATAGAAGCCCGGAAAGAATCCATAAGAATGATGCAATCGTGTACAAGGCTGACGATTCCGATGAATTTTCGCAGCGGCTTATTGAGGCGGTCCGGCACATCGAATCAATTTATCAACCGAGGCTCCGTGGCTAAACAACATAACAAGTTGCGCCACGCGGATGGCCTTTTCTCCGCGTTGCTCCGAAAAGGCCACCGGTGCGCTCTGCGTTAGGCACAAGGACGCTAGATGCAAACTAGTAAGATGTTCCCCATTTTAGTGAGCGCTCTGGCGCTCCTCCTGTTGGTAATCCATACCTTCGGTTGGGGTGCTCTTCGTGTTGACTCAACTAGCATTTTTCTGCTGGTTTTAATCGTTCTCGCTCCACTAAGTGACCTAATAAAGAAGATAAAATTTGGAGAGTTCGCAGCTGAGATAGGATCAAGAGAAATTGAGAAAGTGAGTGAAAGCTTGAGCTTCTCGGAGGCGGATAAGCCCAGCATTCCGGCTCAGATTCAATCAGACATCCCGAAGCTCGTCGAATCAGATCCTCAACTCGGTATGGCAAAGCTTCGAATCGAATTAGAGAAAATCATAAAAGTCATCTATTTCAGAGTTGAAAGGCCTGATTTGGATATTGATCGGGTACCTCTTTCTAGGCTAATGAACGAATTGGCTGAAAAGCGCGTTATTCCAATTGCATTGCTTTCCAGTATCCGTGATGTGCTTTCCCTCGCCAATAGAGCTATTCATGGCGAATCGATCAAGGCCAGTGACGCGGAGAGCTTGGCTAACCTCGGCGTGAAAGTTATTGCTGAGCTGCGGAGGATATTTAGAGGCTTGCCTGGTAAAGCTGTCGAGAAAAGGCCTATTAGCAAACAGGAAGAGCAACATTACTCGGGAGCAAAGTACAAAGTGACGACCATAACCCCGTATCAGGATGAACCATACCTGAGTACTTACATTCTAGATAAAAAGGGAATGGATGAGCTCCTCGAGGGCTACCAAGAATACGCTCAGTATGTGGTTGGAGTTGAAATTTTTGATTCCGGTCGAAGTGCCTAACCAAAATGGTCAACGGGACGCCAACTGCGCTGAACTCCGTTGCCGCCCGTTACCACTGGCGTTATAGCAATGAAGAAGGAAGTGATCTATGACTCCAGAAGAATGGTGGAAGAATTTTGCACTTGGAATGGAGTTGGATGTCGCCGGAACATTTATATTTAATGGAATAAAACGGCTAGATGAAGTTGACAACTTCTATTACCCCACTGATATCTTCGAAATTTTCTACAATCTCTCGGTTGGTGTTGAGCGCCTACTAAAAGTCGCCATAATCTTAGTTGAGCACGATGAGCAGACTGACATGGAGGCTTTAGAGGAAAGCCTTATTACCCATAATGTGTCTGAATTGACCAATAGATTAGAGTCTTCTTGTAAATTGGGATTAGCCTCCGTCCATAAAGAGCTTCTTTCAATTTTATCGAAGTTCTACAAGACGTACAGATATGGGAGGTTTTCTATTGCTAGCGTTCCGGAAATAGAAAGAGAACAGGAAGCATTCCTCCGGTACATTAGTAAGTATCTAAAAATAGAGTTACCGTCGAAAGACTCATTTTTTCCTGTATTCAATTCAGACAAGATAAGGAAATTCGTTGGCAAGGTAGTACACAAAATTTCTGGTTCAATATTTTCAGTCGTGAACAGAAAAACGTCAGAGCTCAATATCTATACTGACGAGCTAAGGGGCGATTCTAAAGCTATTCGTATATTTTATGGTGATCGCCTTGATTTTATTGATGAGAGGATAAAGAAGAAAGAGATTTTGCTGTTTCTGATGAACTCCAATGAGTCTGAGGGGCATCTACAGCTAGTAAGATCCTTTGAGCCTCTTGAATTCGATCTAGGAATGGCGCCTTACTACATAAAGGCTTTAATTAATGATTCGCATTTACATCTAGTAGGCGATGAGGTGGACGAGCTATATACCGAAGTCGAAGATGTTGGGGAAAGGATTCAGATGGTCGATATTATAGACAATGAGCATCTGTCCTACGGGGAATGATCCAAGCTATAACAAATGCGTCAACGAGACCGGTTTGTTCCGCTGCCGCTCCACAAACCGGCCCGTTACTCTGGCGTTAGAGAGCAACTGAATGGCCGAGCAGAAAGATAATGTCGTGGCCTTGCACGAATCGAAGCCGAGCTTCGCATTCGTGTATCGCAGGGCTCGATATACACTGTCCTTCGATGAGCGATATCTCTATGAAGAACAGAATGGCTTCGGCGGGAACACGCAGAAGGTGCACCTTTTGCATCGTTTGTCGCCTAAATTGCGCGAGGAGTATATCGGGTCGCAGAAGGCGACCGACCAAGTCCGTAAGGGTTGGCTCCTGCTGCTGGGGGCAGCGGTGATATTTTTCTCGGAGTTTAGGTCGCAGATACCATTGTTGGCTCCGAGCCTTTCGGTTATCGGCTTACTCGTCCTGGCGTACAACATTCCGAAAGCGTGGCCTCGACACTGGACAAAGGTGTGTGATGACTGGGATTGTCTGGTAAGTGCAATCCCGCACAAGGAAGGCGACTCCGATAATCAGGCCGGGGAGCGAGCTGCCTTCCTTGATGAATTGGCCGGCTGACCTGCTCCCCTCTAGCTTAACCGCTTCTGACTTAGTAGTGTCCCTCTCAGAAGAGGATGAACGACATGAAGAAGCGATTTTCCGAAGAGCAGATTATCGGTGTGTTGAAAGAGGCGGAAGCCGG
>NZ_WMEX01000012.1 GCF_009856365.1 Vreelandella halophila
ATCGGCTAAACGGAACTGGACACCGGAACCGGCGGAAAATGATCGGACCAGCGATTGGGCTGGTGAAACGAACAAGCAGGAAGGCTGTGGAGTTTACCCGGAAATGGGTTTTTCTACAGTCTCGTTAAACGGTAAAGCATGGAAAGCAGAAGTCGCAAAAAATATGCTTCAATGATGAGTGGGAGTGTCGATGTCGAGTGGAAACGCTCCGCGACTTTACTTCCGGGAAAACTCATTGCACCTATCTCCAGACCACGATCGAATCCGAAGCGCTTCAGTTGCGGAAGTTGCTTGAGCTAATTGCGTACTCTTCGCTGGTGTCTTACCAAGAGTATCACCAGGTCCAAATAGCGATGACGTCCTCACTGTTGCGCAGCGAATGACCAGCTGAAATTTCATACATTAATATGGGTCTGGCATTCGTTATCCTGATACCAACTAACATTACCCATCGACTTTCCGGTACATTCGATTAATACGGAGCTTTCAGATGTGTTCGCAAACGCTATTCCAGTCGGAAACGCGATCTCATTAACGGATCCAACCCTGCAATCAGATGGAGAATTTTCATCTCAGGAGGCCTGATGACGCACAATGCAACGACCCTCTCCGGTCTCCCCGTAAACACCACCGAAATCCGCTATGAGAACGAGGACTATCGCGTGATGGCGGACGGCCGCATCGAGTACACCCAGAAAGGCATCCCGGACATCAGCGAGATCCTGCACGAGCACGAGAGCGACATCCGGTTGATCCAGACACCCGAGCAACACAGGGAAGCACTGGAAATCTGCATCGAGGAAGGCCTCGCGCAAACCGCGCACCGAGCACGATCCGGCGACCTGGACGCCCAGTTACTGCACTTGATGATGAGTGATGCGAGCAATGAGGAAGTGAAACGGATGCGCGATTTAGTGGCGAGAAAAGCAGCAATTAAGCTAGTGAATTGACACCGGCAAATTCCGTATTAAAGAATAACAAAATATTTTATTAGTTATAAAGTACTGATACGCAGAGGAATTCGCTATGGGGTTATTTGATGCTTTGAGGTCTTTTGAGCATGAGATTAACGAGGTAAGAAAATACCTTATTTCAGATAAACGCATGCAAAAAAAGTATGCAAACCCGTTTATCGCCGCTTACGGAAGAAAAATTGGACAACTAATTGCGCGAGGGCGGAAACGAACGTCTCATTTAGATACCTCCCATGAACGAGGCTCGGCATACAATCAAGAGTTTGCAGACAACGACATACGATTTTCAGTTTTAGGTCAAGCAATTACGGCTTATCTTCAAGATCTTAGAGCAGGGAGGTATGTCAATACTGCTGTTGAAACTGCGGTATGGGGTATTCTCCTAGATGAGGATCCAGCTTTAATAGATTCTATGAAACCAGGTCTCTCTAGTTTCATTAAAGAAAACTACAAAAGAAAGGCTCCTGACGCAAACAATGTTTTCAATCGCGGTGATTATGACCTACATAAAGACCTTGAAAACCTAGGAGCCTCTACTCCTGAGAACCAAAAAATAAAAACCGAGGAAGATTGGAATGCACAATCTGCAGTGCCAAAAAAAACCGATAATGGTCTTTGTCAATCCAAAATCACAGAAAAGAGAATATATGAATTTCTTACAAGAATGTTGGGTGAAGAAAACGCAAATGCAGCTCTAAACAGACTATGGCAAAATCAGTTTGTTAAAAATGATATCGGAATACGCACACCTGCTACTTTCGAAATTAGGGTTCTACTCGCTCGAAAATGGCTGACTAAAGCCATGGCCACTCCTGACTTTAAGGAGTATTGGCTGCGTTCATATGCCGAATATTTCAAGAAGCACTCCTCCCCTTTAGCGGATCAAAGAGACTTATTGACGACAGATAATCAAGTGTTAGCTTTAATCAACGATCTTACCAGCTATATTGAGGAGGGTGATTGCTATTTATATGGTCCAAGCGGGGATTATCTGGACCAACTTGAAGATTTTCGCGATCCCGATAACTAGACTCAAGTTGCCATATTGACTTCTCTAGGGCTTTGACAGAACGGCCCAACAAAGCACTGCAGCCCGACGTGGAAACGGCTGGGCGGTTCCCGCGTGGATGAGCGAACCGTTAAGACTATAGTCCCCCGACACCATCAGAAGCCGCCGCGCAAATTACGCTTTTTCTTTTCGAGGTTCTCGATCTCGCTTTTCAGTTGCTGCCGATGTCGTTGAAACGCCGATACCCGAGTCTCAAGCTCCGCCTCTTCCTTCTGGCGCCGTTCCAGCTCTTCGGCGAGCGCCTTCAGTTCTTTGCGCTCACCAGCCTTGTTGGATTGAAGTTCTTTCAACTCAGCTGCTACTCGTTCAACCTCCGTTCGTGCTGGTCGAACCCAGTATGCGTACGTCGCGATGAGACCTGCGAGCAGGAATGGAACCAATATCAGCTTGAGGAATATCACGAGCCAAAACCACCAGGACCAGGTGCCGCTGAACCCTTGAGCCAACGCTTTGCGCCCTCCTTCGATCCAACTGGGCGGACATGAAGGCACCACCCAATCACAGGCCCGTGCGATCCCGGCACGGTGCTGCTGGAACCACACACCGTTTTTGAGGCTAGCGAGTTCGGTCTGAAGTTCATCAATCCGGCGCTCGCTCTCCCTTAGCGCTTCGTGATGCTCGTTTTCGAGCCGTTCGATTGTGGCCTGTTTGGCCTCCAGCTGGTTTTCAAGCGCCGCAATGCGTTGCTCATCGGTGCATCCTGCGAGCGTGATCAGAAGGAAAGCTATTGCTGTGATACGGCTCATACCTCGATCTCCAGGAACAGGATGCATGCCTCTACCCACCCGGGCATTTCCCTTACTCCCTGCGGGATGGCTCGCCCCCGCAGATCCTTGGTCCAGAATTTGACTTGGGCTCCTGGCTGGAAACGCTGCTGGTAGCATTTCAGAATTGCTCGGGATGGCGAAAAGACGATGACCTGGTCGAACTGCTCCTCACGCAAGGCCTTTACCAAACCCCACGCAAAGGCGTCCATACCACGTGCCTTTTTGGCTGTCAGCTCCAGTTCCAGCGCGATCCGATTCCCTTCATCGTCGATAACAATGGCGTCCGGGTGCTTGGTGCCTTGGAGGCTTTGTTCCGCAATCTCCGAAGGAGCCTGGTAATGGATGAAGACACCTTCGAAAAGCCACTTCGCGACTGCTCCCTGGACCAGCAAATCGTGCCGCATCTGCATAGGTCGATAAGTACGGAATCCCGGATATTCGCTCAGTTGCTCCGGATTCTCGATCTCCGACTCAACGATGATTCGGCCCTCGGGTGTCAGTGCCACTACCGTCGCAGCTGTCCCCTTAGCTCCACCGGAGCCAGTCGGCTGCTCCTTGAGCAGACCCCGTTCGATCAGCCTCCGTGCTACGCCGCGTCGCGTCGGCGAAGCCACCTGGTCCACTATCTTTGGGCTGGACCAATCCCATCGCCAGACCCATTCAAGCGCTTTAAGATCTTTGCTTTTGCCCCGTGCCCTGGGAGACTCTCCCCCGAGTGCTTGGGCTCGCTGCTCCATCAATTTCGCATGGTTCATCGCACACACTCCTGCTCTTTTTCGCACGAGGTATTGCATTGCCCCGTGCGAACCCTTTTGCGATCTAGGATCGCTCCTATGTGCGAATACGGGGTGCGATAAATTGGGTTGCTGTATCCGCTTCTAGGCACCGCGTTGTGGAAGACTCTGTGTCGCGCTAAGGCCCGTCACGGCAAGGGTTACGCTGCACAAGTACCCCTTTTCCCCGTCAACGCTGGACGCACTCACTGCGCCCTCCCCCACAAAACGGTCGGTCAGCTTCCGCTACCGTCATCTACGTGCGACTACCCGGCTTGGGCGGGCTTTTCACGCAAGAGCTATGCTCTCCAACTGCCATCGTCAACGCGGCTGAACGCCACGACCATGTTGGGGTCATGTGCGGTTCTGAGGATTTGGTGGGGTTCTTCGGTGAAGTGCTTAGGAGTGCGTGGAGTAAACGCGTCCGCAGCTATCCAATCCTTAGAATTTGGTTAGACATTATCTAGCGTCTGAATTGACCCCCTCCACAGCTGCACAGGTTATAGTGCGGCGCAGAGGAGGTAGCGATGAGCGATCAACCGAACAGCGATGGACGGCCAAGCGTAAAACAGCCGTTGTCATGGACATCCTGAAGGGTAAGACCACCGCAGCAGAGGTTGCCCGCCAGCATGATCTGACCGTCTCGGAAGTCGAGCGCTGGATCGATGAAGCCCAGAGAAACATGGAGAACGGCTTCAAGTCCCTTCCCCGTGACATCCGTGAGCAGTACGAGTCGGAACTGCGCGATACCAAAGAAGCTCTGGGTGAAGCCCACGTGCAGATCCATGCGCTAAAAAGGTTCAAACGCCTGCTCGACGAGGACGAGAACTCGTGAGGTCGCTGCAGGCGGAGCTGGCAGGTGAAGGGCATTCGGTGTCGATCAGCAAGCTGTGTCGATGGCTGGGGCTGCCCAGGCGCACGTTCTACTATCAACCCAAGGCTCGTCCGCGCGTTATCAATGACGTTCTGGAAACGCGTGTGAAGGCAACCATTGAGCGGTTTCCAACCTCTGGGTATCGACGTCTGGCCTGTGTGCTTGGTGAAAACCGCAAGCCGGTGCAGCGAATCCTGCAACTCAAGGGATGGCAGGTGCGACGACGACCGCAGGGGTTCCGGCCTCGGGCTCGGAGCCTGCCCTCGGTGGCCCACAGGCCCGATGAACGCTGGGCAACGGATTTGACCCATGTCTGGTGCGGCAAAGATCGTCGCGCCGCCCTGGCGGTGATCATCGACTGCTGCACCCGGGAAATCCTGGGCTGGCGGTTGTCCGATAACGGCAGTGCCAAAACCGCCGAGGCGGCCCTTGAGGAGGCGCTCATTGAGCGCCTCGGTGTCCTGCAGCGGGTGACACAGCCGTTGGCTCTGAGAAGCGAAATGGCTTGGTATTCAGTTCCCGCCATTACACGGGCACCGTCAAAGCGTAAGGCCTTACCCAGGAGTTCACGACGCCTTATACGCCGGAACAGAATGGCTTGATTGAACGATTCTTTCGGTCATTGAAAGAAGAATGCATCTGGCAGCACCGGTTCGAGTCACTGGCCCATGCACAGACGGCTATTGGCAACTGGATCCGGTACTACAACGAGCAAAGGCCGCATCAGTCACTCGGCTATGTGGCACCACGGGCACACCCAGCATTAGTGGCTTAAGGTGTGCAGAAACCCGGGGGTCATTACAACCTGACGCGGCGGCTGACTCCGTGGACGATAGTCCTTACAAGCCTTAACAAAAAATGACGCCCCCAGTACCGCACCATTTATAAGGATCAACTACGGTCTCTCTCGGAATCAATCACCTTGGAGATGGCCATAAAACAGGCCCTAACCGTTCTCAAACTTGCTCCTGCAACCACCCTTACTTTGGGGTGGCTGGCTGCTTTGGCGGAAGTTATTTGAGTTCATCAAAGACTGATGGTTAGAGACTTCATGGTGTCGACGGTAGTGAAATGATTAGAATCACTGGTCTGGAGCGCAAGCAAAATTAGGATCTTCCTAGAAAGAGCTCTTGAGTAGCAAAACAGGTGATGAACGCTTGATCTAAAGGATGTACTTTAATTTCGAAAGCCTCATTAACTAGACCAATATTGAGCTCTACCTTCAAATATTTTATATGCAGAGATCTTTCGTTATGACGCAAGAAAAAGAATACCTCGATATAAAGGAAATGCCGTATTCAGATCGACAGATAATCACTATTGGACCAGACAAAACAGCGCTCAACGCTCGGAAATCCCAAAACGCTCGCAGTTTTGATCGTGAAGCTTGGATTGAGGGAGTTCGATCTGCCGCTCAACGTTCGGGATCTCGTGAGGGATCGCTTGGAGTTTCAGCTTCAGAAAAAGCATTAGTCAATAACATAAATCATATATCTGCTATATTTGAGAGCAGAAAACGTCGGCAAAATATGAAGGAAACTGTTCTGAATACTTTAAGGCTCGGACTTGAGGGCCGAAAAGGTTGGCAAAATACGAATGAAAATCTGCTGAATATTCTTAGGGTCGCGAGAACCGAGGCAGATGACCTGCAATTTGAGCCAGGCCATCCTCGCCCACGTGTACTGTACGTCGGCAACCCTGTGGATGCGCGCAAATACTATACACTCGCGAATTTCCATCGCGCGGTATTCGAGCATAAATTCACCGAAGCAGTCAGAGTTCTTATGCATTTGGGGGCAAAGACCTTGACTGTCGAACACATTCGAGGCTGGTCACACGAATTTGCAGCCCAACTTTCCGCATCTCTCCCGAGATTATCAGATAATGGCTCCGCCAACTTTAAGAGAGAACAAAAATCTTCTGACGACATACTCTTTCGCGCCACATTGTCTGGGTGTCAGCAACCTGAGGTGCCCCCAGACGTTGTTTGGCAACCCCATGAAAAAACTTGGCAATTGGTTTCGGAGGGTAGGCTGAAGCATGGTCTAGAAGAATTTGAATTAAATGTTTCATACGAGGATGACTACGGAATCGATGTCGACTTGAAGGCCAAAGTTCAGGAGGCTGGTTTGGAAGTGGGTGGTAATTTTATGAAGCATCAAAGCACAGTGTGGAAACTGCGGGGTACGTTTGGTTCAGCGTAAGCGCCCGTAAATCAACCAACTTGCCCAGGCCCATTGATCAGCCCTTTTATAGAGCCGGCTCCAGGCGTGTACTCCAGGGCAGCAGCGCCTCCAGTTTCTCTACGGTGTCCGCCTCGCCAATGTGCTTGGGTGTAGACCGACGACTCCAGATCGGTCGCCTTGGCCGTCTCGGTCAGCGAGTAGCAAGTCGCACTGGCGTTCGCCCCTCGCGTCGTATTGGCGAACAGCCAAGGCCCTGCGCGGCAACCCCTACGATGGCCACACACTGCATGAAGCACTGATGCGGGTGCACCGCCATTGCGGCCACCTCCCGGCGAACACCCTGGTTGACCGCTGCTATCGCGGCAGCATCGCAGAATCAGAAAACCCAATTTTGATTTTTTGAGAGCCATCAAACCTCTTAGAGACCCTAAAAACCGGCAGTCTTGTTTAACTGCGTAGATACTCACTGACCTCACCGCTCCAACTGACATACAACCCCTGTACCGCCCTAGTACAAGCCACATGCAGCAGCGCTCGCTCGTTTAGGTCTCTAGCCCGCTTCTCAACAACGTCTTCGGTTTTATCCATGGCGACTTGAAGCGGCACCACGCCTTGGTTCACCGCCACAATGAAAACCACTTTGAACTCAAGGCCCTTTACGCGGTGCATGTTCGCCAGGCGTATTCCGGGTATCTGGGTATTTTCCGTCGAATCGCGCCGAACGGGATAGGCGTCGCGGCCGGCCTCTTTAAGGGCGCTCTTAACATCCTTCAGGTGCTTTTCCGTCCGTGCCACCACGCAAATATTGCGATCGGGCATGCCATCATCGGTAAGCTTTTGTATCTCCGAGCAAACCCACTCGGCCTCTTCCTTGGGGTCAGAGAAACCTTTGAGTACCGGCTTTTGTCCCATCAAAAGGGAGCGATAGCCACTGAGGGAGTCCTGGTCATCATCCAGGTCATCAACCTCAATCCCTTCCAGAACAGCGGTAGCGTACCGACGGATCTCCTCGGTGGTCCGATAATTGACCCGAAGTTTCTTACCCCTGCCTCGAATGTTGATGCCACACTGGCCCAGAGAGGCGCGGCGCCCATAGATTCTCTGGTGGCCGTCTCCGACCAGCATCATGTCATCTTTTTGTTCGGGCACTAGCGCCCGCAGCAACTGCAGCATTTCGGGGCCGAAGTCCTGGGTTTCATCGACCACGGCGCACCGGTATTGCGGGAGATCTCCCTTGCCTTCTGCAAGATGGTCCATCACTGCATAAATTCCATCCTGCAGCGTCAGAAAACCATTCTGGTGGAGCTGAAGGCGCATTTCCTCAAAAACCGGCCAGATCTGGGCGCGTTGTTTCCGCGACAACGCAACACCTCGCCCGACACGCTTCGCCTTGAAATACTCCTGGCGAGTCTGAACTCGCTGGGTCAGCACAACCTGCTCGAACTCTTCCTCATAGAAACTATCCGGGAAATTGAGCTCCCCAGGCGATTGGGTTAGAGCTTTATCCCAACACTTGCTGTACTCATCCGAACCGGGATACACAACCTGCCCGGGATGACCAATCTGACGCAGTGCGCGATGAGCGAGGCCATTGATGTTAGTCACCTCAATAGCACCCATTTCCTCTTGAGTGCAGATCTTGCGCAGGTTGGCTTCAATATCCATTGCCAAATTACGAGTGAAGGTCGTGAACAACAGCTTCTCGCCCTGCGCCAGCACGTTACGTGCAAGCCATCGCGCCCGATGCATTGCCACCACTGTTTTACCGGTACCCGCTCCACCCAGTACGCGAACGGGTCCATTCCAATGACGTTCAACCAATTGCCTTTGAAGCGGGTGGAGGAAAACACGCCACTGCTCAAGGGGCGCTTCCAGCATCTGCTGAAGTTCCGCCTCATCCTCCACAACATGGAAACGACGTTGCGTAGTGGCGAGCTCCAGCGCAGCATCGATATCGGTGGTGTCCACCTCGTGCTCACCGTCCGGCACAGCGTACTCGGCCATCACCTCGTTCAGCGACACGCCCTCGGCCAGGAAACACAGGGCCTCAAAGGCCTCAACGGGAAGCAACCGCTCCATCTGATCCAGAGCCCTCTGTGAAGTCACTGCCTTCACCTGCTCCAGGCGATCCTCTGGAACGCCCAGGCGCAACAGCTCCCTATCGCGCAAATCAAAAAGCGCCTCACCCTCACTCTCAGCTTTGTCCTCAGCTGGTTCAGAGGCCGCCTCTGTTTCGACCGCCGCTTCATGATGGGTCACCTCATAAAGCTGCAACGCGCCGGTTTCAGGATTGACCTGGCACTTATGCCGTCGCGCCCAAGCGTAGGCCTCGTCGTGCTTATCCACCCACAGCAGCAGGTACACGTTGCCCTTGCTTGGCTTCATCACAATGGCACGGTAGTCCTGATCCACCCGTACGGAGCGGAACTGGTCATTGGCGGCATCGTTTATTTTTTCGTAGTTCAGCCCCGAGGACTGGGGGTTATTCCGGAACTTACCCACGAACTCATTGACCTTCTTCTGCTTGTTTCGCGGAATTCGCGCGAAAGCCTCGAAGAAATCCTGTGACAGGGCAACCTGGAGTGACTCCATTAAAAGACTCCGTTTTCTCTGAGTTCACGCAGATGTTCAACCATCCGCTCATCGTCCGGAATTAGCGTCCAACCTTCTACAGCCCCGGTGATGGGCTCAACCACAATAGCAACACGCGCCTGCGGCCACACGCAGTCCAGGGCGTCCCCGCCCATCACCACGGCGCCACTGGCATCGGTTATATCCAGCCCTACCTCGGGCTCAGGTAAACCCAGCCCCTTCATTGCGTCGAGCTGCTCTCGGGTAAGAAGCGAGAGCTCGTAGACCTCTGCCCAATCGTCCTCCTCGCCCTCATAATCCGGTTCAGCATCAGCGGTCGGAACCGGTACCTCCATTACTGTATCGAGCTTACCGGAGCTGACCGCCTTCAACGACGCGAAGCTGAAGCCTGGAAGAAACTGAAGCTGATTGACGCTGTGCCAGAACCCACGCCACTGAGCCTTGAACTCATCCGCGGGCCAATCCGTCTCATCATCAAAACACAAATGGCAGCGTAACGATTGAGCCACCGTTTCCGCATTACTGTCCTTAAGCACCGACTGTTGCAGGGCCGCCATCCCCGTCATCCCCTGGATCGTTACGCCCAGTGGCTCAGCTAACCCGCCAGGTATCAGTGCCGACCGCGTCGGATCGATCTCATCGCGTAATGATTCTGGTGCTGTTCGAAGCGCGACTTCAGACAAGCCATTGGCAACTTTCTCATCACGGGCTAATTTCGGATTCAGTAGTGTAAAGGCACGCCACGTAGCCCGTTGGTACAGGTAGCCAGTGGTGCTCTCTGGGTCACGAAGCACCCGCTCCAGCCAACGAAAGCCGCCCTTCTCATGGTGGGCACGGTGCTCAGCTGCACTCTCCCAACCCTGAGCGTTGGCCAACTGGTCGAATGTCTGTTGCATCGTGTCGTGAATCGGCGTCTCAACCCGCATCGGATCCCGCTGATGTCCTTCTGGGGGCTTGCCATGTTCGGGCAGATCATCCCAATTGAGCGTCCAAACCCAATACCGACCACTTCGAACCAGTGCCATGCGCTTGAGCACGTCGTCGTCCACAATGTCCTGATGGTACTGGAGCCCATCCGCATACACGGCAATCGGGCGAATGCGAGCCGCATCCTCGGCGCGTGCCGGCTTAAGTAACACATCAACTCGGGTCTGAACGGGCACGCCATCGGCGGGCCCCACATTCACCTGGTGTTCCAGGTTCCAGGCCATGGGCCTTCCATCCGGCCCGGGAAGCGTCAGGGTGTGGCCATGTTTACCATTGACCAGCGCGGGCGTCAGTCGCGCGTCATGGATCTGGCCAAGCGCATCCACGAACCGCTGTTCCAGCTTGCTCTCCACGAGGGCGTTCGTGCTGATATCGCTCAGGGTCTCTATCGGAGTCAACTGATCCCAGAGTGCCAGGATGTCGCTTAGAAGCGCTTTTGCCGCATCACGCGAGATGGTGCCCATGTGACGACTGTTTCGGTACGCCAGAATGCACCGATAACAGCCGTCGCGGTGCTCATCATCGTTACAACCACACTGCGCGAGATGATCACGCGCCCCCGCCAGCACTGCCTTCATGACATCCGGCTCGCGCATCAATTCCTTCAAATAGCCCGTCCCGCCGGGAATCCGGTCGTAAATCACCAGATAGATCCGCTCGGCACTATCCGAGCTGGACGGCTCGCGCATCTCCGTAATCTCCAGGTGATGAACATCACCGCTGAAGTAATCACGAAGCCCCAGGTTCAGGGCGGCAATGAATGAGTGAAGGTTCTCATCGGAGTACGCCACCTCGCTCAGGGGCAGAAGGATGCGTATGGCCTCGGAGTTGAGCTCCCGGTAAAGGTAGAGGCTGTCAAAATATTCCTCTTCCGACTCTTTCTCGGGATTGCGCCGCAGTTTGCAGGTCCAGGCGTGGGGTTGTTCGTTCTTTCGCCAACGCTCTTTCTGAACCTTGCCGCAATTGCGACAGATCCGAAAGCCGCGCCGGGAGAGCTCCTGGCCGGCCACTGTGAAGGAGTGGCTCTCATCCCCTGGCTCCCCGAAGTTAACCTCCCGGAATACCGCCTTCTGCAGATACTCGAACCCAAAAGGCAGTGTCTCGTCGGCTATACGGAAACCGCCCTTATGCCCTTCCTGGGGAATCGTGGCTAACATCTGACGGTTGAAAAACTGGGGTTCGCGCTGCTCGGTGTCATCGCCGATGCGGTTGTGTTTGTCGTCCACCGTCGCGTAGACCTGCCTCAGCTTCAGCACATCCCGCTTCTGTCCGCGATCCGCCCACTGGGCACTGCCGCAACTCGGGCAGGCACTGTGCTTATCGCCCGTGTCCACCCGTTCGTTGTAATGGCAGACACTGCAGAATCGCCATTCCTGGGGGCGCACGCCCTCCAGATCGACCTGATCCACTTCCATCTTGTGGTTGATCGCGTAGAACTGGCTCTGGGGGGCAAGCTCGCTCAGCGCAGCCTGGGCCGGGCGCTGGAACTCATAGGAAATCCGTTCGTACTTCTTCTCCTGGGACTCCTGTTGTTCTGTGGAAAGGCGCTTGAGCACCACCGAGCGCAGCGTCACCCCTTCTTCGGGAAACGCATAATTCGGAAGCAATCCTTCGTCGGTGAGAAACGCGAATACATGCCGTTTATTCTGCCGGTATACCAATGAAAGGATCGCATTGCGCTCCTGCTCCACTTCCCGGATATTCTCTTCAACCACCTCATCCCTGGGTTGCTTTTCAAGACGCTCTTTCTCGTATCGAAGCTTTTCAGCCTTTTTCAGCCAGTTTTTGCGGTCGTCCACCAGACGCTGGAGGGCCTCCGTCAGCCGGAGGGCCATGCTGCCCTCACCTTCACCGGACAGATGCCACTCCAGGTACTCACGTGCCTCGTCACTGAGATGATCAAACCGCTGGAAAAAACCCGATATCAACGACTGACGATGACCAGCAATAAAATCCAGCAGATTGTAGGGGAACTTGTCTTTGTGCCCGTGCTCTACGGCATCAAGAACCCGGCGCATTTCACCTGGAATCGCTGAGGGGTCAATCCCACTGGCAGCCCAGCGATCAAAACAGAATGCCATCATCTGCCGTTCCAGAACGGCGATGGCATTCAGGAAAACACCTGGCGGGTCCACCGCTCCCGATATCATTTCCAGCGGGTCGCCGTAGAAATACAGATCGTGATTCTGGCCTCCGGCAACAGTAACAGCCAGGGCATTGCCGTCACGCCGTCCCGCACGACCAATACGTTGCAGGTAGTTGGCCTGCGTAGGCGGCACCGAGCACAGCATCACGGTGGAGAGATCCCCGATGTCGATCCCCATCTCCAGCGTGGGCGTCGCTGAGAGCAGATTGATGTGCCAGGGCTCCTGACCATTCATGAAGGAATCTTCCACACGCAGTCGCTGATCATGCTCCAGTAGACCGGTGTGCTCATGCGGGACCAGCCTCCGAGGCTGTTCCGGCGCCCGCATTGTATGGGCGGGCAATGCCTTTTCAGGCTCCAAATGTCCACGACATTTCAGCCGCATGCAGGGCATTCCCTCGTGAGCGGCCGCGCCATGCTCGGCCACCACAATCCGATGGCGGCAATCGCTGCACCGGAAACTGGCCACGGTTTGTGAAACCTGCAACTTCTCAGGATTAAGAAGCCACAGCGACTGCCCCTGGGCATCATGCTCCACCAACCAGTGTTTATCCGTAAGGCCCTTCAGAATGATCGAAAAGATTTGCCGCGCCTCAGCCCCAGCAAACAGGCTCTCGCTTCCCAGAGTCTTCTTGAGCCACTGCAGAGACCAGGTCTCTCCTTTGTTTTTAACCACCGCTTCGAAGTTGTTGGAAACATGCTGCAGTGTCAGTGCTGCGGGTGGTCGTTGAGCACGGCCGAAGCCCGGCATCCAATTCAACTTATTGAGTAGGTACTCCTTACCCTTGTAATTGAAGTAAGTCTCCAACATTGGGTCATGGATAGCACCGAGCCGGCGCAGATGGTGCAGCCAGCCAGTTAGAAAGATCAGGAAGGTCTCGGCGTCCAGGTCACGCAGCGCCTCAATCTCCTCCCGCAACCGGTCCAGTATTCCATCCAAATCCTTACGCAGCGCGTTCTGGTCGAGCGCAACGCCGCCTACTCCCATGCGCTCCAGGGAGCGACCAAACTGACCCCGGCGCCCAAACTCTGCCAGGCACTCCCAGCTCATGCGCTTCATCACCAGATCAGACAGGTCTGAGTTCTGCGGCAGGCGGTTTTCCTCAGTCAGCCGCTGGTAATCAGCCAGCCACTGCATATTGGGGGCAATAAAGAGTCCACAAAAACGATCATCACGCCCAATCCAATCCCGCCACCGTCGCGGGAACCACTCCTTCATCTCCTGCAGGCTTGGCGCCATGGGCTGCTCCCGCAGCCAGCGGGTCATAGCCTGGCGGATAACCTCACGCCACGTATTCGCTCCGAGAAATCCGGCGCGGTGCGCGGCATCCTGTACGGAATCCGAAAACGCAATCAGCTTGTGATCGTCATTATAGGGCGTGCTGAACAGTCGACCGCTCATCACACTCGTAAGCGTGGCCGCCCTGTAACCAAGAATCTGGAGTGATTCCGTCGCACCACACTCCGGGCAATCATGGGTTGCGACCGTTGTGTCCTGACCTTTGCGCTGCACCTGCTTCAAAAGATCCGGAACCCAGACCCTGAGCAAGGGCTGATCCGGGCAATCCGAGCACACCGCATCCCCATTGGCCGGCGAAAGACGCTGACAGGCCGGACAGAAATGGCGCACCGGTTCACCCGGTTCATCACCCTCCGCGAGTGGCACTAATAAAGCTGCCTGACGTGAATAGCTGAACCACTGCTGGTAGAACGTCTGGAGGTTACCGTCGCAATGAAGTTCGCCGGATTTCTGCACAATCCCCCAGGCCGCCATATTACACTCGCGGCAATGCAGCAAAGGCAGGTGCAGCGGATCTTCCTGATCACGCAGATCATCCGCGAAACGCAATTCCGGGTTCTCGTCCGCGTTCAGGGGGACTTTCGAGACCATGCGCCGCAATTCGCGCAACCACAGCTGCTGGCGAACCTGCAGCAATGGGGCACACCATTCATCCGGATCATCGCTGTCCGGCTGATTCCAGACCCTGGCGGCCGAGATGAGCGAACTCAGGCTCATCACCAACTGCCACGCTTGGCGTTCGTTTTGCAGCCCATAACGGAAACGCCAGTTCTCTGCCAATTCCCCTACCGAACGCAGCGTATCCAATTCGGAGATAAGGGTATGGAACTGCTCATGCTTGTGGAGCAGTTCACCAAGCTGTACCGCCCCTTCCGCGCGCCGCCGATGCGAAGGCGCATTAAGCGGCGGAACCTGTGAGGCCTCCAAATCGGTAAACCAGAGCCGAACCTGGTAAAACAAGTAGTCGTCCGCCTGGTCATAATTGGCCGGATCCAGCTCCCGCTCGTCGCCGTTGGGTCGCGAGAAATACTCAATGGCCTCACGCCTTTTTGTCTGTTCCTCAGGCGTATGCCCCAGCAGGTACTCGCTCGGCGAAAGACGGTCTTCGACGACTGTAGACTGTTCATCGAACTCGGCAGCAAAAACCTCGCGCGCGTACTCAAGCAAACTGCCACCTGCCTCCGTTCCCAAAGTGGCAGATGTCCCAATACAGGCCAGCTCCGGGCCGGCCTCCAGGCGATCACGCAAACGCCGGACAAGACAGGCCAGATCCGTCCCCTGCGCACCATCAAAGGTATGCAACTCATCCACCACCAGGTAGCGCAATGTCCCCGGCTCATTGAAGCGCCACAGTGGCTGGTCCTGGGGCCGGATGAGCAGGAAATCCAGCATCTTGTAGTTAGTAAGCAGTATGTCCGGCGGGTATTGGCGCAGCGTGTTGTGATCCGTGATCACATTCTCCGTCCCCATCGCTTCATCGCCGGATCCACCGCCCATACCAACAAACAGCCCAACCGTAAGCGTGGTATCCAGCTTGTGGACTTCCTTGGCAAAACGCCGCGCCTGGTCCGTACCAAGCGCGTTCATGGGGTAGACCACAATGGTCTTAATACCCTTTTCCCGCCGAGTGCAGCTGTCCTCCAGAACCGGCAGCATAAAACACTCCGTCTTACCGGAGCCGGTTCCTGTGGCAATCAACGTGGATTTCGGCGCCTCGCCGGTGAGGCGCTGAAAGGCTCGCTGTTGATGCTGGTAGGGCCTTGTAAAAGGTAATTTCAGGTGCTGAAAGGGAAGCTCCCCCTCCTTCGCCAAGCGAAAGGGCAGCTTGATGTCTAGATAGGGCCCCTTGAACACCTCCTCTGGGCGATCAAGTAGACCATCAATCAGCGCATGGGGCGCGGGTTCAAGGTCGTTACCTTGAAAGTAGCGGGTAGCAATGGGATAAGCATTGCGCAGAAAGCTCTGCACTGCAGATCTGAGTTCATCGGCTGCGACGCTGGGAAGCATCAGCTATCCGAGGGCAAATTTACATCACGATTCTGCGCAAACTGTCGCATGGGTAGTGCAACCCTCGGCATACGCAAGCGCTCGCTCTGGTTCATGACTAGCTCACGCCAATAGGGCCATGCATGATAACTCGCATTGGTTAACGCAAACTCGTCAATGGCCTCCTTGTCCAACTCCGCACTCATCAGATATTCGACGATGAAATCCGCTTCGACTTGCCCTTTGACTTCGGTTTCTTCCTCCTTGTCCTCAGAATTACTACCCGCCTCAATCCATCGAACGCCGAACCCAAGCGTTATGCGCAATAGCTGACCATCTCCCGATGTCAGCTCCAGAACCTCTGACTGACGTGCCACATGCATCGTTTGAAGCTTTAACCCCTCTAGGGCGCCATGGTTCTTCGGGTTGAATCCATTTAAATGACGGGCATCGAGCGCCGTGACATAGAGATCAAGAAATTCGAGTTGGGCCTTTGCGCGCTCAAGAGCCTCAGAGTTCATGACGCGTACTCCATTGCGCTATCCTGAATAGAGACCACGCCGAGGCTCCGGAGTTGCACATCCGCTTCGATATGAGGCTCCTCCAGATCCCTCCAGGATCCGCCGAGTTCGGTATGAAGCCGGAATTCCAGAGGCTCAGGATGCACTTCCATTCCAGCCAGTCGCCGCAGGTAGGCGAATGCATCGGGGACGTCGCGCGCAACCCGCAGCAGGCGATCCATCGCGAAAGACTGCGCAACATCATCAGCTTCATACTTTGCAAATGCTGTGGGGCCACCACCGAATAACTTTGCAGCTGCGGCCTGAGTCAGTCCCAGCTGTTTGCGCAGACTCAACATCTCCGTCCCTTTAAGCAAGCCATCCACCTCCTTGCGGAACGCCATCATGCTGCGCTTATTTCTCAAAGCGTGGGCGGCACCAGCCTGCTCACTGCCGCATTCCGTGCATACCGCATAATGGAGCGGCAGCTGCCCTTTAATCCCCTTGTATTCAACTTCATTTGCCTCGACCTGCTCCTGGAGTACCCCCTCTTCACAAACCGGGCACGTCTCATTTATACCGTTCATACAAACTCCTCCAATCAATCCCTGCTCGTATGGCAGGACACCACAAGCAGGCATTTGCCATGCTTGTTGATGGCAAACTTCAGGTAATACTCGAAATCCATTTCCTTACCTGCATTCTCGATCCATTCACGGCAAATGACTGTATAAGCATCGCACGCAGCCCATGGGCCGTCAGGTTTTTGCTCGCACCACTGGGAATTTTTATATCGACCATGTTTTACAGCCGTTCTGAGCAAATCAGCAACTAAAGCGCAATCGAGTCCATCGTTCTGTGCATCCCTCAGACAGTCTCGTGTCCAGAGAACAACCCCATTTTCGCCTTTTGAATCAAGTAACTGACATACTTCATCAACGGGATAAAGAGGGCCCTCTTGAATTAAACCGCCATTTTCACGCGTAGGAGCACCTTGAAATCGGCTGACAACCTTAGCATTTACCATTATGGTAAGTCCATTCTAGCATTTTTAAACCCATTCCGCTGTCACAACGATTGCCCGACCTTCGTCCTGTGACCTATCTCTCCCTCAGCCGAGAGCACGCGCGATCCGCACTCACTCGATCAATACACGCTTACCCATCACCTGCTCAATCAACCCGAGAAGTCGTTTGCGTCGCTCATCAATAAACCCCTGAAAATCATCACTTCGCAACTTCTCAGGTGAGATGCAATGCCCTTCCAAGATCCGATCCATGGCTTCATCAGAAAGCTGAACGCCTTCATGATTCTGGAGTTTATCTAGATAGACAGAGGGTGCATCACCACCAATCTTGCGGTTAGCTTTATAGGAGATCGGGGTCTTATTAAGGATGGTGTCGTATTCCTTGGGAGGAATAGCCTGCTGCTCACACCAAGCACGCGGGAAAATGTGATGAATATCCAGCGCCATTTCCTGGGCGTCGAGCTCTTGTATGCCGGCTTTCCAGAAAAAATCCTGGGCGCCTTGGCGGAGAATTAGAACATTGATTGCCTTATAGGCCGAGCTGAGCCGGTTCTTCAGCGAGTCAAGACGCTCGGGCTGGAACGCTGCATCCGTCACTGTCCGAGGAATTGCACTGTCATCCTCAAACCATGCAAGCAACTCCTCCAGGTCATTGGCAATGCGCGTCTCACCCGCCCCCCCGTACAATTCGCCTAATGCGCCACACCAAAACCAACGGGCCAACTTGTCGTAAATCACGGGCTCACGCCACCGATCGCCGATCAACGCCATCAGAGCCGCTATCGGAACAAGCTGGGTTCCATAAGGCAGCTCTCGCTGGTCGTAGAAAAACTCCTTTCTCAGAAAGCGGGCCGCTTCCCGAAACCCCTTTTCCACCGAATCCGCCCAGCGCTTGTAATCCTCCAGAGGCAACTCAAGCACTGCGGCGCGTTTCGCGCTCACTGGGCGCACCTGTTTCCCAAGCTTTCCGGCAGCAAGATCATCCTGTTTGCGCTCGCGGGTATAGAGCAATGTAATCGCTTGCAGAAAGTCCGTAGACTCCACGTCACCGAGCAAGGAGTCCGCCTCCAGCCGCTGTTTGCGCGACTGCACATTGCGAATATCTGACCCGTACCAGTCATCCCGCAAGTTATAACCATCTGCCGCATAGCTCGCCGTGATCAACTCAAAGACCGAGAGCTGCACGCCGCCCGTATTTACCTTCTCAAATACCAGGCACACAGCTTCTTTGGAGGTTTCCTTTTTAAGCTCAATGATGGGCAATTGGTACTGACGAAAGGCGCTGATGACTTGCTTACGAAACTGCATGTAGGTGCTGAAGGCGTCCTGATTGTATTCCTGAAGCGCCTCTTCCCACTCATCGGAATTCGGAATCTGATCACAGGGGAAGTACAGTTGCTCACACTCCAGCTTACGTGTTGAAAGGTCCAACTCAATATCACGCCCGAAATTACCCCGGATCTGACGATTTTCATCGACCCCGACAATGGCCTCTTCGAGCCGATCATTCGCTTCAAGCGCGGTTGGGATATGGAAGTAATAATGTCGTTGGATGTTCTTACCCTTTGCCGTTCTTGTCGCAACGGGTGTCGGCAATGCGATCGCCTGGACTAGACTAGTGAGGCGTTGCTGGCCATCGAGAATCAGCCGCTCCGGATTATCCGTGACCTTTTCGGGAGCAATTCCCTCAACAGGACGCACCTGAAACCGGACTTCACCCCCAGTTTCCATCAGCATTACCGCACCAACAGGAAAGGAGCGCGCCATACTTACCAGTAGACTGCGCACATGGTCATCGTCCCAAACCCAGCCGCGCTGAAAATCCGGAAGCTGAATCTTACCCTGGCGAATATCCTCCAGAAGCTCTGGAAGAGCCGATTTGGTGCTATCAAACGTTGTCACGACATGACTCCCTTTAATCCGGTGTCCATCAAAGTCTTTTTCGCTTATTCAAAGTTTTATTCACGCAATTGGCTAAAAGCCTCCAGCAAGAACCGGTACAAAGATTCTTCCGCCTCAGACCCTCTTCTATCCGGATTAGGGTACGCTGTTGCGATTAGAACGAGACGAACGATGTCCGGGTAGTTGTCAAAAAGGCGTGATAGTTCGCCATCGAATAAATCCAGCCAAAGCCGAGTAATGCGTTCTTCCAGGGTCTTAGTATTGGGTCAGTCCCGGTAGCTCAGGGTGCAAACGTTCACCATAGGAATACCGAAAGAAAGCCGCTATTTGATCGTGTAGCTCCTGAAGCGTTCGGTGATCAAAGCTCGACATTGGATGCTCGCACCCCAGCTCGGTATCCTGCTGCAATATGCGCTCGGCCTGCTTGTACCAGGTAACTGCAGATCTGTAGATGCGCTCCAGAACCTGCCCGTATAGATCATGCTGACAGAGCTTAACGTCTTCAAAGATGTCGCCATCGAACGCATTTCCAATAATCATGGCTGGTTCGTACCAGGATCGTTCTCGAACACCTCCCAGGCAATCCGGTAATCCAGTTCCCGATCAGGGCAGAAGAAAGGGGCCTGGTATTCGACGGTGCGCTCGACCGGGCCACCAGGCAAAGTGTCATCTTGAAAAGTTTTGGTGACAGTGCCTTCCGTCATGTCACGAACGTCTTCCCAGCCGAGGGCGATACCGGCTTGTTCGTCCTGCGGAGTATAGACGCCATAGCGTGTACCTTCACGCAGCTCCTCCTTTTTCGCCTTTCTCGGCAGGCCGACACCAGCGAGGCCTTTGCTGGGAGTGAAGATGATGCGACCGGTCTGGTCGTAGTAGGTTTCGGCCTCGTACTGGCGCATGACGGGGAACTGGACGCGGTAAATGGTGAGCAGCTCCTCAAGCTTCATACCCATAGCTTGAGCAACAAGCACGTCGATTTCCACCAAGGCTTGGCGGCGCGCGTAGTCGCTACGCAAAGCATTATTGCGTTGCCATTTAGGAGTCAGGTTGGCGAAAAAGTCTTGAGGAAGTGCTTTGCGCCCTGGGTGAAGGTACCCATTAATTCGAGTATCCGAATGTACGGTCCATGTCTGAGCGGGAAAGCTTTCGTCCCACTGGTCTTCCCACAACTCCGCGTAATGAGAAGTCACACAGTTGAGACTTAACAGGCGGGCAATTGCCCCGACATACCGTTCACCCCCCTTGATTAACGGGATTAATGCAGAGCTGCCAGATGTAAAATCGGCCTGACCAGTAGATTTAACCAAGAAATCGAATGACAAAGAGGTTGCGCTTAGCAAAGCGTTAAGCAGAAGCTCGTTATTCTTGAACGCAGAAGCCTGAACTGTGAATATGTGGCCCACGCCCTTTGGAATGAGGGTTGGGATCAATGTCCTCTCCCCGGATGGACTTAGTCGTTTCCGGAGCCCCAAACGAAAGTACTCCGTCACCCGTCGTGCACTACCCTTCCCCTCATCGACCCAAGGCACTTTGGGCGTTCGGCTGCGGTAGGTGTCAGGGTCGCAAGCGGGGACGTAGTTGGTGCGCGGGAGGTAGTCGTCTGGGAGTGTTTCGAGATCGATGACATCGTAATCCTTGTTGCTCTTACACCCGAGGCGCGGACTTTTGAATAACGGATTGCCCACGAAGAAGTGAGGGCCAGACAGGATCCATTCTTCAGGGTCTTCCGGAAACCGGGTCTCGCGCTTGATTGTTCCGTCGTTCTGGGCGTTCACCTCATTCCAGTGTTGGGTGGAATAGTATTCACCTTCTAGATCCTCTAGCCGGCGTGGCTGCTCGGCAAATTTTTCCAGCACGGCCATCAACTGACGGGCATGGAGCGCTGGTAGGCGCGCCTCCAATGGATCTGTGCCCTTTTCGTCATACAGCTGAGCGAAAAGAGACAATTCGCGATAGCCAATCTCAATAATGCGGTCCCGATGACCGGCATAATTCCATTTCACTTTTACCTGACCATCAGGAAGCGTGAATTCTTCTTTTATGCCAGGAACCTCGCCCACTCCATCGTGTGAGAAAGCCGCATCAAGAGTGCTTGGAATGAACAGGTTAGAGACGTGTTGAAAAGCAGGATCTCTTGCCGGCCCATATACGTTTATGCTGAACAGGGTTTGGTTGTGCACTTCCGCGAACAGCTTAGTCTCATTAATGAATTGGAAGTGCGCTTTCAACCTTGGATAGAGTTCTCTCCGGAACTTGCCACCCTTGGGATCGTCGTAAACTCCTTCCGGATGCAAGAACCCACTAACGCCATTTGCACTCCCATTCGACCACGCTCTTGGAACGAAGCATTTGTAGAGATTGGCTTTCTGGCCCGCTAACTGGGGATAGTTGCCCTCTGCATTCAGAAAATTTTGCGTCCCTTCGTTTTCTACAAACTCGTTCGTCCAGCCTTGTTTGAGAGCCGGAATCTGCTCAAACGTTTCTTCTCGGAGAGCTGCGAGCTGCGGTGCTGTCATTTTTCGGATTACAAACCGGGGCTCGTAATCGCCCAACACGTCCCCACTACTCCACTCCACCTTGATCCAGGGAGGGTTACCCACAATCAGATCAAAGCCGCCCTGGGTGGCAAAGATATCCGCGAATTCCAGCTCCCAATGGAAGAACCCGCGTTTGCCAGCCATGTCGTTCGCTTTCTTCAACCGGGGGAATGCTTTGAACAGGGTATTGAAGTTGACCACCCCGAAGCGATCGACAAAGCGCTTACCCTCTTCCGGGTTGGTATCCGCGAAGAGCTGAGCCTGCTGACCAGGGCGTTCGGTGGCGATGGTGTCGCCCAGAAGCAGGTGCTCAAGCTCGGCCAGCCACTCTTCTCGGTCCGGCAAATCGGCGGCTTCAGTTATGGGCCAGAACCAGAGGGCACACCAGTAATCCATTACCAGCTTCAGGCGGCGATAGGCCGGGGTGTTGTCCAGTTGGCTGGCATAGAGTTCCTGGTCCAAGGCGTTGTCCTTGAAGCCAAGACTGGTTCTCTGGCCGCTGGCCGGATTGCCGTAGATCCCGTAAGGGTCCGTGGTGCGCTGGCGCAGCTTGGCCAGACTCTGGGCGTGTTCCTGCCAGAGCTGGGTAATCCGCTCACTCAGGCGTTCGAGGCGCTCGATATCATCTTTAGCAAAGGGTTTGGTGAAGGCCTTACGCCATTTCTTGATGGTATCCAACTCTTCCTTGTAGAGCTGCTTCACTTCCTTGTCGTTGTAATAAGACATGCCGGTGTCAGGCAGTAAAAAGTGCCAGATGTGGCCTTCGGCGCGTTCCTGGCCTAATGGCAAACGTTCGGGGGCGTCCTTGAGCCAACTGTCTTCGCCTGCCTGAACCAGCTGGCCACTACTAAACACTTCACGCCGGGCACCGATGAGGCTGTTGCCGTGGTGGAGCTGAAGGCCGAACCAGGGGATGAAACGATCCCGGCTGAGGGCGTTGAGCCAGAGTGAGATTTCCGCCAGTTCCACGGCAACCGGGTTGAGGTCCACGCCAAAGACGTTGTTGTCCGCGAGGTACATTTTGACTTTCTGCTTCTCGCGAGCGTAGTCAGCCTGAGGGATGCGCTCGCCGGTGCCGTTTTCAACGGCGGCCTTTTGGGCCAATTCCAGGTATTTGTCCGCCATCTGATTGATCGCTTCGTTCAGGAAGGCGGCGCTGCCCATGGCGGGCTCGCAGACGCTGAGCTGGAGCACGCGTTCAGCGCGGGCCTGGTCGTCCGGCAAGGGGTCGAGCTGTTCCTTCCAGACTTCCTGCAGGGCGTATTTCACCAGCGAGTGGGTGAGCACTTCGGGCGTGTAGTAACTGGCGCTCTTCTGGCGGTCCCGGCCGGCCAGGCGATAGATGAAGCTGCCTTTCGGGTGACACAGTAGGCGCTGGCGGCCCTGTTCGTCCTTCAGTTTGACCTTTTCATCTTCTTCATAGTCCTCCAGCGCATCAGCGGAAACGAAGTAGCCAATGCCGAGCGGGTCCCACTTCTCGCCCTTGGGTTTGACCTCGTACAGATCGTGGCGGGCAAAGAAACCGCGGTAACTGAGCAGGCCCTCATAAACCGCACCAAGCTGGTTGATGCCAAGCTGGGCGTAGGAAATGCGCCCCCGGCGTTTGCGCCCTTTCGCCGGAGCACTCAGCGACATGAGCTGGATGACCTTCTGGAGCAACTCGTTGGGGAACACCACACGATTCAGGTGCGCGGTGCTACCGGGGTCGAAGAGGTGCGTGGGCAGCTGCTGCATGGTGAAGGCGTCGCGTTCGGTCTGATCACTGGTCTGGGCCATGAGATCACCATGGTCCCCGTGCCCTCGCGGGTAGCCTTCGCGTATGAGCTGGAAGAGCTGGTTGATGCTGTCGTTCAGGTAGCGGCCCTTGCGCTCGGCCTCGCTGGTCAGCGGGACCAGCTCCAGTTCACGCAGGTGTTCCAGGGAATAGCCGCGCAGATAGGTTTCGTTGTCTACCGGGGCATAGCCGAGCTCGGGGCGGGCCTCGATGTAGAACAGAAACAGCAGCCGGTACATATAACGCAGGCATTCGAGGCTGAGCTGTTCGGGGTCCAGGTGGTGCTCACCAGTGGTGTAGATGCTCTTGTTCTGGCGCCGGGCACGGTCTTCGAGCTGTCTTGCCGCTTCGTTTCCGAGCAGTTCGATGCATTCACGCAGGGCGTACTTGAGGTCTTCGGAGACACTGTAAGCGTGCTTGTGGGCGTTTTCGTCCAGTGTATCCAGCAGGCTCTGGCCCTGACTGTCCGCCAGGGAGTCGCGATGGAGGAGCACGCTGGTGGCCTTGAGAGTGTCCGTCTCGCGCCGGCTGAGGATATCCAGCCAGTCGAAACGTAGCAGGCGATGCTGCGCGTACTTGGCGCGGTCAAGCAGAACCCACTGGTGGGCGGCGGCGAGGATGACCCAGCGCGGTGGGTGTTCCTGGCTGAATATTTCCCGGGAGAGGCGTTTCTCCCAGTCGGCATCTTCGCTTGCGCCGGCCTGGAAGGTGAGCGGGTCTGCATCCGGTTCGTCATTAGGCCCGGCAATCGCGGGAAGGATCCACAGCAGCGGGCGCCCTCCATTATCGCGCAGTTCGCCAAGCAGTTGCAGTTCGTCGCCGTCTTCCAGTTCAACCGATTGCGGTTCATAGGGAAGCTCGAAGATGGCCATGAATCGGCGCACCAGGTCATGGAAGGCGGTGCTGCGTTCTTCACCACGACGCAGGCGGCGGACTCCATCCAGCCGCTGGAGTAGATCCCGGGCCTGGCCGTTGAGTTGCTGCGGCGGGGCTCGATAGCCACTGTACTGATTGGCCGATTCACCGCGTTGACGGGCCCTTTCACGCTCAGCCTTCTCGCGCTCGTCCCACTGACCGAGCACTTCTTTGATATCGCCTTCAAAGATCTCGCTGAGGTAGTGGTCGGAATAGAATTCGTTCTCGTTGATGAGGCCATTGAGCAGCATCCGTTTATGCCTCCTTTCCCGTCAGGACCGCAGCGACCTGGATGTAGGGTTTGTTCTCAAGCTTCTGGGTGTTGTCCAGCCAATCGCGGTAATCGTCGAAGACGCGGTCAATCTGTTGCTGACGCTCGTTGCGCTTACGGGTTTTCTTGGTTTCCGTCTCTCCCGACTGGGACAGTTCCATTTCCAACTGCTGCTCATGTTCGCCTTTGAGTTCACGCAGCCGCTGGTACTGTTTTTCCAGTTCTGGTCCACGCTCCGCCTCAAAGTTTTCTTTCAACGTTTTGAGGTGCTGTTCCGCCGCCCGGACCGCCACTGGCAGCAGCGATTGAAGCGAAGCCGTCTCGCCGGTATTGCCGGGGTTCGGGATTTGATTGGGCCGCAGATTGTACCGGCTCTGCAGCTCATCCCAGTTGAGTCGTTCGGTAACTTCGCCTGCCTGGATGCGAAAGCCCACCCAGTCCTGGACCAGCACGTGGCCACGCCGGTTGGGGAAGCCCCCGTGAACCAGCACAATATGCTCATCCTGGCCAAGTTTGCCGGTCAGGCGCAGAACAGGCGCGGTATGGCGACCGAAGGCGTTCAGGGCCCTGTCCGAGAGCCACTCCATGACGGGATGAATCGGCCACAGATAGTGGATCGAGGGCCAGGCGGCGTCCTCTTCCTGGCGGGTGCGCCGGATTTCTTCGTCGATGCGCTCCTTCTCCGGGGTGAGGACAAAGTAATCGTCTTTGCCACAGACCTCGGACGGCAGAAATTTGAGCCGTTGCTTGAGGTCTTCAGGCGCCTGTATCCGGAAAAACTGGCCGTCTACTTCCGTATCCTGAGACAGCGACTCGCCATTTTCCCTTAGCCAACTGATGGCGGTTTTCGCGTACTCCAGCCCACTGGGGAAGACCCGAGGCAACGGACTGACCGCTTGCTGTTGGCTTGCAAGGCCTGTTTCCGGCGTGAAATTGGCAAGCGGGCCCTCACTGTTTTCCTGCTGTTGATCGAGCATCTCCTCGAAGACGCTGGCCAGGTCGAAGCCGCCGGCTTCATCGGATTCCAGTGTCTCTGCGACTTTCTCGGTTTCCGCATCTTCATCGTAGAGGCCCATGAACTCAGACGGGTCACCGATATTGCGACTGGCCTGCTCGTCCTTGTTCACCAGCACTTCCAGCACTCGCTGGTCGCCCCGCACCTTGGCGTTATCACTCTCGGTCTGCAGATAGCGGATCTGCGGCTGGCGAGTCTGGCCATAACGGTCGATGCGGCCATTCCGCTGCTGGAAGACCATGAGCGACCAGGGAATGTCGAAGTGAATCATCCGGTGGCAGAGGTGGTGAAGGTTAATGCCTTCGGCGGCCACATCCGAGCAGATCAGGAGGCGGATCGGGCTCTCCGCGCGATTGAATTGATCGACGGTATCCATCTGATCCTTGTCGACCATGTCTCCGCGCAGGAGAGCAGTCTGTTTATCCTTAAGGCCGAGGTCGCCGGGAAGCTGGTCTCTGAGGAATTCCAGGGTGACGATGCTTTCCGTGAAGATAACCAGGCGATCCTCGGTATCCTTCGCCGTCCAGCCCAGCTCCCGGATCTGGTCCTTCAGGAGTTGATACTTGGAGAACTGGTCCGGCGTGATCGCTTCCAGCGACGATGCCAGCCCCTGCAGTGTGTCGATATCCTCAACCAGGGTGGTTACCTTTTCGTCGTCACGCTCTTTCTCCAGCCGCTTGTTGAGCCGGTCCATGCGATTTCTAACGGTGGACAGACAGGCTTGTGGACTGGAGAAAAGTGCTTTTTCAAGAGTGGTCCGGAACAGTTGCCCTGCGCCTTGACCCCGGCCGTCCAGGTTATGGAAAGAGACGTTTGTCAGTTGGTCGTAGGCCGCCTCTTCGGGGGCTGTTGCGCGGGTACTGGCCACCTCGATTTCCCGCTCAGGGAAGTTGCCACGCAGTTCGTCCCGCACATCCTTCTTGAAACGCCGGATGACGAGGCCCTTATCCCTATAATCCTGTTTCTGATAGTTCTTCGGGTCGGCGATAGCTGTGGGATCGAGCATGTTCACCAGGCTCGCAAAACTCTCTGCCTTGCCATCGTGCGGTGTCGCCGAGAGCATCATCAGTGTGTCCGATCGAGTCGAGAGCAAGCGCGCCAACTTGGAGCGCTGCGAGTTGCTGCCCCGATCGGCCACATTGTGAGCCTCATCGATGATGATGATGTCCCAATACGCCTGCTCCAGGTGATGCCGGTACTCGATGTCCTGTTTCAGGGTATCGATGGAAATGATGGAGCGATCGAAGTAGTGGAACGGATTATGGTTGGCCGGGATGCGGTTCCGCACACGTTGTAACCCGACTGAATCCAGGCGAACCAGGGGAATCGTGAAACGGCTCCAGAATTCCTGTTGGAATTGACCGAGCATGGATTTAGTAGCCAGCACCAGAATGCGTTTGCCACGGCCGCGCGCAATCAGCTCACTGGTAAGAATGCCTGCTTCCAGTGTCTTGCCCAGGCCGACCGCATCGGCAATCAGAATGCGCTGGCGAGGTTGCTGCAGCGCCTGGAGTGCCGGTTCCAGCTGATAATTCATGTGATCGATGGCGGCGTGCTGGCCAAGATGAAGCTGCTCATCCGATGGCGCGGTTTTACGCAGCTGGGAGTCAATATAAAGGAGGCTGGCGCTGAAGTTACCGCTGGTATCATCGACCAGCTCGGTCTCACGGGGATCCAGAACGCGAACGCTTTCCAGCTTTGTCAGGAAGGGTATTTCCCGGCCCCGAACCAGCTCGGACTGGCCTTCACAGCTCAACACATAGCCGCCATCGGAGCTGTAATCCACGCGCTTGATCCGCCACTCCGCATCGCGGATCTCGACTCGCATTCCTGGGGCGGGTTGTTGCTCCATGGTTTTTGTTCCTTCCCTATGAGTCACGCATCAGTGAGTTATGCGCCAACGCAGGATAGTACCTGGGTACTAGGGCGTCGAATGGTCGTTTCTGCAGGTAAGCTTAGTGCTGCAACGGTGTAGAAAACTACCGGAGCATGCGGCCATAGAACGACAATCAGTGTCGCTCTATCAAATACGGAAATACAGACTTCAAGAAGCATTTCGATAGGGTTTTACCCTCTTCCACCGCTGGACCGGATAGGTCGGAGAACAGCTGCATCCATCGAACGCGAAGCATCACCGCCAGCAGACCCCAGCTTGGAGGCTTTCTCAGAGCTTCCCTAGACAGCTAGCGCGACGCTCTCATCTATTCATAGATTCGAGGTTTACGCTGCCTGTGCCTGACAGGAGGCACCGCAAGACCCAGACCGACGACGCCACTACATTCGCTCTTCGAAGCCCCATTAAAGAAAAATGCCAAGCGTCCGATTCTATATAGATCTGAGCGAATGATACTGACTTACTTCGAATCACGTTTCAGTGAGATCGAAGGCTCGCAAGCCACAACTTAACGGCGTAGGGAGTTGCCGCGCATACTAAACTTAGGAGTCAGTACTGAAGAGGCTTTTCAACTTCTCTGTGTCGCCAGACAGTTTCTTTAACTTGGTATTTTTCTCTTCAAGTTGAGCATTTTGACTCTCAAGTGTGGTATTTTGGCCTTCGAGCTTTTTGACGCGCTCCGCAAGCTTTTCTTTTTCCTCTTTGATCGTCGCGTGCTTTTCCTGAATTTCATCATATTTTTCCTTCAAATCGTCGTACCCCATGTACTTGTCGTACGCGTCACATCCGACAAGCATCGGAAAAGCCAGAAAGACCAGAAACTTAGCTCGCATCATTTTTTTCCTCTATCTGTTTTCTTTTACGCAAAGATTTCACTAAACGCCATGCAGCAAAAGCCTTGGCGGTGATTATTCCAAATAGTTTTTGCAGCCGCTCCAGATATCGAACGCGGATTGAAAAGTAGATCAAAACCACACCCAGCGACAAGGGTGAGAATTTAATAAAGTTCAATACGCCGATAAGAAGGTAGAAGACAAAGAAGGCACTAACGTTTCTCTCAAAGTCCAGCTCCTTCAAGCTTTCATTAACAGCGGCAGACCTGACAGTATCAAGAACGACCCCCAGATTCACAAAGACACGAGAGACCTTATTATCCCCGTTAAACTGGATTCCGCGCTCGTGTGCCTTTTCTTGGTATTCGTTAAAAAGATAAGGCTCACTATAGAAAAGATGGACATCGTAGGCCGACAGTATGAATACAAGAATTAGGTTGAGAACAACGAACGAATAGCCAATCCTGATCAGGCTCTGGACCAGCTTTTTGTTGTCCTCGCTTCCCATAGATTCAGACAGACTATCGGTGACCAAGTCTTTGTTGCGGAAGAACCCCAGATAAATACACGCTGCTGTTAAAAGCGGGTAAATAACAAAAGCTGAATGTATTTCGTGCAACGACCTTAGTACGACAGCGAAGCCCACAGCCAATGACACACTGAAAAACAAAGCCGCGCCAAGCTGCAGAGCCGACTTTTGTTTTGAGAGCCAATTATGGGGCGTAGATCCCGGCTGAAAAAGATCCTTGGCAACGTTTCTTATGCCCATTCGCAGGTCGTATACACGCATGAATATGAGATACGCCACGATCACCACCAGCAGCGCGGCGATAATGTCATGTTTCCCCATGTAAAAGCCTGTCAGAACACTCAGGCCAATAACGGAAACCCCAAGAACAAAACCGGGTGTATTCAAACTTTGCCCGGCATTCTCAGCGGGTGCTTCAGATTCCGCGATTTCATGGTCTGTATTGGGCTCACTCACGAGTTTCTTTCCTCCCTGCCGATCCAAATCAACGGAAAAGGTATGATCCGCTCGTGGCCGCACCCAATCCCATCTGAAAACATAACTAGCGCCCGAGGCTGCTCTTTCTCAAGGGCCCCAAAAACGGGTACAAAGCTCGTGCCACCGCCTGCAGATACTTCCCAATCCTGCAGCTGATGAAGATCCTGCTCGGTCAACGTATCATCCCGCCGAATCTCCGTATCGAACGTCAGCACCCGCACCATCACCCGGTCAAAGCGCTTCAGAATCCCATACAGTTCACTCAGAAACTGCGGCACCTGATTCACACAGCTCCCGCTCGCGTCGATCGCTACCGCAATGTTGAGCGCCTCGCCCTGGCGGCTGGGCAGGTATAACCCGCGGTGGATATGACGGCGGTTGGGTCGGCTCCAGTCGTGCCCGCCCTGCGTTGTTCTTTGGAGGAATCGTAGTAGACGCGTGCGCCAATCGATAGTGGGATTGCGGATTTTATTCACAACAATCTGCAAGGCACCCGGCAGGTCCCCAAAGCCACTGCGGCTCTGCTGCGCGGTGCTGATGAGGCGCTGGCGCCAGCGGTCAGCATCTGCATGCTTTGGTGTTCTCGGGATGAAATCGGGATCCAGTTTGGTGTTGGCCGGCTGTGCATGGGCCCCCATGATGTCGTGTGTGTCGATGGGCAAGCCCTGATTGCGCCCAGGATCCGATTCCAGTTGCTGGTAGATGGTTTCAGCGGACTGCCCCTCAAATTTAAGAGCATAGAGAGCATCCTCCGGGCAGTGGCGGAGCATCTCCTTGAGCAGCTGGTTGATCTCGTAGTCGGTGGCGCGGTTCCAGCGGTCGTGATCCCGTCCGAGCTGGCGGCGGAAATGCCCCAGAGCGCAGTGCCAGACTTCATGGGCCAGTATGAAGCGCTGGTCTTCAGCGCTGCGGCCCGCCATGAACTGGGCGTTGAAGAACAGGGTCTCTCCGTCCGTTCCGGCAGTGGGCAGGCGGTCGTCCACCACCGGCTGGAGGTTTAGGTGCATGAGCAGCTTGGCGGTGAACGGCTGCACCGTCAGCAGTAGGAGACGCTCATCCTCCAGCTGTTTGAGCATGCGGTGTTTCAGGGCCTGGTCCGCCTCCGTCAGGGTCCCTGTTGGTTGGAGCCCGGCAGCACTGCTCATGCGGCATCTCCCTGCAGGTTCACATGGCGGCTGAAGACGGCCCCGTGTTGCTGGCTCCACTGGGCAAAACGGGCATGGCCAAGCAGGGCTTCGGCCCGCTGTTCGCGCTGGTTGGCGCTCGCTCCCTCCATGGCATCGAGCATCGCCAGAGTCGCGAAATCAGAGCTCATGACCTCACTGATGCGGAAGAAGCGCTCCACCCGTGTCTGCCGGTGTTCTTTCGGGCCCTTCCACAGGTACTGGGCCAGCGCGGTGGCAAAGGCGTAGCGCTGGTCCGCCCGCTCCGGGAACTCAGGCTCAATCCGCCCTTCCAGCATCGCCTCGATGTCCGGCAGATCCCTGGACTGGCGGCGGAAGGCGAGGAATTCGGTACCGGCGCCCTGCCCCACCAGGCCCTGGATCATCAGGCTCAGGCTGTCTTCGGGAAGCTCATCCCCACCGTGGCTGAGTGTCTGCGCCACGCGCGTCCAGCTCCGCGGGCTCGGCCAGCCCCGCTCCAGGTCACCTTCCATGGCAAAGAAGCATTCCGGGCGGAAACGCAGGAAGGCGATGACATCCGTATGCAGCCTCTCGCGGGAGGCCCACTGACACCAGGTTTCCAGACCGGCTTCCAGCTCCAGGTGGCAGAACCGGTTGGCCAGCGCGCTGGAGATGGTGTGCGCTACGGCCTGGTCCTCGCTGCGGTTACCGGCGCCCACCACCAGCCATTGGTCCGGAAGCTTGTAGAGATCGCCCAGGCGTCGATCCAGGATCATTTCATAGGCGGCCACCTGCAGGGAGCGATCAGCGGCGGTGAGTTCGTCGAACAAGATGATGCCGCGGCTTTCCGGATCACGCGGCCACTCACCGGACAGCAGCCAGTCCACATGATCGTCCTTGGGCACGGGCAGCCCCCTCAGGTCCACGGGCTCACGCTGGGCGAGGCGCAGGTCCATGAAGTGGATGCCCTGCTCCTGGCACACATCACGCACCAATGTGCTTTTCCCCACACCTGGCGGGCCCCAGAGCATAATCGGGGGCAGCTCATGAGCCAGTTCGGGCTGCTTGTCCAGAAGCTGGACCTGGTGGATAAGGATCTGTTTGATCTGTTCGGGTGCGGCTGTGGTGGTCATTCGGCCTCCTCGGTTTCTGAAACGGGTTCCGGGCGCAGAGCCAGCTGGAGAAAGGTGCTGCGCAGGCGTTGTGGATCGGTTCCCAGCCCAAAGGCCTGCTGAATCCATTCATCGCTGGCCTGGGAGAGCCGGATCGCGCGCATGCGTATTTCGGTGGGCTGGTGGGCAAGCAGCCGCTCAAACACCGCCAACAGCGTTTTCAGGTTCAGCCCGGTCGTCAGCAGTTCCAGGATGGATTTGCACATGGGGGCGGAAACACGGTCTGTCTGCACGAGCCATTCCAGCCGCCGCGCCAGGGCACGACCTTCACGGCTTCGACTCAGTTCCCGCCCCATGGAGGATTCCGCAGTCTGTTGCAGGGCATCAGCCATGACCTTCTGATCCTGGGCGTCAGCCTCCTGCTGCAGGGCATGGTTCACCAGCGCGCTGAGCGCGGTCACAGAGCGCCCCTGGCTTACAAGCACAGCGGTGTAGTGCTGTGCCGATTCGCACTGCGCCCGGCAGTAGCGCCAGATGCCGAGGTCGGCCAGCAATGCCTCCTGAGCGAGATCCTCTGGCAGGTTCCAGGCCCAGTTCTTTTCAGAACGCTGGAGTTCACCACGAGTCAGTTCGAGGGACTGTTTACGGTTCCCCCGCTTGAGCTGGCGTGCCAGTAGTTCCTGACGCGCGTTCCAGACGCTGGTGGGATCAACACCGGCATCACAGAGGGATTTTAGTGAGCGTAGCCCCGTGACCACTTCATTGCGCCTATAGCGGTGGGCCAGAGCCCGAAGCAGTCCGTTCACATGGCTGTGGTCGCCGTCCTGAATGGCCGTCAGGTGGCGGCGGAGGGTGGATTCATCCATGAACAGCCGGGAGCCGTTGAGCAGCGAATCCGGCACGCTCCCGTAGCAGTCCGTGGGAACGCCCAAGGGCAGTTCCACGGTTTTGAGGCGTTCGCAGTAATACAGCGTGAGTGCCTGGGCGTTCGGAAAATCCAGAGCCTCCAGGTGGGGGCAACGCAGGTTCGCCTCCGCCCAACTTCCGGCAATGGTCAGGGTGCTGGCGGAAGGGTGTTCCTGTCGCAGACTCAGGTTATGGCCTGCCCCGGAGACCCGATTGAGCACGGGGGCATCCACCACGTCCAGAACCGTGCTGGCGGCATTGCCCTGGATGGTGGTCAGCTCTGGAGCCCCCTGCACACAGACGCGCCCCGATGCATCCACCTTCAACTGCGCCAGCCCCTCCATTCCAAGCAGGAGCCAATCGTCGCCTTCCCGTAGGTGAAGGGTCTCAGTGGCATCCTCCGGATCGCCAACGACAACCACCAGCCCATACCCCGGGGTGAGCCCATCAACCTCGGCGGGGGTAACCACTCGAACTCGTTGCCAGGGAAGCTGTGAAGGCTCGCGTTCCATGTAAAAACGGACCGATTGCCAGTCACCATCAATCTGCCCCACCGCCCCTTCAATACGCAGGCCCTGTGGCGGCTTCTGCCCGGCCAGATGCAGAACCGTACCGTGGTCGGAGGCAGGAAGATCCAGGCGTTTGAGGCTGGGCAGGCCATCGATCATAAGGTGCAGCGGCGTGCCAGCGGCTTTCTCCGTGATCTGGAGTGTCTCTAGCGCCGGCGCCTGGATCAGGTCGAGCGCCTGGAGCCTTGCATGGCCAAGGCTCAGCTCGCCTTCCGATGAATCCTTGATGCGTAGTCCGCCGGTGGCCTCCGGCGTGACGGGGGTGTGCTTCGGTTCGCTCATGGGCACCTCCTGATGGATACCCATTGTGAGCAGCAAGTGCGACAAGTTATGTCGCTCTCAGGTCTAGCTTTAATCACACTCGTGCGAAACTGCGTGGATCAAGGAGTTGCCCTTTCCATAGGCTGGACTTACCCCAAAGCGTTAATCTCTTCCAACGGATAGCGGAAAACTTGGAAGCACTACCTTCGAGGATAGTGCTTTGACTCAGTCAAAAGCGACCGAGTGAAGGTCAATCCCACCTACTGCGCGCCCTGCTTGAATATATTCCGGAGGTTCTCGATGTACTCGCCGTGCCCACCCACGCACGCTGATACATCTATGTTGCGTACTTTTGAATTGTAGATTGGGTTGCGGCCAACCGGCTTTCCCCGACAGAGCTCTCCGGCCGTGTAAAGGTATTTCAAAACATCGTCATTCTCAGAGTAATAGTTCCAAATATTGCCATTTACGGCTCCAGATACAGCACTCCAATCGATGTTCTCGTCTGCTTGTTCCGCCTCCGCTCGAACATCGTCGTCCTTGGAACAATTGGTGTCTACTGCCCCCCCTAAAAGGTGGGCCTCCTCGACGAAGATCCCCTTCTCCTCCTTCGCCTGATTCAGCGCATTCAGACAGAAATAGATCACACGTGCTCCTAATGAATGGCCTACAAGGACATAACGCCGATCCGTTCTGGCAATCAGATCTGCAAGTATTGCCCCGGTTTCCATAGCCTTCACTCGTGCAATGGACCAAGGGTTACTGGCAATCCCTAGAGCACTCAGAGCGGCGCCCACTGGCAAGGCTGCACTCGCCGCATTTTTGAATCCTCTCACGCCAAACTTACTCATTCCGGCCCAAGCTGCTGGCCCAGCAGAAGACTGACCGATATCCAGAAGCCTTTTCGACTCCCACTGCAGATGCACGATCCTCTGGTCACTAAAAAGGTCCACGGTCTCGCGCAACCACTCCAGCGAAGCTGACTGGATCCCCTCCGTAAGAAATCCATTAATACAGATGACGGTTGGTCCATCACCATCTTTCAATTTTTCAGTGTCAAAACCGTCAACATCGCCAAAATAACCATTGGCGAGAGCACCTCCCTGTTTACCCCCCAGCGCGGCCCCTGTTGCGGTGACGACACCTACCCCGCCAGCCATACCCCACCCACCTGAGGCAACAGCACCGCCGCCCAGTACCGCGAGGCCCTTACTGGTTGCTGCAGCACCCGAAAGGCCGTAGAAAGAGCCAACAGCCGCACCGGCTGCCGGCGCAGCAACAACCGCCAGCGGCGCTATAATGGCAGCACTACCAACCATGCCTGCCGCAGTGGTACTGATTGTTCTGAAATTGCGTCCCTCACGTTCAAAGATGGGTTTAAATTCTGTAATCTCACCTAACGTGTCATTGAGATGTTCAAAGTTGGCGACTGTACCTGAATGAACAGCACAGAACTGGTTTTCCCAACCCCAGGGAAACTCCGGCTCCGTCTCCCTCGTATTTCCATCTGCGTCGGTCTGCCCCTCAACCTCCGCTGTGTTTCGAAACTTCGCGTAGTTATTGCAGGCGCGGCATTTAACAATCTCATTCCCACACCCGTCACACCGATAAACATTCCGGGAAAAGTTCGAGGACTCGACAGGGGTACAAGCGTGCTTCTCCCAACACCACGAGCAGTAGTTGGGGCCAGTCTCATGGAGTTTAGAGTCAAAGAGCTCGCCAACACCTTCAGCTGCGGATTCTACGTACTCTGATGCAGACTCAGCCCACTCGGACGCTTGCTCTTTCCACTGCGACGCGGCGTCGGTCACCTTGTCCCTAAACTTCTGAAAACGGCTCATAGATCGCCCCTTGGCATAGTTCACTTATCGCTAAGGACACTATAGACCGAAGAGGTCTTTATGCCGTTTATAATTGAGATCGTAGTGTCACGTTTCGTAACAGGGACGGTATCCCAAAGATTCACACTGCCTGCTCTCCACCCACTGAGCTGGCACACAATCTACTTCCTAGAGCCACAAAGCCTTTACGGGAGGTTCCGAGCTGACTCAGAGCCACTGCCACCTTGCCGACTCAGTCCGGCATCGAATCCAACCGACCTGCACACAGCACACCTGCGAAAAGGCAAGAGGGTGTACTAAGAGCCGTTCCCCTCGCTCAACTACTAATCCTGAGCAACTTTCCGCTTTTTGAAGACCCCCGAATTTCGCCTACACTACACGCCATATTTATTGTCCCGAAACAAACAGACAAGCGAGACATAAACACAATGACCCCCTTGACTTGGACCGAAAAGGCCTTATTCGACCCCGAATCACGGGGGCAGGCATCTGTATTCTTATTTATACTTATACTGATAGTTATATCCATAGTGCAGCTATCAATATCAGCCCAATACACAGAATTTTACAACGAAAACAAAGCCGTATTCCTGTATACTGAATGGGCCATAACCCTTATATTTACAGCTGAAACCATTGCCAGAATAATTACAAGGCCCCGACCCAAAGACTACCTTTTAACCCCATCGTTTTTGATAGATATCTTGGCGATCTTGCCTACTTGGCTTGGTCTCTTTATAAGCGTTGATGGTAAGACCCTTGCATGGCTTCGGGGTTTTCGCATGATACGCCTTCTACGGACACTCAAATTCGTAAAGCATATTGAGAAACTAGATCACTGGGGGCTATCGCTCATATCACGAATTGGTCCATATATGGCTCTTGCATTCTCGATCAAAGCATTATTGATCTATTCAGAAGGGATCGGTTATTGGCCATCAATACCTGGCTTGGGAACAGTCGTATCGGTAGTGGGTTTTGCCATTGGCGTTCTATTATCTACGAAACTTGCCACTGTCCAGAACAGAATGTATAACTTCGAAGAACAGATAACCAATTTAATTGGTTCCGCCGAAGCTGCAAAAGCTCACATTAAAGATGCAACCCCGCTAAATAAATGGATCATTGAGATCCACCAGACTATAACCAAACAAAAGCCCATTACTGACTTTGAAAACGAAAACCAATCCATGAAAGAGTCTTTTGTAAACCAAATACCGGGACCGATTTGGCTTGGACTACACCAGAGCGCCCGACTACTTTTACATAAGACAAAAACCAAAACACCAGAAGTCTATGACTCCGCCCTAAAGAATATAACAATAATATACATATCTACCGTAATACTCACGATCCCGGGACTAACAGGACTTCTAGCATCGTTTCTTGTGGTGTACGTTCTTGGAGGGCTTTTCATTGTAATTGATTCGATGGATTTACCTTACGATCCATCAGAAAACGCGTTAATTAACAGTGACCTAAGCACCCTTGAGGAATATATTGAGAGGCAAGGTTTAAGTCCTAATCACTGAATACCATAACGACCAGGGGTGCTCACTTCAGGCCGGCAGGATAAACCAGCTCACAGAGCTGCCGCAGAATCTCATTTTCTTGACCTGCCCCCAGTAACTTGACCACTCACTACTTAGTGATGTCCCAAGTTTTGGGCTTCGATTGCCCGGTTCGATGTTGCGCCGCGAACTCCAGCGGTGTCTGGTATCCCAGACTGGAATGCGGTC
>NZ_WMEX01000013.1 GCF_009856365.1 Vreelandella halophila
AGGCCTGTGCCCATGCGCTCACCACCTATCCGCAGTTCAACGTGTCACTGGATATGGCGAACGAGCAGATCATCCAGAAGCACTACTGCCACATCGGCATCGCAGTGGATACACCCAATGGGCTGGTTGTGCCGGTGATCCGGGATGTGGATCGCAAAAGTATCTGGCAGCTCGCGGAAGAAGCCCAGGAGCTGGCCGGAAAGGCTCGGGACAAGAAGCTTACCAATAACGACATGAGCGGTGCCTGCTTCACCATCACCAGCCTGGGGGGAATAGGGGGTACCGCGTTCACGCCGATCGTGAACTCGCCCGAAGTGGCGATTCTTGGCGCCTCAAAAGCCTCTACGGAGCCGGTCTGGGATGGCACCCAGTTCCAGCCACGGTTGATGCTTCCGCTGTCGCTGTCCTACGACCATCGGGCCATCAACGGGGCGGATGCAGCCCGCTTCAGTGCTTTGTTGTCGAGGGTTCTGGGCGATCTGCGTGAGTTGATCATGTAGGTGGATTAGCCTGGCCCGCATTGCAGGCCAGGCGCTTCATTGAGCGCTAGAGCGTCATGGCTGCAATCCAGCCGAAGACAATCAGCGGGATATTGTAGTGAATAAAGGTTGGGACCACGCTGTCCCAGATGTGGTCGTGCTGGCCGTCGGCATTCAGGCCCGCCGTTGGGCCCAGGGTGGAATCGGATGCCGGTGAGCCTGCGTCCCCCAACGCGGCTGCCGTTCCAACCAGTGCCACAGTGGCCATGGGGGAGAAACCGAAGTTCAGTGCCAGCGGCACATAGAGCGATGAAATGATCGGGATCGTTGAGAAAGATGAGCCGATCCCCATGGTAATAAACAGACCCACTGCCAGCATGACCAGGGCGGCCAGTCCGGGGTTGTTACCTATGATATCCGTGGAGCTGGTCACCAGTGATTGAATGGCGCCACTGGCCTCCATGACACTGGCGAAGCCGGAAGCGGAAATCATGATGAACCCCACCAGTGCCATCATCCGCATGCCTTCGGTAAAAACCGTATCCTGCTCGCGCCAGTGGAAAACACCACTCACCGACAGGATCGCAAAGCCGAAGATACCGCCAACAACCATGGAACCACTGAGCAGCTGAACGGTGACTGTGCCGATGAGTGATAGCGCCAATACCCCCTTCTGCCAAAGCTTCAGGTGGCTGGCCGCTTCCTCTGGCGTCTCATCCCCGTGGGCAAGGTCGCGGTCTTCATAGGTGCGTTGGCTGCGATAACTGAATAACACCGCCACGACTAGACCGATGGCCATGCCGCTAATGGGGATGCCCATGGCCAGCGGTACCATGTCCTCGGTCACCGCCAGTCCCATGTCCGCGCCGCTCTCGTTGATGTTTGCGAGCAGCAGGTCGTGAAGGAAGATGGAGCCAAAGCCCACTGGTAACAGCATATAGGGAGCGGTGATACCGAAGGTAATGACACAGGCCGCCGCGCGGCGGTCGAGCTGCAGGTGATTCATGAATTTCAGCAGCGGGGGAACCAGAACCGGAATGAAGGCGATATGCACGGGGATCAGGTTCTGTGAGCTTACAGCTGCGGCGAGCAGGACTCCCAGCACCATCAGGATGATGCGCTGGCGGTGTGGAATTCCTTCATCAAGATGCAGCCTCTCAATCGCCTTGCGCGACAGCAGCTGGGTGATCCCGGAACGGGAAAGAGCCACGGCAAAGGCCCCAAGAACGGCGTAGGAAAGGGCCACCTTGGCGCCCCCACCCAGTCCGTCATTGAATGCGCTCAGGATCTCGTTAATAGGCATGCCTGCCCAAAGACCGCCCACCAGGGTGGCCACGATGAGGGCGAAGACAACGGAAACACGGGCAAGACTCAGGGAAACCATCACAAGGATGGCCAGGACAACGGCGTTCATTAAACAGGCTCCTGGGGGTACGTACTTGCAGTCCACACTGTGGGGACGCAAAAGCGCCATATTTTCGCTTGCCAGACCCGCCGCCGTCACCTGGGTGATCATCAATCCAGCCTTTATGCCGCGATTGGGCGACCGCGATACCCATGCCAGTGGCAGGCACGTTACAGTAAGGGCCAAGTACGACACTGAATGGGGCACGTGATCCCCGGGTAATCATAGGACCAACTCAATGCTCAGGCGAACCAAAATAGTTTCAACGCTCGGCCCGTCCACGGACTCGGCCGAATCGATTGCCGCGATTATACGGGCGGGGGTTGATGCGACGCGGCTCAACTTCTCCCATGGCAGTGCTCAGGAACATATCAATCGGGCCAAGCGGGTCAGGGAAGCCGCTTCTGCCCAGCAGCGTTTTGTCGCGCTGCTGGCGGATCTCCAGGGCCCGAAGCTGCGGATTTCGGGGTTCAGGGAGAACAAGGTAACCCTGAAAGCCGGCCAGTCGTTCGTGCTGGACGCCACCCTGGCGAAGGATGCCGGCACCAACGAGCAGGTGGGCATCGATTATGAACAGTTGGTTGATGACGTGACGCCGGGGGACGTTCTGGTCCTGGACGATGGCGCTATCGAAATGGAGGTGGTGTCGGTGGGCGATAACAGCATCACTTCCCGGGTTCTGGTTGGCGGTGTTCTTTCCGACAACAAGGGACTGAACAAGCGTGGCGGTGGGTTGTCCGCTAATGCGCTTACGGCTAAAGACAGAGAGGATATTGTGACGGCCGCCCGATTGGGGGCCGACTACGTGGCGGTGTCCTTCGTGCGCAGTGGCGAGGACTTGCATACGGCGCGCCGGCTTTTGAAAGAGGCCGGCTCTGAAGCGGGGCTGGTTGCTAAAATTGAGCGTGCCGAACTGGCCCATGATGAGGCCGCCCTGGATGCGGTCATTGAGGCATCCGACGTGGTCATGGTGGCGAGGGGCGATCTTGCGGTGGAGATCGGTGATGCTGAGTTGGTCGGTGTTCAGAAGCACATCATCCATCGCGCCCGGGTGCTGAACCGCGGTGTCATCACCGCCACCCAGATGATGGAGTCCATGATTACCAGTCCCATGCCGACCCGTGCGGAGGTTTCCGACGTGGCCAACGCGGTGATGGACTACACCGATGCCGTCATGCTTTCTGCTGAGACAGCGGTGGGCGACTATCCTGTGGAGGCAGTGAAATCGATGGTGCGGATCTGCCTGGGCGCTGAAAAGCATCCCACCATGGGTCAGTCCCAGCACCGTATCCATGAAGCCATGGCGCATGTGGACGAGGCGGTGGCACTATCCGCCATGTATGCGGCGAATCATCTAGAAGGCGTTACAGCCATTATCTGTATGACGGAGTCGGGGGCAACACCCAGGTTGATGTCCCGGATCAAGTCCAGCCTGCCCATCTTCGCCTTTTCGCGACACCATTCCACACAGCATCGCGTGGCCCTGTTGCGCGGGGTTCAGACGGTTCCCTTTGATGCCTTCGAGATTCCCAATGAGAAGACGAACGCTTTGGCGGTTCAACAATTGGTGCGCTGGGGCGTGGTGGCAGAGGGGGATCGTGTGGTGATCACCAAGGGCGACTACGTGAATGCCCAGGGGGGCACGAACACGATGAAAATTGTCCGGGTCGGGGCGGACATCCAGTAAGCGTGGTTACCGCCCCGTCTCGGGGCAACCGTTACTGTGGCTGTGCCAGTGTGGCGCAGGCCGGCTTTTTGCGTTCACCTAGTAAGCCATTATCTGATATCGGCAAAACCCATAAGCAAAGAGTGATAAATGGGTTAAAGCGATAACCTCTGCCTGTTATCCTTTAGGCCATCGTGCTATTGGAAAACAGGTGCTTATTCCTGATGACTCTATCATCAAGCAACTCACCCCTGACCGACGAGCAAGCCCGACAGCTCAATGACGTGCTGGGTAACCTCGAAGGTCACCAGATTGACTGGCTCTCCGGGTATCTGGCCGGCTGGCGTGCCGCCCAGACCGGCCAGCCCTCCGCCGGTGGGGCCGCTGCGGCGGCCAGCGTGGAAGCGCCCTCACTGACCGTGCTCTACGGCTCCCAGACCGGCAATGCCGAGGGTGTGGCCGAGATGCTCGGCGAGCAGGCCAGTGCCCGGGGCATCAAGGCCTCGGTCGTGGATATGGCGGATTACAAACCCCGCCAGCTCAAGAGCGAGAGCTTCGTGGCCGTGTTGGCGTCGACTCATGGCGAAGGCGACCCGCCGGACGGCGCCCTGGACTTCCACGAGTTCATACACAGCCGCAAGGCCCCCGGGCTCAAGGGCGTCCATTACGGCGTGCTGGCGCTGGGCGACACCAGCTACGAGCATTTCTGCCAGACCGGCAAGGACTTTGATGCGCGCTTTGCGGAGCTGGGTGCCAGCCAGCTGGTTGAACGGGTGGATTGCGACGTCGACTACGATGACCCGGCAGAGGCCTGGGTGACGGCCATGCTGGATGCCATCGAGGCGAAGGCCGGTGCGGCAGTCTCCGCTGGCAGTGGGCAGAGTGCGGGCGGAGCGCCCGGCAAGTCCCAGTACGACCGCAAGAATCCCTTCCCGGCGCCGGTGCTTGAGAACCTGGTGCTCAACGGCCGTGGCTCCAACAAGGAGACGCGCCACATTGAGCTCTCCCTGGAGGATTCCGGGTTGACCTACAGGCCCGGCGACGCCGTGGGCATCTACCCCCAGAACAACCCCAACCTGGTGGCAGCCATCATTGAAAAACTGGGGCTGGACCCGGAAGAGACCGTCTCACTGGGCGAGACCCAGACCACTCTGTCCAAGGCCCTGATGCATTACCGTGAGATCACCGTGCTCACGAAGCCGCTGATGGAACAGTGGGCGGCTTACTGCGGGGATGCGGAACTGCAGAAGCTGGTGGGCGACCAGGCGGGACTGACGGACTGGATGCGTGGCCGTGATCTGCTGGATCTGATTGAAACCTGGCCGGCGGAAGGGCTTGGGGCGGACACTCTTACAGGCATGCTGCGCAAGCTGCCACCCCGTCTCTATTCCATCGCCTCCAGTCAGGCGGCGGTGGATGAAGAGGTCCACATGACCGTGGCGGCGGTGCGTTACGAATCCCATAACCGGGAACGGGAGGGCGTTGCCTCCACCTGGCTGTCGGACCGGCTTGAGGACGACGCTACGGTTCCGGTGTATATTGATCCGAACAAGAACTTCAAGCTGCCGGAAGATGATGATGCGCCTGTCATCATGATCGGGCCGGGAACCGGCGTGGCGCCCTTCCGGGCGTTCATGCAGGAGCGCGAGGAACGTGGCGCCCGGGGGCGCAACTGGCTGTTCTTCGGTGAGCAGCACTTCCACATGGATTTCCTCTATCAGAGCGAGTGGCTGACATGGCGCCGACAGGGGCTGCTGGATCACCTCACAGTGGCCTTTTCCCGGGACCAGGAGGAGAAGGTGTATGTCCAGAACCGGATCCGGGACTACGCCACGGAGCTCTGGAGCTGGCTGCAGGACGGCGCCTACCTCTACGTCTGTGGCGATGCGGATGCCATGGCACCGGACGTGAACGAGGCCCTGATCGACGTGATTGCCCATGAAGGCAACAAGAGCCGTGATGAGGCCACCGAATACCTGCGGGATCTTGCCCGCGAGAAACGTTACCAACGGGATGTGTACTGATGGCCGATAAACTCCCAGAAGCCGAGATCATCAAGCGCGAGAGTCGCTACCTGCGTGGCACCATTGCGGAGAGCCTGGCGGATGAGGCCACGGGTGCCATCGCGGAAGCGGACACCAAGCTGACCAAGTTCCACGGCAGTTACCAGCAGGACGACCGCGACGTGCGCGACGAGCGCCGCAAACAGAAGCTGGAACCGCTGTACATGCACATGGTGCGTCTGCGTCTGCCGGGCGGGGTGCTCACACCAACCCAGTGGCTGGGCCTGGATGAGGTGGCCGATGAGTGCGCCAACCATACACTGCGGCTGACCACGCGCCAGACGTTCCAGTTCCATGGCGTGTTCAAGAACAAGATGCGCACCCTGATGCAGCGGGTGAACGCCCTGGGGATTGATTCCAAGGGTGCCTGCGGTGATGTGAACCGCAACGTGGTTTCCAACGTGAACCCGCACGAGTCGCAGCTCCATGCGGAGATTCACCGGCTCTCCGATGAAATCAGTGAGCGCCTGATGTGGCGCTCCAGTGCCTACGCCGAGATCTGGCTGGGCGAGGAGTGCGTGCACCGTGTGGGCGAAGAGGAAGAGCCCTTCTACAGCTACTACTACCTGCCGCGTAAGTTCAAGATTGCGCTGGCGGTTCCGCCGGAGAACGACGCGGACGTCTTCGCCAACGACATTGGCCTGATCGCCATTGTTGAAGGCGGCGAGCTGCGTGGCTTCAACATCGCTGTGGGCGGCGGCATGGGCACCACTTACGGCGAGCCCGAGACCTATCCGCGCCTGGGCACAGTCGCCGGTTTTGTGCCGGCGGACCAGGCGGCGGATGCCTGCGTGGCGATCACCGCCATCCAGCGCGACCATGGCATGCGCACCAACCGTTCCCACGCGCGCTTCAAGTACACCATTGATGACCATGGCCTGGACTGGCTCCGTGAGAAGTTCACCGAGTACCACGGTCAGCCGATGGAAGAGGCGCGGCCCTATGAGTTCGATCACAACGGTGACCGCTTTGGCTGGGTCGAAGGTGAGAACGGCAACAGCCACCTGACCCTGCACATCGACAGTGGCCGGATCGCAGACTGGGATGGTTACCCGCTGCGTACTGGCCTGCGTGAAATCGCCAAAGTGCATACGGGTGAGTTCCGTATTACCTGTAACCAGAACCTGGTGCTGGCTAACGTTACCCCGGAGCAGAAGGACACCATCCAGCGCCTGGTGGATCAGTACGGTCTGCGTGATGGCACTAAAGCCACGCCGCTGGCCCGCAATGCGATGTCCTGCGTGGCCTTCCCGACCTGTGCCCTGGCCATGGCGGAGTCCGAGCGCTACCTGCCGACGCTGGTGGAAAAGCTGGATGAGCTTATGGCCAAGCACGGACTGTCGGATCAGGCGCTCAACGTACGGGTGACCGGTTGCCCGAACGGCTGCGCGCGGCCCTACCTGGGCGAGATCGGCCTGACCGGTAAGGCGCTCGGTAAGTACAACCTGTACCTGGGCGCGGACCATAAGGGTGAGCGCATGAACCGGCTGTACCGCGAGAACATTGACGAGGCGACCATTCTGGGGATCCTCGATCCGATGCTGGAGCGGTATGCGGCTGAGCGGGAGGCCGGGGAGTACTTTGGGGATTTCCTGGTGCGTGCTGGAATCGTCGAGGCGGAGCGGACGCCGGCGATGTTCCATGAGGCGTTGGAGTAAGGCTCAAACCTGCCGCACTCTCCTTGCTAGCTTGATGCTTGTATTCAATAAAAAACCCGGCTCGTAAGCCGGGTTTTTTGTGTCGTGCCGCCGGACTGGTTACTTCGGCTGCTTGACCGTCCGCAGGTAAGGCTTGTGCGTGACGTAGCCTTCCGGGTACTTCTTCTGCGCTTCCTCGTCGCTGACGCTCGGCGGGATGATCACGTCTTCGCCGTGCTTCCAGTTAACCGGCGTGGCGACGGTTTCCTTGGCGGTCAGCTGGCAGGAGTCCAGCAGGCGCAGGACTTCGTCAAAGTTCCGGCCGGAGGTCATCGGGTAGGTGAGCATGGCCTTGATCTTCTTGTCCGGCCCGATGATGAACACGGAGCGCACGGTGGCGTTGTCCGCCGGTGTGCGGCCTTCGGCTTCGCCTTCCTCGTCCGCCGGCAGCATGTCGTACTTCTGGGCAACGTTCAGGTCGGTGTCACCGATCATGGGGTAGTTCGGTGCACAACCCTGGGTTTCCTCGATGTCCTTTGCCCAGCTGGCGTGATTGTCGACCGGGTCAACGGAAAGGCCGATGATCTTGGTGTTGCGCTTGTCGAACTCGGGCTTCAGCTTGGCCATGTAGCCCAGCTCGGTGGTGCAGACCGGTGTGAAGTCCTTCGGGTGAGAGAAGATGATGGCCCAGCTGTCGCCGATCCACTCGTGAAAGTTGATCTGGCCTTCGGTGGTCTGGGCGGTGAAGTCCGGTGCTGTCTGTCCAATTCTGAGGGTCATTGAACGTCCTCCTGCGGGTTGTTGTCAGTTACCACTAGGATATATAAACAGCCGTTCTTATCAAAATGGGTTTTATGGATAAGGTTATGCGGTTCCTGTTATGGCATAAGATCAAGGCCTCGTAGCATCCCTGATGTGGCTGGGGCTGGCAATCCCCGCTGTGGGCCGGGGCGTAGTGCTGATACGGGACTGTTAGGATAGCGTTCTATGAAACTCGCCTTTATCGATCTTGAGACCACGGGAGGAAGTGCCTCGGGTGACCGCGTCACCGAGATTGGCCTGCGTCTCTGGGAAGACGGCGAGGTCATAGAGGAATGGCAGACGCTGGTGAATCCGGAGCAGACCATTCCGCACTACATCGAGTCCCTGACCGGCATCACCAATGCCATGGTGGTGGATGCGCCGCGTTTTGACGAGGTGGCGGAGATCTTCCGTGAGAAGGTGGGTGATGCGGTCTTCGTGGCGCATAACGCGCGCTTTGATTACGGCTTCATCAAGGCGGAGTTCCGGCGGCTGGGGAAGGCCTTTGCGGCGCCGGTGCTGTGCACGGTGAAACTCTCCCGCCGGCTGTACCCGGAATACCGGCGCCACAACATGGATGCCCTGATCGATCGTCATGGATTGGAGCCCGGGCCTCGGCACCGCGCGATGGGCGATGTGGAGTCCATGTTCCAGTTCTTCCAGTGCACCCGGTCCGAGCAGGGCGAGGAGCCGGTTGATCAGGCCATCCAGGCGCTGCTGAAACGTCCCAGCATTCCCTCCCATATCTCACCGGACATTCTGGATGAGCTTCCGGATACGTCGGGCGTCTACCGCTTTTACGGCGAGAATGATGTCCTCCTCTACGTGGGCAAAAGCACCAACATCCGCCAGCGGGTGGCCTCGCATTTCTCGGGGGATCACAACAGCAGCCGGGGGGTTCAGCTTTCCCAGAGCATGCGACGGGTGGACTGGACGGAGACGGCCGGTGAGCTGGGGGCTTTGCTGCTGGAGCTGCACCAGATCAAGACCCTGAAACCGCTCTACAACCGGCGTTCACGGGCGGCCAAACGGCTGGTCAGCATTGCGCTTTCAGAGTCCGAGGCGGGGTATCTGGGCGCGGAGCTGAGCTGGCGGATTGATCCATCCAGCCTGGATCAGTACCACGGACTGTTCCGCTCCAAGAAGGATGCGCAGAAGGCGCTCCAGGGCATTGCCCAGAAGAATGAGCTGTGCAACCGGCTGCTGGGGCTTGAGAGTGGTCCTGGGCCGTGCTTTCAGCGGCGGTTGGGGCGGTGCCGGGGTGCCTGTGAGGGTGAGGAGGATGTGACCCGGTACAATCTGCGCACGAAGATCGCCTTTCACAGCATGCAGCTGACGACCTGGCCCTGGGAGGGGGCGATCGGGGTGGTGGAGGAGAATGAGGCCATGGGTAGAATGGATATCCATGTGCTTTATAATTGGGCGCATCTTGCGACGGTTCACAGTGAGGCGGAGCTTCGGGATCTGGAGCCGGGGCGTGAGCCGCTGGCGTTTGATCTGGATTCGTACAAGCTGCTGGTGAAGTATGTGATGGCGCCCTCGCATCGGTTGCGGGTTATTGAGTGCCCTTGGGTGCCGCGGCCGGAGGTTGTTTGGCCCTCTGATTATCAGGACTGAAGTGTGGTTGCCGGGGAGTGGTGTTGGGACTGCTTCCCGGGAAACGCCACGAGTACATCCCTGTAGGCTGCTCTTCCGCCATCCCTGGCTCCAGAGCTTCCCGGGAAGCAGTCCCAACACCACTCCGTCCAAGTGTTCTGCAATTCGCTGTGAGTGGACATTTTCCGAACTAAGAGCTGACTGAATGAGTAATTCCTCCGTAAATCGAGCCACCTTCGATGAAGTCATGGTCCCCACCTACGCCCCCGGTGATGTGATTCCGGTGAGCGGTGAGGGGGCCCGTGTCTGGGATCAGGAAGGGAATGAGTACATTGATCTGGCCGGAGGGATTGCGGTGACGGCTCTGGGGCATTCGCATCCAGGTGTGATGGCGGCGCTGCAGGAGCAGGCGGCGAAGATCTGGCATGTGAGCAATGTCATGACCAATGAGCCGGCGCTGCAGCTTGGGCAGTATCTGTGCGAGAACACCTTTGCGGAGAAGGCGTTTTTTGCGAACTCCGGGGCGGAGGCGAATGAGGCGGCGTTCAAGCTGGCTCGCCGTTACAGCTGGGATCATCATGGGGACGGCCGGCACGAGATCATTGCCTTTGATGGCAGTTTCCATGGGCGGACGCTGTTCACCGTGGCTGTCGGCGGGCAGCCGAAGTATCTGGATGGGTTCCGTCCGGGGCCGGAAGGGGTCCGGCATGCGACGTTCAATGATGCGGCGTCGGTAAAGGAGCAGATCTCGGATAGGACCTGCGCCATTGTGGTGGAGCCTGTTCAGGGGGAGGGCGGTGTGCGCCCGGCGGATTACGGGTTCCTGCGCGAGCTTCGCCGGATCTGTGATGACAACGGGCTGCTGCTGATCTTTGATGAGGTCCAGTGTGGCGTGGGCCGCACCGGGCGTCTCTATGCCTACCAGGATTACCATGTGGAGCCGGACATCCTGACCACGGCCAAGGCGCTGGGGAACGGCTTTCCGATATCCGCGATGCTGACGCGGGCAGACATCGCGGCCAGTTTCACGGTCGGTACTCATGGCACCACCTACGGAGGGAATCCGCTGGCCTGCGCTGTGGCCCGCCGTGTACTGGAGTTGGTGAACACCAAAGAGGTGCTGGACGGTGTGCCTAAACGCCAGCAGCGGCTGTCTGACTGGCTCGAGGCCATGGCTGAGGAGACGGGATTATTCCGTGATGTACGAGGCAGGGGGCTGCTGATGGGAGCGGAACTGGCCGCCCCCTACGATGAGAATACCAAGGCCTTTGTTTCGGCAGCGCTGGAAGCCGGTGTGCTGGTTCTGGTGGCCGGCGGCACGGTGCTGCGCTTCGCGCCGCCGCTCAACATTCCCATGCCGGACCTGAACGAGGCGCTGGACCGGCTCGAAGCCGCATGGAAGGCTCTCAGCTAGAGCCTTCCCCGGCCTCATCCCTGGCGCGCTTGGCCTGGCGGCGTTGCTCGATGACCTCCGCCGCCTCGGCGCCCACGTGGGCCTCGCCGCGTTCCTTTGCCAGTCGGATCTGGCGTTCACGCTCCGCGAAGCGCGCCATCTGTTCCTCGGTCAGCGAATCGTAGCACTTGGGGCAGCTGATGCCCTGCTGGTATTTCGGTGACTGCTTGTCGTCCTCGGTGATCGGGCGCCGGCAGGCGTGGCACTGGTCGTACTGGCCGCGCTCCAGGTTCTGGTTCACCGCCACACGCTCGTCGAAGACAAAACACTCGCCGTTCCACAGTGACTGCTCTTCCGGCATCTCCTCGAAGTAGCGCAGGATGCCCCCTTCAAGGTGATAGACCTCCTCGAAGCCCTGTTCCTTCAGATAGGCGGTGGACTTCTCGCAGCGAATGCCACCGGTGCAGAACATCGCGATCTTGCGGTGCTTCTGCGGGTCCAGGTTCTTTTCCGCGTATTCCGGGAATTGGCGGAAGGCCTCGGTGCCGGGGTTGATGGCGTTCTGGAAGGTGCCGACCTCCACCTCGTACTCATTACGGGTGTCGATCACCGTGACTTCCGGGTCCTGAAGCAGCTGGTTCCATTCATGGGGCTTCACGTAGGTGCCGGCGGACTGCTTCGGGTCGATACCGTCCATGCCCATGGTGACGATCTCGCGCTTGAGCTTCACCTTGGTGCGGTTGAATGGCTGGATGTCCGTCTCGGAATCCTTGTAGTCGATTCCGTCGAAGCGCGGGTCTTCGGCCAGGCGCGCCTTGAGCGCGGCGATCGCCTCATGGGAGCCGGCCACGGTGCCGTTAATGCCCTCGCGGGCCAGCAGCAGGGTGCCGCGGATGCCGTTGTCCAGCAGGAACTGGTATAGCGGCTCACGCAGCTGTTCGTAGTCGTCCAGGCGCACAAAACGATAGAGTGCGCAGACGGCGTAGGTCGTCATCGGGTTGCCTCCGTTGCGGGCTGGAACGTAAAACCAGAGCAATGGTGAGTGCGGGATTGTACGCAATGTGCTTCACCGTTTGCCAGCGAATCGGTATTCTGGCCGGTCACTGTTGATTGGCGGTATAAGAGCAGACTCGTGCGTCCTATTGATCCCAAGTACTATTACCGGCGTTTTCTCCATCCCCGCTACTGGCCAACCTGGATCCTGATCGGGGTTCTGCGCCTGCTCGCCTATCTGCCGCTTCCGGTACTGCAGGTGATCGGGCGGGCCCTGGGCTGGCTGAGCTATCTCGTCGGGGCCGAGCGCCGCACAATTGCACGCACCAATATCGAGCTGTGCTTCCCGGAGATGTCTGCCCGTGAGCGGGAAAAGCTCGTCCGGGAGAGCATCATCGCCACCACCAAGGGCTATGTTGAAAGCCCCAAGGCCTGGTGGGGGAACATGAAACCCCACATTGAAAGGCTCGAGGTGCATGGCAAGGAGCATCTTGAGGAAGCCCGCCGCCGGGGTAAGGGGATCCTCATGCTGGGCGGCCATTTCAGCATCCTGGATTTCGCCGGCCCCTTTGCGGACGCCGTGTTCGATTTCAACCACATGTACCGGCCCAACAATAACCCCCTGTTTGATGCGGTCATCGAGCGCAACCGGCGCAAGTTCAGCGGGGCGGCGTTCAACAAGCGCCAGCTGAGGCAGATGATCAACTTCATCAAGGAAGGCAATATCGTCTGGTACGGCTGCGACCAGGATTTCGGCCCCCGTTACAGCGTCTTCGCTCCCTTCTTTGGCGTCCAGGCGGCCACGCTTACCACGCCCGCCTGGATTGCCCGGGAGACCGGCGCCACGGTTCTGTTCCTGAGCCAGTTCCGGGACGGCAATGGCGTTTACAGCGTGCACTTCTCGCCGGTCTTTGAGGACTATCCCACCGACGATGAGGTGGAGAACGCGACCCGTCTCAACCAGGAGATTGAGAAGATGGTCCGGCGCTACCCGGAGCAGTACCTCTGGGTGCACCGCCGCTTCAAGACACGGCCGAAAGGCGAACCCAGTGTCTATCCGCCGAAGAAAAAGACATTCATGAAGAAGCTGCGCAAGATGATGCGGGGCTGAACCCCGCGCATCCGCAAAGCAACCAGGAGCCGCGCAAATGGCACGAACCGTTTTCTGCCGCAAGTACCAGCAAGACATGGAAGGCCTGGACTTCGCGCCGCTGCCGGGCGCCAAGGGCCAGGAGATCTACGAGAACGTCTCCAAGCAGGCCTGGGAGGAATGGCAGGCACGCCAGACCCGCCTGATCAACGAGAAACACCTGAACATGCTGGACCCGAAGGCCCGGGAGTACCTGCAGGAGCAGATGGAGGCGTTCTTCAACAACGAGGAGTCCGACGAGGCTGATGGCTTCGTTCCGCCTGAAGAATAATGCGAATTCGGGGCCCGGCTCTTGACGTTGGAGCTCCGAATCGGTTTAATAACGCCCCGTTGTCGCCCGGATAGCTCAGTCGGTAGAGCAGTGGATTGAAAATCCTCGTGTCGGTGGTTCGATTCCGCCTCCGGGCACCACTAATATCAAAGACTTAGCCCGCCTCGTGCGGGCTTTGTTGTTTCTAGGTGTCCACCAAGTGTCAACACAGGCGCACTGATCTACTTCCCCCGAAAAGCCGCTCAATGACACGCGTCATCACGGGCCGGCGTGACCTGCTCCCCTCTAGCTTAACCGCTTCTGACTTAGTAGTGTCCCTCTCAGAAGAGGATGAACGACATGAAGAAGCGATTTTCCGAAGAGCAGATTATCGGTGTGTTGAAAGAGGCGGAAGCCGG
>NZ_WMEX01000014.1 GCF_009856365.1 Vreelandella halophila
ACGGCGATGCCGGCGGGGCTTTGGGTATAGGAGCCTGACGATGACCTACTCTCACATGGGATCTCCCACACTACCATCGGCGCTGGGCGGTTTCACTTCTGAGTTCGGCATGGGATCAGGTGGTTCCCGCCCGCTGTGGTCGTCAGGCAAAAAAGGGTGTGGCAAGCAAGTGTGTCTGGTGTTGGGTGGCACTGGCTCAAGCGTTGATCCGGAGCATGCGCTGGGGTGTTATATAGTCAAGCCTCACGAGCCATTAGTACCGGTTAGCTTAACGCCTTGCAGCGCTTCCACACCCGGCCTATCCACGTCCTGGTCTTGGACGGCTCTTGAGGGGCCTCGAGGGCCCGGGGAGATTTCATCTTGGAAGGGGCTTCCCGCTTAGATGCCTTCAGCGGTTATCCTGTCCGAACTTAGCTACCCGGCAATGCCACTGGCGTGACAACCGGAACACCAGAGGTTCGTCCACTCCGGTCCTCTCGTACTAGGAGCAGCTTTCCTCAAATCTCCAACGTCCACGGCAGATAGGGACCGAACTGTCTCACGACGTTCTAAACCCAGCTCGCGTACCACTTTAAATGGCGAACAGCCATACCCTTGGGACCGGCTTCAGCCCCAGGATGTGATGAGCCGACATCGAGGTGCCAAACACCGCCGTCGATGTGAACTCTTGGGCGGTATCAGCCTGTTATCCCCGGAGTACCTTTTATCCGTTGAGCGATGGCCCTTCCATACAGAACCACCGGATCACTAAGACCTGCTTTCGCACCTGCTCGACGAGTATGTCTCGCAGTCAAGCGGGCTTGTGCCTTTACACAAACCGCACGATGTCCGACCGTGCTTAGCCCACCTTTGTGCTCCTCCGTTACGCTTTGGGAGGAGACCGCCCCAGTCAAACTACCCACCACACAGTGTCCTCGTCCCGGGTAACGGGACTGAGTTAGAACCTCAAACAACCCAGGCTGGTATTTCAAGGACGGCTCCACGGTGACTGGCGTCACCGTTTCAAAGCCTCCCAGCTATCCTACACAAGACTGCTCAAAGTTCACTGTGAAGCTATAGTAAAGGTTCACGGGGTCTTTCCGTCTGGCCGCGGATACACTGCATCTTAACAGCGATTTCAATTTCACTGAGTCTCGGGTAGAGACAGCGCCCCCATCGTTACGCCATTCGTGCAGGTCGGAACTTACCCGACAAGGAATTTCGCTACCTTAGGACCGTTATAGTTACGGCCGCCGTTTACCGGGGCTTCGATCAAGGGCTTCGCCTGAGCTAACCCCATCAATTAACCTTCCGGCACCGGGCAGGCGTCACACCGTATACATCCTCTTTCGAGTTCGCACAGTGCTGTGTTTTTAGTAAACAGTCGCAGGGGCCTGGTATCTTCGACCGCCTCGAGCTCGGGGAGCGAGTCCCGTCACCCTAGCGCGGCGTGCCTTCTCCCGAAGTTACGGCACCATTTTGCCTAGTTCCTTTACCCGAGTTCTCTCAAGCGCCTTGGGATTCTCACCCTGACCACCTGTGTTGGTTTGGGGTACGGTCCCACGTGAGCTGAAGCTTAGAGGCTTTTCCTGGGAGCATGGCATCAGCGGCTTCGCGCCCTTGGGCGCTCGTCGTCGCGTCTCGGCTTGCGGTGGCGGATTTGCCTACCACCGCGGCCTACTCGCTTGAACCGGGACAACCACTCGCCCGGCTCCGCCTAGCCTTCTCCGTCCCCCCATCGCACTCACGCGAGGTACGGGAATATTAACCCGTTTCCCATCGACTACACCTTTCGGTCTCGTCTTAGGGGCCGACTCACCCTGCGCCGATTGGCGTTGCGCAGGAAACCTTGGTCATCCGGCGAGGAGGGTTTTCACCTCCTTGATCGTTACTCATGTCAGCATTCGCACTTGTGATACCTCCAGCACACCTCTCGATGCACCTTCGCAGGCCTACACAACGCTCCTCTACCACGCCTAAAAGGCGTCCGCAGCTTCGGTGACCGGTTTAGCCCCGTTACATCTTCCGCGCAGGCCGACTCGACTAGTGAGCTATTACGCTTTCTTTAAAGGATGGCTGCTTCTAAGCCAACCTCCTAGCTGTCTGTGCCTTCCCACATCGTTTCCCACTGAACCGGTACTTGGGGACCTTAGCTGGCGGTCTGGGTTGTTGCCCTCTTGAGCACGGACGTTAGCACCCATGCTCTGTCTCCCGTGATTGCACTTGGCGGTATTCGGAGTTTGCAAGGGGTTGGTAAGCCGAGATGGCCCCCGAGCCCAAACAGTGCTCTACCCCCGCCAGTGATACACGAGGCGCTACCTAAATAGCTTTCGAGGAGAACCAGCTATCTCCGGGCTTGATTAGCCTTTCACTCCGATCCACAACTCATCCCCCCATTTTTCAACATAGGTGGGTTCGGGCCTCCAGTCGGTGTTACCCGACCTTCACCCTGGCCATGGATAGATCGCCCGGTTTCGGGTCTACTCCCAGCGACTGTGTTCGCCCATTTAAGACTCGGTTTCCCTGCGGCTCCCCTAGACGGTTAACCTTGCCACTGAAAGTAAGTCGCTGACCCATTATACAAAAGGTACGCGGTCACACCCCGAGGGGTGCTCCCACTGCTTGTACGCAAACGGTTTCAGGGTCTATTTCACTCCCCTCACAGGGGTTCTTTTCGCCTTTCCCTCACGGTACTGGTTCACTATCGGTCAGTCAGGAGTATTTAGCCTTGGAGGATGGTCCCCCCGTATTCAGACAGGTTTTCACGGTCCCCGTCCTACTCGATTTCACTTATGGGCGCGTTTCGCGTACGAGACTATCACTCTCTATGGTGTGACTTTCCAGACACTTCCACTACCCACCCACAAGCTTAAGGGCTAATCCCCGTTCGCTCGTCGCTACTTGGGGAATCTCGGTTGATTTCTTTTCCTCCGGGTACTTAGATATTTCAGTTCCCCGGGTTCGCCTCGCCCGCCTATGTATTCAGCGGGCGATACCTGGCCGAAACCAGGTGGGTTTCCCCATTCGGAGATCGCCGGATCGAAGGTTGTTTGCCACCTCCCCGACGCTTATCGCAGGCTGCCACGTCCTTCATCGCCTCTGACTGCCAAGGCATCCACCGTTTGCGCTTATTCGCTTGACTATATAACCCGCAGCACACGCTCAGCGTGCGCGCAGGCTACTGCCATTACGCCGGATTCAACGCTTGAGTCAGTGCCACGACCCCAATCCACTGATTGCGGATTGCGGTCAATGAACATCAGACTTTCAATTCATTGCTTGCCACTTTGTTAAAGAGCATCGTGATGCGAAATCACAGATCAGTTTTCTCGGCGAAAAAACTCATCTTTGATCACATCGCGGATCACCTCAGCCGATCTCGGCCGATTCGAAACTGGTGGAGCCGAGGAGAATCGAACTCCTGACCTCCTGCGTGCAAGGCAGGCGCTCTCCCAACTGAGCTACGGCCCCTTTGCCACCAACCACAACCACCCCGGCGGCGGTTCTGGTGGGTCTGGGTGGACTTGAACCACCGACCTCACCCTTATCAGGGGTGCGCTCTGACCAACTGAGCTACAGACCCAAACTTGCCAAGGGCTTTCACCCTTCCGGGCCCAGCCCAGATCGCGTTCATGCTCTTTACAACGGGTCAGATTATTTGTTGTGGACGCTGGCGTGGCGCCGGCGTGTCGATAAGGAGGTGATCCAGCCGCAGGTTCCCCTACGGCTACCTTGTTACGACTTCACCCCAGTCGTGAACCACACCGTGGCGATCGTTCTCCCGAAGGTTAAACTAACCGCTTCTGGTGCAGTCCACTCCCATGGTGTGACGGGCGGTGTGTACAAGGCCCGGGAACGTATTCACCGCAGCATTCTGATCTGCGATTACTAGCGATTCCGACTTCACGGAGTCGAGTTGCAGACTCCGATCCGGACTACGAGGCGTTTTAAGGGATTCGCTTGCACTCGCGCGCTTGCTGCCCTCTGTGCGCCCCATTGTAGCACGTGTGTAGCCCTGGCCGTAAGGGCCATGATGACCTGACGTCATCCCCACCTTCCTCCGGTTTGTCACCGGCAGTCTCCCTAGAGTTCCCGGCCGGACCGCTGGCAACTAAGGACAAGGGTTGCGCTCGTTACGGGACTTAACCCAACATCTCACGACACGAGCTGACGACGGCCATGCAGCACCTGTCACTGCGCTCCCGAAGGCACCAAGGTATCTCTACCAAGTTCGCAGGATGTCAAGACCAGGTAAGGTTCTTCGCGTTGCGTCGAATTAAACCACATGCTCCACCGCTTGTGCGGGCCCCCGTCAATTCATTTGAGTTTTAACCTTGCGGCCGTACTCCCCAGGCGGAGAACTTATCGCGTTAGCTGCGTCACTAAGGCTCTAATAGCCCCAACGACTAGTTCTCAGCGTTTACAGCGTGGACTACCAGGGTATCTAATCCTGTTTGCTACCCACGCTTTCGCACCTCAGCGTCAATGTCAGCCCAGGCAGTCGCCTTCGCCACTGGTGTTCCTCCAGATATCTACGCATTTCACCGCTACACCTGGAATTCCACTGCCCTCTGCTGCATTCTAGCTTGGCAGTTCGAATTGCCATTCCCAGGTTGAGCCCGGGGCTTTCACAACTCGCTTACCAAACCGCCTACGCGCCCTTTACGCCCAGTAATTCCGATTAACGCTTGCACCCTCCGTATTACCGCGGCTGCTGGCACGGAGTTAGCCGGTGCTTCTTCTGCAGGTAACGTCAACACTGACCGGTATTAACGATCAGCTTTTCCTCCCTGCTGAAAGTGCTTTACAACCCTAAGGCCTTCTTCACACACGCGGCATGGCTGGATCAGGGTTGCCCCCATTGTCCAATATTCCCCACTGCTGCCTCCCGTAGGAGTCCGGGCCGTGTCTCAGTCCCGGTGTGGCTGATCATCCTCTCAGACCAGCTACGGATCGTCGCCTTGGTAGGCCATTACCCCACCAACTAACTAATCCGACATGGGCCCATCCAATAGCGCGAGCCGGAGCCCGCTTTCCCCCTCAGGGCGTATGCGGTATTAATCCGGGTTTCCCCGGGCTATCCCCCACTACTGGGTAAGTTCCCATGCGTTACTCACCCGTCCGCCGCTCGCCAGCCTCCCGAAGGAGCTGCTGCCGCTCGACTTGCATGTGTTAGGCCTGCCGCCAGCGTTCAATCTGAGCCATGATCAAACTCTTCAGTTTAAATCATTCCGATGGCGTACCATCGTTATACAAGCTCAAAGACCGCACTCGAATCAACGAGCACTGACTTTGATGATCGCACCGACCACCACAGCCAGCGCCCACACAAATAACCTGACCCCATTGTTAAAGAACCTCAGAAGGCGTTAAGCCCCTGATTGGA
>NZ_WMEX01000015.1 GCF_009856365.1 Vreelandella halophila
GCGGGCACGCCCATGCCCTACGCCATCACCACGCCCTTCCGCAACAGCATCCAGCCCACGGATGAGGCCCGCATGCCGGGTGATATGTTCATGGAGCGCCGCATCCGCTCGCTGATCCGCTGGAACGCGCTGGTCATGGTGATGCGCGCCAACCTGAAGCCCGGTGATCTGGGCGGCCACATTTCCACCTTTTCCTCGGCCGCGACCCTCTACGACGTGGGCTTCAACTATTTCTTCCACGGTGGCGATGACAAGCGCGAACCGGACCTGATCTATTTCCAGGGCCACGCCGCCCCGGGCATCTACGCCCGCTCCTTTCTGGAAGGGCGGCTCAGCCAGGAGCAGCTCGACCACTATCGTCAGGACACCCTCGAGAACGGCATCTCCTCCTATCCCCACCCCTGGCTGATGCCGGACTACTGGCAGTTCCCGACCGTTTCCATGGGGCTGGGCCCGATCCAGGCCATCTACCAGGCCCACATCATGAAGTACCTCCACAACCGGGAGCTGGTGGAAAGTGGCGACCGCAAGGTCTGGTGCTTCGTGGGCGACGGCGAATGCGACGAGCCTGAGACCCTGGGCGCCATCGGCCTGGCCGGGCGCGAGAACCTGGACAACCTCATCTTCGTGGTCAACTGCAACCTGCAGCGCCTCGACGGCCCCGTGCGCGGCAACGGCAAGATCATCCAGGAGCTGGAGGGCATCTTCCGCGGTGCCGGCTGGAACGTGCTCAAGGTGGTCTGGGGCCGCCACTGGGACACCCTGTTCGAGAAGGACACCGAGGGCGTGCTCCAGGAGGCTCTGGACCGCACCTGTGACGGTGAGCTCCAGAACTACCTTAGCCAGGGGCCGGCCTATACCCGCAAGCATTTCTTCGGCCAGACCCCGGAGCTGGCGGAGTTCGCAAAGAACCTCACCGATGAAGACATCCTGCAGCTCAACCGCGGTGGCCATGACCCCTACAAGGTCTACGCCGCCTATAACGAAGCGGTGAACAACAAGGGCCAGCCCACGGTCATCCTGGCGCACACCATCAAGGGCTACGGTTTCGGCAAGGGCGCGGAAGCACAGAACATCGCCCACCAGGTGAAAAAGCTGGACAAGAACGCGCTCAAAGCGTTCCGGGACCGTTTCGGCGTGCCGGTGAACGACGACGAACTCGACCAGCTGCCCTACTACCGCCCGGCGGCGGACAGCCCCGAAATGCAGTACATGCAGAAACGCCGGCGTGAGCTCGGCGGCCACCTGCCGCGCCGGCGCCGGGACTCGAGCCCGCTCAAGATCCCCGAGCTCAAGACCTTCGACAAGCTGCTCGAAGGCACCGGTGAAAAAGAGATGTCCACGACCATGGCGTTCGTGCGCATGCTCACCATCCTGCTCAAGGACAAGCAGGTCGGCCAGCGCGTGGTCCCCATTGTGCCGGACGAGGCCCGCACCTTCGGCATCGAGGGGCTGTTCCGCCAGACCGGGATCTACACCTCCGAGGGCCAGAAGTACACGCCCGAGGACCGGGACCAGATCATGTACTACCGGGAGGACAAGAAAGGCCAGATCCTTCAGGAAGGCATCAACGAGGCCGGCGCCATGTCCGCCTGGATCGGCGCCGCGACCGCCTACAGCAACCACGACTACCCGCTGCTGCCGTTCTACATCTTCTACTCCATGTTCGGCTACCAGCGGGTAGGCGACCTGTGCTGGGCGGCTGGTGACATGCGTGCGCGCGGCTTCCTGCTGGGGGGCACCTCCGGTCGTACCACCCTCAACGGCGAGGGCCTCCAGCACCAGGACGGCCACGGGCTGATCCTGCACAACGTGGTGCCCAACTGCCTGACCTACGATCCCACCTACGCCTACGAGGTGGCGGTGATCATCCAGGAAGGCATGCGCCGGATGTACCAGGAAAACGAAAGCATCTACTACTACATCACGCTGCTCAACGAGAACTACGCCCATCCGCCCATGCCGAAAGGGGCGGAGGAAGGCATCATCCGGGGGCTCTACCAGCTGGAAACCGTGAACGTCGCGGGCAAGGCGAAGGACAAGGCGCCCCGGGTCCAGCTGCTGGGCAGTGGCGCCATCCTCAACGAGGTGAGGGCGGCCGCACAGATGCTGAAGGAGGAGTTCAAGGTGGGCTCCGACGTGTGGAGCGTGACCAGCTTCGGCGAGCTGGCCCGTGACGGCCAGCACGTCGCGCGCTGGAACCGCCTCCACCCGGACAAGAAAAACCGCACCTCCTGGGTGCACGACCAGCTCAGGGATCAGAAGGGGCCGGTGATTGCCTCCACGGACTATATCCGGCTGCAGTCCGAGCAGATCCGTGCCTTTGTGCCGGCCTCCTACCATGTGCTTGGCACCGATGGCTTCGGACGCTCCGATACCCGCTGGAACCTGCGATCCTTCTTCGAGGTGGACCGCTACCACGTGGTTACGGCCGCGCTGAACGCGCTGGCTGAGGAAGGCACCGTGGAGCAGGCCACTGTTATCGAGGCCATGAACCAGTACGGCATCGATGGCGACAAACCCAATCCAGCGTCCACCTGATCCGGCGGCAGAAGGAGGCACGGCACTATGAGTGAACAGGAAATCCGGGTTCCCGAGCTGGGCGGTGCGGAATCGGTTGAGATTGTAGGGGTTCTGGTCAGTGTGGGCGATTCGGTGAACACCGAGGATCCACTGCTGGAGCTGGAATCCGACAAGGCCACTGTTGAGCTGCCGGCACCCGCGGCCGGAAAGATCACCCGTCTGGATGTGAAGGAAGGCGATTCCCTCAAGGAAGGGGATCTCGTAGGTATGATGGATACCGCCGAGGGCGGCGACTCAGGCGACAGCGAGCAGGCCGGCGGTGACGCGGAATCGGCAGGAGACGATGACGCATCTGTAGGAGCGAGCTCCGCTCGCGATGGCGATGAGCCCCAGAACGCAGATGCTGGAGCTTCCGGCGGCGAGCAGACCATCCGGGTCCCAGAACTCGGCGGTGCGGACTCGGTGGAGATCGTCAGCGTGCTCGTCAGCGTGGGTGATTCGGTGAATGCCGAGGATCCCCTGCTGGAGCTGGAATCCGACAAGGCTACCGTCGAAATGCCGTCTCCCGCCACCGGAAAGATCACCCGCCTCGACGTGAAAGAAGGCGACTCCCTGAAGGAAGGCGATGTCGTCGGGACGATGGAGGTGGCGGGCTCCGGGGACGAAGGAGCGAGAAGCGGGGAACAAGGCACAGGCAGCAAGGCGCAAGGCGCAGTAGAGAGCGCGGCGCAGGAAGACACTGTAGGAGCGAGCTCCGCTCGCGATAACGCTGGCAGCCAGCAAGCAGCCTCCAGTCCGGCCCCGAGCCCCGAACCACCCTCTACCGCCGAGCCCTCCGGCAAACGCGTCCACGCCGGTCCCGCCGTACGCCGCATCGCACGCGAGTTCGGGGCGGACCTGCAACAGATCAAGGGCAGCGGACCCAAGGGGCGCATTCTCAAGGAAGACGTCCAGTCCTGGGTGCGCAACCAGCTTCAGTCCGGTGGCAGCAAGCCTGCCGGTGGTGGTGCCGGTATTCCAGAGGTGCCACTGCCCGACTTCAGCCAGTTCGGCGAGGTCGAGCGCCAGTCCATGACCAAGATCCAGCGGCTGACCGCCCAGGGCATGCATCGCAGCTGGCTCAACGTGCCGCACGTCACCCAGTTCGAGAAGGCCGATATCACCGATCTGGAAGCCTTCCGCAAGGATCACAAGACCGAGGGCGAAAAGCGGGGCGTGAAAATGACGCTGCTGCCTTTCCTGATGAAGGCCTGTGCCCATGCGCTCACCACCTATCCGCAGTTCAACGTGTCACTGGATATGGCGAACGAGCAGATCATCCAGAAGCACTACTGCCACATCGGCATCGCAGTGGATACACCCAATGGGCTGGT
>NZ_WMEX01000016.1 GCF_009856365.1 Vreelandella halophila
TAACGAGACTGTAGAAAAACCCATTTCCGGGTAAACTCCACAGCCTTCCTGCTTGTTCGTTTCACCAGCCCAATCGCTGGTCCGATCATTTTCCGCCGGTTCCGGTGTCCAGTTCCGTTTAGCCGATTGGCCAATGGGCGGCCTTAACAGGCCCGTTACAGCCGTCTTCTGCCGATACATTCCCGCCTCGCAGCTTCATGCCGCCAATTGCCCGTAGTTGGCCAACTTCTCGATATTGTGTACTAGGCAGTATAGCTGCCACTGGCCCTGAACTTTGCGTTTGCCTCTCAGGCTGAACCGGTTCAGTCGCTTGGTCGTTCCGATATTGCCGAACACCGGTTCCACCACCGACATCCGGTGGCTGTAGATGCGCTTGCCCTCGGGACTGTCCACCCGGTGTTTCATCCAGTCGGTGTAGTTGGGTGAGCGGTCCTGGTCCAGCGCGAAGCTCACCTGCCGGCCCTTGCCGTGGCGGTGATCGGCGGCGCTGGGTGTCTGCATGCACCGGTGTTTCTTGGGGCAGTGGCGGCACTGCAGCAACCGGCCTTCGAAATAGGCCCGGATGGTGCCATTGTTGTCCGGTCGAGTGGCCCGGTAACTGAGCCGGTTTCCAGCAGGGCAATCGCAGGTGAGGTTCACCGGATCGAAATGGAACTCGGTGGCAGGAATGACCTCTTTCCATTGTGACTGGCTGTTGTTCTGGTGACGTTTACCGTACTTGGCCTTCTGTTCGGCGAAGGCCGGGTCGCGTTGGCGGAACTGGTTGTCCGGGATGTAACCGTTGATCTTGCGCTGGTGGAGGTAGCGGGCATTGGCTTCATTGGCGAAGCCGGTGTCGGCGGTGACGATGGTCCCGCTGTGGTAAATGTCGGCATTGATGCCCAGTCGTCGGTAGCGCTGCTCAACCCGCTCCAGAACCGGTCTCAGTGTATGGTGCTCCTGGCCTTCGCCGAAGGCCTGGGCGTCGATGATGACCTGGTGCTTTTTATCCACCGTGGCTACGCCGTTGTAGCCCTGGATGGTGCCCTTGCCGGTGGTCATCTTGGCGCTTTCATTGTCGGTGATGTTGCTCTTTACTTCCTTGCTCCGCTTGCCCTGGCCCTTCCGTGGGCTCTGCGTCTTTAGGAAGCGATCGATTTTGCTCTTGGCCTCATCCAGCGAGAGGATGGTCCTGGCCTCCCGGATCTGCTGATCCAGCTCGGCCTCCGTGGCGGCCTCATCCTGCTGGCGGTGCTCCTGGAGTCGATGGCGGATCAGTCGGCGCAGCTTATCCCGCTTATCGCCCAGTTCTTTGAAGGTGCCAGACCATTCCTTACTGGCATCGGAGGCCATCTTGCAGCCGTCGATAGCGAACAGTTCGTTGCCCAGCAGCCCCTGCTCCTGACACACCAGCAGGACCTGCTCGAACAGCGCCTCAATCTCATCGGCGTGGTTGCTCACAAACGCCGCCAGGGTGGTGAAGTGCGGGACCGTGTCGCAGGACAGCGCCTTGAAGATGATGTTGGTCTCGCAGCACCACTGCATCTCGCGGCTGGAGGTGATGCCCTTGGAATAGGCGAACAGGATGATCTTGAGAAGAATCGCTGGATCGTAGGCCCGCCGGCCTGTGTCCTCATTGCTGTAACGCGGATAGAACACCGACAGATCCAGCTTGTGCTCAATCAGGTAATGGACGGCGTACTCGAAGGTCCCGGGCTGCAACTGGTGGCGGTAGTTGATCACCACCATCGCGTCCTGATCGTAGTTGTAGGGCTTGAAGCGGGGCATGCCAACGACTCCCTGTTGCTCGGTGCCAGCCTACCAAATCGGGGGTTTTTCTACAGTCTCAAC
>NZ_WMEX01000017.1 GCF_009856365.1 Vreelandella halophila
TGACCTGCTCCCCTCTAGCTTAACCGCTTCTGACTTAGTAGTGTCCCTCTCAGAAGAGGATGAACGACATGAAGAAGCGATTTTCCGAAGAGCAGATTATCGGTGTGTTGAAAGAGGCGGAAGCCGGGGTTCCGGTGAAAGAGCTCTGTCGTAAGCACAACATCTCCGATGCCACCTTCTACACCTGGCGAAAGAAGTTCGGCGGTCTGGACGTCTCTGAAGCCCGTCGCCTGAAATCGCTGGAGGACGAGAACGCCCGCCTCAAGAAGATGCTGGCGGACTCCATGCTCGACCAGGAAGCCCTCAAAGCGGCGCTCAATCGAAAGTACTGACGGTCAGTAATAAGCGCGAGGCTGTGCGCACGATGCAGTGTGAGACGTCGATCTCCCAGCGCAGAGCCTGTTCACTGGTCGGGATATCCCGCGCTGCATTTCACTACCAGTCGTCGAGGCAGTCGGTTGATGCTGGCCTGTCGGAGCGTATCCAAACGCTCGCCAATGAACGTCGGCGGTTTGGCTATCGCCGTGTGCATCAGCTGCTGCGACGAGAGGGTGTGACGGTGAATCACAAAAAGGTCTATCGGCTGTACCGTGAGGCCAATCTGGCGGTTCCGAAACGAAAGCGACGCAAAGGCATAGCCATTGAGCGCCAGCCATTGGTGCAACCAGAGGGGCCAAACCGGACCTGGTCAATGGACTTCGTCATGGATGCCATGGCCTGTGGTCGGCGCCTGAAATGCCTGACGGTGGTCGATGACTACACGAAAGAATGTCTCGATATTGCGGTGGCACGGGGCATTTCAGGCGATGAAGTTACACGCATCCTGGAAGCGGTTGCCGCCTTCCGGGGTTACCCAGAGGCTGTGAGAACCGATCAGGGGCCGGAGTTTACCGGTAAAGCACTCGATCAATGGGCCAGTGACAATCACATTGAACTGAAGCTGATTCAGGCCGGGAAGCCGACCCAGAATGGCTTTATCGAGAGTTTTAACGGGCGCTTCCGGGATGAGTGCCTGAACGAGCACTGGTTCCGGGATCTGTCTCACGCCAGAGACATCATCAGTGACTGGCGACGGGACTACAATGAGCAGCGACCGCATTCCAGTCTGGGATACCAGACACCGCTGGAGTTCGCGGCGCAACATCGAACCGGGCAATCGAAGCCCAAAACTTGGGACATCACTAAGTAGTGAGTGGTCAAGTTACTGGGGGCAGGTCA
>NZ_WMEX01000018.1 GCF_009856365.1 Vreelandella halophila
ACGTTGGCCACAACCTCACCTGTCTTAGTTTTTACTGCCCGAATATCGATATTCGGCTCATAGTTCACCCGCAAGCAATCGCGCCAGAGTTCTACCCAACGTTCGTGCTTAACGTAGTTCTTCCCTTTAAACCAAGAAGGTTGCACCATCAGCAGACAGTGAAAATGCGGATGTGCGCTGCCATCCTTACCTCGCCTCACCTCCGTAGCCCTGATCCACCCCTGAACAGGTGATAGCTCCTTTCGCTTTTCCATTCGCCTAAACGCCGCATTCATTGCTGTAAGGACTGTTCCAAGTTCACCTATCTCGCAGTTCCTGACAGTTAACGTCAGAAACAACCATCGGGAAGACGGGTAATCCACAACGATTTTCGGTAGAGCCTGATAAAAACGGGCTTGCCACATGAGGGTTCTTCTCCACTGGCAGACAGGGCAATGACGGACACGGCAAAATTGCGCACTACGAAGCCGTAGGCGCGTTTCTCCGGTTTCCATGATGGTAGACCAACCAAAACGTAACAAACCGCTACAGGAGGCCATACGGAGTGCATAACGCTCGAATTCAGCAGCAGTCTGGTAGATACCCCCGACAGAATCGGTAAGCGTGCGTTGGGTATCCCAAACTGCATCACGGGGGCTGTAGTCCGAAAGGAATTTATCTTCTGACATTAAGCCTGCTCCGATCTGGGCAGGCTGTGATTTGATGTGGTATATTCATCACGTACCTGTGCATTGCGAGCCAGTACATGTCACCAGAGTTTGCCGCTGAGGTGACACATTCGAAATGTTGGGGAGTGTTGACGCAC
>NZ_WMEX01000019.1 GCF_009856365.1 Vreelandella halophila
CGGGATGATCGGGCAGCAGTGCTTCGATGAGTGCGAGGCGCGTGCCCGTGTCCGGCTCGTGGTGTTCGGACAGCATGGTTCGCACAAAGGCCGCGCCGGCCTGGTCTTCTGCCGGTGCTGCCGCGGCGGCTTCTGCTGCGGCGTCCAGGCAGGCGGGCCCATAGTAGCGGCAGACCGCGAGCAGGGCGTCTAGCCGCTGGTCCACGGCCTTGAGGGCGCGGACCGTGTGGCCGCCACGCAGAAGCCCCGCGCGGCGGCCGTAGGCGCGGATGGCGATGCCCATCTGCCGCGGCAGCATGCCGGGCAGCGGGGGCGGGGCGATCGAGGAAACAGAGGACATCGTCTGGAAAGCGATGCATGCACGGGGCACGCAGCCCCGCGACCATGCCGGATCAGTTGAGCTCGATGGAGCCGCCTTCGATGCGGTGCGTTTCGACCGCGGCCGACGTGATCTGGTGGGCGCGCGTTTCCACGGAGCCGTCCTTCTCGAACTGCATCCGGGTGTCGCCGCAGCGCAGTACCACGC
>NZ_WMEX01000001.1 GCF_009856365.1 Vreelandella halophila
ATCGGCTAAACGGAACTGGACACCGGAACCGGCGGAAAATGATCGGACCAGCGATTGGGCTGGTGAAACGAACAAGCAGGAAGGCTGTGGAGTTTACCCGGAAATGGGTTTTTCTACAGTCTCGTTAGGTCCTATTAATGAAAGTGTTATTACGCAGATCTTGGTTTCGGATTACGCTAGTTGCTATAGCGCTGATTGCTGTGGCTGCAGCCTATCCACACTTTGATGAAGTCAGGCTCAGAGAAAATGTAACAGATGCCTTACGGTCAACAACTCTTTTGTTCGCCGTCTGCACAGCTCTGTCGTTATCAATGTTGAATAACTACATTAAAGGTTTAAAGGATTCTGCTATCAGCCACATCTCCAACATTAGAGCAATGTTGGAAAGCTATTACGATAAGTTCAATGAATCAGAAGACGAAAATTTGCAAGAGATTGTTAATGAATATATTCTTCCGTTACTTTCCTTCTCTACCCATGAATGGTTGGCACACGACTCACTGAATCCTGTGTTAAGTCGAATTGTCGACCCTCTAACTAGATTGGTTGAGACTAATCCAGAAATCGCCCCACGATATTTTCTGCGACTCGAAGACGAGATTAATGAGCTCGGTATTAATTACGTAAAGCGGGTCATCTCTGGCCTCCATGCAAAAAATCGTGGGGTCTTTTGTTCTCATAAGTGTAGGCATTGTTACCATATTCTTGGTGGCCTTACTGCCAAACAGCTTTAATTTCAATTTTGTTGCCGTTCTAGCCGCGACAGCTGTAATAATGTTTGCGGTCTTAGAGCTTCTGTTGTTAGTGAGTTACCTTCGGCAGGAGGCACGAGAAGAACTCCCAGAGGAAGGAACTGATGAGATGGACGGCGAGAAGACCTAATCAGGGCGTGCACGGTGACGCCCATTACATTGCGACTTCGAATCCATTCCATAGGCGCACGTGCTGCAAGCGTTAGAGGGCAAGGTATGTCTTGCGGTTCGGATGATTTTACGTTCAGAAAATTTCCAGCGAATAGTTGGGAAAAAGAAGTTAAACAATACATCTCCGGGTTGGACTCTTCAACGGACAGGATTTGGTACAGGAGCCCAACCCACAAAAAGCTTAATGAAGAACTAGTTACTCTCGGTTATTACGTCAAATATGATCGAGGTGAGGTCGATCATATTTGGTTCCAATTACTCAGGAGTGCTGAGAGCGCGGACGGTGAAATTGGCGAAGGGGAGGAGGTCACGGAAAGAGTTCAAATTGCTATAGCGCACTATCAAGCAGAAGAAGCAAAGCTAGATGATCGAATGGAGTCTGGCCAGGAACCGGTTGATAGTGGCTGGGCTTCAGAACGCTTGGTTATTTTGCGGGACCGCATTATTGATCGGCTGTCAAAGAAAGCTAATAAACACTATTCGGGAGTTGGGACACTGTGTGTCGGCTCAAAAGGTTGGTTCGTGCGAAGGGCACTAGCAGAACACCCCTCTTTAATCGAGGATCTCAGAACTCATTGGAAAACGATAAACGACGGCACCTTCAGGAAAGTGGTGATCGTTGACACGGATTTAGTCGGTAGTGGGACGTACTGTGTCCTCTAACAAGGTGGTCAACGGGACGCTGGACTTCCCCCACTTTGCGGCTCCAAAACCGCTGCAAAGCTTAACGTTGATGTCACAACATTCCGTGCTGCGCCTCCTCCAGGCGTGTCCGGAACTTCAACGCAGAAACACTGCTGCAAGTAAATTTGTGCTTTTCGTCGCTTTTAACGAGCTCGCTACCAATTTTCCGGATCTGTTTGAGTGACCACTTGATGCCGGGCCTGGCGCCAACAGGGGCCACCGGCTTGGGGACGTAGTCCATCCATTCCGAACAGTCCCTGGATTCGGCAACCATCTGGCCGACCACACGGACTACGTCTTCGTTAATGGGTGAAATGCGCGCGGCCATACCCTCGTTGATGAAAGCACCGATAACTTTACGGACGTAGGTGCGATCTCTGTCCTTGATCTCGACTTGCTCAGACATGGTTTACCTCCTTGTGATGGATTCAATAACGGTGTCGAAAGAGCGGTCCGTGGCTTCCACTATCATGAAGAAGCGCTCGCTCTTTTCGTCGGCAATGTAGGCCGTGTTCCTGGCCTCCGAGCGGAACAGGTAGCCATTTATGCCTTCCTGGATCTCAATGACCTCGTGCTCTTCCGCGTCTTCCAGCATGCTTTTGCGTGCCGGGAGAAAGTCGGGGTTATCGGGTTCTTCTTCGCCATAGACGGCTTTGACGAACTCAGAGGGGGTAAGGTCCTGCGGAAAGGAGGATTCCTGGTAGTCGATCACGGAGAGCGTGATTCTGGAATCATCCTTGAAGCGGACTGAGAGGCTGTCCTTGATAACGCCCAGCTGATTGATTTCGGCTTCCGGCAGGGTGATTGAGTGTTGCCAGATGCTGACCGGGATTCTGTTGGCGGTATCAGAGCACCCTTGCAGGGCAAGAAACAGAAGTACGGAAAGGCAGGTAATGGAGAGCGTTTTCCATTTCATGTGGGTTCATTCCTTTGAAGATCGCTGATGCAAAATCGTGTTGATTGGGGGAATGATACTTGGCCGGATTTTTGTGTCAATTTGAAGGGTATGGGTGCCGGTCTGATGGCCAACCTAGACGCCATCGGCCTCGATGCCAGCGCCATCGACAGAGTCCTCACCACTCACAAGCATTCCCGCCATGTCGGCCGGAGTCATGTAGATTTCAGAGGGCTGGTCTTGCTGCGATCGACTAAAAACGCAACGTCAGCCCCGCGCTCGCTTCCACCTGAATAAAGCCACTGCTATCAAAGACGGCCGTACACCCGCCGGAGCAGAACACAGCGCCGCCACTGTCGAGGACTGTGTAGATGCCTCGCAGATCAAATCGCATCAGCAGGTTCTCTTGCAGAGGCAGTTTGTAGCCTCCGCCCAGGGAGATGGAAGCACGGTTATGGTCTCTGAGGCCATTCGGTTTGGGCTCCAGCCGGGTCAGACCCGCCACGCCGGACACAAATGGGCCGGTCGTCCCGCCTTCGGGGAAATACAGGCCCCCGAGCTGCAACTGGTAGATCACCACATCCAGGGCAGTAGCCGGCGGGGTGAAAAGGGGCTCGGAGGAACGGACCCGGGTTTCCTGTCGGGCGACGTAGAGTTCCAGCTGTTTGCCCGGCTCCGCCAGATCCGCGTTCAGGGTCAGGCCCAGGCTGCGGGAGTCGTCGAAGGTCAGATCCTCCGTGGTGCTGGCGCCGGCAGTGCGGACTTCAAAATCCCCGCCCAGCCGGTATCCGACAAACGGGGTCAGCTCCACGCCGGCCTGTGCAGCCATGGGCAGCAGGCAGGCGGAAAGCACCAGGCTGTGGCGTCGACCCATGGCGAGTCTCCTCTGGAATAGGGAACCGTTATTCCCTGAGCTTCAGAACCAGTTGACCGTCCTCAACATGAACGCTGTCGATGCCCTCTGAAAAGGATCGCCAGAATCCCGGGTCGTCAGCGAACTCGTTGACCAGATCAACGTTCTTAAGGTTGCCCAGCCACGCGTTGGGAAGGGGCACACCCATGACGCTGACGCCCTTGAGTCTGACGACGCGCTTGTCGTTGTTAACGGCCAGCTCCACACCGGCATGAACCCGCAGGGTCTGCCCGCCGAGCACGGGGAAACCCTCCTCAAGCGGCACCAGCAGCACGACACTGAGCAGGTCCTGGGACAGATCAACCGCCAGCTTCCGGGCCAGATCCGTGTTGTTCGCCAGCATCCCGTTGAGTTCACGCTCACTCAAGCGAACCTCCCTGCTGGCGCCCTCCTCGCTGTAGGGTTCGGGCTCCGCGGCAGGATTTGAGGGTTGCCGCGCATCAACGCCCAGGACCTGCAGCTTGCTCTGGAGTGTTCGCTGTTCGGAGGTGTTCAGTTCAACGGGCTCGAACGCTTCAACAAAGACATACTGGCTCAAGACCCAGTAACTGATCCCGGCGGTGACAACCATGGCGAGCAGTACAATCCCCAGTACCTGCCAGCCACTGAAGCCCTTTTTGACAGCTTGGCTCTGTGCCTGCTGACCGGATTCGTCCATAACGGGCTCGTCTCTCACGGATGCCTCACCTTACCCCTCTTCACGGTTCATCTTCTCGCAATCCTGCCCAGGCCGCTACCACCCGCCGGATCATGACCGGATCGGCCAAGTCCCGGGAACTGGTCGGCGAGCATCATTCGGATTTTCCGGGGATGGGGTTGGGTTTTGCCACATGTTTAACGGCCTACGCTTTAGCGCACCCAGGTCCTGAGTGCAGTATTCCCCTTATCTTTTCGGTGCGGTATCGTTTGGGCTCAGGAGGTGTTTTATGAACCCAAGTATCAGAGACTTGCCCGTAGACGAGCGTATCCAGCTCGTGGAAGACGTCTGGGACAGCATCGCTGAAGATCAGCAAAAGCTTGAGTTGACTCAGGCGCAGCGCGAAGAACTGGATCGAAGGCTGAATGCTTATGAGCAGGATGGCCAATCAGGCAGTGATGCTGGAGCAGTTCTGGAAGGGATACGCCGGAGACTATGACTTACAACGTTCGGATTCGTCCGGACGCCGAGAGGGATATTGAAGACGCAGCCCAATGGTATGAGTTGCAGCGCCAGGGATTGGGGCATGAATTCATGGATTCGGTGGAGCAGACACTGAATCGCATCAGTGAGAACCCTTCCCTTTACCCTGTTGTTCACAGAGACTCACGCCGAGCTCTGATCAGGAAATTTCCTTTTGGCGTTCATTATGTGGTTACCGGGGATTCGGTTGTGGTGATTGCGGTTATGCACGTACGCCGTGATCCGCGCCGATGGAAAAGTAGAACCTGAACTCAGGACCAATATGCTTCTCAAGCGCAGAAAAACAAACTAGAAGCTGCGTACAGTGGTGTTCGGCGATGCTGGAAAAGTTCGTATCCGAGAAAACGGTGCTCCTTTGGATCATCTCCACTTTCAGCTTTACTCTCGTTCTCGCACTGCTGGGCGGTTTGATTATCCTCGGAATCGACGGCTGCTGGCCCATAGGCAGCAGCCACGCGGCGAGCAATTGTCTGTCAGGAATAGAGCCAGGTTTCCTATCTTTTATGCCCTCCATACTCGGAGCAATAGCTGGCACCGTCTGGACGATCAGGGAGCGAAAGGTACCCTGAAAAGGAGATTGTAAGCCTCTAAACAGTAGATCCTGAGAGCGTGCTACCGGGCCACTCGCCGGACCATTCCGGGAACTGATCGCCGGGCACCATCTGGATTTTCCGGGGATTGGTCATCTGGCCGAGGACAGTGGTGAATTTCGGTTTTTGCCGCATGTTTGGAGGCCTACGGTTTGATCAGAACCAGTTAGGGTTGTAGCTGGTTTAAGATTTCTCTATTTTGTTAAGTATGGCTATACGAAATAGAGAAAAACTAAACCAGTTAACCCAATTACTTCCGGAAGGCCTCCTGGTGGATGCGGCGTGGCTGGAGCGGCATGGTTATTCCCGTGCGCTACGTAGTCAGTACGTTACTGCTGGCTGGCTGGAGCAGCCGGTACGAGGTGTGTTTCGTCGGCCGCGAGGGGAGGTGAGTTGGGAGCAGGTTGTAATCTCCCTCCAGACCCTGCTGCAGTACCCGGTTTCAGTAGGTGGCCGCACTGCTCTGGAATTTCAGGGCTATGCCCATTATCTCCCGTTCCAGCAGCTGCAGGTCCATCTTTACTCGGATGTGAAGTTGCCAGGCTGGGTGAACAAACTTCCGATTGAACCGGAGTTTGTGGTGCATAACCGTCAGCGGTTTCTGCCCGCCGTGGAATTGCCATCCTGGGCAACTTCTTTGACAGACTCATCCGCTGGAAGCGGGACGCCGCTTCCGGGAGCTTTAAGGGTTAGCTCCTGGGGCCACTGGAGCTGGCCCTTGATCGTTTCCACGCCTGAGCGCGCCTACCTGGAGTTCCTGGATGAGTTACCGAACCGAGGGACCTTTCACATGGCGGATACGTTTATGGAAGGGCTGGGCAACCTTCGGCCCCGGTACTTGCAGTCGCTGTTGGAATCCACACGCAGCATTAAGGTGAAGCGGCTGTTCTTTTTCTTCGCTGACCGCGAACGTCACGCGTGGCTTAAGCGTATCGACCGAAACCGGATTAATCTGGGATCCGGGAAGCGAATGCTGGTTAAGGGGGGAGTCCTGGACCAGGAATATCAGATTACCGTACCGACTGAATTTGCCAGGGAGGAAGGCAATGGCATTTAACGAGCAATATCGACGTCAGGTTGAGTTGCTGGTTCGAATCCTGCCACATGTGGCTGAGGAGGGCTGTTTCGGCCTGAAGGGCGGCACTGCCATCAATCTCTTTGTCAGGGATATGCCCCGTCTATCGGTGGACATCGATCTGACCTATCTGCCCATCGAGCCATGGGCTCGTTCATTGGCCGAAATCGACGCGGCACTGAAGCGCATTGAATCCCGTATCCAGTCCTCAGAGCCTGACGCTCGGATAACGCGGTCAACACCCGCCAGCCAGGATGAGATCACCAAACTGCTCATCCGCTCCCGGGATGGTGTACAGATCAAAATTGAGGTGACTCCGGTCCTGAGAGGCGCGGTCTATGAGGCTCAATGGATGCCGGTCTCACAGTCGGTGGAAGATGATTTTGGCTTTGCAGAGGCACAGGTTCTTTCCTTTGCGGATCTCTATGCCGGGAAGATTATTGCGGCCCTGGATCGTCAGCACCCAAGGGATCTGTTTGACGTTCACCATCTACTCGCGACCGAAGGGATCAATGAGTCGCTTCGAGCCGCGCTGATCGTCTACTTGGTCAGTCATGACCACTCGCCTCATTCCCTGCTTGATCCAATTCGGAAGGACATCACCCAGGATTTCATGCAGAGTTTTGCTGGTATGGCTGATGACGGGGTAACTCTGGAACAGTTGATAGAGGCCAGGGAACAGGTGATCGCGGACGTTGTGAAAAACATGCCGGATTCCCACAAGCAGTTTCTTCGGTCATTTTACCAACGTAAACCGGACTGGGAGCTGGTTGGGCTCCAAGGAGCCGAAAAGCTTCCCGCTGTACGCTGGCGAGAGCTGAACCTGGATCGATCCGGGGAGGGGACTTGTGATGCGATCCTGCGTAAGCTTGAAAACGTTATTTGAGTGGTGGAGGGAATATGGACAACATCAAATTGGAACAGGATGAGCAGGAAGTTCTGGACGCGTTTGAGGCCGAGGAGTTTGTGTCTGCCCTGGATGACGAGCGTCGCGATTACATCGCTAAAGCTGCAGAAGAATCCCTTAGAGAGGGTTGAGCCTTGAGGCGTTGCAGCGGCGCGCCCTGACAGAATGCTTCCAGGCCGCGCACCGCGTCATCGCCGCCGCCGGTTTGTCGTATTCCTCGTACTCAAGCAATGTTTTGACTGTGTTTAAAGGAAACACATACTACCCTTTGTTTTGTTGTCTTTCTCTCGGAGCGGCGTATGTACCGAGTCAGGCGTATTGTGTTTCTGGCGGCCATAGTGGCTGTGGTTGGCTGCACAAATGATCAGGGGCAGGCCCGTACCCTTCAGGCCATCAAGGAGGAGGGGACACTGGTGGTGCTGACCCGTAATGCGCCGACCACCTGGTATCTGGGGCGGGATGGCAAACCCACGGGGCCCGAGTACGATATGGTCGAGGCCTTTGCCTCGCACCTGGGTGTTGACGTGTCATACAACATCAAGCCGTCGATCCGCTCCATCATCGAAGGCATTGAAAACGGCGAAGGGGATCTGGCCGCGGCTGGGTTGACGATTACCCCCAAACGCCAGGAACGCTTTCGTTTCGGGCCGCCCTACCAGGATGTGACCCAGCAGGTTGTGTGCCGTCGCGATAACGTCCAGCCCGAGTCTGTTGAGGAGCTGGTGGGGCTGGAACTTACTGTGATCGCGGATAGCAGCTATGTGGAGCGACTGGAAGCGCTTAAAGAGAGCCATCCTGAGCTTGAGTGGCAAACCGTGGATAACCGCTCGACTGAGCAGCTCCTCTACGACGTCTGGCAGCGCGAGATCGACTGCACCATTGCGGACTCCAATATTGTCGATCACAACCGGCGTTACTTCCCGGAGCTGATCGCGCCGTTCAACCTCAACCGTTCAGAGTCACTGGGCTGGATGATGGCGCAGCCGCGCAAGGACCTTGAGAGCGCCGTTGCGTCCTGGCTGGAATCGTTCAGGAAGAGCGGGCGTTTGGAGGTCGTGAAAGAGCATTATTACGGCTACTTTGAGGTTTTTGATTACGTGGACACGCGCCGTTTGATCCGCAGGGTCGACGAGCGCTACCCGAAATACCGAAGCTATTTCGAGACGGCCGCTGAACAATACGATCTTCCTTATATTCTGCTTTCCGCCCAGGGGTATCAGGAGTCGCACTGGCGTGCACGTGCCCGCAGCCCGACCGGGGTCCGGGGGATCATGATGCTGACGCTGAACACGGCAAAAGAAGTGGGCGTGGATAACCGGCTGGATCCCAAACAAAGTATCTTCGGGGGTGCCAAATACCTGGCGAAGCTTAAGAATGAGCGCTTCTCGGATAAGGTAGAAGAACCGGACCGCACCTGGCTGGCACTGGCGGCCTATAACGTCGGGCGTGGCCACCTGCATGATGCCCAGCGGCTGGCGCGGGAACAGGACCTCAATCCGCACCGCTGGGGCGACGTCAAGCAGGTATTACCCCTGCTTTCGAAGAAGTTCATTTACCAGAATCTCAAATACGGTTATGCGCGAGGTTACGAGCCGGTGCGTTATGTCCAGAGGATTCGCGAGTATCAGCATATCCTGGAAAATGAGATTGAGGTGTTGTCAGTCGAGCCGCCGGATCCCGAATAACAGGGCATGCATCCCGCCCATGTGTCCGGGACTGGCTGATGTCGACTTTTTTTACATCATTGTTGGAAAACACCGGCAGCACCTGCCGGATCATGGACTAACCCTCTATGTTCCCTGCATTTATTTTTTATGGCCTCAGAATTGCTTTCAGAGGAAGAGACATTCAATTTCATGCAGAGGAAGCAGTCCATGAAAGCTACAGCATTCACCCGCAAAGGTCTTTTCTTCGGTGCGCTTTTGCTCGCCGCCGGTACCACAAACGCCAACCTGATTGGTAATGGCAGTTTCGAGAATCCCAATATCGCACCGGGCACCTGGGAATATTTTGAAGGCGCGGACACTGTTGATGTGCCGGATTGGGAAGGCAACAGCATCGAAATCTGGGATAGCGGCATGGTCAGTTTTGAGGCCAAAGAGGGCGATCAGTTCGCCGAACTGAATGCTCACCCCGACCTTGGTTCAGATTTCGGTATCTACCAGGACTTCAGTACTGTCACCGGGCAATGGTATGACCTCTCGTTTGCATACCGTGCTCGCGTAAACAGCCTCGAAGTTTTCAGCGTCGCGGTTACTGACATGATCATCAACAACCTGAGCGAAACAATGGATGACCACACCACGTCAGGTTGGTCGGTTTATGAAGGATCGTTTAAGGCGACCTCTGCCAGCTCACGCCTGAAGTTCGCCAGTGTCGCCCCGGACGGAACACTCGGCAACTTTCTGGATGACGTATCCGTGACAGCCTCGGTGCCTGAGCCCGGCACCCTCGCGCTGCTCGGACTCGGTCTGGCGGGCCTTGGTATCTCAGCGCGTCGTCGATAAGTTGTCCCCTTTAGCGGGCGCGGCGACATCCCTGAGAGTGCGCCCACCATGCTGACGCCTTTTGGTTTCATCACGGGCCGGTCATTATGAACGGCCCGTTCACCTCCCACGAACGTCTCCCGGCAGCCTTATTCAGGGGTCATCCGGTTGCTTGAACCAATCTGCCACACAGGCGCGCCTTGCAAAGGAAAACTTTCCTGAATGCTGCGGGGATTCGCTGACTGGAATCGTTTGTGAATGCGGGGCCATCGATTATTCTGGCTACTTGAGCCCCCTTCCCGAGTAACGCGATGAAACAATGGTCAAGAGCAACCCTGCAGGAACATCGTTCAGCGCTCACCGCTGCATTGATTCTGCTGGGCGTGATTCTCTGGATGCTCTCGGGCACGCTCCGGGATTCGACATCCCAGATCGAGCCGTCGGTGTCGGACAAGGCTGATAACCGCATGTCCGTGCGCGTCCTGGAGTCCACCAACCAGACCATTCGGGACCAGATCATCATCAGTGGTCGAACGCTGGCCGACCGATCGGTGGCTGTGAAAGCGGAAACCGACGGCGTTGTCCAGAGGCTCCATTTCGAGCGCGGCGATCGGGTGAACGAAGGCGATATGCTGGTTGAGCTGGCCATGGAAGATCGCGAAGCTCGCTTGCTCGAGGCGCGCTCCCTGGTGGAGCAGCGTGAGATCGAGTATCGCGGCGCGCAGGCGTTGCGACAGAAGGACTCGATTGCAGAGAACGAGCTGGCCCGGGCAAAAGCAGCGCTGGAGTCGGCGCGGGCTCAGCTCAGGATGGCGCTGGAGGAAGCCAGGCGCACACGGCTGAAAGCGCCCATTGAGGGTGTTGTGGAAACCCGGGACGTTGAGGTGGGCGATTTCCTGAACCGCGGCGCACCCGTGACCACCCTTGTGGATCTCAACCCGATCCGTGTGAAAGGCTCTCTGTCGGAACGCTATCTGAATCGCATCGAGCCCGGAAGCCCTGCCAGCGTGACACTGATCAACGGCTCCGAGCACGAGGGCGAGGTGGCCTTTGTGGGTCGTGTCGCCAGTCCAAAAACCCGGACCTTCCCGGTTGAAGTGGTTATCGACAACCCCGAGGGGGACATCATTGAAGGGCTTACCGCCGAAGTCACCCTCTCTGCGGGAACCGTGGTCGCCCACCGTCTGCCTTCGTCAATATTGACTCTGGCGGATGACGGCACACTCGGCGTTAAGGGGGTGAGCGACAACAGCGAGGTCGTCTTTTACCCGGTGGAGGTTGTGCGTGACACGCCCGAGGGCGTGTGGCTCACCGGACTCCCCGAGACGGTCCAGCTCATCGTCGTGGGGCAGGAATTCGTCAGTGCCGGTCAGAAGGTCGAAACCGTGCCCTATGAAGGCCTGGCTGCGCCAGGAGCATCGGGATGAGCGGCTGGATTGAATGGCTGTTCACCCGCCACCGGGCCGTATTATCCGCACTGGCGCTCTTGTTGATTGCAGGGACCTGGGCCTACACCGATATCGCCAAGGAGGCGGAGCCGGATGTGGACATTCCCTTCATCTTCGTTCATCTGGGCCTGGAGGGGGTATCACCCGAGGATGCCGAGCGCCTGCTGATCCGGCCCATGGAGGTGGAGCTGCGTGGCATTGATGGGCTGAAGGAAATGCAGGCGACCGCCACCGAAGGCGGTGGTCAGATCGTGCTGGAATTCGACGCCGGTTTTAATGCTGATGCGGTGCTCCAGGACGTTAAGGATGCTGTCGACAAAGCCGAGCCGGAACTCCCTGCCAATGCCGACGACCCTGTGGTCGAGGAGGTCAACACCAGTATCTTCCCGGTGTTGCTGGTCACACTCGCTGGCGATCTGCCGGAACGAACGCTTCAGCAGCTGGCTCGCACCACCCGGGATGAAATCGAGTCCATCACCAGTGTGCTGGATGTGACCATCGCGGGTGAGCGCGAGGAGGTCGTGGAGGTCATCGTCGATCCACTGAAAGTGGAAAGCTACGGCTTACAGGTCGGCGAGATTATCCAGTACCTGAGTCGCTCCAATCGGCTCGTGGCCACGGGGAATCTGGATACCGGGGAAGGGCGCTTCGCGATCAAGGTGCCGGGGCTGTTCGAGACCGCTGAGGACGTGCTCAACATGCCGGTGAAGGTCGACGGCGATGCCGTCGTGCGATTTCGCGACATTGCTTCGGTCAAGCGGACCTTCAAGGACGCCGATGGGCATGCCCGCGTGGACGGCTTGCCGGCGGTGACGCTTGAGGTCACCAAGCGCACCGGTGAGAACGTGATCGATACAGTGGCGGCGGTGCGCGCCAAAGTTGATGCCCTGGAAGCCGACTGGCCTTCGAATCTGGTGGTCTCCTACAGCCAGGATCAGTCCGAGTTCATCGAGATGATGCTCACGGACCTGGAGAACCACGTTGTCAGCGCCGTGGTGCTGGTGATGGTTGTGGTTGTCGGCGTACTGGGGCTGCGCTCCGGGCTGCTGGTGGGCATTTCCATTCCGGGGTCCTTCCTGGCCAGCATTCTTGTTCTCCATCTGCTCGGTTATACCGTGAACATGGTGGTGCTGTTCGCGTTGATCCTGGCCATCGGGGTTCTGGTGGACGGTGCCATCATGGTGGTGGAGTACGCCGAACGCCACATGGCAGCCGGTGAAAGCCGCTACCGTGCCTATGTCCTGGCGGTGCGGCGCATGAGCAGCCCCATTGTGTCAGCCACCCTGACCACGCTGGCCGCCTTCGTGCCGATGCTGTTCTGGCCCGGGCTTGTGGGTGAGTTCATGCGCTACTTCCCCATCACCCTCATAACGACGCTGACAGCTTCCCTGCTGATGGCGCTGATCTTTGTGCCCACCCTTGGAGCCCATATGGGCAGGGCCGGTGCTGAAGCAGCATGGCAACGGCGCAACCTGCAGGCGGCTGAAAACGGTGACCTGAGTCAGATTACCGGCCCGGCTCGGCATTACCTCAGGGTGCTGGACAAAGCATTGGATCATCCGGGGCGCGTGCTGGGGCTTACCCTCGTGGGCCTGCTTGCTGCCTGGTTGCTCTACGGTGCTTTCGGTAAGGGCGTCGAATTCTTCCCCAAGGTGGAGCCGGATTTCGCGACCCTGATGGTCCATGCCAGGGGTAACCTCTCCGTTGAGCAGAAGGACGCTTTGGTTCGCGAAGTGGAGGCCGAAGTGCTCGCTTTCGATGAGGCTTTCGAGAGTGTCTACGCACGCACCGCCGGCGACAGTGGCTTCAGTTTCATGGGCGACGTGGCTGAAGATGTAATTGGACGTGTTTCCATCGAATTTGATGACTGGGACAAGCGCCCGCCCGCCAATGAGATCCTGCAGGCGATTCGCGAACGCACGGATCAGCTGGCCGGGGTTCAGGTCGAAGTGCGTAAGCTGGAGGCCGGCCCGCCCGTCGGGAAACCGGTTCAGTTACTGTTGAGCGCGAACAATCCGGGCCTCCTGCCAGAGGCGGTTGGAATCGTGAGCCAGCGTTTCAGGTCCCTGAAGGGACTGACGGACATCGAGGATGACCGCCCGTTGCCCGGGATCGAGTGGGAGCTGCAGGTGGATCGTGCCCAGGCGGCCAAGTTCGGGCTTGATGTCACCACCATTGGCAACGCTGCCCAGCTGGTCACCAATGGATTGCGCATCGGCAGCTATCGGCCCGACGACACGGATGAAGAGATCGACATTGTGGTGCGCTACCCCGAACGTTGGCGGACCCTGGACCAGCTGGATCAGCTCCGGGTTACCACGGCTGGCGGAGCGGTGCCCATCAGCAACTTCATCGAGCGCCGGGCCGAACCCAAGGTGGATAACCTGCGACGGGTGGACGCCGTTCGTGCCATGTCGGTGCGCGCGAATACCGCCCCCGGCGTGCTCGCCGACGATAAGGTCCGCGAGCTGCGCGATTGGCTTGCCACGGATCCGCTTCCGGATGGCGTCAGCTATGAGTTCAAGGGGGAGGATGAGGAGCAGCGTGCTGCTGAAGCGTTTCTTGTTCGTGCCCTTTTCGTCGCGCTTTTCCTGATGGCCGTGATTCTGGTGACCCAGTTCAACAGCTTCTTCAGCGCCGCCCTGGTGCTTTCCGCCGTGGTGGTCTCAACCATCGGGGCCTTCCTCGGGCTGCTGCTGACGAATCAGGCCTTCTCCATTGTCGTAACCGGTATGGGCATCATTGCGCTTGCCGGGGTTGTGGTGAACGACAACATCGTGCTGATTGATACCCACGACCGGCTCCAGAAGCGCGTCGCCGACCCACGGGAAGTCATACTGCGCACCGGCCTGCTGCGACTGCGCCCGGTGGTGCTGACCACCGTCACCACGATTCTGGGCCTGATGCCCATGATGCTGCGCGTGAATATTGACCTGTTTAACCGCGAAGTGGCCTTTGGGGCGCCCATTACCGAATGGTGGCTGAGTCTGGCCACGGCCATTGTGTTCGGGCTGGCCTTTGCGACGATCCTGACGCTGATTATTACGCCCTGTGCTCTGATGGCGCGGGTCAAACTGCGGCAACGCGCCTGGGGCTGAGCTCATGCTCGTTGATTAAATTGTGCGGTTCACCATCTCCGTTCAACCGCCGGTGTTGAACAGGTGGAAGTACTGCAGAAGGATCTCGTTGCCCATGGTTCTGCCGACCGCGTCGGCCGCGGCGTTGTGGGGCGCCTCCAGGTCGCGGATGCGGTAGGAGAGGGTCCACTGGCTTTTGATGGGGTGGTTCCAGTACTGCAGCCCCAGGGTCAACGTGGAGAACCGCCGCTCCGGATGTCCCTGGTTGGCGAATTCATCCGCATCGAATTCGTTGAGCCGGTTCAGGACGTCGTAGCGCGCCTGTAGCGCCAGCTTGTTGGGCTTTACGAACCAGGCGGCGTCCAGGTACCAGCCGTCGAACTCGTTGTCCTCGCCGGGGGCCATCCGCGGAGTGACGTCGCCGATGTCCTCACCCGGGTTCGCGAAGGGCGGATTGGTGCCGTTGTAGACCATGCCGTTGCCGAAGACGTACTCCCCGGAGAAGCGCCAGGGCTGGCGGTAGTAGTGGAAGCCCAGGCCGTAGCGGTTGCGTTCGAACTCGTCGCCTTCGTCGATGGTGCCGTCCCCGCCGGCATCGAAGACCCGCTCCCCCTGCTGGCCCCAGGCGAAGAACTTGATGTCCTCCCGGCGCGGGTTGCCGCGGTGGACGCCGTCGAAGACGTAGGCAGCCTGGGCGCGCATGTAGAGGTCGCGGTTGTCGTCGTTGTCGCTGCGGTTGATGCCGTTGCCATTGCCCAGCCCGGCGGCCCAGGTGCCCTCCCAGTGCTCGGAGATCCGGAACTCGTCGAAGGCCATGGCGCCGATATCGCGGTAGGAGCTGATGGAGCCGTCGAAGCCGGTGAGGCTCTCGTCATTACCACCAGGGTTCTGGCGCACGTACCGCTCCAGGACCTGCTGCCGGCTCACCTCCGAGAAGCTGATGTAGTCGTAGGCGGGAATTGCGCGCAGCCCCTCGTCCACCAGCGGCCACTGGAACTGGCCGATACGCAGGCTGACACCGGGCTCCCAGATGTCGTCGCTGCCGCCGCCAGCGAAATGGCGGAAGGTCATGGAGGCATCGGTGAGCTGGGGGCTGGGGCTGCCGCCGTCGGGGTCGGCCAGGCGGGTGATGCCGTTGTTGCCCCACTCGGTGAGGAAGAAGTAGTGGATGTCCTCGTCAGTGTTGTTCAACGCTCCGCGCACGCCAACCCGAGCCTGGGAGAGGTTGAAGCCGGAGCTGCTGGAGCGGTCCGGGGAGAGAGTGTTGAAGATGGGGCGCTGACCGTTGGGTGCCTTGTCGCTGTCGTCGATGTCGCGGTAGGTCGGCTGGATGAAGCCGAAGACCGACATGGTCGGGGCGCCCTCGGGCGCCTCGGCGCTGTTGAGTACCAGCCAGTTGGCGGCGCCGGCTGGCGCGGTGACCAGGGCCAGCGCCGTCGCGAGCGCGAGGCGCACGTGGGTGCCGTTCATGATGGATTCCTCGTGGCTGTTCGCGATCACATGTCCGGGTCGTTACTGCGTGCCCTCTCCAAGGGTGTGGCCGCGTACCTCCTGGTTGTAGAGACAGGCGTGGTCATGCCACTTCTCTGCAGTGCTGGCCTTGTCGCCCTCCCAGCGGGGATCCTGGGGCCGCTCATGGCTGTTCATATAGGCGGACACGTCCCACGCTTCCTGGTCGGAGAGGGCGGCGTGCTTTTTCACGGGGTTGGCCTTGCCCAGGGGCATGTTGTACTTGATGAAACCGGCTGCGGTGTTGATGCGGTGCATGCCGGCGCCCCAGTTATAGGCCTTCTCGCCCCACAGAGGCGGGAAGATCTGCTTGCCGTCGGCGGTGAACTTGCCGCTGCCGTCCCCGGAGTGGCAGACGGCGCATTGGGCCTCGTAGATGGACTTCCCGCGGGAGATGGAGTAGCCGTCCTCCGGTTTCTCGACACTGCGGTAGCCACGCCCGGGCAGGTTCTCGCCGAGAGGGGCGCCCCTGGCGGACCAGAACATGAATGACTGCATGTCTTTCAGGAGCTGACTGTCCGGCTTCGGCGGGCCGCCGGCCTCGGAGGCTCCAGCGTTCATCGAGTAGGTGAAGCAGCCGCGGATGCGCTCATCCATGGTATTCACGTGGTCGTTCTTGCCACGGTATTTGGGGTAGATCCCCCAGGCGCCCCACATGGGCGAGGAGTTGGCGGCCATGCCGCCACCCAGGTGGCAGTTGGCGCAGTTCTGGCCGTTGCCTACGTGGCGTTTGGCCTCCGGGTGCTGCAGCGTGTTGACGAAGGCCTCCATGCCGCTGCGTACGGCTTCGCCGAACTCGCCCTCGGGCAGCTCGTCCATGCCGGGGTAGTCGAAGTAGCTCTCGCCCTTGGCCTCGGGCGCCTCTTCCAGCTCCACCTGCTTGGTGAGGGTCTCATCGTCCTGGGCGAGCGCCGAAGCGGGGATGAGAAGGGCGGCTGCCAGGAAAAGCGCGGTGTGGCGGGCGAGCCCGTTGGTATCCTGATGGGTCTTGTTCACGATGGCCTCCACGATGGCTATTCGGCGGACGGACGGGCGGGCTGCGAGGCGAACCAGGCGGCCACAGCCTTGATCTCTTCCTCGGTCAGGCGCTTGGCCACCGAGGCCATGAGGTCATTGGGGTCGTTCTGGCGGTTGCCGTCCTGCCACGCGGTGAGCTGGTTCTCGATGTAGCTCGCGTGCTGCCCGGAAATGGCGGGAAAATCGGCACCCACGCCGTCACCACCGGGGCCATGACAGGCGACGCAGGAGGGAACCCCCTTGCGCCACAGGCCCTGCTGGGCAATAGCCTGGCCGCGTTCCAGAACGGACTTGGCGGCATCGGTGCCCGGCGCCTCCGCCGGCACTTCCATCTCGGCGTAGTATTCGGCCACCGCCCGGCGTTCCTCGGCGGAGAGGCCGCTGGCAATGGGTTTCATGGTGGCGTTGTCGCGCTCACCACTGGCCATGTCGTCGAGCTGCTTGGCGAGGTAGTCGGCATTCATGCCGGCCATGCGTGGCCAGCCGGCCGCGCCGTTGCCGCCCCCATCGGCTCCGTGGCAGGTGACGCAGGCAGCCGCGCCGTTGTCATTGCCCTCCTTCGCCAGTTTCTCGCCGAGATCGTTGGCTGCGGCTGTTGCCGGCGCCAGTGCGATGAGTAACAGCGCTGGCAGGGGCCCGAGTCGATGGCGACGTTGCATGCGCTCGCTCCTGGATGGGTTTCGGCTTTCCCGGTGCCTGACTGACCGGCCTTCTATTAGAATATGAATAGATTCTAATGCGCGGACTGTCAAATCAGAGAAGAGCAGAGCAGGCATCTCCCCACGTCCCTGGGGGTACTGAACTGGATCCAGGGAGCTGGACCGCTTGCAGGTCACCTTTACTCTGGTGCAGCTCTGGAGTGTGGTGGGGGAGGGGGTTGAATTCGCCCTCGCGCCCACGCACATCTCTGATACAGGGCATTCACAGTGATGCCATTTCTCCAGATGATATTCCAGCCAACGGGAGGAAGCATGGAAAAGCGGGCATTCGGCAACACAGACATTCAGGTGACGCCCGTCGGGCTTGGGACCTGGGCCATTGGTGGCTGGATGTGGGGTGGTACGGACGAAGCCCAGTCCATCGATACCATCCACAGGGCCATCGACAAGGGGATCGGTCTGGTCGATACGGCGCCGGTTTACGGTTTCGGGCGCTCCGAGGAGATTGTGGGCAAGGCGCTGGCCGACGGTCGTCGGGATCAGGTGGCGCTGGCCACGAAAGTCGCCCTGAACTGGAACGATGATCACGATAAGGTCTGGCGGGACGCGAGTGCGTCGCGCATTGAACAGGAAGTAGACGATTCCCTCAGGCGTCTGCAGACGGACAGGATCGACATTTACCAGGTCCATTGGCCGGATCCGGAGACGCCCATGGAGGAGACCGCCCGGGCGCTGGAAAAGCTCTACCGGGCCGGGAAGATCCGCGCCATCGGTGTCAGCAACTTCACGCCCGCGCAGATGGACGAGTTGCAGAAGACCGTGCCCCTGCACAGCCTGCAGCCCCCCTATAACCTGTTTGAGCGGGACATCGAGCAGGAAGTCCTTCCCTATTGCCGGGAGAACGGCATCGCGACCATCACCTACGGCGCCCTGTGCCGGGGCCTGCTGACGGGCAAGATGCGCGAGGATACCCAGTTCACCGGTGACGATCTGCGTAAGAACGATCCCAAGTTCCAGGGTGAACGCTATCGCCAGTACCTGAACGCCGTGGCGGAACTGGACCGGTTCGCCCGGGAGCGGTACCAGAAGAACGTCCTCGCGCTGGCGCTTCGCTGGCTGGTGGATCAGCCCGGTGTGACGACGGCGCTCTGGGGTGCCAGGAGACCGGAGCAGCTGGATCCGGTCGGTGAGATCGACGGCTGGTCGCTGGATAAGGAAGCGATGACTGCCATCGATGAGATCCTGGCCCGTTGCATTGATGATCCCGTTGGGCCCGAATTCATGGCGCCTCCGAGTCGGTAATGGGGGGTCTTCTTTGGCCGCGGGCTGGCCATTGGTATGGCACTGGTGGAGCAGGAAAACCTGTCCCGCCCCTGATATCTGCTTTATCCTGCGCCACCATCCCATGAGCCAAGGAACCTCCTACGTTGAGCCAGATGTCTTTTTCCACCCTGGGGCTGCAGCCGGCGCTGCTTGAGAGCCTGTCGTCGCTGGGCTACGAGACCATGACGCCGATCCAGGCTCAGAGCCTGCCGCCCATCCTGGCCGGGCAGGACGTCATCGGGCAGGGCAGGACCGGTTCGGGCAAGACCGCGGCCTTTGGTCTGGGGCTGTTGAACCGGCTCAATGCCGAGCGCTTTCAGGTTCAGGCGCTGGTGCTTTGCCCCACGCGGGAGCTGGCGGACCAGGTAGCGCGGGAGATCCGCCGGCTTGCCCGGGCGACGGCCAACGTGAAGGTGCTGACCCTGTGCGGTGGCACGCCCATTGGGCCGCAGATCGGCTCGCTGGAGCATGGCGCCCACATCATCGTGGGCACGCCGGGGCGGATTGAGGATCACCTGCGCAAGCGCACCCTCGACCTGGGCCGACTGGAAACCCTGGTGCTGGATGAAGCGGACCGGATGTTCGACATGGGTTTCGAGTCCGCCCTTGAGGCGGTTTTCGGGAGTGTTCCGGGCAAGCGCCAGAACCTGCTGTTCAGCGCCACTTTCCCCGATGCGATCCAGGCCGTTGCGGAACGCCACATGCACAACCCGGTTCGCGTCCAGGTGGAGGAAAGCCACGACGACAGCAGTATCCGCCAGCACTTCATCCGCCTGCCGGATGAGCAGCAACGCATGACCGCGTTGCGCCTGCTCCTGCTGCAGCTCCGGCCGGCCTCTGCCGTGGTCTTCTGCAATACCAAGCGCGATACCCGGGATCTGGCGGATGAGCTCTGCCGGCACGGCTTTGATGCACTGGCCCTGCACGGGGATCTGGACCAGAAGGAGCGCGACCAGACCCTGGTGCGCTTCGCGAACCAGAGCGCCTCGATCCTGGTGGCCACGGACGTGGCGGCCCGGGGGCTGGACATTGACGCGCTGGACGCGGTGTTCAACTATCACATCGCCCGTGACAGCGACGCCCATACGCACCGCATCGGCCGCACGGGCCGTGCCGGGGAGCAGGGCAATGCCTATACCCTGTATACCGGGAAAGAGAGCCATAAGGTGGTTCGGCTGGAGGCCGAACTGGACCTGAGCATTGAGCCTGAGTCACTGCCGCCGTCTGAACGGCTTGAGGAGCGCGCCTACAAGGCGCCGATGGTGACGCTGCAGATTGATGGCGGCCGGAAGCAGAAGGTCCGCCCCGGCGATGTGCTCGGGGCCCTTACCGGCGACAACGGGATTGCCGGTAACCAGGTCGGCAGGATCGATATCGCCGAGAATTGGGCCTATGTGGCCGTGGCACGCGAGGCGGCCAAACCCGCCCTGCAGAAACTGCGTGACGGCAAACTGAAAGGTCGCTCATTCCGGGTCAGGGCGATCTGAATCCCGCGGGACAATCCCCAGCTGCCCGTTGACCTCATCCCGGATGGCCCGGTATCGCTCGGCGTTATGGATCAGCGTTTCCAGGTCGTCTTCAGGGAAGATCTCCTTGCGTTTCTTTTGCGCCTCTTCCGTCGAGAAGATGGATGGCAGAAGCTGTTCCAGGCAGCGCAGCATTACCTCGGGCGAGACCGAGGCACCCGGTGAGGCCCCCAGCAGCGTTCCATAGGTCTTATCCTCGGACACCACGATTTCGGTTCCCATCTGCAGGTCGCCGTCCTTGATGATCTGCACCCGCTGGCCGGCCTGGATGGGCTTCCAGTCGAACTTCTTACTCATACCGGGTGCGAACTGCTCCAGCTCCTCGAACATGCTCTTGCTGCCCTTGAAGGATTCGGAGAGCAGGTACTTCACCAGCGGGAAGTGTTCCATCGCCACGGAGAGAAGGCTGGGGATGTCGTGCACGCGCAGGGCCCGCAGGTAATCAAAGAAGCCGCGGCCTTTCTCGAGGATGGGATTGAACGAGGCGAAGGGGCCAAACAGCAGGTAATGCTTGCTCTCCACCACCCGCAGGTCCAGGTGCGGAACGGACATGGGCGGCGCGCCGACTTTCGCCTTACCGTAGGTTTTGGCGGTGTAACGTTTGGCCTCTTCCGCGCTGATCTCGGCCTGCAGGAAGCGCCCACCCACGGGGAATCCCGCGTAGCGGCTGCGGAACGGCAGGTGACTTTTCTTCAGCAGCGGGAAGGCGCCGCCGCCGGCACCGACGAACAGCACGTCGGCCTTGTACTGCACGGGCTCTCCGTGGCGATACGCTTCGACGAGCCAGCTCCCTGTGGGACTGCGGTGGGCCCGCTTCACATGCACCCCGTGTTCAATGGTCACGCCGAGGTCCTGTACCAGGTGGCTCGCGATCTGGCTGGTCAGGGCGCCAAAATTGATGTCCGTGCCGGTTTCGACAACGGTGGCCGCCATTTTTTCATGGCGGGGCCGGTCTTCCATGGTGTAGGGAATCCAGCGCTTGATCTCATCAAAGTCTTCCGAGTAGCGCATCTGCTCAAAGAAATGATGCGCGGACATGTCCCGGTGGCGCAGTTTTAACAGGTCAATGGCCTGGGATGGGACGATGGTGCAGTGTTTGGTTTGATTGATGAACGTTTTGGGGTCGTTGATGATGCCCTGCCTGACCAGGTATGCCCAGTACTGTTTGGCGACATTGAACTGCGCGTGAATCTTCAGGGCTTTATCGACCGAGATGACTTCTTCGTCGACCGGTGTGTAGTTGAGTTCGCAGTTCGCTTCGTGGCCGGTGCCGGCGTTGTTGAAGGCGGACGAATTGCCCGCTCCCACACTGTCCGTCCGTTCCAGAATCGTGATGTCGAGTTCGGGGGCCATTTCCTTTGCCAGGGCGGCAAAAGTGGTTCCCATGATCCCCGCGCCGATGACGATTACGTTCATAATATCTGCCCGTCCGCGTATCCGGTGGCGCGTGGCGCCACCCGGTTTCCAGAATGAATCTAACACGGCCATGGTATGCCGTGAATGAAGGTTATGAACGCCCGCGTCAGGGGGCGAGCGTCAGGGTCAATCCCTGGTCGGGGTTGATGCGCCCTTCCAGGGTATCCTCATACGCCTGGGCCACAGCCTCAGCGCCGCGCACGTCACGGATTGTCATCCAGCCTTCCATGGACGCAACCAAAGGCGCCCAGAGGCCTGCAAAACGCTGCATGAGCGCGGCTGTGCCGTATTCCCCGGCGGCCTGTTCCCAGTATTTGGGCGCGAAAAACAGCTCCGGCTTGGGGCCGGGCAGGCCCTTGCCGCCACCGCGCTGGTCCCAGTGGGAGGCACCCACCAGTGAGCTGAACTGCAGCTGGTCGCCGAAGTGCTCATGCAGGCGGCCAAGCACCTGGCCGTTGCCGGCGAAGTCCACGGAGACGCTGGCCTGGTCCGCATCCAGCGTCTCCAGTTCATCATAGGGCACCACCCGGTCGTAATAGCCCAGCCGGCGCACGAATCCGGCATGGCCGGGGGAGGTCAGGGCGGTCAGGACCCTGGGCCCGCCGCGCGTCTCACGCTGATGGTTGAGCATGAACGCCAGCCCCAGCGCTGTCTTGCTGGAGGCACTGGTCAGGATCACCTGCTCCGCCTCAAAAAAGGTCTGCCGGGCCAGGAAGTCGTCCAGCAGGAAGGAGGTGACCAGAAGCGGGCGCAGCAGCATCTGGAAGGCTTCGTGTTCCGGCCGGTAGGCCGGGTCGTTGGCGGTGAACACGTACTGGTTGTAGATGCCCGGAAGGTCCTGGCGATGGGCGGCGATGTCAGTGAAGCCACTCTTGCTGACACGCCCCGGCTGCACCCTGAGCTGGCGCGCCATGGGCAGGTAACCGTAGATCCGTGTGCCTTCCGTCACGTCCGGATGCCGTGATGCGGCCACATCGGCGAAGCCCCAGACCGGGATCTGGCCCCACGGCTTCTCGACGGGGAAGAAATCCCAGTAGTGAAATGCATCGCCCAGGGCGGCGTAGGTGATGTTGTTGGCGGTGAAGGAGAACCGGTCAATGGCCAGCAGCACCTCGCCCTCGGCCAGGTCCCCGGGCTGGATGGGATCCTGTTCCAGAACACTGTGTTCGTGGAGGTTCTCGCGGTTGACCACAAAGGTGGTATTGGAAGAAAGGGTCATGGGTGTACCTTCATGGGTCAGTCGACAGTAGCAGTCCTGTATTGTTAGCAACCACTTTACTGATCTTCGCGGGGAAGACCCAATGCAGTTTTGCATGGATCGGTATTGTCTGGCTGTGGTCCTCCTTGGCCATTTGAGCTTGGAGTTGTAGATTGCAGGCAGTGAACTGTCGAAATGAGTGCCGGAAATAGGGGCTATGCCATGCGGATTGGGTTTATCGGAATCGGGGCCATGGGGAATCCCATGGCAAAAAACCTCATCGATGCGGGCTTTGATGTCACCGTCTGGAATCGTTCCGGTGAAAAATGCCAGCCACTGGTAGCCGCCGGTGCCAGGCAGGCCGACTCGCCCGCGGAATGTGCCACGGCCGATGTTCTTATAACCATGCTGGCCGACGATGCGGCGCTCGATGCCGTACTGCGGGAGCATGATCTGATCGGGGCCATGGCTGCGAAGACCGTGCATGTGAATATGGCCACGGTTTCAACAGCGACCGCCGTTGAGCTGGCGCAACGTCACGCCTCTGCCGGAAAAGCCTATGTGGCGGCACCAGTGCTCGGACGGCCGGATCTGGCAGCGGCTGCCAAGCTCAACATCGTGGCCGCGGGGCCTGCTGATGCGATTGAGCAGGCACGACCTGCGCTGGGCAGGATCGGGGCGAAAGTCTGGCCCTGTGGTGACGAGCCGGTTCGCGCCAATGCCATCAAGCTCGCCACCAATACCATGCTGGTTTCAGCGGTCGAGTCCATGGCTGAAGCCACGGCCATGACAGCGGCCCACGGGATCGAGCCGGGCGATTTTCTGGAGATCATTACCAGTTCCATCTTCAGCTGCCCTGCTTACCTGGGGTATGCCCCGGCAATGGAGAAACGGGATTACGACAACCCCCAGGGCTTCAAGCTGAGGCTTGGTGCCAAGGACATTGACCTGGCACTGACCGCAGCACATGCCGGCAATGTGCCCATGCCCATGAGCGCGACGGCGCGGGAGCGGCTGGCCGAGGCCATGGCGGCAGGCGACGGGGATAAGGACCTGTCAGTGCTGGCTGAGACGGCGCGGCGCAGAGCGAATGTATAACGAGTTTTTCGGGTTCCGCGAGTCGCCGTTCACGATCGCGCCCGACCCCCGCTATCTCTACCTCAGCGAGCGCCACAAGGAGGCGCTGGCGCATCTGTTGTATGGCGTTTCCGGGCAGGGCGGATTCGTGGTGCTGACCGGGGAGGTGGGCACCGGGAAGACGACCCTGTGCCGGCGGTTCCTGGAAGAGATCCCTGAGAACGTGGACATCGCCCTGGTGTTCAATCCGAAGGTCAGTGCCCGGGAGCTCCTGGCCACCATTGGCCGTGAGCTGGGCCTTCCGGAAGTCAGCCGGCACTCGACCATGGAGATGATCAACCAGCTCAACGATTACCTCCTGAAGGCCCATGCCGAGGGCCGGCATACGCTGGTGGTGATCGATGAGGCCCAGAACCTCTCGGCGGACGTTCTGGAGCAGGTGCGACTGCTGACGAACCTGGAAACCTCGGAGAAGAAGCTGGTCCAGATCGCCCTTCTGGGTCAGCCGGAGCTGGCAACCCTGCTGGACAGCCCCCGCCTCCGCCAGCTTTCCCAGCGCATCACCGCGCGCTACCACCTGGATCAGTTGAGCCGCAGGGAGACCTGTAACTACATTGCCTACCGTCTGTCCGTTGCGGGCCAGAAAGGCACGATTTTCAGCCGGCGTGCGCTGGCGGCGGTTTACCGGCACAGCCATGGCATTCCCCGGCTGATCAACCTGATCTGCGACCGCAGTCTGCTGGGCGCCTATACCCGCAATTCCCTGACGGTGAACGCGGCCACCGTTCGCCGAGCGGCGCGGGAGGTTCGTGGTGATGAGCGTGCGGGGCGTTCCCGCCTGGGCTGGTTCAGGCGAGGGGCTTCCCAGTTCAGGCTGGGCGTTGGTGTGTTTGTGCTGACGGTGGCGGCGGGCCTGATGCTTGCCGAGGGCGGGCCCGAGAGCCCGGCGGTCGATGAAGGCGATGCCGCAGGCGAAGGGCGTGTTGAGCGAGAAACCGGTCCCGGCACCAACCAGCAGGAAGCGGGCCTTTCCCTTGGCTCGCTGAGCTCCGATGCTTCACGCACCCGGGCCTATAAGACCCTGTTCGATGTCTGGGGTTATGATTACCGCCCGAGTGAGCACGGCCAGGCCTGTGACTGGGGCCAGACCCGCGGGCTGGGGTGCCTGCACCGGCAGGGTAACTGGAGCCGTCTGGCGGTACTCGACCGGCCTGCCGTTCTGGAACTGATCAATCAGCAGGGAGAGCCGGTGTCGGTGGTTCTGCTGGCGCTGGAGCCTGGCCGGGCACGCTTGGAGGTGGGAGGCGAACGGCAGTGGGTTTCCCGTGAAGCCGTGGAAACGGTCTGGTTCGGTGGCTACTCGCTGCTGTGGCGTGTACCACCGTGGGAGTCCCGGCTGATCGAGCCCGGCAGCACCCGGAACCGTGAGCTCTGGCTGAAGCAGGCCCTGAGCAGGGCGGAGGAGGCGCTGTCCCTGGAGCCCGGCGCGCCCGGTGATGCGCTTGAGCCGCGGATCACGGCCTTCCAGCGCCGCGAGGGGCTGCGGACGGATGGGGTTATCGGCCCCCTGACGATCATCCGCCTGAATCACTACATGGGGCGTTCCGTTCCGACGCTTTCCCGTGCATCATCCGATCCGTTGTCAGGCTGAGGCAGTCCCATGTCCTATATCCTGGATGCCCTGAAAAAATCCGAGGCCGAACGTTCCAATACGGAACCGGGTGAGGCCGGTCACCGGGTATCCTTCGCGTCCACGCCAGGCAAACAGCGCGAGCTCTGGCCCTACCTGCTGGCGCTGGCCCTGATGGCCAACGCCGCCGTGGTGGCCTATCTGGTCTGGCCTGAATACGCTCCCGAAGACGAGGCTGCGGTGCCTGAGCATGTGGCGCCGGTACAGAGCCCCCGGCCCGCGGAAGAGACAACGGCAGAGCAACCAACGAAGTCCGCCATGGAATCGACCGCCCCCTCTTCCGAGGCGCCGGACCAGAACCCGCCAGATAGCGACTCCTCCCCGGACCGCACGGCGGATGCCCCAGAGGAAGAGGTGCCATCGATCCATGACATGCCCCGCTCAGTCCAGCAGCGCGTGCCGGAGATGACGTTCAACGGCCATGTCTGGTCCTCCAGGGCCTCCTCCCGGAGCGTGATGATCAATAACCGGTTGCTGCGCGAAGGTGCCCGTTTCCAGGGGCTGGTCATTGAGAAAATCACCACCGCCGGCGTGGTTTTCCGGCTGGATGGGCACGTCTTCGAGATCGATATCGTGAGGGACTGGCAGGGAGGCTCCTGAGGCGTTACTGCTGGCGGCTTTTCGGGCCGGCCTACTTGCGGATCGCTGGATCCTTGGCGCACTCTGGCAGTCCATTCCCCTTCTGGAGCTCCTTCATGCGCGTTTTCGCCAACCCGGTCGGTGCCGGCTCGCTCTGGTTCGATAACCTCGCCACGGCCGATGGTACGCCAGTCGCCTATGATCCCCAGGCGCGGGCGTTTCTACCAATGCCGCCGTTCTGCGCCAACCGGGACCGCATCGGCTGTAACTGGATCGCGCCTGAGAAAGGGGCTTTCTGCCGCTCCTGCGCCATGACCGAGCTGGCGCCTGATCCTTCCATTCCCAATGCCATCCCCAACTGGGCGCAGACCGAGGCGGCCAAGCGCTGGGTGCTGGATAACCTGGGGCGCTGGAACTGGTTCCGGCCCGAGGACCCCGGAGCACGCCCCGTTTTCCATCTGCTCGCCGAAGGGGCGACCCCTGTTCCCATGGGGCATGTTGGGGGCGTGGTGACCATCAGTGTGGCGGAGGTGGACCCGGTGCTCCAGACCACCCGCCGGGAGGCACTGGAAGAGCCCTACCGCACCATGGTCGGCCACATGCGCCATGAGATCTCTCACATGCTCTGGTGGCGGCTCAGCCTGCGCGAGGACTTCCTCGATGCGTTCCGTGGCATGTTTGGCGATGAACGGATTGATTACCAGGGAGCCCTCCAGTACCACTACGAGAATGGCCCGCCGGCGGAGTGGAAGCAGCATTACCTGACGAGTTATGCCTCCGCTCACCCCCATGAGGACTGGGCGGAAACGGCCGCGCACCTGCTGCACCTCACGGATATCGCCGACAGTTTCGTGGCCACGGGGCTGTCGTCGCCCGAGATCCCATACCCCGGGTGGGACCCCTATTCGGAACCGGACCCTTACCGGCTGATCCAGATTGCGGCGTCGCTCACCGTGGGGGTGAATCACGTGAACCGTTCCATGGGGCTGTCGGACATCTATCCGTTCGTCCTCTCGGAGCATGCCCGTCATAAGCTGGCATTCGTGCATAACTGGCTTCGCCGTGGAGCGCAGGGGCTCTGAACGCAGTACCCCTTAAGCCTCAATAATTGTTACCGTATCGCGCCTGAGGGCGCGATCACCCGCCGAGTCCCCGCAACCGCTCCACCCAAAAACCGGTACCGTTCATGGAAATCAAGGTCAACTTCCTCGAAAACCGCCGTCTTGAGGCGAAATTCGACGATTTCAGCGTAATATCCGATCAGCCCGCACGTTATAAGGGCGATGGCTCGGCCCCTGGCCCCTTTGATTTCTTCCTGGCGTCCTCGGCACTGTGTGCCGCCCATTTCATCCGGGTATACTGCCTGGCGCGTGATATTCCCACCGAGAAGATCCGCCTGTCCCAGAACAACATCGTGGATCCTGAGGATCGCTACAGCCAGATCTTCCGGATCCAGGTGGAGCTGCCGGAGGACCTGTCCGAGAAGGACCGCAAGGGCATCCTGCGTTCCGCGGAGCGGTGCACTGTGAAACGGGTGGTGCAGAACGATCCCACGTTTGCGATCGAGGCCGTGGATAACCTGGATGAGGATGCCCAGGCGCTGCTGACCATCCAGCCGGACGGGGAGCGGACCCGCATCCCGGGCAAGGACCTGCCCCTGGAGGACACCATTGCCAACATCACCGGCATCCTGGAAAAGCTGGGCATGCAGATCGAAGTGGGCTCCTGGCGCAACGTCGTGCCCAACGTCTGGTCCCTGCATATCCGGGATGCCGCTTCGCCCATGTGCTTCACCAACGGCAAGGGGGCCACCAAGGAAAGCGCCCTCTGCTCAGCATTGGGGGAGTTCATCGAACGGCTGAGCTGTAACTTCTTCTACAACGATTTCTACTGGGGCGAGGCGATTGCCAGCAGTGACTTTGTCCACCGCCCGGATGAGCGCTGGTTCCCGCTGCGCTCCGATGACCTTTTGCCGGAAGGCCTTCTGGACGAGCACTGCCGCGCCATCTATGACCCCGATGGCGAACTCTGCGGCTCCCACCTGATCGATACCAACTCCGGGCGGCGTGACCGGGGTATTGTGGCCATGCCGTTCGTGCGCCAGTCGGATGGCGAGACGGTGTACTTCCCGTCCAACCTGATCGAGAATCTGTTCCTGAGCAACGGCATGAGCGCGGGCAATACCCGCCATGAGGCCCAGGTCCAGTGCCTTTCCGAGATCCTTGAGCGGGCGGTGAAGAAGGAGATCATCGAACAGGAGATGGCACTGCCGGAAATCCCCCAGGAAGTGCTCGCGAAGTACCCGCATATCCAGGAAGGCATTGAGGCGCTGGAGGCCCGGGGCTTTCCGGTGGTGGTCAGGGATGCCTCGCTGGGCGGCCGTTACCCGGTGGCCTGCGTCACGCTGATGAACCCCCAGACCTGTGGTGTCTTTGCCTCCTTCGGGGCGCACCCCAGCTTCGAGGTGGCCCTGGAACGCAGCCTGACGGAACTGCTCCAGGGGCGCAGCCTTGAAGGCATGGATGACCTGCCGTTGCCGACCTTCAATTCCATGGCCGTCACCGAGCCCAACAACTTTGTGGAACACTTCATCGATTCCAGTGGTGTGGTGTCCTGGCGCTTTTTCAGTGCCCGCTCGGATTACGCGTTCTGTGAATGGGATTTCTCCGGGACCAGCGGGGAAGAAGCCGACCACCTCTTCGGCATCCTCCGGGACATGGGCAAGGAAGTGTACGTGGCCATGTACGAGGAACTCGGGCTGCCGGCGTGCCGGATTCTTGTGCCGGACTACTCGGAGATCTACCCGGTGGAGGACCTGGTCTGGGACAACACCAACATGGCACTGGATTTCCGCGAGGATATCCTGAACCTGCACCGGTTGCAGGACGACCAGCTGCGGGCGCTGGTGGAGCGCCTGGATGACAGCGACATTGATATCTATACCGGCATCGGCACCCTGATCGGAGTGATGTTCGATGAGCACAGTGTCTGGGGGCAGCTCACCATTCTGGAACTCAAGCTGTTGATCCATCTGGCGTTGCAGGAGCATGAGGAGGCGCTGGATCTGGTGGAGATGTTCCTCCAGTTCAACGACAACCACGTCACCCGCAACCTGTTCTTCCGCGCGGTCCAGGCGGTGCTGGAAATCACCCTGGATGATGAGCTGTCACTGGCGGATTACCGGTACAGCCTTGGGCGGATGTTTGGTGAGGACACCATGGCGGCGGCGGTCGGTTCGGTGGACGGCAGCGTCCGCTTCCACGGGGTGACGCCAACGAACACGCAGCTGGAAGGCCTGGAAAAACACCAGCGGATGCTGGAGAGCTATCGCAAGCTGCACGCAGCGCGGGCCAGCGGCGGTGTTCAGTCAGGCGTCAGCCAGCCAGGTGCTGCCCAAGGCTCTGCCACAGCCCAACGCCACTGATGGTCAGCAGTACGCCACCCAGTACCCGGTAGAAGATTGGCGTTTCCGCTTTCAGGATGCGGTCGTGCGCGTAGAGCCCGAGGACGTGGCCGAGTGCGGCGCAGGGCAGGAGCCAGGTGTGGTGGATCAGCTGGAGATCCACCCCGGCGTAGATGAAAGCGGCCATCTTGATGGTGACCAGAATGAACCAGAGCGCGAACAGCGTATCGCGCAGTTGATGGCGCTCAAGATGCTGCGCGGCCACCGCGATGATCAGTGGCGCGCCGATGAGTGAGGTGCCGCTGATGTAGCCGCCCAGCACCAGGAACACCACATCCAGGGCCCGGCTGTTGCTCCGGAAGGGGCGGTTGAGCAGGTAGGACAGCGAGTAGACCGAGACAATCCCGAAAATGATCAGGCTCATGATCGTATTGGGCAGGGTAATCAGCCCCAGGACCCCGATGATCTTGGGCACGATCATGATCGCCAGTATCCGCCCCAGGTACCGCCAGTTCACTGTGCCTCCGTGGCTCTCCGGCGCGTTAAGGGCAGCGGCCCGGTTGTTCCGGGCGATGGTCAGGGAGGCGAAGACCAGTAGCTGCACGGAGATGATCGGCAGGAAGACCAGCGGCTCATTGTGGACCAGCAGCAGGAAGGGGAGTGAGAGCACGGCTCCGCCGAAGCCCAGCCCGGACCGGACGAACCCGCTCCAGACGAAAATCAGCGCGATCAGCCCGTACTGCAGTGTGGTCAGCTCAGCCATGCATCATCCGGTCTCTGAATAAGGCCGGTCCATTCTACAGGAAGTGTCCGTAGCTGGGCTGGCCAACAGTAAAGGCCGGATTACCTGCCAATGGCTTCAGCGGCACTGGGCCCGATTCTGTGGGGTCCGTCTCCGGGGGTATCGCCGCCCGCTCGCAGTGCCTCCATATACGCTCTCTTGAGCGCCTCGATGCGGCCTTCCTGTTTCATGGCCCTGAAGCGCCGGTTGAACTCATCGATCAGTTCCGCGGCTCCAGGGCGTGTTTTCGGAACCATGAAATGAAGGGATACCTCTTCGACCACGAAAGGCAGTGGTCTGACCGCCTCGGCTGACAGCTCACTCTCCGAAACAATGTGCTCCGCCACATGGTGATTGATCTTCACGAAATCCACCCGCCCGGCCGTGAGCATCCTGAAGCAGCTTCTTAGGTTGGCCGGTTTGACGCGGGTGATCTGACCTTTCTCACGCATCGTCTTGAGCGCATCCTCGTCCGTGAAGCCCACCGGGTTGCAGTAGGTCAGCCCCTTGAGTCCCTCCAGCGAGCGGGCATCCAGTTCCGAGTCGGCCCTCACGTACGCGAAGGTATCGGTCCTGAAGATCGGGACAGAAAACAGGTAGTCTTGCTGGCGGCTGGGTGTTTCGATGTAGGGGAGAGCGGCGTCATAGCGGCCCTTCAGGGTCTCGCGATAGGCCCGTCTCCAGGGGCGCATGTCAACGGTGACGGTCCTGTTGCTGTCTTCCAGGATGCGGGTCACGAGGAAAGGGCCGAGGCCGTTGTGCGGCAGGTAATCGGCCGCATAGGGAGCGTAGTGGGGGCCGGTAACCAGCCGCAACGGGCCGCTGGCCGCGGGGGCCGCCTTGGCGGTTACGGAGGTGGCCAACGCGGCGAGCAGCCAGACAACAATTGCTCGATGGGTAAGCCCGTGGATCATTGTTCGTCTCCCTTTTCTTTAATGATACGCACTGGGTTGGTTTCTGGCCCAAACCGGTTGGGGTTTGGTTCCGGGGCGGGGGCTGAGAGAATGGCGTATTCAACACTGCGACCCCGAGTGACACCATGACCCAGCGCCAGCCCGCCAACGTCCACCAGATGCGCATCGGTGATTTCATCCTGACCACCCTGCTTGATGCCCAGATGGAGGGCAGCTTCGGGCTGATCCAGTCCATCAGCGAGGAGGAGGTCCAGCGCCTGCACACGGAAAGCCGCCGCCCCACGCCGCCCCGGGTCACCCTGAACGCTTACCTGCTCCAGGGCCGTGACCGGACCGTCCTGGTTGATACCGGTATCGGGGCTTTTGCCGGGGATGCCGGTCCCTACCTGATGGAGGGGCTGGAGCGCATCGGCGTAAAGCCAGCTGATATCGATACCATCCTGATCACCCACATGCACCCGGATCACGTCGGTGGACTGATCGATACGCAGGATCAGCCGGTCTTCCCGGACGCGGCGATTCTGGTTCCGGCCGGTGAGCTGGACTACTGGGGTGGCGACATTCCGGAAGACGCCTCCGGCATGCTGACGAACCAGTTCCACGCGGCGCACCGCGTACTCGCCGCCATGGGCTCCCGGATGCAGCGCCTGGAGGGCACGGATGTGCTGCCGGGCATCACGCGTGTACCGCTTCCGGGCCATACGCCGGACCATTCCGGCTATCGTGTGGTCTCCGGTGAGGACCGGGTGCTGCTCTGGACGGACATCGTCCACCTGCCGCACATCCAGTTCCCGCGCCCGGATGCCACGGTCGCCTTTGATGTGGATCCGGACCAGGCCGCGGCCACCCGGCAGCGGATCATGGCCGAGGTGGCTGAGTCCGGGGAGCTGGTCGGCGGTCATCACGTCGACTTCCCCGGGGTGGGCTACGTCGCCGTGGACGGAAAGGGCTACCGCTTCCTGCCCCACGTCTGGCAGCCGCTGGTGTAACGTTCTGTTGGCGGTCTGAACTCTTCCTGCCGCAGCCGCGTAAAAGGCCACAGGTTCAGTAAACAGCCAGTGTAAAGGCAGGTGATCCAGTGGCTTCAACAGAGACCGGAAGCAAGCACCCGGTTAGCGATACAGGGCACAGTGATGCCGCGCTTGCGGCGCGCATGGCGGCGATCGAGTCGTCCATCCCTAAGATCGAATTCACGCCGGATGGCATCATTGCGGACGTCAACGATCATTTCCTGAGCGCCGTGGGTTACCAGGCTGACGAGGTGCTGGGGGCGCATCACCGGATCTTCTGCGATGCGGATTACATCGAATCCCGGGCGTACCGTGAGTTCTGGAAGCAGCTGCGTTCCGGGCAATCGCACAAGGGCACCTTCCCGCGCGTGACGGCCAACGGTGATCGGATCTGGCTGGATGCGACCTATTTCCCCATTCTGGATGACCAGGGGCGCGTTAGCCGGATCATGAAGATCGCATCGGATGTGACCGAGGAACATGAACTGCTCATGGACCAGCAGGCCGTGTTCGATGCCATCAACCGTTCCATGGCGGTGATCGAGTTCCTCCCGGACGGCACCATCCTCCAGGCCAATGACAACTTCCTGAATGTGATCGGCTATCGCGCCCAGGACGTGGAAGGGCGCCACCACCGGATCTTCTGCTTTGATGCCTTCTACGAGCAGAATCCGGATTTCTGGGAGCGTCTGGGCAACGGTGAGTTCATGACAGGCCAGTTTGAGCGGCGCCGGGCGGACGGCAGCAAGGTCTGGCTGGAAGCCTCCTACAACCCGGTTCTGGACGAAGCCGGCAACACCCTGAAGGTGGTCAAGTTCGCCAGTGACATCACGGCGTACATGGAGCAGTCCCTGCGTACCCAGGAGGCCGCGTCGGTGGCCTCTTCAACCGCCTCGGAAACGGCGGACATCGCCCGGCGGGCCGGCGAATCCCTGAACCAGTCCCTGGAGACATCCACCCAGATCGACGACGGCGTTGCACGGGTCAGGAGTGTGGTTGAGCAGCTCAACCAGAAGACCGAAAGCATTGAGGAGATGGTGACCACTATCTCCGGTGTGGCCGAGCAGACCAAGATGCTGGCGCTGAACGCTGCGGTTGAGGCGGCACGGGCTGGAGAACACGGGCGTGGCTTCGGCGTGGTGGCCGAGGAGGTGCGCAAGCTCGCCTTCAACTCCCGCGAGGCGAGCCGTGATATCTCGGGCGTGATCAATGCCATTGTGGAGCTGTCGTCGGACGTTGAGAACCAGATCGACCGCGTGGGCACCGTCGCCACCGAGGGTCGCAGCCAGATGAACGACGCCGTCGCCATCGTTGACGACATCCGCAGTGGCGCCCAGCGCGTGCTGGATGCCGTCGAGGGCATCAACCGGGGCCAGTAGAACTCCGGATGCTACCCGCCCCCTTTTCGTGTATGATGCTGCGCTTTTAACGGAGCCGGCTCAGCCCCCTCCGTTCCCTTCCCAGGATCAGGCTGTACCATGTACGAAAAAATAAAGCGGGGTTGGTTTTCCAACCTCAAGGGCGATGCACTGTCGGGCATCGTCGTGGCCCTCGCGTTGATTCCCGAGGCGATTGCCTTCTCCATCATTGCTGGTGTGGATCCCAAGGTGGGGCTCTACGCCTCCTTTGCCATCTGTGTGGTGATCGCCTTCACGGGCGGGCGCCCCGGGATGATCTCGGCGGCCACCGGGGCCATGGCCCTGCTGATGGTCACGCTGGTGAAAGAGCACGGGCTGGAGTACCTTCTGGCGGCCACTCTGCTCACCGGTGTGCTTCAGATTGTCGCCGGTTATCTCAAGCTCGCCGACCTGATGCGCTTTGTCTCGCGCTCGGTGGTGACCGGCTTCGTCAACGCTCTGGCGATACTGATCTTCATGGCCCAGCTGCCGGAGCTCACGGACGTCACCTGGCACGTCTACGCCATGACGGCGGCGGGTCTGGCCATCATCTACGGCTTCCCGTGGTTGCCCCGCATTGGTCGCACCATTCCTTCCCCGCTGGTGTGCATCGTGGTGCTGACCGCGGTCTACATGATCACCGGCATGGAGATCCGCAGTGTGGGTGACATGGGTGAGCTGCCGGACAGCCTGCCGGTCTTCCTGTGGCCGGACATCCCGCTCAACCTGGAAACCCTGACCATCATTTTCCCGACCGCCCTGATGCTGACGGTGGTGGGTCTGCTGGAATCGATGATGACCGCCACCATTGTGGATGACCTGACCGATACCGCGAGTGACAAGAACCGCGAGTGCCGGGGGCAGGGCATTGCCAACATCGGTTCTGGGCTGCTGGGTGGCATGGCTGGCTGCGCGATGATTGGTCAGTCGGTGATCAACATCAAGTCCGGCGGCCGCAGCCGCCTTTCCACCCTGTTTGCGGGGGTGGCACTTCTGATCATGGTGGTCTTTCTGGCGGACTGGGTGTCGCAGATCCCCATGGCGGCCCTGGTCGCGGTGATGATCATGGTGTCCATCGGCACCTTCAGCTGGGAATCCATCCGTGACCTGAAGAAACACCCCATGAGCACGAACATCGTGATGCTGGCGACGGTGGCGGTGACCGTGGGCACCCACAACCTGGCGATCGGTGTCTTCGTGGGCGTGCTGCTCGCGGCGATGTTCTTCGCCAATAAAGTGGGCCAGATCCTGTATGTGGGCTCTGAGGAAACCGACGAGGGCGAGCACCGTATCTACCGCGTCGTGGGTCAGGTATTCTTTGCCTCATCGGAGCGTTTCATGGACGCCTTCGATTTCAAGGAGACCGTGGAGCGGGTCACCATTGACCTGTCCCGAGCCCACTTCTGGGACATCACCGCCGTGGAGGCGCTGGACCGGGTGGTGATCAAGTTCCGCCGCGAAGGCACAGCGGTGGAGCTGATCGGTCTCAACGAGGCGAGCGCCACCATCGTCGACCGCTATGCCGTGCATGATGATCCGGCTGCGGTCGAGAAACTGATGGGAGGCCACTGATGACTCAGGGCGATAACAACAACAGGAATGACATGACCGAACAGGTAATGGCCGCCATCGACGGCTCACAGTTCTCGGAAGCGGTCTGCGACAGTGCCGCCTGGGCCAGCCAGGCGCTGGGCGTGCCGCTGACCTTCCTGCACGTGAATGACAATCATACCGCCCCCGAGGAGCAGGATCTTTCCGGCAACCTCAGCCTCGGGGCGCGTGAGCACCTGATGGAAGAGCTTTCACGCCTTGATGAGGAACGGGCCCGGGTGGCCCAGGAGCAGGGGCGGCTCATGCTGCAGGCGGCGAAGGAGCGTGCCCTTGAGGACGGTGTGGCCGAGGCCGCCACCCGCCAGCGCAACGGTACCCTGGTGGAGACCCTGGAGGAGCTGCAGAGTGAGATCCGCCTGCTGGTACTGGGTAAGCGGGGCGAGGGCGTGGACCAGGCGAGTGAGCACCTCGGCTCCAACCTCGAACGGGTCATCCGTACCCTGCATCGCCCCATACTGATGGTACCGCCGGCTTTCACCCGCCCCGAGAAGGTGATGATCGCCTTTGACGGCAGCAAAACCACGCGCAAGGGTGTGGAAATGCTGGCCCGGAGTCCTCTGTTCGAGGGGGTGACGGTGCATGTGGTGATCGTGGGCGCGGACCTTGCCGACAACCGCTCCCATCTGGACTGGGCCCTGGAGACCCTGCGTGGGGCCGGCCACGATGCCGAGGGTGCCATCCGTCCGGGCGAAGTGGAGGGCACCCTGCACGCCTACCAGGAAGAGCAGGGCATCGACATGCTGGTGATGGGCGCCTACGGCCATTCCCGCATCCGGCACCTGCTGGTGGGCAGCACCACCACGGATATGCTGCGCCGCACCCGGATACCGTTGCTGCTGCTCCGATAGGCCCAGTCTCCGGGTCAGTGCTTCAACCGGAACCATCGGGAGGGCGTATGCAGCCACCGCTTGGCATCATCGAGGGGTTCTACGGGCCACTCTGGTCCTGGCGGGAACGCCGGCGTGTGATGGAACGGCTGAGCCATTACGGCTACTCATTCTACCTCTACGCCCCCAAGGGCGATCCCCTGCTGCGTGAGCAGTGGTTTGAGCCCGTGCCCGCGGATACCCGGGCCGACATGGAAGCATTCGCCTCGGCCTGTCGGGAGCAGGGCGTCCGCTTCGGGGTCGGGTTGAGCCCGCTGGGCGCACTGGAAGCCTTTGACGACGTCATCCGCCAGGCCCTGCTCCACCGTCTGAAGACCCTCGATGGGATCGGGGTCCAGGATCTGGTGATCCAGTTTGACGATGCCCTGGCGGAGCTGCCGGATCTGGCCGCGCGCCAGGTGGAGCTGGTGCACTGGGTGCGTGAGCATTCCGCCGCCGAACGGATCATTGTCTGCCCCAGCTACTACTCCGACGATCCCATGCTGGATGCGCTCTTCGGCACCCGTCCTGAAGGCTACCTGGAGACGCTGGGCGCCTCCCTCGATGACCGCATCGAGGTATTCTGGGCGGGTGAGGAGATCTGCGCCCGCCAGTGGTCCCCGGGGCATCTGGAACGGGTGACGGAACAGCTCCAGCGCCGCCCCTTCCTGTGGGATAACTACCCGGTGAACGACAGCGCCAGCATGGTTGATCACCTGCACCTGCGGGGCTTTACCGGCCGCCCGGCCGCGATGGGCCCACTGTGTTCCGCTCACGCCATCAACCCCGCCTTGCAGCCCACGCTTGCCTGCATTCCCGCGCTTACGCTGGCGGACAGCTATCGCCAGGGTGAGGCCTACCAGTACATGGAATCCTCGCTCACGGCGATGGTCGAGGTACTCGGGGAATCCCTGGCTGCGCAGATGTTTGCGGATCTTCCGGCACTCCAGGACGCGGGGCTGGCAATGGGCAGTGTGCAGAAGCAGCATCTGCGTGCCATCTACGCCGGCTGGGAGCATCCTGCTGCGCGTGAGGTGGTGGACTGGCTGGACGGCCGGTTCAGGGGAGAGGGGGCGCCCTCGCTGTGAGGCCGCCCCGCCACAGCGTCCTATGACGCTGTGGTGATCAGAAGTTGTACTGGACAGCCGCGGAGGCCATGTCCAGATCCGTATCCTCAAGGGTGAAGCGCTCATACTGCAGGCGCAGGTCCGTATGCTCGGTCAGGGTGAGGCGGACGCCGGCGCCATAGAAGGGATCATCGCCACTGTCACTGCTGGTGATTGGGCCCAGACTGCGTTCACGGTCCCAGGAGAGGTTGCCCACTTTCGCATAGGGCGCGAATGTATCGGTCAGCGGCAATGCCACCATGCCGGAGATGGTCTGGCCGTCCGCCTCCATGTCAGCGTTGCCGTCGCTGGTTTCGCCGAAGTCGATGTGCCCGGCCTGGAGGCTGAAGATCCGGCCGAATTCGACACCGCCAAAGGCCCGCCAGGCACTGTGGTCATCCTTGAGGCGGTCGTTCTCGTTCAGAAAATCCTCATCGTCCAGCCGGTAGTAACCGATGCCGCCACCCAGGTACGGGCGGATCTCACGGTCACCACTGGTCTGCGAAACAGCTACTGGTGTGGCGAGCGACAGGCTGATGCCGATGATTGCGATATTGAGGGTGCGTTTCATGACTCGCTTCCTCCATGACGGGAGTTGGGTTTGAGCTCTGTTTCACCTCAGGTCTTCCTGTTTTTCATTGTTTGACTTGTACGCTACCGGGGGCAGTCAGCTGTCCAAAATACAATCCATTCAGGCAGCGGTAATGGACAGGCGCCCGGTTAATCCGGGGAGGAGAAGCGGTACCATGCGCTGTGCGGGGTGGCGGACCGGTTGTGGACGGTAAGGGGGAATTAACGTCTGACAGGGCGCTGTGCGTCCTGTAATGCCTGGAACAACCCCCGGAACCCATGCCGGTTGCCTTGAACTGTGCGCACTGACACGCCGGCTTGTTGGCGTCCGTGTTAGAACTGAGCTTTACTGCATGCATCAATAGCGCGTCACCTCCAACAATAATCCGATACGACGGGGCTTTACATGAAACACACGGTGGTACTGGTCATTGCGTCGCTGGCCCTGACGGGCTGCGCTGGTGGTTACTGGCAATGGGATTCCGACGAGCGCACCACCGGATCCCAGGAGATGGAAGCGCGGGACACGGCGGAGACTGCGCAGGCATCGGAATCCGCGGAGCCGGATCGTCAGGACGATGCCGCAGCAGAGGAGAGCCAGAGCACCACCTCCGGGGCTGATACGGACACCGCGACAGAGGCGACGGCAGCCGCTTCCGAAGAGGAAGCCGTAAGCACGGAGGCCGGGGCGTCTGGAGCAGCGGATGATGAGCAGATGGCTGACGCCTCAACAGACCCGGAGCCAGCACCTGAGCCCGAGCCTGCGTCCGATCCTGAACCGGAACCGCAGCCTGAACCCGAGCCTGAGTCGGCACCTGAGCCTTCATCCGAGCCGGAGCCGGAGCCGGAGCCGGAGACTGAGACTGCATCCGCTTCTGACGCGGAGCCCGCGACCGACACCGGTGCCGAGGAGCAGGAGGTTGGGAACAATCCAGGCAGTAACCTCATGTGCAGTCTGGGTGGTGGGCCTGCGGCCTACGTCAACATGAAGCCCTCGGAACATCCACCGCTGACGGACGGTGAATACCAGCGTCTCCAGCAGCAGCTGCAGGAGCGTGCAGCGGCCGGTGAGGATGTCGCCAAGTATCGTGAGGAGATCGAACGCGGGCGTTCGGAAGGCGGTGTGATGGCCTGGTTCTACCGCTGCTGGCTGGAGACGTCCTGAACGCTGGTATCGCACTTGCATATACTGCCGGGTCATTCACCCGGCAAGGCAGGGCGGCTCCGCATTCATGGCATCCAGGCTGACGGTCTCCATTGGCCAGTGTTCCAGAAAGGGGCACAAAGGCGTTAATCAGGATTTTTACGGTGCATGCCGGCCACAGGGGTCGGAACTGGAGACCAAGGGGATCGCTGTGGCCCTGGCGGACGGCATCGGCAGCAGTGATGTCAGCCAGGTGGCCAGCCAGGCAGCAGTTACCGGGTTTTTCGAGGACTATTACGCCACGCCCGAGGCCTGGTCCGTCAGTAACGCCGCCCAGCGGGTGATTGCCGCCACCAACTCCTGGCTTCACGCCCAGACCCGCCGCAGCCAGTACCGCTACGACATGGATCGCGGCTACGTCTGTACCCTCAGTGCCCTGGTACTGAAGGGCACTTCCGCCCACCTCTTTCATGTCGGTGACAGCCGCATCTACCGGCTCCAGGGCAGCGCGCTCGAGCAGCTCACCGAGGATCACCGCATCCGGGTCTCCCCGGAGGAGAGCCACCTGGCACGGGCCATGGGTGGGGATGAGCGAGTGGAGATCGATTACCAGCGTGTACGCATCGAGCCCGGTGATGTCTTTGTGCTCACGACCGATGGCGTGCATGAATTCCTGAGGCCCGCCGCCATGGCGCGGATGATCGCCGGAGGTGGGGGCGACCTTGATGGGGTGGCCTGCCAGATCGTCGATCAGGCCTACGACGAGGGCAGTGATGACAATCTGACCGTGCAGGTGGTGCGCATTGATTCGGTGCCGGAACAGGCGCAGCCCGCGGAGGCCGTACAGAACCTGATCGGACTGCCGTTTCCCCCGGTGCTGGACCCGCCCGTGATATTCGAGGGCTATCGCCTGCAGCGCCAGCTCCATGCCAGCGCCCGCAGCCATGTCTATCTGGCGGTGGTGGAAAGGACCGGCGAACGGGTCGCACTCAAGACACTGGCCACGGAGATGCGCGATGATCCGGGGCAGGTGGAACACTTCCTGATGGAGGAGTGGATTGCCCAGCGCATCAATCATGCGCATGTGGCCGGCGCCCGTGCGCCGCAGCAGGAACGGCACTATCTCTACACCGTCATGGAATTCATTGAGGGGCGCACCCTGGCCCAGTGGATGACCGACAACCCGCAGCCGACACTCGAGGCCGTACGGGACATCGTGGAACAGGTCGCCAGAGGGCTGCAGGCCTTCCATCGCCTGGAGATGGTGCATCGGGATCTGCGCCCGGCCAATGTCATGATCGACCAGGAGGGCACCGCCAAGCTGATCGATTTCGGCTCGACCCGGGTCCCGGGCGTCCTGGAAATGGTTCCGGTGACCGTCGATGAGGGCCCACTGGGCACTGCCGCCTATTCCGCGCCGGAGTATTTCCTGGAGGGTGAGGGTACGATGCGCTCGGACATCTATTCCCTGGGGGTGATCACCTACCAGATGCTGACCGGCCAGCTGCCCTACGGTACGGAGGTGGCGAAGGCCCGGAGCCGTTCTGCCATGCACCGGCTGCGTTACCAGTCGGTGCGCCTCTATAACCCGGAGCTACCGGTCTGGCTGGATGGAGTGCTGCGAAAGGCACTGCACCCGGATCCCTACAGGCGCTACGAGGCCCTTTCGGAATTCACCTTCAACCTGCGCCACCCCGGCCGCGAGGCCTACAGCCAGGCCCCGCTGCCTCTTGTGGAGAGGGACCCGGTGCGCTTCTGGCAGGGCATGTCACTGGTCCTCGCGAGCGCGGTGGTGGCCCTCCTTGTGTTGCTGTTTGTCTGACGGCTCAGCGCTCCAGGTCGGCGTAGCGGACACCGGTCAGGTCCTCGGAGACGGACCAGAGCTTGTGGGCGACTTCCTGGTTGCGGGCCAGTCGCCTTATATTGGCTTCCGCTGGCATGCCCCAGAGCTCCTGGAAACCATGGGGGCCATAGTACTGGCCAGGCTCCGCCTGGGGTGAGGTGGCCGCGAACACGCTGGGGTAGGCCCCCTTCTCCTGGGACTGCGCGGTCACCGCGTTGAACAGGCTGTGCCCGGGAATGGTGCGCTGCAGGTTGGTCGCTGAGTAGCCCGGGTGTACAGCGATTGACTGGATGGTGTCCCGGGCGCTGCGCAGCCGCCGGTCAAACTCCAGGGCGAACATCAGGTTGGCCAGCTTGCTCTGGCCGTAGAACCGCCAGCGCTGGTAGCCCCTGCTGGCATCCAGGTTCTCGAAATCGAGGCTGCCAATGCGGTGGGCCAGGCTGCTGACGGTCACCACGCGAGCGCGCTCCGCCGCCCGCAGTCGATCCATGAGAAGGCCGGTGAGGGCGAAGTGGCCCAGGTGATTGGTGCCGAACTGCATCTCGAAGCCATCCCGGGTGTACTGCAGGGGCGGCGCCATGACGCCGGCGTTGTTGAGCAGTATGTCCAGCTTCGGGTAGTGGTCGTTGATGCGCTGGGCAAAGTCCCGTATCGAAGACAGGTCTGACAGGTCCAGCTGCATCAGGTTGAGGTCGACATCCGGGGCACGGGCCCGGATGTGGTCCATGGCTGACTGCCCCTTCTCCCGGTTGCGGCATGCCATGATGACGTGGGCGCCCCGTTGGGCCAGCCTGCGCGTGGATTCCAGTCCGAGCCCACTGTTGGCACCGGTAATCAGCACCGTGCGGTCCGTGAGATCCGGAATGTCCGCGGGCGTCCATGGAATGGGGTTGCGGCTCATGGATTGTCCCTCCTGTAGGTTCCTTTCCGCATCAGCCTATACAAGCGCAGAGGCCGGGGCCAGGCATGTCGGTCCTGTTATCCGCCTGTCCCCCGGTCGGCCATTCCTTTACCATGGCGGAGATTCTGCCAGCGAACGACGGAGATGGACTGAATGTTCCTTGCGATACTGATTGGCGGCCTGATTGGCTCGGCCTTCGGCCTGCCCGGTGCCCTCATCGGTGCCCTCATTGGTGGCGGCCTGGTGTACTGGGGGCGCATGAAGCTGTACCGGCGCGTACGTGAGGTCCAGTCGCGCTTCATGGAATCCGTTTTCGCGGTGATGGGGGCCGTCTGCAAGGCCGATGGTGTTGTCACCCAGGACGAGATCCAGGTGGCCGAGGCCCTGTTTGAGCGCTTCCATCTGAATGAAAGCCAGCGCGAAGCCGCCAAGGCCGCCTTCAACCGCGGTAAGGCCGATGACTTCGATCTGGATGCCGAGCTGCGTGAATTCCTGCGCCGCAGCGGTGGCCAGTCCGGCCTGCTGCAGATGTTCCTGCAGGTGCAGGTCGCCGCCGTTGCCGCGGACGGGGAAGTGCACGAGAACGAGCATGACATGCTGGTGCGCGTGGCCCGTGGGCTGGGACTGTCGGAAAGCCAGGTGGAACAGCTCGAGGCCATGCTGCGCGGTGGCGCCGCCGGCGGTGCCGCGGAACAGCAGCAGTCCCTGGAGGATGCCTACAAGGTGCTGGGGGTTTCCCCGGAGGTGAGCGATGCCGAACTCAAGAAGGCCTATCGCAAGCTGATGAGCGAGAACCACCCGGACAAGCTGGCCGGGCGCGGCATGCCCGATAGCATGCGCGAGATGGCCGAAGAAAAGACCCAGGAAATCGCCAACGCGTACGACCGTATCAAGAAAGCGCGCGAACAGGCGGCCTGATTACAGCGCCACGAGAAGGGCCAGCAGCACCAGTTCCGTCAGCACGATGGCCGCGCCGAGCGCATCCCCGGTGTAACCTCCCAGCGCCCGGTGCAGCTGCCAGCCCCATAGAAGCCCGACCAGGGCCGTGGCGACCACGAAAGCCATCATCAATCCCGGCAGCCAGCAGACAGCCACCCCGGCCAGCAGCACGCTGAACACCGTGGCCACCGTCAGCCGGGGCAACGGGAACGTATCCGCGACCGGTTTGGTCTTGCTCGTATCCGTGTCCGTCACATAGGGCATCAGCGCCATCAGGAACAACGGCGTCACGCGCGCCAGCGCCGGCGTGACCAGCAACACCACCCAGATTGGCAGGGGCGCGAGCTCCACCAGCAGCGCCACCTTCAGTGCCAGCGCCCCGACCAGCGCCACCGTCCCGTAGGTCCCGATGCGGCTGTCCTTCATGATGGTCAGACGTTTCTCCACCGTGAACCCGCCGCCCAGCGCATCCACCGCATCCGCCAGCCCATCCTCATGAAAGGCGCCGGTCAGCCAGAGGTGGAAAATCACCACCCCGATGACACTTACCACCAGCGGAAAGAACGCCGCCAGCACCTGGTACCCCAGAGCACAGAGCGCTCCCAGAACCAGTCCCGCCAGCGGGAAGTACATACTGCTCTGGTTCATCAGCTGCTGCGAATAATCAATCCGCACCGGCATCGGAATACGGCTGATGAATCCCAGACAGAGCCAGAAGGCCTGCCACTCGTGCTGCAAGGTGGTTTTCATAATGATTCCCGGTTTGTTTCCCATGTAGGAGCGAGCTTGCTCGCGATAAGACAGGAATCGCCTGCAAGCAGGCTCCTACAGTGGCGGTGCATCGATCTAGACCCTGACGGGAATCAGTGCGCCTCGTCCCAGTTCTTCCCTACACCCGCCTCAACGAGCAACGGCACCTCAAGCTGGGCCGCCCCACTCATCAGCTCCTCAAGCAACGACCCCAACTGCGACACCTGGTCCTCCCGGACCTCCACGATCAGTTCGTCGTGCACCTGCATCGTCATGCGCGCATCAAACCCGGAGTCCGCGATGCGATTCTCGACCATCACCATCGCCTTCTTGATGATGTCCGCTGCCGTGCCCTGCATGGGTGCGTTGATGGCCGTGCGCTCCGCGCCCTGGCGCAGCTGACCGTTGCGGCTGTTGATCTCCGGCAGGTAGAGGCGCCGGCCGAACAGCGTCTCCACATAGCCCTGGTCATGGGCCGTCTTGCGGATGCGGTCCATGTACTCGAGCACGCCGGGGTAACGCTCGAAATAGCGGTCGATGTAGCCCTGGGCCTCATCCCGGGGAATGCCCAGCTGGCGCCCCAGCCCCCAGGCCGACATGCCGTAGATGAGCCCGAAGTTGATGGCCTTGGCATCCCGGCGCTGGGAGTCACTCACGTCCTGACGCGCCACGCCGAAGACTTCCGAGGCCGTGGCCTTGTGGATGTCCTCACCATGGGCGAAGGCGTTCAGCAGCCCCCGGTCGCCGGACAGGTGCGCCATGATGCGCAGCTCGATCTGGGAATAGTCCGCCGCGATCAGCCGGTAGCCCTCCGGCGCGACGAAGGCCTGGCGGATGCGCCGGCCCTCCTCGGTGCGGATGGGGATGTTCTGAAGGTTCGGGTCCGAGGACGAGAGCCGCCCGGTGGCCGTCACCGCCTGGTGGTAGGAGGTGTGGATACGCCCGGTGCGTGCGTTGATCACCTCCGGCAGCCGGTCCGTGTAGGTGGACTTGAGCTTGCTCAGGCTGCGGTGCTCCAGGATCACGCGCGGCAGTTCGTAGTCCACCGCCAGTTCCTGGAGCACCGGCTCGGCCGTGGAAGGCGCTCCCTTGGGCGTCTTCTTGAGCACCGGCATGCCCAGCTTCTCATAGAAGATCTTCTGCAGCTGCTGGGGCGAGCCCAGATTGAACTCCTCGCCGGCCTGCTCCCAGGCCTGCTCCTCCAGGGCCTTCATGCGCTCGGCCAGTTCGCCACTCTGGGTGGCCAGAAGGTTGGCATCCACCAGGGTGCCGCGGTATTCCATGTGGGCCAGCACCGGCACCAGCGGCAGCTCGATGTCGTGGTAGACCGACTCTAGGGACGGGTCGTCCTTCAGGCGCGGGCGCAGCGTCTCATGCAGCTGGAAGGTGATGTCCGCGTCTTCGGCAGCATAGTGGGCGGCGGTTTCCAGCTCGATCTCGTCGAAACGTTTCTGCTTGGCACCCTTGCCGGCGATGCTTTCGAAGCTGGTGACCTCGCGCTCCAGGTAACGCTGGGCCAGGGTGCCCATGTCGTGGCGCGAGCCCGATGAGTTCAGCACGTAGGACTGGAGCATGGTGTCTTCGATGCCGCCGCGCAGGGTGATGGCGTGGTTGGCTAGCACATTGATGTCGTACTTGAGGTTCTGGCCGATCTTGACCCGTGCCGGGTCCTCCAGCAGTGGGCGCAGCTGCTCCAGTACGTCGTCGCATTCCAGCTGATCCGGTGCGCCCAGATAACTGTGCCCCAGGGGTACGTAGGCGGCGGTACCGGACTCGACGGCAAAGGAAACGCCCACGATGCGCGCGTCCATGTAATTGAGGCTGGTGGTTTCCGTGTCGAAGGCGAACGCCGGCGCATCGCGCAGCGTGGTCAGCCAGGCATCCAGCGCTTCCTGATCCAGGACAGTGTGGTAATCCGTGCTCGCCGGTGTGTTCGCGGTGTTCGGATTCTCGCCTGCGTCGGATTGCGGTTGCTCGCCGCCGCCGTTTTCCAGTTCCCGGATCCAGCCGCGGAACTCCATCTCCCGGAACTGCTCCAGCAGTTGATCCCGGTCCACCGGTTCAGGATCCAGCGCTTCCACGCTGTAGCCCAGGTCCAGCTCCGTGCGGATACGGGCCAGATCCCGGCTCAGGGGTAATTGGTCAAGGGCCGCGCGCAGGTTCTCGCCGATCTTGCCGCCCACTTCATCCGCATGGGCCATGAGGTTGTCCAGGTTGTCGTACTGCTGGAGCCACTTCACGGCCGTCTTGGGCCCGCACTTGGTTACGCCGGGGATGTTGTCCACGGTATCGCCCACCAGTGCCAGGTAGTCCACGATCTGCTCCGGGGTCACGCCGAACTTCTCGATCACGCCCTCCCGGTCCATCGTGGTCTCATTCATGGTGTTGATCAGCGAGACATGGTCGCTGACCAGCTGGGCCATGTCCTTGTCGCCGGTGGAGATGATCACGTCCACCCCCTTGTCCGTGGCCTCGTTGGCCAGGGTGCCGATGACGTCATCCGCCTCCATACCCTCTTCGATCAGCAGCGGCAGGCCCATGGCGCGGATGATGGCGTGGATGGGCTGGATCTGGCCGGCCAGCTCCTCGGGCATTTCCGGGCGGTTGGCCTTGTAGTCCTCGTACAGCTCGTGCCGGAAGGTTTTGCCGCGGGGGTCGAAGACCACGGCAATGGGGGAGCCGGGATAATCCTGCTGCAGCCGGCGGATCATGCTGATCACGCCCTTGACCGCACCCGTGGGCTGGCCGTTGGAGGTGGTCAGTGGCGGCAGGGCATGGAAGGCGCGGAACAGATAGGAAGAGCCGTCCACTAGGACGACAGGGCGGTCTTTGCTGAGCTCAATCATGGAGGTGTCGCTTCAGGGTATGGTAACGCGGAGTGTTTCAGAACGGGGGCTTTCCAGTCCAGAGGTGTCCAGGGTGGAGACGGCGAACTGGTATTCCCCTGAGGGCAGCTGAGAGGGCTGCCACTGAGTGGTGCCGGCTTGCTCAATCACCTGGACATCGAAGTCGGGGTCCCCCGATTGGCGGTAATAGACCCGGTACCCCTCGATTTCCCCGGGGTAGAGCTTGCTGCCGTCGACGCGGGTAAGCGGTGCCTCCCAGCCCAGGGTTACGGTGTTGTCCTCGTCGCTGCTGGACACGCACCCTGAAATCAGAAAGACGGGGATCAGGGCGTATAATCTCAGGCGGAATCCGAACATGGACGCCATTATGAGGTTATTTCCGGCGACTGCAACCCGCTTTTTTACACCATTAGTATGTGTATTCTAATTATTCCCCGTAGTGTGCATGGTGAAGTAATCAATGGGCGCAGGCGCGCCGAATGATCCATTCAAAGGAGGTTCATCATGAGTAAGATCCGCGATTATCAGCAGCAGGTACAGGACGTGATCGAAAAGGGCATCAACACTGTTGAGAAGCAGCACAAGACCCTGGCCGAGCGGCCCTTCGAACTTGCCGAGAAGGTTGAGCAGCAGGCCAAGAGCTACAGTGTGAAGTCCGTGCGCGCCAAGCACGACGACTACGCCAATACCGCGTACGAAACCCTGCGCGTGTGGAACCAGCGTCTGGGCGACTATGCCAACAGCCTGATCGGCCGCTTCGACAAGGAAGCAGCTCCGGCTGAGAAGCAGGCTGAGCAGAAGAGCGCCAGCAGTGCCCAGTCCGGCGCCCAGAAGAAGTCCGCATCCAGCGCCAGCAAGCAGTCCAGCGGTGCCAAGAAGAGCACCGGCGGCGCGAAGAAGCAGACTGAGAGTCAGGCTTCCGCGTAAAGCCTCAGCCTTCGGGCTGAAATGGAACGGGCAGTGGCGCGAGCCGCTGCCCGTTTTTTTATGGAATGTCAGTCGCCCATCGTGGCCAGTTCCTCGCGGGCCGTCTCTTCCTCCGGGATGGTCAGGGGTAAACTGCGCTTCTTCCCGGTCAGCTTCTCAAGGCGTTTGATCTTGTCCCGGTAGTCCTCACGGGTCTGTTCCGCCCTGCTGATCTCTTGCTGGATCTCGTTCAGCAGAGCGGTTTTTTCGGCGCGCTGGGTTTCCATCTTCTCACGCAGTGATTCCGGAACCTCCTGGCCGGTACGTTCCTGGTTGGCGGCACGTTTCTGGAGGTTCGCGATCTGCCCTTCGATATTTTTTATGTTGGCCAGCTTCAGGCGCACGGTTCCGAAGCGCTCGCGCAGCTTGCGCTGAAGGGCGCGCACCGCGTCATCCGGTGAGCTGTACTGGCGCAGCAGCCGCCGGTCCTCTTTTTTCTGTTCCTCGCGTTCCTTTTCGAGCCGTTCCTGGCGTTCGCGTTCCCGACGGCGTTCGGCCAGCTCTTCCTCGGTCGGCGGTGGCGGGACCTTCTCGATGACGCGGCCACTTTTGTTGAGCACTTCATAACCCTGTTTGAGCGCTTCCCGGGGCAGTGTGTTGCTCATGACCGTCCTGCCCTCGTCGGTCTCATACCGGTACATCTCGCCGAAGACGGGCGCGGTCAGGGTCAGGCACAGTGCAGTCAGTAACCATCGGTACATCGGGGGTTCTCTCCAGTCCGCGTGCTCACGCCACGCCGTAGGTGTCCCGGTAGCGGGCTACTTCTTCAGCATAGTCCGACATGTCCGGCAGTTCGCGCAGGTACTCCAGGATCTGGTCGAGGCTGATGATGCTCACCACCGGTATGTCGAATTCCGCCTCCACCTCCTGGATGGCGGAGCGTTCCGCCTGGCCCTTTTCCTGGCGGTCCAGAGCCACCAGGACGCCGGCCGGTGTTGCGCCTGCGGCCTGGATGCGCTCGATGGATTCACGCACGGCGGTGCCGGCGGTGATCACGTCGTCCACGATCAGGACCCGGCCTTCCAGCGGGGCGCCCACGATGTCGCCGCCCTCGCCGTGGGCCTTGTCTTCCTTGCGGTTGAAGGCCCAGGGCAGGTCCAGGCGATGGTGGGTGGCCAGTGCCGAGGCGGTGGCGGTGGCCAGGGGAATGCCCTTGTAGGCCGGGCCGAAGACCATGTCGCACTCCAGGTCGCTGCGTGTCAGCGCCTGGGCATAGGCCTGGCCGAGCCGGGCCAGATCGCTGCCGCGCTGGAAAAGGCCCGTATTGAAGAAATACGGGCTGGTGCGGCCGGATTTCAGTTCGAACTCCCCGAAGCGGAGCACTTTGCGGGCAATGGCGAACTCGATGAACTCTCTCTGATAGGTTTCGATCATAGGGGCCTTCGGGGTCAGCGTATTTTGTCCATTGGCAAGCATGGGTATGATACACACAAATCGATACTGGAATCATTTATGCGGGTCGTTACAGTCAGTGTCAACGGATTGCGCGAGGCAATCAGCAAGGGGTTTTTCGAGTGGCTCGCGGAGCAGGATGCGGACGTGGTGGCGGTTCAGGATCACCGGGTGCGGGTCGCGGAGATCGAGGATGATCCGGCGCTGACCCCCGAGGGCTATCAGGCCTGGTTCGTGGATGCGGAGAATCCGGAAAGCGGCGGTGTGGGGTTCTACACCCGGCATTTCCCCAAGGCCATCATCTACGGCTTCAACTACGGGCCCGGGGATATGGAGGGCCGTTATCTGCAGGCGGACTTCCAGAAACTGAGTGTGGCGTCCGTGCTGGCGCCGGCGGCCGACGAGGCCGGTGGGGAGCAGGCCCGCGACGCCTTCATGGAGGCCTTCCTGACCCATACCGGCAAGACCGCCCGGAAGCGGCGCCAGTACATCATCTGCGCCAATCTGCGCACCGCCCACCGGGACGAGGACGCCGACTCCTTCTTCCACCGCCAGCCTGTTTCCGGATTCCTGCCCCATGAACGGGCCTGGATGGACGAGCTGTTCAACCAGCAGGGCTACCTGGATGCTTTCCGCTCACTGGAGGCGGATGACAGGGCAGCCTCCTGGTGGCCGGAGTGGGCGCGCAACTGGCGTCGGGCCGCCGGCTGGCGGACGGACTACCAGATGCTGACACCGGGCCTGCACGATGCGCTTGAGGATGGCTGGATCGACACGGACGCGGGGTTCTCCGACCACGCGCCCGTGGTGATGGATTACCGCATCTCGCCGGAGTGATTACCCGGCAAGCGCGGCCTTCTGGGCCTCGAACAGCTCGTTGATGCCCTTGCGTGCCAGACCCAGCATGGCATCCAGCTCCTGCTGCTCGAACGACTCGCCTTCCGCCGTACCCTGGATCTCGATGAAGCCGCCCCTGTCCGTCATGATCACGTTCATGTCGGTCTCCGCCGAGGAATCCTCCGGATAGTCCAGGTCCAGAACGGGCGTGCCGTCATAGACGCCCACCGAAATGGCGCCGACCATCTGCTTGAGCGGGCTGCGGCTCAACCGGCCGTTGGCGACCAGGGTGTTGAGGGCATCCACCAGGGCCACACAGCCGCCGGTGATCGCCGCGGTACGGGTGCCGCCATCGGCCTGGATAACGTCGCAGTCAATCACGATGCTGTGCTCGCCCAGCGCTTCCAGGTCCACGGCCGCGCGCAGTGAGCGTCCGATCAGGCGCTGGATCTCGATGGTGCGCCCGCCCTGCTTGCCGCGGCTGGCCTCACGGCCCATGCGGTCGCCGGTGGAACGGGGCAGCATGCCGTACTCGGCGGTTACCCAGCCCTGGCCCTGGCCTTTGAGGAAGGGGGGCACTTTGTTCTCCACACTGGCGGTACAGATCACGCGGGTGTCACCGAACTCGGTCAGGACGGCCCCCTCGGCGTGCTTGGTGTAGTGGCGGGTCAGGCGGATATCGCGCAGTTGATCGGGGTTTCGGCCACTCGGGCGCATGCTCGCTCCTCAGGGTTGATGGATGGTCAGGGCGCAGAGTCTAGCATGCCAGCCGGGGTACGGGCGTGCGCTTGCCAGCGGTGATATACTGCGCGGTTCATGCTCGAGCGCAACGGGAGTGGCCATGGCCACACTGAACAGCATGACGGCGTTCGCGCGCCGCCGGAGCCAGGCGGCGTGGGGCACGCTGACGTGCGAATGCCGCACCGTGAATCACCGCTATCTGGATCCATCCCTGCGTCTGCCGGAACCGCTGCGTCACCGGGAGATGGCGTACCGGGAACGCCTTGGCCGGCGTCTCTCACGGGGGCGGGTGGAACTCCAGTTCCGGCTGGAGGAGGCTGAGCGGGCGTCCGGTGAGGAGCCGGACCCGGTGGCGCTGCGCCGCCTGCGCCAGGCCATGGTCCGGGTGGAGCAGGAGATCGGGGACACGGCACCGGTCTCACCACTGGATGTCCTGCGGTGGCCGGGCGTGCTCGCCGGTGGCGAATTGCCGGAGGAAGCCGTTGTGGCAGCCGCGGACGAGCTGCTTGAGCTTACCCTTGATGACGTGGATGAGCAGCGCCGCCGGGAAGGTGAGCGCCTGGTGCCCCTGCTGGAGGAACGGCTGGGTGCCATTGAGGCGTACGTGGCGGAACTGCGTCGGAGCATGCCGGAATGGCGAGAGCAGCAGCGCCAGCGGTTGGTGGAGCGTCTGGCGGAGCTTGGAGCTGAACCGGCGGATGAGCGCCTGGCGCAGGAACTGGCAATCCTGGCCCAGAAAGCGGACGTATCCGAGGAGCTGGACCGGCTTGATGCCCATGTTGCGGAAGTCCGGGCAGCGCTGGAACAGACCGGTCCGGTGGGTCGGCGCCTGGATTTCCTGATGCAGGAACTCAACCGGGAGGCCAACACCCTCAGCAGCAAGTCCACGGCGGCGGAACTGACCCGTGTGGCGGTGGAGATCAAGGTGCTGATTGAACAGACGCGCGAACAAGTACAGAACGTGGAGTAATCCGATCATGAGCGAGCAGCCTTACCTGGGCACGCTATTTGTGGTGTCGGCGCCTTCCGGGGCGGGCAAGACCAGCCTGGTATCCCAGGCGCTGGAGCGCGACCCGGCACTGACCGTTTCGGTGTCGCACACCACACGGCCGGCGCGCCCGGGCGAGCAGGATGGCGTCAACTATCACTTCGTCACCGAGCAGGAGTTCCTGTCGCTCATGGAAGCGGGCACCTTCCTGGAGCACGCGCAGGTGTTCGACAACTACTACGGCACCTCCGGGGACTGGGTGGATGAGCAGCTTGCCGCCGGCCTGGACGTGATCCTGGAGATCGACTGGCAGGGCGCGCAGCAGATCCGGCGACTGCGCCCGCACGCTGTCTCCGTGTTCATTGTGCCGCCCTCGCCGGAAGCGCTGCGCGAGCGGCTCCAGGGGCGCGGCCAGGACAGTGACGAGGTGATCGAGCGCCGGCTGCGCGAGGCCGCTGAGGAGTGCCGGCATGTGGCCGAATACGATTACTTGGTGGTCAATGACGACTTTGAACGGGCCCTGGATGAACTGCTGGTGGTCTTCCGCGCCCAGCGCCAGTGCCTGAGCCGTCAGAGCCAGCGTCATGAGACCCTGCTGAGGGCCCTCTCCCTGGCCGATCAGTGATGGCCAGAAACCGATCACTGGGTTACACTGTGCGATCCGCAGTGACCCAAACACGAACAGAGGTACTCCATGGCACGCGTCACCGTTGAGGACTGTCTCGACCACGTCGACAACCGCTTCCAGCTTGTCATGCTCTCCACCAGGCGGGCCCGCCAGCTGGCCACCTATGGCAGTGAGCCCAAGGTTCCGCCGGAGAACGACAAGCCCACGGTTCTGGCACTGCGCGAGATTGCCGCAGGCAAGATCAGCTTCGAGAGCGTCGAAGCCGATGAGCGGGCAATGCAGGCGGAATCCGCGGAGTCGCCCTCACGCAGCACCGAGGCCGCATCCGGCGAGGAAGGCGAAGCCGCAGGCTGAAACCAGCCGGCCGTGATCCTGTAAAAACCGGGCCCGACCCGGTTTTTTTATGCCTGTACACGCTATAATCTGGGAAGAGGGAATTCGGAAACTTGCAGCAGGGCAGGGAGGAAGCCGGCTTAACACCACCTTGCGGAGCATCCTGAACAGCCGATGTCGACGATCGAGTCTCTGGCGGAACGCCTCGGAAACTACCTGGATGACCAGAAGGTCAACCAGGTACGGAGGGCCTATTTCTATGCGGAACAGGCCCATGAGGGGCAGTATCGCCGCAGTGGTGAGCGCTACATCAGCCACCCGCTGGCGGTGGCCAACATCCTCGCCCAGCTCAACCTCGATCACCAGAGCCTGATGGCGGCCATGCTGCATGACGTGATCGAGGATACCGGCATTCCCAAGGATGCCCTGATCGAGCAGTTCGGGGCACCAGTGGCCGAACTGGTGGATGGCGTCAGCAAGCTCACCCAGATCGAATTCCGCTCCCGCGCCGAGGCTCAGGCCGAGAATTTCCAGAAGATGACCTTGGCCATGGCACGCGATATCCGCGTGATCCTGGTCAAGCTGGCGGACCGGCTGCACAACATGCGCACCCTGGGGCCGCTCAACCCCGAGAAACGCCGCCGGATCGCCACCGAAACCCTCGACATCTATGCGCCCATCGCCCACCGCCTGGGTATGCACAGCCTGTGCGTGGAGCTGGAGGATCTGGGCTTTGCCGCCATGTACCCGATGCGCTCACAGTACATCGCCAAGGCGGTGCGCAAGCTGCGGGGCGACCATCACGAGATCATCAACGAGATCCGCGCCGGACTCGAGGACAAGCTGCGTGAGCGCGAACTGCCCGGGCGTATCCTGGGGCGCGAGAAACACCTGAACTCCATCTACAACAAGATGAAGTTCAAGCACAAATCCTTTGGCGAGATCATGGACGTCTACGCCTTCCGGATCATCACCGACTCTGTGGACGACTGCTACCGCATCCTGGGCGCGGTACACAGCCTCTACAAGCCACTGCCGGGGCGCTTCAAGGACTACATCGCGATGCCCAAGGCCAACGGCTACCAGTCCCTGCACACTACCCTGTTCGGCAAACACGTGAATATCGAGATCCAGATCCGCACCGAGGAGATGGAAAGCGTGGCCAACCACGGCATCGCGGCGCACTGGATGTACAAGCACGATTCCGAGGTGGGCGAGGTCAACCAGAGGCGGGTCGACCGCTGGCTGGAAGGGCTGATGGAGATGCGTGAGCGGGCGGACGACTCGCTGGAGTTCATCGAGCACGTGAAGGTGGATCTGTTCCCGGACGAGATCTACGTGTTCACGCCCAAGGGCCGGATCATGGAGCTGCCGCGCGGGGCCACGCCCGTGGATTTCGCCTATGCCATCCATACGGACATCGGCAACGCCTGCGTCGCCTGTCGTGTGGACCGTCAGCTGGCGTCACTCAGTCAGCCGCTGCATAGCGGCCAGACGGTGGAGGTGATCACCGCGCCCGGCGCCCGGCCGAGCCCGGTCTGGCTCAACTACGTGGTGACCGGCAAGGCGCGTTCGAGCATCCGCCACGCCCTCAAGACCCAGCAGCGGCGCGAGTCCGTGGAGCTTGGCAGGCAGCTGCTCAGCCGCTCTCTGAACAGCCTCGGGTCACGCCTGGATGAGCTCGGTGACGCGCGCGTCCAGCGGGTTCTGGAGCACAACCAGGTGGATAGCTTCGACCGGTTGCTGGCGGACATCGGGCTGGGCAACCGCATGGCCTACATCGTCGCCCGGCAGCTGGCACCGGATACCGGACAGGACAGCGACGCCGCGCCGGCGCTGGAGGATACCCGCGCCGGGCAGACCATGACCATTGCCGGCAGCGAGGGCTCGGTCATCCAGTTCGCGGACTGCTGCCAGCCCATTCCGGGGGACCCCATCGTGGGCCGCATGAGTTCCGGCAGCGGCATGGTGATCCACTCCGAGCGCTGCGAGAGCGTGCGCCATCTGGACGCGGACTCACCCCAGCTGATCTATCTGAGCTGGGCCAAGGACATCACCGATGACTTCTCGGTTGAGCTGCGTGTGGAGACGGCGCGGAAGCGGGGGCTGATTGCCGAGCTGGCCAATACCGTGGCCCTGGCGGAAGCCAACCTCGAGGGGATCAACGTGGACGAGTACGACGCCCGCCACAGTGTCGTCGTCATGACCCTGCATGTGCGCGGACGTACCCAGCTGGCACGGATCATGCGGCGCATCCGCAACCTGCGCACGGTCAAATCCGTTACCCGGGTACGCCGTTGACAGCGCCGCGCCAGCGGGCGAGCATCGTGTTTTTCCGCTACAGACGACAGGAACGCCGCAACCCATGACGAACAAGTCCATTATCCAGACGGATACCGCCCCCGAAGCCATTGGCCCCTATTCCCAGGCTGTGAAGGCGGGGGATACGGTCTATCTCTCCGGCCAGATCCCGCTGGATCCGCGGACCATGGACCTGGTGCCCGGCGGCTTTGAGGAACAGGTCAAGCGGGTCTTCGAGAACCTGAAGGCCGTCTGTGAGGCCTCCGGGGGCAACATCCAGGATCTGGTCAAGCTCAATATCTACCTCACCGACATGGGCAACTTCGCCATCGTCAACGAGATCATGACCACCGTCTTCACCGAGCCCTATCCCGCGCGCGCCGCCATTGGCGTGGCGGCACTGCCCAAGGGCGCGCAGGTGGAGATGGATGCCATCATGGTGCTGAAGTAGGGTCAGACCCGGCTGAGGCAGTCCTTGACCCTGGGGCCGTCACCGCCGAAGTGGCGGGCCCAGGCCATGAAGAGTTCCCCGCACGCCAGGGCATCCTCCAACGCATTGTGCGCATTGGTTTCCGGCAGGCCGTAACGCTCGCGGCACCGGTTCAGGCGCAGGACATTCCCCGGCATTGTCTGCTCGCGCTGGAACAGGCGTTTTTTCTCCAGCACCAGTGTGTCCGCCGTGGGCTGGAACCAGTCCATGCCGAACTGTTCCCGGTAGGCGGCGCGCAGAAACCCTGTGTCCAGAGGTGCATGGTGCATGACCGGGAGGCGGTCGGTCATCGCCCTTGCCAGCATGCGTAATGCGGAGGGCAGATCCACGCCTTCGCTGCGGTCCGTGTCCCGGATGTGATGGATGGTGGCGCTGTCGCCCACCAGGTTGCGGCTGTCGATCAGCAGGTGCCGGGCCGTGTCCAGCCGGATCCGGCCGCGGTCCACCGCCACCCAGCCGAAGCTGATGATGTAGCCGGTCTTCGGGTCGAGGCCGGTGGTTTCCAGGTCGATGGCCAGCCAGTCCACCTCATCCCAGAGGGCGTTGGTGTCCGGCCAGGGGCTTGCCAGGAGGCGCTGCAGCGTCGGGTCCGGGAAGGGGTGGCGGGCATAGCGGCGCCGTGCCCGCTCCCGGCGGGCGCGGGTCAGCCACATCAGCGCATCCCCTGGCGGTAGGCCAGGCGCACCGACTTCTGGGCGCTGTCCACCAGCTGGAAGGCGTCACGCAGCTGTTCGCGGGCCAGTTTGGGCAGGTTGCGTGGGTTGCAGTAGTTGCTCAGCTCCTCGCCCTCACGGATCTGGTCCGCCTGTACCTGGAGCCGCACCTGCATCAGAAAGCGCAGGGCGTCCTGCAGGTTGCGTGCGTCATACCGGGTCATGTGCTTGCCGCGGGCCAGCTCGTCCAACCGTTCCAGCGTGTTGATGCGGTCAACCCCGGATGCCAGGGCGTGCAGCCGCACAATTTCGATGATCGGCAGCAGACCACGCTTCTTCAGGTTCAGGGTATCCTTGTGATCACCGTTGCGCTCCACCACGAAGCGCCGGAAGATGCCGATGGGCGGGCTGCCTTCCAGCACGTTCTCCGCCAGGGCGGCCTGGAAGATGGAGTTGGCCCGGACCCGTTCCAGCATGTGGGACTGGACCCGGCTGGTAAGAGAGGCGTCGCCGTGGACGGTGCGGAGATCGAAGGCGATGCTGATCTCCATCACATGGTGTGGGCTGAAACTGGTGACCCAGTTGTCCACGGCCTCGTACCAGCCCGTGAGCCGGCGCCGCCAGAAGGGATTGGTGGCCATGACGTTGCCATTGCAGTAGACATAGCCGCACTCATTGAGCCAGTCGCTGACCCTGGTGGCCAGCTTCTCGAACCAGGCCACGTCCTCGTCGGTGGCCTCGTCCGCGATCACCAGGCCGTTATCCTGGTCGGCGTTGAGCAGCTGCTCCGCCCGCGCCTGGGAGCCGAAGCACAGCCAGGCGAAGGGCACCGGGGCCGGGCCCAGTTCGTCCAGGGCCATTTCGATCAGCCGGTTGGTTACGGTATCGCTGATGGCGGTGAGGATGTGGCTGACCTGATCCGCCGGTACCCCGGCATCCGTCCAGCGCAGCAGGAACTGGGGAATGTCGCGAAGCACCGTCTGCATGGTGGCGACCGATTCCTGGCGTGACAGGCGCTGGACGATGTAGACCGGGTCGTCCTGGCGGGCTGTGATCAGGTCCGAGGTGGTGAGGATGCCTACAGGCCTGCGGTCCTCAAGCACCGGAAGGTGGTGCATGCGGTGGCGGGTCATCAGCAGGGTGGCGTCAAACAGGGTCGCCTTACGCTCGAGGCTCACCGGGTCCGCCGTCATGATTTCGGAAACCGGGGTGTCCGGCGAACGGCGCGCCGCCAGTACCCGGCTGCGGAGGTCGCGGTCGGTGACGATGCCGCTCAGCTTGCCGTCGTTGAGCACCAGTGCCGAGGAAACCCGGCGGCTGGACATCATCTCCGCCAGCTCGCAGACGGGCGTCTCCTCGCTGGTGGTGACCAGATCGGTGGCCATCAGGCTGGTTACCGGCGTGAGCATGCCATCCGGTGACACCATGCTGCGGGTGGCCCGGAACAGGCGCCGGCTGCGCTGGCCATGGAAGAAACGGTCGAAGTCCCGGAAGCGCCCGCGCAGGTCCTGGTAGGCTTTCTGCGGCAGGAAGTAGATCAGGCTGTCCTCGATCAGGACCGCCCGCACACCGGGTTCCTGCTGGAGAAGCCCGCTCAGGGCGAAGCTCTCGCCCTCGGCCAGACGGTCGAGCAGCTCGCCGTCCTGGCTGCGGATCTCGACGGCACCACTTCGCAGAATACGCAGTCCCTGATCCCGGGTGTTCTCGTTGAACACATGCCCGTTGCGGAAATAGCCGATCTCCATCTCATGGACAATGCGCTCAACCTCTCCTTCGGGCAGGGCGTTGAAGGGCAGTGTCTGGCGGATGAAATCCGCGATGGAGGCCAGCTCTGGCGGCAGGGACTGGGTTTCGGTCATTTCCGGAAGTCCTCCCCGAAACTGGTTTCGTAATCGATGAAGACGGTCTTGGCCTCGCCGTAGTAGCTGGTGCCGTCCGCCCGGGCCAGGACGCGCATGCGGGCCTTGGTGCTCGCTTCTCCCGGAATCACGCCTTCCCAGCGGGTGCGTCTGTCGTTGGCCGGCTCCAGAGCGGTCTGTTCCGTTTTCTCCGCGCCGGGGTTTACCCAGCCCATGCTCATCGCGTCCAGCGGATGGGCGGATTCCAGTCGCACCGCCAGCTGGTTCTCGCCGTCGGCCCGGTCCACCTGGATATCCAGCTTAAAGTTGCCGTTGGTCATGGTGCAGGTGCCGCTCTCATAGCGGCAGTTCGAGTCACCGATCAGCTCGTAACCGAGCCCCTCCTTTGCCGGCTCCTTGCGTTCGCCCAGGGCGGTGTCCGCGGCGTACCAGGCCAGAATGGCCAGTGCCGGAGCAACCAGAAGCGCGACAATGAAATGGAAATTGCGGAACATGCAGGGCCTCTGATTCGGGAAAGGGAATTGCCGGGAGAGCACTCTGTTACAGAAGGGTGCTCTCGCGGCAGCTCCATCTAGGGTAGCTGAAAACGGACAGTGCTGCCGAAGCAGCACTGTCCGGGGATTGAACCCTCAGGGCTCAGTGCCCGCCTGAGGCGAGCGAGGAGCCCACCGGTACCCGCACGTCGTCCACGATGTGCTGGATGTTCTCCGGAGGTTCGGGAGTCATCTTGCACACGACCATGGCGACGATGAAGTTGACGATGGCACCAACCGCACCGAAGGCGTTGGGCGAGATACCGAAGAACCAGTTCGGATCCAGGTCTCCCAGGAAGGAAGTGCTGGCGACGAACATGATGCCCTTGTGCTGGAACACGTAGAGCAGGTTCACGGTCAGGCCCGCCAGCATGCCGGCGATGGCGCCTTCCTTGTTCATCTTCTTGTAGAAGATGCCGAACATCAGCGCCGGGAACAGACTGGCCGCTGCAAGCCCGAAGGCCAGTGCCACTGTCCCCGCGGCGAAGCCGGGTGGATTGAAGCCCAGGTAGCCGGCTACGGCAATGGACGCTGCCATTGAGATCCGTCCCGCCATCAGCTCGCTCTTCTCGGAAATGTCCGGCTTGAACACCCCTTTCAGCAGGTCGTGGGAGACCGCCGAGGAGATGGCCAGCAACAGACCCGCTGCTGTGGACAGGGCGGCGGCGAGACCACCAGCGGCCACAATCGCGATTACCCAGTCGGGCAGCATGGCGATCTCGGGGTTGGCCAGAACGATGATGTCACGGTTGAGCTCGGTGACCTCGTTCTCTTCCGGGTTGGAGCTGTAGTTGATGGTGCCGCTGTTGTCCTTGTCCGTGAACTCGATGAGTCCGGTCTGCTCCCAGTTCTTCACCCACTGCGGCCGTTCTTCATAGACCATCTCGGTGGCCTCGGTGGTGCCGAAGGTTTCCATCAGGTTCAGACGGGCCATGGCGCCAACGGTCGGAGCAGTGGTGTAGAGAATGGCGATGAACACCAGAGCCCAGCCCGCGGAGGAGCGCGCCGCCTTGACCGTCGGAACGGTGAAGAAGCGGATGATGACGTGCGGCAGACCCGCGGTACCGATCATCAGCGAGAGGGTGTAGAAGAACATGTTGATGCGGTTGTGCTCATCCACTGCCACGTACTCGGCAAAGCCAAGCTCGTTCAGGACCTGGTCCAGACGGTCCAGCACGTAGGTGCCGTGCTCGGTCAGGGTGGAACCAAGGCCGATCTGCGGCAGCGCCCAGCCGGTCATCTGCAGTGAGATGAAGACCGCCGGAACGGTATACGCTGTGATCATCACGCAGTACTGGGCGATCTGGGTATAGGTGATCCCCTTCATACCGCCCATGACCGCGTAGAAGAACACGATCAGCATGCCGATCGACAGGCCCATCTCATAGCTCACTTCCAGGAAGCGGGAGAAGGCAACGCCGGTACCGGTCATTTGGCCGATGACGTAGGTCAGTGACGCCAGGATCAGGCAGATAACGCCGATAACACGCGCGGTGTTGGAGTAGTAGCGATCCCCCAGGAACTCGGGCACCGTGAACTTGCCGAACTTGCGCAGGTACGGCGCCAGCAGCATGGCAAGCAGTACGAAGCCACCGGTCCAGCCCATGAGGAAGACCGAGCCGCCATAGCCGAGAAAGGCAATGAGGCCGGCCATGGAGATGAAGCTCGCCGCGGACATCCAGTCGGCTGCCGTGGCCATGCCGTTGGCAACCGGATGAACACCCTTGGAGGCGACGTAGAATTCGCGGGTCGAGCCCGCCTTACAGTAAATGGCAATGCCGAGATAGAGCGCGAAGGTGGCGCCCACGACAATATAGATCAGTGTCTGCTGGTCCATGGTAAGCCCCTTTTACTTCGCGTCTTCGGTTTCCTGGACGCCGTATTTCCGGTCCAGCCGGTCCATGAGTTTCGCGTACACGAAGATCAGCACCACGAAGGTGACGATCGAGCCCTGCTGTGCGAACCAGAAACCGAGCGGATAGCCGCCGATGTGGATGGCGTTCAGTGCCTCCGCGAAGATGATGCCGCAGCCGAAGGACACGAAGGCCCAGACGGCGAGCAACCACCCGATGATGCGCAGGTTGTCGCGCCAGTACTGCTTCTTGAGTGTTTCATTCTGGAATGCCATCAGCATTTCCCCCCATTATTGTTGTCAACGCGTTCACGGTGGGATCACCGCTACGGCACAGCTTTGACCCGCTGACCGCCAGTCTCCATACGACTTTGGTCTAAGCTGTCGTCCCGGTTTGTTAACTCCTTGTCACGCAAGGGTTCATGGCGCTTAGACCATGGTCTAATACCCAGTGCTTCCGCCCTTGTCGACACTGGGAGGTACAAAGCCTTTCCCACTAAGGCACCGAACTGACAAACAGAACAGGATTGAGGAGGCAGTGATGAGTGACGAAGCGGTTTACCCGGTCACGGACCACTTCCGGAACAAGGCGCTGATCGACAAAGAGACCTACGAGTCCATGTATCAGCGTTCCATCCAGGATCCGGAGTCCTTCTGGGCGGAACAGGCCAAGCGCCTGGACTGGATGAAACCCTTCTCGCGCGTCAAGGATGTCTCCTTCGCCAGCAATGACGTGCACATCCGCTGGTTCGAGGACGGCACACTCAACGCGGCCGCCAACTGCATCGACCGTCACCTGGAAGAGCGCAGCGGCCAGCCCGCCATCATCTGGGAGCCGGACGAGGAGAGCGAGGACAACCGCGTCATCACCTACGCCGAGCTGCACGAGGAAGTCTCCCGGCTCGCCAACGGCCTGAAGTCGCTGGGCGTGAAGAAGGGCGACATTGTCACCCTCTACATGCCGATGGTCCCGGAAGCGGCCTATGCCATGCTGGCCTGCGCGCGCATCGGGGCCATCCACAGCGTGGTCTTCGGTGGCTTCTCGCCGGAGGCACTGGCCGGCCGCATTGACGACGGGGGCTCAAAGGTCGTCATCACCGCCGACGAAGCGCGCCGTGGTGGCAAGCGGGTACCGCTGAAGGCGAACGTCGATGAAGCGGTGTCACTGTGCAAGGAATCCAGCGTCGACAACGTCGTGGTGCTCAAGGCGACCGGCGGCAACGTCGATTTCAATGGCAATCGCGACATCTGGTACCGCGACCTGGTGGGCAAGCAGTCCGACCAGTGCGAACCGGAAGAGATGGGCGCCGAGGACACCCTCTTCGTGCTCTACACCTCCGGCTCCACCGGCAAGCCCAAGGGCGTGGTCCACACCACTGGCGGCTACCTGCTGCACACCTCCATTACCCACGAGTACGTGTTCGACTACCGCCCGGGTGAGGTCTACTGGTGCAGTGCGGACGTGGGCTGGATCACCGGTCACTCCTACGTGGTCTACGGCCCGCTCGCCAACGGCGGCACCACCATGATGTTCGAAGGCGTGCCGACCTACCCGGATGTGGGCCGCCTTGGCCGTATCATCGACAAGTACAAGATCGCCACCTTCTACACCGCGCCGACGGCGATCCGTTCACTGATGGCCGAGGGTGATGCCCCCGTGGCCAACGCCGATCTCAGCTCCCTGAAGCTGCTGGGCACCGTGGGCGAGCCCATCAACCCCGAGGCCTGGCGCTGGTTCCACCAGAAGTTCGGCAAGGGGCAGTGCCCGATCGTCGACACCTGGTGGCAGACCGAGACCGGCGGCATCCTGATCTCGCCGCTGCCCGGCGCCATCGACCTCAAGCCCGGCTCGGCCACCAAGCCGTTCTTCGGCGTACAGCCGGCGCTGATGGACCCCGAGGGCAACGAGATGGAAGGCGCCACCTCCGGCGGCCTGGTTCTGAAGGACAGCTGGCCCGGCCAGATGCGCACCATCCTGGGCAACCACCAGCGCTTCGTGGAGACCTACTTCTCCACCTATGAGGGCTGTTACTTCACCGGTGACGGTGCCAAGCGCGACGAAGACGGCTACTACTGGATCACCGGTCGCGTGGACGACGTCCTCAACGTCTCCGGCCACCGCATGGGCACCGCCGAGGTGGAAAGCGCACTGGTCTCCCACGACGCCGTCGCCGAAGCCGCCGTGGTGGGCTGCCCGCACGAGATCAAGGGCCAGGGCATCTACGTCTATGTGACCCTGACCCACGGTCAGTCACCCAGCGACGAACTCGCCAAGGAACTCAAGCAGCACGTGCGCAAGGAGATCGGCCCGATCGCCACGCCGGACGTCATCCAGTGGGCCGACGGCCTGCCCAAGACCCGTTCCGGCAAGATCATGCGCCGCATCCTGCGCAAGATCGCCGCGGACGAGTTCGACTCCCTTGGCGACACCTCCACGCTGGCGGACCCGAACGTGGTCGATGACCTCATCGAAGGTCACCGCGTCGCAGCTGGTTCCAGCCAGTAAACCACGCTGTAGGAGCGAGCTTGCTCGCGATTGTTCATGGATCGCGAGCAAGCTCGCTCCTACAGAGTCCACGGCTTATTGCGCAGCCGCTGAACACAGACTATCTTCAACGGGGCACCGGCCTGGAGTCGCTGCCCCGTTTCCGTATGAAACCAGTGCCTATGACACCTGAATCATGACCACCCTGATCGTCGCCGACGACCACCCGCTGTTCCGCTCCGCCCTGAAGGACGTGATCCGTCAGGAAGAGCCTGATGCCACCCTCGAAGAGGCATCGGACTTCGGGGACCTGCAGTCGGTGATAACGCGGATCGGGGAGCCCTCACTGGTGCTCCTCGACCTCCACATGCCGGGCGCCCATGGTTTCAGCGCACTGCTTTTCCTCACCGCCCACTACCCGGACATCCCGGTGCTGATGATCTCCGCCAACGAGCGCGACGACATCATCCGCCGTGCTGCCGACCACGGCGCCGCTGGCTTCATCTCCAAGAGTGCCAGCATGGAAGCCATCGGCCAGGCCATCCGGAACGTGGCACGCGGTGACTTCTGCTTCCCGGACGGTGTTGACCTTGCCGTACCCGGCGTCAGCGAGGAGGAATCCGGCGTTGCGGATGCGCTTTCCGAGCTCACCCCGCAACAGTTCCGCGTTGCCACCATGATCAGCCAGGGGCTGCTCAACAAACAGATCGCCTACGAACTCAACGTCACGGAAGCCACGGTCAAGGCCCACGTCACCGAGATATTCCGCAAACTCGGCGTCCACTCCCGCACCCAGGCCGCCCTCAAGCTGGGCCAGCTGGACCTCGCCGACGTCTCCCAGGAAGAGTCCTGACCGATCCGGTTGTCGGATTGGTCAATTCCCACCCGTTAATCTTTGGTATCCTTCCCGGCGTCCACTAAAGAGTACGACCTGAGGCGGTGGGGTGTGCTCTGAGGGAAACTCAGTGGTCATGGATTCGTTCGCGCAGCGTCCAGAAAGGAGTTGGTTCGAGGGGGGCGGGGAATGCTCGGAGGGAAACTCGGTCGCCAGGGATGGCGACCGGTAGCCTACATGGAAGTACTTGTGGCGGTTCCCGGAGAGCATTCCCCGCCCCCGATGCAATAAGTTCCCAGTCTACAGGTACCCGGAGCCACTAATGTCAGCACTCATGAATGACCCCATGGCCAGCTTTTACCGGATCACCCGCAATGCCCGCCAGCGCTTCCTCAACCCGGAAACCCTGGTGCAGGCCGAACAGACCCCCTACGAGGTCATCCACAGCGACGACCTCGTGAACGTCCGCTACTACCCACCGCTGCGTGAAAACCACATTCCGGTCGGCGACGACGACACCCCCATGCCCGTCCAGCGCGATACCCACAAGGTCCCGCTGGTCCTGGTCGCCCCGCTCGCGGTCAACATGTCCATCTACGACCTGTTCCCCAACCGCAGCCTCGTCAAATACCTGCGCGCCAGCGGCTTTGAGCTCTACCTGATCGACTGGGGCACCCCCGGCTGGGACCACAACCACTTCGACATCGCCACCTACTTCGCGGACTACCTCCCCGAACTGCTGGACGAAGTCCGGAAACACAGTGGCGCCAGCGACGTCTCCCTCTACGGCTGGAGCTTCGGTGCCCTGTTCAGTTACTGCGCCGCAGCGCTGGACGAAGACAGACGCATCCGCAACCTGGTCCTGATCGGCAGCCCCTGCGACTACCACGCCAACGGCAGCATCGGTAAGCAGTACCAGCTGATCTCAAAGTCCCTGAGCTTCCTCGAGAACACCCTCGGATTCCGGGTCCACCAGACCAGGCGCCGCTTCTGGCGTTCCCCGGGCTGGGCCAACGCCACCGCCTTCAAGCTCACCTCGCCGATCAGCAGCCTGCGCAACTACCTGGACCTGGTGCGCAACCTGCATTCGGAAGAGTACGTGACCCGGAACGCCACCCAGGGGGCCTTCCTCAACGACATGGTGGCCTACCCCGGCGGCGTCATTCAGGACACTGTGCAGTACCTGTGGGTGGACAACTGCACGGCGCACGGGGATCTGCCCATGCACGACCCGGAGCACACCCTGAAGGACGTTACGTCGGACATCATGCTGGTGTACGGCGACAACGACCCGCTCGTCACCCCCGAATGCAGTCGTGCGCTCGTGGATCAGGTCTCAAGCCGCGAGATCGAGCAGGCTCTGGTACCGGGTGGGCACATGGGCATCCTTGCGGGCAGCGCTGCGCCCACGCACATCTGGCCAAAGGTGGTTGACTGGCTGGCGAAGCGCTCCGACTGACCCGCAGCGCCAGCACCTGTAGGAGCGAGCTTGCTCGCGATAATGTTAGTGCCCTGAAACGCCCGCAGGCTCAGTGTCCGGGCCGGCGGCGCAGCAGGCGACGCAGCGTCAGCCGCAGTGATGCCGCATCCACCGGTTTGGCCAGGAAGCGGTAGCCCGCCTCGCGCACCGCGTTGCGGATGGGATCGCTGTCGTCGGCACTGATGATCAGAACCGGTACCTTCTCTTCCCAGTTGAGCGTCAGCGCCTGCGCCACCTCCACGCCGGTCTCCTGGTCCAGGTGATAATCGGCAATCACCAGATCCGGCGCCTCGGCCGGCCGTTTCTGCATGGCCTCACCCAGGGACTTGGCGGTGGTGACCCGGCAGCCGAACTGGGTCAGAAGGGCCTGCAGACCGGCGAGCAGGTGCGGCTCGTTATCAATGCAGATGACCTGAAGGCCGGTCAGCTGTGGATCCTCGGTCTGGGGCTGATCCCGGCGGGTCTGCTCCGGCGTGCCGCGCGGTGCGGTCAGTGCGAACATCGAGCCCTGCCCCTGGATGGATCGGCAGTCGATGGGATGCTCCAGCAGGCGGGCGATGCGCATGGCGATCGGCAGGCCCAGACCCAGCCCCTGGACCTCGCGTGTGGCGTCGGTATGGAGGCGCTCAAACTCATCAAAGATGCGCTGCTGGTCCGATTCGGCGATGCCCGGACCGGTATCCCAGACCTGGATGCTGACCGACTGCGCGCTCTGGCGACAGCCCAGGACCACACGCCCTTCGCGGGTGTAGTTGATGGCGTTGCTCAGGAAGTTCTGGATCACACGCCGCAGCAGGTGGGGGTCGGTACGGATCCAGAGCGAACAGGGCACATAGTCGAGCCGTATTCCCTTGCGCTCGGCGGTCATGCGGAACTCGTTGATGAGCTCCTCCAGGATGGCGCCCAGCTCCACATTGCGTACTTCCGGTTCCAGGCGCCCGGAATCCAGCCGGGAGATCTCGCGCAGGTGGCTGATCAGGGTCTCGGCGGAGGCCAGCGCCGAATCAATGTGGCGCAGCTCCGGGGCCGCCTCATTGCCCTGCTGGCGCAGCAGGGTGGAAGACAGCAGGCGAGCCGCGTTGATCGGCTGCAGCAGGTCGTGGCTGGCACCGGCCAGGAAGCGGCTCTTACTGGCATGCACCTGGTGCAGCTCACGCTCGATCCGCGCCCTCAGCTCATTCTCGTTCTGGAGGGATTCGTTGGCGGCGGACAGTTCCCGTGTCCGTTCGGCCACCCGTTGCTCCAGGGTATCCCGGGCGTCCTCGAGTTCCGTCATCACGCGGTGGTATTCGGAGACATCGTTGTACGCGGTCACATAGCCGCCGGAGGGGATGGGCTTGCCCCGGATCTCGATGACGCTGCCATCCGGCATATGGCGCTCCAGCCGGTAGGGGCGGCCTGAGCGCAGCATCTCCAGGCGCCGCTCCACGGCGGCATTGATGTTGTTGTCGCGCACATCCGACAGCAGGCCACGGGCGGCGTTGTACTCATAGATCCGTGCGATGGGGCAGCCCACATAGAGAAGCCGTGGCGGGTAGTTGAACAGGTTCTCGTACTGGCTGTTCCAGGCCACCAGTTCCAGGTTGCGGTCCACCACGCTGATCCCCTGGGGGACGTTTTCCAGTGTGGTCTGAAGAAGGTGGCGCGAGAACTGGAGCTGCTCCGAGGTGCCGCCCATCAGATCCACGATGTCCTCCATCTGCAGGGGCGTCTGGCGCTCCAGCAGCCGGATGGCACGGTGCGCGGAAGCCGCCCCGATGACGGACCCCAGCTTGGACTCCGTCACCCGCACGGTGTAACGCGTGGCCTTGTCGAAGGGCAGCAGGCGCTGCTCCTGGCTCTGCTCCAGTTCCGCCCAGAGCCGGTCGGACTCCTCCTGGCCAAGGACGGGGCGGATCAGGCCGTGCAGCTGGTGCAGGGTGATCTCGGTGGCAGACAGGTCCTCGTCACTGAGACCGTGGCCGGGCATGGGGTCGATGAAGGCCAGGGCCTGGCGTTCATCCAGGGCTGTGGCCCTGGAAACCCGGGAGACCAGGGTCATGACCAGGATATTGAGGCCCAGGCTCCAGACCACGCCATGGGTCAGGGGATCGAGGAAGTTCCCGAGACCCAGGAGGTTCTGCGGTTGCAGCCACCCCAGCCCCAGAGGCCCCTGGGTCAGCCAGCCATTGTCCGACTGGATGAGGACCGGCAGCAGCAGGGTATAGAGCCAGGTCAGCGTGCCCGTGAGCAGGCCGAGCAGGACACCGTTACGGTGGGCGCCGCGCCAGTAGAGCCCCGCCACCAGTGCCGGCATGAGCTGGGCGCAGGAGGTGAAGGCCAGCAGGCCCATGTAGGACAGCCCCTCGGTGAAGCGGGCCGCCTGCTCCAGTATCCACCCCAGCAGCAGGATGCCCAGGATCGAGGCCTGGCGCACCTGGCGCAGCACCGCCCCCAGATCACTGCGTGGGCGGTCCAGGCGCTCCCGTATGCGCAGATACACCGGCATGAAGAGCTCGTTGGAGATCATCAGCGACAGGGCGATGGTGGCCACCAGCACCATGGCGGTGGCGGCCGACATGGCGCCCACAAAGGCCACCGCGGTCAGCCAGGAGTGGCCGGTGATCGCCGGAAGGGCAAGCACATAGCTGTCTCCGGGGATGGCCATGCCGGCCAGGTGATGGCGGGCCGCCTCCACCAGGGGCAGCACCATAATGGCGAACAGTGCCAGATAGAGCGGGAACATCCAGCGTGCGCAGCGGGCCGAGGCCTCGTCATGGTATTCCACCACCAGGACATGGAACTGGCGTGGCAGGCAGACGATGGCGAGGGCGCTCACCAGGAGCTGGGTGTAGAAACCGGCATCACCGAAGGTGGAGAACGAGAATGGCGACGCCTCGCCCAGAGGCCGCATATCGGTCTCACCGGCCAGCAGCCAGATCGCGAAGCCGCCCAGCAGGATAAAGGCCAGCAGCTTGACCGCGGACTCTGCCGCCACCACGGCCAGAAGGCCCCGGTGGCGATTGGCGCCATCGATGATGCGGGTCCCGAAAGTGATCGCGAACCAGGCCAGAAAGAGGGCGGCGAAGAAACTGACGTTGTTGCCCAGGGCGAAGGGCACCTGCCAGTCGGAGATGTTCGCCGAGCTCCAGGCCAGGGCAATGCCGCGCAGCTGCAGGGCGATGTAGGGCAGGGTGCCGATCAGCGCGACCATGGTCACGAGTGCCGCCAGCTTCTGGTCCTTGCCGAAGCGTGATCCGATGAAATCCGCGATGGAGGTCACCCGGTTGCGGCTGCCGGCCAGCAGAAGACGCCGGATGAAGGGCCAGGCGAAGACGAACATCAGGATGGGGCCGAGGTAGATCGGCAGGAAGGTCCAGCCGCTGTCCGCCGCATTGCCCACGGCACCGAGAAAGGTCCAGGAACTGCAGTAGACGCCCAGCGACATCCCGTAGAGCAGGCCCCGCATGCGCTTCGGCCAGCCGCCGGTGCGCTCGGCCAGCCACGCCAGGGCCACAAGGATCAGTGCATACAGGCCGCCGAAAAGGATCAGCTCGTTACTCGCCATGATCTCCCTGGGTCAGAATGGACAGACGGACACTATGGCACAGGATGTCCAGTCATGCTGGCGTAGCCTTCCCGGAAGGTCGGGAACAGGAAGCGGTACCCCGCCTCCCGCAACCGGCTGCTGTCCACACGCTTGGAGCCGACACGGCTGTCGCGCCGGGCATCCGGCCGGACCGGATCACAGCTCATGGTCTCCCGCACCCAGGCAACCACGTCGCCCAGCCGGGCCGGTTCGCAGTCACTGGCCAGGTAGCAGTCCGCGAGGTCGTCGCCGTCCAGCGTCCGGTTGACCAGGTGGCAGAGCGCACCCACCGCGTCGTCTTCGTGGATGCGGTTGGTATAGCCGCTGTCCGGTTCGGGGGCGATGCTGCCATCGCGCATGCGCGAGAGCATGCCGTCCCGGTCGTTGCCGTAGATGCCGGAAAAACGCACTACTGTGCCGGGGATCGGGCTCTCCCCGAGGCGCTGCTCAGCAGCGAGCAGAGCAGAACCATTGTAGCGCGGCGGCTCCGTGGGGCTGGTTTCATCCACCCATTCCCCCTGGTGCTGGCCATAGACCGCGGTGGAGGAGATGAAGAACACCCGTCGTGGTGGCCTGCTTGCGGCTTCCAGAACGGTCATGAGGTTGCTGGTGCCCTGCACAAAGGTCCGGTGGTAGCCCGTCTCGTCGTACTGGTCCGGTGTCAGGCAGATGATGGCGACGTCCACCTCCGGAACCCGCTCGCCCAGGCTGTCCGGGTCCAGCAGATCCCCCTGGATGGGCGTCAGGGGCAGGGGTACACGGCTGGCCTGACGCCTCAGACCGAATACCTGATGATGCTCGGCAAGGGCGGCGCCGATGCGCTGGCCGAGCCGGCCGCAGCCGGCCATGAGGATTCGTGCATCGCGCATTGCGCTGTCTCCGCTCATTTCATATGCTGCAATAGAAAAATTTAATCATCACCGGCCCGGGAGTGGCCATGACCCTTACCGAACTTCGCTACATCGTCACCCTGGCGCGGGAGAAGCACTTCGGCCATGCGGCGGAACGCTGCCACGTCAGCCAGCCTACACTCAGCGTGGCCGTTAGAAAACTCGAGGATGAACTGGGTATTGCGCTTTTCGAGCGCAGCAAGAACAGTATCCAGGTCACCGAGATCGGCCAGCGCATTGTGGAGCAGGCCCAGCGCGTTCTGGACCAGGCCGGTGTGATCCATGATCTGGCCGAGGACGGCAAGAACCAGCTCAGTTCGCCGCTCAAGGTCGGTGCCATCTACACCATCGGCCCCTACCTGTTCCCCCAGCTTATGCCGAGCCTGCGGGAAGAAGCCCCGGAGATGTCCCTTTTCATTGAGGAAGGCTATACCGGGGATCTGCGTCGCAAGCTCCGCCACTCAGAGCTGGATGCCATCATTGTGGCGCTCCCGTTCGAGGAACCCGAGGTGGTCACCTTGCCCCTCTATGATGAACCATTCGTTGTGCTGATGCCTTCGGATCACTCTCTGGCGGAATGCGAGCACATCGACAGCAGCCAGCTTGCGGACCAGCCCCTGCTGCTGCTTGGCCCCGGTCACTGCTTCCGGGATCAGGTGCTGGAGTCCGTCCCGGAGCTGATCGACACCATCAACCAGCGCCGCGAGACCGCCGGCGGGGTGGTGACCGAGGGCAGCTCCCTGGAGACCATCCGCCACATGGTGGCCTCCGGTCTGGGGATTACGGTGCTGCCGCTGTCGGCGGCCACCGCCATGAACTATCAGCCGGAACTGCTGGCCGTGCGGCCCTTTGTGGATCCGGTGCCTTCGCGGACCGTGGCGCTGGCCTGGCGGGTGACCTTCCCGCGACCCAAGGCGATCGATGCACTGGCCCACGCCGTGGCCCAGTGCCGTGACAGCAGTACCACCCAGGCGGCCTGTGGGCTGAGCCTGCGCGCACCCACCCGGGGCTGATTATGGCGGATCCGGCCACAGTGGATGTGACCGTGCTCAAGGGGGTTGGCAGTAAACTGGCCGCCACCCTTGAGCGTCTGGGGATCACCAGCCTTCAGGACCTGTTGTTCCACCTGCCCCTGCGCTACGAGGATCGCACCCGTGTTCTGCCCATGGGCCAGCTTCGGGTGGGGGATTCCGGGGTGGTGGAAGGTGAGGTGGTGAGTGCGGACGTGGTGCAGGGGCGGCGCCGCAGCCTCCAGGTGACCCTCCGTGACCGCAGCGGTTTCGTGGCCCTGCGCTTTTTCCATTTCAGTGCCGCCCAGCAGCGCCAGTTCGCCCCGGGCACCCGCGTGCGCTGCTTTGGCGAGATCCGCCCCGGACGGGCCGGGCTCGAGATCTACCATCCCGAATACCAGACCAACCCGGGGCCGTTGCCCACCGGCGACGAGGCCACGCTCACCCCGGTCTACCCGCTCACCGAGGGCATCCAGCAGCCCCGGCTGCGGCGCCTGTGCGAGCAGGCGGTGGCCATGCTGGAACGCCACCCGGTGCGCGAATGGTTGCCGGAATCCGTGCTCGGCGAGTACCAGCTACCGGAGATCAACCAGGCCCTGCGGATGCTGCACCAGCCACCGGCGAGTGCGGACCTGGCCGCCCTGATGGAGCAGCGCCATCCGGCCCGTGACCGGCTGGTGATGGAGGAACTGCTGGCCCATCATCTGAGCCTCCTGAAACTCCGCGCCCAGGTTCAGTCCTGGCAGGCTTTGGCGCTCAACACCGATGATGGCCGCCTGGTTTCCGGGTTCCTCGATGCCCTGCCATTCGAGCTCACCGGCGCGCAGCGGCGCGTGACCGAGGAAGTCAGCCACGACCTGGCCCAGCCGGTGCCCATGCTGCGCCTGGTCCAGGGCGATGTGGGCTCGGGCAAGACGGTGGTGGCCGCCGTGGCCGCGCTGCAGGCCATCGAAGCCGGCGCCCAGGTGGCGTTGATGGCGCCCACCGAAATCCTGGCTGAACAGCATTACCTGAGCTTCCGTGAGTGGCTGGCGCCCCTGGGCATTGAGCCGGGCTGGCTCTCGGGTAAGAGCCGCTCAAAACAGAAACAGGCTGTCCTGGCGCAGCTGGCCAGTGGCGAGTGCCCGCTGGTGATCGGCACCCACGCGCTCTTCCAGGAGGAGGTGGTGTTCAACCGGCTGGCGCTGGCGATCATCGACGAACAGCACCGCTTCGGCGTCCACCAGCGCCTGGCCCTGCGGGAGAAGGGCGCCAATGCGGAGACGGTGCCCCACCAGCTGATCATGACCGCCACCCCCATCCCCCGCACGCTGGCCATGAGCGCCTATGCGGATCTGGACACGTCCGTGATCGATGAACTGCCGCCGGGTCGCCAGCCCATCGAGACCATCGCCCTGCCGGACTCGCGCCGGGGCGATGTGGTGGAGCGGGTACGCACGGCCTGCGCCGAGGGCCGCCAGGCGTACTGGGTCTGCACCCTGATCGAGGAATCCGAGGCCCTGCAGTGCCAGGCTGCCGAAGACACCGCGCAGCAGCTCCAGGCGGAGCTGTCGGAGCTGACCGTGGGGCTGGTGCACGGGCGCATGAAGGCGGCGGAGAAAGCGGAGGTGATGGAGGCCTTCAAGGAAGGGCGGATCGACCTTCTGGTGGCCACCACCGTGATCGAGGTGGGCGTGGATGTGCCCGAGGCCACGCTCATCATCATCGAGAACCCGGAGCGTCTGGGCCTGGCCCAGCTCCACCAGCTGCGTGGCCGGGTCGGGCGTGGCGAGCGGGCCAGCTACTGCGTGCTGCTGTACCACCCACCGCTGTCGGACACCGCCAAGGCCCGTCTGAAGGCGCTGCGCGAGACCCAGGACGGCTTTGCCATCGCCCAGCGCGACCTGGAAATCCGCGGTCCGGGCGAGGTTCTGGGCACCCGTCAGACCGGGCTGATGGGGTTCCGTCTCGCGGACTGGGAGCAGGACGCCGGCTGGCTCGAGGAAGTGCACCGGATCGGACCCCGGTTGCTGCCGGAACCGGAACGGGTGGCCGCACTGATCGATCGATGGCTGGGGGAGCGTATCCGGTACGGGGATGTCTGAGGTATCCTTCCGGAACGGATACAGAAAGCAGTAATCCCGGCCCCTGAAAAACGCTTGATATGGACAGGACGTACCGATGACCACACCGCGACACCTGGAGGCCTTCCTCCGCACCGACGAGGGCGGGCTTACGCCGGAAAGCCTTAACAGCAGGGAGCCTGCTGCCGAACCACGCATCCGGACAGCGGTGCTGGCTGATGCTCTGGGCCGGGTCCAGGCCTTTTTCCGCGACGACAGCCTGCTCGACATCGACCACCTGAACCAGGCGCTGGCGCGGGAGCTGCGGGGGCTGCCCCTGCGCGAAATGGGGCGCCTGCGCCAGAAGTACCAGGTTCGCCAGATTCCGCCCCTGCCGGCAATGACCCATTTTGAGACGGCCGTGGACAACCGGATCGCTGAACTCGAGCAGGCACGCTTCTACAGCGGTCAGGGGGAAGAGGATCTGGCGCTGGCCATGGATGACTACAGGCGACTGCTCGGTGGCGCGCGCTGGCTGGCCATCTCCCGCCCGCTAACGGACATCGCGGTCAACCATCTGTCACCGGAACAGGACGAGGTCCAGCTGCGCGAGGCGCTGCACAGCTTCACCGGCCTGCGCATCAAGCAGCGCCTGGACGACACCCTTGAGATCCCGCCGCTGCCGGAGACGGCCCAGCGCATCCTGCACCTGCGCATGAAGCCCAACGCCGAGATCGGGGATCTGGCGGATATTGTGGAGAACGACCCAAGCCTCGCGGCCCAGGTGGTGAGTTGGGCCTCGTCTTCATTCTATGCGTCGCATACGCCGGTGAATTCCATCTACGATGCCATCCAGAGAGTGCTCGGGTTTGATCTGGTGATGAACCTGGCCATGGGCCTGTCCCTGGGGCGTACACTCAAACAGCCCACGGATCAGCCCGAGGGGTTCATCGGCTACTGGACCCAGGCCATCTGGATAGCCCAGGCGGTGAGCGTGATCATCAGCTGCATGCCCAGGCGCGAGCGGCCCACTTTCGGTCTGACCTATCTGTCGGGGCTGCTGCACAACTTCGGCTACCTGGTCCTGGCCCATGTCTTTCCACCGCATTTCTCGCTGATCTGTCGTTACACCGAAGTGAACGCCCATGTGCCCCATGAACTGGTGGAGCATCATCTGATTGGCATTACGCGTGAGCAGATCGGCGGTGTGCTGATGGATCTGTGGAACATGCCGGAAGAGGTGGTCACTGCAATCCGCCACCAGAAGAACCCGGATTACGCGGGTGAGCATTCAGCCTACGCCAACGCACTCTACCTGGCGCGGGCGCTGCTGGTGGAGCGCGGGGTGCGTCTGGGGCCGGAGCTCCCGGTTCCGGAGGCCCTCTATGAACGCCTCAATGTGGCGCCCGGCCGGGTGGCCGAGGAAATGGACATCCTGGTGGAGAACAGTGATTCAGTCGCCAGTATGGCGGGTATGCTGAGCTGAACGGCGCGCCTGTTTGTCCGCATACATGGCCTCGTCGGCACGCGCCAGCACCACGTCCGCATCCGCCACGTCTCCGGCCCGCCAGGTCACGACGCCGACGCTGGGGCCGTTGTACTCGATAGTGGTGCTCTCCAGTTCGTAGGTGCCACGGGTGCCCGTGCGCAGCCGCTCACTGATCACGCTGCGTTCGTGCGCGGGGTCGCCGCCCGCGCCCGGCTTGCCAACGAACACGAACTCGTCACCCCCGTAGCGCGCCACCATGTCGCCCATGCGGGAAAGGTTGCGCAGCTGCACCGCGAACTGGCGCAGGAATTCATCACCGACCTCGTGGCCATGGGTGTCATTGATCCGCTTGAAACCGTCCAGGTCGATGAAGGCAACGTGAACGGCACCGTCAACGCGCTGCGCCTGTGCGAGCAGCCGTTCGAGTTCCTGGATCAGATAGCGCCGGTTGGGCAGGCCCGTGAGGGTGTCGTGCAGGGCGTTATGCTTGAGTTCGAGATTGGCCGCTTCCAGGCGGGCGTGGTCCAGGAGCCGATTCGCCAGCAGTGACAGCGCATTGGCAACGCTGTTCAGAAGCTGGCGCTCATCCGGTGAACGGTTCAGGTCGTGGGCGGAGAGGATCAGGATAGCAGCTTCGGCTTTCTCGTCCGACGTGATCACCAGAAGGGCGGCATCGCCATCCTCGGGAAGCGCCTCACGGCGGCGCTGCTCGCGGACCCATTGCATGTCCTCCGGAGGGAATATCAGGTGTTCGTGGTCACTGTGCAGCATGCCCTCGAGGTGCTCGGGATTGGCCTCCATCAGGGCATCCGCCAGCCGGGTCGCTTCCGGGTCCTTCTCGCCCAGGGTCCGGGCGTGGCCGTCATCCCTCAGGTACAGCGGAATCACTCTCTCCCACAGGTGCGAGTGTTCGAGTCTGGCCGCTACTGCGGCCACGGCGTCATGAAGCCGGGAGGCGGACAGGCAGAGCCGGCTTACCTCCGAGATCAGCCCCATGCGCTGTATCTGCTGTTCCGCCTCCAGTGCCTGGCGGCGGACGCTGTGGGCGTGTTCCTCGCGCGTGATCTGGTGCGCGATGAGGTCCGCGCAGAGTCTCAACGTGGCAAGGCTGGTGTCCGCGATCTCCACGCTCCGGGAGCTGGCGCCGCAGAGGGTGCCCAGAAGCCCGTCATCCAGCCGGCGCACGGGCACGGTTACGTAGGTCTGGATGCCCAGGCGCCGGGCTGCCAGGGAGTCGCCCCAGGTATTGGGTACATCCTGGGTGAGCAGGCGGTTTTCGGTCAGGGCGCGCCGGCACAGGGTGTCCTGCCAGGGGACGCGAAGGCCCTCCTTGAGCGTGAGTGCACCCGTATTACGGGCGTAGATGATCTCCTGGGAGTCATCCTCGGGCCGGTACATGGTCAGGTAGACCGAGTCCAGCCCGGTTGCCTGCTGGATCAGATCCAGCATGGGCCGGACGAGCCCCTCGAGCGAGACCGCCGAGGCAACAGAGTGCGCAAGCTGGGAAAGGGCGGTTTCCATCAGTGTCCCATTCCGGGAAGTGTGCTTTCTGCAAGCATAGGTCAGTTAGGGCGGGGTGTCATGGATGCAGTGTTGAACGGCCCGGGTCAACGGTGCGTGGCTCACCGGCGGAGGCGCTGACACTGCCGTCGAAGCGGTAGTAGCGGATCGCCAGCGCGGCTTCATGGATGGCCTCGGCGTGCTCCGCCTCAAGTGCGAACCGCTCCTGGTCCAGGCGCTGTATGAGCTTGGGGTCGGCCTGTTTGCGTGCCTCGTGGGTGGGCATGTGTTCCGTCTTCTCGTAGATGGTCTGGAAGACGTCGTAGGGGCGGTGGTTCAGCAGCTCCGGTTCCACATGGTCCAGGAGGCCCTTGATGCGGATGCAGCCCTCGGAGGGCTCAACCTGTTCCTGTTCGAGCGTCATGGCGAGGATGCGGATGCTCTCGATCATGCTCTCGCGGCGCTCGGCCTGCAGTGCCCGTGTGCGCTCAATCGCGCGCTGGTGCTGGCGCAGGCGACGCCCCTTACGGAGGATGTACAGGCTCAGGCCGGCTATGGCGATGAGGCCGGCAATGATGAGCATCCATTGCATATTCTGGGGCATGATGACTCCTGGTGATCAGTGGCTGTTATGGCCGGCTGTGCCGTCCGGGGCCCGGATGTCCAGCTGGGCCTCACGGGTTTCGCCGTTGCGGAATTCGAGGGTCAGCGACCTTGTGTCGCCTTCGGTCAGTGGCTCATCCAGCCCCTTGATCATGAGATGGAGGCCCATGGGCGCGAGTTCAACCGCCGCGCCCGGCTCCAGTGTCAGCCCCTCGGGCAGGGCCTGCATCCGCATCTGGCCGTCCACCTCCCGGGATTCGTGGATCTCGACGCTGTCCGCCCAGTCCGCTGTTCCGCCGGTCAGGGTGCGGGCCTGTTTGCCGTCGTTGTGCAGTGTCATGTAACCGGCGCCCCGGTCGATCCCGGGCGGGGTGGCGCGGGCCCAGGGGGTCTCGATGCGGATCTCCGCGGAGGCGGCGCTGGCGCCCGCCGCCAGCATCAATACCAGAAACGCGAGCATACCGTTACTGTAGGAGCGAGCCTCGCTCGCGATACTTTCGGACCGACTATGCCAGGGGTATCCGTTGTGATCGCGAGCGGGGCTCGCTCCTACGTTGTAAGGGTGCCTGTGGTGATCGCGAGCAGGGCTCGCTCCTACGGTGTTCAGCAGTGATGTCATTGTTCAGGCTCCAAAGTGCCAGTCCGGCGGCTGCCGGCAGATCTGTTCAAACTGTGCCGCCTGCATGGGGCGGGCGAACCAGAATCCCTGGGCCAGCTCGCATCCCAGCTCCAGAAGGGTCCGCGCCTGATCGGGCGCCTCGATGCCTTCCGCCACCACGGCGCATCCGAAATTATGGGCCATGGCGATGACGGTGCGAACCAGGTTCTGGTCCTGCTGGTGTTCGCCCATGGCGTTGATGAAGGTGCGGTCGATCTTGAGCGTGCTCACCGGCAGGTCCTTGAGGTAGGCCAGGGAGGAGTAGCCGGTGCCGAAATCATCAATGGCAACGCTCACCCCGGCATCGGCCAGCTGCTTCAGCTGCCGGCGGGCCTGCTCCATATCCTCCATCAGGCCGGACTCGGTGACCTCGACTTCCAGGCAGTGGCTGGGCAGGCCGTGTTCCGTCAGCAGTGCCAGGATCTCCTCGGCCAGGTCCGGGCGCGTCAGCTGGCGCGCCGCCACATTCACCGCCATACGGCAGTGGCCACCGGTGAGGCCGGCCCGGTACCACTGAGCGGTCTGGCGGATGGTCTCCTCCAGCACCCAGCGCCCCAGGGTCAGGATCTCACCACTGCCTTCGGCCAGGGGGATGAAATCGCCGGGCGAGACCTGACCCAGGCGCGGATTGTACCAGCGCAGCAGGGTCTCGGCACCGGCGAGGGCGCCCGTGGCGAGATTGATCTTGGGCTGGAACATCAGTGACAGTTCATGGTTGCTGACCGCATTGCGCAGCTCGTGCTCAATCTCGCCGCGTCGGCGCAGGCTCTGTTCCAGGCTGGCATCAAACTGGCGGATAGCGGTGCCATCGTGCCGCGGCAGTGCCAGGGCCGCGTAGCGCACGAGCTGCTCGGCGTCGTTGCCGTCCCGGTCGCTGCGGCTCATGCCGATGCGCAGGCCTGTGTTGAGGCGCAGGTCACCGATCTGGAAAGTGCGGGTCAGCTCCTCAACCACGGCGACCAGGTCCTGTTCAAGTTGCCGCCCTGTTCCGTGTTCCCGGCGGAAGCAGACAAACTCGGCGTTGCCCCAGCACCCCACCTCCGCTTCTTCCAGCTTGCGGTTAAGCAGGCGCGCGACCAACCGCAGCAGCTGCTCCATGGCGGGGTAGCCGTGCAGGTGAGCGATCTCCTCCAGGTCGCTCAGGGCGATGAAGGCCACCGCCAGTGTGTCACCCTGCTCCAGATGCTCCGCCATACCGGCGAGGATGGCGCGCCGGTTGGGCATCCCGGTGATCGGCTCCTGGAGCGCCAGTCGTTCCAGCTCACGGGTCCGCTCCGCCACCATCTGTTCCAGCGTGCGCGCCTCGGAGACCCGCTCGAGATACTGGGAATGGCTGCTCAGGCTGTTGTGGATGCGCTGCAGTGCCTCGCGCTGGTCAAAGGGCTTGGTCAGGAAATCCCGGGCGCCGGCCCCCAGGGCCCGGTCCCGGGTCTCCTCATCGGTCTGTGCGGTCAGCACGATCACTGGTGGGCACTGGTCCTCCCAGCGTTCCACCAGGCGCCGCAGCAGCTTGTGGCCGTCCGGCTCGGGCATGCGGATGTCGAGCAGGATCAGCTGCGGCAGTGCCCGCTCACACCGGGGCTCAACCTGTTTCGGGTCCGAGAGGCCAATGAGGTTGCTGTAACCGGCATCCTCCAGCATCTCGCAGAGCAGTTCCACGTTCGCCGGGTTGTCGTCGACGACCATGATGGTCGCATCGGCGTGTGGGGTCTGGGTCTCCCCGATGGGGTTATTCCGGGTCATTGCGGATCCACTCGTCCAGGTGTTCAAACAGGTAGTTCATGTCCACCGGCTTGGTCAGGTAATCCACGAAACCGGACTCCATGCCACGGCGGATGTCTTCCCGCATGGCGTTGGCCGAAACCGCTACCACGGGGATGGGGCGGGTGACGGGATCGTCCCGCAGTTCGCCCAGGGCGCTTTCCCCGTCCATGCCGGGCAGGTTGAGGTCCATGAAGACCAGGTCCGGCAGCTGGGAGCGGACCATGTCCAGGCCCAGTTCCGCGCTGTGCACACAGACCAGCTCCAGCTCAGTGTACTCCTCGAAGGCCTCCTGCATCAGGCGCTGGTTGGCCGGGTTGTCCTCAACATAGAGGATGCGTCGCCGGCCGCTCTGGTTCTCGGGCCGGGCTGCTGCTGCTGTGGCTTCCTCCGGGTCCGTCGCGTCTGTGGCCGGTGTTTCCGCAAGCGCCAGATGCACCCGGAAGTCGGAGCCCACGCCGGGTTCGCTGACACAGTCGATCCAGCCGCCCATGGCCTCGACCAGGCGGCGGGTGAGCGCGAGCCCGATGCCGGTGCCCTCGATGCTGTGATCCGCGCCGAGCCGGTCAAAGGGGTTGAACAGCTGCTCGAGTTTGCCGGTGTCGATGCCCATGCCGGTGTCCTCACAGTGCAGCACCGCCCAGTCCCCCTCAAGGGTCCAGAACAGCCGCAGCTGACCTTCGGGGCGGTTGTACTTGATAGCGTTGGAGATCAGGTTGAGCAGCACCTGCTTGAGGCGGGTGAAATCCGCATGCACCCGCGGCCACTGGCTGGGCTGCCCGTGCAGGTGGGCTTCGATGCCGTGGGTTTCCGCCATACCGGCGATGGTGTCCAGTGCCTCCCGGGCTGTTTCGCCACTGCACAGCGCTTCCATGGAAAGCTGGATGCGCCCGGATTCCACGCGCGCCAGGTCCAGGATCTCGTTGATCAATTCCAGCAGGTGCTGGCCGCTGCGCTGGATCTGGCCCACCTGGCGCTGCTGGCGTTCGTCCAGGTGGGAACGCTGGCTGTTCTCCAGAAGCTGGGCGAAGCCGAGGATGGAGTTCAGCGGCGTGCGCAGTTCATGGCTCATGGCTGAGAGGAAGTGGCTCTTGGCCCTGCTGGCTTTCTCGGCCTGGTCACGGGCCTGTGCCAGTTCCCGGGTGAAACGGTCACGCTCCTCGAAGTGGCGGCTCAGGTTGATCAGCAGGGCACAGGTGGCGGTGAACGGCTCCAGCCATTCCAGCACGGCGTCGTCGTAGTCGTATGCCCCGTTGGCGATCGCGAACATGCCGATGACTTCGCCGTTGTGGCGGATGGGCACGCCCATGTAACTGTACAGCGGCGGGTGGCCCTCGGGCAGCCCGGCGCCCCGCTTGTCCTGCATGGGGGCGCTGGAGATGATGGTCTCGCCGTGGGCAAAGACCTTGCCCAGCAGGCTGTCCGGGGTGCTGAGTGTCATGTCGCCGGCGCGCAGCTGCTCCATGAGTTCCCGGGATTCCGGGCTCCAGGACAGGTCCGTGATGGCATGGATCTTGAGCGCAGGTGTGTCCTGCTCGTTGGTGATCACCTCACCGATCAGGCCGTAGTCGCTGCCGGTCAGCTCCCTGAGCGCATCCAGGAGAAAGGTCCAGAGCCGGTCGCCGGACATCAGGGCCTCGTAGTCGGTCAGCCCCCGGTGCAATACCTGAAGCAGCTGGCTCTGGCGGTCCCGTTCGCGTTCACGTTCACGCAGTGCCTCGTTCATCTGCAGGTATTCGGTCACATCGTGCGCCACGCTCACAATGCCGTGGATGGCATCATTGGCGTCGAACAGGGGCGCCTTGCTGATGCGGAAACAGCGGCCGTCGGAGTTGTTGAATGTCAGCGCCTCCGGGCGCCCCGTGGCGAGGAGCCGTTCATTGGCCGCCTCGGCCTCCTCAAGGATTTCCTGCGGGTAGAGATCGCGGGCGGTCAGGCCTTCAACCTGATTCTGGCCCAGCTCCCGTGCCAGGATCCCGCTGGCTTTATTCGCCAGCAGATAGGTCCCTTCCCGATTCTTCACATAGATCGGGTCCTGGCTCGCATCGATGATCGAGCGCAGAAAGGCCCGCTCCCGGCGGGATTCCGCTTCGGCTTCACGGATGTCGCTGAGATCCGTGAGCACCACCATGAACTCGCTGCTGCTGTCGTCCGCCAGCGAGACCCGGTTCAGTGTGGCCTGGACCGGCACGCCGCCTCCGTTCCGGGTCAGGGCGCCGGTCTCCCGGGTGATCTGCGGCTGGTCCGCGTGATCAAGGTGGAACTCCGGTAGGACCCGCTGCAGGGAGAGGTTCTGGAGACTGGCTCCGGTATGACCGAGCAGTGACAGGGCAAAAGGATTGGCGTCCTGGATCAGGCCCTCACTGTTGACGCGGATGATGCCCACGGAAGCGCCGGCGATCAGGGCCCCGTAGCGGGCATTGGAGACCAGCGCCTGGTAGTGCTCCTTTTCCTGCTCCCGTCGCGCCAGCTGGAAGCGCAGCAGCTCTTCCGCCTGCTGGGCCAGGCGCGTCAGTGTCCACTGGTCGGATTCGGAAAGGCTGTGCGGGGCAACATCCAGGATGCACAGGCTGCCCACGATGGCGTCGCCTTCAGGGCGCAGTGGAATGCCGGCGTAGAACCGGATGCCCGGCTCGCCGCGGACCAAAGGCTTGTCCCGGAAGCGGGGCTCGAGAGAGGCGTCCTCACAGATCAGGGGCGCGTTGTCGGCAATCAGCTCAGTGCAGAAGCTCTCCTCACGGGGACTGTCCGTGAGGGGATCCGCTCCCGAGCAGGATTTGACCCACTGGCGCTCGGCTCCGACCAGGGTGATCAGGGCGAGGCGTGTGCCGAAGAGGTGTCGGGCCAGTTCCGTCAGCCGGTCATAGGCCGTTTCCGGGGCCGTGCCCATCAGGCCAAGCCGGTCAATGGCGGCCAGCCGACTGTTCTCATCGGGATACGGCGTAGCCATGGCTCCCCACCTCTGACGCGGATGCTGTGTTCATCATTATGGCTGTCTGTCTGCTTGCGCTGAATTTTTGTTCAATCTTTTACATTCGTGGCCGTTTCGGCCAATTCCTCCCCTACCACACCTTGATAACGTCAGATCAGGGCAAAGTGCCACGTGATCCGTTGTTGTAAGGAGGCCGGGTGCAGCGGGGTCTGACATTGATCGAGCTCATAGTGACCATGGCTCTCATGGCGCTGATTCTGGGTATGGCCATTCCGGTCAGCCGCAGCATCATGGCGTCCAGCGAGCTGACGGCCACCACAAACGCCATGGTGGGGGTACTGAACGAAGCCCGTGTCCAGGGCATACGTCGCAACCGCACCGTCTGGATCTCTCCCGGAGTGGGTGAAAACGGCACCACGGCGTGGCAGAACGGGATCCATGCCACTGTCGGCGCTCCGGAGGAGTTTCTGGAACAGACAGTGTTCCTCAGGGCGGTCAGCACCATCGATGGCCGACTGGAGGTCAGTGTTGACGGCGCCGATGCCACCCAGGACGCCTTTGGTTTCAGCCCGGAAGGGTACCTGCTCAATGCGGATCGAGTGGACTTTGTGCTGTGCAACAGCATCACGCCCTCGGACAGCCGGCGAGTGCGGATCAACCTGGGTGGCCAGATCGAGACCACGACCATCGAGCGCGGGGAGTGTGACGGGGCATGAGACACCAGCGTGGCCTGACCCTTCTGGAGGTGCTGATCTCCGTTCTGCTGCTCTCGCTTGGGATCCTGGGGGTGGCCGGGCTCCAGCTGCACGCGCTGCGTTCGTCCACGGAGGCGGACCTGCGTACCCAGGCGCGACTGCACGTGCGCGACATGATTGAGCGGATCCGCATGACCCCGGAGGATCGTGAAGCGTTTGAGGTTACCGGGAACAGCTGCGCGGCGGACAGCTTACCGGGTGGCAGCGGTTTCGTGGCGAATGAGGTCAACAACTGGTGCCGCGCCGTCGCGAACGGGCTGCCCGGCGGGCGTGGCCTGATCAGTGTGGATGGCACCGATATCCGGGTGCAGGTGAGCTGGCTGGAGCGCGCGGCCCCGGATTCCCAGGATTTCAGCCAGGATGAGCGCGAGCGTACTGAGTACGGACTGGATGCAACCGCACGGGAGAACGGCTGATGCCCGGGCAGGCCGGCAGCATGAAGGCGCAGGGCGGCATGACCCTGGTGGAGGTCATGATCGCCATGGTTCTGGGACTGTTGGTGCTGATGGCGATCGTCCAGATCTTTGTCGGCCAGCGCCAGACGTTCGCGCTGGCCGAGGCTACCAACCAGGTCCAGGAAACCGGTCGGATCGCCGTGGAGTTTCTGTCCCGGGCGGGGCGTAACACTGATTACTGGGGGTGTCTCCAGGATGCCTCCGGACTGGAGAGCAACCTCAATGCGGGCAACGGCCAGTCCGTGGCTTTTGACTTCAGCCGCGGGCTCGGCGTCTACAGCGGCCCCATGGACGATATGGATGACCTCAACCCCGTGGCGGATTCGCATGTGCTGGTTTTCCGTGGCGCGAAGGGCGGCGATTCCGCCCGGGTGGATGCGACGGCCAGCAACAGTGGCGGCCTGAGGAGTGATTCCGGGCGCGACCTGACGCGTTACTTCAAGCCCGGGGATCTGATGGTGGTCGCAGACTGCGGGGGTGGCGAGATCTTCCAGGCGACATCCGTGCAGCAGCACCAGGTCCGCCACCAGCCGAGTGCCAATGTGACCCCGGGTAACAGAAACAACCAGCTGCAGACCGACCCGGGCGCCGGCGCCCGGATGATGGGCGTCAGCACCCAGCGTTTCTTCGTTGCTGAGCAGGGTGAGGGCCGTTACTCACTGATGATCCAGGAGATCACCGGAACCACGACCGGTGGTGGTCCGGGCGGCGGTGGTAGCACCACGGCTGAGCTCGGCCCGCCGCGCGAGGTGGTTTCCGGGGTGCGTGCCATGCGCGTACGGCTGGGCCTGGATACGGACGGTGATGACGCGGTTGATGCCTGGGAGGCGCCCCCTGCGCAGGGCGGCGATGAATCCGTTCTCGATGAGGCCATCGGGCTGCGCATCAGCCTTCTGGTGCGCTCGCCGGGCGGGGAAGTGACCGAGGAGCCGCAGTCCTTCTGCTTCCCGGCATGGCGGGACTGCACCGACAGCGGCGAAGGCCTGGTCAGTGCGCAGGACCGCCACCTCTACCGGGTGTACTCGACGTCGATGACCATCCGCAACCGGCTGACGGAGTGAGGTATGCAGGCGAGCAGCGGAATGCAGCAACAGCAGGGCGCCACACTGATCATGACCCTGCTGGTGTTGCTGGTGGTGTCGCTGCTGGCGATCAGCAGTGCCGAAAGGGCCACCCTGCAGGATCGTATGGTGGGCAGCCAGCGGGATGCGGATATCGCTTTTGAGATGGCCGAGGAGGCCCTCAATGAGGCGGAAACCCTGCTCGAGACCGGCCAGGTGACGCCCGCGGATTTCAGCGCCCAGGGCCCCTTCTACAGCCAGGGTGAGGCCCCGGACCCCTTCGAGCATGCCACCTGGGAACCCGGCGGCGGCAGCCGCGAGGCCACGGCAACCCATAACCGCTGGGTGCAGGAGTACAGCGACGCCACCATTCCCCGGTTCATCATCGAACGCATCGGGCGGATCGGCGACGGCGGCGAGGGCAGCGTTATGGTCGGTGGCCGACAGCAGCTGGCCGCCGGCGGGCAGATGGAAGGCTATCGGATCATCGTGCGCTCACGGGGTGCCACGGGACACAGTGACCGGATCCTTGAAGGCTATTTCGCGGCGGATCTGAGGTGAGCCGGTGGCATCGAACACAAGAAGAACAATGGGCAGGAGCAGGCAATCATGGCGGTAACCGCAGTACGGGACAGGATCCTGACGTATCTGCTCGGAGTCAGTCTGCTGGTTCCGGTGGTGGCAGCGGGGGCGGAAAACAGTGGCTTTGCCCAGTCACCGCTGTTCCTGAATGAGCCGGCGGCGGACAGCATGGCGTTTGTGCTGGACGATTCCGCCAGCGCGGATTTTGAGCTGCAGGTTCCCGGCACCCGGCAGGGGGCCCTGGAGAGGGATGGCTTCAGCCGCTGGCTGGGGGAGCTTCTGGACGGCAGCGATGTGAATCTGTTCGAGTCGATCGCCCAGCCGCTGCTCCGCGATATCCGCTATGGGTACCTGTTCGAGCCGGGCCTGGCCGACACCTACGACGGCCGCCGCATCAATCCGGAATACCACGTCGTGCCCCCACTGGCGAAGTTCGGGTTCCTGCGCTCCGCAGCCTGGAACCCCCAGTTCTACAACCCCGGGGTGGATTACGAGCCCTGGCCCTACCCGGTTCCGGACGGAATGCACACAATGCCTCCGGCCAGCACCAGCGACCCGAAGCTGGACCCGCTGTATGGGCAGCGGATGAGCGAGATGCGCTCGGACAGCGGTTTCGCCAACTGGCTCAGGGATGGCGCTGATTTCCTCAGTGATGTGGAGTGCTTCCTGACCTCCTGGTTCACCGACTGTGAGGCGAACCGGCCCATGCTCGATGTGCAGTACCGGCCCTTCACGGTATCCGGTGAGCTGCGTGATGCGGTCAAGGGCGTACTGGACTCGGCGGGCACCTCGATCAAGGAGAGCACGCTGGGCCTCAGTCCCGGCTCGACATTCCTTGACCGGAGCGCCTGTGCGATTGATGAATTCCGCAATGACTTCGGCACCGTTGTGGGCGAAGAGACCCTGTTCAACCAGAACAGCGTCTGTATGCCGCATGTGCAGGCGAGTTACTACGTGCCCCAGAAGACCGGCTCCTACCGCTGGGAGGGCGACCTTTTCGGTGTTCTCGGAGAAGGGGAGTGCGGCAGCCGGCAAAGTGATGACTTTGTTGAGTTCATCGAGAACTTTGACCAGGAGGCACTGCGGTTCGAGGACGCGCAGGGTAACCAGTTCCCCGGAGCCCTGGCTCCTGACGGCACCTGCCTGCGGCGGGTGAACCTGAGCGATCCGGATGCCGTCCGGGACCTTGTGCAGGAACGCTACGGCCGCACCTACGAGGAAGAACTCCAGAACTTCGCCAACTGGTTCACCTACCACCGGCGCCGCCACCAGTCCCTGAGGGCGGCACTGGGGGAGACAGCGGTGCGGGTGGATAACCTGCGTGGGATGCCGGTGCTCACCAACAGCGCCTCCGGGGACCTGCCCCTTTACGACCTGCAGGACCGTTCCGGGAACGGCGGGCTGGACCGGTTCCTGGCGCAGATCTACACGGGTTATAACGGCGCTACGGATGAGCGGACAGCGCCCCTGCGCAGCACCCTCAATCACGTCGGGGAGCAGTTTGAGCGCAGCGACGACAATGCCCCTGTGACCGCCTCCTGCCAGCAGAACATCGCGGGCCTGTATTCGGACGGCTACAGCACCGATGGCACAGTCAGTGCCGTGGGCAATGCCGATGGCGGCGCTGGTGGGCCCTTTTCCGACGGGGCCAGGGGAACCCTGGCCGACGTTGCCTGGAACTATTACGACGAGCTTGAGGTCCCCGGCCTGGAAAACGGCAATGTGCCGGTTCCGGATGCCTGCAGTGAGCGTAACCCAGCGGGCTGGCTGGACTGCAACCGCGACCTCCACCTCAACACCTTCGGGGTGACCACCGGCCACCAGGGCGCCAATGTCTGGGGCTGGCCGATGCCCGGCACGGACGATGGCTATGAGCGGCGCAGGGATGCGCACCAACAGCCACCCCAGTGGTGGCCGGTCTCCACGGATCGCCCGGGAGATAACCCCGGCAGCGCCGCCCAGCGGGATGATCTCTATCACGCTGCGACCAATGGTTTCGGGGAACTGTTCAGTGCGGATGATGCCGTGAACGCAGCCTCTTCGCTCAACAATGCCCTCAACCGCCCCAGCACCCTCAACGCCTGGGAGTCCGCCGCAACGCCCGAGGCGGTTGAGATCTCGCAGCGCGAAGGGCTGGTCTACAGCGCCTCCTTCAATCCCCGTGACTGGGAAGGTCGACTGACCGCCCGGCGCGCGGATCTCACCGCGACGGACAGTGACGACCCGCAGGACCAGGTCCTGGGGGAGGTCCTGTGGGATGCGGGCACGGTCCTGGATGAGCGCAATCTCCAGAGCAACCCGCGTACCATCCTCACGGCCGGTGCCGACGGGGAACCCGTGGCGTTTGAGCCGGACAACCTTGATCAGCTGCCCGATGAGGCCCGGGCCGATCTGAGCGCTGGCGGCGACCGTGCCACCGCCGAGGATCGCATTGCGTACCTGGCGGGCCGGCGCAACCTTGAGGGGGAACGGTTCCGCGAGCGCGGCGGCCGTCTGGGCGATATTGTCCACTCGAATCCGGTCCATGTGGGGCGGCCCGCCATGGGGTGGCCGGACGAGGCCCCCTACGGCACGGAAGATGACCGCTACTCGGATTACCTGGCCGCCCAGAGGGACCGGGAGCGCACCATCTACGCGGGTGCCAATGACGGCATGCTGCACGCCTTTGACGGCACCCCGGATGACTCCGGCGGTGGCGAGCGCTTTGCCTATATCCCGTCCTTCGCCTTTGATGACGCGGAAAGCCGCGGCTTCAGCTACCTCACGTCACCGCAATACCAGCACCGCTACAGCGTGGATCTGGCGCCGGCGGTCTCCGATGCCCACATCCAGACGGATCCGGATGCCGGCCCTGAATGGCACTCGGTGCTGGTGGGCGGCATGCGCACCGGTGGCCGGGGCCTGTTCGCACTGGATGTCACGGATCCCGATGTGGCCAGCTCCGACTCGCCCGAGGACCTGCTCCTGTGGGAGTTCCAGCATCAGGACCTGGGGACCCTGAACAAGCCCGTGAACATCGTGCTCATGCCCTGGGATGACGGCCACGAGTGGGTGGCCGTGTTCGGCAACGGCTACAACGCGCCCAGTGGCCGTTCCGGCGTCTTCATGCTGCGGCTGGAGGGCGGCCTGGACGGCGAATGGAGCCGGGGCACGGATTACCGCTTCATCGAGACCGGCGGCGATGGGCTGCCGGGCGTGACCTCGGACGTGACGCCAGTGGATACCGATCGCGACCGGGTTCCGGACCGGCTCTATGCCAGCGACCGCGAGGGCCGTATCTGGGTCCTGGTGGAGAACAGTGGCAGCTGGGTCGCGAAAGACGAGCCCCTGTTCCGCACTCCGGGAGGCCAGCCGATCACCACCGGCGTGACGGTGACCGGCAACCGCTTTGTGCCGGACGAGGACAGCAATGCCCCGAACCTGCTGGTGTTCTTCGGCACCGGCCAGTACCTGAGCACCGGTGACCTGAGCGACACCACCACCCAGTCCTTCTACGGGGTCTGGGACCATGGCGGGACAGGGATCAACGCGGATCAGCTGCAGGTGCAGGATCTGACCGAATCCGTGGCCGGGCAGACCCGCACCCGCAGCCTCAGCGGCGATGAAGTGGCCTGGGGCCGGAATCCCACGGATGACCACGGCTGGTACTTTGATTTCGATACCCGCATCGGTGAACGGGTGGTGGAGCGGCCAAGGCTGCGCAACGGTCAGCTGCGGTTCAATACCACCATACCGGAGACGGATCCCTGTTCCGCCGGTGGCAGCAGCTTCCGCATGTTCGTGGACCTGGACGGCTCCAACCCGGACGAGCCGAACGTGGACGATGACAATGACGGGGAGCTGGAGGATGAGCCCAGCGCGGGTACCGAGCATGATGACGGCCTGCTCAGCGGTGGCAGTGGCCTGCTGGACGTGCAGGTGGACAATGCCACGGATGAGGAAAAGGATGAGGAGACCCGGATCACCCGGACCAGCGAACCCGCCATCCGGCGTGGCCGGCTGGGCTGGCAGGAGCTGGTGCGCCCGCGCTGAGCCTCAGCCGTAGCCCCAGAGCAGGGCCAGGTTCAGTGACGGCAGCATGTCCGGCACCAGGGTGGTGCGGACGCGGTAGTCCTCCACGCTGGTGTCGCGCCGCAGTGGTCCCAGGTAGCGCTTGCCCTGGGCATTGAACACCGCCTGGGCAATGGGCGAGCGCGGGGTGCGGCGCCGGTGGGTGACCAGCCCCGTCTCACCATTGGCCAGCTGCACCAGCACGCCCGGCGGGTAGGGTGTGAGCTGCCGGAAAACCGCCTCATAGACCATCTGGTGGGGGTCCTCCGCCATGGACTCCAGGATTTCATCCATGGCGTGATCCGCCCGGTAGCGGTTGCGGTAGGCGCGCTTGGTGATCATGGCGGTATAGCGCTCCGCCAGGGACAGCACCTTGGCCTCCACCAGCAGCTCACTGCCGCTCAGTCCCTTGGGGTAGCCCCCGCCGTCAAAGCGCTCATGGTGCTGCTCCACGATCGTCAGCAGCACCTCCTGGTTGATGCCGGCCTTGCGCAGGGCACTGGCGCTGAGTTCCGGGTGTTTCTCGATCACCCGGCGCTGCTCGTCGGTCAGCTTCCGGTTGGAGTTGTTGAGCTTATCCAGGTACGGCAGCAGGGTGATGTTCGCGGTCAGCGCGGCCTGAAGCAGCAGCAGGGTCCGGGTGTCGTCCAGTTCGAAGTGGTAGGCCGCCAGCCAGCAGATGATGGCGTAGAACAGGGTCTGCTCATAGGCCGTGGGTTCCACCGCATAGACGTGCACCAGGCCGATGCAGGCGTCCGCGTCCTGCTGGCACAGGCTCTGGATGCGCCGGGCCAGGTGTTCCAGGCGCTCACTGGCGCGGGCATCCGCGTTCATGATCCGCTCCAGGGCCTGCTCCAGTTCGTACAGCAGGATCGAATACTCCGCGAAGGGGCTGAAGCGCGGCGTGGCATCGTCCTTCTGGCGCTTCTCCGCCTGACGCTGGGGCGGCTCGTACATGCCCCGCTCATAGAGCCGCTCAAGCTGCCATTCGTTCTGGATGACATACCCCTGGGCCACCAGCAGGTTGCCGGTTTCGTCATAGACTGGCCAGGGCAGTGGCTTACCCACGGTCAGCAGCCCCGGAGCGAGCCGTACCAGATCGGACATCGAATACCTCGTCGGAATACGTCAGGTGTGACAATAAAGCACAGAGGCAATAAAGCACAGACCGACGCCGGATTTTATGCCTCACAGGTTGGCCGGGTTCTCAGTCTCAGCCAGGCCCGGATCCGGCGTGACAGGGCATCCACCCCGATGTTGAGCAGGGCCGTGATCAGGATCAGCACCATGGCCCGGTCAAAACGGATCTCCTGGATGGCGCCCTCCACGTAGAAGCCCAGTGTGGTGATGCCGAGAATGCCCAGGATGGCCGTTTCGCGCATGATGATCTCCCAGCGGTAGAACAGGAACGCCAGGAAGGGGGGATAGACCCTGGGGACCAGCTCCCAGGCATAGCGGTTGAAGCCGATGGGCGCGCCCTTGCGCAGGGGCACCTCATCGCTCATGCGGCCCACCAGATGGCCGATGATGCCACCGTTGTGCAGGGCCAGCGCCACAACTGCGGGCAGCATGGAGGGGCCCCAGAGCTGGAGCAGGAGATAGGCCAGCATGTACTCCGGTGTGGAACGGGCAATGACCAGCAGCACATGGCCGCTGGTACGCCGTACCGGCCCGGTGAAATGCGTGGAAATCAGCGGGAAAGCCAGCAGTGCCAGAACGCCCGTGGCCACCAGTGCCATCTGGGTCAGCAGCAGGGTGTTCCAGATGCCGGGCAGGGCCTGGTTGGCCAGTATCTCCGTGAGCCAGGGCTGGAGCCCCTCCCAGCCTTCACCCTCGCGCAGGGGGCGGGGCACGATGTCCTGGGTCACGAAGCGGGTCACGTTGCCCCAGATGATGGGCAGCCCCTCCCCCAGGAAGAACGGGGCAGCCAGCAGGTAGACGGGCACCAGCCGCGGCCGGAGCCAGAGCCGCATGGTGGCGATCAGCACATAGAACACCAGCAGCAGCGCGCCCACCTGGGAGTAATACCCCTGGGAGAACGCCGCCTCCAGGTGGAAGCCCAGTGTGGGCAGCCCAATGAAGCCGAGTATGGCGGATGAGCGCAGGCCACACTCCAGGCGGTAGGCGGTGTAGGTGCGCAGGTGTGGCCAGGCCTCGGGCACCTGGGTGAAGAAATAGCGCAGCAGGCGGCGGGTGTTCTTCGGAGCCGCCCTCGCCGGCAATGGGTCCGCCTCATCGATGATCTCCGAATAGACCTTGGCGAAGATCCCGGCAAAGGGAATGGCGATGGCCAGAACCCCGGACAGCGGGTGGATCCCAAAGCACTGCAGGAAGATCAGCGCCCAGAAGATCTCATGGATCGAGCGGATGAAGGCGCAGAACGCCCGCACCAGACGGGAGGAGAAAAGGGTGGTCAGCAGGAAGCCGATCACCGCGCCCAGCGCGACCCCGGTAAAGGCGTAGGCCAGGGTGCGTGTGAACGCGGTGAACAGCTCGTTCGTGGCCGTGAGATCCGGTGTGACCAGCCCGTACAGCAGCCGCTGCAGCTCCTGCCAGGGGTTGAGCGTGGTGATCGCCAGGTCCGAGAACGGCAGGCAGGCCAGGGCCACGCCGATGAATGCCAGGGTTGTGAGGCCGGTGCGGGATCGAAGCATGTCAGTAGAGCGGCTGCAGGTCGGCGGCTGTCAGTCGGGCGCTGGGTTCATCCAGGGCGATGTGGCCGTCCTGTATACCGATGATCCGGTCGGAGAAGGCCAGGGCCAGCTCCACATCGTGCAGAGCGATCACCGACGTGGGGTAAGCCTCTGTCAGGGCCGCCATGACGCGCCGTGCCAGCGGGCCGTCCAGCGCGGAGACCGGCTCGTCCGCCAGCAGCAGGCTGCCCTGCTGGTAAAGCGCCCGTGCCACCGCCACGCGCTGGCGCTGGCCACCGGACAGTTCACCGGCGGGTTCGCGCAGCTTATCCCCGAGCCCGAGCCTATCCAGGATACCCTGAACCTCGCCCCTGGGCTTTTTCAGGGGGAACAGCAGGTTGCAGAGGCTGTAGAGGGTGGTGTGGCGGTCCAGCTGCCCCATGTAGACGTTGTGGAATACCGACAGCGTATCCACCAGCCCAAGGTCCTGGGGCATGTAGGCCGTGCCGGATTCCGCCTCGTCGTAGAGCAGGCTGAGCAGTGTGGACTTGCCGGCACCGCTGCGGCCAACCAGCGCTACACGCTCCCCGGATGCCAGGCTGAGTGAGAGCGGGCCGAGAACCCGCTCTCCTCCATAGCTGGCGGAAAGGTCATTGACGGCCAGTATCGCCATCAGTCGAGCAGACCCGTTTCCCTGCCAACCCGCTTGATGGTCGCGTAATCGTCGTTGCTGGCGGGGATGAACGAGGAGCGCGGGAAGCTTTCCAGCAGCTCCGGATCCTCCATGTTCAGCAGCGCCTGCTGGACCCGGTCGCTGAAGCCATCGCCGAAACGTTCATCGACGTCACCCCGGATGGTCCACTGGTAATCCGGATAGGTGGGCGATTTCCAGATCACCTGGACGTCGTCGGTATCAATCTCACCGTTCTCGACCATTTCTTCCCAGACGCTGTAGTTCAGCGCGCCCACCAGGTAGGAGCCGGATTCCACCAGGCGTGCGGTGCGGGTATGGTTACCGCTGAAGCCGACGCGACTGAAGACCTCTCCCGGCGCCTGGTTGAAGCGTTCGCGGATATAGTGCTCCGGCATCAGGCGCCCGGAGGTGGAACCGCGTGAACCGAAGGTCAGGGTCTTGCCCTTCACCGCTTCCGGGAGCTTGCCGTCGGAGGGTTCAATGCCGGTGCTTTCATGGGCGATGAAATAGCTGCGGAACTCCTGGTCTTCCGCCCCCTGGGCGATGGCCTTCGAGCCCGGCACTGCTTCGCGGGCACGCACGCCGGAAAGGCCGCCGAACCATGCCAGCTGCACCTGGTTGTTGCGGAAGGTGGTTACTGAGGCCGCGTAGGATTTGACCGGGACGAACTGCACCGGTACGTCCAGCTCCGACTCCAGATAGTTCGCGACTTTGGAAAAACGTTCTTCCAGGCTGGTTTCGTCCTGGTCCGGGATGGCGGTGAAGTACAGTGTCGGCGCCGCCATGGCCGGCGTTGCCATAATCAGGGCCGTAAGCAGGCCGGTTATCCATCGCATTGTTCTGTCTCCTTGATTACTGTCGTGTCGAAGGTAACGTAAGGTTCTACGTGTGGCGCGATACCAGCGTTCATCGGCGCCCCCACTAATCTGTAGGAGCGGCCATGGCCGCGATCCCGTTACCCAGAGCCACAAGCCCCGGCACGGGCTCGCGCTCGCGGCCATGGCCGCTCCTACAGCAGGAGGTCGAGTATCTTGCACATCACGCTGATCACCCCCGCCCCGCGCGGTTCCCGCGCGGGCAACCGGGCCACCGCCGAACGCTGGGCCCGCCTGCTGCGGGCCTCCGGGCACCGGACGCGCATTATAACGGAATACGACGCCGAACCCACGGACCTGCTGGTGGCTCTCCACGCCTGGCGCAGCAGTGAGTCGGTGCGCCAATACCGGGCGCATACCCCCTCGGGGCCCCTGATTGTGGCGCTCACCGGCACGGATATCTACCGCTTCCAGCAGACACACCCGGAGGCCACCCGTTACAGCATGGCCGAGGCGGATGCCCTGATCGGGCTGCATGAGCGGGTTGCGGATGACATCCCGAGAGAATTCCATAATCGTCTCCATACCATCTTTCAATCGGCGGAACCACTGCCCAGCCGCAGGGCTCCGGTACAGTCCCGGTTCGACGTGGTGGTTATCGGCCACCTGCGTGACGAGAAGGACTCCCTGCGCACCGCCTGGGCCGCCCGCCAGCTGCCGCAGGAGTCGCGGCTCAACGTGATCCAGCTCGGCCGGGCTCATGATGACGAGTGGCAGGCCCTGGCGGAGCAGGAAGCCCGGGAGAATCCGCGCTTCGACTGGAAGGGGGAGCTGCCCCGCTGGCAGGTGCGCCGGCACATGGCGAAGGCGCGGCTGATGGTGATCAGTTCGGTGATGGAAGGCGGTGCCAATGTGGTCTCCGAGGCCTGCGTGGCCGGCCTGCCGGTGATCGCCTCGGATATTCCCGGCAACGTGGGGCTGCTCGGCGGGGACTATCCCGGGACCTATCCAGTGGAGGACACCACCGCGCTGCGCGAGCAGCTTCTGCGCGCCGAAAACGAGCCGGAATTCCTGGCGGCTCTGCAGGGCCGCGTTGAGGCCCGGGCGCCCCTGTTCCGGCCGGAAGCCGAACAGGCTGCCCTGGAACGGGTGGTCAATGCGGTCATGGACCAATACGGTAAAGAGAATCAAACGTAACCGCCTGGGTGATGCAACATACCCCTGTAGGAGCGCCCCTCGCGCGCGATAGTCTGCGCGATCCGGGGCGCGATCGCGAGCAGGGCTCGCTCCTACAACACAACACGCGATCATTGACGGAGAACGCACGGGATGAACGACCGCGAAAGCCTGATCCACGCCCTACACCATACCCGGGACCGCGTTAAGGACCTGGTCTGCAGCCTGCGCGAGGACCAGCTCAGCGTTCCCTACCACCCGGGCGTGAACCCGCCCGTCTGGGAAATGGGCCACTCGACCTTCTTCTACGAGGTGTTCGTCCTCAACTGGCTGGACGGCACGCCCAGCTACGATCCCTCAATGGACGAGCTCTGGGACTCCTTCCACATGGACCACGAGGACCGCTGGTCGAAGACGCTGTTCCCTTCGCGCGAGGACACGCTCACCTACATGGACACCATCATCCAGCGCATGGAGGACCGCATCCGCAACCAGCCGCTCACGGATGAGGCGCTGTACCTGTACCGCTACGCCATCTACCACCAGAACATGCACGTGGAGTCCATGACCTGGTGCCGCCAGACCGTGGGTTACCCGGCACCGCCGTTCGCGGAGCCCAAAGGGCTGACCGGGGAAGGCGTTGACCAGGATGCGCGCGGCGACGTCACCATTCCCGCCGGCCGCTACCTCATTGGCCTGCCGGCGAACCGGGATTCGGACGCCTACGCCACCGAGGACTTCGGCTTCGACAACGAAAAGCCCGCCTTTGAGGTGGACATGCCGGAGTTCAGCATCTCCCGGACCCTGGTGACCAACGGTGAGTTCCAGAAGTTCGTGGAAGAGGGCGGTTACGAGCGCCCTGAGTTCTGGAGCCAGGGGGGACGCAAGTGGCTGGAGCGTGAGATCAACCTGAACTTCGGCACTGGCGAGCCGCCGCTGATGGGCACCCAGACGCAGCCGTTCCACTGGCGCAAGCGCGATGGCCGCTGGTACGAGCGGGTCTTTGACCAGTGGCTGCCGCTGGAGCCGGGGCATCCGGTGAAGCAGATCAGTTACTGGGAGGCGGAGGCGTTCTGCGCCTGGGCCGGGCGGCGGCTGCCGAGCGAGTACGAGTGGGAAGTGGCAGCCCTCGCCAACAAGCCGGGGGAGGAACGCCGGCGTTATCCGTGGGGTAATGAGATGGATCCGGCGAAGCTGGATATGGACCAGCGCTACATGGGCCGTGTGCCGGTGACGGCGTTCCCGGCGGGTGAGAGTCCCTTCGGGTGCCGGCAGATGCTGGGCACGGTCTGGGAGTGGACGGGCAACCATTTCATGCCCTATGACGGTTTCTCGGTGGATATGTATCCGTTCATGTCGACGCTGCAGTTCGCGACGCACAAGACCACCAAGGGGGGTGGTTGTGCGGCGTCGTCCATGCTGATCCGTGGGACTTACCGGCAGGCGTATCATCCGGATCGGTGTGATGTTTATACCGGCTTTCGTACCTGCGCTCTGTAGGAGCGTTTGTTCCTCCTGTAGGAGCTTGCTTGCAAGCGATACCCGAGACCATCGCGAGCGAGCTCGCTCCTACAGATTGACCGCATTGATTTTGGGGTTTCTGGATGACGGATTTCTACGAGACGGATGAACAACTGGGCCAGTACATGGACTTCCATTACGGCCCAAAGCACTTCGGCGTACCGAACTTCCCGAAAGCCTGTGCCGAGCGCTGTCTGCAAGCCAAGCCCCGGGGCGAGCGCGCCCTGGACCTGGGCTGTGCCACCGGGCGCAGTACCCTGGAGCTGGCCAGAGGGTTTGGGCATGTGCTGGGCATGGACCTCTCGCACCGGTTTATTGATGCGGCGGAGCGGCTGCGCCGGGATGGGGAGCTGAGCTACCAGCTGGTGGATGAAGGCGAGATCGGTCACCAGGAGACCGCGTCCCTGGCCGAGCTCGGGCTGGCCGGGGAAGCCGCGCGGGTGTCGTTCGAGGAGGGCGATGCGGGCAATCTGGGGCCGGAGTACAGCGGCTATGACCTGATCTTCGCTGGCAACCTGATCGACCGCATGCCGAATCCGGGGCCGTTTCTCGGTGGGCTTAGGGCGCGCCTGAATCCGGGCGGGGTGCTGGTGGTGACGTCGCCCTACACGCTGTTGGCCGAGTTCACGCCGCGCGACAGCTGGATCGGTGGGTACTACGGTGCCGATGGTGAGCCGGTGACGGTGCTGGATGGCATGCGGGCCCACCTTGAGCCTGGCATGCGGCTGGCCGCCGAGCCCGAGGACGTCCCCTTCGTGATCCGCGAAACGCGGCGCAAGCACCAGCATACCCTGGCCCAGTTGACTGTCTGGGGGCGGATGGATTGAGTCCGCTCAGAAAGGCCAGTTCGTAACCAGAAGGTAGAGGGCCCCGGCGGCCGCGAGGCCGGCCCCGATGATGACAAGCCCGTCGCGGGTGCTGATGCCGATGGCGGCCAGGGAGATCGCCAGTGCGGGAGCGGCGGCCGCGAAGGGGATCAGTTCCAGCGGGATCATCGTCAGCCCGGACACCGCGCAGGCCAGGAAGATGAGGCTGTTGGCCCAGGGGTGGGTGAGCAGTGACAGTCGGTGTGAGAACAGGCGGTCGATCCGGCGGGTCACGGGCTGGGCCCGGTCGATGGCGCGGATCAGGTTCTGCCTGTGGATGCTGAGTTCGCGCAGACGCCGGGGCACCCAGGGGGAGCGCCGGCCCAGGCTGCCCTGAATGGCGATCAGGAAGATCAGGATGCCGCAGACGCTGGGTACGCCCGGTATCGCGCCGGTGGGCAGGAGCGCGAGCAGTGCCGGGGCCAGCAGCAGTGGACCGAAGCCGCGGGATTCCAGGGCGGTGATGAGCGTGTCCACCGGCACCTGTTCCGTGGTCGTCTGCTCACGGACCCTCAGGAGGACATCCGTGATCCCCATTGATTGGCTCATGCCGGCAACCGTGCTCCACCCCAGTGACTATGCGGGAATCCTACACGTTTTGGATCGCCGGAGCATGAGTGGTCCATTAACAGCCCTCAGGGATTGAGAAGGATCGGCTCCAGCGCCTCGCCCTGTTCCTTTACTCGGCCGATGATGGCCGTCTCCGGGTACCCCAGGGCCTTCAGTTCGGCCACACAGGCGTCCGCCTGGTCCGCCGGCACGCTCGCCAGCAGGCCGCCGGCGGTCTGGGGGTCGAAGGCCAGCGGGTAGCGAGGATGGTTCACCACCTCCTCCTGGTTGCGGATGGCGCGGCGCAGGCGCACGTTGGCCGGCTGCAGTGAGCTCAGGATGCCGGAGGCGGCGGTTTCCTCGGCGCCGGGCAGCACCGGTATGGCGCTCAGGTCCAGCTCCGCGTCCACGCCCGAGGGGCGGGTCATTTCCACCAGGTGGCCGAGCAGGCCGAAGCCGGTCACATCGGTGCAGGCCTGGGCGCCGTGTTCATGGATGCAGCGGGCGGCCTTCTGGTTGGAGACGAGCATGGAAGCCAGGGCCGAATCGATCCAGCGCCCCTTGGCCTCCAGGCGTGGATGGGCCGCGAACAGGGTGCCGGTGCCGACGGGCTTGGTCAGGATCAGCACGTCGCCGGGCTTCATGCCGCCCTTGCTCATGACGGTGTCCGGGTCGATGTAGCCGTTGGCGGCGAAACCCAGCGCCAGCTCCTTGCCCTCGCCGGTGTGACCGCCCACCAGCGCACAGCCGGCCTCGTTCAGGGTCTCCACGGCGCCGGCCATCATCTGGTAGACCACGTCCTCCACCTTGGATTCCAGCCCGTAGGGCACCGTGGCCACGGCGGTGGCGCTCTGGGCCTCGGCGCCCATGGCAAAGAGGTCCCCGAGGCTGTGGTTGGCGGCGACCTGGCCGAAGATGTAGGGGTCGTCGATGAAGGCGCGGAAGAAGTCCACGGTGTGCACCATGGCCATGCCGTCCGGTACCCGCACCACGGCGGCGTCGTCCGGCGCATGGAGGCCCACCAGGACGTCGTCGCGCTCAATGGGCTGGAGGCTGTTCAGGGCTCGCGAGAGCACGGTGCTGCCGACCTTGGCACCGCAGCCGCCGCAGCGCATGGCCACGGCGGAGATGGCCTGCTGGGCCTCTTCACTGCTCAGTGCGATGCCCGAGGTGGGGTCGTCCTTGCTGTCCTCGCTCATGGCCGGGAGGTTGTTGAACTTCGCCATGAAGCGCCGGTCGATCCAGTCCTTCCAGCGCCAGACCCACTCGCCCGCAACCCCGAAGGACCCGCGCGAGGCCACGGCGTACTGGTCGCCGGTGCTGATCAGGGCCAGCCACTGTTTCTGCGGGTGGTAGTCCTTCAGTGCCTTGCCATGCACGGCCCGCCGCAGGTTCTCGGCCAGCGGTTTGCCCTGGCGCACGGCAAAGACCCCTGCCTTCTCGCGCGGGTGATTGACCATGGTGGCGATGTCGCCGGCGGCGAAGATGTTGGGGTCCGTCACCGTCTGCAGGGTGTCGCGAACCCGGATGAAACCGCCGTCGTCGAGTTCCAGCCCGGTGCCGGTCAGCCATTCCGCGCCGCCGGCCTGGGTGACCCAGAGGACTTCGTCCGCCTCGAAGGTCGCGCCGCTGGAAGCCACCAGCTGGCGGTCGTTAACCTGCTCAATCCGCGTTCGTTCGTGAACATTCACGCCCCTTTCCTGCAGAACGGACTCGAAACGGCGGCGAACGCTGCTGTTGTGCGTGGGCAGGAGCTGATCAGAAGCATTGAAGAGGTGGAAACGGGCTGCCTCCGGGTCCTTGCCCATGGCGCCCAGCTCATTGCGCAGGCGGTACTGCATGGCCAGCGTCAGTTCCACGCCCCCGGCACCGCCGCCAACCACGGCCACATTGAGCTCGCCCTCGTGGTTCTCCATGCGTTCGAGCAGGGTCTGCCAGCGGTTGTTGAAGCGGTTGATGGGCTTGACCGGGACGCTGTGGTCCTCGGCCCCGGCGACCTGGTCGACCCGTGGTGTGGAGCCGATGTTGATGGAGAGCAGGTCGTAGGGAATGGCCGGGCGGTCGCGACAGATGACGCGCTGGTTGGTGCGGTCGATGTCGATGGCTTCGCTGCGGTAGAAACGGGCACCGGCGAATTCGGCCAGGCGGCTGAGGTCGATGTGGACGTCGTCGTAGCTGTAGTGGCCGGCGATGTAGCCGGGGAGCATGCCGGAGTAGGGGGTGTGGGTGTCGCGGCAGATGAGGTTGAGGCGCACGCCCGGGATGGGGTTCATGGCGAAGTTGCGCAGTACGCCGACGTGGCTGTGGCCACCTCCGATGAGGACGATGTCGCGGAGTACTGGCTGGTCTGGTTGGTCCATTGGTACCTCTTGAGTGATGGTCTGTTGCCTGTACCGCGCTGCTTTGTACGGTGAGAAGTGATTACCGGTTTCGCGGGGCCACACCCCGTAGGAGCGAGCTTGCTCGCGATAAAGTCCACGCATCGCTTGCAAGCAAGCTCCTACGGCCCCTGCAAACCGCTGCCCTGTAGGAGCGAACTTGCTCGCGATAATCTGGCCTGATTCCTGGCACTGTTAAAAGCGCCACGGAATCACCAAGCGCGCTATGGTATCAATGCCCCTCGCGATACAGCGACAGGGAGAGATATCGCATGAGGCAGGCCTTTTCAGCGGTGGCTGTGCTGATCCTGCTGGTGCTGGCGACACCACTGCAGGCGCAAAGTTACTACATCGGTGTGAACGGTGGCTATTCCGATTTCCGGGATACGCGCTTCGCCTATGGTGACGGCGGGGACACCCGTGTGATCGGCTCCTATGAAGGGGGTGAGACGGTGTCGGTGAGTATCGGGCGGGCGTCTGAGGGCAGTGGGACCTTCAATGGCCGGACGGAGCTTGAGCTCGGCTTCCAGAGGGATCGTGTGAGCGGCATGGTCTTTGATGACACCACGAACGAGGAGCCCGCGGTTGATGATGATCCGGTGGTGGATGAGGAAACCGGCGACGTCGAGGAGGAGGGCAGTCGCGATCGGGTGAGTGATGTGTCGGGTCAGTCCGAGGCGGCGTTCGGGTTTGCCAATGCCATCGGGGACTTCAGTCTGACCAGCAGTACGGCGCTGGTTGGCGGCTTCGGGTTTGGCCTGGCGGAGGTGAATTTTGATCAGCACAGCGCACGGGGTCGAGGCGTTGTGATGGATGAGAATGACATCACCTATGGCTACCAGCTGATCGGCGGTCTGGTCTGGCAGCCGTTCAGTGTACTGGATCTGGAAGTGTCCTACCGCTACCGCTCCTGGGAGGACATCAGCCTGGAGGCGACCAATGGGGTCAAAAGCAATCTCTCGATGCGCTCGCATAATCTGATCGGGAGTCTGCGGCTGCGGTTTTAATCCGGGCGGGAACTGCTAGTCTGGAGAGCAGTATCCGCAAACCGGAAGGATGGTCATGGTCTGGCTCAAGTCGTTTGTTGCTGCATTCCTCGCAACCCTGGTGTTCCATCAGGGAGTGTTGGGTCTGATGTATCTCGCCGAGATGGTTCCTGCCGCGCCCTACAACATGGAGCCGAGGGCGCCTCTGGGCGTGCCGGCGGTGGTCTCGCTGGCGTTCTGGGGTGGACTCTGGGGCCTGCCGCTCTGGGCGGTGGTCCGCAGCATGGGCACGCTGGGCTACTGGGGTGTCTCGCTGGTGTTCGGGGCGGTGCTGCCCACGGCTGTCGCCATGCTGGTGGTTTTCCCGCTCAAGGGGCTGGATGTATCCGCTTCCACCTGGGCTGGAGGGCTTATCCTCAACGGCGCCTGGGGCATCGGAACCGCGCTGTTCATGATCCTGATGGGTGCTCGCCGCAAACCAGCAGATACCCTGTAGGAGCGAGCTTGCTCGCGATGGGTTTCCGGAATCGCCTGCAAGCAGGCTCCTACGGGCCTACCGCGCGCACCGGTAGGCCGTACCACTGACCTCCGGCGTGATGCTGGTCTCGTCGTGCTGCCAGACCACATGGGTGGCATCCCGCCTCGCGGCACTCTCCAGCGCATGGTTGCGGGCAGCGGCCATGGCTTCACCCTGGGACCAGTGGAATCCCGAGGAACTGCCGTAGACGGAGCCCACAGGCTCACAGCCCTCCACCTCGGAAGGGTGCGCCTCCACAATCCGCGCCGCCTCCGGGCTGGGATTGGCGGCGCAGCCGGCCAGCATCCCAGTGGCTGTGACCAGTGCCGTCAGTTGTCGCGCTATTCCCATTCAGATCTCCCGCTGTAGGAGCGGCCATGGCCGCGATCCGTCACTCTCACGCGCAGGCCGGTGGCCCGCATCACTGCTGCCTTGATAACACGTTTCCCGGCAGAGCCGCTATGCTGACAGTAATACAGTAACCGAGTCAGGAGTGCAGGATGACGCATACCGGCGTGGTACTGACCGGCGGCGGCGCCCGGGCCGCCTATCAGGTGGGCGTATTACGGGCGATCTCGGATATGTATCCCGGCAGCGGTTACCCGTTTGACGTGGTGGTTGGCACTTCGGCGGGGGCCATCAACGCCGCGGCCCTGGCCGGGGGCGGCAGTATCTTCCGGCACAACGTGAGTCAGCTGGAAAACATCTGGGCGAACCTGAGCGTGGATCAGGTCTACCATGCCGGCTCCTTTGCCATCATGCGCAACATGAGCCGGGTGGCGCGCAAGCTGATCTCCGGTGGTGAACAGCGTCACAGCCTGTCCCTGCTGAACAATGAGCCGCTGCGCCGGCTCCTGGAGAAGGAGCTGGACTTTGATGCCATCCACCAGACCATCGAACAGGGGCACCTGCGCGCGCTCGGGCTCAACGCCTGCGGCTACACCACGGGCCGCAACCTGTGCTTCTTCGAAGGGAGCACGGACGTCACCAGCTGGAGCAACGGGCAGCGCGCCGGCTCACGCACAGAGCTGACGCTGGATCACGTGATGGCCTCATCCGCGATTCCCACGCTGTTCGAACCGGTGCACATCAACCGGGAATACTTCGGCGATGGTGTGACCCGGCAGATCGCCCACATCAGTCCGGCGATCCGCCTGGGCGCGGAAAAGGTGGTCATCATCGGCGTCAGCGGCAACAGCCAGACCGAGCCCAAGCGCCCGGAGCATCCGGCAATCCCCACTTTCGGGCAGATCATGAGCCATGTGTTCAACGGGCTCTTCCTGGACACCCTGGATTACGACATCGAACGCCTGGACCTGATCAACCAGCTGGTCGAGCTGATCCCGCAGGAGGCGCTGACCGGGGCGGGCTTGGATCTCAAGCCGATCGAGCTGCTGGACATCTCACCCAGCCAGCCGCTGGAGGACATTGCGGAGCAGTACATGGACGGTCTGCCCACCATCCTGAGAACCCTCGCGGGGGTGCCGGAGGACGGGAACGTCTCCGGCGCCAGCCTGGGCAGCTACCTGCTGTTCGATCACCGTTTCTGCCGGGACCTGATCGAACTGGGCTACAAGGATGCCCAGGCCCAGAGCGACGAGATCGCCCAGTTCTTCGGCTCCGGCAACCTGTAGGAGCGGCCATGGCCGCGATCCGAGCATGGTTCATGGCCGCGACAATCGCCGCTGTAGCGGCTCCTACGAGAACCGGGAAAAGTCCGGTGCCCGTTTCTCACTGAAGGCCTTGAAGGCCTCCGCCGCTTCGGGTGACTGCAGGCGTTCGGCAAACCGCTGGCCCTCGCGTGTCATGGCCCCGGAGACCTCTTCCGCTGTTGCGGCGTTCATCAATTCCTTGGTGGCGCGCAGGGCGGCCGGCGGGAGGGCGGCCAGCTCCAGGCAGGCGTTCCAGGCGTTGGTTTCAGTCTCGGAGGGATCGCAGACGCCGTTGATCAGCCCGTAGCGCTCAGCTTTCTCCGCATCGAAGGGGCGCCCGAGCAGCAGCAGTTCGCCGGCGCGTGCACGGCCGAGCCAGCGCGGCAGCAACAGGCTGGAGGCGCCCTCTGCGCAAAGGCCCAGGTTGGTGAAGGGCATGCGGAAAGTGGTGTTGCTGCCGGCCCAGGCGAGGTCGCAGTGCAGCAGCAGGGTGGTTCCGATGCCCACGGCGGGGCCGTTGGCGGCGGCGACAACCGGTTTGGTGGCTTCCGCCAGCCCGAACAGGAAACGGCCAACCGGGGTATGCTGGAATTCGTCCGGCATGCCGTTGGCGAATTCGGAGAGGTCGTTGCCGGCGGTGAAGCATTCGGTGTTGCCGGTGATCAGGATGGCGCGGATGTCCGGGTCGTTATGGCCCTCGGCCAGGCCGTCCGCCAGGGCGGTGTACATGGCGTGGGTGAGGGCGTTTTTCTGGTCCGGGCGGTTGATGCGCAGGATCAGGATCTGGTGGCTTTTTTCCTGGATGATGTTGTCGGTCATTGTTCTTCCCCGAAAGTGGTTGATGCGCGCACTGTAGGAGCGAGCTTGCTCGCGATACCCGGATCGCCTGCAAGGCAGGCTCCTACAGCCGTAGCCGCAATTCCTGTGCCCTGTAGGAGCGAGCCTTGCTCGCGATATTCGGATCGCTTGCAAGCAAGCTCCTACGGGGAGTCTGAATACCGCAGGCAATGGTCACTGTTGGCCGAAATGGCTTGATCGCAGAGTATAACGGCCCGCATCGATTCTGTAACATCATGGTCCACACGCTGTCTGGTGCGTATCAGAAACAAGAGAAGTCGGTAACAGGACAGGAATCGATAATGGAAGAGACCGTAGCCCAACCCCTGAAGCTTCTGGATCCACGCAAGTTCCGGGATCCGTGGACGACTGCGGATGGCGAGCCGCGGGCGAGTGTGCACCTGAAAAAGCTGGAAACGCTCTGGTTCTGCACCGGCACCCTGTGCAACCTCACCTGCGAGCACTGCTACATCGAGTCCTCACCCAGTAACGACAGCTTGGTCTACATCAGCGTGGGTGAGGTAGCGGCGTATCTGGATGAGATTGAGCGGGAAGGGTTCGGGACGACGACCATTGCGTTCACCGGCGGTGAGCCGTTCATGAACCCGGACATGGTGCCGATCCTGGATGAGGTGCTGCGCCGGGGCTATGAGGCGCTGGTGCTGACCAATGCCATGAAGCCGATGATGAAGGTGAGCGAGCCGCTGCTGGAAGTGCATCAGCAGTACGGCGACCGCCTGACCATGCGCATCTCCATCGACCACTACAGCAAGGACGTGCACGAGCAGGAACGCGGTAAGCGCTCCTGGGATCCGGCGATCCAGGGCATGCAGTGGCTCAGTGAGCACGGCTTCAACCTCGACATCGCCGGACGGCTGTTTTCGGGGGAAACGGAGGAGCAGATGCGCGCCGGCTTTGCGCGGCTGTTCGAGCGCGAAGGCATCGGCATGGACGCCCGCGACCCGCACCAGGTGGTCCTGTTCCCGGAAATGGACGAGAAGGTGGATGTGCCGGAGATCACCACCTCCTGCTGGAGCAAGCTCCAGGTCTCACCGGATGCCCAGATGTGCGCCAGCTCCCGGATGGTGATTAAACGCAAGGGCGCTAACCACCCCGTTGTTGTGCCGTGCACCCTGCTGCCGTACCAGCCCGAGTTCGAGCTGGGCCAGACCCTGAGCGAGAGCTTCCAGGAAGTCCCCCTGAACCACCCCCACTGCGCCAGGTTCTGCGTCCTCGGCGGCGCCAGCTGCTCCGGCTGAGGTCACCGCTGTAGGAGCGGCCAAGGCCGCGATCCCTCTCCTGGCCAGGGCAGGATCGCAGCTGTAGCTGCTCCTACGGTTTCTGCAACCAAAAATGCCCGGCGCAGGGCCGGGCATTCTCAAGCGTAGGAGCGGCCATGGCCGCGATCACGACTGGCGATCAGTCCAGCGCCACACCAAACGCATCCTTGAACTGCTTCGCGAACTCATCACGCGTCAGCGAATGGTTCTGCGGGCCAGTGCTGGCAACCTTGATGGAGCCCATCAGGGACGCCATGCGGCCTGCGGTCTTCCAGTCCTTGCCTTCGCTCAGACCGGTCAGCAGGGCAGCGCGATACGCATCGCCGCAACCCGTCGGGTCCTTGATGGCGGCCGGCTTGACCGGTTCCACGTGCACTTCCTCGTCGGCGTAGATCACGGAGCCTTCACCGCCCAGGGTCACGATCAGGGCTTCAACCTTCTCGCCGATCTGCTGGCGGCTCAGGCCGGTCTTCTCTTCCAGCATGCCCGCTTCATAGTCGTTCACGGCAACCCAGGTCGCCTTATCAATGAACCACTCCAGGTCATTACCGTCGAACATCGGCAGGCCCTGACCCGGATCGAACATGAAGGGAATGCCCGCATCCGCGAACTGGCGTGCGTGCTCGATCATGCCGTCGCGGCCGTCCGGCGCGACAATGCCCATTTTGATGCCTTCGTCGGTCGGCACGCTCTGGGTGTGGGCGTGGTTCATGGCGCCCGGGTGGAAGGCCGTGATCTGGTTGTCTTCCATGTCCGTGGTGATGTACGCCTGGGCGCAGTACTCGGAATCGATGGTCTTCACGTACTTGTCGTTGATGCCGTGCTTGTTGAGCCACTCGCGGTAGCCGCCAAAGTCCGCGCCAACGGTGGCCATGGCGAGGCCGTCGCCGCCGAGCAGTTTCATGTTGTAGGCAATGTTGCCGGCGGTGCCGCCGAAGTTGCGCTGCAGCTCCGGTACCAGGAAAGCCACGTTCAGCATGTGAACGCGGTCAGGCATGATATGGTCCTTGAACTTGCCGTCAAAGGTCATGATGGTGTCGTAAGCGAACGATCCACAGATCAGTGCTGTCATAGGTAGTCTCCTGTGTTCTGCCAACGGTGCACGGGTAAACAGGCTGTTTACCGCCATGCGGCGTCAGTCATGGAGTGAGGCCGTGCTGGAAGCGTGTTTGTCGTGTGATTGGGGCTTCCGGCCCCACGGTCGCCTTGCAGGCTACCTTTGTCTGGCCTCTGTTTCAAATCGGAAACGGGTGGCTGCAACAGGAAAATTGCGTAACCCACTGTTGAGACGGGAGTAACCGGAAATGGAGCGCCAGTTCTGGGTATCGATCACCGCGCTGATGTTCTCGATCGGCGTTCTGCTGCTGGGCGTGGGGCTCATGGGGACCCTGCTCAGTGTGCGCCTGAGCTTCGAGGATATGAGCGGGCAGGCGAAGGGGCTGGTCCTCTCCGCCTATTACATTGGTCTGGTGATCGGCTCCCAGAAAGGCGGCTGGGTGATCCGCCAGGCCGGCCATATCCGGGCCTTTGCCATCTTCGCGGCGCTGTGCACCGTGGCCATACTGCTGCAGGGGCTCTATGTGACCGGGGTGAGCTGGTTCCTGCTGCGGATCCTGATCGGCTTTTCCACCTCCGGCATCTACATGGTGGTGGAGAGCTGGCTGAACGAGCGGGCCGAGCCTTCCAACCGGGGCACCGTTTTCTCCGCCTACCAGATCATCACCTACGCCGGCATCGGCATGGGGCAGTTCCTGATGCACCTGGGTGACCCGCAGGGGCCGGAACTGTTCATGATTGTGGGCGTGCTGTTTGCCCTGTGCCTGGTGCCCGTGGCCCTGAGCCGTGCCAGCAACCCGCCCGAGCCCCTGGCGCAGGCGCGCATGGCTCTGGGCCAGACCTGGCGGGACTCGCACCTGGCGGTGATCACCTGCCTGGGCGCGGGGCTGCTCAGTGGCGCGGTCTACACGCTGATCCCGCTGGCAGCGCTGCGCATGAACCTGGCGGTTTCCGATGTGGCGCCGTTGATGGCGGGGCTGGTTCTGGGCGGTGTGGCCCTCCAGTGGCCGATCGGGCACTTCTCTGACCGCTTCGGGCGGCGCCCGCTGATCCTTCTGGTGGCGGCCGCCACAACCCTGATCACGGCTGCCATGATGGCAGCGGCGGGCCGTGTTCCGCTCTGGCCGCTGGTCGGGCTTTCCGCGCTGCTGGGCGGGTTTGTGTTCACGCTCTATCCGCTGTCCGTGGCTCTGGCGAACGACAGCCAGGACGAGGGCGATTTCGTCGGGGTATCCGCGGCGCTGATCTTCCTCTGGGGCATTGGCGCGGCCATCAGCCCCATCCTCGGGGGGTCCATACTGGCGCGCACACCGCCGGGTGGGGTATTCATCTACATGGGGGTAATCAGTGCGCTGGTGGCAGTCGCCGCCCTGGTGCAGCGCCGCCACTTCGAGCGCATCCGCAGCCCCTTCCGGATGATGACACGCAGCGCGCCCACGCTCGTGGAACTGGACCCGCGAGCGTATGAGGAGGAAGACGCTGGCCCGGAGACAGAACCAGAGCCCCCGGAGTGGTACCGCTGAACGCCCCTGTAGGAGCGAGCTTGCTCGCGATAAAGCCCACGCATCGCTTGCAAGCAAGCTCCTACAAATCCGGCAACCCTTCCTGTGTAGGAGCGAGCTCGCTCGCGATCAGTTATGTCGCGTCAGCCCCGGAATCATCCGGCAGCTGCGCCTGGGCCTCGCGGTAGGACAGCGCCTGGATCCCCGAGCCCTGCATGGAGGCGCGCAGGGAATGGGCCAGGGCGAAGGCATAGGCGCGCTGGTAGAACGGCATCTGACCCTGATAGCGGGGCAGGGCGTCCTCCACCGTCTCGGACTCCTCCATGGCCTCCTCGAACGATTCCCAGCGCTGCTCCAGGCTGGCCATCAGCTGCGGATCAGCTGCTGCCTCCTCGCACATCTCCAGCGACCAGGTCATGTCCTCGTGCAGCTCACACTCGCCGATGTAGCGGCCGTAAACGTCCTCGCTCCACTCATCCGGATGGATGGGCGAGAGCCAGAAACGGCCGTTCTTCTGGTAGAGCCAGTAGGTATTCCCGCGCACAGGCTTGAACTTGAAATCGCTCTCCAGAACGAACAGCGACGTGAACAGCTCCAGTGAAATCTGCTTGATCTGCTTGGGCTGGGCCATGAGCGCCGGCGCGCGGCTCTCCTCAAGGAAAGCCAGAACCGGCCGCAGACCCTTGCCCTGGGGGTTTGGATTCTCAGGCATGTGGCGTACCTTACCACAAAGATCTCCTTCTGTAGGAGGAGCTTGCTCGCAAGCGACACGGGGATATCGCGAGCAAGCTCGCTCCTACATTGAAGGGAAGCGTCTTACCCATTTGGGGATAGCCTGCTCAGCCATCAGGGCAAGAGGCAGACCCCCTTATCCATTGATAAAGTGCATATTGGACAATAACGTTATAGCTTACGATGATTCCCTGGTATGAATGACTGCATGAGCGACGACATCCAGACCCTTGCGCGGGAAGATGACGAGCGGTGCCAGAACCCGGGCTCCGGCATGGCGCTGCTGGGCCAGCATCCGCTGTTCAATGGCCTGTCGCGTCGGGATTTTGAGGATCTCGGGGAAAGCATCCGTCTGCTCAAGCTGCGTCGGGGGCAGGTGCTGTACAAGCAGGATTCACCGGCCTACGAGTTCTTCTATGTGGTGAGCGGGCGGCTGCGCCTGTACCGGCTGGACACCACCGGCCAGGAACGCACCCTGGACAGTCACGGCCCGGGGGAGGTGTTCGCGGATGTGATGATCTACGCGGACCCGGCCCGCTATGTGGCCTACGCCGAACCGCTGCGCCGGACCGAGCTTCTGGCTATTCCCACGGATCGTTTCCGGGCGATCCTCGAACGGAACCCGGCCTACAGCCAGCTGCTGCTGCGCCAGTATGCCTCACGCATGGTCCAGCGGTTCCGGGATCTGGAGGTGATGACGGTGCGGCGGGGCGTGCAGCGGGTGATGCGCTACCTGTTGGAATTCGTGCCGGACGACCAGCGTTACAACATCGAGGTGGAGCTGCCCCTGCCCCAGAACCAGATCGCCACACGCCTGGCCATGCAGCCGGAAACCCTCTCCCGGCTGATGCGGGACATGGCCGAGGAGGGTGTATTCGAGCTGCGCCGCGGCCGCCTGTTTATCCCGGACCGCCGGGCACTGGAAGAGCGCTGCCTGTAACCTCAGGCGGCGCCCAGCGCCTGCATCACCTCATCGCAGCTGCAGTCGATGATGCTGACATTCCGGAACCCCAGCCGCTCAAGCGCTTCCGCAGCCAGCGCGGCACGGCCACCGGTGGCGCAGTGCAGGAAGATGGGGGTGTCCGGGTCAGTGGTGTACTCCGGAATCTTCATCTCCAGAATGCCCCGGGGCAGGTTGATGGTACCCGCCGCCTGCTTCTCGCTCACCTCGCCCGGCTCGCGCACATCAATCACCAGCGCATTCGGCTCGTCCTCAAGCATGCTGCGGGCGGCTTCCGGCGTGAGGCAGTGAAGATTGGCCTTGGTTTCGGCAACGATTTCGGGGAGGGTGCGGATGCTCATGGTAGTGGCTCCTTATGGTCTGGTGCGGGATGAGCGTCGCCCATAATAACCCCTTTTCCCCTAACTGTAGGAGCGGGCCCTGCTCGGGATGATCCAGGTATCGCTTGCAAGCAAGCTCCTACAACCCAAGCTTCTGTAGGAGCGAGCCCCGCTCGCGATGGATCCAGATATCGCTTGCGAGGCAAGCTCCTACGGGGTCATGCGGCTCAGCCGTCCCGCAGCAGGCTGATGATATTGATCAGCCCGGCATTGGCGCGGGTCAGATAGGACGACATCGTCAGCGAATAGTTCGGAACCATCCCGAACTGGGAACCATTGAGCACCATCGGGCTGGTCAGCGAGCGCTGGGTGTATTCCAGCTCCCGGATGATCTGGTCCAGGCTGACCATGGCGTTCTTGTCCTCAAGCACACTGCGGAAGTCGCGCTTGATGGCCTTGAGATAGACCAGCATCGCCCAGGTGGTGCCGCGGGCCTGGTAGAACACATTGTCCACCTGCATCCAGGGCGTCTGGCTCACCTGCTCCACTGGCTGGGCCTTGGCGGCAGTCGCGCTGGGGTCATTGGCCAGCATTGTTGCCCGGCGCTTCTCCGCCACGCTGGCCGCCAGGTTCTGGGACATGCTGCCCAGGCGCTTGTTCATCAGGTCCAGGATCGTGGCCAGGTTGTCCGCACGGGCGTAGAAATCCCCGCGGGCGGTGTCCGGATCCGCCAGGTCATCCCGGTACGCCCTGAGTTCCTCAATGGCGTCGTTGTACTTGCCCTCGGCGGAGGGGAAGATCCAGCGCTCGCTGTCGTTGTTCAGCAGGATCTGGGCCTGGACCAGGTTGGGGTTCTCGTTCGACTGTGACTGGGAGCGCGAGACGTCATTGCGCAGCGCCAGTGACAGATCCCGCGCCTGGCGGATCGCGCCCGTCTCCCAGGCCGCGATGTTGTCCATCAGCACAAAGGGCGGCAGCACGTCGTTGGAAAGGAAGCCGCCGCGCTTGTTGACGATAACGTCCAGGGAACGGATCAGCGACTCGGTGGTGTAATAGCCCACGGGCGGCTTGTCCTGATCGGACTCGGCCGTGAAGGCCTCCTCAATGGCATCCTGTTTCGGCGCCTCCGGGCTGCTGTCGGGCCAGAACGAGATCACAAACAGCGCCATCGCAATGGCCAGCCCCACCACCAGCGGCGTCATAATCATGCCCCGGGCGCGCAGCCTCGGCATCCGGATCCGGTTGGTCATCGCCCGCATCTTCCGTCTTATCGTTCCCATAGGGGTCCCTTCATCGTTGATTACCGCACAGCCGCAAGGATAACTGACTTCCCGCGATCCCGGAATCCGTCAGGGTGGCTGGCGCGATCATCACCCCCTGTAGGAGCGAGCCCTGCTCGCGAAACCCCAGGGATCGCTTGCAGGGCAAGCTCCTACAGTCTCGGGGCCCTCGTCATCTGTAGGAGCGAGCCCTGCTCGCGATAGGCCGGGATCGCTTGCGAGGCAAGCTCCTACAGTCTTGGAATCCTCGTCCCCCCGTAGGAGCGAGCCCCGCTCGCGATATTACAGAAAAGTGACCAATGGAACCGACGCAGGTTCGAGGCAAAATTCGGGGTTACTGGTACACTCTTGTGAATTAGTCACAGGACCGGGCCCCATGTTCAGACGCATCACTTACCTGTTCAGGCATGTCTTTTCACAGTTCGCCGCGCTGGATCGGCCACAGAAGCGTCTGGTTTCCGCCATATCGGATGCCGTGTTTATCATGCTCTCGCTTTGGGCGGCTTTTTCGTTGCGGTTGGAGACCTTCTTTCGCCCTGAAGACCCCGGTTACTGGGTGCTGTTTCCCGCGATTGCCATCGTCACCGTATTCCTGTTTGGCAGACTTGGACTTTACCGGGCCATCATCCGGTACCTCAGTGAGCGTGCCCTGCTTACCGTCCTTGCGGGGGTGACAGGCTCCGCTCTGCTTCTGATCGCCGGTGCTTTCATGCTGCGGGTCGAGCTGCCCCGCTCGGTCCCATTCCTCTATGGCGCCTTCACCTTCCTGTTTGTGACAGGGACCCGCTTCGGTGTTCGCCGGTTGCTCAACCGTCCCAGACACTTCGGGAAAATGCCTGTACTCATCGTGGGCGCAGGCGAAACCGGTTTTCAGCTGGCTTCCGCGCTCAATCAGGGCATTGAGTACCGGCCGGTGGCTTTCATTACCCTGGAGCCGGACAATCACAAGACCACGATCAATGGTCTGCCCGTCTACGATCTGGAACATGTCCGCAAGGCCGTCGCCAAGCATCAGGTCAAGCGGATCCTGCTCGCCATTGATGAAAACGCCACGGTGGAGCGGCGTGAGATTCTCCGCGATCTTGAAGGCCTCCCGGTGCCCGTCCAAACGGTTCCCCCGGTCACGGAACTGGTGACAGACAGGGCGCGTATCACTGATGTGCGTGATCTTGATGTTGAGGATCTACTGGGCCGTGAGCCCGTTCGCTACCGCAATGAGCACTTGGCGGAGTCGTTGAGTGGGCGAGTGGTCATGGTCACTGGTGCGGGCGGCTCCATCGGCTCTGAGCTGTGCCGACAGATCCTCCGCCAGGGCCCTGCTGGCCTGGTCCTTTTCGAGCAGTCTGAATACGCGCTCTACCGTATTGAGCGAGAACTCCAGAGTATCCGTGATAAAGAGCATATCGCGGTATCCATTCACCCGTTGCTGGGCAGTGTTATCCACCGGCGGCGGTGTGAAAGTGTGATCCGCGCTCTGGGGGTCAGTGTTGTTTACCACGCGGCAGCTTACAAACATGTGCCGCTGGTGGAGCAGAACGTTATCGAGAGTGTACAGAACAACGTGTTCGGTACCTGGTATACGGCGGAGGCTGCCATTGCCGCTGGGGTGGAGAAGTTTGTGCTTGTTTCCACGGATAAGGCCGTAAGGCCCACCAACATCATGGGAGCAAGCAAGCGGCTGGCGGAACTCGTTCTGCAGGGGCTGGCCCAACGTCAGGGTAAGACGGTCTTTTCCATCGTGCGCTTCGGGAACGTGCTTGGCTCGTCTGGTTCCGTCGTCCCGCTGTTCCGGGAACAGATCCGTAATGGTGGCCCTGTGACCGTTACCCACCCGGATATCACCCGCTATTTCATGACGATCCCTGAGGCAAGCCAGCTTGTACTGCAGGCGGGAACCATGGGTGAGGGTGGTGAAGTGTTCGTGCTGGATATGGGGCAACCCGTGCGCATTGCGGAACTGGCGCGGCGGATGATCCATCTCATGGGGCTGACCGAGAAGAGCGAGGATAACGAGCACGGCGACATTGAGATCATTTTCAGTGGCCTGCGCCACGGCGAGAAGCTCCACGAAGAGCTTTTAATTGGTGATGATCCCCGGGGCACGGAGCACCCGCGCGTTATGAAGGCTCGCGAGAGCTCGATGGAATGGTCCCAGCTCGAAGAACTACTGGAAGAACTGATGCTGGCCAGTCAGGGTTTTGACTGCCACCGTGTTGTAGAGCTTCTGAAGGCCGCTCCAACGGGGTACCAGCCCAATCACGACGTGCAGGACATCGTATGGTCTAATGGTGGCAATGCCCTTCCCATGAGTAATGCAGCTGACATCAGCGACACCATCCGCCGCATCTTCGGGTGACGATTTCTCCACGTGACGGTCAGCCGCCTGGGTTGTCCTTGCGGTCTGTGTTCTGTGACGTACAATTGCGCTCCACTCCTACAGGGCACTGTTGACGGACCCCATTCGCTGATGCGAGTTCTCCAGTTCTATCGTACCTATCTCCCGGACACCCATGGCGGCGTAGAAGAGGCCATTCACCAGATCTGCCTGGCCACCGGTGAGCTGGGGGTGGAGCATCGAATCGTGACCATGGCCCCGGTCAGGGAAGTCGAAATACTGGAGCGACCGGAAGCGACCGTCATCCGCGTGCCCATACAGGCAGAACCCGCATCCTGTTCCATGGGGCTGGAGGCCTTCAGGGTCTACCGTGAGCAGGCAGAGTGGGCGGATCTGATCCAGATTCATTATCCTTGGCCCTTCGCCGACCTTGTCCATCTGCTGTCCGGCTGCCGCAAACCAGTGGTGGTCACCTATCATTCGGATATCATCCGCCAGAGGGCGCTGGAGCGACTCTATGCCCCGTTGCGGTGGCTTTTTTTCAGGCACGTGGCGCGGTTTGTAGCGACCTCGCCGGATTACGCCGGCAGCAGCCGGCTGTTGCAGCGCGCTAAGCAGCCCGTCGAGGTGATCCCGCTCGGACTCTGTCCAGAAAGCTATCCACCGGCCTCTGCGGAGGCACTGGCGCAAGTCGAGAGTGACTTTGGCAGTGACTTCTTCCTGTTCATTGGCGTGCTGCGCTATTATAAAGGGTTGCGGTATCTGGTGGAGGCTGCGGCAGAAACAGGGCTCCCCGTGGTGATCGCAGGGCGCGGGCCCGAGGAAAAGCGGCTCCGGGAGCAGGCAGATGCCCTTGGTGCTGACAACCTGATGTTCGCGGGTTTTGTCAGTGACGAAGTCAAACAGGGGCTTATGGCGAAAGCGCGGGCCATCGTCTTCCCTTCCTGTGAACGCTCAGAGGCTTTTGGGGTTACGCTTCTGGAAGGGCAGCTTCACAGCCTGCCGCTGATCACCTGTGACATCGGCACGGGCACAAGCTATGTTAACCGCCATGGTGAAACCGGCTTGGTGGTCCCGCCCTGTGATCCCCACGCGCTGGCCCAGGCCATGCGCAACCTTGAACAGGCCCCGGAGCAGGCCCGCGACATGGGCAAGGCCGGGCGTGAGCGCCTGGACAACGTATTTGCCGGCAGTCAGGTGGGTGCGCACTATCTGGCACTCTACCAACAGCTGCTTGGCTCAGAACCCGTACAAAACCCGACAAATAACAGGTAACCGTCTCCATGCAGGACGCATCCATTCTCCCCGTTCTCCTGGCCGGTGGCACCGGCTCACGGCTCTGGCCGCTCTCACGAAGCCTCATGCCGAAGCAGTTCATCCGGTTAACCGGTGATCAGACCATGCTGCAACAGACCCTGCAGCGTGCTGCCGGGGTTAACGCACAGGCCCCCGTCGTGGTCTGCAACGAAGAGCACCGGTTCATCGTGGCCGAACAGGCCCGCCAGGCAGACATGGCGCTCGACCGGATCATGCTTGAGCCCTTTGGGCGTAATACCGCCCCTGCGGTGGCGATGGTCGCCATGCAGCAGCGCGCGCGTAACGCGGACCCGCTGCTGCTTGTGCTTCCTTCCGACCACCTGATCGATGACGATGAGCGCTTTACCACGCTTATTCAACAGGGCGCTGAGGCTGCGGCGGACGGTCAACTGGTTACCTTCGGGGTGGTGCCTACCGGCCCGGAGACCGGCTTTGGTTACATCGAGGCCGGCGCTCCGTTGAGTGAGGGCAGCAATGCGCTTGCCGTGAGCCGTTTCGTGGAGAAGCCGGATCAGGCAACCGCTGAGCAGTTCCTGGCCGCAGGCAATTTCTACTGGAACAGTGGCATGTTCATGTTCCGCGCCTCCGCGTACCTGGAAGAGCTGCGCAACAACCGGCCGGACATCTATGAAGCCTGCGAGCGGACAGTAGCGGCCATGCCACAGGACCCGGAGTTCGATCGGGTTCCGGCGGAAGTCTTCGAGGCATGCCCGGACGAATCCATCGACTATGCGGTCATGGAGCATACCCAAAAGGCCGCTGTTGTGCCCTTCGATGCCAGCTGGAGCGATCTTGGCTCCTGGTCCGCACTCTGGGAAGCGGAGCCCAGGGATGAGGACGACAATGTCTGCATTGGTGATGTGGTAACCCACGGAACGCGTAACTCCTACGTGCGTGGCGAGAGCCGGCTGGTCGCCGCCGTTGGGATGGAGAATGCCGTGATCGTGGAGACGGCGGATGCCGTGCTGGTAGCAAACCGGGATCGGGTTCAGGATGTCAAGAAAGTGGTGGAAGCCATCAAGAATGGCGACCGGACCGAGCATCACGCCCATGCCCGGGTCTTCCGCCCCTGGGGTGATTACCAGTCCATTGACGGTGGGCACCGGTTCCAGGTTAAGCGCATCACGGTCAAACCCGGCGAGAAGCTCTCCCTGCAGATGCATTATCACCGTGCCGAGCACTGGGTGGTGGTCAAAGGGACTGCCATTGTCGAGTGCAACGGCGAGGAGAAGCTTCTGACGGAAAACCAGTCCACCTACATCCCCATTGGCGCCACTCACCGGCTCAGCAACCCAGGCCAGGTTCCGCTGGAGCTGGTGGAAGTGCAGTCCGGCGCCTACGTGGGCGAGGATGACATTGTACGATTTGAGGATACCTATGGGCGCTCTTAAGGCACTCTGGGCCTATCGGGGCTTCATCCTCGGCAGTGTGAAGCGCGAGTTCCAGTCCCGGTATCTCAACTCCCTGCTCGGGGCTATCTGGACGGTGATCCAGCCCCTGTCGATGATCGTGGTCTACACGGTCATATTTTCGCAGATCCTGCAGGCCAAGCTTCCGGGGGTAGAGCACAGCTTCGGTTACAGCATCTATCTGTGCTCGGGTATAATCACATGGGGTCTCTTTCTAGATATCATTAACCGTGGGCAAAATATCTTCCTGGCGCATGGGGATTTGCTGAAAAAACTTAGTTTTCCGCGCCTTTGCCTTCCGGCAACCGTTGGGCTGACTGCTCTTTTGGACTTCGCCATCATCTTCGCCCTTTTTACGGCTTTTCTGGTTGTCACCGGCACCTTCCCGGGACTCGTGTACTTTGCAGTTATTCCTGTTCTGATCGTACAGCTTGTTTTTTCGATGGGGCTGGGCATCACGCTCGGCGTGCTGAATGTGTTTTTCCGGGATGTAGGCCAGGCGATGGGCGTTATCCTGCAGTTCTGGTTCTGGCTCACGCCAATCGTCTACCCCGCTAATATTGTGCCTGAGTCTGCGCGAGAGCTCTTGGCGTACAACCCTATGGTCGGCCTTATGGGAGCCTACCAGACCATTTTTGCGAGGGCAGAACTACCAGACTGGCATGCATTGATCCCGGTTATTCTGCTTGGCGTGTTCTTCTGTGTGGCGGGTATGCGCCTGTTCCGTAAACACTCCGGTGAAATTGTGGATGAGCTCTGATGGGTCAGATCACAGTACAGGGCTTGGGCAAAGCCTATAAAAAGTATCCTAACGAATGGGCCCGTTTGGCAGAGTGGGTGCTTCCGGGTCACAGGCAGAGGCATAAGCTCATCTGGGTGTTGCAGAACATCAGCTTCACCGTCAGCCCCGGTGAGGCTGTGGGCATCGCCGGTATGAACGGCGCGGGTAAGAGTACGCTGCTCAAGCTGATCACCGGCACTGCCATGCCCACAACGGGTTCGGTGGAAATGACGGGCCGGGTTGCAGCCCTGCTTGAACTCGGCATGGGGTTTGATGACGACTTTACCGGACGACAGAACGCCTACATGTCCGCACAGCTTCTGGGCCATTCGGTTGAGGAAATCGAGCAAATGATGCCGGAAATCGAAGCCTTTGCCGAGATAGGTGATTATATGGACCGGCCTGTCCGGATGTATTCCAGCGGCATGCAGATGCGTTTAGCTTTCAGTGTCGCCACGGCAAGGAGGCCGGATATACTCATTGTAGACGAAGCACTCTCCGTGGGAGATGCCTACTTTCAGCACAAAAGTTTTGATCGTATACGGGATTACACTGAACAGGGAACTACACTGTTGCTTGTGTCCCATGACAAGGCAGCTATCCAGTCGATCTGTGATCGGGCAGTACTCTTGAGTGAAGGTAAACTCGCCATGGAGGGAGAGCCAGAATCAGTTATGGATTTCTACAATGCGCTTTTGGCTGAAAGGGAAAACTACAAGGTTGAACAGACCGTACAGGAAGATGGTAAAACACAGACCATTTCGGGGACTGGCGATGTCACGCTGCTTTCCGCTGAACTCTTGGATAGCGATGAGCAAGCGATTGAAGTTGGTTCCGTAGGTCAATCTGTATCCCTGCGGATACGCGCAAGGTGCGTCTATAGTATTGAAAACTTGGTCGTTGGGTACCTGATTAAGGATCGCTTAGGTCAGCCAGTTTTCGGTACTAATACCTTCCATCATAAGTCAGTTTTGAACCATCTCGATAAAGGGCAAGATATAACCATAGACTTTGCTTTCGGGCTATGTATTGGGGAGGGGAGTTATTCCGTGACTATCGCTTTTCATGCAGGCGATACTCACGTAGCGAAAAGTTATGAGTGGCGAGATCGTGTTCTTGTTTTCTCTGTCATCAATACCTCGAAAGAACCGTTCGTCGGTGTTGCTTGGCTCCCTCCGAAGGTCAGGTGGCTTCCATGACAGATGACTTCTATCGAGCATTTGAGGAAAAGTATCGTGGTTCAAGGGAAGATATTCAGGAAAAACTGAGTGCCTACCAACCTTTTCTCCTTCCTTTTTTGAAAATTTGGGAATGCCCATCGGCTGTAGATTTTGGATGCGGCAGGGGCGAGTGGCTTGAATATCTCTCCAATCTTGGCTTTTCCGCCAGTGGAGTCGATCTTGATGAGGGGATGCTTGCAGCTTGCCAAGAATTACAGCTGCGAGCTGAGAAAGGGGATATGATCGAGTACATTAGAGGTCTGCCGGATGAATCAGAAGTGGTTCTTTCCGCGTTTCATGTAGTCGAACATATTTCTTTCGATGATTTGCGTAGCTTTATCGATGAGGCAATACGGGTTTTAAAGCCTGGAGGTGTTCTGATCATGGAAACACCTAATCCTGAAAATATTAAGGTCGCTACCTACAGCTTTCACTTTGATCCAACCCATAATAAACCAATCCCTCCAGAGCTTCTATCGTTTGTCGCCGAATACTATGGTTTTCATAGCACTAAAACGCTTAGGCTTCATGAGCCGAAAGACCTATCGATGGGAGATGATGTCAGTGTTCAGCAGTGGCTGGAAGGAGTTAGTCCAGACTATGCAATAGTCGCTCAGAAAGGCGGCGAGTCATCGGTTCTGGAGCACTTCAGGGCAGCTTTTGGCCACGAGTATGGGGTTAGTCTGAACGATCTTACCAGTCGATTGGATAATAGACTCAACGCACTGGAAGACCGAACGGACAAAAATATAGATATCTCTTACAGAGCAGAAGAACGGGCGAGAAATGCTGAACGCAAAGTTAATGACGCCGAAAAAAGAGCAGCAGAGGCCGAGGAAAGGGTGGATGCTGAACAGCGTAAGATGGAAGCGTTGAAAAACAGTACCTCTTGGAGAATTACTGCACCACTAAGGTTTCTAAGTGAGTCGAGAGGTCAGTTGAGATCTTTAAAAGAAAGTGAGAAGCCAGCACTGATTCTTCGGCATGCACTTCTTTACGTGAACCGTCGACCTCGATTGAAAAGGATTATTGAGAAAATCCTGACTTTGTCGCCGCGCTTGCGTACACGGTTAATCAGAATTGCCGCTGCGCATAGGGGATCGCCTGTTGCATCTGAGGATATTCCTCCTGAACTGGCGCACCTCAATCCGCAGGCTAGGCAAATATACCAAGATCTGAAAGCCTATTCTGTGGAGAAAGATAAGGAGCGAGAATAAGTAATGCGCATTGTCATCGATATGCAGGGCGCGCAGACGGAAGTTCAGTCAAACGGAGCTGGCCATCAGGCAATGGCATTTGCCCAAGCGGTGGTGCGCAATCGGGGGAAGAATGATGTCATCCTTGCGCTAAATGGGCTTCTATCTCACACAATTGAACCCATAAGGGCGGCTTTCGATGACGTGCTTCCACAGGAGAAAATCCGAATCTGGTATGGGCCGCTGGAGCCTCTAAGCGGTGAGGGGAGGGAGAGTGACGTTCGGCGGAACGTTGCTGAACTCGTGCGCGAGGCATTTTTGGCAAGCTTGGATCCGGATTTAGTTCATATCAGTAGTTTCTCCCTTATTGAAGAGGGTAACGCTGTTGCGAGCATCGGTCGGTTCGATACAACGACTCCGGTCAGTGTAATGTTGTCTCGGACCGATTTCTTTGCAGCTTCAGATAAATCTGAAAACTCACGTTTAAATTATGATCGGTTTGCCCCTGACAAACTACAGCAGCTGAAGGGGTGTGCTATATGTACGACCCTCTCAGAGGCAGGCGGTGAGTCGTCACTTTCTGAGGCTCTATTGGAGGACCCGCATGTCAGGATACTTGAGCTTTCTACTAATACGAACCAGGCCGCAGAGTTAGATACACAGCCTCAGAAATTGGGAAGCAATTATTGGGAGCGCATAAGTCACGCCTTTAGGTCTGCCGTTGAACAGGCGCTAGCGGCATGGGAGTCGTTAGTTCAAGGAAATGTAGTGAGCAAGATGCGGGAATCGGACGCTAAACCCCGTATGGCTTATGTGTCACCGCTCCCACCTGAAGGGACGGGCATTGCGGATTACAGCGCGGAATTACTGCCTGCGTTAGCAGAGCATTACGATATTACGGCGATAACAGCTGAAGAAAATCTTGATACCTCACGAGTCGATGGACAGCGTGTGAGCGTTAGGGGGGTAGCCTGGTTTCGGCGTCATGCTTCAGAAATGGATAGAGTAATTTACCATCTAGGTAATTCCGTTTTTCACAGCCATATGTTCTCCTTAATAAGAGAGATACCAGGAACGGTCATTCTACATGACTTCTATCTGGGTGATTTGATGTATTGGCTCGAAGAAAAAGGTGGATTCGAGAGGGTATGGAGCCGAGCACTTTATCAGGATCATGGTTACAAAGCTTTTAGGGCAGGAAGCTACGATGTTCATGCAGGCGTTAAAGATTACCCTGTTAACTTTGAGTTTCTAAAAAAGGCAGTTGGTATTATTTCTCACTCCGAGTATTCAAAGGAGCTTGCAGGCAAATGGTATCAAGAATCGGTGACGGAGAATTGGAGCGTAATACCACATCTACGGTCAGCAATTCCAAAAATTGAAAACGGTAAGCGGGATGCAAAGACTAAGCTGGGATTTTCAGAGCAAGATTTGGTTGTCTGCTGTTTTGGAGTTATTGGCCCCACAAAGTGTAATAAAGCTGTTGTCGAGAGTTGGCTAAATGCAAATTTGGCGAACGATCCCAAAAAATATCTAATTTTTGTAGGTCAAGATAATGATGATAGATATTCTAGAGAGTTAAAACAGATTATTAAGAAAAATGGATTGAAAGACAAGGTACGAATTACAGGGTTTGCATCCCATAATCTTTTTCATCAATATCTTGACGCAGCAGATTTGGCCGTTCAGCTCCGTACGCTTTCCCGTGGAGAAACCTCTGGTACAGTACTTGACTGTATGAATCATGGAGTGCCCGTCGTCGTTAACGCTAATGGGTCTATGAGTGAACTTGATCAAGATAGTGTTTGGATGCTACCCGACGACTTCGGCCAGGGTCAGCTACAAGATGCATTGATGGTGCTAATAGATGACGAGCAGCGGCGGGAAGCAATGGTTGAGCGCGCTCGAGAAGTATTAGTAGAACAACATGACCCAAAGAAGTGTGCAGGCCTTTACCATCAAGCTATCGAGCAATTTTATGGAAAAAAATGGGATGTACTAGAATCTTTAATTAGACGGGTAAGTGAGGCGAAAGATTCTGACGAGGTTGGTGGAGTTGAATTAACCGAAATAGCAGAGTCGATTGCATGGAGTCTTCCCGAGAAAAAGCCTTGTTCGACATTATATGTAGATATAAGTGCCACCTGTCGCAATGATCTTGGGACTGGAATAGAAAGAGTAGCGCGGGCACTCGTTTTGGCAATGTTCGAAATTAGTGAAAATGATGTCAGGGTTGAGCCAGTATATTTGGACTTCGTTAATGGGCAATGGCGGCATCGTTTGGCCAGTCGGTACACTTTAAATCTTATCGAATGCCCATGGAAAGCTGGCAACGACGAAATCATTTCACCTCAATCAGGAGACGTTCTGGTTGGTTTGGATCTTTGCGGAATTGAGTTGGTTCAAGCACAGAAACAAGGCCTGTTCGACAACTATCGTGACTTAGGTATTCCTGTGTATTTTATGGTTCACGACTTATTACCCGTTAGAATGCCTGAGGTTTTCCCGAAAGGGGCAGGTGAGGTGCATGAAGAATGGCTTTACTCTTTATCAACTTTTGATGGAATCATTGGTGTTACAGAAACTGTGGCGGAAGACTATTCGCAATGGTTGCAGGAGCATGGAATCGAATATTCAGGCAGGCGGCCATTTTTAATATTCTCATCACATCACGGCGCAGACGTCGGTAGTTCTGCGCCCAGCCGTGGTCTAGCAAGGGATGCGGGAGAAAAGCTTGCCAAGATCACTGCAAGGCCGAGTTTTCTTATGGTAGGGACAATTGAGCCACGAAAGGGGTGTTTGGAGGTTATTAACGCGTTTTCCTCTTTGTGGGAGCAAGGAGTAGAAGCCAACTTGGTCATTGTTGGCAATGAAGGCTGGAAAGAATTACCGGAAGAAGAGCGGAGGGATATCCCGGAAACCATACGATGCTTGAGAAATCACCCGGAGACTGACCGACACTTGTTCTGGCTTGAAGGGATTAGTGATGAGTATTTGGAAGAGGTGTATGCTGCCAGTAGCTGCCTTATCGCGGCGTCTTATGGGGAAGGGTTTGGGCTTCCGCTGATTGAAGCGGCGCAACACGGAATGCCTATAATAGCGCGTAATATTCGAGTTTTCAGGGAGGTTGCCGGGAATCACGCTTTTTATTTCAATAATAATGGTTCTGAAGAGCTCGCCGATGCGATCAAGGAATGGCTAGAACTTTATCAAGAAGGTGGCCATCCGCGCTCGGATGAGATGCCGTGGCGAACTTGGAAAAAGAGCGCACAAAATCTTATGGAAATTGCTTTGCATAAAAAGAAGAATAGTAGTGGTTTAAAAAAGGTAAGAAATAAAGAGGTGCAATGAGCAATATGTATTGGCTAGCCAGGAGCCTCGGATATAAAACCTTCTTGAGTATATGCCGATGGGGGATGCGTGAACGTCATACTCTCGGTTGAACCCGTTCGGTTCCCCCTGACCGGCATTGGCCGTTATACCTATGAGCTGGCGAAAGGGTTGCAGGAAAGTGAGGACCTTGAGTCCCTGAAGCTGTTCTCCGGCACACGGTTCATGGATCACCTCCCGGTACCCTCCCACGAGTCCACCAGCTCCCATGGACTAAAGCGCCTGATCCAGAGAAGTGGAACGGCGATGGAACTGTATCGCCGCCTTATGCCGCTGATTCGGGCTTACTCACTGCGTGGACATGAGGATTTCATCTACCACGGCCCCAACTTTTCGCTGCCGCCGTTTCCAGGCCGGAAGGTTGCGACGATCCACGATCTATCAGCGTTCAAGTGGCCGGAAACACAGGATCCGATCAAAGTAAGATATCTCCAGAAGGAGCTGGGAAAAACACTGGATTCGGCGGATGCATTGATTACGCCTTCAGAGTTCATCCGCCGGGAACTCGCTGAGTTTGCCGCGTGGCCGCTGGAGAAGATTCATGCCGTGCCGCTGGCTGCGGGCCCTGAGTTCCGGCCTCGAGGAGAGGAAGAACTGCAGCCCTTCCTTAAACGCCACGGCTTGAGCTATCAGGGTTACACGCTTTTTGTGGGAACCATTGAGCCCCGTAAGAACCTGGAAAGTCTTCTGGACGCGTATCGGCAGCTACCAAAAGCAGTGCGCCAACGCTGGCCACTGGTACTGAGCGGTTACTGGGGGTGGCAGAGCGATGACATACACGCACGCATCAAGGATGCGGAACGGGAAGGGTGGGCCAAGTACCTGGGCTTTCTGCCTGCTCAGGATCTACCCCTTCTGTATTCTGGAGCACGGCTGTTCGCATTTCCGTCTCTCTATGAGGGTTTTGGGCTGCCTATTCTGGAAGCGATGCAGTCCGGGGTGCCAGTGGTCTGTTCAGATGCGGCGTCGTTGCCAGAGGTCGCGGGGGACGCTGCGTTATGCCAGAAAGTGGAGGATGTCCCTGGGCTGGCTGATGGGGTTCGTTCCGTTCTCGAAGAGCAAGTCCTGCGCAACCGGCTCATCAGTGATGGCAGCGCACGAAGCGAATGTTTTAGTTGGGCTGAGTGTATTGCTGGAACCCGGATGGCGTACCATGCCACACAGCCTTGACTGCAATGCTGTATAAGAACAATCCGTTTAACAGGAGTGAAGTTGTGAAGCTGATAATCCAGATCCCTTGCTATAACGAGGCGGGGACTCTAGCTGTTGCGCTTTCTGCTCTCCCAAGGGAAGTCGAAGGCTTTGATGAAGTCGAGTGGCTGATAATTGACGATGGCAGTACCGATGAAACTGCGAGCATTGCTCGCGAAAATGGTGTCGATCATATTGTGCGGCATACTAGAAACCAAGGGTTGGCTAAAGGCTTCATGAGCGGGATGGACGCCTGCTTGCATCTGGGTGCGGATGTGATCGTTAACACCGATGCCGATAATCAGTATAACGCCGATGATATTCCTGCGCTCACTGCCCCTGTTCTAGAGGGAAGCTCCGACATTGTTGTGGGGGCTCGTCCTATAGAAGATATCGAACACTTTTCTCCGATAAAGAAGCTTCTTCAGAAGATTGGGAGTGGAGTTGTTCGAATGGCCAGCAACACTGATATTCCGGATGCGCCCAGCGGTTTCCGGGCTATGAGTCGTCGTGCAGCCCAACAATTGATGGTTTTCAACGATTACACTTATACTCTTGAAACCATAATCCAAGCTGGGCAGAAAAACATGGCGATCTCCTCGGTTCCGGTTCGAGTGAATGAAGACCTGCGCCCTTCAAGGCTTTTCAAAAGCATTCCTTCTTATATTAAACGAAGTATTTTTACTATCATCCGTATCTTTGTAATTTACCGTCCATTTCGGTTTTTTGGAACTATTGGCGGTATTCTTTTTGGCTTGGGCTTCCTCATAGGGCTGCGGTTTATGGGGTATTACATGATAGGCGACGGAGAGGGGCATGTGCAGTCTCTGATCCTAGCAGCGGCACTGCTTATCATGGGGTTTCAAACGATACTAGTAGCTTTTTTGGCCGATTTATTGGCTGCAAACAGAAAGCTGTCAGAAGAGATTCGCTACCGACTGAATAGCGATAACAAAAGAACGAAATCATAAATGTGCGGGGTTTAGGCTAAGATGAAAGTTTCTGGCGGTCTCACTGAAGACGGTGTTGTTATTGGAAATACGTTCGATAAATATGGAACAAAAAATCCAATAGCACGGAAATTGATGCGCGGGTTTGATCAGACCTTATCGGAGCTTGTTGATAAGTCCAGGCCTGAGTCAATACACGAGGTTGGCTGTGGCGAAGGGTTTTGGGTTCTGCGTTGGCATGAGCAAGGAATGCAAGTCCGTGGAACCGATTTTTCGTCGAAAATTATTGATATGGCAATTCAAAATGCTAACAAAAAGGGGATCTCGGATACCCTTTTTGAACAGCTTAGCGTTTACGACCTGAAAGCCGATCGGGATCAAGCAGATTTGGTTGTTTGCTGTGAAGTCATGGAGCACCTTGATAACCCTGAAGCGGCGTTAGAAGCGCTTCAGGGTATCGTGAAAGGGCACCTTATTGTCAGTGTACCGCGAGAACCTATTTGGAGAGTCCTTAATTTAGCCCGAGGGAAGTATATAACAGAGCTAGGGAATACGCCGGGGCATCTTCAACATTGGTCGACGAAGAAGTTTGTCGGACTGGTTTCGAGGTTTTTTCAAGTAGAAGAAATTCGGACCCCCTTGCCCTGGACTATGTTGCTCTGTAGGGCGAAGATCTGAATTGCTTCAATCAATCGGTAAGAACCAATTAAAGAAGTTTCTGCGATGGGCAGGAACATTAATCGCCGTTGGGGCGATTATATTTGTTGGTTCACGGTTGTGGGAGTTTGGAGGCAAAGTAGACTTCGAGAGGTTCGAAAGCTCTGATTGGTTAGTCATTGCTTTGTCTTCAGTGATTTATGGAGCCGCCAACCTTCTCCTTGGCTATGGTTGGGGCTGCATTCTTTTGAGGTTTGATAAAAGTGTTTCTTTTCATTGGGCCCAAAGAGTATACGGCATTTCTCAACTTGCTAAGTATATGCCCGGCAACATCTTCCAGTTCGCCGGGCGCCAGGCAATGGCCATGGCCGGGGGGGTCGACGGGTTTCTTCTTGCAAAATCCGTTGGTTGGGAACTGAGTCTGCTATCCCTATCTGGCGCTCTTTTTGGTATTGTTGTTGTCTCTATTTTTTTTCCGGCTATCCCTTATTGGCTTCTCTTATTTTTTCTGGGGTTGGCTATACTTCTAGTAAGTATATTCCTGAATCATCTCTTTGATCGCCATATTTCTAACGCATTTCGAGCTTATTCCGCCTTTTTGGCGGTCTCCGGTTCGTTATTTGTGGTTGTCTTGGAGTTGGTCTCTGATGGCTACCCCACTCAAAGTGAAATACCTTGGATTCCCGTATGCGGAGCTTACATATTAGCTTGGTTGGCCGGGTTAGTAACACCAGGATCTCCGGCCGGTTTAGGGGTACGGGAGGTCGTATTACTTTATCTTGTCGGTGGGATTGTAAATGAGCCTGCGCTCATACTCGCGGTATTAATCGGGCGCATGGTGACGATTTTGGGAGATATTTTATATTTTCTGTCGAGTTACTTTATCGGGGGTAAGGAATGAGTAGTTCTGTTAAGTTGCCAGTTCTAGTGGTGGCAGTATCGTTCATTCTCCTCGTTTACGGTGCGATTCCATTTTTAGGAGTTCCTGCCTTAGGGATCCCTGTCTGGAGTATGGGATTTGCCATGTCCTTCGTAAATGACTCCTTATTTTCGATCTATGCAACTAATTTTGGAATGCCTGAGCCAGCTCCTATGGCATTCGGTCTCGCTGGAGCTTTGCCGACGTCTTGGTTTATCCGGATGGGGCTTAGTCCTGGAGATGCGTATTCAGCCATGGCCGCTGTTTGGCTTTTATTATCTTTTTATGCGGCAATGAAGATCAGTTATTTATTTGGGAGTGGGTTTTATCGAGCAATTTTAGCGGGGGTCGTTTGGTTAACCATGCCTGTCGTTTGGGCCCACGCCGGCTATGCGATGTTGTCTCTCGGTTTTGCTCTGCTTCCATTATACTTCTGGGCAGCGATCAAATTGTTTTTGCAGCATCAACAAAACAATTCATCGTTTTTTGTTAGGTCCTTGTTTTATTGTTTGGTTTGCATTCTGGCTGTATTTATGGATGGATACAGTTTCATGATGTTTGCTTGTGGATCTAGCTTTCTGGTTATTTCACGGTTTATTCTGAACCCAGAAGACCGGGCTTATCTGTTAAAGCGTGCTGTCTGGATACATGTTGCGGGCTTTGGAATCGCCTATCTTCTATATGCTTTGTATATTGGAAAAACCCAATTCCAGGCTTACCCAATGGACTTTTTCCGAGGGTGGGGCGCGGACCTGATCTTCTTTGCTTTGCCTACCCAAGGAATTCACTGGATTCCAGATCTTTTAGGTCTGAGCGTTACTCGGTCAGGAAATGAGTATTTCGGCGATTCAAGTGTTTGGAAAACGACCTTTTCCTTGCCGATTTTTTTAGCCGCATTTTGGATTTGGGTTAAAATAAAGAAAAGTCAGCGGATTGTGACTGGGTTTTTGGTGATTGCCCTATTTGGGTTCTACATGTCTTTGGGGCCTTCACTTAAAGTAGCTTCAGTTAAACAATCTGAAGACTTAGGGCGTTCGATGCCAAGTGAAGAAGCAGTGGTGCCAACAGGGTCTTCTCTTCTCTCTGGGTATTTGCCCGGCTTTCAAAACATGAGGGCGAGCTATCGTTGGATAGCTCTAGGAGTTTTGGGAGCTTGGCTACTTTTAGTTTGCGGGATTTCCAGCAATAGAAAAGATGTATCCACTATTTCAATGGCTCTGGCTTTTGGTGTCGTGGTATTAAATATTCCAGATGTTCAAAGCCGCTATCAATCAAGTGTTTCCAATAGGGAAGCGCTGATTTCTGCGCATAATGATTTGGTTGGCTCTCTTGATAACACCTTGAGAGAAAATGAGAGAGTTGTTTTTCTTCCATATCGTAATGATTTTATGGTTAATTATCTAGCCGGAGCGTTGGACATTTACACCTATAACATTGGTGGGGATAAGAATTTGTCCCAAGCTTCCAAGCATTGGCCGGAAACAATGAAGGGCTTTGTGATGGGAGCCTACGACGAGCGGTTTGATGGTCGTATGTTGCTATTGCTTAGCCAAGGGTTAGTAGATGCTGTTGTGCTGCCTTATTTTGACTTGTTGGATGCGGCGCATCGTTGGCCGATCAAGCTCGACAATAAATCAAAGGTACAAGAAATCTTGGCGGATATTGGAGATCGCGAATTTCTATCTATTGAGGAAGGCCCGTTTTATTCAGTCGTTAGACTTTCTAAAAAAGGCGCTAAATTAGCTGAAAAAAATGTACTGGAAGATCGGATTTTAAAGGACTTTTATTACCCTGCTCCTGTTGAATTAAACCAAAAGTTAAGGTTTAACGAAAGCGGTGATGGAAAAGGTTATTTATGGGAAGGGTGGTCGTACCCTGAGAGTTGGGGAACATGGTCGAACGCTGGGCAAGCGACTTTGATTTTACCCTTGGGCAGTGGAAGGGCCAGCTCGGTAAAATTTGATGCTATTCCTTTTGTTGGTAAACATCTAAAAAAGCAAAATATACATATTAGTGTTAACGATGTTTTTGTTGAGAGTATTACCCTAGACCATGAGGATCATGGTTTTGAGCTGGAGATTTCCGATAAAATGAAAGATAATTCAACTATAGAAAATATGTTGAAGATAAGGTTCGAATTTCCTGATGCGGAGGCGCCAGCAAAATTGGGAATTAACAGTGATTCGCGAAAACTCGCGCTTGGCCTGAAAAGTCTTGTGGTTCAATGACTTTTCAGGCTTCTGCCTTGAGTATTAATTGTTTAGAGGGGGTGTTTGAAGTTTGAGTACTGCATGGAAAAGGCTTAATGCATTTCGAATGTGGGTCAATTGGTCCCTTAATTTTAGAAAGAGCCTTTAATGCTCAGTACGAGTAACTCGTTGGGTAAAAGGAAGCAATAAGGAAGGCCCAACACCCGTCAAGAATGGGTTTGCTTTGGCGACGATATCGTTACTCGGTGCGTTCACTATCAATTTTTGAGGTGTATGCTCTGGCATGTATTGTGGATATAAAGATGTAGTCCCGCTTCGGTGGTGATATAGGACCAACTGGAGTTAAACCACTCAAGATAAATTGGAGGCATCCCCGAAATGCCTTTTTTTACCAAAGCGACGCATGCCTCTCTTTCTTCGGCGAAATGGTCAAGATCTGAGGTGGAGGTATTTTCGTTAAGAATCTTGGTGTTATGAAGTGGGTGGATGTTTATAAATTGATCTTTAAGAAAAATGTTATCGCCATCATTTATAATTACCGGCCCGTTTTGAGCAAGATCTAAAGCTCTTTTGTATGCTGATATCCCTCCTCTTTTAGACAAAACTTCCCTTAAGGAACAAGTTGGGCCGCATTTTTGGCTAAATATTGACCCGTAAAAGCCGCTCCCGATTTCGCTATAGGCCCTCGACAACTGCGGGTATCCAACATTATAGAACGAGAATGCAAATAAAGTTGTGGCGAGTACGATTAAAGTCGTTTTAGACGCTCTAGGCTTTGCTCTTTCTACAAGTCCAAATGCATAAACTAAGCAAATTATTACCGATAACAATATATACCGTGTAAGAAATCGCCCTTCAAAGCGGTCAATGCTGAATATTATGAGGAATGCTACGGCGGCGATGCAAAGGGTGTCCTTGAACGTTATTTTTAGTAAGCAAGCTTTAATTGCTACTATAAATACGCATATAAAAATGCCTGCTAACGCAAGCGCACCTATACTGTCGTTGCCAGAGACGGGATAGGTGTCCAATAATAAACGCCAAACATTGGATATATAAGATAGAAAATCCAGTTCCAAACCGTTGGAGTTTCTCTCATCCCACAGAGATTGAGTAAAGTCGCTGAAACTCGTTCCAATGGGATAAATCGGGTTTCCTCGCGACCAGAATGAGTAACCGAGCCACGGAGTCAACGGAAGCATGAAAGCTAGTGCTGAGCGGGCTAGTTCACGAATATTGTTTAGGGCGCGAGTCCGGTAGTATAAAGCCGTAGCTCCGATAAAAAACAGGAGCACCGGAAAAGCAACCGTGAGTTTTGCAGCAGAAGCATACCCTGCAAGTACGAAGCTAATATAGATAGAATGCCTTGATTCTCGTTTATAAGCTTGGAGCAGAGACGTACATGCCAAAAGCGCTATAACGGCACTTGGGATATCGTTTTTCCCTAATCCGATCCTATAAGTGGAGCCTATTGTAAATAATGAAAGACATACAAGTAATGAAAAAGATCGGTTGAGGCCCATTGAGCGGGCTAAGAAATAGGTGACTGGGAACAGGAGAAGGGAAAAGCTTGCGTTATATGACTTTATTGCGAGGAGAGCCATGTCCGGGTAGTCGTCAAATAACAACACCTGTGGGATAAGTGCATGAGAAATATCGAACGCCAAGTATACGCCCCAGTTGAGTATCTCGGGGAAACGCAGAATTCGTCCGGCTTCGAGAAAATGTAAAGGGAGGGCGATATGGTAGCGTTCCGCATCCCCATGCAATATTGGTGATGCTGTTTTGGAAATGAAAATAATGGCAGCGCTTATTGATATCGCTGCTATCATCAGAATGCGAAGTAGTTTGAATCTTTCAGGATCCAGATAGTGAAGTTGATGTCTGAAAGGTTGAAAAGGATTTTTTGAATATAGGTAGGCGCTATAGCCTAAACCGGTCAGGAACGATGCTATAACAAAATAATTAGATAAAGCTCCGACAACTAGGAAAAAGAATAATAGGAGCGTTGATACGATCGCGCCGATTACGATGGCAATTAAATTCTTTAATGGTGTATCAAAATCACATGGAATGAATCTTAATGTGAGGTGGCCGTTGCCGAACAAGGCGAGCAGCATTAAAGGGCCTGTCAGGGTGGCACTCAAAACTAACAAAAAATCATGGAATTGGTTCATGCGGTTTTGAAGCTTATTGAAAGTTTAAGGACAGCCGGGTAACTGAATTTGAAATTAGAGGTTTTCTTGGTTAAGAATTCTGGACATGAAGCAACTTTCTTAAAAGAGTTTGAGTCGCTTCGATGGTCTCGGCTTCGCAATAACAGCGCAATTCGGGAGCATTGCCTGAGGGACGGAAATGAATGATCCATCCGTTGCTGAGAGTTGCACGCAGGCCGTCGGTTGTGTCTATAAGTTTTATTGGTGAGCCTAATTCCAGTTTTTCGCTTAAGGAACCTGGATCGTTCTCCCACTGATGGATTAGAGCCCGGCTTTCTTGGGGTGGAAAATTCTGAATCCGGTCGCTCGCCGTGTAACGGTTTGGTAGATCTTCGAGTAACTGGGAGAGGGGGTTGTTCTGGCTGGTGCCTTCGGCCAGAACCGTCAGCGCGGGAAGGACGGCATCCCGGGTTGGAAGTCCTCGCAGGGTTCTGGATCCGATTTGTAGGGTGGTTTCAAGCAGAAAACCGCCATTGGCCTCAAAGCCCGCGACCGTTTTGTATTCCTGGGCGAGGTGGCCCATTGCCTCGATAACATGAGGCGAGCCGATGCGGGTCCTGCTGACTTTCCTGAAAGCCCCGCTGAGCTCGATGGCCGTGTTGCAGCTCACCGGGGTCGCAATGGCCTCGATACCCAGACTGCGTGCGCACAGAAGGCCCAGAATGTCGCCATTCAACCATTCGCCGTTTTCGTCAGCCACCAGGGGGCGGTCCCCATCGCCATCCGTGGAGATTATGGCGTCCAGGTGATGGGTTTTGGCCCATTCCCGTGCCTGGGCGCGGTCGGTCTCTGAGACCGCTTCGGTGTCAATGGGGACGAACTCATCCGTGCGGCCCAGGGAAACCACCTCTGCCCCTAGGGCTTCCAGAATCTCCCGGTTGATGTCGCGCCCGGCAGCGGAATGCTCATAGAGGCCGATACGCTGCCCTTTCAGGGCGTCCGGTTCATGGAGGCTGGTGTAGCGTTGGATGTAGTGGGTTCTGGCCTGAGGGGAGGCTTCCGGCAAGGCCGGCTGGTAGTGCGGGAGGGGTTGATCGGCATCGAGGATACCGGCTTCATCCGCTTTGCTGATCTCGCCGTCCGGCCGATAGAACTTGATGCCGTTTCGGTCAAAGGGGATGTGGCTGCCGGTGATCATGATCGCCGGAATGCCGTCGCTCATGGCCTGGAGAGCCAGGGTCGGGGTCGGGAGGATGCCGTAATAGTCCACCTCAAGCCCGAGGGCCTGGGCAGCGCCGGCGCAGGCCGCGGCCATCTGAGGGCTGCTCGGGCGGCGGTCGATGGCGATGGCGACGCGCTGGAACTGGAAACGCGACTGCATCTGGCCCAGAAACGCGACGGTGAAAGCGGCGCAGGCGTCATCCGTGAACTGTTCTACCAGGCCTCTGGCACCGCTGGTACCGAAGTTGATCTGGCTGTTGGTGATGATCCGGTCGGTAGTCTGGGGTGCAGCCATGGGTTTAGGGCGTTCCTTTTCGAGTTGTCATCAGGGTGAGGATGATAGACATTGAGTGCACTTTTGCAATGGCGCCAGGCTATTCACTGGCGCCGGCCCGGAACCACAGAGCGATGATCACCAGCGGGGCGAATGCGGCTGTGAGGATGAGTGCGGGCGGTACGGTTGTTTTAAGCAGCAGGAGGGCCATGGGGGTGAGCCAGAGGAGGTTGATGAGGCCGAAGGCCAGCGAGACCGGTGCGTGGCTGCCGTAGTGGCGCGAGGCAACCTGATAGGCATGGCTGCGGTGCGCTTCGTAGAAAGGCTCGCCGCGAAGGATTCGACGCAGCAGGGTGAGCGTGGCGTCCACCAGGAACGTGCCCAGGAGGATGACCCAGGCGATGAACAGCTCGGCCTGAAGCAGCCCCTGCCAGACGGCGATCAAACCCAGAACCAGCCCCAGAAAGCCGCTGCAGGCATCGCCCATGAAGATGCGGGCCTGCGGGAAGTTCCACGCCAGAAACCCGAGCCCGCTGGCGATCAGTACCGCCAGCAAGAGGTCGGCTTGCTGAACGCCGGCAACTGCGCCTACGATCATGCCTCCGAGGGCGACGGTGATCAGCTCAATGCCGGCAATGCCGTTGATGCCGTCCATGAAGTTGTAGAGGTTCAGCAGCCACACCAGGAATACGGCTGCAAGCAGGTGGCCGGCCAGCCCCAGATCCACGGGCGCCTGCCACAGCACGATGGCCGGCAGCCCGCCCAGCCAGTAAAGACCCCATCCGGCGGCCAGGAAGTGCCCCAGAAGCCGCCAGCGCGCTGCCACGTGGGCGTGGTCATCCAGGAAGCCTACAGAGGCGACAATCAGCCCTGCCCCGCCGAGCGCGATGCCTACTCTGGGTTCAAGGCTCGCACTCCAGGGCATCAGGGCCAGAGCCGCAAGAACCACGATCACCACCGCCAGGCCGCCGCCCCTGGGTGTGGGCACCTGGTGTGAGCTCCGTGCGTTGGGCACATCAATCAGGCTCCGTGAGAGTGCGTAACGGCGGAAAGCACCTGTGAGCACGGTGGTGACAATGAACGCGCCCATAATCAGAAGAGGTTGGGTGGACATGTCAGTGCTTCCTCAGGGCATTGGCGGTCTGTCGCAGGCCTTCATCCATTGTCAGGGGCGGTGCCCAGCCAAGCGTCTCGCGGGTATGGCGTATATCCAGCTGCAGCGACCCAAACAGGCGCTGGTAGACTGGTTCCCTGCCGATCATTCTGGCACCGAATTTCATCAGCGGTGGTGGTACAGGCAGAAGACGAGCCGGCTTGCCCAGTGCTGCCGCCATGCGGCGCAGCAGCTGTGTGGTCGAGACATCCTCGCCGTCACTGGCGAGAAAGGTCTGGTTGGCGGCATCCGGGTGGTTAAGGCAGGTTGTGATGAGATCCACCAGGTTGTCCACGGCCAGGAGGGAGCGGGCATTATCCGTTCGGCCCAGGGGCAGGGGGATACCCCGCCTGAGCCAGTTCAGCATAACCGCAAAATTGCCTTTTACGCCTGGTCCATGGATCAGGGGCGGGCGGATAATCACCACTTCCATGCCGGTGCTGGCAGCAACTGCGCGCAATGCCTGTTCGGCTTCAGCCTTGGATTGCCCGTAGGGATCCTGGGGGGCCGGGATGTCGTGAGCGGTGAAAGGCCTGCCGGGGGCGGTGGATTCGCCATTGACCTTGATCGAGCTGATGAAGATGAAACGCCTGACGCCGGCGCTGGCAGCCTGTTCCGCGAGGTGGCGTGTGCCCTCTGTATTGGTCCGCCGGAATTCGCTCAGGGGGTCCTGTGCCTCATCTTTCATGACGTGGGCACGGGCGGCCAGGTGCACAACAGCCTCAACGCCCGCGAGTGCCGGCTGCCAGTCAGTCTTGCCATCGACAGGTCCGACAGCCACGGTCTGAGCGCCCTTTATCCGGGGCCCAGGGGAGCGCACCGCTGCGGTAACGGATGCCACACGACTGAGAGCGGGGGTTACCTGCCGCCCCACGAACCCTGTGGCACCAGTAACCAGAATCTGCTGTTGTTGGGGGGCCGCAGTCATGATCGGAAACGTTGATCCCTGTATGCCATCTGGGTTCCGAGCGTGCTGTTGTCTGGGGTATATCCTAGAGCCTCGATGTCCTGTTGGTACAGTTCCGACACAATGTTCAGGCTCTCCGGTGAGTAGTACTCAAGGTAGTGATCTGTGCCTGTGGTGGATGCGTTCCTGCGCTGTAGTGTGAGCGCATTGAGCCTGGGGTGAGGGGCGCTGGCAAGATCCTGGTCGAGTGTTTCGAAGAAGCAGAGGTCGTCCAGCGGGGTCTGCCAGTGCCGGTTCAGTGAGAGGTAATGGGTCTGCGGTTGAAAGTGCGGGGTGCGATGCATGGTTGCCGGAGTCAGCCAGGAGCGCACGAAGTCATCGAAGGAACGGTAACCGCTGAGGTGGTTATCGAAAAATGCTCGGTCTTTTTCGTTGAAGCCGCCGTTACTGAGAAAGTTGTATGCTGAAACCAACCTGTCCCAGGGGTTGCGGACAACGGTGAACTTGTAGGTGTTCAGGAATACGTTTGGGCTGGAGGCGTGCAGATAGCGCATCACCGGCTCGTGGCCCGGGCCCAGTGAGTGGTACAGCGCGTGGTTGAGGGCAATACCGGCGCATTTGGGGATATGCACGAATAGCAGCCCGGTCTCGATGGGGCCCTGATAGTTGTATTGTTTGTTCTTCCGGGTTTTATTGCGCAGTGCTCTTACGCTGCCAGGTCGTGTCGCCAAGTGCCAGAGAGTGGTTGCATAAAGCGAAGCGACGCCTGGCGTGTAGGGTGTAAGTTGCATGGCTGCGCTCAGCGTCCGATCAGGAACATGAGATTGGCCCAGACGCGCTGGCAGTTCTGCACCAGGGCATAGCGTTCCCGGCGGAACCGGGTTTTGAGGTTGCGTCTGGTCCTGGCTCTTCCCTGGCTGATCATTGAGTCGAATTGTGGATCATTGGTCAGGCAGGGGGGAACAAGCCCATAGCACTCGACCCCGTTTCGCCAGAACTGGTCCATGTAAAGGTCCACGGGGAGAATCCACTCAGAGGCGCCGCGAAGGAATTTCCGGGCGCCGGATGGTGTCAGGTAGTAGCCCGTGGTGCTCATGTGGCCTTTCAGGAACTTCTTCACGTACAGCTCCCCGGCGAGGTGGCGGGGATGGATGCCTTTCCGGACCTTTGATTTATTCTCGAACAGGCGAAGGCACTCAACATCCCCGGGGAGTTCGGGGATCGCGTTGACGAAAGCCTGGAACCGCTCGGGGTCAATCAGGGCATCGTCCTCAATCACCAGGATGGGTTCCTGTGACTCCACACACTCCTGCCAGATGCGGTAGTGACTGGCGAAGCAGCCCAACTGGCCGGGGCTCATGGGCTCGCCTCTCAGCTTCAGGCGTTTGGGTTCATTGTAGTGATCAAAAAGCGGGTGGTGCCCCTGGCCGCCGTCAACCCCATGGAAGTACTCGAAGGGGTGGCCGATGGCCTCAAGCTGGCCGGCAATGTTGCGCTGCCGGTCTTTGGCACGCTCCAGGGTGACAATCAGGGTTCTCATGCGGTCTGGCTCCCCGGCTCCTTTTCGGTGACATTGCCCAGCAGGGTCATGGTGAGGAAGAACAGGAAGATCGTCTCCGGGTGATGAAACGGGACGCTGCTCATGGAGGTGCCCCCGTAGAGGGCCACCAGCGCCAGGCCGGCCATTAGCGCAGCCGGGAACGCCCGGTTCAGCCAGGTGCTGCGCAGGGCTGCGAGGATGAGCGCTATGAAGAGGGTGACCCCGATCAGGCCTTTCTTGACCGTGTAGTCGAGGAGCTGGTTATGGAAGTGATCGAGCTGGAAGCGGTGGAGGCGTTCGGAGATCAAACCCTGTTCGTACAGGTTATCTACAATGGCGTAATGGCCCTCGCCAACGCCAACAATGGGTGACTCGGAGATCACCCTGAATCCCGCCTCCCACATTTCCAGGCGCAGCCCTATGGAAGTGGAGTGTTCAAGATTCTCTACTTCGTGGAAGGTGCGCTCGACCCTGTCTTCCATCAGCATCCATCCGGTTGGGATCAGGACGATGGAGAGAGCCGCGACGCCCACCAGTGCCGGCAGCTTCTGGCGTGAGCGAATGACCAGGATAACGGACGCTGCAACCACGATGATGCAAAAGGTTGCGGAAACGCCGCGGGTGCCGGTCATGAAAAGGGCTGATGCCAGAAGCAGGGCAAGCACCGCGAGGCCGCTCTGGACCCACCGATTACGAGCGCCTGTTGCAATACAGGCAATGACCACAGAGAGGCCACCCAGGGCCGCTGCGTAGGTGTTGGCATTGATGAACCCGTGAATGCGAGGGACACCCTGCGTGAATTGCCATAGCGAGAGTGTGATCAGCCCTGTGGCGGATACGGCCAGAAGGATAAAGAGGTGTCTTGCGGATAGGCGAAAACCAGCAATCACGGAGATATAAATGGCGGCTGCCAGATACCCCCTCACTTCGGTCCAGCTGTCTTCCATCCAGAAGAAGATCACGAGCGAATAGGCCATCCAGAGCCAGAATGCCCAGAGAAAGGCCTTATGGCGTTGGAGAATCGTGGTGTCCCTGAACCGCCATCCCCGGTTGGCCACAAAAGCCAGCAGCGCAAGGACGACAAGCCCCGGCACGTATTTCACGCCCTCGGGCAGCCACCACATGAGCGTGAAGCAGTACCAGAGCGGGAGCAGTGTCAGGCCATGGAGAATGGCGGAAAACCAGGTGAAAGGGGGACGTTCGCCCGAAATTGACGACATGAGGCTGCAGGAGACGTGATTAGTGGGTGTGGCGCGAGTCTACGGGGCCTTGGTGGGCCTCGCAAGCGTGAGAGACGAGGCTTTGGCCCTGTAGGAGCGAGCCTGCTCGCGATTCTTTTGGGTATCGCTTGCGAGGCAAGCTCCTACGGAACCGTGGATCCTGCATCCCCTGTAGGAGCGAGCCTGCTCGCGATTCTTTGGGGTATCGCTTGCGGGGCAAGCTCCTACGGAACCGTGGATCCTGCATCCCCTGTAGGAGCGAGCCTGCTCGCGATTCTTTAGGCTATCGCTTGCGAGGCAAGCTCCTACAGGGGTGGGGGAGGGCTGCTTCAGGTGTCATCCAGGAGCTGGCGGTAGCGGCTGAGCACCGCTTCGTCCTCTGCCGGGTATTCCGGTGCCAGGTTTTCCAGTGTGTCGGCCAGGAGGCTGGCGACAATGGCGCGGGCTTCCGGTTTGTTGTCGGCGGGGATGATGTGCCAGGGGGCTTCGGGGATGTGGGTGGCGGCGATGGCGTCTTCCGCGTAGCCTTGCAGTTCGGCCCGGCGCTGCCAGCCCTCGATATCCGAAGGGTCGAATTTCCAGCGTTTGTGGGGCTTCTCGAGGCGTTTGCGCAGCCGTTCCCGCTGTTCCTCCTCGGAAAGCTGGAGCCAGCACTTGAGGATGCAGGTGCCTTCCCGCGCCAGGTGCTGCTCGAACTGGCGCAGTGAGGTGTAGCGCCCCTCCGTATCCCCGGGGCTGGCGTGCCACACCGGCCAGGCCCGCTCGGCGATGACTGCCTCATGGTGGCTGCGGTTGAAGGCCGCCACTTCACCGAACCCCGGCAGCAGGGGGGTGACCCGCCACAGAAAGTCGTGCCGCGCCTCGCTGCCCGTGGGCCGTGCGAAGGACCAGGCGTGGAAACCGGCCGGGTCCATGTAGGTGGCCAACGTGCGGATCAGGCTGTCCTTGCCGCTGGCGTCTGTGCCGTGTACCACCAGCAGCAGTGCCTTCTCCCGGTTGGCCCAGAGACGGCGCTGGTATTCGCCGATGGTCTTCAGGCTGGTGTCCAGATCCGGCAGGGCCTCGGGCTGCTCCGCGCGGCTCGGGTAGTGGCTCAGTTGGGGGTGGTTGGGGTTGAACTGCCAGTCCATGGGGCCTCGATCGGGTAGAGGAGTTCGTCCCTTCAGCGTAGCCTATTTCCCGGGCACAACTGTAGGAGCGAGCCTTGCTCGCGATTTTTTGGTATCGCTTGCGAGGCAAGCTCCTACAGGGGGTGGAATACGTTTTGATTTGAACGGAAATAAGGAGACATCCCATGGATGGGAATACCGCTCCGGCAGGCCATCGCCTGCGGAAAGGGCGTGTGAGCGAGGCCGGGCGCATCTACCTGGTGACGATGGTGTGCCACGACCGCAGGCCTCTGTTCTCGCACTTCGACCACGGCCGCCAGGCCGTTCACAGCCTCCAGGCAACCCATTCCCTCTGCGACACCCTCTGCTTTGTGGTTATGCCGGACCACGTCCACTGGATGCTTCAGCTGCACGATGGCGTGATGCTTTCCCGTTGCGTCCAGAAGGCCAAATCCCTCACTACCCGTGCGATCAGGGACCGGCATCCCGATCCTGGAGGCGTCTGGCAGAGCGGTTTCCACGACCGGGCGTTGCGCCGTGATGAGGATGTTCGCGGTGTGGCGCGGTATGTGATTGGTAATCCGTTGCGAGCCGGGTTGGTGGAGCATATCGGGGATTACCCGTTGTGGGATGCGGTGTGGTTGTAACCGTGGCTACCATCGTTCTGTAGGAGCGAGCTTGCTCGCGATTGGTCTTTGGTAGCGCGTTCCCCGTAGGAGCTTGCCTTGCAAGCGATACCCGCAAATCGCGAGCGAGGCTCGCTCCTACAAGGCAATGCAGAAACGCCATTCCGTAGGAGCTTGCTCCGCAAGCGATACCACAGATCAATCGCGAGCGAGGCTCGCTCCTACAGTGAGGGGGGCAGATTTTCCAGGGTCTGCAGCGGTGAAAGGGTCCCCCTTTCACGATGAAATACCCTCCTGAGACACCCCGGCTTCTACGTATTGCTTTCCTTTCATTAACGTCCTTCCAGAACAACGCTTTAACAGCGTCTTTGTTGTTTCCGAACGCTCTGGCACAGCGCCTGCAATAGGTCAGGCAGAGCTGAACCAGAGACTGAACGTGCAGGAGGTGGAGCCTTCTGCGTTCCCGGACAACAACAAGGCGCTGACCAGCCATGACCAAACCACTCGAAGATGTGCGGATCATTGATCTGACGCACATGCTCTCCGGACCCTACGCCGGCATGCTGCTGGCGGACCTCGGAGCGGAGTCGATCAAGGTTGAGCCGCTCAAGGGGGAGGGCACCCGCTCGCTGCTTGCCGGTAACCCCAAGTTCTCCCATGGGGGGCAGGGGGCGTACTTCATCACCCTCAACCGCAACAAGAAAAGCGTGTGCATCGACCTCAAGAGCGAGGATGGCCTGGCCATCTTCTATGACCTGGTGCGCGATGCGGACGTGGTGCTGGACAACTTCTCCGCCGGCGTCCCCACCAAGCTGAAGATCGACCACGAGCACCTTTCCGAGATCAACCCGCAGATCATCACCTGCTCGGTCACCGGCTTCGGCGAGGACGGGCCCAACTACCAGCGCCCGGCCTTCGACCAGGTGGTGCAGGGCATTGGCGGTGGCATGTCGATCACCGGCCATGACGCCGAGCACCCGGCACGCGCGGGCATCCCCATCGGCGACCTGGGCGGCGGCATGTTCGCGGTCATGGGCATCCTCTCGGCCCTGCACTCGCGCACCACCCATGGCTACGGCCAGCACGTGGACATCTCCATGCTCGACTGCCAGGTCAGCATGCTCAACTACATGGCCACCATGTATTTCCTCTCCGGCGAGAACCCCTCGCCCATCGGCAACAGCCACTTCGTGCACGTGCCCTACGACGCCTTCCGCACCAGTGATGGTTTCGTGATCATCGCGGTGATCTTCGACAGCTTCTGGGACAACCTGGTGGAGCTGCTCGACATCAACGAACTGCGTGACCCGGAATACCGCACCCAGCCCGGGCGCTTCGCGGACAAGCACCGCATCAACGGCATCCTGACCGAGCTGCTGCGCACCGAGTCCACCGCGCACTGGGTGGAGCTGCTCTCCGGCGCCCGCATTCCCTGCGCCCCAGTCAATCGTCTGTCCGATGCGTTGAACGACCCGCAGGTGCTGTTCCGCAACATGGTGGTGGACATTCCCCAGCCGGACGGCGGCACCGTTCGTGCGCCCGGCAACCCGATCAAGCTCTCTATTGACGAGCCCGACTCCTACACACCGCCGCCGCTGCTGGGCCAGCACACCAGTGAGGTGCTGGAGAAGCTGGGCTACAGCGCGGACCGGATCCGTTCACTTCTGGATAAGGGGATCGTTGGATGATGGCAACCGCCGTAAACGATTCAGTCGTCATCAATGAGGTCGGCCCCCGGGACGGCCTCCAGAGCCAGGGCAAGACGCTGACACCAAGGGAACGCCTGGAGCTGATCCAGCGTCTTGTTAATACAGGGCTGCGTCATGTTGAGGCAGGCAGTTTTGTCTCGCCGAAGGCCGTGCCCCAGATGGCCGGCACGGATGAGGTCTTCCACGGTCTGCCCTCAAAGGACCAGGTGCGCTACGCCGCCCTGGTTCCCAACATGAAGGGCTATGAACTGGCCGTGGCCGCCGGGGCGCGCGTGGTGAACGTGGTGCTCTCGGTCACCGAGACCATGAACTACGAAAACATCCGCCGCACGGTGGATGAATCCGCAGCTGATTTTGAGCGGATCCTTGAGCGTGCCAGTGCCGAGGGTGTTGCCGGCCAGGCGTATCTGGCCGTGGCGTTTGAGTGCCCCTTCGAGGGGCCGGTAAACCCGGAGGTGGTCCGCCACTACGCCGAGCGTATGAGTGCGGCCGGCGCGGGGAAAATCATCATTGCGGACACCATCGGTGCCGCCAACCCGACCGGGGTTAAGGCGGTACTTGAGGCGGTCAGCAGGGTGATCCCCCTCAGCCGGGTTGCCTGCCATTTCCACGACACCCGGGGCCTGGCCCTGGCCAATGTGCTGGCCTCGCTCAACGCGGGCGTGCGCGAGTTCGATGCCTCCATCGGGGGTCTCGGTGGCTGCCCGTTCTCACCGGGCGCGACCGGCAATGTGGCCACTGAAGATGTCGCCCTGCTTCTGGGGTCCATGGGGTACGACACAGGTATTGACCCGCAGGCCCTGGTGCCGGTGGTGCGCGCCGTGCAGTCGCTGACCGGCACTGAGCTCGGCGGCAAGAGTTTCCGCTGGCTGTCACAGCAGTACGACAAACAGCAGGGAGGCGGTAGCAATGGTCGGTAAAGTGCTTGGATTTGCAGCCCAGCTGGCCCCGTGGGCCGTTGTGGCCAGCCTCGGTTACGCCGCGGCCTTCATCCACCCGACGGTGGAGCCGCTGCCCCTGCCCCAGCCGCTCACCGAGCCGCGGGACATCTTCTACGACGTGGCCAGCGCCAATGGCGAACGCTTCTGGTTCGTGGGCAACGCCGGCACCGTGCTGGAGGGCACCCGCGAGCCGCAGGGCTGGGAGCGCCACACCATGCCCGAGGCCATCAACCTCCAGGGCGTGGCCGTGACCCCTGAGGGCACCGTGGTGGCCGTGGGGAACGAAGGCGCGGTCTTCATCCGCCGGGCGGGTGAGTCGGCATGGACATCCCAGTGCCTGCCGGTGTCCGAACGCGCCGGGAAGATGGTGGACGCGGCCTGGCTCAAGGGTGAGCTGTGGGTCGTGGGCGAGATGGGCGCGATCTTCCGCAGCGACGATGGCGGCCGCAGCTGGCAGTCACTGGGCCTGGATGAGGACATCGGGCTCAACGACATCAATGCCGCGCCTGACGGCACCCTCTGGATCACGGCCGAGTTCGGGGAGCTGATCCACTCGCAGGACAACGGCCAGAGCTGGCAGACCCGGACCTTCGGTTCCGAAAGCCTGCGCTCGGTCGACTTCACCCAGAACGGCGCCGGCGTGGTGGTCGGCAACAACGGCACCATGCTGTACCGCGCCGGCTCTGACAGTGACTGGCGCGAGCTTGACCCAGTGACTTCCGAGCATCTGTACGACGTGGGCTTTGACGGCAAGCGCTGGCTGGCCGTCGGTAACTCCGGCGCCCTGGTCACCTCCACCGACGGGCAGCAGTGGCAGAGCCGCGAGCCCGAGAACTTTGGCAGCGGCTACCACACCCGCCTCCAGACCACTGAACGCGGCACCGTGATCGCCGGCCAGACCATTGGCCTGCTGCGGGCCTCCGACTGGAACACCTGGCCGGTAGCAGAGGAGAACCAATGATGTCGCTCAGCCGTTTCGCTCAGGCCCTGTCTGAATTCTGTATCCGCCACCGCAAGCCGGTGACCGCCCTGATCGTGGTCTCCACGATCGCCATGGCGGCACTGCTGACGCGCCTGGAGGTCTACACCGAGTTCAGTGACATGGTGCCCCAGGGCCACCCTTACGTGGACGTGCACCAGGAGTACAAGGAGACCTTCGGGGGCTCCAATAAGGTGTCGATCATGGTGGCGGCCGAGGAGGGCACCATCTTCCAGCGCCCGATCCTGAAGGAGGTGCAGCGCATTACCCAGGAGCTGGCCAAGGTCAGTGGCGTCAATCCCTTCCAGATCACCTCCCTGGCCTCGCGCAAGCTCAAGTCCGTGAACGCCTCTTCCCGGGGCATCGAGAGCGTGCCGCTGATGTGGCCGGATGTGCCCGAGACCCGCGAGGGCGTGGATAAGCTTCAGAGTGCGGTGCTCAACAACCCGCTGGTCTACGGCATCTACGTGGCCCAGGACCAGGGGTCGACGCTGATCCAGGTGGACTTCTACGACAACCTGGTGGACTACACCAAGATCTTCCCGCAGATCCAGTCGATCCTGGATGCCTCGCCGGTCGAGGACCAGGTCGAACACCACATTGTGGGCCAGCCGGTGCTGTACGGCTGGGTGAACCATTACCTGGGCGAGACCGTGAACATCGCGCTGGCCTCGCTGGGGGCGATGCTGCTGGCGCTGTTCCTGCTGAACCGGACCTGGCGCGGGACGCTGCTGCCGTTGCTCAGTGGCGTGGTCTCGACGATCTGGGCGCTGGGCATCGGGGTGCTGCTGGGCTTCAACTTTGATCCGCTGGTCATCGTGGTGGCGTTCATCATCACCGCGCGCTGCTTCAGCCATGCGGTGCAGTTGATCACCCGGTTTGATGACCTGTGCGACGGCGAGGGCGTTCAGCCGAAAAAGGCCGCCGAGCAGACCATGAAGGAGCTGTTCCGGCCCGGGCTTCTGGGGCTGGTCTCGGACGCCGGCGCCATCCTGTGCGTGGTGCTCACGCCCATCCCGCTGCTGCAGAAGGTGTCCATCATCGGCGCCATCTGGGTCATGACCATCGGCTTCTCCGCCGTGATCCTGACCCCGGTACTGCTGAGCTGGGTCAAGGCGCCGCTGCGCAACGCTCACCCGCTGAACCTGCGCTTTCTGCTGACTGCGGTGCTGAGCGTGGCGGTGAAGGTGGTCGAGACCCGCGCCCGCTACGTGGTGCTGCCAGTGACCGCCATTGCGGTGGGCCTGCTGGTGTTCAAGGCCACGGACCTGACCGTGGGCGATGCCACCCCCGGCTCGCCGATCCTTTGGGAGGATTCCTCCTTCAACCGGGACAGTGCGCTGATCAATGAGCAGTACCCGGGCACCGAGCAGATGTTCATCGTGCTCTCCGGCGGCGACGACGTGCTCAAGCGCCCGGATGTGCTCGACTGGATGCAGCGCTTCCAGCGCCGCATGGAGCGCATGCCGCAGGTCGGGGGCAGTCTCTCGCTGGCGGACATCGTGGTGGACGTGCGGCGCAACCTCTACGAGGGCAACCCGCGTTACCGCGAGCTGGGCAACAGCCAGATGGAGAACGGCGAGCTGATCAGCTTCTACATGCAGGGTGCGGCGCCGGACGATCTGGCCCAGTACGCCAACCCCATGTTCAGCGACGGCTCGGTGATCCTGTTCCTGCAGGACCGCAAGGGCGAGACCCTGCGTCAGGCGACCTACCAGATCAAGCGCTTCATCAACAACAACCCGCTGGATGGCGTGGACGTGCGCATGGCCGGTGGTTCCCTGGGGATCATCGCGGCGGTCAACGAGGTGCTTCTGAGGGACCAGGTCGAGGCGATCGCGCTGGCGCTGCTGGTGGTGATCCTGTCCTGCCTGGTGGTGTATCGCTCTTCCGCCAGCGGCATCTTCTTCATGGTGCCGGTGCTGATCTCGAACGTGGTGACCTTCGCGTTCATGGCCTGGCAGGGCATCGGCATGAGCATCAGCACGCTGCCGGTGGTTGCGCTGGGCATCGGGCTGGGGGTGGATTACGCCTTCTACATCGTGGACTCGGTCAAGGAATACCTTGAGAAAGAGCCCGATGGCGATGCCGTTGAGGCCATCCGCCAGTCCCTCTATTCCGCTGGACGCGGGGTGCTGCTGACGTCAGTGACCCTCGCCGCCGGCGTGCTTCTCTGGTCCTTTTCCTCTCTCCGCTTCCAGGCGGAGATGGGCATGCTTATCGGGTTGTGGTTGCTCGTTTCAGCGTTCACCTCGCTGTTCGTCATGCCCTCCCTGGTAAGGGTGCTGCGCCCGAAGTTCATCTTCGGCCAGGCCCCGCAGACCACCCGGAGCGATGACTCGACCGGGCAGCCTGCTCCCTCAACGTACTGACAACGGGTAAATGAGATGACTACATACAACAAACGCGGCTGCGGCCGCACAAGCACCCCGAGGCGTGCGCTGCTGGCAGGGGCGATCATGGCGGCATCGGCGGGAATCAGCAGCCCGGTGCATGCCGAGGAGCAGAGCTGGTTGCTCAAGGACTGGGAAATCAGCGGCTATCTGCGCCAGTACGTCGGCATGAACCTGGAGAACCCGACGCTGATCGGCCCCGGCCCGGCGATCTTCGATGGCACGCAGGAGGATGATTACAAGTACGACCTCTCGATGCTGCGCTCCGTGGGCAAGCTGAACCTGTTCCGGGACTTCGGCGACGGCACCCGCTTCAAGTTCAGTGGCCGGATCTCGCGCGAGGTGAACACCGAGTACATGCGCGACATGCAGCGGGTGGCTGATGAGTGGGCCCGCACGGGCCCCGAGAACGAGGCATTCCGGGATCTCAAACGCGATGTCTACAACGACGAGCAAGTGCGGGCGGCCTGGCTCCAGATGGACCTGACGGATTCGACGAACCTGAAGCTGGGCCGGCAGCAGGTGGTCTGGGGCGAGACGGACTTCTTCCAGCTGATGGACGTGGTCCACGGCTACGACTTCCGCTGGCGGTCCTTCCTGGAGCCGGAGAACGAGGAGCTGCGTAAGCCGCTCAACATCGTGAACCTGCGCCAGCGTATCGCCGACGGCGATCTGCAGGCGATCTACATTCCCGGCAAGCTCAACGACAAGGAAGACTTTGGTAACAGCTACGACGTTGAGGGTGGGCGCTGGGCCAATCAGCCCAACCGCGGGGTCCAGTTCCAGTCCGCGCCTTTCGGGGCCGGCGTGCGTTACAACTACGAGCACCCGGAGGCGGATGTGGAGGACGGCGCCTACGGCCTGCGCTGGAGCAGTACCCTGGGCAACTGGGGCTACTCGCTGGCCTGGTTCCATGGGCCCAACCCCAATCCGGTGGCCAACCCCAATCCGGCACTCAACAACACCGCGCCCCAGCTGAGCACGGGAGCCTATGAAGGCATCTATGAAGGGCCTGCCGGCAGGGCTGGTGAGTTCATCTTCCCGACCATCGATGTGTTCGGGGTAACGGCGAACAACTACTTCCCGGCACTGGATGTGGTGTTCAGCACCGAGCTGGCCTACATCCCGGAGGCACCGTACAACTTCGGTGTGGAAAGTAACGGTGCCGCGCCGCCCGGCGAGGCCTGCGGGTTTTTCCCCGGCTTCTGTGGTATTAAGGAGAAGAACCTCTTCCGGTCGATGTTCCGTATCGACAAGCAGCTGGATCTTACCGACCTGATCGGCACCAGCCGCCCGTCGTTCGCCAGTATCCAGATCTTCAACAACTGGATCACGGATTACGAAGGTAACGATCAGCTGGTCAATACCGCCGGTTTTGGCGGCAAGACTGAGGAGTTCAGTTCCATCCTGACCGCCGTGCTGTCGGCCAACTACGCCAACGACACGGTGAACCCGTCACTGGCCGCGGTCTCCGACCTGACCTATGGCGGTGGCGTGATCATACCGGCAGTTGAACTGGTACAGGGGGACCACATCCGTATTCGTCTCGAGGGGAACTTCTTCTTCCACGAGACCGACCAGGACCGCCCGCTGGAGGGGTTCAATGACACCAACCTGTTCGGGTACTTCTCAGGCAATGACCAGCTCATGGCCCGCCTGACCTACCAATTCTGAGGAGAACAACAATGACCATCCAACCCACAATCCGAAAGATGACTCTGGCGCTGGCCCTGGCGGCCGGCTCCAGCGGGGCCCTGGCGGCGGCACTGTCACCGGGCGATGAGCTCAACGCCGGCAACCTGAAGCAGCACCTCCAGGACACTTTCGAGGGCAACACCATTGAGTCGCTGCTGACCGACGTGCAGGAGCGCCTGATTCTGGAAGAGGGCCTGACCATGACCCTCAAGGCCTCGGAGCCGGTCAAGCTGGGCGAGGATTACATGGCGGCCACGGAGAAGTACTCGGACCAGGCCACCTTCAACCCGGAAACACGGCTGATGGAAGGCTGGGTGGCAGGCATGCCGTTCCCCGACGTAACGGAGGATACCCCGCATGCGGCCGAGAAGCTGGTCTGGAACCACCACGTGGCCCAGCCCACCAAGAACTTCCAGGACTACCCCAAGTTCGCGTACCTGTTCGTGGATGACGAGGACGGACTGGAGCGCCGCCAGGAATGGGTGTTCAAGCGCTTCTACACCAAGGGGCGCCTGGGCGAGGAACAGACCGAGGTGGGCGATGAGGATGTGCTGTTCAAGCAGCTTCTGTACGCCACCTACCCGAACGACATCCGCGGGCTGGGCCTGTTCACCATCCGCTATGACGGGCCGCAGCTGGACGACAGCTGGGCCTATCTGACAACGGTCCGGCGGACCCGGCGCCTTTCCGGCGGGACCTGGATGGACCCGATCGGCGGTACCGACCAGCTCAATGACGACATTGAGATCTTCAACGCCCACCCGACCTGGTACCCGGAGTACAAGCTGCTGGGTAAGCGCACCATCCTGGCGGTAGCCCACAGCCAGACGCGCTCCTGGAACCTGGACGCAAGCGGGCCCCAGGAGTTCCCGATTGTGGATCTCGACGATGCCCCGCACTGGAACCCGCAGGATGAGTGGGAACCGCGTGATGTCTGGGTGATCGAGGCCACCGCGCCGCCGGAGCACCCCTACAGCAAGAAGGTCATGTACATGGACACCGAGTTCCCGCGCTTCTACATGGCGGACGTCTATGACCGTAAGGGCGAGTTCTGGAAGTGGATGAACTACAACCTCAAGACCGTGGATACCGAGGACGGGGATCGCGGGATCGTGTCGGCCGCCGGCTTCACCATCGACTACCAGCGCCGCCACGCGACCATCTTCATCCTGCATCCGGATGTGCGGCTGAACACACCCGGAGTGGGTCCTGAAGACATCACCCTGCGTGAGCTCGAACGGGCGGCGGAACGCTGATGCCTCGCCTTTCAACCATCGAGCAACGGGCGGCTGACGCCCGTTGCCACCAATCGTCTGTAGGAGAGCATCTATGAGCTTCAGATTGGGTGTGGATGTCGGGGGTACGTTCACGGACCTGCTCCTGATCAACGATGCCACCGGCGAGGCATTCACCTGCAAGGTGCCCTCGACGCCGAGCGACTCCTCCCAGGGGGTGCTCAACGGCATTGAGCAGATCTGTCGCACGTCCGGGGTCAAGCCGCAGGACATCACGTCGGTGATGCACGGCACCACGGTGGCCACCAACGCCATCCTGACGCAGAAGGGCGCCCGGGTGGGGCTGGTGACGACCCAGGGCTACCGCCAGGTCCTGCACATTGCCCGTTCCTACGTGCCGGGCGGCATTGGCGGCTGGGTGATCTTCAACAAGCAGCCACTGCTGGCCTCGCTGGAGGACACGGTGGAGGCTCATGAGCGTATCGGGGCCAAAGGGGATGTGGTGACGCCGCTGGATGACAACGACATCCGGGGCAAGCTCCAGGCGCTCAAGGAAGCGGGCGTGGAGGCGGTGACGGTCTGTCTCATCAACGCCTACGCCAACGGCGAGCACGAGCGCCGCATCGGTGAGATCGCCGCCGAGGTGATGCCGGACATTCCGGTGTCGCTGTCCTCGCGGGTGGTCCCTGAGATGCAGGAGTACGAGCGCACCGAGACCACGGTGGTGAACAGCTTCGTGCACCCGGAGGTGTCGAGTTACCTCAGTCACCTGGAAAAGGAAATCGCCCACCGGCTGGCCGATGATGTGCACCTGTCGATCCTGCGCTCCGACGGTGGTCTGGCGGCCAGCGAGGCGGCGGCCGCGACACCGGTCAACCTGTTGCTCTCCGGCCCTGCCGGCGGCGTGGCCGGGGCGATCTGGTTCTGTTCGCGGGGTGGCTTTGACCGGGTGCTGACCTTCGATGTGGGGGGAACGTCCACGGACGTGGCCCTGATCGAGAACAGCAGCGCCCGGCTGCGCCGCGAAACCCAGGTGGGGGATGTGGCGGTACGCGCGCCCTCGGTGGACGTGCGTACGGTCGGGGCCGGAGGCGGCTCCATCGCCTTTGTGCCGGAGCTGACCAAGGCCCTGCGCGTGGGCCCGGACAGCGCGGGCGCCACGCCGGGCCCGGCGGCCTACGGCCAGGGCGGTGAGGCCCCGACGGTGACCGACGCGGACGTGGTGCTGGGCTACCTGCCCGCCGACCAGAAACTGGGCGGCAACATGGCCCTGCGCAAGGATCTGGCGGAAAAGGCGGTCCAGACCGTGGCGGACGCCATGGACCTGTCGATCAAGGACGCGGCCGAGGGCATTGTGCGTATTGCCAACGAGCACATGTTCGGCGCCCTGCGCCTGATCTCCGTGGAGCAGGGCTATGATCCCCGGGACTTTGCGCTCTGTGGTTTCGGTGGCGCCGGCCCGCTGCATGCCAACGCCCTGGGCATCCTGATGGACGCCTGGCCGGTGATCATCCCGCCCTCGCCAGGGGTGCTGTGCGCCTACGGGGATGCCACCACCCGGGTCAAGGACGAGGCGTCGCGCTCGCTGGTCAGGGGCTTCTCAGGCCTGACGAAAGACGACGTGGTTGCAACCCTGGACCAGCTGACCCAGCAGGTGAACGACTCCCTCGCCGACCAGGACATTCCCCGGGACCAGCAGGTGGTGACCTGGGAGGCGGATGTGCGCTACCAGGGCCAGGCCCTGCTGCTGACCCAGGTGGTCGAGCCCGAGACCCTGCGCAGCGAGGGACTGGACGTGCTCCGGCGCGCCTTCGATGCTGAGCACCTGCAGCTGTTCAGCTTCTCGCTGGATGAGGAGCACGAGCTGGTGAACCTGCGCGCCACCGCCAGGGCGCCGCGCCCGAACATCCGCGAGCGCCAGTGGGCGGTCAGCGAGACCAGCTCGGATGTCGCCATCGTGGGCGAGAGCCCGATCTATTACGAGGGCCGGGACTACAACGCCACGCTGTACGACCGCGACCACCTGAGTCCGGGCCATGTGGTGGAAGGGCCGGCCATTGTCATGGAGATGGACTCCACCACCGTCATCCTGCCCGGTTACCACGCCACCGTGGACAGGGTCGGGAACCTTCTGATCGAGCCTGCCAGTCCGGGCAAGGAGTAACTGCGATGCCAGCCACACTGAACGAAACCAACAATACTCCGCTGAAGCGGGTCGATGTGGACCTGGTCACCCTCGATATCATCGAGAATGCCATGTCCAACGCCCGCAAGGAGATGGACGCGGTGCTGATGCGCACGGCCATGTCCCCGGGCATCCGCGAGCAGGGTGACGCCTTCCCGATGATCGCCAACCACGAGGGCAAGATGGTGGTGGGCCAGTTCGGCTCCTTCATCTCCGGGTTCGTCAATTCCTATAACGGCGACATCAACGAGGGCGACGTCTTCCTCACCAATGACCCCTATGCCTGTGACGGCGCGGTCAGCCACCTGCCGGACTGGCTGATCCTGGTGCCGGTGTTCAAGGACGGGCGGCTGATCAACTGGGCGGCGATGTTCGGGCATATGTCCGATGTGGGCGGCAAGGTGCCGGGCAGCCTGCCCACCGATGCCACCTCCATCTTCGAGGAGGGCATCCGGATCCCGCCGATGAAGATCTACCGCGGCGGCGTGCTCAACGAGGACGCGCTGGACATCATCCTGCACAACGTGCGGGTGCCCAGCTGGGACCAGTCGGATTTCAATGCCATTGTGGCGGCCTGCCGCACGGCGGCGCGGCGCTGTATCGAGCTGGCGGAGCGCTTCGGTGACGACATCTTCACCAGCGCCCTGGGCGAGATGCTGGAACGCAACTACGTGGCGATGCGCGAGATCATCCGCAACGTGGTGCCCGAGAGCAAACGCTCCTTCGAGGATTACATCTGCGATGACGGCGCGGGTCTCGGGCCCTACACCATGCGCTGCACCCTGTGGCGCGAGGGCGACAAGGCCATCTTCGACTTCGAGGGCACCGACCCGCAGGCGCCGTCATCAGTGAACTTCTACCTCAACGAGGAGATGTTCAAGATGTTCTTCGGGGCCTTCACCATCAACCTGTTCGATCCCTCGATCCTGTTCAACGATGGCTTCTACGACCTGGTGGAGGTGCGCATCCCCCAGGGCTCCATCCTCAAGCCCAACTTTCCTGCGGCGCTGTCGTGCCGGACCCACCTGCTGGGGCGGCTGTTCGATGTGATGAGCGGACTGCTGGGCCAGGGTTCGCCGGATGCCATGAACGCGGCCGGCTTCTCGGACTCACCGCACTTCATGTACTCGGGTTACGACGACAACGAGGAATGGTTCCAGCTGTTCCAGATCGGCTTCGGGGGTATTCCCGGGCGCCCGCTCGGTGATGGGCCCGACGGTCACTCGCTGTGGCCGGGCTTCACCAACGTGCCCAACGAGTTCGTGGAGGCGTACTTCCCGATCCGGATCGAGACCTACGAGACCATCACGGACTCCGGAGGTGCGGGTAAACATCGCGGCGGTAATGGCATCCGCGTGGGCTACCGCTTACTGGCCAACGGCGAGGTCTCGATCCACGACGACCGCTGGCTCACCTATCCCTGGGGCGTGAATGGCGGTGATCCGGGTATGCGCAGCCGCAAGACGCTGCTGCGGGCGGACGGTTCCGAGCAGATCCTGCCCTCCAAGTGCGACCACGTGACCGTGCGCAAGGACGACCTGCTGCTGTTCGACACCTGGGGAGGCGGTGGCTGGGGCAACCCGCTTGAGCGTGATCCGGAGGCCGTTGCGACTGATGTAAAGCGTGGGCTGGTGAGTGTGGACGGAGCACGGCGCTACGGCGTGGTGCTGGACGCCAATGGCCGGATCGATGCCGCCGCGACGGAAAGCCTGCGCGGCGAGATGGCGCCCGGCCGGGATACCACGGAGCTGTTCAACCGGGGCGGCACCATTGCCGAGATCAAGGCGCGCTGCCTTGAGGAGACGGGGCTGCCGGCACCGGAAACCCCGACCTGGGACAAGCAGGGAGCCTGACCATGAGCCTGACTTCCCGATCCCTTGCAAGGGCAGAGCGTTACGCGCTGGTACTGGTGGACATGAGCGTGGGGTTCACCGACCCCGTGCAGAGCGCCCTGGGCACCGAATCGGCCGCCGTGGTGGCGGCCAACCAGCAGTTGCTGGCGTACTTCCGCGAGCAGGGGCTGCCGGTGTTCTACACCACGGTGGCCTACAGCGAGCCCGACCAGGCCCGGATCTTCCGGGAGAAACTGCCGTCGCTGGAAGTGCTGGCGCTGGGTTCCGGCATGGAGGTGATCGACCCCAGGGTCGCGCCCCGTGACAACGAACCGGTGATCATCAAGCACTGGCCCAGTGGCTTCTTTGGGACCGACCTGAACGAGTTCCTGAAACAGGCCGGTGTGGATGGCGTTGTGGTGACGGGCATGACCACCAGCGGCTGTGTCCGGGCCACCGCCCTGGACAGCCTGCAGAACGAGTACCGCACGATCGTGGTGCGCGATGCCGTGGGCGATCGTGATGCCCAGGCCCATGACGCCAACCTCAAGGACCTGGAGACCAAGTATGTGGACGTGCTTTCCCTGCAACAGACACTGGCGCTGCTGGCCGGTGATGATTAGCCGGGCGGTGGTGCCCGTGGCGCTGCTGGCGCTGGCGGGCTGCAGCGCGCTTCCGGGCCTCGGTGAGGATCCGCTGAAGGCGGAGCTGGAGGCCAGGCTGGCGAGTGAACCGGCGGCCTGTGCCGACTATCGGGCGGCCTACGTGGCGGGGTTCGAGACCCACGTCCAGGGGCTCAGTGTCGATCAGCAGGCGCTGACGCAGCAGGGGCTGGAACGGTTGGCGAGCAGCCGCGCCATTCTGGCGGCCAATGACCTGGCGCGCACGGACTGCACACGCCCCCACTGCATCATCGAGCCGTTGGATGCGGGCAAGCTGGACAGCTGGTGCGGCTACCGCCTTGACCGCAGTGACGGGCCCGAGGTGTTCCAGTGGTTTGAGTGGTCGAAGGTGGAGAATGAGTGATGATGGCAAGAACCCTGTACGACAAGCTCTGGGACAACCACCGGGTCGATGATCTGCCCGATGGCAGTTCGCTGATCTACATTGACCGCCAGCTCCTGCATGAGGTCACCTCGCCCCAGGCCTTTTCCGGGCTGCGCATGCAGCACCGGCCGGTGTGGCGCACCAGTGCCAGCATCGCCGTGCCGGATCACGCGGTCCCCACCCGTGACCGGGAGGCCGGCGTAACGGGCATTGCGGACCTTGTGGCCCGCCGTCAGGTCCAGCGCCTCACCGATAACTGCGATGAGTTTGGTATTGAACTGTTCCCGCTGTCGGACTCACGCCAGGGGATCGTGCACGTGATCGGCCCGGAGCAGGGCCTGACCCTGCCGGGCATGACCATTGTCTGTGGCGACTCGCATACCGCCACCCACGGCGCCTTCGCGACCCTGGCCATGGGCATCGGCACCAGCGACGTGGAACACGTGCTCGCGACCCAGACCCTGAAAATGCGGCGCCAGAAGAACATGCGCGTGGTCTTCGACGGCCGGCTATCGCCCTGGGTCACGCCCAAGGACCTGGTCATGGCCATGATCGGGCGCATCGGCACCGCCGGTGGCACCGGTTACGCCATTGAGTACGCCGGCTCGGCCATCCGCTCACTGAGCATGGAAGGGCGCATGACCATCTGCAACATGAGCATCGAGGCCGGCGCGCGGGCGGGCATGGTGGCCTATGACAGGGTCACCGAGGATTACGTGCGTGGGCGCCATTACGCGCCGAAAGGCGATATGTTCCAGCGCGCGATCGGTGTCTGGCGGGACCTGGTCTCTGACGAAGGGGCGCATTTCGACCGCGAGGAGCACTTCGATGCCGGGGCACTCTCACCGCAGGTCTCGTGGGGCACCTCCCCGGAGATGGTTTGTGGTATAAGTGAATCCATACCCCGGCTGGAAGAGGTCGCCGACCCGGGGTTGCGCGAGGCCTACCGGCGGGCGCTGGATTACATGGCGCTGGAACCAGGGCAGCCGCTGGCGGGCATAGAGCTGGATAAGGTGTTCATCGGCTCCTGCACCAATGCGCGCATTGAGGACCTGAGAGCCGTTGCGGCGGTGGTTGAGGGCCGGCGGGTGCACAAGCGGATCCGCCAGGCCCTGATCGTGCCGGGCTCGGGCCAGGTCCGCGAGCAGGCTGAGCGTGAGGGGCTCGACCGCATCTTTCTGGAGGCCGGCTTTGAATGGCGTGCGGCCGGGTGCTCGATGTGTCTGGGGATGAACGACGATCGCCTGTCCGAAGGCGAACGCTGTGCCTCGACCTCGAACCGCAACTTCGAGGGGCGCCAGGGTAAGGGAGGACGTACCCATCTCATGAGCCCGGTGATGGCCGCTGCCGCTGCAGTAACCGGGGCCATCACCGACGTACGGGAGTTGTGACCATGCAGCCTTTCAGTACCCATACCGGGATCGTGATCCCGTTTGACCGGCGCAATGTGGACACCGATGCCATCGTGCCCAAGCAGTACCTGAAGATGCTGGAGAAGACCGGCTTCGGGGCCTTCCTGTTCGATGACGAACGCTACCTGGACCCCGGTGATGTGGAAACGCCGATCACCGAGCGCCGCCCGAATCCGGACTTCATTCTCAACCAGGCGCCGTACGACAAAGGCAGTATCCTGCTGGCACGGGATAATTTCGGGTGCGGCTCCAGCCGTGAGCACGCCGTCTGGGCGCTGGCGGATTTCGGCATCCGTGTGGTGATTGCGCCGAGCTTCGGCGAGATCTTCTACAACAACTGCATCAACAACGGCCTGCTGCCGGTGATCCTGAAGCAGGCCAGTGTGGAGGAACTGTTCGCCTGCTGCCGCGAGCACGCTGGCTTTGAGCTGACGGTGGACCTGGAAAACCAGACACTGGTGAACCCGGCGCAGGGAGAGTGGCCCTTCCGGATGGAAGACGGTCACCGCAAGGCGCTGTTGCAGGGGCTGGATGAGATCGGGCTGACGCTGGAACGGGCGGAGGCCATCCGGGCGTTCGAGGCCAACCGTCGCGCCCGCGAACCCTGGTTGTTCACTGAGTGAGGGGCAGGCCGTGGAGTTCAACAATGCGGAGTCACGACGGGTCCAGATCTGCCTGATCGGCAATTCCAAGCTCAACCAGATGGTGCACTCGCTGATCCCGGAATACCGGGGCGTGGCGGACATCACCATCATCGACAGCATCTTCCACGATGCCCTGGGCGCGGCCCGGCGGATGGTGGAGTCGGATGCCGTGGATATCTTCATCAGCGCCGGCGCCAACGCCCACTACCTCAAGGATACCCTGCCCAAGCCGGTCGTGGTGCTGGAGGTGCGCCAGTCGGATATGATCAATGCCGTTCTGAGGGCGTCTGGGATCAGCAACCGGATCCTGCTGCTGACGTACAAGCACCAGCCCACCTGGACGGAGTTCCTGTCCTACTTCAATGGCCTGGAAGTGGTGCACAAGACCTACGGCACCGCCGAAGAGGCGCGGGATCTGTTCCTCAGCACCGACCTCAGTGAGTTCGGTGTAGTCATCGGTTCCAGCTATGTGTGCGATCTGGCGGAAAAGGCCGGGCTGCCGGGAACCCTGCTGTATTCCAAGGCCTCATGCCGGGCCATGATCGAGCAGGCGGTTGATACGGCGGCCCGGAACAAGGTGGAGCGCGAGCGCGATGCCTTCATCGATTTCCTGCTCTGGCAGTCGACCAAGGCGCTGGTGGTCACGGATGTGATGGACCGGGCGGTGGCGTTCAATGAGCGGGCGTTTGAGCTGATGCCGAAGCTCAAGCGGGGGCGGGGCGTGAAACGCTTCCTGGATGCCCGGTTCGAGAATTACACGGAGATGGTGGCCGAGGGTATGGTCCTCAATGATCGGCTGTGCCGGGTGACCAAGCGCCTGTTCGAGGTGGACGGCAATCACGTGGGCCACCTGTACTCGATTGTGGCCTCGCCGGTAAGGCGCGAGGACGACAGCGATGACGCCTCACGCTCGCTCGTGTTCCAGTCGCCGCAGATGACCGAGGCGAGCCATTTCCTGTCCATCTATGGCGCCACCCCGGGGCCGGTGCTGCTGCGCGGGGAGACCGGCACCGGCAAGGAACTGGCGGCGCGCCAGATCCATGAGGTCAGCCTCAACAGCAAGGGGCCGTTCGTGGCCATCAACTGCGCGGCCATTCCCAGCGAGCTGTTTGAGGCTGAGCTGTTCGGCTATTCCGACGGTGCGTTCACCCATGCACGTAGCGGCGGCAAGTCCGGTCTGCTGGAGTCGGCCAACAATGGCACCTTCTTCATGGACGAGATTAATTCGCTGCCACTGCCCCAGCAGGCCAAGCTGCTGCGCGTATTGCAGGAGCGCGAAATCAAGCCGGTGGGCTCGCGCACCACGGTGGCGCTCAATATCAAGTTCGTGGCCGCCTGCAACCATGACCTCTACGAGGAGGTCCAGGCCGGGCGTTTCCGGGAGGATCTCTACTACCGGCTGAATGTGTTCAACGTACGCCTGCCGGCATTGCGCGAGCGGATCGAGGACATCCAGCCGCTGAGCCACCACTTCCTGAAGAAGCTTGATGAGCAGTATCAGGTGGATGTGGACATTGAGGCGCTGGCCACGCTGTTGCAGCCGTACTTCGTGCGCTTCAACTGGCCCGGGAACGTGCGCCAGCTGGAGAACATGCTGGAGCGGTTGCTGGTGTCGGTCACGCTGTACGAGTCGCTGGCGGATTTTGAGAAGGCATTGCCGAGGCTGGTGCCGGAACTGTTCCCGGAGGACTGCGTGGAGCCTGAAGGGGTGGCCGTGGAAGGGCGCCTGCGCCAGGTGGAGCGCGAGGAGATCCTGAAGGTGCTCGGTCAGTTCGGGGGCAATAAGACCCGGACCGCCGAGTACCTGGGGATCAGTCAGACGACGCTGTGGCGCCGTCTGAAAGAGCTTTGAGGCCCGTTAAAGGGCCTGCATCTGCTCCGGGTTGAACTGCTCCAGCGAGCCCGGCTCGATGTAACGCTTCCAGTTGTCGAAGATTTCCCGACCCGCGAGAAAGCCCTCGAAAATGGCGTGGTCCGTCATCCGGGGCGTGACGCAGTCGCCCACCCGGTGGACGTTGGGCAGCTGGGCTTTCAGTTCGAAGTACAGGTCTTCCAGCGGCAGGTGCCGTACTGCCATCACCACTGAATCAATGCCTTCCAGCGTTTCGGTCTCGCCCGTGTAGAGGTTGAAGATGTCCACGCTGTTGTCGTGAATGGCGCCGACCCAGCTGTTGAGGGTGTGCGTCATGCCCGCCTTGAACAGGTTGGCGTACACCACCGGCTGGTCCAGGGTGGTGGCCAGCTTGTGGAACAGTGCGTTCCAGCGCGTGACCACATGCACCTGGTGGCCGCGTTCGGTCAGAAGCTCGGCGATGCCGGCGGAGTAGCGTGTGCCGTGTTCATCCACGATCAGCACCCGCTTGCCGATGCTGTCGGGCTTGCCCAGAACCTCGTCCACGGTGATCACGTGGTTGCTGTCCGCGCCCGGGACCTGGGCGACAAGGGGGTTGATGTCGCTGTAGCCGCTGCGATCCGGAGTGGAGCCGGTGGCCACGATGATGCCGTCCGGGTTCAGGCCCTTCACGGAATCCAGGGTGGCGGTGTGGCCGGTCTTGATCTCGACCCCCAGTTTCGCGATCTGCGCCTTGAGGTCGGTCACGATCCATTGGAACGAGTCCCGCCGTGGCAGCTGGACGATCTGGTTCACCTGGCCGCCCAGCTGGTTTTCGCGCTCGAGCAGGGTGACCTTGTGGTTGCGGCTCGCTAGGCCCTCGGCGGCCTTCATGCCGGCGGGCCCACCGCCGATCACTACCCAGTGCTGGGCACGGCCGGCCATCTGGATGGTCTCCGGGCCGAACACCGCTTCGCGCCCGGTGGCCGGGTTGACCTGGCAGGTCATGGAGGTGCCATGGAACAGGCGCGCCACACAGCCCTGGTTGCAACGGATGCAGTGATAGATCTCGTCCTCGCGCCCGGCCTCGGTCTTGTTCGCGAACGCCGGGTCGGCGATCTGGGCGCGCGTCATGGCCACCATGTCGGCACCGCCATCCTCCAGGATCTGCTCCGCTTCGGTGGCATTGCTGATGCCGGAAACGGCGAACACCGGCAGTGACAGGGCCTTCTTCAGGCGGGTGATGGGTGGCACCAGCCAGGAGTCCGGTACATCGTAGGGCGGCATGATGTAGGAGGCGGACTGATAGATCCCGGCGGTGGTCATGACGTAGTCGATCAGGCCCTCGGCCTCGATGATCCGTGCGATCTCGATCCAGTCATCGGCCTGGAGCCCGCCCGGGACCATCTCATCCACCGGCAGGCGGATGCCCACGATGATGTCATTGCCCACGCGCTCGCGCACCGCCCGGATAACCTCCAGCGGGAAGCGCATGCGGTTGGCCAGTTCACCGCCGTATTCGTCGGTGCGCTTGTTGAAGGCCGGCGACAGGAACTGGTGCAGCAGGTAGCTGTGGGCCAGGTGCACCTCGATGCCGTCGAAACCGGCTTCCCTGGTGTACTCGGCGGAGCGGCACCAGCCTTCCACCACCTCGTCCATGTCGCTGCGCTCCATGGCCTTGGCCATCTCGCCGAACACCGGCGACTTGATGTTCGAGGAGGACCACAGCACACGGTAGTCATCCATGGCGTGGGTCTCGCCCATGACACCGAAGTGGTTGAGCTGGGCGAAGATGTGCGAGCCGTGGCGGTGAACGGCGTCGGTCAGTTCGCGGTCCCGCTCCACCATCTCGTGGCGGTAGCCGTAGGGGTAACCGCGGGTGAAGGTGTTGGAGGTGGGGTGGATCAGCCGGTTGCCGGTGATCATCAGCCCGATGCCACCCTTGGCGCGGGCCACGTGGTAGTGGATGTCGCGGTCGGTGGTGATGCCGTCGCGCGTGTTGAACGCCATGGCATGGGCGGACTGCATGATCCGGTTGCGCAGTGTGACGTTGCGGATCGTCAGTGGCTTGAACAGGTTGGGGTATTGGGCGTGGGTCATTCCGATGGCTCCTTGATGGGATTGTTATTGCTCTGGGATATGGGCCTTTCGGAAGGCCCGGAACGGCGCTGGGCGCCGGGTTGGTAATGACTGATCAGGATGCCCGCGAATACGGCGATGGCACCGGCGATCTGCGCCACGGTCAGGGCCTGGTCGAGCACCAGGTAACCCAGCAGCATGGCGGAGATGGGACTGAAGAACAGGAAGGCGGTGATCAGCACCGGCTCGAGGTGGCGCAGTGCGCGATACCACAGGAAGTAGGGCAGCAGCGTGCCGATCACTGCCAGGTAGAAGTAACCGCCCAGGTGGCCGGTCTCCAGCTGCTGGAAGGGCAGCTCGAAGGCCAGGGCAAAGGGCAGCAGGAAAAGCCCGCCGAGCAGCAGCTGCCAGCCCGTGAACGCGAGCGTGGGGATGGCCAGCTGCCAGCGCTTGACCAGCAGGATGCCCAGGGCCATGGAGAACGCCGCTACCAGGGCGGCGGCGATGCCGACCGTGTCCCAGGCGAGGCGGCTGGGCGCGATCAGGATCATCGCAACGCCCCCCAGGCCAATGAACACGCCCACGGCGACGTGCCGTGGTGTGCGGTTTCCGAAGAGAAGCCAGCCCATGACCATGATCAGCAATGGCTGCGAGGCCACCAGCAGTGCGGCCAGCCCGCCCGGTAAGCGGTAGGCGGCAACAAACAGCGGCCAGTGCAGCAGCGACATGCACAACAGGCTGACCACCGCCAGCTTACCCCACTGGCTGCGGTCCGGGCGGTAGCGGGTCATCAATGTGATGACCAGCCCCACCGGCAGTATCCGCAGCACGGCCGCCATCAGCGGCTTGTCCGGGGGCAGCAGCTCGGTGGTCACCAGGTAGGTGCTGCCCCAGATTGCCGGGGGCAGCGCCGCCATGAGCAGGATCAGGGCACGGTGAGCGGGGCTCACAGAAGCTCCTTGCGCCAGCTCTCGTCAAAGCCCTCCAGCGCGCCGTGCTCGATGAAGCGATCCGGACTGTCCAGCAGTTCCCGGCCGGCGAGCATGCCCTCGTAGATCACGTCCTGAAGGGGACGGGGGAGCTGGGCATCACCGACGCAGTGCAGGTTCTCGATGCGCCCCTGGAGCGCCCCGTAAAGGGCGTTGTCCGAACGGTGGCCACAGGCCATGACGAAGGTGTCGGCCTCCAGAACCTGGGTGTCCTGGTCGGTGAACAGGTTGAACAGCTGCGTCCTGCCGCCGTCGATCCAGCGGACCCAGGCATTGATGGTGTATTCCAGCCCCTTGCGGAAGACGTGCTGGTAGTTCACCGGCAGGTCCAGTGTTACGGCCAGGTTGGGGGCCAGGGCGTTGAACCGGCTGATCAGGTGCACGTTGTGGCCCCGGTCCAGCAGGAATTCCGCCGCGCCCAGGGCGTAACGGCCGCCATCCTCGTCGAACAGCACGACGTTTTTACCCACGGAGCCGGGGTTGTCCAGGATGTCCATCACGCTGAGCACGTTGGCCTGGTTGGTGCCCGGGACTTCGTCCACGGCGGGGCGGGTGGAGGTGAAGCCGGTTTTCAGCGGTACCGAGCCGGTGGCGATGATGACGCCGTCCGCCCCGAACGCTTCAATCTCGTCGGCGCTCCAGCTGGTGTTGAGCCGGATATCGACGCCGGCCTTGCGCAGCTGGCGTTCCAGGTCGCGCGGGATGAAGCCGAACTTGTCGCGCCGTGGCAGCTGGGCGGCGTAGTTCACCTGCCCGCCCAGCTTGCCGGCACGTTCGATGAGGGTCACCTCGTGACCGCGCTGCTGCAGCGTCAACGCGGCTTTCATGCCGGCAGGGCCGCCCCCGACAACAAGCCAGTTCGCCGGTTTCCGGGCGGGCTGCAGCGTGTGCGCCCCAAAGGCCTGCTCACGCCCGGCGGCGGGGTTCACCACACAGGAGATGGCATTGCCCATCATCAGCCGCGCAATACAGCCCTGGTTGCAGCGGATGCAGTGGTTGATCTCGTCCTCACGGCCTTGCTGGAGCTTGTTGGCGAAGGCCGGGTCGGCGATCTGGGTGCGGGTCATGGCGACCATGTCCGTGGCGCCGCTGGCGACCAGTTCCTCGGCGCTGTGCGCATCCACGATGTGGCCGACGATGAACATGGGCACGTTCGGGTTGACCGACTGGATGGCCTTGCGCATGCGGGCGCCGTCCTTGACCAGCCAGTTCTCGGCGTAGTCCCCGGGCGGGATCTGGTCGGCGTGGGCGGCGTAGGTGCCGGCGGTGGCGCTGACGTAGTCGACCTTGCCGGTGGCGACCAGCAGCTTGGTCATCTCGATGGCCTCATCGGCCTGCATGCCGCCTGCGGTGCACTCGTCCATGGAAACGCGGATGCCGACCATGAAGTCCGGCCCCACGGCCTCGCGCACCCGATCGATGGTCTCGATCGGGAAGCGCACGATGTTCTCACGGCTGCCGCCGTACTCGTCGGTGCGCTTGTTGTAGACGTAGGACAGGAACTGCTGGTGGAGGTAACCGTGCGAATAGTGCAGCTCCACGCCGTCAAAGCCGGATTCCTTGGACTGTACCGCCGTGTGGGCAAAGGCCTCGGAGACTTCGTCCATCTCGGCCTTGGTCATCTCCCGGGCCCACTCGTTGTAGGCGGGGGATTTCATGGTGGAGGGGCCCCAGACTACGCGGTAGTCGTCCTGGGAGCCGCTGCGCCCCTGGGGGCCGAAGTGGATGAGCTGGGCCACGATCCGGCCGCCGAACTCGTGCACCGCCTGGGTCATCTGGGCGTCGCGCTCGACAATGGCCCTGAGGTTGCCGCGGGCCATGGTCCGGTGCGGGCCGGTGGAGTTGGGGTGGACGTGGCGCGCGCCGGTGACGATCAGGCCAATGCCGCCCTTGGCGCGCTCGGCCTGGTAATAGATGTCGCGGTTGTTAGTCAGTCCATCGCCGGCATGGAAGCCCTTGGCATGGGCGGTCTGCATCAGCCGGTTACGGATGGTGACGTTGCCGATGGTCAGCGGCGTGAACAGGTTCGGGTAGGCGTGGGAATTGTTATTGGTGCTCATGGTGGACCCCTTTGTGTGGTTCAAGGGGGTGTAGCAAACCGCAGGCCAACCCGGATAGGCGTGCAAAAACAGTTATTTATGGTTTGAGTTCGGGGTTTGGAAGGTGGGGGTGATCCATTGTGAAAGGGTGCGTCTTTCACAGCTGAAAAAAAGGCGCCGACCCGGAGGTCGGCGCAAGGACAGCGCTCGCATCGCTGTATCGGAGGCAGGGTGGTGCGCGAGTTGATGCTGGCTTACTTGAGAACGTTGGGGCCGCTCATGAACACAAAGACCCGGGAGAATTTGCCGTCCTCGACGTACCAGAAATTGCAGTTGGTCAGTTTGATCTCGCCGCCGTCTTCGGTTTTCAGGTAGACGTTGAAGCGGGCGGCGATGCTCTGGGTGGCTTCATCCGCCGTGCACTCGAAGTCGCCGTGCCAGATCTCGGTGTAGGAGTCGAACAGGGTCTGGAACATCTGGCGGATGCCGTCATCCCGGCCTTCGTGGACGATCGGGTCCGTGGGCACGGTGAGCGTGGCGTTGTCGTGGAAGTTGGCGAGCACGCCATCCATGTTCTTCCTGTCGACGTTGGCGAAGTAATCCATGGTCGCCTTTTCGATGAGCTGGTCGCGTGTGAGCTTGGTCATTGGGGTTATCCTCTATGGTGTTGTTGGTGGCCTCGGACAGTCTCAGCCGCCTTTCACGATCTGGTGGTAGACCTCGAAGTTGGGCTTCTCCGGGGCGGGGTAGGCCTTCTTGCTGTGGGTCAGCCCCAGCTCCAGCATCATCTGGCAGGTCTTGAACGCCACCTGGCCTGGATTGACCACGGGAACCGGGAGCCGTTCCGCCAGGAAGGCGTGCGACTGGTGCATGGTGGTCGAGCCCAGGATGATGGTGTCGGCGCCGTCCTCGGTGATCGCCTTCTGGGATTCCTCCAGAAGCTTATTGAACACCACTTCCTCCTTGCCGGCGAGCAGTTCCGACAGGTCCGGGCGTGTCTTGATGGAGCGCATTGAAGCCAGGCGGTCCCACATGCGGTATTCGGTCAGTGTCTTGTCGTAGAGCGGGAACCATTCGTCCCACATGGTGACGATGCCGAATTTCTTGCCCAGGTTCGCGGCCATGTAGAAGCTGGAGCCGCCGGGCGCCACAACCGGTATGTTGAGGCAGGAGCGCAGGGCGTTGAGCCCGGAGTCGCTCATGGTGTCGATGCAGACGGCGCTGTAGCCTTCCTTCTCGGCGGTCAGCGCGGCCTCGACCACGCTCACGTCCATCAGCAGGGCATCGTGGAAGCTGTCGCCCAGGGCCGCGCCGGCCTTGACCGCCTCAAACACGACCTCGTAGTCCGGAGGCAGCAGACCCTCCGGCAGCTGGGCCTGGCGCGCGGCCACGCCGGCGGCATCCACCGGGATGGGAATGATCACTTTGATTCGGTGGCTCATGGTGCAGTGTCCTTGTTGTGGCGTTGTTGTGAAGAGACAGCAGCATGCTCTGTGCCATGTTGTGATCGGATGGAAAGGGTCTTTTTAAAACAGGGTCTTAAAGGGGCGCGAGCGATAAGGGATGGGCACGGATTCTTCAATTCTGAAAAGCCCCCGTCCACGAATGAAACGCCCCCTATCGCGGCCATGGCCGCTCCCACAGAACCCCGCTCCCCCTCCCCCTGGAGGAGCAGCCATGGCTGCGACAGGAAAAGGTCGCGGCCGTGGCCGCTCTCACGGGTGAGCCTGGATTTGTAGGAGCAGCCATGGCTGCGACAGAAACAGGCCATGCCATCACTGCGATAGGACAGGAGTCGCGGCTATAGCCGCTCCTACAGGGATGGTGGGGGTTCCGTTGCGGTAGGCCGCGTGGGATCATTCCGGCCGGAACGCGTCTACAACCAGGGAAGGAGACCGCCCATGGAACGGGCCACCCAACCTGCAGGCCATCGCCTGCGTCGAGGCCGGGTCAGCGAGCCGGGCCGCATCTATCTCGTTACTGCAAACTGCTGGAACCGGCACACGGTATTCAGGGAACTCGAATCCGGCCGAGCCGTTGTTGGAGGGCTTCGTGAGGCGGAAGACCTCGCGGAGACCTGGTGTTTTGTGGTCATGCCCGACCATATCCATTGGCTGATGCAGCTGCGCGACGGCGCGTCACTTGAACGGGCGGTGGGCAAGGTAAAGGCCAGAGCTACGCTGCGCCTCAGAAATCTTCGTCCGGAACTGGCCGAAGCCCGTATATGGCAGCCTGGGTTCCATGACAGGGCGTTGCGCCGGTACGAGGATTTTCGGGCAGTGGCGCGCTACGTTGTGGCCAACCCCCTGCGGGCGGGGCTGGTCGAGCGGATTGAGGATTATCCGCTTTGGGATGCTTGTTGGTTGTGATTGGGGGGATGATCGCGGCCATGGCCGCTCCCACGGGTGAGCCTGGATTTGCAGGAGCAGCCATGGCTGCGACAGGAAAGGTCGCGGCCGCGGCCGCTCTCACGGGTGAGCCTGGATTTGTAGGAGCAGCCATGGCTGCGACAGGAAAAGGTCGCGGCCGTGGCCGCTCCTACGGAGGAGGATGGGTGTTTGATTGTAGGAGCAGCTATAGCTGCGATCAGTGAATCGCGGCCGTGGCCGCTCTCCTACGGGGGTCAGCCTTCCATTTCTTTCAGGATCATCAGGGCCTCTTCCCGGCTGTTTCCGCACACGCTGTGTTCGGCCTGGAAAGCTTCACACACGGCGGGGCGGCTGGGATCACCGAAAAGTTTGCAGTGGTAATTCTCATCGAGTTGCACACAGGGCGTGCCGGCGGGCTTGCCGTTGGGCATGCCAGGGATGGGCGACGAGATGGAGGGCGCGATGCAGCAGGCACCGCAGCCGGCGCGGCATTCGAAGGTGTTGGTATGCATCGGGGCATGATACCAGCCACCGCCCAGTGCCTGTAGGAGCAGCCAGGGCTGCGATAGAAGCAGGTCGCGGCCGTGGCCGCTCCTACGGGGGAGGATGGGCTTTTGTTTGTAGGAGCAGCTATAGCTGCGATCAGTGAATCGCGGCCATGGCCGCTCCTACGAGGGGGTGGTCAGAAGGACATGCCCAGCTCCACGGCGCCGCCTACTTCCTCGCTGCTGAACAGCGCGCCGGCCTCGATGCGCAGGGCCCAGGGGGACAGGGCAAAGCCGGCGGTGTACTGGGTTTCCTCCTCAATGCCGTCCTCCCCAGTATCGCTGGCGAGGTTCTGGCGGGCGCCGGCGCGCACGTTGATCCAGTCGTAGACGTTGAATTCTCCACCCACGGCGAGCCACTGCTGGTCGGCGGCCGGGCCGATGCCTTCGTTCTTGGTCAGGTCCAGGTCCGCGGTCAGGGTGTGCCAGCCGCTGCTGTGGGCCACGCCGACGGTGACCAGCGGGTCCAGCTTCATTTCTTTCTGATCGTACCGTACTGGCCGGTTGTTGTTCTCAACGGTTTTAAGAGTCTGCGGGATCAGGTTGCGGACGGAGGCGCCGACCCGCCATTGGTCACTGCTTCCAAGATCGGCGCTGGCGCCAATGTCCACGTTGATGTGGGAGTCCTCGGTCTCGTATTCGGAGGCGTCGAAGTCGTCTTCGTCAAAATCATCCACGCCCTGGGCGTAGTCGAAGGTGCGCATCTGGACGAGTTTGGGTGTCACACCGAAGTTCACGCTCTGCCCCTGGATCTGGAAGGAACGGGCAAGGGTGAGACCGATTTCGCCGACGGCTGAGGCGAGGACGCGGCCGTCGGATTCAAGATTATCGATATTCCCGTTGTTATCAACGATGTTGGTATTGGAGGGGATAGTGCCGCCTTCAATGTCTCTCAGGGCCTCGATTTCCTCCTGCTTCACTCTGGCTTGGACGGTCGCTCTGAGCTGGGCATTGGTATGCAGGCCCACCGAAAGATTCGGGGAAGGAACCGCGAGCAGGACGCCAAGGCCAGCGTCAGCTCTCAAGGGTTTCCTGTCGATGTTTTCCAGAGAATCCGCGAGTTTGCCTGCGTTGTCCTGTATCTCTCCCTGGGTTGTCGCCTGGTTGAAAGCATCAATCGTATCCTGAATCTCATCAATCTCGTCGACCACCTCCTCGTTTTCCGCATAGCGGGCGTTCACTGACGGCAGGGTGACTGAGAACCCATCGTTCCAGCCGCTGTGATCGGCCGCCAGCAGTGATGGGTTGAACAGCGCGGCACCGCTCGGGCGTGCTGCGGCGACGCCGGTGCCGCCCATGCCAAAGGCTCGGGCGTCGTTGAACTGGGGTGGCGCGGCCTGGGTGCTTGCAGCTGCCGTAGTGAACGCAACCGCCATGGCGAGGCGGGTCCGGGCTCGGGAGGAGCTTGTGGTCATGGGGTGATTCCCTCTCAGTGACGTGGATTTAATCCGGTGAACACTGGCAGCGTAGTCAAAGCACGGGGAAAGGCCATGTTTTGCTACGTGCGGAAACGACTTTTTACAGGCACTTGCAGAGTGATCAGATGCTGTACTGTCGGAGTATGGAAGGTGTTCTTTCTGGTCCGGTATTTGCAGGCATCTACTGACGGCAAACCTGAGGGGAGCTCCGGCAAAGCGTGAAGATTGTGCAACTGACCCTTGCCATGGTGGCGGCACTGCTGGCGGCAGGCTGTTCCAGTCTGCCCTGGATGGATACGCCTTTCGGTGCCCCGGAGGAGGCCTGGTTGCTGCTGGCCCGGGGGGAACTGGATGAGCCCACGGCTGAGTTCGGTGAGGTTGAGGACTACTGGCGCCAGCGTCTGTGTGAGACCGAGCAGCAGGCGAGAAGCCGACTGGAACACCGGGTGAGGGCGGAACTGGAAACGGCATGGGCCGAGGCAAGGCTGGCCGGGGGAGGCAATGCCTTGCCGGCGCTGACCGAGGGGAAACGGGAACAGATGGTCTCGCAGGTGATGGCCGAGGCCCGTCTGCTCGGTCGGGTCCGGCCTGAGTCGGGGCGTTTTGAGTCGTTCCATGGGGTCCGGTTGAGTGGCCGGCTGGCACAGTGCCTGACCGAGACCGCAGGGGCGAAGGAGTGCGCCCGTCCGCCGGTAATGGAGCCGGTATCGGCCTGCGGGGGTCTGACTCCCGCGCCTGAGCCACTGTATTTCCTGGAGGGGGCATGAGAATCACATTGATGGGAGCGCTGCTCATGGCGCTCGTGGCCTTGCCGCTGGGTACCAGTGGTGCCCAACAACAGAGCGCTGGCGCGGATAAGCAGCCCGTGCAGGTCCACTTCCCACAGCAGCTGCGCCCCCAGCCTGCGGTCTCGAGACTGGGCGGGCCGGGCAGTGCCGGGCAGGGTGAGGCAGTGAAAGAGACCCGCCCGGTCGCGCTGGTACCCCGGGATACGGACAACCGTGAGCGCTCGGCCGCCAACCTCCGGCGTTTGCAGCGGGCGCCCTCGCTGCAGGAAGGGTCCTCCTGCCCGGGGCGTGATACCAGCCGGTTCCGCAAGAGTGTGGCCATCACCCGTTTCCCATTGCTGGACTCCGATGGGGCGATGCTGGGGCGGCTGGGCAACGTTGTCCGGGCCCTGCCGCGGATGCTCAACGATGATCTGAGTTCCCGTGAAACCATCCTGATGCATCAGGCCTTTGACCGCCGGCTCTATGATCGGGCGGTCAACGCCCCGACCGTACAGGCGGTTGACCGGCATCTGACCCGTGCCTCGGAGCTGACCCGTGCCATGGGGGTGCAGTTTGTGATCTCCGGAGTGGTTCACGACATCGGCGTTGAGAACCCGGACGCCTGGGGAACCTCAGCCGCATCCTGGCTGGGTCGCGGACTGGGGGTCGCGAATCAGCAGCGCCGGCTGGCGGTGGATCTCTTCGTGTATGACGGGCTCAGTGGTGTGATGGTCATGAGTGACCGGCTGGCGGTGCGTGGCGAGTGGGATCACGCTCGGGAAGCCGACGTGGGTTTCGGCACGCCAGCGTTCGCGGAGACCGAATTCGGGAAACGGATTGGTGAGCGGGTTTCTGAGCTGGCGGATGAGGTGGCGGTGAATCTGGGCTGCCAGCCGTTCATCGCCTCCGTGGAGCGGGTGGACAGTCGCCGCGTACGGATCAGCGCCGGTGCGGATTCCGGGCTGCGCCCTGGCCAGACCATGGAAATTCTGCGCGCTGAGCGCTATCTGGATCAGCCCCAGGAATACCCGGCCCTGAGACCCATTGGCCGGACCCTGGAAATCCAGCAGGTCCAACCGCGCTTCAGCAGTGGTCAGCTGCCAGTGGAAGGTGGGCGGATCAATGTTCAGCGTGGGGATCGTGTGGTGATCTGGTAACCAGAACAGCGCCGTCACTAACCGTAGGAGCGGCCATGGCCGCGACCCGGATCCATCGCAGCTGTAGCTGCTCCTGCAGGGAATAGGTGGGGCGGGTCAGGTGTACTGCTGGGCGGTGGCGCGGATCTGTTCGACCATGGCGCGCAGGCCGTTGCCCCGGGTGGGCGAGATATGGCGCATCAGGTCCAGTTCCTCGAACAGGCCCTCGATGTCCACCGCCAGAAGGTCATCCGGTGTGCGGCCGTTCAGGGCGATCATGATGATGGCGGCGAGACCGCGCACGATCATGGCGTCGCTGTCGATCAGCAGGTAGAGCCGGCCACTTTCCGGGTCTTTCCAGTGGATCAGCCAGACCTGGCTCTGGCAGCCGTGGACGTAGTTCGCCTCGCGCCTCTCGTCGTCCGGGAAGGCGGGAAGCTTCTTGCCCAGGTCCATGATGTAGCCGTAGCGCTCTTCCCAGTCGTCCAGCAGCTCAAAGCCGTCCCGTACATCATCGGTTGTGATGTCGGTGCCGAGTTCGGTGTTGGTGAAGTTGGTATCCGTTGTCATGGGAACCTGTTCATCAGTAGGAGCAGCTATAGCTGCAATCTGTTTTGGGGTTCGCGGCCATGGCCGCTCCCACATGTTCTGTGTTTTCTGTAGGAGCGGCTATAGCCACGATTTGTTTCGGTTTCGCGGCCATGGCCGCTCCTACGTGTTCTGTGTTTTCTGTAGGAGCGGCTATAGCCGCGATCTGTTCGGGGTCTCGCGGCCGTGGCCGCTCCTACAGTGGGGGATCAGAGCAGGCCGAGTTCGAGTTTGGCCTCTTCAGTGAGCATCTCACTGCTCCAGGGTGGATTAAAGGTGAGTTCCACCTCGACATCGTCCACGTTCGGAACGGACTCTACCTTACGCTTTACGTCATCGGCAATCACAGGGCCCATACCGCAGCCCGGCGCAGTCAGGGTCATCAGGATGTAGGCGTGGTTGCCTTCGCTGTCGTTCCAGACCTTGCAGTCGTAGATCAGTCCCAGATCGACGACGTTCACGGGAATTTCCGGGTCGTAGCAGGTCATCAGGGCTTCCCAGACCTGGTCCTCGTTGATGCTGCCGTCGCTGGGGGTCTCGAACTCGCTTTCGGCTACCTGTTTGCCGATGGCGTCGGCGTCCTTGCCGTCAAGGCGCGCCAGGTTGCCGTTGACGGCCACGGAGAAGCTGCCGCCCAGTGCCTGTGTGAGCGTGACAAAGGTGCCCTCGGGGATGGTGATGGCGGTGCCGGAGGGCACCAGCCGGGCTTCCACATCCCGCTGGGTTACGACAACTTCCCGATCCTGCATAGTCTGTTCCGGTTGCCTCAGTTCACCGCAAAGCTTTCGCCACAGCCGCACTCGGCGGTGGCGTTGGGGTTGCGGAATTCGAACATGCTGTTGATGCCCTGAGTGACGAAGTCGATCTCAGTGCCGCCGACCATCGTCAGGTCCTTGGCGCTGACGTAGACCGTTACGTCCTCTGACATCTGAAACGCGGTGTCATCGTCGCCGGGGTCGCGCACGAAATCCGTGGTGTACTTGAACCCGGAGCAGCCGGATTTTTTCGTACCCAGGCGGATGCCGGCCATTTCCGGCCGCTTTTTCAGCTGTTCACGACAGTGTTCGATGGCTGCATCGGTCATGGTGACGCCGGTCTGGGGCGTTACGGTTTCCACTGTCATGTTGCCCTCCTTATTCCGATGGGCATTTTTTTCCGTGGGAATCGCTTGTTAGCAAGCGCCTACGGTAACTCTGTTTGCAGGGTTTCGCAGCTGTAGCTGCTCTTACTGAAACCCGAACCTTGGGAGCGGGCGCCGCGGCAATCAGCACTGATCGCAGCTGTCGCTGCTCCTACAATAAATCTGGAGTCTTAGGAGCGGCCATGGCCGCGATTACCGCCGGTCGCAGCCATGGCTGCTCCTACTGTTTATTTGCCGGTGAACAGGCGCTGGATCCTCTGCAGGCCCTGGAAGAAAGTGTCCACCTCTTCCACCGTATTATAAAACGCGAACGAGGCCCTGGCAGTACCCGCGATGCCGAAGTGCTCCATCAGCGGCATGCAGCAGTGATGACCGGTGCGGATCGCGATGCCCTGCTGGTCGAGCAGGGTGCCCAGGTCGCTGGGATGCAGGCCTTCGAGCCAGAACGAGAGGACCGGAACCTTGTTCTGCGCCTGGCCGTAGCGGGTCAGGCCAGGGAAGTCGGCGACCCATTCGTCCACGCGCCGGTCCAGTGCGGCCTCGGCCTCGTGCAGGCCGTCGTGGCCCAGATCGTCCAGATAGCGCATGGCGGTGGCCAGGCCGATGGCCTCGGCGATGGCCGGTGTGCCAGCCTCGAACCGGTAGGGCGAGTTCTGGAAGCTGGTGCCCTCGAAGCTCACCCGGTGGATCATCTCGCCGCCGGTCTGATACACGGGCCATTCGTTGAGCAGATCCTCCCGGCCGTACAGCACGCCAATGCCGGTGGGGCCGAACAGCTTGTGGCCGGAGAAGACATAGAAATCGCAGTCCAGCGCCTGAACGTCCGCGCCCAGATGCGGTATGGCCTGGGCGCCGTCGACCAGGGTGTAGGCGCCGGCTTCTTTCGCTGCGGCTACCATTTCCCGGGTGGGATTGATGGTGCCGAGCACGTTGGACACCGCCGTGATGGCGAAGACCTTGGTGCGCTCACTCAGCTGGTCGCGGAAGCTCTGCTGGTCCAGCTCGCCCTCGGGGGTAACCTCGATCACCTTCAGGCTCGCGCCGGTGGCCTCGGCCAGCATCTGCCAGGGCACGATGTTAGCGTGGTGCTCCATGCGCGAGACCAGGATCTCGTCGCCCTGTTTCAGGCTGCGATAGAACCCGTTGGCCACCAGGTTGATGCCCTCGGTGGTGCCGCGCGTCCAGATGATCTCGTTGGCGCTGGCGGCGTTGATCTGGCTGCGGACCGTCTCGCGGGCACCCTCGAACAGGGCTGTGGCACGATCACCCAGGCTGTGCGCACCGCGGTGCACGTTGGAGTGCGTCTCGCGGAAGTACTGGGTCATGGCGTCCATGACCGCCTGCGGCTTCTGGGCCGAGGCGGCGTTGTCCAGATAGACCAGTGGCTTGCCGTTGACCTCCTGCTCGAGGATCGGGAAATCCGCGCGCACCTGCTCCAGATTCATTCAGCCGCCCTCCGGAAGCTGGCCTCGATGAAGTCCGTCAGGCGGGTGTTGACCGCCTCGCGGATGTCCTCCAGCGGTACCTGGCCCACAAGCTCGTGCACGAAGGCCATGCTGAGCATGGTTGCCGCCGTGTCGCGGTCAATGCCGCGCGAGGTCAGGTAGAACAGCGAGCCTTCGTCCAGCTGGCCGACGGTGGCGCCATGGGCGCAGGTGACGTCGTCCGCGTAGATCTCAAGCTCGGGCTTGGTATCAATCTCGGCGTTGGTCGACAGAAGCAGGTTCTTGTTGTTCATATCCGCGTGGGACTGCTGGGCGTCCGGGTGGATATGAATGCGGCCGTTGAAGATCGCGTGTGAGCGGTCCGCGGCGAGGCAACGGTAGTTTTCGTCGCTGTCGCAGTTCGGTACCACGTGGTCGATGGCCGTGTGGTTATCGTAGTGCTGGCGGTCCTGGGTCAGGGCAATGCCGTTCAGCCGTGCGTAACCACCCTGGCCTTCGAGCCTGACCTGGAGGTCGTGCCGGCGCAGGTCGCCGCCGAAGCCGATGCAGTGGCTGTCGAGTTTGGCATTGGCGCCGACCTTCACGCCGGTAGCGCCGATGTGGCGCACGTTGGCCGGGTCCATGCACAGCCGGATGTAGGTGATGTTGGCGCTGTCGTCGAGCAGCAGTTCGGAGACGCTGTCCACCAGTACCGGCTGGTCGCCATTGCTGATGTATTCTTCCACCAGTGTCATCTTGCTGCCCTGGCCGGCTTCGACCATGACGCGGGGGTAGTTGGAGCCACTGGCGCCGGCATCGGTGACGTACTGGATGTAGACCGGTTTGTCGACGCTGGTGTCCGCTGAAAGCCGGATCAGTACGCCGTCTTCGAGCCGCGCGGTGTTGAGCGCCGCCAGCTGGGTGGTGCCGTGGTCGAGCGTGGTGTCGAGTTTCTTGGCCACGCTCTGGGCGGCGACATCGTCCAGATCCACAAAACGGCGAATGTCCACGCCGCTGGCGCTGGGCAGGTTGCTGCTGTCGAGATCGACCACCCCGTTGCGGATGACCAGACGGTAAACACCTTCAACGCTGCGGTAATCAGCGTCACCCGTGCCCTGGGTCTGCGGCGCCAGTTCCGGATCCAGCTTGAGGTAGCGGCTGGAGTATTTCCAGTTCTCGGTCCGGCGGTTGGGCAGTGCCATGCCAGTGATGGCCTTGCTGCGGATGTCGCGCAGGCTCTTCAGCGGCGCGGGCAGCTGCTTGCCACCTTCCGGTGTGAAGGCATCGTCCAGCGGTGTCAGGGGCGTCTTGTGCGCAAGTGTCATGGAACCTCCTTCAGCCGGCGGCTTCCGCTTCGTTGATGCCGAGCCAGCCGTAGCCGTGTTCTTCGAGTTCCATCGCCAGCTGCTTGTCGCCGGTCTTGATGATCTGACCGTTGGCGAGCACGTGCACGACGTCCGGCACGATGTGGTTGAGCAGGCGCTGGTAGTGGGTGACGACGAGGAAGGAGCGGTTGTCGGCCCGCAGGGTGTTCACGCCGTTGGCGATGGTTTTGAGCGCGTCGATGTCGAGGCCGGAGTCGGTCTCATCGAGGATGCCCAGGCGCGGCTCCATCATGAGCATCTGCATGATCTCGTTGCGCTTTTTCTCGCCACCGGAGAAGCCTTCGTTGACGCCACGCTTGAGGAAGTCGGGGCTGAGGTCAACCTGCTTGGCTTTTTCCTTGGCCAGCTTCATGAAGCTGGGGGCGTCGAGTTCGTCCTGGCCGTGGTGCTTGCGCAGGGTGTTGAGGGCGGTGCGCAGGAACTGGAGGTTGCTGACGCCGGGGATTTCGACCGGATACTGGAACGCCAGGAAGAGGCCAGCGAGGGCGCGCTCTTCGACTTCGAGCTCGAGCAGGTTCTGGCCGTCGAACAGGATTTCGCCTTCGGTGACTTCGAAGGCTTCGTGGCCGACGAGGACCTGGGCGAGGGTGGACTTGCCGGAGCCGTTGGGGCCCATGACGGCGTGGACTTCGCCGGGTTTGATCTCGAGGTTGATGCCCTTGAGGATCGGGGTGCCCTCGACGCTGGCGTGGAGATTTTTGATGGTCAGCATGTGGGTGCTCTCTACCTGTTTACAGTTGTTCAAATGATCAAGACTGATGAATTCCTGCTCCGGGCGCTGGGGGACTTCGCTCCGGGAATCGCCACGAGTACGTCCATGTAGGCTGCTCTTCCGCCATCCATGGCTCCAGAGCTTCCCGAATCGAAGTCCCCCACCACCCGGTATCTGATTCTCTGCTGTACGCCGCTGGTGATGGGGTGATGTACCCCACCCACCTTGATCTGATCGCCTTGAAGACGCCTGATCCGGGTGTCTTTACCCGACTGAGCCTTCCAGGCTCACTTCCAGCAGCTTGCCGGCTTCGACGGCGAACTCCATGGGCAGTTCCTTGAAGACTTCCTTGCAGAAGCCGTTGACGATCATGGACACGGCCTGTTCCGGGTCGATGCCGCGCTGGCGACAGAACAGCATCTGCTCGTCGCTCACCTTGGAGGTGGTGGCTTCGTGTTCCACCGTGGCGGAGCTGTTCTTGTTCTCGATGTAGGGGAAGGTGTGCGCGCCGCACTTATCCCCGATCAGCAGCGAGTCGCACTGGGTGAAGTTGCGCGCGCCTTCGGCGGTGGGCTGGAACTTCACCAGGCCGCGGTAGCTCTGGTCGCTGTGGCCGGCTGAGATGCCCTTGGCAATGATGGTGCTGCGGGTGTTCTTGCCCAGGTGGATCATCTTGGTGCCGGTGTCGGCCTGCTGGTAGTTGTTGGTCAGCGCTACGGAGTAGAACTCGCCGACGCTGTTGTCGCCCTTGAGCACGCAGCTGGGGTACTTCCAGGTGACGGCGGAGCCGGTTTCGACCTGGGTCCAGGAGATCTTGGAGTTTTTGCCCCGGGCCATGCCGCGCTTGGTGACGAAGTTGAAGATGCCGCCGTTGCCGTTCTCGTCGCCGGGGTACCAGTTCTGCACCGTGGAGTACTTGATCTCGGCGTCGTCCAGCGCTACCAGTTCGACCACGGCAGCGTGCAGCTGGTTCTCATCGCGCTGGGGCGCGGTGCAGCCTTCGAGGTAGCTGACGGAGGCGCCTTCGTCGGCGATGATCAGCGTGCGCTCAAACTGGCCGGTGTTCTCGGCGTTGATGCGGAAGTAGGTGGACAGCTCCATGGGGCATTTGACGCCCTTGGGCACGTACACGAAGGAGCCGTCACTGAACACTGCCGAGTTGAGTGAGGCGAAGTAGTTATCGCCACGGGGCACGACGGAGCCCAGATACTGCTTCACCAGCTCCGGATGCTCCTGCAGGGCTTCCGAGATGGAACAGAAGATGACGCCGGCTTCGGCCAGCTTTTCCTTGAAGGTGGTGACCACGGAGACGGAGTCGAAAACCGCGTCCACGGCGACGTTGCTGTAGGCGCCGCCACCGCCGGTGCTTTCAGCCTCGGACTCCGCCGGTGTGCCGGCGCCGGCCACGCCCGCCAGCGCTTTCTGTTCGTGCAGCGGGATGCCGAGCTTTTCATAGGTGCGCAGCAGCTCCGGGTCGACCTCGTCCAGGCTCTGGGGCTTGTCGCTGTCCTTCTTGGGCGCGGAATAGTAGGAGATGGACTGCAGGTCCACGGGCTCGAAGTTGACCTTCTGCCAGTTCGGCTCGGTCATTTCCTGGAACTGGCGATAGGCTTCCAGGCGCCATTCGAGCATCCATTCAGGCTCGCCCTTGATCTGGGACAGGCGCTTGATGACGTCCTCGTTCAGGCCGGGTTCGAAGGTGTCCGATTCGATGTCGGTGACAAAGCCGGCTTCGTATTCGTGCTTGACGAAGTCTTCGGGCTTATTGGATTCGGCCATGGCTGCAACTCCACTGGTTCTGGGCCTGTGCGCGCGTGGCACCGGCCTTTCATGAACGGATAAATTCGGGGAAGACTGTGCAGTGCAGTGTCTTGCCGGAATTCATCCAACCCCTTTGAAAAGCGTCTCCTGAAGCGGATTCCCGCGAGTTACGCTATCACTGGCTTCTACGTCCAGCCTTGTTCTGGAGATTGATTGTACAATACCTGAGTAAATATGTCAGGTATTCCGCCTGAGTGGTAACCATTATACCGGAAGCGGCATGGGCGGGGTTAATCGTGCTGATAGGGGTCGGCTCCGGGTATAATCCGTGGCTCCTGGATTGACTCTGGAGAGAGCTGTAATGGAGACCATTGAGTGGGGTGATTTCGAGCGGGTTCAGATCCGGGCCGGCACCATTGTTGAGGTCGAGGACTTTCCGCAGGCCCGGCGCCCGGCCTACAAATTGCGCGTGGATTTCGGGGCCGGGCTCGGGGTTCTCAAATCCAGCGCCCAGATCACGGATCTTTACGCCCGTGAGGAACTGGAGGGGCGCCAGGTTCTGGCGGTGGTGAACTTCCCCGCCAAGCAGATCGGCCCCATCCGCTCGGAGTGCCTGGTCACCGGCCTGCATCGTGAGGACGGCGCGGTCGTGCTGGCAGTACCGGACAAGCCGGTGCCGAATGGGGCGCGGCTGGCCTGAGCTCGGCTGGCTGGCGGATCAGTTGGGCAGTCTCAGGCGCAATGCCAGAGGAACAGTGAGTGCTGTGCACAGGGTGATGAATCCCACGGCGGCGAGTGCGGCCCCGGTGGTGTCCGCCAGAAGGCCGCCGCCCAGGGGTACGAGGAACGCCACGGTGTAGCCGATGGTGAAGGTTCCTGCCGACAGCCGGCCAGCCTCGGCGCTTGGGACCAGTTGGGGGGGCAGTGAGACGATCAGGATGAGCAGGATGCCGGCAAAGAAGCTCATGGCCACGGCGAAGGCAACACCGGGCCAGCCGTCGACCAGGATGAAGCCGAGCATGGCGGCCACGCTGAGACCGGCGCTGCACAGGATTGGGCCGCGCCGGCCGACCCAGTGCCGGGCCATCCACAGCATCAGGGCCGAGGCGACGACCTGCGCGAAGTTGAAGCTGAACAGGGTAGTGTCCAGCCGGGCCAGTTCGCCGCGGTCCTCAAGGACGCTGGCCATGTAGGCGTTGGTGCCGAAGAAAAGCGACGCGGTGCCGGCCAGGAGCAGGCCGAGCTTCCACATCAGCGGGTCGCGCAGGCGCGGCAGCCACTGGCTGCTGTCGCTGCCATCGCTGGAGGCGGTTTTCGGCAGCATCAGAAGGAGCGCGATCAGCAGGGCCGGCAGCGACCACACAAGCAGCGTCAGTCGCCAGCTGTTTCCGGTCAGCGGCATGATGACCGGCAGAGTCAGGCCGGCGCCGATGAACTCGCCCATCAGCATGCCGTTCATGTAACAGGCCGAGCCCAGAGCGAGCCGTGTGGGAGTGAGCCAGCGTGGGAGAAGCGCCGGCAGCGACGGCTGCATGACGGCTATCGCCAGACCCATGACGGCACTGGCGCCCAACAACAGGACGGGGCCCTGGGCGAGCCCCCGGGTTGCCGACATGACGCCGACCACGGCCAGGGCAGCTGCCAGTGCGTTGCGTGGGCCCATGCGCATGATCAGGAGCGACCCCGCGAGTGCCCCCAGGGCGAGCATCAGAACCGGCAGGGTGGTCAGTGCCCCGATGTGGGTCTGGCTCAGGGCCAGTTCTTCGCCGATGGCCGGTGCCAGGGCGGGAGCCACCAGTATGGGCAGGCGCATGTAGAGCCCTGCCAGCCAGAGCAGGACCAGCAGGCCGATGTCCCTGGTGCGGTCGTTCATGGAATCCCCCTGACAGTACCCCCGTAGGAGCGGCCATGGCCGCGATTGCCTGTGACCGCCTTTCGATCGCGGCCATGGCCGCTCCTACAGAGGGGTGTTGCTGTATGCCGTTGTGGAGCAGGCTAGGCCCGGAGCGCAGTCCGGGCCATGGGGATAAACCGAGATGCGGTGTCAGAAGTGATACTGGATCGAGCCGGTAATCAGGCTCAGGTCGTCCTCATCCAGTGCCCCGTCGCTGTAGTCAACGTTGGGGACGTAGTCGTAGTCCGCGCGGATATAGAGGTGCTCGGTTATACCCACCTGGGCACCGACACCGGTTCGCAGACTGATGCCGGTGTTATCCACCGTCGCTGTCGCTATGTCCAGTTCTGAGTCCCAGAAGAAGCCGCCGGCTTTGGCGAAGACATCCATCCGGTTACCCAGCGGCAGGTGAACGAGGCCGGTTACATCCAGTCCGTGCAGGCTGAGTTCCGTGTCTGTTGTATCGTTCAGCTCAAAGTCCTGACTCCGGGTATAGCCCACTTCCACGCCGAAGTTCGAAAGCAGCCGCGCACCGCTGTAGACGCGGAAAGCCGTGGTCCCATCGTCACAGTCGGAGCCCAGGTTGTCGCAGGCATCGGCCAGTGATGCCATGCCGCCGCCAATGCCGGAGTAGGGATACTCATAGTCCCCGCTGGCGTTCGCCTGGAAGGGAACGGCGGTGGCGAGCAGTGCGACGGCGGGAAGAAGTCGATTCATTGGTTGCCTCTTTTGCTGGAATGCGCGGTAAGGGTTTGATTCATCTGAGCAGAGATATAGCCGCTGCGATGCACCCTGTCAACGTGGGGGGCTCGCCGACAGCCCCGGTCGCAAAGGCAAATGCAATGCAAGGTGTTCTGTGGTTTGCTGTTTCCGTGTCGCGTTGGAGTAGCCAGTACTGAATCGCAGCTGTAGCTGCTCCTGTACAGAGGTCCGTAGGGGGCCCATTGGCGCGGGCAAATCGCAGCTGTAGCTGCTCCTACACAGGGGGTCCGTAGGGGGGGCCATTGCCGCGGTCGAATCGCAGCTGTAGCTGCTCCTGCACAGGGGGCCCGTAGGAGCGGCCATGGCCGCGACTGGACCGCAGCTGCTCTGAAGGGATCTGAAGAGAGGTTGATTATGACAGAGAACGATGCCGGCCCGATCCTTGATCGGCTTCTCGAGGCGCACGTGCAGCACGAAATGGCACGGATGGATCATGACGCGCTGCGCGAGGACCTGGAAAGGGAACTGGGCCATGCCCTTGAGGCAGCCAACAGCATCCGGCTGAACGAGGTGATCAGTGCGGACACGGTCAATGCCATCATTTACCGCCATACCGTGGAACGGGAGATGCCGCCGATTATCCCCGAGATGGCGGCCACCTTTACCCAGGATGTGGTTGGCTCGCAGTTCCACCGGGATGCCACACCGGGTGACCTGATGGACCGCCAGCGGCTGGAGGCCTTCGTGGACCAGGTGCTGCTTCTCAGGGAACAGCGCCAGAAGCTGATTGACCGGATGCTGGAGCAGCCGGTGTACAAGGAGCTGGTGGCCAACCTGATGTACGAGGCCATCGTGCGCTACGTGTACGAGGAGAACCTTCTGAGCCGGCGGGTGCCGGGGGTGAGCTCGGCGCTTAAGTTCAGCTCGAAGGTGCTCAACAGGGCCGTCTCCGGGCTGGACGATGTCTGGGAGAAAAGCATCAAGGGCTACATCTCGCGCAACGTTGAGAAGCTCGCACGCCACAGCGCGGACTTCCTGGCGGAGCAGCTTACGGATGAGGAGATCAAGGCCAGCGTGATGGATGCCTGGGATACGTTCAGCGACCGTCCCCTCTCCGAGCTGGAGCAGGGCCTTGGTGAGGTTGAGTGGAGCGAGTTTGTGGTGATGGGCTACGACTACTGGCTGGCTTTCCGCAAGAGCGATTACTACCGCAACGCCTACGAAACGGTGGTGAACCAGCTGTTCGAGCGTTATGGCGACCGCACCCTGGGTGATCTGCTGAACGAGTTCAACATTGACCAGTCAACCATCATGACGGAACTGGACGCGGTCCTGCCCCGGGCTCTGGAAGCACTGAAGGCCAGTGGCCTGCTGGAGGGGATTGTCCGGCGTCGGCTGGAAGGGTTCTATAACAGTGAGGCGGCACGCGCGGCGCTGGATGGATGAAAAACGGGCGGCCGAAGCCGCCCGCGGTGTGTCGTGCTGCCCTGGTGCACCTCAGAAGGCGACGTTCAGCCGGATATAGCCAGGGATGCTGACCTCGGTAGAGGCATCCGCCAGACCGTTGTTCGGGGTGGCCTGGATCATCGACACATCCAGGGTCACATTTTCGTTGTACAACCAACGGGTGCCCAGCATCAGCGAGGGGTCCACGCTGTCGCCGAAGCGGTCTTCCCGGGTCGTCACGTTGACCTCAAGGCCGGGCTCAAAGCGCCCGAAATCAGTCTCCGGCAGGGCGTAGTGGGCGCCCATGCCCAGGTTCAGGTAGGCATCACTGGCGTCATTCCGGGCACCGTCGTCGAACACCAGTTCCGGGTTGAAGTTGAGGATGAACCGGTCGATGTCGGCCGTGAAGGCGGCGCCGGCACCCAGGTTGGTAGTGCTTTCCTCGGTATAACCCTGCTGTTGTTGGGCATCGTCTGAATCGTAGTGGGCAACCGCACCGTAGGCCGCCCAGTCAATCACCACGTCATCGCCGGCCTGCAGGGGGCGCAGTCCCACCTTGAACAGCGCTTCATTCTGACTGGTGCGTGGGTTGATGCGGCTGTGGTTGAGAACCAGCTCGGAGCCGGGCAGTCCCAGCCGTACGCCGGCACTGAAGTCCTGATCACCCCCGGTGCGCAGATCAACACTGGCCTTTTTGTTGGGGGCCGTGGTGCCGCGCTCGAGCATGAAGCCACGCGTGGGTTCGTTGTAGCTCTGGTTCTGGGCGAGTGCACCGGTGGAAACAGCGGCGGTTGTCAGCGCCAGAGTGGTAACACGGAACATCTTGTTCATGGTGCTCTCCTTGGTGTTGAGCTGCATGATTGTCAGGTCTGTATTGCAAAAGCAATGTAAACGCGGGGCTGCGACTGGTTCAATTAAACCTGTGACAGGAAACACATTTGTGGGGTAGTAGCCTGTTCCCGCCATGACAGAGCGTTATCCTCAACGCTGCGTATTCCTTGGCAGTAAGGGAGAGTGAAGACTATGTCATCCAGGTTTTTTGTGGCGTTGCTGGCCGTTCTGGCGATGCCTGTCTGGGCCCAGGGCCCATCCTTTTCCTACGCGGAAGCCGGCCTGGCACTGTATCCGAACTTCGAGAGCGAGCCACTGCTGGGGGCCCAGGTGCGGGGCAGCCAGGCGCTGAACACGCAGTGGTTCATGTTTGGCGGGCTCAAGGCGCTGACGGGGGATATTGATGTCACGGCCCTGCATGGAGGCGGAGGGTATCGCTATTCGGTGGATCACCGGACGGATGTCTGGGGCGGCCTGACGCTGGAGTATCAGGATATTGAAGTGGAGCGTTGTCGGAGTGTTATGCGCCCCGGCAGCAACTTTGTGCGTTCATGTACCAGTGTATCCAGCGATGACACCGCACCGGGCCTGCGCGGCGGTATACGGCGCCAGCTGCACCGGGACCTGGAGATCGGCGCCTCGGCGCGCTACATCACCGGCGATCTGGACTACCTCGGATTCACCGGTACTGCCCGCTACCGCTGGCAGCCCAATGTGAGCGTGCTGGCGGAAGCGGACTATTACGATGGCAATTTCGGGGTGATCGGCGGTCTGTCGTTGCGTTTCTGATGGTGTAAAGGGTCGCGGCCGTGGCCGCTCCTACGGTTGTTGTCTGCAGGAGCAGCTACAGCTGCGATTGGGTCGCGGCCGTGGCCGCTCCTACGGTTGTTGTCTGTAGGGGCAGCTACAGGGGCGATTGTGGGTCGCGGCCGTGGCCGCTCCTACTGGTTGTTGTTTGTAGGAGCAGCTACAGCTGCGATCCTGATCAGGCAGCGTTGTTGTGGCTGCCGCCCTCGGGCGGCATGCGATAGCGTTCCTTGACCTCGCCGTTGTCCACACTCTCCAGAACCACATCGAAGCCCCAGAGCCGGTGCACGTGTTTGAGCACCTCCTGGGTATCATCGTCCGCCATGGGGATGCCGTCCACCCGGGTGTGGCGCAGCAGCAGGGAGCGGTCGCCGCGGGTGTTCACGTTCCAGACCTGAATGTTCGGGTCCTTGTAGCTGAGGTTGTACTGGCGCGCGAGCTTCTCGCGCACGCGCCGGTAACCGCGGTCGTCATGAATGGCCTTGATCTCGTAGGCATCGTCGCCTTCCTCGTCAGCAATGGCGAACAGTTTGAGATCCCGGATCACCCTGGGCGAGAGGTACTGGAGGATGAAGCTCTCGTCCTTGAAGTTGCGCATGGCGAAATCCAGGGTCTGTTGCCAGTCACTGCCGGCGATGTCCGGGAACCACGCCTGATCCTCCTCGGTCGGGTTCTCACACATGCGTTTTAGGTCCATGTAGATGTTGAATCCGAGCGTGTAGGGGTTGAGCCCGGAGTAGTAGGGGCTGTCGAACGGCGGTTGGTAGATCACAGCGGTGTGGTTCTGCAGAAATTCCAGCATGAAGCCGTCGTCCACCAGGCCCTCGTCGTACATCCGGTGCACGATGGTGTAGTGCCAGAAGCTGGCCCAGCCCTCGTTCATGACTTGGGTCTGGCGCTGCGGGTAGAAGTACTGGGCGATCTTGCGCACGATGCGCACCAGCTCACGCTGCCAGGTTTCGAGCAGTGGGGCGTTTTTCTCGATGAAGTAGAGCAGGTTCTCCTGGGGTTCGGCCGGAAAGCGTCGCTTCTGGGACTCGGGGTCGTCGTCGCCCCCCATATCGGGGATGGTGCGCCAGAGGTCGTTGACCTGCTCCTGGCGGTATTCCTCGCGTTCCTTCTGGCGCCGGCGCTCCTCTTCGGCGGAGATGGGGGCGGGGCGCTTGTAGCGGTCCACGCCCTGGTTCATCAGCGCGTGGCAGGAGTCGAGGATGGCCTCCACTTCCTCCACACCGTAGCGCTCCTCGCATTCGGCCACGTAGTTCCGGGCGAACATCAGGTAGTCGATGATGGAGCTGGCGTCCGTCCAGCTTCGGAACAGGTAGTTGTTCTTGAAGAACGAGTTGTGGCCATAGCTGGCGTGGGCGATCACCAGCGCCTGCATCATCATGGTGTTTTCCTCCATGAGGTAGGCGATGCAGGGGTTGGAGTTGATCACGATCTCGTAGGCCAGCCCCATCTGGCCGCGCCGGTAGCCCTTCTGGGTGGCCATGAACTGCTTGCCGAAGGACCAGTGGTGGTAGCCCACGGGCATGCCCACGGAGCTGTAGGCGTCCATCATCTGTTCGGCGCTGATCACCTCAATCTGGTTGGGGTAGGTATCCAGGCCGAAGTCGGCGGCAATGCGGGCGATCTCGCGGTCGTATTCCTCGATCAGCTCGAAGGACCAGTCGGAGCCGCTGGATATTGGTTTGGTCATAGCCACCTCATAGCCCGTGTTTCTGTTCACGTGGTTGCGGCCGTGGCCGCTCTTACGGGTTTGTGTTGTCTGTAGGAGCGGCTATAGCCGCGATTCCCGTGTCTTTATTCCCGTGATCGCGGCCATGGCCGCTCCTACGGTTCGTGATCAGGCGGTTTTGGGCTCGAACAGCTTGCGGAAAACGGGGTAGATCTCGCTGGCGTCCGACAGCTGCTGCATGGCGAAGCGGTCCGGGAAGTTCGCCTGTACCGTTTCGTACTCCTCCCAAAGGGCCTGGTGCTCGTGGGGGGTGATCTCCACGTACGAGTAGTACTGCACCATCGGAAGGATCTTCTCCTCGAGCAGTCTGCGGCAGATGGGCGAGTCGTCGTTCCAGTTGTCGCCGTCCGAGGCCTGGGCCGCGTAGATGTTCCAGTCGTCGCTGGGGTAGCGTTCCTCAATGATCCGGTGCATCAGCTTGAGCGCGCTCGACACGATGGTGCCGCCGGTCTCGCGGGAGTAGAAGAACTCCTCCTCGTCCACTTCCTTGGCGGCGGTGTGGTGGCGGATGAACACCACCTCGATGTGCTTGTAGTTCTTCTGCAGGAACAGGTACAGCAGGATGAAAAAGCGCTTGGCAATGTCCTTGTGCACCTGGGTCATGGAGCCGGAGACGTCCATCAGGCAGAACATGACGGCGCTGGTGGAGGGCTTGGGCTCCCTGCGGTGCTGGCGGTAGCGCAGGTCGATCTCGTCGATCCAGGGGATGCGCTTCACCTGCCGGCGCAGTTCGTCCAGCTCCTCCTGCAGGCCTTCGATCTGGCGTTCCCTGGAGAAGGCCGGGTCATCCGAGTCCGGCTGGGCTTCCAGAGCCGCGATCTGCTGCTCCAGCTCCCTGATCCGGCGCTTGCGCTTGCCGGCCAGGCTGATGCGCCGGGCGTAGGCCTTGCGCAGTGAGCGCACGACGTTGAGTTTGGCCGGGGTACCGTCAGTGGTGAAGCCGGCGTGAACATACTGGTACGAGTCCGCGCTCTTGAGCTTCTTGCGCACCAGGAAGGGCAGTTCCAGGTCGTCGAACAGGAAGTCCAGGAACTCCTCCTGGGTGATCTGGAAGACGAACTCATCCATGCCCTCGCCCTGGTCGCTGGCCTGGCCCTCGCCGCTGCCGCCACCGGAGCCGCCATCGGGCTTGGGCAGGCGGTCGCCGGTGACGAACTCCTTATTGCCCGGATGGACCATCTCGCGGTTGCCGCCGGCGCCGTGGTGGAACACCGGCTCGTGGATGTCCTCGCTCGGGATACTGACCTGCTCGCCCTGCTCCATGTCCGTGATGGAGCGGTTGTGAACGGCTTCGGATACCGCCTGCTTGATGTGCTTGCGGTAGCGGCGCAGGAACCGGTTCCGGTTCACCGCGCTCTTGTTCTTGCCGTTGAGGCGGCGGTCAACAACGTGACTCATGCCCATGCAGACACCTGCTTACCCTACTGGGATTTCCGGACGCGCAGGTACCACTCCGCCAGCAGCTTGACCTGCTTCTCGGTGTAGCCCCGTTCGATCATCCGGTCCACGAACTGCTGGTGCTTGCGCTGATCCTCCTCGGAGGCCTTGGGATTGAACGAGATCACCGGCAGCAGCTCCTCGGTGTTCGAGAACATCTTCTGTTCGATCACGCTGCGCAGCTTCTCGTAACTGAGCCAGGACGGGTTCTGGCCGTTGTTGCTGGCCCGTGCCCGCAGCACGAAGTTGACCACCTCGTTGCGGAAGTCCTTGGGGTTGCTGATGCCGGCCGGCTTCTCGATCTTTTCCAGTTCCTCATTGATGGCCGCGCGGTCGAACATCTCGCCGGTTTCCGGATCCCGGTAGTCCTGGTCCTGGATCCAGAAGTCGGCGTAGGTGACGTAGCGGTCGAACAGGTTCTGGCCGTACTCGGAGTAGGACTCGAGGTAGGCCGTCTGGATCTCCTTGCCGATGAACTCCACGTATTCCGGTGCCAGGAATTCCTTGATGAACCGGAGATAGCGCTCGTGGGTCTCCGGCGGGAACTGTTCCTGCTCGATCTGCTTTTCCAGCACGTACAGCAGGTGCACCGGGTTGGCGGCCACCTCGGTGGTGTCGAAGTTGAACACCTTTGAAAGAATCTTGAACGCGAAACGAGTGGACAGGCCGTCCATACCCTCGTTCACGCCGGCGGCATCCCGGTACTCCTGGATGGACTTGGCCTTGGGATCGGTGTCCTTGATGTTCTGGCCGTCGTAGACCTTCATCTTGGAGTAGATGCTGGAGTTCTCCGGCTCCACCAGCCGTGAAAGCACTGTGAACTGGGCCAGCATGCTCAGGGTGTCCGGCGCACACGGGGCACCGGCCAGGGAACTTTCGCGCAGCAGCTTCTCGTAGATCTGCTGTTCCTCGGTCACGCGCAGGCAGTAGGGCACCTTGACGATGTTCACCCGGTCCAGAAAGGCTTCGTTGTTCTTGTTGTTGCGGAAGGTCTGCCACTCGGACTCGTTGGAGTGGGCGAGGATGATGCCGTCGAACGGGATCGAGGACATGCCTTCGGTGGTGTTGTAGTTGCCTTCCTGGGTGGCGGTCAGCAGTGGGTGCAGCACCTTGATGGGCGCCTTGAACATCTCCACGAATTCCATGATGCCCTGGTTGGCGCGGTTCAGGCCGCCGCTGAAGCTGTAGGCGTCCGGGTCGTCCTGGCTGAAGTCCTCCAGCATGCGGATGTTGACCTTGCCGACCAGCGCCGAGATGTCCTGATTGTTGTCGTCGCCGGGCTCGGTCTTGGCCACGGCCACCTGGTCCAGGATGGAGGGGTATTTCTTGACCACCCGGAACTGGCTGATGTCGCCGCCGTATTCGTGCAGGCGCTTGACCGCCCAGGGCGACATGATGGGCTTGAGGTAGCGCTGGGGAATCCCGTACTCCTCCTCGAGGATGGGGCCGTCCTCTTCCGGGTCGAACAGCCCGAGGGGGGATTCGTTCACGGGCGAGCCCTTGATGGCGTAGAAGGGCACTTTCTGCATCAGGTGCTTGAGCTTCTCGGCCAGCGAGGACTTGCCGCCGCCAACAGGGCCGAGCAGGTACAGGATCTGCTTCTTCTCCTCCAGGCCCTGGGCGGCGTGGCGGAAGTACGAAACGATGTTCTCCACGGCTTCTTCCATGCCGTAGAACTCGGAGAATTCCGGATAGCGTTTGATAACCTTGTTCTGGAAGATCCGGGAAAGGCGCGGGTCGCGGGAGGTGTCGACAAGTTCCGGCTCGCCGATGGCGAGCAGCATGCGCTCGGCGGCGGTGGCGTAGGCGGAGGGATCCTCTTTGCAGATGCTGAGGTATTCCTCGAGGCTCATTTCCTCTTCCTTGGTTGCCTCGTAACGGTCCTGATAGCGCTGCAGTATGCTCATGCTTGGCCCCCTTGCTGTGACCTGGGTAAGGGGTGGTGCCTGCGCTGGCCGCACTCGCCCCTGATGGTGTCAGTTCATCATGCCTCTGTTCCGTTGGGTTCTGTCTTCAATTATGGGTAAGCCGGCGCGGGTTGCGAGTCTGATTGACGTTTCTGTGACCCGTTCGCGGCCAGGGTGCTTTCCCTTGAGATTAGTAGACGGTGGTGGGGTTGAACAGGGGCGTGTGGATTAAGGTTTGATCGCTCGGGGCGTGGCTGTTGATCCGCGGCGGCATGGATGACTTTCGAACGGGTGCGATGCCTTCGCCGAGTGCGCCTGTTGCTTGTCGGCTTCGTATAACCCGGAGCTGACAGACGTAGCACGAGCTATTTCCCGGGAGCTGGCGAACATGAGTCAAGGCTGCGAAAGCGTTGTGTCCTTTGATGACGAACCCCTGATCCTTGTCGACGAGAACAATCGCGTGCTGGGTTACGATTCCAAGGTTGCCTGTCACCGGGGGAGTGGGCAGCTTCACAGAGCCTACTCCATTTTCGTCTTCAATCGGCGCAATGAATTGCTTCTTCAGCAACGAAGCCCGATGAAGCCGCTGTGGCCGCTTTTCTGGTCAAACAGCTGCTGCAGTCATCCAAGGCGCGGTGAAAGCGAGCAGGAGTCGGTGCAACGGCGACTGGAAGAAGAGCTCACTATCGCGGCCCGCCCGGAGTTTCTCTACCAGTTCCGCTATCACGTTTCATTCGGTGATATCGGGTCGGAGCATGAGCTCTGCTCTGTCTACATCGCCCGCTGGGATGAACCGGTTGTGCTTAATCCGACTGAGGTTGCCGATTACTGTTACATCCAGCCGGAGGTGATGGATCGGGAACTGGCAGAGCACCCAGGGCGCTACACGCCCTGGCTCAAGCTGGAATGGCCCCGCCTTCGCAACGAGTTCTGGTCCAGAATCGAGAAACATTGAGACGTTTCCGGGAAGCAATGCGAGATTGCCGTGATCCTCTTCGGTGAGCTGGGCGTATCGCCCTTGAGTCGTCCTTCGGTGGCAACACCGGTTCGACTCGAATGTCCTGTGACAGGATCAGGCGCAATTTTCAGTGGGAGCAACACAAATGCTAAACCTTGAAACATTGTCAATGGATCAATACTCGTTCGTGGCCAATGCGTTCTCGTTCGGGCTGGCGGTGATGGCGTCGACCACGATTTTCCTGTGGTTGATGCGGTCCTCAGTAGCGCCAGCTTATCGCATGGCCGTGACTATTACGGGGTTGGTAACCGCCATAGCGGCCTACCACTACCTGCAGATTATGCTCTCCTGGGAGCATGCCGTAAGCATTGAAACGGGCGAGGTGGTCGCGACGGGCGAGCCCTTCAATCGGGCCTATCGTTACGTGGACTGGCTGCTCACGGTACCACTACTGCTGATTGAGCTGATTCTCGTTATGAAGCTGAGCCAGCAGGAAACCATCAACAAGTCGCTCAAGCTGGGTGGCGCGGCTGCGCTGATGATCGTGCTGGGCTATCCCGGCGAGGTGGCCGAGACAATCGGCACGCGGATGATTTTCTGGATTCTGTCCATGATTCCGTTCCTCTACATCGTGTATCAGCTGGTGATTGGGCTGAAGGAATCGGTGGACAAGCAGCCTGAGAACGTCAAGGGGTTGATGCACATCGCGGCCTACCTGGTCGTCGCCTCCTGGGCCTTCTACCCGCTTGTCTATCTCCTCCCACTCGCCGGCGTCACTGGCGGTTCCGCGATCGTTGCGGTGGAGACCGGTTACACCATCGCCGATATCGTAGCCAAGGCGGTGTTTGGCCTCTTCATCTTCACGATAGCCGTGCGCAAGTCCGAAGCCGAGGCTGGTGCATCGGGAACCTCTGCCAGCAAGAAGGCATGAGGTGACGACAACGCTCTGGGTGCCCGCCTGGTAGTAGGGCACCCAGGCGTTACCAATCGGTACCGAGGGGAGTAAAGACAATGACTATCTCCTGCGCCAGAACCGATATCGATCCTGCAGCACCGGATTGCGAACGAAGAGAGGGTAGCGGTGAGCCTGATTCAGGCTGGAACGAAGTCCAGGAATTGAATCGAGTCCAGGCATGCATGAAAGAGCATGTGCTGGGGCTGACACACGGACCAGCGACAGAGGCCGCCACTTACCAGATACGCAGTGGCGGCAGTTTTCTGAGAGCACGGCTGGCTCTGGCCAGCGGGCATTCATTTGGCCGGTCAATTGAGTACCGGGTGGCAGCGGCAGCAGCCTGTGAGCTGATCCATAACGCCTCACTCGTCCATGACGATCTGTCCGACGGCGATGAGCAGCGTCGCGGCAAGGCGACAGTCTGGCGCCAGTTTGGCGAAGACGTTGCACTCTGTACCGGGGACCTGTTGCTCTGCGCGGCTTTCGGGGTTGCGGCCGAGCTTGAGACCCCCGAGGAGTCCAGAGCCCTGACCCAGCAGTTGAGCCGTTTGACCAGCTGCACGATCGTGGGGCAGAGCCGGGAGGTGGCGTCCAGCCATGACCAGCATTTGCCGGGGCTAAGGCAGTACCTCGAGACGACCTCTGCGAAAACGGTACCGTTGATCGAGTTGCCGCTGATGTCGGGGGTCGTTGCGGCGAGAGCGGATGCGGTGACTCAGGCCGGGATCGTACGGCTGGCACGGTCAGTGGGGCTTGCCTACCAGATTATTGACGATCTGGACGACCTGACGGAGGAGACCCCGGCGTTGCACCCTTTTCATGCGTGGCATCATCATCGGCCAGTCGGGCAGCGAAGCGCCGGCGCCCGTTTCCGTCGTGCCACACAGCATGCCTTCGCGGCGCTGAATCGCGCTCAGAGGGCACTGGATGAGCTGGAGCGCCATGCCGTCGGCGGGCTTGCCGGTCGGTTGCAGCCACTCTTGTCCCAGCTGGAGAGCCGTGCCATCGCCCACCGCCGCACTGGCTCTGACGAGGGAGGAGCCGCTCTGCATGGCGTATCCCAACAGCAGTAACGGATCATCACGCGCCCTGGTGGTAGGCGCCGGTTTTGGAGGGCTGGCTGTCGCGCTGCGACTGCTTGCACGTGGTTACGACGTGCACCTTCTGGAGAAGCACACTGATCTGGGGGGACGCGCCCGGACCTTTGAGTTGGATGGCCACCGTTTCGACGCGGGCCCAACCGTCATCACAGCGCCTTTTCTGTTTTCAGAACTCTTCGAGCGCTTCGGGGAGCGCGTGGAGGACCACGTTACGTTCCTGCCGGTATCCCCTTTCTACCGGATGGACTTCGCGGATGGCTCCTGCTTCGACTACGGGGACACCACCGATGCCATCATTGCGGAGATCGAGCGCCTCTCGCCGGGTGAAGGCGAACAGTACCATGCGTTTCTGGAAGCGGCGGAGTCGATGTATCAGCGGGGATTCGTGGAGTTGGCAACCCGACCGTTTACGCGGGTCACCGATATGCTCGATGTGATTCCGGATCTGGTACGACTCAGAGCCGACCGCAGTATTTACCAGTTTGTTTCGCGTTTCTTCAGGGATGAGCGCCTCAGGCGGGCTTTTTCAGTGCCCTCGTTGCTGGTGGGGGGCAATCCGTTTCGCACCTCCTCGCTCTATGCACTGATCCACGCACTGGAGCGAAAGGGCGGTGTCTGGTACGCCAAAGGCGGCACGGGGGCGCTTGTCGATGCACTGGCAGCGCTTTTCCAGCGTCACGGGGGGCGGCTTCACGCTGGCCAGTCCGTGGAGCGCCTGGAAATGGACGGTTTGAGAGTGCAAGCCGCGGTGACGGCCGAGGGACAGCGTTTTGATGCGGATTTGGTGGTGAGCAATGCTGATCCACTTTATGTCTATAACCACTGGATCGCTCGGACCGCGGGGCAGCGACTTGCGGACAGTCACCGCAAGCGGCTCAAACACTCCATGGGGCTGTTCGTGCTCTATTTCACCACAGATCGCGTCTACTCCGAGCTTGAGCACCACACCATCGTTTTCGGAGAGACCTTCCGGGAGATCCTGGAGCAGCTTTTCGACCGCCATGAGCTGCCGCAGGATCTGAGTCTCTATCTGCATCGCCCCGGGGCCACGGACCCCTCCATGGCGCCCGACCAGGGCGACGCATTCTATGTCCTGGCGCCGGTGCCGAACCTCCAGGGCAATCAGGACTGGTCGACCCTTTCGCCGGTTCTCGAGCAGCGCATCGTGGCCATTCTGTCTCAACGGTTGATGTCCGACCTTCCGCAGACAATCCGCGCAACGCGCAGTATCTCTCCCCGTTATTTCCACGAGGCGCTTAACACGCCCCATGGGAGTGGCTTTTCGATCGCGCCCACGCTCACCCAATCCGCTGGTCTGCGGTTTCACAACCAGTCACCGCGCTATGACAACCTCTTTTTCGTCGGGGCGGGCGTGCATCCCGGTGCCGGTGTGCCCGGTGTGGTTTCCTCAGCGGCCGTGGTCGAGCGTCTGGTAGACCGCTGGCAGGGACAGACCCATCAAGCACATGCAAGTCGACCATCAACCGTCCCCCCGGAATCCGGATGATGGTAATGGCGCCCGCGGGAACGGATGCCGATGTACTGCGCCGTAATGGCCGCAGTTTCCACTGGGCCGGGCAGCTGCTCAGCGGTGATCAGCTCGCCAGGGCGGCGAGCCTCTACAGTCTGTGCCGCCGGATTGATGACCTGGCGGATGAGGCGGAAACCGATTCGCAGCGCCAGAACGCCTCTGAGCAGCTGCACAATCTGAACCAGGCCCTGCGGCAAGGCAGGTCACCAGAGGAGCCATTGCGACCGCTCTATGAGCAGGCGCAATGGTTGCTCGCGGGTGACGTCACCGCCCAGCAGGCATTGACGGACCTGATCGCCACCGTGCAGCAGGACCTTGAGCCGGTGCACATCCCCGACCATGCGGCGCTCTGCCAGTATTGCTACGGCGTAGCCGGTACGGTCGGTGTCATGATGGCCTCCCTGCTCGGGGCAGGGCCGCGCTCGCAGGCGCTGCCGCATGCTATTGATCTGGGAATCGCCATGCAGATGACGAACATCGCACGGGATGTGCTGGAGGACGCGGGGCTGGGGCGTGTTTATCTGCCCGTCTCGGGACCTGCCGGATCACTGGATCCTGACCAGCTTCGGCAAGGCCATGGACCTTCACGGCACCGGGCCTGGCTGGGCGTGCGCGAGCTGCTTGAGTGGGCCGAGCGCTATTACGCCAGTGGTTGGCAGGGCCTTGGTTTCCTGCCCGTGCGCCCCCGGTTCGCCATCGCTGTTGCCGCGCAGCTGTACCGGGAGATCGGGCGCCGTATTGAGCGTGAGGGTGAGGCAGCCTACTGGCGGCAGCGCAGCGTGGTCGGACCCCTGAGAAAAATTCGGGTAGCGTCCGCCGCCGTGGTGCAAGTGCTTCTGGTGCCATCCGCCCCAGCGAGCGGTGAGCATCATGGATCGCTGCACCAGGGAATCGTGACCTGCCTGGATCGGGGAAAGCCGCATGGGCGCGCCGAGACGGGCGGCTTTGAAGGGAGAGGCTGACCGCTATGGCGCCAGGGACCGCACCGGATCACGACCTTATAATCGTTGGCGCGGGTCTCACCGGCCTGAGCCTGGCATGCTGGCTGAAAGAGCTTTCCCAGGCCCACGGGCAGCGGATGCCGAACGTGCGTCTGCTCGAGCCGAGAACAACCTACACCAATGATCGCACCTGGTGTTTCTGGGATCGGATGGATCACCCGTTCCGGGAGCTGATCACACATCGGTGGCGCCACTGGCAGGTCAGCTCCGGGCAGCAGCGCGCGATCCAGTCCAGCGACTTAACACCCTATGCCCTGCTACCGGCGGATCGGCTCTATCGACACGCGCTGGCGTGCATTGATGCCTGCCAGGAACTGACCCTCGAACAGGGCGCCCGCGTGAGTAGTGTGGAAGAAGAGGGCAGCGGCGCCCGGGTGATCACTGATGCCGGGCAGCTGCGTGCGCGGGCCGTCGTGGATACCCGGATGCCAGCGAGCCTGCCCGGGAGCAGCGTCAACGGCTTCTGGCAGGTGTTTACGGGATTGGAGATTGAATGTCGCCATCACGGCTATGACACCACGACCGCACGTCTTATGGATTTCCAGGCGTGCCCATCCCATCCCTGTTTTGTATACCTTCTGCCTCTGGATGAGCACCACCTGATGGTGGAATGGACCGCCTTCAGAACCGAGCGCGATAACCGGGACACCCGGTCACAGCTTGAGCAATGGCTCGACCGGGCGGGGATCAACGATTACCGTGTCCTGCGGTCCGAATCCTCACTGCTGCCCATGATCCCGATGCGCCGTGAGCGCGGCACCGGGCGGGTGATCCGGGCGGGAGTCGGCGCAGGCTGGATGCGTGCTGCCACCGGCTACCACTTTGCAAGCTGCCAGCGGGGCACCCGGCATCTGGCGGAACAGATTCTTGCCGCCAATCAACGTGGGCAGTGGCACCTTCGTCCGCCCACGTTGCGTGCGCGCTGGCTCGAGTGGATGGATCGGGTCTTTCTGCGCGCCCTCCGTCGTCATCCCGATCGTGCGCCGGAATGGTTCCTGGCGCTGTTCGCAGGCACCACCGCCGCGCAGATGAGCCGATTCATGAACGACGAGCCTGGCCCGGGCGATGCGTTGGCCATTGCGGGTGCGCTTCCCCCAGCTCCTTTCCTCAGGGCGGCCCTATCATGAGTCAGGATGCCGGGAATACGGTCAAGGCGGGTCTCTCTCGCAGCGAGGGCGGCCGCCGTCATCAATGGAGTGTCCTTGTCGTGGCCTTGGCGGCGGCTTTGGGAGCGGTCGTGCTACCACCGTTGACCATCGAGCAGCAGTTCTGGATCGTGCTGGTGCCCATCGGGGTTTTCGGTCTGTCCCACGGGGGTGCCGATCCGCTGATTCTCAGGCGTTTGGCGGCCGATCGGCGGGGCACTGTTGCTCTTATGACAACGCTGTACGTGCTGGCTTCACTGGCGTTCGTGGCCCTGATCTGGTTTCTCCCAACGTTGGCGCTTCTGGTGTTCCTCCTGCTGTCCATATGGCACTTTGGCTACACGGATGCCAGTTTCCTCAGCGCTCAACCCAATGCGCTGCTGCTCTGGCTGAGCGGCAGCTTGCCCATACTGGGGCCCATGCTGGGGCATCCCGCGCAAACCAGCGAGCTCTTCGCCTGGCTTATTGTGAGAGACCCTGAGCAAGTGCGCTCAATTCTAGAGCTTGCGGGGCCCGTGCTGGCTGGGGTATGGCTGCTTGGGTTTGGTCGCCTGGCTTATCGGTATCATCACAAGCTGAGCTCGCGCGTACTCGCGGAACTGATTCTGGTGGCGGTTGCGCTCATTCTGTTGCCCCCGTTACTGGCCTTTGCGTTCTACTTCTGCGTCATTCACAGCATCCGCCACTTTCTCTCGGTCGCACAGCAGGGCCTTGGGGTTGGTGAGGTTGCCGCCACCCTGGCTTTTCTCGGGCGCAAAGCGGCACCGGCCACGCTCGGGGCAATCGGCATCGCGTTTGGGGTCTGGGTCGTGATCGTGCTTCTTGAGCCCTCCACCACCCTGCTGGTGGAGGCTGTCCGGGTGATGTTCTGGGCACTGGCCGCGCTCACGCTTCCCCATGGCCTGGTTGTGAAAACCTGGTGGGAAAGCAGGCTGAGCGCGTCCTAGTTGTCAGTCGGGCATGTCCGTTACGGCGCCCTGAGAGGCGGAGTTCACGGTCTTGGCGTACTTGGCCAGGGCGCCGCGCCGGTATTTGGGGGCCGGTTTTTGCCACTGGGAACGGCGCTGTTCCAGTTCTGAATCGCTGATGTCGACGTCGATCCGGTTGGTTTCGGCGTCGATCGTGATGGTATCGCCGTCCTGGAGAAGGGCGATGGGGCCGCCGTCGACCGCTTCGGGGGTGACGTGGCCCACCACAAAGCCGTGGCTGCCGCCGGAGAAGCGCCCGTCGGTGATCAGCGCTACCTGGTCGCCCAGGCCGCGGCCCATGATGGCGGAGGTTGGCGTGAGCATCTCGCGCATGCCGGGGCCACCCTTGGGTCCTTCGTAGCGGATGACCACCACGTCGCCGGCCTGCACGGTGCCGTCGTTGATCCGCGCCTGGGCTTCCTCCTCGGACTGGTAGCAGCGCGCGGTGCCGGTGAAGTGCGTGCCTTCCTTGCCGGTGATCTTGGCCACCGCGCCGGTGGGCGAGAGGTTGCCGTAGAGGATCCGCAGGTGGCTGTCCGGCTTGATGGGGTTGTCGAAGCTGTGAATGATGTCCTGGCTCTCCGGGTAGGGCTCCACGCCTTCAAGGTTCTCGGCGAGTGTCTTACCGGTCACCGTCAGGCAGCCGCCGTGAAGCAGGCCGCGATCAAGCAGCATCTTCATCAGCGGCTGGATGCCGCCGATGGCGACCAGCTCGGACATCATGTACTGCCCGCTCGGACGCAGGTCCGCCAGCACCGGGACGCGCTTGCCGATCTCGGTGAAGTCATCCAGCGACAGCTCCACGCCAATGGTGTTGGCCATGGCCAGCAGGTGCAGCACCGCGTTGGTGGAGCCGCCCAGAGCGATGACCACGGTGATGGCGTTCTCGAACGCCGCGCGGGTCATGATGTCCGAAGGCTTGATGTCCTTCGCGATCAGGTCCAGCACCGCCGCACCGGCAGCCCGGCAGTCCTCTTCCTTGGTCTTCGAAACCGCGTTCTGCGCCGAACTGTCCGGCAGACTCAGCCCCAGCGCCTCAATGGCCGAGGCCATGGTATTCGCCGTATACATACCACCACAGGAACCTGGCCCGGGAATCGCCGTCTCCTCGATCTGTTTCACATCGATCAGCGACTTGTCGCCCTTGGTGTAGGCGCCCACCGCCTCGAACACCGACACCAGATCCGTATGGTTTTCGCCCGGCTGGATGGTGCCGCCGTAAACGAAGACCGAGGGCCGGTCCAGACGCGCCATGCCCATGACGAGCCCGGGCATGTTCTTGTCACAGCCACCGAGGGTCACGAGCCCGTCAAAGCCCTCACAACCGGTCACCGCCTCCACCGAATCCGCGATGATCTCACGCGAGACCAGCGAGTACTTCATCCCCTCAGTGCCGTTGGCGATGCCGTCGGAGATGGTGATGGTGTTGAAAATCACACTCTTGCCACCGGCTTCATCCGCCCCGTTACCGGCATGCTCCGCCAGCTTGTTGATGTGCATGTTGCAGGGCGTGACCATGCTCCAGGTGGAGGCGATGCCGATCTGGTTCTTCTGGAAATCCTCATCCTCGAACCCGACCGCCCGGAGCATGGCCCGGCTGGCGGATTTGCCGACTCCGTCGACGACGTTGCTGGAATAGCGGCGGTTGTTGTCTTCGGCCATGGGTGACTCTCTTTTATCCTGCTGATTGTTTTCAGGCTTTGGCGTTAACCGGGGCGTTTGAAGTAAGGGAGCGGGGAGTCCTGATCGGGAAGCTCTGGAGCCATGGATGGCGGAAGAGCAGCGTACAGGGATGTATTCACAGCGTTTCCCGAGCAGGACTCCCTGCTCCCTTACCGCAACAAGCCGGAACGCTGGTATGGTAAAGCTTAAAGGCGTAATAGTACCGCGACTGAGAACTCAGGGTAAGGGACTCCATCAATAATGTGGCAGCAACGCATTCTCCAGTTATCCCCGAAATCCAAGGGCTTCCACCTCATCAGCCGTGAAGTCCTCGACCAGCTCCCCGAGATCGCCGACATCCAGACCGGCCTGCTGCACCTGTTCATCCAGCACACCTCCGCCTCCCTGAGCCTGAACGAAAACGCCGACCCCAGCGTACGCGGTGACATGGAACGCCACTTCCAGCACGCCGTGCCCGAAAATGCGCCATACTACGAACACACAATGGAAGGCCCCGACGACATGCCAGCCCATATCCGATCCGTGATGCTGGGCGAATCCCTCAGCCTGCCAATCGGGCAGGGCCGGCTGCTTCTGGGCACCTGGCAGGGGATCTATCTGGGCGAACACCGCAATAACGGCGGCGCACGCAGGGTCGTGGCCACCCTCAACGGCGATTAACAGGGGCAGCACGTGATACCCGAGTACCTGACCGCACGTCTTAAGGAATGGGAAAACTGGCTGCTGGAAAAGCCGGACGCCGAGCACCCCCGTTCGGTGGCCTTTGCCCGCCGCCAGCTGCGCGTCGCCTATGCCGTGGTCCGGGACCTGATGGCCGGCCAGCTCAACCTCCACGCCATGAGCCTGGTCTACACCACACTCCTCTCAATGGTGCCGCTGCTGGCACTGAGTTTCTCCGTGCTCAAGGCCATGGGCGTGCACAACCAGCTCACGCCAGTGCTGTACCAGTTCTTTGAACCCCTGGGTCGACAGGGAACCGAGATTGCCGAGCAGGTCATCACCTTCGTGGACAATATCAAGGTCGGCGTGCTGGGGTCGGTGGGGCTGCTCCTTCTGGTCTATACCGTGATCGCTCTGGTTCAGAAGATCGAGCGCTCCTTCAACATGGTCTGGCGTGCCCCGATGGGCCGCTCACTCGGGCAGCGGTTCTCCAACTACCTGAGCGTGATCACCATCGGCCCGCTCCTGATGGTGGCCGGCATTGGCCTCTCGGCCACGGTCTTCGGCTCCGACATCGTCCAGCAGCTCAGCGCCATCGAGCCCTTCGGCACCCTTATCGCTGTGGTCAGCCGCTCCACCCCCTTCCTGATCACGGTGATCGCTTTCACCTTTGTCTATGCCTTTGTGCCGAATACCCGGGTCCGCTTCCAGAGTGCCTTCGTGGGCGGGCTTGTCGCGGGTGTGGCCTGGCAGGCCGCGAGCCTCGCCTTCGCCTCCTTTGCGGTGAATGCCAGCCGCTACGAGGCGATCTACTCCAGCTTTGCCATTGGCATCCTCCTGCTGATCTGGCTCTACATCAACTGGATCATCCTGCTTTCAGGCGCCAGCATCAGCTATTACCACCAGCACGAACAGGCGATCTCCTCGCGTCGGGAAGTGCGGTCGTCACCGCAGGTGGAGGAGCGCCTGGCGCTGGCGCTGATGGAGCGCGTCGCGAAAGCCTTTGACCAGGGCGATAAGCCACCCCGCCAGGAGCTTCTGGCGCTGGATTTCGGCATTCCCGGGGACATCACCCAGCACGTGAGCGACAAACTGATCCGTGCCGGCATCCTCCACCCTGGCGGGGATGATGGTGAGGAACTGATCCCCGCCCGGTCCCTGGACCGGATCCGCCTGGTGGATATCCTCAGCGCCGCCCGGGCGGATGAGGACGGGTTGCTCGCGCGTCTGCCGGCTGTGGATGCGCCGCAGATGGAAGAGATTGCGGATGCCCGGCTTACGCAGACACTGGCGGACTGGGTGCGATGATCCTGGGTCTTGCAGCGTCTGATGGCTGATCCCTCCCGGAAGCCTGCGCGTACTCCTCTCCCATATGGCTCTATCAGAAGCTGCCCCTTGTTGAGGTGCTTTTCCTCCGGGGCAGCAATGACGCCTCTTTTCGCCCTGTGTTTGGACCGGATCCTGCTGGATCTGCTTTCCTTGACGGCAGGACAACCGGCTCCGGGAGTAGTAACCCATGACGACCCTGAATCAACAGGCGCATGAACGCCTGCCCAATGACAGACTGATGCTTGGCCTGCTTCTGGCCCACGTGCCCGTTGTCGGGCTGATCATTCCCTGGGGGTATGAAACCACGGCGTTTGCGCTGACGGCTTCCGTGGTCCTGGGATTGCTCGTGGCCCTCGCCCACGCGGCTCTGAAGGGTCAGCGTGCGTTCTCCGTTGTTGTGGCAATGGCGCTCATGGCGTTTTCGGCGATCATGATCCAGGCCCAGATGGGGCGCATTGAGATGCACTTCCACATCTTTGGTGCCCTCGCCTTTGTGATTCTCTACCGGGACTGGCTGCCGGTTGTCGCTGGTGCCCTCGTGATTGCTGTCCACCATATGGTGATGACGGCACTGCAGCTTGAGGGCGTGTCCGTCGGTGGTATGCCACTGATGATTTTCAGCCATGACTGCAGCTGGGGGGTGGCTTTCCTGCACGCGGCCTTCGTGGTGTTTGAGGCTTCCGTGCTCGTATTCCTGGCGCGGCTTCTGGGCGCGGAGAAAGAGCGAACCCACCGTATGCGTGAACTGGTGGAACGCGTTGCCGGGGATGGGGATCTGAGTGTGCGCCTGGATGCTGGCGGGCAGGATGCCAGTGCCACGGCCTTTGACCGGTTGATGGAACAGTTTGAAGGGCTGGTCCGCGACGCTACCGGGCTCTCCCGGAGGCTTCAGTCCGTTTCCGGCAATGTGGATGAGCTCAGCCAGGGCACTCTTGCCGCGGCGGATAACCTTCAGGGCCAGACCACGCAGGCGGCTTCGGCCATGGAGCAGATGAGCTCCTCGGTCAGGGGGGTCGCGGACAATGCGGCCCAGGGCTCCGAGGCAGCCACCCGTGCAGCGGCCCACGTGGGCGCCAGCCGCCAGGATGCCGATCAGGCCCACCAGGTGACCCGGGCCAGTAACGAGGCTATGGAGCAGGCGAGTAGCGTGATCCGCCGACTGAGTGATCAGGTGGCGGAAATCCACGGAGCCGTGAGCGCCATCAATGAGATCTCCGACCAGACCAACCTCCTGGCACTGAATGCGGCCATTGAGGCTGCACGCGCCGGTGAGCACGGGCGTGGCTTCGCGGTGGTGGCCGATGAGGTGCGCAGCCTGTCCCAGCGTACCCAGTCCTTCACGCAGCAGGTGCAATCCATTGTGGCCCAGCTCAACGAGGGCAGTGAGCAGGCGCTGGCGGCGATCGACATGGGGACCACCCGCTCGGGCGAGGCGCTGCAGCAGATGGAGCGGGTCAGTGAGGGCGCCCAGGAACTGGAGACGCTGGTGAACGACCTCAGTGGTTTGAGCCAGCAGATTGCTGCTGCCGCGGAGCAGCAGTCCTCCGCTGCGGATGAGATCAGTGGCAGTGTCCAGTCCGCGGCGGATGAGAATCGAACCGTGGCGGAGAAATCGGGTGAGACCCGCGAATCCGCGTCCGAGCTGCGCGCCCTGGCGACGGAAATGGATCAGCTTCTGAGCGGGTTCAGTATCAGGCGCGATTGAGCCCGGTCTACGGGCTCTTGATGTTGTAGGGCTCTTTAGACGGCAGTCGATCGCGCTGCTTGAGGTCTCTCAGGTTCTGATCCCAATCATCAGCCAGGGCCTGAGCGTTTGCCAGCATCTTTGAGACGAAGAAATGGACATCCAGTCGAGCGATGACATCGCTCTCAAGGCCGGTGAGCCCATACTGGGCAATGGTGGTGTCCGCCGACGTCTGGTAGTTCAGCAGGTAGTCGGCACGCCCAAACTGGATCATCTGGAGCGCTGACTGGTGCGTTCGGGCCTCAGTGATGCGCATGGCATCGCTTTCAGCCTCAAAGAAGCGCCCGAGCTGGCCGTAGGAGTAGCCTTTCATCAGCACCACGTGATGGCCCTTCAGTTGCTCCACATCGCTGACCGGTTGGGTGTCCTTGCGGTGGTACACGGTCAGGTTGAGGGTGATGGCGGGTTCTTCGGCCTCGACAGCGGTGTTTTTCAGTCGGTGCAGGTCGGCTGCAGCCAGTGTGAAAGCGGTCTCGCCGGAGTCAATCTGGCGATAGAGGCGGGTGGCCGGGTGCTGTACGAAGCGCACGGGCTGATCCATGGCACTGAATACCTGGCGAGCCAGCTCTACAAGGTATCCCTTCGACTGGCCCTCACTGTCCGTGTACCCGAAAGGCGGCAGGTGAATGTAGCCGAATTCCAGTGGCTCGGGTTCCGTCTGCGCGGATGCCTCCGTGGACAGGAGCAGGAGGCTGAACAGCAGAGACATGAACAGTGAGGTTCGGGAACTGCGGCGCAGGGACATCGTTCACCTGTCAGAGGGGGGATAGGGGAAGGTGATTCTATCGGCTGCACTCACTTTATGCGCTGATCAGGATGTAAACAATTTCAAAACATCGTCGCCCCGAAGATAAAGGTCAGCTGCGCCAGGCCGGCGAGGAAACCCAGGGCAGCGCCGGCGGCGATCAGCTTGATCTCGTCCTCCTGGAAACAGGGCCTCAGCAGCTCCTGGAATTCCGCGGGTGAGAGTTCCTCCATGCGCCGGCGCATGATGTCCTCCACGGCGGCGGCCCGGTCGTTGGCGAACATGGGGTCGTCGAAGGTTTCGCTCGCGATTTCGATGGACAGATCGCCCACGCGCTGCTTGAGGTTGGCGAAGGAGGTGGGGCCGAAAGCCATCTGGGTGAAGGCCTTGCCCATGCCGGCGGTCTCATCCACCAGCTTTTTCATGTGCTTGCGCACCAGGTTGCGGGCGCGGTCGGCTTTCGGGCCGTTGAGAATGGCATCCACCAGGTTGCCCACGGTCAGGATCTCGTGGGTGACAATGTGGCAGAAGGATTGGGCCACCTCGGGCTGACGGCGCAGGAACTGGCCCTGCAGTCGGAAGGGGCCGATCTTCACAGGGTAGAGCGGGCGGAAAATGAAATTGAGCGCGATCCAGTTGGTGGCCCAGCCCACCAGAAGCCCGAAGAAGGGCAGGATCCAGCCGGCCTGGAAATAGTACCAGACGATCATCTGGATGATGCCGAAGGCGAAGCCGAAGTAGAGCCCGGAGTTGATGATGAAGCGGAATTCCTTCTCGCCGCATTCGAGGAAGATGCGGTTGAGCAGGGAGCGGTCCTCGCCCAGCTGGGTGACTACCATGTTCTGGATGTCGAGCAGATCCTCGGCGTTGTTGGAGAAGTCATCAACCAGGTTGTCCACCAGTTCGGGGGAACGGTCCCGGACCCGCTGGTAGATCATTTCCCGTGCTTTCTGGGGCAGGTTTTCCCAGAAAGTGGGGTGTTCGGCGAGCATGATCTCGTCCACGTATTCGTCGGTGCGTGGCACGGTGTGGTCCACGATGTACTGGGTCAGAACGCGTGGGTCGATGTACTCGAAGATCTCCTGGACGGTGCCGATCTTGGCGATGGTGGAGTCCACGGCAATGCGGGCCATCTTTTCGGCCTTGGAGGGAATGATGCCCTGCCAGCCCAGGAAGGGGCGGATGCCGATGAATTCCTTGGGGTAGAAGGTGAGCTTGATCGCCATCCAGTTGGTGATCCAGCCGATGAGCGCGGCGATCACCGGGATGCTCAGGTATTTCCAGAATTCCGGGTTGGTGAGCAGGTCCGTCATTCAGCAGTTTCCTTACCGGAGGAATGGAAGTCGCCCCACAGCCACTGGCACAGGCCAATGGCAGCCACCGGCGCGGTTTCAGTGCGCAGTACCCGTGGGCCCAGGGCCAGGGGCGCGAAGCCCGCCGTTGCGGCGGCATCGAGCTCGGAATCATCCAGCCCGCCTTCCGGGCCAATGAGCAGGGCAACCGAGGTGGGCGCGGTGTCCTGGCTGCGGACCGGCTGGCCTTCATGGTGAAGGACGAGCCGGATAGCGTCGTCACAGTGCGTGAGCCAGTCGGCCAGTTTCATGGGGGAATGGATCGTCGGTATCCGGGCGCGGCCACACTGTTCAGCGGCGCTGATCGCCACCTGCTGCCAGTTCTTCAGGCGCTTGCGCTCACGTTCCGGGTTGAGCCGCACCTCGCAGCGGGCGCTGTCCAGAGGCTGGATGGCGGTCACACCCATCTCGGTGGCCTTCTGGATGGCGTAATCCATGCGATCACCCCGGGACATGACCTGACCCAGGGTGATGGCCAGCGGGGATTCGGTGCCGGGGTCATGGGGCGACTCAACGTGTACGGTGAGCCGCTTGCGGCCGGCCTCGAGGATTTCCGCCGGGTAGTCCAGTCCGTCACCGTTGAACAGCACCACTCGGTCGCCTGCATTCATGCGCAGGACAGTACCGGCGTGATGGGCGGCGTTACCGGCAAGGGTGTGCTCGCCCGGCGCCAGAGTCTCCGGGGTGTGGATCCGCGGTATCCGCATCAGTGCCTCAGTCCCTGGTGGCCTTGTCGATGCCTTCGGTGGCCACGGTGGCCAGGTGCCGGATCTGGTCCTCATTGATCACGTAGGGCGGCATGAAATAGGTGACGTTGCCCAGCGGCCGCAGCAGTGCCTCGCGGTTGATGGAGTGCTGGTAGACGCGCAGCCCGCGGCGTTCCTGCCAGGGGAAGGGCTCCATGGTGGCTTTGTCCTTGACCAGCTCCATGGCGAGGATCATGCCGTGCTGGCGGATATCGCCCACGTGCGGGTGCTCGCGCAGGTGTTCCACGCTCTCGCCCATGATCCGGGCTTTCTCACGATTGCTCTCGATGACGTTGTCATCCCGGAAGATGTCCAGGGTTGCCCGTGCCACGGCGCAGCCGATGGGGTTGCCGGTGTAGCTGTGTGAGTGAAGGAACGCCTTCATGGTTTCGAAGTCATCGTAGAAGGCCTCGAAGACGTCGTCCGTGGTCATTGTGATCGACAGTGGCAGGTAGCCGGCGGTCAGGCCCTTGGAAAGGCACATGAAATCCGGTGAGATGCCGGCCTGCTCGCAGGCGAAGAGGGTGCCGGTGCGGCCGAAGCCCACGGCGATCTCGTCCGCGATCAGGTGGATGTTGTAGCGGTCGCAGGCCTCGCGCAGCTTCTTCAGGTAGATGGGGTCGTACATGCGCATATGGCCGGCGCACTGAACCAGCGGCTCGACGATGACGGCGCAGACGTTGTCCGCGTTCTCGGCCATGAGCTTTTCCATGTGCTCAAACTGGCGCAGGGCGTAATCCTCCCAGCTCTCGCCCTTCTCGCGGTAGAAGGCGTCCGGGGCCGGGGCGGTGAGCATCTCCATCAGCAGCGGCTCGTAGGTCTCGCGGTAAAGGCCCACGTCGCTGAGCGCGAGGGCGCCCAGGGTTTCGCCGTGGTAACTGTTGGAGATGTTGATGAAGTTCTTCTTCGCCGGCTTACCCGTATTGCGGAAATAGTGGTAGCTCATCTTGAGCGCCACCTCGATGGCCGAGGAGCCGTTGTCCGCATAGAAGCAGCGGTTGAGTCCTTCGGGCGTCACATCGATCAGGCGTTCCGACAGGTCGATCACCGGTTCATGGGTAAAGCCGGCAAGCATGGCGTGCTCAAGCTGCTGGGTCTGCTGGTTGATGGCCTCGTTGATGCGCGGGTTGGCATGCCCAAACAGGTTCACCCACCAGGAGCTGACCGCATCGATGTAGCGGTTGCCGTCAAAGTCGTAGAGCCAGACGCCTTCACCGCGCTTGAACGGAATGAGTGGGAGCGTCTCGTGGTCCTTCATCTGGGTGCAGGGGTGCCAGACGGCCTTCAGGTCACGCTCGATCATCTCGCGGTTGGATGTCACGACTGCCTCCCGGTGGATCGTTTACAGAATCATCAGTGGGGGAGTGATGATACGGGCCGGGGGCCGGGCATGGAAGGGCTGTAATGACGGGGAGAGGATGTAGGAGCGGCTATAGCCGCGACCGGGTCGCAGCCATGGCTGCTCCTACATGGAAGGGCGGTGTTCAGAATGCGATCTTTTCCTGTACCTCGTTGTCGAGGCCGAGGTTTTTCCAGATGCGCATGCTGGGATCCGCCTGGTTCAGCGTGTAGAAGTGCAGGCCCGGTGCGCCGGCGTCGAGCAGCTGCTCGCACATGCGCGTGACCACTTCCTCGCCGAACTTCTTGATGGAGTCGGTGTCGTCACCGTAGGCTTCCATCTGCTTGCGGATCCAGCGGGGAACATCCGCGCCGCACATCTCGCTGAACTGGACCACCTTCTGGAAGTTCACGATCGGCATGATGCCGGGAACCACCGGAATGTCCACGCCCATCTTCTCCAGCCGGTCGATGAAGTGGAAGTAACTCTCGACGTTGAAGAAGTACTGGGTGATGGCACTGTTGGCGCCGGCCTCGACCTTGCGCTTGAAGTTCATCAGGTCCGCCTCGGCGCTCTGCGCCTGCGGGTGGAACTCCGGGTAGGCCGCCACTTCCAGGGAGAAGTGATCGCCACTGTGCTCGCGGATGTATTCCACCAGCTCGTTGGCATAACGCATCTCGCCATAGCCGGTGTTGCCCATGCCGGAGGGGATATCACCGCGCAGGGCCACGATCCGTTCCACGCCGCCTTCCTTATAGGCGTCGAGAAGGTCGGAGATGATGGCCTTGTCGGAACCGACGCACGACAGGTGCGGTGCGGTCGAGATGCCTTTCTGGTTGAGCTCGATCACCGTGTTCTTGGTGCCTTCGCGGGTGGAGCCGCCGGCACCGAAGGTGACCGAGAAGAATTCAGGGTTGAGCGTCGCGAGCTTGTCGCGCGTCTGATGCAGAGTCTCAGCGCCTTTGTCGCTCTTCGGAGGGAAGAACTCAAAGCTGAAACGTCGCTTGAACTGCTTCTGACTTTTCATGAATCTGTTCCTTTCGGGCGCCTGGCCCGGTCAATCACTGATTCAGAACCGGGAAAGCCGGGGCCCGAAGACCCCGGCTGTCGCCTTGATGAATCCGCGTGGGATCAGTACTTGTAGGCTTCCGCCTTGAACGGCCCGTGAACCGGAACGCCAACGTAGTCGGACTGTTCCTTGGTCATGCGGGTAATGGTGCCGCCAAAGCCTTCGACCATGTACTGGGCAACTTCTTCGTCCAGTTCCTTCGGCAGGACGCGGACGTAGAGGTTGTCCTTCTTCTTGTCTTCCGGCAGATCGGCGAACTTGCGCTCGAACAGGTACATCTGAGCTGCAACCTGGTTGGCGAAGGAGCCGTCCATGATGCGTGACGGGTGGCCTGTTGCGTTACCCAGGTTAACCAGGCGGCCTTCAGCCAGCAGGAAGATGTGATCGTCCTTGGACTTGTCACGATAGATCTTGTGAACCTGCGGCTTGATCTCGTCCCATTCCCAGTTCTCGCGCATGAACGCGGTATCGATCTCGTTGTCGAAGTGACCGATGTTGCAGACGATGGCGCCGGACTTGACCGCGGCGAGCATGTGCTTGTCGCACACGTCCACGTTACCGGTGGTGGTCACCAGAACGTCAGTGTCCTGCAGCAGCTGCTTGTTGATGCTGTCGGCCTTGCCAGTGTTCTCGCCATTGAGGTAGGGAGAAACCACTTCGTAGCCGTCCATGCACGCCTGCATGGCACAGATCGGGTCGATCTCGGAGATGCGAACGATCATGCCTTCCTGACGCAGTGACTGCGCGGAGCCCTTGCCGACGTCGCCATAGCCGATGACCAGGGCTTTCTTGCCGGACATCAGGTGGTCGAGTGAACGCTTGAGGGCGTCGTTCAGGCTGTGACGGCAGCCGTACTTGTTGTCGTTCTTGGACTTGGTGACCGAGTCGTTCACGTTGATCGCCGGCACCTTGAGGCTGCCTTCTTCGATCATGTGCTCGAGACGGTGAACGCCCGTGGTGGTTTCCTCGGAGATGCCGTGGCAGTTCTTGAGGATTTCCGGATACTTCTCGTGCAGCATCTCGGTCAGGTCACCGCCGTCGTCCAGGATCATGTTCGGTTCCCAGCCGTCAACGTCGGCGCCGATAGTGCGCTCGATGCACCACTCGTACTCTTCTTCGGTCTCACCCTTCCAGGCGAATACCGGAACGCCGGTAGCGGCGATGGCGGCAGCGGCCTGGTCCTGGGTGGAGAAGATGTTGCAGGAGGACCAGCGGACGTTGGCGCCCAGCGCGGTCAGGGTCTCGATCAGCACGGCCGTCTGTACGGTCATGTGGATGCAGCCCATTACGTTCGCGCCTTTCAGCGGCTGCTGGTTGCGATACTTTTCGCGCAGCTTGATCAGAGCGGGCATTTCGCTCTCGGCGATGGCGATTTCCTTGCGGCCCCAGCCGGCAAGGTCGATGTCGGCTACTTTGTAGTCAGTAAAATTACTGTCCAAAGGCATTGTTAATACTCCTGATTCATATGGGTAATTCGGTTGTGCAACAGGGCCAGCCGGCGGCCGGCCCTGTGTGGCAGAGGTTTACTTGGCTGCAGCCTTCAGTTCTTCCGCCTTGTCGGTCTTTTCCCAGGGGAAGGTAGTGAAGGTCTGGCCATTGACGGTCTTCTGTTCCGGCTTGCGGCCGAAGTGACCGTACGCGGCTGTGTCGCGGTACATCGGATGCAGCAGATCCAGTTGCTTGGTCAGTGCATAGGGACGCAGATCAAAGGTCTTGCGGACCAGCTGCTCGATCTTGCGGTCATCCATCTTGCCGGTACCGAAGGTGTTGATGGAGATCGAAGTCGGCTCGGCAACGCCGATGGCGTAGGAGATCTGGATCTCGCACTTGTCGGCCAGGCCAGCGGCTACGACGTTCTTCGCTACGTAACGGCCAGCGTAGGCAGCGGAGCGGTCGACCTTGGACGGATCCTTACCGGAGAAGGCGCCGCCACCGTGGCGAGCCATGCCACCGTAGGTGTCAACGATGATCTTACGACCTGTCAGGCCAGCATCGCCTACCGGGCCACCGATTTCGAAGTTGCCGGTCGGGTTGATGTGGAACTTGGTGTCGTTGTGGATCAGCTCGGACGGGATCACGTCCTTCACGATCTCTTCCATGACCGCTTCACGCAGCTGCTCCAGGGAAACATCCGGGCTGTGCTGTGTGGAAAGGACAACGGCGTCGATGCCGGTTACCTTGCCGTCTTCATAACGGCAGCTCACCTGACTCTTCGCGTCCGGACGCAGCCAGTCAAGCTTGTTGCTCTGCAGCAGCTCGGCCTGCTTCTCACACATACGGTGCGCGTAGCAGATCGGAGCCGGCATCAGCACGTCGGTCTCGTTGCAGGCGTAGCCGAACATCAGGCCCTGGTCGCCAGCGCCCTGATCTTCCGGCTTGGAGCGGTCAACGCCCTGGGCGATGTCGACGGACTGCTTGCCGACAACGTTGATGAAGGCACAGGTGTTGCCGTCGAAGCCAACGTCGGAGTGGTTGTAGCCGATGTCGGTGATCGCTTTACGCGCCACTTCTTCGAACTCAACGTTGGTGTTGGTGGTGATTTCGCCAGCGATCAGGCACATGCCAGTCTTGACGACAGTCTCGCAGGCGACACGCGCATAGGGGTCGTCCTGGAGAATGCGGTCAAGAATGGCATCGGATACGGCGTCGGACAGCTTGTCCGGGTGGCCGGCTGTTACCGACTCGGATGTAAAGAGACTGTAGTCACTCATGCTTGCTTTCCTCCTTTTGAAGGTGGTTAAAGGTCATATTGGGAAGCCGGTTCGCTAGCCCGTAAATTCCCTGACCTGGATCTGAAAACCATTGCGCAGGCCGATGAACAGGGTTTCGCCCTGTTTCAGGCCAGCGTCTTCTGCCCATCCCGTGAGCTCTTCCGGCTCAAAGCCCTGCCAGATATCGCCGCAGTTATCCCTGACCCAGCTCTGTTCGTGCCGGCAGAGTTCACTGACAATCATTCGGCCGCCGGGTTTCAGCAGCTGGGCGCTGTCGCGGAAGATGTTCGCGGGGCTGGCGACGTGGTGCAGCACCATGTTGGCCACCACAAGATTGAACGTTTCCCCGCGTTCAATCACATCAGGACACTCCCCGTGCACCAGGCGCACGTTGGTGAGTGCCTGCTGTTCGCAGAACTGCCCGGCGCGGTCGAGCATGGCCTGGACGTTGTCCACCGCCACCACCTCGCCGAAGCAGTTCGCCAGAACCGGCAGGAAGGGGCCTTCACCCGGCCCGATCTCCAGCGCGTTACCGCTGCCGTCGCAGGCGTAACGCCGGTGGACGAGTTCCGCCACTGGCTGCGCATAGCGCTGGTGATTGGCGATCAGCTCCTGCTGCTCCCGGAAGTGACGGGCGTAACGCGCGAAAAAGACCTGGGACTGTTCCGAGCGTTGACGCCGTATCGTGCGGATCCGGTCCAGCAGTTCCTCGGTGAGCTGGATCTGGTCCACGGCCTCGAAGACCGAGCGAACCGCGGTGTAGCGGGGTTCGTCTCCGACCCGAAGCAGTGGACGCCGGTAGAAGGTGGCGTTGCCTTCCCGCTGGGGTTCAAGCAGTCCGGCCTGGGTCAGCACCTTGAGGTGATGGCTCATGCCGGACTGGCGCATGTTAAAGAGCCGGCACAGTTCCATGACTCCGAAGGTGTCTCGCTGCAGGACCCGGAGGATATCGAGTCTCAGCGGGTCGCCGGCGGCCTTGTAGAGGCTCCCCAGCGTGTGCAGCGCTGTTTCGGTATCTGCGGATTTGACGTGTGCCGTTGAATTCATTGCCCCTACTTTACGGTCGGGTCTGAACCGGGGTCAACAGCTATATCAAAAAAAATTGATATAGCGTTGCGTCAAAGGTCGGATGACATTTGCTCAATCGGGTGGCGATCGGTGAAAATACGCGCCTCTTGAAACGGCCCCGTTGTGGGGCTGTATCCAATCAGCCAGTGGGAGACAATTCCGATGCCGTCGCGTAAAGACCTTGCCAACGCGGTACGCGCGCTCAGTATGGACGCCGTGCAGAAGGCGCAGTCCGGCCATCCCGGCGCGCCCATGGGGCTTGCCGACGTTGCCGAGGTGCTGTGGAACGATTACCTCAGGCACAACCCGGCCAACCCGTCCTGGCCCGATCGCGATCGCTTCGTGCTCTCCAACGGCCATGGTTCCATGCTCCAGTACAGCCTGCTGCATCTCACCGGCTACGATCTGGGCATCGAGGATCTGAAGCAGTTCCGCCAGCTCCATTCCCGTACCCCGGGGCATCCGGAATACGGCTACACGCCGGGGGTTGAGACCACCACCGGGCCGCTCGGTCAGGGCCTGGCCAATGCGGTGGGCATGGCACTGGCGGAGAAGAACCTGGCGGCGCAGTTCAATCGCGACGGCCATGAGGTCATCGACCATCACACGTACTGCGTGGTTGGTGACGGTTGCCTGATGGAGGGCATTTCCCACGAGGCATCCTCGCTGGCGGGAACACAGGGGCTGGGTAAGCTGGTTGTGTTCTATGACGACAACGGCATTTCCATTGATGGCGACGTCAGTGGCTGGTTCACCGATGACACGGCCAAGCGTTTTGAGGCCTACAACTGGCAGGTGATTGCGGGCGTTGACGGGCATGACCCCGAGGCGGTGAAAAACGCGATTGAGAAAGCGCGGGGCAACACCGAGCAGCCCACGCTCATCTGCTGCCGCACCGTGATCGGCTTTGGGTCACCCGGCAAGGCGGGCTCTGAAAGCAGTCACGGGGCGCCGCTGGGCGATGATGAGATTGAGGCGACCCGCCAGAATCTGGGCTGGAACCACGGGGCCTTTGAGGTGCCGGATGACCTGTATCAGGCCTGGGATGCCCGCGAGGCCGGCGCGGCGGCTGAGAAGGACTGGAATGAACGCTTCGCAGCCTATGAGAAGGCGTATCCGGAGCTGGCCGCTGAGCTCAAGCGCCGTCTGGCCGGCGAGCTGCCGTCTGATTTCTCACAGAAGGCCCAGGACTACATCCGCCAGTGCCAGGAGGGGGGCGAGAACATGGCCACCCGTAAAGCCTCCCAGAAGACGCTCAACGCGTACGGCCCGGTTCTGCCGGAACTGGTGGGTGGCTCGGCGGACCTTGCCGGTTCCAACAACACGCTCTGGAGTGACTGTCAGGCGATTACTGCGGGCGATGCCAGTGGCAACTACGTGTACTACGGCGTGCGCGAGTTCGCCATGACCGCCATTGGCAGTGGCATGGCCCTGCACGGTGGTGTGGTGCCCTATGTGGCCACCTTCCTGATCTTCATGGAATACGCCCGCAATGCCACACGCATGGCCGCGCTGATGAAGCAGCGCAACGTGCTGGTCTATACCCATGACTCCATCGGCCTGGGTGAGGATGGCCCCACCCATCAGCCGGTCGAGCAGCTGGCGACTCTGCGCCAGACCCCGAACATGAGCCTGTGGCGCCCCTGTGACACGGTTGAAACGGCCGTGGCCTGGAAGGCTGCCATTGAGCGCACCGATGGCCCCACGGCCCTGGTGTTCACCCGTCAGGCCCTGGCACATCAGGATCGGGATGAGCAGCAGCTTGCTGACATCGAGCGCGGGGGCTACATCCTGTCGGATTCCGACGGCTTCCCGGAGATCATCCTGATTGCCACCGGCTCGGAAGTGGCGCTGGCCCAGGAGGCGGCGATACAGTTGCGTGACCAGGGCCGCCAGGTGCGGGTGGTGTCCATGCCGAGCACGGACCGGTTCGAGGCCCAGCCCGCCGAGTACCGTCAGAAGGTGCTGCCGGCCGAGGTCACCTGCCGTGTCGCGGTGGAAGCGGGCATTACCGACTACTGGTACAAGTACGTGGGCATGGAGGGGCGCGTGCTTGGTATGACCACCTTTGGTGAGTCGGCGCCGGCCGGTCCGCTGTTTGAGGCGTTCGGCTTCACCGTGGATAACCTGCTCGCCATCAGCGAAACCCTGCTGGACGACATGGCGTGAACGGAGGGCGACCGATGCCGGCTCGGGTAGCGATCAATGGTTACGGGCGCATCGGTCAGTGCCTGCTGCGCGCGCTCTATGAGAATGGCTACCGCGACCAGCTTCAGGTCGTTGCTATCAATGAGCTTTCCGACCCGGAGACCATCGCGCACCTGACCCGTTTTGACACCACCCATGGCCGTTTTGCCGGTCAGGTGGATGTCAGTGGCCAGGGGCTGGTGGTCGATGGTGATCCCATCCGCATCGTGCGGGAGTCGGAGGCACAGAACCTGCCCTGGGGTGAGATTGGCGTTGATCTGGTGCTCGACTGCACCGGCCTTGGTGCCACCCGCGAGCAGGGTCGGAAGCATCTGGATGCCGGTGCTGGCCGGGTGCTGTTCTCCCAGCCGGGGGATCCGGATCTGGATGCAACCCTGGTCTACGGGGTGAACCATGAGACCCTGAGCGCCGGGGATCGCATCGTCTCCAACGCGTCCTGCACCACCAACTGCATCGTGCCCATCATCCAGGCTCTGGACGCGGCCTACGGGATCGAGCAGGGCTCCACGACGACCATCCATTCGGCCATGAACGATCAGCCGGTGATTGATGCCTACCATCACCAGGACCTGCGGCGCACCCGCAGTGCCTTTCATAACATGGTGCCGGTGGATACGGGGCTGGCCCGGGGTATTGAGCGGCTGCTGCCGTCCATGGCGGGGCGGTTCAGTTCGGTGGCCGTAAGGGTGCCGACCATCAATGTGTCGGCTATTGATATGACGGTGGCGGTGCGTTCGCAGACGGATACGGATTCGGTGAACGCGGTGCTGGCGGAGACGGCGGCGTCGTCGCTCGATGGGATCATCGGGTACACGGAGGAGCTTCTGGCGAGTACGGATTTTAACCATGATGCGCGCTCCGGGGTTGTGGATGCGGGGCAGACCCGGGTCAGTGGGGGGCGGATGGTTAAGGTGCTTTGCTGGTTTGATAATGAGTGGGGGTATGCGAATCGGATGCTGGATGTGGCTCGGTATTGGAGCCAGCTCCGGGAAGACTGACTGATTGTTGCAGGTGCTGAATTGGGGGAATGCTTTCCGGGACCGCTGTGAACCCATCCATGGGCGCTGGCGCGATGGCATCCATGCCATCGAGCCTCCCGGAAAGCATTCCCCCACTCCAGCACATTGGCGGTATTGGTATCGCTGGCGCCAGGGGTGTCTGGCCTCGGGTAGAGTTTTGAAAATTCATCGTTAATCGCGCTTTTGAGGAATCGCACCAATGAGCATTAAACGCATGACCGACATGGATCTGAAGGGCAAGCGGGTTCTGATCCGGGAGGATCTGAACGTGCCGATCAAGGATGGTGAGGTGACAGGGGATGCCCGTCTGCGGGCGTCGCTGGAGACGATTCGCGCAGCCCGGGATGCCGGTGGGCGGGTGATGCTCATGTCGCATCTGGGGCGTCCGGAGGAGGGCGTTTACTCGGAGGAGGATTCGCTCAAGCCAGTGGCGAAGCGGCTGGGTGAGCTGCTGGGTCAGGAGGTGCGTGTTCTGGATGACTACCTCGATGGCGTGGATGTGGCCGAGGGGGAAGTGGTTCTGTGTGAGAACGTGCGCTTCAACCAGGGTGAGAAGAAGGACGATGAGGCGCTCGCGAAGAAGTACGCAGAGCTATGCGATGTGTTCGTAATGGATGCTTTTGGCACCGCGCATCGGGCGCAGGCGTCGACTCATGGTGTGGCGAAGTTTGCGCCGGAGGCCTGCGCCGGGCCGTTGCTGGCGGGGGAGCTGGATGCGCTGACCAAGGCGCTTGAGCATCCGCAGAAGCCGGTGGTGGCGATCGTGGGTGGTTCCAAGGTGTCCACCAAGCTGACGGTGCTGGAGCAGCTGTCGAAGGTGGTGGATAAACTGATCGTCGGCGGTGGCATTACCAATACCTTCCTGGCGGCCAGTGGTAAGCCGGTGGGTAAGTCGCTGTGTGAGCATGACATGCTGGATGAGGCCCGGGCGCTGATGGAGAAGGTCGAGATTGCCCAGCCCACCGACGTGGTCGTGGCCAGTGAGGTCTCCGAGAGCGCGCAGGCCACCACCAAGAAGGTGGAGGATGTGTCCGATGATGACATGATCCTCGACATTGGCCCGGAAACGTCCGCGGCCCTGGCCGAGGAGCTCAAGGGGGCGAAGACCATCATCTGGAACGGCCCGGTGGGTGTGTTCGAGATTGAGGCGTTCTCCCATGGCACCCGCAAGCTCGGCGATGCCATCGCCAGCAGCGATGCGTTTTCTCTGGCGGGTGGGGGTGATACCGTATCCGCAATCGACGAATTCGGTCTCAGCGACCGGATTTCCTATATTTCGACCGGCGGTGGCGCCTTCCTGGAGTTCGTAGAGGGCAAGACGCTGCCGGCCGTTGCCGTACTCGAGGAGCGCGGCGCCTGAGCGCCGCTACCAGACCTGATATTAAGGAGAGGCCGACATGGCACTGATTTCCATGCGACAGCTGCTCGACCATGCCGCCGAGCACGGCTATGGCGTTCCAGCGTTCAACGTGAATAACCTTGAGCAGATGCGCGCCATCATGATGGCGGCGAACAAGACGGACAGCCCGGTGATCGTTCAGGCCTCGGCCGGTGCGCGCAAGTACGCGGGCGCACCTTTCCTGCGCCGGCTGATGGAAGCGGCGGCCGAGGAATGGCCGCATATCCCGATCGCGGTGCACCAGGACCACGGTTCCAGTCCGGCGGTGTGCCAGCGTGCCATCCAGCTTGGTTTCACGTCCGTGATGATGGACGGCTCTCTGGGCGAGGACGGCAAGACGCCCATGGATTACGACTACAACATGGGCGTAACCCGTAAGACCGTCGAGATGGCCCATGCCTGCGGCGTGTCCGTGGAAGGTGAGCTGGGCTGCCTGGGGTCACTGGAATCCGGTGAAGCCGGCGAGGAAGACGGTGTGGGCGCGGCCGGTAAGCTCAGCCATGACCAGATGCTGACGGATCCGGAAGAGGCGGCGCAGTTCGTCAAGGATACTTACTGCGATGCCCTGGCCATCGCCATCGGCACCAGCCACGGGGCCTACAAGTTCACCCGTCCGCCGACGGGCGACATCCTCGCCATTGACCGGATCAAGGAGATCCACGCCCGCATTCCGGATACCCATCTGGTGATGCACGGTTCCTCCTCCGTACCCCAGGAGTGGCTCGATATCATCAACGAGTACGGGGGCGAGATCCCGGAGACCTATGGTGTGCCGGTCGAGGAGATCGCCGAGGGCATCCGCCACGGTGTGCGCAAGGTGAACGTCGACACCGACCTGCGCCTGGCCGCAACCGGTTCCGTACGCCGCTTCCTGGCCCAGAACCCGGCGGAGTTTGATCCGCGTAAGTTCATGAAGGAAGCGCTGGCCGGCATGTATGACGTCTGCGTGAAGCGCTATGAAGCCTTCGGCACGGCGGGCAACGCCAGCAAGATCACACCGATCAAGCTTGAGGATATGGTCAGCCGTTACGACAGTGGTGAGCTTGACCCGAAGGTCAACTGATCAGTGACGTTAATGCCACAAAGCCGGGTGTGAATCGCGCCACAATCTGGTTTAGGCTTTATGCATGCTGACCGTGCATGGAATCCGTCTGACCAACATTGTGGCGCTGCTTGTCCTGGCGGTGTGCGCCATCATGGCTGCTCCCGCCAGCGGGAGCCCGGATATCCGCGAGCATCACCGGCTGCCGCTCGAGAATGAACTCCAGTTCCTGGAGGATCCGGGGGGCAGTCAGGACCTGAAGGACGTGCGCGGGCGCAATGACTGGCGACACCTCGACGGCCACACCTTCAATCGCGGCTATTCTGATTCCGCCTGGTGGCTTCGGGTCCGTCTTGCCAATGACGGCACGACGGACCTGGAGCGGTTTCTCTCCATTGGCTACCCGGTGCTGGGCGATGTGAGGGTGTATGCGCTGGCCGAGGGCCAACTGCGCAATTCCTGGCAGCTGGGGCATGATTACCCCTACAGCCAGCGTCCCGTGGATCACCGTTTTTTCGTAGTGCCCCTTGAGTGGGCGCCGAAGGAAACGCTGGATGTCTACGTTCGCGTTCGTACCGACAGTTCCGTCCAGGTGCCCGTGACGCTCTGGGACCGCGAAACCTTCCGCAGTCATGACATCAGTGCCAACACTCTCCAGGGCATCTACTTTGGCGCCTTTCTGGTGATCGGCGTCTACAACCTTCTTCTGTTCTTCGCTCTGGGTGAACGCAACTACCTGTACTACGTCGGTTTCGTGTTCAGCATCGCGCTTCTGATGGCGTCGCTGACCGGCTATGGCTTCCGCTATCTCTGGCCGGGGGCGACGGAGTGGAATGATCAGGCAATCCTGATCTTCATCTGCGGTGCTCTCGGCTTTGCCGGCCTGTTCACACGGCGCTTTCTGGAACTCAGCCGCCTTTCAACCGGCCTGAATGGGTTTGCCCTGCTGGTGATCATTGTCAGCGGTATCTGTGCGGTCCTGTCGTTCTTTCTCAGCTATTTCGTGCTGATTTCGGTTCTGATTCCCCTGGTGGTGCTCGGCTGTATTATGGCTTTCGCAGGGGGTGTCTATGCCTGGTATCGGGGCCAGATCACTGCCAAGTATTACGTCATGGCCTGGTCTTTCGTGCTGGCCGGAGGCGCTATCCTGGCCCTTTCCAAGGGCGGAGTACTGCCGTCGAACTTCTTCACCGATCACGCCGCCCAGCTCGGCTCCATCATCGAGGTGGTACTGCTTTCGTTCGCGCTGGCCCAGCGGATCAACGTAGAGCGTCAGCTCCGCTATCAGGCCCAGTCCGAAACCCTGGAGACGGCGCGGCGACTCAACCGGGAGTTGGAGGATCGGGTCAGGGAACGCACCCAGGAGCTGGAGGAACTCAACCAGAGGCTGAACGAGCTGAGTGTCACCGATGGGCTGACAGGGCTGCGCAACCGCCGTTTTCTGGATGCTCAGCTGCGCCAGGAGGTGGAACGGGCACGGCGCACCGGGCGGTCCATGGCCGTGGCCATGCTGGACATCGATCACTTCAAGCCGGTTAACGATACCTACGGCCACCAGACCGGGGATGAGTGCCTGAAGATGGTGGGCGAGATCATTCACGCCAATCTGCGCTCACCCCAGGACACGGCGGCCCGGTATGGCGGCGAGGAGTTCGCCATGATCCTGCCCGAGACGGATGAGGAGGGCGCGATGCGGGTTCTGGAGCGGATCCGTCAGGAGGTGGCCGCAGCGTCGGTTTCCTACGACGGGGTCACACTGCGGATGACGCTCAGTGGTGGCGTCACCATCCGGCGCGATGCCGAGGCCGTCACGCCTGAGCAGCTTCTGGCCGAGGCGGACGGGGCGCTGTATCGCGCCAAGTCCGGAGGGCGGGATCAGGTGTGTGTGTACAGGCCTCATGCCTCCTGATTGTCGGTATGTTTGAAATCACGGATGAAAATACCCCAGAAGGCGGTGAACAGGGCCGCGATGAGGGGGCCGATCACGAAGCCGTTGATCCCGAAGAGGATCAGCCCGCCGAGGGTTGAGAGCAGCACCATATAGTCCGGAAGCTTGGTGTCGCGCCCGACCAGGACGGGCCGCAGCAGGTTGTCGATCAACCCGATGACCACGGTTCCGAACAGCACCAGCACAACCGATTGGATCCAGTTGCCGATGGCGAACAGGTAGATGGCCGCCGGTACCCAGATCAGGCCGGCACCCACTGCCGGAATCAGCGACAGAACACCCATGACCACGCCCCAAAGCACCGCTGCCGGCAGCGCCAGAGCCCAGAAGATGAAGCCGCCGAGCAGGCCCTGGATCGCGGCGATGACCACGTTGCCCTTGATGGTGGCGCGGGTCACCTCCGCGAACTTGCCAAGCAGCAACTGCTCGCGCTCCCGGCTCAGCGGCACCGCCTGGCCGATGAGGTTGCGCAGGTAGCTGCCATCGCGCAGCAGGAAGAAGGCCAGATAGAGCATCACCCCGAAGTGGATGAAAAAGCGGGCGGTGTTCTGCCCGATGTTCAGTGCCGACTGGGCAAAGAACTGTCCGCCCTGCATGACCGCGTTGACTGCGCGCTCGCGCAGCGATTCGATATCCACGCCGAAGGATTCAAGGGCCGTGCCCACGAAGGGGACCGTCTCGCCAATGCGGTCGATAAAGGCCCGTGGGTCGATTTCCCCGGCCTGGATCTGCTGGTACAGGTTGACCCCCTCGAACACAAAGGAGGCGGCCACAAAGAGTGTCGGCAGGATCACGATGGTCAGGCAGAACGCGAGCGTGGCCAGTGCCGTCAGATTCGGCCGTTCTCCCCACAGCCGTGTAAAATACCGCTGCGCCGGGAAGAAGATGATGGCAATGGCGCAGGCCCAGAAGATGGCGCCGAAGAACGGCTGCATCAGGTACAGGAAAAGCGCGGTGACAATGAGCAGCAGGAACAGGAAGCTGCGCTGTTCGAGGCGTGCCTGCATGGTGTGGACCCTTCCCCGATTGATGAAAGGCAGAGGATACTGCGCCCCATGACCGATGCACAAACCAGCGGTGTTACCTGGCCGGTTCCGGCCCGCGAAGCCGAGGCGGAAACGCAGGTCCGCAAGAGCCGCTTCATCGCAAGGGCGGCCCCGGCCGCCAGCCGGGAGGAGGCGCTGGCACTGGTTGAGCGGGCGCGTCTGGACCATCCCGAGGCGCGCCATCACTGCTGGGCCTACGTGACCGGCGCGCCCGGGAGGGCCACCAGTGCCGCCATGAATGACGATGGGGAGCCGTCGGGCACGGCGGGTCGGCCCATTCTCAATGTCATTGAGCACAAGGGGATCGGGGATGTGGCAGTGGTCGTGATCCGTTATTTCGGGGGCGTGAAGCTGGGTGCGGGCGGCCTAGTGCGTGCTTACGCAGGCGCGGCCGAGGCGGTTCTGTCGTCGCTGGAAGTCGACCATCGGGAGCCGCGGGTGAGCCTTCAGCTGGAGATCGGCTTTGCGGATGAGCAGCCTTTGCGGCTGGAACTGGAGCGGCTGGGCGGCGAGCTGGCGGCCATTGAATATGGGCAGGGCGTTTCAGTGCGGGTGTCGGTGCCGGCGACAGCCCGGGAGGCCATCGGCTCATGGGCCGCCGGGCGCGGCCTTGGGGTAACGGAGCTCTAACTTCCTAGAAGCGCAGATGGGCGCCGATGCCGTTGGCCGTCAGGTAGACATCCGTTTCCACTTCCACCGCCGCCTGCCCGATACCGATCACACTGGATTCGCTCATGGTCCGTGGGAAGGTCCAGAGCTTGATTTCGTTGACCAGCATCCCGGTCAGAGCCACCTGCAGCGCGTCATCATGGCGGCCATCCTCCTCGGCAATGGCGTGATAGGCGCCGCCATTGACGATCAGCGAGCCCAGGCGCCCGCGCCAGCCCGTGCGGCTCTGCTCGGCCTGGGCCAGTGCCCTGGCATTACGGCGGGCGTCAGCCAGTGCGCCGGGGGCATCGCGGTCAATGGCATGGTGCCTGCGGTAGGCCGACAGGTGGGGCGGTGCCTTGATGATGGTATCCAGCAGCCCAAGGGTTGAGGTGATGGCGCGGACACGTCCGTCGTACTCATCCGCGTCCGTGTCGGCGCCGGCACTGGAGAGAGCGCTGAACACAGCGGAACCGGCAAAGAACAGGCTCCAGCGCTGGCGCCATGTCTGGGCGCTGTCCAGACCGTCCGCCATGACCCGGTCCAGGGCCTGCCAGTCCGGTTTCTCCTGGGCACCGAGAGGCGGCGCTGTGGCTACCGCCGTCAGCACAGTGGCTGCCATCAGCAGGCGTTTGGGTGTGACCATGGAACCTCCGGGTCAGTTCGGACTTCAGGTGAACGCCGCATTGTGGCGCAGTACATTCCACGATGATGTGATGGGCTGCACCGAACCGGCGTTTCTTGCTATCGATCAACGCGCTCCGGTATCCTCCTTCGCAATGTCCAGCCCTTGGAGCACCCCGCGCTGATGCTGCTTGCCGTTCTCTCCGGATTCATCCTGGCTCTGTTTGCCCCCCTGATCTGCAGGGTAGCGGGTGACCGGTGTGGGTGGGTGTTCGCACTGCTGCCGGCGACGCTTTTCGTGTGGTTTGCCTGGCTGCTTCCGGAGGTCATGGCCAACGGGGCGCAGGTGGTGCGCTATCCGTGGTTTCCGGCCATGGAGATCAACCTGGATTTCCTGATCGATGGCCTGTCACTGATGTTCGCACTGCTGATCAGCGGCATCGGTACCTTCATCCTCATCTATGCCGGCGGTTACCTGAAAGGCCATCCCTATCTGGGCCGCTTCTACGTGGTCATGCTCAGTTTCATGGCCTCGATGCTCGGGGTGGTGCTTTCGGACAACCTGGTCACGCTTTTCGTGTTCTGGGAGCTGACCAGCATCACCTCCTACCTGCTCATCGGTTTTGAGCACGAGGACGTCAAGGCCAGGGCCAGCGCCCTCCAGGGCCTGTTCGTGACGGTGGCGGGGGGGCTGGCATTGATGGCCGGTCTCATCATGCTGGGCACCATGGCCGGGTCGTACTCACTGAACGACGTGCTCGCCTCGGATGCGGACCTGCTCGGGCACGAATGGGCCGTGCCCATGTTGCTGTGCATCCTGGCCGGGGCCTTCACCAAGTCGGCCCAGGTGCCGTTCCATTTCTGGCTGCCCAACGCCATGGCCGCCCCCACTCCGGTATCGGCCTTCCTGCACTCGGCGACCATGGTCAAGGCCGGCGTCTATCTGCTGGCGCGGCTGAACCCGGCGCTGGGTGAGGCGGAGCTGTGGACACTGCTGCTCAGTTTCTTCGGGGGCCTGACCATGTTCACCGGTGCCTTCATGGCCATCACCCATACCGGGGCGAAGAAGGTTCTGGCCTATTCCACCATCATGGCGCTGGGTACTCTGGTGATGCTGATCGGCATCGGCACCCACTATGCCTTGGTTGCGTTCGCAACCTTCCTGGTGGCGCATTCGCTGTACAAGGGCGCACTCTTCATGATCGCCGGCATTCTCGACCACGAGACCGGCACCAAGGATGTGGCGGAAATGGGCGGCCTGGCGTCGCTGATGCCGGTGACTTCGGTGGCGGCGGCGGTGGCGGCGCTGTCGCTGGCCGGGCTGCCGCCACTGCTTGGGTTCGTAGGCAAGGAGCTGATGTTCGAGGCGGTGCTGGATGCGCCTGCCTGGCAGATGCTGCTGCCGGTGCTGGCCTTCGGGGCCGGAATCGGTGTGATGGTGGCGGCAGGCATCATCGCCATCAAACCCTTCTACGGGAAGCGCCTGGAAACCCCGAAACACCCCCATGAAGCGCCGGTTTCCATGCTGGCGGGGCCGGTGGTGCTGGCGGGGCTGTCGCTGCTGTTCGGTGTGGCCCTGTTCATTCCGGAGCAGACCCTGGTGGCGCCAGTGGTTGCCTCCCTGGGCGGGGCAGCGGAGAAAGTGCATCTGGCCCTCTGGCACGGCATCAACATGCCGCTGATCCTCTCTCTGGGCTGTCTGGTGGTGGCAGGGTTGATACTGCGCTTCTGGTCCCGCCTTCAGCCACAGCTGGATGTTCTGCGTGAGGGGCTGGGGCGCTTTGGCCCCGAGGCGGGCTACTTCCGGATCATGGAATGGCTGACCCGCATCGCGACCTGGCAGACGCGGGTGCTGCAGAACGGCACCATGGGCAACTACATGATCACGCTGGCGCTGACCACAGTCGGCATCACCGGCTTCACGCTCATCACCCAGTACGGGGTGCCGCTGCGGCTGCCGGTTCCGGATTCCGGCTTTGCCGCGGGCATCGCCCTGCTGATGATTGTGTCGGCCTTTTTCGCCACGGGGACGGTATCGCGGCTCGGGTCCGTGGCCGCCATGAGCATCGTCGGCTTTGCGGTGGCGCTCATTTTCATCCTTTTCAGCGCTCCGGATCTGGGCATCACCCAGATCCTGGTTGAGACCCTCACGGTGATCCTGCTGGTGCTGGTGCTGTTCCGGCTGCCCGGGTTCACGCGCATGTCCTCGCCCCTGGAGCGCTGGCGCGACATCATCGTGGCCGTGATGGTGGGCGCGCTCATGACGGTACTGATCCTGGCGGCTACCGAAGTCCAGTTCTTTGAACCCATCTCGGCCGAGCACGTGGCCCGCAGTGTCTCGGATGGCCACGGCCGCAACATTGTCAATGTGATCCTGGTGGACTTCCGGGCCCTGGATACCCTGGGTGAAATGTTTGTGCTGGCCCTGGCGGCCGTTGGTGTCTACTCCATGATCCGGCTCAAGGCGGAGGATCAGACAGCATGAGGGAAGCCAATACACTGATTCTTCGAACAGCGGCGCTGTTGCTGGTGCCTATGCAGTTGCTGTTCTCGGTTTTTCTGCTTCTGCGTGGCCACGACGAGCCCGGTGGTGGGTTCATTGCCGGGCTGGTGGCTTCCGGGGCCGTGGTGCTGTTCCTCTTCTCTTATGGCGTCAGCGCCACACGCGAGCTGCTGCGGGTGGATCCGCGTGATTTTCTGGGCGTCGGGCTGCTCATCGGCCTGGCCTCGATACTGCCCTCGCTGATTCTGGGCCAGCCGGCCATGACCGCGCAGTGGTGGCAGATTCCGCTGCCCGGAGGCGACTACTACAAGTTCTCGACGCCGCTGATTTTCGATGTCGGCGTCTATCTGACCGTAATCGGTTCCATTCTCACCATGGTGGTGGGCCTTTCCGAATCGGAGGAATCCGATGCCTGAGTGTGGAGGCTGCTGATGGAAACACTGATGGCCTATATCGTGGGCGCGATGTTCGCTGCCGCAGTGTACATGATGCTGCGCCGGTCCATCGTCAAGCTGGTGATCGGCCTGATGCTGCTGAGCAATGCGGCCAATTTGCTGATTTTTACCGTGGCCGGAATGCGCCAGGGGGCGCCGCCTCTGGTTCCCGAGGGCGCCGAGGTGCCGGCCTCGGCCGTTGCCGACCCGTTGCCACAGGCGCTGATCCTGACGGCGATCGTCATCGCTTTCGGTGTGCTGGCGTTCTCTGTAGTGCTTATCCACCGAGCCTATGAGGTGGTCGGTACGGATGACCTGGACCGGATGAAGGATACCGATACCTGATGTCGCTGGCTGTTGCTCCCATTCTGGTTCCACTGTTCTTCGGAGCCCTGTCGCTGGCGCTGTGGCGCTACCGTATCGCCCAGCGTGTGCTGGGGCTGGTGGGAACCCTGGTGCTGCTGGCGGTGGCCATACGCCTGTTCCAGGTGGTGCATGCGGAGGGTATGGTGGTGCTGCATATGGGCGGCTGGGCCGCACCGCTGGGCATCACCCTCGCCGTGGATATGCTGGGAGCCATCATGGTGGTGCTCACCGGCATAACGGGCCTGGCGATCGCGCTGTTTTCCATGGGCGACACCCCCGAGCGCCATGAGCATTTCGGCTACTACCCGCTGATGCACCTGCTTCTGGCAGGCGTGGCCGGCTCCTTTGTAACCGGTGACATATTCAACCTCTACGTCTGGTTCGAGGTGATGCTGATCGCCTCCTTCGCGCTTCTGACCCTCGGGGGTGAGCGGGCGCAGATGGAGGGGGCGATCAAGTACGTGACCCTGAACCTGTTCTCCTCGGCGATCTTCCTCTCGGCGGTGGGCATCCTCTACGGGCTGCTCGGCACCCTGAACATGGCTGACATCGCCCAGAAGATCGACCAGGTGGAGAACACCGCCATGATCAATGTGGTGGCGGTGATGTTCATGGTGGCCTTCGGCATCAAGGCCTCAGCCTTCCCGCTGTTCTTCTGGCTGCCGGCGTCCTATCACACGCCACTGGTAGGGGTATCCGCGCTCTTCGCCGGGCTGCTGACCAAGGTCGGGGTCTATGCGCTGTTCCGGATGTTCACCATTGTCTTCGACCATGACGTGGCCTACACCCATGAGATCCTGGTCTGGGTGGCGGGGCTGACCATGCTGTCCGGCGTACTGGGCGCGGCGGCCCAGTACGAGTTCCGGCGGATCCTTTCGTTCCACATCGTCAGCCAGATCGGGTACATGATCCTGGGGCTGGCGCTGTATACGCCGCTGGCGATCATCGGCGGGGTCTTCTACATCATGCACCACATCATTGTTAAGACCACGCTCTTCCTGGTCAGTGGTGTGACCTACCGGATCGCAGGCACCCATGAGCTGAAGGACCTGGGCGGGTTCTTCCGCAGTCGGCCGATGCTGTCGGTGCTGTTCCTGATTCCGGCCTTCTCGCTGGCGGGGATGCCGCCGCTTTCCGGATTCTTCGCCAAGTTCATTGTCATCCGTGCCGGCGTCGAGGCGGAGGCGTGGGGGGTGACCGCCGTGGCCCTGCTGGTGGGGCTCCTGACACTGTATTCGATGACCAAGATCTGGGCGGAGGTTTTCTGGAAGGCGGCTCCGGATACGGAATCCGGGGAGCCGGCCGGGCAGGGCAGTACCGTCGGACTGGGCTGGATGTATACCGCCATTGCCGGGCTGGCCGCCTGTACCGTGTTCATCGGCCTTAACGGTGAACCCATCTATGCGCTGGCGGAGACAGCGGCGGATCAGCTTCTGAACCCGGATCGCTATATCCGGGCGGTACTGGAGGCGCGCCCATGATTGCCTTTTTCTGGAATGTGATCCTGGCACTGCTGTGGGTGGCTCTGACCGGCAGTTTTTCCGGGGGCAATCTGCTGGCGGGCTTTGTTTTCGGTTATCTCGCGCTTGCCGTCATGCAGCGCCACATACCGGTGCTCCATGGCTACTCCCAGAGGGTGCCCCGATTCATGGCCTTTGCCTTGTTCTTCCTGAAGGAGCTGTTTGTGGCCAATGTGCGGGTGGCCTATGACGTCATCACCCCGGTGTGGTACATGAAACCGGGCGTTATCGCCATGCGCCTGGAGGCGGAGAGCGACATCGAGATCACGCTTGTGGCGAACCTGATCTCGCTGACACCGGGCACGCTGAGTCTGGACGTTTCGGACGACCGTAAAGTGCTCTACATCCATGCCATGTTCATGGCCGACGAACAGGAACTGCGCGACAGCCTGCACGAGCTGGAGCGTCGGATCCTGCGTGTGCTGCGCTAACGTGATCGGCTGCGGGGACTCGATACGATGAACAGCTTTGTGCTGACACTGGTTTACTCGATGCTGGCGCTGGCCATGCTGATGGCCGCCATCCGGCTGGGTAAGGGGCCCTCCCTGCCGGACCGGGTGGTGGCGATCGAGCTGATCAGCTCCATGGTCGTTGGCATCATTGGCGTGCACGCGCTGGATACTGGTGTGCTCAGTTTCCTGGATGTGGCGATCGTGGTGGCGCTGGTGGCCTTTCTGGCGTCCATCGGCTTTGCACGCTTCATTGAGCGGGGAGGACCTCGCGAATGATGGACCTGATCATTGCCGTATTCCTGATCAGTGGCGCAGCCTTCATGCTGCTGGCGGCACTGGGTATCCTGCGCCTGCCAGACCTGCCCACGCGCATGCACTCCTCCACCAAGGCCGGCGCCATGGGAGCCATGCTGATCATGGTGGGCGTGGTGATTGGTTTCGCCGAATGGCTGGCGCTCGCGAGGGGGCTGGCGATTGTCCTGTTCATCATGGCAACGACGCCCATTGCCGCCCACGCCATCGGGCGCGCGGGCTATATCATTGGCGTGCCCCTCTGGGACGGCACCATCAAGGATGAGCTGCGCGAGAACTACGATACCCGCACCCATGGCCTGCGCAGTGATGCCGCGGACCAGGACGAGCCACGCCTCTGATCCCCCTGCTGACTTGCCGGCGCTGAGCCGGTAAGGTGGTTTACATGAGACGTTCAACTCCCTGGTCCCTGCCGTCACTGGGCGCTCTGCGGGAAGCCCTGCTGCGTCCGGGGGTGGATGATGAACGGCTGACCGCTGCCCTGGCCCAGGCACGGGAGCAGCAGCCCCCTCCCGTGGTCTGGCTTCTGGGTAAGGCGCAGTCCGGCAAGACCTCTGTCATCCGGGCGCTGACCGGCAGTCCACGGGCCACCATCGGCAACGGCTTCCAGGCCTGTACCCGCACCGCTTCCTTCTACGATTTTCCGGAGCAGGCGCCTGTGGTGCGCTTTCTGGACACCCGTGGGCTGGGCGAGGTGACCTATGATGCGGGCGAGGACCTGGCCTTCTGCGAATCCCAGTCCCATCTGGTGATGGCGGTGATGAAAATCGCCGATCCGGATCAGGGGGCGGTTCTGGATGCTCTGGAGACCGTGCGCAGGCGCCACCCGGAGTGGCCTGTGGTGCTGGTGCACACGTCCCTCCACGAGCTGTACCCGCCTGGCTCGGACCATGTCATGCCGTGGCCCTTTGAGGCTGAGCCACTGCCGGAGACAGTGCCCTCGGATCTTCGTCGGGCGCTGGCTGAGCGCCGGGAGCTGGCTGAAGCGCTTCCCGGGCACGCCCCGGTGGTGTCGGTGGCTGTGGATCTCACCCTGGAGGAAGATGGCTTCGCCGTGGCGGATTACGGGCTGGAAGGCCTGTGGCGGTCGATTGAGGAGACCGCCACTTTTGAGCTTCGGGCAAGGCTGCAGCAGGATCCGGGTCTGCGGGATCTGTTCAGTCGGGCTGCCCACCCGCAGATCACCGGCTACAGTCTGGCGGCTGCCGGCGCCGGTGCCCTGCCGCTGATCGATGCCGCGCTGCTGCCGGCGCTGCAGGTGCGGATGCTGCACGCCCTTGGCCGGATCTATCAGCAGCCCTGGGACATGCGGCGCAGCTCCGAGTTCTTCGGTCTGCTGGGGGTAGGAGTGCTCGCCGGCTATGGGTTGCGCTGGGCCGGGCGCAGCCTGGTCAAGGTGGTGCCGGGCTGGGGCCAGACACTGGGGGCTGCCTGGGGCGCCTCCAGTGCCGCTGCGGTCACCTATGCGCTGGGCAAGGCGGCGGATTTCTATCTGGCCCGCACGGCGGATGGCATGCCGGTCGAGGCGGATGCCATCCGGCGTCTGTACCGCGAAGCGTTCGAGCAGGGCCTTCATCTGGGCCATGACAGGGGTAGCGAATGAGGGCCCTGCTGCGTGAGTTCGGTTACCTGCGGCTGTTGGCCGTACTGATCGCCTTCCTGCCATTTTTTGTGCTGCCCGCCCTGGGCGTGGTCTGGCTATGGCATTCCGGCCAGCTTCTGGTCTGGTTCCTGGTTACGGCGGGCTGTGGCTTCCTCGGGTATGGACTGCACTGGCTCTCGAGGCTGTACAGCCGCAGCCAGCTGCCGCCCGCCACGGGCCCCGAAGCCCACTGGCCTCCGGACTCCCATGAGGCCTGGCAGCACGTTGAGGCTCGCGCCAGCGAGGCTACACCGGAACAGTATCCGCTCAGCGACGCCACCGGACTCTTCCGACTGGGCCGAGATACCGTGGAGGATGTGGCCCGCCATTACCATCCGCACCGCGAACGCCCCCTGTTGGAGCTGACCGTTCCGCACATGCTGCTGATCATTGAGCGGGCCAGCCGCGAGCTGCGGGCGGACATTGTCGATCACGTGCCGCTCAGCCATCGGCTGACCCTGGGCAGCATGGCCAGGCTGCGACGCTGGCGGGATACGGCGGTGCGCCTGGAGGGACTGTATCGGCTGGGGCATGCGGCGGTGGACCCGACCAGTGTGGTGTTCCGCGAACTGCGTCGTGATCTGGGCAACCGGGTACTGGGTTACGGTTCGGAGCAGGTCCAGACCTGGTTGTTGCGTGAATACATCCGCAAGGTGGGCTATTACGCCATCGAGCTCTACAGCGGCCGTTTGCTGCTGGCGTCGGAAACACCCGTGGAATCGGTGACGCGGGCCTCTCAGCTGCAGCAGCAGGAGAGTGAAGGCCGCCCGGAATCGTCGGAACCGCTGAGGATCCTTCTGCTGGGTCGCGCCAATAGTGGCCGCTCCAGCCTGGTCAACGCGCTGGAGGGCGAACCGGTGGCGGCGGTGGACAGCGCTGCTGGAACCACCGGCGCCATTGAGGCCTACAGCTGGGGCAGCAGTGACGGCGATGAGGTGCTGCTGATTGACACCCCGGGAGTGGAAGGCGAGGCCCTTGATACCGCAACCCTGCGCCGCGAGGTACTGGGGGCGGATCTGGTGTTGTGGGTGACGCCGGCACTGCGCGCCGACCGTGAGGGTGAGCGGGCGGTACTGGAGCGCATACGCGACTGGTTCCGTGAGGATCCCTCCCGGCGCCCACCGCCGCTGATCGGCGTGGTGACAGGGGTGGACGCGGTCCGTCCTGCCCGTGAATGGGCGCCGCCCTATACGCTGGCCGAACCGGCGACGCCCAAGGCCCGCAACATTGTCGCCGCCGTGGAGGCGGTGGGTGGCGAGCTTGAGTTCGACGCCCGGCACCGGGTGGGCGTCAGTCTCAGCGGTGACGCGCCTTTCAACGTGACCCCGGGGCTGGTGGGGCTCATGGAGGGCCAGCTGGACGAGGCCCGGCGGATCCGGCTTCTGAGGTGCCTGCGCGAGCGCCGGCGGGACGAGACCTGGCGTTATCTCTGGCGGCAGGTTCGTAATGCCGGGCAGACGGCGCTTGCAAAGGCCCGTGAACGTCACTGAACGGGATCATGCGAATCGAGGCGCTTTCTATGAACCCGCCCCGGGACGTACCATTCACGCCAGTGTTTCGCTGACCTTCCAGGCACCCTGATGGACGCACAGACCCGCGCCCCGCGCCGTGAGATCTTCGGCTGGGCGATGTTCGACTTCGCCAACCAGGCCTACACGCTGCTGATCATCACAGTGGTGTTCGGGGACCTGTTCACCCGTGTGATCGTCGGCGACGGCCCTGACTACCGGTTGGGGAACTTCCTCTGGAGCCTGGCGCTGGCAGTCAGCTATGGGCTGGTGGTGGTAGCCAATCCGGTCTGCGGCGCCGTCATGGATTACACCCGTTCACGCAAGCGCTTCCTGTTTGCCAGCTACCTTGTGACCGTGGTGGCGACCGGCCTGCTGTACTTCGTGGAACCGGGCTGGATCACCATCGCCATGGTGCTGATCATCATCTCCAATTTCGCCTACGCCATCGGCGAGGGCTTCATCTCGAGTTTCCTGCCGGATCTGGGCCCGCGCGAGGCACTGGGCTGGATCTCGGGGCTGGGGTGGAGTCTGGGCTACATCGGCGGGCTGGTGGCGACGGCCTTTACTCTCGCCTTTCTGGGGGAGGTTACGGCGGAAAACTACGACACCATCCGCTGGGTCGGGCCCTTTGCGGCGGTGTTCTTCCTGATCGCGGCGATTCCCACCTTCCTCTGGGTGCGCGAGCGCGGCGACGCCCGTGTGGTGCCCGAGGGCTGGTCGCTGACCCGGCTGGGCATCAACCGCCTTCTGGCCACAGCGCGGGTGGTGAACCAGTTCGGGGACCTGCGCTGGCTGCTGGTCTCGATCTTCTTCTCAATGGCCGGGATCTACATCATCGTCAGCTTCTCGTTCATCTACGGCTCCCAGGTGATCGGCTGGGACGAGGCCACGCGTACGCTGATGTTCATCACCGTCCAGATCACCGCCGCCATTGGCGCGCTGCTGTTCGGCTGGCTCCAGGGCCACTGGGGCGCGCGCCGGACCTACCTCATCACGCTCTGGCTCTGGGTGGTGGCCATACTGGCCATCTGGCAGACCCCCAACATGACCCTGCTGCTTGAGCGGTTGGCCGGACTGAGCTTCGAGGCCCAGGAGGTGTTCCTGGTGGCCGGAGTTCTGGCCGGGCTCAGCCTGGGCTCGGCCCAGTCCGCCGGCAGGGCACTGGTGGGCGTGCTCACGCCCACGGGCAAGGCGGCGGAGTTCTTCGGTTTCTGGGGTACCGCCTCCAAGCTGGCGGCCATTGTCGGTATCCTGGGTCTGGGGCTGATCCAGTGGGCGCTGGGACTGGCGGATGCCATTCTGTTCTGCCTGGTGCTGTTCGTGCTGGCCATGGTGACAGTGCTGCCGGTGAATGAGGGTCGGGGGCAGGATGTGGCCGAAAACTGGCGGGAGTCGGAATCCGGATGAGTGCTGAGCTTTATATGAAGCGGGGAGCGGCCGTTCCGTGGAGATAGCGGCTCTGGTGGTGCTTGCCGTGGTGCTGGTGGTGGGGGCGTCCATCCTGTGGTCGACCCTTCGCACGGGCATGCCGCCGATGCCCAGTCTGGGCCGGGCACCGAAAGCGATGCTGGAACTGGTCCCTGAGCAGCCAGACGGCGCCATCGTGGACATGGGGTCGGGCTGGGGCACGCTTGCCATCCACTTTGCACGGCGCTTCCCGCGGACCCGGGTGGTCGGCTACGAGGTGTCGTTCTTTCCCTGGCTTGTGTCCGTATTACTGGCGCGGCTGATGCGGCTGGATAATCTTGTGTTTTACAGGCGGGATTTCCGGCAGGCTGATCTTGAGGGCGTCGAGGTGCTTCTGTGCTATCTGATGCCAGAGGGCATGCAGGCGGTACAGCAGCGGCTGGAGCGAGATCCGGGGTCGGTGCGCTGGGTGATCAGCCACTGCTTTGCCCTGCGTGGACGTGAGCCCGAGACGGTCAGCGAGCTCCCGGATCTCTACGCCACGCGGGTCTACCGCTATCGTTACCAGTAGCGCCCGCCGGTGGCGATGACCACTACGATCAGGCCGATGACCAGGTTGATGGCCACGAACTTGCGGATCTGGCCGACCCGGCGCTTGCCTTCCTCGATGTCGCCACTGTCTACGGCCTGCTTGAGGCGCTTGTAGGGAGCGAAGAAGATGTGCAGGAACAGCAGCATCATCAGCAGGCCGAGCCCGTGCATCATGTGGATGTGCCAGTTGACGCTGCCCATGCCGCCGTAGGCGTGGATCAGGCCGTAACCGGTGACCAGCAGGATGCCCACCGCGGCCCAGACCCAGCGGAAGAACAGCGACAGGGCGTGGCACCACAGCAGCGGGCGCTGGGAGGGATCCACCACCCGCACCACGGCCGGGCGCATGGCCATATAGGCGAAGAACATGCCACCCACCCAGATCACGGCGGCAAGGGCATGCAGAGAGAGAGACAGTCCGGTCATTGCGCGGTCTCCATTGAGTTCTTGTGGGTGTTTTCGGCGGTCTGGGTCTCGCGGGCCCTGAGGGCCTGGACCTGTCTGCGTTCATAGCGTTTGGCGGCACCGGCAATGGCGCCGCTTTTGCCCGTCCGGATCCAGCGCCGCACGCGCCCGGCGTCGCCCAGCGGGGTGTGTTTCCCAAAGGAATTCAGGAACACCATGCCCACCGGGCGGTCATCCACCCGGGTCACCATCATCAGGCAGCGCCCGGCGTCGTTCAGGTAGCCGGTCTTCGTCAGGCGCACCGGCCAGCCCCGGCGGTGCACCAGAACGTTGGTGTTGCCGTAGCGCAGCTGGTAGCGCGGGCTGCGGAAGTGCACGGTATGATAACGCGTGGTTGACAGCTCGCGCAGGGTCTCATTTTTCCAGGCCGCACGCATCAGCCGTGTCAGGTCCGCGGCCGTGGACTGGTTCTTCGACGACAGCCCGGCCGGGTCCACGAACCGGCTGTTGTTCATGCCGAGCAGAGTGGCTTTGCGATTCATTGCCTCGATGAAGGCATCGTAGCCGCCGGGGTGATGGCGCGCCAGCTGATGGGCCGCCAGGTTTTCGGAAGACATCAGCGCGATGCGCAACAGATCCCGGCGCGTGGCTTCGGAATTGATGCGGATGCGGGAGTAGGCGTTGACCGGGGCCGGGCGGTCCCGCTCCAGGATGGTGAGGTATTCATCCAGTGGCTCGTCGGATTCCAGGACCACCAGCGCGGTCATCACCTTGGTGATCGAGGCGATGGGAACCGGGGTCTGGGCATGTTTGCCATGGATCTGGGAGCCCGTCTCCAGGTCAACCACGGCTGAGTGAACGGAGGCGAGTTCCAGGTTCCGGGTGTCGAGTCCTTCGGTCAGCGGTGATGCACCCGCCCCTGCCGGAAGCAGGATGAGCAGGCAGAACAGCCAAGTCAGCCAGTGTCTTACCATCGGACCCCCTCCTCGTGAAAGACGTCATTGTTCCACACTGGGCGCCGGGGTGGAACCGGGTTCACTGTACCGTAACCACCTTGCTGGCGCGGCGGTAACGGATCTTCCAGCCCTTCCAACTGGGCAGTTCCCAGCGCTTCGGGGGCGTTTTCCGGGGGCCGTGGCGGTAGTCCAGGGTGATGCGCCGGGCGGTGGGTTCATAGGTTACATCCATGACCAGATCCCCGAGCGAAATCCGGCGGGGGTAACGCCGGTCGAAGGTTTCGCGTTCCCATTCCGGAATGCCCTCAAAGGCGAGGTCCCCGGGCTCAAGCAGGCTCTCATCCCCGGGCTCCTCCACGCCCAGCGCCTGCAGACGCTGACAGAGCCACTGCTGGGCGGATTCCGGAACCTCGCCTTCCCCATGACCCAGCGCCACGTACAGTGCCCACTGCTGGATATCCGCCTGGACCCTGTCGCCAACAGGGGTGAGCAGCTGGCCCTGGAGGATCAGTTCGGCGAGGGCGTTGCGCAGCTCCGAGCCAGCGGGGGTCGTATCCTCCGAGCTGACCACCCGGTTGGCGTAAAGGCGTTCGCGGCGAACCCGGGGCTCGCCATCCTCTAGGCGCATCTCCCCGAAGCGGACCTCGCCCAGGTCCAGCTCGTCCAGAATGGCCAGTGGCACCGGGGCCAGACAGGTGGCGATGGTGATGGTCTGGCGGTGGCCGCGCTTGCCGGGGGTGCTGTGCTCGTCCAGCACCAGTGCGGCCTCGGCGTCTTCCGGCAGCCTGGAGGCCTCATCCGGGAGAACCTCGCGGGCGTCGTTGCCCATGGCCTGGCGGCGCTTCTCGCGGCGGACAAAAACCAGCTCCGGAGCCGCACGGGCAATGGCCCGGCGCAGGTGGTCCGGGTTGCTGACCGGATCATCGGGGATGCCCGGAAGGGCCAGGGCGTCCCGAATGCGCCCGGCAAGCTGGCGGGCTTCCTGGCGGGCCTGGTTGTTCACGCTCAGTGGCGCCGGTGGGCGGTTCCGCAACAGAGCGATCAGTGTGGTGGCGTCGCAGGGGTCGGGCAGCCAGTCGCCCAGGGCGCGGCGCTGGTCTTCCCTGTCCGGGAAGCGGAACAGGCGTGGGCGGGTGCTCAGTGCGGCCGTGAGATCCGCCATGGCGCCCTGGGTGTCGGCATCCGGCATGGCCGAGATCAGGTGCGCGAAGAAACTGTCGATGGGGAGCTGGAACAGGCGCTGGCCGTAGTCGGTCGCAACGCCGTCTTCATCCACGGCACCCATGCGCTGGAGCTGCTCGAGCGCCTTGCTGTGGGCTTTCTGCGGCAGTGGGTCAGGGAAGCTCAGGCAGTGAGCGGGGGCGTTGGCGCAGCCGGCGGCCAGCACCAGCTCGGTCAGCTCCTCACGCTGGATTTCCGGTGCGGTGGTGGCCTCCAGCGGTGCGCCGCGGCCCCAGAGGCGGATGGCCGTACCTGCTTCGGTGCGTCCAGCCCGGCCACTGCGCTGGTCCGCTGAGGCCTGGCTGATGGCGGCCAGGCTGAGCACAGTGCGGCCGTTGCGCTGGTGGGTGCGCCTCTCCAGGCCGGAGTCCACCACGGCGGTCACGCCGGGGATGGTCAGGGAGGTTTCGGCCACGTTGGTGGCCAGGATCACGCGCTGGCCACCGTCCTCGGCCAGTGCCGCTTTCTGGGATTCGGCGTCCACGGTGGCGTGCAGGGTGAGTACCGGGACGCCGGGATCGACCAGGGCCTGCTCCGTATCACGGATTTCGCCCCGGCCCGGAAGGAACGCCAGCACTGGCCCGTGGGTCTCACTGAGCGCCCGCTTGATGGCCCGGGCCATCCGTTCCGCCAGATGTCGGCTTTCGGGCATCTGGCGTTCATCCTTTGCCTCATGCTGGAGGGTCACCGGGAACCGCCGCCCTTCCGCCTCGATCAATGGCGCCTGTAGATGGCGGGCTACGGCCTCCGCCGCGAAGGTCGCTGACGTGACAACGAGATGATGCTCGCCCTGGTGTTGAAGCAGAGCAAGCAGCAGGTCGGTGTCCCAGCGCCGTTCGTGGAATTCGTCCAGTACAACGGTCCGGAATCGCCGCAGTCCGCCTTCGCCCAGCCATCGCAGCGCCATGCCGGGGGTGGCGAAAACCAGTGGCGTGTCGCTGTTGCAGCGCACATCAAACCGAACGGCGTAGCCAATGCCCTCACCGAGGGCCGTCCCCTGTTGCCGGGCGAGGAAGCCAGCCAGTGCGGTGCAGGCTACCCGCCGGGGTTCGATCACCAGGGTGGCTCCCCGTTCGCAGGCCCACACGGGCAGGCGGGTGGACTTGCCGGAGCCGGTGTCCGCGGTCACAACGGCGTGGCCCTGCTGCAGGGCTTCCATGAAGCGTGTACGGTGGGAGTCGATGGGTAGTGGATGCATTCGGTTGCAGTCGAGCGCTGTATGCCGGTTCAATGGGCTAGGTAGTAATGCGACTCCCATTCTAACAGTGGCTGGCCTAATGTGGCGGCAAAAGGGGGGCGCCTGGAGTGCACGGAGCTGAACATGAACCCGAAAGGCAGTATGACGGCGCCCCAGAGGCGCTGGTGACGACACTCGACGCGGCCATCAGCCGCCTTGCTGAGGTCAATGCCGTTGAAGGCGTCTCGCCGGTTTTCGAGGTGATTGAGGCCGCACAGCCCCTGATGTTCAGTCCCGGAGGCCTGGAGACGCTCTACGAGCGCGTGCCCGCCATTGAGAGCGCGGGGTTTTTTGGCGGCAGTGATTGGGACTATCCCCAGACGCTGGTGCCCTCACTGGCCGTGCGCACGGTGCGTTACGGCGAACCCACCGCAACGCTGGTGGAGAGTCTGAGCCAGATTCGGCTTCTGGCGGTAGCGAAAGGCGATTACATCCATCCGTCGATTTCGGCGGAACACGCCCACCACTTTCTCGCCCAGGTCCTGGCCATGAATCTGGATCTGGTGGTCAGCGATCTGCAGGAAAGCGACCGGCTTCGGCCCAATGAGCTGGGTTACGCGGTTCAGAATCTCTATCACTACCTGCTCCGGCACCTGGGCTACGAGAATCTTCTGGAGCATCTGGTGGCTGAAGTCTGGCGGATTCTGGAACAGCGCCCGGTCCAGGTGGAGGGCGTCAAACAGATGGTGACGCAGATCGCGGTTTGCGTGCAGAAACCGGATGCACTGGGCAGTGAGGTTGGCGACGACGCGCTGCAACTGATCAACGCCGTGTTCAGCCCCACCGAAGCGTGCCGTGAAGATCCCGGTTTCGAGGTCTATTCGGAACGGCTGGCGGACATGGACGACGCCGCCCTGTTGCAGGAGGCCATCGCCTTTGCCCAGGCCATGCACAGCACTGGGCTGGTGTCGGCCTACATGCCGGTGTTTATACGCTACCTGCGGGGCCGCTGGAACGCCCTGATTCCGACAGCTTTGGGCCTGAGTTACACGGGTGCCGACGCGTTTCACTGCTACCCGGCATTGATCCACACCCTGATTGATGAGGCTGTGTTTCCCGAGACCAGCCAGTGTGCCTATGGCCTGGCCATGATGCTTGAGCGGGGTATTCTCTATGCGCCTCCGGTAGCCCCCTCCCTGTGGCGCCAGATACGGCTGTCCCTCTGTGACGCGGCCGCCCGGAAGATGGTGGCGGTTTTTGGCAGCGCCCGCTCACCGGCGTGTTTTCTGCTTGCCGACGTGCTCAATGTGCTTGGACGTCCGCTGGGCGTAGGGCAGGGGAACTATCCCACCTGCCAGTCGACCCGCGCCCTGTCCATGTGGGCGTACAGCATGCCGGAGGAACTGCTTCGGATCCTGGCCTGGGCGGCTCGCGACGACGAGGTGGTGATGCGCTTTGAAGGCAACAGTGTTTCGTCGCGGGAGCTGGGCGCCGGCCTGGCCGCCGAGCCCCCGGTGGATGTGGATGCCGTGTCGCTGCTGACCGTGCCACACCTGGATCGCATCTACTTCGAGATGGGGCGTCGCAGCGCCGGGCGCGGAGAGGACCCGCATAAATGGGTCAACGCCGAATTCCACGGTGATCGTGTGGGTCACGGATTCCGTATAGCGGTGGATGTGTTCACCGGCGGCCTGAAGGACTTTGAAGGGTTTATCCGCGACTTTTACGCGGCTTACCACCCCTTCTACAACGGCAATATTCCGGTCATCAATCCACAGCCTGCCGGTATTGCGGTCACCGACAGTGCCACGCGCTTTCTCGGCTGGCACGCGATCACCATCCAGCGGCTTGCGCTGGATACAGATAAGACCATGCGCGTCTATTTTTTCAACCCGAATAACGACAGCGGGCAGAACTGGGGCCAGGCTATTGTGACCTCGACCCAGGGCCACGGCGAGCTCTATGGTGAAGCCTCGCTGCCGGTGGCCGAGTTCGCGTCACGACTGTACGTGTTTCACTACGACCCTCTTGAGAAGGGCGAACCGAACGATATTCCAGCCGATGAAGTCAATCGGGCCATGCAATTGGCCCAAACGAGTTGGGCCCAAGGGCGTTAGCTGACCCCATAAGCCTGCTTGTCGAATGCTGGCGCTGCCAATCCTGGCGTCAGCTTCTTGCGCAAAGCAAAAGGAGAATAATGTATGCCAAGCGAATCACAAGTTCCAACAACAACCCGGGATGTTTCCGGCTGGACTGATCCGACACTGGACTCGGTACGCGGAACGGAAACACCCAAAGACCCGAATAAGGGCTACATCGCACTGCTGGGCTGGAGCGTCAACGCCATTAAAGCCGCCCAGAAGTTTGATCGGCGCTACATCGTGGTCGCCCCCGAGTGGGCCGCTGATTTCTGCGAAGCCAACAAGATTCCATTCATTTCCTGGGATTTTGAGCGTCTGAACGACCGTTCGCTGGAAATTGCCGAGCGGCTGAAAGAAGAAGGGGTTGATGTCGCCATACCCCTGTTTGAGGAAACCGTTGAGTGGTCGGGTGCGATCAACTCAGTGCTCATGGACAACCCGCGCATGTACGGTCAGTCCATCCTGTTCCGGGACAAGGCGCTGATGAAGCGCCGCGCCCAGCTGGGTGGTATACGCGTGGGGATTTTCGAGGAAGCCCACGAAAAGGACGACATCGTCCGCTTTATGAAGCGCGTTAACCAGACGCTGCTCAAGCTTGACGGTGACCCGGATGACCCGATTCACGTCAAAGCCTTCGACAAGGCCGGCTGCCTCGGGCACCGCATGATCCGCACGCTTGAAGAGATCGAGCACATACCGGACGAAGAGTATCCGCTGCTCATGGAAAGCCACCTGGATGGCTGGGAGTTCGCGGTCGAGGCCTGGATCCACGATGGTAAGATCCAGTTCCTCAACATCTCTGAGTACGTGACGCTGGGGTATTCGGTCTTTGTGCCCGCCACCAAGGAGCTGGAAAGCTGGCGCAACGCGATCACCAAGCAGATCGAGAAGCTGATCAAGACCTTCGATATCCAGTTCGGCCTGATCCACCCGGAGTACTTTGTGACCGCCGATGGCGAAATGTACTTTGGTGAGATCGCCTATCGTCCACCCGGGTTCAAGGCGTTCGAACTGATTGAGCGGGCTTACGGGTTCAGCGCCTATCAGGCGTCCATGCTGGTGTTCGATCCCAAGAGCACCAGGGAAGAGGTGGAAAACTTCTTCCCGAAAGAAGTGGAAGGTGCCAGGGGCTACGCCGGGTGCTTTGGTGTTTACCCGCGCCATCGTGTCGTCAGCAGGCTGGAAATGCCCAAAGAGACCACGGAACATCCGTACTTCGAGTCTCACGAACTGGTCGAACCAAAAGAGGAAACGGTACCGGACCGGTCAGCCTTCGGCACACACTGGGGGCTGGTCTTCTTCTTCGGGGACGACCCCATCACGATGCGGGATCTGCTCAAGGCGCAGGAAGACCTGCACTTCTACGTCTAGAACAGCCCCATCTGCTCACCGCCTGGGCGCCGGAACAATCCGGTGTCCAGCGGTTCCTCTTCGTGCACGTTCAACCCCACCGCACGGCACTGACGCTCGAACCGCTGCCGATAGAGTCCTGCCAGAACGCCCGTGCCCGTCATCCGTTGTCCCCACTCACTGCTGTTGGTATTGCCGCCCCTGAGATCGCGGATACGGTTCATGACGTGTGTTGCCCGGTCCGGGTAATGACGCTGCAGCCAGTCCTCGAACAGCGGCGTCACCTCGTAGGGTAGGCGCAGCAGCACCCAGCTGGCGCGCTGTGCGCCGTTTTCCGCCGCTGCGGTGAGCATGGATTCCATTTCGTGGTCATTGATGAACGGGATGATGGGGGCGGTCAGAACCCCGGTGGGGATACCAGCAGCACTGAGTTCACGCAGCACCCGTAACCGCGTGGCCGCTGCTGTGGCCCTGGGCTCCAGCTGGCCCTTGAGTCGGTTGTCGAGGGTCGTCAGCGAGACCCGCACGGAGCACAGCCCCATTGCCGCCATCTCCGACAGCAGGTCTGTGTCCCGCAGGATCAGTCCGCTCTTGGTAATGATGGACACCGGATGACGGTATTCGAGCAGTATCTCCAGCAGTTGGCGGGTGATCCGGTGATTCTTCTCTGCTGGCTGGTAGGCGTCCGTGTTGACGCCCAGAGCAATCGGCGTGGGCTTATAGCGGGGGTGGTCCAGAGCCGCTTTAAGCTTGTCGGGCGCGTTGGTTTTGACCTGGATCCGGGTCTCAAAGTCCAGCCCCGGTGACAGATCCTGGTAGGCGTGGGAAGGCCTGGCAAAGCAGTAAATACACCCGTGTTCGCAGCCCTGGTAAGGGTTTACGGACTGGCTGAAGGGTACATCCGGCGATTCATTCCGGCTGATGATCGAGCGCGCTGCCACCGGTTGGATGGTGGTAGGGGGCGCTCCCTCTGCTTCGGGAGACGATGCCTCATTGGCCCATGGCTCGCTGACGCGGGCCTCGAACCGATGCGGGATATTGGTCTGGCTGGCCCGTCCCTTCATCCTCAAAACTGTATAAATAGACAGTTTTGAGGTCAAGAAAAAGGTGTGGTTGGGACTTCCGAGCGATTTATAAAACCTAATAGTTCTATCGTTATACTCATATAGCATATTAAAAAGTTTCCCCCTATGATTCGCGTACTGGAGACAGCGACAGCCGGCGTCGACTCTCCAGAAACCATCAGTAATCACAGTGCACAGGGGAAACACCATGACACTTCGACTTGGCGATACAGCGCCGGATTTCACGGCAGAGAGTACAAAGGGAACCATCCACTTCCATGATTGGATTGGCGATTCCTGGGCCTTCCTCTTCAGCCACCCTGCGGATTTCACGCCGGTATGTACCACTGAAATGGGGCGGACCGCGCAGCTGGCCGATCAGTTCGAGCGCCGGGGCGTGAAACCCATCGGGCTTTCCACTGATACCGCGGAAGAGCACCTGAAGTGGATCGAGGACGTTAATGACACGCAGAGCACCACGCTTGATTTTCCGATCCTGGCGGATGCGGATTTCAATATCGCGCGGCTCTACGACATGATCCATCCGGGCGAGAGTGAGACGGCCGCGGTGCGCAGTGTTTTTATCATCGATCCGGACAAGCGGATCCGTCTGACCATGACCTACCCGATGACCGTGGGTCGCAATTTCGATGAGATTCTGCGTGCCATCGATGCACTGCAGACCAGCGATAACCGCACCTGCGCGCTTCCCGCTGACTGGAATCAGGGTGATGACGTGATCATCCCGCCGTCGATTCCAAACGAGCGGGCCAGTGAGCTCTTCCCGAACGGGTGGGAGGAGCTGCGGCCCTATCTGCGTATGGCGAAACTCTGAGGGCGGTAGGCCATCCCTGGTGCTGCGATAGCGTCCGGGGATGGTCCCGATAATCACGCCCCATTGCTTTATATGTCATTTGGTATTAACGTTATAACCAAATAGCTAAAAATTCATTAAGCTCACGATTCCTTTGGAGGCCGACATGAAAACGTTCGAGCGTTCCAGCAGCACAGGCGCCGGCAAGCCGGATGTGGCCGGGTTCTACGACCCGCGGACTTTCAGCATTCAGTACGTGGTTTCCGATCCCGCAACCAGCCAGTGCGCCATCATTGATCCGGTGCTCGATTACGACGAGAAATCGGGCGCGACGGGGACCCATCACGCGGATGAGATCCTGGAATACGTGGCGGACCAGGGTCTGACGGTTGAATGGATTCTGGATACCCATCCGCACGCCGACCATTTCTCCGCCGCCCAGTACCTGAAGGGCAAAACCGGCGCGCCAACGGCGATTGGCAGCGAGGTAACCGCCGTGCAGGCGCTGTGGAAAGACATCTACAACTTCCCGGACCTGGCGACTGATGGCAGTCAGTGGGACCGCCTGTTCAGTGAAGGTGACCGTTTCACCGTGGGTGAGATGGAAGCGGAGGTGATGTTCTCGCCAGGCCATACGCTGGCATCCATCACCTATGTGATCGGCGATGCCGCCTTTGTTCACGACACCCTGTTCCAGCCTGACTTTGGTACAGCGCGGGCGGATTTCCCTGGCGGCAGCGCCGAACAGCTCTGGGAGTCCATCCAGGCCATCCTGGCACTGCCGGAAGAGACAAGGGTCTTCACGGGCCATGATTACATGCCTGATGGCCGTGAACCTGAGTGGGAAAGCACGGTGGGCGAGCAGCGTCGCAGCAACAAGCACCTGGTGGATCAGAATCGGGAAGCCTATGTGGCCATGCGCAACGAGCGCGATAGCCAGCTGCCAATGCCGAAGCTGATCCTGCACGCGCTTCAGGTCAATACCCGCGGTGGTCGTCTCCCGGAGCCGGAAGACAATGGTCGGCGCTACATCAAGATTCCCCTGGACACCCTCTCTGGCGCGGCCTGGGGTAATTGAACGGAGGTTGCAGCAATGACGATCCAACAGGTTGAGGATGGTGTCGGACTTTCCGGCGCCATGACTGCTGAAGACCTGGAGAATGCGCAACAGCAGGGGTTTCAGGCGCTGATCTGCAACCGGCGGCCTGCTGAGTCTGCCGATCATGATGAGCAGGCCCTTGCGCAGAAAGCGCAGAGTCTGGGGCTTTCCTGGACCTGCATCCCGGTGGCCACCGGTGAGTACTCGGATGCCGACGTGGCCGCCTTTCACGAGGCACTTGAAACCCTGCCGCGCCCGCTTCTCATCTTCTGTCGCAGTGGGCGGCGTTCCATCCATCTCTGGGCACTTGCCCGAATCCGCCATGACGGCGAGCAGCCCGAGACGGTACTGGAGCGCATGCGGGCTCTGGGGCATGACCCCGAGACCCTGCGTCCACTGCTGGAGCCGGCCGGGGGTAGCCCCGATCCGGAATGACGTGAACCAACTGGAGACATCCCATGAGTGATCACACCGCAACGCCGGCGCCTACAACGACCCACCAGATCGTGATCATCGGTGGCGGGGCAGCGGGAATCTCCGTTGCCGCCAGTCTGCTCAAGCGCCAGCGCAGTCTGGATATCGCCATTGTTGAACCTTCGGAGGTACACAGCTACCAGCCGGGATGGACGATGGTCGGAGGAGGCGTCTTCTCTCCCGAGTCCACTCGTAGGCCGATGGCGAGCGTGATGCCGCGGGATGTCAGCTGGTACCGCACCAGCGCCAGCCGCGTTGAGCCGCAGCATCGTCAGGTGACGCTGGGAGATGGTCGTGTCCTCGGTTGGCGGCGGCTGATTGTCGCGCCCGGGCTGGATCTGGACTGGGATGCGATCGAGGGGCTCAGTGGCACGCTTGGCTGCAATGGGGTCACCTCCAACTACCGCTATGACCTGGCGCCCTACACCTGGTCACTGGTGCAGTCGCTGAAAAAGGGGACGGCCCTGTTCTCACAGCCTCCGATGCCGATCAAGTGCGCCGGTGCACCGCAGAAGGCCATGTACCTGTCCTGCCATTACTGGCAGCGCCAGGGTCGGTTGGGTGACATTGATGTGCACTTCTGCAACGCCGGCGATAAGCTGTTTGGCGTTCAGGATTATGTTCCCGCGCTGGAGCGCTATGTGGAGCGCTACGGCATCCATACCCAGTTCCAGAATCGCCTTGTGGCCGTAGATGGTCCGTCCCGGACCGCGCAATTCGCGGTGGCTGGCGATGATGGAGAGCACATGGTGGAGCGGCGTTTTGACATGCTGCACACCGTGCCGCCCCAGAAAGCGCCCCGATTCATCGCCGAGTCGGGCCTGGGCAATGACGGGGGATGGCTGGATCTTGATTCGGAGACCCTCCAGCATCGCCACTACCCGGCCATCTTCGGTCTGGGAGATGCCAGCGGCACGCCCAACGCCAAGACAGCCGCGGCGGTGCGCAAGCAGGCACCGGTTGTCGCCGAGAACCTTCTGGCTACCTTCAGCGGGGATCCACTGCCGGCAGCCTATCTGGGCTATGGGTCCTGTCCGTTGACGGTCGAGCGCGGGCGCATTGTGCTGGCGGAGTTTGGCTATGGCGGTGAGCTTCAGCCGACTTTTCCGAAATGGATCAATGACGGTACGAAACCCACCCGCCTCGCCTGGTGGCTGAAGGCTGGGCAGCTGCCCTGGATTTACTGGCAGTTGTCACTCAAAGGTCACGAGTGGCTGGCACGTCCGGAACGGCGGGACACGACCCCAACCTCACTGGGAGCTGATAAGGCATGAATCTGGAACGATGGCTGCCGCTGGCGGGCTGGCTGCGCGGCTACGGGCGCGATACCTTCCTGCGTGATGCCATAGCAGCTGTGATCGTCACCCTGATGCTGGTGCCTCAGGCACTGGCATACGCCATGCTGGCGGGGCTGCCACCGGAGGTGGGGTTGTACGCCAGTATGCTGCCGCTGGTGCTTTACGCGCTGCTCGGCACATCCGCGACGCTGGCGGTCGGACCGGTGGCGGTGGCTTCACTGATGACTGCCGCGGCGCTTGGCAGCATCGCCGAGGCTGGGACACCGGAGTATGTGGCTGGCGCCCTGGTGCTCGCGGCTCTTTCCGGCCTGATTCTGGTCGGTATGGGGATTCTGCGGCTTGGGTTTCTTGCCAACTTTCTCAGCCATCCGGTGATTTCGGGATTCGTAACCGCCTCTGGAATCCTTATAGCGGCAAGCCAGCTGCGCCATATTTTTGGTGTCGAGGCCTCCGGACATAACCTGGTTCAACTCGTGCCGGCCCTGTGGCAGGGGATGGACAACATCAGCGGTCTGACTCTGTTGATTGGTGGCGGTGCCTGGCTCTATCTGGTGCTGTGCCGGCGTCACCTGCGAACTGGCCTGCAGAAGCTGGGTCTGCCAGGTCAGGCCCCGGATCTGATGGCCAAAGCTGCTCCGGTCTCGGCGGTAATCGTGACGACGCTCCTTGCCTGGGGGTTCAATCTCAAGGCTCAGGGCGTGGAGCTGGTCGGAAAGGTCCCCAGCGGCCTGCCTTCTCTGGCGATGCCGAGCCTCGATGGTGAGCTCTGGTCCACGCTGCTTCCGGCCGCGGTACTGATCAGCCTGGTCGGGTTCGTCGAGTCGGTATCAGTAGCGCAGACCCTGGCAGCCAAACGGCGTCAGCGGATCGATCCGAATCAGGAGCTGATCGCCCTGGGTGTTGCCAATATCGGTGCTGGGGTCAGCGGTGGTTCACCCGTTTCGGGAGGCTTCTCCCGCTCGGTAGTGAATTTTGACGCTGGGGCTGTCACGCCTCTGGCCGGTGCCCTCACCGCGCTGGGTATTGCGCTGTCCACGCTGCTGCTAACCACACCACTGGCTTTCCTGCCCAAGGCAACGCTGGCGGCGACCATTATCGTCGCGGTAGGTACCCTGATCGATCTGCCCGCCATCCGCCGCACATGGGCCTATTCCCGAGTGGATGGCGTAGCGATGGTGGCGACGCTGGCGCTGACACTGTTCCACGGTGTCGAGAGCGGCATTCTGACCGGTGTGGCGCTCTCGCTGGGGCTGCATCTGTACCGCACGAGCCAACCCCATAGTGCCGTGGTGGGGCGCGTTCCTGGAACCGAGCATTTTCGCAACGTTGAGCGCCATAATGTGGAGACGGACCGCCATCTGGCGCTGCTGCGGGTCGATGAGAGCCTGTATTTCGCCAATGCCCGCTACCTTGAAGACACAGTTCTGGAACTGGTTGCCCGGCGCCCGGAACTGCGTGATCTGGTGTTGACCTGCCAGGCAGTCAACATCATTGACGCCTCCGCGCTGGAGAGCCTGGAGGCGATCAACAGCCGGCTCAGCGATGCCGGCGTGCGCCTGCATCTGGCGGAAGTCAAGGGGCCGGTCATGGACAGGCTCAAGAACTCCGATCTCCCCCATGAGCTCAGCGGACGCATTTTCCTGAGCACCTATGAGGCCTGGCAGGCCCTTGGGGGTGATGGCGGAGCTGGAAAGTCTGTTTGACCTTTGTTTCCTGGCTGCACGATCGCCAAAATTGAAATCGATAACCACTGTGATCCCGTCCTTGCGGAGGCTTTATGGATCTCGATCCCGTTCTTCTGTCACGCATACAGTTTGCTTTCGTGGTGTCATTCCACGCCATATTCCCGGTGTTCACGATCGGGTTGGCTTCGTTCATCGCATTTCTTGAGACATGTGCCTACGCATCGGGCAATCCGCTGTACACGCGCCTGTCAAAGTTCTGGATCAAGGTCTTCGCCGTGGTCTTCGGTATGGGGGTGGTCTCGGGGATTGTCATGTCGTTCCAGTTCGGGACGAACTGGAGCAACTTCTCCCAGGCTACGGCCAACTTTCTCGGACCCGTTCTGAGTTATGAGGTGGTGACGGCATTTTTCCTTGAGGCTGCGTTCCTCGGGATCCTTCTTTTCGGGCGTGACCGGGTGCCGGCCGGTATCTATCTGTTTGCCTCGTTCATGGTGGCCATCGGCACCTTCATCTCATCATTCTGGATTCTTTCCGCGAACAGTTGGATGCATACCCCGGCGGGAACCGTGATGGAAAACGGCATGCACCAGGTCGTTTCCTGGAGTGAGGCAATATTCAATCCGTCATTCTGGTACCGGTTTACCCATATGGGGCTGGCGTCATTCCTGACGGGCGGGTTTGTGGTGGCGTCCCTCAGTGCCTGGTTCCTCCTGAAAGGGCGCGAGGTTGAAGCCAACCGGCGTGCATTGTCCATGTGTCTCTGGCTTCTTCTGGTGATCGCGCCCGCTCAGCTGTGGGTCGGGGACCTTCATGGTCTCAACACCCTCAAGCACCAGCCCACTAAGGTGGCGGCGATGGAAGGCAACTGGGAGACCTCGTCCAACGTCCCGCTGCTTCTGTTCGCCTGGCCGGACCAGCAGGCACAGACCAATCACTGGGAGGTCGGAATCCCCGGCCTCGCGAGCCTGATCCTGAAGCACGACACTGACGGCGTTGTCCCCGGTGTTTCTGCGGTGCCTAGAGAGGAGCAGCCGCCGGTCGCGATCGTCTTCTGGTCGTTCCGTGTCATGGTTGGTCTTGGCATGCTGATGATCGCGTTCGCAATCGCTGGTCTCCTGTTGCGTCCCGGAGGCCGCTACTGGCGCAGTCGCTGGTTCCTCAAAGGGCTTGTTCCGATGGGCGTAGCACCCTTTGTGGCTGTGCTCGCGGGCTGGTTTGTCACCGAAATCGGCCGCGCACCCTGGTTGGTTTATGGTCAGATGACACAGGCAGAGGGGGTAACGCCCTCCCTGACCGGTGGCATGGCACTGTTCACGCTTATCGGTTACATCGTTGTCTACGCCCTGGTCTTCACCTCCGGGCTCTACTACCTCGGACGGCTGTTTGAAAGCGGTGTCGAGGATGCCGGTCACGACAGCGATCTTGATCAAGAAGAAGTGGAACGGGCGAAACGACCGTTTTCCGCTGCCCATGTGCCGCTTGAACACGAAGGAGGGCGCGCCTGATGGAACCGTTTGACCTGACACTGATCTGGGCCGGAATCATCGCGTTTGGCGTGATCATGTATGTCCTGATGGATGGCTTTGACCTTGGGGTTGGCATCCTGTTTCCGCTGGCACCGGATGAAGAGTCCCGTGACCTGATGATGAACTCGGTTGCGCCGGTATGGGACGGCAACGAAACCTGGCTGGTGCTGGGAGGGGCCGGTCTTCTGGCGGCGTTCCCGATGGTCTACTCGATCATGCTGCCGGCGCTTTACCTGGGCGTTTTCCTGATGCTATCAGGGCTTATTTTCCGGGGCATTGCCTTTGAGTTCCGGTTCAAGGCCAACCGCTCGCGTTATCTGTGGAATATTGCCTTCGCGGGGGGCTCAACTCTGGCGGCCTTTGCCCAGGGCATGGTGGTTGGCAAGTACATTGAAGGGATCAATACGGCCAACGGTGTCTACGTCGGTGGGCCTCTGGACTTCGTTACACCCTTTACCTTGCTGACAGGTCTGGGCCTGGTAGCCGGATACGCGCTGCTCGGAAGCACCTGGACCATTATGAAGACCGAAGGCACGACGCAGGCCTGGGCCCGGCGTATGGCCCGGCCTCTGCTTATGATCGTGCTGGCCGTGTTTGGCGTTATCAGCCTCTGGACTCCGTTCGTGGATGAAGCTGTCTATGAACGCTGGTTCTCAAACCTGCACCTGATCTGGGTGCTTCCGGCGCTGGCACTGTTCTTCGCCTGGCGGATCTGGCACGGGGTTACGCACAAGCGCGAGGGCTCGCCGTTTGTCGCGACCATGGGATTATTCGTCTTCACCTATCTCGGGCTTCTGGTCAGCAAGTGGCCTTATGTTGTCCCCCCTGAAATCACGCTCTATGACGCGGCATCAGCCTGGGAGTCACAGCTGTTCCTGCTTCTGGGACTGCTGTTCGTGATTCCGATTGTGCTCACCTACACCGCATGGACGTACTGGGTTTTCCGGGGCAAGGTGAGGGCCGGTGACGGCTACCACTGATCCACGCGCCGGCGCGCGATGGCTGAGCCAATGGGCGCGGGATGCCAGAGGGTATCTTGCGCTGGGGGTCATCGCGGGCGTTGTACAGGCGCTGGCCATGGTGGTTCAGCTCGGTTTGATGGCCTGGTTCGTGGATCGTCTTATCGTCCACGACCAGCCGGTAACCCTTGTCGCCACTGGTGCCGCACTGGCGCTGGCAGTGGTCGTGCGCAGCATTGGGCAGTGGGGTCAGGAGATGGCCGGTCTGCAGGCCAGTCACCGGGTGCGGCGTCAGGTGCGCCGGGCACTTCTGAATGCCTGGGCCAGTGCGGGGCCAGTTGGCCTCAGTAGCTGCGATTCCGGCAGGCTGTCCAGTGAGTGGACTGAGCAGGTTGACTCGCTCGATGGCTACTACGCCCGCTTCCTTCCCCAGATGATCCTGGCGGTTATCGTTCCCCTCATTATTCTCAGCGTGGTCGCGGTTCAGGACTGGTTGGCGGCGCTGTTCCTGCTGGCGGCAGCGCCGCTGATCCCACTGTTCATGGCCTTGATCGGGATGGGTGCGGAGCGTGTGAACCAGCGCCACTACGAATCCCTTGCGCGTCTCTCCGGTCACTTCCTGGATCGTATCCGTGGAATGACGACCCTGCAGCTATTCGGTCGCAGCGTGGATGCAGTGGAGGATGTTGCGGCTGCGACTGATCATTACCGGCGATTGAACATGGCGACCTTACGGGTCGCTTTCCTTTCCTCCGCGGTCCTGGAGTTTTTTGCGTCCGTGGCAATTGCCGCGGTTGCGATCTATGTCGGCTTCGCGCTGCTGGGGATGATTTCTTTCGGACCGGCAGACGAAATGAGCCTGTTCAGCGGGCTCTTTGTGCTTCTCCTGGCTCCAGAGTTCTTTCAGCCGCTCAGGCTGCTGTCACAGTACTACCACGACAGGGCCGCCGCATTGGGGGCAGCGGCTCACCTGAGTGCGAGATTGGTTGCCAGCGACAGTCTGGTCCCGCAGGCGGCGCAAGCACAACGCCAGGAGCCTGACAGCTCAGGCATCCGGGTGTCCGGACTGGGCGTGCGCTATCCGAATGGGCGTGAGGTGCTGAGTGATCTGGATTTCGAGCTTCCATCCGGGCAGACGCTTGTTGTGACGGGGCCCTCAGGCTGCGGGAAGTCCACGCTGCTGGCGGTTCTGGCGGGATTCATGGCGCCCTCACAGGGAGAGGCCAGAATCCGCGGGCAATCGCCGGGATCGATGCCGGTGGGCTGGATGGGGCAGAGGCCCTGGCTGGTGCCCGGGAGCTGGCGTCAGAACCTGAGGCTGACCGCGCCAGAGGCCAGCGAAGGGGCGATGCTGGAGGCGATCGATCGGGTAGGGCTCAGGTCTGTCCTGGATGGGCTTCCTGAGGGGCTTTCAACCCGGATCGGCGAGGGGGGCCTGGGGCTTTCAGGCGGTCAGGCGCGGCGTCTGGCTCTGGCTCGTCTTTTCCTCACCTCGTCCACCGTGATGCTGCTGGATGAGCCGACAGCTGGGCTCGATGAAGCAACCGAGGCTGAGGTGATTGAAGGGGTGAGAGGGATCATAGGGGGGCAGCGTCTTTGTGTGATTGCCTCCCATCAGCCGGCGCTGCGCGCGCTGGGAGACCAGCATCTGGCATTGGGGAGCACTCATCATGCGTGAACTCCGACCCTGGCTGGGCCTGCTCCAGCGTCATCGCCGGCAGTTGGCAGTGGGTCTTGTGTTGATGGCCGCAACGTTGATGGCGGGTCTGGGACTTCTCGCTCTCTCTGGCTGGTTCATTACCGCCACCGCCATTACCGCACTGGCCTGGGCCGCCGGGCTCAATGCCAGCCTGAACCTCTATGCGCCGGGAGGGGGAATCCGGTTCTTTGCGCTGGCGCGCACGGCGAGCCGCTATTTTGAGCGTCTGGTCAATCACGATGTGGTACTCCGGCTGCTGGCGGATATCCGGGTGGAGCTTTTCCGCAAACTGCTCAGGGCCGAGGCATACAGCGCTAAGCGTTTGGGATCGGCGGCCTTTCTGAACAGGCTGGTCAGCGACGTGGACACGCTCGACAATCTCTACCTGCGTCAGATCGCGCCGCCATTGGTAGCGCTTGCAGGAAGCCTGGGGGCAGCCGGGCTGATTGCTGTGTTTGCCCCGGCGCTGTCACTGGTGGTGCTGGCTGTGCTCGTGCCCTGGCTTGGCGTGGTGACGCTGGGCATGGCCTGGTGGACGCGGCGGCATGGTGCAGCGGAAATGGAAGCCGCGGAGCGGCTGCGCAGTCACGCCCTGACCGAACTTGAAGGGATGGCAGAGTTGTCCGCAGCGGGACTGCTGTCACGCGACCAGAATGATCTGCTGGGTGAGGACAACGCCCAGCGATACCGTCAGATGCAGCAGGAGACCTCGGCCATCAGTGGGCAGGCGCTGAATACGCTGGTGATCCACCTGCTGGTGGCGGCCCTGCTGCTGTTCGCGTCCCAGGCCTGGCAGGCGGGCCAGATCTCGGGCGCCGTGATGGTCCTTATTCCTCTGGTTATCATGGCATTGTCTGAAGGGTTCCTGCCGCTGCCCAGGGCGTTCATGCGCTTGGGAGCGACGGAAGCGGCTGCCGAACGCCTCAACACTCAGGACGGTTCCCAGCCAGACTCATCAGGCCAACCGTCGGAGGTTGGTTTGCCTGAAAATCCCACGCTGACCTGGTCCCATATCCGTGTTGCCCGCGGTGCGCCGGTCGTTTTCGAGGATTTCAGTCTCTCGGTCTCACCGGGAGAGCGGCTGGTTATAACGGGAGCGTCAGGCAGTGGTAAGTCCACTTTGGCTTCATTGGCGGCCCGCCTGACATCACCAGACGATGGGCAGGTGATGGTCAATGGTAATGACGGCGCCCTGTTTTCGCTCAGCGAGTGGCGTGAGCGCATCAGCTTGCTGACCCAGGATGCTCATCTTTTCAATGAATCGGTAGCCGCCAACCTCCGGGTGGGAGATGCCGATGCGAGTGAAAGCCGGCTTTGGCGGGTTCTTGAAGCGGTAGACCTGGCGCCGCTGGTGGCGTCACTTGATTGTGGTCTTGAGACACCTGTTGGTGAAGGGGGAGGGCAGCTCTCCGGCGGTGAGGGGCGACGTCTTGCGCTGGCGCGCGTGCTGCTGCGCTCGGCGCCGATCGTCATTCTTGATGAGCCTTTCACGGGGCTTGATGAGGCGACAGCGGAGCGAGTCTGGAAAGGCATTCAGCACTGGCTCAGCGGTTGCAGCGTTGTGCTTATGCTGCACGACTCAATGCCCTTTATTGAGGCGGATAGGGTCATTTCGCTGACGGCAGGAAGGGCTATGTAACGAAAAGAGCTGTTTAAAGGGCATATCGGCGGCCCCCCTCAGGGTGACCGCCATAATGCGAACGGGAATGATCAGACCTTGGTCATGCGCAGGTACGGGCGCAGTTCGCGCCAGCCCTCTGGAAACATTTCCTTCGCCTGTTCATCGGTGATGGAGGGCGGAATGATGCACTCATCACCTTTACGCCAGTCTGCCGGCAGCGCACAGCTCTTTGCGTCACTGGTCTGAAGGGCATCAATGGCACGAAGTATCTCATCGAAATTCCGCCCTACAGTCATCGGGTAGGTCATCGTCAGGCGGATTTTCTTGTTCGGATCGATGATGAAAACACTTCTGACCGCCGCCGTTTCGCTTTCCCCGGGGTGTATCATGTCGTACAGCTGGGCGATTGAGCAGTCGGCGTCCGCCAGGATGGGGAAATCCAGGCTGCAGGACTGGGTGTCATCGACATCCTCAATCCACTTGAGATGCTCTTCCGCGGTATCGGTGGAAAGCCCCAGCGGCTTTACATTGCGCTCAGCAAACTGTTCCGCGAGCTGAGCGGTACGACCCATTTCCGTGGTGCACACCGGCGTGAAGTCAGCTGGATGACTGAAGAAAAATACCCAGGAATCGCCGATCCAGTCATGGAAGTTGATTGTGCCTTTAGTGCTTTCGGCGGAAAAGTTCGGCGCTGTGTCGCCAAGTCGAAGTGCCATAGGTCGGTTTCTCCCTTGATCTCTTGGTTACTGTCAGTGTGACTGGCCAATGGTTATGAGTCAGAAGCGATTGACGGGGACCTTGAGGTACACCTGACCATTGTCCTCAGCGGGCGGCATCTCGCCGGCTCTCATGTTGACCTGGACTGAGGGCAGGATCAGGCGCGGCATGTTCAGTGTCGCGTCACGCTCGGTTCTCATTTTCACGAACTCATCCTCTTTGATGCCTTCGCGGACATGGATGTTGCGTTCACGCTGTTCGGCAACGGTTGTCTCGTGGACAAATTCATCACGACCCGGAGCCTTATAGTCATGGCAGAGGAAGATGCGTGTTTCTGGTGGCAGAGCCAACACCTTCTGGACTGAGTGGTACATGGTATGCGCGTCTCCCCCCGGGAAATCACAGCGCGCGGTACCGGCGTCAGGGGCAAAGAGGGTGTCGCCAACGAAGGCGGCATCGCCAATGACGTATGTCAGGCACGCGGGGGTATGCCCCGGGGTGTGCAGAACGCTCGCCTCGAGATTGCCGATGGTAAAGGTGTCCCCTTCACTGAAAAGCCGGTCGAACTGACTGCCATCACGGGCGAACTCAGTTCCCGCATTGAAGGCTTTTCCAAAAATATCCTGAACTTCCATGATCTTATGGCCGATGCCTGTCTGGCCACCCAGCTGCTCATGCAGGTAGGGGGCGGCAGAGAGGTGGTCAGCATGGACGTGGGTTTCGAGGATCCATTCAACTTCTAGCTGATTGTCTCTGATGAAACGGATGATCTCGTCAGCCGACCGCACGTCCGTGCGTCCCGCCGCGTAGTCAAAATCCAATACCGAATCGATGATGGCGCAGGCCCTGCTGTCAGGGTCCTGAACCACGTAGCTGAATGTGTTTGTGGGTTCGTCGAAAAAGTGTTGTACCTGTGGGCTATTCATAGCGTCGTCACCTCTGCACGGTTGGTCACCTATTTCACTATTAGAACATTCTAATAATTATAACGATAGACTTAATCGAAATATTAAGCCTCTGCCTTTGATAGCTTGGCTCAATGAAAGTCGGATTGAATTCCGCAGCATGAAGGCGCAGCATAGTGTTTGAAGGAATAACAATATTCCTTTAAGGATTACAAATTCGGGAGATTGAGTCATGACAGTCAATATCGGTGCTTTGGATCGCAGCATTCGTGCCATAGTCGGGGTGGTTCTGGTCGCCCTGGTTTTTATCGGACCTGAAAGTGCATGGGGCCTGATCGGTCTGATTCCTCTAGCGACGGCTGCTATGGGCAATTGCCCGGCTTACAGCTTGATCGGGATCAGCACCTGCAAGGCCGGCAACCGTTGAAAGGGGGGACACTATGATCAAGAGAACGGTTGGGACAGTGGTGCTTGCGCTGATGGTCTGTTTGCCCATGAGCGTCTCTGCGTCGGGCCATGATGGAGCTGTTGGGAAGGTGATGATCATCCTTTCAAGCAGTTCGCCACAGACTCAGGGAATGGCAATGGTTTTGGGTAACACCATGGCCCAGGAGGGAGCTGAGGTTGAGGTGCTGCTGTGTGACGCCGCCGGCGACCTCGCGCTCGCTAACCAGGATGGCAACACAGCCCTCGAGCCTAAAAAGGTTACGCCGGCTCAAATGCTGAATGGGCTCGTGGAGAAAGGGGCATCTGTCTCCGTCTGCGCACTTTATCTGCCTAACAGCGAATACATGGAGTCGGATCTTGCGGATGGTGTCTCTGTGGCCAAACCTTCCCAGATGACCGCCCTGATGCGGGATCCTGAAGTACGGGTGTTTGCATTCTGACCGGAGGTGCCAGGGGCGGTCGCGGCACCAGCTCAGCTGCCCCGGATTGGCCTCCTTCTGGTGAGGCCAAAGAATTAGTCAAACTTTCAAAGAGAGGAAGAGGTCTATGAAGACGAACCAGTTGACCAAGCCAGCCTTAATGCTGGGTTTGGCGCTCAGCATCAGCCTGGGCGTGTCAGGTTGCTCCCATGTTCACCATTGGAATGAGTCGCCTGATGAGTCCTCCATCAGTCAGGGCGCGTCACAGCGTGGACAGCCATTTGATACGAGCATTGATGCTGGGATGGCGCCTTTCGGCGATGTCATGACACAGGCTGTGTCCAATTACAACCGGCCGTCGCCGTACATCGGAACAGGCGGCCATGTGTCTGCTGGTGCTATGCCGGAACTGAAGCAGATGGGGTTCAGAACCGTGGTCAGCCTCCTCACTCCAGAAGAGGGGCTGAGCGATGAGCGTGACGCGGCCGGTGATGCAGGACTGGGGTTCCACGGCATCAGCGTATCTGGGGGGCCACCCACGGCGGACCAGGTGGATGAGTTCGCCAGAATCGTCTCGGAACAGGGCAACTACCCCATCCTCATGCACTGCGCCAGTGGTAACCGCGCGGGGGCGATGTGGGCCCTGTACCGGCATCAAGTCGGCGTTCCGGCAGAAATCGCCCTGGAGGAAGGCAGGGCCGTAGGGCTGGACAGCCTTGAGCCGGGCGTGCGTGAGCGACTTGGCCTGGGTGCTTCTGACTAGCTGATCAGTTCGAACTCCCGGGGCCGGGAGAGGTCGAAGACGATACAAAAGGCAGCTCCTGAGCTGCCTTTTCAGTATAGGCCCTGATGGCTTGCGCCTCGCGTCGGCAGAAATCCGCGACCGCTGGCCTCAGCTGCTTATCGCCCACCCAGTGGAAGGATTCGAACAGCTCCGGCTGGAAGCCGCGCTTGAGCTTGTGCTCGCCCTGGGCGCCGGCGTCGAAGCGGCTCAGCGCCCGTTCGATGCAGAGGTCGATGCCCTGGTAGTAGCAGGCCTCGAAGTGGAGTTGATCGTACTCCTCGAGACAGCCCCAGTACCGGCCGTAGAGGCGCTGCTCATCGTGCAGGAAGAGAGCAGCGGCCACGTAGTGGCCCTGGTGGACAGCCATGACCAGGGTGAGCTGTTCCGGCATGCGGTCCGCCAGGTACTGGAAGAAATCCCGGTTGAGGTAGGGGCGCTGGCCGCGCTTGAGATAGGTGGCCTGGTAGAAGACATGGAAAGCTTCCAGCGCGTTCTCCGGAATGCCGTTGCGGCCGGAGTAGTGGCGGAATTCAATGCCCTGGTCCGCGACCAGGCGCCGTTCCCGCCGGATCTGCTTGCGTTTGCGCGATTTCAGGGTGGCCAGGAAGGCCTCGAAGTCGGCAAACCCCGGGTTGTGCCAGTGGAATTCGCAGCTCAGGCGGCGCAGCCACTGGTCGCGATCCAGATGGTGCTGTGATTCCGCATCCGGGAACAGCAGGTGCCAGCTGGAGTACGAGCCGCCTTCCAACTCCGCCAGAACAGCTTGCGTACTGCGGAATCCGGTACTGGCACCGTCCGCGTCATGATGCAGCAGCAGGCGGGGGCCCTCGCAGGGCGTGAAGGGCACCGCGCTGAGCAGCTTGGGGTAGTAATCGCGCCCGTAATGGGCCCAGGCCTCTGCCCAGGCCCAGTCGAACACGTACTCGCCGAATGAGTGGTGCTTGCGGTAGCAGGGAAGGGCCGCCATCAGTTGGCCCTGGTCATCCCGTTCAATCCAGTGGTGGGGCGTCCAGCCGGTTGCCGTTGTGGTGCAGCCCGTGGTTTCCAGCCCGTACAGGAACTCATGGCGCAGAAACGGCGAGTGTGTGCCCTGCAGGCGGTTCCATTCGCTCGGTTCGATAGCAGCGAGGCTGTCGATGAACGCCATGTTGCGCTCCCTATTGGGCCGGTATGGACAGCAGCGCGGAGGCGAGCCCGAAATAGACCAGGATACCGGCGACGTCGGCGATGAACGAAACCACCGGGGCGCTGGCTGTGGCCGGGTCCATGTTCAGCTTGTTGAGCACGAACGGCAGTGACATGCCGATGAGGCTGCCGCTGAGCACCACGATCACCATGGTCAGCGATACCACGTGGGCCAACTCGGCGCCGCCCCGGTAGAGCCCGATAGCCGCGACGGCGGCTGCCATGGTCAGCCCGAGCATCAGCCCCAGGCCGATTTCGCGCAGCAGCATGCGGAACCAGTCGCGGCTGATGACGTCACCGGTGGCGATGGCGCGCACCATGAGGGTGGCGGACTGGGAGCCGGCGTTACCGGCACTGGCGATCAACAGCGGCAGGAAGAACACCAGCCCCACGTGGGCCTGGATGGTGTCCTCGTAGAGCGAGATGCTTGCCCCTGAGAAAACGTTGGCGAAGACCAGCAGTACCAGCCACATGATGCGCTTCTGGTAGAGGGTTGTGAGCGCGGTTTCCTTGAGGCTGCCCGGCAGGTCGCCGACGCTGGCGCCCTTGTGGATGTCCTCGGTGGCCTCGGCCTCCTGAACGTCCATGGCATCGTCGTGGGTGACGATGCCGACCATGCGGTCTTCATCGTCCACCACCGGGACCGCCAGCAGGTCGTAGTCGGCGATCAGGCGTGCCGCCTCGGCGCTGGGTGCGTCCGTATGAACGTTGACCACCTCGGTCTGCATCAGGTCCTCGACCGACTCCCCGGGGGAGGCCACCACCAGCCCACTCAGGGTCACGATCCCCAGCAGGTGACGCTCGGTATCGAGCACGTAGGCGACGTAGATTGTTTCCTTGTTCAGCGCCTGCAGGCGCAGGCGCTCGATGGCCTGGCGGGCGCTGATGTGGGCCGGGACCGTGGCGTATTCGCTGGTCATCACCGAGCCAACGGTCCCCTCGGGGTAGCTGGTAAGCCGCAGCAGATCCTCGCGTTCGGCCTTGGCCAGGGCGGGCATCAGCGCTTCCTGAACGTCCTCGGGCAGTTCCTGGTAGAGGTCGGCCCGTTCGTCGGCGTTCATGTCCGTCAGCAGCCTGGCCTGGGCGTGACGGCCCAGGTGCTGGACCATGCTCAGCTGATGGGACGGCTGCATGTAGGGCAGTATTCGCGCCTGGGTACGGCGGTCGAGCTGGTCGAACAGGGCGTAGGCGGTTTCACCGTCGAGCTCGTCAATAACCCCACCGACTTCCGCAGGGTGGCGGTTATTGAGGAACTCAATGGCGGCATCAAGGTCGCCCTGTTCGAGCAGCGTCCGGACTTCGGATTCGAGTTCGGCGGTTTCGGTCATAGCCGTCTCCGGTCAGTCGGTGTTCAGCGCTGCCAGATCCTCCTCGGAGAGCATCTGTTCAAGAGCCGGGGATACCCGGGTCTGGAAGCGGTCGTCTTGGTGCTCGATAACGAGCACGGCAACGTCATGGGTGCGGGCATAGTCCAGCGTCTGCGTCACGCCCATCACCATGAAGGCCGTGGCCAGTGCGTCCGCCCTCCGGTTACTGGGGTGGAAGACGCTGGCCGAGGCCAGCGAATGCGTGACCGGACGCCCGTTGCGTGGGTCAATGGTGTGGGAATAACGCTGTCCGTCCACTTCAAAGTAGTTGCGGTAATCGCCTGAAGTGGCCAGCGACATATCCTCCAGCGGCAGTATATGGCGAGGGCTCTGTGGCCCGTTCCGGGGGACTTCAATGCCGATGCGCCATGGTGCGTTCTGCGCCTTGCGCCCGCTGGCCAGCAGGTCGCCCCCGATGTTCACAAGGTGGTTTTCATGGCCTCGTTCCTCCAGCAGGGCCGAGACCCGGTCCACCGCCTCGCCCTTGGCAATGGCCGATAGATCCACGAACAGGTCCGTCATGCGCCGGGCACGGTTGGCTTCCGGGTTGATCTCGAGGTTCCCGTGACCAACCTGTTCCAGGCGCGCCTCAATGGTGGCGTCCGCTGGTACCTCTGTAGGGCGGGCCTCGGGGCCGAAGCTCCACAGGTTAACCAGGCCGCCGATGGTGGTATCGAAGGCGCCTTCGGTGCGTTCCGAGAGGTCATCGGCCGCCTGCAGTACATCGATCACTCCTTCCGGCAGATTGACCCAGTCGCCCGGCGTGCTGCTGTTGAGCCGCATGAGGTCGGAGTCATCGCGGTAGGTGGACATGCCCTGGTCGACTTTGGCGAGAACCCCGCGCACGGCTTCATGCAGGGATTCACGACGCTCTTCGGGGAGCTCGCCGGCAACGCTGACCTGGTAGAAAGTACCGAAGATCCGCCCTTCAACCCGGGTGACGGGAACTTCCCGGTTTTGCGGCTCGCCGGGATCACTGCAGCCGCCCAGGAGCATCAGTGGGATCAGAAGACAGAGGATGAGGGCAGGCGGAAGCGCGGTACGGCGTGGCATGACGGCTCCGGGCAGGTCAGTGACTGGCGGCATTATACCCTGTCCGGGCCGGCTTAACATCCGTGGCGCGGACACAAAAAAGCCCGGCCGGAGCCGGGCTTGTGTGGCGTGAGGAAGGCTGCGATCAGCTGTTGCTGTCCGCCATGTCCTCTTCCGCTGTCTCGACTTTTTCCAGAATGGTGTCGAGGACTTTCTGGCCTTTCTCGCCAGCCTGCTCCAGATAGATCTGGCGCACGTCCTTGCTGGCTTCGCGGAAGACCTCGCGCTCTTCCTCGGTCAGCTCAACCCATTCAGTGCCGCCTTCGTCGAGAATGGTCTGCAGCCGGTCCTCGTTGTACTCGCGCTGCTTCTCGCTGATCCAGGACACCATGTTGTCACGCACATCCAGAATCAGCTCCTGGCGCTCCTCGGAGAGGTTGTTGAACCAGTTGTTGCCGGTCGCCAGGGTGGTGATGAACTGGGCGTGGCGTGCGGAAGTGAGCACGTCCTGCTCCTCGTAGAAGCTCATCTCTTCGATAGCGAAGATCGGGTTCACCTGACCATCGATCTGACCCAGCTGGAGGCCGCTGTAGACCTCGGAGTAGGGGGTCGGGGTCGGGTTGGCGCCATAGGCCTTATAGGATTCGACCAGGATCGGTGAGGTCATGGTACGGATCTTGAAGCCCTCGAAGTCCTCCGGGCTGCGCAGGGCCTTGTCACCACTCCAGACCATCCAGCCTTCCGGGATGATGTCGAGCAGCTGCAGGTCCATTTCGTTGTACATCGGCTGGAAGAGTCCGTAGACCTCCGGATCCGACAGAACCGCGCGGTTCACCTCGGGGTCCTCGGACAGCACGAAGTGCAGCGTGAAGATGCCGACTTCCGGGATGGCGTCCGCCAGGTGGCCCGGGGAAGCGAAGGCGATCTCAATGGCACCGTTCTGGAGCAGTTCGGTCAGCTGGGAGGAAGTGCCGAGTGTCCCGTAGGGGTACACCTCAACCTTCACCTCACCGTCAGTACGCTCCTCAATGCGGCTCTTGAATTCCTGGGCGTAGGCGTCCTGGACGCTGCCTTCGACTTCTTCCAGCGCAAAGCGCCACGTGTCGGACTCGCGCTGTTTCGCCAGCTCTTCATCGCGATCCATCTCCTCCTGCGACGACTGCCCGCTGCTGGAGCTGTCGCTGGAGGTGTCACCGCCATCAGAGCAGCCATAGAGAAATGCCATGGCAAGCAGCATGATCAGGCCCGTAAGCCATTGGCGAGGTTGGTTCATACCCTGTCTCCCTCTGTTGGATTTTCTTGTTGATCCGCATTAAACATAACACATCTTTACAGCAGCAAAAGCAGTGAACGTGAATTTCCGGCAAAGCGTACGGGAATGTTGCCGAACCCCGGATCGTCAGACTATTGTTACGTATGAGCGACCTGCGGAGAGTCCCATGACGGACCAACCTCAAGCCGGCCACGGAGGTGGCTGGCGAAACGCCCTTAAGGCGCCCTTTGACTGGATCGACTCGGGTCTCGACTGGTTTGAGCGCAGTGCACTGATTCTCTGTGTGGCGGGTATGGCGACAGTGACTGTCGGCAATGTCATCGCCCGCAACCTGCTGGGTTTCAGTCTGCAGTTCGCCAACGATGTGGCCCAGATGCTGCTGGTGATGGTGACCTTCCTGGGGATCGGTATCGGGGCACGTCATGCCCGTCACATCCGGGTTTCGGCGCTGCACGACCTGCTCCCCCATCTGGGACAGAAAATCCTGCTGGTTATTGTGAGCTTCACCACCGCCTGGCTGCTGTTCTCGCTGGCGGATTTCGCGTGGAACTATGCTGGCGCCGTGCAGCGCACCTGCCGGGTTCTTCCAGAGGCTGTTGATCTGGGGCTGTTTTCACTGCCCGTTGGCGGCATGCCCCTGGCAGCGGGCATTGTGGCCACACTGGTTGGCATTGCCCTGGCGGGGCACCTGATCCGCCTGATCAGCGAGGGCGGCGCCCGGCTTCTGGACCGCTTTGACGGGACCCAACGCCAACTGATGGTGCTGGCGGCGCTGGTGGTGTTGGCGCTTCTGGCCTGGGGGATCTTCACTGTGTTCATCGGGATGGTGGAAGCGCGCAGTGGCCAGTGCCGGGTGACGTCGTCCACCGGCTTCCCGGTCTATCTCAACTATATGGTCGTGCCGCTGGGCTTTCTGTTTGGTGGTATCCAGTTTTTCCTCGCGGGGGTCCGCAACCTGATCAGTCCTGAGAACTACCTGTCCTGGTATCAGAAGGATGAGTACGAGGAAGAGGGTGTGGACCCGGGTATGACCGGTGGCTTTGACCCCGAAGAGGATGCGGCTGAGGAGCGTGACCGTGGCTGAACTGATTGAATGGCTCAACCTGTCTTCCATGGCCACGCCGGATGTCGCTCTGGTGGTCGGCGCTGTGATGATCGTGCTGCTTCTGATGGGCTACCCCATGATGGTGCCGCTCACCGCCGGCGCGCTGCTTCTGATGGCCGCGAAGTTCTCGGGGCTCAACGAGTCCACCCTGATCCAGCAGATGATCGGGGGTGTGGAGCAGACAGTGCTGGTGGCCGTGCCCATGTTCATACTGGCGGCCGACATCATGATCAAGGGCCACACGGCCAATCGATTACTGGATCTGGTCAGCAAGTTTGTGGGCCACATCCGCGGCGGGCTGCCGGTCACCACGGCGGTTTCCTGCACGCTGTTCGGAGCGGTTTCGGGCTCCACCCAGGCCACGGTGGTGGCGATGGGTCGTCCACTAAGGCCACAGCTGATCAATGCCGGCTACTCGGACCGCTTCGCCATTGCCCTGATCATCAACGCGAGCGATATCGCGCTTCTCATACCGCCGTCCATCGGGATGATCATCTATGGTGTGGTTTCCGGCACCTCCGTAGGGGCGCTGTTCATTGCCGGTATCGGTCCGGGCCTTCTGATCCTCGCGCTGTTTGCGGTCTACTGCTATGGCATCTCGGTATGGAAGGGCATACCGGTGCAGCCCAAGGCAAGCTGGAACGAACGGCTGATAGCCCTTAAACGTGCCAGCCTGGCCACCGGCTTCCCGGTGATCATCATTGGCGGTATCTACACCGGTACCTTCAGTCCCACCGAGGCGGCGTCGATGTCGGTGGCCTATGCACTGTTCCTGGAGATGATTCTGTACCGGCAGGTGCGGCCTTCCCAGCTGCCCGAGATCGCGCTCTCCACCGGCATGATCACCGCCGTGGTTTTCATTCTGGTAGCCGCCGGCATGGCGTTCTCCTGGATGATCTCCTTTGCCCAGATTCCGAGTCTGTTGCTGGGAGACATGCTGGCCGAGGCCTCCCAGCATCCCTATCAGCTGCTGATCCTGATTGCGGTGGCGTACTTCGTGGGCTGTATGTTCGTGGACCCGATCGTGGTGATCCTGGTGCTCACGCCGATCTTCTCACCGGCCATTGCGTCCGCGGGCCTGGATCCCGTGCATGTTGGGACGCTGGTGGTGCTCCAGGCGGCCATTGGTTCGGCAACACCACCCTTCGGGTGTGACATCTTCACGGCCGTGGCCATATTCCGGCGGCCCTATCTTGAGGTGATCCGCGGAACACCGCCCTTTGTCATGATCCTGCTGTTCGCAACTGCAATGCTGATCATGTTCCCGCAGATCGCACTCTTCCTGCCCAATCTGATGCGGTGATACCAATCCTGACGGGAGGGTCCTGATGAGTCACGAACCCGCCGAGGTCCGTTTCCATGTTGAGGGCGAGGCGCTGGCCGGCTGGTGGTTCCAGCCGGCAACGCCCGCGCGCAGCCCGTGCCCCTGTATTGTGATGGCCCATGGTCTCGGGGGTACCCGGGATGCGGGGCTTGTTCCCTATGCCCGGGCCTTTGCAGAGGCTGGATTTGCGGTACTGCTTTTTGATTACCGGCATTTCGGGGCGAGCGCGGGTGAGCCACGGCAGCTGGTGTCCGTGCAGCGCCAGCTGGCGGACTGGCAGGGCGCCATTGATTTCGCACGCCAGCAGCAGGGCATTGACCCAGAGCGCATCGCGCTTTGGGGATCGTCGTTTTCGGGGGGACATGTGCTGGTGGCAGCAGCCCGTGACGGCGGTGTTGCAGCGGTTTCCGCTCAGGGCCCGATGATGGACGGCCTGGCTGCTGTACTGAATGTGGTCAGCTATGCCGGCATCGGTGGCATCCTGCGCCTGAGCACCCTGGCACTGAGGGACCAGCTTCGCGCCCTGGTGGGCGGCGCCCCCCTGTACGCGCCCATTGTTGGCCGCCCGGGTGAAACGGCGGCCATGGCCACCGAGGATGCCTATGACGGGTACCGGGCTATTGCGCCTCCAGACTGGCGTAATGAGCTGGCGGCGAGACTGGCACTGCAGCTGCCGCTTTACCGTCCGCTGCGCCATGCGCGTCGACTGCCGTGTCCGGCACTGATCCAGGTCTGTGGCCGTGATTCCGTAGCGCCGCCGGAGGCAGCGGAGAAAGCCGTGAGCAGAGCCGGAGGCCGGGCGGAACTGAAGCGTTACGAGGACCTGGGGCATTTCGATATCTACGTGGGGGATGGATTCGAGCGCTCATGCGCGGATCAGATTGATTTCTTCCAACGCCATCTTCTGTCATGAAAGAGGCCCCGATCCCGGATAACGAACCGGAGCGGCAGGCGGCTCTGGATGAGTACGAACTGCTCAGCGGGAGCCCGGAAGAGTGGTTCGACGACATCGTTGCCGTCGCAGCCGAGGTCTGCAGCAGTGAAATGGCCATGGTCAATCTGCTCGACCGGGATCAGCAGCTGTTCAAGGCTGCGGTGGGTGTGAACCGGGAGCATTTCATTCCGGAGCGTTCCTCCTCGTTCTGTGGTCACGCCATTGTTCAGTCCGATGTGTTCGAGATCCCCGATGCCCGCGAGGATGAGCGTTTCCATGACAACCCCTGGACGCTGGACCATGGTGTCCGGTTCTATGCCGGTGTGCCCCTGGTCAACGCGGATGGTTATGCACTCGGGACCATCTGCGTGCTGGACCGTCATCCACGCCACCTGGATGAGCGTCAGAAGGAATCGCTGAAGTCGCTGGCGCGCGTGGTCATGAAACACATTGAGACCCGCCGCGCCGAGACCTTCGGCTGGCGTGTGAGTGAGCTGATCCAGCAGAGCGATGATTTTGTGGCCATGGTGGATGCCACAACGTTCACGGTGCTCTACGTCAATGACGGTCTGGCCGATCTTGTAGGGACAGCAAGCGATCGTCAGTCGCTCAAACAGCTGGCCATCAGCGGCATTTTCCCCTCGCTGACACCGCAGCGGCTGAGCGAATGGGCGGCTCTCACCCCGGATCAGGGATCCGTGGATCTTTTCTCGGAGACGCTCAGGGGGGCGGACCAGGAACGTGTGGTGAGCCTCAGGATCACCCCCTCCCGGGTCCGGGATCGGCCGGTGCTCCTGCTGGTGGCCGAGGACATGGAGGCACTTCTCAGCAGTCGCAAACGCGAGGAGCAGGCAGCCAGTGAGGTGCGGCGTCTGGCCCTGGTGGCCCGTAAGACTGATAACCCGGTCATCATTACCGACGCTGAGGATCATATCGAGTGGGTGAATCCGAGCTTTGAGTCACTGACCGGCTACCCGCTGGATGAGGTGCGCGGACTGCGGCCAGGGGATTTCCTGCAGGGTCCGGACACGGATGAGCAGGCCCGGCGACGGCTCGCCATTGCCATTGCCAACGGTGAACCGGTACGCCAGGAGATTCTCAATTACAGTCGCCAGGGCCATACCTACTGGCTCGATCTGGATATCCAGCCGGTGCATGATGATGGGGGGCGGCTGGTGAATTTCGTGGCCGTCCAGACCGACATCACAAGGCGCAAGGAGCTGGAACACCGGCTGCGCCAGGCCAAGGAGGACGCGGATCGCTCCAACCAGGCCAAATCCCAGTTTCTGGCCAACATCAGCCATGAACTGAGGACCCCCCTGAACGGTATTATCGGAATCAGCGAGCTGCTCCAGCGGGATCAGAAGCGACCGGATGCCGAGGAGCAGCTGTCGACCCTCAAGGATTCGGCCAACGGCCTTCTGGAGATCATCAACGATCTGCTGGATCTGTCCAAGATCGAGGCCCGCAGCCTTGAGCTGGAACTCCGGCCTTTTGATCTGGACCGTATGCTGCGCAATCTGGACAACCTTTTCCGCCCGCAGGCGGAGGGTAAGGGCGTCACGCTCCATTTCGATATAGAGGAGCAGGTCCCCCGGCACCTGCACGGCGACGAGCAGCGCCTGCGCCAGGTTCTGATGAACCTGTTGGGCAACGCGCTCAAGTTCACCCAGCAGGGGACGGTAACCCTTGCCATCGACTCCCGTGCCTCCTTCGGTGATACCTGCAACCTGGCGTTCCGGATTACGGACTCCGGGCCCGGGATTGAACCGTCCGCACGCGACAGGATCTTTGAACCCTTTGGCCAGGCGGATGCGTCCCTGGCAAGACGTTATGGTGGGACCGGGCTGGGTCTGACCATCTGCCAGCGTCTGGTGGAGCTGATGGGGGGCAGCATCCAGGTGGAGAGCGAAGAGGGCCAGGGCGCCACCTTCTCGTTCGTGCTGCCGCTGCTGGCAGCGTCCGAAACAGAGGTGCACCGTCTGGAGGACGACCAGGATGACATGCGCGTGGAGTCCTTTGCCGGCGAACCGAGTGTGCTGCTGGTGGATGACAACCCGGTCAACCGCCATGTCGGGGAAGCCATGCTGGGGGAGCTGGGAATGCGGGTAACCAGCCGCGAAGATGGCGCCGGGGCGCTGGAGGCGTTTTCAGGCGGGGTCTTTGACCTGGTTCTTCTGGATATCCAGATGCCGGACATGAACGGCTATGATGTGGCGATCCGGATGCGGGACCTGGATGCCAGCCATCAGCGCCACACCCCGCTGGTGGCGGTAACGGCGCACAGCGCGCCGGATCTTGACAGCCGGCAGGCCGGTTTCATGGATGGCTACCTGACCAAACCCCTGACGTTCCAGGGGCTGTACCGCATGTTGAGCCGGTGGCTGGCACAGGGTGAGCATCCGACCACGGGGGCCACGGTTGAGGAAGGTGCTGCCGGCGACAAACCGGCCTCGGGAACCACTCTGGCGCAGGAACCCATGGTGGACCGGGATCTGGTCCTGCGGAACCTGGGCGGCAACCCGCGACTCATGGGCACGCTCAAGGATCTGTTTGAGCAGCAGCATGAGCAGTACCTGGAGGCGATCGCCAGAGCCCACGCTGACGATGACGCGGCGGCCCTGGCCGAGGCGGCGCACGGGTTGAAGGGGGCGGTGGGGTACTTCACCGCCGGCCGGCTCTGGCAGGCTGTGTCGGATATGGAGAAAACGGCCCGCGATGGCAGCCTGCCGGAAAAAGCCGCTCTCTCCGAACTCGATCAGGCCGTGCGTGAGATGGCGCGGGAGATCCGCAACCTCAGTCCGGATCAATCGTGAACTCAACCTCCACGCTGGCGCCGTTGTCCAGAAAACGGAGGCGGTCGGCCAGGCTCGCCACGACTCGGATGCCACGCCCGTAGGCGTGGGTTGCCACCTCATCCGCCGAATCCATTGACGAGAAGCTGGTGGTATCGAATCCTGAACCGCTGTCCATGACCATCAGCCTCAGGGCATTGCGGTTATGGTACTGGCTGCGGGTGGCCAGGATCTTGATGAAGCCTTCGTTCAGTGCGGCCAGGCGCTGCTGGCGCTCCTGCACATAGTGGTCAAACCCCTGCTCCGTCTTACTGCTGGACTCCATGCCGAGAAGGCCATGGTCCACCGCATTGTTGAGCAGTTCCGTCAAAACCACGAACGCTTTCTGGCGCAGACGCCTGTCCAGGCGCAGGTTTTCCAGGACCTGGTTGACGGTTGGCACGATCTCCGTTCGGCTGATATCGGAACCGCGGAGCTCAAGCCGGAAGTCCCAGCCCGCCATGCTGTTGTCATCGCCGCTGCTTTCCGGCGGCTGGTCGATGCCGTCTTCATTGCTGAAAGGCACCTCCATTGGGGTGTCAACGGCCAGCGCCAGCATGGACTGGTCATCGTCCGGCAGCCTGGTGCCCCGGAACCGGGAGATTGCGTCGGTAACCGACTCCACCAGGCTGTGGTTTGTGCTGCAACCGGTCAGAACGGCTTCCAGGCGGGTGCTGCCGAACATCTCGTTATCCGCGTTGCGCGCCTCCACCAGCCCGTCTGTACAGGCGAAGAAACGGTCGTCGACGTTAACGGTGCAGAGCTGGGCGGTGTCGTCAAAATCCTGATCATCCAGCACGCCCAGCGGAGGGTGGGCCGATGGAATACGGTGGCGGATGGCGCCTTCCGGGCACAGCACATAGGCCTGTGGGCAGGCCCCGTTCCAGGCGATCAGGGCGTGGCGCTGGGGGTTGATCAGCACCACGGTGGCCGCGAGGAAGTGATTCGGTGGCAGGCGTGCCCGCAGGCGCTGGTTGATCTGGCGCACGATGGAGGCCACGCCATAGCCGCGCCGGCTCATCTGGTAGAAGATCTCCATGGCCGGCATGAGGGTAATGGCGGCCGGTAGACCGTGGCCGGTGGCATCGGCCATGAGGGCATAGGTGTTGCCGGAATGCGAGTTGACGGTTGATATAACGTCGCCGCTGAACTGCTCCAGGGAACGTACGGATTGATGGATCCGGGTATCCGACGTGGTGTAGTTCTGTATGATCCGGTCAATCATCTGCTGCGCCAGGTCGTTCTCGGCGCGGCTGTGCCGATAATAGCTTGAGAGTTCGGTATTACGGCGCTCGAGTTCGCGCTGGAGGTTGGCGATGCGCTGGGAGCTGCGCACTTTCGCGGCCAGGATCGGGAAACTGATGGGCTTGGTCAGGTAGTAGTCCGCACCTGTGTTCAGGCCCGCCGCCTGATCCTGCTCCTCGTTGTTGGAAGAGATCATCATGACGGGCACCCAGCGCTGCTCCATCATCCCCTTGATATGGCGGCAGGCCTCCAACCCATCCATGACCGGCATCTTGACGTCCAGGATGACCAGATCCGGGGATTCCCTGGAAAAGGTTTCAACCGCTTCACGCCCGTTTTCGGCGACCAGCACCCGGTGACCTTCCTCATCAAGGTAGGACTGCAGGAGCTGACGGCTGAGAAGGTCGTCTTCCGCAACCAGAATGGTCAGTTCCGACGGCGCTTCCATGGATCAGTCGATGAAACGGAACATGCGCTGGAAATGCGCGATCTCCAGGATCTCCTGTACAACGCCGGTGGCGCCTCGGATCACGATTTCAATGCTGCGGTCCTGGGCTTTCTCGCGCAGCAGGAGCAGGGTTCCGAGAGCAGCACTGTCCAGGTAATCCAGCTTGCTGAGGTCGAGCACAATGAATTGCGCGCCGGGGGTGTCCAGCGCTTCCGTCTGTTTGGGCTTGAATTCGCTGTAGGCGTTGAAGTCAAACTGTCCGGAAAGGTTAAGGGTGACAGTGCCTTCCCCGTCGTCGTGCTTATCAATGCTGAACATGGGTCAGTGTCCTTCGTTGGGGTCAGAACAGGTCTACGCTGCCCTCGGACATGGAGTCCTGGGTCAGCGTGTTGTCTCGGATGCGCGTCTGCTCATCGCGTGCGCGCTCCACTTCATCCGCCAGCTCGCGCAGCCAGGTTTCCGGCTCCAGGTCCGTCTGCCCACGGATGCGGATGACCGAATCGTCCACCAGCGCCAGCCGGTCGTTCACGCGCTGCAGGATCTGGTCGACCATGTCCTGGAACTGCATCTTGCGGACGCCGGTGTTCACATCCTCGTTGACCGTCTCGGCGATGCCGGCCAGCTCGTTGGCCGCCTCGTTGCGCGAGGCGTCGAGCGTGCGGATTTCCTCCATCAGTGACTCAACGGATTTCTTTGACTGCAGGGCAAAGTTCATGTCCTGAGAGGCCACCTCGTTGATGGACTGCTCGACGTGGGTTACCAGGTCCTGGACCGTGGAGACGTTGCGGCGGATGTCCTCACTGAACTGCTGGGAACGGCTGGACAGGTTCTGGACTTCCTGAGCCACCACCGCGAAGCCGCGGCCCGCCTCGCCGGCCCGAGCGGCCTCGATCGCGGCATTGATGGCCAGCAGGTTGGTCTGGCCGGCGATGCTGTCCATTTCGCCCAGGTTGCCGTCGATCTTCTGCACTTCGCCCGTGATCTGGCCCATGGTATCCACCAGCTCCACGGAGATCCGGCTGGTCTCGACGATGGTGTTGACGAAGTTCTCCAGCACGGCGGTGACATCCTGGACCATGCGTTCGAAGCTGACGTCGCCATCATCGTCGTTGCCGGTCACGGATTCACTTGCGGAGAGCATGCGCCGGATCACGTCATCCTGGGTTTCCAGGTGGGACTGCAGCTGGAAAAACAGGTTCATCATGTCCGGAACGGAATCGTCCAGAAGCCCCTTGAGCTGGCCGGTATCGGTGCGCACGCGGTCAAGGTTGTCCTGATAGGTGGAGAGAATGTCGTTAAGCCGCTCCCGGAAGCCGCTGAACTGGTCGTTCACGGCCGCATGGGCCTGCTCCGCCTGGCTTTCACGCCCCTGATTCAGCGTCCAGGTACCGAGTACACCCACGCCCGCCACACCCAGCACACTGAGACTGACCGCAGCCGTGGTGGGCACGCCCAGAAAGAGCCAGTGCAGCCAGGGAACGACGATGGCAAGACCCACGGACATCAGGATCGGAGGGGAGGTAATGTTGGCTCGACTACTACGCATCTCGGGCATTACGCCACCGTTCCGTGCATTGGATCAGTCTGGATGTCATTATTGACAGGCTTTTTCACAGTTGTCTGAGACAAGCTTATGCGGTCCTGCCGCTGGGTCAAACGGGAATCCCGCGAATGACGCCTGCCGGGGACTGCGCGTATTGTTCAATCTACGTTCAGGATCAGTCTGGATGCCGCAGCACGACAGTGCCACCCGTCCCGGTTGGGACCGCGACGCGGTTGTTGCCTCGCTTCCCCCCTTCAGTTTCTCGCAGACCCCGGAGCCGGATACCACGGTTGCCGCCTACCAGGCATTCTACCGTCTCGAGCCGGGTTCGGAATTCCCTTCGGTGCGCCACCATCTCGGTTGGATACGGGCAGCGGGGTATCGTATCGCCACGCATTATTACGAGCAGCCCGGTGCCCATGGGACCGTATTTATTTTCCATGGCTACTTTGACCATGCTGGCCTCTATACCCGCATGATCCGTTACTGTCTCGGTCTGGGGCTGAATGTGCTGATCTATGACCTGCCGGGGCATGGTCTGTCGAGCGGGCGGCCGACCGCCATCGGGAGTTTCCGTGAGTACCAGCGGGTTCTTCTAACGGTTCTGGGCCTTTCCCGGGATCGTGTGCCCGGGCCCTGGATTGGCGTCGGGCAGAGCACCGGTGGCGCCGTTCTGATTGACTACCTTCTTTCCTGTCGTGAGGCGCCGGACGCCATTGCGTTCAGCGGTGTGGTGCTGCTGGCGCCACTGGTGCGGCCGGCGGGCTTCAGCAGTGGCAAATGGCTGCACATGCTGATGAATCCATTCCGGGAGACCTGGAAGCGGGTGTTTACCGCCAACAGTAATGACAATGAGTTCGTGCGCTTTCTCAAGGAGCATGATCCGCTGCAGTCCCGGTTCATGGCCATGAACTGGGTGACCGCCCTGAAACGCTGGATCCCGCGTATCGAGGCGGCACTGCCGGTGGACTATGATCTCGCTGTGGTCCAGGGCGAGCAGGACATGACGGTGGACTGGCGGCACAACCTGCGCGTGCTGCGGCGTAAGTTTCGGCGCCTGCGGCTTTACCAGATCCCGGAGGGCAGGCATCATCTGGTGAACGAAGCGGATCCCATCCTGGGCCAGGTTCAGGACGCGGTTGGCGCTGAGATTGAGCGGGTGCTGGCGGAAGCCGTCATGCCCGGTGTCCATAGAAAGGGGAATGAGGAATGAAAAAAACGCTGATGGCTGTTGCGCTGAGCACGACCATGGTCAGTGGCTGTGCCACCCAGGACGCCTATACCGGTGAACAGCAGACCTCGAAGACCGTTATCGGCAGCGTGATCGGTGCTGTTGCCGGTGCGGCCACTGGTGCCGCGACGTCGAGCAAGGGTGACCGTGAGAAGGGCATCATGATCGGCGCCGCCTCGGGCGGACTGCTCGGTGCCGGTATCGGCCAGTACATGGACCGCCAGGAAGCACAGCTGCGCCAGCGGCTCGAAGGTACCGGCGTCCGGGTCAAGCGTGATGGCAACAAGATTGAGCTGATCATGCCCGGCAATATCACCTTTGACGTGGATCAGTCGAACATCCGTTCGTCTTTCTACAATGTGCTGGACTCCGTGGTGCTGGTGGTGAAGGAGTTCGACCAGACCGCCATCGCAGTGGGCGGGCATACCGACAGTACCGGCAGTTTTGAGTACAACCAGCAGCTCAGTGAGAGGCGCGCCCAGTCCGTGGCCCAGTACCTGCTCAACAAGGGCGTGGCGCAGGGGCGTGTTCATACCACCGGCTATGGCCCGCGCTTCCCCATCGCCAGCAATGATACTGAGCAGGGACGGCAGCAGAACCGCCGTGTCGAGATCGACCTGATGCCCATGGAATGAGGCCTCAGCCGGCCCCGCCGGGATAGACGGTGCTGACGGTCAGTACCGTCATGATCCCGCATAGAATATTCAGGGGCAGGCCGGCGCGCATGAAATCGATGAACCGGAACCCGCCAGGGCCGAAGACCATCAGATTGGTCTGGTAGCCCAGAGGCGTAGTGAAGCTGGCGGAGGCTGCCATCATCAGGGTGAGCACAAAGGGCTCCGCCGGCATGCCGGTGCTCTGGGTGATCGCCAGCACAATCGGAAGCGTCAGCAGTGCCGCCGCGTTGTTGGTGATCATCTCGGTCATGACGTTGACCAGCGCATAGGTGGCCACCAGCATCAGCAGGTAGTCCCCCGCTGTCAGGCTGAGCACACCGTGAGCCAGCCAGGCGGCTGCCCCCGTCTTGTCCATGGCATTACCGAGCGCGAATGAGCACGCGATGGTCAGCAGCACATGGCCATCCAGGCTGCGCCGGGCCAGGTTCAGGTTCAGGCACTTGGTGGCCATCATCGCCAGTGCGCCGACCATGGCGGCGTGCAGCATCGACAGGGTGTTGGTGGCGGCCAGCAGCACCACCGCCAGCAGAATGGTCCAGGCCCGCCAGGACTTGCGGTGGTCCGGGCTTTCCTCTTCCGTGTCGTTGACCAGCAGGAAGTCCCGCGAGTAGCGCTGTCGGGTCACGAACACGGGCCGCGCCTCCAGCAGCAGCGTGTCCGCCGATTCCAGGCGGATATTGCCGAGGTTGCCTTCAATACGCTTGCCGTTGCGGGCAATGGCCAGTACCACTGCGCCGTATTTCTCCCGGAAGCGGCTCTCGCGGATGGTACTGCCCACCGCCAGGCACTCGGGGGATACCACGGCCTCGACAATGCGCCGCTCTGGTGCCTCCTTGGCAAGCAGGGGCTGTTCCTCGGTGGAGGGCACCAGCCCCCGGATCTGGCGCAGTTCAATGATCGACTGGACGTCACCGGCGAACACCAGGCGGTCGCCGCTGCGCAGCCGTTCTTCGGACGGTACGGCGGTGACCACACCGCCTTCGCGCTCGATTTCCACCAGGTACAGGCCCTGAAGGTGGCGCAGCCCGGCTTCTTCCACAGTCTGGCCGACCAGCGGACCGTCATTGGCCACGGCCATCTCCACCGTGTATTCACGGAAATCGCCGAACATCTGCCTGCCATTATTCCGGCGGCCACGGAGCACGAATGGCAGCCAGAGCACGATGAAGATAAGGCCGACCAGCACCACCGGCACACTGATCCAGGTGATATCGAAGAGGTGGAACCCTTCGGTATCCGCCAGATCCATATAGAGGCCATTGACGATGAGGTTGGTGCTGGTGCCGATCAGCGTCAGTGTGCCGCCCAGGATGGCGGCGTAGCTCAGGGTCATGAGCAGCGGCGCCACGGGAATGCCGTGGTGGCGGGCCCAGCGAGCAATGGCCGGGATGAAGGTGGCAACCACCGGGGTATTGTTCAGGAAGCCACTGAGGCCGGCGACCGGGGCGATGACCCTGGCCTGTGCGTACCGTATTGTTTGCGGGTGCCCGAGCAGGTGCTTGATGATCCAGTCCAGCCCACCGGTGTTATGGATGCCGGCCGCGATCATGTACATGAAGGCAACGGTGATCAGGCCGCTGTTGCTGAAGCCGGCCAGTGCCTCCTGGTGGGTCAGAATGCCGGAGACGGTCAGGAAGATCAGGGCCGTGAGCATGACCAGGTCGGTCCCAAGGCGTGTGGTCATCAAAGTGATGAGCACACCGGCCACGGTCATAAGGCTTATCCAGCCGTTCCAGTCCATTACGCCTCTCGGGTCATCTGTGAAATACCGGGAGAGGCTACCACTGGCCCATATTACCAGAAAGCCTTATTGTTCATTTTGATATTCGTTTAAGGAATTAATAAAAGGGGGAGGAGAAGGCGGACACCCGGCTGGGCGGGTGTCCCGGGGGTAGGTTCAGGAACGACGGTTCAGAAAGTCCTCAACCTTGCTCCTGAGCTCACTGAGGCGTGACTCGCCACTGGCGCGAAGTTCCTCGAGTCGTGTGCGGGCCGTATCAATATCCTCCTTGAGGTCCGCAATCCGCTTGGCGGTCTTTTCCTTGAGTTCTTCCGTGGCCTGATGGTTCTCCGCCTTGGCCTTGTACTCATTGAACTGCGCCCGAAGAGTCTCGAGCCGGCTTTCCCAGCTCTCAACCTGCGTTTCCAGTTTCTGGATCAGCGTATCCTTCAGTGACATGTCACACCTCCCAGAGTGTGTCAGAACAGTACCCGTGCCTTGATGGTGCCCTTCACTTCACGGAGTTTCTTCAGGGCCACATCGCTGTACGCCTTGTCGACGTCCACCACGACATAACCAATCTGATCATTGGTGCGCAGGTACTGTCCACACACATTGACGTCATTTTCGGAGAAGATCTGGTTGATCTCGGACATGACGCCCGGGATGTTCTCGTGGATGTGCAGCAGCCGGTGCTGGTTCGGGTGCTCCGGCAGGGCCACTTCCGGGAAGTTCACCGAGCCCACGGAGGTACCGTTGTCGCTGTAGGTGGACAGCTTCTCGGCCACTTCGGAGCCGATGTTCTCCTGCGCCTCTACGGTGGAGCCACCCACGTGGGGGGTCAGTATGACGTTGTCGAACTCACGCAGCGGGGAGACGAACTCCTCGTTGTTGGACTTCGGTTCGGTCGGGAAGACATCCACGGCCGCGCCAAGCAGCTTACCGGAGCGCAGGGCGTCGGCGAGGGCATCAATGTCCAGCACGGTACCGCGCGAGGCATTGATCAGGATGGAGCCCTGCTTCATCTGGGCCAGCTCCTCGGCGCCGAACATGTTGCGTGTGGATTCGGTCTCCGGGACGTGCAGGGTCACCACGTCGGATATCGCCAGCAGCTCCTTCATGGAGCTCACCTGGGTGGCGTTGCCCAGTGACAGCTTGGCGATGACGTCGTAGAAGTAGACATGCATGCCCAGGGATTCGGCCAGCACGCTCAGCTGTGAGCCGATGTTGCCGTAACCGATGATGCCCAGGTTCTTGCCCCGGGTTTCGTAGCTGTTGCTGGCGGACTTGGTCCAGACACCGCGGTGGGCGGCGGCGTTTTTCTCGGGAGTGCCGCGCAGCAGCAGGATGGTCTGTGCGATCACCAGCTCCGCCACGCTGCGCGTGTTGGAATGCGGCGCGTTGAAAACGGCAATACCGCGCTTCTTGGCGGCTTCCAGATCGACCTGGTTGGTGCCGATGCAGAAGCAGCCCACGGCCACCAGCTTGTTGGCGTGCTGGAACACCTTCTCAGTGAGCTGGGTGCGGGAGCGGATGCCGATGAAATGGGCATCCTTGATCTTCTCCAGCAGCTCGTCCTCCGGCAGGGAGTGGCTGATGTGTTCGATGTTGGTGTAGCCGGCTGCGTTCAGTGCATCCACGGCCGACTGGTGAACGCCCTCAAGAAGCAGAAAGCGAATCTTACTCTTGTCGAGTGATGTCTTAGCCATGACAGAAAATTCCCGTCTGAGTCAGAGTTTTCGAAAAAATAAAGTGAAATCAGAAAGTTGCGGTCTTCGCCGCATTGCTGGAGAAGCTATGGTAGCATAGCTTACGATCTTTTCCCGACTTTTGGTCGGATTTTGAACAGCTCCTGGAGGAATCCTGACGCTATGAGTACAACGGCAACGGCGTTCGATCCGCAGACACTTGAAGGACTTCTTACCGACGGTGGTAAGGTCCTGACCGCCCCTGACGATCTGGCCGCCTATGGCTGCGACTGGACCCGCATCTACGATCCGGCGCCACTGGCTGTGGTGCTGCCGAAATCAACGGAGGAGGTTCAGGCCATCGTCCGGTACGCCAATGAGCAGCACATGGCGCTGGTGCCCTCCGGTGGCCGCACCGGCCTGAGCGCAGGTGCTGTCGCCGCCAACGGTGAACTGGTGGTGGCCATGGATCGCATGAACCGGATCCTGGATTTCAATGCCAATGACCGTCTGGTGCAGTGCGAGGCGGGTGTGGTGACCGAGCAGCTGCAGCAGTACGCGGACGAGCAGGGCCTGTACTATCCGGTGGATTTCGCCTCCGCCGGTTCCAGTGAACTGGGCGGCAACATTGCCACCAATGCTGGCGGCATCAAGGTGATCCGCTATGGCATGACCCGTGACTGGGTGCTGGGCCTGAAGGTGGTCACCGGTGCCGGCGAGATCCTGGAGCTCAACAATGGGCTCGAGAAGAACAACACCGGCTATGATCTGCGCCAGCTGTTCATCGGCGGCGAGGGCACCCTGGGCTTCATTACCGAGGCGACCATGAAGCTGGCGCGCCAGCCCTCCAATCTGACGGTGATGGTTCTGGGGCTGAATGACCTGAGCAATACCATGGATGTGCTCCAGAGCTTCCGCTCCAAGCTGGACCTGACCGCTTACGAGTTCTTCTCCAATGAGGCGATCGGGCATGTCCAGGCGCATGCCGAGGTGCCGCGGCCGTTCGAGACCGAGTGCCCCTACTACGCGCTGTTGGAGTTCGAGGCGACCTCCGAGGGTGTGATGGAGGAGGCCATGGCGCTGTTCGAGCACTGTGTGGAGCAGGAGTGGGTGGTTGATGGTGTCATCAGCCAGAGCGAAAGCCAGGCACAGAAGCTGTGGCAGCTGCGGGAGCGGATCTCGGAGTCCATTGCGCCGCATACGCCCTACAAGAATGATCTGTCAGTGCGGATTTCGAAGGTGCCGGAGTTCCTGAACGAGATCCATTCGGTGGTGAGCAAGGAGTACCCGGATTTCGAGATCATCTGGTACGGCCACATCGGCGACGGCAACCTGCACCTGAACATCCTCAAGCCAGGTGACATGGAGAAGCAGGAGTTCTTCAAGCGCTGTGAGACGGTGAACGATCTGGTGTTTGATATCGTTCAGCGTTATGAGGGCAGTGTCTCCGCCGAGCATGGTGTGGGGATGGTGAAGAAGAAGTACCTCGGGTTTACCAAGAGTGCCGAGGAGATTGCTGTTATGAAGGGGATCAAGAAGGTATTTGATCCTAACGGCATCATGAACCCGGGTAAGTTGATCGACTCGGACTGAGGTTTGGCGTCGTCACCAGCTTGCTGGCTTGGCTGCTGTGTGGCGCGCCGGGGGATCCCTTTCAGGGACCGCTGTGAACCCATCCCTGGGCGCTGGCGCGATGACATCCTGTCATCGAGCCTCCCTGAAAGGGATCCCCCGCCACACCACTTCATACCCTTTCGATAGCGCAGGCGAGCTGTTCTCAGCCGTATCCGGCTGATTGACCTGCCTGTCTAGTCTGATTCCTGTTCGAGATATTCTTCCAGCAATGGCCGGAAATCGGTCTTCACGCCCAGGCGTTTCATCATCCAGTAGTGGCCGGCGATCATGCGGTCGATGAGGATGCTTTCGACCGGGGGTTTGAAGGCGTTCAGGTACTGGAACACGCTGCGGGTGTTGGCGGCGACCTGCTGGTGGAGGTCGGATTGGCCGTAGTCGTAGGGCTGGTTGCCCGGGTCCAGGGGCTGGTAGAAGATGTTGCGCCACATTCTGTAGTACTCGGGGTCTACCGGCGGGTGGTCTTCCACGCGGGCGCCAAGGTGGATCAGGTGCTGGTCGAGAGCTGCGTAGTCCTCGTTGAGGGCGTCGACGATGCAGTGGCGGTAGGCCGCAACCGTTGAGGGCCGCAGGGTTTTGACGCAGCCGAAGTCGTAGAGGACGACGGTGCCGTCGGGCCGGTAGGCGAAGTTGCCGGCGTGGGGGTCGCCGTGGATGCAGCGGTGGCGGAACAGGCCGTCGGCCATGGTGCGGAAGATGCGGTGGCCGATGAGGTTGATGGTCTCCTGGTCGTAGCGCTCCCGGGTGACCTCGCTGATGTGGTCGCCTTCGACCTTTTCCATGGTGAGCACGCGGCGCGAGCTGCGTTCCGGGATGGCTTCCGGGATCAGGATGCCGTCGTCACCGCCGTGCTGTTGGGCAAAGTGGTGGATGTTGCGGGCTTCGTTCTCGTAGTCGAGTTCCTCGTGCAGGCGGTCGCGAACTTCGTTGAAGAGGTCGTCGACGCTTTCCTTGGGCATTTTCAGCAGCCCGCCGAGGCGCAGGGCGGTGCGCAGCTGGCGCAGGTCGGAGTCGCAGGAGCGGTCGACGCCGGGGTACTGGATCTTGATGACCACCTGGCGGCCATCAAGGAGCTGGCCGGCATGGACCTGGCCAATGGAGGCGGCGGCGTAGGGGGTTTCGTCCACACTGGCGAAGAGATTCTCCACACTGTCCCCGAGTTCGCTCTCGATCTGCTGCCGGATGACTGCGAATTCCATCGCCGGCGCCTCTTTCTGCAGGCGCTGGAGGGCATCGGTGAGTTCCCGGGGCAGGAAGTCCTGGGTCTGGGAGGCGATCTGGCCGACCTTCATGACCGCGCCCTTGAGCTCGCCGAGGGTGTCTACGATTTCCTCGGCCATGCGACTGTAGTACTCGTGGCGGCTTTCCTCGCTCTCCTCGCTGAAAAGCCCGCGGGCCTTGCGCGCAGCGTAGCTGGAGGCGACTGAGCCGGTCATGCCGGCCAGGCGGAAGAATCGCCCGGTCCGTGTTGTAACCGGTTTCCTGCTCATGAATCGAGGGAGCTCCGTGTCAGAGAACGCTGGTGGCGATCGTCAGCTGGTCTTCCAGTGTTAGCGTCAGCTCGCTGCCTGAGGCCAATACCCCGACACCGGCTGGCGTGCCCGTCAGCACAACATCCCCGGGTTCCAGCGTAAAGTGTTTACTCATATACGACACAAGTGCGGGAATGGGTTTGATCATGTCGGCGGTGTCACCGCTCTGGCGTGGTTCGCCGTCGATCGCGAGGGTGAACTGTAGATTCCCGGTGGTGAGCCCGGCCCGCGGGATGAATCGGGAGAGAGGGCAGGCGCCATCAAACGCCTTGGCGATTTCCCAGGGATGACCTTCTTTCTTGAGTCGACTCTGGGTCTGGCGCAGGGTCAGATCCAGAGCCAGGCCCAGTCCGGTGATGGCCGCGTCGGCTTCGGTTTCGTTGGCATGGCTCAGTCGCCTGCCGATGAGCAGAGCCAGCTCGGTCTCGTAGTGGACAGGCTCATCCACCGGAGGCAGGCGGATGCCGGCCTCGAGCTCTGTGATGGCAGATGGTGGTTTGATGAACAGCAGCGGTTCGGTCGGGACCGGGTTGTCCAGTTCAGCGGCATGTTCCGCGTAATTGCGCCCCACACACACCGCTTTGGTGATGGGGGTGTCGCTGCTTGTGCCCTCCAGAAAGCGCGCCCTTGGCAGTGTCATTGTCGTCTCCGTTGGTCATGACGATCCAAGCATAGCGGACCTCGATACGGCATTGCACGAACTGGCCGGCCACCGCTTATGGGGTGAGGCGGACCACGCGCCCATTGGCGGCGTCGGTCAGCAGCCAGAGGGTACCCTCTGGCCCCTGGGTCACCGCCCGGATGCGTTCTCCCCAATCGCTCAGCAGATCTTCCTCCCTGGTTACCTTGTCCCCGTCCAGTTCCACACGGACCAGCTTTTTCATGGCCAGGGCACCGACGAAGAGGTCACCCTGCCAGTCGGGGAAACGCTCGCCGGTGTAGAAGGCCATGCCCGAGGGCGCAATTGAAGGGTCCCAGTAATGCAGGGGCTGGGCCATGCCTTCCTTGTGGTTTTTTTCGGAAATGATGGTGCCGTCGTAATCAATGCCGTAGGTGATCTCGGGCCAGCCGTAATTGGTGCCGGCTTCGATGATGTTGATCTCATCGCCGCCCTGAGGCCCGTGTTCGTGGCTCCAGATCGCACCGGTTTCCGGGTGGCGGGTCATGCCCTGGATATTGCGGTTGCCGACGGTGTAGAAGGTGTCGTTCGTAGCCGGATTGTCCAGGAAGGGGTTGCCCGGGGCCGGCTCGCCATCGAGGGTGATGCGGTGGACGCCGCCGGCGTCATCATCGGTCTTCTGCGCACGCTGCTTTTCGCCCCGGTCGCCCACAGCGACGTACAGGTTGTGGTCATCATCGAAGACCATGCGGCCGGCGAAGTGGCGCGTGGTGCTGGAGCGGGGTTCGGCGGTGAAGATCACCTCGCGGTTGTTGAGGCGGTGGTCCTCCAGCGTGGCGTGCATCACCCGGGTGGTCATGCCCTCACTGTTGCGGTGGGCGTAGCTGATGACCAGTTCCTTGTTCTCCTCGAAGTCCGGGTGGAGTACCACATCCAGAAGGCCACCCTGGCCCCGGGCGGCAACCTCGGGTACGTTGCCGATGGCGTCCTCCCGGAGAGTACCGTCTTCGATCAGGCGCAGGCGCCCGGCGCGCTCGGTGACCAGGGCGTCACCGTCGGGCAGGAAGGCGATGCTCCAGGGGTGTTCCAGCCCTTCGGCAACGGTCTCGACCTGGAAGTCGTAGTGCTCGGATTCGAAGCTCTGGGCGGTGCATGGGACCGACGTGAGGGCGAGGGCCAGGATAAGCAGCTTGCTGGGGTTCATGGGGCCTCCGTATGGGTCAGTCTTTGACTGGCTCCGTACTGACTGTACGTGACTTGGGCGGATTTGGGGCAGGGGGAGTGGTCATTTATAAGGGTTGTTGATGCTTGTGGATGATCGATATTTATTTGATTGATGTCACCCAGGGGATTACGTTGATTGTCAGCTGGTTGCATGGGCGGGAGCGGGGAACGCTTCACGGGAATCGCCACGAGTACTTTTCAGTTGCGCAATCCCGCTTCACTGAAAAGTCCTGGGTTTACATCCGTGTAAACCCGTTTGCGCTTAATCGCGCAAACCCCTGTAGGCTGCTCTTCCGCCATCCATGGCTCCAGAGCTTCCCGTGAAGCGTTCCCCGCTCCCGCCCTTCAAGCGTCACGTGGCTTCCAGATTACAAGATTGAACGACTACACGGAGATTGAGTAATGCGTGCCATTCTGTGCCACGAATACGGCCCCGCCGATAAACTCCAGATCGGCGAACTGGATTCACCCGAGGTTAAGGGTAGTGGGGTCAAGGTCCGGGTCAAGGCGGCCGGGCTGAACTTTCCGGATACACTGATCATCGAGGGCAAGTACCAGCTCAAGCCGCAGATGCCGTTTGCGCCGGGCGGTGAGATGGCCGGCGAGGTGCTGGAGGTGGGTGAGAAAGTGACCCGCTTCAAGCCCGGAGACCGGGTTATGGGGCTGACCGGTTACGGCGCCTTCGCGGAGGAGATCGTGGCTCCTGAGGCTCAGCTGATTCCGATTCCCGATGGCATGAGCGATGAAGAAGCGGCTTCCTTCTCGATGGTCTACGGCACCTCCTACCACGCCCTGAAGCAGCGCGCGAACATTCAGGAGGGCGAAAAGCTCCTTGTACTGGGCGCCAGTGGCGGTGTTGGTCTGGCCACGGTGGAACTGGGCAAGGCCATGGGCGCACACGTGATTGCCGCGGCTTCGAGCCAGGCCAAGCTGGATGTGGCGAAGGAAGCCGGTGCGGATGAGCTGATCAACTACACCGAGGAGAACCTCAAGGATGCCGTGAAGAGCCGTGCGCGCCAGGGCGTGGACGTGGTCTATGATCCTGTCGGCGGCGACTTCACCGAGCAGGCACTGCGCTGCATGGCCTGGAACGGTCGCCACCTGATCGTGGGCTTTGCCGCTGGTGATATTCCGCAGATCCCGGCCAACCTGCCCCTGCTCAAGGGCTGTTCCGTGGTGGGCGTGTTCTGGGGCAACTTCACCATGAAAGAGCCCGAGACCAACATGCAGAACATCATGGACCTGCTGAAGCTCTATGGTCAGGGCAGGATCCGGCCACGTGTCAGTGAGGTGCATCCCTTTGAGGATTACGTTAACGCCCTGAACGGCCTCAGTGAGCGCCGTGCTACCGGGAAGATTGTTCTGAAGGTGGCAGACTGAGCGTCTATAAGGATTAACTGACAGAGAAGCGAGACCAGGGTCAACTGTTAGAAGGAATCTAATGGTTGCCTGGTTTCCGTTCCTGTGTCTGGGAGCTTGCAGCTGACTGGTGCAAGTTGTTCAGTTGTAAAGGATAACTTGATAACTGGGCAGAGTGTCTGGAGGTAAGATATGAACGTGTTGCTCCAGTATTATTCTGAACGTATCCTCTAATCAATTACGAGCCCAACCGGATGGGCAATCTGATGAAAGGAGTCATCCATGAGCGAAATCACGCTTTCCCTTCCCGATATACCGGATTCCAAGGTCGTACTGAATGAGCAAGAGGCCCGAGAGGTGCTCGCATTCTTCTGGCCTTCCAAGAAACCCATTCTTCAGAATCGCGTCATCACTCTGGAACTCCGACGATACGCCCAGGCATTGCTTGTCGTGGCCGTTGACGGGTCCTATCTGATGGGATTTGTGGAAATTGCTTTCGATACGCTGTTCAGTCCCAAACCGGGGACCTCAGTTAAAAAGTTGATCCGGAAAGTGGTTCTCAAATCAGCAAAGCACTGGTGGGAGCATGCAAGCCAGGAAGATCTGGAGGATCCAACGGTCTATGAGACTATTCGCTCGGAAATCGCTCGCAAGCAGAAATCGGTTTTTGAACTGAGGCTCAATGGATATACCCGGATTCCGCCACAAAAGAGACGAATTGTCCTGAGTGGAGTTGAACCGGGGACGCTTGCCTGGACCTGAGGTGTGATATGAGAAAGCTGCTTAAGGCTACAGGGATCAGCCTGATTCTCCTCGTCGGTGGCGTTGCCGGTGCAGTGGGGTACCACTTTGCTACCACGCCCACTTTTCAGATGATTGCTGTTTATATGGATCCTGATTATGGGCCGTCAGCGTTCACGTGGGGGGCGGAAAAGGCCTTTTATATCTTTCATCCTGAGGAGGCGGACGTCGAACAACTGAACAGGGAGGCGGGCGCTCAGTATGTAGTGGATGTATTCAGTGCGGAAGAAGCGAGGCCCATTCTGGAGCATCTCCTTGAGCATGGTTTGGATATCAACAGTGTTGAGACAGTCACCGGTAAGGGGCTGACAGCTCTGCATGCGGCTGCGCTAAGCAATAATCGCTCGGGAGTGGAGCTGCTTCTGGAATATGGAGCTGACCCCCAATTGACGGATAACGAGGGGCGAACTGCTCTGGAGCTTGCAAAGGCCAGTGATGAAGCCCGGCCTGAGATGGACTATGGTTCTGTCATCGAGCTCCTGGAGAAGGCGACGGTAGCCAACGACAAGGCCCAGGAACCATCCCAACAGGCCCGCTCGGGTTAAGCGTTCCCTGTTCAGAAACAGCTCTGCTCACTTTCCAGTTCATACCCCAGCTCGAGTAGCAACCGCTCCTGCCCGTGTCCGGCGGCCAGGTGGACGCCGATGGGCAGGCCGGCTTCGGTCCAGCCCATGGGCATGGACAGGGCCGGCCCGCCGGCGGTGTTGCAGTAGGGCGTGAAGCTTACGTAGGCGGAAAGGCGCTCCATCAGGGTGTCGTAGGGCACGTCCGGGTGCAGCCAGCCGAGCTCTGGCGTGGTGTGGCCGAGCACCGGTGAGAGCAGGATGTCGTAGTCCTCGAAGAAGCGGGCGTACTGACTCCGGGTGCGCTTGAGCCGCGTGATGATGGCCGGAAGGCGGTGCATGTTGCGGCGGAAACGTTGATAGAGCCCACGGCTGAGGCCGTCCACCTGCTCAGGGTCAAACCCTTTGCCGAAAGCGAAACGACCGCCGGCGGTAGCCAGGAACGAGAGCATGCCCCAGTAGTGCTTGAAGTCCTCCGGGAACGAGGGATCCACCGGTGGGGCCACGGGCTCGATCCGGTGGCCGTTGAGCTCCAGCTGGTGGGCGGTGTCCTCCACGGCGCGCCGGGTAGCCTCGTCGGTCGGGGTGCCGTTGATGGAGTCCGGCATCAGGCCCACGCGGCACCGCTTCTGGCCCGGCCCCTGGACATGGCCGATGGGCGGTAGTTTGCGGTTGCGGTGCACACGTTCCATTTCGGCATGAAATAGAGCAGTGTCACGGACCGTGCGGGTGACCACGCCTTCGCTGACCACATTGATCGGTAGTGGGCGGGCGGTTTCACTGACAGCATGGCGCCCGCGTGTGGGCTTGAGCCCGACCAGGCCGCAGCAGGCAGCGGGAATGCGGATGGAACCACCGCCATCGTTGGCATGGGCCATGGGGACGGCGCCAGCCGCGACCATGGCCGCGGAACCACCTGAGGAACCGCCGGTTGAGAATGCCGGGTTCCAGGGGTTGCGGGTCGGCTCGTCGTGGGCCGGTTCGGTGGTGGCGTTGAAACCGAACTCGGGGAGAGCCGTCTTGCCAAGCAGAGTCAGGCCCGCAGCCAGGAATTCCTTTGCGTAGGCGCCGTCGTGCCTGGCCGGGTGCGGCTGGATGGCGGCGGAGCCATGGCGGCTGGGAATCCCCTTGAGGTCGGTGTTGTCCTTGAGCAGTGACGGGATGCCGGACAGGCTGCCGTTTCGACCCGGAGTACTTTGCCGTGGCTCGTCGAAGCATTCCGCCACCAGAGCGTTAAGCTGTGGATCCAGCTGGCGCAGGCGTTCGATGGCGGCCCGGGTCACGTCCTGCTTGGAAACCGTGCCTCGTTTGAGTCGTTCCTTCAGCGCTACCGCATCATCGTTGCCCAGGGCATCGTCCTGGAAGGCATGGATCTTCGGCGTTGGATCTGTCATCGATACTCTCCCTCAGAAGGCGATCTCGCCGCGGTCGATGGCTGCCACGGTGGCCTTGTCCAGTTCCTGGTAACCGTTGCCGCCCGGCAGTAGCGCAAACACCTGATCGCCTTCGTCGCCCGGGTGCCAGGCCTGCTTCTGGAGGTCGTTTTTCTTGTACTTGAAAGTGCCGGTGGTCTCGATGGCTTCGGTCAGCCGCAGGAAGACAGGCACCGCGTAGGGCGGAAGGTTGTCTTTCAGATAGCGGTGCAGGGCATCCAGATCCGGCGCCTGGTCGCGCGGCACCAGGGTGGCCATGCCCGCCTTGCCGTCATGGCCCGGGATGGCCACGCCGTAGACGACAATGTCCTCAAAGCCCCCGAAGCCGTCGATGATGTTCTCCACTTCGTTAGTGGAGACGTTTTCGCCCTTCCAGCGGAAGGTGTCGCCCATGCGGTCGACGAACTGCAGGTGGCGCCAGCCGATGTCGCGCATTATGTCGCCGGTGTTGAACCAGGCGTCGCCTTTTTTGAAGGCGTCCCGGATGATGGACTTTTCGGTGTCCTCCTTGCGGGTGTAGCCCTCGAAGTTCCATTTCTGGTTGATCTCGCCGATCAGCAGGCCGGGCTCGCCCTTCGCGACTTCCTGCAGCTTGCCCTGGTTGTCCCGGATGGGTTCCTTGGTGCCTTCCTTCACCTTCACGAGCTTGTAGGGTGCCGTGGACATGCCCACGGTGCAGTCGAGGTTGAAAACGTTGGTGAACCCGATGTTGCCTTCGCTGGAGGCGTAGAACTCCGCCACCTGTTCGATACCGAAGCGCTCCTTGAACTCGTTCCAGATGGAGGGACGGAGCCCATTACCGATCATCTTACGCAGTGGATGGTTGCGATCCTGGGAGGTGGCTGGCTGGTTCAGCAGGTAGCGGCAGAGTTCGCCCACGTAACCGAAAGTGGTGGCGCCGTAGTAGCGCACGTCATCCCAGAAGCGGCTGGCACTGAACCGGCGTTTCATGACCAGTGATGAGGCCCCGGAGAGCACGGAGCCCCAGCATACCAGCAGTGCCGTGCCGTGGTAGAAGGGCAGGCTGCAGTAGAGCACGTCGTCCGGCGTCATGTTCAGGGCCATGAGCCCGAAGCTGCCGCTGGCCTTGAAGAACTTGCGGTGGCTGCTCGGGGCTGCCTTGGGCAGGCCGGTGGTGCCGGAGGTGTAGATGTAGACGGCGGTGTCGCCGAGCCGGGGTGGGTCCTTGGGCGCGGGATCCAGTGTATCGACGGTACTGATGGCCTCGGCGAGATTGGTATAGCCCTCTGGGGCGTCGCCGAAGTCGCTGCGGGTATCCCGGTCGGCAAGGTACAGCAGGGTGTTGTCACCCTCCGGCGTGACGCGGTCCCGTATGGCTTCAAACGTGTCCAGGAGTTCCTCGCCCACCACAACCTTTTCCGGCTCGACCAGACCAATGCTGTGTACGAGGACGTCACCTTTCTGCGAGGTATTGAGCATGGCGCAGGCAATGCCCATCTTCCCGGCGCCGGTGACGATGGCCAGCAACTCGGGGCGGTTCTCCAGCAGCACTGCGACGGTGTCGCCCCGCTTCAGGCCCTGGCTGCGGAACCAGTGGGCGTACTGGTTGGCCCATTGGTTGAACTGGTGCCAGGTGAGGGTCTGCTCGCCGTAGTGGATGGCAGCGTTTTCGCTGTGGCGGCGTGCGTTGCGTTCGACGAAGGTGCCGATGCTCTGGGTCTTTTCGTCGTCGCTCATGGAATAGTAATAGAGGCCCCGTGCCATGTAGGGCGCCTTGCGGATAAGGCCTGGAACTTTGCGGATGACGTCGGTAGCTTTGATCTGGTCCGTGGTCATGGCGATCCTTGTTAAGCTCGTTGCAAGAGGGGAAGCGGGGCACCCTTCACGGGAAACGCTGTAAATACATCCCTGTACGCTGCTCTTCCGCCATCCATGGCTCCAGAGCTTCCCGTGAAGGGTGCCCCGCTCCCCCTCATCGAGCTCGTTGCTGGTCTTCAGTCGTCCAGGAAAAAGTCCTTCATCAGCTCCGGTCCGTTCGGGTCATAGCGGTAGTGTTCCAGATCGTGGACACCTTCTTCTGCCAGCACGTCGTCGTCGATCAGGCACTGGCCTGTGGTGCGCGACGGTGGGCGCTGGAGAATGGCCGCCGCAGCGTCACCCATGACTTCCGGTTTACGGCCTTTCGCCATCAGCTCCGGACCGCCCACTTCGAACTCAATGGCGGCCGTGGACACCAGGGTTCGCGGCCAGAGCGAGTTCACCGCGATCGGCATCTTGCGGAACTCTTCCGCCATGCCGATGGTGAGCATGGACATGCCGTACTTGCTCAGGGTGTAGGGGGCGTTATTCGCGAACCACTTGGGGTTGAGGCTGATCGGCGGTGCCAGGTTCAGGATATGCCCATGGTCGGACTCGCGCAGCCAGGGCAGGGCGGCCTGGGAGCAAACGAAGACCGCGCGGGCGTTGATGGACTGCATCAGGTCGTAGCGCTTGACCGGCAGGTCCGCCACGCCCTGAAGGCGGATGGCGCCGGCATTGTTGACCAGACAGTCGATGCCGCCGAAGTGGTCCGCCGCTTTCTGCATGACCTCGGCGACCTGGTTCTCGTCCTGTACGTCCAGTTTCAGCGCCAGTGCCTTGCTGCCTGTCTCTTCCACTTCCTGAGCGACTGTGTGGATGGTGCCGGGCAGCTTCGGGTGCGGCTCGTCGGACTTCGCGGCCACCACGATGTTGGCGCCCTGCCGGGCGCAGGCGAGGGCAATGGCGCGGCCGATGCCGCGGCTGCCGCCGGTGATGAGGACCGTCTTTCCGTTCAGGTTACTTGTCATTGTTGCTCTCCGCGTCGCGTGAGGCGTCGGCCGTGACGGTCATCAGGATCTGGCGGGTGCGCACCTGGTCGCCGGTGCTGACCCGGACCCCGGTGATCTCACCGTCGCGATCGGCCCTGAGTGGGTGTTCCATCTTCATTGCTTCCAGTACCGCCAGTGTCTGGCCGGCCTGGACCCGGTCACCCTCGGTCACGCTCACTTCAACGACGGCGCCATCCATTGTGGCGCGCACCTCGCCGCTGCCCTGTTCGTCGGCCCGCCGGGCCGGAGCGTGAGTCGTGTCCTCAAAACGCAGGGCGCGACCCTTGGCGTGACAATATAGGGTTGATCCGACAATCTGATATTGGCTCTTCTGACGCACACCGTCGAGGGTGACGACCAACTCATTCGCATCCTGGGACTCAATCCGCAGCTCATGGCGGGTTTCACCGACCTGCGCCTCGATCAGGCCCCGCTGATCGGTCAGTCGGACCCACTGCTGTCCCTCACCGGTCGCCAGCTGGATCGGGCAGGCACTGGGCAGGCTGTTGCTCCAGCCTGCGTGATCCTCAAGGGGGCCGGTGATGCCTGTCCGGTAAAGCATGAGCGCCGCCAGGGCCAGCTCCGCAGTTGTGGGGTCAAGCGGGGAAAGGCTGGGGTCGCCCTGGAATTCGGTCTCAAGGAAGGCCGTGGTGGCCTCGCCGGCGGCAAAAGTCTCATGGGCGAGAATGCGGGAGAGAAACCAGGCGTTGTGCGTGACGCCGAGCAGGACCGTATCCTCGAGGGATCGGATCAGTCTGCGCCGGGCGCTGTTGCGGTCCTGGCCGCGTGCCACGATCTTGGCGATCATCGGGTCGTAGTGCGGCGTGACCGCGTTTCCCTCGCGGATGCCGTCATCCACGCGGATTCCGTCATCCACGCGGATTCCGTCACCCAGAGCGGGGCGCCAGCGGTGGAGCGGGCCGGTCTGAGGCATGTACCCCTGGGCGGGATCCTCGGCATAGAGCCGGACTTCGATGGCGTGGCCCTGAATGCGGACATCCGACTGCTGCAATAGCAATGGTTCGCTCTGGGCGACCCGGAGCTGCAGTTCCACCAGGTCCAGCCCCGTGACTTCCTCGGTGACTGGGTGCTCCACCTGAAGGCGCGTGTTCATCTCCAGGAAGTAGAAGTTCCGCGCCTCGTCCACGATGAACTCCACCGTGCCGGCGCCCACATAACCACAGGCCTGGGCGGCCTTCACCGCCGCATCGCCCATGGCCTGACGCATGGATTCATCGACGAACGGCGAGGGCGCTTCCTCGACCACTTTCTGGTGCCGGCGCTGGACGGAGCAGTCCCGTTCCCCCAGGTGGATGGCATGACCCTGCTGATCCGCGAAGACCTGAATCTCGATATGTCGCGGCCGGACGATCGCCTTCTCCAGGATCAGCTCCCCGTCGCCGAAGGCCGACTCCGCTTCCGAGCGCGCCCTGGCCAGCTCATCCGCCAGTTTGTCGGGCTCATGCACCAACCGCATGCCCCGTCCGCCACCACCGGCGGATGCCTTGATCATCACCGGGTACCCGATCCCATCGGCAGCCTTCTGCCAGGGCGACGGATCCGTCTCCGCGCTCTGGAAGCCCGGCACCGTTGGTACGCCCGCCTCGGCCATCGCCTCCTTGGATCGCCGTTTGCTGCCCATCAACTCCATTGCATGCGCTGGCGGCCCGATGAAGGTGATCCCGTGTTCCGCGCAGGCCGAAACGAACGCCGCGTTCTCCGAGAGAAATCCATACCCCGGGTGCACCGCATCCGCCCCGGTCAGGCGTGCCGCCTCCAGGATGGCTTCAATGTTCAGGTACGACTCACCCGCCGGTGCCGGCCCCACGCGAACCGCTTCATCCGCCATCCGCACATGCGGCGCGTCCCGGTCCGCATCACTGAACACCGCGACCGTCCGATACCCCAGCGCCTGGGCCGTCCGGTTCACCCGCACCGCGATCTCGCCGCGGTTTGCTATCAATAGTTTGTTGAACATCCGACCTGCACCCATAAAGGTGATCTAATTGGTGTTCTGTAGGAGCGAGCTTGCTCGCGATCCTGGAAACAATCGCGAGCAAGCTCGCTCCTACAGTATTTCTCGTAGCGTTTTCCAATGGTTTTCGGGGTGTCGGTGCGGGGGAGGTCTTTCAGGGAGGCTCGATGACAGGATGTCATCGCGCCAGCGCCCATGGATGGGTTCACAGCGGTCCCTGAAAGACCTCCCCCGTGCCGACACCTGCAACCAACTCAACCATCTGGAGACGACGCTATTCCTCAGCCCACGAAGGCTTCCGCTTCTGCATAAACGCCATTGTTCCCTCCTGGCCTTCATGCCCCCGAACAGCCCCTGCAAAATCCCGAGCTGCCCGATCCAGCAACTCATCCAGCGGCTCACTCTCAACCGCCAGCAAAAGCTCCTTGGTCATCCGCGAAGCCCCGGGCGCACAATGCCGGATCCGCTCCAGCACCTGCCCCAGCTTCTGATCCAGCTCCTCACCGGATTTGGCAAAGTCATGTACAACGCCAAGCCAGAACGCCTCGCTCCCATCAAACCGATGCCCCGTCAATGCCAGCCGCCGCGCCTGGGTCAGCCCGATCCGCCGCACCACAAAGGGCGCAATCTGCGCCGGCGTGATCCCCAGTGTTGTCTCCGGTAGCCCGAATTTCGCGCTCTCCAGGCACAGGGCGACATCCGACACACAGGCCAGCCCGAAACCGCCGCCCATGACGGCGCCCTCCAGTACCGCGACCGTCGTCTGCGGCGCCGACTCCGTTTCGCTTAACAGATGCCCAAAGGCCCGGTTCAGCTCAAAGATCGGATCACTGCCATCCTCCGCCTTCTGCCCACGCGCCGAGGCCATGTCCTTCACATCACCCCCGGCACAGAAGTGCCCGCCGGTGCCGCGCAGGACCACGGCCCGCACCCCAGTGTCGTCGCGAATGGCGGCAAACACCGAGCGCAGCTCGTGGACCATGGCCAGGCTCATGGCATTGCGGCTGTCCGGCCGGTTGAGGGTGAGATGCAGGATGCTGCCGGACCGTTCCAGTTTCAGCGTCTCGCACTCGGGGAGCGTGGCCATCACGAGTCTCCTTTCTGCTTGCCGGGCAGCGTGCCCATGAGTTTGCAGATGATGCCGAGCATGATCTCGTCGGCACCGCCGCCCACCGAGACCAGGCGAACGTCGCGATAGGCCCGCGAGACCGGGTTGTCCCACATGTAGCCATTGCCGCCCCAGTACTGCAGGCAGGCATCGGTCACCTCGCGGCCCAGACGCCCGGCCTTGAGCTTGGCCATGGAGGCGAGCTGGGTGACGTCCTTCTGGGCCACGTGCAGTTCGCAGGCCTGGTAGGTGAGGGCACGCAGCGCCTCGATCTCCGTCTGCAGCTCGGCCATGCGGAAGTGGATGGCCTGGTTGTTGATCAGCGGCTGGCCGAAGGTCTCGCGCTCGCGGCAGTAGTCGATGGTTTTATCCACGCAGCCTTCCAGTGCCTTGATGACGTTGGCAGCGCCCCAGAGGCGTTCCTCCTGGAACTGCAGCATCTGCATCATGAAGCCGGTGCCTTCGGCGCCGATGCGGTTGCGCTTGGGCACGCGCACATCGTCGAAAAAGACCTGGGCGGTCTCGGAGGAGCGCATGCCGAGCTTGTCCAGGTGCGGCGCGACGCTGATGCCGGGGGTGTCCATGGGGACGATGATCAGGCTCTTGTTCTTGTGGGGCTTGTCGTCGCTGGTGTTGGCCAGCAGGCAGATGAAGTCGGCGCTGGGCGCATTGGTGATCCACATCTTGTGGCCGTTGATGATGTAGTCGTCGCCGTCGGATTTCGCATTGGTCTTCAGGCCCGCGACGTCCGAGCCCGCGCCGACTTCGCTGACGCCGATGCAGCCGACCTTTTCCCCGGTTATGGAAGGCCGCAGGAATTCCTCTTTCTGCTCGGCAGAACCGAAACGGGCCAGTGCCGGAGTACACATGTCGGTCTGGACGCCGATGGACAGGGGCACACCACCAGCGGCGGCGATGCCGAATTCTTCGGCGGCGACGAGGTTGTAGCTGTAGTCGAGGCCCATGCCGCCGTATTCCTCGGGTTTCTGGATGCCGAGGAGACCCAGGTCGCCGAGTTTCTTGAAGATCTCGTGGATGGGGTAGCGGCCGTCGCGTTCCCATTCGTCGCAGTTGGGGTTGATTTCGTTTTCGACGAAATCGCGGACGGTTTTTCTGAGGGCCTGGTGTTCTTCGGTGAATTGCATTGGGTTCTGGCCTCTGTCTTGTCTCTAGACTGGTTGTTGTGTACCGGGCTCTGAAGTGGGGGAGTCTTTCCGGGACCGCTGTGAACCCATCCATGGGCGCTGGCGCGATGACATCCCTGTCATCGAGCCTCCCGGAAAGACTCCCCCACTCCAGAGCCTTCCAAACGTTCAGGTAGCGCCGCCGTGGTTCTCATAGGCGCGCCACGCCAAAACTATTCGATTGGAGCTCGCGCTCATCACCTTCCTGGCAGATCGCCAGCGCCTCGCCCACGACCCGGCGTGTGTCCCTGGGGTCAATCAGTCCGTCATCCCAGAGTCGGGCAGTGCCAAATAGGGAGTGGGAGCCGTCGTTGAGTTTCTTGGCGGTAGACTGCTCCAGTACATTTAGTTGCTGTGGGTCGGGCTCGACGCCGTTCTTGCGTTGTTTCTCTTCGGCCACGATGCGCATCACCTTGCCGGCCTGGGCGCCGCCCATGACGGCGGTGCGGCTGTTGGGCCAGGCGAAGATGAATCTCGGGTCGAGGCCGCGGCCGCACATCGCATAGTTGCCGGCGCCGTAGGAGCCGCCGACGACCACGGCGATGCGGGGAACGCGGGCATTGGTGACGGCCTGGATCATCTTGGAGCCGTGTTTGATGATGCCGTTCTGTTCGGAGTCGGTGCCGACCATGAATCCGGTGGTGTTGTGCAGGAACAGGAGTGGTGTCTGTGACTGGTCGCAGAGCTGGATGAACTGGGCGGCCTTGGCGGCGCCGCGTGGGGTGATGGGGCCGTTGTTGCCGATGATGCCCACGGAGCCGCCGTAGACCTCGATCCAGCCGCAGACGGTCTGGCTGTCGAAATCGTTCTTGAAGTCGAGGAAGCGTGAGCCGTCGGCGATGCGGGCGAGGATTTCGCGTACGTCGTAGGGCCTGCGGCTGTCCGCCGGGATGACGCCGGGTAGTTCATCCGGGCTGTAAAGCGGCTCTTCCCAGGTTTGTGGCGCCCGTGCCGGCAGGGTCTTGTTCCAGTCGAGGGTGGCCATGATTTCGCGGGCCTGGCGTACGCCGTCGGCGTCGTTCTCCGCCAGGTATTCGGCGGTGCCGGCGACCTCGCTGTGCATCTCCGCGCCGCCGAGCTCTTCATCGGTGGCGACCTCGCCGGTGGCGGCCTTGAGCAGGGGCGGGCCGGCGAGGAACATCTTGGCCTGCTCGCGGACGACGATCACGTAGTCCGAAAGGCCGGGCTGGTAGGCGCCGCCGGCGGTGGCGTTGCCGTGGACCACGGTGATCTGGGGAATGCCGGCGGCGGACATCCGGGCCTGGTTGGCGAACCCCCGGGCGCCGGGCACGAAGATGTCCGTGGCGTAGTTGAGGTTGGCGCCACCGCTTTCCGACAGCGAAATCACCGGCAGGTTGTTCTCCATGGCGATTTCCTGGGACCGCAGGGTCTTATCGAGGCCTGCCGGCGTGATGGTGCCGCCCTTGATGGCGCTGTTGCTGGCGGAAACCATCACGCGGGCGCCGCCCACGTACCCGATGCCGCAGATCATGCCGCCGCCGGCCATGGAGCCGTCCTTGTCATCGTGCATCTTGTAGCCGGCCAGCGGGCAGATTTCGAGGAAGGGGCTGCCGCGATCCAGAAGCAGGTTGATGCGGTCCCGGGGCAGGAGCTTGTTCTTCTGGTTGAACTTCTCCCTGGCTTCTTCCGCCTTGTCGCGCACCAGCCGCTCGACAGCACGGAAGGTCTCGATCTCTGTCTGCATGGCCTCGGCGTTTTCGGCGAACTCCGGGCTGTTGGGATCGATGGTGGATTCAATCACCTGCATGGCGTTCAGTCCTCGTCGTCCTGGAGTACCCGGGGCGTAACTGCCCGGTGGAAGCCGTTGAAGTCTTCGTTGTTCTTCGCTTTGGGCAGGGGCCAGACACTTCCGCCCTGGGAGGCGCCGCCGTCGATGCGCAGCGTGTCGCCTGAGATGAAGCGGGAGCCGGGGGAGAGCAGGAAGCAGATGGCGCTGCTGACTTCGGCTTCGGTGCCGATGCGCTTGCAGGGCACGGCCTCGCGCAGGCCACGGATCCAGGACTTCATGCTGTCCGGGTAGCTGTCCATGCCGCTGGAGGCGATCCAGCCCGGGGCCACGGCGTTCACGCGTACCCCGGAGGCACCCCATTCCACGGCGGCGGTCTGGGTGAAGTTCACCATCCCGGCGCGCGCGGCCCCGGAGTGGCCCATGCCCGGCATGCCGCCCCACATGTCGGCGACGATGTTGACGATGGCGCCGCCGGTCTTCGTCATGCTCTGGTTGTAGACTTCGCGGGAGACGAGGAAGCCGCCGGTGAGGTTGGTACGCACGACGGTTTCCCAGCCTTTCTGGTTGATGCCGGCCAGCGGCGAGGGGAACTGGCCGCCGGCGTTGTTGACCAGGCCGTGGATGGGGCCGTGGTCCTGGATGATGCTTTCGATGACGGGTTTGACGGCGTCTTCGTCGCGGATGTCGCAACTGTAGGGATGGGCGGTGCCGCCATCTTCCCTGATTTCATCCGCGACGGCCTGGACTTTTTCGAGCTTGCGGCCGATGAGGATGACGTTGGCACCCAGGGCGGCCAGTTCATGGGCGGTGCAGCGGCCGATGCCGGAGCCGCCGCCGGTGACGATGATGGTCTGGTTCTCGAACAGGCCTTCTTTGAAGATTGATTGGTAGCTCATCGGGTTTTTGTCTCTTGTCCCAGGTCTGGTTGTTGGTTGCATGCCCCAAATCGGGGCTTCCGACGTTTGGGGTGGCGCTAACCTGCCTCTTCGCTCCTACACATTTCATTTTTTACCTCGGTTGCGTCACCGCGAAGCTCGCAGCACTCCCCACTTTGGCGCCTCCTCCGAGCCGGCATGCTGCAGTAATCACGGCAGCAAACTCGAAGGCACAGCCACAGGAATCTCCAGTAACTGCTGCGCAAAGGCCTTCCCTTGGGGATCGATTCGCAGGCTGGCCACGCCGCCGCCTCCCAGGCTGTGTTTCAGCAGAAAATTCAGGGCGTTGATGCCGGGCATGTGCCAGCGCAGGACCTCGCCTTTTTCCGGGTCCAGTGTGTGTCCCATCCATTCGGCTACCCGCTTCTCAGTAAGCGCAGCCGCAATCCACGGCAGGTACTCCGGGCGGCGGGCGACGATGCCGATGTTGCAGTGGTCGCCCTTGTCGCCGCTGCGGCCCCAGGCGAGGTCGACCAGGCGGACGTCGGTGTCGGCGTTTCCTTCCGGGGCCGGTACGTCCACGGGTTCCGCGATTTGATCCCGTGAGAAGCCGCCTGTCTGTGGTACTGCCACCTCGGTCTTATCACCGTTGAGTTCCACTCTCACCGATACCTGCTCCTTGGGCACCAGACAGGAGTAAAGCCGGATCTTGGGCCAGACAGTGGGGCGGCCGCCGACGATGCCGGTCAGGCCCGGGGCCATGCCGGTGCCGGCCTGGGCGATTTCGCGGGAGAAGATGACCAGGGCTTTCTTGTCCGGGTGGGTGGCGCTGATCTTGATGACCACTTCGCGGGTGTCGCCGTGTCGGCCCTGGGGGCCGTAGGTGGTTTCGGTGCCGAGCAGTTCCACGCTGGTGTCGCTGTAGGGGGCGTAGCCCTGTTCCTGGATCAGGCGTTCGGACTTGCGCAGTATCGCGCTGGCAACCGCTTCGGCTTTGCTGGCGGCATCCATTCCGGCGAGCAGGAAGGTGACGGTGCACTTGTGGCCGTCGGGCCAGGTGCCGGCGACCTTGTAGGTGTGGGTCGGGGGCAGGCCGCGGGCGCCGCTGATGCGGACATGGTCAGGGCCGATTGTCTCGATGGTGACGTTGGTGAAGTCGCAGATGACGTCCGGCAGGTAGTAGGCACGCGGGTCGTCGATTTCGTAGACGAGTTGTTCCGCCGCGGTGCCGAAACTGACTTCGCCGCCGGTTTCCGGGGGCTTGGTCAGGGTGAAGCTGCCGTCCGGACCCACCTCGGCGATGGGGAAGCCCATGTTGTCGAAGCCCTCGGCGACGCGTTCCCAGTCGGTGAAGTTGCCGCCGGTGGCGTGGACGCCGCATTCGATGAGGTGGCCGGCGAGGCTGCCCTGGGCGAGACGGTCGTAATCGTCGAAGCTCCAGCCGAATTCGTGCATCAGGGGCGCCAGGACGACGGCGCTGTCGGCGACGCGGCCGGTGATGACGATGTCCGCGCCCTGTTCCAGCGCCTGCACAATGCCCGGGGCACCGAGGTAGGCGTTGAGGCTGACCATCATGTCGGGCAGGGGGGCGCCGGTGTCGATTTCGGTAATGCCGGCCTTCGAGAGTTCGCTTTTCTGTGGCATCAGGTCGTCGCCCAGCACCAGCGCGATCTTCAGGTCCAGGCCCTGTTCATCCACCAGGGCCTGGAGGGCATCGCAGCAGGCGGTGGGGTTCACGCCACCAGCATTGCTGATGACTTTAAGGCCCTGGTTGCTGACCTCCCCAAGAAGCGGCCCCATGACGGTATCGACAAAGTCCCGGGCATAGCCCTGGCTGGGGTCCTTCATTTTCTGGCCGGCCATGATGGACATGGTGATTTCGGCCAGGTAGTCGAAGACCAGGTAGTCCAGGTTGCCCTTTTCCACGAGCTGGCGCGCGGCGGTCTGGGTGTCGCCCCAGAAGGCGGCGGCGCAGCCGATGCGCAGTGACTGGGGGGCGCTCATGGTGGTGGTCCTCTGTGTGCTTGCCATTGGTTCGACTGAATATACCTAGCAAGCGCTTGGTTTGTAAACTGTGGTAGACTGTGTTCCTGCTAGAATCAGTCGCACTATCCACATGGAGACTTCTGCTTTGTCCCAGGAAATGGCCGCCCCGTCCGATCCCCCGAGCTTCACCGACCCGGAGTCCCCAAGAGGCCGCCTCCTCCGCCAGGCTGCCCACCTGTTCCGGGACAAGGGGTATGAACGCACCACGGTGCGGGATCTGGCCTCCGCTGTCGGTATCCAGTCCGGGAGCATCTTTCATCATTTCCGTACCAAGGAGGAGATCCTGAAGGCGGTCATGAGGGAGGCGATTCTGGTCAACACGGGTCGGATGCGTTCACGGCTTGAGGCGGTAGCCGATACGGGCGAGGCGGTGCGGACGCTGGTGCAGTGTGAGCTGGAGTCGATCAATGGCGAGACGGGCGAGGCCATGGCGGTGCTGGTGTATGAGTGGCGGAGCCTGTCCGAAGCCAGTCAGGCGGAGATCCTGGAACTCCGGGAGGTCTACGAGGGCATCTGGCTGGACACGCTGACCCGAGCCAAAAGCGATGGGCTGATCGAGGCGGAGCCGTTCATACTGCGCCGGTTCCTCACTGGCGCACTCAGCTGGACCATTACCTGGTACCGGCCCGAGGGGGATATGACCATTGAGAATCTGGCGGATCATGTGATGAGCATGCTGAAAATCCCTCCTGCCTGAAGCCTCTTTTCCCAAAATTCTGCGCTGTCCGTAGCCTTGTGGACCCAGGCCAGACCGTTGTTACCGGTGGTTACTCGCTGTAACGACATCACAGGCCTGCCATTTCGGCCGTTGCATCCTCCCCGAGACTGCCGTTTCATGACGGCCTTGACGATCATCAAGCTTTAACCCGCGCTGTGGCGGGCGCTTGAGTGGATTGTCCAACAAGTCGGTGCCCGCTTCCGGGCTGCTGCGTAACAGATGGAGAGTGATCATGCCGAACAAAACCAATAACGGCATCTCCCTGGCTCGTATCACTGGTGTGCTTGTCGCTCTGGTAATGCTGGCCGGGTGTTCCGTTAACCCCCTCCACAAGATAACCGGTGACGTGATGACCGGTTATGCCGAAGCCGAGAACACGCCCTACGTGCTGGCCATGACCGACGTTGGCAAAGCCTGTGCGCTCGGCGAGTCGGTAGACCCGCTTCTCTACTCCTTTTCCCGGGTAACCATGGAGCCGGCCAAGACCGGTACCCTGCTGTCTGTTCTGGCGGGCATCTGCATGGAGCAGGACGCACAGGAAGAAGAGCTGCGTTACCTGCGGGCCGACTATGAGGGCAACCTGAACGAGCTGCGTGACGCCCGCGAAGCGATGCAGCGCAAGTACGGTATTACGGCGGAGCGCCGCGAGCGTGCTTTCAAGCGGATGCTGACGGGGTTCAGTTACGAGCCCAAGCCGGATGCTGAATGCCCGAACCTCTATACCGACCAGGACGAAATCACCTTCCTGCTCGGCCTCGTCTCCGGCGCCCAGGCGGTCCTGAACGACGGCAAGGCGGGCGGTCGTGCCGATGTGTCCCGCCGTCTGGCCGCTCAGGTTGAGCGTTCCACCTACTGCGTCGACAACGAGAAGTGGGCCGGTATTCCGGAAGGCCTGAGGGCGACGATCTGGGTACTGCTCCCGGATTTGAAGCCGGACGAGGTCAGTGCCAGTGCCTGGGAAGTTCTTGAGCGCAACCGCAAGCTCGGTGTCGAGAAAGGGCTCCGGATTCCTGCTGCGTTTGAGCTTCAGATTGCCGAGAACGTCGGTCGGGATAAGACCATTGCCGAAACATTGGCCTATCTTGATGAAACCTCCGAGGACTTCGAAGTTTGGGAGCGGTATCAGCTGACGGACCGTGTGGCCATGCAGATTGCATGGGCGGTGTCCGATCGCCTCTGGACCCGGGAACACGGCTATCGCACCCCGGTCAATCGTTTCGGGGAAACCGGTAACGAACCGGACGAGGGCAGCAACATTGATACCGAGGGCCTGCTCTGAGCAGGCCCGCAGTGGGACTCAACTGACAACAACATCCAACAGGAGATATCCATGCGACTCCGCAGTCTGACGGCAGCCGTCTGTCTTGGCCTGGCACCTTTCGCGCAGGCCCAGGAAAAAGAAATCAACATGTGCGTGTTCGACCTGATCGGTTCCAGTGGCGACCAGTACGCGCTGATCGAGGACTATGCGCTGGATATGCGCGAGAAAGGCATCAAGTTCAATCTGGAGCCGTACACCGACGAGGGTGTGGCCATGTCCTCCTTCTCTGCGGGTGATTGCGATGCGCTGGCGGCCACCGATATCCGGATCCGGCGCTACAACGAGTTCACAGGCACCCTGAGTGCCGTGGGCGCGATTCCCTCCTATAAGCACCTGGAGACGGTGCTTGCCGCTATCAACAAGCCCTCGGCCAGTCAGTACATGAAAGAGGGGGACTACGAGATCGCGGGGATTTTCCCGCTGGGGGCCGCCTACCTGTTCGTAACGGACCGGGACATGGACACGGTCGAGGATCTTGCAGGCAAGCGCCTCGCGACCCTCAATCATCACCCGGATGCGGTCCACATGGTGAACTATGTGAATGCGAGCGTGGAGCCGTCGTCGATCACCGACTTTGGGGGCAAGTTCAACAACCGCTCCGTGGACGCGGCTTACGCGCCAGGCTGGGCTTATGAAGCACTGGAGCTCTATCGGGGGATCGGAGACACCGGCGGCGTGATTGATTACCCGCTGGGCCAGCTGACCATGCAGATCGTGGTGCGTGATGACGCGCTGACGGACGAGGAGGCCCAGACCTCGCGTGAGGTGGCGTTTGATCACTTCAACACCGCGCTTAAGTCCGTCAAGGAATATGAAAAGGACATCCCGGACGATACCTGGGTGGAGATTCCGGATGCCGACATCGCGGACTATCAGGAAATGTTCCGGCAGAACCGCATCGAGCTGCGTGACGGCGTGGACGGGGACGGTAATGAGGTGCCGGAGGTGTATCACGGCGAGATGCTGACGCTGCTGCGCAAGGTGCGTTGCCGGATCAATCCGGGTGCCTCCGAGTGCACAGCACCGGACCGTGAGTAACACCACTCATTCCTGATTCCTGACGTATTGAGGTAGTCATGTCGGAACCGTCCTCCTCCTGGGGTAGCGCCCGCGCCCCCAGCCATGCGCGCCGTCTGCACGGCGCGATCGTTCTCCTGCTGCTGGTCGCCCTGCTCCTGATGGGGCTCGGCAGCAATATGCATGCCCGCATGCTGTCCATGGGCGAGCAGATATGGCCGGGGTATTACTCGCTGGATCCGGGGGCCGAGGCCCCCAGCTGCGAGACGGATGTCGACATTGATAAGCGGGTTCAGGAAGAGCTGTCGGCGAAGGAGGACGACCCCTTCGGTCTGGGTGGTGGTGGCCCCAGCGAGGAGCAGCTGCGGCGTTCGATCAAGGGCAACGTTGAGCGCTGCGAGGAGCAGCACGAACAGTACGAGGCCATGCAGGAGCGTATTACGCCCGTTCTGGTGGCCTACAAAACAGTTGAGCGGGGCATGTCCGCATGGTTGACGGATAATCGGTCCCTCTCCACCTACCTGTTCATCATGCTGCTTGGTTTCGGCGCGGCTACCGCAGCGTTCGCGAACCATCACATCAGTATCCGCCCCCCGATCAGCCGGGTGGACTGGGTGCTGGCGGAAGCCGGCCAGCTGGTGGTCAACCTGCTGATGGTCTACTCCCTTTACAACTACTTCGGCGATCTTGTCGATACGCCGGACACCGGAAGCCTCCAGATGCTCCAGAAGGCCTGGATGACGATGTTCAGCGTCCTGGCGGCGATCAACCTGGTGCGTCTGTTCAGCATGCCGGCGGATCTGCCCCGGGGTAAGCTGGCCATCTCATCGCCTCTGGCCATTCCGCTCTACTGCTGGATGGGGGTCATGGGCTACCTGTACTTCTCCAGCGGTGGTGAGTGGGATACGGCCGGTCTTGGTGTTTACCTGAACCAGCTGACCAAGCACGCGTCGCTGTTCGTGAACATTGGTCTCTATGTGTTTGTGGGCATGATGCTCAAACAGACCAATATCCCGGACCGGCTCCTCGCCATTGTTCAGCCCTGGCAGCTGCCGCCGGCGACGCTGGCCTCACTCGTGATCTTCGCCACGGCCTTCCCGACCGCGTTCACCGGTGCCTCCGGCATCTTCATCCTTGCGGTGGGCGGCACCGTCTATGATGAACTGCGGCGGGCCGGGGCCGGGCGTCAGCTGTCTCTGGCTACGACGGCCATGTCCGGCAGCCTGGGCGTGGTCCTCAATCCCTGCCTGTTGATCGTGGTGGTCGCGGCGCTGAACAAGGAAGTCACAACGAGCGAACTCTTTGGCTGGGGCTTCTGGGTGTTCATCCTCTCCGCCACCATCTTCACCCTGATGGTGACCCGGAGCGAGAAAGAATGGAGGCCCAGGGTCGAGAACCCACGGCTTGCCATGAAGCAGTCGCTGCGGGCGCTCAAACCGCTGATTCCGGACGTGATCCTGATTGCGGTGATGGTGTTCCTGTTCTGGTTCCTGCTGGGAATGAAGTTCAACGAGTTCACCGCGCCCATGATGCTGCCGATCATCATGATCGCCCTGGTGGCGCTTGATTACGATGGCGGGGGCAGCCGCATCGCGGGCACCACCCGTCGGATCGCGCTCGGTGCCGGTGAGTCCGCCGTGCATGTGGGCGCGCTGCTCACGCTCATTGGTCTGTCCATGACTGTTGGTGGTGTGCTGGAGCGCTCCCATGTGATCGCCGGCCTCTTCCCGGCGGAAGCCGAGTCGGTCCTGCTGGTGGTGCTGGCGCTCATGGTGATGCTGACCATCATCGGCATGTTCATGGACCCGTTCGCGGCCGTGGTGCTGGTTTCCGCCACCATTGCGCAGCCAGCCATTGGTCTGGGTGTCGACGCGCTGCATTTCTGGGTCATGACCATTGTGGCCTTCGAGCTGGGGTACCTGACGCCACCGGTTGCACTTAACCACCTCCTTACCCGACAGGTGGTGGGCGTTAAGGAGGCGCTGGTCCCGGAACCCGAGGCGCCCAACCTTTACCGGCGTTTCCAGCGCCTGATCCTGCCACTGATGGTGATGGGCACGACGCTGCTGCTGGTTGGCCTGGTGCCTCTTCTGTTCTACGGTTGAAACTGTGAAAGCTTGTACAAAAGCGGCCCTTCGGGGCCGCTTTTTCGTAGGTATTCATGGATGATGGAGATGACCTGCAACCGGGAATAGTGAGGACCGATCCGTGTACCCCAGGTGGCTGACCCAACTGATCGTGAGCGGAGCGTCAACGCTTCTGCTGGCCGCCTGTGGTGGCGATGGTGGGGGGGCAAATGGTCCGGGAGTGATCCGGGGCACAATTGAGATCGCGTCCGGGACCCGCACCGATGCGGATACGGCGCTGGACCTGACGGTGCAGGGGTTGGACAGCTCCCGGGACGTGCCGCTGAACGGTGTTCAGAATTCGGGGTCTCCCTATCCCGGTAATGTGACGGTAGGCGGCTACGTCAGTTCGGGAGCAGGCAGCTACGGGAATGGCTTCAGCTACCCTGCGGATGACACCGATCAACTGCGCCTCAGCCTTGTGAACGGGCAGCGTGTGACCGTCAACATTTTCCCCGCGCCCTACAATCCATCCGGTGCCACACTGGCACCTCCCTCGACACAGCTCAGGCTGGAGCCGGTTGCAGGTGGGGTAGACAGCGAGTCAGCGGATAATCAGGAAACCACCAAGTCGGTCCAGGCGCAGCAGGGTGGGGAGCATGACCTGATCCTGACGGCAAGCGGTGGCGGCCCGGCGCGTTACGTGGTCCGGGTCACGTCGCTCAGCCAGGGTGAGACGCTTGGGGTGGCCGGTTCGGATATCCTGCCTGGGGAAGCGATTGTGACCATGGAGCCCGGGAGCGGCAGCGGTCAGATGCGGACCCAGGCCGGTACTGCGGTTGCGTCGGCAGGGCAGCAGCGGGCTCTCGGCGGAGGCCAGCATCATGTGCGCATGCCGCGTGAGCGTGAAGCTCTCATGCCGGCGGATGCCACCCGTAGTGAGACGGTGGTTCGCACCCTGGAATGGATCCGGGAGCTGGAAGAAACACCCGGGGTGGCATCGGCCACGCCCAACCATCGGGTCAAGGCTCTATCGCCAACCACCCAGACCGGTTATCCGAAACAGAGGTGGCATTACGATCTCATCAATCTGGATAAAAATGCATGGGACAGGCGTGATGGCTCCGGGGTGCGGGCGGCTGTGCTCGATACCGGTGTGAGTCGTCGCGATGAGGACTGGCACCCGGAGCTGGCGCCCAATATCAATTGCGCGCAACAGGGCTGTTATGACGCGGTTGATGATGACTACAGGCCCCTGGACGAGAGCGACAGCGATCACGGCACGCATGTGACGGGTACGCTTGGTGCTGATGCAAGTGGTACCAACGGGAAGGTGACCGGCGTTGCCCATGCCGTGGATCTGGTGCCGGTGCGCGTGCTTGGCAGTGATGAGGGCAGTGTCGCCGATGTCATTGAGGGGATCCGTTGGGTCCTCAACGAGGGCGGTCAGCCGCGGGCGGACCTCATCAACCTCAGCCTCGGCAGTCAGACGAATAATCCGAGCCTGGCGGACGCCATTGCCGACGCAGAAGATGCGGGCGTGATCGTTGTGGGCGCCTCGGGAAATGCCGGGGACGACCGACCCTTTTTCCCGGCTTCCTACCCAACGGTCCTGGCGGTTGGAAGCGTGGATTGCACGGGGGAGCGCTCCGAGTTTTCCAACTTCGGGGTGTGGCTGGATCTGGTTGCGCCGGGCGGAGGCGTGACGAATGGCTGTGGTGGTGATGGTAAGGGAGCCGTGTTCAGCACTGTTCCCGGAGGCGTTGGGTATCTCCAGGGCACCTCCATGGCCGCACCCCATGTCAGTGGTGTGATGGCCATGCTGAGGCAGGGGGACGATGAGCTCTCACCGGCAGTGGCGCGGGCCCTGGTTCGCGAAGGCCAGATAACCAAGGCCACCGGGACCGATGCGTTTGATATAGAGACCGGTAGCGGTGTGATCGATGCCTCGGCAGCAGCATCCAGTGACTGGTCGGGCTATGCGGCCCTGGAGCCCCAGCGTGAAGCGTTCCAGTTTGATGACGACAACACTGAAGCGGAACTGCGATTGCGTGAAATCGGTAATACGGGGGTGGCATTCAGTAAACCGGACGTTGCCAGCACCGAGAACTGGCTGAGTGTGGTGCGTCTGGGTGAACGCCGCTTCCGGGTTGAGCTGAATACCGACAACATGAATACCGGCACCCTATACCGTGACACGTTGGAGGTGACCTATTCGGCCAATGGCGAGGACCGGGCATTCAGTCTCCCGGTCACCGCCACGCTCGAGAGCGGGGAGGAGAACCGGAATGCCGGCGCTCATTTTGTCCAGTTGATACCGGTTGATGACAGCAACGACAGAGTGGAAGTCGTACAGAAGCTTGTGGAAGCGAACGAGGGGCGGTATCAGTTCGAGTTCAACACTTCCGACATCGAGCCCGGGCGCTATCATTTGATTGCCGGGACGGATATGGACAATGACGGCGCCTTCTGCGGCCCGGGTGAAGCTTGCGCGGAATACCTGTCAGAGGGGCGGCTGCGAGAGGTTGAGGTGACCCGGACCATGAACCTGAGCGTGACACTGGAAACTGCCTTCACCCGCCCGGTTGATACCCAGGCGGATCCCGGCTACCGTCGAATCAATAATCAGTGAGTTGCCGGTAAGGGGATTATGGCAATGATAAGTCTTCGAATTTTGGGAATCGGGCTGCTGGTGCCGTTACTGGTGGGATGCCAGTCGGGGCAGGCGGAGATGGCGTCGCTTTCCGGTGTCGACGTGGTTGGGAAGGCGGATCACTGCAACCGTCAGAGCCCCGGGCTCTCGCTGGCGCGGTCAATGTCGGAATTTCCCGATGTGGATGGTCTGCTGCCGGCTGGTGAGGGGGCGCTCAAGGCCGGACGGGACGTACTGGTGATCTATCTGGGGCAGCGTCCTACTCCGGGTTACGGCGCCGAGCTGCGTCAGGCGCAAACGGTCGAGAAGGTCCTGACCCTGTCGCTGGAGGCAACCAGGCCGGATAGTGACGCCATGATGGCCCAGGTCATCACAACACCCTGCGTTGCGCTCGCTATCCCCGATGAGGGCTGGTCAAGCCTGTACGTCGAGATGGACTCTGACGGTTTTCCGTTGAGCCTGGAAGCGTCGGCCGGGCGCTGAATCACCTCCCTTTCTCTGGTACTGTTACGAGCATACTGAATCCGGTGGCCCCAGGGGTCGCCGCCTCACTCCCGTTGATGGACACCCGAGCCCATGAGCCAACGCAGTGATTACAACGCCGATTCCATTGAAGTCCTGAAAGGGTTGGACCCGGTGCGCAAGCGCCCGGGCATGTACACCGACACCTCCCGCCCGAATCATCTGGCCCAGGAGGTCATCGACAACAGTGTGGACGAGGCGCTGGGTGGCCATGCGAAGCGGATTGATGTGGTTCTGCACGCTGACGGCCGCCTGTCGGTGACCGATGATGGTCGTGGCATGCCGGTTGATGCCCATCAGGAAGAGGGCATTCCGGGGGTGGAGCTGATCATGACCCGGCTGCATGCCGGCGGTAAGTTCAATAAGGCCAATTACCAGTACTCCGGCGGGCTGCACGGGGTAGGGGTATCGGTGGTCAACGGGCTTTCCAGGGAACTGGAGGTGCTGATCCGGCGCGACGGTAAGCTGCACCGGATCCGTTTCGAGCACGGTCACAAGGTCGAAGACCTGAACGTCATCGACACTGTGGGCAAGCGCAATACGGGCACCACCCTGAGCTTCCTGCCGGATCCGGATTATTTTGAGACCCCGAAATACTCGATTCCCCGCCTGCGCCACAACCTGCGTGCCAAGGCCGTTCTCTGCCCGGGGCTGACCGTTACTCTGCTGCAGGAAGAGAGTGGCGAGAAGGACGAGTGGTATTACGAGGACGGGCTGACCGACTACCTGAAAACCGCCCTGGCGGATCGGGAGTGCCTGCCGCAGGAGCCGTTCACCGGCGAGATCAGCGGCAACACCGAGATGGTCAGCTGGGCGCTGCAGTGGTTGCCCGAGGATACGGAGGTGGTGGCCGAGAGCTATGTGAACCTGATTCCAACCACCCAGGGCGGCACCCATGTGAACGGCCTGCGGACAGGGCTTCTGGAAGCGCTGCGCGAGTTCTGTGAGCTGCACAACCTGTTGCCGCGCGGGGTGAAGCTCACGCCGGATGACATCTGGGAGCGCTGCAGCTATGTGCTGTCATTCAAGATGCAGGAGCCGCAGTTCTCTGGCCAGACCAAGGAGCGTCTGTCCTCCCGGGAGGCTGCCAGCTTCATCTCCGGCGTGGTCAAGGACGCCTTCAGCCTCTGGCTGAACCAGCACACGGACATTGCCGAGGCGCTGGCCGAGTTCGTGATCGGCAATGCCCAGCGCCGCCTCAAGGCTTCACGCAAGGTCCAGCGCAAGAAGATTACTTCCGGTCCGGCACTGCCTGGCAAGCTGGCGGATTGCACCGGTACCGATCCGGCCCAGTCGGAGCTGTTCCTGGTGGAGGGGGACTCCGCGGGCGGTTCCGCCAAGCAGGCGCGGGACCGTGAATACCAGGCGGTCATGCCGCTGCGGGGCAAGATCCTCAATACCTGGGAGGTGGATTCGGGAGAGATCTTCAGCTCCCAGGAAGTGCACGATATCGCCGTGGCCATTGGCGTGGATCCCGGCTCCGGGGACCTGGCCGGCCTGCGCTACAACCGGGTCTGCATCCTGGCGGATGCGGATTCGGACGGCATGCACATCGCCACACTGCTGTGCGCCCTCTTCGTCAAACACTTCCGGCCCCTTGTGGAGTCGGGGCACATCTTCATGGCCATGCCGCCGCTGTATCGCATCGATCTGGGCAAGGAGACCTTCTACGCCCTGGACGAGCACGAGAAGCAGGGCATCATCGACCGCCTGGCGGCGGAAAAGCGCAAGGGGAAAATCCAGACCCAACGCTTCAAGGGCCTTGGCGAGATGAACCCGCTGCAGCTGCGTGAGACCACCATGGCACCGGACACACGGCGTCTCGTTCAGCTTTCACTGAGTCCGGATGATGGTACCGATGATCGGATGGACATGCTGCTGGGCAAGAAGCGCGCCGCGGACCGGCGCACCTGGCTGGAAGAGCACGGCAACGAGGCCGAGGTCGTGGGATGACCCCGGCCCGCTGCCTGCGGGTCAGCCGTCGAAGCGGCGGAAGACCAGAGTAGCGTTGGTGCCGCCGAAGCCAAAGCTGTTGCTCATGACCAGCGGCAGGTCCACATTCTCTTTCAGTTCACGCAGTATGGGGTAGCCCTCGGCGCCTTCATCAAGGTTCTCGATGTTGGCGGATGGCGTGATGAAGCCTTCGCGCTGCATGATGAGGGTGTAGATGGCCTCGTGCACCCCGGCCGCACCCAGCGAGTGACCGGTCAGCGGCTTGGTGGAACTGGTCGGGGGCATGGCATCGCCCGTGACCTTGTGAATGGCCTGCAGCTCCACGACGTCGCCCATGGGCGTGCTGGTGCCATGGGTGTTGATGTAGCTCAGCGGCTCATCGATGCCCTTCAGTGATTGCTGCATGCACCGGACGGCGCCTTCACCCGATGGCGCCACCATATCAGCGCCGTCGGACGTTGCCCCGAAGCCGACCAGTTCGCCCAGGATCGGAGCACCGCGTGCCTGGGCATGTTCCAGTGACTCAAGCGCAAGCACACCGCCCCCGCCGGCGATGACAAAACCGTCCCGGTCCGCGTCATAGGTGCGGGAAGCCTTCTCGGGTGTGTCGTTGTACTTGGTCGACAGAGCGCCCATGGCGTCGAACAGCAGCGTCAGGGTCCAGTGCAGGTCTTCGCCGCCGCCGGCGAACATCACGTCCTGGCGTCCCAGTGCGATCAGGTCGGCGGCGTGGCCGATGCAGTGGGCGCTGGTGGCGCATGCGGAGGTGATGCCGTAGTTGACGCCCCGGATGCCGTAGGCAGTCGCCAGGTTGGCGTTGATCGCCGAGCCCATGGTCCGCGGTACGCGGTAGGGGCCAACGCGCCGGATACCCTTCTCGCGGTGGGTATCGATCGAGTCCATCAGTTCAACGGTCGAGGCACCGCCGGTGCCCATGATCAGCCCCGTGGTATCCGCCTTGATCTCTTTGTCCGTGAGGCCGGACTGCTCCACGGCCTCCTGCATCGCCATATAGGCATAGGCGGAGGCGGGGCACATGAACCGGTAGAGCTTGCGGTCGATGTGCTCTTTAGGGTCGATATGGAGGCCGCCCCAGACATGGCTGCGGAGCCCGTTATCCCGGGCGTCCTCACTGAACTCGATGCCTGAACGGACCTGGCGCAGGGAGTCGGTGACTTCCCGCTGGTTGTTGCCCAGGCTGGAGATGACCCCCATCCCGGTAATCACGACACGTCTCATTGCTAGTCTCTGCCTCAGAAGTTTTCCGTGGATGTGAAGAGCCCGACGCGCAGGTCCTTCGCGTGGTAGATGGGGCGCCCATCCACTGAGACGACCCCGTCGGCAATGCCCATGGTAACACCACGCCGGACGATGCGTTTGATGTCGAGCTGGTAGCGCACCAGCTTGTTTGAGGGTAGCACCTGACCGGTGAATTTCACCTCTCCGCAGCCCAGAGCCCGACCCCGGCCCTGGCCACCTGTCCAGGCCAGATAGAAACCGGTCAGTTGCCACAGGGCATCCAGGCCCAGGCAGCCCGGCATGACGGGATCGCCCTTGAAGTGGCAGTCGAAGAACCAGAGCTCGGGGTCGATATCCAGCTCTGCGATCAACTGGCCCTTACCGTACTCACCGCCTTCATCACTGATGTGGGGAATCCGGTCCAGCATCAGCATCTGATCAACCGGCAGCCGCATATCGCCTTCGAAGAGTTCCCCTCTTCCGCAGCGTTCCAGATCGGCTTTGTCAAATTGGGCCACTGTCATGGCGATCTCCTGAGAATTACAGTTGTTACGGTAACAGACTCTGGTGCGGATTGCTTGATACTCTGTTCCCACACTTTGACTGCATGTGTGGAGGCGTAAAGCTAACACGTGTTCGCTTTACGGGGAATCACTGTTACTGGTTGAGTGGGTGCCAGGAAAACTCAGACTCCAGGCTGCTCACCGGTAAGAATGTCGCAGCACAGTACCAGGGTGCGGTCCCCGTGGACGAAGGCGCGTGACAGGGTTATGCACATGTGTGCGCCGGTTGCCGAAAGATAGGGCCGGGTGATCTGGAGCTCGCCGGGATAGCGCAGGGCGCGGCGAAGGTAGTGCTGTCGGTACCAGTCCGCCTGTACGGTATTTTCCAGTGGTCGGAAACGCGGATCCAGACGGTGGGCGCTTTCCGGTGAAAGCAGGCTGTCGTGGACCTGGACACCGTCATCACCGATAAGGTAGCAGCGCGATACGGTGTGGTGATTGACCAGCGTTTCACAGGCCTGTTCAAAGCCATGTCCTGCCTGGAGTGCGCTGATCACCCGTTCAAAGCGATGGCTGAAGAAGCTGGTGATCGTCTGTGTCGGGTCGGACTGCTGCTGTTTCTCCTGCTTGTATTCCTCGAGCAGTGTATCGAAGTCTGTGGCGCCCCGGACGGCGCTGCCCAGCTCGGTTGTTGGCCGGTGGAAATAGAAACCCTGGACGAAATCCACGCCCGCATCCACGGCGATGAGGGCCTGGTCGCGGGATTCGACACCTTCCATCAGTACCAGGCAGCCGGACTCGTGGAGCAGTGAAACAATGCCCTTGAGAATCTGTCGTGTGCGCTTATCTTCAGTCGCCCGGGCGAGCATCTGGCGGTCCAGTTTGACGATATCCGGACGCAGGTTCCAGATGCGCTCGAAGTTTGAGTGCCCTGCACCGAAATCATCAATGGCCGTAAGGCAGCCCAGGGAACGGTAGTATTCCACCGTGCGGCGCAGCAGGGCCGGGTCGTCGCTGGGTTTTTCGACAATCTCCACGACCACCCGATGGGCGGGGAAGCCTGAATCCTGCAGGAGTCTGCCGAAGAAGGCATCCGACTGCATGCCGCTGGCCATGCACTGGGGGGAGACGTTGAGAAACAGCCAGTTGATCTCGTCTGAGACGTTCTGGAAATTGCGCACATGCAACGCGCGGCACAGGCGGTCCAGGAGCAGGTTTGAAGGGTGATCCTCGGCGAGATCGAACAGGTGGGGCGGCAGGACCGGCGACGAGTCGTTGTCAAAAGCGCGGATCAGTGCTTCATAGCCGACAGTGCGCTTGTGGGAGATGCTGAATATAGGCTGGAGTGCGGTACGCAACACCAGACCTTCATAGCGCCCGACCCAGCAATGGTCCTCAGCTGCCGGAGACAGCAGGGCGCTGACACGCTCAAGATCGCTCACTGAACTGCTCTGGTCGAGTGGTGGCATGGCCCTGACTGCACTATGAACAACGTCCCGTTTTTACGGCCCTCCTCCTGACAGGCATAGCGGATTGTGCCAATTTCATCAACGTAATGACATCCCCTGTCATCAAACAACGTTAAAAGCACCATGGAGACAGTCAGATTTTCTGAAGGTCAGTGACAGAACTTTTCGGTTTCACCGCTCGCAGGCAGGGGCTAGGCTGGAAAAACTCCAAAGTTGAGGAGGGGGAGCAATGCAGTGGCGTAACACATGGAGCCGATGGGGGATTGTCAGCGTTGGCCTGCACTGGCTGATGGCGGCTGCCGTCATCGGGCTTTTCGGGGTCGGCCTTTACATGGTCGATCTCGGATACATGGATCCGTTGCGCAACGTGCTGCCGGACTGGCACCGCAGCGTTGGCCTGCTGCTGGGAGCGGCTCTGGTGCTGCGGCTGCTGTGGCGGTTCGTTTCGCCCCCTCCCGCACCGGTGCCTGAACACACCAGGGTGGAGCATCTCAGCGCCCATGCCGTGCACTGGCTGCTTTATGGGCTGATGCTGGCCATGGTGATCAGCGGCTATCTGATCTCCACCGCTGATGGGCGCGAAGTGGCCGTCTTCGACTGGTTCAGCGTGCCTGCTGTCACAGGCGATGTGCAGGGCATGGAGGATCTGGCCGGTGACTGGCACCGCTGGCTGGGCTGGACCCTGATCATACTCGCGGGCCTTCACGGACTGGCCGCTCTCAAACACCACTTCTGGGATCGTGACGACACGCTGCGACGGATGCTGTGCATGAAGCTGCGTCAGTCACGCTCCCCGGACAGGCAGTAGACAACACACAGAAGGAGAACACCATGAATCACCGTACAAATCTGACCCGCAGTTTCATTGCATCAGCTGTAACTATGGCCGTTTTGGGTACCGGCCAGGCACTGGCGGCGGACCCCAGTGGCACCTATGCCTTTGACCGGGAGGGCCAGCACCAGTTCATCCAGTTCCGCATCAGCCATCTTGGTTTCAGTACCCTCTACGGGCGTTTCAATGATTTTGATGGCAGCTTCGAGTACGACGCGGATAATCCGGAAGAATCCTCGGTTCAGGTGACCGTCGACACCAGCAGTGTGGATTCCAACCATTCGGAGCGGGATAAGCACCTGCGGGAAGAGGACTTCCTGTACGTGAGCGAGTACCCGGAGGCTACGTTCAAGAGCACGTCCGTCGAGATGGAAGATGAGGATACCGCCACCGTAACCGGTGATCTGACCCTGCGTGGTGTTACCCGAGAGATCGACCTGGAGATGGAGCTGATCAATCACGGAGAGGATCCGTGGGGCAATTACCGGATGGGGTTCGAGGGTACAACGACCCTGACACTGGAGAACTACGGGATCGACTATGATCTGGGGCCGCAGGCGGAAGAAGTGACCCTGATGCTTTCCGTGGAAGGCATACGTCAGTGACGGCGGCGTAGCCGGTCATCAGTGGCGCCTTCATTGTTTGGGCGTCGCTGGTGTCGGGTCCAGAACAGGTTCAGGAACACCAGCACACTCACCCCGAGGCTGGTGAGTCCGTACAGGCGCAGATCCACCAGAGCGCCAGCCCACATGTATTCCACTACAATGATCAGCACGAAGGTGACAAAGCCCACCATGAGTCCCTGGGCCGCAGCCCGGCGCGCAGCGCGTATTCGACTCGATGCCATAAGGGGTATCGGTTCCACCGTGATAACAGGATCGTCGCTGAAGGTGGATTCACGGTAGCCCCCGGCGCTCCCGGCCCACTATTCGGGAAATCCACTACCGTTGGTTTGGAGTCCAGCGCAAGCCTCCCTATAATGGCGCTTTGCCCGAAAGGGGCACCCACCCATGACGGAGCACAGAGGGCCTATGCCGGAATTCGAGACCACCGACGAGGGCTATGAGCGCGTCGCGCTGCGTGATTATACGGAGAAGGCGTACCTGGACTATTCCATGTACGTCATTCTCGACCGCGCGCTGCCGCACATCGGGGACGGCCTGAAGCCCGTCCAGCGTCGGATCGTCTACGCCATGTCCGAGCTGGGTCTCTCTGCGACCGCCAAGTACAAGAAGTCCGCGCGCACCGTGGGCGATGTGCTGGGCAAGTTCCATCCCCATGGCGACTCCGCCTGTTACGAGGCCATGGTGCTGATGGCCCAGCCCTTTTCGTATCGCTACCCGCTGGTGGACGGCCAGGGCAACTGGGGCAGCCAGGACGACCCCAAGTCGTTCGCGGCCATGCGCTACACCGAGGCACGGCTGGCGAAGTTCTCCGAGGTGCTGCTCAGCGAGCTGGGGCAGGGCACGGTGGACTGGCAGCCGAACTTCGACGGGACCCTGAATGAGCCCGCGACCCTGCCGGCCCGGGTGCCGCACGTGCTGCTCAACGGCACCACCGGCATCGCCGTGGGCATGGCCACGGACATCCCGCCGCACAACCTGCGGGAAGTGACCTCTGCCTGCATCCGGCTCCTGGACGACCCCGGGGCGGACGTGGATGCCCTCTGTGACCATATCCAGGGCCCGGATTTTCCGGCGGGTGCTGCCATCGTCTCCTCACGGGAGGATCTGCGCCAGCTCTACCGTACCGGCCGCGGAACCCTGCGCATGCGGGCCCGCTGGCAGCTGGAGGGGGGCGACATCGTGATCACGGCCATGCCGCACCAGGTCTCCGGCAACCGGATCATGGAGCAGATCGCGCAGCAGATGCAGCAGCGCAAGCTGCCCATGGTGACCGACCTGCGCGACGAGTCCGACCACGAGAATCCGGTGCGGCTGGTGATCTCGCCGCGTTCCAACCGTGTGGACACCGATGGGCTCATGGAGCACCTGTTCGCCAGCACGGATCTGGAAAAGAACTACCGGATGAACCTCAACGTCATCGGTCTGGACGGCCGTCCGATGGTCCGCGACCTCCGTGGGCTGCTCTCCGAGTGGCTGGAATACCGCCATGAGACAGTACGCCGCCGGCTCGAGCACCGCCTGGGCAAGGTGACGGCCCGGCTGCATATCCTCGAGGGGCTGCTGGTGGCCTACCTCAATATTGATGAGGTGATCCAGATCATCCGCGATGAGGACAAGCCCAAGCCGGTACTGATGGACCGCTTCGGGCTCTCGGACGAGCAGGCCGAGGCCATTCTGGAACTCAAGCTGCGCAATCTCGCCAAGCTCGAGGAGATGAAGATCCGGGGCGAACAGGACGAGCTGCAGCAGGAGCGCGACAGTCTCCAGGCCACCCTGGGCTCCGAGGACCGCATGCGCGAGCTGATCAAATCCGAACTCGAGGCCGACGCCGAAACCTTCGGCGACGACCGCCGCAGCCCCATCGAGGCCAAGGGCGAGGCCAAGGCCTTCAGCGAGACGGACCTGGTCTCCGGGGATCCGGTTACCGTGGTGCTTTCCGAGAAAGGCTGGATACGGGCGGCCAAGGGGTATGATGTCGACCCCAGCGGGTTCAGCTACAAGGCTGGGGACCGCTTCGCCCTGGCGGCACGCGGGCGCAACAACCAGCAGGCGCTGGTGCTTGACACCACGGGGCGCAGCTATGCCCTCAATACCCATACGCTGCCCTCGGCGCGGGGCCAGGGCGAGCCGCTGACCACCCGCATCAATCCGCCCACCGGCGCCGGTTTTGCCGGCCTCATGATGGCTAGTGAGGGGCGGGTTCTGCTCAGTACCACCGCCGGTTACGGGTTTGTGACGCCGCTGTCGTCACTGGTCAGCCGCAACCGTAACGGCAAGGCCGTTCTCAACGTGCCCCAGGGCGCCGGGATACTGCCCCCTCAGCGGGTGCGCGAGGGCGACAGCGTCTGGCTGGCGGCGGTGTCCAGCGAGGGCCGCCTGCTGGTTTTCCCGCTCAGTGAGCTGCCGGAACTGGCCAAGGGCAAGGGCAACAAGATGCTCGGAATTCCGCCAGCGCGCGTGAAAAGCGGTGAGGAATCCATGGTGGCGGTCACCACCTTCTCGGAGCGGGACCAGCTGGTGCTGCACGCCGGCAAGCGCCACCTGACGCTGCGCTTCAGTGATCTCGAGCACTACCGGGGCGAGCGGGGCCGGCGTGGCCACAAGCTGCCGCGCGGGCTCCAGCGGGTTGACCGTATGGAAGTGATTGAACACGACAACGCCGGGGAGGCGTCTTCAGCGGATGAGTGAACTGGTACTGATCAATGTCTCCGGGCGCGACAAGCCCGGCCTTACCTCCGAGATCACCGGTATTATGGCGCGCTTTGATGTGCGCATCCTGGACATCGGCCAGGCGGTGATCCACGACCACCTGACCTGGGGCATCCTTGCGGAGATTCCCGAGGAGAACAACGCCCCCCAGGTGTTCAAGGAGCTGCTGTTCCGTATCCATGAGCTGGACCTGCAGGTGCGCTTCGAGCCCATCACCGAGGAGGCCTACGGCGAATGGGTTCAGGGCAAGGGCCGCGGCCGCTATGTGGTCACCCTGATGGCGCGGGACATCACCGCGGACCAGATTGCGCGGGTCTCCAGTATTACCGCACAGCACGGGCTCAATATCGACAACATCGCCCGCCTTTCCGGGCGCACCAGCCTGGAGCGCAGTGACCGTATCGCCTGTGTGGAATTCTCCGTGCGCGGCACGCCCCAGGACCTGGAGGCGCTGCGCTCGGATTTCCTGCATATTGCCACGGATCTCAACGTGGACATCGCCTTCCAGGAGGACTCCATCTACCGCCGCAACCGCCGGCTTGTGGTGTTTGACATGGATTCGACCCTGATCGAGGCAGAGGTGATCGACGAGCTGGCCGCCGAGGCGGGCGTGGGCCACAAGGTGGCCGAAATCACCGAAAGGGCCATGAAGGGGGAGCTGGACTTCAGCCAGAGCTTCCGGGAGCGGGTGGCGCTTCTGGAGGGTATGGAGGAATCCGTGCTTGAGCGTGTGGCGGAGCGGCTGAAGCTGACCGAGGGCGCCGAGCGGCTGATCACCACTCTGCGTAACCTGGGCTACCGTACCGCGATCCTCTCCGGCGGCTTCACCTACTTCGCGCGGCATCTGCAGCAGCGGCTCAACATCGACTATGTCTACGCCAATGATCTGGAGATCGAGAATGGTCGTGTAACCGGCGAGGTGGCCGGCCGGATTGTGGACGGTCAGCGCAAGGCCGAACTTCTGGAGCAGATCGCGGATGAGGAACGCATCCGCCTGGAGCAGGTGATTGCCGTGGGCGATGGCGCCAACGACCTGCCCATGCTCAGCAAGGCCGGACTGGGCGTAGCCTTCCGGGCCAAGCCGCTGGTTAAAGAGTCCGCCCGCCATTCCATTTCCACCCTGGGGCTGGACGCGATTCTGTACCTGCTGGGGTACCGGGAATCGGACAGGGCGCCGGACCTGGTGGCCATGAACCGGGATCAGTAGAAGCGCCTTTCGCGCTTCTCAGTCCCCCTCGCCGAAGTCGTAGTCCATGTCCGGCGTTGGCGCCTGCAGGTAGTAACCCTGGATGTAGTTGACGCCCGCCTGCCAGATGGTAGCCAGCACCGAGGCACTTTCGACCAGCGGCATGACTGTTAGACGGCCCTGCTGGTGCAGGGTCTGGATCATTTCCTTCACCGTCTGGCGTGATTCCTCGTTTTTCTGGATTTCGTCGGTGTAGGAGCCGTCCAGTTTCACGTAGTCCACGTCCAGATGCTTGAGGGTGTTGAACGGATTCAGCGCGCCCCCGAAGTGGGTGATGGACAGGGAGCAGTGCAGTTCACGCAGCGCGCCGCAGAAATCGCGTGCCTGCTTGAGGTAGGTGGTGGCATCGCGCTCCGCGATCTGGAAGATCAGCGAGTCCCCGGGCAGCCTTGCCGCCTTCAGGGCCACGCCCAGCCATGACGGGAAGGTCTGGTCCTGGACGGTCTCCGCGGTTACGTTCAGGAACAGCCGGGTCTCGTGCCCCTTGGAGCGGTGACTGGCCAGCTGTTTGATGGTCTGCAGGACCACCCAGCGGTCGATCTTGGCCGCCGTGTTCACGGGCCCGCCCGGGGGCAGGAAATCGTAGGGCGAGACCTCTTTGCCATGCTCATCCAGCATCCGCACAAAGGCTTCGTAGTGCTCCTCGCCCTCGCCGCGCAGGTTGATGATCGGCTGGAACAGCAGCCGGAACTGGTCGTTGTCCAGTGCCTGCTGGATGGCGTCGGCAGTGCCATCCGCACTGCCCTGGGACTGCAGCTGCGGTTCGTGGACGTTGATGCCGTTACCCGCCTCATGGCCTTCCTGCTGGCGCACCTCGTCGGCTGCGGTGTGGGCACGCCCCACCAGATCCTCCGCCTGCGGGGCGTTCTCGGTGATCGCGGCAATACCGATGCTGACCGTCAGCTGCAGGGTTCGGCCTGAAACGTCGAACAGGTGATCCTCAACGCGTTTGCGCAGCGTCTCGGCAACCTCATTCATGTTCTCAACCGTGTCCTGGGGGCCGAGGATGCAGAAGGCGTCGTCACTGAGTCGTGCCACTACCTGGTCTTCCCGGGCACAGGCAGCGATCAGCCCGGCCATGTCACCGATCACCAGATCCGCTCCGGAAATGCCGATCTGGGTTTTCTTGTGCACGAACTCATCCAGGGCGATGTAGGCCAGTGCCGCATCCGAGCCGTCTTTCTGCACCCGGGCAATGGTCTGGGACAGCGTATCCATCAGGTGATGCCGGTTATAGAGCCCGGTGAGTACGTCCTTGCTGCTGATCTCCCGCAGCTTCTCCGCCAGCTCCGCACTGTCCTGGACGGGGCGGGCCACGATCTGGATGCAGGGCTCACCGTCATAGGTGGCGGCGGAGAGTTCGGCCGTGACCTCGATGGTTTCGCCGTCCGGGCGCTCAATGGTGACGGTGAGCGGTTCCTGCGGTTCCTCCCCTTCGCGGAACTGCTTCATGGCCTCCTTGAAGTGCTGTTGGCTGCCGCTGTCAAGGGTGTCCAGAACCGGCAGGGCCAGAAGGTCGTCCGGGTCCTCATAGCCCAGCAGTTCCAGGTAGGACTGGTTGGCGTAGACGTGCAGGCCGTCATTGATATAGGCAATGGCGTCCTTGGAGCTTTCCAGCAGCAGGTGGCAGCGCTGCTCCGCATCCCGCAGGTGTCCGGAGAGAGAGCGCCGCTGCCGCCGTTCACCGAGGTTGGCCAGCTCCCGGTCGATGACCTGGCGCAGCAGGGTGCTGTTGTCGAAGGGGACGGCGTCCTGAGCGCCGCGTTCCATAACGGCGCTGCGACGTTCGCCGTCCTCGCCGGCGGTCATCAGGATGGCGGGCAGATCCTTATCCTGGCGCCGGATCTGGTCGAGGGCGTCCTCTGGCGAGGGTTCCTGCTCCGCATCCCTGATAAGCATCAGATCCCAGGTTCCGCTGCCAAGAGCGTCCTGCAGATCTTCCGGCGACGTGACCCGGTGCGCCCGTGTTGCGCGCCCCGCGTTGCGCAACAGGCTGACAACCTGCTCCGCATCATTCTGGGAGGGGTCAAGGAGAAGCAGGTGGATGGTTTCAGTCTTCTGGGGCATGATGCCGCGCGAACTCCCTGAATTGATTGCAGGCCACAGTTTTACAGCGATTGCCAGAGTGAAGCAAAGTCATCGTCGTCACTGGTGCCGGATCGGTCTTTGCCTGATGGGCCACGGAATCGCAGCTCAAACTGACTGATGCTGCTGGTGGCGGATACACGCCGGCTGAGCTGGGCTGTTTCCTGCTCGCCGTCACGCAGCAGCGTGATGCGGTGCCCGGTCTGGAAGGGCATGCGTGGCGTCAGCAGGGTTGCCGGCTGGCCGATGGCACTCAGTTCCGGCAGCAGCAGTCCCCGCAGGAACTCACTGCCACTGCCGCTCTTGTTGTCGAGGCGCAGCGCGCAGGGCATCGCGCCAGGGCCCAGCAGTTCAATACCGAGCTGGGCACTGCGCTGACCGCCCTGGCGGATCCACCGGATCAAGGCGACGCTCCAGGGGTGATCGACATTTTCGCGCACGCCCAGGATCTCGCCAGTCTGAAGGCTGGACGGCATCTCCGCATCCCAGTTGATGCAGTAGCCGCCAGGGCTGGTGTTCTCCAGGCTGACTTCGTAAAGCGGGTAGGCATGCTCGCTGTCACCGGCCATATCGCCGCCCGAGCCCCGGAAATTGATTGGCGCATCCGGAGAGGTCATGGATTCATGGTGTCCGGCGTCGAAGGCGCTGGCCCAGGGATCATTGCGCCGCTGCGCCGCGCCCAGGAAGACGTTCTGCGACGGCTCTGTGTCCTGGCTGTCCACGAAGCGGTTGAAGGCCACCTGGCCGGAGGAAAAATAGTGTACGGAGGTCATGCCAACCGCGACCTGCAGGCTGCCGGAGCTCTCGATACGCCTGTAGGAGCGCTGGGTCAGGACCCCCAGAGCCTGGCCCAGGTGCATGAGCAGTGCATCACTGACCTTCACGGGCAGTTCAGGGGCATCCGCCGGTGGGGCGGCGTTCCGGTTGTTCGCCAGTGCGGCCAGGCCCTCCGCGAGTTCGGTGCTGTCGAAGCCGATGTGCTGCGTGGTCAGCGGTGTCCGGAGCAGGTTGCGGTAAGTCGGGGGGGCATCCTGGCCGAGATTGATCACAAAGAGCGCGTCATTCATGCCGCGCTGGAGGATCCGGGTATGGGCGGTCCAGCACTCGAACAGGCTGTAAACTTCCGCCAGCTCCTTCTGGCGAAGCTGATTCGGTCGGCAGCAGCCAAGCAGCAGCAGCCGTTTGTAGGCATCCTCAACAGTACTCCTGCGGTGGTGCTGGTTGACCGGATCCTCGATGGCAATGCCTGTGATCTGGCGTGCGAGTGCCCAGCTGAAGATCTGGTGGGCTTCGTACCAGGTGCCGCCGGGGCTGGGCGCGTACAGTTGGCTGGCCCGCAGAAGCGTGCTGCCGAGGCTGGAGATCGCCCGATGGCAGGCCTGGGCATTGGCCATCTTCTGTTTGTCCGGATTGGGCGTATCGGCGAGCTGGCTCACGACGATCTTGTAGCCCGTGGCCAGGTGGCGCTGCAGGGCCTGAGCAAGGTTGGCGACTTTGCGCTGCTTTTCCGTCAGAGCGATGGATCGCCCCAGAAAATGCTGGGACAGCTGGTCACAGATGAAGTTCAGCTGCGGACGCAGTTGGCCTAGCAGCTTCATTCTCAGGGCTGGAGTGATATCGAGCTGGTTAAGCTCGATGACGGCATGGTAAAGCTGGCGTGCGGACTCACCCACATTGGCGATCGGCAGCCCGTCGACCCATTCCCTGAAGGCGCGTGGGGACGCCTCACAGAAGGATAGACTGCTGAGCTTCTGTTCCGGAAGCGCGAGATCCGGCTTTCCTGCTTTGCCCGCCATTGATCATTACCGCTGGTTTCTGGGTGTCCGCTTACAATACAAGTCCAGGGTCGGGAGAATAGCAAGCGCAACAGGCTTTTGCCGTTGATTTCACAACGACTTTAAAGATTCAGGGGCTGTTTGGCAGGTTGGCCGGGGACTTCCCGCACCAGCTTCGGTACCAGAAAGCCGGGGAGCCGTTCCAGCAGGGTCCGGGTCAGTGCCCGGGCCCTTTCATCACCGGGGTCATAGTGTGCGGCGCCCGCGATGGGGTCAAACGCGTGCAGATAATAGGGGAGAACACCGCACTCGAACAGGCGCTCGCTGAGCTGCTCCAGGGTATCGGCCTCATCGTTGATCCGGCGCAGCAGAACCGCCTGGTTCAGTAGCGTGGCCCCGGCGCCGGCCAGTGCCCTCAGCGCAGCATGGACGTCGTCGTCGATTTCCGCCGGGTGGTTGATGTGCACCACGATCACCTTCTGCAGTGGTGATCCACCAAGCCAGTCCAGCAGGTCGGTATTCACCCGCTGGGGGATGACCACGGGAAGCCGGGTGTGGATGCGCAGGCGGCGCACATGGTCGATACTGGCCACCGCCGCAGCGAGCCGGGCCAGGAGCCGGTCCGGGCTGGCGAGCGGGTCGCCGCCGCTGAAGATCACCTCGTTGATCGCCGGGTCGGCATCGATCCGGTCCAGGGCAGCCTGCCAGTCGGAGCCGCCCAGCTGGTGTTCCTCATAGGGGAAGTGGCGCCGGAAACAGTAGCGGCAGTTGATGGCGCAGGCACCGGTGACCATGAGCAGGGCCCTGGAGGCGTACTTGTGTACAAGCCCTGAGGTGGCGCTGGCACTGTCGCCACTGACTTCCTCCAGTGGGTCACTCACATAGCCGGGCTGGTCCTCGCCTTCCTCGGGCAGGGGCAGGATCTGGCGCAGCAGCGGGTCGTCCGGATTGCCGGGCTCGATCCGCCGCAGCCAGGGTTCCGGCGCCCGGACCGGGAACTGGCGGTGACCGGGTGCCATGCCGGCTAGCATGGATTCCGGTAGCGCCAGGCGCTGGCACAGGGCTTCAGGCGTGGTAACGGCCTGCCCCAGCTCCTTCTGCCACCGGGGGCGGTCGCTGGCGATGGTTGTGGTTTCGACAGGCGCGTGACCGGACTGTATCATTGGCATCCCAAGTTTACTGGCAATTCGAGCGAGGCATCGATGGCGACCTATTCTACCAACGAATTCCGCGGCGGGCTGAAAGTCATGCTCGACGGCGACCCCTGCGTGATTGTTGAAAATGAGTTCGTCAAACCCGGAAAGGGCCAGGCGTTCAGCCGCGTGAAGCTGCGCAACCTGATGACGAACCGGGTCTGGGAACGCACCTTCAAGTCCGGGGAGACCCTGGAGGCGGCGGATGTGCTTGAGTTCGACATGGAGTACGTCTACAGCGACGGCGAGTTCTGGCACTTCATGAAGACTGACGGTTCTTTTGAGCAGTTCGCTGCGGACGAGCGCGCCGTGGGTGATGCCGCCAAGTGGCTCAAGGAACAGGACGTCTACACCGTCACACTGTACAACGGTGCCCCGCTGAACGTCACACCGCCGGCCTTCGTGGACCTGGAAGTGGTGGACACGGATCCGGGCGTTAAGGGGGATACCGCCCAGGGCGGCTCCAAGCCGGCGACCCTGTCCACCGGTGCCGTGGTGAACGTGCCGCTGTTCATGGAAATCGGCGAAGTCATCCGCGTGGATACCCGCAAGAACGAGTACGTCTCCCGCGTCCGCAACGGATGAGCTGGGAGCCGGGTGCCACCCCCGCGATGCTGCGCGCCCGGGCCCACCTGCTCCGGGCGTTGCGGGATTTCTTCGACACACGCGGGGTGCTTGAGGTCCAGACGCCGGTTCTGGGCCGCCATACCGTTACCGAACCCGCCATTGAGACCCTGCCGGTGACTGTTGATGGTCTGGAAGCCTGGCTTCAGACCTCCCCGGAATACTTTATGAAACGCCTGCTGGCCGCTGGATCCGGCTCCATCTACCAGATCGGGCCGGTCTTTCGCGCAGGTGAGCAGGGCCGGCGCCACAATCCGGAGTTCACGCTGCTGGAGTGGTACCGGGTCGGTTTCGACCTGGAGGCCCTCGTTGTGGAGGTCGGTGATCTGGTGCAGGAGGTGCTGGAGAGTCCGCGCCCCCATGTCGCGGAATACCGGGAGCTGATGCAGGCGCATGCCGGTGTGGATCCATGGCGGGACGAGCCCGCCCGGCTGGCGGAACGGGCTTCAGCGGTCAGCGGCATTCCCCGGGAGCAGCTGAACCGGGGGGAGGCTCTGGATCTGCTGATGAGCGGCTGTGTGGAGCCGGCCCTGGCAGAGCAGGGCCCTGTGATCGTTCAGCATTATCCTTCCGACCAGTGTGCACTGGCAGCGGTTACCGAGGTCGGCGGTGTCCCGGTAGCACGCCGGTTCGAGCTCTATCTGGACGGGATCGAGATCGGCAACGCCTACGAGGAGCTTCTGGATGCCACGGAGCAGCGTCGGCGGTTCGAGGCGGATAATGCGCGCCGCCGCGAGGCGGGTCAGCCCATCCCAGAGCCGGACGTCAGGTTTCTGGAGGCGCTGGAGGCAGGTCTGCCTCCGTGCAGCGGTATGGCCATGGGGGTGGACCGCCTGCTCATGCATCGGACTGGAGCCGGTTCCCTGGATGAGGTGATGGCCTTTTCCCGGGAACGCCTCTGAGGCCGGGGGTCAGCTGGCGCGGAACAACGGCTCGCCCATTCGAACGCTCTGCTCTGGGGTCAGTTCACCCGTCGGCTCAAAGGCGCCCCTGGGCAGCATCAGTATGACCGTGCTGCCCAGATAGAACCGGCCCATCTCGGCGCCGCGTGCCAGGTGAGGTCCATCGTGTGCGGCATGGCGGATGCTTCGCGCCCCGGGCGCAACCCGGCCTCCCCAGACCGTTTCGATGCCTGCCACGATCATGGCGCCGACCATCACCACCGCCATGGGCCCGTATTCGGTACGGAACCAGGCGACCAGCCGCTCGTTGCGCGCAAAGAGCCTCGGCACATTACGGGTGGTGGCCGGGTTCACCGAGAACAGACGACCTGGGATGGTAGTGGTTGCCTCAAGGGTGCCGGTCACAGGCATATGCACCCGGTGATAGTCCTTCGGAGACAGGTAGATGGTGGCAAACCGGCCCTGCTCGAAGGCAGCCAGTTCGGGTTCGGGCCGGGCGGTCAGCTCCGCCGCGGAAAAGCTCTGGCCCTTGGCCTGGAACAGGCGCCCACGGCTGATGGTGCCGCTCTGGCTGATGGCCCCGTCTGCCGGGCAGACCAGCGTGCGCTCGTCGCCTTCGATGGGGCGGGCGTCATCGCGCAGAGGCCGGGTGAAAAAGTCATTGAAGCTGGCGTAGGCCTCCGGATCCGGGTCCGCTGCCTCGCTCATGTCCACACCATAGCGGCGGATGAAGCCATTGATCAGGCGCCGGCGCAGGGCGGGATGCCGGGAGTCCGCCACGCGCCCGGCCAGGCGTGACAGGCCGTGCTGGGGGGCCAGGTGCTGGGCGGCGATGAAGCCGCTGTCGAGCAGGGAATGCATCATTCGACGGGGGTCTCCGTGCGGTTGCCCCATTCCGCCCAGGAGCCGGCGTAGGCGCGCACGTCGTGGTATCCCAGGGCACGGGCGGCGACGTAGGTGAGCCCGGAGCGGTGATGGCTCTGGCAGTGGGTGATGACGGGTTTCGAGGGTTCAATACCGAGCGAGGTCAGGGTTTCCCGGAGCCGGTCTTCCGGCAGCAGGCGGTAGTTGCGCTCCGGGTCCATGATCTCGGTCCATTCCAGGTTGACCGCGCCGGGTATGTGACCGGAGCGGGCCGCGGACTGGCGCTCGCCACGGTATTCCGCAGGGGCGCGTGCATCCCAGATGGCGGTGTTGCCGGCTCTGACGGCCTCGAGCACTTCTTCGAGATCCGCTGTTGTCGAGGGGTCCAGGGTGAGGGCCGGACGCGAGGATTCGGTGGCCTCTGACACCTCGGTGCTGGTTGGGTAGCCTTCGCGGATCCAGGCGATGCGCCCGCCGTTGAGAAGGCTCCAGTTGCGGTGACCCACGGACTCCAGCAGCCAGATGAAGCGCCCGGCCCAGCCGCCACCCTCATCATCGTAGGCGACCACGTGGTGCTCCGGTTTGAGACCGATCCGCCCAAGCAGCTGTTCGAGCTCCGCCTTTTCCGGCAAAAGACCCGGTACGGGTGAGGCAGCGCCCCGGGTCTCGCGGGGGTGAACGTGGATGGCACCCGGGATATGGGCTTCCGTGTAATGCTCCGGGCCGGAAAGATCCACCAGCAGCAGGTTCTCATCATGGAGGTGCTGATGCAGGGTATCCGGCTCAAGAATCATAGGAAGGGATGGCATTGGGGCCTCGGTATCGTCCGTATTCGGCCGAAGGATACCAGAGGCCCCGGGTGCGGACGAGACTATTCGATCTCGACCAGTACCTCACCGGGGGTGACCCGGTCGCCCTTAGTGATGTGCACGGCCGTGACGGAGCCGGCTACCGGCGCCTTCACCTCGGTTTCCATCTTCATGGCCTCGATGATCAGCACCGGGTCGCCGGCGGCGACGCTGTCGCCCTCCCTGACCACCACATCCACGATGTTGCCGGGCATGCTGGTGGTCACGTGGCCCTCCCTGGTGGCTCGGGCCCGCTGACCACCGCCCGGGGCGGACTCACCGACGGCTTCCAGTTCGATCTCTTCGGGGACACCATCGACGGTCATGTAGAACCGACGCCGGTCATCGCCACCGGGGCTTACCCCGGTCACCTGGATGTCGTAGGTCTCGCCATGGACCTGGATGCGGAACTCGGTGGGGACGTGGCCGGAGGCGTTCTCCGAGGGTGCCGGCTCCAGGACTTCCGGCTGGAGAGTGCCGTCGCGGCGCTGTTCCAGGAAGGTCCGTGCCTGATCCGGGAACATGGCGTAGGTGAGCACGTCCTCCTCGGATTCGGCGACGTCGGCGACCTCATCCTTCAGTTTGTGGAACTCGTTGGCCAGCAGGTTGGCCGGGCGTTCCTCGACCGGCTCCTCCTTGCCCACGGCACGCTGCTGCAGATTCTGGTCCACGTCGCCCGGCGCCTTGCCGTACCAGCCCTGGAGGTACTTTTTCACCTCGTTGGTGATGGTGCCGTAACGGCTGTCCGAGAGGACGTTGATCACCGCCTGGGTCCCCACAATCTGGGAGGTCGGTGTGACCAGAGGGGGATAGCCCAGCTCCTCCCGGACCTTCGGGATCTCGCGGAACACGTCCTGGATGCGGTCCAGCGCGCCCTGTTCCTTCAGCTGGTTGGCAAGGTTGGACATCATGCCACCCGGGACCTGGGAGAGCAGGACAGTGGTGTCCACGCCGTTGTACTCGCTTTCGAACTGGTGGTACTTCTTCCGGACCTCCCGGAAGTGGCGGGCGATGCTGTCCAGCTTCTCCAGGTCCAGCCCGGTTTCGTAGCCGGCGTCATGGAGTGCGGCCACTACGGACTCGGTGGGCGGATGGCTGGTGCCGCCGGCGAATGAGGAAATGGCGGTATCCAGGTGGTCCACGCCCGCCTCCACGGCGGCCCACTGGCACATGCTGGCCATGCCCGAGGTGTAGTGGGAGTGCAGGAAGACCGGCACGTCGAAGCGCTGCTTCAGGCCGCTGACCAGCTCGGACGTGGCGGCGGGTGTGAGCAGGCCCGCCATGTCCTTGATGGCGATGCTGTCCACGCCCAGGTCCACCATGGTCTTGGCCTGCTCCAGGAACGCCTCGGTGCCATGGACCGGGCTGACCGTGTAGCAGAGGGTGCCCTGGGCGTGCTTGCCGGTTTTCTTCACGGCGCGGATGCTGGTTTCCAGGTTGCGCACGTCGTTGAGCGCGTCAAAGATACGGAAGACGTCGATGCCGTTGTCCGCCGCCTTCTGCACGAATGCCTCGACCACGTCGTCCGCGTAATGGCGGTAGCCCAGCAGGTTCTGCCCGCGCAGCAGCATCTGCAGCCGGGTATTGGGCAGCGCCTTTTTCAGCTGGCGCAGCCGCTCCCAGGGGTCTTCCTTGAGGAAGCGGACACAGGCGTCAAAGGTGGCGCCGCCCCAGCATTCCAGGGACCAGTAGCCGGCCTGGTCCAGCCACTCGCAGGCAGGGAGCATGTCCTCGGTCCGCAGGCGCGTGGCGATCAGGGACTGGTGGGCGTCGCGCAGGATGACGTCGGTGATGTGGATCTTGCGTTGGCTCATGATGTTTCTCCTGATTCGGGGCTCACAGGCCAGCCTGGGCGGCAATGGCCGCGGCGATGGCGGTGGCGACGGATTCGGGCCTGGACTTGGTGCTGTATTCGAGCAGTTCCGGATGGTTCTCAACGAAGCTGGTGTTGAACCCGCCCGCGCGGAACTCCGGGTTCTGGAGGATCTGTTGGTAGTAGGGGATGGTGGTGGTGACCCCGTAGATGCCCATGTCGTTCAGGGCACGCCGGCTGCGTTCCAGCAGCTCCTCCCAGCTGAGGGCCCAGACGATGAGCTTGGCGCACATGGAGTCGTAGTGCGGCGGAATCTCATACCCCGTGTACATGGCCGCGTCCGTCCGCACCCCGGGGCCGCCGGCGGAGTAATAGCGGCTGATGCGCCCGAAGCTCGGCAGGAAGCCGTTCTGCGGGTCCTCGGCGTTGATCCGGAACTGGGCGGCGAAGCCCCGGTAGCTGATGTCGGACTGGCTGTACGGCAGGGGCTCGCCCGCGGCGATGCGGATCTGGGTCTTCACGATATCCACGCCGGTGATTTCCTCGGTGATGGTGTGCTCCACCTGCACCCGGGTGTTCATCTCCATGAAGTAGAACTCACCACTGTCGTCCAGCAGGAATTCCACGGTACCGGCGTTCTCGTAGCCACAGCCCTTCGCCACCCGTACGGCCAGATCGCCAAGGTACTCGCGCTGCTGCTCGGTCAGCTGTGGCGATGGTGCCAGCTCGATCAGCTTCTGGTTGCGCCGCTGCACGGAGCAGTCACGCTCGTAGAGGTGGATGGCGTTGCCCTGGCGGTCGACCAGGACCTGGACCTCGATGTGGCGCGGGTTGACGATGCACTTCTCAAGGAAGACCTCGGCACTGCCAAAGGCCTTGGTGGCCTCGGAAATGACCCGCTCGTAGTTCTGGCGCAGTTCCTTCTCGCTGTCACAGCGGCGGATACCACGGCCACCCCCGCCGGAGGTGGCCTTGAGCATGACCGGGTAGCCGATGCGCCCGGCCTGGGCAACCGCGTCTTCCACGTCCTCCAGGTTGCCCTCGGAGCCCGGTGTTACCGGAACGCCGGCGCGGATGGCTGTGTTACGCGCCTCGGTCTTATCACCCATGCCGTGGATGACTTCCGAGGCCGGGCCGATGAACTGGACCCCACGATCCCGGCAGACGGCAGCAAGGGTCTCGTTCTCGGACAGGAATCCGTAGCCGGGGTGCAGGGCATCGCACCCTGTCTCCACGGCCATGTTCACCACCTGATGGGGATTGAGGTACCCGGAGAGCGGATCCTGACTGATGCAGTGGGCCTCATCGGCCTTTTTGACATGCAGCGAATAGCGGTCCGCTTCCGAGTAGATGGCGACCGCCGTGATGCCCAGCTCCTGGCAGGCGCGGGCAATCCGGACGGCAATCTCGCCCCGGTTGGCAATGAGCACCTTTTTGATCGTCATGTCATAGTCTCCATTAGCTGGACTCCGGTCAGAAGTAGCCTTCGCGCTTCTTTTTCTCCATGGACCCGGTCTGATCCCTGTCGAGCAGACGCCCCTCGCGCTTGGTGGTCTTCGCCGCCAGCATTTCCTTGAGGTGAGAAGAAGATACAGGGATTCTCAAAGCAGGCGACCACCTCCCGGATAACATGAATCGCCTCAGCTTCCAGCTCTCGGAGGTGGTTGGTGATCTTTTCCACGATTACAGCTTTCTCCCGCCGTGTGCTGTTTCGTCATGGGCCTACCGGATTCGGAATCCAGACCTTAATGAGTTATTGATTTCGAAAAAATCGAAAAAATAATTTTTATAGTTCGAGATATTCGATTTATTGATGAGCCTCTCCAGAAAAGGCATGCCATCCTGATTCCCGTGTCCGCCGTTCGATGACCTGATCTCCGCCATCGATGCGGAAAAGGTGAAGCCAGCCATTCTCAAACAGGTTCCGGACCGATGGATTTCTGTCGATAACCTGATCGATCGCACCGGCAGGTGCCTCAATGAACACCGAGAGCCTCAGTGGCTGGTGCACCCAGGCGGACCCGTCGTGTAGCGACTGCAGCGGCAGCCCGGTGCGCAGGTCGCCGCCGTTGCCCTCGAATACGCCGATATGGCCGCCCACGACGTTGTGCAGCACCTTGTTGCCGGCGCCGTAATGCCGGTTGTCGACGGTGGAGGCGTAGTACTGGAAGTTGATCCAGTGGCTCACGACCATCGGCGCGGTCATGATCAGCTCCAGTACCTGCGCGTTCGAGTCCTGGTGCCAGTCGTAGTCATGCAGGAAGGTACGCCCCGCGAGTTTCAGGTGGCCGGAGCGCTCCCGTGGCGCCACGATCAGGCTCGCGTTGCCCGCCAGCCCCCATTCGGGACGGACCTGTGACCAGTCCTTTCGACGGCGACCCAGGGCATTGAGAAGCCGCCCGCCCCGGTGCGGGGAGAGACCGAAGCGTTCCGCGCGTTCATCCCGGGTTCGCTGACCCGCCTCTGCCAGCGTGGATTCGACACGCGTCACCACCATGTGATGGGAGGCGGGGATCTGGCTGGTATCAAGGAGCGTGACCTCATCGGTAACCGTATCGTGAACCGCCGGCAGGAACAGGGTGTGTGCGGCGATATCGCAGCCCAGCGCCTCAAGCTGGTTGCGCACGTTCGGGTCGTTGAGCAGTCCGGCCAGGGCCCGGGCGTTGGATGATCCGCTCTGGCCGCAGCAGGCACCGCAATGCAGCGAGGTTGCGTGAGGATTATTGGTGGTCGGGCTCTTGTGACCCACGAGCAGGACCACGCCAGCGTCAGTCCGGGTCATGCCCATGCCAGTGAGCGCATTGAACGCGATCTGCGCCTTGGATTCGACATCCAGGGCTTTGCCCGTCTCGAGTGCATGGAGCTCCGGTTTCCCGAACGGCTCCCCGTGCCCGTGGAAACTGTTCAGGGCAGCGGGGGGGTGGCTGATGCCGGGGGTACCGGCAAGCAGCTTGAGGCCGTAGAGCCATCCCAGCGATTCCACGTAGCCGAAGATGGCGGGCGGGGCCAGGCTGAAGGATTGCCAGTGCGCTGATCTGGTCAGTTCCAGGCGGTTTTCGCTGGCGGCCTCTCCGGACACGTCAGGATGCTGCATGCGCACCTGTGGCGCGAGGAGCCCGGGCAGGTGGCCCTGCTCATGCGCGAGACCGGGGACGGCACGGGTGGCAGGGACGCCAAAGAAGCCGGCAAACCCATGGGTGCGGATGGATGGCGAGACCGCTTCCAGGTGACGGCGCAGTACCTCCGAGCGCACGTCGATGCAGAACACGGCCTCGATGCGCTCGAAGGACCTGGTTGGCTCTTCCTGGTGATGGCAACCCCACGCGGGCAGGAAGCGTGCAAGCGGCTGCTGGTAGGCCAGCTCGCTGGCCCGTTGCCAGATCCAGTCCGGTCGTTGTGCCGCCCGGTTATGGTCGTCCAGAAGGGGCCAGCGCTCCTTTTCCTCGAGCCATTCCTGCTCCAGCGTCAGGCCCTTGTGGAGGCGGTAGAGAACCAGTTCCCAGGCAAGACGGATGGCGAGCAGATCGCGCAGGCAGTCGTCGCTGCCATCCAGGCCAAGATCACGCTGCCAGCTGTGCCATGCGCAATGGCTGGCCCAGCCATGGATGGTCAGCAACAGGTGGTGGAGGTAGGCTTCTGCCGAGGCGTGGGGAATGGCCTGCTCGGCCAGTGCCAGGGCGATGAGTTCTTCCGGCTGGTCGGGCAGTGATGCAAAGGCCCTGTGCAGTCGGGGCAGTCCCGAGACAATGGCAATGCCCCGCTCATGCACGACCTGGGCCAGCCATTCCTCGTAGAGGCCGCCGCGATCGCCGATTGGCCACTGCGCCTGTCCCTGGTCAAACCAGGCGCCGCAGAACTGGCTGATCTGGTGCACGATCATCTCATGCCAGAACTCGTTCTCGCTGCTTGGACCGTAACGGTCCAGTACCATCGAGAAGGAGTGCATGGTGGACGGCTTTATGTCCTTCTGCACCGCCTGGACCAGTGTTCTGGTGTTAAAACAGCTTCCGTATTCAGTGGCTGCCCTTTGCAGGTGGTCTTCGCTGATGTGGCCTGTTTCCCACAGGCGGCGATAATAGGGGCGTGGCATCAGCAACCTGGCCCCCTGACGCGTCGCCAGTTTCGCGGCAACGGACTCAATGGGCTGATCCGTCATATGCCAGAACGGGTTGACCGTTATGAACTGATCCAGCGGCCACGAGGGTGTGATCAGTCCGCCAACTCTCTCGACGAGGTCATGAACCTCCCCGGGATTGGAGGATTCCGCATACTGATTGAGGCAGGCTTGGTTGAGGGTCATGATGAGACTCCTTCATCCGGGTAGATGGGGGCGGGTTCCGGTTGCTCACGGCGGGCGCGCGGCTTGGGAGGCCAGAGAGTGAAGGTGATCCGCGTGAACGCTTCATCCAGGTACAGGCCGTTGAACAGCAGGGGACGCACGCGCTGCCAAAGCCGCGCCTCAGGGCGGTGCATGATGTGCGCCCGCGCCACCAGAAGAAGTGCGAGGACGCCTGCTGCCAACAGAAAGGCCGATGGCGCGGGCGGCATTGCCGAGGCTGGCACGAGCCCCCCGAAAATCTGTTCCGCCAGCAGGTAGGCGCCGGTGATGGCGAATGATGCCGCGAGTGCCTTACGCCAACCAGCGTGACCCAGCGCCCCGCCGAGTTCCGCCAGCAGTGAGGCAACCGCTGTTACCAGCACGGCGCCGGTCAGAAGTGTTGCCATGGTGATGGGCTTCCCGAACACGTAATGACCCAGCATGAAGATGCCGAGGCCGGCTGAAAGCGCGAGAACCCAGATTGCCGGTCGCGGGCGGCCCACCTCATTGCTGCCGCGCCTGATCAGCGACTGCATGGGCGCCTGTCCCGAGCTGAGGAAGGTGTGGGCCTTGTAGAACGAGTGTGCAACGAGATGAACCAGCGCAAGATGATACAGGCCCAGCGCGCACTCAAGGAGCATGAACCCCATCTGTGCCGTAGTGGACCAGGCGAGCATCACCTTGATGCTGATGCGGGTCATCATGACCAGGGACGCGATGGCCACCGTGGCCAGTGCGATGGCAAGGAGCAGCCAGACCGCGAACTGCGTGGCCTCGAGCAGCGGGGAGAGGCGGATCAGCAGGTAGCCGCCCATATTGACGACCCCGGCGTGGAGGAGCGCGGAAACCGGCGTGGGTGCCTCCATCACCTGGATGAGCCAGCCGTGGAAGGGCAGCTGGGCGGACTTGAGCGCTGCCGCCAGAACAATCAGCACGGCCGCCACTTCCAGACTCAGGGCCCCGTTGCCTGCTCCTGCCTGAAGCCGTTCATTGATCATTGCGATATCGGCACTGCCAAGCCCCTGAGCGATCAGGACAAAACCGGTGACGAGCATGATGTCCGCCAGCCTGCTGACCAGGAACTTCTTGTGGGCCGCAAGCAGCGCCTTGGCGCGATCAGGGTAGAACACCAGCAGCCGGTGAAGGCTGAGGCTGGTGGCCAGCCAGGCAAGTGCAAGCACGGCAAGGTGACTGGCAAGGACCAGAACAGTGACGCTTGTCAGCGTGAGTGAGAACCAAAGCGTAAAACGCAGTCTCCCGGGCTCGCCATCAATGTAGTTTCTGGAGAAGCGCAGGATGGACCAGCCCACAAGGGACGTCATCAGGACCATCACCGCGCTCAATGAGTCTGCAGCGAGCAGCGGAAAATGGTGGGTGGGCGTTGCTGAGTGGAGTGTTGTGGCCAATATCGCAAAAGCTAATACGACGGCAGCGGAAGCGAATACCTGGGTGAGGAGCCAATGCTGGCGATGCAGCTTCGGAAGGCATGGAATGAAGGCAGCACTCAGCCAGGCCAAGGGAAGCAGGGCCGGAAGGTAACCGTTCAGGTCAAAAAACCACGGCATAGGACAGCACCTCTTGGGTCAACTCTGTTTGCCGGGATTGTCAGCTGGTTAAAAACATATTAAAAATAGAAACTATGGAACCAAACGATCTGTTTTTTAGATTGAACAGGCTTAACTACCACCACCTTTACCATTTCTGGTGGGTTGGACGGCTTGGCAACCTGACGCGCGCCGCTGATCAGCTCCATGTGGCTCAGTCTGCGGTTTCCACCCACGTGCATCGCCTCGAATCGGCGTTGGGCCAGACTTTGTTTGACCGCCAGGGGCGAGCTCTCCAACTCACCGAGGCCGGGCGTGTGGCCATGCGTCATGCCGAGGAAATCTTTCAATCCGGTGCCGAACTGGTTGGGCTTCTTTCAGAGGGTAAAGAAGGTAGGACGCGGGATGTCCATGTTGGGGCCGTTTCCACGCTCTCGCGGAACTTCCAGGAGGCTTTCCTGTCCCCGCTGATCGGCAGTAGCGATGTGAACATGACGCTCAGCTCGGGGCGTCTGGATGATCTGCTCAAAGCTTTGGAAAATCACAGCCTGGATCTGATCCTGTCGAATACCGCTGTAACCCCGGGAGCGGCAGGCATCCGGTCCTGCCAAGAAATTGCCCGTCAGGTGGGCAGCATTGTAGGGCCTCCCCGCCTCATGGAGACGTCGAGCCGTGTCTCTGATATCGATGGCGTCCCGCTGCTCCTTCCAGGGCGTAGTAGTGGTTTCCGAGCCTCGTTTGACCTCTACTGCAGGCGTATGGGGGTAACGCCTGTCATCGTGGCAGAGGTCGATGATATGGCCATGTTGCGTCTGCTCGCCAGGGATTCCAATTTTGCTGCCGTGCTGCCGAAGGTCGTCGTCAAGGATGAGCTGCGCTCAGGAATGCTCGTGGAGTATGGAGAGCTGCCAGATGTTTATGAGTACTTTTACGCCATCACTGAGAAACGCCGATATGATAAGCCCGTCATACTGGAGCTGCTACGTCAGCTGGACGATGTACATCTCCACCAAAGCATGAGAGCGTCCGAGTGAACCCAAGGCTGAGTCGGTTCGAGGACAGAGACCTGAAGTAGGCTGAAGACTTGATAACAAGCCGGTTACTCAGGAATACGGGTAATATCTATGACGCAGTTGATTGACAGTCGTTCATCTTCCGAACCTGCGCTGGCGATCAGTTCCGTCAAATCGGCCTTGGTCTGTAGTAGCTGCTCAATACGCCGGTTGCTCTGCTCGCTGATATCGCCTAGCCGTTCCTGCTGGCTGAACCTGTCTTTTCGGTGGAATTGGATCTTGTGTTCGATCAAAGCCAGGAGAATGGTCTTAGCCTCTTCGGCTGAGAAGTCGCCGTCAATCAACTGATAGCGAACATGTTCAGAATTTTCCAATGTCAAACTCCATACCAGAGTACCACACATAAAATATAGCGCTTTCTGGGCGAATTGAGTAGGGGGAGCCTCGGGGACGGAAACCCAACGGCAGGAAGCCGACTCGCAAGTCTCGGCCCAACGAACTGTACTCACTTTGTCCTTTACTTTTGCCGCTATAGCGCGACCTGGGTGCAGTCAGATGCTGTGCGATTTGCGGGTGCGTCTGGTCTGGTCCAGAATTAGCGGCGGGTCGTATCCCCACCCGAGACCAGTCCAGCAGGAGTTACGCTAACCCATGCTCATCATCATCGGCGCGGTAGTGGTCACGTTCAGCGTGCTGGTCGGGTATGTGCTGCATGGGGGCAATCTGCCCGTACTGTGGCAGCCCACCGAGCTCCTGGTCATATTCGGCGCTGCTTTCGGCGCCTTTCTGATGGGCAACAGCTTCCACACCGTCAAGGCGACCTTTGCCGCCTGGCCGAGGCTCATCATGGGCACGCCTTTCAACAAGGCGTTCAACATGGATCTCCTGAGCCTGATGTATGACGTGTTCGACAAGTCCCGGAAGCAGGGCATCATGGCCATCGAGGCGGATGTGGATGACCCTGAGGAGAGCCAGATCTTCACCCGTTATCCTGCCATCATGAAGATGGAGGAACTGCTCCATTTCATTACCGATTACCTGAGAATCATGAGCACCGGCAACATGGCGGCCCATGAACTGGAAGGGCTGATGGACCAGGAGATCGAAAAGCGTGAGGAAGAGCTCAAGGAACCCGCGCACGCGGTCGGCTCCGTCGCGGATGCCCTGCCGGGGCTCGGCATCGTGGCCGCGATCCTTGGAATCATCATCACCATGGGCTATCTGGGAGGAGAGACCTCGCAGATTGGCAGCCTTATTGGCGCGGCGCTGGCTGGTACCCTGACCGGTATCTGGGCGGCGTACGGTTACGTGGGGCCAATCAGCAAGACCATGGAGCGCCAGGTCGACGAGGAGATGAAGTGCTACGAGTGCGTGAAGAACTCACTGCTCGCCACTGTCTCCGGCCAGGCACCACAGATGGCCATCGAATTCGGGCGCAAGGTCCTGCCAACCGAATCGCGGCCCAGCTTCCAGGAGCTGGATGATCATGTCCGTTCGCGCTGATACCGGCGCAGGTGATCGGGGTCGGAGGTAAGCAGTGGAAGATCGACCGATCATCGTCAAGCGCGTCAAGAAAAAGGGTGGCGGCCATCATGGCGGCGCCTGGAAAGTGGCGTTCGCAGACTTCGCCATGGCCCTTATGGCGTTCTTTCTGGTGATGTGGGCGACCAACCAGGCCACACCGGAACAGAAGGAAGACATCTCGCGCTATTTCTCCGACCCTGTTGGTTACGAGGAGGGTGGCAATCCGAACCCTGTGGATCTTGGCGGAGCGCCGGCGGTGACGCGTAATGAGGGGCCGAGTGACGTCGCGCCCGAGCCGCTGAGCCTGAACGAGGACAACGTTAAAGAGCTGGCGGAGGCCATGGAGCGTCGCCAGACCGAGCAGCTCATGCAGGAACTGGATCAGAAACTTGAGGAAAGCGAGACCCTTCAGAAGTTCAAGGATCAGCTCCTGATCGACATTACCGATGAGGGGCTGAGGATCCAGATCGTGGATCGCTCCAACCGACCCATGTTCGCCAGCGGCAGCGACGAGCTTCAGCCCTACTCCCGGGACATTCTGTTCGAACTGGCGGAGCCCCTGGCGAAGGTCTCCAACAGGCTCAGCATTACGGGCCATACCGATCGCACGCCCTTTGCCCAGACCAACGAGCAGTACACCAACTGGGAACTGTCCGCCGACCGCGCCAATGCCGCCCGGCGCACGCTGGTGGCCGGTGGCGTTCCCGAGAGCCACATCGGCCGGATCGTGGGGCTGGCGGACTCAGTACTGTTCAACAAGGAAAATCCGCAGGCTCCCGTCAATCGCCGGATTTCGATCATTGTGCTGACCGAAGCCGCGCAGAAAGCCATCGAGGAGCGTGAGTCCAGCGATACAGCGAGTGCCGAGGATCGCGAGACCATGGCCAATGATAACTGGATGGAGCGCGCCCGGGAGAGCCAGGTGGAAGAATCCGAGGTCAACTGGTAGTCCTGCCGGCCTCGGCCTCATCCCGGATCATGAGGTAGTGTTCCATCCGCTGGGGATCCAGCTCCCCGTTTTCCACGGCTTTCTGCAGGGCACAACCCGGTTCCTTCTCGTGCCGGCAGTCCCGGAACCGGCAATGGCCGATCCATTCCCGCACGTCCGGGAAACCGTCGATGACCACCTCCGGGTCCATGTGCCAGAGGCCGAACTCCCGTATGCCGGGGGAATCGATAATGGCGCCGCCGTTGGCCAGCCGGTATAGGCAGGCCGTGGTTGTCGTGTGGGTGCCTTCGCCGCGGCGGGTGAGGTCACCCGTGCGGATCTCGGTGCCGGGAAGCCAGCGGCGGATCAGGCTGGATTTGCCGACCCCGGACTGCCCGGCAATGATGCTGGTGACCGCGTCATCCAGCGGCTCGGGCAGGGCGCTGTCCTCGCCGTCAGAGGCTGAGGTAAGTGCCACTTCATAACCGAGGTCCTGGTAGGGAGCGAGGACTTCCTCCAGAAGCTCCATGCTGTCCTCGTCCAGCAGGTCCGCCTTGTTCAGCAGGATGACCACGGACAGCCCGTGGATCTCCGCCGCCGCCAGGTAGCGGTCCATCAGCGCCGGCTGGGGTGCCGGTGCTGGCGCGATGACCAGCACCAGCCGGTCGATGTTGGCGGCCATGGTCTTGAGCCGGCCGTAGCGGTCCGGGCGCTGGAGCTCGCGCTCGCGTGGCTGTCTTGCTACGACTACGGCAGTACCGTTTTCCTCCTCGCGCCACACGATCCGGTCGCCGGCGACCAGGCCGCCCAGATTAGCCCTCGGCTGGGCGCGGCGCTGCTCCCAGCCGGCCTCCACGGGATAGTCGATCAGCAGCTCGCCCCCGAAGTGCGCCACCACGGTGCCGTCATGGCCTTGCTCGCGTGTGGCGTCCTGCCACTGTTCCTGGCGGGACTGGATACGGCGCTGCTGCTGGTGGGAAAGGTTGCGTTTGCGGGGCACTGGGTCTTGTCTTGATGCTGTGAGAAGATGACGCCAAACCAACAGCCTATCGGAAAAGGAGCGCATCAGCCATGGCGCAGCAGAACGAACGGGCCCAGAGACTGATCTGGATTGACCTGGAAATGACCGGCCTGGACCCGGACAGCGATCGCATCATCGAAGTGGCCACCATCGTTACCGATGCAGACCTCAATGCCCTGGCCGAGGGCCCGGTCCTGGCGGTGCACCAGTCCGATGCGGTGCTTGAGGGCATGGATGAGTGGAACACCACCACCCACGGCAATTCCGGCCTGACCCGGCGCGTGCGCGAGAGCAGCCTCACCGAGCGCGACGCCGAGCTGGAAACCATCGCCTTCCTGAAGGAATGGGTGGACGCGCGCACCTCGCCCATCTGCGGCAACAGCATCTGTCAGGACCGGCGCTTTCTCGCCCGCTACATGCCGGAACTGGAAGCCTTCTTCCACTACCGCAACCTGGACGTGAGCACCGTCAAGGAGCTGGCCCGGCGCTGGAAGCCCGAAGCCCTGGAAGGCTTCAAAAAGAAGGGGGCGCACCAGGCGCTGGACGACATCCGCGAGTCCATTGCCGAGCTTCAGCATTACCGGAAGACGTTGTTTGAACTGTGAATGCGATTCCGTCCGCGTTCACGTTGACGTGCGTCCTTGCATAACTCGCTCAGGATGACGCTGTGGCTTCCAGATCCTGCAGGATCTCATCCACGTGCGCTTCCGGCTTCACCTTGGCGTAGTGCCTGCGGATCACGCCCTGTTCGTCGATCAGGAAGGATTCCCGGTTCACGCCCAGAGCCGGCTTGCCGAACATGGTCTTCTCTTTGAGCAGGTTGTAGGCCTTGAGGACCTCATGTTCCGGGTCGGCAAGGATCGGGAAGTTCAGTGATTCCTTGTCCGCGAACTTGCGGTGGGACTTGACGGTATCGCGGCTGACGCCCAGGACCTGTACGCCGTGCGCCTGCAGCTCCTCAAGACGGTCTCGGAATTGCTGCGCCTCCACGGTGCAGCCCGGTGTATTGTCTCTGGGGTAGACGTAGAGCAGCACCGTCTGGCCGCGGTAGTCCGCCAGGGAGTGTTCGTTTCCGTCCTGATCCGGAAGCCGGAAATCCGGCGCCTGTTGTCCTTCCCAGCTCATGATTCAGTGTTCCTCCGTTGGTGGTCAGGTATGGGAGCTCGGTGTGGGGTCAGATCATACCTGAACGATGCCGTGTCTGCGCAGGGCCCACTGCACATGCTCCCGCACCAGCTCTGACGGGAAGTCCTCCCGTGCTCTTAGCGCCTCGATCACCGGAATGGTGCTCGGGGCATTGCCCAGCCCCACGGCCAGATTCCGTAGCCAGCCCTCGTAGCCCGCCCGCCGGATGGCGGAGCCCTCGGTGCGTTTCAGGAAAGTTGCCTCGTCCCACAGGAAGAGCTCTGCCAGGGTGCTGTTGTCCAGTCCGTGGCGGGGCTGGAAGTCGGGTTCCTCGGTGGATTCACTGAACTTGTTGAACGGGCAGACCAGCTGGCAGTCGTCGCAGCCGAAGACGCGGTTGCCCATCAGCGGTCTTAGTTCTTCCGGGATGGGGCCGTTGTTCTCGATGGTGAGGTAGGAGATGCAGCGGGCCGCGTCCAGCACATAGGGTTCCGGGAAGGCGTTGGTGGGGCAGACGTCCAGGCAGGCGGTGCAGCTGCCGCAGTGGTCGGTGGTCCAGGGCTCGTCCACCGGCAGTGGGGCGCTGGTGTAGATCTCGCCCAGGAAGAACCAGGAGCCCGCCTGTGGGTGCAGCAACAGGGTGTGCTTACCCTGCCAGCCCAGGCCTGCCTTCACGGCGATGGGCTTTTCCATCACCGGGGCGCTGTCGACGAAGGCGCGGTGGTAGTAGCCGGGTAGTGCCTCGTCGATCCACTTAGCCAGCTTCGCCAGACGCTTGCGCATGAGCTTATGGTAATCCCGCCCGAGGCTGTAGCGGGTGATGTAGGCCTTTTCGTCGTCGGCCAGGACCGCGTCCGGGGCGTCGGGCTCGGGGCGGTAATCCAGGCGGACCGCGATGATCCGTTCGGTGCCTTCCACCAGTTGCGCCGGCCTGTAGCGCTTCTCGCCGTGCTGTGCCATGTAGCTGAGATCGGCGTTCAGCCCCCTGTCCAGCCACTGGTTCAGTCGCTGGCCGGTTTCCTCCAGCTCCGTATCCGTAATGCCAACGGCCTGGAAGCCCAGTTCGTGGGCCCAGTCACGGATTTGTTCAGCGGTGGCGGTAAGATCGTTGGTCATCCGGTCCTATGGCGTTTGAGTCGGAATTTGCTATGCTTATCAGGGTTCTGTGCGGATTTCTTAAACCGCATTGTGATAACTGGTTCATTTTTGAGCGAAAATATGCCCAACCAGCCGCTGCCATTGTACACCGCTGAGCAGGTACGCAACCTGGATCGAGCCGCCATCGAGGACTTCGGGGTGGACGGTTTTGACCTGATGAAGCGGGCCGGTAAAGCCGCATTCCGGCTGGCGCGCCGGCGCTGGCCGGAGGCGCGTCAGCTGCTGGTGCTTTGCGGTGGTGGCAACAACGGGGGCGATGGCTATGTGGTGGCCGGGCTGGCCGCCCAGCAGGGGATCGCCTGCCACTGTGTGGCGGTATCCAATCCCTCGAAGCTCAGCGGTACGGCGGCATCCGCCTTTGCCTTTGCCCGTGAGAGCGGCGTTGACGTCATATCATTTGAATCTCTGGACGAAGGCCAGTTCGGTGCGCTGTTGGCGGAATCGGATCTGGTTGTGGATACCCTGCTCGGAACCGGCCTTGCCGGTGAGGTCCGTGCGCCCTATGCCGGGGTGATCGATCAACTCAACGCCTCACCAGTGCCAGTGCTCGCCGTGGATATCCCGTCTGGCCTGTGCAGTGGCACGGGTCGGGTGCTGGGGACGGCCGTCCGGGCAGCGGCCACCATCACCTTTATCGGGCGCAAGGCAGGACTGTACACGGGGCGGGCGCGGGACTGCACCGGGCCTGTGAGTTTTGACGATCTTTCCGTGGATCCGGCGGTCCATGACGCGGAACCGGAACCTGCCGCGTGGCTCTGGTCGCCGGAAGCCGCGCTCACCCATCTGCCCCGGAGGCATCCCACCACCCATAAGGGCGAATGCGGTCGTGTGCTCGTCGTTGGTGGTGATGAAGGTATGGGCGGTGCCGGAATCCTGGCTGGTGAGGCGGCCCTGCGCTGCGGTGCCGGCCTGGTGTTCCTGGCAACACGGGGTGTCCATGTGCCGGCGGCACTGGCGCGACGCCCGGAAATCCAGGCGCGGGCCGTGGAGCATGGTAATGATCTGGACCCGTTGCTGGAGCGCGTGGATGTGGTCGTGGTTGGGCCCGGTCTTGGGAGCAGCGCCTGGGGGCAGCAGATGCTGCAGCGGGTGGCGGGTTTTTCCGGGCCTGTGGTCGCGGATGCGGATGCTCTGGCACTGATGCAGCAGCAGGGGGTGCCGGCGGATGCTGGCCAGTGGATACTGACGCCGCACCCCGGCGAGGCGGCCCGGTTGCTGGGGGCCAGCGTGCCGGAGGTCGAGGCCGACCGCTATCAGGCCCTGGCGACACTGGTTGAGCAGCAGGGGGCGACCGTGATTCTCAAGGGGGCCGGCAGTCTTGTGGGCGCGCCCGGGCGAACGCCGGCTGTCATCGAGGGCGGTAATCCCGGCATGGCTACGGCCGGCATGGGAGACGTCCTCAGTGGCGCCCTGGGGGCGCTTCTGGGCCAGGGTCTGGGGCCGTTCGGCGCTGCCGTTACCGGTGCCGCATGGCATGCGGCGGCTGCGGATCACGCACTGGAATGGACCGGCTCGCATGGTCTCCTGGCGGGTGACCTGACGGAGGCGTTCGGCGTGGCCACCGCTGCTGTGCTTCCGGAGGTGGAGCGTGACTGAGCCAACGGTTCTCGAGCTGCCGGATGAGCAGGCCACGGAAGCCCTGGGGGCAGCCCTGGGGCAGGCCTGTTCCGCCGGCGGTGTGATCCACCTGGTCGGGGATCTGGGCGTTGGCAAGACGACCCTGGCGCGCGGACTCATGCATGCGCTGGGGCATGAGGGCGCGGTACGCAGCCCGACCTTCACGCTGGTGGAACCCTATGAAGCGCTGTCGCCGAAGGTCTATCACTTTGATCTCTATCGGCTCGGTGACCCTGAGGAACTGGAAATGATGGGCATCCGCGACTACATGGAAGAAGGGGCTCTGGTTGTAATCGAGTGGCCGGAGCGTGCCGGGGGCGTGCTTCCGGCGCCGGAATGCCGGGTTGAGCTGTCGGATGCGGGCAGTGGGCGCAGCGCCCGGATTCATACGAATGATCGGATTGCCGGGGCCGCCAGGCAGGCCCTGGCCGGCAGGAGCAGCAGTCAATGAGTACCTGGATGACACGTTTTCTGGCAGGTCTGACCCTGATGGTGGCAGCCGTGGCCCAGGCCCAGGCCGGCACACCGGTTGATAACGCCCGGATCTGGCCGGCGACGGATCATACAAGGCTGGTGCTTGAGACGGGCAGCTCCGTGGAACACCGGCTGTTTGCCCTGGAGTCGCCCCGCCGGCTGGTGATCGACGTGGAGCAGGCGGATCTTGAGACCGACCTCGGCGCGCTGGACCTTGATGAGACGCCCATCCGCCGTATCCGCACCGGCCGCCGGAAGAACGGCGACCTGCGCGTGGTGCTGGATATGAAGGAGGATGTGGAACCCCGCAGCTTCCAGCTCAAACCGAACCAGAAATACGGTCACCGCCTGGTCGTCGATCTCATGGATCTCGACAAGACCCGTGAGCAGGAGCAGGAAGCGGTTCTGGAAGACCAGAGCGAGAGCAAGCGCCGGAACATCATTGTGGTGGTGGACGCCGGTCATGGGGGCGAGGACCCGGGGGCCATCGGTCCCTCAGGGGTTCAGGAGAAACACGTCACCATGGAACTGTCCAGGCGGATGGTGGACCGGATCAATGCCATGGAAGGCTACGAGGCCTATCTGACCCGCAAGGACGACTATTACATCGGTCTGCGCAAGCGTACCGAGATCGCCCGGGACTATAACGCGGACCTGTTTGTGTCCGTGCATGCGGATGCCTTCCGCTCCCCGCGGCCGCGCGGTGCATCGGTGTATGCGCTGTCGACGGACGGCGCCAGTAGTGAGGCCGCGCGCTGGTTGGCGGAGAGTGAGAACAGCGCTGACCTGATCGGCGGTGTTGGCGGTGTCTCGCTCAAGGACAAGGACGAGATGCTGGCGGGCGTGCTGCTGGACCTTTCCATGACGGCGAGTATTGAGTACAGCATGGGGGTCGGGTCCAATGTTCTCGATCAGCTGGACACGGTGGGCAAACTGCACAAGTCATCTGTTGAGCAGGCGGGATTTGCGGTGCTCAAGAGCCCGGATATTCCGTCCATCCTTGTTGAGACCGGGTTTATTTCCAACCCGACGGATGAGCAACGCCTGACCCAGGCATCCCATCAGCGCCAGATTGCGGACGCGGTTGTCTCGGGTCTGGGTCGCCACTTCCGTGCCTCGCCGCCACCCGGGACCCTGATCGCCCACCGTCAGGGGAACGCAGAGGACAGGCGCGAGTATGAAATCCGGCGCGGCGATACCCTGTCGGCCATCGCCCGGCGCAATCAGGTGTCGGTGCAGAAGCTCAAGTCAGCCAACAACATCAATGGTGAGACGCTGCATATCGGGCAGGTGATCAGCATCCCCTCGTCCTGATCTGGTACCATTCCGATCATGGCAGCCATCCAGACCCTACCCCCCCGTCTCGCCAACCAGATCGCGGCCGGCGAAGTCGTTGAACGCCCGGCCTCGGTTACGAAGGAACTCCTCGAAAATGCGCTGGATGCCGGCGCCTCCAGGGTTGAAGTGGAGGTGGAGCAGGGCGGGGCGCGCCTGATCCGGGTGCGCGATGATGGCGACGGTATTGCCCATGATCAGATGCCGCTGGCGCTCAGCCGTCATGCCACCAGCAAGATTCACAGCCTTGATGACCTGGAGGCGGTGAGTTCCCTGGGGTTCCGCGGTGAGGCACTGGCAAGCATCAGTTCCGTGGCGAGGCTGACGCTGACCTCCCGCGCCAGAGGAGAGACCGAGGGGTGGTGCGTGGAGGCCGAGGGGCAGGACATGCAGACTCGGGTGTCACCGGCGGCCCACCCCCAGGGCACCACCGTCGAGGTTCGGGATCTGTTCTTCAACACGCCGGCCCGTCGCAAGTTCCTGCGCACCGAGAAAACCGAGTTCAATCACCTGGAAGAGACCCTGAGGCGCCAGGCGCTGAGTCGCTTCGATGTGGGCTTCACCCTCCAGCACAATGGCCGGGCGGTGCAGTCCCTGCGGCCGGCAACCACCGAGCGTGACCGGCAGCAGCGGGTGGCCAGTCTCTGCGGCAGCCAGTTCATGGAACACGCCCTGAGTATTGATGTGGAGGCGTCGGGCCTGCGCCTGCAGGGCTGGGTGGCGCTGCCGACGTTCTCGCGCAGCCAGGCGGATCTGCAGTATTTCTTCGTCAACGGTCGCCCCATCCGGGACCGGCTGGTGGCTCATGCAGTGCGCCAGGCGTATCGCGACGTGCTCTATAACCAGCGCCATCCGGCTTTTGTGCTCTATCTGGAGGTTGATCCGGCCAATGTGGATGTCAACGTCCACCCGACCAAGCACGAGGTCCGTTTCCGAGACGGCCGCCTGGTCCATGATTTTCTGTTCCGCAGCCTGCACCGCGCCCTGGCTGAAGTGCGACCCGGCGATGACAGCACGGAGCCGGGGCAGGGTGAGGCGGGTGCCCCGGCCCCGTCTGGATCTGCTGTTGCAACGGGGGTGGCTGATGAGCCTGCGGTGAGCGGTCCGGCGCAGAGCCGGGACAGGCCCGCCAGTCCCTCGGAGACCGAGGCCCAGATGGCCTTCTACGGCGGGCTGCACCAGGGCGGCGGCCCCTCCGCCAATGCCGTTCGGGAAGCCTCGCCCACGCCCTTCATCCAGAGCCGCACCACGGCTCCCTCCACTATGCCTGAGAGCCCGGAAGGGGAAATGCCGCCACTGGGCTACGCCGTCGCGCAGCTCCATGGTGTGTACATCCTTGCCCAGAGTGCCGAGGGGATGGTGATTGTGGACATGCATGCCGCCCATGAACGCATTGTCTATGAACGCATGAAGCGCGGTGTGGCAGGGGAAGGTGTGACCTCCCAACCGATGCTGGTACCGCTGACGCTCAACGTGAGCCAGCGTGAGGCGGATCACGCCGAACAGTACGCCGACGACATGGCAACACTTGGGCTGCAGTTGGACCGCATGGGTCCGGAAACGGTGACCGTGCGCCAGGTTCCGGCGCTGCTGCGGGACGCGGATATGGAGCAGCTGGTGCGCGATGTTCTCTCGGATCTGGTGACCCATGGCCGCAGTCAGCAGGTGGAGGCCCGTATCGAGCACTTGCTGGGCACCATGGCCTGCTACGGCTCAGTACGGGCCAACCGCCAGTTGACGATCCCGGAAATGAACGCACTGCTGCGCGATATGGAGGCCACGGAGCGCAGCGGTCAGTGCAACCATGGTCGGCCCACCTGGACGCGGCTGAGCATGGGGGATCTGGACAAGCTCTTCATGCGGGGTCAGTAGCCATGGTGTGGCGGCCTCCCGCGGTTCTGGTCATGGGGCCGACGGCCTCGGGCAAGACGGACCTGGCTGTTGAACTGCGTGAGCGCCTGAATGGTGAGCTCATCAGCGTGGACTCGGCACTGGTCTACCGGGGCATGGACATCGGTACTGCCAAGCCGGATGCGGCCACACTGCGCCGGGCGCCCCATCACCTGATCGACATCCGTGATCCGGCGGAACCCTATTCGGCGGCGGAGTTCGCGGCCGATGCCGGGGCCCTGATCGGGCGCATCCGGGGAGAGGGCCGGGTGCCGATTCTGGTGGGCGGCACCATGCTCTATTTCAATGTGCTTCGCCAGGGGATGGCGAGTTTGCCGCAGGCCGATAAAGGCGTAAGGGCGGAACTGGAACATCGCTTTGACACCGAGGGGGGTGACGCCCTCTATCGTGAGCTGGAAGCTGTGGATCCGGTGGCCGCCGCCGGGCTGCATCCGAACAACCGCCAGCGACTGATCCGTGCCCTGGAGGTCTATCGCCTCTCAGGGCGACCGATATCCGCGCACTGGGCGCAGGGCGCCGGTGAGGATCAGGGCGGCGGGCTACCGGAAGGTACCGTCAGCCTCGCGCTGGCTCCGCCGCAGCGCCGCGATCTGCATGAACGGATCGAGCGCCGGTTCAGGGCGATGCTGGAGCAGGGGCTGCTGGAGGAGGTGCAGACGCTTTATGCGCGCAGCGACCTGTCCCCGGATCTGCCGTCCATCCGGGCGGTGGGGTATCGTCAGGTGTGGGACTACCTGAGCGGCGCAACCCAATATGATGATATGATTGAGCGCGCGCTGGCAGCCACCCGTCAGCTGGCCAAGCGCCAGCTGACGTGGCTTCGCAGGTGGCCGGATGCGCACTGGCTGGACAGTCAGGGCAAGGATCCGTTGGCCGATGCCTTGAAAATCGTCAAAGGCGGCACCACTGTCTCCGGTGATCCAGACACCACGCCGCATGGTATGAAAGGAACAGCGCCCGGGGATCGCCCCGGGGGCGAGCAATCATAAAAAACAGGAGCAGCCTCATGTCAAAAGGGCATTCCCTACAAGACCCTTACCTGAATTCCCTGCGCAAGGAACGCATCCCCGTGTCCATCTTTCTGGTCAACGGCATCAAGCTCCAGGGGCAGATCGAATCGTTTGACCAGTTCGTGGTCCTGCTGCGCAACACTGTCAGCCAGATGGTCTACAAGCACGCCATTTCCACGATTGTGCCGTCGCGTAATGTGAAGGCGCCCCAGCATCCCGGTGACGAGGGCGAGGCGGTCGATCCCGAATGAGGAGCAGCACCTGATTGTTTGAGCGTCCTGAGGTCGGTGAACGGGCCCTTCTCGTTCACATTACGCTGGCGTCCGAGATGGAGCCGGAAAATCCGGATGAATTCCGCGAGTTGGCAGAGTCCGCCGGAGTGACCTGTGCAGCCGTTGTCACCGGGACCCGGAATCAGCCCAGTTCGCGCTTCTTTCTGGGCAAGGGCAAGCTCGAGGAGCTGCGTGCGACCCTGAACGCCGAGGGCGCGGACGTGGTGCTGTTCAATCACCAGCTCAGCCCCAGTCAGGAGCGTAATCTCGAGGCCGAACTCAAATGCCGGGTACTGGACCGCACCGGGGTCATTCTCGATATCTTCGCCCAGCGCGCCCGCACCTATGAAGGCAAGCTGCAGGTGGAGCTGGCCCAGCTGGAGCACATGTCCACGCGGCTGGTCCGGGGCTGGACGCATCTGGAGCGCCAGAAGGGCGGTATCGGTCAGCGGGGGCCGGGTGAGACCCAGCTTGAGACCGACCGACGGCTGCTGCGCTCGCGCATCAACCAGATCAACCGCAGGCTCGAGAAGGTCCGGCGCCAGCGCGAGCAGGCGAGGCGGTCGCGTAAGCGTGCCGAGATCCCAGTGGTCTCGCTGGTGGGCTATACCAATGCGGGCAAATCCTCCCTGTTCAACCATCTGACTGATTCCACGGTGTTTGAGGCGGACCAGCTGTTCGCCACCCTGGACCCCACGGTGCGCCGTGTGAGCGTGCCGGACGTGGGCCCGGTGGTGCTGGCGGATACGGTTGGGTTTATCCGGCATCTGCCGCACACCCTGGTCGAGGCGTTCCGCGCCACTCTTGAGGAGACGGTCGAGGCCTCGCTGCTGCTTCATATCATCGACAATACCGATCCGGCCCGTGATGACACCATCCAGCAGGTTGAATCGGTGCTGGGTGAGATCGGAGCCGGTGAAGTGCCGGTTCTGCAGGTGTGCAACAAGATCGATCTCATCCCCGGTGCGCAGCCGGGGGTGGAGCGGGACGAGAGCGGTCGTCCGGTACGCGTCTGGCTGTCGGCCCATACCGGGGCTGGCATGGAGGAGCTGCGCGACGCCGTCGCGGAGCGTCTGGCCGAGGACGTCGTCCATCGCTATGTGAAACTGTCTCCGGCGGATGGCTGGCTGCGGGCCCAGTTCTACCAGAGCGGTGCCGTGGTGGCGGAGCGCATGTCCGACAGTGGCGAGCCTGTGCTGGAGCTGCGCATGGAGGCCCGCGACTGGCACCAGCTGCTTGCACGTGCCGGCACGGACGAGAATCGGCTGACCTGCCTGGACGGCAGTGACTGGATGGCGGTTGAGGCGGTGTAGTACCCCCGGTTGTCGCGGCCTTTCAGAACACCTACTATTTGCATCTGTTGTGCCCGGCAGACCCGGGCCGCTGCAGCGTATAACCTCAGACGGAGAACACTATGGCCTGGAACGAACCGGGTGGTAACCGCAACAACGACCGCGACCCCTGGAGCTCGGGCAATCGCGGCGGCAACGATCAGGGGCCGCCGGACCTCGATGAGGCCCTGAAAAAGGGCCTCGACAAGCTGAACCGGCTTTTCGGCAACAAGGGCGGTTCCGGTGGCAGTGGCGGCTCGGGCAGCAGTGGTGGCCAAGGCGGTGGCGGCTTTGGCCTGATCCTCGCCGTGGTCGGTCTGCTGGTTTTCGGCTTTCTGGCCTGGCAGTCGGTCTACATCGTGGACGAGCGGGAAAACGGCGTTGTCCTGCGCTTCGGTGAGTACCACAAAACCACCATGCCAGGTCTGAATTTCAAGATTCCGCTGCTGGACGATGTCCGCATGGTCACAGTGACCGATGTGCGCTCCTTCAGGTCCACGGGGCACATGCTTACCGAGGATGAGAACATCGTCAGTGTGAACCTGAGCGTCCAGTACCGGGTCGAGGAGCCGAAGAACTTTGTGCTCAATGTGCGCAGTCCCAGCACGACCCTGCAATACGCGACGGACAGCGCCCTGCGCCACGAAGTGGGTAGTTCAACCCTGCATGGGGTGCTTACGGAGCGCCGTGCGGAACTGGGGCAGCTGGTTGAGAAGCGCCTGCAGCGTTTTCTGAATACCTATACGGTGGGCATGCAGATCCTGCGAGTGAACGTCGAGAGTACCCAGCCCCCGGAGCCGGTGCAGGAAGCCTTCCGTGATGTGCAGCGTGCCCGTGAGGACATGCAGCGCTTCGTTGATCAGGCGGAACAGTATCGTAACCGAGTGGTCCCGGAGGCGCGGGGTCAGGCAGAGCGTATCCGCGAGGAAGCGAAGGCCTATCGAGACAAGGTGGTGGAAGCCGCCCAGGGTGAGACAGCCCGCTTCCTGGATGTGCTCGGCGTCTATGAGCAGGCTCCGGAGATTACAGCCCGCCGGCTCTATATCGATACCATGCAGCAGGTTCTCACCGGGACCAGCAAGGTGGTTGTCGACATTGAGAAGGGCAACAACCTGATGATGCTGCCGCTGGATCAGATGATGAAGGGCGGCGCCAGGGCCATGGCGGATGATGCTCCGGGCGGGAGTAGCTCCGGCGATACACAGCATCAGGGTATTGGCTCCACCAATGACCGCATTGACCGGATCAGCGATCAGGTGATCGATCGCATCCGTGATCAGCAGAACAGTAATTCCGGCCGGGAGAGGCGTTAAGCATGAACACTAAGGGTATACTGGCGATCATAGCCGGTGTCGTGGTTCTTTACCTCGTGTCGGCGACCGTCTACATCGTGCCGGAAACCCATCGCGGCGTCGTTCTGCGGTTTGGTGAACTCGTCAAGACAGGTGTGGAGCCCGGACTGCATTTCAAGCTTCCCTGGGTCGAGACGGCAGAGGAGTTCGATACGCGGATTCTGACACTCAATATCGAAACCCAGCGGTATCTGACCATTGAGAAAAAACCACTGGATGTGGATTCCTACGTGACCTGGCAGATCATCGATGTGGCCGACTTCTACCGGGCCACCGGTGGCAGTGAGATGCGGGCGGAAGGGCTTCTTGCCTCCCGGATTGAAAACGGCCTCCGGGATGAGTTCGGGGTGCGTAACATGACGGAGGTTGTTTCTGGTGCCCGTGATGAGCTGATGGAGAAGATTCAGGGCAACGTGGATGAATTCACGCGCAAGGAATTCGGCATCCGCGTTCAGGATATCCGGATCAAGGGGATTGAGCTCCCGGATGAAGTCAGTGAAACGGTGTATCAGCGCATGCGCACTGAGCGCCAGGCCGAGGCGCAGGAATACCGCTCCCGTGGGCGCGAACAGGCCGAGGGCGTGCGCGCTGCGGCGGACCGTAAGGTGACGGTGCTGCTGGCCGAGGCGAACCGTGAAGCCCAGGAAACCCGTGGTGAGGGTGACGGCAAGGCCGCGACCATTTACGCGGAGGCCTACGGGCAGGACCAGGAGTTTTATGAGCTCTATCGCACGCTTGAGGCTTACCGCAGCACCTTCAACAGTCGCCAGGACGTGTTCCTGATGGATTCCCAGAGCGACTTCATGAACATGCTGGACGGACCCATGGGCGGGCAGTAACACCTGCAGCCCCAGTGAACCGGAGCTTCGGCTCCGGTTTTTTTATGGGCGCGATGGGCGTAGAATCCCGGCTCTGTAACAAACCCGAACGGTGCCTGGTATTGCCATGTGGCAGGATCTGCTGACAGCTCTGGCGCTGGTGCTCATCATTGAGGGCGTCATGCCGTTTCTGTGTCCGCAGCGCTGGCAGCGGATGGTGGAAGTTCTGGCACAGATGGCGCCCTCAAGTATGCGGTGGGCGGGGTTTGCGAGCATGCTGGTGGGGGTGACCCTGCTCTATGTTGTTCGCTAGGTTCCCCCGGAACCGCTTGAAACGTTCCTGCTCAGTCAATCAATCACGGATTCAAGCGTCATGAGTACGTCTGATCGATGGTTGCTGCCCGATGGGGTGGCCGATGTCCTGCCGCCCCAGGCCCAGAAGGTCGAGGCCCTGCGCCGCGAGCTGATGGATACCTATCGGCGCTGGGGCTATGAACTCATCATCCCCCCGATGATCGAATACCTGCAGTCGCTTCTGACCGGTACCGGCAATGATCTGGATCTGCAGACGTTCAAGCTGACGGATCAGCTGACCGGTCGGATGATGGGCGTGCGCGCCGACATGACCCCGCAGGCGGCGCGGATGGACGCGCACAGCCTGCGCCGCCCGGGTGTCACGCGCCTGTGTTATGCCGGCCATGTTCTGCATGCCCGCCCGAGCAGCATGCTGGCCAGTCGTACCCCGCTGCAGGTCGGGTGCGAGCTTTTCGGCAGCCGCAGCAGTGGCGCCGACCAGGAAATCATCGATCTGATGCTGGAGACCCTGACTGCGGCTGGCGTTGAAACGGTTCACCTGGACATCGCCCATGTGGGCATTTTCCAGTGCCTGGCGGAAGAGGCGGCCCTGGGGGGCGATCTGGAGCAGCGGGTCTTTGATGCCCTGCGCCGGCGCTCCATCCCGGAGCTGGACGAGCTTCTGGGCACTGCCGAAGCCGGCTCCGCCCGCGCCATGCTGCGGGAGCTGGGCCGGCTCAGTGGTGGCGAAGGGGTGCCGGATGCCGCTCGGCAACGGCTGGCGGGAGCGCCTGCGCCCGTGCTCGAGGCCATTGACCAGCTGGAGCAGACCGCCGCCCGGGTGCGTGAGCGTCACCCCGGCGTGGCCATCGGGTTCGATTTCAGCGAACTGCGCGGCTACAACTATCACACCGGCCTGGTGTTCGCCGCCTACACACCGGGGCAGGAGGAAGCGCTCGCCCAGGGCGGTCGATACGATGCCGTGGGCGAGGATTTCGGTCGCGCCCGCCCGGCCACCGGCTTCAGTGCCGACCTGAACCGGCTTCTGGAAGCGGGCCGGCGAACCTTCGGTGCCGGCGGGGGCGCCATCCTGGCCCCGGCTGGAACGGACGCGGCGCTGCGCCGGCGCATCAGCGAGCTGCGCCAGAGTGACACGGTCATCCAGCAGCTGGACGACGAGGCCGATGACCGGCTGCCGCCCGGCTGTGACCGCCAGCTTGTCCTGAAGGACGGTGACTGGAAAGTGGAGCCGCTGTAGCCGCAGCGGCGTGAACGTCAATCATGAGTTTGTGAACGGATCAGCGAGCCATTCATGGGTAAGAACGTCGTAGTGCTGGGCACCCAGTGGGGTGACGAAGGCAAGGGCAAGATCGTGGATCTGCTCACCGAGCAGGTATCCGCCGTTGCGCGGTTCCAGGGCGGACACAACGCCGGCCATACACTGGTGATCGATGGTGAGACCACCGCGCTTCACCTGATTCCCTCCGGGATTCTGCGCAAGCACATCACCTGCATGATCGGCAACGGTGTGGTGCTGGCACTCCAGGCCCTGCTTGAGGAGATCCGCAAGCTGGAGGCGCGCGGCGTGGATGTGCGTTCACGGCTGCGGGTCAGCGAGGCCTGCCCGCTGATCCTGCCCACCCATGAGCGCCTTGATCAGGCCCGTGAGCGTGCCCGAGGCAAGGACTGCATTGGTACCACCGGGCGTGGTATCGGCCCTGCCTATGAGGACAAGGTATCCCGGCAGGGCCTGCGCTTCGGTGACCTTGCGGATCCGGAAGCCTTCGAAAGGGGCCTGCGCCACCTGATGGGCTACCACAACTTCGTACTCACCGAGTACTACGGCGAGGAGCCGGTGGATGTGGAAGCCACCCTGGCGGATTTTCGCGCCTACGCCGAAGAGCTGCTGCCCATGGCGGCGGATGTTACGGACATGCTGCATGATCTGCGCAAGCGCGGTGAGCACATCCTGTTCGAAGGGGCCCAGGGGGCGCTGCTGGACATTGATCACGGCACCTACCCATTCGTCACCTCGTCGAACACCACTGCCGGTGGCGCGGCAACGGGCACCGGTTTCGGGCCCCAGTACATGGACTATATCCTGGGGATCACCAAGGCCTACACCACCCGTGTTGGTTCCGGTCCCTTCCCGACGGAGCTGTTCGACACCTGCGGTGAGCACCTGGCGCGCCAGGGGCACGAGTTCGGCACCACAACCGGGCGCGCCCGGCGCTGTGGCTGGTTTGACGCGGTAGCGCTGCGCCATGCCATCCAGGTGAACAGTGTCTCCGGCATCTGCCTGACCAAGCTGGATGTTCTGGACGGCCTGGACGAGGTGAAGGTCTGTGTGGGTTACATCACCCGTGAAGGACGCGTAACCCGGCCGCCGATCCGCGGCGCCCAGTACGAAGCCATTGAGCCGGTGTATGAGACGCTTCCCGGCTGGTCGGAAAGCACTTCGGGCATCACGGCCCTGGATCAGCTTCCCGAGAATGCGCGCAATTACATCCGCTTCCTCGAAGAGCAGATCGAGGCGCCCATCGACGTCATCTCCACAGGGCCGGACCGGATCGAGACCGTTACCCTGCGCCACCCCTTCAACGCCTGAATCTCAGGCCGGCTTGCGGGCCACCAGGGTGGCCCGACGGGGCGCCGGATAGCCTTCAATGGTCCGGTGCTCGTCCTCCGGATCCAGGAAATCGGGCAGTGACTGGAACTGCATCCAGTCCGTGGCGCGCTGTTCGTCCGTGGTGGTGCGCGTTACATCCACACACTCAATCTCCCGGTAACCGGCACGCTGCAGCCAGCGCTTCAGGGTGGGGACGCTGGGAATGAACCAGACGTTGCGCATGCGCGCGTAGCGGTCTTCCGGCATCAGCGTCTCGCCCATTTCGCCCTCAATCACCAGTGTCTCCAGTACCAGCTCGCCGCCGGGCTTGAGCGTGCCCTTGAGTTCGATCAGGTGGTCGATGGGCGAGCGCCGGTGATAGAGCACCCCCAGTGACAGGGTGGTATCGAACAGCTGGAGCTGGTGGGGCAGGTCCTCCAGCCGCTGTGGCAGCAGGTGGGCATGTGGATCACCCAGGTAGGTACGCACCGCCTGGAACTGCATCAGGAACAGCATGCCGGGGTCGATGCCGACCACCCTCTGGGCCCCGGCTCCCAGGATGCGCCAGCAGTGGTAGCCGGAACCGCACCCAACATCCAGTACGGTACGGCCGCGCAGGTCACTCAGACCGGGCCGGACCCGTTCCCACTTCCAGTCGGATCGCCACTCGGTGTCGATATGGGTCCCGAAGAAATCGAAGGGCCCCTTGCGCCAGGGCATCAGGCCCCGCAGCCCCTGTTCAAGCTGCTCCCGTTGGGCCTCCGTCAGGGGCTCGGGTGTTGTGAGCGTGACCGTCGGTTGATCGAGGTCCGCTTCGGCGCTGGGGATCCGGGGAAGCTGATTGAGCGCCGCCATCCAGCGCGGCAGGTCGCCGTGCGGGTGGGTCTCGAAGACGCTGGTCAGGCGCTGTTGCAGTTGCTCGTGCCACTCTGTTCGGCCGCTGTCGTGCAGCCAGTCCAGCAGGTTGGCGTATTCGCTGCGCCAGTCAAAGTCCGTGCTCATGCCGTCGCCTCCGGCGCAATGGCGAGGATGGAGACAAAGTTCAGCGACTGGTGCCAGAGCGTGACCTGCTCAAAGCCGGCCGCTTCCAGCCGCTGGCGGTGCGTCGCTATGGACTCGGGGATCAGCACTTCTTCCAGCGCGTTGCGTTTGCGGCTGATCTCCATCTCGGAATAGCCCTGGGCACGCTTGAAGTCCAGGTGCAGCTCCTCCAGCAGTGACTGCTCGGCGGCATCCGCGAACGCCACCTTCTCCGAAAGCACCAGGGCGCCGCCCGGTGTCAGGGCCTGGCAGAGGCGCGCCAGAAGCGCGTCCCGGTCCTCCGGGGGCAGGAACTGGAGGGTGAAGTTCAGGGCCACCACGCTGGCGGGCTGGTAGTCGATGTCGCGGATGTCGGCGCACTGGAGAGCCACCGGCAGCTGGCCGTCGTCCAGGGCAATGTAATGGCGGCAGCGCTCGACCATGGAGGCAGCGTTGTCGACAGCCACAATGCGGGCGCCATGGACTTTCACGCTGTGGCGCATGGCCAGGCTCACGGCCCCCAGTGAGCACCCCAGATCATAGAGCGCCGTGTCCGGCCGTGCGAAGCGCGCGGCGATCACCCCGATCATGGGCACAATGGTGGTGTAGCCGGGCACAGAGCGCCGGATCATGTCCGGAAAGACGCGTGCGACTGCCTCGTCAAACCGGAACGGGTCATCGGAGGCGCTGGCGCCGGCATACACGGCATCAGTTTCGGTATCGAAGCGACCGGTTGGATCATTCATGGTGCGGTTTCCGTTGTTCGTGGGCGCTGTCAGGGCCCGGGAGGCCGGACCGGTGGCTGCTGCAGGCTGGCGAGCTGTTCGCGCAGCATCAGAATATGGTCGGACCAGAATCGTGCCTGGCCGAACCAGGGGAAGTGCATGGGGAAGGTGGGGTCGTCCCACCGCCAGGCCAGCCAGGCGGCCTGGTTGATCAGTCGCATGGTGCGAAGAGGCTCAATGAGGTGGCATTCCGCCGGGTTGAACTGGTTGAACTGCTCGTAGCCCTCGATGAGCTCTCCCAGCTGCCAGCGCTGCTCCTCGGCGTCGCCACTGAGCATCAGCCAGATGTCCTGGACAGCCGGGCCCTGACGGGCGTCGTCAAAGTCCACGAACAGCAGCCGTTCCTCGCGCATCAGGATGTTGCCCATATGGCAATCCCCGTGCAGCCGCTGGATCGTCACCTCGCCGGCGCGCTCCTGGCAGGCGCGGATGGCATCGAGCAGGTCCGGGATCAGGCTGCGGTAGGCCGCCACCAGATCGTCCGGCACAAATCCGGCATCCAGGACATAGCGCTGCCCCTCATCAATCACCCGGACCGGGTCAATGGTGGGGCGGTGCTGGAAGTCCCTGCGCGCGCCAACCTGATGGATGCGCCCGAGCCACTGGCCAATGCGGAACAGTGTGTCCGGAAGCGTGATGTCCGGGGCCTGGCCGCCGCGCTGGGGGTAGAGCGCCAGCGTGAAACCGCCGTAGTCCGCCAGGTAGCCGCCGCCGGGCATGGGGAGCGCACCAACCGCCGGGATCTCGGCGGACTCCAGCTCGGCCACAAATCCGTGCTCTTCCTCCAGCTGCGGTCGGGACCAGCGTCCCGGGCGATAGAACTTGGCGATCAGCGGCTTCTGGTCCTCAATCCCGACCTGGTAGACACGGTTCTCATAGGAATTAAGCGGGAAGAGTCGGCCGTTAACCGCGTAGCCACAGGCCTCTACCGCATCGAGAACCAGGTCGGGGGTGAGGTGCTGGTAGGGGTGCGCCATCGTCTCCATGGGTCAGCTGCCTGTCGCGGGGTTGATGGGGGCCGCGTGACCGGGGGTGCGACGGGTCTCCATGTTATTGAGGTAGTACCAGTTCTCGTCCAGCTCCCAGCGTACCCGGCGGATGCTGCCCGAGGCGGTGACGGTCTCACTTGCCCGTGCCTGAAGGCGGGCGTACTCCTGTTCAGCGCGGCGGAATTCGCGGCTGGTTTCCGGTATCCGGCGCAGGTCAGGGAACAGTTCCCGCATGGCCTGGGCGGTGTCCACACGGGGCGAGCGAAGTGTGCTCATGACGGCCGTGTCTCCTTCCACGCGCAGCACGCGGAAAGGATAGGGGTAGTCCGCCAGCGCGGACTGTTCGCGCAGCGTTTCATTGAGTTCCATCACGGTATAGCCGCGCCAGCCCAGCCAGCTTACAAACAGGGCTGCCACGATCATGACCGCAATGAACTGGCGGATGTCCGACATACTTCCCCCGCTGAAATGGCCAGGTCACCAGTATAACCGCTTGGGCGTTTCAATCAGAGTCCCGGCTGGTATCCTTTGCCCATGGATTCAGAACAGGTTGATGCGGTCGTCATTGGTGCGGGGGTTGTGGGGCTGGCCGTGGGGCGGGCCCTGGCCAGGGCCGGACACGAGGTACTGGTGCTTGAGCGCCACGCTCTCCCCGGTGAGGAGGTCTCCTCGCGCAACAGCGAAGTCATCCACGCGGGCATCTACTATCCGCCGGGGTCGCTCAAGGCGGAGCTGTGCCGTGAGGGCCGGGACCGGCTGTACGCTTTCTGCGAGCGTCACGCTGTCGCCCACCGGCGCTGCGGCAAGTGGCTGGTTGCCACCGGTGAGGCTGAAATTCCCGCCCTGGAGCGACTGCGCCGCAATGCCGCGGACAACGACGTGGTACTAGAGTGGCTCAGCACCCGTGAAATCGCCCGGGAGCCGGAGCTTCACGCGGCGGCCGGGCTGGCGTCCCCGATGAGCGGCATTGTGGATTCCCACGCCTTTATGCAGGCTCTGCTCGGGGATATGGAAGCCCATGGCGGCTGGCTGGTGCGCCAGGCGCCGGTGGAGCGGATTGAGACCGTGCAGGGGCGCCACCGCGTCCAGGTGGGCGGCGATGCACCCTGCGAACTCAGCGCCGCCATCGTGGTTAATGCCGGTGGGTTGGGGGCTGTGCCCGTTGCCCGGCGATGGGAAGGGATGCCTGCAGAGGCTGTGCCGCGCCAGTGGTTCGCCAAGGGCCACTACTTCGCCTACAGCGGCCGTCACCCCTTCCAGCGCCTGATCTACCCGTTGCCGGCTGCAGGTGGGCTTGGCGTGCACCTGACCCTTGATATGGCCGGTCAGGCCCGGTTTGGGCCGGACGCGCACTGGGTGGATGCCCTGGAATGGTCCGTGCCGGAATCACTGGCTGCCACTTTTGCCGACGCCGTCCGCCAGTGGTGGCCCGGGCTGGACCCCGCGCGCCTGACGCCCGCCTATGCCGGCATCCGTCCCCGCATTCACGGCCCTGACGACAAACCGGCGGATTTCATGATCCAGGGGCCGAGGGAGCACGGCCTGGCCGGGGCGGTGAATCTGTTCGGTATTGAGTCCCCGGGGCTCACTGCTTCCCTGGCGCTCGCCGACCGTGTGCTCCAGCAGCTGTACTGACGCCTAGGGTGTTCTTGCCAGTGCCCAGACCTCCAGGCGTTGCACTCCCGCCCGGCGCAGGCAGTGCCCCATGGCCTCCGCTGTCGCGCCGGTGGTGACCACGTCCTCGATCAGGGCGACATGCTCCGGAAGGGGCGCGCTGCCGGCAACGAAGAAAGCCTCCCTGAGGTTGCGCCGTCGCTCGGAGCGCGACAGGCTGGCCTGGGCACGATAGCCGCCATGGCGCTGGAGCCGGCTGGGCAGCACCGGTATCCCTGTGGAGCGACCGAGCCAGTCCGCCAGCTCCGCCGTCTGGCTGAAGCCGCGCTCGCGCAACCGTTCCGGATCCATGGGCGCCGGAATCAGGGCCAATGGTCGCGGCTCGGGCATGCCAGCGGCCCGCAGCCAATTGCGGGCCAGAGCGGCGCCCTGGGCGCGTGTGCCGTGGTACTTGTAGTTCTGGATCATGCGGTCCACGGGGCACTCGTAGCGCCAGGGAATGCGGCTCCGGTCCTGGGGTGGGTCGGTGCGCTCGCATTGCCGGCACAGGCTTGCTCCGCGTTCCCCAATGGACAGTGGCAGGGCGCAGCGCCGGCAACAGGGACCTGTTGCCGGAAGGTCAAGAAGGCATGCGTGGCAGAGTCCGCCGCCCTGGTCCGGGCCCAGGCAGATGACGCACCGGCTCAGCCTGGGGCGGGTTGTGTTCACCCTGTTAACCATCAGGGTTGCTCTGGTTGACAGCCGTCTGGCCATCCTTATCATGGTTTCCATTCCGTCTGGACACCTCCGTGTGGCAGACCATTGATCAGCAGGATAAGGACACCAGTATGACCACTTCCGATGCCATCCGTCACGACTGGACCCTGAAGGAGGTCCGTGAACTTCTGGATATGCCGTTCAACGACCTGGTCTTCCGGGCCCAGCAGGCGCACCGCCAGTGGTTTGATCCCAATGAAGTGCAGGTTTCAACCCTGCTCTCCATCAAGACCGGTGCCTGCCCCGAGGACTGCATGTACTGCCCGCAGAGTGGCCATTACAACACCGGTCTCGAAAAAGAGAAGCTGATGCAGGTCGAGAAGGTCCTGGAGCAGGCGAAAGCGGCCAAGGAAACCGGTGCAACCCGCTTCTGCATGGGCGCGGCCTGGCGCAGCCCCACGAAGAAGGATCTGCCGCACGTGCTGGAAATGATCCGTGGCGTGAAGGACATGGGGCTCGAAACCTGCATGACTCTGGGCATGCTCACGGAGGACCAGGCCGGTGAGCTGGCGGAAGCAGGGCTGGATTACTACAACCACAACCTCGACACCTCCGAGCGCTACTACAACCAGATCATCACCACCCGGACCTACCAGGACCGTCTGGATACCCTGGAGAACGTGCGTAATGCGGGCATGAAGGTCTGCTGCGGCGGCATCATGGGGATGGGCGAGGATGAGGATGACCGGGCAGGGCTGCTGCTGCAGCTGGCCAACCTGCCGGATCACCCGGAAAGTGTGCCCATTAACATGCTGATCAAGATTCCGGGTACACCGCTGGAAGACGTCGAGGACCTCGATCCGTTCGAGTTCGTGCGTACCATTGCCGTGGCGCGCATTCTCATGCCGAAGAGCCATGTCCGCCTGTCCGCGGGGCGTGAAGAGATGAACGACCAGATGCAGGCACTGTGCTTCATGGCCGGCGCCAATTCCATTTTCTACGGCGATCAGCTGTTGACCACGGAAAACCCGCAGGCCGAGCAGGACAGGGCGCTGTTCCGGCGCCTTGGCATCGTGCCGGAGCCGCTGGCCACGGACCGTTCGGACGAGGACGAGGTCGACGAGCTGACCCGCCGCATGGAGCAGGAGCGCCAGAGTGCCCTGTTCTACGACGCGGCCAATGCCTGATTACAGCGCCGAGCTCGAAACACTGCGGCAGCAGGGGCTGCTGCGGGATCGCCGGGTTCTGGATTCCGCCCAGGGCCCGGAGATTGTTGTGGATGGCCGCAGCATGCTGGCCTTCTGCAGCAATGACTACCTCGGGCTTGCCAACCACCCCGGTGTGATTGAGGCGCTCACAGACGCAGCCCGTGAACACGGGGTGGGCAGCGGTTCCTCGCATATGGTGAATGGTCACCACCGGCTCCATCAGGAGCTCGAAGAGGCACTGGCGGCACATACCGGCCGGGAAGCGGCGGCGCTGTTCTCCACGGGGTATATGGCCAATCTCGGTGTCACTGCCGCCATGGCCGGGCGCCATGACGTGATCCTGCAGGACCGCCTCAACCACGCCTCACTGCTGGACGGTGCCCGTCTCGCGGGTGCCCGCCTGAAACGCTATACCCACGCCGACACCAGCGCCGCCGCCCGGCTTCTGGAGGCGGAGTCGCGCTGTGCGCTGGTGGCAACGGATGGGGTTTTCAGCATGGACGGCGACCTGGCACCGCTGGACGGTCTGTCCGCGCTGTGCCGGGAGCAGGGTGTGCCCCTGATGGTGGACGACGCCCATGGTCTGGGCGTGCTGGGCAGCAAGGGCGGCGGTATCGCCGAGGTCCGCGGTCTTGACCAGTCCGCAGTGCCCATACTGGTGGGCACACTGGGCAAGGCACTGGGTGTCGGTGGCGCTTTTGTTGCCGGCTCACGTGAATTCGTGGATTACCTGGTGCAGAAAGCGCGCACCTATATCTACACCACCGCCATGCCGCCGGCGATGGCGGCCGCAACCCGGCGCAGCCTGGAACTTTGTCGGGAAGAGGGCTGGCGGCGTGAACGCCTGGCGAAGCTGGTGGCGTGGTTCCGGGATGAGGCAACCGCGCTCGGCTACCGGCTGATGGAGTCCTGGACGCCGATACAGCCCCTGATCTTGGGGCCATCGGACCGTGCCATGGCCCTGAGCGGGGCACTGGCGCGGCGGGATATTCTGGTGCCGGCGATCCGTCCGCCCACGGTTCCCCAGGGTGAAGCGCGTCTGCGCCTGACCTTCAGCGCCAGCCATACGGATGAACATATGGAGCGGCTCCTGGAGGCGCTCAGGGCGGCGCGCAGCGAAACGGGGGCGGCATGACCAGGGCGGTTGTTGTCGGCGGCTGGGGTATCCCGGCGGAGGCGCTGCGGCCACTGCTGCCCGCTGAGGTGGAGCCCGTGCTGCTGGAGCCGGCACGGATGGCGATCGGGCATCAGGATCTGGAATCCGCGCTGGACGCTGTTATGGCCCGTGTTCCCTCGGGAGTGCCCTGGCTGGGCTGGTCCCTGGGCGGACAGGTGGCCATGGCGGCCCGTGAGCGCTTTCCTGGAACGGTGAGCGGTGTGGTGACCCTCTGTTCGACTCCCCGCTTTCTGGAGGGGTCGGACTGGTCCGTGGGTATGGCGGATGCCGACTTCCGTGGTTTCCGGGAGGGTATGCGGGTGGATGTGGAGCAGACGCTCGGTCGTTTCTGCGCCCTGGTCAGCCAGGGCAGCGCATCTCCCCGGCAGGTACGCCGTGAACTCCAGGCCCTGGATTGGCCGGAGCTGACCCTGGACTACCGGCAGGGTCTTTCAGACAGTCTGGAGTGGCTTGCCCGGCTCGATCAACGGGCGCTCTGGCAGCAGGCAGGGGCATGGGCACAGCACCTGTTCTGCGGGCGTGATGCGCTGGTCAGTGGGGCGGTACCGGAAGCACTTGGCCTGGTCGGTGAACGCTGTCATCTGGCGGCTGAATCCTGCCACTGGCCGGCTTCCGCCGCTGGGGCAACGGATTGGATCAGCGGGGCTATGAAGCAGGTGGCACCATGAATGCGCGGCAGTTCAACCAGGTCAGTCGCCAGCGCGTATCCGATGACTTCGGCGCGGCCGCTGAGAGCTATGACGCGGCGGCACGGCTGCAGCAGCGCGTGGCGCTGGATCTGCTGGCCCGCATGGAGGCTCCGAGCGGTGGTGTGGGACTTGATCTGGGCTGCGGTACCGGTTTCAGTCTGCCGGAGCTGGAGCGCGAGCTGGCCCCCGAGGAACTGATCGCCGCCGACCTGTCTCCCGGAATGGTCGATTATGCCCGGGCGCACCGGGGCGTGGATGCGCGCTGGCTCGTGGCTGATGCCGCGAATGTGCCGCTGGCCTCGGGCAGCCTGGATTGGATCCAGTCGAGCCTGATGATCCAGTGGTGCGAGGACACCGGTGCCGTTGCCCGGGAGATGGCAAGACTGCTTAAGCCCGGGGGCGGGGCCCATCTCGCGACCCTGGTGGACGGAACCCTGACCGAACTGGAATCCGCGTGGGCGGAGGCCGATCCCGGCCGTCGCCACGTCAATCGTTTCCTGACCCGGGCGGAGCTGGAGGCGCGGCTGGCCGAGGGCTTTGAGAGGGTGACTGTTGATGTTGAACCGCTGGTACTGTGGTACCCGGATGTCATGGCGCTGCTGGGAGAGCTCAAGACCCTCGGGGCCCGCTACAAGGATGAACACCGCCACCGGGGTGCGCTCGGCCCCGGGCGCCTGAGAGCCATGCGCCGTGCCTATGACCGCCACCGGGATTCCCGGTATGGTGTGCCCGCAACCTGGCAGGTGGCTTTTGCGCACCTGACCGGCCCCAGGCAATAACCGGAACCTTCCATAACGCCCATGCCACGACAATCCTACTTCGTCACAGGTACTGACACGGACTCCGGCAAGACGGTGGTCACGGCTGGCCTGCTGCGCCTGGCAGCCCGCAATGGCCTGCGTACCCTGGCCATGAAGCCCCTGGCTTCCGGCTGTGAGCAGACCCCTGAAGGCCTGCGCAATGCCGATGCCCTGGCGCTGTCACAGGCCATGACCGAGTCCATGCCCTATGAGTCGGTGAACCCGGTGGCGCTGGAACCGGCAATCGCGCCCCACGTAGCGGCCCGGGAAGCCGGGCGCCGGGTCAGTGCCGAGCGCCTGGCGGGGTTTTGTCGGGGTGCCATGATGCGCCCTGCGGACCTGTTCCTGGTTGAAGGCGCCGGTGGCTGGCGTGTGCCGCTCAATGACCATGAAACCTGGGTGGATCTGGTGAGCGATCTCCAGTTTCCCGTCGTCCTGGTTGTCGGATTGCGCCTGGGCGCCATCAACCACGCGCTGCTCAGTGCCGAGCTGATCCAGCGTGACGGCTGCCGCCTGGCGGGGTGGGTGGCCAATCGCTGCACTCCCGAGCCCATGGCGCGGGAAGACGAGACGTTCGAGACGCTCTGCGAGCGCATGCCCGCGCCGTGCATGGGGCGTGTGCCCTGGCTGGCTTCGCGGGATCCCACCGCCATGGTGGAAGAGGCCTCCCGGCACCTTTCGCTGCCCCTGCCTGGAGCGTAAACAGGCCTGCTCCGTCTGTTTGAATTTTGAACACTGCTGTGGTGTAATGTTCATGAACGTTCTGGGCGGGAGGTGTGCCCATGATCAGTAATGCCCTGTCCATTGGTGTGAACGGTGTTCAGGATGCCCAGCGCGGCATGCAGGATGCGGCCAGCCGTATTGCGCGTTCGGGAACCACAGAGGCGCCTGCCCGGGAAGCCGCTGCTCCTGATGGTGCTGGTGCCGTCGAGGACAGCCTGGCGGGCTCCATCGTGGATCTTAAGGTCAACCAGCGGAATGCCGAGGCTTCCATCGAAGTGGTTCGGACAGCGGACGAGATGGTGGGGACGCTGCTCGATGAACGTGCCTGACGCCGGAATGGAATCGCCGTGCAGCTTACATCCATCCAGCCCGCGATCAGCAACGCCGGCGGTGCTGTAACCCGAAGCGCCGCTCCTCCAGGTACGGCTTCCGGCAGCGTGCCGCAGACCAGCACGCCCAATAACAGTACGTCACCGTCCTATTCCAGTGCTTCTGTCAGTCCGGTAACGCCCTCCAGTCCGACGGCGCCTTCCAGGTCTGCGTCTCCCGCAACGCGTGGTGACAGCAGCAGTCGTGGTGGCGTCGAGGTTTCCATCAGTGAACAGGCCCGCCGGCAGAACCCGCAGGAAGGGGGGCGTAACGCCCGGGGGGCAGACGATGAGACGTCGCCGCCGCGCCCGGAAAGTCCCCGTCGTGAGGCGGGTCAGGAACCCGGATCGGAGAACCGCGAGGGCGAGCGGCAGCAGCCGGAACAGGGTTCTGATGGGCCATCCCCGGAACAGCAGTCGGCCGTCCAGGAACTCAGAGGCCGGGACCGGGAGGTGCGCCAGCATGAACAGGCGCATCAGGTCGTGGGTGGCCAGTACGCCGGGGCGCCTACCTACACCTACCAGCGCGGACCGGATGGCCAGCTCTATGCCGTCGGCGGGCAGGTCTCCATTGATACCAGTGTCATCGCTGATGACCCGGAAGCCACCATCAGCAAGATGCAGACCGTGCGCGCGGCTGCGCTTGCCCCGGCCGAACCGTCGCCCCAGGATATCCGCGTCGCGCAGGAGGCGACCCGTCAGCTTCTTCAGGCCCAATCGGAGCTGCGTTCCTCGCGCCAGGACGAGGGCAGCAGTGGGGAAGGGCGGGTGGAGCGCGCTCAGGAAACGGACGCCTCTGCTTCCGAGCGTCCCGGCGGAGATGATACCCGTATCAGCCTCTTCCGTGACGTGGATGAAATGCCCTCCACCGATTCTGCTACCGCCACTACTACAGGCTTCCGTGCCACAGCCTGAGCGCCCCTCGGAATGCATTCACAGCGGTTATGTCTCTTGACACGAGGCCCGCCCCAAACGTATGTTTCAAACAGCCGTTTAATTGCATGAACCGAGGTACGAGCCATGCCCCAGTACAAAGCACCGCTGCGCGACATCCAGTTTGTTATGAACGAGCTTCTGGATACTGAAACGCATTACCAGCATATCCCGGGTGGCGAGGAAGCTACGCCGGACATGGTCAATGCCATCATCCAGGAAGGGGCCAAGTTCTGCGAGCAGGTGCTGTCGCCGCTGAACCAGACCGGCGACCAGGAAGGCTGTACCCTGGAAAACGGGGAAGTGAAGACCCCGACCGGTTTCAAGGAAGCCTACAAGCAGTACATTGAGGGTGGCTGGCCTTCGATGACGGCCGATGAGCAACTTGGCGGCCAGGGGCTGCCCGGCTCTCTTTCCATGGTCATGAGTGAAATGGTGGGGACGGCCAACTGGTCGTTCGGCATGTACCCCGGCCTCAGTCACGGTTGCCTGAACACGCTGGAAGCCCATGGCTCGGAAGAGCAGAAGCAGACCTACCTGCCCAAGATGATCAGTGGCGAATGGACAGGCACCATGTGTCTGACGGAATCCCATTGTGGCTCTGACCTCGGCATTATGCGCTCCAAGGCGGAACCCAATTCTGACGGCAGCTACAGCATCTCCGGCGAGAAGATTTTCATCTCCGCGGGCGATCACGACATGTCGGACAACATCATCCATCTGGTACTGGCCAAACTGCCTGATGCGCCCAAGGGCACCAAGGGCATTTCGGTTTTTGTGGTTCCCAAGTTCATTCCCGACGAAAACGGCAACCCGGGCGAGCGCAACAGCGTCTCCGTTGGCTCCATCGAGCACAAGATGGGCATTCACGGCAACGCCACCTGCGTGCTGAACTTTGATGGTGCCAGGGGCTTCCTCATCGGCGAGCCGCACAAGGGCCTGAATTACATGTTCACCTTCATGAACATTGCCCGTATCGGTACCGCCATCCAGGGGCTGGGCTCCGCGGAACTGGCCTTCCAGGGGTCGCTGGAATACGCCAAGGACCGCCAGGCCATGCGCTCTCTCTCCGGGGCCAAGAATCCGGACGGCGCGGCCGACCCCATTATCGTCCACCCCGACGTCCGGCGCATGCTGATGACCCAGAAAGCGCTCGCTGAGGGCGGTCGTGCCATGATCTATTACGCCGCTCAGCAGGCGGACATCGCCACGCGTGGCCAGGACGAGGACGCCCGCAAGGAAGCTGATGAACTGCTTGGATTCCTGACGCCCATTGCCAAAGCATTCCTGACTGAAACCGGCGTTGAGGCGGCCAACCAGGGCATGCAGGTTCTGGGTGGGCATGGCTATATCTCTGAGTGGGGGATGGAGCAGATCGTCCGTGATGCGCGCATCGGTACCATCTACGAAGGCACCACGGGCATCCAGGCACTGGATCTGTTGGGCCGCAAGGTTCTGATGACCCAGGGCGAGTCGCTCAAGCGCTTTACCAAGAAGGTCCACCTGTTCTGCAAGGAGCACGGTGACAACAAGCAGCTGGCCGAGTTCATCGAGCCACTGGCGGCCTTCAACAAGGAGTGGGGCGACCTGACCATGAAGCTGGGTTCGGCCGCCATGAAGGACCGTGAAGAGGTCGGGGCGGCGTCCTACGACTACCTGATGTACTCAGGCTACGGCGTGCTCGCCTACCTCTGGGCGGAGATGGCGGAAGTGGCCCAGCGCAAGCTGGAGGAGGGCACTGCTGAGGAAGCCTTCTATAACGCCAAGCTCCAGACGGCACGCTTCTACTTCAAGCGGATGCTGCCTCGGGCGAAGGCCCACGCCGACGCCATGATCAGCGGTGCGGACAACCTGATGGACATTCAGGAAGAGCATTTCGCCTTCTGAACCGGTATGATCCGGTAAGCATGAAAAAGCCCGCCACGTGCGGGCTTTTCTGTGAGAAATCCCGGGGTAGAATAGCCCCGCAGACGTTCAAAGTGAGGACAATCCATGGCTGACTACAAGGCTCCCCTGCAGGACATGCGGTTCCTGCTCAATGAGATCTTCGACGCACCGGGGCAGTGGGCTTCCCTGCCCGGACTCAGCGAAAGCGTGGATCCGGAGACGGCGGATGCCATTCTGGAAGAAGCCGGCAAGATCGCAGCAGGGACGCTCGCCCCCATCAACCAGAGTGGCGATGAGCAGGGCTGCCAGTGGAAGGACGGCGAGGTGACCACGCCTGACGGCTTCAAGGAGGCCTACCAGACCTTCGCCGAAGGCGGCTGGGTCGGCCTTGGTGGTGATCCCAACTACGGCGGCATGGGCATGCCCAAGAGCCTGGTTGGGCAGGTCGAGGAGATGATGCAGGGGGCCAACATGGCCTTCGGCCTCTGCCCCATGCTGACCGCCGGCGCATGCCTGGCGCTGCATGCCCACGGCAGTGAGGAGCTCAAGGAGAAGTACCTGCCGAAGATGTACGATGGCACCTGGTCCGGGGCCATGGATCTGACCGAGCCCCACGCCGGCACGGATCTGGGCATTATCCGGACCAAGGCGAAGCCAAACGATGATGGTTCCTACAGCATCTCAGGCACCAAGATCTTCATCACCTGGGGTGAGCACGACATGGCGGAGAACATCATCCACCTGGTGCTCGCCAAGCTGCCGGACGCCCCGGCGGGACCCAAGGGCATCTCGCTTTTCCTCGTGCCGAAATACGAAGTGAATGAGGACGATTCCCTGGGCGCGCGCAACAACGTCTCCTGCGGGTCACTGGAGGAGAAGATGGGCATCCACGGCTCCGCGACCTGTGTCATGAACTACGATGATGCCCGTGGCTGGCTCGTGGGCGAGCCCAACAAGGGCCTGATGGCCATGTTCACCATGATGAACTATGAGCGTCTGGGTGTGGGCATCCAGGGTGTGGGCGCGGCGGAAGCTTCCTACCAGCACGCCCTGGCCTACGCCCGCGAGCGCATCCAGAGCCGCTCGCCCAACGGGCCCCAGAACCCCGACAAGCAGGCGGATCCCATCATCGTGCACCCGGACGTGCGCCGGATGCTGCTGAAGATGAAGGCGCATACCGAAGGCAGCCGTGCTTTTATCACTTACGTAGCCCAGTGGCTCGACCAGGCCAAGTTCGCCGAAGACCCGGAAGCGAAGGAGAAAGCCGATGGCATGGTGGCGCTGCTGACGCCGGTGGCCAAGGCCTTCCTGACCGACCGGGCGCTGGATACCTGTGTGATTGGTCAGCAGGTCTACGGCGGTCATGGCTACATCCGTGAGTGGGGCCAGGAGCAGCTGGTGCGTGATACCCGCATCACCCAGATCTACGAGGGGACCAACGGCATCCAGGCCATGGACCTGATGGGGCGCAAGGTGGTCGGTAATGGCGGTAAGTTCTTCGAACTCTTCGCGAACGACGTGGCCGACTACATCAATGCGAACCAGGATGATCCGGCAGTGGCCGACTACATCCAGCCCCTGGCGGCGGCTCTTGAGCGTCTTTCCGATGTGACCGAGAGCGTCATCAAGGCAGCGGATGGCAATCCGGCGGAGATCGGTGCGGCCGCAGTGGACTACCTGGATCTGTTCGGCCTCACCGCCGAAGCCTATCTGTGGGTCCGCATGGTGCAGGCAGCCGCGCCCAAGGCGGAGAACGATACTTCCGGCTTCTATACCGGCAAGCTCAAGACCGCGCGCTTCTTCTTCGACCGCATCCTGCCGCAGTCGGTTGCCCTGACGGAGTCCATCCGCAACGGCGGCGACAGCATGATGGCGTTCGACGAGGCCGAGTTCGGCTAGGCGGAGAGCGTCTCCACTAGGGCGGCGAGGGCGGACCAGGGCGGCATGGCCGGGTCCTGGCCCTTGCTGGCCCTGTCCACCTGCCGGGCCTGTTCCCAGGCCCTGCTGATCGATTGGCTGCTGTGCCGGCGTGAGGCCTTTTCCAGGGCCTTTCTCAGCGGCGGCTGGCGCACTCCGTTGTGCTTGAACCAGGTGGCGGCATTGCTGCCCTGACGCAGGCTGTGCTGCAGGCTGGCAAGGTGCTTCAGGTCACGCTGGAGCACACCCAATACGGCCAGTGTGCTGGTTCCTTCCTCCTCGAGACGCCGCAGCATCTGCAGGGCGTGAACCCGGTTGCCGGAAAGCGCCTCGGCGCTCAGCTCGAAGGCGTTGTAACGGCTGCTGTCCTCAACACCTCCAATCGCAACGGCGTCATCCACCGGTTCATCCCCGGCGACCACCCTGAGCCGTTCCAGCTCCTGGTGGGCCGCCAGTAGGTTGCCCTCCAGGCGCTCGCTGAGCTGGGCCACGGCGTTGCGGGTGAGCTTCAGGCCCATGGTTTCGGCGCGGCGTGAGAGCCAGCGGGGGAAGTCCGCTGGATCCACCGGCCAGACCGGAACGTGGAGGCCGACCTTCTGCCAGTTGCGGAACCAGGCCTTGCTGGTCTCGCCGCTGTCCAGGCGTGGGCCAGACACAATCAGGATGACGTCCTCCGGGGGCGCCTTGGCGAAGGCTTCCAGAACCTCACGGCCCTTGCCGGGCTTGCCACTGTGCAGGCGCACCTCGATGCGACGGCGGCTGGCGAACAGCGACAGTGCCTGGGTCTCGTCGTGGACCTGCTGCCAGTCGAACTGCGGGTCCGTCTGGAAGACCGTGCGTTCCTCGTAGCCTTCTGCAACGGCCCGTTCGCGGATGCGGTCGCAGGCTTCCTGGACCAGGAGGGGTTCATCACCGGTAACCAGGTAGCCGGCATCCAGGCGCTTGGCCAGCTGATCCGGGAGCTGTTCCGGGGTGACCTTCATTCGTCCGTGTCCGTACTGCTTTCGTGCTCGGAGCGGATCCGGCGGATACGCTCCTCGGTGAAGGGCATCAGCCGGCGGGTGACCTGTTGCACCAGCTGGTCTTGGAGAAGGCCCTCGATACCCTGCTGTTCCCGCTCTCCGGCCAGCACCTGCTGCTCATCCGCCTGGTAGAACTCACGGGCACTCAGTTCGGTATCCGCCAGAAGGGGAATGCCGTCCCTGGTCGTCAATTCCACCGCTATGCGGGCACTGAGTTCGTATTCGCTGGCGGCTGCCCGGTCATCCAGGGCGCTGGTCCGCCGTTCCTGCTCGTAACCGCTGAGCGTCAGGCGGTATTCCGGTGTCTCGCCGTCTTCCGCCAGCAGGTTGTACAGGCCCAGACGCTCGCGGGCGCCTGAGCAGACGGAGGTGGGGACGCCCTCGCCACAGGACAGCGTTAAAGGCGCCAGTGCATCCGGTACCAGGGCGCTGCCCCGGAGCTGGAAGCCACAGGCGCTGAGAACCGTTGTCAGCATGAGTACGGTGATGGGTTTCCAGGCGACCTGGGGCATGATCTCCTCCGGACCGGGTCAGTTGGCGACCACGTTCACAAGCTTGCCGGGAACAACCACCACCTTGCGAATGGTCTTGTCCTCGATGAAGCGCTGGACGTTGTCATCCGCAAGCGCCAGGGCCTCGAGCTGGTCCCGGTCGGCCTCGGCGTCCGCCTGGATGCGCGAGCGGAGCTTGCCGTTGACCTGGACCACCAGCTCAATGCTGTCCTGTTTCATCAGGTTCTCGTCGGCTACGGGCCATTCAGCGTCGACAACGGCGGTTGTGTAGCCAAGGGCCTGCCACAGTTCATGGGTGATGTGGGGGGCCACAGGCGCCAGCACCAGAACGGCTGTTTCCAGCACCTCCTGCATCACCGCCCGGTCGCCGTCATTGCGGATCTCAAACCGTCCGGCGTCGTTGAGCAGCTCCATTACGGCGGCAATGGCCGTGTTGAAGGTCAGGCGTCGGCTGAAGTCGTCGCTGACCTTGGCAATGGTTTGATGCGTCTTGCGGCGCATGCCCTGCTGGGCTTCATCGGGGTCGCCCGGCATGGCCCCGTCTGTGCCGCCGTCACTCACGTGCTGGTGCACCATCCGCCAGAGCCGGCGCAGGAAGCGGTGAGCGCCTTCCACACCGCTGTCGGACCACTCCAGCGACTGCTCCGGCGGGGCCGCGAACATCATGAACAGGCGCACGGTGTCGGCACCGTACTCGTCGATGATGGCCTGGGGATCGATGCCGTTGTTCTTGGATTTGGACATCTTGGTCACGCCACCGGGGTGGACAGGCTCGCCATCCGCCTTGAGCGTGGCGCTGACCACGTTGCCTTTGCCATCGTACTCCGCGTCCACATCCTGCGGTGAGAACCACTCTTTACCGCCGTTGTCCGTCTCGCGGTACCAGGTTTCGGCCAGCACCATGCCCTGGCACAGCAGGCGGTTGAAGGGCTCATCGCTGTTGACCAGGCCGACATCGCGCAGCAGCTTGTGGAAGAAGCGCGCGTAGAGCAGGTGCAGGATGGCGTGTTCAATACCGCCAATGTACTGGTCCACGGGCAGCCAGTAGTTGGCCGCTTCCGGGTCCAGCATGCCGTCGTCCTTCCAGGGGCTGCAGAAGCGCGCGAAGTACCAGGAGGACTCCATGAAGGTGTCGAAGGTGTCCGTCTCGCGGAAGGCGGGCTCACCGTTGTAGGTGGTCTTTGCCCACTCGGGATCGGTCTTGAGCGGCGACTGGACGCCGTCCATGGTCACGTCCTCGGGCAGTGCCACTGGCAGGTCGCTTTCCGGTACCGGGGCTGACTCACCGTTTTCGAGGGTGAGCATGGGGATGGGCGCGCCCCAGTAGCGCTGGCGGGAGACGCCCCAGTCGCGCAGGCGGTAATTGGTCTTGCGCTTACCGATGCCGCGCTTTTCCAGATCCTCGGCGATGGCCGCGAAGGCCTCGTCGGAGCTGGTACCGGTGTAGGGGCCTGAGCCGGTCAGCAGCCCCTTCTCGGTGAAGGCCTCCACATAGGTGTCCACGTCGCGGCCGTCGCTGGGGCTGATGACCTGGCGGATGGCGATGCGGTACTTGCGGGCGAACTCGTGGTCGCGCTCGTCGTGGGCGGGCACTGCCATCAGAGCGCCGGTGCCGTATTCGTGCAGCACGAAGTTGGCAACGTAGACCGGGAGGCGCTCGCCGGTCAGCGGGTGGAGGGCATACAGGCCCGTCTCCACGCCTTTCTTCTCCATGGTTTCCACATCGGCGGTGGAGGCAACCGTGTGGCGGCACTCCTCCACGAACTCGGCCACTTCGCGGGACCGCTCAGACGCCTTTTCCGCTACCGGGTGACGTGCGGACACGGCCATGTAGGTCACGCCATAGAGGGTGTCCGGACGGGTGGTATAGACCCGCAGGGTTTCGGAACCGTCCTCCATCTGGAAGTCGAGCTCGACCCCTTCGGAGCGGCCGATCCAGTTGCGCTGCATGGCCTTGACCTGTTCCGGCCAGCCCTCGAGCTGATCCAGGTCGTCCAGCAGTTCATCGGCGTAGTCGGTGATCTTGACGAACCACTGGGGAATCTCTTTCTGTTCGACCACAGCTCCAGAGCGCCAGCCGCGGCCATCCACCACCTGTTCGTTGGCGAGTACCGTCTGGTCTACCGGGTCCCAGTTGACGGTGGCGTTCTTCTTGTAGACCAGGCCCTTTTCATAGAGCTTGGTGAAGAACCACTGCTCCCACTGGTAGTACTCAGGATCGCAGGTCGCCAGTTCCCGGTTCCAGTCGTAGCCGAAGCCCAGGCGCTTGAGCTGGGTCTTCATGTGTTCAATGTTCTGCCGGGTCCAGGCGGCGGGGGCGGTGCGGTTGCTGATGGCCGCGTTCTCCGCCGGCAGCCCGAAGGCATCCCAGCCCATAGGCTGCAGCACATTCTTGCCCTGCATGCGCTGGAAGCGCGAGATCACATCACCGATGGTGTAGTTGCGCACATGCCCCATGTGCAGCTTGCCGCTGGGGTAGGGGAACATGGAGAGGCAGTAATACTTGGGCCTGCCGGGTTCTTCCCGTACCGCGAAGACATCGTTGGACTCCCAGTACTGCTGGGCGTTGCGCTCGACGGCGTCGGGGCGGTAATGCTCTTCCATGGGTCGGTGCCTTATGCTCTCGGATCGAAAATGGCTGTTGCATCGGGAAAGGGCTCATTCTAGCGTAGAGAGAAGGTGACAGGTAGGCATGCCGACTTCCAACCCATCAGCAGGAGAAAACAGTGGCCGATAAGCAGCGCCCCCGTCTCAGTGACGGTGCCGAGACCGCCTACAACCGCATGCTTGAGCGGGTGGAGTCCCGCCTCGCGGAAGCGGAGGAACGAACCTGGGAGCAGCTCCAGCAGGAAATTGAGGAAGCGGTTGAGTTTGAGCAGGAGGTGGCGGAACTCACCCGTGATGAGCTGAATCTGCTCGCCGCTTACCTGCGTCGGGATCTCTCCCATCTGCTGGGCTTTGTTTCCAGTACCGGCGACGGCGTGGCGGAGTGGCTGCGCACGGACCTGGAATGGATCGAGGACTGGCTGGTGGAGCGGCTGCTGTCCATAGCCGATCCCACCCGCCTGGATACCCTGGAGCTCCAGCAGAAGCTTCAGAACACGGACGCGGATCACTATTTTGCAGGCGAGCTCGCCATGGCGGGTGTTCTGCGCTGTCTGAACTGCGGTCACATGCGGACACTGGCTGAAACAACCCGCCTGGAGCCCTGTGAGCGGTGTGAATCCCATTACTTCGAGCGGATTACGGCGCACACGCCGGATGTGGAGCCTGGCACAGGCTGAGCACGCGGCCTTTGCTTGATTTTTCGAACTATCCCAGAATGATTGGCGGTTCAAACCATTCATTCCGGGAGGTTGCCCATGCCGGTCGCTGTGACCGTTTTTATCCTGATCGTGGCCTTTGTTGCAGGATCCATGATCTATGTGTACCGATTCCGTGGCCAGGAGCGCTATAAGAGCGCTGGTGAGTACTGGCGCAAGGGCTGGCCGATCTTCAGTCCGCTGAACTGTCTGCTCTATCTCTTCACCGAGAAACGGGCGCGGGCCCCCATCATGGATCGGGATCAGTTCCCGGAACTGCAGGTGATCCAAGACAACTGGGAGACCATCCGCCGTGAGGCGGTGGGGCTTTATGAGGATCGGGTCTTCGACCAGACCAGTGACCCGGAATCCAGCGCCTACTATGACATCGGTTTCCGCACCTTTCAGAAGTATGGGTGGAGCAAGTTCTATATCAAGTGGTATGGGACCAAGCACAACTCCGCCCAAGCCTCGTGCCCGGAGACCCTGAAGATCCTCGATCAGGTGCCGTCGGTGAACGGGGCCATGTTCTCGATCCTCCCGGTGGGCTCACAACTGACCCGGCATGCGGATCCGGTGGCCTGCTCGCTGCGCTATCACCTGGGGCTGTCCACGCCCAACGATGACCGCTGCTACATCAATATTGATGGCCAGGACTATTCCTGGCGCGATGGCGAGGACCTGATCTTTGACGAAACCTACCTCCATTACGCCCACAACGATGCCAAACAGTATCGCCTGATCCTGATGTGCGATGTGGAGCGGCCCACATGGTTGCTCGGGAGTGTAATCAACGTCTTCTACAAGGGGCTGATGCGGCTGACCGTGGTGCCCAATATGGATGGCGACCAGCGTGGCTTCGCCAACAGCCTGTTCGCGCGGATCTCGCCGGCACTGGCCCGGGTGCGGGAACTGAAGAAGACCAACCGGCGTCAGTACAAGGCGCTGAAGTACTCCGTGAATACCCTTCTGGCCCTGGCGCTCGGTGGCGTGATTCTCGGTGGGCTGGTGGCGATTGACGGGCTGGTGGCTTCGATCGCCTAGGCCGTATTGCGCTTCCCGCGCTGGCGGCCGAACACGATCATCACGGCCGCCAGCGTTATGACCGGCCATGAACCGGTAGCCATGAAGGGCGTGGTGCCGGTTACCGGCTGGATTTCCCCCTTCAGAACATCCCGCTCATAGTGCCGGGCCCGGTCTCGGATCCGGCCTTCGCGGTCCACGATGGAAGTGATCCCGTTATTGGTTGCGCGCAACAGTTCCCGGCCGGTTTCCAGTGCCCGCATGCGGGCGATCTGGTGATGCTGGAAGGGGCCGAGTGAACGCCCGAACCAGGCGTCGTTGCTCACTGTCATCAGGAATCCTGTTTCAGCTGTGTTGCGGGCGACGAAGTCCGCGTAGGCGATCTCATAGCACACGGCCGGATGGGTGCTGGTGTCGTCGAAGTTCAGTGGTGACTGGTTTTCCGGGCCCGGACGGAAGACCGACATGGGCAGGTTGAAGAACTCGATGGTGCCGCGTAGCAGTGATTCCAGCGGCACGTATTCACCGAATGGCACCAGCCGCTGCTTGTGATAGGTTCCCTGGCCGGGGCCCACTGTCATCAGGCTGTTGTGGAAGACCGGCTCCGCGTAGTGTGGGCTGTTGCCGTACCAGGGCAGGCCAGTGATCAGCGTCGTGCCGGTCTCGAGTGCGCGGCTTTCCAGTGCATCCAGAACCTGGGCCGCCTGCCCCTGGGTGGCGGGCAGTGCGGTTTCCGGCCAGAGGATCAGATCCCGGCCCCAGAGCGGCTCGGTGAGCTCCCGGTAGATCCGGATCTGCTTCCGGAGCATGTCCGGATCCCATTTGTCATGCTGGGAGATATTGCCCTGGACGGCGGCGACCGACAGGGGCTCGCCTTGCGGCTGGGTCCACGCCACCAGGCTGAGCAGCGGCGCCAGCAGCCAGGGCAGTATGGCGGCGGCCACGAAGCCGGCGGGCAGCCAGCGGGGGCCGCTGCGGTAATGGTGCCAGGCGGCGACCAGCAGGGCGGCTGTGACAGCTGTAACAAAGGTGACGCCGTGTACGCCAAGGACCGGTGCCCATGGCGCCAGGGGACCATCCACCTGGGCGGTGCCGGCGTAGAGCCAGGGGAAGCCGGTCAGAAGCCAGCCACGCACCCAGTCCATCAGGACCCAGACGGCCGGGAACAGCCACAGGCTGCGCCCGGTGTGAGTGCCCGCGAGCCGGCCCCAGCACCAGAAGGCGATGGCCGGGAACAGCGCCAGTCCCATGGCGAACAGCAGCGTCATGATCGCGGCCAGCGGCGCGGCCGTCATGCCGTATTCGCTGATGCTGACGTAGACCCAGGAGGCGCCGCTGCCGAACAGCCCCAGGCCGAGGAACCAGCCGTCCCGGAACAGGGGCTTCGCCTCCCGGCCGCTGCACAGAAGCAGGATCAGCATAAGGGACAGCAGCGCAGCGGGCCACAGATAGAAGGGGGCAAACGCGAGTGTCTGGAGCGCGCCGGTGGCCACCAGCGCGGGAATACGGAAAAGGCGGTTCTGGATCATGGCGCGTCCCGCGTCATGCGATGGGTTTGACCTGGATCAGGCGGATCTTGCGGTTATCGGCGTTCAGCACCTTGAACCGGAAACGGTCCACGGTGGTGGTTTCACCACGCCTTGGCAGGCGGCCGAACTCCTTGAGCATCAGGCCACCGATGGTGTCGAAAGCTTCCTGATCCAGATCCGTGCCGAAGAATTCATTGAACTCATCGATGGGCGTCTGGGCCTTGACCGCGTAGATGCCGTGTTCGCGCTCGCGGATGCGATCGTCATCATCAACGTCGTGCTCGTCCTCGATGTCGCCGACGATCTGTTCAAGCACGTCCTCAATGGTGATCAGCCCAGCCACACCTCCGTATTCGTCGACCACAATGGCCATGTGGTTGCGGTTTTCCTTGAACTCCTTGAGCAGCTGGTTGCAGCGCTTGCTCTCGGGCACGACAGTGGCCGGACGCAGGATCTCTCGGATGCTGTCGCGGGTCAGGTTGTTGCGCAGGGCCAGTGGCAGCAGATCCTTGGCCAGGAGGATGCCGACGATCTCGTCCGAGGTATCGCCGATCGCCGGGAAGCGCGAGTGGGCGGATTCGATGACCTCGCTGATGTAAGAGGAGGGGTCGGCGTCGGCCTTGACCGTCACCATGCGCGAGCGTGGAATCATGATCTCTTCCACGCGCATGTCCGTCACCTGCATGGCACCCTCGATGATGCTCATGGCATCGCTGTCGATCAGCTGCTGAAACTCCGCGTCGCGCAGAACGCGCAGCAGATCTTCGGGGGTGCGGGGATCACTCGAGAAAGCCTGGGATAATCGCTCCAGCCAGGAGTTTTTTGTCTGGCCGTTGGATGAGTCGTCGCTCATGGGGTCCTTTCCGGATTGCTGTTCGCGGGATGCTACCGATAGGGGTCGGGAAAACCAAGCTCGGCAAGGAGATGCACTTCAAGATTCTCCATGGTTTCTGCCTCGTCTGGGTCCTGATGGTCGTAACCCTGCAGGTGAAGCATGCCATGAATCAGCAGGTGTGCCCAGTGGGCTTCAGGCGTCTTGCCCTGCTCATGGGCTTCCCGTTCGACGACCCCGGCGCAGATGACGAGATCTCCGAGCAGGCCCAGCTCCACCCCGGGGGGCGCCTCGAAGGGGAAGGAAAGCACGTTGGTCGGATAATCCTTTCCCCGGTACTGGTGATTCAGCTCATGGCCTTCCGGCTCGTCCACGATCCGGAGGGTCACTTCGGTTTCGCCGTCACCCTGCCAGCCCTGTTCCGCCCAGGTTTCGAAATCCGCCTGGGCGGGCAGCCCCGTGAGCCGGGTTGCCAGTTGCAGATCCAGCGTTACGCGGTTCATGCGTTGCGGTCGTCCCAGTCGTCGTAGGCTTCCACGATGCGCTGAACCAGCGGATGGCGCACTACGTCCTCGGCGCCGAAGTAGGTGATACCAATGCCTTTGACCTCCCGCAGCACACGCAGGCAGTGTTCCAGGCCGGAGTGCTGGCCGCGCGGCAGGTCGATCTGGGTGATGTCGCCGGTAATGATGGCGGTGGAACCAAAGCCGATGCGCGTGAGGAACATCTTCATCTGTTCCCGCGTGGTGTTCTGGCTTTCGTCCAGGATGATGAAGGAGTTGTTGAGGGTGCGCCCGCGCATGAACGCCAGCGGTGCAATCTCGATCACACCGCGTTCGATCAGCCTGTTCACCTGCTCGAAGCCGAGCATCTCGTAGAGGGCGTCATAGAGCGGCTTGAGGTAGGGATCGACTTTCTGGGAAAGATCCCCCGGCAGGAAACCCAGCTTTTCACCGGCCTCGACCGCTGGGCGGACCAGCATAACCCGCTTGACTTCCTCGGCCTGGAGGGCCTCCACGGCACAGGCCACGGCGAGCCAGGTTTTGCCCGTGCCAGCCGGGCCCACGCCGAAGTTGATGTCATGGGTGCGGATGGCATGTACGTAGCGCTGCTGGTTCTCGCCCCGGGGCTGGATCTTCAGGCGGGGTGTTTCGATGACCTGCTGGGCGCCGTCATAGCCGCTGGTCTCGGGCAGGCGCTCAAAGCCGGATTCGCGGATGAACAGGTGCACCGTGTCCGGGCTGATGTCATCACTGGCCTCGGTTTCCCGATAGAGGTGTTTGAGCACTTCCATGGCCGCTGTTGCGGCCTCGCCGTCACCGGTGATCCGGAAGTGGTGCCCCCGGTAGCCGATGCGCACGCCCATGCGTTTTTCGATATGCTTGAGGTGTTCGTCGAACTGACCGCAGAGCGCGGCCAGACGTTCCGTGTCGGCGGGTTCCAGCTGGAATTCTCGGGTGTCGGCGCTCAATCGGGCCTCGGCTCAGTAGCGGTTGTCGTCAATCATGACGCCGCGCAGTGAATTCGGCAATGCCTCGGTAATCTCGACGTCCACGAAGGAGCCGACCACGCCGGGCACATCGGTGCGGAAGTTGACGACCCGGTTGTTCTCGGTCCGACCCTGGTATTCACCGGGATCTTTCTTGGACACGCCCGTGACAAGGATGCGCTCGGTGTTGCCGACCATCTTACGGCTGATGTCCATGGCCTGCTGGTTGATGCGGTCCTGCAGGATCGCCAGGCGTTCTTTCTTGACCTCTTCCGGGGTATCGTCCGGCAGGTCCGCCGCCGGGGTGCCGGGGCGGGCGCTGTAGACAAAGCTGAAGGACACATCGAAGCCCACGTCGTTGATCAGCTTCATGGTGTCTTCAAAGTCCTTTTCGGTTTCACCGGGGAAACCGATGATGAAATCCGAGGACAGGCTCAGGTTCGGACGGATGCGGCGCAGCTTGCGGATCTTGGATTTGTACTCCAGGGCCGTGTGGCCACGCTTCATCAGCGCCAGGATCCGGTCCGAGCCCGCCTGTACCGGCAGGTGCAGGTGACTGACCAGCTCCGGAACCTGCTCGTAGACGTTGATCAGCGCATCCGAGAACTCCACAGGATGCGACGTGGTGAAGCGGATCCGGTCGATGCCCTCGATGTCCGCCACCCAGGTGATCAGCTCGGCCAGGTCCATGGTGTCGCCGTCCAGGGTTTCCCCGTCGTAGGCATTGACGTTCTGGCCGAGAAGATTCACTTCCCGCACGCCCTGGCTGGCGAGGTCCCGGACCTCTTCAAGGATGTCCTCCACCGGGCGGCTCAGCTCTTCGCCCCGGGTGTAGGGCACCACGCAGAAGGAGCAGTACTTGCTGCAGCCTTCCATGATGGACACAAAGGCGGAAGGGCCATCCACGCCTGGCCCGGGCAGTTGGTCGAACTTCTCGATTTCGGGGAAGCTGACGTCCACCACGCCGACGCCGCCCTCGCTGTCCGCCTTGGTGATCATCTCGGGCAGGCGGTGCAGGGTCTGGGGGCCGAAGACCATGTCCACGTAGGGCGCCCGGTCGATGATGGCCTGACCTTCCTGGCTGGCGACGCAGCCGCCGACGCCGATGATGGCGTCCGGGTTGTCTTTCTTCAGTTTTTTCCAGCGGCCGAGCTGGTGGAAGACCTTTTCCTGGGCCTTTTCACGGATGGAACAGGTGTTGAGCAGCAGAATGTCCGCGTCGTCGGCGGTGTCGGTCAGCTCCACCTCGTGACTCTCGCGCAGGAGGTCGATCATGCGCGATGAGTCGTATTCGTTCATCTGGCAGCCGTGGGTCTTGATGAAGAGTTTCTTTCCCATGGTTGGCGGCGTTCTGTCTGGTTGGAAGATCGGCGATTATAACGCCTGCGGTCTGGTTCTGTCACAAGCCTGATGGGTGATTGCTCCCCAACTACCTTATCGGAGCGTCGATGTTGTCACCAGCCTTTGGGGGTGCTGCAAGCGTCGGGCCATGGGGGTCTTTTCCGGGACCGCTGTGAACCCATCCCTGGGCGCTGGCGCGATGGCATCCCTGCCATCGAGCCTCCCGGAAAAGACCCCCATGCCCCAACGCTCAGGGACAGTTGCTATTCGCAGGCCTTTTTAGAGCTTCAGTAGAAAGCTGTGCCTCGCAGCGGAAAAATTGGCCAGCTAACGCTTACACAGGGGAGCTGCCCGTGCTTGGAAGATTATTTCTGCTCTTGGCGAATAATTGGTGTTTCAGCATTCCTCGGATCTGAAAAGGCAGAGCATGAGTCTCAGGCGGGAATGGATGCGTTACCGACTCACTCAACAGCATTGCGGTGGGGGAGCCCTTTCAGGGAGGCTCGATGACAGGATGTCATCGCGCCAGCGCCCAGGGATGGGTTCACAGCGGTCCCTGAAAGGGCTCCCCCAGCGTAATGCCTCGCACTGGCCGTCATGCCTGAGACAAGACGTAAAATCCGGAAAGTCTCCAAACAGAAGTCAAAACCGTCCAAGCTGGAGACAACACCTCAGTCAGAGGAATCATCCAGATAGCTCTGGAGCTGTTCTTTAAGACTCCGGGGGACCTGGGTGATGATCAGGGCATCCCGGTCGCGGTCGTAGTGGACCGCCTGGTTCACCAGGTCGGAGGAGAACGACAGGCTCAGGCCGTTGCCCTTGCCGGCGATGCGGACCAGTTTGCGGACCTTGCGCCGGTCCGGGTGCAGGACCTGACCCGGCCCCACGGCCTGGGATTCGGCCACATGCTCGGCAAACCGCTCCGGCTGGCTGTCATCGATGTAGCTGGAAAGGGCCGACAGGGGCACCGGCTCGCCCAGCGCCTCCTGCTCATTGCAGAACTCGAACGCCTTGTGGCGCACGCTCTGGGCGTCTTCCGGCTCGGTCTGCTGCTGGGCGAACGACTCCACCGCCTCCAGGAAAGTGCGGGTCTCCGCTTCCACGTCCACTTCCTGCTGGAAGCCCACCAGGCGCGCGAAGCACTTTCCGATCTCGCCCGTGCCGCGGCCCTGGAGCACCGTCAGGTAGTTCTCTGAGCCGGACTCGCCGCGCCAGTCTTCCAGTTCAACGCGGGCCGCCAGGTTCAGGCGGGAGCGGCTGATGGTTTCGGTGGGGGTGAGCTCCAGGTTCGGGTCCAGGGTGAAGACCGGGTCCATCTCCAGGGCGAAGAGGTACAGCACCTCGCCGTCGGCCAGGGACTCGTGGACGATGAGCAGCGGGCGCTCGGGATCGGTGTCCGCGCGGGTGATCTCGTCCTGCCACTGGCCCAGAAGCTGGTCCGTGAAGGCCTCAAAGCCCTGCTGGCCGTCCAAATAGTTGCCGAGCCACCCGCGGATGGGGTGGCTGCCAAGGTCGTCCGAAAAGCGGCCATAGGCCTTGCCGGGGCGGCTGTTGAACAGCTTTTTGAGCTGGCGGTGCAGGGCTTCGTAGTCACCACCCGGCTCGGCCATCGCCTCTCCGGCGTTGGCCCGGGCCGGCTGCCCGCCGCCGGGCAGTGTGGCTCGCATCAGCCTGAGCTGCTGAATGGCCATGGGTCAGCCCTGCAGCCGCTGTTCCCGACGCAGTGTCTGCAGCAGTTCCTGCACGGCCTTGCTGATGCCGGCGTCATTGTCGGCACTGACACTGTAGTCCGCCGGTGTGCCGCTTATACCGGCCGTGAGCACGATCAGGCCCTGGCTGCGCAGTACATCGGCCATGCTGCCACGGTCTTCCTCGGAGTCCGTATTGGTGTTGTCCAGCACAACGCCGGTCTTGCCCACGTCGAACAGGCTGCGCTGCAGGGCTGTGGCCAGCTTGTCTGCTGCTTCGCCGCCGCAGTCGATCACCAGCGGTTTCTGGTCGAGCCGGCGTTGCCATTCCTCGATAGTGACCGGGTTCATCAGGCCTTCGGCGTCGCTGGCGGTGCTCTTGATCATGCCCGCACCGATGGTGATGTTGGTCAGGCGGTCGATGATGATGAACGCCCCGGTGGAGCCGCAGTTCGGGTAGGGGTCAAAGGCCAGCGGGTGGCTGACGGCGAACTCGCACAGGCCGATCTCGTTCAGGCCCAGCTCGCTGCCTTCCTGCTGTTCCAGGGTATTCACGTCGGTCTTGTAGTGCACCCGGCGCATGGCGCCAGAGGTGTAGCGTGGCCCCTGCTTGATGTCGTACTGGCGGCCCGGTGCCAGCGGCTGGTCAGTCATCCAGACCACGTTGGCGTTGAAGGCGGTGGCCACCTCGGGCATGTTGCCGGCGTGTACCAGCATGTCGCCGCGGCTGACGTCGATCTCGTCCTTCAGGGTCAGGGTAACGGCCTGATCGATATGGGCTTCGTCCTGATCCCCTTCAAAAGTGACGACCCGGTCCACGCGGGTGGAGCGGCCCGAGGGCAGGGCAACCACTTCGTCGTCCGGCTTCACAACGCCACTGGCGATGGTGCCGCAGAAGCCCCGGAAGTCGAGGTTCGGGCGGTTCACGTACTGGACCGGGAAGCGGAAATGCTCGAAGTCCTTGTCGTGGGAGATCGGGACGGTCTCCAGCACCTGCATCATGGGCTTGCCGTCGAACCAGGGCATGTTCTCGCTGGGATAGACGACATTGTCGCCCTCGAGCGCGGAGATGGGCACAAAACGCACGTCTTCCAGGCCGAGGTTGCCGCAGAAGTGCTGGTACTCCTCCCTGATTTCATTGAAGCGCTGCTCGCTGTAGTCGACCAGGTCCATCTTGTTGATGGCGACGACCACGTGCTTGATGCCCAGCAGCGAGGCCAGGAAGGAGTGGCGCTTGGTCTGGGTCAGCACCCCATGACGGGCGTCGATCAGGATGACCGCGAGCTGCGCATTGGAGGCGCCTGTGGCCATGTTGCGCGTGTACTGCTCATGCCCGGGCGTATCGGCCATGATGAACTTGCGCTTGGCGGTGGAGAAGTAGCGGTAGGCCACGTCAATGGTGATGCCCTGTTCCCGCTCGGCCTGCAGGCCATCGACAAGCAGCGACAGGTCCAGTTTCTCGCCGGTGGAGCCCACCTTGGAGCTGTCGGACTCCAGCGCTGCCAGCTGGTCTTCGTAGATCATGCTGGTGTCGTGCAGCAGGCGGCCAATGAGGGTGCTTTTGCCGTCGTCCACGCTGCCGCAGGTCAGCAGCCGCAGAAGTTCCTTCTGTTCGTGCTGCTTGAGGTAGGCGTTGATGTCGGTGCCGATCAGGTCTGACTGATGTGACATTGGATCTTGTCTCCGAAAACCGGGTTGGGCGCGCTTAGAAGTAGCCTTCCTGTTTCTTCTTCTCCATGGAGCCGGCGCTGTCGTGGTCAATGACTCGACCCTGGCGCTCGGAGCTGCGTGTCAGCAGCATCTCCTGGATGATCTCGGGCAGCGTGTCCGCCTCGGACTCGATGGCGCCGGTCAGCGGGTAGCAGCCCAGGGTACGGAAGCGCACGGACTTCATTTCGGGCTCTTCGCCCGGCTCCAGGGGCATGCGGTCGTCGTCGACCATGATCAGGGTGCCGTCGCGCTCGACTACAGGCCGGGGCTTGGAGAAGTACAGCGGCACGATCTCGATGTCCTCAAGATGGATGTACTGCCAGACGTCCAGCTCGGTCCAGTTGGACAGCGGGAAGACGCGGATGCTCTCGCCCTTGTTGATCTGGCCGTTGTAGATGTTCCACAGCTCCGGGCGCTGGTTCTTCGGGTCCCAGCGATGGTTCTCGTCCCGGAAGGAGTAGACGCGCTCCTTGGCGCGGGATTTTTCCTCGTCCCGGCGGGCCCCGCCAAAGGCGGCGTCGAACTTGTACTTTTCCATCGCCTGCTTGAGCGACTGGGTCTTCATCACATCGGTGTGCTTGGCACTGCCGTGACTGAAGGGGCCGATGCCCTGTTTCACGCCTTCCTCGTTGATGTGGACGATCATGTCGAGATCGTACTGCTCGGCCATACGGTCCCGGAACTCGATCATTTCCTTGAACTTCCAGGTGGTGTCCACGTGCAGCATGGGGAAGGGAATCCGGCCGGGCCAGAAAGCCTTGCGGGCCAGGTGGAGCATCACGGAGGAGTCCTTGCCGATGGAATAGAGCATGACCGGGTTGTCGAACTCGGCTGCCACTTCCCGCATGATGTGGATGCTTTCCGCTTCCAGCTGTTTGAGGTGCGTGAGGTTGTATTGGGTCATCGCGCTCTGTACCGCTGTTGACTCGGAATGGAACCGCTTCTTATAACAAACGGCTTCAACTGAACGAGGAATTATACCAGAGCGTGAGGGTGAGGAAGAAGGGTCCGTTCAGACGCCGGCCGAAAGCTGTTCATTGATGTAGTGATCGAGCATCGGGACGGCGTCTTCCTCGAACTCAGCGAAGGACATGCCCACATGAAAGCAGTCGCGGGCAATGCGCCGCACTGTCACCACGTCGCAGCGGGCCCGGATGCAGGTGCTTTCGGATTCGCCTACGGGAATGGTGAACGCCACCTGGACCGGAATGGCCATCTGGGGGGCCACGGGCTCGCCATTGGGAACCAGCTGATCAAGCGTTTCCGGGGTGCACTCGATCTGGAGACCGGCGCGTGACAGATTGTTGATGGGGCAGCGGGGCAGGGCTTCGCCGCCACGCTCGAGGAACGCTTCCAGGTTCACCGGGATGCGATGGTAGTGGCGCAGGTTGGGCCTGCCGGTGAAGCCTGTGGATGACGAGAGTGCTGACATGGGTCAATACCGGTTGACGCGATTTGACTATCAGCGTAGTTGCTGTACACAGACTATACAAATCGCACGCAAGGCACTGATCTGCCGAATTCTGTTACAGAACGTAGCACCCTAATCGCTTGAGGTCAGCTTCTGCTGCAGTATGTCGTTCACCTGGGCCGGGTTGGCCTTACCCTGTGAGGCCTTCATGACCTGGCCGACCAGGGCGTTGAACTTCTTCTTCTGCTTTTTGGCCACTTCCTCGCTAAGATAGTCGTCCACCATGGCCTGGTTGTCCGCCAGCACCTGATCGACCAGCGCTTCAATCTCGCCGCTGTCCGAGACCTGCTTGAGGCCCTGCTGCTCGATGATGTCGTCCGGGCTGCCTTCGCCGTTCCACAGGGCCTCGAACACCTGCTTGGCGAGCTTGCCGGAGATGGTGCCGTCCTGGACGCGCAGGATCAGGGTGGCAAGGTCACCGGCGTTGACAGGGCAGTCCTGGATCTCGACCTCGTTCTGGTTCATCAGTCGGGCCAGTTCGCCCATGATCCAGTTGGCCGCCTGGCGGGCATCACCGCTGCCCCTGGCGACCTGCTCGAAGTAGTCTGCCAGCGCTTGGCTCTGGACCAGGGGCGCGGCTTCGTCCGCGTTCAGCCCATACTCGGTGACGAAGCGGGCCTGCTTGGCGTCCGGCAGCTCCGGCAGGCCGTCGCGGATGGCGTTGATATAGGTATCATCGATCTCCACTGGCAGCAGGTCGGGGTCGGGGAAATAGCGGTAGTCGTTGGCGAATTCCTTGGTGCGCATGGAGCGGGTCTCGTCCCGGTCCGCGTCGTACAGCCGGGTTTCCTGCTGGACTTCACCGCCGTCCTCGATCAGCTCGATCTGGCGCTCCACCTCGGTGTTGATGGCTTTTTCCACGAAACGGAAGGAGTTGACGTTCTTGATCTCGCTGCGGGTGCCGAATTCGGTCTGGCCTTTCGGGCGCACTGAGACGTTGCAGTCGCAGCGCATGGAGCCCTGGGACATGTCGCCGTCGGAGATGCCTAGATAGGTGACGATGGCGTGGATCTTCCGCAGGTAGGCTGCAGCTTCCTCGGCGCTGCGCATGTCCGGTTCGGAGACAATCTCAAGCAGGGGCGTGCCGGCGCGGTTGAGGTCGATACCGGACTGGCCCTGGAAGTCTTCGTGCAGGGATTTGCCCGCATCTTCCTCAAGGTGGGCGTGTTCGATGCCGATGGTGCGCTCACTGCCGTCGGACAGGTTCACGCTGACTTCGCCCTTGCCCACGATGGGGTGGTACATCTGGCTGATCTGGTAGCCCTTGGGCAGGTCGGCGTAGAAGTAGTTCTTGCGGTCAAAGACGGAGCGGTGCGCGATGTTGGCGTTGACGGCCAGGCCGAACTGCACGGCCATGCGCACGGCGCCTTCGTTGAGCACGGGAAGCATGCCGGGCATGGCCAGGTCGACGGCGCTGGCCTGGGCGTTGGGTTCGGCGCCGAAGGCGGTGCTGGCGCCGGAGAAGATCTTGGATTGGGTGGCGAGCTGTACGTGGACTTCCAGCCCGATCACGGTTTCCCATTGCATTGTCTTAAACCCCGTTAGGTGCCACTTGCTGGTGCCAGTCCGTCACCTGCTGGAAGCGGTGGGCGGCATTGAGCATGCGCGCTTCGTCGAAATAGTTGCCGATGATCTGCAGCCCCACTGGCAGGTTGTTCACCATGCCGCCGGGTATGGACATGGCTGGCAGGCCCGCCAGGTTGGAGGCGATGGTGAAAACGTCCTCCAGGTACATGTTGATCGGGTCGTCGGTCTTGTCGCCCTGGGCAAAGGCCGGTGAGGGCGACGTGGGGCCCATGATCAGGTCGACTTCATTGAAGGCGTCGGTGAAATCCTGCTGGATCAGGCGACGGACTTTCTGGGCCTTGAGGTAGTAGGCGTCGAAGAAGCCGGCCGAGAGGGCGTAGGTGCCGACCAGGATGCGGCGTTTGACTTCTTCGCCGAAGCCTTCGGAGCGCGAGCGCAGGTAGAGGTCGTTGAGGTCCTGCGGGTTCTCGCAGCGGTGGCCGTAGCGCACGCCGTCGAAGCGTGAGAGGTTGGCGGAGGCTTCCGCGGGCGCGATGACGTAATAGGCAGCCACGGCCAGGTGCGAGTGGGGCAGGCTGATCTCTTTCACCGTGGCCCCGAGGTTCTCGTATTCGCGCACGGCGTTGCGGACCTGTTCCGCCATCTCCGGTGACAGCTCATCCGAGAAGTATTCCTTCGGCAGGCCGATGCGCAGGCCGCTCAGGTCGTTGTCCAGGCTGGCGCAGTAGTCCGGCACTTCGCGGTCCAGGCTGGTCGAGTCCTTGGGGTCGAAACCGGCCATGGTGTTGAGCATCAGGGCCGCGTCCCGGGCGTCGCGGGTGAGGGTGCCGGCCTGGTCCAGGCTGGAGGCGAAGGCAATGATGCCGTACCGGGAGATGCGGCCATAGGTGGGCTTGAGACCTGTGAGGCCGCACAGCGCTGCAGGCTGGCGGATGGAGCCGCCGGTGTCGGTGGCGGTGGCGGCGGGCACCAGGCGTGCCGCCACCGCCGCGGCGGAGCCGCCGGAGGAACCACCGGGGACAAGGCCGTCACCCCAGGGGTTGGTCACCGGGCCGAAATAGCTGGTCTCGTTGGACGAGCCCATGGCGAACTCGTCCATATTGGCCTTGCCCACGCAGACCGCGCCGGCGTCGTCCAGCTTCTGGGCCACGGTTGAGTTATAGGGCGGCGCGAAGTTTTCGAGCATGCGCGAGCCGCAGGTGGTGAGCAGGTCCTCGGTGCAGAAGATGTCCTTGTGCGCGAAGGGAATACCGGTCAGAGGGCCTGCCCGACCCTCTGTGCGGGCCTGGTCGGCTGCGCGGGCCTGTTCAAGGGCGCGCTCTTCCGCGACGGTGATGAAGCTGTTGTAGCGTCCGTCGTGGGCCCGGATGCGCTCCAGGGTTTCGCGGGTCAGCGCTTCGCTGGTGGTTTCGCCCGCCTCGAGTGCCCGGGCCAGTTCGGAAAGGGTGCTGGTGTGCATGGCGGCGCTTACTCCACTACCCGCGGAACCAGGTAGAGCCCGTCCTGTGTCTCGGGGGCCACGGCCTGGAACCGTTCGCGCTTGTTGGTTTCGGTTACCTCATCCGGGCGCAGCCGCTGGGTGGCGTCCAGCGGGTGGGCCATGGGGGTGATGCCGTCGGTGTCCGAGGCCTGGAGCTGGTCGACCATGCCGAGGATGTCGCTCAGCTTGCCCTCGAGGGCTTCCTTCTCGGAGTCCTCAAGCCGGATGCGCGCCAGCCAGGCCACCTGTTCGATCTTGTCTCTGGAGATGCTCATGCCGTTTCCTTCCCTTCGGAGCGCGGGATGATAGCAGATGCAACGTTGATCCGAACCCCCTAGAGCGGGATGCGTACGCGCAGGTTGCCGCCACCAAAGGCGGCGCTGTGCAGCTCTACTGTGGGGTTCAGTGTGAGCTGGGCGCCGTTGCCCGGCGACCAGGTGAATGGCAGTGAGACCTTGGCATAGGTGCCGTCATGGTCGGTGCGCCGGCGGTCGATGCCCTGGATGGATTCGCCGTCCACGTGGCTGACGAACAGCTCCGGGGCGAAATGCCAGTCCGCGGATAGCGGGGTTGTCAGGCCCGCGAACACCAGGTGCTCGTCCCGGCTGGAAAGCTGCTGCGCCCCGCCGATCAGGGCGCCCTTTTCGGACAGGCTCAGGAATTCCCCGCCCAGGCGCCATTGGCTGACGGGGTCGCCGCCCAGTGTCAGTGCGATCCGGCTGCGCCAGGCGCGCCTTTCCATGGTTGCTGACCGGTTGCTGGTGGTGGCGCTTTCGTGGCGATTGGTGGCCAGGCCTTCCGCCAGCCAGCGCAGCCGGCTCCGTTCACTGAGGCGGTACTGGATACTGGCGCCACCCTGCAGGGATTCATCCCGGAAGCGACGCTCCAGTGACGGGATTTCCAGTTCCGTTTCCGGTGACGCGCTGATATAGCCGCGCAGGGTGCTGTCGGAGGACGGGTGCCATTCGCCGGCGCTGAACAGGGTGATGGGTTCGCTCAGGTACTGGCCCTCATCCTGTTTGCTGTTGAACAGGTACTCCGGGAGAACCACGGCGAATCGCGCCGCGTTTCCGGCGTCATCCTGCCAGCCCAGTTCCGGCTGGAGGTCGATGCGGGATTTGTCCCCGCGCACATCCGCCATCAGTCGCGCCTGGAAGCCGCCGCCCGGATGCACGCCAATGCCTATAAGGTTGCGGGTGTAGCGCCCGTCAAAGTCCTCGCTCCGCCGGAATCGGTACTGGAAGTCCAGCGTTCCTTCATCGTCGAATTGCCGGGTGACCTTGACGCTGGCATCCAGGAAAAGCTCTCTGGTACGCGTGCTTCCGCCCGTACCTTCAATGTGGTCGCGGGGTACTGGGGCCGCATGGAACTCGGAGGCTCTGGCCGTGAAGCTGTTGCGCTGGATGAAACTTTCGTCATTGTACTGGAAGGTGCGCCCCTGCAGGACGCGCTCCTGGCGGAATGGCTGTGGTTCCATGACCAGGGTGTCACCCCAGAAAGCGGTCGCTGAGCCGGGTACTGCCAGCAACAGCAGGGCAGCGGATCTGATGGTTGGTCCGGTTCGTCGGGCTGCCAGAGGCTGCGACATGACGTCCACTGTTGTTTATGAAACAGGCATTATTCCATTGCTGCCTGGCCGCTCACAATGCCGGTTGTCTTGCCTGAACCCCCCGCCACTGCTAAAGTTCCGGCATCCAAGAGGTTTCGCCACGCAACGGGGAGGGCGAGGCCAGCCATCGAATCCGTAAAGCCAGGTTGAAACAGCACCGATGCTCAAGAAACTCAGAGGCGCGTTCTCCAGCGATCTGTCCATTGATCTGGGGACCGCCAACACGCTCATCTTTGTCCGCGGCCGCGGCATCATCCTGGATGAGCCTTCCGTTGTTGCGGTCAGCACCTCCAACGGGCAGAAGAAAGTCGCTGCCGTGGGCAGTGAGGCCAAGCGCATGCTGGGCCGGACTCCGGGCAACATCAAGGCCATCCGCCCGATGAAGGACGGGGTGATCGCGGATTTCGTGGTCACCGAGAAGATGCTTCAGCACTTCATCCACAAGGTACACGAGAACAGCTTCATCACCCCGAGTCCGCGGGTTCTGGTCTGTGTGCCCAGCAAGAGCACCCAGGTGGAGCGCAAGGCGATCCGCGAATCCGCCCTCGGTGCCGGTGCCCGGGAGGTGTTCCTGATTGAGGAGCCCATGGCGGCCGCGATTGGCGCGGGGCTCCCGGTGGAGGAAGCCAGCGGTTCCATGATTGTGGACATCGGTGGGGGCACCACCGAGATCGCGATCATCTCGCTCAACGGCATCGTCTATGCGGAATCGGTGCGCGTTGGCGGTGACAAGTTCGACGAAGCCATTGTCACCTATGTGCGCCGCAACTACGGGAGCCTGATCGGGGACTCCACTGCCGAGCGCATCAAGCATGAGATCGGCTGTGCCTATGAAGGGCTGGAAGTGCGCGAGATCGATGTGCGCGGGCGTAACCTCGCCGAGGGCGTGCCGCGCCAGTTCACGCTCAACAGCAACGAGATCCTGGAGGCACTGCAGGAGTCGCTGTCGCAGATTGTTCAGACGGTCAAGAGCGCGCTTGAGCAGTCGCCGCCCGAGCTGGCTTCCGATATTGCGGAGCGCGGCATTGTTCTGACCGGTGGCGGTGCGCTTTTGCGTGGCCTCGACAGCCTTCTGAGCGAGGAAACCGGCCTGCCCGTGGTGGTGGCGGAAGATCCGCTGACCTGCGTGGCACGGGGTGGTGGCAAGGCGCTCGAGCGTATCGACAAGAGCGGCGTGACCATGTTTTCCCAGGACGACTGACAGAGTCGCCACCGGTTCCGGTTGAATCGCAAGAAGACCCGCCGCTGCCGTCCCGGCGCCAGCGGCGGCTGTCGTTCTGAACGGGGGACGGTCCATCAACACGCTTTTCACGCAAGGCCCACTCATTGGTCCCAGGCTGCTGCTGGTGGTGCTCCTGTCTGGAGTGCTGGTCGGCGCGGACCTGTATCTGCCCTATGGCGACCGGGTGCGCAGCTGGCTCATGACCGGCCTGACGCCGGTCTACTGGCTGGGGCACGCGCCGGACCGATTCCTTGAGTGGATGGGGGATCTGACGAGCAGCCGCTCCGATCTGCTGCAGGAGAATGAGGCCCTGGAGTCCCGCCTTCTTGTGCTGGAGCGCCGCGCCCAGCGCTACACCGCCCTTGCCGCGGAGAATGCCCGCCTGCGGGAACTCCTGAACGCTTCTGAACAGCTGGATGACAGGGTGCTCGTTGCCGATGTGGTCGGCGTGACACCGGACCCACTGACCCATGAGATCATCCTGAACAAGGGCGAGTCCGATGGGCTGAGCAAAGGTCAGGCGGTGCTCGATGCCCATGGCCTCATGGGGCAGATTGTGCATACCAGTGCCCACGCCTCCCGCGCCATCCTGATTTCCGACAACAGTCATGCGGTTCCCGTGGAGATCAACCGTAATGGGCTGCGTGCGATCATGTTCGGCACAGGGGAGCATGATCGCATGGAACTTGCTCATGTGCCGGATACCGCCGATGTCGAGGTGGGGGATCTGCTGGTCAGCTCCGGGCTGGGCGGACGTTTCCCCCAGGGGTATCCGGTGGCGCGGATCAACAGCATCAAACACGACCCGGGCGAGCCCTTTGCCCGGGTTGAGGCCCGCCCCATGGCCAAGCTCAACAGCAGCAGCCAGGTGCTGGTGGTGTTCAGCGGTGGCTCGGTCAGCGGCGGGGACACGCCATCACCGGCGACTGGGGAGGAGGACTGAGCATGGAGCACCGTTCGGTCAGTTACCCGGTGGCTATCCTGAGTGCTCTTGTTGCCCTGGTTGGCACCATCTCGCTGTTCCCGCAGCAGATCGGGCACTGGCGGCCGGAATGGATCGGGCTGGTTGTGGTCTACTGGGTGCTGCGTGCGCCACAGACCTTCGGCATTGTGCTGGCCTGGTGTCTGGGGTTGCTTGTGGATGTGCTGCGGGCGGATATTCTGGGTATGAATGCGCTGGCCATGGCCCTGATCGCCTTAATGGTGCTGGCCGCCCATCAGCGGCTGAAGCTGTTCCCCCTGGCGCAGCAGTCGCTCGTGGTTTTTCTCATGATCGGCCTGGCGCACATGGTGGTGCATTTCCTGCACCAGTTGCTGGGGCAGGCGGGCGGCGGATTTGACTATCTGCTTCCCGCGGTTACCAGTGGTCTCATATGGCCGGTCTTCCGGGGCTTCTGGGATTTCGTGAATCGTAAGCTGGAGTAAAACGAATGAGCAGCCCAGCCTTCCAGTCACTGGTACTGGCCTCCGCATCACCGCGCCGCCGTGAGCTTCTGGATCAGATCGGGATCCGGCATGAGGTTGCCCCGGTCGATATCGATGAAACGCCCGGCCAGCATGAGGCACCGGATCTGTACGTGCTGCGGATGGCCAGGCAGAAGGCTCTGACCTGTCAGGCGGGGTGGCATGATGCCGGACGCCTTTTCCTGGGCGCGGATACAACCGTGGTCATGGACGGCCGCATACTGGGCAAGCCCGCCAATGCCGGGGAAGCCCGGGCCATGCTGGCACGCCTGTCCGGGCGCGAGCACCAGGTGATGAGCGGTGTGGCGCTGACCGGACCCCACGCTGTCCGTGAACGGGTGGTTGCCTCACGGGTACGGCTGCGCCCGCTGTCCAGCGCCGAGATTGATAACTATGTGGCGACAGGCGAACCAATGGACAAGGCCGGAGCCTTCGCGGTCCAGGGGCGAGGGGCAGCGCTGGTCTCAGAGCTGTCCGGCAGCTATACCGCTGTGGTGGGGCTGCCTCTGGAGGCGGTCACAGACCTGCTGCATCAGGTGGATCAGCCCGTGCATCAGTGGTGGGTGACGTCTGATGAGTGAAGAGATCCTGATCAACGTTACCCCCGTCGAGACCCGGGTGGCGCTGGTGGAAAACGGGATGCTCCAGGAAGCCTATGTGGAGCGGACCCGCAACAAGGGCATTGTTGGCAATATCTACAAGGGTAAGGTGGTACGGGTGCTTCCGGGCATGGAGGCAGCCTTTGTGGATATCGGGCTGGAGCGGGCTGCATTCATTCATGCCTCGGATGTGGCCGAACTCGGTGGTGACAGCGACAGCAGCGCGCCACGCACCGTTCCGGACATCCGTTCGCTGCTGCGTGAGGGTCAGTCGATCATCGTGCAGGTGACCAAGGACCCGATTGGCACCAAGGGCGCACGCCTGACCACTCACCTCTCCATCCCGTCGCGCTATCTGGTCTACATGCCGGCCATGTCCCATATTGGGATTTCGCAGCGAATCGAGGATGAAACCGAGAGAAAACGTCTGCGTGATCTGATCCAGTCGGTGGCGCGGGACTATGAGCTGGATGCCGGAGGCTACATTGTCCGTACTGCCGCCGAAAGTGTGGGTGAGGACGATATCCGGCGGGACATGGACTACCTCAACCGCCTGTCCACGTCCATCATGGAAGGCGCCCGTGATGTTCAGGCCCCGGGGGTGATCTACGAGGATCTGCCGCTGTTCATCCGGACGGTGCGGGACCTGGTGCGGGTCCAGACGGAGAAGATCCGTATCGATTCGCGGGAAAGCTGCGAGAAACTGCTGGCGTTCGCGGACCGGTTTGTCGAGCAGCTGCGTGAAATGATCGAGTTCTATCCCGGCGAGCGCCCTCTGTTCGATCTTTACAGTGTCGAGGATGAGATCCAGAAGGCGCTGAGCCGACATGTGCAGCTCAAATCCGGCGGTCATGCGCTGATTGACCAGACTGAGGCCATGACCACCATCGATGTGAATACCGGCGCCTTTGTCGGTCACCGCAATCTCGAAGAGACCATCTTCAAGACCAACCTGGAGGCGGCCCGCGCCATCAGCCGCCAGCTGCGACTGCGTAACCTCGGCGGCATCATCATTATCGATTTCATCGACATGGCCGACCTGGAGCACCAGCGCCAGGTGCTGCGCATGCTCGAGAAGATGCTGGAGCGGGATCATGCCCGGACCAAGATCACCGGCGTTTCCGAGCTGGGGCTGGTGGAGATGACCCGCAAGCGCACCACCGAGAGCCTGGGGCAGCTGCTGTGCGAACCCTGCCCGGTCTGCAATGGACGAGGCTTTCTCAAGACACCGGAGACGGTCTGCTATGAGATTTTTCGCGAGATCATGCGGGTCAATCGTGCCTACGATGTGGAGGGGCTGCTGGTGATGGCCTCGCAGAGCGTGATCGACCGTCTTCTGGACGAGGATTCGGATAACGTTGCGGACCTCGAGACCTTCATCGGCAAGACCATCAAATTCCAAGTTGAGCTCGTCTACAGCCAGGAGCAGTACGATGTGGTCCTGCTCTAGCGCCACAGCCTGTCTGCCCCGGGGTTGCGGTTTATGAACAGGGCCGCATCGGGGGGTGTCCGCCCGGTGCTGTGGGCACTACTCAACCGTCTGGTAACGGTCGTCTGGATCAGCGCCCTGACGCTGCTGATGCTTGCCGCGCTCTACGTCGGCCTGGGCCGCCAGGTCATGGCGAATCTCCATCATTTTGAAGCCGAGATAGAAACAGCGCTGACTCAGGTGCTGGGCAGGCCTGTGCATCTCAGTGACCTGAGTGGTGACTGGCAGGGGCTGGATCCCGTTCTCCGGGTTGGGGAAATGGCGGTCGGAGAGAAGGGCCGGGCGGATGCTTCACTGGGGCAGCTGAAAATGCGCCTCGACAGCTGGGCCTCGCTGGTGCGTCTGCGCCTGGTGTTCCGCGAACTCCGTGCCAGTGGTGCCGAGGCGACACTGGTGCAGCAGTCTGATGGCGGGGTCGCCGTTGCCGGCCTATGGCAGCCATCCGAAAGTGGCGACGAGCCCCGGGGGCCGGCGGATGCCGCGTCGGATGCGCTGGCTGCACTGGATGGTCATCTGGGCGAATGGATCGATCAGGCGGGGCGGCTTCTGTCCGATCCCGTTGTGACGCTGACGGATCTGCGACTGCGCGTCGAGCCGACTTCCGGGGAGCCTGTATCACTCAGTGTTCCGGCAATGGACGTGCGCTTTGAGGACGGTCTGTTTTCCGCCAGTGGGCACCTGGTCGGGGGCGGCGATGACCGCCGGCGCATCGGCGCCTTTGCTCTGGAGGGCCGGCACCTTCTGAGCAGCGGGTTTACTGGGGACCTCTTCCTGGATCTGGACTCCGCCGGCATTTTCAATAACCTGCTTACCCCCTATGAATGGCGGGGGCTGGCTGTTGAGTCGCTCAATGCCCGGGCCGAGACCTGGCTGAAGTTCAGGCGGGCCCAGCTCCAGCGCGTAAGGATGTCATTGCGGCTACCTGAGCTCGGTCTGGCATCGCCAGTGGCTCCTGTGGCCCAGCTCAGGGATCTGAGCGCGGATCTGCTGTGGCGGCACACGGACGCGGGCTGGCTTCTGGAGACGCGCGGCTCGGCCTTTCGCTGGGGCGAACAGGAAGCCGGCGCGTTCTCCGCCCGAGCGGAACGCACCAGTGCTGGCCTGACTGTGGCCGCACAGGGCCTGGATCTGGGGGCGGCCAGCTCGCTGGTGCGCCACAGCGGCCTGTTGCCGAAAGAAGAGCAGGAGCGCCTGGCCGGCCATGATCCCACAGGCCTGATGGAGCATCTTGAAATCACCGTCCCCGACGACGGCGACTGGCGGCTGCGGGGTGCTTTCAAGGATATTGCTGTGGCGGCTGTCGAAGGGGCCCCTTCTGGCAGCGGGCTGGACGGCTACCTTGAGACCGGCCCCCGGCAAGGTCGAGTGACCCTTGAATCCGGCCCGGCCCGTATCGGATTCCCGGAGCTGTTCCACACGGACTGGCGTTTCCAGCGCCTTGCCGGTCGCATCCACTGGTCACGTCGCAGTGATGGCTGGGAGGTGGCCGCACGGCGTCTTGTCGGGCGGCATGAGGGTATGGATGCCTCCGGTGGATTCCGGCTGCGGCTGCATGAAGGCAGCACGGATACGCTGTCACTGCGGGTCGGCATTGCTGGCGGCAGAACCGGCATGCTGGGCCGCTTTATACCCCGGAAACGGGTGCCTCCGGAACTCTATTCCTTCCTTACCGAGGCCGTAGGCAGGGGCACCGTGACCCGTGGGTGGTATTACGGTCATGGGGATATCGGAGGTGATGATGCCGATGAAACTGCCCGTGATCGTGCCTTCACCTCCAGTATGGCGTACCGCTTCCGGGATACTGAGCTGACCTACGATCCTGAGTGGCCAGCACTGGAGGGCGCTGCCGGGCAGGTGCGGGTGCAGGGTGACGAGGGCCATATCCGGCTGGATGAAGGTGTGGTGGCCGGTGTTGAGCTTGAGCCCAGTCAGATCCGGGTAACGGGTGAGGATGGGGAAGGGCTGCGCGTGGATGTGGATACCGCGGCCCGTCGCGATGGCGAGCTGCTTACGGAGCAGTGGCGCAACAGCCCCCTCGCAGAGGTTGCCGGTGACTGGCTGGGCGACCTCCGTGTGACCGGCTCCAGCCATGTCGACCTGTCGCTCAGCCTGTGGCCGGGGCAGGCGCGGGATCCAAAGATGGATCTCCGGTTTGCCCTGTCCGATGGTCACGTGCGCTTCGCTCCGGCAGCGCTTGAGTGGCGGGATGTGAACGGGCCCATCCGGTTCTCCACGGATGACGGATTCGGCAATACGGACCTGGATGCGCGCTTCATGGGCGAGCCGGTGACGCTGCAGGTCCGCGATGGTCCGAAGCAGGCCCCGGTCTTCCGCCAGCAGGGGCGTCTGGCGGTGCCAGGGCTGGCGGAGTGGCTGGGAGAGCCACTTCCCAGGGTAAGCGGCCGGCTCGACTACAGTGCGGCCTTTCGGCCCACGGAGGGCCCTTCCCTGCGGCTGGATGGCGATCTTGCGGGCCTCGTTCTGGACTGGCCGGCACCGTTCAGCAAGGAAGCCGGTGATGACCACAGTCTGACAACCCAGGTTGACTTCGGTGGTGCGGATTCGGAGGCCGTGCGCATTGAGGGGGACTGGGAGCCACTGGGTGCGTTCCGGTTGGTGGTGCGTGACGGGGTCGTGGAGCGCGGGCGCATTGGTCTGGGTGTGCGCCGCACGGAGCTTCCGAAAGAGCCGGTGCTCAGCATCACCGGTAATCTGCCGGGGGCTGACCTGAAGCAGTGGTGGCGGGCCATGGCTGACGTTCCGGCAGGGGAAGAGGCGGCTGCTGGCCAGGGCGCTGCGCCGGAAAGGTTTGACCTGCCTCCGCTCAGGGTCGAGCTGGGTATTGGTGAGCCGCGTTTCAGTAACTGGGCTCTGTCACCGCTTCGCATCCTGGCGGAGGCTGACTTGCGGGGCGGTTGGCAGGTGCGACTGGATTCGGACTGGATCAGTGGCACCGTCGGGAATGGCGGTGAGCGGGCACTGGCGGTGGATCTCGATCATCTGGTGCTTCCGGAAACGGCGCCTGACGGCGGGGAAGCGCCAGAGCTGGACAGTGGCACACTGAGCAGTGGGGCCCGGGACTGGCCCGACATGGGTATACGCATCGGCCGTCTTGTTGTCGGCGACCGTCGGCTGACGGATCTGTCGCTGATGCTGGTGCCGGATGGCAGCCGTATCCGCGTGGATCCACTGGCATTTACCATGGGGGATCTGGTCGTGGATGGGAATCTGACCTGGCAGCCGACGGCCAACAGTGGTGTCACCGAATTTTCTGGCACCCTGGATGGCGGTGATCTCAAAGGGCTCGAAGCGCTGATCGGTCGAACCATGGTTCCGATCAGCAGCCAGCGGACCGAGGCCTCACTGAACATGGCCTGGCCCGGCGGACCCACGGATTTCAGCCTGTCCGGTCTGCGCGCGGCCATGGACTTCCGGCTTGAGGATGGCATCATTGATCAGGACATTGAGGGGGCGCGTGTGTTCCGGGTTTTTGGCCTGCTGAACACGGATACGCTCTGGCGGCGCCTGCAGCTGGATTTTTCGGACGTCTATGAGTCCGGAATTCCGTTCGACCATATCGAAGGGGAAGTGCTGATCCACGAGGGTCGCCTGATCTTTGATCCGGCTGTGTCGATCCAGGCGCCCTCCGGCGGTTTCCGTATGAGCGGCGAGGCGGATCTGATCAGTGAGGCACTCGATATGCGCCTGGTGGTGGTGCTGCCGGTTACCCAGAATCTTCCTCTGGCGGCGGTTCTGTTCGGCTATGCGCCCCCCATTGGAGGTGCGCTTTTCGTGCTCGATAAGGTGTTTGGGGGTATCCTGAGTCGGGTTACCAGTGCCACCTACACCGTGGAGGGCACCTGGAGCAACCCGGAGGTTGAACTCCGCAATCTGTTTGACACGGAGTCGGATCTGGAAAGCTATGAACGGCCCGAGGTGGGTGTGGAAGCCCCCGAAAGGCCTGCAGGGGAGATCAAGCGATGACGGCATCCGTATCGGTAGCGGCCATTCAGATGGTGAGTGGTTTCGAGGTGGAACAGAATCTGGTGCGCGCCCGCGAGCTGCTTGAGCAGGCGGCTGAGGACGGGGCTCGCGTAGCGGTGCTTCCAGAGAATTTCGCGGCCTTCCAGAACCGACGGCTGGCCGAGCTGGGGCAGTCCGAGGCGCGCGGGGAGGACGGCTCCATCCAGTCCTTTGTGGGTCGCGAGGCCGCACGCCTGGGCCTCTGGATCGTGGCCGGTTCCCTGCCCATGGGCACCCGTCCGGATGGCACCGTGGTGCCCGATGGCCGTGTGCGCGCCGCGTGCATGGTCTGGAACGATCAGGGCGAGCGGGTGGCCCGCTATGACAAGATCCATCTGTTTGATGCCATGGTGGGGGATTCCCAGGGCCGCTATCAGGAGTCGGATCTGTTCGAACCCGGCGATGAGGTGGTGACTGTGGATACTCCGGCAGGACGGCTCGGCATCAGCATCTGCTATGACCTGCGCTTTCCGGAGCTTTACCGCCGGCTGAGGGAGGCAGGTGCGGAATGGGTGGTGGTGCCGTCCGCCTTCACCCACCGGACCGGTGAGGCGCACTGGGAGCCGCTTCTGCGGGCCCGGGCGATTGAGGATCAGGTCTGGATCTGTGCCCCCAATCAGGGCGGGCAGCATGATGAGCGCCGGCAGACCTGGGGCCACTCCATGATCATTGATCCCTGGGGCAGCGTGGTTGCCGAGCGCTCCGAGGATGGGCCGGGTGTGGTCAGTGCGGTCCTGGACCGCGACCAGCTGGCCAGAACCCGCAGCGCCATCCCGGTATGGGAGCATCGGCGCCTCTAGTCGAGGCGGATCTTCTCCCGGTTGTCACTGACGGTGGCCGGGCCGATGCCGTCCACTTCCTCAAGGTGCTCGGGGGTGGTGAATTCACCCTGCTCCTTGCGCCATGAGACAATGGCGTCCGCCTTGGCCGGGCCAACACCATGGAGGGCCTCGGCGAGGACTTCCGCGCTGGCGGTATTGACGTTGACCGTTTCGGTCTCTTCCGCGGCATCCTGTGCCATGGCCGGCGTGACCGCCAGAACCAGGGTGAGCGCCAGCAGGCGGGTGGTTGCGGAAACGATTCCTTTCATCGTGATGTGCTCCTGTCTGTTCGCGATTGGGGAGGGAACAGAACAGAACCGGAGATGACGGTGCGGGGTGATTGAGGTGGTCCAGACGGGCGGCTTCCCTGCCACCCGAACTGCACCGGCCCTGCCCGACTCCCTGGGCGCTGTCCGTCCCTTTGACCAGGTGCCTCCTGCACCGCATTGCGTCCCTGCGACTGCCTATTCTAGTCAGATCCGTTTCCGGGGAAATAGGACATCGCCCATACACCGTGTAAGCGATCTCCTACAGCTGCTCGCCCTCGTCAATGCGCTCACGCAGGTAGCGGTAGAGACGTCGCCGCGGGCTGTTGCGGTCCCCGCTGTCCGACTGCCTGGCCGCATTACGGATCAGCTGGCGCAGGTGCTGGACATCGGTCTGCGGGTAACGGTCCATGAACTCGGTCAGCGCCGGCTTGCCTTCATGGATCAGGCGCTCACGCCAGCGTTCAGCCATGTGCAGGCGGCGGGTGTGCTCCGGGGTGCCGGCGGTCTGTCCGGCCGCGGCCCGGCGCAGGGCCTGCTCGTCCTCCTCGAGGATCTGGCGGCCCAGGTAGAGGGTCTGGCGACGGCGCGGGTCGCCTTCCGGCAGGTGCCGGACTTCCAGGAGTCCTTCAATGAGGGCGCTGGAGGCGGGCAGCTGGTGGATGCGCTCCTCGGGCAGGGCGGCCAGGGCCGCCGCCAGATCGCGCAGCTCATGCATCTCGCGTTTCGCCTGGCTTTTGCTGGGCAGCTCTTCCTGCGGTTGCCCTGGGGTATCAGCGTCGCTCATTCGTCCTCGTCAAAACGGTTGTTGATCAGTTCCACCAGCGCGTCCCGGGCGTCGGTCTCGTCCGCGCCCTCGATGATCAGGTCAATGTCCGTGCCACAGCTGGCTGCCAGCATCATCACCGACATGATGCTCTTGCCGTCCACTTCCCGCCCGTCACGCCCCAGCTGGATACTGCTTTCAAACTGTTCGGCGCAGCTTACAAGTTTGGCGGCGGCGCGGGCATGCAGGCCCAGTTTGTTGATGATGGTGATGGATTCTCGGATCATTGGGTTTCCGCTGTGTTCAGGGCGTCGGTTGCGCGTGGGGCAGTTCCGTGTGCCGGACCTGGACGGTGCTGAAGGCCTGGCGCAGGTGCGCCGCCAGCTCCTCGGCCATGTAGACCGAGCGGTGCTGGCCGCCGGTGCAGCCGATGGAGATTGTCATGTAGGAGCGGTTCACCGTGTGGAATTCCGGCAACCAGCGGTCCAGGAACCCCTTGATATCCTCGAGCAGGGTCGTGGTGCCGGGCTGGCCGGTCAGGTATTCACGGATCGGGGCATCCAGCCCGGTATAGCCGCGCAGGGATTCGTCCCAGAAGGGATTGGGCAGGCAGCGCACATCGAAGACGAAATCCGAGTCGATGGGCACCCCGTGCTTGTAGCCGAACGACTGGATCAGAAGGGCCATCTGCTGTTCGTCCCGCCCCACGATCCGCTCGCGTACCATGTCGCGCAGCTCGTACATGGAGCGTTCGGTGGTGTCGATGTGCAGGTCCGCCAGCCGTGCGATGGGTTCCAGCAGGGCTTTCTCGTCCTGGATGGCCTCGGACAGCGAGCGCCCCGGTGTGCTCAGGGGGTGCTTGCGGCGGGTCGCGTGGAAGCGCTGCAGCAGCATGCTGTCCGCCGCGTCCAGATAGATGACCTCCACCCTCAGGTCCGGGTGCTGGAGCTGGCGGTAGAGGTTCTCGAAATCGGCAATGTCCGCGGAGAGATTGCGGGCGTCAATGCTGACGGCGATGTCGCTCTGCTGCTCGTCCGATTCCAGCGCCTTGCGCGTCAGCGGCTGCAGCAGTCCGATGGGCAGGTTGTCGATGCAGTAGTAGCCGAGGTCTTCCAGCACATGGAGCGCTGTGCTCTTGCCGGAGCCCGAGCGGCCGCTCACGATGGTCAGTTTCACAGCCCGATCTCCCGCTGGCTGGATGGGTCGGCGTTACGGCGATGCCTTTTCGCTGGCGACAATCAGGTCATAGAGTTCCTGCGAGTCCTGGCACTGGCGCAGGCGCCGGCACAGGCCGCGGTCATTGAACTTCTCCGCCAGCTGGCTGAGCAGCTCAAGGTGCTCACTGGTGGCATTCTGCGGCACCAGGAGCACGAACAGCAGATCCACCGGCTCACTGTCGATGGCATCGAAGTTGATGGGTTCATCCAGCGTCAGCAGCGCGCCCACCACGCGCTTGCAGTCCTCGAGCCGGCAGTGCGGAATGGCGATGCCCTGTCCGATGCCGGTGCTGCCGAGGCGCTCCCGCGCCACCAGATTGTTGAAGATCTGGTTCTCCTCAAGCTCCGGGTAGTGCAGGGCCACCCTTTCGGCAATGGTCTCGAGGATGCGTTTCTTGCTGGTCCCCGGAACACCGCAGAGGGCCAGTTCCGGGGCAAGGATGGATTCAATGGACAGTGATGAATGGACCATGGATACCGCTTGGGATCAGCGGGTGGCCGCACCGTGCATGCGTTCCACCTGCTTTTCCTTATGTTTGAGAATTTGCCGGTCAAGCTTGTCCACAAGCTGATCGATCGCCGCGTACATATCGTCGTGCTGGGCCTTGGCGTTGATTTCGCCCCCGGTTACATGGAGCGTGGCTTCGGCGGTCTGTCGCTGTTTGACCACCGACAGCGTCACCTGGGTGTTGCTGATCTGGTCGGTGTGTCGCTCAAGTTTGTCCATCTTGCTCCGGACATAGTCCTTGAGGGCTTCAGTCAGCTCGATGTGGTGACCTGAAATGTTGAGTTGCATAGTCCGCTCCTGTTTCCGGTTCGGCCCGGCCACCGGAAGGTGGCCATCATACAGGCGTCAGACCCTCTAGACGAGACGTTTGCGTTCGTTCGAGGGTGGAATGTGCATCGCCTCGCGGTATTTCGCCACCGTGCGGCGTGCCACATTGATGCCCTGATCACTGAGTATAGTCGCTATACGGTTGTCGCTCAGCGGTTTTCGGCTTTCCTCCTCATTGATGAGTTTGCGGATCATGGCACGGATGGCTGTGGACGAGCACTCGCCGCCTTCGTCCGTGCTCACGTGGCTGGAAAAGAAATACTTCAGTTCGTAAATGCCCCGCGGGGTGTGCATGTACTTCTGGGTGGTGACGCGGGATATGGTGGACTCGTGCATTTCCACCGCCTGGGCGATTTCGGAGAGGATCAGCGGCTTCATCGCTTCCTCGCCCTCTTCAAAGAACCTCTGCTGATGATCGACGATCTGGGAGGCGACTTTCAACAGGGTTTCGTTACGGCTCTGAAGGCTCTTGATGAACCACTTGGCCTCCTGAAGCTGGTCGCGCAGATAGGTGTTGTCCCTGCTGCTGTCGGACTGGCGGATGAGTGACGCATAGAGGCTGTTCACCTGCAGCCGGGGCGCGATCTCCGGGTTGAGTTCGATCTTCCAGCGCCCTTCCTGGCGGGTGACGATCACGTCCGGGACCACGTATTCGGTTTCTTCCTCGCCGATGGCATCCCCGGGGCGTGGGTGCAGGCTCTGGATCAGCCCCAGGACCTCCTTGAGCTGCGCTTCGCTGAGCCGGCTGCGGCGCATCAGCTGGCGGTAGTCACGGCTGCCGAGCAGCTGGATGTAGTGGCTGATCACCAGCCGTGCCTGCTTGAGCCAGGGAGTGTCCGTGGGAAGCTGATTGAGCTGGATCAGCAGGCACTCGCGCAGGTCCCGGGCGGCCACCCCGGGCGGGTCGAAGTGCTGCAGCCGGTGCAGGACCGCTTCGACCTCGTCCATCTCCAGTGGATCCTCATCGTCCGGCGCGCTCAGACCCTGGTGGATCTCTTCGAGGCTCTGGGTCAGATAACCGGTATCGTCGATGCCATCCACCAGGGCGTGGGCAATGGCGCGGTCGCGCTCGGACATGGGGGTGAGGTTGAGCTGCCAGTGCAGGTGATCCTGGAGAGTCTCGCCACGGCTGTTGCGGCTCTCAAAATCCGATTCGCCGCCTTCATCCTCGGGGCGTGAGCTGGCGGGCGTGGCGGGTGCGGTCTGGTAGACGTCGTCCCAGGCGGTGTCCACGGGCAGGTTGTCGGGGATTTCGCTGTTGTCCTGCCAGTTCTCGTTCTCCCAGCTCTCGGGCTCGGCGCCGGCGGTTTCCCGTGATTCGTCTTCCTGCGATCCCTCTGACTCACCGGATTCGCGGCCATCTTCCCTGCTGTCACTGTGTTCACTGGTGTCAGCGGTTTCGCTGTCGTCAGTCCCGGCTTCAGCTTCCGCTTCGGCTTCCTCGGCGGTTTCAAGCATGGGATTGGATTCCAGCTGCTGCTGGATCTCCTGCTGCAGGTCGAGTGTGGAGAGCTGGAGTAACCGTATTGCCTGCTGAAGCTGGGGCGTCATTGTGAGCTGCTGGCCCATCTTCAGCTGCAGGGACGCTTTCATGACCATCGACTGCTTTCCCGTTACCGATTGTCCCGCATTTACGTAACCTTAATCCGACCCTGTGGCAGGCCGGCAGGGATTTTGCTTAATGTCTTTTGAATTGAGTGTACAGGCCAATTGGGCAGGGCGACAACGGTTTTGGGAGGACCGTGTCACAGACGGAATTCGTCGCCCAGATAGACTTCCTTGACCTGCTGGTTAGCGAGGATGTCCTCGGAGGTGCCGGAGGCGATGATGTGGCCTTCGCTGACGATATAGGCGGTTTCGCAGATGTCGAGCGTCTCGCGCACGTTGTGGTCGGTGATCAGGACACCGATGCCCCGGTCACGCACCTGGCGCACGATCTGCTTGATGTCGCTGACCGAGATCGGGTCCACGCCGGCGAAGGGTTCGTCCAGCAGGATGAAGGCCGGCTCCACCGCCAGCGCACGGGCGATCTCGGCGCGGCGGCGCTCACCGCCGGAAAGGCTCATGCCCAGGCTGTTGCGGATGTGGCTGATGTGGAACTCACGCAGGAGTGACTCCATGCGTTCCTCACGTTGGGCCTTTGTGAGGTCGCTGCGGGTCTGCAGGATCGCCATCAGGTTCTGCGCCACGGTCAGGCGCCGGAAGACCGAGGCTTCCTGTGGCAGATAGCCGATACCGGCACGGGCGCGGCCGTGCATGGGCAGGTGGGTGATGTCGCGGTCATCGATGCGGATGCGGCCCCGGTCATGGGGAACCAGGCCCACGATCATGTAGAAACAGGTGGTCTTGCCGGCGCCATTGGGCCCGAGCAGCCCGGCGATCTGACCACTCTGGATGCTGAGGGAAACGTCCATCACCACCGGGTGGCGGCGGTAACTCTTGGCCAGGTTCAGCGCTTCCAGTCTCGCCATGGGGTCCGCTCAGTTGCTGTTGTCGTTGCCGCTGTCGCGGCCGGGCTGGATGGTCATTTCAACCCGGTCATCCGCGTCGTCCTCGGAGCTGGAGGCGGTGACCACCCTTTCGGCCACGTCGTACACGATCCGGTTGCCCCGGAAGGTGTCGCCCTGCTGCCGGATGAAGGCCTCGTTCTCAAAGGTGATGCGTTCTTCGTCGGCCCGGTAGATGATGGTCCGGCCCTCGGCGTAGACGGCCGGGCCCTGTTCGGTTTCCGGTTGTTCGTAGGTGGCGGGGTCGCCGGTGGCTACCATCCGGTTAAGGCTCTGGGCCCCGCCCCTGTAGAGAACCACTCTGTCCGCCGTCAGAAGGGCTTCGCCCTGGGTAACCCGGACACTGCCGGTATAGGTGGCGGTTCCTTCCTGGTCATCCAGGCGGGCATTGTCGGATTCAACCCGGATGGGCTTGTCGGAATCCAGATTGAACGCATACAGGGGCAGTGACAGGCTGCTCAGAAGCAGCCCTGCCAGAAACCGCCAGGCGTTTCGGGTGCGTGCCGGGTTGGTCATGAGCAGGCTGTGTCTCCTGTGCGTCAGCGGTTGAAGTACCGGCTGCGGACATCATTCTCGAGCCTGACCGCGCGTTCGTCGATCCACCCCGTCATGCCGACGGCATGGGTCACGCTGCTGCGGTCGATCAGGGTCACCGGCGCATCAGTCTGCACAATCCGTTCGTTGTTATCCAGCGTCATCCGTTCGCTGAGGATCAGCACATCCCCGCGCTCGGTGCTGCTGTGGCGGGCCCGGACATCCTTCTCAAGCATGAGTTTGGCCACATCTGGCCGGTAAAGCCCGGTACGTGAACGCACGAACCAGGGAGCGCCGCCGTTGCGGGCCATGAGCATGGCACGGGGGCGCTCCATGGTGACCCGGTTCTCATCCTGGAACTGTTCAGCCCGGCGGGTGCGGATGCGTGACTTGAGGCGGCCTTCACTGTCGAAGGCGCGGAAGGTGGCGTTGACCACGAAGCCATCCGGCTTCTGTGGGCCGCGCAGGTCGGTGGCCGTGGTGTCGCGGATCGGGTCATCCTCCTGGAGCACCAGCAGGGCGAGGCCCAGGAGCACGACGCCGACAATGCCCCAGAGGGCAATGGAGCGGTCCCTCAGCCAGGCCAGCAGCATCCAGTCGGGCAGTTTCATGGCGCACGGTACCCGTCAACCAGTTGATCCAGGACCCCGCGACACGCCAGAAGCCATTCGCAGACCTCGCGGATGGCACCACTGCCGCCGGGGGCAGTGGTGCACCAGTCCGCCGACCCGCGCACCGCGGCGCAGCCGTTGGGCACGCTGATGCCGATGCCTGCTGCCTCGATGGCGGCAAGATCGGGCAGGTCATCGCCGACATAGGCAATGGCGTCCAACGGTATCGAGGTCCGTTCAGAGAGTTCGCGCAGTGCGGTCAGTTTGTCCGTGCGGCCCTGGATCAGATAACCGATGTCGAGGTTTCTGGCTCTGGCCTCTGTCAGTGGCGATGTACGGCCCGTGATGAAGGCGGTGATCAACCCCTGCTTCTGGATCAGCCGCAGGCCCTGACCGTCGAGGATGCTGAAGGCCTTGAGTTCATCGCCGCTGGCGGCAAAGTAGAGGCTGCCGTCGGTCAGAACGCCGTCCACGTCCATGGCCAGCAGCTGGATCGTGGCGCCGCGCTCGTTCAGGGGTGCCGTCATTCCGTTCTCCTAGACCACGCCCGCGCGCAGCAGGTCGTGCATGTTGAGGGCCCCCACCAGGCGCCCCTCGCCGCTGGTCACCAGCAGGCCGTTGATCTTGTTGTCCTCCATGATCTTCAGGGCTTCGGCCGCGAGGATATCCTCGCGCGCGGTGCGGCAGTGGCTGGTCATGACGTCCCCGATGGGGGTGCTGTGGATGTCCACGCCCTGATCCAGGGTCCGGCGCAGGTCACCGTCAGTGAAGATGCCGATGACCCGGTCGCCGTCGTCCACCACGGCGGTCATGCCCAGTCCCTTGCGTGAGACTTCCAGCAGGGCCTCACCCAGGGGCGTCTGCTGGGTCACGCGTGGCAGGGCGTCGCCGGTGTGCATGAGGTCCGAGACCTTGAGCAGCAGCCGCCGCCCGAGCGAGCCGCCGGGATGGTAGAAGGCGAAGTCCTCGGCCCCGAAACCGCGCGCTTCCAGCAGTGCGACCGCCAGGGCATCGCCCATGACCAGTGTGACCGTGGTGGAAGAGGTTGGCGCCAGGTTCATGGGGCAGGCTTCCTGCTCCACGGCAATATCCAGATTGGCATGGGCCTGGCGGGCCAGCTGGGAGTCGGCTTTGCCGGTCATGCTGATCAGCGAGGCGCCCTTGCGCTTGATCAGCGGCAGGATGGTGACCAGTTCGCCGGTGCTGCCGGAGTTGGAGATGGCGATGACCACATCCTCCCCGGTGATCATGCCCAGATCACCGTGGCTGGCTTCCCCGGGATGCACAAAAAAAGCGGGCGTGCCGGTGCTGGCCAGGGTCGCCGCGATCTTGGTACCGATATGGCCGGATTTGCCCATGCCGGTGACCACCACGCGCCCCTTGCACTGCAGGATGAGCTCGCAGGCATGACTGAACTGCTCGTCGATGCGCGGCAGCAGGGCGTCGATGGCATCGCGCTCCAGGGTGATGGTGCGGCGGGCCGATTCCTTGAGTGCGTCCGAAGGCGCCATGGTTCTCCTCAGAGTGCTGACAGCGTTGCCGCCGGCACCGGCGTATCACCGGTTACCAGAAGGGCAACGTAGCCGATGTAGAATGCCAGCAGTATACCACCTCCGATCCGGCTCAGCCGCCCCTGGCGGTGGTAGACGATGGCCAGCCCCGCCAGCAGAAGGGTGACCGCCACCATGGCCCCGTAGTCCCGGGTGATGGCATCGCTGTTCAGCGGGATGCCGGCGACCAGCGCGGGCACCGCCAGCACCAGCAGAAGATTGAACAGATTGGAGCCGATCAGGTTACCCATGACCATATCGTGACGCCCCTTGAGAGCGCTGGCGATGCTGGCGGCGAGCTCGGGCAGGCTGGTGCCCACGGCGACCACGGTCAGGCCCACCACCAGCTCGCTCACGCCCAGCGTCAGCGCCAGTTCAACCGCGCCCCAGACCAGCAGCCGCGAGCTGGCCAGAAGCAGGATAAGCCCGCCGGTTATCTGCAGGCTCAGAAAGCCGGTTGAGCGGTTCTCGTGGGGTTCCGGCATCTCCTCGGCCAGCATGCTGGCGGCCTGGCCATAGCGCACCAGCAGGGTGAAGGCCACGGCCAGGATGCCGAGCATGAACAGGCCATCCCAGGCGCTCAGGTGATCGTCCTGGAACAGCAGCCAGGTGCCAATGGTCACGATGGCGAGCAGGGGCAGCTCGATGCGCCGGGTGGGGCGGGCCAGCGCCACCGGTGCCAGAAGGGCGGTAATGCCCAGCACCAGCCCCAGGTTGGCGATGTTCGAGCCGATGGCGTTGCCCACGGCAATGTCGCCGGCGTCCGTGATGGCGGCGACCACCGAGACCAGCACCTCCGGGGCCGAGGTGCCGAAGGCCACCAGCGTCAGGCCGATCAGCATCGGGCTCATACCCAGGCGCCGGGCACTGTCGATGGCGCCGGTGATGAACTGGTCAGCGCTCCAGATCAGCAGGGTCAGACCGAGCAGCACCGCGAGCAGGGCAGTGACCATGATGTAAGGCTCCGTGGGTTGTGGGCAGCAGATTGGCGTCGTACTGTATCGGCTGGCCGGATCTTCGTACAGCCGGGGAGCCGGCAGGATGATCCGGGAGGCCGGGCAGGAGAGACGATTCCATTGCACATGCAGCGTCTGGTGTTCTTTGCCCTGGGCAGTGTGGCCACGCTGGCACTGCTGCTGGCCACGGGGTGGCTGGCGCCGCCCGGCGGCAGTGAGCGGGCGGATAACGGCGAGCACTACACCCTCTACGCCGAGTTCGCGGATGCTGGCACACTGAAACCGGGTGCCCGTGTTGCGCTGGCCGGGGTGACCGTGGGCGAAGTGGCTGACGTACAATTGAATGCGCGTGGTTACCGGGCAAAGGTACGGATGCGCATTGATCAGAGCCTCGATCACCTGGCCATCGACAGCGTCGCCATCATCATGACCGCAGGGCTTCTCGGCGAGCAGTATATTGAGATCTCCCCCGGAGGCCACCCGGAAACGCTCTCGGATAATGACTATATCGAGGATACACAGTCGGCAATGAGTATTGAGACACTGATCCGTCGACGCATTGCCAGGCCACGCTGAGCGTGGCGGTACCGCTGCAGCACACAGGAGGACGCAGTGAACAGAATCCGAACCCTGACCCCCATTACCCTGCTGGTGGGTTTCATCATCGCGCTGCTGGCAGCGCCCTTGGCCACGGCCCAGTCCAAGGAGGAACAGCTGCGGGAGTACGTGCGCGAGAACAGCATCCGCCTCGTGGATCAGCTGAATGAAATCCGTGAGCTCTATAACTCGGACCGCGAAGCTTTCTATGAGGCCATGGATGACGCCCTGGGTGAGTTTGTGGCCTTCCGGCGCGTGGCTGCCCGGATCATGGGCAAGTATGCGCGGCAGGCGAGCCCGGAGGAGCGCGATGAGTTCGTGCGGGCCTTCCGCCGCAGTCTTTACGACGCCTATGGTGGCGCCGCGGTCAGCATCGACAGCAGCGATTTTGAGCTGGAAGTCGACAGCGTCAAGATCAATCCCCGCCATGAGGACCGTGCCACGGTGAATCTCTCCATCATCACCAACTCCGGTGAGCGCTATGGCGTGGCCTACTCCATGTATGAGCCGGATGACGGCAACTGGCAGGTCGAGAACGTCATTGTTGAGGGCATCAACATGGGGCTGGCCTTCCGCGACCGGTTTGAACAGGAAATGCGGGCCGCTGAGGGCAACGTGAGCAGGGTTATCGACGAATGGTCCGCCGATGTGGGCGACATTGAGGGCCTTGAAGATGCCGTTGACCAGCAGAAGGGCAACGGGTAAGCGTCGACTGCCCCGCACGCAACGTGTCAAGCACCCGCCATCTGGGCTATAATCGCGCCCCCGGCGCGGTGTCCGCGTCGGCGACAGTAACCGCCGGAGACAACGGGAGTTTGGATGCAGGCTGAAGATGTTCAGAAACGGCTCGTGGAAGCGCTGCCGGAGTGCGAGATTGAGGTTCAGAACGACGGTAACCGTTTCCTGGTTGTCGCTGTTGGCGAGCGCTTCGCCGATCTCAACCGCGTGAAGCGCCAGCAGCTGATCTACGGGGAGCTCGAGGATCTGCTGGCGGAAGGCACAATCCATGCCCTGACCATCCGCGCCATGACGCCGCAGGAATGGCAGGCGCGCCAGAGTCAGTGAAGGCGGCCCAGAGCCCCGGGAGCATAACGTGGACAAACTGCTGATTCAGGGCGGCCAGCCGCTGCACGGCGAGATCCGGATCTCCGGCGCCAAGAACTCGGCCCTGCCGATACTGGCTTCAACCCTGCTGGCGGACGGCAAGGTGAGCGTGGGCAACCTGCCGCACCTGCACGACGTGACCACCATGATCGAGCTGCTCGGTCACATGGGGGTTGAGCTCATGATCGACGAGCGCATGAGCGTTGAGGTGGATTCGACCACCATCAACAACCTCACCGCGCCCTATGAGCTGGTCAAGACCATGCGGGCCTCCATCCTTGTGCTGGGGCCCATGGTGGCCCACTTCGGCGAGGCCCATGTATCGCTGCCCGGTGGCTGTGCCATCGGTACCCGCCCGGTCAACCTGCATCTTCAGGGGCTGGAGCAGATGGGCGCCGAGATCCAGGTCGACAGTGGCTACATCCACGCCTATGCGCCGCAGCGGCTCAAGGGGGCCCATATCTTTCTTGATACGGTCACCGTCACGGGCACCGAGAACCTGATGATGGCGGCGGCGCTGGCGGATGGTGTCACCATTCTCGAAAATGCGGCGCGTGAGCCGGAGGTGGTGGATCTTGCCGACTGCCTCAATGCCATGGGTGCGGATGTGCGCGGGCAGGGAACAGCTACCATCGAGATCCACGGCGTGGAGCGGCTGAACCCCTGTCACTATGATGTGCTTCCGGACCGTGTCGAGACCGGCACCTATCTCACGGCGGCTGCCGCAACCAAAGGCCATGTGCTGCTCAAGGACACCCGTGAGGACATCCTGGAGGCCGTGCTGATCAAGCTGAGGGAAGCTGGGGCTGAGGTGAACACCGGGGCCGACTGGATTGAACTCAACATGCACGGGCAGCGCCCCAGGGCGGTCAACCTGCGGACGGCTCCCTATCCGGCCTTCCCGACGGACATGCAGGCCCAGTTCGTGGCCATGAACGCAGTGGCCGACGGCATCGGGTCGGTGACGGAAACGGTTTTCGAAAACCGCTTCATGCACGTCCAGGAGCTGATCCGCATGGGCGCGGATATCGGCCTGGAAGGCAACACTGCCATCGTGCGTGGCGTTGACCGGCTCACCGCCGCGCCGGTGATGGCCACGGACCTGCGTGCCTCAGCCAGTCTGGTGATTGCCGGACTGGTGGCTGAGGGCGAGACCATGGTCGACCGTATCTATCACATTGACCGGGGTTACGAGTGCATCGAGGAGAAGCTCCAGCTGCTCGGCGCCACCATCCGCCGGATGCCCTCGTGACCTCCGCAGACACTGACGGGACTATGTCGGAACAGCTGACCATTGCCCTTTCCAAGGGCCGTATTCTGGAAGAGACACTGCCGCTGCTCGCCGGGGCGGGTATTGAGCCCGAAGAGGACCCGGAGAAAAGCCGTAAGCTGGTCTTTGAAACCACCGTGCCGGGCGTGCGGTTGCTGATCATCCGCGCCACGGATGTGCCCACCTACGTGCAGTACGGGGGAGCGGACATGGGCGTGGCCGGTAAGGATGTGCTCATGGAGCACGGCGGTGACGGCCTCTACGAGCCGCTGGATCTCGCTATTGCCAGGTGCCGCCTTATGACCGCAGGCGTGGCCGGCCAGGCCGTGCCCGAGGGCCGTGTGCGCGTGGCCACCAAGTTCACCCGCCTGGCACGGGAGTACTACGCGGCCCAGGGCAAACAGGCGGACATCATCAAGCTCTACGGCGCCATGGAGCTGGCGCCGCTTCTGGGGTTGGCGGATGAGATCGTGGATATTGTTGATACCGGCAACACCCTGAAGGCGAACGGCCTGGAGCCGCGCGAGACCATCGCGGACATCAGTTCCCGGGTCGTGGTCAGCCGTGCCTCCATGAAGATGAAGCACGCACGGATCCAGCCGATCCTGGATCGCATGGGCGAGGCCGTCGCCCGCAGGCAGACGCAGTGAGAGTAAAGGCATGAGTGAACTGTCCATTAACCGGCTCAATACCGCTGACCCGGACTTCGAGGTGGCGCTGCGCCGCCATACCGAGTGGGAGGAAGGCGTCGACACCAGCGTGCGCCAGACCGTGGCCGAGATCCTGAAACGGGTGCGCCAGGAAGGCGATGCCGCGGTGCTGGAATACACCGCGAAGCTGGATAAGCTCAGCGTGGCGTCCGTGAACGAACTGGAAGTGCCGCGCGAGCGCATCGACGCCGCCATGCACGCCATCACGGATGAGCAGTTCCAGGCGCTGGAAACGGCTGCTGACCGGATCCGGCGCTACCACCGCGAGCAGCTGCCGCAGGACTGGTCCTATGAGGAAGCGGACGGTACCCGCCTTGGCCAGCGGGTACTGCCAGTGGACCGTGCCGGCCTCTATGTGCCCGGTGGTAAGGCGGCCTATCCCTCCTCGGTACTGATGAACGCCATCCCGGCGAAGGTGGCGGGCGTCGAGGAGATTGTCATGGTGGTGCCGGCGCCGGGCGGCGAGCTGAATGACCTGGTACTGGCCGCTGCTCGGGTAGCCGGCATCGACCGCATCTACACCCTGGGTGGCGCCCAGGCGGTGGCGGCACTGGCCTACGGCACCGAAACGGTGCCGGCGGTGGACAAGATCGTGGGGCCGGGTAATATCTACGTGGCCGAGGCCAAGCGCGAGGTCTTCGGGCGCGTGGGCATCGACATGGTCGCCGGTCCCTCCGAGATCCTGGTGATCGCTGACGGCCATACGGACCCGGACTGGGTCGCCATGGACCTGTTCTCCCAAGCCGAGCACGACGAGCAGGCCCAGGCGATCCTGGTCTCGCCGGATGCGGATTACATCGCACGGGTTGAGGCGAGTATGGCGCGCATGCTGCCGGAGATGGAGCGGGCGGAGATCATCCGCCAGTCGCTGGCCGATCGCGGCATACTGATCCAGTGCGCCTCTCTGGAAGAGGCGGCCCGGGTAAGCAACCTTGTGGCTCCTGAACACCTTGAGCTGTCGCTCGCCGATCCGGAGGCACTGCTGCCCCAGATCCGCCACGCGGGCGCCATCTTCATGGGCTCCTGGGCAGCCGAGGTGATGGGGGATTACTGCGCGGGCCCCAACCACGTACTGCCCACCAGTGGCACTGCCCGCTTTTCGTCCCCTCTGGGCGTCTATGACTTCCAGAAACGCTCCTCCGTGGTGCACTTCTCGGCGGCAGGCGCGGATCGCGCCGCCCGCTGTGCCTCCGTGCTGGCCCGGGGCGAGGGGCTGACGGCGCACGCACGCTCGGCCGAATACCGTATCCGCGACTGAGGAGCGACCATGAGCCGGTTCTGGAACGAACGGCTGCAGCAGCTCACCCCCTATGTACCGGGTGAGCAGCCGCAGATGACCAATCTGGTCAAGCTCAATACCAACGAACATCCGTTCGGGCCCGGTGAGGCGGTCACGCAGGCAATCCGCGAGGCCGCGGATGAGCGTCTCCGCCTGTACCCGGATCCGGACGCCACGCAGCTGCGCCAGGCCATCGCGGACTGGTTCGGTCTGGAGGTCTCACAGGTGTTCCCGGCGAACGGCTCCGATGAGGTGCTGGCGTTCATCTTCCAGGGCCTGTTCCGGTCGGGCGAGCCGGTGCTGTTCCCGGACATCAGTTACAGCTTCTACCCCGTCTACTGCGGGCTCTACGGTCTGGAGAGCCGCACCGTGGCGCTGGATGAGCAGCTGCGGATCCCGGTGGAGGCCTTCCAGCCGCCCAACGGTGGTGTGATCTTCCCGAATCCCAACGCGCCCACCGGGCGTTTCCTGGATCTGGAATCCGTCGAGCGTATTCTCGTGGCCAACCCGGACCGGGTGGTGGTAATCGACGAGGCCTATGTGGATTTCGGCGGTGAGAGCGCTGCCCGGCTGATCCCGGATCATCCCAACCTGCTGGTGACACAGACCCTGTCCAAGTCCCGCTCACTGGCCGGGCTCAGGGTAGGGTATGCACTGGGGCAGCAGCACCTGATCGAGGGGCTGGAGCGGATCAAGAACAGCTTCAATTCCTATACCCTGGATCGGCTGGCGCAGGCCGGTGCCATTGCGGCTTTCCGGGATGAGGCGGGGTTCCGGGCCGGGCAACAGGCGGTCATCGAGCAGCGTGAACGGCTCAATGCTGGCCTGGAAGCGTTGGGTTTCGAGGTGGTGCCCTCCAGAGCGAATTTCGTTTTCTGCCGCCATCCGGCGGTCAGTGGCGCTGAGCTGGCGGCGCAGTTGCGTGAGCGTCACATCATTGTGCGCCACTTTGATAAACCACGGATCGAGCAGTATCTGCGGATTACCATCGGTACGGGCGATGAGATGACGGCGCTGCTGACCGCCCTTGATGACATTCTCAACAGTGGCGAGGTGACGGCATGAGCGCACCACGGCGGGATGAACTTGTCGCGACCATGGACCAGTGGCTGCGTCCGGAGCTGTTCCGGGACTACTGCCCCAATGGCCTCCAGGTGGAAGGGCGTGACCGCGTGCGTACGGTCATCTCCGGAGTAACCGCCAGCCAGCGCTTCCTGGAGCAGGCGATTGAGGCTGGCGCCGACATGGTGCTGGTGCATCACGGCTATTTCTGGAAGGGCGAGGATCCGTGCATCCGGGGTATGAAGCAGCGGCGGATCGAGCATCTTCTCAGCAACAACGTTTCGCTGGTCGCCTATCACCTGCCGCTGGATGCGCACCGGACCATGGGCAACAACGCTTGCCTGGCGCGCACACTGGGCGCTTCCGATGGCGCGCCGGTTTCGGACGACCCCTGCGAGCTGATGTGGGCGGGAAATCTGGATGAACCGATGACACCGCAGGCGCTGGCTTCACGGCTGGAGTCGCGCCTTGAGCGGGCGCCGCTGCCTGTTGAAGGCGGCCCGGAGCTGATCCGGCGGATGGCCTGGTGCAGTGGCGGTGCCCAGGGCATGATTGACCGGGCTGCCGCTCTCGGGGCGGATGCCTATCTTTCCGGCGAGATCTCGGAGCCGACGGTCCACAGCGCTCGGGAGCAGGGGCTTCACTACTTTGCGGCGGGGCACCACGCCACGGAGCGGGACGGAGTGCAGGCACTGGGTGCGGCACTCGCCGAGGCTCACGGTATTGAGCACCGCTTCATCGAGGACCCGAGTCCGGCGTAGCCGGGCTCAGGTGGCTGAGCTGCGGCTGCCGTTTTCCGACGCTTCTTTCTTAAGGCCGAAATCCTCAGAGAGCATGCCGTTGTCGTTGCGCGTGTTGCGCGGGGCATAATCCCGCGGAGGCTCCACGCCGCCCTCATCGTCAGTGGGGCCCTTGTAGCTCAGCTGGTGGTCACGCTGGACCTGCTCCAGCTCTTCGCGGGCATCGGTTTCTGTGCACAGGCGTGAAGCCCCCTTGGCAAGGTGCTCATGCACTTCCCGATAGGAATCATTGAGCCGCCGGAAGAGTTCCGCCGTCTCCATGAAGTGTTCATTCACCTGCGCCTGATAGCGGGTGTGCTCGTTCTGAAGCGCGTCGAGCTGCTGGGCGAGCCGGCGTTGGCGCACATTGCGTCCGCCTGTTGAGCGTGCAATAACCCAGCCCAGAGCGAGGCCGATCACCAATGCCGCAATACCGACAGCGAGCATGGACTCCATAGTACGATCCTTCTGTTGCCTGGAAGGCGCTGGTCTGTGACCAGCCGTAACGCGATCATGGTATGACAAAGCGCGCCCCGGCAACAGTCCCGACCATAGTGGGATTTTGAGGGCGGCGCAAAAATCCGGATAATGCCCTCCTCAAATGGCAGTCGTGAGGCACGCATGAGCGCCAGTGACGCAACACCATCCGCGGGGCCGCTGGCCCGCTACCGCGAGGATCAGGATCACGCCGGCTTCCAGCGCGACAGCGCCCAGGAGACCGCTATCCAGAACCTCCAGTCCCTGTATGAGAAGCTTGTGGCCGCCGAGGCTGGGCGTAACCGGGCTGGCAAACGGCTGATGCGCAAGCTCCGGCGTGGGCGTGAGGAACCGGTCACCGGGCTGTATTTCTGGGGTGGGGTTGGTCGCGGCAAGACCTACATGATGGACCTTTTCTACGACTCATTGCCGTTCGAACGCAAACTGCGGGTCCACTTCCACCGCTTCATGCAGCGGGTCCACCGGGAACTGGCGGAGCTGGAGGGTTACAGCGATCCGCTGGACACCATCGCCGAACGGTTCGCGGCCGAGTGCCGGGTCATCTGTTTTGATGAGTTCTTCGTCTCCGAAATCGGAGACGCCATGATTCTGGCGAACCTGCTCGATGGGCTCTTCCACCGGGGCGTGACCCTGGTCTGCACCTCCAACATTGAGCCGGACGGCCTGTACTGGAACGGCCTCCAGCGCGCCCGCTTCCTACCGGCCATTGACCTGCTCAACCGCTACACGAAGGTGTTGAACATCGACGGTGGGGTGGACTATCGGCTGCGGACCCTGGAGCAGGCCCAGCTGTTCCACACCCCGCTGGGGCCGGAGGCGGAAGAGAGCCTGCTCAAGAGCTATGAAGAGCTGGCGCTGACCGGTGGTGACCAGGGGCAGGATCTGGAGATCAACGGGCGTCTGATCCATGCGCGGCGCCATGCCGATGACGTGGTCTGGTTCGACTTTCAGGAGCTCTGTGACGGGCCCCGAAGCCAGAACGACTACATCGAGCTGGCCCGGGAGTTCCACGCCGTCGTTCTCTCGAACGTACCGGTGATGGGCGCGGACTCGGACGACCGCGCCCGTCGCTTCATCAACCTTGTGGATGAGTTCTACGACCGCTGCGTCAAGCTGATCATCTCCGCCGAAGCGCCGATCCCGGATCTCTACACCGGGAGCAACCTGGCGTTCGAGTTCGAGCGCACTGAATCACGTCTGCTGGAGATGCAGTCCCACGATTACCTGGAACTGCCCCACAAAGCCTGACACGCTCAGTCGCACAGCTCGATGGCCACGGCCGTGGCCTCGCCGCCACCGATGCACAGTGAGGCTATGCCCCTTCGACCGCCGGTGCGCCTCAGCGCGTGGATCAGGGATACGATCAGACGCGAGCCGGTGGACCCGATGGGGTGACCCTGGGCGCAGGCGCCGCCGTGGATGTTCACCTTCTCCGGGGCCAGCCCCAGATCATCCATCGCGATCATGGACACCACCGCAAATGCCTCATTGATCTCGTAGAGGTCCACATCCTGGGTTGACCAGCCGGTGCGCTCCAGAAGGCGCTGGATCGCACCCACCGGCGCCAGAGTGAATTCGGAGGGGTGGCGGGAGAAGGTGGCATGCCCGAGGATGCGCGCCAGCGGCTGCGAGCCATGGCGCTCCATGGCCGCTTCGCTCATCAGCATGAGCGCTGAGGCACCGTCCGAGATGGAGGAGGCGTTGGCCGCGGTAATGGTGCCGTCCTTCGCAAAGGCCGGGCGCATGGAGGGGATCCGGTCAATATTGGCCTGGCCGGGCTGCTCGTCGTTACTGACGGTCGTTTCATTGCCCTTGCGGTCGGTCTGGGTGATCGGAACCATCTCAGCGTCCAGCCAGCCATTGTCGATGGCGGCGTTGGCCCGCTCCAGAGAGCGGATCGCGAAGGCGTCCATGGCCTCCCGGGAATAGCCCAGCCGATCCGCCGTCTCCTGGGCGAACTCACCCATGAGGCGATCGGTCTCCGCATCCTGCAGTCCGTCCATGAACATATGGTCCTGAGGGGACTGGCCGGGGCCCATGCGGTAACCCCGGCGGGCGTCGGTCAGAAGGTAGGGTGCATTGGACATGCTCTCCATGCCACCGGTCAGAACCACCTCCGCACTGCCGGCCCGGATCAGGTCATGCCCGAACATGGTGGCCTTCATGCCGGAGCCGCAGAGCTTGTTGACGGTCGTGGCCCCGGCGCTGTCCGGCAGGCCGCCGTCCCTCGCTGCCTGGCGAGCTGGGCCCTGACCAGTGCCTGCAGGCAACACATTGCCCATCACCACTTCCTCGACAGCATCTGCGCTGAGCCCCGAGTCCGCGAGGACGGCACGAACGGCTTCGGCGCCCAGGGCAGGACTGCTGAGAGGGGAGAGTGCCCCAAGGAAGCCGCCCATCGGGGTGCGGCGGGCGGCGGTGATGTAGATGGAAGGGTCGTGCATAAAATTGCCTCTTGGATCAGTCTGCGCGTGTGATTTATTGCAATTCCGTGAAGCACTCCACGAAACACAAAATCAGCCACCGGAAAGTTGGTGGAACTGTGATTTTGTGTCTATATTGCATGTGAACTTGTGGTAATTCCATTACCCGGGTAGCGATTCAGTGATAACGGAGAAGCGTTTCAATGACAAAAAGAACACAACAGTGGCAGAAGCGAGCTCGCCTTCCCCTCGCCGTCGCCATCGCGGCGGGTATGTCGGCTCCGGCGGGTGCCTTTACGTTTAACTACGGTGAAGTGGAAGGGGCGTTTGACACCAGTCTGACGGCTGCGGCCGGCTGGCGGGTTGAGAGCCAGAACAAAGACCTGATTGGTCAGGGAAACCTGGGGATTCCAGCAGGCTCCACGACTGGGGCGTCTACTACAAACTACGACGACGGCAACCAGAACTTCGAGTCCGGAGATACCTACTCGGAGCGGGTCAGTGGCACGAGTGAGCTCTACATGAACTACGCGCCGCGTGGGGAGTATCTGTCCAGTGTCGGGACCTTTGTGCGCGGCAGGTACTGGTACGATTTCAAGACCAAGGATGATGACTTCGAGTATCCGCTCAGTGAAGGCGGTAAGGACGATGCTTCGGGCGGTGAGTTTCTGGACGCCTATGTATGGACGGACTGGAATGTCGGCGAAGTGCCCGTCACGGTTCGTTACGGGAACCAGGTCATCAACTGGGGTGAGAGTACCTTCATTCAGGGCGGTATCAACGCCACCAACCCGATCAACGTCAGTGCTATCCGGGCGCCGGGGGCTGAAATCCGGGACGCGTTACTGCCGGTTGAGGCGCTCTACACGTCGATTGGTCTGACACAGAATATAACTGTCGAGGCCTATGCGCAGTTCGACTGGGATGAGACGCGTCTTGAGGATTGCGGGACCTTCTTTTCAACAAATGACTTCACTGCGAATGATTGTGGGCCGATTTATCCAAGTGGAGCTGTCTCTCAGAAGAATTTCCCCGATAGTGGGCCTCAAGTGATCAATCGTATTGCTAACAATGAGCCTGATGGTGATGACCAGTTTGGTGTTGCCTTGCGGTGGTATTCACCAGAGTTAGGCAATACCGAATTTGGCCTTTATCACGTACGTTATGACAGTCGGTTGCCCTACATAAGCGGCAAGCTTAGAACTCAGCAGGAGATACAGGCTGGCAGTATTCTGCCCGACTATTACGCTGATTACCCAGAAGATATCAAGCTCTTTGGAATCAGTATGAACACAAACGTCCCAGGTGGTTGGTCGATCGGTGCTGAGTACAGCTTCCGAGAGAATATGCCTCTTCAATGGAATGCGTTTGATCTACTTAATGGTGGCATAACGCCTGCGGTACAGGGGCAGCTTGCTCAGCAAGCTCAGACGTTCGCAGCTAATGGTCAGAATGCCCTCGCTGCTGAGTATCAGCAAGCGGCTCAGGATGCGGCAAAAGTTTCGAAGCTTTACGAGCAACGCCTCCAGGAAGCGGGAGGGCAGGCACCTCTGGGTGAAACCATTCGTGGCCATGACCGGCACAAGGTGTCCCAAGCTCAAGCGACATTCATCAAGTTCTTTGATCGTGTTCTTGGGGCGAGTCGGCTTAGTTTCGTCGGTGAGGTGGGCATGACGTATGTTCACGATCTTCCCTCGAAGTCTGAAGCGCGATATGGGCGTTCCGGCATCTATGGAGTTAGCGATTATGAAGAGGGGGCGTTTGCTTGTGATAGTCCGACCATAGATGTGACTGGTTCGCCTGAAAATAGTTTCTATAACATCAACCCCAGTAACTGCACTAACGATGGTTTCGTGAGTGACTTCTCCTGGGGCTATCGCATGCGCGGCACGCTGACCTACAACAACGCCTTCATGGGCGCGACGCTCAAGCCGTCGCTTTCCTGGTCGCACGATGTGAACGGCTATGCGCCAGCACCGGGCGGGGCCTTCAACGAGGGCAATAAGGCGGTTGGTCTGGGTCTGGCGGCCGAGTACCGCAACAACTACGAAGCGGCGATCAACTACACCAACTACTTTGGTGGTGATTACAACACCCGTGAGGACCGGGACAACATCACGGCCAGCGTGACGTATTCGTTCTGATCCGTGAGAGTGTGTGAAGAAATAAAGCTGTACCACCAACGTCTAGCGAGGTAGACGAGCGATGAATTTTCGAAAGAACGTACTGACAGGGAGCATTGTCTCCCTGGCGCTGGCAGCCGCACCGGCTCTGGGCGCGGTCTCCGAGGAGGAGGCCGCGAAGCTGGGCAACGAGCTTACGCCCATCGGTGCCAAGAAAGCTGGCAATGGCGATGAGATCCCGGCTTGGGATGGCGGGCTGACGACGCCGCCGGACAACTTTGAGGGGAACCATTACCTGGATCCCTTCCCGGAGGACGAGCCGCTGTTCGTGATCGACCAGAGCAATGTGGACGAGTACAAGGATCGTCTGACACCGGGGCAGGTGAAGATGATCAACGAGTACGAAGACTACAAGATGCCGGTCTATAAGACCCGCCGGACGGCGGCTCTGCCCGAACGCATCTATGAGAAGGCGAAGAAAAACGCCACCAACACCACCCTGGTTGAGGGCGGTAACGGTCTGGAGAACTTCGATACCGCTGTGCCTTTCCCGATTCCGGAGAATGGTCTTCAGGTGATCTGGAACCATACAACCCGGTATCGGGGTGGGGCCGTAAAGCGGAATGTCCACCAGGCGGTACCCCAGGAAAATGGGGCCTTTACGCCGATTCATTTTGATGAGGAATTCGCCTGGAGAACATCGCTTCAGGACTATGACCCGAGCGAAGATTCCAACGTCCTGTTCTACTTCAAGCAGGCGATCCGCTCACCTTCACGCCTGGCCGGGAACGTGCTGCTTGTGCACGAGACCATCAACCAGGTGAAGGAGCCGCGCCGGGCCTGGGTGTACAACGCGGGTCAACGCCGGGTGCGCCGCGCACCACAGGTGGCCTATGACGGGCCGGGTACAGCTTCGGATGGCCAGCGTACCTCGGACAACCTCGACATGTTCAATGGCGCACCGGACCGGTACAACTGGGAGCTGAAAGGGAAGAAGGAGATGTACATTCCCTATAACGGCTACCGGCTGGACGACCCGTCCCTGAGCTATGATGAGCTGCTTGAGGCAGGCCACATCAACCAGGATCACGCTCGCTATGAGCTGCATCGGGTATGGCATGTGACTGCTACCCTCAAGGACGACGAGCGCCACATCTACGCCAAGCGTGATTTCTATATCGATGAGGACACCTGGGGCGCAGCAGTCGTTGACCATTACGACGGCCGTGGCGAACTCTGGCGTGTGGCTGAAGGGCATGCCATGCAGTACTACGATCAGAAAGTGCCGTGGTACGCCTTTGAGACACTGTATGACACGCTCAACGGCCGCTATCTGGTGCTGGGTCTGACCAATGAGATGGAAGATCCCTATACCTTCGGCATTGAGCGTCAGCTCCGGGATTACACGCCAAGCGCTCTGCGCCGTGCTGGGCGCCGTTGATCCCCTGCCGGCCCCATGGGGTCGGCACTGAAAACAGAAAAGCCCCGCTCCGGCGGGGCTTTTTCGTATGGGAGTTCTGGATGAGTGGCGTCAGGATGGATCCGCGGTTTCCTGTTCCTTCATCCGGTCAATCAGCTCATCCTTGTTGTTCCATAGCTCGCTGATCCACTTCTGGAACTCGATCCGGAACTCGCGGTCGTTCTGGTAATCCCGCCCCAGGAACTGCTCCGGAATCCGCTTCTCATCAACCCGTATGATCACACGGCGTGTGCGCCCGCTGAGATAGTCCCAGATGCCACCCGGGCCATCTGGATAGACGATGGTGATGTCGAGCATGATGCTCATCAGGTTGCCCATGGCGCCCAGCACAAAACCGGTGCCACCGGAGCGGGGCTTGAGCAGGTTGCGGTAGGGGGAGTTCTGCTGCTCATGCTTTGCCGGGGTGAAACGGGTGCCTTCCATGAAGTTGAATACCGCAACCGGCGTGTACTCGAACTTCTCACAGGCTTTGCGGGTGGTCTCCAGGTCTTTGCCCCTCAGATGGGGCTTTTTCATGAGCTGCTGCTGCGTATAGCGCTTCATGAAGGGAAAATCCAGAGCCCACCAGGCAATGCCGAGCAGTGGTACCCAGATGAGCTCCTTCTTCAGGAAGAACTTCATGAGAGGGATACGACGGTTGAGCACCACCTGGGTTACCAGGATGTCCGCCCAGGACTGGTGGTTGCAGGTGACGAAGTACCACTGGTTCCGGCTCAGGTTGGCATTGAGCTCAACGTCCCACTCGATGCGGTTGAGCAGGCGCATGAACAGCCCGTTGTTCTCGATCCAGACGAAGGCGATGGCATTGAGCCCCCGTGTGCACAGCTTGCGTACCGGCGTGATCGGAATGATCAGCTTGAGGATGGCAAGCAGGAGCAGAAGGGGGTACAGAACCAGGGTGCTGAGAAGGATCAGCAGAACACAGAGTGTGCCCTTGAGCGGTGCAGGAAGGAAATCCAGCATGTTGGCGACCGTCTGTCCGGTGAATGGGTTACTCGCGACGGACGCCATTATACATTGGCAGTGCGCCCTGCCAATTTTTCAGTGAACAGCTGTTATCTCAGTTGCTGAACCGGTCCCTGTAATCGCTGATCAGTGCATCCAGCTTCTCAAGAGGGTTCTCTGCCGCTGACAGCGCCTGTTGACGCTGATCGTAATCCGAAAGGTTATTGACGCGGATCATACTGCGGATTTCTTCCACGTACGCCTGTCCGCGTTCGGAATACGACTGCAATCCGCCCGCGAGATTGATGCCGTCGGGGAACCGGTTCTCGTTCAGTAATGCAAGCCGGCGTTCCCTCAGGTTCTGGTAGGCGTTGTGGCGATTGAGGTTGGTGAGATAGGCCCGGATGGAGCGGTAAGGCGACTTGAACACTTCCACCTCATGGGTCATTCCCGCCGGGCGGCTGTTCGGGACCAGGCCGCAGCCGGGGTTGAAGCACCATTGGCCGAACAGGTTGTTGCCCTGGGTGGCGAAACGGCTGGTGCCCCAGGCGGATTCATTGGCGGCCTGCGCCAGTACCAGTGACGGCGGAATGATGTGCATCCGGCGCTCAAGACCACTGACCAGATCCTCTGTCGTCTCACCATCAACCCGCAGGCGTGTGGCGCGGGTGGTGAGCCATTTCCGTTCTTCCTCGTTCAGCTCCGGCTTGTTGCTGAGCTGTTCCAGGTAGTCCCGGGCAGCCTGGATCCGCAGGTTGGCCAGGGCAATACGGGGGAAGAGGTAGCCGAAGAAGGCGTCCTTCTTCTCGGAGACGACGCTGTACTGGGTGAAGTCCGGCAGGGGAGCCGTCGCCCATCCTGGGATGGCATCAGTGTCCAGAAGTTGCGGTTCGGAAACCTTCGGCGTGGGCCGTTCAAACTCCACCTGGCTGGCAATAAAGCCGGCGGCCAGACCACCTACCACAAGAACGGCCACCAGAATCAGGGCTGGTACGGGACGAGATTCCATCAATACCTCCGGGTTTAGATACAGCTACGCGGAGGGCTGGAGTTCGGATCAGTTGGGGCACCCCTCCACGCTGTCGTCCCTGAATCCTAACAGGAATCCTACGGATTCGTTAGATTTGGTGATCATGATGAGGGTGTCGCCGCTGTCTGCGGCGACACCACGGATTTCCCTATCTGTAGAGCCATCACACGAATTAATCATAAAACCGGGTGTGGCGCTTGAATCCAATGTGCACTGAAGTGTTCCCGGAGCGAAGTCCCTGGCCACATTAAACTGGGAGCTGCCGCTGTCGTAGTCGGTTCTATGACCCTGGAGGTTGATTTTGGGGCCTCCTGTACCTGAGGTATCTATACATGCATTTTCATGCTGGATCAGCGCTTCGGAGCTGCCGGTATCTTCAACACTGAATCCTGTCACCCGGTATTGGGTATTGTCCTGAATCTCAGCGGTGGTGTCTGCCTGGCGCGCAATTCTCAAAAGGTCGCCCGCGTCAGTGTCGTTGCGATCATCCCGGCGTGTTGAGAACGTCATCCAGGTTCCTTTCGGGCTTATTGCGCCATTGGGAACTCTGGGAGTAGTTCCAGGATCCTGAGAATCACTGTCATAGTTGAGGAACAGGTTCCCTTTGAATTTTCCATCGGAATTGACTGTTTCGAATTGATCCTGTCTGGTTATCTCAAATTCTTTGTACGGGGATGCTATCGGTGAAGATGGAATAGTCCACTCTTCTACTTCTGTTTCTGAACCTGAACCTGAGCCTGAGTTGAAACCCCAATTACCAATCGTCGCGCGAGCAAACGTAAGAGAGCCGTCATTGGGGTTCGCTTTCAGTTCAAAACCTGCAAATACATAATTTTCGGTTGGTTCTGTGTAACTGCCAGTCTGCTGAAGGTCGAATTCGATTCCAGCTATAGCCTGTTCTTCAAGTAGGTGGCTGCGCTCGTAATCTTCCTCTGAACTTCCAGTCAGCTCTATCCCACGGGCGCCCATGAAATAGCTACTGAAAAGTGCAGAGGGTTCCTTCATGGTGCCGCTAAAGCTCGCCTCATAAAGGTCTGGGTTAGGTGCCCAGCCGATGGTTCTCTCGTCACTGGTAGTGTCAATGGTCTGGAAAAGTGGGCGGAAACTCACCAGGTTACCGTTGTTGTATCGGTAGAGGCGGTTGGTACCCGTACCGTAGCTGCTGAAAACACTGTCTAGATTCGATACTCCCCAGCTACTCCGCTTATAGGGGGAGTCGATCCGGGCGGCAGAGAAATCGAAGTTGAGTGGAATATCATCAGGGGCATCAACCCCACTTATGGACAGGAAGGGATATATGAAGCTCGTGCCTTCACTGTTGGTACTCTGTGCCCTGCTCGTTGTATGTGAGGCCCAATAACCAGTGTTGTTGTCCTCAAGGTCATGGGTAAGGCTGACCCCATACTGCACGGTGTTGAAAGTCTCGCTGATCTGACTGTTCTCGTCGCCCTTGAATTCAGCTGGGTCATGAGTGAGGTATCTGCGGGCATCCCTGAGAAAAGTAGCAAAATCCTCCCGTTCATTCAGCGCACTGGCATTGATTTCAAAGTTCTGAATCCTGTCGGCCAGTGGCGCCCAGCGAATCGTATAGGGGCATCGTGTATTGCTGCATTCGTTGATGTAATCGATCTCGTCTGGATCAAGTTCCTTAACAATGTCACTGATCAGACGGTCCGAGAATGGATTGACGAAGACGTGACCGCAGGACGTGGCTATTGGTGCACGGTGTTGTTCACCATCAGGAAGTGTTGCCCTTATGAATACTTCTATATCCTGCGGTATTCCATCAGGAAACGTCAGGATGTAATCGTCACCCTCCGTTCTGGAATTGAATGTATAGGTACTTCCGTTGACTGATTCAACGCGGAATGACGCATCTGTTGTTTTGCTGAGCTCACGCTTGAGGTCAGAGCTTGACGGACTGGGTGTCTCGACACTCACCAGCAGTTCATTGTCGTCGAGGCTGCGGGTGTTACTGCAGCGCGAGGGCGCGCCGCGATCCTGAAAATCCGGGGGCGGCTTTACGCCAAAGGAATTCTCATCGCTCACGGATGGATCCCCACTGCCGCAGGCGGTCAGTGCCAGGGCGCTCAGGGTGAGCAGGGGATAAAACAGGCGGGTACGCATCTAACCCTCCGGGCTGGTCCCGTAAAACACGATTGTTCTACGAGTCTAAACCAGCGCCGGAGGCCCTGCCGTGAACCATTCCGGGTTCTTCAGAAGAGGATGCGCATGCCGCCGATCAGGCCTTCCTCAAAGCGGTAGTCGTCGTCACCGCGGGTATCGAGATCCGCGCCCACGTAGCGGTAGCCGGCAAAGATCTCGGAGTTGCGGATCAGTCGATAGCTGACGGTGGCGTCGGTATGGCGCATGCCGTCCGCATCCCCGTAGGAAAGAATCGATGGGGAGAGGTAGAGGCTGCCGCCAACGGAAAGCCCGGGAACCTCCGGGATATTCATACGGGCAAAGACCCCTGGCGCGGTGGCGCCGCCGTCGATGTCACGGTCGCCGTCATCGAAGTACATGTTGCGCACACCCAGGCCCACGGTCATGGGGATGTTCTGGATAGCGGTGCGGCCCTGAGCGTGCAGATCGAGCGTTGCCAGATGGCGGCTGCCGTCATGATAGGTGTAGCCCACGCCACCGCCGAGCTCCTCACTGGCGTCGGTGAAGCTGTATTCACCCCGAACGGAATCGTTGCTCAGGCTGAGGTCCAGGCTGTCCGCATGGGTTGTGCCGGCAAACGCGGTGAACAGGGCGGCGCCGAGGCAGGTGGTGCGGATCAGTCGGTTGTATCGCATAGGGGCTAGTGCTCCTGTCAGTGACCATGGTGACTCAACGCTTCATGATAGTGTCACCGGTGCCGTTCCACAATTACGCCTTTTCAAGGCGTTCGACGACACAGGTACCGTTCGCTACCAGCCAATGGACATCGAGGTCGTACAGGCGGAGCGCATAACGCCGTTCCGGATCATCCCGGTGGTAGGCGGGTCGTGGGTCCTGGTTGAGAACCTCGCGGATGAGATCGCGCAGCTCCGGATAGTCCCACTGGATCTGCTGTAATCGGTGCTCCGCTTGCGGACTGAATCTTACAGGCAGAGTGGCGGCCGGTGGTTCGCTGGCCCAGGCGCCCGTGGCCGCTTCCGGGGCATCGCACCAGGGCAGGAAGGGTTTGATGTCGAGCACGGGGGTGCCATCCACCAGATCGATCTCGCTGATCGCCAGACACAGTTCCCCGTGGCGCCGGGTGAGGCCCTGGTTTCGCACCAGTGACAGGCCAAGGCGGTTGGGTCGGAAGGGAGAGCGGCTGGCAAAGACGCCGACCCGGGTGTTACCGCCGAGTCTGGGGGGTCTGACCAGTGCTGAGGGTGCCTGATCCGCCGGGACCTGATGGAACAGAAAGCTGATCCAGACGTGGGAAAAATCCTCGATCCCCCGGAAGGCCTCCTCGGTGTTCCAGGGGGAGCTGAGAACCACCTCGCCCCGGGCGTGTGGGCAGAGGAACGGCTGGCGGGGAACGCCGAATTTGTCCGGAAAACAGGAGCGGACCGTGCCAATGGGCGTGACGCCATAATCGCTGTTCACTGGAGATCTCCGCTGCTTGAGAAGAACATTTCGATGCGGAAGGTCAGGCTGGCTTCAGGCTGGAAGTCCTCTTCGCGACGGTAACGCAGGGAGGGGATGATTTCGCCGTAAAGCCAGTCATCATGAAGGCGCTTGCGGTAGAGCATGTCCGTGAAGTATTCGGTGCGGGCCCAGTTATTGAAGGTGTCTCCCAGAACGCCAAACCGCAGGCGCACGAAGTGCCGGTTGCGGTAGCGGCGCTGCAGGCGGAAGATCTGGGCCATCTCGAATCCACGTTTGCGGTGGACCCAGCGCACCTCTGATGATGCCCGGAACCGCCAGTGGGGGCCAAGCGGGCGGTGAACCCCGAACCATGACCGGGAGATCCAGCCTTCCTGGAGGTACCAGAACACCCGTTGATCCACGCGCAGCCGCCATTCTCTGGAAAGCTGCCAGTCAGACCAGGTGCGTGCCCGGGCAAAGAACTCCAGTGGCATGTGCAGCCGGGCCCCCACATCAGTGCTGGCGTTCCAGCGCTCGGAAAGAGGCGACAGAAAACGCAGGGCACCGGCTGTAAAGCTGTTCTCATCCGCCTCTTCCGGCGTCAGCGTACCCCGCTGCTGCTGCTCGGAAAGAGGGGCCAGATCATTGGCATCGCTTTCCACAATGATACGGAATTTTTCTTCAGAGGTGGGCACATCGAGCTTGAAGCGGGCTTCCGGCTCAAAGCCCATTTTCCCGTCCTCGGTATAGCGGTTGAAGGCGCCCAGCCGCAGGTAGCTGTCGTTATCCTGATCCACCCAGGTCTGGCCGGAAAGGGTCTGGTCAATACCCTGGCCCAGAGCCTCGACATGGCGCGAATGGATGCGCCGGCGGCGGACCACCCAGTGGCCGGCCTGGTCGAGCCAGGTGTCTTTGGGTTTCAGGTAGCGGGGGCCGTCCCAGTCGAAGAAGTCCGCAGGAAGCTTCTCAATGTCCACCCGGGGCGGTGGCTCCGGCTTCGCGGGTGGGGCCAGGGTGGCCCAGGTGGGTTCCAGACTGCCGAACGCGAGACAGCTGATGCCGATCAGGGAACGGATCCAGCTCACGGCATCAGCAGCCCCAGGCCGATGGCGGTGTAGAGGCCCATCAGGCCGATTGAGAGTGCAGAGAAAGCGCCGGTTTCCGAGCCCATTTCAAAGGCTCGGGTAGTGCCCACACCATGGCCGATCATGCCCATGGCGCAGCCTTTGGCGGCGGGGTGCGTGACGCCGGTGATGCGCAGTACTGGCCCGCCGCAGGCGGCCACAAGAATGCCGGTGACCATAACGAATCCGGTCGCCAGCGGAGGGTAGCCGCCGATGGATTCGGTCACGGAGATCGCCATTGGGGTGGTGATGGACTTGGTGGCCATGGACATCAGGGTGGCGTGGTCCGAGCCGGTGAGCCAGAGCAGGCCGGTGGCGCTGCCCGCTGCCACAACGCCGCTTACGGCCAGTGTGACCATCAGGGGCAGCAGGTGGCGGCGAATGAGGCCAAGGTTCTGGTAAAGCGGCAGCCCCAGGGCCACGGTGACGGTGCCAAGCATGAAGTGGATGATACTGGCACCCTCCATGTAGGTGCCGTAATCGAGATCCAGCACCAGCAGCGTGGCCCCCACGAGGGCGATGCCGGAAACCACGGGCTGAAGGAAGCTGGGCTTGCCGGTGATCCGGTACAGGCCATGGCCGGCGAGATAGGCCAGCAGGGTCAGGGTAATGGCGAAATGGGGCGAGTTCAGTAGGGTGCTCATCGGCTCAGCCACTGCATGAGATGGGCGGTGGTCACGAATGCGATCAGGGTGCCCAGGGTCAGTGCCAGTGTGATGCCTAGGGCCTGCTCCATGAGCAGTGCCCCCAGCGTCACGATGCCCGCGCCGGCCGGTATATAGAACAGCGCCATGTGACTGAGCAGGTGGCGGGCCGCTTCGCGTTCCGGCTCATAGCCTCCACCTGTGATCACCAGATAGAGAAAGAACAGTACCATGCCGGAAATCGGTCCGGGCAATGGCATGCCCGGAATCTGTTCCAGTGCCAGGCCGGCGAGCTGGAACAGCAGGATGATGGCAAGGCCGGTAACAACGCTTCCCTTCATGAAAGGGTGTCCCCGGAAACCTCGGCAGCGATGGCAAGCAAGTGCTGATGCAGGCCCGCGACCTCCTCGCGCACGCGCTCCAGCGGCTGGTCATTGTCGATCACGTTGCCCGCAGCCCTGAGCCGGTCCTCCCGGGGCATCTGCGCGGCAATAATGCGTTCCACCTGGGCGCGGTCATTGTCATCCCGGCTCATGGTGCGCTGGATCTGGGTCTCGTGGCTGACGTCCACCACCACGATGTGCTGGCAGAGCCTGTGCTGATCGGTTTCCAGAAGAAGCGGCGACACCAGCATCTGATAGGGCGAGTCAGCCTCGCTCAGGTAGTGCTTCAGGCGTTCGGCAATGCGGGGGTGCAGCAGGGCCTCCAGCCACTGGCGTTCGCCGTCATCGTTGAAGACACGTTTGCGCAGCGCGGCCCGGTCCAGGGTGCCGTCCTGCTGGAGAACGGCATCGCCAAAGTGGCTCCGGATGGTTTCCAGTGCCGGTTCGCCGGGCTCAACCACCTCGCGGGATACATCATCCGCGTCAATCACGAAGATGCCGTGCTCACGGAAGAGATTGGCCACGGTACTCTTGCCGCTGCCAATGCCTCCGGTCAGGCCAACCACAAACATGTCAGACCCTCATCAAGGACAGCCACAGATCCAGCAGTTCCGGCCCATACCAGAGCGCGATCACGCCCGCGGCGGCGAGGTAGGGGCCGAAGGGAATCGGAATATTGCGATCATGCCCACGTATGGCAATCATCGCAATGCCCACCACGGCACCCACAAGGCTGGAGAGCAGAATGATGGCTGGCAGCATGGTCCAGCCCAGCCAGGCACCGAGGGCGGCCAGCAGCTTGAAATCCCCATGGCCCATGCCTTCCTTGCCGGTCAGAAGGCGGAAGAGATGGTAGACACTCCAGAGACTGAGATAGCCCGCAACGGCCCCCCAGAAGGCGGCTTCGAGCCCAACCTGGCCCAGCCCCAGGGCGCTGGCCACAAGCCCGGCCCAGAGCAGTGGGAGGGTGATGCTGTCCGGAAGCAGGGTGGTTTCCAGGTCGATGACCGTCAGGGCAAGCAGTGCCCAAACGAGTGGAAGGGCAATCAGTGCCTCGACGCTGGTGCCCAGGATGAGCACGGTAAGCACTGAAAGCGCTGCCGTCAGCGCCTCGATCGCCGGGTAGCGCACGGAGATGCCGGTGCCGCAGTTCCGGCAGCGCCCGCGCAGGAAGAGCCAGCTGAGTACTGGGATGTTGTCGATGGCCCGGATCGTATTACCACATTCCGGGCAATGCGAGCGAGGATAGGAGAGCCCGTAGGAGCGGCCACGGCCGCGATCAGTATCCTGCTCAGTACCGGGTTGGGCGGAATCGAGGCCTTGGCCGCTCCTGCCAGGTTCCTCGGCGAACAGGGCTTCGCATTCCTGGCGCCAGGCCTGTTCCATCATCCGCGGCAGGCGCAGGATCACCACATTGAGGAAGCTGCCCACGCACAGCGAGACGCCCACCACCGCTGGCCACAGGAGCCAGGGTGTACTGAGAATGATCTGTATCAGGTTCTGCAAGACCGGATCCTTGGTGTAAAGGGTTACATGGCCGAGCCCATCTGGAAGATGGGGAGGTACATGGCGATGATGAGGCCGCCGACGAGAATGCCCAGAACGGACATGATCACCGGCTCCATGAGCGAGGTCAGGTTATCGACCAGGTCATCCACCACGGCCTCGTAGTGGTCGGCCACCTTACCAAGCATCTCGTCCAGGTTACCGGATTCCTCACCAATGGAGGTGAGCTGGATGGCGAGCACCGGGAAGACGCCGGTCTGGCGCATGGCGGTCTGCAGCTGCGTACCCGAGGATACCTCTTCTTTGACCTGGAGGATGGCATCCCGGTAGACGGCGTTGCCGGTGGCGCCGGAAACGGAATCCAGGGCATCGACCAGTGGCACACCTGCGGCGAAGGTGGTGGAAAGAACCCGCGCGAACTTGGCTACGGCGGACTGGTCAAGGATTATGCCCACAACAGGGAGCTTGAGCACGTACTTGTCCACGGCATCGGAAAAGCGCGGGGACCGTTTCTTGGCTGTCCGGAACCCGAAGACCGTACCGATTATGCCGATCAGCACGGCCCACCACCAGGCCTGGAGCCATTCGGACATTCCGATCACCATCTGGGTAAAGGCGGGCAGGTCCGCGCCAAAGCCCTGGAACAGGGATTCGAACTGCGGCACCACCTTCACAAGGAGGATGGCCGTAACGATGACTGCCACGATGATGATGGAGATCGGGTAGGTCATGGCCTTCCGGACCTTGCGCTTGAGGTTCTCGGTTTTCTCAAGGTAGGTCGCGACCCGGTCCAGCATGCTTTCCAGTGCACCAGCGGCTTCACCTGAATCCACGAGGTTGCAGTAGAGGTCGTCAAAGTGCTTCGGGTGCTGGCGCAGGGCGTTGGCGAAGCTGTTACCCGAAGCCACGTCGTTACGGATGGCGATGATCAGCTCCTGAAGCCCCTTGTTCTCAAGGCCGTCGGAGACAATGTCAAAGGACTGGATCAGCGGCACGCCCGCCTTCATCATGGTCGCCATCTGGCGGGTGAAGGTGGCGATATCAAAGGGCGTGATTTTTGTCCGGCCACCGAAAAGCGGCTTGCTCTTTTTCTTGATCTTGCCGGGCTTGATGCCCTGCTTGCGCAACTGGGCCTTGACCAGCGCCGGAGAGGCGCCGGTGGTCTCGCCGCTGGTCTTGTTGCCCTTGCGGTCCTTGCCTTCCCAGGTAAAGGTGTCCAGCTTCTGTTCGTTGGCCGCCATGGAGTTAATCCTTCGTTACACGGTTCGCTTCTTCCAGACTGGTCACGCCCTGAATCACCTTCTCGAGCGCGGACTGGCGCAGGCTGTTGAAGCCTTCATTACGGGCCTGGCGGGCGAGCTCAATGGAGCTGGCCTCGTTCATGATCATGCTCTCCATGTCCTCGGTGATACGGACCACCTCGAGGATGCCTACCCGGCCCTTATACCCGTTTTTACATTTATCACAGCCTACCGGTCTGTAAAGCGTAAACCCTGTATCAATCTGTTCCTGTGTGAAACCTTCCTTGAGAAGAATGTCCTGGGGAACGTCGGCGGGTTGCTTGCAGTTGCTGCACAGGCGGCGCCCCAGCCGCTGGGCAATGATCAGGCTGACCGAGGTGGCGATGTTGAACGAGGCGACCCCCATGTTCATCATCCGGCTCAGTGTCTCCGCAGCACTGTTGGTGTGCAGGGTGGAAAGGACCAGGTGGCCGGTCTGGGCCGCCTTGATGGCGATATTCGCGGTCTCCAGGTCCCGGATCTCGCCCACCATGATGATGTCCGGGTCCTGACGCAGGAAAGAGCGTAGCGCCTCGGCGAACGTCAGACCTACCTTGTTGTTTACGTTGACCTGGTTGATCCCCTCCAGGTTGATCTCCGCCGGGTCTTCCGCCGTGGAGATGTTCACTTCCGGGGTGTTGAGGATGTTCAGACCGGTATAAAGGGAAACTGTCTTACCGGAACCGGTTGGGCCGGTGACCAGGATCATGCCCTGGGGCGATTTGAGGGCCTCGAGGTAGAGCTGCTTCTGGTCCTCTTCATAGCCGAGCTGGTCGATCCCCATCTGAGCGGCGGTTGGGTCCAGTATCCGCAGTACGATCTTTTCCCCCCAGATCGTGGGCAGTGTGTTGACCCGGAAGTCGATCGATTTGGACTTGGAGAGCTTGAGCTTGATCCGCCCGTCCTGGGGCACCCGGCGTTCGGAAATGTCCATCTGGGACATGATCTTTACGCGCGCCGCCAGCTTGTGGGAGAGCTTTATCGAGGGCTTGGCGACCTCGTTCAGGATACCGTCGGACCGGTAGCGGATGCGGTACATCTTCTCATAGGGCTCGAAATGGACGTCTGAGGCGCCCTGTTTGATGGCATCGAGCAGCAGCTTGTTCACGTATTTGACGATGGGCGCATCATCGGTGTCCGTGGCGTCTACGGCGTTTTTGTCCTGTCCCTCTTCCTCGTCGCCGCTCTCGAAGTCCACATCCTCAAGATCCGAGTCCCCGCCCAGATCCTGCATGGAGGTGTCCTGGGACTCCATGTACTTGTCGATAGTCTGACGGAGACTGCTTTCTTCCACCAGAACTGCTTCGGTACTCAGCCCGGTGTGGAACTTGATCTCATCCAGCGCCTGCAGGTTGGTGGGGTCCGCCATGGCGACGAACAGCCGCTTTCCGCGCTGGACCAGCGGCAGTACGCTGTGGGCACGGATCAGCTTCTCGTCCACCAGCCCTTCCGGCATCATGTCGGCGGAAAAAGCGTTCAGGTCCATCACCGGAACGCCGAATTCCATAGCGGCCGAGAACGCCAGCGCCTGACCGGGGGCGAGCTCGTTCTGGATGAGATAGGTGATCAGAGGGATGCGGTCCTGGTTGGCCTGGACAAAGGCCTCCCGGGCCACGGTCTCTTCCAGGATGCCGTCATCCACAAATCGCCGGGCCAGCCCGGTAAGCGTTACGTTCTGGGGGTCAGAAGCCATGGTCTCTCTGGTCTTGTGTTGAACTGCCCCAAGAGTCTAGTGCCTGCCTCAGTGTTCAGCCAGTGATGAAAAGGGGATGACAGTGACGTAATGCGTCACCTCAGCTTGTCAAACAGTGTCACATTGGCGTCTTTGGGGAGGTGGCTTGTTTACGAGGCCGCTCTCCAGGTGGCTGATTGTAGGTCGTTCTCGTTTTTTAAGGAAAACTGGCATGGGAGCTGCTAACTTCAGTCCAAGGCAGGCAAAGGCAGGGTCCATTGCTGATGCCGGTACTCAAAAAGACAACACCCTCAGGAGGTGCGCCAATGCAATCGATTCAGATGAATCACAAACAGCAGGGCTTCACGCTCATCGAACTGATGATCGTGGTTGCCATCATCGGTATTCTGGCGGCGATCGCGATTCCGCAGTATCAGGATTATATCGCGCGAACCCAAGTCAATCGGGCGTACGGTGAAATTTCGGCATTGAAGACCGCTACAGAAGAATCGATGAACCGTGGACAGGTTCCCGGCGATGCGGCAAGCCTCGGTTTCACCAGCAGCACGCTCATGACAAGTGTGCCTTCGGTTAACGAAAACAGTGGTGCTGTGAGCATCTCCGCAACTCTGGGTAATGACGCAGCAATTGCCGTTTCTGGTACTACGATCACTCTGAATCGTACCGCCAGCGGGGTCTGGAGCTGTGACGTGGGAACCGGTAGCGCCAACAGCTGGGACGAAAGCTACATGCCAACTGGGTGCGAGTGAGTTCAGTTGAGCAACACCTGAAGACTCACTATCCTGAAGGGCGTCATTTTGACGCCCTTTTTTGTGTCTGACTGAAACAGTGGGGGATCCGTGCGGATAGAACGTTTCAGCTACTGGGTTCTGATGAGCCTGTTTCTGCTCGTGGCTTTTTCCGTGCCTTTTCATCTTGCTCCCATCGGTTTTTTTCTTGAGGAGATTACTGCGGCGGCTGCGATTGTCTGCGGAGGTGCTCTTTCATGGGCGCTGATGGGAAAAGACCGAAGTGTGTCCGCAGTGCTGCCCCTTTGGTGCGTCTGGGGTGGCGTCATCCTTGCCTCCTACTTGAATGGCAACTATTCCCTGAATACCGCAGCATTATGGGCACTGGTCTATTGGAGTATCGGCTGCCTCGCGATTGTGTGGTTTTCACGGCTGCAGGAAATTTTTGGCCGAGCAGGAACCATCGAGGTGATTGCCAGCCTCATGGTTTTTGCGTTGGTTCTGCAGGCCATTCTCGGTGTAGCGAAATTTTATGGGCTTCTTCGTTTTCTGACTATTCAGGAGCTGCCCAGTAGCCGTATGCCGGGTCTGTTGAATCAGTTCAATGTGACGGCGTGCTTTGTCACTATTGGTCTCGTATCAGTTATTTTTCTTTCTCTGAAGGAAAGGCTTGGGCTCACTTTACAGTTTGTGTTGGTTTGGATGGGTGGAGTTGTGCTCTTCCTGACGGACACCCGGACGGTGTGGGGATATTTTGCCATTATCGCAATCGCCGTTCTTATCGTGTCATTCAAAACGAGCGACGTTTTTCTGCGGCGGAGATTGATCCGGTCATCGGGGGTCGCATGTGCTGGCATTGTTGTGGCTTTCTTCAGTCAAACGCCTCTGGATCACGGGCTTACTTATCTGGCGCCGGAGAACCTTGGCAGGCCCTCAATCGAGAAAGCCGATTCAACTCGCAGCGCCACTGATCCTGGAATCCGACTTACAGAACTCGAAAAAGTATGGGAAGGAGCACTTGAAAAACCCTGGCTCGGCGTCGGTATCAACAACTACCCTTATTTCAGTTTCCGAATGGATTCCAGGGTAGCTGACCCGACCCGAGCGGGAACACTTGTGACACATTCGCATAATATTTTCAGCATGATCCTCGCCGAGCAGGGCATTATCGGCTTGGGGATCTTTTTGGCACTTATATTCTGGCTTGCTGTTCGGGTGTTTCGTCTTACCAAAAACGCCGAATGGTTCTGGGTAGCTTCGGTTCTTGGTATTTTCTTTCTCTTTTCCAATGTTGAGTACCCTCTTTGGTATCTCCATTATCTCGTATTGTTTCTTGGAGTTCTGACATTTGCGCTACCAGTTTTTTACTTCAGAGTCAGCTCTCGGCTGTTAGCGGGAGCCTCCAGTGTTGCGGTGCTTGTTACTTTCCTTTTTCTGGGGGCGGGAGTTCTTCGTGGTTATTATGTTTTTGCCACCGCCTACATGAATCCAAATTGGGATCAGGAGAGGATTAAGCAGATCCAGGCCTGGCGCAGCAGTTCGTTTGTTGGTCCTTATGGAGATCTTCTGGTCTATCAGTATCTGCTGCCAACTGAAGGGGGCTATGAGCAACAGCTCAACCAGGTCCAGCGCGTAATCGAATGGCGGCCCCAGGGATCGGCGCTGTCCACCAAGGTCATGTTGCTGGCCCTGCTGGAGCGACACGATGAGGCGTGTCAGTTTGCGGAAAAAGCCATTCCCTTTATTCCCTCTACGGCAACCAGGTTGCAAGCGGACTTCCCCAAACTGGAAGAAGGGTATGATGTTGAACTTGACCCTGTTCAAGAGTGTGTGAGCGATATCGCCAAAGCCCATGATGAGTAATTCGACAACATGGCAAGATGAACTCTTCCTACGATATTGGAATGTCGGACGTCAGGTCCGTCTTTACTTGATGGGTCAGCTACGGCAGCAGCTTCCATGGGAGGTTCTCGACAAACAGATCCTGTTCATTCATATCCCGAAAGCGGCTGGCAGTAGCATCTGTGATTCCTTATACGGTCGTCAGCTTGGTCACGTTCGCTGTATTGACTACCAAAGGATCAATTCGGGCCAATTCCGGTCAATCCGCAAGTTTTCAGTAATTCGTAACCCGTATGAGCGGGTCTATTCCGCTTACTGCTTTTTGAAGGACGGGGGGTTGCCTGCCTTCCCTGCCGATCAGAGGTTGTCGCGAATCATTCAGCGGTATGGGGGGTTTGAGAGTTTTGTTCTCAACTGGCTCTCCTGTCGCAACAATCGAAACAGCTACATTCACTTTATGCCCCAGAGCGATTTTGTTACTGACAGACAGGGTTGCTTGATGGTCGACAGGCTGGGAAAGCTGGAGGAGCTGAATGACTTTATTCAGACTCTTGAATGGGAGTGGGGGGTGCAATTGGAACTCCCCCACCTTAACAAAAGTAACCGAGGTGGATTGGATACGGGCAGGGAGTGGTTCAGTGAGCCTGTGCGTGAAGTAATCGGCGAACTATATTCCGATGATTTCCGACTTGGCGATTACAGGCGCTAGTTTATGCGTGTTGGATTCTTTTATATCGGCCCGGGTAAGACAGCGACGACATGGCTGTTCAAGGTACTGGAGGAACACCCGGAAATCTGTCTCCCGCCCAGCAAGGACCTGAATTTTTTCGACAGCTTTCACGAGCGGGGGGTGAGGTGGTATCACCGCCAGTTTGGCTGCGATCCTGCAAATACACTTGTGGGTGATGTCAGTCACGACTATCTGCTCAGTGATAGTGCACTGGCAAGGATACGGGAATACAATTCCGAGGCGAAGCTGATAGTGGGGTTGCGTAATCCCTATGAGCGTGCCGAATCAGGCCTTAATTTCCTGAATCGAAACGGGTTTTCTTATACGGATATGCAGGCAGCTGCTGAGAATCATGTCGAGCTAGTGCGTGGCGGACTGTATGGGGAAAATCTGAGGCGGGTGTACCGGTACTTTCCTGGGGATCAGGTGTTGCTGGCCGACTACAGCCTGCTTGTTGAGGATCCTGCAGAATTCATTGCAAGAGTCTGTTCATTTCTGGGAGTTGAGGTTATCCAGTTTGCTCGCCTTAATGAGAGAGTCAACGAACGGGCGGTACCCCGATCACGATGGCTTGCCTCAATGGTTAAGGCTTTGGCTCTCAAAGCTCGGGCATTGGGGCTGAATCATCTGGTGGGGCAGATAAAGCTCAATCCGCTGGTAGTTGCGGCTCTTTATCGCCCCTCCCGCGATGGCTACCGGCTGACCGCATCGGATGTCGGGTTCCTGGCTAAGTATTTTGAGCCGGATATTTCGGATCTGGAGTCGCTGACCGGACGGTCCTTCGGCCACTGGCGAGAAGGGGGGAGTTCAGGAGGCCGGCGTGAATAGAACGCTGGTGGTGATTCCCCACTTGAATAATCTTGCAGGTTTGCAGCGGTCTATCGCCGACATTGACCCCGATGAGCATGTGGATGTGCTGGTGATTGATGACGGCAGTGAGCCTGCTCCGGCTGAGTGTGATATTGCGCCGTATTTCCGGGGTCGGGGCAACCTGTGGCTTGAGAGTTTTCCGGTTAACCGCGGTATTGTCGAAGCTCTGAATCTTGGCGTAAACGTGGCCCAGGATAATGGGTATGCGTTTCTGGCCAGACTGGACGCTGGGGACAGAGCACTGAAAGCGCGATTTGCGATCCAGCAGGCGTTTCTGGAGAAGCATAAGGACCACGTACTGGTTGGATCCTGGGTGGAATTCATCAGGCCGAGTGGCGAGCACCTTTTCCATTTCAGGCCTCCAGAATCCGATGCCAAGCTGCGCAGAGCTCTTAAGCAGTACAACCCGTTCATACACCCTGGTGTGATGATGAGTGTGGAGGCCATTGGCCGCGCTGGCGGGTATCCCGTTGATTATCCCGCGCTTGAGGATTGGGCGCTGTTTCTGGAACTGAAGCGGTTTGGAAAAATCCATGTCCTCCCCAGGGTACTTCTGAAATACGAGGTCGCTGAGAGCAGTATTTCTTCAAGGCGGCGGAGGGAACAGGCAGCGAGCAAAGTGCGGCTGCTCTGGAACCATTTTGACGGTACGCCAGGGGCGGTAGTGGGGTTGGTGCGGACGTTCATGGTTTATTGTTTCCCGCGTCATATCCTAAATCAGCTCAAGCGGCTGGTGTATCGGTGATGGGCTGCAGCGCGGGATGAGTCGAGTCAGCTGGCGCTCGTTCACTATTGGATTAGGGGTTGTGCTGGGGGTTAAGGTCGCCGGTGCCTTTTCGCTCTTTCTCCTTTATGCGTGTCTGGCATTGACGCTTCCCGACGAGATGGAAGGCTATGGCATGTATGGCCTTACTATGATCATATTCTTTGGAGCCATTGGAAGGATTGGTCTGGATCGGTTTGTGGAGCGTGAAGGCGCCCGTCTGCACGCGGAAGAGCGCCCGAGGGACCTCTATGGGTTCTATCTGAGCGCACTGGGCTGGAGTAGCGTCGTTCTGCTGCTCATTACACTGCTTCTCATGGTTTTTGCCGAACCATTGGCGGTATTGGTCTTTTCTAGTGGCGAATTATCCAGCGTCATCTACTACTCGGCGCCTGGTATTGTTGGGGCAGGCCTGAGTGGCGTGATTGCCCATTTTCTGCTTGCTGTTCGGCGACCTGCAGTGGGGATGGGGGTGCTCAGTCTTGTCGGGCCGCTGGGTAGTGCCGTTATGTTGGTCTTGGCCAGACCCGTGAGCTATGAAGGGTTGGGGCTCGCGCTTTCGGCCGGTTTCAGTATCGGGGGGGTCATTGGAATGCTCCTCTGGAGGCTCTCGTTCAGAAACGTTTCTCCCAGCTCCTTCAATCCAATTCGGGGCACAACCTGCTTCGTTTTCTGGATCATCGTGGTGACCCAACAACTGGTTCAGTTCTCCAATCAGCTTATTGGTGCCAGTTTTCTGAATGGTGATGAGTTGGGAACTCTGACAGTCGCGCATCGGGTTACGTTGCTGATTTCCTTGATTGTTGTGGCCTCTAATGCGTTTGCAGGCAGCCGCTACGCAACCGCAATGGCTGAGGGACGGGAAAAGGAGCTTGAAAAGCTACTCATCAAGAACCAGAGTCTCTCCTTGCTGTTTGCAGCGCTTCTCATGGGCACGATGGCCATTTGGCCAGCTCTGTATCTATTGCCGTTCGGGGGAGATGCCGGGAGCGTTTATGGGCTCATGCTGATCATGATGATTGGCCAGGGGCTTAACGTGCTTTTCGGACCAGGCGGGCATCTGCTGCTGATGAGAGGCTATGAGCGTGACTGGGCCGGCGCGAGTTGTGTCGTGGGCGTGCTGACAGTTCTGGTGACACTGGTTTTCTCCTCCCTGCTGGATGTCAGGGGCGCGGCTTTAGCAGCTGCGGCGGCGGTCCTTCTGCAGAATGTAAGTGGTTGGTATCTGGTACGGCGGAAAATCGGGATCAACTTGCTCATGCCATGGTTAGGCCATCGGGCAATTGAAGGACGTAGCAATGCGAGTCATTGATCTGGCGCGTGAGGAAGATTTCGCCGTAGCCTGTCAGGCCCTGTTTGATAGGGTGAGTTGTGAGCTGGGGGAAGACTGGCTGATCGTGGGGATTGAGACAGGTGGAATGCGTGTGGTCGAAGCTTGGGCTGCGTCTCGGGTTCTCAGTTCCTGCAGTATTCGGGCACAACGCCCCGCGACGGGAGCAAAGGGCCGCATGCGGCCATTGATCCGACGTCTCCCTCCCGCTGTCGCGAATATTCTGAGAAACATTGAGCGATTGATCTTTCGGAGCCTGAGGAAGTCGGGGCGGACGAGTTCTAGGGACGTGTTCCTGCCGCAGGAAGCGAAGTTGAGTATAAGCAACGCGGCACGGATATTGGTTGTTGATGATGCGATTGATTCCGGGGAAACGCTGAAAGCTTGCCTTGACGCGATCAATGGATTGAACTCGACGGCTAGGGTTAAAACGGCGGTGCTCGCCGTTACGGAGTCGGACCCGATACTGACGGCGGATGTGCAGCTTTATGAGGGGGTAATGCTGCGCTTCCCCTGGTCGAGCGATTCGGTGGTACAAACGTGAGACAGAGACTGGTCGTGTGTGATCTGGACGGCACGCTGTTATCGGTCAATTCTTTTCGCCTGTGGGTCCTCTACTGGGATGTAATGGGTCTGTTCTGTCCACCTTTTCTCGCAGTGTGGTTGATTGCCCAGGGTCGACGTCTGGTTGGGGGATCAGATCGGGCAGTGATGAAAATGGAGCTGATGCGGACCTACGAGCGTTTTGAAGGTCGTTTACCGATGCGGTTGAAGTCCTGCTTCCTGTGGCTTCTGAGGATGACCATTAATCGAAGGGTTCAGCGCATGATTGAGGCATATCGGGGCGATGGTGTACCGGTTCTTCTTGCTACCGCGGCCCCTTGTTTCTATGCCACGCCGTTCGGGGAATGCCTGGGAGTGGATGGAACAGTTGCGAGTTACCTGGAGAAAGGCAGGATGATGGAAATGGTCGGAGACTGTAAAAGAGTTGCGGTTCTACATTGGCTTGGAGCCGATGGAGGAGGGCGCGCCGACTGGATTATGGTTGCCCTTACTGACCATCAGGATGATCTGCCTCTCGCTCTGGAAGCTGATTGGACTTACCTGGTAAATCCATCAGCAGAGTCATGCCGTTCTTTTAAGAGCGCTGGAGTTGCATTCAAGGTGTTAAAGAGTCGTGGGTGAACTATGATCAGGTCGACGTTTGCACGAATTGATCACGATGTACGTTTGCTCAGTCTTCTTGTACTGCTTGATGTGTTCAGTCTTGTTCTTGCTGCGGATCTTGCACACTTTCTCCGGTTTCAGCATCTAACGGTCAGGCCAGACTACCAGCTGATCATTTTTATTGCTGTCATATTCATCGTTTTTGGCTTCGCGAATTTCAGGGTTTATGAAGACATAACAAATCACGACTGGGGGGTCGTGGCAACCCGCCTTCTCACAGGATACGGGGCTCTGGGTTTGGCTCTTGTATCCCTGCTTTTCATATCCAAGACGTCGGCGGAGTTTTCCCGGATATGGCTGATGACCTGGCTTGCATTTGGGTTTTTGCTTTCAATTCTGTTTCGAAAGGGGAGTATAGAGTGTCTGAAGCGTCAGGGAGGATTGGAAAGTCGTCGAAGCGTCACGCTGATAGGTACCTCAGAGGCCTGTACACGTATTTGTCAGGCGCTTGAGAAGAATCGAGGCTCCCAGTACGTGATCCATGAGGTGAAATGGATTGATGAAATGTACTTTAAGGATTCGGCGAATTTATCCGGAGACATAACGACGGACGAGATATGGTTCTGTGCTCCTCTGAGGTATGGTCGGGACGTTGCAGAAATGTCGAAACAGATGAGCACCTATAGTGGTGACATTCGCTACGTGCCGGATTTGGATGATCTGGCTGTTTTGAATCATGGAGTTTCAGATCTGGGAGGGTTCTTTTCCATAAATCTGAGTTGTTCGCCGCTTCAGGGCCTAAAGCAGGTGCTGAAATCGTTGGAGGATTACGTTCTGGGTCTGTTCCTTGTCGCCGCCTCCAGCCCTGTGATGTTGCTCGTTGCGATAGGCATCAAAATGACTTCTTCTGGGCCGGTGCTTTATCGGCAGGAGAGGGTTGGGTGGAATGGGCGATGCTTCGATATGCTCAAGTTTCGTTCTATGGCGGTCGGTGCCGATTCACGTAATCAGCGTTGGGGAGGAGCGGCAACCAAAGAGGTTACAGGTTTTGGTGCATTTCTGAGAAAGACAAGTTTGGACGAGCTACCTCAGTTGTTTAATGTTCTTCGGGGTGAAATGTCTTTAGTAGGGCCTCGGCCTGAGCGCTCTGAATATGTAGAAACATTCAAGGAAACTATCCCGGATTATATGAGGAAGCACCTTGTCAAGGCCGGGATTACGGGGTGGGCCCAAGTGAACGGACTTAGGGGAGATACGGACCTTGATAAACGCATCGAGTATGATCTGTACTATATCGATAATTGGTCACTAGGGCTGGACTTTCGAATTATTGCAAGGACGGTTCTAGGGGGATTTTTGAATCTTAGGAACAATTAAATCATCAATCATAATGGTAGCTCAGGGTTGAGTTTTTGGAAATAGTAAGTTAATTTTCCTGAGATCATAAATTGTCGAAGTGAGGTCTCGATGGGTAAAATCTCCACCTACTACGAAAAACAGAAAGCCGTAAAGCAACTTCAGGACGAACTCCAGAAGATGGAAGAGGATAAGGAGCTCAAGAAAGAGCTCGACTTCAAGGAGGAGTTGAACCAGTTGATGGAAAAATACGGCAAGTCCGGTAAGGATATGCTGGAGGTTCTGGCGACGCTGGATTCGAGTGTTAAGAACAAGCTGGAGCAGGGCGGTGGTTCGTCCAGTGCGAATGATGGCCGCAAGAAGCGCCCGCTCAAGACCTACCGCAATCCGCACACCGGCGAAGTGGTCCAGACCCGTGGTGGTAACCACAAGACGCTGAATGCGTGGCGGAAGCAGTATGGCAAGGAAGAGGTTGCCCGCTGGCAGGAGAGCTGAGGCAGCTGCATTATGGCTGTGGGAGCGGGCTCTAAAGGCGGTCTATAAAAGATCGCGCGTGAGCGCGCTCCTACGGTCTGCATTTGATCCGGGATGGATTGTTTTCCCGGGCGTTTGGCTGCGGTACCCTTTGGGTCATCAGACAACAGGGAAGAATCATGCACGCAGTCATCCTTTCCGGTGGTTCCGGTACCCGTCTCTGGCCTCTGTCCCGTGAGGCTTACCCCAAGCAGTTCCTGGCACTGAACACCCACGAATCCCTTCTGGACGAGACCCTGCAGCGTGCCTGTGCGGTGTCCGGCTGTTCGAGTCTGTCCGTGATCACCAATGAGGCACACCGTTTCATTGTGGCGGCGCATCTGCAGCGCTACGGGCAGCAGGCGGAGGCCGGGCGCATTCTTCTGGAGCCAGTGGGGCGCAACACGGCGCCGGCCATTGCACTGGCAGCACTGCGGATTCAGGAGACGGATCCGGACGGTGTGATGCTGGTGCTGCCGTCGGATCATGTGGTCAAGGACACCCAGGCCTTTGCCCGCGCGGTTCAGGCGGGTGAGGAGGCGGCCCGCGAGGGTCGGCTGGTGACGTTCGGGGTTGTACCGAACTGTGCGCATACCGGCTATGGTTACATCCGGGCCGAGTCCGAGCAGGTCGCTGGCGGTGCACGGCCTGTGGCGGCATTTGTGGAGAAGCCGGATGCTGCTACGGCCCAGGGGTACCTGGATGACGGCCATTACTACTGGAACAGTGGTATGTTCCTCTTCCGGGCCAGTGACTACCTGGCGGAACTGGAGCGCCATCGCCCGGACATCCTGGAGGTCTGCCAGCGGGCCTGGGCTTCACGCCGGGATGATCAGGATTTCGTTCGGGTTTCAGAGGCGGTCTTTGCGGAGTGCCCTGAAGAGTCCATTGACTATGCGGTGATGGAGCGGACAGAGCGCGCCGTCGTATTGCCGCTGGACGCTGGCTGGAGTGATGTGGGGTCATGGTCATCGCTGTGGGAACTGCAGGATCAGGATGACGATGGCAATGTCGTTCGCGGTGATGTGATCACTGAGGACGTCCATCAGTCCTATCTCCATTCCGAAGGGCGCCTGGTGGCGGCAATAGGCGTGGACAACCACGTCATTGTTGAGACGGATGATGTGGTGCTGGTTGCGGATCGCAGCCGGGTACAGGATGTGAAGAAACTGGTGAGCCGCCTGAAGGACCAGAATCGCGATGAGTACCGCTTCCACCGCAAGGTCCATCGGCCCTGGGGCAGCTATGAGGGCGTGGCCCGCAGCGAGCGTTTCCAGGTTAAGCGGATAACGGTGGATCCCGGAGCCACACTGTCACTGCAGAAACATCATCATCGCTCGGAACACTGGGTGGTTGTGAGTGGGAGCGCACTGGTTACACGTGGTAATGAGGAAACCTTGCTGACCGAGGATGAGTCCACGTATATTCCACTGGGCGTGACCCACCGTCTGTCCAATCCCGGGGTGATCCCCCTGGAGGTGATTGAGGTGCAGACGGGCAGCTATCTGGGAGAGGACGACATTGTCCGTTTTGAGGACAATTACAACCGCGTCTGACTGAGATTGACCCCGGGCGGCCGGATGCCGCCCCCACAGACCAGAGGGAATTGGTATGGAAGACTGGCATAACGCCACGGAACCCCTTCTCATCAACACCCCTAATGCTTATCCCGAGCGGATTGCGCCTGTTGGCGAAGCGGCACTGGCCCAGTCCCGGCGCCTTGCAGCGCTTGCCGGTTCCGTGCGCGGGCCGATTGAGCTGTGCCGCGGGGGCGCTCTTGCCTCCAGAGGCCTGGCGGAACACGCCCGTGAGGTGGCGGAAAAGGCCACGGGGTATGAGCATGAGCTCTGGGTAGTGCCCGTACTGGCGCTGATCCGCAATGGGGAGGCCGTATGCCGGACCATGGGGGAAATCCGGGCCGCCACTGATGCTGGTGTCTGCTGGTTCCTGCTGGAGTCCACAGGGGCTGAGCTGTTGGCATCCGTGGTTCAGGCGGAGGGACTTCTGGCGTGGTCGGAGCTGATCGGTGACCCCTCGATTGCTTTGATGGTTGCCCACGACGGTCCTCCGGAGTCACGGGTGCCTGCTGGCACACCCCGAATGCGCCACAGCCTGCGGGTGCCTGCCTCCAGTGCGGTGGATGTACTGGCATGGTGCCGGCAGCGCCAGCCGGCGATGGAGGCGTGGCTTGGCATGAAGGTGGAGCAGTCGGCTATGGAAGTGGCAGTGAGCTCGGCAGCGACCTCCCAGGGAGAGCACAGAACCTTCGGCTCCATGGAAGAAGGGCTTCTGGGCCAGGAAGCCGACCCGGGGCATGTGCTGTCCGTGCTCAGTGCCGCTGCGGCCATGGTCCGGTTTGAGTGGGCCTGTGGTCCCGTGCGGCTGGCCCATCTTACCCGCAGGCAGGCCATGGACGAGCAGGCGGAACTGGTGAGCCTGGCACGCGGCGATACCCCCGGGAAGGCCCTGAACCATGATGCCTCCGTGGAGCGTGCGGCTCTGGACGTGGAGTGGCATGAGACACCACCCGAGCTGATTCTGGATCAGGCTGCAGTGGTTTCCTGGCTGGAGTGTGCAGGGGCGGCTTCGTCAGCACAGGATGCGTTCTGGTATGATGCGCGCTGCCTGAACAAAGAGGTCACAAGAGAGTAACATCAACCATGCCAATCAATCGCAAAGCACTTTACGCATCACTGCTGGTCTCCCTGCCGGCGCCGCTCATCCTGGCGCTGATCCCCATGAACGGGAATATCGAGCTGTACCTGGAGACCTCAGCATCACTGGTGGACTACCTGCTCGCCTATCTTCTGTTTGTCATCGTGGCGCTGGTGGCGTCCGGTCTTGCCACACGCACGGGGAGCGGTCAGCAGAAGCAGGCCTCCAAAGGTGGTAAGAGTTCTGGTCGCAGGAAGGGCAAGGACTCGGAAGAGGGCACCGTCAAGTGGTTCAACGTCAAGAAAGGCTTTGGCTTCATCACCCGTGACAGCGGTGGCGACGTGTTCGTTCACTTCCGTGCTATTCAGGGCGAAGGCCGGCGGGTCCTCCGTCAGGGCCAGCGGGTAAGCTACACCGTGGTCGAAGCGGAAAAGGGCCTTCAGGCCAACGACGTAACGACCCTCGACGACGACTGATTCGTCTCCCTCCGCGGGTCAGGCTACCTGGCCCGCGAGCAGTTCCTCCAGAATCCCCTCGTAGATTCCTGAAAGCATTTCCAGATCGGCGACCGAGACGCACTCATCCGCCTTGTGGATGGTGGCATTGAGCGGGCCGAGTTCCATCACCTGGGCGCCGGTGGGCGCGATGAAACGACCATCCGAGGTGCCGCCGCCGGTTGAGAGCGCCGGGCGCTGGCCAGTAGCCTTTTCAATCACGCGCACGGCGGCATCGATAAAATCGCCGCGTTCCGTGAGAAAGGGCTCCCCGCTGAGGTGCCACTCCAGCTCGTAGTCCAGCCGGTGACGGTCGAGCAGGGTGGTGACCCGTTCCCGCAGCCGGGCTTCGGTGACCTCCGTGGAGAAACGGAAGTTGAAGTCCACTTCCATGGAACCGGGGACCACGTTGTTGGCGCCTTCCCCGGCTTCCACTCGGGTGATCTGGAAGCTGGTGGGCGGGAAGTGGTCATTGCCCGTATCCCATTCGGTATTGATCAGATCGGCCAGCGCGGGGGCGGCCCGGTGCACCGGGTTGTCCGCGAACTGGGGGTAGGCCACATGGCCCTGGGTGCCTCGAACGCGCAGCTTGCCGGAGAGAGAGCCACGGCGTCCGTTCTTGATGGTGTCGGCCACCCGCTTGCTGCTGGAGGGCTCGCCCACCAGGCACCAGTCCGGGCGGATGCCCTTTTCGGAGAGGGCATCCACCACGCGGCGGGTACCGTCCCGCGCAGGGCCTTCCTCGTCACTGGTCAGAAGCAGGGCAATGCTGCCCCGGTGCTCCGGGTAACGGACCACAAAGCGCTCCGTTGCCGTCACGAATGCCGCCACCGAGCCCTTCATGTCCGCCGCGCCCCGACCGTAGAGCATGCCATCACGCTCGGTGGGCTCAAAGGCCGGGGTGGTCCAGTCGTTTTCCGGACCCGGGGGTACCACGTCTGTGTGGCCTGCGAATACGAACAGCGGGCCACCCCCGCCACGGCGAAGCCAGAGGTTGCGGACTTCCCCGAACGGGTAGTCTTCCCCTCTGAAGCCTGCCTCAGCCAGGCGTTCTGTCAGCATCGGCTGGCAGCCGGCGTCGTCCGGCGTAACCGAGGCCCGGCTGATCAGCTCCCGGGCCAGTTCGAGGGTGGCGCTGCGCGGCTCGCTCATTCGCTCACTCAGTTGTTGGCGTGGAGTTCTTCGTTCAGCGTAATCGCTGTCTTGTTGGTCCGGCACTCGACCGCCCCGGTCTCGGAGTTGCGGCGGAACAGCAGGTCAGCCTGCCCGGCCAGGTCACGGGCTTTAACGGTCTGAACATGCTCGCCACTGTCATCCAGCACCTGTACCTTGGTGCCGGCGGTGACATAGAGGCCGGCTTCCACCGTGCAGCGGTCACCCAGAGGGATACCAATGCCGGCATTGGCGCCCAGCAGGCAGTTCTCACCCAGCGAGATGATGATGTTGCCGCCGCCGGAGAGCGTGCCCATAGTGGACGAGCCACCGCCCAGGTCCGAGCCCTGCCCCACGACCACGCCGGCCGAGATACGGCCCTCGATCATGGACTTGCCTTCGGTGCCGGCGTTGAAGTTGATGAAGCCCTCGTGCATCACGGTTGTGCCTTCGCCCACATAGGCGCCCAGGCGCACGCGGGCGGTATCCGCGATCCGCACGCCTTTCGGGACCACGTAGTCGGTCATGGGCGGGAACTTGTCCACGGCCTTCACTTCCAGAACCCGGCCGGCGGCACGCGCCTGGAGCTGGCGCTGGGGGAGTTCCTCAAGGTCGATGGCTCCCTCGTTGGTCCAGGCCAGGTTCGGCAGCAGCGGAAAAATGCCCTTGAGGTTCACGCCATGGGGCTTCACCAGCCGGTGGGAAAGCAGGTGGAGCTTGAGGTAGACCTCCGGGGTGCTGCTCGCCTCGGCGTCGGTGTCCAGAAGCGTTACAACCACTGGCAGCGAACTCTCACTGGCCTGATCGGCGAGCGCCCCAAGGTCCGCGTAGCCGGCTTCCTCCAGCCGGTCCGCCAGGGTCTGAAGCTGGTTGGCGTCGGCATCCGCGGCCGCGTTGCCTTCGCCTAGACCCTCAATGTTGTCGCGCACGATCCCGACCAGTGTACTGTCGGGGTCATGAATGGGCTGCTGGTAATACACCTCCAGCCATTCGTGTTTCTGGTTGCGGGTGCCGATGCCAATGCCGAATGCGAAGCTCATGGTCCTGGTTCTCTCCTGTTAGATGGATCCGTTCTGTGTCCGGCGTTCAATGAAGCGGGCGATGCGCTGCGCGGCTTCCACGCATTCCTCCTGAGAGGCGACCAGCGCCATGCGGACCCGGTTTTCGCCGGGGTTCACGCCGTCGCTGGTGCGTGACAGATAGCGCCCCGGCAGTACGGTGACATTTTCCTCGTTGTAGAGCGCTCTGGCAAAGGTCTCGTCGTCCATGGGCGTGCGTGGCCAGAGGTAGAAGCCGGCCTCGGGACGTGCCACGTCCAGCCAGGGCGCCAGGATGGGAAGTACAGCATCGAACTTGGCCCGATAGGCCTCGCGGTTGGCCTGGACGTGTGCCTCATCATTCCAGGCGGTGATGCTGGCCTGCTGGTGATGGATGGGCATGGCGCAGCCGTGGTAGGTGCGGTAGCGCAGGAAGCGGGCCAGGCAGTCCGCATCCCCGGCGACGAACCCCGAGCGCAGGCCCGGCAGGTTGCTGCGCTTGGACAGGCTGTGGAATACCACGCAGCGGCGGTAGTCGTCGCGGTCGAGCCGTCGGCAGGCCTCGAGCATGCCGAGCGGCGGCTCGACTTCAGGGTGGTAAATCTCCGAGTAGCACTCGTCCGCCGCGATCACAAAGTCATGCCGGTCCGCCAGTTCCAGCAGCTGGCGGTAGTCCTCAAGGCCCATGACCGCCCCGTTGGGGTTGCCCGGTGAACACAGATAGACCAGCTCACACCGGTCCCAGGTGGCAGCCGGCACACTGCTGAAATCGGGCAGGCCTCCGCCATTCCGCGTGCTGTTGACGAAATACGGCTGGGCGCCGGCCAGAAGGGCCGCCCCCTCGTAGATCTGGTAGAAGGGATTGGGGCTGACTACCAGTGAATCCGGGGTGCCGGACAGCATGGCCTGGGCAAAGGAAAAGAGGCCTTCGCGGGTGCCGTTGAGGGGCAGGAGCTGGGTGTCAGGGTCCAGGTTGCCCGTCCCGAGATTGAAGCGGCGCGTGGCCCAGGTCGCGATGGCCTCCCGCAGTTCAGGCAGGCCCTTTGTGGCGGGGTATCGGGCCACGTCCGCGAGGCTGTCACGCAGGGTATCCAGCACGGAAGCCGGCGCCGGGTGTTTGGGTTCGCCAATGGAAAGGGCGATGTGCGCCTGCTCTGGCGGTTGCGTCCCCTCAAACAGCTGGGCCAGCTTCTGGAACGGGTAGGGGTGGAGGTCGTCGAGCTTCGGGTTCATATCGTGATTTCCTGTTCGCTGTGGCCATTGAGACCGGCCACTTCGTCCAGCTGCTGGCACAGCGCCTGGCGCACGGACTCACAGGCTTCCGGATCTTCCACCGGGTTGCCGCGTTCATCGGTCACGAAGAAGATGTCCTCCACCCGTTCGCCCAGGGTGGCGATCTTGGCGCTGACCAGCCGCATGTGGTGGTCCAGCAGGATGCGGCCGATGCGCGCCAGAAGGCCGGGGCGATCCGGTGTGACCACTTCCAGCATGGTGCGGTGGTTGGCCGTGTCCGTTGAGATGGTCACTTTCGTGGGGAAGGCGAAGTGCTTGAGCTTGCGCGGCACACGGCGCTCGATGATGGCCGGGTAGTCGTCCGGGTCGTCCAGCTCCTCCACCAGCCGGTCCCGGATGTGGTCCCGGCGCTCCGGGTCCTTGCCCAGGGGCTGGCCCTGCTCGTCCACCACCACGTAGCTGCTCAGGTTGTAGGGGCCCTCGCCCGAGAGGATGCGGGCGTCGACGATGTTCAAGTGCAGCTGCTCCAGTACCGCCGTGGTGGCGGCGAAGAGGGCGGCCCGGTCGCGCATGTAGATGATGATGTGGGTGTAGCCGTCCGTGGGGCCGCCGGTGGTATCCCGGATCATCACCAGCGGGTCCGGGTTGTCGCCGTGGCGGATGATGGCGGCGCTCTGCCAGACGATGTCGACCGTGGCGTCCTGCAGGAAGAAGTCATCGTCCAGGGTGTTCCAGACCCGGTCGATCTGCTCGTTGCTGTAGCCCTGGCTGCGCAGCATGTCCCGGGCTTCCTCGCAGGTGGCGCGGATCCAGTCGTTGCGGTCGAAGGGGCTGTCGATGCCCTGGCGCAGGACCCGGCGTGTCTCGATGTAGAGCTGGCGCAGCAGCGAATCCCGCCAGGTGTTCCACAGGTTCGGGTTGGTGGCGGCGATGTCGCACACGGTCAGGATGTAGAGATAGACCAGGTGTACCTTGGACGGGATCTTGCGCGCGAACTCGCGGATGATGGCCGGGTCCGAGATGTCGCATTTCTGCGCGGTGAGCGACATCAGCAGGTGGTTCTCGATCAGCCAGGCTACCAGTTTGGTGTCCCGGTCGCTCAGGTGGTGCTGTTCGCAGAAGCGGGCGGCATCGATGGCGCCGAGCTCCGAATGGTCGCCGCCACGGCCCTTGGCGACATCGTGGAACAGGCCGGCCACATACAGCAGTTCCGGTTTGGGCAGCTGGTGGCTCAGCCGTGAGGCCAGCGGGAACTGCTCACGGCCCTCGGTGGTCTGCATGTGCACCATGTTGCCGATTACCCGCAGGGTATGGGCGTCCACCGTGTAGACGTGGAACAGGTCGTACTGCATCTGCCCGATGATGTTGCCGAACTCCGGGAGGTAGCGCCCGAGGACGTTGTAACGCTTCATGTAGGACAGGGTGGTGTCCAGTTCGTGGGGCGTGCGCAGCAGTTCCATGAACAGCGTGGTGCAGGCCAGGTTCTGGCGGAAGGCATCGTCAATCAGGTGCCGGTGGGCCCGGATGGCCCGGATGGTCGGGGCCCGGATGCCTTTCACTTCCGGGTGCTGGGCCAGAACCACGAAGATCTCCAGCAGCGCGTAGGGCGCATAGGCGAAGACCTGGGTGTTGGTGGCCTCAAGATAGCCATTACGGATCTGGAAGCGGCGGTTGACCGGCTGGATCTGCTCCGGTTCGTCCGCACGCAGGATCTCTTCATCCAGATGCTGCAGGATCACATCCGTGAGCTCCGCCAGTGCCAGCACCCTGCGGTAGTAGGCCTGCATCATCAGTTCCACGCCCAGGCGCCCATGGTGTTCCTCGAAGCCGAGCATGCGGGCGAGATCCGGCTGATAGTCAAACAGCAGCCGGTTCTCGTTGCGTCCGGCGAGGATCTGCAGACCGAAGCGCAGCTGCCACAGGAACGTCTCACCCTCGCGCAGGATCTCGAATTCCTCGTCTGAGAGGATGGCGAAGTGCATCAGGTCGGATGGGTCATCCAGCCCGAAGTGGCGGCGGGCCACCCAGATGATGGTCTGGATGTCGCGCAGCGCGCCGGGTGAGGCCTTGAGGTTGGGCTCCAGATTGTATTCGGTGGCCCCGTACTTGCCGTGGCGCTGCTGCTGCTCGCGGCGCTTGGCGGCGAAATACGCACGGTCGGAGAGGGTGTCGCTCGAGTACACACGCTTGCGGAGCTGCCTGGGGAGCTCGGTGTTGCCGGCGATCAGCCGGGTTTCAAGCATATTGGTGAGGATGGTGGCGTCCTCGCGCGCGGTGGATACGCACTCTTCAATGCTGCGCACACTGTGGCCGATGTCCAGGCCCAGATCCCAGAGCAGGGTCAGGAAGTCGGAGAGGGCTTCTTCGTGCGCCTGGGCTCCGGCTTCCCCGGTCAGGATCAGAAGGTCGATATCCGACCAGGGGTGCAGTTCGCCACGGCCATAACCGCCGACGGCCACCAGGGAAAGATCCTGAGCTTCCCCCAGGGGCGAGTGTTCCCAGAGCAGTGCCAGCACGGTATCCATGATGCGGGCACGACCGTGCACCAGTGAGCGCACATCGGTACCGGCACGGAAAGCATCCGCCATGACCTTCTGAAGGCGCTCAAGATGGCGGCGTACCGGCACACCGGGGGAGGCCGCATTCTGGATTTCGTCCGCCAGCGCGGTGGCATCCAGGTGCTGGTCCGGATCGAAAACGGGCGCCGAGTGATCCATCGGTGACTGCCTCATGGGTCAGGGTAGGAGCGGCCATGGCCGCGATGGTCCTTCCACGGTGCTCTGATCGCGGTTCAGGCGCGGTTCGCGCGAGCGCGCTCCTACGGGATTATGCGGGCTCCTCACCATTGCGCAGGGTAAGGATCTCATACCCCTCGGCGGTGACCAGGACCGTGTGCTCCCACTGTGCGGACAGTTTGCGATCCCGGGTAACCACTGTCCAGCCATCCGGCAGTACCTTGCTGTGGCGTTTACCCTGATTGACCATGGGCTCAATGGTGAAGGTCATGCCCTCCTGCAGTTCCAGGCCGGTGCCCGGCTTGCCGAAGTGCATCACCTGGGGCTCCTCGTGGAAGCCCTGGCCGATGCCGTGACCGCAGTACTCGCGGACGATGCTGTAGTGGTTGGCCTCGGCGTGCTTCTGGATGGCGGCGCCGATGTCGCCGAGCTTCGCGCCCGGGCGCACCATCTCGATGCCGCGGAACAGGCATTCCCGGGTGACCCGGTTGAGCCTTTCGGCCGCGGGGTTGGCCTTGCCGGCGACGAACATCATGCTGGTATCGCCGTGATAGCCGTCCTTGATGACGGTGACGTCGATGTTGAGGATGTCGCCGTTCTTCAGGGCCTTCTTCTCATTGGGAATGCCGTGACAGATCACCTGATTGACGGAGATGCACACGGACTTGGGGAATCCCTTGTAGTTCAGCGGTGCCGGGGTCGCCCCATGCTCAACGATGTACTCATGGCAGATCCGGTCGAGTTCCTCGGTGGTGACGCCCGGCTTAACATGCTCGCCGATCATCTCCAGAACACTGGCGGCCAGTCGGCACGCCACCCGCATCTTCTCGATTTCCTCGGCGGTTTTGGTCTGAACGCTCATGCCGCTCCCGCAGTCTGTTGATTCAAAGGCAGCCTATTCTACCGGCTCAGGCCCGGAGATTGAACCTGCCCGCGGCGACGGCGGTAGGGCGGGCAGAAGGCAATTCATTCGGTGGTGTAACTTCCTTTCTGGCGCGTTTTATGGTAAAAATTCGCGCGCCGTTCCGGGGAGTTCCAGGCGAATCCACCGGAAGCGGTAAAAACCAAATACACACACGTATCGGCACATTGTCCCGGGTGCTCCGGTGGCCAGGTGGCCCCAGAGTCGGATAATGGGATGCGTGGAGGCGTAACCCAACCAGACAAAGGTGATAGCAATGGCACAGGTGAGCATGCGCGACCTGCTCAAGGCGGGCGCACACTTCGGACACCAGACGCGCTACTGGAACCCGAAGATGGGCAAGTACATCTTCGGCGCGCGCAACAAGATCCACATCATCAACCTCGAACATACCGTTCCGGCACTGAACCAGGCGCTTGATCAGGTTCAGAAGATGGCCGAGAACAAGAACCAGATCCTGTTCGTGGGGACCAAGCGCTCCGCCAGCAAGATCGTGAAGGAAGAAGCGGAACGCTGCGGTATGCCGTTCGTTAACCACCGCTGGCTTGGTGGCATGCTCACCAACTACAAGACCATCCGCCAGTCCATCCGCCGCTACCGCGATCTGGAGCAGCAGGATCAGGATGGCACGCTCGACAAGCTGACCAAGAAAGAGGCGCTGGACCACCGGCGCGAGATGGAAAAGCTTGAGCGCCACATTGGCGGTATCAAGGATATGGGCGGTCTGCCGGACGCGCTCTTTGTCATTGACGTGGATCACGAGGACATCGCCATCAAGGAAGCCAACAAACTGGGTATTCCGGTGATTGGTGTGGTGGATACCAATAGCGATCCCAAGGGCGTTGACGTGGTCATCCCGGGTAACGACGACGCCATCCGTGCGGTCCAGATCTACGTCCGCGCCGTGGCTGACGCCGTGATTGAAGGCACCCAGGCAGGTGGTGGTGCCGCTGATGAGTTTGTTGAAGTCAGCGAAGACGAACCGCAGGCGCCGGCGGCTGAATAAGCTCCGGCCCGCGCGAACGGCAACAACCGAATTGATTCAAGTGGGGAACAGATAATGGCTGCAATCTCTGCCGCACAGGTCAAGGAGCTGCGTGAGCGCACCGGCCTGGGCATGATGGAATGCAAGAAAGCGCTGGTGGAAGCGGAAGGTGACGTCGAAACCGCCATCAGCAACCTGCGCAAGAACTCCGGCCTCAAGGCTGCCAAGAAGGCGGGTCGTACCGCCGCTGAAGGTGTTGTACGCCTGAAGGTGACCGATGACGCCAGCGTCGGCATGATGGTCGAGGTCAACTCCGAGACCGACTTTGTCGCCCGTGATGAGGGTTTCCTTGCGTTTGCGGATCGGGTGCTGGACGCCGCGTTCCAGAACGGCGAAACCGATATCGAGAAGCTGGTCGTTGATGACCTGGAGAAAGAGCGCGAAGAGCTCGTCCAGAAGATCGGCGAAAACATTACGGCACGCCGTGCTGTCCGCCTTGAGGGCGACGTTGTGGGTGGCTATGTTCACTCCACCAATGGCATGGGCGCGCTGGTGGCGCTCAAGGGCGGCTCCGGTGAGTTGGCCCGCGATCTGGCAATGCACGTCACGGCCGTGAACCCGCGGGTTGGTACGCCGGACGACATGCCTGAAGAGGAAGTCGAGAAGGAGCGCGAAGTCATCCGCTCCCAGCCCGACATGGAAGGCAAGAAGCCGGAAATCGTCGAGAAGATGATGACCGGTCGGATCCAGAAGTTCCTGAAGGAGAACAGTCTGGTCGAGCAGGGCTTCGTCAAGAACCCGGATCAGGCCGTCAAGGATCTTCTCAAGGAGCATGGCGCCGAGCTCGTGAGCTTTGTACGCTACGAGGTGGGCGAAGGCATCCAGAAGGAAGAGACGGACTTCGCCTCCGAGGTTGCGGCGCAGCTCAAGGGCTGATCCCTAAGCAGCCGGCGGGCATGACCCGCCAATAACTCGGGCCGCATCTCCCGTCGCATGGCGCGTTGGGGAGACTGCGGCCGGTTTGTATCCAGAACACCGGTTAGGAGGTCACAGGCCATGCCCACCCAGAGTACGACACAGACCCGATACAAACGCGTTCTGCTCAAACTCAGTGGCGAGGCCCTGATCGGTGATCACGAATTCGGGATCGACCCCAAGGTTCTTGACCGCATGGCGGTCGAGATCGACTCACTTGTCAGTATTGGCGTGCAGGTGGCCATCGTTATCGGCGGAGGCAATCTGTTTCGTGGAGCCGTGCTGAACGAGGCTGGCATGGATCGGGTGACCGGTGATCACATGGGCATGCTGGCTACCATGATGAACGGTTTGGCCATGCGTGATGCGCTCGAGCGCTCCAACATCCAGAGCCGGGTGATGTCGGCTATCCCCATGAGTGGCATCGTGGAGCACTATAACCGCCGTGAGGCCACGCGTGACCTCAAGGGCGGCGATGTGGTGGTCTTCACCGCTGGTACCGGTAATCCGTTTTTCACGACAGACTCGGCGGCGTGCCTGCGGGCCATTGAGATTGACGCCGATGTGGTGCTGAAGGCGACCAAGGTGGACGGTGTCTACAACGACGATCCGGTCTCCAACCCGGAAGCCTTCAAGTACGATCGGCTCACCTACGATCAGGTGCTGGAAAGCCGTCTGGGGGTGATGGACCTCACCGCCATCTGCCTGTGCCGGGATCACAACATGCCGGTCCGTGTGTTTAACATGGGCAAACCCGGTGCTCTGCGTGACATCGCACTGGGCGGCAACGAAGGAACACTCATTGAGGAAGCCTGAACAAGAGGGCGGAAACCGTGTTAGACGAGCTCAAGCAAGACGCTGAAGAACGCATGCAGAAGGCGGTGGATTCCGTCAACAAGGCCTTTGCACGTATCCGGACAGGGCGGGCACATCCCAGCATTCTGGATGAGGTGACGGTGGATTATTACGGCATGGAGACACCGCTCAAACAGGTCGCCAACGTCTCCGTGGAGGACGGGCGTACACTGGCTGTGTCGCCGTATGAGAAGAACCTGGCGCCCAAGATTGAGAAAGGCATCATGAAAGCCGATCTGGGTCTCAATCCGGCGACCACGGGCGAGGTTGTGCGTGTTCCCATGCCCACCCTGACCGAGGACAGTCGTAAGGAATACGTTCGCCATGCGCGCAACGAGGCTGAGCAGGGGCGGGTCGCGGTGCGCGGCGTACGCCGGGATGTGAACAGCGACATCAAGGATCTGCTCAAGGAAAAGGAAATCACCGAGGACGAAGAGAAAAAGGCTGAGGGCGATATCCAGAAGCTTACGGACAAGTACGTCGCCAAGATCGACGAGCTCCTCAAGAACAAGGAAAACGACCTGATGGCCATCTGAGGTCCGGGGTCCAGGGGCAAGCATGAGCGAGACGGATCAGGAAACGGACATGCCGCCACTGGCGGGCTGCCCGCGTCACGTGGCGGTGATCATGGATGGCAACAACCGCTGGGCCCGGGCCAGGGGCCAGCGTGGTATCAGTGGTCACCGTGCGGGTGTGAAATCCGTGCGCGCGGCCATTGAGACCTGCGGCAAGTCCGGTGTTGAGGTGCTCACCCTGTTCGCCTTCAGCAGTGAGAACTGGCGCCGCCCGGAAGAGGAAGTCAGTGCCCTGATGACGCTGTTCCTGCGTTCGCTGCGCAAAGAGGTGAGGCGTCTCAGGGAGAACGGCATCCGCCTGTCTTTCATCGGCAATCGTGAGCGCTTCAGCCATACGCTCCAGGAACACATGGCCCGGGCGGAACAGGAAACCGCGCATTGCGACAGCATGGAGCTGGTGATTGCGGCGGACTACGGCGGGCACTGGGATGTGGCCCAGGCCAGCCGTCGCATTGCGCAGGAGGTGGCGGCGGGGCGTCTTAGCCCGGACGAGGTGGATGAAAACCTGCTCCAGCGCTACATCAGCCTGGGCGACCGGCCCATGCCGGATCTGCTGATCCGTACCGGTGGGGAGCAGCGCATCAGCAATTTTTTGCTGTGGCAGTTCGCGTATACCGAATTCTATTTCTCTCCCTTGTACTGGCCCGACTTCCAGCATACTGCCATGCGTGAGGCGCTGGCGGACTTCGCGGGCCGTCAGCGCCGTTTCGGGCGTACCGGTGAACAGGTTGCCGAGCCTGTCATGCCCCAGAGGCAGTATGGATAAGGAGGCGCAGTGCTGAAGCAGCGGGTGATCACGGCTGTCATTCTGGCACCCATTGTTGTGGGTGGTCTCTTTCTGCTGCCTCCGATGGGTTTTGCTGTATTTACCGGCGCCCTCTTGGCCATTGCCGGCTGGGAATGGGCCAACCTCTCTGGGTTTGAGGGAGGGCTGCAGCGGTGGGCTTTCGCGCTGGTGCTGGTTGTTCTTATGGCCGTCTTCCAGACGTTGCCGGTCGTGCCCCTTCTCGGGGTGCTGGCGATGTTCTGGCTGCTGGTGGCGGCAATGGTTGCCGCCTATCCAGCAGGTACAGGGCTCTGGCATCCGCGGCCGGTACGGCTGGTCCTGGGCATTCTGGCGCTCGTCGGTGCGTGGCTGGCACTCAACCACCTGCGTGCTGGCGATCTGGTGCTGGGGCATACCGGCAACAACCTGCTGCTGATCCTGTACACCTTTCTTGTGGTCTGGGGCGCGGATATCGGCGCCTATTTCGCCGGCCGTGCCTTCGGGCGCCGCAAGCTGGCGCCGGCGGTCAGCCCTGGTAAAACATGGGCGGGCGTCTGGGGTGGCCTGGCAGTGGTGGCGGCACTGGCACTGGCCGTGGCCTGGTGGCTTGACCTCGCCAGCATCGCGGTGATTCAGTTCGTCCTTGCCTCGGTGCTGACCGCGCTCGCGTCGGTGCTGGGGGATCTGTTTGAGAGCATGCTCAAGCGCCATCGCGGCATCAAGGACAGCAGTCAGCTGCTGCCCGGGCACGGTGGTATCCTGGATCGCATCGACAGCCTGGTGGTTGCGATCCCGGTGCTGGCATCCTGTTTTACCCTCCTGGGCTGGCTGACGCCGGTTCAGTAACGCTTCGATACGGACTGGAACCCGGATGGGTGAAATCTCACCACAGACCCTTACAATCCTTGGAGCTACCGGCTCCATCGGCACCAGCACGCTGGACGTGGTTGCGCGTCATCCTGAGCGCTTCCGCGTGCACGCCCTGAGTGCCCACGCCAACGTGGAGGAGCTGGCACGGCTCTGCCGACAGTTTCGACCCCGGATTGCGGTCATTAGTGATGCTGCTCGCGAGACCGAGCTCCGGGATGCTCTCGGGGACTTGGACATTACGGTTCTCAGTGGCGAGGCGGGGCTGTGCGAGGCCGCTTCGGATGCCGACGTGGATACGGTGATGGCGGCCATTGTGGGCGCTGCCGGCCTCGCTCCGACGATGGCGGCCATTGAGCAGGGTAAGCGGGTGCTTCTGGCCAACAAGGAGGCCCTGGTGATGTCCGGAGGGCTCTTCATGGAGGCTGTTGAGCGCCATGGTGCCACGCTGCTGCCCATAGACTCCGAGCACAATGCCATCTTCCAGTGCCTGCCCCGGGCCGGCGCCGGCGTTGGGGAATCGGGCGTCACGCGTATTCTCCTGACCGCCTCCGGTGGCCCCTTCCGGACCACACCGGCCAGCGAACTCGAGCACGTGGGGCCGGATCAGGCATGCGCCCATCCCAACTGGGCCATGGGGCGCAAGATCTCGGTGGACTCGGCCACCCTGATGAACAAGGGGCTGGAGCTGATCGAGGCCTGCTGGCTGTTCGGTACCACACCGGAGCATGTGCAGGTCCATGTGCACCCTGAGAGCATCATCCACTCCATGGTCGAATATCGGGATGGCTCCGTGCTGGCGCAGCTGGGCAGTCCGGATATGCGTACCCCCATTGCCAACGCTCTGGCCTGGCCGGAACGTATTGAAGCAGGGGTGGCACCGCTGGATCTTTTCGAGCTGGCATCCTTTCATTTTGAGCGGCCGGACCTGGAGCGATTCCCAGCCCTGCGCCTGGCTGCTGAGGCTTTCCGGGCCGGAGGCACGGCGCCCGCCATCCTGAACGCGGTCAACGAAGTGGCAGTGGATGCCTTCCTTGGTGGGCGCATCGGCTTTACCCGCATCGCCGGTCTCGTGGGCGAGGCTCTGGCGGAGCTGGCGCCGCGCCCGGCCGACTCCATTGAGGCGGTCATGGCCTGTGATGGGCGCGCCCGTGAATGGGCCATGAACCGACTCAACGTCGCGGAGAACGCCTCATGAGTGTGATCCAGACCATTCTGGCGCTGATCGTTACCCTGGGCATCCTGGTGACCGTGCATGAGTTCGGCCACTTCTGGGTGGCGCGCCGCCTGGGTATCCGGGTGCTGCGTTTTTCGGTCGGCTTCGGCAAGCCACTTTTCATGCGCCGCGATCGCCATGGCACCGAGTACGCTGTGGCTGCGATCCCGCTTGGCGGGTATGTGAAAATGCTGGATGAGCGCGAAGGCGAGGTGCCGGAAGAGGAGAAACATCTGGCCTTCAACCGCCAGACGCCTGCGCGTCGTATCGCCGTGGCGGCCGCCGGTCCCATCGCGAACTTCATCTTTGCGGTTTTCGCCTACTGGCTTCTGGCCGTGATCGGGTTCACAACGATTGCGCCTGTGGTGGGCGATGTGGAGCCTGGCACCCCTGCGGAGCGGATGGCGCTTGAGTCCGGCATGGAGGTGCTGGAGGTCGACGGGCGCCAGACCCCTTCCTGGCGCCATGTGGGCATGGCGCTGCTGCAGCGTGCCGGTGAGCAGGGTGAGGTGAGCCTTACCCTGCAACAGGAGGGCCGCCGTCTTGAGCGCAGTACGGCCCTGGACGGTTGGCTGGGTGGCGCCCGGGACCCGGACCCGGTCAGGGAATTCGGTATCGAACCGTGGCGGCCTGACATTCCTCCTGTTCTGGGCGAGATCCGGCTTGGATCTCCTGCAGAGGAGGCCGGTCTTCAGCCCGGCGATCGCATTCTGGCTGTGGAGGGCGAGGCGGTTGCGGACTGGTTGGCGCTGGTGGATCGCATCCAGGCGGCGCCTGGCGAGGCGCTTTCCATGCGCATTGAGCGCGATGGCAGCGAGCGCACCATCACCGTGACGCCGGCCGCCCGGACGGATGGGGAAGGTGAGCGCATCGGCCGTATCGGGGCCGGTGTGCAGTCGGTATCCTGGCCTGAGGACATGCGGCGTCAGACCCAGCTGGGGCCGGTCCGGGCGGTGCCGGAGGCGTTTAACCAGTTCTGGAATGACACCCGCACCACTCTGGTGGCTGTGGGCAAGATGGCCAGCGGGCTGCTTTCCGTGCGCAATATAAGCGGTCCCATCACCATCGCACGTGTGGCTGAGACCACGGTTACCACGGGTTTCGAGTCGTTCGTGCGGTTCCTGGCGTATCTGAGTATCAGTCTGGGGATCATCAATCTGCTGCCCATTCCCATCCTCGATGGCGGTCACATCCTGTTCTATGCGTGGGAATGGGCGCGCGGACGCCCGGTTTCAGAGGCGGTCCAGGGGCTATGGCTGCGGCTGGGCCTTCTGCTGATCGCGATGCTGACAGTCCTTGCGCTTTACAATGACGTGCTCCGATTGTGAGAATTGCCCGGCTCTGTCGGCGCCCGGTCGCCATGACATTTTCGTAATGGGGCGGCGTGTTCGCCGAACTGATGGTATCCGTTAGGCTGTCAGCCCTGTTTTCCAAGTCACGAGATCAGAAGGCGTTTAGCGAATCCATGAAAGGCCTTTTACGGACGTTGCTGCCGGCGGTAGTACTGGCACTGGCCAGCCTGTCGGCTCCAGCCGAGACCTTCGAGGTTTCGGACATTCAGGTGGAAGGTCTTCAGAGGGTCTCGGCGGGCAACGTCTTCAGCGCTCTGCCGATTGAGGTTGGTGACCGGATCAACGACGCTACGGTCGCCGACGCCATCCGCAATCTCTTCCAGACCGGCCTCTTCGCCAATATCCGCCTCGCCCGTGAAGACAGTGTGCTCATTGTCTCCGTCGAGGAACGCCCCTCCATTGCCCGGATTGAGGTTGAGGGTAACCAGAACATCAAGACAGAACAGCTCCTGGAGGGCATGCGTCAGGCCGGGGTGGAGGAAGGCCAGATCTTCCAGCGTGCCACTCTGGAGCGCCTTGAGCTCGAGATCCTGCGTTCCTATGTCGCTCAGGGCCGCTATAACGCCGATGTGAATGCCGAAGTTGAGGAGCTCGCGCGCAACCGCGTCGCCATCAACTTCAACATCAATGAAGGCGAAGTCGCCGCCATCCAGCACATCAACATCATCGGTAACGAAGCGTTCACCGAGGAAGAACTGATCAGCCTGATGGAGCTGCGTGAGACTGGCTGGTGGAACTCGATCACCAACGCGGACAAGTACGCGCGCGAGAAGCTCTCCGGCGACCTTGAGAGTCTGCGCTCCCATTACCTCAACCGCGGCTATGTCGAGTTCAGTGTGGAGTCCACCAATATCTCACTGGCCCAGGACAAGAAGCAGGTATTCGTAACCCTCGCGGTGGATGAGGGTGAGCAGTTCAAGGTCCGTGAGGTCACGCTCAACGGCAACCTGATTGTGGACGAGGAGGAGCTGCGCAAGCTGGTGGTGCTCGAGGAGGGTGAGCTCTTCTCCCAGGAACGTATGACCATGACCACCGATCTGATCACACGGCGGCTGGGGCGCGAGGGCTACAGCTTCGCGAATGTGGAGGCCACGCCCCGCACCCATGATGACGGCACCGTGACGGTCGCCGTGGATGTTCAGCCCGGCAAGCGCACCTACGTGCGCCGCATCCGCTTCGAGGGCAATACGGCCACCCACGATGAGGTTCTGCGTCAGGAAATGACGCAGATGGAAGCGGGTGTGGCCTCCTCGAGCCGGATCGAGACCTCACGCAATGAGCTTGAACGTACCGGTTACTTCGGGCAGGTCAGTGCCGATACGTCACCAGTGCCCGGTACGGACGACCAGGTGGATGTCACCTACTCGGTGGAGGAGCAGCCCACCGGCAGTCTCTCCGCCAACATCGGCTTCTCCCAGACCTCGGGGCTGATCTTTGGCGCCAGTGTCTCGGAGAAGAACTTTCTGGGCAGCGGCCGGCGTGCCTCGCTGGGCCTGAACAAGAGTGACTCGGTCACCAGCGCCAACATCTCCTACACGAATCCCTTCTACACCGTTGACGGGGTCAGCCGTGGCTTCAGTCTTCAGGCGCGGGAAACCGACTATGAGGAGGAGGAGGTGTCCTCCTTCGTGCTGGACACCATCAGCGCGCGCATGAACTTCGGTTATCCGATCAGCCAGTACACGCGCCTGAACTTCGGGCCCGGGTATGAATACAACCGGATTGAACCCGGGCGTTTCCCGGCCCAGGAGGTCACCGGGTTCATTGATGAAGAGGGCAACTCCCAGAGCGCCTTCCTGCTGCGGGGTTCCATTGTACGCAATACCCACAACCGGGGGCGCATGCCAACGGCAGGCTCGCGCAACAGCCTGACCGTGGAGACCGCAGTGCCCGGCAGTGACCAGACCTACTACAAGATCACCCAGAGAACCGACGCCTACTACCCGCTGACCAGTAACCAGCGCTGGGTGGCGCGGCTGCGTACCAAGTTCGGCTATGGCGATGGTTTCTCTGATACCGGTTCGCTGCCCTTCTACGAGCATTACTACGCGGGGGGGTACCACTCGGTGCGCGGCTTCGAGGCCAACAGTCTGGGCAATCGGGCGACTCCTGCTGAGGATGATCCCTTCCCGAATGATGACCGGCCCTTCGGCGGCAATATCATCGCGGAAGCCAGCGCCCAGCTGATCTTCCCGGTGCCGTTCGCGGCGGACAGCCGCAGCATGCGCTCCTCGGTGTTCCTGGACGGCGGTAACGTCTTTGATACCGCGCGTGGTTTTGACCCGGCGGCTGATGAGATCCGCTATTCCGTGGGCATCGGTTTTGAATGGATCACCGCCATCGGTCCGCTGGGCTTCAGTTTCGCGGAGCCACTTAACAACGAAGCGGAAGACGACACGCGCCGCTTCCAGTTCTCACTCGGTCAGCAATTCTGAGTGGGCCTCTGGAAGAATCCCGCCCAGGCGGGCACAATGGGCGGCATTCATTCAGCATGACAAACATCAACACGGGGAGGCGATCCATGAAACGGACGCTGACAGTCGCTGCGGCTCTGCTGATGCTGGCAGCATCGGTGCCGGTACTGGCACAGGAACGCATTGGCGTCGTCAACCTGCGTGAGGCGGTATTCTCCTCGAATGCGGGCGCCGAATTCGGTGACGTGATTCAGGGCCAGCTGAAAGAGGAACAGCAGGCCATCAGTCAGCTCGAGTCGGAAGCCATGGAGATGCAGGAGCGCCTTGAAAGTGATGGCGCCATGATGAACGAGTCCGAGCGCGAAGACCTGCAATCCCGGTTTGAGAAGAAGGTCCAGGAGTATCAGCAGCGGCGTGCCCGCTTCCAGCAGGCCGTGAACCAGCGCCAGCAGCAGTTTCTCCAGCAGTCCCGGCCAGCGGTGGACGCGGCCATGGAAACGCTGCTGGAAGAGCATGATCTGGACATCGTCATTCCGGCCGAGGCGGTCATCTACGCCAAGCCGGATATGGACCTGACCGACAAGATGATTGAGCTGCTCAATGAGCAGGCCGGTGACGGTGACACAAACAACAATTGAGCGGCGCTGATCCGCGGCGGGAGTGTGGATGCACAGCGTGGAACGAACCCTTTCCGAACTGGCTGACCTGCTGGGCGCGGAGCTCCGGGGCGATGGCAGTAAACGGATCACCGGCCTGGCTACTCTGGCCAGTGCCGGTGAGGATGACATAACCTTTCTGGCCAATGAAAAGTACGCGCGCCAGCTTGGTACAACCCGGGCTGGCGCGGTTCTCGTTCGGCCGGGGGAGGCCGACCAGTGTCCGTGCAGTGCGCTGGTGACGGATGACCCCTATCGGGCGTTTGCCCGTTTGAGCCACCTTTTCAATCCGGAGCCGGTACGCGAGGCGGGTATCCATCCCTCCGCGTTCGTGGCCGAAAGCGCCTCTGTTGCCGAGACCGCCTGGATCGGACCGGGCGCGGTGATCGACCAGGAAGCGGAGATCGGTGAACGGGTGCGGGTAGGGCCGAACAGTGTTGTGGGTGCGAGGTCACGCGTGGGTGCGGATACCGTGCTGGCAGCCAACGTAACGCTCTACCACGGTGTCACCATGGGTGAGCGCTGCCGCATCAGCAGTGGTGCCGTGATTGGCAGTGATGGCTTCGGGTACGCGCACACCGGCAGGAACTGGGAGCGGATTGCCCAGATTGGCGGTGTCCATATCGGTGACGACGTGGACATAGGCGCCAATACCACCATCGATCGGGGCGCTCTGGACGATACCGTCATCGGCAATGGTGTGAAGATCGATAACCTTGTGCAGGTGGCCCACAATGTGGAGATCGGTGACCATTCCGCCATGGCGGCCCTGGTCGGCATCTCGGGCAGCACGCGCATCGGGCGGCACTGCGTTTTCGGCGGTGCCTCCGGAATCGGTGGCCACCTGACCATCGCCGATGGCGTGCAGCTTACCGGTATGACCATGGTTACCCGCAGCCTCAAGGAAGCGGGAGTGTATTCCTCAGGGACAGGGGTGGAACCCAATCGTGACTGGCGTCGCAGTGTGGTCCGGTTTCGTCAGCTCGACGATATGGCTCAGCGCCTGCGCCAGATTGAAAAAAAACTCAGTGAATGACGTCGAGGCTGTGGCGCATGCAGATTGAAGACATTAAACAGTACCTTCCGCACCGATACCCCTTCCTCATGGTGGATCGGGTGACCGAGGTGCGCGCCGGTGAGTATATTGCCGGAATCAAGAACGTCTCCGTCAACGAACATTACTTTGAGGGGCATTTCCCCACCAAGCCCATCATGCCGGGCGTCATGATCGTCGAGTCGATGGCACAGCTCTCCGGTGTACTCGGGTTTGTCACGGTTGGGCGCTCACCGGCGGATGGCTTCACCCATTACTTTGCCGGCTGCAACAAGGTCCGCTTCAAGCGCCAGGTGGTGCCTGGGGATCAGCTCGCGCTGGAGGCCACACTGATAGCCGACAAGCACAATATCTGGAAGTTCGACTGCAAGGCCTGGGTCGGTGACCAGCTGGCCTGTGCCGGCGAGATCACGACCGCCGAGGGAGCGATCTGATGACGGCCGATGCTCATCCGGGAGTGCATCCCCAGGCCATTGTTGATCCCGGAGCCCGGCTCGGGGAGGGGGTAACTGTTGGCCCCTGGACCTGGATCGGGCCCGATGTGGAGATCGGTGACCATACCGAGGTGCGCTCCCATGTGGTGATCAATGGCCCCACCCGGATCGGCGCCAGCAACCGCATCTTCCAGTTCGCCAGTGTCGGTGAGGAATGCCAGGACCTGAAGTATGGCGGTGAGCCCACCACCCTGGTGATCGGTGACGGCAATATCATCCGCGAGAGCTGCACCCTACACCGGGGCACTGTGCAGGACCGGGGCGAGACGCGGGTCGGCAGTAACAACCTGTTCATGGCTTATGTCCATGTGGCCCATGACTGCATGATCGGCAACAACACCATCCTGGCCAACTGCGCCACTCTGGCCGGCCATGTGGACGTGGACGACCATGCCATTCTCGGCGGCGGCACCATGGTGCATCAGTTCTGTCATCTGGGGGCCCATGCCATGACCGCCGGGGGCAGCATCGTGCTCAAGGATGTGCCCGCCTTTGTCATGGCCGGTGGCCAGTCCGCCGGCGCCCATGGACTCAACATCGAAGGCCTCAAGCGTCGTGGTTTCAGCAAGAGTGCGCTGCATGAGCTGCGCCGTGCCTACCGCATCGTCTACCGTGAAGGCCTCACCCTGCAGCAGGCGATTGAACGCCTGGATCAGGAGTTTGAGGGCAGTGACGAAGTGGCGCTTTTTGCCAGTACCCTGCGGCGGGCGGAACGCGGCATCGTCCGCTGATTGGCCATGGACGCGCTGCTTTCCCGGGGCTCAGCCCCCGCGCCCGGCCCGATCATTGTCCTGGTGGCGGGAGAGGTCTCCGGAGACCTTCTGGGCGCGGACCTCATGCTCAGCCTGAAACGCCATTTTCCCCATGCCCATTTTGTCGGTATCGGCGGTGAGCGCATGATGGCCGCAGGCCTCCACTCCATCGTCCCCATGGAGCGCCTATCCGTGATGGGACTGGTGGAGGTGCTGGGACGCATCCGGGAGCTGTTCGATGTCCGCGCCCGGGTGCGCGAGTACTGTCTGAACAATCGGCCTGCCGCGCTGATCGGGATCGACTCGCCGGATTTCACCCTGGGGCTGGAGCGCCAGGTGCGGGAAGCCGGCATCCCCACGGTGCATTACGTGAGTCCCTCCGTCTGGGCCTGGCGGCGCGGGCGCCTGAAGGGCATTGCGAAATCAGTGGACCTGATGCTGACGCTGCTGCCGTTCGAGGCCAGTGTCTATCGGGACCATGGCATTCCGGTGCGGTTCGTGGGCCACCCGATGGCCGACCAGATCCCCGAGGAACCAGACCGGCAGGCGGCCCGCAGGGAGCTGGAGCTGCCCGAAGCCGGCCAGATGGTGGCGCTGCTTCCCGGCAGCCGGGGCAGTGAGGTGGGCGGCCTGGGCCCGCTGTTCCTGGAAACCGCCGAATGGCTGGCTGATGCCATGACGCCGGCGCCCACTTTCGTGATTCCCTGCATCAACCGTCAGCGCCGGGAACAGATCGAAGCGATGATCCGTGGGAAGGAGGCCTGGCAGGCGCTGGACGTGCGGCTGGTGGACGGCCAGTCTCGCACTGTGATGACCGCCGCGGATGCCGTTCTTCTGGCTTCCGGCACCGCCACACTGGAAGCGGCCCTGCTGAAGCGGCCAATGGTGGTGGCTTACCGGGTGAACGCGCTGACCTTCTGGGTCGCTTCACGCCTGGTCTATGTGGACCATGTAGCATTGCCCAATCTGCTGGCCCCGGAACCGGTGGTGCCGGAGTTCCTGCAGGAGGATGCCACGGCGGAGGCCCTGGGGACGGCACTGAAAACCCGGTTGACCGCGCCGGAGACCATTGAGCACGAACGTGCCATCTTTTCGGAAATCCACCGGCAGCTGCGCCGCAATGCCAGCGACCGCGCCGCTGAATCCGTGGCGGCACTGATCCGTGGGGAACCCCTTCCTGAGGACCTGGAGAACACATGATCCTGGATGATGTATCAGTACCCTATGAGGGGCTGTATCTGGCCGGCGTGGATGAAGTGGGCCGCGGGCCCCTTGCCGGCCCGGTGGTGACGGCGGCCGTGATCCTGGACCCGGACCATCCGGTGGAGGGGCTCAGGGACTCCAAGAAGCTCAGTGAGCGCAAGCGCGAGGCCCTGTTTGGTGTCATTCAGGAGCGGGCACTGAGCTGGGCGCTGGGGCGTTGCGAGGTGGCGGAGATCGACGAACTCAACATCCATGGAGCCACCATGCTGGCCATGGAGCGGGCAGTGGCCGCCCTGGCGCCGCCAGCTGAATACGTGCTGGTGGACGGTCACCGCTGCCCGGACTGGCAGTGGCCCTCCTCGCCCGTGGTGAAGGGCGATGGCCGCGTGGATGCCATTGCGGCTGCCAGCATTCTGGCCAAGGTCACCCGGGACCGGGAAATGGTCGAGCTGGACCAGCAGTATCCGGGCTACGGTCTGGCCGGGCACAAGGGCTACCCCACGAAGGTTCACATCGAAGCCTTGCATGCCCAGGGCGCGAGCCCGGTGCACCGGCGCTCCTTCTCGCCCGTCAGCAAGCTCTGAGGGGCGCGTTCAGCCCCCGACCAGCTGATCGAAGATCCGGAAACCGGCGATGTAGGTACCGGCCGCCGACCCCACCGAGGAAAGGATGAAGATCAGCAGGGTGCGCGCCACCCGGTTGCGCCACCACCCCCTGACCTCGATCACGTCATGGCGAAGGTTCGAGAAATCCGCCACCTTGGGCCGGCGCAGCAGCAGTTCCACGCCCGCCGCCACGAACCCCGCACCAACCGTCGGGTTGAGCGAGGTCAGTGGGGCCGCCAGGAAGGTCGCCACAATGGTCAGTGGATGGGCCAGGGCAATGGCTGAGCCCAGTGCCGACAGCGCGCCATTGATCAGGAACCACTCCGAAACGAGCTTGACCCCCAGTTCCGTATCCCGGCTGAAACCGATCACGAAACCGGCAATCACCAGGGCCGCCACGACCCAGGGCAGGTAGCGCAGGAAGCGCCCGCTGGGTGGCACCTGCTCCAGGCTTTCGCGCTCTGATACGGGGTCGGCGGCGGGCTCGCCTTCAAGGTGGCCGCTCAGCCCCTTCAGGTGGCCGGCGCCGATCACCACAAGCACATTGTTGTAACCCTTGCCGGCCATGGATTCCATCAGCCTCAGGGCCATGTAGCGGTCGCGTTCGGAAATCAGTGGCCGGTAGAGCTGCTCGGATTGCTCTGCAAACTCGGCAAAGGTGGATTCCAGTACGTCACCTTCCTTGAGCTGTTCAATGCTTTCCGGGCTGACCGTCTCCCGGGTGAGCAGGCTGGCGAACAGACCACTGCCCAGCTGCATGCGCTGCCACCAGGACACGCCGCGCCAGACCCGGCGCAGGGTGGTGCCGATGTCGCGGTCGATCATGGTCACGGGCAGGCCGGCGCTTTCTGCTTCATGCAGGGCCGCCTTCATCTCAGCGCCCGGCTCGATGCCGGACTGGTCTGCCACCCGCTGCTGGAAGGCGCCCATGGCCAGGTGTGCCGCTACCATGCCCGCCTGGCCGTTACGCAGCACCTCGAACAGATCCATCTTCGCCATCCGGTCCGGATCGGCCAGGTTCTGATAGCGGGAATCGCACAGCTCCAGCGCCACGGCATCATAGTCGCCGGAGCGGATCAGCTCCGAGACTTCATCCGCCGAGGCTTTCGAGACATGGGCCGTGCCCACAATGGTGAAGGTGGTTCTGGCGTGCTCGACTACGGCGCGCGGGCCCTGATGATCCTGTTCGCCCATGGGCAGCGTACTCACTTGGACAAAGCCGCGATTGTCACCTGTAGGCGCCTGCCCCGCAAGCGAATCAGGGCCCATCGTGCGCAAGGTGCGCTCCTGCAGGTTTTGCCTGGTCGCAGCCATGGCTGCTCCTACAATGTTGCTCCGTCCCGGGTGGCTGCAGAGTATGAGCGGCCATGGCCGCGAAATCCTTAAACCGGCCCACTCCCACGATGGTTTGACGGGCCGGTGGGGTGAGGCGCATTATCGCGGCGTGATTGATATCACACTAATTGAAGACGAGGAGCGATAGTCATGGCCAATACCAAAGCCTACGCCGCCACGGCACCGGATTCCGGTCTTGCACCCCACGGCATTGATCGCCGGGAGCTGCGAGCGGATGACGTTGCCATCGAGATCGACTATTGCGGGGTCTGCCACACGGACATCCACTTCGCCCAGAATGACTGGGGGATCACCAAGTACCCGCTGGTGCCCGGGCATGAGATTGTCGGGCGCGTCACGGCCGTTGGCGACCAGGTCAAGGGGTACGCCGTGGGTGACCGCGTGGGCGTGGGCTGCATGGTGGATTCCTGCCGTGAGTGCGAGGCCTGTAAGGACGGACTGGAACAGTACTGCCTCCAGGGCATGACCCCCACCTACAACGGCGAGGATCGCTATGACGGCTCCGTCACCTTCGGCGGTTACTCCGAGAAGGTGGTCGTGAGTGAACACTTTGTGGTCAGCATCCCGGAGAAGCTGGAAATGGCCCACGCAGCGCCTCTGCTGTGCGCCGGCATCACCACCTATTCACCGCTGCGCCACTATGGCGTGAAGGCCGGCCACAAGGTGGGCGTGATCGGTATGGGCGGCCTTGGCCACATGGGGGTGAAATTCGCCCGGGCGCTGGGCGCCGAGGTCACCATCTTCACCCGTTCCGAGAGCAAGGTCGCGGAGGCGAAGCACCAGGGGGCTCATCACGTGATCGTGTCCACGGATGAACAGCAGATGAAGGATGCGGCAGAGAGCTTCGATTTCATGCTCGACACCGTTCCTGTGCAGCACGATCTCAACCCCTACCTGAACTGCCTCAAGTACGACGGCACCCACATCCTGGTGGGACTTCTGGAACCGGTGGACCCTGCCGTGAATGCCGGCGCCCTCGTGGGCAAGCGCCGCGTACTCGCCGGGTCACTCATTGGTGGTATGCCGGAGACCCAGGAGATGCTGGACTTCTGCGCCGAACATGATGTGCGCTGCGATATCGAGATGCTCGATATGCAGCACATCAACGAGGCGTACGAGAAGGTGAAGAAGGGCGAGGTCAAGTACCGGTATGTGATCGATATGGACAGCCTGAAGCAGGCGGGCTGACGCCGCAGGAGTGGCCACGGCCGCGACAGGGGGCAGAGAACCACTGCCCCATGTCTCGCACGTGTTTCGAAGCCATGGCTGCTCCTACGGGTTATCCGCTCCAAGAGGCCGCCCGATGAAGGCGCTTTCGCACGGCGTGGCGCTGAACTTCAGCGGGTGGCCGGGCTGCTTCTGGGTGGTGCCGTCCCCCCGGTCCACCTCGATGACCATGTGGCGGGCCTGGATCTGGGGGTGCTCTGTGGCTTCTCTCAGGGTCAGGACCGGCTCCACGCAGGCATCCTGCTCACTGAAGATCGCCTGCCATTGCGCCAGTGTCTTCCCAGCTATGGCCTCCCGGAGTGCGCTCTTGAGTACTTTCTGGTCTTCAGGTTTCGGGCTCAGCCCCCTGGCGGCCAGTTCCGGCTGGCCGATTACGCTGAACAGCTGCTTCGCGAACGGCGGCTCCAGACTGCCAACTGAGAGCCAGCGTCCGTCCGCCGTGCGGTAGTAGTCGTAGAATGAACCGCCATTGAGCATGCCACCTTCCGGCTCCGGTTCCTCGCCGGCGGCCAGCCAGGCAGCGCCGGCCATGGCGTTCATGGCGAAGGCGGCATCGGTCATGCTGATATCCACGTGCTGGCCCTCGCCGGTCTGGCGCTGGTGCGTGACCGCCGCCAGTATGCCCATGACCGCGTGGTGTGAGCCACCGGCCACATCCGCCACCTGGACGCCCAGTGGTGGCGGCCCGGTCTCCGCGCGGCCGCTGTGACTGGCCACACCGGACAGTGCCAGATAGTTGATGTCGTGCCCGGCCCGGTCCCGGTAGGGGCCGGTCTGGCCGTAACCGGTGATGCTGCAGTAGACCAGCCCCGGGTGCAGGGCGCTCAGGCTGTCATAGTCCAGCCCGAAGCGCGCCATCACCCCGGGGCGGAACTGTTCCACCAGCACATCGTACTCGTGAATCCGTTCCTTCACCCATGCCACGGCCTCCGGCTCCTTGAGGTTCAGCGTCATGCTGCGTTTGCCGCGGTTCAGGTAGGCGTGTGCGGTGGAGACGCCGCCGTCGTGGGGCGGCGTCATGCGCGTGAGGTCCATGCGGTCCGGGGATTCCACCCGCAGGACCTCGGCCCCCATGTCCGCCAGCATCATGGTGGCGTAGGGGCCGGGGAGCAGGGTGGAGAAATCGAGTACCTTGAGCGACGTAAGCGGTCCCGTCATCTGGGTTTTGTCCTCTGTTGCGGATGGCTCTACCATACGCACCTGTGAACAGGCGTCCACCGGCGCCGATGCTCAGATCCATTGACCAATCCGCTCACCGACACGGACGCTCATGGCACGCCTTACTGTCTCCGCCCATTTTGTAACCGCAGCTCTGGCCGGCGCCAGGCGCCAGGGGTATGACACCCATGCCATGATGCGTGAGGCGGGGATTGAGCCGGAGCTCATCGAGCAGGATCAGGCGCGGGTGACCGGTAACCAGTACACCCGGCTGATGCAGGTGATCTGGGCCACCATGAAGGACGAGTTCATGGGCTTCGCCCCGGCACGCAGTCGCCCCGGAACCTTCGCGACCCTGTGCCAGCTGGTGATCCACTGCGACAACCTTGACTGTGTGCTGCGCCGTGCCAGCCATTTCTACGGCCTGTTCGAAACCGGCATCACCATGCCGCTGAGTATCCATGGCGAGGAGGCCCTGATCACGCTCGAGACGGAAGCACCGCTCAGCGAAGACAGTCACCACTTTCTCCGGGAATCGCTGCTGGTGATCTGGCACCGGCTCAGCTCCTGGCTCATTGGCCAGGGCATACCGTTAACCCGGGTCAGCTTTGACTACCCGGAGCCGGCCCACAGCCATGAATACCGCGGCATCTTCCATGCGCCGATGCTGTTTGACCAGCCGCAGACCGGCCTGGCCTTTCCTGTGCGTTACCTGCAGGAGCCGGTAATCCGGGATGAGCTGGAGATGCGCCACTTCCTGATGACCTCGCCGGCGGACCTGATGGCCCGGCCTGATGACCGCAACAGCTACACCGCCCGTATCCGGGCCCTGATCGGGCGGGACTTCACCCAGCCCATACCGGATTTCGAGGCCATCGCCCAGCAGCTCAACACCAGCCCCCAGACCCTGCGCCGGCGACTGCGGGCGGAGAACACCTCGTTCCAGGAGATCAAGGACAACCTGCGGCGGGACATCGCCATTGTCCACCTCACGCGGGATCAGCTGTCCATCAACGAGATCGCCCACCGAGCCGGGTTCACGGAGACCTCCACCTTCCATCGGGCCTTCAAGAAGTGGACGGGGGTTACACCCGGGGGCTATCGCTCGCGCTTCTGCTCGTAAAGACGCTGGTCCGCGTGGCGCAGCAGGGCGCGTGAGTCGTCCAGGCCGGGCTGCTCGTTGCCCGCCACGCCCACGCTGAATGCCAGGGGAATCGAGTGGCCCGCCCACTCAAGTGGCTCATCCGCGAGCCCCTGTTGCAGGCGGGTGGCGATGTGCGTGGCCGCCTGCACGCTCTGGTTGGGCAGGACCACCACGAACTCATCCCCGGCAAAACGGAAGACGCTGTCGTCCTCACGCAGCTGGCGGCGCAGGCATTCGCCCAGGTGGCACAGGTAGGCATCGCCGCACTCATGGCCGTGCCCGTCATTGATCCGCTTGAAGCCGTCACAGTCAATGAACAGAAGCGACAGCGGCATCTGGTAACGGCGGGAACGGCTCAGTTCCTTCTGCAGGACTGTCTCCATCTCGCGGCGGTTGCGCAGACCGGTCAGGGCATCCCGGGTCGCGAGACGGCGAAGCTGTTCCCGGGCAAAAGCGGAATCCAGCCCCAGGGAGGCTTTGACCGCCAGCTGCTCAAGGAAAAACGCCCCCATATCCCGACTGTAACGCCCTGCTGTGCGGGTCCCCAGCACCAGGCCGCCGGCCAGTCTTTCCTCGACCAACAGCGGCAGTATGGCCATGGACTGGATGCTGCTCTGCCAGACGGGTGGGATCAGGTACTGGCAGCTGCGGGTGTCCGGGATCAGTATGGGCTTCTGGCTGCTGCCGGTAAGGCGGAGGAAGTCCGCAGCGGGTGCGTTCACACGCAGGCTCAGGGCGCCGTCCTCGCTCAGCATCTCCCATAGTGGCTGGTTGGCCTCCACGTCCGTCAGGACCAGCCAGACCTCATCCAGGTCAAAGCGATCGCGCACGCGGTCCACCAGCCGGTCCAGAAAGGCGGCGCAGTCGCGACACCCCATGATCTCCCGCTCAATCTCGAACAGGTTGCGGGCGATGCGCTCATTGCGGCGGGCATGCTCGAGCAGGGACTCGAGGGAGATGTCGTCAGGGTAGTGCTGGAAGGCTTCCGGCATGGCGGTTTGTCATCCCGCTGACAGTGTGCTTTAGAGACCACGTGAGCTCAGCGCTGAAGCCTACCATGGGTGGTTCGCGCCGTCAGTCCACCATGTCCCACGAAGCCTCCGCACGGGAACTCTGTTTTGTTGTGTGACCTGTGTCACACAAACGCCTCATTTAACAAAACGCAACGCTGGGCAACACTCGAGCAATGGCGTGCCCACCGGGTTTAAGTTATTGATATTAGTCAATGGTGAGTCGGCGGGCTGGTAATGACTGGTACAGACTGCCTTCTTTGACACAAACGGACGTCGGTGTGGCCAAAGTGTATGCGCGGAAGGGCTATAGAATTGCAAGTGTAACGAACTGTAAATGACCAAGTGAATCACACTTCATAAAACACGATCGCCTGGAATCAGGCTCGGATAACAAGAGCAGTAGGAGCCTCTATGCAGACCACGCACGGAACCGCAATTCGACGCCTCGCACTTGGCATTGCCCTCGCAGGTGCCAGCGCGGGCACCCATGCCAGTATGGGTAATATCGGCACCAGCTACGGCATATTCCCGGAAGACCTGGCCACCGCCCAGGCACTGTCCATGTTCAATTCCCAGGTCTCAGCCAACTACTATAACCCGGCTGCCCTGGTGAAGGACGAGCGTGGTGAGCTGACCCAGGCGATCATGCATTCTGAACAGGAGCTTCGGGCGGAGCGGCCAAACGCCGACAGTGAGGTGCTCTCAAATGACCCGAGTCAGAGCATTCTGCTGGGTATGAAGACCAATGTTGGCTCGCTCCTCCAATCTGGCCACCCGATCCATCTCGGATTCATTGCCGGTGTGGAGAAATACGGCAAGGAGATGCTCGCGTTTGGGTCGGAAGCATCAGAGACAGGTCAGTTCATGCGCTATGGGCGTGAACCGCTGTTTCTCTCCCTCGGCGCTGGCACCAAAGTCTGGCGGGGGCTCAGTATAGGGGCTGCATCCCGAATCACGCTTGATGCTACTGCAACCCTTAACGCCACTTCCACGCTTGCAGGGAAAACTGAACAGGAAGAACTTTCCGTCGAGGCGGAACCCAACATCCGCTCCATTCTCGGGCTGACCTTGAACTGGGGAGATACCTTCTGCCCGGATAGCAGCTGCTTCCTCAGTGGTTTTGAAAGTGCGCTGAGCTTCCGGAACAGCTCTGCATCCTCCACGGCCGTTAACTCGAACATCATTGTCAAGCAGACCATCCCTGATCCTGGCCTGAGTCTCGCTGTATCCACCATTGACTCCTATCAACCGGAAATCTACGCCTTCGGTACCCAGTACAAGGGGGATGGCTGGCGGGCCGGCTTTACGGTAGAAAAGCGCGAGTGGTCCGGGCTGGAAGGCGAGCTTGAAGCCGACACCATCAGGGACCAGGAAGATGCCTCCGGCAGCGCCGCGCGGAAAGCGGAGTTTCAGGACACTGTCGTCCCCCGTATCGGAGCTGAAATGGATCTCTTTGGTCGTTTCAAGTTGCTCGGCGGGCTGGCCTATGAGGAATCACCCCTGAAAAGCACACGGACTCCCAAGCTCAACTACATCGACAATGATCGCATCATTGCCGGGCTGGGGCTCAGCGCCACCTATGAGCGGACACGGTTTCTGCGGTATCCGGTCCGGTTTGATATCGGTTACCAGTACCAGCAGCTGGAGGAGCGCGACTTCACCATTGAAGACATTGACGGCAACACACAGCCGGTCACTGCAGATGGCGAAATTCACGTCGTCAGTGGCTCCGTCACACTGAAGTTTTAAGCGGAGATCATGCCATGAAACAACAATATACCCTGGCTCTGATTCCCTTGCTGCTGCTTACTGGTTGCATGGGTGGTGAAGAGCAATCCGATGATATCGCAGTCTCAGCCTCAAGTGCGGGTGGTGATGCCTACCTGAGTTATTCCTATCCCACAGATGGGCAGGCTGGTGTCAGCCCCAAGGCGGAAGTAGTGCTTCGGTTCTCCCATGCTGTTGCGGATTCAGCAGCGGAGGCGACCAGCAAGATCCAACTCGAGAAGGATGGCGAAAAAGACATTCGGTATTCCCTGGAAAAAGTGGATGGCGGTCGCAGCCTGGTGCTTACCCCGAATGGTGGGCTGGATGCCCAGTCTGATTACAGTGTGACCTTTGAAGGCGGTTCGCTCTTTGCAGCGGATGGCTCCTCCATCACTGAACCCAATGCTCAGGGCGAGCCCGGGATTCAGTTCTCAACGCGGAACCTGTATGACGGGCCGAATAACAGAGTAGAAGGGGCTGACTCGTTTGAGGTGTCTTCGGCCGTCCCGCTGCCGGACAGCCAGAAGAGCGAGCCAGGCCAGTTCGGCCCCATGAACTTCTCCACCTTCCGGCTGAAAACCACCCACCCAGTGCATCCGCAATGGGAGGATATGGGCGGCAGTGTTGAGCTGACGGACAGCAATGGCGAGCCGGTTGATGCGAAAGTGATCATCCGGGGCAACAGCATCACTGTTGATCCCTGTGTGACGGAAACGCTGGCTGGGTGCGGCAGTAAGGATGACGTCCTTGAAGCCGGCGAAACCTACACCCTGACCCTGAATGATCTGCCCAGCAAGACGGATGGGGATCAGGCGCTTAACCAGGAGTTCAAGTACACGCCCCGTGATACGGCGCCGACCGTCGTGGCGGAACAGATCAACGTGGATTCCGGCCTGGCAAGCGGGGAAAGTGAGGACCAGGCTACAAGATCCATCCTGAACGGCCAGATCATCAATGGGGTTACCCTCAACTCAGTGCTGCAGGGCACGGCAGGCCCCTCCCAGCAGACTGGCTCTCTCTTCGCGGAGCTTGGCTATGCACCCAACTTCGACTCGGACGAGCCGCTGCCTCTGCGTATTCCGCGAAACAGCGTACTGCGTGGTACCAGCATTGACGTGAAAGTGGGCGGTGAGGTCCCGATCCTCAAAGCCCGTGCCGGTGATGGTAACTATGGGCCGCAGGAGACCACTGGTGACATCAAGGTCACCATGATTTCGGACGCCACCGGCTATCTCAGTCCCAACCCCTACACGGACGATGACTCCGCGCCACGCCACGTAACGCTGTTCATGGATATCGCCATGAACACCGAAAGCGAGCAGCCGAACGCAGCGCTTTCACAGGACCTGATGGGCGTTGAACTTCGGGGCATTGCCATGGTCCGGGATGGCGTGCTCACGATTGATGCGATTGGTGTTGTTGAGCCCGAGCTGCTGGGGCAGGAAATCACTGACTCCATCATCGCCTTCAACCTGGAAGGTGATATCTCCGAGGACGCGCCCACGGATGCTGCGGATCTGCGTCCGGTGGATGATAAGCCGCCGAAGCTGGTGAGTTGGATGCCGGGTAATGGTCCTGATTCGGCTGACCCTGCGGTTCCCAAGACACGGCAACGGATGCATCGCCCGGGTGATCCGGTGACCCTGAACTTCAACGAGCCCATTGATGAAGACTCTATTAGCGAAGGACTTACTCTGGATGCGGATGGCGCCGAAGTTACCAACCTTGAAACCAAGGTGGATGGGACGACTGTAACCGCAACCCCTCCGGGAGGACTGAGACACAATATAGATAATTACACGCTAACAATTAGCAATCAGCTTACTGATCTGGCTGGAAACGGGGCCACATCGAAAGATCTAGAATTCTCGTTGCCGCCGACACCTGAATCAAACTCAGACCTGACACCTGCCCGTCCTCCATTGGCTTTGACAACATACCCCGGATTTCCCTGTGAGACTGACTTCTCTGAGATGGACCTAAGCGCAGGGGTTCTTGGGCAGTGTTACGACGACGGTGCCGCAGCTTATGAAGACGGGCGCAACCCAACACGGGATACCCTGCCAGTCAGCAAATTGCCTGCTGATCGCCCGATCACGGTGGTCTTTTCTCAATCGATGAACTTGGACTCCATTCGACTGGGAGAAACGTTCACCGTAGAGAAAGTCAACGAAAATGGTGATCCAGTTGCGGATGACCCTGCAGTGACCGGCCGCTTGGAAAAGAATAATCAGCGGATTCGCTTCTACCCGGACGAGCCGTGGGAGCCGGGGGCTTTCTATCGGTACACTATGGCTTCAAACACAGATGAAAACTCTGATGCCTGCAAGGAGGATCCTCCAGCGTCGATTTGCAGTTCCAAGGACCTGCCCCTTGAAACCGATCTTTTGGAGGGACTCGGTGGCGACAATGACACACCAGACCCTTTGGTTATCTATTTTGAGGGCGTTAAACCCAAGGACTCTGTGTTTACTCCATTACGCAATCTGCCAGTTCGCGATACAAACTCGAATTTCCTCGTGGATTGTGCCCCATCAGAGACAGACGATGGTAAGCGCCGGTTCAGGAATGATACGGATGAATGCTTGGAACCTTTTAACGATTCCACTGAAGGCAGTGATGATGAAGGCTGGGAACCTGCGGCTAACGCAACCAAGCTGGGAGTTATTGGGGGCACAGCGGAAGCTGAGGGAGCTGCTGTAGACGATCAAGCAGCCCAAGTTGGATGCGTGGCTGGAGAAGGCAAAAGCTGTCCACGAAATAAGTTCATCTACCAGACTTACGCGCTTAACACAGAAGTCAAAGGACCTGGTGTTTACGAAGCGTCTGATGGCACGAAGCACAAAGGTGTGCTTGTTGATTTATATCCAACTATGCTGGCCACAAGCTCAATTAGCGTTTTCACAAAGATTTACTTCCTCGACCTTATTCCGCTGCAGGAAGAAACAGTGACAAATACACAAGTACTCAGAATGCGCTATGCGAAAGATGATCCCAGCTGTGACGACGACCAGAAAGAGTGTGCAAGAAATTCATTAATCCCAGGGGTGATAACGACGGGTGATAATGGTCAGCCGATCTTTGTGACGGAGGTTGACCTTCTAATTGACGCACCGGATATGGAAATTCCTTTAGGAGGCACACATGATCTATATGGTCGGCCGTTTTCTCTAAAGCTAAAAGGAGATATCACCTTTTTCGATGATGGCCGGATGCAAATTGAACAATGGAATACCCAGGCAGTCGGTCACAATGACGAACTGATGGTAACTGCGAATACTGGGGGGTTTGAGGATGCAGGGATAGTAACTCTGAAGCTTCCTCTTGAGATTCCTAAAGAAGGCTTATACCTCAATTTTATATCAAATCCTGTAAAGGATATACCGCAGGAGTTACGACAGACTACATCGGAGCAATGACCGATCAGGCCAGCCTCCGGGCTGGCCTTTTTAGTGGAAATCCGCCCCCAAGCCCTTGACGGGCGGGGCGCGATTCCATAGGATACGCACCACATCGACGGGCCAAGGCCCAGCGGTGACAAAGCAGTTGCGGGGTGGAGCAGTCAGGTAGCTCGTCGGGCTCATAACCCGAAGGTCGTTGGTTCGAATCCAGCCCCCGCTACCAGATTCCGAAAAGGCAGATCAGTTACTTACTGGTCTGCCTTTTTTCGTTTCAGACCTCCCGATTTGCTCTGTGACACCTGTGTGCCGGAAGGACTCTCCAGCCTAGAGAGGTCAGGAGCCATCCGGGCGTCCAGAACCCTTAGCACGCGCCGAACGGTATCCAAGGTCGCCTTCCCGTTGTCATCCCTTCGCCCCCATCCCCCCATCGATCCGGTACATGGATCCGGAAATAAAGCTGGATTCGTCGGACGCCAGGAAGAGCACGCAGTTGGCCACGTCGATGGATTCGCCGTAACGGCCCAGCGGGATATTCTGCTCCAGCATGGTTTTCGCTTCTTCCGCGTGGCCGGGGCTGAAGCCTTCCTCGAGGGAGCGCATCATGCGCGTATTGACCGGTGAGGGGTGCACTGAGTTGACCCGCACGTTGTAGGGGCCGGCCTCCAGTGCGGCGGTCTTGGTGATGCCCACCACCGCGTGCTTGGAGCCGACATAGGGCGCGACACCGGCGCTGCCCATGAGCCCCGCCACCGAGGACATGTTGATGATGGACCCGGACTGCTGGCGGAACATCACTGGCATGACGTGTTTCAGCCCCAGAAAGACACCGCGCACGTTCACGCCCATCACCCGGTCAAAGTCTTCAAGGCTCTGTTCCGTAATGGGGGCAACCTTGCCCTCAATGCCGGCGTTGCTGAAGAACACGTCGATCCGGCCGAATTCTTCCAGCGTCTGTTCAACGTACCGCTGGACATCCGCCTCCTGCGTCACATCCGCCTGGATGGCCCGTACCGTACCGAGCTTGCTGAGCTCCGCCTGCGTCGCCTCAAGCTGCTGCTGGTCCAGGTCCACAATCACAACGCTGGCCCCTTCCTGAAGAAAGCGCTCGGCGGTGACGCGGCCAATACCGCCAGTGCCACCAGTGATGATCGCTGTCTTGTTCTGAAGTCGTGCCATGGGGTTGCCTCCTGACTGGTGCCCGCAAAGAACCGCTCGCCTGAGTCGAGCATAGGCCACCCGGAGCTCCAGGAACATGACATAGATCCATAATGAAGAAATCCGTGCGCTGCAGCCGTGATGTGCGGTTGGGAGAGGCTGAAAAAGGGGGGGTAGGTAGGGCACCGGAAGCGGGCGGTGCCGCTTCCGGTATTACGAGGGAGGGGGTCAGTTCATGCGGTACACGCTGTTGCGTGTGCGCTGGACGTCCTTGTGGAACTGGTCCATGTCCATGATGTCCTCGTCATTCTCGATCCACTCCTGCTGTTCGTCCTCGCAGGCCTTGGGCGAGAACCAGCCGGTGTAGGCGTAAAGTACGCCGAACAGCGGCGAGAGCCAGCAGGCAAAGGCCAGCGGGATGTAGAGCAGGTCGGTCATATCCGCGCCGGAGACGGTCAGCCCGAGCGAGGTGATCACCACCGCACCGCCGGCGTTCCAGGGGATCAGCGGCGAGATCAGTGTGCCGCCTTCCTCGGTGGCGCGGGAGAGGTTGAGCATCGAGTACCCCTTGCCACGGTAGGCCGGGCCGAACATGCGCCCTGTCAGGGTGATGGCCAGGTAGGGGTCGCCGGCGATGATGTTGGTGGCCATGGAACTGCCGATGGCGGAGGTCTGGAGACGGGGGAAAGTCTGTGCCCGGGCGACCAGTGCCTCGATGAGCACTTTCATGCAGCCGGTGCGCTCCAGGATGCCGCCGAAGGAAAGTGCGATCAGAAGCAGCGTGATCACCCATGTCATGGACTGGATGCCGCCCCGGTTGAGCAGGTTGTCGATCTCACTCACCCCCGTGCTGATCTCATAGCCGGAGAAAGCGAAGGCGAACAGGTTCTGGACCGAGGCCCCCTGGAAGATTACGGCGGTCAGGCCACCCAGAAGCACACCGGTGAACAGCACCGGCAGGGCCGGCAGGCGCTTGACGGCCATGGCGATCACCAGGATGACCGGCAGCACCGTCCACCAGGACAGGGTGAAGCTGCTGGAGAGCCCCTCGTTGATGGCGGCGATGCGCTCGAAGGACGCGGCCTGATCGTCAATCAGCCAGACACCGGCAATGCCATAGAGCACCAGTGCGATTGCCATGGTGGGCAGGGTGGTGGGCAGCAGGTTCCGGATGTGGGAGAACAGGTAGACGCCCGTGACGGCCGGCGCCAGGTTGGTGGTGTCGGAAAGGGGCGAGAGTTTGTCGCCGAAGAACGCGCCCGAGACCACGGCCGCTGCCGTCCAGTGGGCGGGCAGACCGAAACCGGCACCGATCCCCATCAGGGCCAGACCCACGGTGCCCACGGTCCCCCAGGAGGTGCCCAGGGACACGGAGACCACGGCGCACAGGAGAGTCGCTGCGGCCAGGAAGATGGTCGGGTCCAGCAGTTCCAGACCGTAGAAGATCAGGGTGGGCACGGTGCCGCTGGCGATCCAGACACCGGTGATCATGCCCACCAGCATCAGGATGCCCACCGCCGGCAGGCCCAGGCTCACCACCTGCAGCATGCCTTCTTCCATATCCTTCCAGCTCAGGCCGATGTAGCGGCCCATCAGGGCGGTTATGGCGATCCCCAGGACCAGGGGAACGTGTGGGGTGAAGGTGTCGAATACAAACAACTGGATGCCCAGCACCACAAAGGTCAGTGCAATGGGCAGAAAGGCCAGGCCAAGACCTGGTTTTGGATCATCAGAGCTCATAGTACTTCTCCATGACGTTTATCCCGGCGTTGCGGCCAGGGTGTGAACGTTGCGGGACAATGAAGTTCTGGATCAGACAGGTAGTGCGCCCCGTTTGGGGTGGCATACCTTATCAGGGTAGGGAGCTAATAAAACCGCTTATGGATTTGAACTACTGATGCGGCCATAAGAAAAACAAATGGCGCCATTCACGCTGGGCGCTGCCAGTGCCGCAGGCGCGCAGATGAACCGGGTGGCCGGCCGGGCATTGCGCCAGGCGGGCTCGGGCAAGGGGCGTGAGGGTGCCAAGGCGCGGGTAGCCGCCGATGGTCTGGCGGTCGTTCATCAGGCAGATGGGCTGACCGTCGGCCGGAACCTGCACGGCGCCAGCGGGAATGCCTTCGGAGATCATGGCGGTGTGGCGGCAGACCAGTTCCGGCCCAGTGAGGCGGATGCCCATGCGGTCCGTGCGGGTGTCGACCGTCCATTGCCGGTTGAAGGCCTGGTAAAGGCTGTAGCCGTCAAACCGGGCCGCCTGACCGCCGGGGATGAGCCCCAGACGGGCCGGTTGCTGGTAATCCATCCGCTGGGCGTTTGGCACATGGGTTTCCGCAGGAAAGCGGCCGGGTTCCTGTTGTGGGAATGCCAGCCGGTCGCCGGACTCCAGGGGACGCCCGCCGCCTTTGTGTCCGCCCAGTCCCTCGCGCGTGACGCAGGCAACGCTGCCAAGGCTGGTTTCCCCCTGCCAGCCACCGGGGATGCCCAGGTAGGCGCGCATGCCGGCGCGGGGCAGGTCGAACGCCAGCCGGTCGCCTGGATGCAGCTCAAACCGCTGCCAGGGCGTCAGCGGCTGGCCGTTGACGGTGGCCCCCAGGTCCGCCCCGGTGAGTGACAGGGTGGTACTGGTTTCGGCGACCAGTGAGAGCCCGCCAATGGTGATTTCCAGAACCGGAGCAACCTGAGCGTTGCCGAGCAGGGCGTTGGCCCAGCCAGCGGCGTACCAGTCCATGGGGCCACCCTGGGTCATCCCCAGATGCCGTACCCCGAAGCGCCCGGCATCCTGCAGCAGGGCCAGGGGGCCGGCTTGCTCGACACGCAGGGCACCGGCGCGGCTCATGGGGTTGCCTCCGCAACGGGCGTGGGGTCGCCGCCGAGCTCGATGAAGCGCTGCCGGGAGATCGGCACAAACCGGACCCGGTCCCCCGGCTCAAGGACCGTCATGGGCTCGCGGGTGGCATCGAACAGCGTGAGGGGCGTTCGCCCGATCAGGTTCCAGCCCCCGGGCGTCACCTGGGGGTAGGCCGACGTCTGGCGCTCGGCAATGGCGATGCTGCCGCGCGGAACCTGCTGCCGGGGTGTGGCCAGCCGTGGCGTGGCCAGCGCCGGGTCCACCAGCCCCATGAACGCGAACCCCGGCACAAACCCCAGCGCGAAGACCTGGTATTGCGTGGCCGCGTGAGCGGCCGCAACCCGCTGCGGGGACCAGCCGTTACGCTCCGCGATCAGGCTCAGCTCCGGGCCCACGCTGACGTCGTACCATACCGGCAGTTTGATCAGGCGCCCCCCGGTATCCTCGCTGCTGGGTTCCAGCCGTTCCAGAACGCTTTCCAGCAGTCTCCGTGACACAGTGTCTGTGAGCTGCCAGGGGTCGTACTGCACCAGAACCGTGGTGTAGGAGGGCACCATCTCGACCAGTGCGTCACCCAGTACGGCACGGCAGTCCCGGCAGAAGGCGGTGATCCAGTTCCGGCTGGCGGGGTCGATCCGGTCGGAGAAGCGCACCACCCAGGCATCAATGCCGGCGTTTTCCACCCGGGGTGTCATCATGGCGTTGACTGATGAATGGCGTCGCGGATGCGGCGGATGGCGGCGATGGATTCCGGGTTGTCGCCATGGACGCAGAGGGTGTCCGCTTCCAGAATCAGTTCGCCGCCGCAGCTGGTGGTGAGTGTTTCGCCCCGGGCGATCCGGCGGGCCTGTTCGATGATGGTTTCCGGCTCTGCGTGTACGGCACCGGGGTTGCTCCGGCTGAGAAGGTGGCCGTCGTCGTCGTAGGCGCGATCGGCAAAGGCTTCCAGCCAGAGGGGAATGCCGTGGGCCGTGGCCAGGGAGCGGACCGGGTGATTGTCCCGGGTGGACAGGGTCATGAGCGCCACCCTCGGGTCGAACGCCTTAACCGCGCGCATGACCGCCGCCAGGATGTCATGGTTTTTCATCATGTCGTTGTAGAGCGCCCCGTGCGGTTTGACGTAATGCACATCAGTGCCTGCCGCGCGGCAGAAGGCGCTGAGGGCTCCGATCTGGTAGAGCACGAGGTTCTCAATCTCTTCCGCTGAACAAGCCATGGAGCGCCGCCCGAACCCCATGAGGTCGGGGTAGGCCGGGTGGGCGCCGATGGTCACGCCATGGCTCACCGCCAGCTGCACGGTTCGCCGCATGTGGTCCTGGTCCGAGGCGTGGAAGCCGCAGGCGATGTTGGCCAGATCTACCACCGGCATGACGGCCTCGTCCATCCCCATTGCCCAGGGGCCGAAGCTTTCGCCCATGTCCGCATTCAGTCGCAGTCCTGTCACGGTTGTTTCACCACCTCAGCTTTGAAAGTCAGTGCGGGAACAGACCAAGGATACTGCAATACCCCCTCTCAGGTGGAGGAGGTTCCAGTGAGGTTCATGGCGTCGGTTTCATCGCCTGTGCGTTTACGGTCGGTCAGCAGAGAGACCCCCACGTAGCACGCGGACGACACGGCACACCCGGTCAGCGGGCCGATCAGCCAGCCCACCTCCATGAACAGCATCATATAGCCGCTGGTGAAAAAGCCTACGATCATGGCCGTGAGCGCGCCCCAGCCGCTGCCCTGCCAGAAGGTGGAGATGAACACCGGGCCGATCATGCTGGCCATGAGCGTGCCGGAGCCCAGTATGCCCAGCCAGGAAAGCATGAAAGGCGGTGCGTAGAGCATCATCAGAAGACCCACGATCCCCAGGATCACCACCGCGACACGGTTGATGGTGAGTGCTTCGTGGTCACTGTGGTGCTCACCGAACAGCGCCAGGCGCAGGTCATGGGAGGTGGCCGAGGCCACGGTGTGCAGCAGGGAGTTGGCCGTGGACTTCATGGCGAACAGGATGAACAGGGTGATCAGCCCCTGGATGGCCGGGTGCATGAAGTGCTCCAGGTACATGGGCATGGCCCGGTCCGGATCCTCCAGTTCAGGGAACTGCATGCGCATGTAGAGCCCGACGATCGGGATCAGGCTGAGCAGTGCCCCGAGAATTGCGACATAGACGCCGACCTTGTGGAACTTGATGCCCGGTTTCATGGCCAGGAAGCGGATGGCCATGTACGGCAGCACCGCGGAGAACAGGAAGGCATAGGGCAGGACCAGGAAGACGGTTCCCACGTTGTCACCGTAGTGTGCACCAGTGGTAGGGTTGAGCAGTTCCGGGTCGATGTTGTTGAGCGAGCTCTGCCAGGCGGTCAGGTCCACACTGGTGAAGATCTGGATCATGATCAGCACAGCAGCCAGGGCCATGCCGCAGACCATGATGGTGTCTGTCCAGGCCACGGCCGCCAGGCCGCCAAGCATGGTGTAGATGATGATCACGGCAATCATCAGGGTGGCGCTGGTGCCCAGTTTGATATCGAGCCACTCGGCGCCCAGAAGGCCCACCGCCTTGATCTGGCTGGTCAGGAACACCAGCAGAAGCAGAATGGTGATGATGCCGGCAACGCCCTGGAGCACCCGCCCCATGGTGCCGCCACCGTGGCTCTGTGCCACGTATTCGGGAATGGTGTTGCTGCCCATCTCCAGGGCACGACTCTGCAGGAAACGCGCAAAGTACAGTACGGCAATCATCATCGCGGGGGCGAAAAAGAAGTTCCCCAGTACCTCGATGGCGCCGAACTTGTAGGTGACCCCGGGGGAGCCGATGAATCCCCATCCGCTGAAGCCGGTTGCTACAATGGTGCCCGCTGCCACAAAGGGCCCGAGTGAGCGCCCGGCCACCAGGAAGCCGCCTTCGGAGTCCTTGGTGATGTAGCGGGATGAGAGATAGCCGATACCGATGAGAGGAACGAAGGTGAGAGCCAGAAGCCCCCAGTTGAAATACGTGTACGGATCCATGGTCAACTCCGCGTTGAGGTGTTGGCCGGCTTCCTGTCCAGTTCACGTTTGACGAAGGTGGCGGCGGAATGCGCGAGCATCACGCCGGTGAGGATGGCGAATGTTGCAAGAACCCAAGAATTCATCTGTCACAACTCCTGTCGTTTCTGAAAGACATGCTTTTCTTTCGGGCGGCGGGAACTGCTGAAAAGTTTCTTGCTAAGTAGTTCCACGTATGCCGGATGCACACCTTACCAAGATGCGGCGCTAATAAAACCGGCTCCGGATTTGAACTCCTGATGGCGCCATAACATGACCAAATGGGCATAGACACCGATGACCAACATACCGATCGACTTTCTGCGGACTTTCGTGACCATCAAGGATCTGGGGGGATTCACCCATGCGGGGGAGCTGCTGGGCCGTTCCCAGCCGGCCATCAGCCTCCAGATCAAGAAGCTGGAGTCCACGCTGGGGACGAACATCTTCTCACGCGGCAGCAACCTGGAGCTGACCGAGGATGGGGAGTACCTCTATGAAGCGGCCCAGCAGATCCTGCAGATCAATGATCAGGTGGTGGCCCGCATCAAGGGGGAGAATGTCTCGGGCCGGGTTCGGCTGGGGATTCCCAATGACTTTGAGCTGGCCTTTCTGCCGCGTGCACTGCGGGAGCTGTCGAACATCTATCCCAACATCACGGTGGAGGTGGACAGCGACATCAGCAAGTCCATTCATCAGCGCTTCCAGCGCAACTATTACGACGTCTGCCTGGTGATGGAGCCCGAAGGCGAGGCGGCGCCTCTGGATGAACAGGATCAGCGTGTGGATCAGCTGGCGTGGGTGGTGAACGATTCCAGCGTGGCGGAGGCGGATATTGTGCCCCTGGTGACCTACCCGCAGGGCTGCATTTACCGGGCCATGATGGAGACAGCGCTTGAGGAGGCCGGGGTGCCGTATCGCATTGCGTACACCAGCCCCAGTCTTCTCGGGATCATGTCCGCGGTGGAGGAGGGGCTGGGTGTGACGGCCCTGGCGGCCTCAGTGGTACCGGCCAATGTGAAGGCCCATGAGCAGACCGAGGTCCTGCCGCCGCTGGGAGCGGTGAGTGTCAGCCTGTACTACCGCCAGAACGAGCTGAACGTGGCCACCCAGCAGGTACTGGATTTCCTGCGCAGCGGGCTGGCGGAACTGTCCCCCGTGCCCGCACTGGGTGGCCGCTGAGGGGATCACTGCACGATGTTGTGCTCGGGGCCGTAGGGGAAACGGGTAATGTTCTCCGCCCCGTGCTCGTTCACCACCAGGATGTCGTGCTCGCGATAACCGCCGGCGCCCGGCATGCCTTCCGGGATCGTGATCATCGGCTCCATGGAAACCACCATGTTCGGCTCCAGCACGGTTTCCACATCCTCGCGCAGCTCCAGGCCCGCCTCGCGGCCATAGTAGTGGCTGAGGGTGCCGAAGGAGTGGCCGTAGCCGAAGGAGCGGTACTTCAGCAGGTCGTGCTCCGCGTAGATTTTGTTGAGTTCGTGGGCGATGTCGCAGCAGCGCACGCCGGGGCGGATCAGTTCCTGGCCGCGTTCGTGCACCTGGCAGTTGATCTGCCACAGGCGCAGGTGCTCGTCGGAGGCGTGGTCGCAGAACAGGGTGCGCTCCAGTGCTGTGTAGTAGCCGGAGATCATGGGGAAGGTGTTCAGGCTCAGGATGTCGCCCTTCTGCACCCGCCGGCTGGTCACCGGGTTATGGGCGCCATCGGTGTTGATGCCGGACTGGAACCAGACCCAGGTATCCATCAGGTCCGTGTGCGGGTAGGTCCGGGCGATCTCGCGCACCATGGCCTGCTCGCCGGCCAGTGCCACCTCGTATTCGGGAATCCCTGCGGCGATGGCGTCGCGGACTGCTGATCCGCCCAGATCCGCGATGCGCGCGCCCTGTTTGATCAGCGCAATCTCCTCCTGGGATTTGAGCATCCGCATCTGCATGGTCGGTACGCCGATGTCCACGAGTTCGACCTTCCCGAGCGCATCCTGGAATTTGGTGTGGTTCTGCAGGGTGACATGGTCGTACTCGATGCCCACGCGCCGGCAGCCGCCGCACAGCTCCCGCACGGCCTTGAAGAAATTGTCCTTCTGCCAGTCGGTGTAGATGATGTTGTCGCCCAGCTGGTTGCGACGCCAGGGCTGGCCGCCGTCGATGTTGGCGGTGACCGTGGTGTAGCGCTCCTGGGTGACCACCAGCCCGTAGTCCCGCCCGAACCGGCAGTACACGAAGTCACTGAAGTAGTTGATGTTGTGGTAGGAAGTCAGGACAACGGCGTCCACGTCATTCTCGGCCATGTGCTTTCGCAGCTTGCCGAGGCGCCGCTGTAGTTCGTCGATGGAAAAGGTGGGCGTTACTTTGTCGCCGTTGGGGATCTCAATCAGTGATGGCAGGTCCATGGGAACACTCCGTAATGAAAACGCAGGGAAAAGGTGAGTGGGTTGGGTACCTTTCCGGATGGGGCGTACTATCTGTTGGAGGGGGGCCGGACGGCAAATGAGTAGTTCAAATGCCATCATTGGAATGGGAAATGTCGGCCGTCTGCGGATGGAGCGTTTGTCTGTTGCGAAATATCAACTAAACATTAGGGTGTTTATCATGATCCCCTACGAGCAGAATCCCGAGTAGCCAACCGATGACCGTGCAGCAGCCACTTCTCAAGAGCCAGCAGAAGATTCAGGAAATGATCGCGGAGCACGAGCCCCTGGAGGAAGTGCTGACCGAGATCACAGCCTTTGCCGAGGAGATGCTGCCGGGGGCCCTGGTGTCACTCATGTGTTACGACGAGCAGCGGGGTACGCTCAGTCTGGTCCCCAATGATCGGTTCTCCGTCCGTTTTACCGAAGCCCTGCGGGATCTGCCAGTGGCTGCGGGTGTGGGGGCCTGCGGCAGTGCTGCCTACCACCGTTCCATGATGGTAACCACGGATATCCAGACGGATGACCGCTGGGAGGGATACCGGTCGATCGCACTGGACGAGGGGCTGCGGGCCTGCTGGTCCGTTCCCGTCCTGTCCGCGGAAGGTGAGACACTTCTGGGAACCTTCGGCACCTATTATCGGGAGCCCGCCAGTCCTTCGGATGCGGATCGTTTCAATCTCCAGCAGGCGGCGGCTCTGGCGGCGCTGGCCATTATCCGGGATCGCGACTGGTACCGTTACCAGGATCTGACAGCCCGTTATCAATCCCTGTATGAGCACCATCCCGATGGCGTCTATGAGTTCGATCTGGACGGCTATCTGAGGCGGGGTAACGCGGCATTTGCGCGCATCACCGGCTACTCACAGGCGGAGTACGCGGGGCACCATTTCAATGAGTTCGTGGCGGAGCCGTTCCAGAAGAAGACCCGTGAGGCATTTGCGCAGGCCCGTTCCGGAGGCCATGTTACCTATGAGACGCGCGGCGTGTTGTCCACGGGGGAACCCTACGACCTTGAAGTAACCAATTTCCCGATCCAGGTGGATGGGGAGATTGTCGGGGTCTTCGGCGTATGCCGGGATATTTCGATGCGCAAGGAGCATGAGCGGCTGATTGCGTTCCACAACAGCTACGATGCCGTAACCGGGCTTGTTAACCGGGTGGTTTTTGAGGAACAACTGCTGCACACCCTGCATGAGCGCCGCCGCGAAGGGCGGGCTGTTGCAGTGATGTATCTGGATCTGGATGGCTTCAAACCCATCAACGAAGGGTTCGGACACCGTGTTGGGAACACGCTGCTGCAGCGGGTGGCGGAGCGTCTCCAGCAGCTTCTGGGACAGGACTGCGTACTCTCACGGCTTGTGGCTGACGAGTTCGTCGTGCTGCTCCCAGAGGTTGAGGAGCCGGCGATGGTTGAACGCAGGGCAGAGGCGATACTCTCAGCACTTGAGGACCCCTTTGAGGTGGAGGGGCACGCGATTCATCTCAGCGCCAGCGCCGGCCTGGCAATGGATGATGGCGAATCCGAGGCGCCCATTCTGATCCAGCATGCGGACATTGCCATGGAGGCGGCGAAAAGTCGGGGGATGAATACCTGGCACTGGTATGAGCAGGAGCGCCGCCCCGCCACACAGGACGAGATTATTCTGCGCCATGACCTGCGTCTGGCAATGGAGCGCAATGAGCTGGAGCTGCATTATCAGCCAGTGATTGATGCGGTGAGCGGTTCCTGGCGTGGAGTGGAGGCGCTGGTGCGCTGGCACCATCCTCAGCGGGGAATGATATCGCCGGGGGTGTTCATTCCCCTTGCTGAGCAGACGGGCCAGATCATCGAGGTGGGGCGCTGGGTGCTCAGGCGAGCGTGCGAGGATGGTATGCAGCGCTGGCGGGAAGGCTGCCAGGTGGTTCCGGCGGCGGTGAACATTTCCACTCTGCAGTTCCGGCGCCGTAACTTTGTGGAAGAGGTCCGGGCCATTCTGGCGGAAACCGGTCTGCCGGGCCATCTGCTGGAACTGGAGGTGACTGAGGGGGTGCTTATGGAAAACGCCCAGGAAACCATTGAGCTGATGAAGCAGCTCAGGGAGCTGGGCGTGACGGTCTCCATTGATGACTTCGGCACCGGCTATTCTAGCCTGCGCTACCTCCGGGATCTGCCTGCCAGCAAGGTCAAACTCGACATTTCCTTCATCCGGGATATTCTCACCAACCCCGACAACATGGCGATCGTCCAGGGCATCATTACCATGGCTCACCATATGCAGCTGAAGGTGGTGGCCGAAGGGGTTGAGACCGAGGCGCAGCGCGACGACCTGGTCGCCCGCGGCTGCGATCTTCTTCAGGGATTCCTGTTCTCCAGGGCCCTGCCTGTTGCCGAACTGGACTCTCTTCCGGCCCGGTTTCCAGACCGCGACTGAACCATGTGCATTCGTGATTCTGTCGTTATACTACATTACGTAGTATCCACACTTTGATCGGCTCGTGACTCGCGTACATTGACTGTGACTGATCAGTCCGAGGTCCTGGAGTGAAGTATGGGGCAGCCCCCAGTTTCTGGAGATCGGGTTTCCGCACTCGAAACCATCATTGATGTTGCTGAACTTGGAACCTGGATCTGGAACGTGCAGACCGGAGAGACCGAGTTCAACGACTATTGGGCCAGAATGCTGGGTTACACCCTGGCGGAGCTTGAGCCCACCTCCATCGATACATGGCTTTACTTTCTCATTGAAGAGGATCGCCCGGTCTCGGAACAGGCACTGAAGGCGCACTTTGATGGTGAGGCCTCCGTCTATGACTGCGAAGTGCGTGTACGCCACCGGGATGGCCGCCTGATCTGGATCCGGGATTTCGGCCGTGTGGTCAGCTGGACCCCGGAGGGGCAGCCCGAATGGGTCAGTGGTGCCCATCTGGACATCACCTCGCACAAGGACCTTGAGCAGAGCTTACGCGAAGAGTCGGAGGCTAACCGCGAGCTGATCCAGACCCTCGAGAGGGCGCAGGAAATCGGCAATCTCGGCTATTGGAAGGCGAACCTGGATGCGGGGGACCTGTACTGGTCGGAAAAGGTTTTCGAGATTTTCGGGGTTTCCAGTGATACGTTCACGCCCTCGGTAAATGCCTTCCGCACCTTTGTCCATGCGGAGGATCTGGCGCTTGTTGATGCCATGGAGGTGCAGGCGAGGCAGACTGGCCTTTTCGATGTTGAACATCGCGTTGTTCGCCCGGACGGCTCGGTGAGGTGGGTTTATGAGCGCGGGGATTACACGCCTGTCGGTGGTGGTCATGTCTTCATCGGCACGGTCAGGGACATCACCGAGCAGAAGGAGCAGGAGGCTCGTCTCCGTGAACTGTCTTTCACAGATCCACTGACGCAGATTCCCAACCGGCGGGTTTTCATGGAGCGGCTGAACGAGAGCTATGAGCTGTTCAGCCGCCGTGAGATCCCGGCCTCGGTTGTCATGATTGATATTGACCATTTCAAGGCTGTTAACGACACCTATGGTCACGGTGCGGGGGATGAGGTGATCGGGAACGTGGCACGCACTCTGGCTGACCGTGTGCGGGAGAGCGACGTACCCTGCCGTCTTGGTGGCGAGGAGTTTGGGGTTCTGCTGCCGGGAACGGGGATCGAGGAGGCCATGGATCTCGCGGAGCGCCTGCGAGTGGAAATTGCGGGGTATGCCTGCACAACCTACCGGGGCGAGGTGTTCCAGGTGACCGTCAGCGCTGGTGTCAGTCGCTTCAATAGGGAAGATGAGCACCCTGAGCAGGCTCTTCAACGGGCCGATGCGGCGCTTTACCTGGCCAAGGCGACCGGCCGTAACCGAGTAATGAAGGGCGCATGAGCTGGATTGCATAGAGCAAAAACTCTAGACCTGATGGACAACTGGATAGGGTATGGTGTATCACGGGCTGCAACTGAAGAGCCTGAGTGGAGAACCATCACATGCGACGCTGGAACGGCTGGGGTGACGCCAGCTTCCATCTGCCCCTGCCGGCTGCGGGGCAGGATTTTCTGAAAGCCCGCCTGGGCGCTGCCTCCCCACTGCCTGAGGCGACCCTTGAACAGGTGTGCGCGCGCGTGCCGGCATCCCGTATCCCGGAAGAACATACAGGGGTCCATACGGATCCAGAGACCAGGGTGCGGCATGCCCGGGGGCAGAGCCTGGCGGACTGGCTGGCCATGCGCAGCGGCGATTTCGGGCTCTTTCCGGACGCAGTAGCGTTGCCCGAGCACAGTGAGGAGGTAGCGGAGCTTCTGCAATGGGCCCGGGAACGGGATCTTGTGGTGATTCCCTACGGTGGCGGTACCAGTGTGGCCGGGCATATCAACCCGGAGGATTCCGGCAGGCCCATTCTCACACTCTCGCTGGAGCGCATGAACCGTCTGATGGATCTGGACGCCGAGAGCCAGATCGCCACCTTTGGTGCCGGTACGCCGGGCCCGCTGGTGGAATCCCAGCTCCTGGCCCATGGCTACACCCTCGGCCATTTCCCCCAGTCCTTTGAACTGTCCACCATTGGCGGTTGGGTCGCCAGCCGCTCCAGTGGCCAGCAGTCCCTGCGCTACGGCCGCATTGAACAGCTTTTCGCGGGCGGCCGTATGGAGACCTTCCAGGGCGCCTGGGAGGTTCCAACCTTCCCCGCCTCCGCCGCCGGCCCGGACCCCCGTGAGATGGTGCTGGGCTCGGAAGGGCGCTTCGGTGCCATCACTGAAGTGAAGGTCCGTGTCACGCCGGTGGCGGAGCATGAGTCCTTTCATGTGCTTTTCTTCCCGGACTGGGAGCGCGCACGTCTGTGTGCCCGCCAGCTGGTGCAGAACCGCACGCCGCTTTCCATGCTGCGCCTGAGTAACGCCGTGGAGACGGAGACCCAGCTGGCCCTGGCGGGTCACCCGACAATGATCGGGATGCTGGAACGCTATCTGGGCTGGCGTGGCGCGGCTGAAGGGAAATGCATGATGACGGTCGGTCTGACGGGGACAAAGGCCCAGTGCCGAACCGGGCTGCGCGAACTGAAACGGATCAGCCGCGGCAATGACGGTCTCTACACCGGCACCTACCTGGGCAGGAAGTGGGAACAGAAGCGCTTCACCATGCCCTACCTGCGCGAGACGCTGTGGGAGCAGGGTTATGTCGTGGATACTCTGGAAACGGCCACGGACTGGGACAACGTGGATACCCTGATGGAGCGCATCGAGACCACGCTGCGCCACGGCCTTCAGTCCGAGGGCGAACCGGTGCATGTGTTCACCCATCTGTCCCACGTCTACGGCCAGGGCTGCAGCATCTACACCACTTATGTGTTCCGGTGCGCGGGCAGCTACGAGGTCACCCATGAGCGCTGGGCCCGGCTGAAGCAGGCTGCCTCGCAAACCATCGTCAACAATCGGGGAACCATCAGCCACCAGCACGGGGTCGGTAAGGATCATGCGCCCTACCTGCCCACTGAGAAAGGGCCGGTCACCATCGGCATGCTGCACGCCATGAGCCGCTACATGGACCCGGACCAGCGTCTGGCCCCGGGCGTATTGTTGCAGCATGAGCCGGAGGAGCGGGCATGACGGAAGCGAGCAGTATCCACGAGGAACGCCGTGACACAGCAGCCCTGCTCGGTGGGGAAGACCCCTGGGACATGGTGATCATTGGTGGTGGCATAACGGGCGCGGGCATCCTGCGCGAGGCCGCCCGGGAAGGCTACAGGGTCCTGCTGGTGGAGCAGCGGGACTTCGCCTGGGGAACTTCCAGCCGTTCCTCCAAGATGGTGCATGGGGGGTTGCGCTACCTGGCCAGCGGGGATTACCGCCTGACCCGGGATGCGGTGCATGAGCGCGAGCGTATGATGAACGAGGCGCCGGGGCTGGTGGATAACCTCTACTACATCATGCCGCACTTCAATCGCCAGTTCCCCGGGCCGGGTCTGTTCGGTCTGCTGCTCAGGGTTTACGACTTCCTGGCGCAGCGCCGGACCCGCCGCTTCTTTCCGGGCGAGTCCGTTCTGCGCTGGGTGCCGGGGCTGCGCCGTGAGGGCCTGCGCGGTGGTACCCGTTTTTCGGACGCGGTGACTGATGACGCCCGCCTGGTGCTGCGCATCCTGCAGGAGGCCACGAACGCCGGGGGCCGGGCGGTCAACTACGTGCGGGCTGAGGCCGTGACACCACCGTCTGACGGCGGTGAAGGGCGCGTGACCGTCCATGACGAGCTGGCTGACAGAGGTTATGACCTGCGCGCACGCCACATCGTCCACGCCACCGGTGCCTGGACGGATCGCCTGCGCAGCCAGCTCGGTGGCGACCAGCGCATCCGCCCCCTGCGTGGCAGTCACCTGGTTTTCCCGTTCTGGAAGCTGCCGGTCTCGGTGAGCCTGTCACTCATCCATCCCCGGGATCACCGCCCCATGTTCGTCTATCCCTGGGAAGGGGTGACCGTGGTCGGTACGACGGATCTGGATCATGACCAGAATCTCCAGAAAGAGGCGGTGCTCAGCCGGGCGGAAATGGCGTATCTGCTGGAAGCCGTGCACGACGCCTTCCCGGATGCACATCTGGGCGAGACGGATCTGATCAGCACCTGGTCCGGTGTGCGGCCGGTGGTGTCCGACAGCGGGGGCCGGAAGAAGAAACCCTCGAAAGAGAAACGGGAACACGTCATCTGGAACGACCAGGGGGTTATCAGTGTTGCCGGTGGCAAGCTGACCACATTTCGTTTGATCGCGCTGGAGGTGCTGGACCATGTGCGTACCGACAACGGCATTCGCCGTGACCTGGATGAGCAGGTCTTCTCGCCGGCTCCGGCAATGGCCCGGCCCAATGCCCTCACAGCCTGGCAGTGGCAGCGTCTGTGTGGCCATTACGGCAGTAGGGTGGAAGAGGTCCTGGAAGCCGGCCCGCTGATGCCCATTGGTCATACGGATACGCTGCTGGCGGAACTGGTGTGGAGCTGCCGGAATGAGCGGATCGGTCATCTGGATGACCTGTTGCTGCGCCGGACCCGGCTGGGGCTGTTGCTGCCGGAGGGCGGTGCGCCCTGGCTGGAGGTTCTGCGTGAGCACTGCCAGGCGCCGCTGGGATGGGATGATGCTCGCTGGCAGCAGGAATGCACACGCTATCGCGAGCTCTGGCGCGCCAGCTACCACCTGCCGCCGGAGTCCGGGGCATGAGTGTTGAGCCGCTCATCCTTGCCATCGACAACGGCACCCAGAGCACGCGGGCACTGCTGTTCAATGGCCGGGGCGAGCTGGTGGGCAAGGGGCAGGACGGGATCGAACCCTACCGCTCTCCGGAGCCGGGCTGGGCGGAGCAGGATCCGGACTACTACTGGCAGAGTATTGGCCGGGCCTGCGCCCAGCTCTGGGAAAACACGGCCGCGTCGCCGGAAGCCGTTGCGGGCGTGGCCCTGACAACCCAGCGCGGCACGGTGGTGAACCTGGATGCCAGTGGCATGCCCCTGCGCCCGGCGATTGTCTGGCTGGACCAGCGCCGTGCCCCCGGGCCTGTGCGGGTGCCGCCTTTCTGGCGTGTGGTGCTCAGGCTGCTGGGCCTTTCCGGGACCATCCAGAAGCTGGGGGAGCAGACACAGGCCAATTGGATCGCTTACAACCAGCCGGATGTCTGGGCCCGGACCAGCCGTTACCTGCTGCTCTCCGGTTATCTCAACTGGCGGCTGACCGGGCGCTTCGTGGATTCCACCGGTAGCCAGGTGGGCTACCTGCCGTTCGACTACAAGCGCCATGACTGGTGCCGACCGAATGACCTCAAATGGCAGCTGATGGCAGTGAAGCGCAGCATGCTGCCGGAACTGGTTCGGCCTGGGGAGCGCATGGGTGGCCTCACTCCGGAGGCTGCAAAGCATCTTGGGTTGCCCTCTGGCGTTCCCGTACTGGCTGCTGCCTCGGACAAGGCGTGTGAAATACTGGGATGTGGTGGCCTCTCACCGGAAACCGCCTGTATGAGCTATGGCACCACGGCCACCATCAATACCACCAACGACCGCTACGTGGAGCCCACCCGCTTCCTGCCACCTTACCCTTCAGCGGTGCCGGGGCGTTATTCCGGCGAGGTGATGATCTACCGGGGCTTCTGGATGGTGAGCTGGTTCAAACGCCAGTTCGGGCAGCGGGAACAGGCGATTGCCGAGGAACGGGGCATTGCCCCGGAAGCCCTCTTCGATGAACTGGTGCGTGAGGTGCCGCCCGGTTCCATGGGCCTGATGCTGCAACCGTACTGGTCACCGGGGGTGCGCCAGCCGGGGCCAGAGGCCAAGGGGGCGATCATCGGCTTCGGGGATGTGCATACCCGTGCCCATATCTACAGGGCCATCCTGGAGGGGCTGGCCTATGCGCTGCGTGAGGGCAAGGAGCGGCTTGAGCGACGCAACCGTGTGCCGGTGCAGTGCCTGCGTGTGGCGGGGGGAGGGTCCCAGAGCGATGAGGCCCTGCAGCTGACGGCGGATATCTTCGGTCTGCCCGCGGAGCGGCCACATACCTATGAAACGTCAGGGCTGGGGGCAGCGATCAACGCGGCCGTCGGGCTGGGCTGGTACGCGGATTACGATTCGGCAGTGGCAGCCATGACCCGGCTTGGGGAGCGCTTCGATCCGGACCCGGAGCGTCAGGCGCTCTACGATCGGTTGTACCGGGAGGTGTATCAGCGGATGTATTCGCGGCTGTCACCGCTGTATCACCGGATCCGAGCGATTACCGGGTATCCCGAATAAAAAAAGGCGGACCAAGGGTCCGCCTGAAGAAGAAGTCGTAAGGGAAGAATGAAAAGCCTGAAAAATTCATAATCCCTGGGATCCTGTTGCAGTGCCCGGTTGCCGGCGAAAGTACTGCTGTCTCTTCCGCCCCGGGGGATACTGCTCAAATCCACGTGTTCAGTATGCGTTGGAGGAGGACCGGCGTCTGTTGAATGACGGTGAGCGCGCGTAACGGAATGTGAACACGGTCACAGTACTAACCGGTCTCCGGCTTGCTCCTGGGGGCTGCTGCCTGGGCCCGTGTGAGCGTCCGTGACTGGCGGGCGTTGCTGAGCCCCTCCTCCACAGCGGCTTCCATTGCATCGGCCGTGGGCGTCACTTCCCTTTCACTGGCAATGCAGAGCGTTGCGTCGGCTTCCACGGAAATGAAGCCACGGCTGGTCTTGAGCGCCTTGTGGTTGATGCCGTCATGCAGGCGGCGGAAGGCGGCTGGTCGGCAGTGATCCGCGTCCGGAAAGTGTGCGATGACCGCGTAGCGATCATGCCCGATCCGGCACAGGGCATCCAGTGGCCGGATCAGCCCGGTCATGCGCCGGGCAAGTGTCTCCAGGAGTTCGTTCTGCACCGGGGCGGGCTGTTCCCGGCAGTGGCGTCCCCAGTGGCGGATGCCGATGAGGACATAGCCCACGGCACCGCCGCGCGACTCGGTGTAGTCGAGTGCCTGCTGCAGGCGCTGACGGGCGTAGCGGGCATTCCCCAGTCCTGTCTCCGGGTCGACCACGTTGTGGGCTTCAAGCTGCCGGTTTTCTTCCATCAGCAGTTGATTGGTATGGAGCAGGGTGTTGTGGCGTTCCGCCAGTCTGTCCGCCGCGAAGACCCGGGGCAGGAGCTGTTTGGTCATGTCGGATTTGTAGATGAAGTCGTCCACACCGCGGTCGAACGCCTTGCTCAGGGCTTCGACGCTTTCCTTGCCGGTCAGCAGGATGATGTAGGTGTAGTGGTTGGTCTGCTCATCCTGCTGGCGGACCCGGTCCGTCAGTTCGAGCCCGTCCATCTCCGGCATCAGCCAGTCCGCGATAAGAATGCTGATGGGGTCGCGGTCGAGGGTCTCGAGGGCATCCGCTGCGGTATTGACCACCTGGAGGTTGGTGTAACCGGCCTGCTTGAGGGTGCGGCTGACGACGGCGCTGCTGAAACGGGCATCGTCCACGACAAGGATGGGCAGTTCGGGGTTCATTCGAAGTCCGTTGTTGTTATCCGTTGTGGTCAGAAGTGATGCGTTTCCGGCCCATTATAGACGCCAAAGACCGGCGGGTACCGGCGACAATGCAAAACGTTTTTGAGGGATGGCGAGGGTGTGAGCTGCATCGCACGTAGGAGCGGCCATGGCCGCTCCTACGGGGTGGTGGGGCGATCCGGGTGGGCGAGCCAGAGCAGGGCAACGGCCAGCAGAATGGCGGGGATGCCCAGACCGGCCGTAATCAGGAAAAAGCCGATCCAGCCCACATTCTCGGCCACGACGCCGGTAAAGCCTCCCAGGAACTGGCCCGGCAGTGTCATCAGGGAGCTGAAAAGCGCGTACTGGGTGGCGGTATAGCGGGTGTTGGTGAGGCTGGAAAGGTAGGCGATGAAAACCGAGATGGACAGGCCGCCTGTGACGTTGTCCGCCACGATGGCGGCGACAAGCCCGATGGTTTCCGGCCCCAGGCCGGCCAGCCAGGCGAAGGTCAGGTTGGTTGCCGGGGCCATGAAGGCGGTTCCGATCAGCATGCGGGCAATGCCGAAGCGCGCGGTCATGAGCCCGCCCACGGCGGCGCCGACCAGGGTCATCGCCAGCCCGAAGGCGGCAGCGATATTGGCGATCTGTTCCTTGGTGAATCCCAGGTCCAGATAGAAGGGGTTGGCCATGACGCCCATGAATATGTCACTGATCCGGAAGGTGGCCACAAACAGCAGGATGACGATGGCCGCTCTGCCATAGCGCTGAAAGAAGTCCGTGAAGGGGCAGACCACCGCGCCGATGAACCAGGCGGTGATGCGTTGGCGCAGGCCGGTATGCTGGGTGTCCGCCAGGTACTGGATGACCCGCTCTTCCGATTCCGGCGCAACACGATCCACTTCGGCGACGGGCTCACGGCTGATCAGGGTAGTGACCATCCCCACAGCCATGAGTGCGGCCATCACGCCATAGGACAGCGACCAGCTGCCCACGGCGGCCACGTGCAGGGCGCCGGCGCCGGCGGCCAGGATCGCGACGCGGTAGCCGGTAACGTAGGTGGCGGCCATGGCGGCCTGGTGGGTATCCGGTGCGGCTTCCACGCGGTAGGCATCGATGGCGACATCCTGGGTCGCGGACCCGAAAGCTGCGACAACCGCCCAGACCGCGACCAGCCAGAGCTGTTCGCGCGGGTCAGTCAGGGCCATTCCCAGCAGGCTTACCGCAACCGCGATCTGCGCGGCCAGCATCCAGGCACGCCGGCGCCCGAGCAGTCGGCTCAGACCGGGCAGAGGCAGCCGGTCCACCAGCGGGGCCCAGAGCACCTTGATGGAATGGGCCATGCCGACCCAGCTGAGGAAGCCGATGGCGGCCAGCTCAATGCCCAGGTCCCGCAGCCAGGCAGTAAAGGTACCGCCTACCAGCAGCAGGGGCAGGCCGGCGGAGAACCCAAGGAACAGCATGCCGATGACGCGTGGGTTCAGATAGACCCGCCAGCCGGGGTACAGCGTCTCCTGTGGCGAGGACTCAGTCATGGATTACGCTTCTGTATGGTTGAAGTCCAGCTGCTTCGCCCCGATGGTGATGCATACAACGACCAAGTCGCGGAGACCGCATGCCCGTTTTTCTGATTGCCTTCATTATCGTTCCCATCATCGAGATGGTGGTCCTCATTGAAGTCGGGGGCATGATTGGTGCCCTTCCGACGGTTGGCCTGGTGCTGCTGACCGCCGTCATTGGTGCCGCCATGCTGCGCCAGCAGGGCGCCGCGACCCTGCTCCGTGCCAACCAGCGCATGGCCAGCGGTGAGCTGCCGGCGCGCGAGATGGCGGAAGGGCTGCTGCTGGCCATCGGGGGCGCCCTGCTGTTGACCCCGGGGTTCATCACGGACGCCGTGGGCTTTGCCTGCCTGATCCCCTTCACACGGCGCTGGCTGAGCAGTTACGTGATGAATCGTATGGTGTTCAACGGGGGCGCGTCCATGGGCGGGCATTACGAATACCATTCGTACCGGGAGCGCGGGCCGCGCCGGGATGCCGACGGCAACATCATCATCGAGGGCGAGTTTGAACAGCAGCGCCGGGATGAGGACGATCCCGAGCGCCTGGACCGGCACTGAAAAATTTTCCGGGTGGGGATTGAAAAAAGGCAGTGCATGCCCAACTTAGGGCAGCACAAGGCCAATGTGCTTTGGGTAATCTCAACTCATTGCTTAACCGACGAACCGAAACTGGAGACAAGCAGCAATGAAAATCCGTCCGTTACACGATCGCGTAGTCGTGCGTCGCAAGGAAGAAGAAGAGAAGACCGCCGGTGGCATCGTGCTGCCCGGCAATGCCCAGGAGAAGCCCTCCCAGGGTGAGGTTCTGGCCGTAGGCGAGGGCAAGACCCTGGATAACGGCGAAGTACGCAAGCCGGCGGTGAAAGCCGGTGATCAGGTTGTGTTCGGGCAGTTCGCCGGTAACACCGTCAAGGTCGACGGCGAGGAACTGCTGATCATGAGCGAGAACGACATCTACGGTGTGCTGGAGGGCTGAAGCAGCCCCGGGCACCTGACGAGATTCAACAGTCAAGCAACAGGAACAGAAGACTATGGCGAAAGAGATCAAGTTCTCCGATCACGCCCGCAAGCAGATGGTAACGGGCGTCAATACGCTGGCTGACGCGGTCAAGGTCACTCTCGGTCCCAAGGGCCGGAACGTGGTGATGGAAAAGTCCTTCGGTGCTCCGAATGTCACCAAGGACGGCGTGAGCGTTGCCAAGGAAATCGAGCTTGAGGACAAGTTCGAGAACATGGGCGCTCAGATGGTCAAGGAAGTCGCTTCCCAGACCAATGACAACGCCGGCGACGGTACAACCACCGCAACCGTTCTGGCCCAGGCCATCGTGCGCGAGGGTGTGAAGGCAGTAACCGCGGGCATGAACCCCATGGACCTCAAGCGCGGCATCGACAAGGCATGCCAGTCGGCCGTTGAAGAGATCCGCAAGCTCTCCACGCCCTGCAACGACTCCAAGACCATCGCCCAGGTGGGCACCATCTCCGCCAACAGCGACGAGACCGTCGGCGCGCTGATCGCGGATGCGATGGACAAGGTCGGTCAGGAAGGCGTCATCACTGTTGAGGAAGGTCGTGGCCTTGAGGACGAGCTGGAAGTGGTCGAGGGCATGCAGTTCGACCGTGGCTACCTCTCGCCCTACTTCATCAACAACAACGAGAGCATGACCGTCGAGCTGGACGACCCCTACATCCTGCTCGTGGACAAGAAGATCTCCAACGTGCGCGACCTGCTGCCGACGCTGGAAGCCGTTTCCAAGTCCGGCAAGCCGCTGCTGATCATCGCCGAGGACGTTGAAAGCGAAGCGCTGGCGACCCTGGTGGTCAACAACATGCGCGGCATCGTCAAGGTCGCAGCTGTGAAGGCGCCTGGCTTCGGCGACCGTCGCAAGGAGATGATGCAGGACATTGCCGTTCTTACCGGCGGTACCGTGATCTCCGAGGAAGTCGGCCTGACCCTCGAGAATGTCTCCCTGGATGACCTGGGCAGCGCCAAGCGCGTCAACATCAGCAAGGAAGACAGCACCGTCATCAACGGCAACGGCCAGCAGCAGGACATTGAAGCCCGTACTGGCCAGATCAAGAAGCAGATCGAGGAAAGCACCTCCGACTACGACAAGGAGAAGCTCCAGGAGCGCCTTGCCAAGCTGGCCGGTGGTGTTGCCGTGATCAAGGTGGGCGCTGGCTCCGAAGTTGAGATGAAGGAGAAGAAAGCCCGCGTTGAGGACGCGCTGCACTCGACCCGTGCCGCTGTTGAAGAGGGCATCGTGGCCGGTGGTGGCGTGACCCTGGTCCGTGCGCTGCAGGCGATTGAAGGCCTCAAGGGCGACAACGAAGAGCGCCAGATGGGCATCAACCTGCTGCGTCGTGCCATGGAAGCACCGCTCAAGCAGATCGCCTACAACTCCGGTGATGAGCCGGCCGTGGTGGTCGACAAGGTGCTCGAAGGCAAGGGCAACTACGGGTACAACGCCGCTACCGGTGAGTACACCGACATGCTCGAAGCGGGCATCATCGACCCGGCCAAGGTAACCCGCTCCGCACTGCAGGCGGCGGCATCCGTAGCCGGCCTGATGATCACCACCGAGTGCATGATCGCCGACCAGCCGGAAGAGAACGATGGCGGCGGTGCCGGCGGTGGTATGCCGGACATGGGCGGCATGGGAGGCATGGGCGGCATGATGTAAACGCCCCCTTCCCATCGCCGGTGTGACCGGCTCCATGAAAACCCCCGTGGCGGTTCGCCTCGGGGGTTTTTTATGGTTATCCTGTCGGCGCCTCCATCGCAGTGGTTGTCGTAAGGATGCGCAGATCGTCCCTCCAGAATACAGAGTCATCCGCCGGCGCTGAGCACCCCCGCTTTCGCGTCGGGCCGCTGCGGTTGTTTCTTCTGGTCCTTCTTTTCGTCATGACATGGCTGGTCGCGCTGGTGGTGTATCTGCCGGCAGGTTGGGTCTGGGCCCAGGTGGCGCGAGAGGTTCCCGTTCCTGATGTTGTTGAGGTGCAGCAGGTGGGCGGGACCGTCTGGTCCGGTGATGCCTGGCTGCGCGTGCAGGGCTTGCCCCTGCGCCTGAGCTGGCAGCTGCAGCCGGGGTCCCTCATTCACGGGTTCGTGCCGCTGGAATGGCGGCTTCATTCACCCGGCTCTGACGCGGAGGGCAGTGTGACCGCCATGCTGGATGGCCGCGTGCGGATGCTGCTGCGCCGCGCCCGGGTGGACCTGGAGGAGATCACGGCCCACGACCTGGGCATCCAGCCCCTGCGCATTCCCGGTGTCATGACGCTGGAGAGCTTCTTCGGCGTCTGGGGTCCGGAACAGGGTTTCGGGAGCTTCCAGGGGAAGGGCCAGTGGCCGGGAGGCAGCGTGACCTGGCCCATGGGCGGTCAACCCCGCCAGTCGCGCATGCCGCCGATTGAGGGGCACCTTACCAGCAACAATGGCCAGCCGGAGCTGGTCCTGATGGAACAGGGCACGTCGGACCCGGCGGTGCGCCTGGTGGTGGATGCCAGTGGTCGCGCCGAGGTTGAGCTCTACAAGCGCTGGATTGATTTCCTGGGGCTGGACTTCGCGCCGGATGCGGCGCCGGGCGATGTGGTCTTCCGTGTGAGTCAGCAGGTGGCGCCATGAACCGCTGGCCGGTCCGTCTTGCGCATCTGCTGCTGGTTGTCCTGGTAGTCCAGCTGGGCTGGAAAGGCGGGCAGTGGACCTGGCGTGTGATCTGGCCGGCGCCATCAGACCCGGTGGAGCTCGCGCTTACGCAGGATGACCCCCAGCGGGGAGCGGGCAGCAGTATGCCGCTCAGGGACATTGCGCTTTTCGGCCGAGCCGCCTCCGGCGAGCAAAGCAGCGTGTCCCGGGTGGAGCGGGAAACCGCACCGGAGACAGGGCTTACACTGACGCTTCACGGCGTCTTTCTGGCCACCCGCGGGAAAGGCTCCAGTGCTATCCTTTCCGGGCGGGATGGCGCTGCCGAGCGTTACGCGGTCGGTGATGAGCTGCCTGGTGGCGCGGAACTGGTGGCTGTGGAGCCGAACCGGATTCTGCTGCAGCGTAACGGTGAGGTGGAATCGCTGGGCTTTGATGACGACGGGCTCACACTTGGCGGGGTTGCGGCTGCCGGGGAAAGAACGGAAGATAGCCGAGCCGGGGTTGAGCGGGCCGTCGAGGCGCTGGAAGAGGATCCTGAAGAGGCAATCGCCAGGGCGGGTTTCCGGCCCAATGAGGACGGTCCCGGTTATGTGTATGACGGCACCAACGAAAAGCTTTCAGACATGAACCTGCAGCCCGGTGATGTGATCATTTCCGTTAACGGGCAGCAGCTGGGCGACATCGAGGCCGACCGGGCCAATCTGGAACGCTGGATGAACTCGGATCGGCTTGACCTTGAGATTAAGCGTGGGGGCACGCGCTTTTCATTCACGGTTCCGGTTCCATAACCGGCGAACCAGACAACAACAACGGGCACTGGTTATCCAATGATCCGCATGCAACGACTGTTTTTCGCATTTGCGCTGGCACTGCTGGCTTCCATGCCTCTCATGGCCCAGGACGATAATGGGGCCGGGAACCAGGAGGTGGCTGAAGCCGGGAACTCCGAAACCTGGACGGTCAACCTCAAGGATGCCGATATCCGCGCCCTGGTGGACCAGGTCTCGGACATTACCGGTTACAGCTTCGTGGTTGATCCGCGCGTCAAGGGCAAGGTGACCGTGGTCTCGGAAACCCCGATGAACAAGAATGAGGTGTATGACCTCTTCCTCTCGGTACTGCATGTGCACGGGTTCACCGCCATTCCCGGTGAGGATGCGATCAAGGTGATCCAGCAGAGTGACGCCAAGCAGACGGCCGAGGACATCACCCGCTTCATGGATGTGCCTTCCGAGCAGCTGATGACCCGTGTCATCCATGTGGAGAACGTCAGCGCCATGCAGCTGGTGCCCATCCTCAGGCCCATGGTGGCCAGTTACGGGCATCTGGCCGGGGTATCCGCCGCCAACGCGCTGATCATCAGTGACCACAAGGCCAATATCCAGCGCATGCAGCGCCTGATTGACGATCTCGACAAGCCCACGGATTCCGAGGTGGAAGTGGTTCAGCTGGAAGAGGCCTATGTCGGTGACATGGTGGAGCTTCTGGAGGAACTCGGCCCGGATCAGCTCAGTGGCCGTGGCGGCAGTGACGACGACCGTTCCGCCAGCGTGGTTGCTGACGAACGCAGCAACCGCCTCATTCTGCGTGGCACCAGTGCCTTCCGTGAGAAGGTGCGGGAGCTGGTGGAGAAACTGGACACGCCCAGCACCAGCCGCGGCACCACCAAAGTCATCCGGCTCAGCCATGCGGATGCCACCAAGCTCAGCGAGATGCTGAGCGGGCTTATGGGCGATATCACCGAAGGCGACGGGGGTAACCAGGGTAGTAGCGGTGAGAGCGATGTGTCCGTCTATGCGGATAAGGGGCTCAATGCGCTGGTGGTGCGCGCCGAACCGCAGATGATGAGTGAGATCGAGTTCATCGTTGACCAGCTGGACGTACGCCGTGCCCAGGTGCTGATCGAGGCCGCCATCGTTGAGATCAGCAATGAGGCTGGCCAGGATCTTGGCGTCCAGTGGGCAACCGGGGATGAATCCGGCGATTCGACCGCGCCCGTGGCCGGTACCAACTTCGAGAATGTGGGGGTGAGCCTCAATACGGTCCTGGCCCAGATTCTCGGTGGCTCGATCGGTAGCGGCGAGAATGGCTCGAGCCTTGGCCTGGGTTCCGGCCTTACCATTGGCGCCGGGGAACGTGACTCGAATGGCCTCACCTGGGGGGTGCTGATCCAGGCCCTGTCCACGTCCAGCAAGGCCAATCTGCTGTCCACGCCCTCGATCATCACCCTGGATAACGAGGAATCCGAGATCATCGTGGGGCAGAACGTGCCTTTCCGTACTGGCCAGTCCACCAGCACCGGCGATGGGCTCACCAATCCCTTCACCACCATTGAGCGCAAGGACATTGGTCTGACCCTTAACGTCAAACCCAGCATCAGTGCGGATGATGTGGTGAAGCTGGCGGTGGAGCAGACCACCGAGGATATCGGCCAGTCACTGGAAAGCGCTGCTGACCTGATCACCGAAAAGCGTGAGATCAAGACCACGGTGCTGGCTGATGATGAGGAGACCATCGTTCTGGGTGGTCTGATCAATGAGGACTACCGGGTTTCCCAGAGCAAGGTGCCGCTGCTGGGGGATATTCCACTGCTTGGGGCCCTGTTCCGCAGTGAGACCAAAACCCGCCAGAAGCGCAACCTGATTGTGTTCCTCAGGCCCACCATCCTCCGTGAGGAGGGCGAGGCTGATGAGGTGGCGCGTACCCAGTTCAAGCGCCTGTGGGAAGTGAACCTGGGCATGAACGGGGAAAAGACGGAAGGCGAACAGCCTGAGCGGCCCGAGATGGAGGAAATGTTCGAGGGCAACCCGCTGCCGCCGGTCGAATGAAAACCGCTGTCGCCATCAGCGGCAGCGGGCGGGCGCCTGCAGGCGGGCCGTCTGGAGCGGGATCAGTTCGCTGCTGCGACAGTTCTCGCCGTTCTCATTGCTGCAGAACTGGAGGCCGAACTCGTAACCAGCGGTTTCGGGATTGCTGAGAACGAAGCGCACGGATTCGCCGCTCTGGACGTGCTCTGCATTGTCCATGGTCAGCGCCTCGCCCTGGGGTACACGGAAGATCGAGTAGTAGTCCACGCCCGTCTCCGCCCGTTCGTTGGCGTCGAATTCATACAGGCTGCAGAGCCGTTTTTCGTCCACATGGCTCCAGAAGGGGGAGTCCCCGTCGCCGTCCGTCCGTACCGACATGGCATGGTGCAGTGAGGGCTCGTCCCGGCCCAGCAGGCCTACCACTTCCTCCTGCAGGCGGGCTGCGTTGAGGATACCCGCGCCCATGGGGTTGCTGGAGGAGGTCAGTGGGGTTACTGCGTCCGACAGGAGGTCCAGCAGGGTATCCCTTTCAAGTTCCGGGATATCCTGGGCAATGAGACCGAGGATGCCACTGACAATGGGGGCTGAGAACGAGGTCCCGCTCATCCAGCGGTGGCCGTCTTCCGGTCCCTGGACCCGCACCTGCTGCCCCAGAGCGCTGACCGTCAGGGCGGAGCCGTAATTCGAGAAGCTGGTCTGGTCGCCGTCGCGTGTGACAGCGCCCACGGTCACCACGCCACGACAGCTTGCGGGGGCATAGCCAGAGGCGTCACTGCGGCTGTTGCCGGCGGAGGCCACCACCAGAGCCCCCGCCTGGTTGGCGGTGTCGATGGCCGCCTGCAGGTTGCTTGTGCAGGTGGTCTCGGCACTCAGCGAGAGGTTCACGATGTCCGCGGGTTCCGGCAGTGTGCGACCGGCGCCTACATCCTCACCAGCCGCCCACCGGATAGCGCGGGCCACGTTGTAGAGATGGCCGGAGCTGTCACAGGCGAGCACCCGGGCCGGGTGGATATCCGCCTCGAGCATGCCGGCCATGCCGGTGCCGTTGTCCGTCCTGGCCCCGATGATACTGGCCACGCTCTGGCCATGGTAGGTGTCGCAACTGTCCGCGTCGTAGGAGAAGACGCCCCGTCCGTCATCCACGAGGCTGATGCCGTTGCGCCAGCTGAAGTCCTCATGGTTGGCGAAGCCCCCGTCGATGACGACAACACGGAGGCGTTCATTGGTTTCAGCGCGGGCCCATGCGGTTTCCACACTGGAAGCGCCCGCGTAGTCCGTCACACTGCGCCACCAGAGCTGATCCCGGGTGCGGGGGTCATTGGGCCCCGTGGAGGCACTGGTGGTACTGCTCTGTCCAGTCACTGGCCCGGAGGAGTCCGGGGCCTCTGCTGCTTCCGGGTCCGGTGTGCTGACTACCGCATCGCGTTCCACGGATTCAATGCCGGGAATGAGCTGGAGAAGCGCTTCCACGGCCTCCGCCTGGGAGGCGGGAACCTCGATCACTTCCGTGTTCTGCCAGGTGGCGGTGATCACTGCTCCCACACGGTCCGCGACCGACCCCACGCCCGGCTCGCGCCGGACCACCAGGGATACGACACCGCGGGCCTGCGACTCCGCGGCCGTGATGTCATTCTGGCTGCCCTCGTTTCCGTCCGGGGTCTGCGCGCTGGCACTGACCGATGTGGTAATGGATGCCAGAAACCCCAGGAGCAGGAGGCCAGTCCTGAATGTCATGAACGTGTCTCCACTATGTCAACGTCGTTCAGAAAGCGGTAGCGGCGGTCAAACTGCCACTGCTGCTGAACAAGCTCTCCATACATCGGGTTGCCGACGTGCCGGGAAACCTGTTCGACCCCGGCACGGTACGCCAGCTCACCCGTACTGATGTCCGGAACAGCAACATCAATCCGCTGGTCCCGGGCCAGTGCCATCAGTTTGTCCGCAGCATACTGCCCGTGCGCGCCGAGGTAGCTGGCGGCGAGATCCGCTGCCTGTGAGAGCTCGTATTCTCCCGCTCGACCATTGCGGTAATCCTCGAGAACGCGCTCAACCTTTTTGATCTTTTCGGCCAGTGTGCCATGGGCGGATGCAGTCTCCGGTGTCCAATCCGCCAGCATCGACTGTCGCTCCGACCAGTCGATCTGGCCTTCGAGGTAGGCAACTTCCAGCATGTAGGCGTAGGCCTGCCGATCCTCGCTCAAGGCCAGAATGGAGGCGCTTTCATCGACGAGGTGGTCAGCCCGGATTTCGTCGGCGCGCCCGGACCGGTTCTCCACGACCACATTGATCCGCAGCTGCGTGGATCCGTGAGGGTCCAGAATACGGACCTGAGTGCGCCTCGGGCGGTCCACATGGCTGCTCCGGAATGCCAGGGTGTTGCCCTCCCAGTGCAGTTCACTCAGCTGGCCGTCAGCTTCCAGGCTGGCTTCTTCCGCCGAGAAACACAGTGACAGGTTGTCCCGGTAGGTGGTGTTCTCGTTCACCAGCAGGTTACGGGTCTCGGTCTTGCCGCAGGCGGCTGTTGAGCCGGTATCACTGGCGTCGCCGCTGGAGGAACCGCCGCCGATACACCCGGCCAGCAGGAGTGAGGCAGCCAGTGTGATGTGCTTGAGGGGGGTTGCGGTCAGGCGGAGGAAAGCGGTTGGAGCTCTGAGCATTTTGTGACGCCGTTCTCATTATGAGTTCAGCGATGACAATACTCAGAGAGCGTTAAGGCAGGGGTAACCGACTGTTTGGCCGGGGTTACACCGGTGTAACGCAACCGGGGTGGATCACCCCTGAGTGCAACCGGTTGTAACAGGTGGTTTCAGGTGCGGCTCTGGTGTTACGGCCTCGTTTCGAATGTATCGATGAAGGCCTGGAACTGCTCCACATCCACCGGCTTGCTGAAGTAGTAGCCCTGGGCCATGACGCAGCCGCGGTTCACCAGGTAGACGCTCTGTTCCTCGGTCTCCACGCCCTCGGCGATCACATCCAGGCTGAGACTCCGGCCAAGATCAATGATGGTGTTGGCGATCTGGGTATCCTCCTCATTGGCGAGGAGATCCCGGATGAACTGTTTGTCGATTTTCAGGTGGTGTACCGGCAGCCGCTTGAGGTAGGTCAGCGAGGAATAGCCGGTGCCGAAGTCGTCCACTGCCACGCGGATGCCTTCGTCCCTGAGACGCGAGAGCTTGCCGATGGCATCATCGAGGTTCTGCATGAAACTGGTTTCTGTGACCTCCAGTTCCAGGCGGGAGGGGGGCAGGTCGTGCTGGCGCAGGACGCCGAGAATCACGTCCACGATGTTGTTCTGGCGCAGCTGCACGGGCGAGAGATTGACCGACATCCGCAGGGCCAGACCCTGATCCATCCATTCCCGGGCCTGACGGCAGGCCTCATCCAGGACCCAGTAACCGATCTCAATGATGGACAGATTGAGTTCCGCCAGCGGAATGAACTCATCCGGCGGAATGAAGCCCCGCTCGGGGTGCTGCCAGCGCAACAGGGCTTCGGCGCCCAGAACGCGATGGGTGTCCATATCCACCTGGGGCTGGTACACCAGATGGAACTGGCGCTGGGCCAGGGCCATGTCCAGGTCCCGCTCCAGGTGCTTGCGCTCACGGATGGCCTGATCGACGCTGGCTACATAGAACTGGAACCGGTTGCGGCCCTCGGATTTGGCAAGGGTCATGGACTGTTCCGCTTTCTGCAGGAGACGGTCGGACTGCAGGGCATCGTCCGGATAGATGGCCACACCGATGGTTGCCGTGATGCTGATTTCCTTGCCGCTGACAGTGACCGGGCGACTGAGCTCGTGCAGCAGCCACTCGGCCATGGCGGCTGCCTGGTAGGTCTCCCGGATGCCGCCCTGGATGACCGCGAACTGGTCCGCACCGAGTCGCCCGCCGTTGACCAGGTTGTCCTGGCTGTTGTTCGTGATCCTTTCAGCGATCACCTGCAGCAGCTGGTCACCGCTGGAGAAGCCGTACTGCTCGTTGAGTGTCTTGAAGTCGTCCAGTCCGAGGCAGAAGATCGCCACCATGCCACGCTGGCGGCGTGCGTTCTCCAGGGCACCGTTGAGCAGACTCAGGAACATGTCCCGGTTGGGGAGGCCTGTGAGCGAATCATAGCGTGACAGGCGGGTGATGCGGTCCTGGGCATCCTGGTGTTTCTGCTGGGTCTCGGAGATGGCGGTGAGAAGCTCGTTGGTGGCCTTGACCCAGGTGTCGAGCTCGTCGCGGTCGTGGCCCTTGGGGGTCTGGAGAAGGTGCTGGCCGGGGTCGGCGGGATCCACATTCGAGAGATCCTCGGCAATGCGGAACAGCGGGCGTGTCACCAGGAGATGGTAGACCACGTAGAGCACCAGGCCGAGGATCAGGGCGCGGGCGATGCCGGAAAGCAGTATGAGAGAGGCGCGCTCCAGCCAGAGTGTGGCCTGCGGGGCGGTGTCCACCTCGATGATCAGCTGGCCGTACTTGACCTTCTCGTCCCCCTGGGTGCGAACCAGATCCACCCGGTAGGTGCGCTGTTGTCCGAAGATGGCGTCAGTAAGGGAGCGGTAGGGGCTGTCCGTGAGCGAGCGGTCAGCCCGGGCCAGGGGCATGCCATCGGGATGGACGATCTCGCCGCCGCGTATGGACTGCTGTTCGAACAGCCCGTCAATCACCTGTTCCGCAAGGTCCTCATCGATGCTGTAGACGGCCTGGGTCGCTGCCTCCCGCACCAGGGCGAGCGTCTGCTGGGCGCGCTCATCGAGCTCGTGGGAAACGGTGCGGAAATCGATGAAGATCTGGATGCTGCCGATCATCAGGCCGACAGTGAACGCCGTGATCAGTACCCAGCGCAGGATACGGTAGCCGAGACGGCGTTCGGGCTGGAAAAGTGTCCTCATGGATCAGTCCGGATTCCTTGTCACTCCCTCCGGGAAACCCCGGCTCTGGACAAGCGTAGCAGGTCTGTGTGAAAAGCTGAAAATCAGCGCAGGGAGCAGGCCACCCATCAGGGTCGCCAGTCGAACTCCGGGCATTCCGGCAGCAGGCTTGCGGTGTTCATGGCGCGCCAGCGCAGCTCTTCCAGGGAATCCGCAAGGATGTTGATGTGGCCCACCTTACGCCCTGACCGCCCGGCTTTTCCATAGAGGTGCAGGTGGGTGTAGGGCAGCCTGAGGATCTCCGCCACCGGTCCTTTTTCGCCGATCAGGTTGATCATGCAGGTGGGCTGTAAGGCTGCCGTTTCGCCCAGGGGCAGCCCCGAGACGGCACGGATGTGGTTCTCGAACTGGCTGGTAACTGCGCCGTTCTGGCTCCAGTGACCGGAGTTGTGCACGCGAGGGGCCATCTCGTTGGCAACCAGGCCTTCCTCCGTTTCAAACATTTCCAGCGCCAGCACGCCCACATAGCCCAACTCGTTCATCAGTGTGCGGATCATGCGCTGGGCCTGGTCCTCCAGATCCGGGGTGACGTGCGGTGCCGGTGCAATGGAGAAGCGCAGGATGCCCTGGTGGTGGATATTCTCGGCCAGTGGATAGAAGGCCATTTCGCCGTCCTGGCCGCGAGCAGCCACAATGGACAGCTCCCGCCTGAAGGCAACAAAGGATTCGGCAATGGCCGTGTCACAGCCGATGCGGGGCCAGGCCTGCGGGGCCTGTTCCGGGCTATCGAGCACCGCCTGTCCCTTGCCGTCGTACCCCTCGGTGGCGGACTTGGCCACAACACGGCCACCCAGGCGCTGTGTTGCCGCCTGCAGTTCCTCCGCTGACGCCACTACCTCGAAAGGTGCTGTGCTGATGCCCAGATCCCGGAAGAGGGCCTTCTCAAGGGTGCGGTTCTGGCAGCACTGCAGGGCCCTGGGAACTGGATGGACGGGCTTTTCCGTGGCGATGCGGTTCACCAGCTCGAGCGGCAGGTGCTCGAATTCGTAGGTCACCACGTCTGTTTCGTTGAGAAAGGTTCCGAGGTGTTGGCCGTCGGGGTCGTTGTAGATGGTGCCGACGCCCGCAGAGGCTTTGCCCGCCGGGTCATAGAGGCTGAATTCATGCCCCAGGCGCATGCCATCCAGTGTCAGCATGCGGCCAAGCTGGCCCGCGCCGAGAATGCCGATTCTCATCGTGCCTCCTGCCGTGTTCGTCTTGGTTCAGTCCGCCGGATCGGGGCTGTTGAGCACATCCTGCGTCTGCTTCTCGCGGAAGGCCTGAAGTGCCTGCGCCACGCCCGCATCGGAGAGGGACAGGATCTGTGCGGCCATGAGTCCGGCATTGCGGGCCCCAGCCTTGCCGATGGCGAGGGTGCCCACGGGTACACCGCCAGGCATCTGCACAATGGAGTACAGGGAGTCCAGGCCGCTCAGCGCACGTGACTCAACGGGAACACCCAGCACCGGGAGGGTGGTGTGGGCCGCGACCATGCCGGGCAGGTGCGCCGCGCCGCCAGCTCCGGCGATGATCACCTGCAGGCCCCGGTCGCGTGCCTCGCGGGCGTAGTCACTGAGCAGGTCCGGGGTGCGGTGGGCTGACACGACACGGCGTTCATAGGCAACGCCAAGTTCGTCCATTACGGTGGCCGCGTGTTCCATGGTCGGCCAGTCCGATTTTGAGCCCATGATGAGTCCGACCTGAGCCTGTTGCGCCATGGGTGACTCCACATCACTGTCCAGCGGGAAAGCGCGATATTCTATGCCCGCAGGCGGGGCAGTGCAAATGCTAACCAGTGCCCGGGCTTTGCGCAGTGCCGTACCGGGGGTACCATGCCTTGAACCCGATCAAAGGCAGCACCTGTAGACGCTGGGAGAGCAGCATGGAGTCACTGAGACCGGACGAGGATCAACTGGCTGAGCGTGGAAATGGAGGCGCTTCCGGAAAAGGCGGCGGATCCGGGGAGACCGGTGGTGGTTCCGGGCCTCCTGGAATGCGCCCGTTATGGCTGCTGCTCGTGCTCGTTGTGGTCTGCGCAGGTGCTGGGGGCTGGCTGGCATGGGAACAGGCGCAGCGGATCGCCGCTCTTGAGAGCCGGCTGGCAACGGTGAAAAGCGATGTCCGGACCAACCAGATGGAGCTCGGGGTGGTGGATGAGGAGCGCGAGGAGACCGGTCAGGCCATCTCCGAGCAGCTCGAGATGCTTGACGACGAGATGCGCAAGCTCTGGGTCGTGGCTCACCAGACCAACCGGCCCCGCATCGAGAAGCTGGAGGAACAGACAGGCACGCTCGAATCCCGTGTGGAGGAGCTGGGGGCCGGGCAGCAGAGCCAGGCGGGTCGGCTTGATGAGCTGGCGGGGTCCATCGAGGGCATGCCGGATGCCGGGGAGCTGCGTGCCTCTGTGGAAGAGCAGGTTCAGGGCGTACGTGATGACCTGGACAGCCGTATTCAGTCGCTGCAACAGGGCCGCAGGTTGGCGCTGGAGGAACTGCGGGCCCGACTGGATGGGCTGGAAAGCAGCGTGGCCGGACTGGAAGAGAAAGTTTCCGGAAGCGGCGAGGTCAGTGCCCTGAAGGAGCAGCTGACGGAACTGGAGTCCGTGGTGGATTCGATCGACAGTTCGCGTGCCCAGCTGACCCAGCGCTTTGTGCGGCTGCAGGAGCGCGTGGATCGGCTGGCGGATCGCCAGAGTGCAGGAGGCTCCTGAGATGCCACGTAAACAGAATGCCGGAGACCATCTGCGTCGCCGGCTGGATCGCTGGGGAGTTTGGCAGAGCGAACAGCTGGACTCGCTCACCGGTCTGGTAACCCGCCGTCTGGACGCGCTCAATCGTGTCCTCGCAAAGCGGGCTGTGCCCAGATCCCGCCGGGAGCACGTGGAAGCGCTGATGAATGAACGTCGGCAACGTGGCCCCTCGCTGGAAGTGATCGAGGGCGGTGACGGCCGTGATTCCGGGGATTCCTGAAAAAAATCGCGGAAAGGGGTTTGACAGCTCCAGTGAAATGCTTAAAATGCGCATCTCGTTCGGCAGGGAAAGCCCTGCAGAGCGGTTTCGGAGCGGTAGTTCAGATGGTTAGAATGCCGGCCTGTCACGCCGGAGGTCGCGGGTTCGAGTCCCGTCCGCTCCGCCATCTTTTGGGTGGTTAGCTCAGTTAGGGAGAGCATCGGCCTTACAAGCCGAGGGTCGCTGGTTCGATCCCAGCACCACCCACCATTTCTTTCCCCTCTATTTTCTTTTTTTCCCGTTCATACTTCGCCTGAAGCGCCTTACGATTGCGCCTGAGTTCTATGGGGCACCAGTGTGCCTGTGTAGGAGCGAGCCCCGCTCGCGATAGGTCTGATCGCTTGCGAGGCAGGCTCCTACGGTATGGGGTAGGTGATCTGGCTTATTTGCCGACCAGGCTTTGCCCGCACACACGCACCACGTTGCCGTTGATGCCGCGCGAGAGCGGATTGCAGTACCAGGCGATGGTTTCCGCCACATCCACCGGCAGGCCGCCCTGGGAAAGGCTGTTCATGCGCCGGCCGGCCTCGCGGATGGTCACCGGCATGGCGGCGGTCATCTGGGTTTCAATGAAGCCGGGCGCCACCGCGTTGATGGTGATGCCGTTCTTCAGCTGCCGCGCCATGCTCTCCACATAGCCGATGACCCCGGATTTGGAGGCGGCATAGTTGGTCTGGCCGAAGTTGCCCGCGAACCCGGCAATGGAGGAGACGCAGACAATGCGGCCGTTCTCGCGCACCAGGTCCCGCTCCATCAGTTCCTCGTCAATCCGTTCCTCCGCCGTAAGGTTCACGGCGATGGCCATATCCCAGAAGTGCTCCGGCATGCGGGCAAGGGTTTTGTCGCGGGTGACGCCGGCGTTGTGAACGACAATATCGATGCCGCCGAACTCGTCCTCCAGGTGATCCGCGATCAGGCGCGGGCCATTGTCCTCGGTGATGTCCGCCGCCAGCGGTGAACCGCCGATGTCCTCGGCCACACGATTGAGGTCCTCCATGGTGGCGGGAATGTCCAGGCAGACCACGCGCGCGCCGTCCCGGGCCAGGGTGCGGGCAATCGCCTCGCCGATGCCGCGGCTGGCTCCAGTGACCAGTGCCACCTTGCCAGTCAGGGGGGCATTGGTATTTACGGCGGTGCGGCCCTTGGTGCCGCTGCCCTTGCCGATGCGCACTGGTTGACCGTCCACGTAGGCGGACTTGGGCGAGAGGAAAAAGCGCACCGAGGACTCGATCTGGTTCTCGGCATTGGGGGCCACCCATAGCAGCTGGGCAGTGGCCCCTTTCTTGCCGATCTCCTTGGCCACCGATCGCACAAAGCCCTCCAGCGCCTTGTGTGCCGCCGCGCGCGCCGGGTTCTTGCAGGAGGCCGGATCCGTGCCCACGATCAGCACCCTCCCGCACCTGGCGATCTGGCGGATGGTGGGGTGGAAGAAGTCATACAGGCAACGCAGTTCGCTGGTGTCGCGGATGCCGGTGGCGTCGAAGACCAGTGCCTTGAACTTGTGTTCGGCGATGGCCTCGTCCTCCATGGTCAGCGTCTTGGCAACGCCGCTTTCCACCAGTGCCGAGGATTCACCCAGCGTGGCGGGCCCTTCGGGAGAATAGAGTGTGGCCGGACTGCCGCGCAGGGTTTCACCCAGTGCGGAAAGAGCCCGCGGCCTGGGGCCGGCGCCCACCAGCACCTTGCCCTCGATGAACGACTGGTCCTGGCGCTTCCAGCGTTCCAGCTCAATGGGGGCGGGAAGGCCGAGCGAGGATGCGGCCTGTTTCCCGACAGATGTATTCACGAATTTGAGGTAGAGATCGGACATAGCAGTATCCCCTGGTCAGTCGGAATGGAACATTTTCAGATTCATAACGGAGATATGTTACATTCTGTGAACATCTGAATGGTAACGGATCCCCTGGAAAAGGGTCACAGCACGGAGCTTCCCGGCCGTTTTCAAGTGGCTGTATTGGGCGCTTTCACCCCGTTGAATGCAATGAACCGGCTGTCACCCGGTAGCGTCACCTCAGCCAATGAGGCTGTGCATGCAATCCGCACAGTATGCACCCGATTCTCTCCGCGTCTCGAAAGCAACAGGGATATAATGCAATGGCACAAGCAAAATCGACTTCCAGTAAGAGCAGGCAGAGCAAGGGGAATGGGGCCGCTGCTACGCTGCCGCGCCCGGTCGCCATTCTCGGCGGCAACCGTATTCCATTTGCCCGTTCCAATACCGCCTACAGTAAGCTTTCCAATCAGGACATGTTGACGGCCGCCATCCGTGGGCTGGTGGACCGCTACGGCCTGGAAGGGGAGCGCCTGGGTGAGGTGGTCGCCGGTGCTGTCATCAAGCACTCCCGTGACTTCAACCTGACTCGCGAGACCGTTCTGGGCTCCGGGCTGGCTCCCGAAACCCCGGCCTATGATATCCAGCAGGCCTGTGGGACGGGCCTGGAAGCGGCCATCCTGGTTGCCAACAAGATTGCTCTGGGCCAGGTGGATGTGGGTATCGCGGGGGGCACGGACACTACCTCGGATGCCCCCATCGGTGTGAGTGAGGGCCTGCGTGAACTGCTGCTGGACCTCAACCGCGCGAAAACCAATACGGAACGACTGAAGATTGCCGCCCGTTTCCGCCCGAAGCACCTGGTGCCGCTGATCCCGGAAAACAGCGAGCCGCGTACGGGCATGTCCATGGGGGCGCACCAGCAGGTGACCGCGCATGAGTGGGGCATTCCCCGTGAAGAGCAGGACCAGCTGGCGCTTGAGAGCCACCAGAAACTGGCTGCGGCCTATGAGGAAGGTTTCTTCAGTGACCTGATCACGCCGCTGGCCGGGCTTGAGAGGGACAACATCCTGCGTCCGGACTCCTCACTCGAAAAACTCTCCCAGCTCAAGCCGGTGTTTGATAAGGAAAAGGGCACCATGACGGCGGCCAACAGCACAGCGCTGACCGATGGCGCGTCCTCCGTGCTGCTGGGTAGCGAGGAATGGGCGCAGCAGCGTGGCCTGAAGGTGCGTGCCTATCTGACCCACGTTGAAACAGGCGCCGTGGATTTTGTCGGCAAGAAGGAGGGGTTGCTGATGGCGCCGGCATACGCCGTGCCGCGGCTGCTGGACAAGGCGGGCCTCACACTGCAGGACTTTGATTTCTACGAGATCCACGAGGCGTTCGCCTCACAGGTACTGTGCACCCTCAGGGCCTGGGAGGATCAGACCTTCTGCAAGGAGAAGCTCGGCCGCGCCAAGCCGCTGGGCAGCATTGACCGCAGCAAGCTCAACGTTAAGGGCAGCAGTCTCGCGGCGGGCCATCCCTTTGCCGCTACTGGTGCCCGCATTCTGGCCACCGCAGCCAAGCTGCTGGAGCAGAAAGGCAGCGGACGCGCCCTGATCTCCATCTGCGCCGCCGGCGGCCAGGGTGTGACCGCTATCGTGGAGCGTAACTGAGGCCAGTACTCCTGTAGAAGCGAGCCTGCTCGCGATTGTTTCTGATCGCTTGCGAGGCAAGCGCTCCTACAGGGGGCGGAACCCGCTCAGCCCCTGTTCTTCCATCAGGCGTGCAAACTCGATGGTCGCCCGGTCCTGGCCGGGCGCGCCTATAATCTGGATGTTGAACGGAAGACCGTTCTCATCCACGCCAACCGGGGCCGACGTTGCTGGCAGCCCCAGTGTGGTGGCCAGCGCAATCCAGTGCATCTGGTCGGTATAGGGCCGCTCCCTGCCATCCACCAGGATCTTCCGGCGGAACATGGGCTGGCTGCGGTTGTGGGGAATGGCCGTGGTGGGCGTCACCGGCGTCAGCAGTATGTCGGCGGTGCCGAAGAGATCCTCTACAAGGGCCGCCCGGGCCTTTTCCCGCTGTTCTGAATGCTGAAGCCAGTTGAGGACCGGCTGATTCACGCCGAGGATGTACTGCTCCAGCCCAGGGGGCATCCGCATCCAGCGCCCGAAGAGCCGGAGCATATAGCCCATCAGCCTGAGCTGGCGGCGCTGTTTCGGCCGGAAGCCGGTGCCCAGGAGGCTGCCCAGCAGGTTGTGATAGAGGGGCATCAGCTGGCGATGATCCAGCCACCCATGCTCAGCCCGCGACACGCTGGTGCCGGCATCCGCCAGCCGTGTTGCCAGATCCTCGTAATGGCGTGTGAGGGCATCCGCGACGGGCGAGGCCGGGTCATGGAAGCAGGTGGCGACCCTGACCTGATCCAGGCGGCTGAAACCGGGCGCCGGCAGTGACAGCTGCCACTGTGGACCTTCGTGGGGCCTGGGGCCGGCGATGACCTCCAGCAGCAGGGCCAGGTCGTCCGCCGTGCGCGCCATGGGGCCGCCTTCGGCCAGGTCCGGCTGCGTCAGGGTGCCCGGAGGACCGGGGATGTGGCCGCGCAGGGAGACAATGTCGCGGCTGGGTTTGTGCCCGAATACGCCGTTGAAGTGGGCCGGTGTTCGGATGGAGCCGCCCACATCCGAGCCTACCTCCAGTGGTGTCATGCCCGCGGCAAGGGCGGCTGCGGCGCCGCCGGATGACCCGCCGGGGGTCCGTCCCAGATCCCTGGGGTTGTTGGTTACGCCGAACAGTCGGTTGTAGGTCTGGAGGTCCGAGGCGAAGAGCGGCACATTGGTCTTGCCGATGATGATGGCGCCGGCTTCCTCAAGCCGCTGGATGGCATCGGCATTCCGCTTGGGCCGGTGTGCCTGCAGGGAGGAGGAGCCAGCGGTGGTCGGCATGCCGGCCACCTCCCAGACGTCCTTCACCGTCATGGGCAGTCCGTGCAGAACGCCGCAGTGTTCGCCCTGTTCACGCTGCCGGTCGCGATCCCGGGCCTGATCCAGGGCCCGTTCACGGTCGAGGTGGATGACGGCATTGATGGGCGCGTTGCGTGCGTCAATGCGTGCCAGCAGTTCAGCCGTAACGGCTTCGCTGGTTATGCTGCCGGTACGGAGTGCACCGGCCAGGTCCCGTGCCGGTTGATCCAGCCATTCGCTCATGTTGATGCCTTCTGCTCTTGTCGGGTCGCTCTGTCGGCTGCCTTCTGTTCATCCTTTTCCGCCAGCGTTTCCTGCCACCGCTTGACGGCCACCTGGTCCTTGACCAGTTCCAGTGTCTCGATCACGCCCTGTATGACAGCCGTATTGGCTTCGGAATTCTCGCGTTCGTGGGGTGTGAGCAGCACATCGACCAGATCCTCCACGAAGTCGTGATTGTCGGGGGAACTCAGGTCATTGAGGATCTGTTCAATCACCTCGGCGGTGATGTCGCCCACCGCGCGATCCAGGGTGCCCGAGGCCCAGCTGCCGAATACCGGCAGTTCACGGATGCGGCCCAGGTCCCGGTTGCGGTTCATGGCTGAAATCACCCGGGTATTGAGGTAAGCGCGCAGTTCCTGCTGTCTGGGCATATAGCCTTCCCGCGCGTAGCGGGTGATCCGTGCGGAGAGAAAGTCCACAAGCAGATCCCTTCGGGGCAGCAGGACTTCCTCCTGGACGCGCCGGACCAGGGGCGAGCCCCGTTTCACTTCCTCCTGTGTGCCGCTGAGCACCTTGATAACCACGCGGTCGGAAAGTTCTTCCATGAACGCGTCGTAGTAGAAGCGCAGGAACTCGAAAAGGCGTGTGTTCGTGATGTCGATGACGCCGTATTTCTGCAGGCGATAGACAATGCTGAAAACGCGCAGAAAACGCAGGATCCGGGCTCCGGAAGCCGGGATGCAGCCCAGCAGGTCGTACCAGTGGGCGATGGGGTAGAAGTACCAGCGCTGGTACTCCCGCCGGTAGACCGCATGCACCCAGCGCACCGCGAACTCGCTCAGGAAAATCCCGATGAACATCAGGTCGTAGAACAGGAAATGCCGGTGTATGGGGTTGTAGAAAGCGGTGAAGGCTGGCACCTGTTGAGTAAGGAGGTCTCTCAGAACATCCACCGCATAGAGGGAATCAAACAGAAGCCAGACAAGATTGATGACCAGCAGCACCAGCATCAGCATATCCAGTGCGAACCAGAGTGTCTGGTGGCTGGTGCGGAGGTTGCGGAGATTGATGGTGAGCACACTGCATCCTTATGACGTGCCTTGAGGGCTCTTTATAGCAAAGGTGAGCCTGTCACGCACTGGCCCGGCGACCTGGCGGCAGCGTGACCCCATTGGTGCTACGCTGGAAGGACGGAAAGAGGAGGTGAGCCATGGACCTGAAAAAAGCACTGGTTGACCCTGCAGCCGTGTTCACTACGCCGGATGAGGTTGTAACCGCCGGGGAGCTGAGCACTGATGACCGCATCCGGATTCTGCGCCGCTGGGAGTACGACGCGCGTGAGCTGACGGTGGCGGATGACGAGAACATGCCGGGCGACAGCACCCCGCTTCTGGATCAGGTGCTGGCCGCGCTTAACAGACTGGGCTATTCGCCTGATCCGGATCAGGAGCCGCCCACCAAACAGGGTGGTGTCTGACTGTCGGGGTGTTAAATCGGACCAAAGTCCTACAGGGGCCTTCTGTAACAGAATGTTTCAGGTAGAATGCCCGTTCGCTGATGCAACCATCCCGGTGTTAATGCAAGGAGAAGGCTCCCGATGAAGCGAATGAGTGTGCTGGACTCGTCCTGGCTCAAGGTCGAGTCCGAAGACACGCCCATGCATGTGGGCACGATGCAGATCTTCTCGTTGCCGGAGGGAGCGCCTGAGACCTTCCTGCGGGACATGGTTGAGCGCATGAAGAATGCGGGTGAGATCCAGGCGCCCTGGAAGTATAAGCTGTTCAGTGGCAGCCGCCTGGGGCGCAGTCTGGTGCCGGCCTGGGTTGAGGACCAGGATCTGGACCTGGACTACCATGTGCGCCATTCGGCCCTGCCGAAGCCCGGCAGTGAGCGTGAACTGGGGGTTCTGGTCTCGCGTCTGCATTCGCACCCGCTGGATTTCGATCGCCCGCTCTGGGAGTGCCACATCATCGAAGGGCTTGAGGGCAACCGGTTTGCGCTCTACACCAAGATGCACCACTCCATGATCGATGGCATCAGTGGTGTACGCCTGATGCAGAAGATCCTGACCACGGATCCCGCCCGTACCAACATGCCACCACCCTGGGCGGTTGAGCCCAGCCAGCGCCGCTCCCAGGCCGGGCAGGGGGTTACCTCGGTTCAGGGGGCGTTTGAGCAGGCGGTTGAGGCGCTGCGCATCCAGGCTGGCTCGACCCCGCAGCTGGCGGCGGCGGTGGGGCGCCTCGCCAGTGCCGCCTGGCGGCGCAAGGACAGCAAGCTGACCGCGCCTTTCGTGGGCCCGCAGTCGATCCTCAATAATCGCATCACCGGTCAGCGTCGTTTTGCGACCCAGCTCTATGAGTTCGATCGTCTCAAGACCATCTGCCGCAGGACGGATGCGTCGCTGAACGATGTGGTACTGCAGATCTGTGGCACCGCCCTGCGCCGCTTCCTGCTGGAGCAGGACGCCCTTCCGGAAGAGCCGTTGACGGCGGGGATCCCGGTCAATGTGAGGCCTGCCGATGACGAGGGCACCGGTACGGCGATCAGCTTCATGATCGCCAGCCTGGCGACCGATGAGCCGGATGCCATGGCGCGGCTGGAGCAGATCAAGGAGTCCACCCAGAAAGCCAAGGAGCATCTCCAGAGTCTGCCGCGGCAGGTTCTGAACCAGTACACCATGATGCTGATGTCGCCCTACATCCTGCAGCTGGTCTCCGGGTTGGGTGGGCGCATGCGGCCAGTGTTCAATGTCACCATCTCGAACGTCCCCGGGCCGAGTGAACCCCTGTACTACGAGGGCGCCCGCATGGAGGCGATGTACCCGGTCTCCCTGGTGACCCATGGCGGCGCGCTCAACATCACCTGCCTGAGCTACGCGGGCTCGCTCAACTTCGGCTATACCGGTTGCCGGGATACCCTGCCGAGCATGCAGCGCCTCGCGGTGTACACGGGTGAGGCGCTGGATGAACTTGAGGCGCGGGTGACTGCGCGCGACTGAGTCCGGAAGCTGGCCCCGTCCTTTACAGTGCACAGCTGTTCACTGTATTGTCAGGCCATGAGCAACGCTGATTTCCATCCCGTCGAAGAAATCTGGAACGCCCTGACCCATGGCCTGGGGGCGGTTCTGGCACTTGCAGGGACCATTGTCCTGATAGCGCTGGCTGTCCTCCATGGCGATGTCTGGTCCATCACCAGCGCCACGGTTTACGGCATCAGCATGGTGGTTCTCTTCCTAGCCTCCACTCTGTACCACAGCGCGCGCCGGCCAACACTGCGCCGGGCCTTCAAGATGTTCGATCACTGCGCCATCTTCCTGCTGATAGCCGGCACCTACACGCCGTTCCTGCTGGTGAACATGCGTGGGACCCTGGGCTGGACCCTGTTCGCCATAATCTGGGGGCTGGCTGTGGGCGGCATTGTGTTCAAGCTGGTATTCGGCCATCGCTACAGGGCGCTCGAGGTGGCCACCTTCCTGGTGATGGGGTGGCTGGTGGTCGTGGCAGCCACGGAGCTGCCCGCTATCCTGGGGGTGACCGAACTGGCATTGCTGGTGGCCGGTGGGCTCTCCTACACGGTCGGGGTGGTCTTCTACCTCCTGAATCGGATTCCCTACAATCACGCGATCTGGCACCTGTTTGTCCTGGCCGGGGGCGCCCTGCATTATTTTGCCGTCTATAACGGTTTCCTGACCGCCTGGCAGAGCTGACGAATTTACTGCGCCGAGCCCGTGGCTGTGCGCTTCGGGGCTGATATCATGCGTGGATGATGACCCCGAAAGTTCTCCGGCTTCTGCTTTTCCCGCTGTTGATCCTGGCCGTGGCCGGAGTCCGTGCGGCGGAACTCGAGGTCATTGTTGAGCCGGAAAACGACGCCCTCCAGTCCAACATCCGTGCCCATGTAGGGGATCTCGGGGACCGCAATGCAGCCTCCCTGCGCCGTTTCGCCGCCCATGCCCGGGACAGTGCCACGGAAGCCATCCGCGCACTCGGCTATTACGACGGCGACATCCGCTACCAGGTGGTGGAGGGGGATCCGCCCGTGCTGCGTCTTGAAGTGGCACCCGGCGAGCCGGTGCGCCTGACCAGTGTGCGCATTGAGGTGCGTGGCGAGGGGGCCGACCTGGCGGCGTTCGAGGTGCCCGGGCGGTTGCGCCCGGAGGTCGGTGATGTCCTGAATCATGGGCACTATGAACAGGTGAAGCGCTTCCTGCGGGGGCGTGCCCAGACGCATGGTTTCTTCGATGGCGAGTTCGTTACCCGCGAGCTGAGGGTGCGCCCGGATGAGCGCGAGGCTGAAATCCGACTGCTGTATGACAGCGGCCCGCGATACAGCCTGGGAGAAGCCCATTTCCCTGAGGACATCTATTTTGAGCAGGATCTGCTTAAGCGTTTCGTGCGGTTTGAGCCGGGAACGCCCTATCATTCGGATCGTGTGATTGAACTGACCCAGGACCTGAGAGGTGCCGGCTATTTCAGTGAGGTTCTGGTGGACGCTGATCCGGGAGCGGCTGACAACGGGGAGATTCCGGTGGATGTCACCCTGGATGAGCGCACACGCCATTCACTGGGAACGGGCGTGGGCTTCAGCACCGACGTGGGCCCCCGCCTCCGGGCCACCTGGGACCAGCACTACGTGAACCCCCAGGGGCACCGCCGCGGGATGGAGTTCGAGGTTTCGCGGCCACGCCAGAATGCCGGCCTTTACTATGAGTTGCCGCTCAATCCACCCATGACGGATTCTCTGCGCTTTACTGGCTCCTACCAGAATGAAGACATCGAGGATACGCGTTCCCGTCGGATCAGCCTGGGTGGCCAGTGGCAGAGTGAGTTGGATTCCGGGTGGCAGCAGGTGGTATCGCTGCAGCGCGAGGAGGTCCGTTTCCGCGTGGGCGACGACCGTGAACAGCGTACGGTCCTGGTGCTGCCGGGCCTGAGCTACAGCTATCTCTACCGCAACTCCCCGGTGGATCCCTCCAGGGGCTATCGTTTCCAGTTTGAAAGTTCCGGTGGCCAACGCGACCTGCTTTCTGACATTGATGTGATCCATCTGGTCGCCTCGGCCCGTGGGCTGATCACCGTGGGCAACGGGCACCGTTTTCTCGCAAGGGTGCGCGCCGGCGGCATTGGAACCAATGAATTTGATCAGGTACCACCCTTTCTGCGTTTCTTCGCCGGTGGTGACCAGAGCGTGCGTGGATACGGTTACCGCACCCTGGGCCCGACGGATGAGGACGGCGACAATGTTGGCGGGCGCTTCCTGCTCACCGGCAGCGTCGAATACCAGTACCCACTGTCGAACAGCTGGCGCTTGGCGACTTTCGTGGATGAAGGCAATGCCTTTGATGATCTGGGGGATCCACTGAAAACCGGTGTGGGCGTGGGCATCCGTTGGGTGTCACCAGTGGGACCCATCCGCCTGGACATTGCGCGGGGGCTGGATGAACCCGAGAACTTCCGCCTTCATTTCTCCATGGGGCCGGAACTCTGATGATGCGTCGCCGTGTTCTCTGGGCAGTGATGCTGTTGCCGGTGGCGGCCCTGCTGGTGGTGATGGCGGTGGCAGGCTGGCTGCTGTTCACCGAGAGCGGGAGCCGCTGGGTCATCCAACAGGTCCCTGGCCTGGAAGTGGCGGGTTACCAGGGCTCGCTGGGCAGTGCCTGGCGTGCGGAGCGCGTTGTCTATGACGACGGCCGGGGAACAGAGGCCCGGCTGGAGGGCGTGGACCTCGCCTGGTCCCCCGGGTGCCTCTTCACACTGGAACTCTGCGTGGACCGACTCCATGCCAGCCGGGTGGCGCTCTCCCTTCCTGAGGGCGAGGCCTCGGAAGCCTCCAGTGACGCCATTGAGCTGCCCGCCATCCGGCTGCCGCTTTCCGTATCCATCGCGGACCTGGATGTGGGCCGGATCAGCTGGAACGACACGCTGATCCTCGAAGCGATTGAGTCCAGGGCCACACTCAGCAGCGGCACTCTCCAGCTTGATTCACTGCGCGTGATCAGGGAGGGCCTGGATGCCAGGGCCGAAGGGTCCCTCGAAATGAGGGGGGACTGGCCGGTGGATCTGGCACTGGAGCTGGATTATGAAACGGGTACGGATTTCCCCGGAGAGCTGAATCTGACGGCGGAGCTGGCCGGAACGGTCAGCGCGCTGGATGTGATGGCCCGTATGAGCCACCCCTGGCAGGCGCGCCTGCAGGGGCGGGTGAACCCCCTGGAGCCAGGAGTCCCCGCCGAAGCCCGACTGAGCGCTGAGCATTTCGCGGCAACACCGGATCTGCCCCCGCACTATGCGCTGAGGGATCTGGTGCTCGATGCCAGCGGCGATCTGGATGAAGGCTGGTCCGTCGCGGGGGATGCGGTGCTTGCCACCCAACCCGGGCTTGATGTGTCCCTGGAAGGGCATACCACCATCAAACAGGCAAGCATCGAGAAACTTGCCGTCTCGGACGGCCAGGGGCGGTCGCGCTCGCTGGAGCTCAGAGGCGCCAGCGTAAGCTGGAGTGATGGGCTGAGCGCCAGTGGTTCGCTGGCGTGGCACTATTTCCCCTGGCAACGGCTGATCCCGGATCTGCCCTCGGTGCCGGTGGCCGTGAGCGATGCCGGCCTGGATTTTGCGCTTGAAGACGGCGAGTACACCGGGCGCCTGGATGCGCAGCTCTTCACACGGGAAGGGCCCGTATGGCTGCGGACACCGGTTGAAGGCGACTTCGGTCGGGCCCGCCTTGAGGGGCTGGGTCTGGCCAGTGCACTGGGGCGTGCCGCTGGCGATCTGGGGGTGGGGTGGTCCGGCGGCCTTGAGTGGCGTACGGACCTTGCACTGGAGAATCTACTGCCGGGCCGGCGTCTGCCGGAGCTGGATGGGGTGCTCAGTGGTCATCTCAGGAGCAGCGGCCGCATGACGGATAACGGTCCTGAAGGGGATGGTTCGCTGGAACTGGCGGGCGGCCTCCGGGGCCAGGCTCTGTGGCTGAAAACGGGGGTCCGTCTGGAGGGGAAACACTGGGAGATCCCCGCGTTGGAGCTGCGTTTCGGCGACAATGGACTCACTGGTTCCGCCCGCCAGGCGGAGCAGCTGCAGGCGGAGCTGGAATGGAACCTGCCGGTGCTGGCCCAGTTCTGGTCCGGTCTTGAAGGGCAGCTTGAGGGGCGTGCGAGTGGCCGCCATCTGCTTGGCGACCCGAAGGGGAGCATGACCTTCAGCGCCCGGGATCTGGCGATTGAGGAGTACGGCATCGAACTCAGGCAGCTGCAGGGTGAGGCGGGTCTGGCCGACGACGGTGCGGCCCGGGCCCGCGTGGATTTCTCGGGACTGGAAGCCCGGGAGCAGCGGCTGGAATCCGGCCAGCTGAGGGTTGACGGGTCCCTGGCCGATCATGAGCTTGGTCTGTCCCTGATGCACCGCCAGGGAAATCTGCGACTGAGCGCAGCAGGCGCCTGGGGGAGTGAAGGCTGGCAGGCCACCCTCAACGGCGGTGGTGTTGCACTTCCGGGCCAGCACTGGCTGATGGCGACCCCGGCCAGGCTGACGCTCGCCCGGGATGGCGAGGTCCACCTCGGGGGCCACTGCTGGCGCTGGGGCGGTGCCCGTCTCTGCACCGGTGATCAGCGGCTCAATCCGGCGCCCTCACTGAAGCTGGGTGTGGCGGATCTGCCCACCCGGGCCTTCAGGCCCCTGCTGCCACCGACCTTCCGTTGGGAAGACACCCTGGATGCCCATGCCACGCTGGAACTGGATGACCAGGGGCCACGCGGGCGGGCATGGATTGATGCCGGCAGCGGCCAGGTTGAATTGCGCCGTGACGTGGATCCGGACAATCTGGACGCGCAGGTGGATGAGCAGGAGGGCGAGCAGGCCTGGCAGTGGCTGCCGTTTGAGTACAGTGGGTTGCGGGTTGCCGCGGATTTCGGGCCTGAGCGCACACGGCTGAGCGCGGATCTGGCTGGCCCGGAGATCGGGCAGCTTGACCTGAATGCCGGGCTCAGGCCGCTGGAGAAGGGTATGCCAGTGGACGGCCAGCTCAATCTGGAGGCGCTGGATCTGGCCCTGATCCGTCCCTTCCTGGATCTGGACACCGTGGAAGGACGGCTGGCGGGGCGCTTGGATGTCAGCGGGCCCGTGGCATCACCTTCCATGCAGGGGGAGGTGGCCCTGTCGGAGGGGGAGATCCGCGACCCCCGGCTCCCGCTCCCTCTGTCTGAACTGAGTGCAACAGCGCGCATCGATGGCACAGAAGCCAGGATCGACGGGAACTGGCGCAGCGGTGAGGAGGGCCAGGGCCGGATTGAAGGCACGGCCAGCTGGGCCGATGGGCCGAGGGCGGAGATTTCCCTGGTGGCTGAGTCGCTGCCGGTGAGTGTGCCGCCTTACGCAGAGCTGACGGTCTTCCCGGATCTGATGCTGCGTTACGGAGAGGAGGGGGTTGGCGTCTCCGGCCAGGTCCGAGTTCCTTCCGGAAGCGTGGTGATCGAATCCCTCCCGGAGTCCGCCGTTGGTGTATCCGGCGATACCGTGATCGAAGGCGAGGAACCCGACGCCGGCCCCATACCTCTATCCCTGGACCTGGACGTGCGGATCGGGGAGGAGCGTGTGGATTTCAACGGTTTCGGTGTGACAGGGAACCTTGAGGGGCGCCTGAACCTGGCCGACGACATGGTGGCCAATGGCAACCTCAACCTGCGTAATGGCCGTTATGAGCTCTATGGCCAGGATCTGCGCATCCGCCGCGCCACGCTGCTGTTCTCCGGGCCCATTGACCGGCCTTTCCTGGACATCGAGGCGGTGCGGATTGTGGATGACGTGACGGCCGGCATACGGATCACAGGCCCCGCGGACGAACCGCGCTCCGAGATCTTCTCCGAGCCCCCGATGAGCCAGCAGCAGGCGCTGGCGTATCTGACACTGGGCCGGCCACTGGAAAGCGAGAGCGACAGCTATGCCATGGAGCGGGCTGCGATCAATCTCGGGCTGGCCCGCACCGCGCCGCTCACCCGCGAGATCGGTGAACGTGTCGGGATCGAGGACCTGCAGCTTGAGACCGAGGGGCGGGGCGAGGAGGCGAGTGTGGTGGCCTCCGGCTACCTGACTGACAGGCTCAGCCTGCGTTACGGCGTGGGTCTGTTCCAGCCCGTCAGCCGTATGGCGCTGCGTTACGACCTGTCGCGCAACCTCTATCTGGAAGCCGCCAGTGGTCTTGCCAGCTCACTCGATCTATTCTATCGGACAGACTTTGGCAAACCGGGAGACTGACCATGCTTGTCCATGGTGACCAGATCCGGCTCACGCCCCGGGAGCGTCGGGTGATCCGGCGCCTGACCGGAATAGACCCGCACTTCATCCACAACCGGGAAACAATGATCCGTTTCCGGGATCAGTACCTGCAGAGCTACCCCACTGATACCCCCCAGATCCGACTGGTCAAACTGCTACTGCGTCGCAACCTTGTGTAGCGTCTTTCCGGATGTTGATTTTTCGCAATGGCCTCGATAGCCAGTGGTGATTAGATGGAACCACGATGCGGCAATAACAAGAGAGGCCCTCATGACGGACCCGGCTCAGGTGCCTGAAGAAGACCGCAGAAAACACGAAATCGGGCTCTTCCTTTTCCTGATCGTTTTTCTGTTCCCTCTGGTGACCTTCATGGTCGTTGGCGGTTATGGCTTTGGCGTCTGGATGTTCCAGGAGCTGATGGGCCCGCCCGGCCCTCCGACAGGCTAGTGGGAGCCCCGCCATGACAGACGAGATCCATATCGCGAGCCTGCTCGTTCAGGTGGCCCCCGAGTCCCTGGATGACCTGAGCCAGTGGGCCGGCGCCCACCCTGAGGTGGAAGTCCGCGGCACGGACCCGGCCGGGAAGCTGGTGCTGATCACCGAGAGCGAGGGTCGCCAGCCCATTCTTGACCTGATGGATGCCTGCCGGGATCGCCCCGGCGTGTTCACCGTCAATCTCATCTACCACGAGATCCTCAACGCCCAGGAAGCGGATCAACCGGAGGAAATCCAGCCATGACCATGACACGTCGGGAATTCGCCAAGGCCAATGCCGCCGCGGCCGCTGCTGCCACGGCGGGGATGGCAATCCCTGCCGGCGCCAGTAACCTGATCACCAACCAGGAGCTGACCTCTCTGCGATGGGACAAGGCCGCCTGTCGTTTCTGTGGCGTGGGCTGCAGCGTCATGGTCGGCACCCGGGGCGGGCAGATCGTCGCCACCCACGGTGACAACCAGTCCGAGGTCAACCGGGGGCTCAACTGCGTTAAGGGGTATTTCCTCTCCAAGATCCTCTATGGCAAGGACCGGCTGGAACAGCCCATGCTCCGCAAGCGCGATGGGCAGTACCACAAGGAAGGCCAGTTTGAGCCGGTTTCCTGGGACGAGGCGCTGGACGTTATGGCCGAGAAGTTCAAGACGGCCATCCGCGAGCACGGCCCGGACAGTGTGGCCATGTTCGGCTCCGGCCAATGGACCATCTGGGAGGGGTACGCCGCCTCTAAGTTGATGAAGGCCGGCTTCCGCACCAACAACATCGACCCCAACGCCCGCCACTGCATGGCCTCGGCCGTGGGCGGGTTCATGCGCACCTTCGGGTCCGATGAGCCCATGGGCGTGTATGACGACATCGAGGAGGCGGATGCCTTTGTGGTCTGGGGCTCCAACATGGCGGAGATGCACCCGGTGCTCTGGACCCGGGTCACGGACCGGCGACTGTCATTCCCGGATACGGAGGTCGCCGTGCTCTCCACGTTTGAGCACCGCTCCTTCGATCTGGCGGACAACGGCATGGTCATGCATCCGCATGCGGATATTGTCATCCTCAACTACATCGCCAACCACATTATCCAGTCCGGCAATGTGAACGAGGATTTCGTCAACAATCACACGAAATTCGTCCGGAACGTGACCGACATTGGCTATGGCCTGCGCCCTGAGGATCCGCGCCAGCAGGACGCCGAGAACGCGGACAACCCCAATAGCTGGTCGGACATGAGCTTCGAGGCATTCCGCGAGCACGTCAGTGAGTTCACCCTCGAACGCGCTGCCCGTGAATCCGGGGTGCGGGAAAGCCAGCTCAAGCGCCTGGCCGAGCTCTATGCGGACCCGGATCGCAAGGTAATGACCTTCTGGACCATGGGCGTGAACCAGCACACCCGGGGTGTGTGGGTGAACAACCTGATCTACAACCTGCATCTGCTTACCGGCAAGATCAGCACCCCGGGCAACAGCCCGTTCTCGCTGACGGGCCAGCCTTCCGCCTGCGGCACTGCGCGGGAGGTGGGCACGTTCGCGCACCGGCTGCCGGCGGACATGGTGGTGGCCAACGCTGATCACCGGAAGAAGGCAGAGAAGATCTGGAAACTGCCGGAAGGCACCATTCCCTCGAAAGTCGGCTTCCATGCCGTGGAGCAGAGCCGCCAGCTGCGTGACGGCAACCTCAAGGTCTACTGGACCCAGGTGACCAACAACATCCAGGCCGGCCCGAACTCAGCCCAGGAGACCTATCCCGGATGGCGCAACCCGGAGTCCTTCATCATTGTCTCCGACATGTACCCCACGGTTTCCGCCCAGTGCGCGGACCTGATCCTGCCGACCGCCTCCTGGGTTGAGAAGGAGGGGGCCTTCGGCAACTCCGAGCGCCGGACCCAGTTCTTCTACCAGCTGGTGAGCGGGCCGGGTGAGTCCCGCTCGGATCTGTGGCAGACAGTGGCGCTTTCAAAGCGCATCCGGCTGGATGAGGTCTGGCCGGAGGAGCAGCTGCAGAAGGCACCGGAGCTGCGGGATAAAACGCTGTTCGACCTGCTGTTCGCCAACGGTAACGTGGATGCCTATCCACTGGATCAGATGCGCGAGGGTTACCCGAACCATGAATCCGAGGACTTCGGGTTCTACATCCAGAAGGGCCTTTTCGAGGAATACCGCAACTTCGGCGAGGGTAAGGGCAAGGACCTGGCGCCCTTCGATACCTACCACGAGGTGCGCGGTCTGCGCTGGCCGGTGATTGACGGCGAGGAGACCCGCTGGCGCTACCGCGAGGGACTGGATCCCTACGTGGAAGAGGGCACCGGCTGGCAGTTCTACGGTAACGACGACAACCGCGCCCGCATCTTCGCGGTGCCCGATGAGCCGCCGGCCGAGAGCCCGGATGATGAATACCCCATGTGGCTGTGCACCGGCCGGGTCCTGGAGCACTGGCACACAGGGTCCATGACACGCCGGGTGCCGGAGCTGCACCAGGCCGTGCCGGATGCCCTGGTCTACATGAACTTCGACGATGCCCGGGAACAGGGCATGCGCCGTGGCAGCGAGGTGCGCGTGGTCAGCCGGCGGGGTTCCATCCGCGCCCGGGTCGAGACACGGGGCCGCGTGAATCCACCCAGGGGACTGATCTTCGTGCCCTTCTTCGACGCGGGCAAGCTGATCAACAAGGTCACACTGGACGCCACGGACCCCATCTCCAAGCAGACTGACTTCAAGAAATGCGCGGTCCGCCTGGAACTTGTGGACCTGGCTTAAGGCACCGGAACAGAGAGGCCCATCATGAAAAGCTTCATCACGACTGTAACCCTTCTGGTGCTCACCGTTCTGGCCATGGGCGTGGCGGCTGAGAAGACGACGGACGCACCCAGGCCGGATGGCCTGCGTGGTGCCGGTTACAGCGCAACGCCGGCTGCTCCGCCCATTGCTGGCGTCACCGACCGCAAGGGTCGGGAGGAACGCAATTACCCGGAACAGCCGCCGGTGATACCGCACAGCATTGACGGCTACCAGCTGGACAAGCGCTTCAACCAGTGCCTGGACTGCCACAGCCGCAGCGCCTCACCGGAGAGCGGGGCACCCATGGTCAGCATCACCCACTTCATGGATCGCAACAAACAGGTACTGGCGGCGGTTTCACCGGACCGTTACTTCTGCACCCAGTGCCATGTGCCGCAGACGGACGTGGATCCGCTGGTGGAGAACCAGTTTGAGACGGTGGATGAAGTGCTGCGGCGGCTGGCCGAAGACGGTGACGGCCAGGGAGGCGCGGAATGAAACAATGGCTGTGCTACTACTGGCGTCTGCTGTGGCGGCCCGCGGCCACCATCAGCCTGGGCGTGCTGGTGCTGGGTGGCTTTATTGCCGGGATCATCTTCTGGGGCGGGTTCAACACCGCGATGGAGGCCACCAACACCGAACAGTTCTGCGTCTCGTGCCACGAGATGCGCGACAACGTTTTTGAGGAGCTCAAGGGCACTGTCCACTACAGCAACAGCTCTGGGGTTCGGGCGACCTGTTCGGACTGCCATGTGCCCCACGAATGGACGGACAAGGTGGCGCGCAAGATGGAAGCCTCGAAGGAGGTCTGGGGCTGGCTCTTCGGCACCATCAATACGCCCGAGAAATTCGAGGCCAAGCGCCGGGAGCTCGCGGAGCGTGAATGGGCCCGCCTGGAGGCGAACGACTCACTGGAATGCCGCAACTGCCACGAGTTTGAGTCCATGGACTTCACACGCCAGAGCCCGCGGGCTGCGGAAGCCCATTCCACTGCCCTGGCTGGCGGTGAGGCCACCTGCATTGACTGCCACAAGGGGATCGCCCACGAGCTGCCGGATATGTCCGGGGTTCATAACCGTTGAACCCAGAACGTCCGCATGGAAGCGGGCGTTCTGGGCGTCAGTCGCGCTTCGTGCCCCCGGGGGCATATCCCGGAGCCGGGTGGAGAAACCGCTCTGCTATGGCCGGCCGGCCACTGATTGGGGACTGTAATTTGTGATGTGAGCTAAAAGCGCATTAGAATCCGCATCGACAGACACAACAAAGAGGTAATGATGCGTACAGTCTTTGATGCGAAAGGCGCAGTTGTTCTTACCGCTGCAATGATTCCCGGTATGGCCATGGCGGGTGGCTTCTCCCTGAACGAGCAGAGCGCGAGCGCCATGGGCACCGCCAATGCCGGCGCCGCTGCCAACCCGCAGAACGCCTCGACGGTGATCTTCAACCCAGCGGGTATGACCCAGCTTTCCGGTACCAATCTCTCCTTTGGTGCTGCGGTTCTGGATATCGATGCTGAAGCCGATAGTGCATCCGCCACCAATCAGGTCGGTGAACCTGTTCGGGGCTCGAATGGCGGCGACATTGCTGACCCTGCCTATCTGCCCAATGCCTTCCTGACCCATGAGATGAGCGATAACGTCGCAGTGGGTATCGGTCTCCATGCGCCCTATGGCCTGGCGGCGGACTATGATGATGACTTCAAGGGGCGCTACTTCGCGGACGAGACGGAGCTTACCGGGATTGCCCTGACGCCATCCATCGCAGTGGACTCCGGTAACGGGCTGTCGCTCGGTTTTGGTGTGAATGTCATGTATCTGGATGGCAAGTTGTCCAAGTTTACGGATACGTCAGGCGCAACACTTCAGGATTCCAGTAATGGCTTCAATACGCCTGCCGCCGCAACGCGGGCAGCCAGTGCAACGCCGACCTACTCAAACGTTGAAGGTGATTCCATTGAGTACACGCTTCGCATTGGTGCTATGTATGAGCTGTCCGACAAGACCCAGTTCGGTTTGACTGTAGAGTCCGGTACTGAAGCCTCTTTGGATGGTGACATCACCATCAGCGACTTTCCGACCCAGGCAGGCCCTGTAACTCTCAAAGAAGATGCCGAGGTCCCTCTGGATATCCCGCCAAGTGTAACCTTCGGTGCCCGGCATCAGCTAAATGATGACGTTACCTTGCTGTTCGGGGCCACTTGGGCACGCTGGAGCGACTTTGAGGAACTCGATATCTACTCCGGTGAGGGTGGTACAGGAGAAGTTTCCAGCGCACTCAGGGCCCAAGGCCAGGTTGGTAACCCGATCACCCATATCACCGAGAAGTGGCAGGACACCTGGCAGTACAACCTGGGCGCCAGCTGGCAGGCGGACCCGCAGTGGAAGCTCAGGGCCGGCTATGCCTGGGACGAATCACCTGTGGACAGCTACACCACAGCACGGATTCCGTCTCAGGACCGCCACTGGCTGACTCTGGGTGCCCAGTTTGCTCCGGCCAATACCGACTGGACCGTGGACGCGGCCGTGGGGACGCTCATCTTTGATGGTGATGCGAAAGTCGATGAACAAAACTACACACACGCCACACCGCAGCAAAGTCCGGCAGCAGATCAGTCGCGGTACCAAGGTTCTTACGACCTGAGCGCATGGAGCGCTTCCGTGGAACTCAGTCGCTCATTCTGAACTCCATCCCCTCGGCTCCAGGGATGGAGCCGCCTCCCCCTTAGCCAAGGCACTTGTAACCCCTTTACGGGTCTACGGCAGCCACAGCTCGAACACACTGCCTCCCAGATCACCGCCATTGCGCAGGCGGGTGAAGCCCTGGCGGTCGCCAGCGGTGTGCATCCCAGCCATACGTTCGGCGAAGTAAAGCCCGAGGTTGGTGCTGCCAGTGCTGAAGTCGATGCGTTCGGTGCCGGAAAAATCGACCTCCAGCATGTGTTCTGGGTAACCCGGCCCGTCGTCCTCCACGCTCAGGACCAGCCAGCCGTCTTCGGCACGGGCGTTCAGCTGGAGCTGGCTTTCGGCGTAGCGGATGGCGTTGTTGATCACGTTGGTCAGGACGCCACTGACGAGCTGGGGATCGAAGTAGCCTTCCTCCGCATCCGGCTCGGTGTGGACTTCGAGAGTGATGCCCAGCCCCTCCAGCAGGCGCCGGTGATGGGCCTGCTGCTCATCAAGAAAGTCGTGGACCAGCTGCTCCTCCACGGTCGCGGAAAGCTTTTCCTCGGACAGCCGGTAGAGGCTCAGCAGCTGGACCAGGTCGCCATGTACCCGCTGGGCCTCATACTCGAGGGTGGTGAAGGGGCGGGCGCCACGAACCTCCTCGCCGACTGAGTCACGCACCTCATCCAGTGAATTCAAGAGCATCCCCAGGGAGTTCTTCATGTCATGGACGGTTGAGGCGAGCACCGTGGAAAAGTCGAGATCATTGCTCATGTGTTGCTCCCGGATGTGAGATCCGCAATTTTCTTTTTCAGGAACTGGTAGCGTTTGTACTGCTTGTGCTGGGGCGGCAGGTGGCTGAGCTGATCAAGGCACCGCTCACAGCGGCGCAGCATGCTCGGGTCTGACCCTTTTCCTTCCTTTTCCGCGTTCTTGAGCAGCACCTGGACCAGGTTGAGGTTCAGAGCCGGATGCTGGGGCACCAGCTCCAGAGCCTGGCTGAAGGAATCCGCGGCCTGACCCAGCTCGCCGCTCTCAAAGGCCTTGATGCCTTCCTTGTTAAGCGCCCGGGCCTGGTTCTTCTTATGGAAGCTCACGGGCTCATCCATCAGTTCCTCGATGGCTTTCATGATTTTCGGGTCATCCTGACAGCGTTCGGCCAGCTGGTTGAGAACCCGTTGGGCAGCCCCATCCTCCTGCTGGGTGTAGAGCGCGCGGGCGTAATCCAGGGTTTCCTCCGGGCTCAGGGTCTCCGGATCCAGCTGATCACTGATGCTGTCCAGCGCCTTGCGGCTTTCGTTCATCCGTCCCTGGCCGGCGTAGACCCGGGCGGCTACCAGCTGCTTCCGGGTTTTTGCGCTTTCGTCGTCCTTGAAGCGACGTCCCACGTTATGCAGGGCCTTGAGAGCTTCGTCCGCCAGCTGTTTGCCTTCGCTGGAGGTATTGCCGTCGCTGAGCTCGGACAGGGTGCGACCCAGACCGAGGTAGTTTTCCGGGCTGTCGTGGATGGAGTTGTCGCTGAGCTTGACGGTGGAACGCCAGGCGTCAGCAGCGGTTTCCATGTCCTGGTTGCTGGCCGCGATGCTGGCGAGCTGTTTCTGGCGCAGGATGGCCAGCGGTGAGATCTCAAGCGCCTTTTCCACGACCTCCTGGGCCCTGCGGCTGTTGCCCTTGCGCTGCAGGGCGTCCGCCAGGGCATCGTAGGCCTCGATGTAGTCGGGGTTGCTCTCGATCAGCGTCTCGAAGTGGCTGATGGCTTCGTCCAGTGCGTTGCGGGCCAGCGCGGCCCGCCCCATGCCCATGCGGGCCCAGGCCAGCTCGCGGCCCTCCAGAACCTGCTCATAGATGCCACGTGCAAGATCTGGGGTGCCGCGCTGAAGGTAGAGGTCACCGAGGATCTGCATGACCCAATTACGGTAGCGGGTCTTCGTCTGCAGGAGCTGTTCCGCCTGGCTGATGGCTTCCGGCAGGTCCTCCTGGTCGAGGGCATGGTTGATGGGGTAGAGAGCGTGGCGCTGGGCCATCAGGGCATCCATGCGTTTCTGCAGCACGGCCTGGGTGATGGGTTTGATGATGTAGGTATCGGGATGGTACTCACGGGCGCCCATCACGATCTCCCGCGAGGTTTCCGCGGTCACCAGCACAAACAGTGAGGTGTGGCGCAGCAGCTTGTGGTGGCGCAGTGCCTCCAGCACCTGCTGGCCGGTCTTACCGGAGCCCAGGTTGAAGTCGCAGATCAGTACGTCGTAATGATCCTTGGTGCACTTGGCAATGGTTTCGTTGCCGTTGGCCGCCATGTCGATCTTCTCGGCGCCAAAGCTGCTGAGCATCTGACGCATGGACTTGCGGAAATTCTCAAAGTCATCCGTGATCAGAAACCGCAGCTTCCGGTAAAGGTGATAGCGCTCGTTCTCATCCATCGGCTCTGGGCCCGTAATCAGTGGTGGCAACACAGGGGGTGCTGTTCAAATTAGTCGACCCCCGACCATCCCTCAACAGATCATGCACCCCCTTGACATAAAATAACGCCATTGGCGGCGTTTCCCTGCTTTCAGGGCGGGTGGTAGAGTAGCGGCGAAGCCTGTTTCCAGTTGAGAGGCTGCTATGACCACGAAGGATGAGCGCCTTCAGTTCCTTGAGGCCATGGGGGATGTTGAGCCGATCCGCAAGCCGGATCGTGCGGATCTCGATGGAGGGCGTCAGGTTACGCCGGGGCAGCTGGAACGCCAGCGCGCCGCCGTGCTCGAGAAAACCCGGGACCGTAACCCGCTGACCGCCACGGATGTGGCCTGGCTGGGCCCCCAGGATGAGCTGAGTTTCAAGCGCGACGGTATCCAGCATGGCGTTTTCAAGAAGGTGCGCCTGGGGCAGTACCCCATTGAAGCACAGCTGGACCTGCACCGGATGACCGTAGATGAAGCCCGCCAGGAGGTGTTCAACTTCATCCGCGAATGTCTGCGCCGTGGCGTGCGCTCGGGGCTGATCAAGCATGGCAAGGGGGAGCGCAATCCGGACCGTATCGCTACCATCAAGAGCTACGTTAACCAGTGGTTGCCCCAGCTGGAGGATGTAATGGCGTTCCACTCCGCGCAGCCGAAGCACGGCGGTACCGGAGCGGTCTACGTGATGCTGCGCAAGAGCCCGGAGGAACGGGAACGCAATCGAGAGCGGTTCAGTGGTTGAAGGGCCACTGTGACAGGAGTGAACAATGACAATAACGATCAGGGTGAATGGCGCCGAGCAGTCGGTGGATGCCCCGGAGGATACGCCCCTGCTGTGGGTGCTGCGTGACTGGATGGGGCTTAAGGGCACCAAGTTCGGGTGCGGAATCGGCCAGTGCGGAGCCTGTACCGTGCATATTGACGGCAGTGCGCAGCGCAGCTGCATCACGCCGGTTGCCAGGGTAGCCGGTGGCGAGGTGTCGGTTACCACCATTGAAGGCCTTGCCGGCGAAGACAGCCTGCATCCGGTACAGGAAGCATGGCTTGAGCATAATGTGCCCCAGTGCGGCTACTGCCAGTCCGGTCAGATCATGAGCGCTGCGGCGCTGCTTGACCAGGAGGCGAACCCGGATGATGAGCGGATCAGTGAGTTTATGGCCGGCAATCTCTGTCGCTGTGGCACCTATCCCCGGATCCATGCCGCCATCCGCTCCGTTGCGGATGGGAGTGCCTCATGAGTGAAATATCCCGACGTGAACTGTTCCGCCTGGGTGCTGCTGGCTCCGGCGCTCTGGTACTGGGCATGGTGCTGCCCGGCTGTGCCACTGCCCCGGGTGAACGGGAACCAACCCGTGTCGGGGCCTGGGCGCCCAACGCCTGGCTTGAGATTGATCCTGACGGCGGGGTGGCGTTCACCCTGGACCGTGTGGAGATGGGGCAGGGGACGGTGACCGGCATTACCACCCTGGTGGCGGAAGAGCTGGATGTGGCCCCGCAGAACATTGAGGTGGTCTTCGCCCCGGTGGGTGACGCCTACATCAACCCCCAGTACGGCCTGCAGGTAACGGGTGGCAGCTCCAGTGTGCGTACCAGCTGGGAGCGGGTGCGCGAGGCCGGTGCCAGGGTGCGGGCGGTTCTGCTGGCCTCGGCTGCGGAGGTCTGGCAGGAGCCGGTTGCGTCACTGACCACCGGAGACGGCCATGTGCTGCACCCGGACGGTACCCAGCGGATAGCCTATAAGGACCTGCTGGCACTGGCGGCACGCCAGAGCATGCCCGAACAGGTCACACTGCGTCGCCCGGAAGACTTCCGCTACATTGGTAAACACAACCGTCGCCTGGATGCCCTGGCCAAGGTCACGGGCCAGGCCCGCTTCGGTATCGATGTGGAGCTGGAGGGGATGCGCTATGCCGTGGTGGCACGGCCACCGGCCATCGGCGCGCGTCTTGTGGCCTTTGACGATTCCAGGGCACGGGGGCTGCCCGGTGTGATCGATGTGCTGGCCATTGAGCGTGGCGTTGCCGTTGTGGCGGAAAGCTACTGGCAGGCCATGAAGGCGCGGGGTGAGCTGAGCATTGAGTGGGACGAGTCCGATGCGGTGAAGGTTACCCAGAATTCGGTCTTCCGCCAGTATCGTCAGGCGGCGGATGACAGCGCCGGTGATACCGAGCGCAGTGAGGGCGATGCCGCCGGTGTGCTTGAGAACGCGGATGAGGTGCTGGAGGCCGAATACGAGGCGCCTTTCCTGGCGCATGCCACCATGGAGCCCCAGAACGCCACCGCCATGGTCACGGACCGGGGGCTGGAGGTCTGGGCACCCACCCAGGGGCCCGATCTGGCACGGATTGCGGCAGCACGCACCAGTGGCTATTCCCCGGGTGAGATCAGGGTGCACACCACCTTTTTGGGCGGTGGTTTCGGTCGGCGCCTGACCCAGGAGTATGTGGAAGAGGTGGCGGAGATCGCCAGCCACAGAAAGGAACCCATCAAGCTGGTGTGGTCCCGGGAGGACGACATCCGCCATGACGTCTTCCGCCCGGCTATGCTGCACCGCTTTCGTGGCGCTCTGGCTGACGGGCGCGTCACGGCCTGGGATCACCAGATCACGGGCCCGCTCATCTTCGACTGGTTCGCCCGCAACGCGGCCGCCGCCCAGTACCCCTGGGCACCACGCATGTTCTACAACACCCTGGCGTCGGTGGGGCGAATGACCGAGGATACCTTCCTCACCCCCAAGGACCATTCCGCCATTGAGGGCGCTGTGGATGTGCCCTATGCCGTCCCGGACCTCTGGGTGCGCCATACCCACTCCGATGCCGGGGTGCCGGTCAGCTACTGGCGCTCCGTTGGCCATTCCCACAATGGCTTCGCGGTGGAGACCTTTATGGATGAGCTGGCCCACCGGGCCGGCGAGGATCCGGTAGCGTTCCGTCTGCGTCATCTGGAGGACAGCCCCCGGCACCGTGCGGTGCTGGAGCGGGCGGCGGAAGCCGCTGGCTGGGGCGGCTCCCTTCCCGAGGGCAGGGCGCGGGGCGTGGCCCTGCACCGCAGCTTCGGCACTTTCGTGGCGCAGGTGGTGGAGGCCAGTATTGAAGACGGCGCTATCCGTGTTCACCGGGTGACCTGTGCCGCGGACTGTGGTCGCATGGTGAATCCGGATATTGTGCGGATGCAGATGGAAGGCGGCATTCTGTTCGGCCTCACGGCAGCCCTCTATGGCGAGGTGGACTGGGATGAGAACGGCCGCCTGCAGCAGAGCAACTTCCACGACTACACACTGATGCGCCACGACGAGACACCGGAACTCAGCATTATACTGGTGGAGAACGGGGAAGATCCGCAGGGCGTGGGTGAACCCGGAACACCGCCGGCAATTCCGGCCCTGGGCAACGCTCTGTTTGCACTCACTGGTGAACGCCAGCGGCGTACTCCCTTCCAGGCAGGGAGCGCCGATGCCTGAAGCGAATCAGGATCCGGCTTTTTCGGTCATAGAGCATGTCAGCCGCTGGCTGGCCCGCGGTGAGCGGGCCTGGCTGTGCACCGTTCTGCGCACCTGGGGATCCTCGCCGCGCCCACCGGGCTCCATGCTGGCGGTCAACGCCGCCGGTGAGTGGTCGGGCTCGGTCTCCGGGGGCTGCCTGGAGGAATCCCTGATCCGGGAGGTAGTGGAAGGGGGGGAACCGCTTTCCACAGCCCCCAGGCTGGTGGACCACGGCGTAACCGAAGAGGAGCAGGAGCGCTGGCGGCTGCCCTGCGGCGGCCGCATGCGGCTGGTGGTGGAGGTTCTGGATCCGGATCGCCATGCCGGCCCGGTCGCCCGGGTGCTGGATGATCTGGCCGAGCGCCGGGCGGTGACCCGGCGTGTGAACTGGGCCAGCGGCGAGTGGCAGTTCGCCGGTGCCTCGGTGCCTGAGCGCGTTGAGGAGCATGAACAGGAGTTCCTGCACACCATTGGTCCAAGCTTGCGCATGCTGATGATCGGGGCCGGGGAAGTGGCTCGCTACGTCGGCCGCATGGCCCTGATGAATGGTTTCAGTGTCGCGCTCTGCGAACCACGCCCGCTGTTTCTGGAAGGCTGGGAGGAACCGGGTATCGAGTGCCATGCCTGCCTGCCGGACGATCTTATCCAGCGTGACTTCAATGATGCGCACTGCGCGATTCTGGCGCTTGGGCATGACCCACGCATTGACGACATGGGCCTGCTGGCCGCCCTGGAGAGCAATGCGTTCTATATCGGCGCCATGGGGTCACAGCGCACCGCCGCCCAGCGGCGGGAGCGCCTGTATGAGCTGGGCGTGACGGACTCCCGCATGGGGCGTATCCATGCGCCCATTGGCTTCAGTATCGGCAGCAAGGCGCCGCCGGAGATCGCCGTGGCGACCATGGCGCAGGTTCTGGCCGAGCGCTACCGGCTGCTCCACCGGGTCAGCCGGTATGACGTTTAGGCCGCTGGCCCGCGTTCTCCTGCCGGTCCTGTTGCCCCTGGTCCTGGCGGGCTGCTGGTCGGGTGGGGAGAATGATGCCCGGGCGGAGGCCTATGTTGACGCCCTTGCCGGGGCTTTCGGTGTGGCGCCCGAACCTTCCCGCATCCCCACGGTCGAGCCCCTGCCGCGCCCCCGTGAACGCCGGCTGGAACTGCCGGAACTGGACATGGGGCTGGTGGATTTCCTGTCCCTCTACGGCTGTGAACTGCAGGTGGTGGTCGGTGAGCGGACCAGTGTTCTGGGGCGTGTGGCGCATCCGGGTACGCGCATGGAATACCATCTGCGCTTTCTTGCCGCTGTGGATGCCTGCCTGCCGAAGATTGACAGCGATTCCCGTACCGAGGCCCTGAAGAAGGCGCGTGACGCGCGGGTGGAATCACTGCCGCTGGCACTGTGGAACGGCGCCTGGGGCAGTGATGAGATGGCTGAGCTGGTCAGCCGTTCCGGTGGCCGCGTGCCGGAACCTGTACCGGAGCAGGCGCTGGATCGGCTTATTGAGGGCCTCTCCGGGACCGCCTCGATGCTGGCTTCGGTGGAACCGGGCAGGGTGCCGGAGGGGCTTCCAGCCATGACGGAACGCTACCGTCAGTGGCGCAGCGAGCCGCGCTTCGGGCAGTTGCTGCGCAGTGCCGAGGCCCTTCAGGCCCGTCTCGGCGACAGTGCCGGCATTCTGGAGCGTGCCCTGGCGTCGGTGGATGGCTGCCCCATGGAGACCGGGGCGGTGGCCTTCTACCGTGAGCACTATCTGGAGGGACTGGCACCCCGTGTCCAGCGGGTGCGCCACTATGGTCGCCGCATGGCCCGGGCCCTGGAAGCGCTGGTCGAGGCCACCGGCGCGTCGCCTCCCGGGGCCATGACCCCCTTCATTGAACGCAATCTCCGTACCCGTCTTTCCGGCAGTGTCTGGCATGACCTCGACCGGGCGGTTGAGCGCCACGCTCGTGCCTGGAACCGCCTGCTCGCACGCTGTGACTGATCCCGTGCCCGGAGTGTGAGCCGGTCGCTTTTGCCGCTTTCCGGATCCTGTTAAAACCGCCGCTGAACCGTCATGGAACAGGATGAACGCCATGGAATCGCGTGCCGGGGCCACACTGCTGGTGGCCGTGACGCTGGGGCTCAGCGGCTGCTTTGAGAGCCAGAGAGACGAAACCTTCAATGACACCGTCGTCGGCGACGATGTGGACGTGCGTGTGCTCCATGCCGTGGCTGACGCCCCCGCCCTGCGCCTGGAGGCGGGTGGCGAGGTGCGGGCGGAGACGCTGGATTACGGGAAAGTCGCCACCTTCACCCTGCCGGCGAATCACCACCGTTTCGAGGCGGCGGGCTATACCGGCAGGGAGGCACCCGAGGCCCTTCTGGACAACCTCGAGGGTAATCTTACCGAGGGCAAGCGCCATGATCTGATTCTGGCGGGTTCCCTGGCCGATGACAGCGCCCGCGCCATACTGCTTGAACAGGATGACGAGCCCTTCGAGCCTGAGGAGGAGGAAGCAGAGAACGGGGAAGAGGAAGGTGACGGCGAGGCCGATTCGGACGGGGATGAGCCGGATCGGGATGTCCGCTTCCGGGCGGCCCACCTTGCCCCCGATACCGGGGCGGTTGATCTGTATCTGGGCGACGATACCTCCGGCAGTCCGGATGCGACCCTCTCTTACGGTGACGCCAGCGAGGCCATCCGGGTTGAGTCGGGCGTTTACCGTTTTCTGATCACCCGGGCCGGAGAAAGCGACCCCATTTATGACAGTGACTCGGTTCTGGGTTGGGATACCGGGGATGATCTGCTGCTGGCCGTGACGCCCGCCATCGGTGTTCAGGAGGACAGTGACCTGTCGCTGATCGAGGTGGATGGGGAGCAGAGTCGGCGGATTCCTGGTGATGGGCAGGGAGCTGAGATTGCTTTCGTCAATGGTTCGGCCAGCAAAGTCAGTGCTGAAAGCAGTGATGGCACAATCACCTGGCAGGATGTTGATTCTCTGAGTAAAGCACCCGTGGATGGATATGACCCCGTCGGAGGAGGAAGTTATCAGCTGGATTTCACTTCGGATGGAGGAGCGGCTGGCTCCTATGGTTTCAGTCTTGCCAAGGGGAGCGCAGGCACCGTTGTGCTGAGATCCTGGCCTCCCTCCGATTCGACGGAGGCCAGTTTGCTGATCAATGATGCCCGCTCTGTCGCAACCAATGCCAGGGCCCGTATTCTGAATACTTGGCCTAACGATCCCGATAACGATGGCGACGCCGAGCCCGTGGACGTTTACCTTGTGGAAGGCAGTGGGTGTGAGAACCCGCTTTCCGGTGATGGCGTTGTGCCCGAGCCGGTTGTCGGCAGCCTTGCCTATTCAAACAGGAGCTCAATGCTGCCGGTGCGGCCCGGTGATTATCAGCTGGTCGTAACGGAACCTGATGACCCCGGTACGCAGTTGCTCTGTGAGGATTCCGTATCACTGCAGGCGCAGGGGCTTTATGAGCTGGTGGTTGCCCAGGACAGTGACTCTGGCCTGATCCAGGTTGGAGGTGTCAGGTAGCCTGCCAGGGCTTCTTCGGGGTGTCGTAGACCAGAAGGCGCCCCGTGCCTTCCCTGACGTCCCGCCAGGACCCTCCATCAAACGCCATCCGGAAGACCGCACAGGTGGGGAGGTTGTCGGTGTGCGGGCCGGCCAGCAGATTGGCCAGGTCCGTCAGGTCCGGATTGTGGCCGACCAGCCAGACCTCCCGTGCCCGGTCCGGCAGATTCCGGATGGTGCCGAGCAGTCGCTGGGTATCCGCCAGATAGAGGCTGCGCTCGAAGTGGATGTCCGCCTCCGGAAAGCCCGTGCCCTGGGCCAGTACCAGCGCTGTTTCCCGCGCGCGCCGCGCGCTGCTGGCGATGAAGTGGTCCGGGTATTCCCCGCGTGCGGCCATCCGCCGCGCCATCTCCGGCGCATCCCGCTCGCCCCGCTCGTTCAGGGGGCGGTCAAAGTCGCTGAGGCTGGGGTCGTCCCAACCGGACTTAGCATGGCGTATCAGCGTCAGTACCCGTTCCGCGCTCATGTTCCATAACTCCTTTGGTGCTCCGCTGTTATTTGCGGTTCTTGGTCAGCCGGAATACCAGTTCCGGTGATACCCGCTTGAGCCACAGTGCCATCATTTCCTTGCCTTCGCCCACCGGGATCTCGCGCTTGCCCCGGCCGAGGCCATTGATGATGACTTCCGCGGCCTTGTTGGAGTCCATGCCACCGGCATTGTCCCCATCCGCCTGACCAAAGGCGCTGCCGTCCGCTGCCAGTGCGTTCTCCGCAACAGCGGTTGCCACGAACCCCGGTACGATGGTGGAAACCTGTATGCCTTCGTCCTCGACTTCCGCCCGCAGCGCGTCAAAGAAGCCCATAACCGCGTGCTTGGCGGCACAGTAGCCAGTGCGCAGGCGCACGCCGACCTTGCCGGCCACACTGGAGGTGACCGCGATATGGCCCCGCCCCCGCTCCAGCATGTGGGGCAGGACGGCCTTGGTCAGCGCGATCTGGCCCATGACATCCACATCCATCAGCCGCTGGTAGACGGAGAGGTCGGTGTCCTGGCAGAGCGAGCGCTGGGAGACGCCGGCGTTGTTGATCAGCAGATCAATCTGACCGAAGTGCGCCAGAACCTCGTCCGTCTTCCCGGAGGCTGCTTCCAGTTCGGCGACATCCAGCGGCAGCACCATGATGGCGCTGCGGGGGAGCCCGGTTTCACTTTCACAGCGCTGTGCCACCCGCTCCAGTTCCTCCTCGCGCCTGGCGGACAGCACCAGTCGCGCCTGCTGGCCGGCAAAGGCCAGGGCCAGTGATTCGCCGATTCCGGATGAGGCCCCGGTGATCCAGACCACCTGATGCGTGAACATGCGTTGCTCCTGGTTGGTTGTTGATTTCCAGTACAGGAGCAGTATGGATCAGTCCCGGGTGGGTTGCTACGTGGTGTTCAGGCCTGTATACCAGACGCACATGCACTTGCTGGGAGGTTCTGGGCTCTGGTGATGGATCTGATGCTGATCGCGGCGGGCATCGTCCTGCTCGCCAGTGGTGGGGAGTTGCTCATCCGTGGTGCGCTGACGCTGGCACAGCGGCTGGGCATCTCGCCGCTTCTGAGTGGCCTGGTGGTGGTTGGTTTCGGCACCTCCGCGCCGGAACTGGTGGTGTCTCTGGATGCCGCGCTGTCATCCCGCCCGGATATTGCCGTTGGCAACGTCATCGGCAGCAATATCGGCAACATACTGCTGATCCTGGGGGTGAGTGCCACCATACTGCCGCTGGTCTACCAGCCCATGGCCCTGCGGCGGGACGCGGTTGCCATGCTGGTGGCCACGGTTGCGGTCATGCTGCTGGCTGCCGGGGGCACACTGGGTGCCGTGCAGGGCGCCGTTATGCTGACGGGGCTGGCCGGCTACCTGATCTGGGCCTACACCACCGAGAAAGGCTCTCAGCTGCCCGCGGGCGAGCTGCATGCCGCCGAATCCGCTGAAATGACACCGTTGCCGGTAGGGCCGGGATTGACCCTCGTGATGCTCGCGGTGGGCCTGGGGCTGCTCATTGGTGGTTCGCGGGTGCTGCTGACAGGAGCAAGCAGTATCGCGGCGGAGCTGGGTCTTTCCGAGGCGCTGATCGGGCTGACTCTGGTCGCCGTGGGCACCTCGCTGCCGGAGCTGACGGTCTCGGTCATGGCGGCAATCCGGCGTCACGCGGACGTGGCCATCGGCAACATCCTGGGCAGCAACATCTTCAACATTCTGGGTATTCTGGGGGTATCCGCACTGGTGCAGCCATTGCCACTGGCATCACGTATGGCGTGGTTCGATCAGTGGATCATGCTGGGTGCGGCGGTACTGCTGACGCTGTTCCTGGTCAGCGGACGGCGATTGAGTCGCCTGGAGGGGGTGGTTCTGTTGATGGGGTATGGCGCCTACGTGGCCGTAGGCGTCACCCTGTAGGAGCGCGCTCTGCGCGCGATGGGAAAGAATCGCGAGCGGGGCTCGCTCCTACACCGGAGCAGGTCCGGGTTTAACGACGGCGCGGCGGACCGTTACGGCCGGCGCCGGGGCGCCCACCGCCACCAGGGCGTCCACCACCACCGCGTTTCGGGGCCGGGCCACTCTTCTGGACCGGCTCGAAACCGGCTTCCACGCCTGCGGGGATCTCCCGGCTGACCACCTTGCGGATGCTGTTGAACTGGCCCTTTTCCTGACCACTGACGAAGGACACGGCGGAGCCGCTTTCGCCACCACGGCCGGTGCGGCCGATCCGGTGCACATAGTCGTCCGGGTTGTCCGGCAGGTCGTAGTTGACCACGTATTCCAGCCGGTCGATGTCGATGCCACGGGCTGCCACGTCCGTGGCGATGAGGGCGCGAACGTTCTCATGCTTGAATTCTTTCAGGGCCTTGTTGCGGGCACCCTGGCTCTTGTCACCATGGATTGCGGCGGAGCGGATACCGTCAGTCTCAAGCTGCTTGGCCAGTTGGTCCGCGCCGCGCTTGGTGCGGGTGAAGACCAGAACCGAACGCCAGTTCTGGGTGCCGATCAGGTGCGTCAGCAGTTCCCGCTTGCGGCCACCGTCGACCATATAGGCGCTCTGGTCGACCCTTTCGGCGGTGCCATTGCGTTCGCCGGTCTGGATCAGTTCCGGTTCGTTCATGAACTTCTGCGCCAGCTTCTGGATGGGCGCGGAGAAGGTGGCGGAGAACAGCATGGTCTGGCGGGCATCCGGCAGTGTGCGGGCGATTTTCTCGATCGCCGGCAGGAAGCCCATGTCCAGCATCCGGTCCGCTTCGTCCAGAACCAGCACTTCAATGTCGGACAGGTTCACGGTGCCGCGTTCCATGTGATCCATCAGGCGACCGGGTGTGGCCACGAGGATATCCATGCCGCTCTTGAGCTGACGGATCTGCGGGCCAATGCCAGCGCCACCGTAGATCGCGACGGAACGCAGGGGGAGATGGCGGCCATAGGTGCGCACGCTGTCTTCCACCTGAGCGGCGAGCTCACGGGTGGGGGTGAGCACCAGGGCACGCGGCCGGCCGCCCTGTGACTTGCCTTCGGAAAGCTTCTGCAGCAGCGGCAGTGTGAAAGCGGCGGTCTTGCCGGTGCCGGTCTGGGCACTGGCCATCAGGTCGCGACCAGCAAGGGCGGCCGGAATAGCCTGCTGCTGGATCTGGGTAGCCTGGTCATAACCCTGTTCCTTGATGGAACGGCTCAGTTCAGCCCGCAGGCCGAGGGAATCAAAGGACATTCAGTCTTTCCTGTTCAATACGCCAGAGCGGGTGTTGCCCGATGCCCCGTAAACAGGGAAGGGCAGATTGTCGGCTTGTCGGGAATGGCCCTGGCAATATGCAGTCCGCGATAAGCGTGCGGAGACCAACCGGCGAAACTGGGGTCGTCTGGACGACCGGGGAAGGCGGAGGGAACAACGCAGGTCGGTACCCTACCACGACCTCCGCTCAGTCGCCACCATTATTCTGTCTGCGGGTGAACTCATGCATGATCCCCAGGGTGGTCTCGCTGACGTGATGCTCCATGCCTTCGGCATCAATACGGGCCGTGGCGTCATCCACCCCCAGGCTTCGCAGGAACTGGAGGACCACACCGTGGCGCTTGCGGGATTCCTCGGCCATGGTGCGGCCGCGTTCAGTGAGGAAGATCGATCGGTAGGGCTCATTGGTGACCAGCCCCTGATCGTTAAGCCGCCTGATCATACGGGCGACAGTGGCCTGGCGAACGCCCATGCGAGCCGCGATGTCCGTGGCCCTCGCCTCGCCGGCATGATCCAGTAGATCCCCGATGAGCTCGACGTAATCCTCGATCAGCTCGGTCTCATGGGCGTCTCTCACGGCAGCATACTGGCGCGCGTGCTGCTCGGGGGGTGGCAGGTTCGTGTCCTGTTCGGACGGGTCGGGGCCGTTGTCGGAGTAGGTTGGCATAGGGCCAGTCTAACCAACTCCCCGAGTCTCGACAATAGCCATGCTGCACAGTTTAGCCTTGGCTAAAAAAGTTTGCGGGAGTGTCAAAAGTTTTTGTAAACTACAAGGCATTACGCAACCCGATTGAAGGAGCATGAGGAATGGTGACGCAGGCGGTTCAGCGATGGATTGTTGCTCTCAGCTTCTCGGCGGTTCTCGTGATGGGCGCCTCCGGTGCGCGCGCCGCTGATGTTGTGACCACCACGGGGATGATCGCGGATGTGGCTGCCAACATCGCGGGTGAGTGCCTCAGCGTGGAACCCCTGATGGGGCCGGGGATTGACCCTCATCTCTATGAAACGCGCCCCAGCGATATCCCGCTTCTGCGCAACGCGGATGCGATTCTCTACAACGGCTTCAATCTGGAGGGCCAGCTCGGTAAGGTTCTCGCCAGGATGGCTGAAAGCAGGCCCACTGTTGCGGTGGGACCTGAGTCGATGAAAGACGACGATCTGATCAAGGGAGCCGGGGGCTATGCAGTGGATCCCCACCTCTGGATGGATGCCTCGCTCTGGGCCCGGATCGTGCCCACGGTGGCGGACGTTCTGGTCAGGGTCGCCCCCGATTGTGAATCCGGCATCCGCTCGCGCGCCGCGAACTACCGGCAGCAGCTCCTGACGCTGGATGAGTGGGTGAGTGCCAGCGCAGCCAGCGTTCCGGAGCAGCAGCGTATCCTTGTCACCGCACACGATGCTTTCCGCTATTTTGGTCTGGGGTACGGTATTGAAGTGGTCGGCATCCAGGGCATCAGCACCGACAGTGAGGCGGCAATCGCGGATATCCGCTCGGTCGTGGACCGGGTCGTCAGCCGTAATGTGCCCGCTATCTTCGTGGAGAGCACCATCAGCCGCCGGACAGTAGAGACGGTGGTCGATGGCGCCAGGGACCGGGGGCACGACCTGACAATCGGTGGTGAGCTCTATTCCGATGCCATGGGCGCCCGCGGTACGCCGGAAGGGACGTACATCGGTATGATCCGGCACAATACCCGGACCATTGTTGAGTCCCTGGGTGGCTCAGTTGAGTCCTGGCCCGGGAGCCTGCCGTCCTTTGCGGGCAGCGGGCGCAGCAACGCGGCAGAATGAGACTGGAGTTGCCATGAAACGGGAGAAACGCCACGAACCGGACCTGGCGCTGCATATAGAGGACCTGACCGTTGCCTACGAGGGCAAGCCGGTTCTCTGGGACATTGATGTGAATATTCCCCCGGGGGTGATGGCGGCGGTCATCGGGCCCAACGGTGCCGGTAAGAGTACGCTGATCAAGACGGTACTCGGGCTGGTGAAGCCCACAGCCGGCCATATCTGCATCCATGGTTACCCACCGCGTCAGGCACTGAAGCGTGTGGCCTATGTGCCCCAGCGATCCTCGGTGGACTGGGACTTTCCAACCACCGTTGTCGATGTGGTCATGATGGGACGCTATGGCCATCTGGGCTGGTTCCGCTGGCCCGGGAGGCGTGAGCGCAGGCGCGCCATGGATGCGCTTTCAGCTGTTGGCATGGAGGCATTCGCCAAACGGCAGATCAACCAGCTTTCCGGCGGTCAGCAGCAACGGGTCTTTCTGGCACGGGCGATGGTGCAGGACGCGGATGTGCTGTTCCTGGACGAGCCCATGGCCGGCGTGGATGCCACGACCGAGAAGGCGGTCGTGGCGCTTCTGCAGGAGCTGCGGGATCAGGGCAAGACCATCATCGTGGTGCATCATGACCTTCAGACCGTGCGCGACTACTTCGACTGGCTGGTGATCCTGAACGTGCGGGTTGTCGCCCAGGGTCCGATCCCTGAGGTGTATACAGGTGAGAACCTGCGTAAGGCCTATGGCGGCCGTATCGCTCTCCTGGATCCGGATTCCTCTGGCGAGACACCGGATGCGGTGCCGAGGGAGGTTGTGAACTGATGCTGGAGCTGCTCGGCAACCATACGGTCCAGACCGTCACGCTGGGCGCGGTGTTGCTGGGGATGGTCAGCGGCCTTCTGGGTTCCTTTGCCGTCCTGCGCCAGCAGAGCCTTCTGGGCGACACTCTGGCCCATGCCGCGTTGCCCGGCGTCTGTATCGGGTTCCTGATTGCCGGTACCCGTCATCTGGGCTGGATCATGGCCGGAGCGCTTGTCACCGCCGTGATCGCGGCTCTGTTCGTACAGGTGGTCACGCGCTACAGCCGGATCAAGATGGATGCAGGCCTGGGGGCGGCCCTGAGCGTTTCATTCGCGGTAGGCGTGGTGCTTCTGACCTACATCCAGGGCCACGCCAGTGCCTCCCAGGGTGGACTGGATTCCTTCCTGTTCGGGCAGGCGGCAGCCACACGCCCTTCCGATCTGTGGTTCATGGGTGGGGTCACCCTTGCCGCCATGGCACTGGTCGCCCTGATGTGGAAGCAGCTCAAACTGGTGACCTTTGATCCGCTGTTTGCGGGCTCCATCGGCTTGCGCGTCGGGGTTCTCGAGACGCTGCTGACGGCCATGATTGCCCTGGCCGTTGTGGTGGGGCTTCAGATGGTGGGTGTTGTCCTGATGACGGCCATGGTGATCGCGCCGCCAGTGGCGGCGCGCCAATGGGTGTCGCGGCTTGAGCACATGGTCTTCCTGGCCATGCTGATGGGAGTGATTTCCGGCGTTGTGGGCGTGCTTTTGAGTGCTGGTGTTGCCCATCTGGCCACGGGGCCGGTGGTAGTGCTGGTGGCCTCGGCGCTGGTGGCGCTGTCGTTGCTGCTGGCACCCGGGCGCGGCGTGCTGTGGAGCTGGCTGAAACTCTGGCGGGAACAGCGCTCCATCGGCCAGCGCCAGATGCTGGTGACGCTGCATAAGCTGGCGGAGCATCACGAGGATCCCTATTACCCGGTGGAACGCAGCATGCTGGACAGCTTCTATGGCGTGGCCACCAGCCATATTCTAAGACGCCTGCAGGCCCGGGGCTTTGTCGTGCCCGCCAGCCACATGCGTCAGGAGGGGCCCCACTGGGCATTGACGGATGCAGGGCATAATGAGGCCAGGCAGGAGCTGGAGCGCATGGACTGGAACCAGGCGGAGGTATGATGCAGGCGTTTCTGAACGATCCCATGGCCATGATCCTGCTGACCGGGGCCCTCGTGGCGACCTCGGGCGCCCTGCTCGGGACGTTTCTGGTTCTGCAACGCCAGAGCATGCTCTCTGACGCGATCAGCCACTCCATCGTATTCGGTATTGTGGTGGTGTGGTTGCTGACCCATGCCCAGTCCGGGCCCCTTCAGATTGCCGGGGCGGCGCTGACCGGTGTGCTGACCGTCTTCCTGACCGAAATGGTCGCCCGCACGCGCCGGGTCAAGCGTGACGCGGCCATTGGTCTGGTGTTTCCGGCGCTTTTTGCGGCGGGTGTGCTGCTGCTCAACCTCTATGCCCGGGATATTCATATCGACAGCCACACGGTGCTGCTGGGTGAGATCGGATTTGTCTGGCTGGATACCATGCCGCTGGCAGGGCTTGAGATTCCCCAGGCAGTGGTCTGGATGACGGTGGCGACGCTGGTCAACCTGGGCTTCGTGCTTGCCTGCTACAAGGAGCTCAAGCTGGCGTCCTTTGACTGGCAGCTGGCCGCCGCACTGGGGCTGGCGCCCACGCTCATGTTCTATCTGCTGTTGGGGCTGACCAGTGTGACGGCCGTAGCGGCATTTGATGCCGTGGGCGCGGTACTGTTCATCGCCTTCGTGATCGTGCCGCCCGCGACGGCTTACCTGCTGACCGACCGGCTCTCGTTGATGCTGCTCCTGGCGGTGCTGGTGGGCGTGGCGTCGACGCTGTGTGGCTACCCGCTGGCGGTCAGGCTGGATGTCTCCATTGGCGGCACAATGGCCTCCATGACGGGGGTCTTTCTGGTCCTGGCCTTCGTCCTGAGCCCACGCTACGGGGTGCTGGGACACTGGCTGAACCGGCGTGTGAAATACTCCGGCTGAGCCGATTCGCCAGTAGTCTCTGGTACTTGCCTGCGTTCGCCGGCGGCGTATAGTGGAGGAACGCGGCAGGACTGTGGCGCCGCGAGCACACGGAGGCGGCAATGCCGAACGGCACCATAGCGCTTTTTCACGATGACCGCATGCTGGCACATGAGCCGGATGTGGACGTTCCTTTCCTGCCCGGTCGCCTTGACCGGCGCATCCGCGAGATCCTGGCTGGTCTCAATGCCCAGTGGAAGTACCCGGAACACCCCGGACGTCTGCGGGCGGTGATGGATCTGCTGGCCTCCCAGCCGATTCCGGGGCTTGCCATGGAGGCTGGCCGACCGGCCACCCGGGAGGAGCTGGGGCGGGTCCACACCACTGGCTATCTCGATCTGATCGAGGAGCTGCGTGACAAGAACGCCTGGCTTGACGTGGATACCACTGCGGTTTCCGAGGGCAGCGTTCTGGCTGCCGAGGTTGCCGCCGGAACGGCGTTGGCGGCGGTCGAGGCGGTGGTTGAGGAACGCTATCGCCATGCCTTTGCGCTGGTCCGCCCGCCTGGCCACCATGCGGAGCCGGTACGGGCGCGCGGGTTCTGCCTGTTCAACAATGTGGCGGTGGCCGCGGCGCATGCACGCAGCGAGCTTGGCTGCGAGCGGGTGATGATTCTGGACTGGGATGCCCACCACGGTAATGGCACCCAGGATATCTTCTGGGCGGATCCTGACGTGATGTTCATTGATATCCACCGTGCGGCGCCGTTCTATCCCGGGTCCGGCCTGATGGAGGAGGTTGGCGTGGGCATGGCTGAGGGATCGACCGTGAATGTGCCGTTGCCCGGAGGCTCAGGGGATGTCGCCTACCTCAAGGCCATGCGCGAGATCGTGGAGCCGGCCGCGGATGCCTTCCGGCCGGATATCATCCTGGTCTCAGCAGGCTTCGACACCCACTGGTATGACCTGGCGCTGAACGTGTCCTACGAGGGCATGTCGGTGATGACGGATATCATCCAGTCCGTGGCGGAACGCCATTGTGACGGTAGGTTGGTGTTCGTGCTGGAGGGGGGCTACAACCTGGAGTCTCTTTCCCACGGAGTGCATACCGTTCTGCGGACACTGGCTGGGGAGCGCTTTCCGGAACCCGGTGCGGCCGGGGTAGCAGAAGTCGAGGCTGCGGCTCGCTTTCATCGGAATGCATTTCTGGATCCGGATCAGGAATAAGCCACGGCCACCGGCATGGGTCAGCTGCTCTGCCAGTGATCCGCGCCAATGAAGATCATCCGAAGGAAGCGGGTGGTCCGGCGCCTGATCCGGGCCAGCTCTGCCTCGTCCTCGGGTGAAATGCTGAGGATGTCGGTCAGGCTGAATGCCACCGTGCGCACCACCAGCTCACAGGCCATGTCCAGATCCTCATCACTGAGGCGGGTCAGCAGGCGGAGGTTACGCAGATCGTTGGCCAGCTCGCTGGCGAAGAACTGCATCTCGTTGCGGATGCCCTGCTGGATCGCCTGACTTTCCCCCGCCAGCCCCTGTGCCATGAAGGTGAAGAAGTTGCGATTGGCCTGAACGTGGTTCACGAAGATGGCCACGGATTCGTCCATGAGCTTGTCCGCATGCAGCACATTGGCGCGCGCTTCCCGCATCATTCCCCGCAGGACCACGCCCAGCTCATCCACCAGCGTTAGTCCCAGATCGTCCATGTTGCGGAAGTGACGGTAGAAGGATGTGGGCACCACCTCGGCCTGCCGGGTGACCTCCCGGATGCCGAGGCTGGCGAAGTGGCGGCCTCGGCCCACCAGGGTCAGCGCGGCCTCCATGAGCATGTCCCGGGTCTCGCCGGGGCGGCGTCGTTTCTGTGTTGTCATACCTTTACGGGCGCGTTCGGGCTGATCCCGGAAGTGTACCGACCTGCTGGCGGAATCGAAACGTGTGAGCCGGCTCAGATCACCTGTTGACACCCCGGAGCCCCTTGTGTACATTCGTACACAATATGTGAACAACCGTACACACGAGGCCTGTCATGCAGGAGTCAATGAACATGGAAAAGGGTGTTGATCGCGGTCAGGGCCGCTCCTACAGGGGCGTGCTGGCACGGGTCGGGCCGGGGCGTGACACCTGGCGCTGGCTCGGGCAGCAGCTGTTCAACCGGGAGAACCCGGCCATGTACTTCGATCCGCTGCTCGAGAGCATCAACCCGCTCTGGGCCCAGCGTTACATCCCGGCGCGGGTGGAAGCGATTGAAGCGGAGACCCATGACAGCAAGACCCTGACCCTGCGCCCGGCACGGCGTTGGGGTGGGTTCCGGGCCGGCCAGCACCTGAACCTGGAAGTGGAAAAGGACGGTCGCTGGTACAGCCGGCCCTTCAGCCTCTCCTGTTCACCGTCGCACTGGGAACAGGACGGCACCATTACTGTCACCATCAAGAAAGTGGCGGATGGCGAGGTCACGCCCTGGCTGCTCGAACACTTCGAACCCGGCGATGTGATCGGGATCAGCCGTGCCTACGGTGAGGATCACACCCCCGAGCCCGGTCGTCCGATGCTGTTCATCACCGGCGGCAGCGGCATCACCCCGGTGCTGAGCCAGCTGGAAGCCATGGCGGATCGTCACCTGCGCAACCCGGTCACGCTGCTGTATTTCGTGCGTACCGACGCGGACGTCATCGGGGGCCGCAAGCTGGAAGCGCTTGCCGAGCGCCTGCCGAACCTGGAGCTGCGCATCGTGGCGGCGGAGCAGGATCCGCAGAACCCGGACCATCTCGGCCCGCATCATCTGCAGGCGGTTGAAGGGCTTACGGAGCGGGATTGCTTTCTGTGTGGCCCGCCCGGGCTCATGAAACACGCTCAGAATCTGCTGGCGGACGCCGGTGTGCCGGAGGAGAAGGTCAGCAGCACGCTGTTTGCGGTAGGGCCGGGAGTGGTCGTGACCGAAGACGCCGGCGGGACCGTTCACTTCAGCCGCAGCGACATCACGGTGGAAAGCGCCGGCGATCGTCGACTGCTTGAGGAAGCCGAGTCAGCCGGCCTGAACCCGCGCTATGGCTGTCGCATGGGCATCTGCCACCAGTGCAGCTGCCGCAAGACAAGCGGCATTGTCATCAACCAGCAGACCGGACAGCCATCGGGTTATGGCGAGGAAACCATCCAGCTCTGTATCAATGTGCCCCAGGGCGCCGTTGAACTGGACCTCTAACCGAACATCGAATCGACACTGCAAGGAGAATCACCATGCAGAAGCTCAGCGAAGAACAGCTCGAAAATCTTGCACAGGACCTGGACGCCATCCGTAATGAGCAGATGGCGGATCTGGGCCAGAAGGACGCCGACTACATCCGCGGCATCATCCGCCTGCACCGGACGCTGGAGTTTGGTGGCCGGGCGCTGATGCCCCTCGGCTTCATCCCGCCGTTCTTCCTGGCCGGCATGACTTCCCTCGGGATCGCCAAGATCCTGGAAAACATGGAGATCGGCCACAACGTGATGCATGGCCAGTACGACTGGATGAACGACCCGGAGCTCAACTCCCAGACCTACGAATGGGACACCATCTGCACCGCGGATTCCTGGAAGCGGACCCACAACTACGAGCACCACACCTACACCAACGTCATCGGCAAGGACCGGGACTACGGCTACGCGGTGCTGCGCCTTGAGGATGAGACGCCCTGGAAACCGATGCACCTGCTACAGATGATCAACTTCATCAACCTGAGTGTCTTCTTCCAGTGGGGTGTGGGCGTTCACGAGCTGGAGTTCGAGAAGCTGCGCAGTGGCGAGGTGACGCTCCGGGAGAAGGCAGAGTTCCTGCGGGACTTCGCACGCAAGGGCGGCCGTCAGGTGTTCAAGGACTACGCGTTTTACCCGGCGTTGACCCTCCCGGTGGCTCCGGTCGTGATCGCGGGCAACTTCGGGGCGAACCTGATCCGTAACCTCTGGGCCTCCAGCGTGATCTTCTGCGGTCACTTCACTGAAGACGCGGAAAGCTTTACCGAGGAAGAGTGCGAGAACGAGAGTCGTGGTCACTGGTACCTGCGTCAGCTGACTGGTTCCAGTAACTTTACCGGTCTGAACTGGGTTTACACCCTGAGCGGGCACCTGAGCCACCAGATCGAGCACCACGTGTTCCCGGACATTCCGGCGTACCGGTATCGCGAGATTTCGCCCCAGGTTCAGGCCGTCTGCGAGAAGTACGGCCTGCACTACAACGCGGACAGCTTCCCACGCCAGTACGCGACCGTGCTCAAGCGTGTGACGGCCTTCTCGCTGCCGGACCGGATGCGTGAGCGGCTGTTCCCCGAGTTCAATGAAGGGGACGAGCAGGGCAAGGTGGCGGACAGGACCACCAGCACCTCCCTGGTCAGCCGCCTGCGTAACCGGGTGAGCAGTACGCTCTCAGTGGCGGCCTGATCAGGCCAGCCTGCCCATCCAGAAATTCATCGGCTTGGCCGTCTCCTCGGCCTGGTCGATGTCCTTCCAGGGGTAATGGGTCCGCAGCTCCGGCACGGGCTCATACCCCCGCTTTTTCCAGAAATCATCCAGTGGCTGGTAGTCAGCCGGTCGTAACGGATGATCCGCTGGCCGCTCCACCGCACAGAAGCAGCAGTACCGGATCCCGCCCAGTTCACTGGCGTGGGCTTCACGTTCCCCGAAAAAGCGTACGCCAATGCCCTGACCCCGGTATTCCGGCAGTAGCACCGATTCCCCGAAATAGAAGATCTCCGCCGGGTTGTAGCCCTGGTCAATGAACGGCTGAATGAAGGCGTCCTCTTCGTCTTCCAGCGGCAGTCCCGTGGCGGCACCCACAACGCGATCACCGTCCCGGGCCAGGACGAAGACACTGCGTGGCGACTGGATGTAGGTTTCCAGGTACTGCTGCTCGTAATCCATATCGCCGTCATACAGGTAGGGCCATTCACGGAAAACCTGGATCCTGAGCCTCGCGACCTCGCTGACCCAGGGCCGGATGGTTTCACCGCTGACACGTTCGAGCGTTACTGTCATTCGCTGCTGCCTCCCGGGACTGGTTATCGGCTAGGGGGTTCTTCAGATTGTCATCATTAGAGTACAGGGGCAGTGCCGTGACAATCCGGGATCAGCCGGAGGCAGTGGGGTATCCCTTGTCAAACGAACCGGATTGGCGTGACGTATAAAGAACAAAGGCCATGAAAAGCGGAGGGCAGCATGGTGGGATACTCCAGGCGCAGGGTGCTTGGCGGCCTGGGCGCAGGGCTGGCGGTTGCTGCATGGCCAGGGCTGGCGGCTGCAGCCGGGAAGGCATTGAATCGCGCTGCCCTGCCGAATGGGGGTGGTTCCATTCCGGTGATCGGCATGGGCACCTGGCGCACCTTCAATGTGGGGGGAGACCCGGAACTTCGAGAGGCACGCACCCAGGTACTGGCGGCGTTCTTCGAGGAGGGTGGCGGGCTGATTGACTCCTCGCCCATGTACGGATCGGCGCAGTCGGTGCTCGGGCATGGGCTCGAAAAGCTGGGGTACCCGGATTCGCTGTTTGCCGCGGACAAGGTCTGGACCCGGGATGGCGGTGCCACGCGGGAGCAGGCGGCGGAGTCGTCCGCTAACTGGGGTCTCGAACGGTTCGACCTGCTGCAGGTGCACAACCTGCTGGCTTGGGAGGCCCACCTGGAAACCCTCCAGGCCATGAAGGAGGCGGGGGAGGTGGGTGCGATTGGCATTACCACCTCGCACGGGCGCCGGCTCGACCAGTTCGAGCGGATCATGGAGCGCCACGAGCTGGATTTTATCCAGCTGACCTACAATATCCGCGACCGCTGGGCCGAGGACCGGATACTGCCGCTGGCCCGGGAAAAGGGCATTGCCGTTATTGCCAACCGGCCCTACCAGGGAGGCTCGCTTATCAGGGGCGTGCAGCGTCGGGGCACGCCCCTTCCAGACTGGGCGGACGAAATCGACTGCCGTACCTGGGCAGACTTCCTGCTCAAATTCATCGTCTCGCATCCGGCGGTGACCTGCGCTATTCCCGCCACCACGAGCGCCGAGCATGTGCGAGAGAACATGGCAGCCGGGCGGGGGATCATGCCGGACGCCGCGCAACGCCAACGCATGATTGAAGCACTGGCAGAGGTCTAGCCCATGCTGGGGGCGCTCGATACCTACGCACTGCGGGACTTCGTGCCGGTCACACCCGAAGTGTGGTCCGGTCTGTTCGAGCGCCTCAACGGGCAGGTGTGGCCATGGCAGGGCCTGTTCCTCTTGCTCATGCTTTTCGCGCTCTGGCGGCTCCACCGGGGCGGCAGCGCCACCGCTGGGCTGGCGCTGGCGGCGTGCTGGTGCTGGTCCGCCGTCCAGTTCCAGTTTCTGCTGCACGCACCTCTGAACTGGGCAGCCAGCCTCATGGGGTGGGCCTTTATGGTTCAGGCGGTGCTGGTGTTCCTGGTGGGCCTTGGAGGCGGCTGGCGGTTCAGCGGCGGGTTGCGGGCGAAGCTGGGAGTCGTTCTGGTGCTGGCAGGCATCGTTGTACTGCCGGTGACCGGCCCATTGACGGGGCGCAGCTGGGCGGCGTTCGAGGTTGCCGGCACGGCGCCAACACCCACGGCCCTGGTAACGCTGGGCATGCTGCTCCTGGCACGCCCCATCAGCTGGGTGACGGGGGTGATCCCCGTGCTCTGGCTGGTCTACAGCAGTGTGATCTGGTGGGTCAGTGGCTGGCTGCCGGGAGCGGTCGTGGCTCCCCTGGCTATTGGCACTCTCGGAGTTGCCATGGGTGCCAGCCCTTGGTCCCGAGGCAGGGAACCGTCCTAGAACAACCCGATCTGAGGCGGTTCCGTGTTGATCGCCAGTTCTGCCAGCTCTGGCACCCGCTCCCCCAGCAGTTCATGCCAGAACGCAGCCAGTGCCAGGGCATCGCCATTGTCCGGCATGTGCATGAATATGTATGGATGCCGCCCCTCAGCAATCCATTCGCTCACCCGTTCCGCCCAGGGCGTCAGGAAAGGACGATTGCTCTCAAGGTCTGGATGGCCGATGTAGCGGACCACTGGTGGGGCATCCACGGGCAGCAGGTGGATGGGAAGCCGGGGTTTGCGGCTCTGGGCTTCCCATGTTGCCTCGGATTCCGGTGTGGCGGTAAACAGCGCCCGGGTATCAAAGCACACCCGGGCGAGGTTGCGCTCGCGCAGGCCCCGGTTCAGCGCCTTCTCGGCATCCCCTTTTTCGAAGAAGGCGGGGTGCCGAACCTCGACCGCGCAGGTCAGGGGCGCGGGGAGAGCGTCCACGAAGCGCCAGAGGTTATCCAGTTGCTCCGGGCCGAAGTTCGGCGGTAACTGGAGCAGAAAGGGGCCCAGCACGTCTGCAAGCGGTTCAAGGGGTGCCAGGAACTCCCGGACCGCAGTCTCTGAGCCGGTGAGCAGCCGGTCATGGCTGATTTCACGTGGAAACTTGAACAGGAACCGGAAGTCGTCGGGTACCTGGGAGCGCCATTGGGCACATTGTTCCCGGGTGGGTGTGGCGTAGAAAGTGGTATTGCCCTCGACGCAGCCGAACACCCGGCTGTAGCGTGCAAGTGGCGTTGCTCCCGGTGGGAGCAGGGTGTTCCAGCTGGGATCCTGCCACTGCGGGCAGCCGAGGGCGTAGTGGGTCATGGCGCACAGGGTAAACCAGAACATCGCGGCCATCACGGAGGGACGCGGGGTGCTCTGGCTTCTATACTGACGGTTTGAGGCTGTGGAGGCCCTATGCTGGCGGATATGACTGCAATGGAGATCGCCGGCCAGATTGTCGCGCTGGTCTCACTGGGCTTCTGCATCGCCGGGTTTGCCAGCACCCGGGATGATCGCCTGATGCTGCTGCTGATTGGCGCCAACGTGGCCTTCGCCCTCCAGTACGCGCTTTTCCAGAGCTGGACCGCCGCGGCACTGACGGTGCTGGTGATCCTGCGCATCCATCTGGCACAGCGCTTTCAGGGCAATGTCGCCGTGATGCTGGGCATGCTGGCGGTCAGTGGCGTGGCAGCGGTGCTCACCTGGCAGAGCTGGATCGACCTGTTCCCGATGACGGCGATGGTGCTGGGCACCGTGGGCATGTTCATGCTCCGGGGCATTCCCATGCGGCTTTTTCTGGCCGGAGCCGGGCTGGCCTGGATGGGCAACAACATCGCCATCGGCTCGGTGGGCGCAACGCTCGCGGAGGCTCTTGTGGTGGTCACCAATTGTGTGACTATCCTGCGCCTGCAGCGGATGCGGCGGCGTTACCCGGATGTGGAGTTGCCCTGAGTCCTGCTGCGATCAGCGAGGTGTTCTCGGCCTCAGGCGCTGCCGAAGAAGCGCTCCAGTACACCGGCCTGGCGTAATCCCGGAACCGGGAGGTTGGCATGTTCGTCCATCGCGCGCCGCCAGTAGTGCTCGGGGTCGTCCATGGTGGCTGCCTGTTCCCGTTCGGCCGTGCTGAAGGAGTTATGCTCGCCACTGAAGCCCGCCTCGATGAGGTCGAGGGTCCAGAGGTAGATCGTTGAACGGACCAGGCGCAACAGGTCGGAGTAGGTCTCGCGGTTGATCGTGAGCGCCAGGTCGGTGGTCAGATTGACCCGGGTCTGCAGTTCACGCATCGCTTCCGCGGAGAGAGCATGCTGAATGTAGCTGTCCTTGCGGTAACGGAGGCAGGTTTTCTCCAGGCTGCGGACACCGTCCCTCAGATCCATATGCGCTTCCCTGCGGTTCTGTTCCTCGCTGACGGGGGCGGGAATCCAGCCGTACTGGGGCGACCGTGTCATCAGGTGGCCGGGGAGATTCCGCCGGTAGTCAGGCAGGTCCACTTCCTCGCTGTAACCGGCAAACTCGTTCTGGAGCCAGCTTCCCATCCTGCGATTGCGGAGCATCAGCGACAGAGTGATCGAGGCGGGCAGGACCTCCTCGAGCGGGTCCTGAGGGTCCCTGACGCGCTGTTCCAGTGCATCGACCGGTGCTCCCATGGTGCCTCTCCTTCTGGTTCCCTGTTTGTTGTTTTAACGCAGACCTGACAGGGTCATCCAGCTTGATGAATGTCACAGTCTTCAAGCTAGGTTACCGGGGCGGAAGGTGCAACTGAACAGATGTTGAGCATCGGTAACACTGTGTCACCGATGCGCTGGGCGCTCAGGTGGAGAGGTTCCCGAGCGCGTCGGCCGCGATGCCGAATGAGTGCTTACGGGCGTCGTGATCGTGGATCTGGCCGGTCAGGATCAGCTCGTCCGAGCCGGTGCGTTCCAGGAAGGCCTTCAGCCAGCGCTCCACCGTCTCCGGCGAACCGACGGCTGACTCTTTCAGGGCGTGACGGGCAGTGCCGAGTTCGGCCCGGCTGCCCAGGCTGTCAGGGTCATCCACTGGAGGCTGGAGTGGTCCAGGGGTCCCCCGCCGCAGGGCAATGAACTGCTGTTCCATGGAGGTCATGAGCCGGCGGCCTTCCATGTCCGTATCCGCGGCGAAAACGTTGGCGGCGGCCGCTACATAGGGCCTGGCCAGGCGTTCCGATGGCTGGAACTGCTCGCGATAGACCCGGATGGCTTCGTCCAGCATGTCCGGTGCGAAGTGGGAGGCAAAGGCATAGGGCAGCCCCAGCGCCGCCGCCAGCTGGGCTCCGAAAAGGCTGGAGCCGAGGATCCAGACGGGCACCCGGGTACCGGCGCCTGGAACGGCCTGAACACGCTGGCCCGGCTGTACTGGTTCCAGGAAATGCAGCAGCTCCTGTACTTCCTGCGGGAAGCGGTTGGCCGCCGAATGATGGTCCCGGCGCAGGGCGCGCAGGGTTTCCTGATCGGTACCCGGAGCGCGCCCCAGGCCGAGGTCCACGCGCCCGGGGTAGAGGCTCTCCAGAGTGCCGAACTGTTCCGCCACCACCAGCGGCGCATGGTTGGGGAGCATCATTCCGGCGGCTCCCACTCCGATGCTGCTGGTATTGGCGGCGATGTGGCCCAGCGCCACCGGCGTGGCCGCGCTGGCGATACCGGTCATGTTGTGGTGCTCCGCCATCCAGAACCGGCTGTACCCAAGGGACTCGGCGTGTTGGGCCAGATCGGCCGCGTTGAGCAGTGCCTGCCGCGGCGTGCTGCCTTCATTCACGGGGGCGAGATCGAGCAGGGAATAGCGCGTCATGGTCGCTCCTGATACGGGTTCAGGTCACACAGTAGCGAGCCGGTACCGTTGCCGGCAATACGGGGTTGCCGGCGGGCTTCGCAACGGCCTTCAGCGTCTGTAGTATGCCCCTGTTTTCCAGCGTGGCCCGAGTGAGCCCCGATCGAACCGGCTTTAAGGAGTGCGTGCATTGGATTTCCTGCTGGAAGTAACCCTGTTCCTGCTGGCGGCGGTGATTGCCGTGCCCATTTTCCAGTGGCTGGGGTTCGGAGCCGTGCTCGGGTACCTGGTTGCCGGTGTCATCATGGGCCCGTCACTGTTCAGTGTGATCGACGATGTCGAGAGTATGCTGCGCTTCGCCAAGATCGGGGTGGTGCTGCTGCTGTTTCTCGTGGGGCTGGAGCTGGCGCCGCAACGGCTCTGGGTGATGCGCAGGAACATCTTCGGTCAGGGGATGGCCGGCGTGCTTGTGTGTGCCATCCCGATGGGCGTAGTCGCCTGGGCCGGATTCGGTCTGGACTGGCAGACGTCGCTGATCATCGCGCTGGGTCTGGCGTTCTCCTCCACGGCCTTCGCCATGCAGGTGCTCTCCGAGCATAATGAGCTTTCCTCGCTCCATGGCCGCAGCGCCTTTGCCATGCTGCTGTTCAAGTACATTGCGCTGCTGCCGCTGCTGGCTGCGATTCCGCTCATGGGTGAGGGCAGTACCGCGTCCATGGACCCGCTCGGAATCGCCCAGGCCATTGCCCGCACCCTGGTGGTGCTGGTCGCGGTGATCGTTGGCGGCCACTACCTGCTGCGGCCGGTTTTCCGCACGGTGGCGCGCATCGGTGCACGCGAGACCTTCACCGCTACCGCGCTGCTGGTGGTGCTCGGGGTGTCCCAGATCCTGAAGATGGCCGGCATGCCCATGGAGCTGGGGGCCTTTCTGGCCGGCGTACTGCTGGCGGACTCCGAATACCGGCATGAGATCCATCTCTCCATCGAGCCGTTCAAGGGGCTGCTGATGGGGCTTTTCTTCATGTCCGTGGGCATGTCGGCCGATCTGCACATGCTGGCGGATATGCCCGGGCTGGTGTTCGGTATCACTGGCGGGGTGCTGCTGCTCAAGATCACCGTTCTCTATGCTGTCGGGCGGCTTGGTGGGCTCGATGACAAGGGCAGCAGGGCACTCGCCGCACTCATGCCCCAGGGTGGTGAGCTGGCGTTCGTGCTGTTCTCCATGGCCATGACCTACGGGGTCATGAGCGAGTCCGTGACCGACGTATTGTTTGCGGTGGTGATCCTCACCATGGCCGCCACGCCCTTCACCTTCCTTTTCAATCGTCGGATTCTGGATCCGATGCTGGCCACCTCGGAGATCGACGATCGGCCCTATGATTCGGTGGGAGAGGATGAGGAAAAGCCCAAGGTTCTGATCTGCGGCTTCGGGGGCTTTGGCCAGATGGTGGGCCGACTGCTGCACAGCGCCGAGATCCCGTTCTCCGCGCTGGATGCCAACCCCCTGCAGGTTGATTTCATCCGCCGTTACGGGCACCGCATCTACTATGGCGACCCGGCACGCGTGGACCTGCTGACAACCGCAGGCGCCCGGGATGCACAGGCCATCATTGTCGCGGTGGAGAATGCGGAGTACTCCATGCGCATCGTGGACCATGTCCGGCGCAACTTCCCGACCGTTCCGGTCTACGCCCGCGCGCGCAACCGCCAGCACGCCTGGCGCCTGATGGATCTCGGCTGCCGGGTGATCACTCGCGAGACCCTGTCGGGCAGCATGCACATGGGCGAGCAGCTGCTGCAGATCTTCGGCTGGGATGAGGATGAGGCCCGCGAAGCGGTGCAGGTCTTCCGGGATCACGATGAGGAGGAGTTGCGCAAGTACTACGCCATCCACCAGGAGAAGGGCAGCCGTAACCCCAGTGACCAGGAAATCATCGACGAACTGGAGGGGCTGTTCCAGTCGGACGAGGCGGAATCCATCGATCCGGACAGTCTTCAGCACTCGAGCAGCTGACCCCGTCTCCTGAAGTGTCTTGAATCTGTTGCTGCTTTCGTTCAGTTTTGCACAACAATAAGCACAACAACGAGGTAGTTATGGCTCAGGATGCGGATGTCATTGTGGTCGGCGCCGGCCTTGCGGGACTGGTGGCGGCGACGGAGCTGGCCGATGCGGGCCGGCGTGTTCTGATTGTGGAACAGGAGTCCGAACAGAATCTGGGTGGTCAGGCGTATTGGTCGCTGGGTGGGCTGCTGTTCGTCGATTCGCCCGAACAGCGGCGCATGGGTATCAAGGACTCCCCGGAACTGGCGTGGCAGGACTGGTTGGGTACGGCCGGCTTTGACCGGGGCGAGGATTACTGGCCGCGCCGTGTTGCCGAGGCGTACGTGAACTTCGCCGCGGGTGAGAAGCGCGCCTGGCTGCGCGAGATGGGCCATCGTGTCTTTCCGGTGCTGGGCTGGGCCGAGCGGGGTGGTTATGATGCCTGCGGTCACGGCAATTCCGTACCCCGGTTCCACATCACCTGGGGGACAGGCCCCGGTATTGTTGAGCCCTTTGAAAGGCGGGCCAGGGAAGCGGAGGCCCGGGGGCTGATCCGGTTCTGCTGGCGTCATCGTGTGGACGAGCTGCTGACCACTGGCGACCATGTGGATGGTGTGCGTGGCAGTGTGCTGGCTGATGACCGGGCCGAGCGGGGCGTTGAGACCAACCGGGAGGAGAAGGATGACTTCGAGTTCCGGGCCCAGGCCGTGATCGTGGCCTCGGGGGGCATTGGCGGCAATCATGAGATGGTGCGCCGCAACTGGCCGGAACGGCTCGGGCGCCCGCCCCAGCGTATGGTCAGTGGGGTGCCGGCCCATGTGGACGGGCGCATGATCGATATCACCGAGGCTGCCGGCGCGCGCGTGATCAACCCGGATCGGATGTGGCACTACGTTGAGGGCATCCAGAACTGGAATTCCATCTGGCCGAACCACGGCATCCGCATCCTTCCCGGTCCGTCCTCCCTCTGGTTCGATGCCACCGGCCGGCGTTTCCCCGCGCCCCTGTATCCCGGCTCGGATACCCTGGGGCAACTGGAGTACATCCAGTCCACCGGCTACGACTACAGCTGGTTCATCCTGGACCAGAGCATCATCAAACGTGAGTTTGCCCTTTCAGGTTCCGAGCAGAACCCGGACATTACCGGCAAGAGCTGGGCACAGACCCTGAAGCGGCCCTTCGGCAGGAAAGGTACTGGCCCTGTTGAGGCCTTCAAGGAGAACGGGGTGGACTTCGTGGCCCGGGACAATATCGAGGATCTGGTTAAGGGGATGAACGAACTCAGTGGCGACCACCTGCTGGACCCGGCGGACATCCGCCGCCAGATCGAGGCGCGCGACCGGCAGCTGACTAACCCCTTCACCAAGGATTTCCAGGTCATGGCCATGCACAATGCCCGGAAATTCTCCGGTGACAAGATGGTGCGCACGGCCAAGCCGCACCGGATGCTGGACCCGGCCCACGGCCCCCTGATCGCGGTGCGGCTGAATATCCTGACGCGCAAGACACTGGGCGGCCTGGAAACGGACCTGGAGGCCCAGGTTCTCAACGAACAGGGTGAGCGTATCCCCGGCCTCTATGCAGTGGGGGAGGCGGCCGGCTTCGGTGGCGGCGGCATGCACGGTTACCGTGCGCTGGAAGGCACCTTCCTGGGTGGTTGCCTGTTCTCGGGCCGTAATGCGGGGCGGGCCGCGGCGAAAGCCGTCATCTGACCGGGAGGTCGCGGCACAGGCCGCACTCGCCCTCACTCTGTTCCTCGGTTGCACCACCGCTCTCAACATAGCGCAGGCGGTGGCGGGCCCGACCGCGATTGGCGCTTACCTGGTAGCGCCGCGGCTCGTGTCGCTGCTCCGCTTCATCCTGTTGCGCCGGTACGGCGTCTGTTTCTTCAGGTTCAGTCATCGTGGGTCTCCCTGATGAGAGTGCGCCGGAGCCAGGGCACGGCCATTATCACCAGAAGGGCGAGAGCGCTCCATTCCAGCCAGGCGGGAATCCATTCCTGAACCCCCTGGACCGAGCCCTGGATGTCCAGGTTAAAGCCGGCAATGACGGCGTCGGTCGCCAGCCCCGCTGCAACGGTGCTCACCACGATGCCGGTGAGGTAGAGGAGCAGTGCCCCGGTGCCCATTTCTCGCTGGAAAATGCTGAGAGTGGCCAGGCTGGTTACAGGGCCGGCGAGCATCAGAACCAGTGCGGTGCCGGGGGATAGCCCTTCCAGCATCAGGGCTGCCGCAATCGGGGTGGTTGCGGCGGCGCACAGGTAAAGGGGGACGCCGATCAGCGCCATCAGCAGCATGGGGCCGATGCCGCTGCCCAGCACCGCCAGCCCCTGGGGCGGCGTCAGCGTGATCAAAAGGCCGGCCACGGCCAGGCCAATGGCAATCCAGACGCTGATGTCGTCGAGCATCTCGGTGAACGCGTAGCGCAGGCCGTGGCGCAGCCCCGGGGCTGTTTCATCGGCGTCCGCCATAACATCGCCGCCGTCACAGCCGGAGGAGCAGCAACCGGAGTTGCAGGCTGCCTCCGCGGGTTCCGCGGCGGTTGCACCGCCGTGGCTCAGGGCGGTAAGCAGGCCGGTACTGATCGCTGCGATAACTGCGCCCAGCGCCCTGGCCACCATCATGAAGGGACCCATCAGCACAAAGGTGAGTGAGAGTGAATCAACGCCCGCGCCCGGCGTACCCACCAGGAAGGAGGTGGTCGGGCCGCGCCCGGCGCCACCCCGGTAGAGCGCCAGCGCGGTCGGAATGGCGCCACAGGAGCACATGGGCAGGGGAACACCCAGAACGGCACCCCGCAGGATGGGCCGGATACCGTCGCCGCTGAGCCACTGCCGGATGCGCGCCCGGGGCACCAGGCCGCGCACCAGCCCCGCCACCAGCAGGCCCAACAGCAGCCAGGGAGCGGCGAGCAGCGTCATCTCAACAATCGCGAACACAAGTTCCTTCATACCCACAGTATAGAGGTCGGCATGCCGTTATGGTGTAGCGCCTTTTGCAAATTGAGGCTCGACCCCCTTTCTGGTAGCCTGTCATCCCATCTTGAGGCGACGCCTCCCTCCTCCTCACAACTGGCAATCGGGCAGAATACGGGATTCGCATGACGCGCTATATATTTGTCACCGGCGGGGTTGTGTCCTCGCTCGGCAAGGGCATTGCATCAGCATCACTGGCCGCCATCCTTGAGGCGCGCGGCCTCAGGGTGACCATCCTCAAGCTCGATCCCTACATCAATGTGGATCCCGGCACCATGAGCCCGTTCCAGCACGGCGAGGTCTTCGTTACCGAGGATGGCGCCGAGACGGATCTGGACCTGGGGCACTACGAGCGCTTCATCCGCACCACCATGAGCAAGCGCAACAACTTCACCAGTGGCCGGGTCTACGAGGAAGTCATCCGCAAGGAACGCCGTGGCGACTACCTGGGCGGGACGGTGCAGGTGATCCCGCACATCACGGATGAAATCAAGCGTCGCATTGTCGAGGGCGCCGGTGACGTGGATGTTGCCCTGGTGGAGGTTGGCGGTACCGTCGGTGACATTGAATCCCAGCCCTTCCTGGAGGCCACGCGCCAGCTGCGTGTCGAAGTCGGGCCCCAGCGTGCGCTCTTCATGCACCTGACGCTGGTGCCCTACATCTCCACTGCCGGCGAGGTGAAGACCAAGCCGACCCAGCACTCCGTTAAGGAGATGCGTTCCATCGGCCTGCAGCCGGACATTCTGTTGTGCCGCTCCGAGCATGAGGTGGACGCCAGCTCGCAGCGCAAGATCGCGCTCTTCACCAACGTCGAGGAGCGGGCCGTCATCCCGCTGTGCGATGCGCCCAGCATCTACCGTGTGCCGCGCATGCTCCACGAGATGGATCTGGACCAGCTGATCGTTGAACGCTTTAACCTAAACGTGGGTCCGGCGGACCTGTCCGAATGGGACCAGGTGTTTGAGTGGGAGCAGAATCCCGACAAGACAGTGACCATCGCCATGGTCGGCAAGTACATGGAGCTGCTGGATGCCTACAAGTCCCTGATTGAGGCACTGAGCCACGCCGGGCTGCACACCAGGACCGACGTTAAGATGAAGTACGTCGATTCCGAGGACCTGGAACGCGAGGGCGAGGCGGCGCTGGAAGACGTTGACGGCATCGTGGTACCCGGTGGCTTCGGCGAGCGGGGGGTGGAAGGCAAGATCAGCGCCGTGCGCTACGCGCGTGAGAACGGCATTCCCTACCTGGGCATCTGCCTGGGGATGCAGGTGGCCGTTATCGAATACGCCCGCAACATCGCCGGGCTTTCCGGGGCCCACAGCACCGAGTTCCGCAAGGACTCACCGTACCCCGTGGTGGGCCTGATCACCGAGTGGGTGGACGAACACGGCCAGCTGGAAAAGCGCGGCGAGGATTCCGATCTGGGCGGCACCATGCGTCTGGGCGCCCAGGACTGTCGACTTGAACCGGGAACCACATCGCATCGGTGTTACGGCAAGGACGTGATCCGCGAGCGCCACCGCCACCGGTACGAGGTCAACAACCTGCTTCTGCCCAAGCTGGAGGAAGCGGGCCTGCGCGTGGCCGGGCGCTCCGGCGACAACAGCCTGGTGGAAATGGTGGAAGTCCCGGAACACCCGTGGTTCGTCGCCTGCCAGTTCCACCCGGAATTCACATCCACGCCGCGTGATGGCCATCCGCTGTTCAAGGGCTTTGTGGAAGCCGCGCTGGCCCGCAGGGGCGAATCCTGAACCCGACTGCCGAGGGCGCTCACCATGGCGTATAGCACCATCGACATCGCTGACCTGAGCATCGCCAACGACCGCCCGTTCACGCTGTTCGGCGGCATGAACGTGCTGGAATCCCGGGAGCTCGCGCTGGAAGTGGCGGACGCCTACAGCCAGGTAACCGCCCGGCTGGGCATTCCCTATGTCTTCAAGGCCTCCTTCGACAAGGCCAACCGCTCCTCCATGCATTCATTCCGCGGCCCCGGCCTGGAAAAAGGGCTGGCCATCCTCGAGGAAATCCGCGACCGCTACGGCGTTCCGGTCCTGACCGACGTCCACGAACCGCACCAGGCGCAACCGGCCGCCAACGTCTGCGACGTGATCCAGCTGCCCGCGTTCCTGTCACGCCAGACCGACCTGGTGGTCGCCATGGCCCGGACCGGCGCCGTCATCAACGTCAAGAAAGGCCAGTTCCTCGCGCCCCACGAAATGAACCACATCATCACCAAGTGCGGGGAAGCCGGTAACGAGCGGGTCATACTGTGCGAACGCGGCACCAGCTTTGGCTACAACAACCTGGTCGTGGACATGCTCGGCTTCGGCGCCATGAAGAAACTCGGCGTGCCGGTGTTCTTTGACGTCACCCACGCCCTGCAGATGCCCGGTGGCCGTGCTGACTCCGCCGGCGGCCGCCGCGAACAGGTTACCGAACTGGCCCGCGCCGGCCTGTCACAGGGCCTGGCCGGCCTCTTCCTGGAAGCACACCCGGATCCGGATCAGGCTAAGTGCGACGGCCCTTGTGCACTAAGGCTCGAACAGCTGGAGCCTTTTCTTTCGCAACTCAAACAACTGGATGATTTGATCAAGGGGTTTCAGCCGCTGGATACAGCGTGACCAACAAGGTTTGAAGAGGTGGGGAAGGCAGTCCTTTACGGGATTGTCTGGAGCCATGGATGGCGGAAGACAAGCGTACAGGGATGTATTTACAGCGTATCCCGTAAAGGACTGCCTTCCCCACCTCCTGAAATGACTTTCAGACTCGATTTCATTTCCTGAATCACTGACTGATTCAAAGATAAGAGAGGTTGAACGGATGACAACAATCGCCAACATCAAGGCCCGCGAAGTCCTCGACTCCCGCGGCAACCCCACCGTCGAAGCCGACGTGATCCTCGAATCCGGCCAGATCGGCAGCGCCTGCGCACCCTCCGGCGCCTCCACCGGCTCCCGGGAAGCGCTCGAACTGCGCGACAAGGACAAGAACCGCTACCTCGGCAAAGGCGTACAGAAAGCCGTCGCCGCCGTGAACGACCGCATCCGCGGCGCCCTCAAGGGTATGGATGCCGCCGACCAGCGCGCCATCGACAATGCCATGCTCGAGCTCGACGGCACCGACAACAAACAGAACCTCGGCGCCAACGCCATCCTGGCCGTCTCCCTGGCCAGCGCCAAGGCCGCCGCCACCGCCCTGGGCAAGCCCCTGTACGAACACATGGCCGAAATCAACGGCGCCGCCGGCCGGTTCTCCATGCCCGTGCCCATGATGAACATCCTCAACGGCGGCGAGCACGCGGACAACAACGTCGACATCCAGGAATTCATGATCCAGCCGGTGTCCGCGCCGACCTTCCGCGAAGCCCTGCGCTGCGGCGCCGAGGTGTTCCACAGCCTCAAGAAGGTCCTCAACAGCAAGGGCCTGAACACCGGTGTGGGCGACGAAGGCGGTTTCGCGCCGGACCTCCCGTCCAACGAAGCTGCGCTCGAGGCCATCCGCGAAGCCGTGGAAGGCGCCGGCTATACCCTCGGCAAGGACGTCACCCTGGCGCTCGACTGCGCCTCCTCCGAGTTCTACAGTGACGGCGTCTACGACCTGAAAGGCGAGGGCAAGCAGTACAACGCCGCCGAGTTCAGTGACTATCTTGCCGGCCTGTGCGACCGCTTTCCGATCGTCTCCATCGAGGATGGCATGGACGAAGGCGACTGGGACGGGTGGAAAACCCTGACCGAGCGCCTGGGCAGCAAGGTCCAGCTGGTCGGGGACGACCTGTTCGTGACCAATACCCGGATCCTCAAGGAAGGCATCGACAAGGGCGTCGCGAATTCCATTCTTGTGAAGTTCAACCAGATCGGCAGTCTCAGTGAAACCCTGGATGCCATTCGCATGGCGCAGGATGCGGGCTATACTGCGGTTATCTCGCATCGTTCGGGCGAGACCGAGGACACCACGATCGCGGATCTGGCCGTGGCCACCAGCGCCGGGCAGATCAAGACCGGGTCCCTCTGTCGTTCCGATCGGGTGGCGAAATACAATCAGCTGCTGCGGATTGAAGAGCAGCTCGGGGATCGGGCCGAGTATCGCGGTCTGACCGAAATCAAGGGGCAGGGGGGCTGAGGCACCCCTGACGCGTCAGGGAGCGTCGTGCATGAAATGGTTGTGGGGCATTATGGCCGTGCTGACCCTGCTGCTGCAGGTCCGGCTCTGGGCGGGTGAGAACAGCCTGCCCCACGCCTGGGCCCTGCAGAAGCAGATCGATGAGCAGAAGACCATCAATGCCGGGCTCCGTCACCGTAACGAGGAGCTGTTCGCCGAGGTGAACAACCTCGGCGACGGCACCCGTGCGATCGAGGAGCGCGCCCGTCGCGACCTCGGCATGATCGGCGAGGATGAGACCTTTTTCCTGGTTGTGGAGCCCTGAACCGTATCCATGCCGCCCAATGCCGCCTCAGACGGCCTCCCCCCAGCCATTGTTATACCCGCCGCGGGCGTCGGTGCCCGTGTCGGGGGCGAACGCCCCAAGCAGTACCAGTATCTCGGTAACGCTTTCCTGATTGACGTCACCCTTGAGCGGCTGGCCCGGGCAGTGCCTGGCGCAGCCCTCATGGTGGCTCTGGGGGCCGGGGATGGCTGGTGGGCGTCTACCCGCAGCGTGGCGGCAGACTCCGTCCGTACCTGTATTGGCGGCGCCACCCGTGCCGAGTCCGTGCTGAACGCTCTGCAGGCGCTGGCACTTCCTGAGGAGCACCCCGTACTGGTGCACGATGCCGCCCGCCCCTGTATCACAGGAGGGGATATCCACGCCCTCATGGAAGGGGTTGGCAGCAGCGAGGCCGGAGGCCTTCTGGCCCAGGCAGTCACGGATACGATCAAGGAAGTGGATGGGGCCCGCCATGTGCTGGCAACCCGGGACCGGAGCCATCTCTGGCGGGCCCAGACCCCCCAGCTGTTTCCCGCCGGGGTGCTGGAACGGGCGCTGCTCAGGGCCGCGGCAGCCGGGGCGCCGGTAACGGATGAGGCCTCGGCGGTGGAATATCTGGGCCTGAAGCCGCTCGTGGTACCGGGCCGGGCGGACAATATCAAGGTGACCCATCCGGGGGACCTGGCCATGGCGGCATGGCTGATCGAACAACAGCAACAGGCCGGAGGGGCCGTAACATGATACGAGTCGGGCAGGGGTTCGACGTCCACGCCTTTGAGGAGGGCGATCATATCCGCATCGGTGGCGTGGTCATCCCTCATGATCAGGGACTGCGGGCGCATTCGGATGGAGACGTGCTGCTGCACACCGTCAGCGATGCTCTGCTGGGGGCCATCGCCCTGGGCGATATCGGCCACTGGTTTCCCGATACCGAACAGCGCTGGCGGGATGCGGACAGCCGTGCGCTGCTGCGCGAGGTCTATCGTCAGGTGCGGATGCAGGGCTACCAGCTGGTCAATATTGATGCCACAGTCATGGCACAGGCGCCGAAGATGGGTCCCCATGTGGATGCCATGCGCCACAACATCGCGGAAGACCTGGCGGTGAACCCGGAACGGATCAGCGTGAAAGCCACCACGACCGAACGGCTGGGGTTCGTCGGGCGCGCCGAGGGCATTGCGGCCCAGGCGGTCTGTCTGGTCGAAAGCCGTCGCAGCGGCGGGGGCTCGTGACGGGCTGGCGCCTGGACTGGCCGCGGGCCGGGGGAGAACCTGTCGGAACCGGCCGCATCCGTGTGGACCCGGGGGATTTCGGGGTCACTGAGAACCTGGGGTGGTCTCCCGACGGTGAGGGCGAACACCTTCTTATCCAGCTTGAGAAAAGCGGTGACAACACCGATTGGGTTGCCCGTGGGCTGGCGCGCCTCTGTGGCTGTCCTGCAGCAGCGGTGGGTTATGCGGGGCGCAAGGATCGCCATGCCGTCACCCGCCAGTGGTTCAGCCTGCCCTGTCCGCCCGGGAGAGCGGATGACGTGCTTCAGGCTGTTTCCGCGCAGTGGCGGGTTCTGTCGGTAGACCGGCATAGCCGCAAGCTGCGCACCGGCGAACTGGCTGGCAACCACTTCCGGATCCGGGTAAGGGATCTTGAGGCGGACAGTGCCGCCCTGGCCGCGCGTTGGCAGGCGCTGGCAAATAACGGCTGTCCGAACTATTTTGGACGCCAGCGCTTTGGGCGTGATGGGGCCAATCTGGAGGCTGCCGCGCAGCTGGACCCGCAACGCCTGAAGCGCCCGCGTGAGCGGGCCCGCTCTGGCATGCTGCTGTCCGCCGTGCGCAGCTGGCTGTTCAATGAATGGCTGGCCGGGCGACTGGCAGCGGGCGATTGGCGGCAACAGCGGGAGGGGGACCCGGAAACCTCTCCTTCAGGGCCGATGTTCGGTGACGACAGCTGCGGGGCCGAAGGGGCGCTGGCAGAGGCGGAACTGGCATTTGCCGGGCAGTACCCGGAGTTCATGGCACTTCTGCGGGCCACCCGCATGCGCCCGGCACGTCGCAGCCTCGCGCTGAAACCGCTAGACTGCGCTCTGGAGCAGGAAGGCGACAGTGCCGTTTTTGATTTCTTCCTGCCTGCCGGTGGCTTTGCCACGGTGGTACTGACTGAGATTCTGGATCTGGAGGACGGTTCCCGAACGCCATGAAATTGCTGCTTTCCAATGACGACGGTGTCTATTCCCCGGGGCTCAAGGCACTCTACGACGCTCTGGAGGACCTGGGGGACGTGCGTGTTGCCGCCCCGGACCGGGATCACTCCGGCGCCAGCAACGCACTGACCCTGACACGGCCGCTTTCCGCGACCGATGTACCCGGTGGTTTCACGGCCATCGACGGTACGCCCACGGACTGCGTTCATCTGGGCATCGGGGACATGTTCGGGATTGAATTCGACCGGGTCATCTCCGGTATCAATACCCACTCCAACCTGGGTGATGACATCCTTTACTCGGGGACGGTGGCTGCTGCGGTTGAAGGGCGTCTGCTGCATCATCCGCCGATTGCGGTTTCGCTGGCCAACCAGGGTAACTGGCGTTTCGATACGGCGGCGCGGGTGGTCCGCAGCCTGCTGCTGCGCCCGGATCCGCTGGCAGTGCCGCCCAGAACGGTCCTCAATGTGAATGTACCGGATGTGGATTGGCATGAGCTCAGGGGCTTCCAGATCACGCGCCTGGGCCATCGTGGCCGGGGGGAGCTGCCCCAGCGGGTCCACTGTCCGCGTGGACGCGAGCGGATGTGGATCGGTGCCGCCGGGGACGAGGATGATGCCGGCCCTGGTACGGACTTCCACGCCATTCGTGAGGGCTACGTGTCCATTACACCGGTGAAAGTGGACATGACCCACTATGATACGTTCCAGAACCTGAACGACTGGCTGAAAGACGGACTCTGAATGAATACCGAACTCCAGGGGATCGGCATGACCTCCCAGCGCACCCGGATGCGGCTGGTGGAGCGTCTCAGTGATGAAGGCATACAGCGTGTGGAAGTGCTGGACGCCATCGCGAATGTGCCCCGGCACATCTTCCTGGATGAGGCGCTGTCACACCGTGCCTATGAGGACACGGCGCTGCCCATCGGCTACCAGCAGACCCTGTCCCAGCCCTATGTGGTCGCACGCATGACCGAGATGCTGCTGGCTGCCGGCGCCACGCGAATCCTTGAGCTGGGCACCGGATCCGGCTACCAGGCGGCCATCCTGGCGTATCTCGGCAAGGAGGTTTACAGCATCGAGCGCATTGGTGGTCTTCATCGCCAGGCCCGGGAGCGCCTGCAGCGGCTGGGTTATCGCAATGCCCACCTGCGCCTGGGGGATGGCAGCCAGGGTTGGCCGGAAGCCGCGCCCTTTGACGGCATGATCCTGACGGCAGCGCCCGGGGATATACCGGCAGCGCTGTACGATCAGCTGGCGGACGGCGGCAGCATTGTGGCACCGCTCGGCCGTGATACCCAGATGCTGACCCTGATCACCCGAAACGGGGACGAATTCGAGCGCCGGGAGATTGAGCCGGTGCGCTTCGTGCCCGTGCTCGGTGGCGTGGTGCGATGAACCGGACCCACACCCAGTCCGCTCCCGGTATTGTGGTGCGAGGTTGTCTCATGGGGGCTGCGGATATCGTGCCGGGGGTGTCCGGCGGCACCATGGCGTTGATCACCGGTATCTATCAGCGGCTGCTGGCCGCGCTTGGCAATATCCCAGCAGCGGCGCTGACCCTGGTGCGCGACCGCAGCCTGGTCCGGGCCTGGCAGACCATGGACGCAAACTTCCTCCTGCTGCTTCTGGGCGGCATTCTCTTCAGCGTTGTGACCCTGGCGCACGGTATCGGGACACTGCTGGATGAGCATCCGATGCTGGTCCGTGCTTTTTTCTCCGGCCTGATCATTGGGGCAGTCCTCCATGTGGGGCGGCAGATTCCCCATTGGTCACTGACTGCCGGGCTGGGGCTGGGCCTGGGGACCCTCGTGGCCTGGGGCATTGCCCAGCTGACGCCCGCCACCCTGGCCCTGACACCGTTGATCGCTTTTGGGGCCGGATTTGTGGCCATCTCGGCGATGGTTCTCCCCGGTATTTCCGGCAGCTTCATCCTGCTTCTGCTCGGTCTCTACGAGCCGATCCTCGATGCCATCCGCGAGCCTGCTCTGGCAACGCTGGCGGTGTTTGCCGGTGGCTGCGCGCTGGGGCTGGTTGCCATGGCCCGCCTGGTGGCGGCGACCCTGGCCCGCTTTCCCGCTGTGACGCTGGCGGTTCTGACCGGTTTCATGGTCGGTTCGCTTACCAATCTGTGGCCCTGGAAGCGCGCAGTGGCCTGGCGCACCGGCTCGGGCGGGGAAGCTGAGCCACTGCTGTATGAGAATCTTGCGCCCTGGCGCTATACGGAGCTGACGGGTGCTGCTTCCCAGACCTGGACGGTGCTGGTGCTGGCGTGTCTGGGGCTGGGGCTGATCCTGCTGGTTGAGTGGTTGGGTCGTTGTGGCAAGTCGTAACTGGTTGCCTGGCCGTGCAGGGCATACACTTGAGACGGATCACGCGACAGTCGGAAGTAACGCACGGCTTTTGCGTGATCTGTTACGCCCACTGTTCCCACAGGTAACAGTTCGGGGTGGGTGGGTAACTGAATTCTGGGTAAAAATTATCCTGACAAAAGAGCGGTTTACCCGCGTCTCCTCAGAGGCTCGTGAATATTCAGGATTTTTTTAGAATAAAAACATAGAATCAATAGCGGAAAGTTCTAGTACGGATGGGGTTCAACACGGTCAGAAAGGCTGTACGGAACCAGGCGGGAACCGGGATTCGAACAATCCGAAAACCGCTCCTGGCCGTTCTGGTATTGCTTCTGGTTGGTGGCTGCAACTCCACGGATCTGCTCCTCGACAGTGATTACAACCCCAGAGTGAACTGGGGGCATCACCGTGTCTCGAAGGGTGAAACCCTTTACAGCATCGCCATGCGTTATGGCTGGGATTACCGCAGACTCGCGGCTGCCAACGATATCGAGCCCCCCTATGAGATCCATCCCGGTCAGGTGATCCAGTTCGACGTTGAGGCGCCGGATGACTTCAGGCGCTCCGGTGGTGGCTCGGCTTCATCCCCATCATCCGGCACCGCTTCATCGTCAACCGGACGGGCGTCCGGATCATCCGGGCAACCCGCAGACCAGACGCGGGCGTCACCCCAGGCTTCCCGGAGTAACAATGCGTTACAGGCATCTGATGAAGCGTCATCCGAAATCGATTGGGCATGGCCCCATTCTGGCCCGATTATTGCGAAATATTCATCCGACGGCTCCGATGTGAACAAAGGTGTTGATATCGGAGGTGACGCGGGAGACCCCGTCAGGGCCGCTGCGGATGGCAGCGTGGTTTACGCCGGGAACGGGTTGCTGGGTTACGGCAACCTCATCATCGTGAACCACAGCGAGACCTTCCTCAGCGCCTATGCCCACAACCGGACGATCCTGGTGGAAGAGGGTCAGAACGTTGGGCAGGGCGATACCATCGCCGAGATGGGGGATTCGGGCGCCGACAGGATCATGCTCCACTTCGAGATACGGAGACGGGGCGATCCGGTTAACCCGATGCAGTACCTTCCGCGTCGCTGATCCGGGACTTGCGGCCCATAAGAAGTCGAACAAGGCCGGAAGTGTTCAAGGGGTAGATCAGTTAACGCAGGGTGAAAGCTATGTCGGAAGAGATGGTTCAGGAAGCAGCGCTCGATGCATCGGCGGAAGAGGCGGTGATGGATCCGGAAGAGGCCGTGGCCGCCAGCGAAGAAGCCACAAAGCTGGATGGGGATGCGGCAGCGCTTGAACGTGCCCGCTCCAGAACGTCGCGTTACAGCTATACCAGCCGCCAGCAGCAGGCGGATGCCACACAGCTCTATCTCAACGAGATCGGGTTTTCACCGCTGCTCACACCGGAAGAGGAAAAGCACTACGCCCGGCTTGCACGTGATGGCGACGAAAGCGGCCGCCGGCGCATGATCGAAAGCAATCTGCGCCTGGTGGTGAAAATCGCCCGGCGTTACGTCAACCGCGGCCTGACGCTGCTGGACCTGATCGAGGAAGGCAATCTGGGTCTCATCCGGGCCGTGGAAAAGTTCGATCCGGAGCGTGGTTTCCGGTTCTCCACCTACGCGACCTGGTGGATCCGCCAGACCATTGAACGGGCCATCATGAACCAGACCCGTACCATCCGCCTTCCCATCCACGTGGTGAAGGAACTCAACCTATACCTGCGGGCGTCGCGTGAGCTCAGCCAGCAGCTGGATCACGAACCCACCGCTGAGGAGATCGCAGAGAAGTGCGAGAAGCCGGTGAAGGACGTGAAACGGATGCTGGGGCTCAATGAACGGGTTGCCTCCGTGGATACACCCATCGGGCACAATGGCGACAAATCCCTGCTCGACACGGTTCCGGACGAAGGCTCGGCAGACCCGGCCGCGCTGCTGCAGGAGAGTAACATCAAGGGCTGCCTGGGGCAGTGGGTTGAGCAGCTCAGCGAAAAACAGCAGGAAGTACTCTGCCGCCGTTTCGGTCTGCGGGGCTACTCGACCATGACCCTGGAACAGGTGGGCGCCGAGATCGGGCTGACCCGGGAGCGGGTGCGCCAGATCCAGGTCGAGGCCCTGCGCCGCCTGCGCGAAATCCTGGAAAAGGAAGGGCTTTCCTGCGACATGCTCTTTGAGGGCTGATCAGCCCCTGCCGTAGAGGCTGGCACCCTCGTGCTGCTCGCTCGAGGGTTCCAGCTCCAGTGTTGCATGATGGATCCCGAAGCGGGATGCCAGTTCCTTCCTGATCCGGGCCTTGATAACCTGCTGTTCCGGCCACGCGTCGTTGGCCACCACCACGTGCGTGTCCAGGGCGGCACTGCTCTCCTCCATCAGCCAGAAATGCGCATGATGGATGTCCTCCACGCCTGCGAGTCCCCGGATGCAGTCGAGTACCGCCTCGGTATCAATCTCCGGTGGGCTGCCCAGCATCAGCACCCGGATCACTCCGCCAACCTCGGTGGCTGAGAGCCAGAGGATGTAACCCGCTATGAGCAGGGTGATCAGTGGATCGATCAGGCGCCAGCCGTACAGCACGATGAGCACACCACTGACCACCACGGCCACTGACGTCAGGGCATCGCTGAGGTTGTGCAGGAAGAGGGCGCGGATGTTGGCGCCGCCCTGCCGGATGGAGCCTGTCAGGATGGCAGTGAGCGTATCCACCACCAGGGCCAGTACGCCCAGGGCGATGACGGTGCCGCCGCCGACCTCGGGTGGATCCAGAAGGCGCATGCCGCCTTCGAAAGCCAGGTAGAGCCCGATCAGGATCAGGGAGGTGTAATTGACCAGGGCTGCGACGGTTTCGATCCGGCGGTACCCGAACGTCATCGCGGGATCGGCGGGGCGCCGTGCAATGCGCCGCGCGACCAGGGCAATGACCATGGAGGCCATGTCCGAGAAATTGTGCAGGGCATCGGCGATGAGTACCAGGCTGCCCGAAAGTATACCGCCAAGGACCTGGCCCAGGGTCAGCACGAGGTTGGCGATGATGGCTCCTATGACGCGGCCATCGCCAGTGTGTGGGTGATGGTGCTCGTGGCTCATGTCGACTGGCTCCGATGGGTGACAGGCGCTGTTATCCTCGGCTAACGGCCAAGGTCTTGCAAGCCGGGCCGGGGGCCTCTAGCATCGGCGCCATTCACGTATCAGGTTCCGGTTCCAATCCATGCTGGATCACCTTCAAGGATTCCATCCACGGCGTCTCCCTAACGGTGTGGCCGTTACAGGGCTGATGCTCCTGCTCGTCGCCCAGGTGCTTCTGGGCACGGCGGTGCACCACCACGTACTGGGCGAGCATGATGGGGCGCCGCAGGGCGCTGTTCACGGGGATTTCGCGCATGTCTGGCATGCCGATCAGCATAACCTGGTCCCGGATGGCCTGATTCCGGATACCCTCGGCGATACGCCGCCCCTGCCGCTCGCAGGTGCGTTTTTCATAGCGGCGGCGCCGCTCGTCTCCCGCTGGATCAGGCAGCCACGGGAACGCTGCACGGGCCCGTCACCCCCACGCTACTGCCTGCCCCAGCCCCGCGATCCTCCCCACCTTCTGCTGACCTGAGAGCGCGCACGGGCCCCTATCCGTGCATGAGCCGAACGATCGTCCGCAGCAGCGGGCGCGTGGAAGCAGGAGTCTAAAGCATGCGTATTACGTCATCCGGCGCCGTTCCGTTTGCGGCGGTGCTACTGTCTGTCCTGATGCTTTCCGGTTGCGGGGAGCATGGGGCGGAGGATCACAGCGGGAACCACGGGGATCATGGTGACCATGAGGAGCACAAGGACAACAAAAACGGAGGACACCGGGATCACAAGACCGGCAAGGGGATAGCCCTTGATGATGAGGTGATCCACGAATTCGGTATAGAGGTGCGCCGGGCTGCTCCGGGCCAGCTGGCCATCACCCGCACTCTTCCCGGTGAGATCCGGTTCGACGAGGCCCTGATGACCCATGTCACTCCCCGTGTCGCGGGCCGTGCGGAGAAGGTCCGGCGCTACAGCGGGGACAGGGTGGAAAAGGGCGAGGTTCTGGCGGTTCTGTCGAGCACCGAACTCGCGGAGGCACGTTCCCAGTATCTGTCCCGTCAGGCACGCCTGGAGCTGGAACAGGCGGATTTCGAACGTACGCAGCAGCTGGCGAAGGACCGCGCTGTTTCCGAGGCGGAACTCCAGCGGGCTCGCCAGGCCCTGAAGGAAGCGCGGGTACGGATGACCCTGGCAAGGCGGCGGCTTGAAGCACTGGGGATGGCGCCGCAGGCGGTTGCGGAGCTGGATACTGAGGGCAGTGACAGCCTCGCCCGCTATGAGCTCCGGGCACCGGCGTCCGGGACCATTATCGAGCAGCACCTGACCCGAGGTGAGCGCGTCGATACGGATCGTGATGACCCGCCGTTCGTCATTGCCCGCCGCGATCAGGTCTGGGCGGAATTCAGTGTCTTCCCGCGCAGCCTGGGCGAAATCCGGCCGGGGCAGGTCGTGGAGGTGAGTGCCAGCGAAGGCGGCAATCGGGCCAGCGGCACCATCAGCTATATCACACCCCGCATGGCGCAAGACAGCCGCTCGGCCAGCGCCCGGGTGGTTCTGGATAACAGCGACGGCCAGTGGTACCCGGGCCAGTTCGTGACCGGTGAGGTGACCGTGCGCGAGCTTGAGGCGGACGTGGTGGTGCCTGCCAGTGCCATCCAGCGGCTTGATGACCAGCCCCATGTCTTCGTTCGCACCGATCATGGCTTCCGGCGCCAACCGGTCAGAACCGGGATCAGTGCCGGCAGCCGCGTGATCATCCGTGAAGGGCTGGATGCCGGCACGCGCTACGCCGCCACCAACACCTTCACTCTCAAGGCCGAGGCCGGGCGTGCCCAGCTTAAGCATGCCGGACATTCCCATTGAGCCGGCTGCGGCAGAGGTGAGCGATCATGATTGAACGACTGATGGACATGGCCTTCCGCAATCGCCTGCTGATGGTGTTGCTGGGGGTACTGGTGCTGGCTGCAGGGATCTGGAGCTGGCAGAAACTGGCCGTGGACGCTGTGCCGGACGTCTCGCCGACGCTGGTACAGGTCTTCACGGTGACTGACGGTCTCGCCCCCGAGGAGGTGGAGACCTATGTGAGCTACCCCGTGGAGCAGGCCATGACGGGGCTGCCGAAGGTGCGGGAAATACGCAGCAACTCGAATTTCGGGCTCTCGGTGGTCAGTGTCTACTTCGAGGACGGCACGGACATCTACCACGCGCGCCAGCTGGTCAGCGAACGCCTTCAGAAGGCCCGTGAAAACATTCCGGAAGGCTTCGGAGAACCCGAAATGGGCCCCATTGCGAGCGGCCAGGGCCTGATTCTCTACTACTACCTGGATGCTCCCGGGGACGAGTACAGCCTGACCCAGCTGCGTACCATCCAGGACTGGCTGATCAAGCCGAAGATGGAGACAGTGCGTGGCGTTACCGAAGTGCTCGGGATTGGCGGGTACAAGAAGCAGTACCAGGTGAACGTCAACCCGGATGCGCTCCAGCGCTATGATCTGGACCTCCAGAATGTCATCGAGCGGGTGCGTTCCAGCAACCTTAACGTGGGGGCACAGTTTCTGGAGGAGGGCGGTGAACAGTTTGTGATCCGTTCCGAGGGGCTGGCCAAGGGCATCAGGGACCTGGAACGGATCACCGTCAAGACGGTCGACGGCACCCCGGTTCGGCTGTCGGATATTGCCCGTGTTGAGATTGGTGGCGAGGTCCGCCAGGGCCTGCAGACCCTCAATGGTGAGAAGGAAGTGGTCTCAGGGATGGTGGTCAAGCTCTACGGTGCCAACACCTCTGAGGTGATTGAGCGGGTGGAGCAGCGCATGGAGGCCATCCAGAAGAGCCTGCCCGAGGGCGTGAAGATCGTGCCCTACTACGAGCAGAAGACCCTGGTCCAGAACGCCGTGGATACGGTCTCGGATGCACTCTTCCAGGGGATCGTGCTGGTGGTGCTGGTGCTGTTTGTATTCATGGGTGGTTTCCGGCCCAGCGTGGTGGTGGCAGCGGCCATTCCATTCTCGGTGCTTTTCGCGGTCGTCGGGATGTACTGGTTTGAACTTTCCGCGAACCTGATGAGTCTGGGTGGGTTGGCCATCGCCATTGGACTGATGGTGGACGGCACCATCGTGATGGTCGAGAACATCGACCGCCACCTGCATGAGGCGGAAAGCTACGAACCCCGACTGCAGGTCGTGGCCCGGGCATGTCGCGAGGTGGCCGCGCCCATTCTGTTCGCCATTGCGATCATCATCATCGTCTTCCTGCCGTTGTTCACGCTGACCGGCGTGGCGGGCAAAACGTTCCGGCCCCTAGCCTACACAGTGGCATTGGGCATGGTTGGTTCGCTGGCCTATGCGCTGTTCATGACGCCGGTACTGGGCAGCTTGATGATGCGCCGGCCGAAGGCGGATGCCGGTGATGGGCCAGAACGCTGGTGGCACCGTCTTGTCCCGTCCAGGCCGATTGCCAGGGAGTCGGAAGATCATGGCTACCGGCGTGAATCCCTGGTTGTCCAGTGGATCCTGGTGCTCTATCGCCCTCTGCTGCGTTTCTTCATTGCCCGGCGTTCCCTGGCGGTGCTGCTTGCCGTGGGCCTTCTTGGCGCAGGGGCGGCACTGTTCCCTCAGCTGGGCTCGGAGTTCGCGCCGCGGATGGACGAGGGGGATCTGATTGTGAACCTGACCATGGCGCCTTCCATTTCACTCAGTGAGTCGAAACGCAACACCATGCTGGCGGAGAAACGGATGCTCAGCGTGCCCGGGGTGAAGAAGGTCGTCAGCCGGGTGGGGCGTGGCGAGGTGGGGGCCCACGCCGACCCCATCAACACTGTGCACTCACTGGTCGTGCTGGAGCCCCGGTCGCAGTGGGAGAAACACGGCTATGAGTCCCAGGCGGGGATCGAGCAGGCCATCCGGGAGAAGCTGGACGGTATGCCCGGCATCATGACCAACATGACCCAGCCGATCCAGCTTTCCGTGGATGAACTGGTGGGCGGTGTGAAGTCCGAGCTGGCCGTCAAACTGTACGGGGATGATCTGGATACCCTGAAGCAGAAGGCGGATGAAATCGCCGCGGTATTACGGCAGGTGCCGGGCGCCGCCGATGTCCGGGCGGATCAGGTGATTGGCGCTCCGCAGGTGCGTATCCGGCCGGACCGGGATGCCCTGGCGCGCTATGGCATCAGCATGGAGCGTGTGCAGAAGCGCATCCGTAATGCCGTCGGCGGAACTGCGGCGGGGCAGATCTTCGAGGGGGTACGGCGCTTCGATGTCTATGTCCGCTACCAGGAACAGGACCGGAAGGACCTGGAGGCGATGAGCAATATCCTGATCGAGGCCCCTGGTGGCGCCGAGGTGCCCCTGAGCCAGCTGGCGGAACTGGAGAAGATCACCGGCCCGCGCCAGATCAGTCGTGAAAACGCCCAGCGCTACATTACGGTACAGGCCAACGTGGAGGGTCGGGACATCGGCAGCTTCGTGGAAGCCGGCCGTGAGGCGATCGGTGACCAGGTGGAACTGCCTGCGGGCTATCTGCTCGAGTGGGGCGGCCAGTATGAGCTGCAGCAGAAGGCCAATGCGCGCTTCGCGATCGTGATCCCGGTGACGCTCGCCCTGATCTGCCTGATGCTCTACATCAGCTTCCGGTCGGTGCGCAGCACCCTGCTGATCCTGCTCAACATCCCGTTGGCACTGATGGGTGGTGTCGCCGCGCTCTGGGTTTCCGGCCAGAACCTGTCGGTCCCCGCATCGGTGGGATTCATTGCCCTTTTCGGCATTGCGCTGGAGAACGGCATGGTACTGGTCACCTACCTGAATCAGCTGGTACGCGAGGGGATGAACCTGGATGAGGCCTCAATACAGGGGGCCTGCCTGCGGGTGCGGCCGGTTCTGATGACGGCGCTGACCACCTCCCTGGGGCTGCTGCCGCTGCTGGTGGCCACAGGCACCGGCAGCGGCGTCCAGCGCCCGCTGGCCACGGTGGTGGTGGGTGGCCTGTTGACGTCCACGCTGCTGACCCTGGTGGTGATACCAGCGCTGTACCGCTGGTTCGCGGAGAAGACAGCGCCGAGCCCTGGCGATTGAATGCGCGTCCTTGCCCCACGGACGGGGAAGGAGCGCGTGTGGGTCATTGCGGGCCGTTCCCCGATGGCCAAAAATGCCAACGCGTTGAGAACTGATGGGCATTTGGAGGCTATCCGCGATGGTAGACTCCGGGCACCATCTGAAAACCGATACAACAAGAGGACGTGTTCATGAAACAGATGCTGACCTTCGCGTTTGCGCTGCTGTGCGCCTTAGCGATGACGGCCCAGGCTCAGGAGATGACCGTTGAGGGCGTTGAGCTGCCGGGGACCATCAAGGTTGCCGATAACGAACTCAGCCTGAATGGTGCTGGCGTGCGCTCCAAGTGGTTCATGAGCCTGTATGTGGGGTCACTCTACCTGCCGCAGGCATTCGACAGCGCCCAGGCGATTGTTGAGGCGGATCAGCCCATGGCGATCCAGCTGGACATCATCTCGGGCATGATCAACAGCGAGAACATGACCGAAGCGACCATGGAAGGCTTCAACAATGCCACCGGTGGCAACATGGAGCCGATCCAGGACGATATTGATGCGTTCATGAGCCTGTTCGAGGAAGAGATCAAGGAAGGCGACCAGTTCAAGATCACCTATATCCCCGAAGAAGGGATTGTTGGTTTCAAGAATGGTGACCGCATCGGCACAGTGGACGGCGGCATGGATTTCAAGAAGGCTGTCTTCGGCATCTGGCTTGGCGAGGTTCCGGCCCAGGAAAGCGTGAAAACGGCCATGATGGGCGGCGAGTAAAACGGTCTCAGTCGACCGTTTTCTCCTTGTACTCGCACAGATCCTCGATGACGCAGCTGCCGCAGCGTGGCTTCCGCGCCAGGCAGGTGTAGCGGCCATGGAGGATCAGCCAGTGATGCGCGTCCTTGAGGTACGCCTTCGGGACGCGTTTCATCAGCCTGTCTTCCACTTCCCGAACGTTTTTGCCGGGCGCGATGCCGGTCCGGTTCGCCACCCGATAGATGTGCGTGTCCACCGCCATGGTGGGCTGATCAAACGCGGTGTTCAGGATTACATTGGCGGTCTTGCGGCCGACGCCCGGTAACGCTTCCAGCTCCTTGCGGGTCTGTGGTACCTGCGAATCGTGCTTATCAACCAGCATCCGGCAGGCCTTGATGATGTTCGTGGCCTTGCTGTTGTAGAGCCCGATGGTCTTGATGTACTCCTTCAGGCCCTCTTCCCCCAGTTCCAGGATCGCCTCCGGCGTGTTGGCGTCGGGGAACAGTTTCGCCGTTGCCTTGTTAACGCCTACGTCAGTGGCCTGGGCGGAAAGCGTTACGGCCACCAGCAGCTCAAACGGGGAGCTGAAGTTCAGCTCCGTGGTGGGCGCGGGGTTGGCTTCCTTAAGGCGGGCGAAGATGGCTTCACGCTTGGCGTCGTTCATGAGAATGTCCCCGTTACGCGGACCCGCTTGTGCCCGCTTTCCACGGGCGTCTGGCGGGCCTGCTGCTGTTGCTGGATATGGTGATCGATGCGGTTCCGGAGTGCGATGATCAGGCCCAGGCCGATGAAGGCACCGGGGGGAAGAACGGCGATCAGCGCCTGCCGGTAGTCCGGGAAGACCGTCAGTGTCCAGCCCCGGGCGGCCTCGCCGAAGAGCAGGTGGGCGTCCGCCAGAAGCGTGCCGTAGCCCACCAGTTCGCGCATTCCCCCCAGGAGCACCAGGACGGCGAGAAACCCGAGTCCGGTCATCAGGCCATCCAGGGTTGCCTTGGGCAGGGGGTTACGGCTGGCGAAGGCCTCGGCTCGGCCCAGGATGGCGCAGTTGGTGACGATAAGGGGAATGAAGATGCCCAGGATCTGGTAGAGCCGATAGGCATAGGCCTGCATGATCAGCTCGGTACAGGTCACCAGGGCGGCGATGATCATCACGAAGGCGGGCAGGCGCATGGAGTCGGTTACCCGGTTGCGGATAAGCGACACCGCCATGTTGGAGCCGGTGACCACCATCAGCGTGGCCAGGCCCAGGCCAATGGCATTGACCACCGTGTTGGTGACCGCCAGCAGAGGGCACAGGCCCAGCAACTGAACCAGCGCCGGGTTGTTGTGCCAGAGGCCGTCTCGGATGATCTGGTTGGCACCTGTACTCATGGTGTTCCGGCTCCCGTTTCCCCGCCTTCGCTGTTGAACAGACGGTCGTGATGCGCGGCCGTGAATGTAAGCCCGCGTTTGACGGCATCCACGACGGCGCGGCTGGTGATGGTGGCTCCGCTCAGGGCATCAAAGGCACCATTCTGGCCAACGCGCCATTGTTCAGGGTTTGGATTGTCCAGTGAGCGGCCATTGAAATCCAGTATCCAGTTGCTCTTCGCCACTTCGATGGCATCGCCCAGCCCCGGGGTCTCCTGGTGATCGGTGGCGCGTACGCCCGTGAGCGTCCCATCTGCCCGGATGCCGAGGATCAGCTCGATGCGGCCGGAGTAACCATCCGGTGCCGTGACCGGAAGGATCAGGATGGGATCGGCGTCGCCGGGAGTGACCCGTATGGCCTCGGCGCCTCCACGGATACCGGTCACGTCGTTCCGTGGCAGAGTGATCGGACGGGTGGCCCCGGCTGTCAGGGACACATCGTCCGGCAGCACGGCAGCGCGGGCCCTTGCGGTCGCCAGTTCGCGCTGCTGCTCGATGCGCTCGGCGGTGAGGATCTGGGTGACGCCAATGGCCCCGGCCGTCAGGGCCGCGAACAGGCCCAGTCCCAGGGCATTGCGCTGGATGGCCTGGAGTGCCTCGCTCATGACGGCACCCCCCGCCCCGCACGTTTATGGCCTCGTGTCCGCGGCCGGGTGTAATAGTCCAGGAAGGGCACGGCCAGGTTCATCAGCAGGACCGCGAAGGCGACGGCGTCCGGGTAGCTGCCCCAGGCGCGTATCGTGTAGAGCAGCACACCGATGCCGGCACCGTACCAGAGCTTGCCCCGGTTGGAGGTGGCGGCTGAAACCGGGTCGGTGGCGATGAAGAAGGCGCCCAGCATGGTGCCGCCGGCCAGCAGGTGCAGGCTCAGGGGCACGGACTGGTCCGGGTCATAACCGAACAGCAGGGCCATGATGGTCAATGCCCCGAGCAGGCTGACCGGAATGTGCCAGGTGATGATCCGGCGCTGGATCAACAGCAGGCCACCGGCAAGAAAGCCCAGGTTGACCCATTCCCAGCCCAGGGCGACCCGATCGCCGTAGATGGGCGCGGTGGTAACCTGGCTGGCGATGGCACCGTCAATGGCATGCTTGTAGTCATCCAGGGGCGTGGCGCCGGTGAAGGCGTCCACGGAGGTCGAACCCAGGCCGGTGAACACGGACAGGCTGTCCAGGAGGCTGAGCGGTGTCTCCTGCAGTGACAGCGGCAGCGCCCAGCGCGTGCTCATGGCTTCCGGGAAGCTCACCAGAACCAGGGCGTAGCCCACCATGGCGGGGTTGAAAAGGTTGCTTCCGAGCCCGCCATAGAGGTGCTTGGCCAGGATGATGGCACTGGCGGTGGCCACCAGCGCGATCCACCAGGGCAGCAGTGGCGGCAGGGACAGGCCCAGAAGCAGGCCGGTCAGCGCGGCACTGCCGTCCATGAGGGTGTGCTGGACCGGGCGGGCGCGAATCCAGAGGATCAGGGCCTCGGTGGCCATGGCAATGCCCATGCACCAGAGCACGTTGATCAGCACGCCCCATCCGAAGAAGTGGATGAGCGCCAGCAGGCCGGGCAGGGTGGCCGCCATGACCCAGAGCATGATCCGCTGGGTGGTCAGCATGCTCAGGTATCCTCCTGCGCGTCGCTGAGCGCTTTCTCGGCGGCGTCCAGGCGTTTCTGGTGCTTGTTCAGGGCCCGTTCCAGTTTGGGCACGGCTTCCGGGGTCTGTTCCCGGGCCTCGGCCAGTTGTGCCTGCGCCTCCTCGACCTTCTGTCGGGCCTGGTCCCGGCGCTGGATCAGGGTTTCACGGTCCGGGCCGGGCGCCGTCGGTGAGCTCGCTGCTGCGGTAGCGGCTTCGGATGCCTCTGCGGGCGCCACGTTGTGGCGCTGTTCCCGGGCCTGCTGGCGCGCCCGGCGACGTTCCTCGCGGTCCGCCTGTTCCCGTTCCAGTCGGGCCTGGCGTTCCTCAAACCGCTGGCGGGCATGATCCGCCTCCGCCTGCTCCTTCTGTTCCTGGCGCAGCACGCCCTTGCTGTGTCGGTAGTAATCCGTCAGGGGCAGGTGGCTGGGGCAGACCCAGTCGCAGGCGCCACACTCGATGCAGTCGAACAGGTCGAAGTGCTCGGCCTTGCGGTGCTCACCGGCGCTGGCGAACCAGTAGAGCTGCTGGGGCAGCAGATCCACGGGGCAGGCCTGTTCGCACAGGCCGCAGCGGATGCACGGCTGCGGGATCGGCGGGTCCGGGAATTCCCCGGCGGTGCCCGCGATCAGGCAGTTGGCGGTCTTGATCAGGGGCAGGCCGGTCGTGGTCAGGTCGAACCCCATCAGCGGCCCGCCCATGATGAGCCGGTGCAGGCGCTGGGGATCCAGCCCTGCTTCGAACAGCAGGTGGTCCAGGGGCGTTCCGATGCGGGCCTCGATGTTACCGGGCCGGGCCAGTGCCTCGCCCGTGAGGGTGGTGATGCGCTGGATGACCGGTTCGCCCAGACGCAGGGAGCGGTCCACGGCGACCGCCGTGGCGACGTTCTGGCAGAGCACGCCCACGTCAGCGGGCAGGCCGCCGGAGGGTACTTCGAGGCCGGTCAGCAGCTGGATCAGCTGGCGCTCGCCGCCGGAGGGGTAGCGCGCGGCGACAACCCGTATCTCGACGCTGGTTCCCTCGGCCGACTGTCTGAGCGCCTCAATGGCATCCGGCTTGTTGTCCTCGATGCCAATCAGGCACCGGCCCGCCCCCACCAGTCGCCACAGGGCCAGGGCCCCGGCCACTACCGAGTCCGGCCGTTCACGCATCAGGGCCTGGTCGGCGGTGATGTAGGGCTCGCACTCAGCGCCATTGAGGATCAGGACGTCTGGCGCTGCCTCTGCGCTCTGGAGTTTGTCGCGGGTCGGGAAACCGGCACCACCGAGCCCAACAACGCCTGTCCGGTGCAGGTGGTCGTAGCGTTCGGCGGTACTGGCGCTGTCCGGGCAGGGCGCCAGCTCGTACCACTGGTCGCGGCCATCCGCCTCAATGAGGATACAGGTCTCTTCCAGCCCTGAGGGATGAGGCACTTCGTGCGACTTGATGGCCGTGATGGTTCCGGAGGTGGGCGCATGCACCGGAACCGAGCGTCCCGGCTGGCCTTCGCTCAGTGGCTGTCCGGTCAGTACGTGGTCACCAACGGCTACCACCACCCGCCCGGGGTCGCCGCGATGCTGGCGCAGCGGCACAGTCAACCGATCCGGCAGTGGCGCCTGGCGGATCGGTGTCTGCAGCGACCGAAGTTTGTTGTCCGGTGGATGAATGCCGCCGGGAAAGTCGAATTGCGTCCCCATCAGGCGGAGGCCTCCGCCGGACGCTGGTCCGTGGCGATCACAGGACCGTCATGGGTCAGTGGCCGGTCCGCGGGGTGAGGCGGCACCCAGTCATCGATGCCTCGGGCGACTTCAATCATGTCGATGCAGTCCACGGGGCAGGGGGCCACGCACAGGTCACAGCCGGTGCATTCGCTCTCGATCACGGTGTGCATGAACTTGGGCGCACCCACGATAGCGTCCACCGGGCAGGCCTGGATGCACTTGGTGCAGCCGATGCACTCGGCCTCGCGGATGTAGGCTACCCGTTTGGGCTGCTCCTCGCCATGTTCGGCATCCAACGGTTGCGGTTCCACATCCAGCAGGTTGGCCAGGCTCTGGATGGTCGCTTCGCCACCGGGCGGGCACTTGTTGATGGCGTCGCCCTCGGCGATGGCTTCCGCATAGGGGCGACAGCCGGGGTAACCGCACTGCCCGCACTGGGTCTGGGGCAGCACCGCGTCGATCTGCTCCACCAGGGAGTCGTCATCCCGACGCAGGCGCACGGACGCATACCCCAGCAGGGCTCCGAAGGCGCCGGCCAGCAGCAGCAGGGTCGCGATGGCGAGGAGCAGGTTCATCCACATGCCGGTAACCCTCTCACACCTGCACCATGCCGGTGAAACCCATGAAGGCCAGCGACATGATGCCGGCGGTGATCATGCCGATGGCGGCGCCCTGGAATGGCTGGGGCACGTCGGCGGCGGCGATGCGCTCGCGCATGGCGGAAAACAGCACCAGCACCAGCGAGAAACCGGCGGCGGCGCCGAAGCCGTAGAGTACGGATTCCAGGAAGCTGTTCTTCTCCTGGATGTTGAGCAGTGCCACGCCGAGCACGGCACAGTTGGTGGTGATCAGCGGCAGGAAGATGCCCAGTACCCGGTGGAGCAGGGGGCTGGTGTGGCGAACGGCCATCTCGGTGAACTGCACGACCACGGCGATGACGAGGATGAAGCTGATGGTGCGCAGGTATTCGACCTGCAGGGGTTCGAGGATCCAGGTGTTGACCAGATAGCTGCACACGGAGGCCAGTGTCAGCACGAAGGTGGTGGCCATGGACATGCCCATGGCGGTCTCCAGTTTGTTGGAGACGCCCATGAAGGGGCACAGCCCCAGGAACTGGGCCAGCACGAAGTTGTTCACCAGGACGGTGCTGATCAGTATCAGAAGGTATTCAGTCATCGGCTTCCGCTTTGTCGTGGGGAGGGGGTCGGGTGGTTCCTTCCGGGAATCGCCACGAGTACGTCCCTGTAGGCTGCTATTCCGCCATCCATGGCTCCATAGCTTCCCGGAAGGAACCACCCGACCCCCTCCAATCCGGATCCGTCATGGGCATCCGGCCATGGAACTCTGTTGTCTCCGCAATCCCAGGCTCCTCGTCAATTGCCTGTCTGCGACACCGGGGCATCCAGTAGGTGGGTTTCAGGGAGGTCTTCCCGGGAAGCTATGGAGCCATGGATGGCGGAATAGCAGCGTACAGGGATGTATTTACAGCGATTCCCGGGAAGACCTCCCTGAAACCCGCCCGGCAACCCTGCCGCATTCCTGAGACAACTACATAACCCGCAACCCAGGCGTCGCCCCGGAGTCGGGAGCCAGAAGCCAGATATCCTCACCCCCGGGCCCGGCCGCCAGAACCATCCCCTCGGACACCCCGAACTTCATCTTCCGCGGCTTCAGGTTCGCCACCATCACCGTCAGCCGCCCGATCAGGTCCTCAGGTGCGTAGGCCGTCTTGATGCCCGCAAACACCTGGCGCTCTTCCGCCCCGATATCCAGTGTCAGCTTCAGCAGCTTGTCCGCGCCCTCAACATGCTCGGCGTTCTCAATCTTGGCCACCCGCAGGTCCACCTTCGCGAAGTCATCGAACTCGATCTGGTCGGCAATGGGCTCCACGTTAGATTCCTCCTTCTCGGCTTGAGCGGGCTGCTGGCTCGTCTGCTGATCCTGGGCCACATCTTCTTTCGAGGCTTCGAGCATGGCCTCGATCTGTTTGGAGTCGATGCGCTTCATCAGCGGCTTGAACTTGTTGATTCCGTGATCCAGCAGATGATCCTCAAGCCGGCGCCAGTCCAGGCTGGTGTTGAGGAAAGCCTCCGCGTTGCGCGCAGTTTCCGGCAGCACGGGCGCCAGGTAGGTCATAAGGATGCGGAACATGTTCAGCGCATTGGTGCTGATGGCCTGGACCTGGTCGCGGGTGGTCTCGTCCTTGGCCAGGACCCAGGGCTTCTGCTCGTCCACGTACTGGTTGGCCCGGTCGGCCAGTTCCATCACACGCTTCATGGCGCGGCCGATTTCCCGTTCCTCGTAATAGCCCGCAATCTCTTCGGCGGCGTCGGTGAATTCCTTCAGCCGCTCCGGTTCGGTGATTTCAGAGCCCAGGCGGCCCTCGAACTGCTTGGTGATGAAACCGGCGCTGCGGCTGGCGATGTTGACCACCTTGCCCACCAGGTCCGAATTCACTTTCTGGATGAAGTCATCCAGGTTCAGGTCCATGTCGTCCACACCGGCGGTGAGCTTGGCCGCGAAGTAGTAGCGCAGGTACTCCGGATGCAGGTGATCCAGGTAGGTGCGCGCCATGATGAAGGTGCCGCGGGACTTGGACATCTTCTGGCCGTTCACGGTCACGAAGCCGTGGCAGTTGATGGCCGTGGGCGTGCGGAACCCGGCCGTCTTGAGCATCGCCGGCCAGAACAGGGCGTGGAAGTTGACGATGTCCTTGCCGATGAAATGGTAGACCTCGGCGGTGGAGTCTTCGCGCCAGTAATGGTCGAAGTCAATGTCGCCACGCTGGTTGCACAGGTTCTGGAAGCTGGCCAGGTAGCCCACCGGGGCATCGACCCAGACGTAGAAGTACTTGCCGGGGGAATCCGGGATCTCGAAACCGAAGTAGGGCGCGTCGCGGCTGATATCCCAGTCGTGCAGGCCGGCGTCGAGCCATTCCGCCAGTTTGTTGGCCATGCCGGGCTGTAGAGCGCCGCTGTTGGTCCAGTCCCGCAGGAAGTCGGCGAAGTCCGGCAGTGTGAAGAAGAAATGCTCGGACTCGCGCTCCTCGGGCGTAGCGCCGGAGAGCGCGGATCTGGGTTCAATCAGCTCCATGGGCGTGTAGGTGGCGCCGCAGGCCTCGCAGTTGTCGCCGTACTGGTCCGGGGTGCGGCAGCGCGGACAGGTGCCCTTGATGAAACGGTCTGCCAGGAACATGCCCTTTTCGGGATCGTAGGCCTGCGTGATGCTGCGCGTTGCGATATGGCCGCGGTCGCGCAGTTTCTGGTAGATGTAGGAGGACAGCTCGCGGTTTTCCTCAGAATGGGTCGAGTAGTAGTTGTCGAATTCGACCAGAAAGCCGGCAAAGTCACGCTCGTGTTCGGCCTGGATGCGGCTGATCAGCTGTTCCGGCGTAATCCCCTCGCGCTCCGCCCGGAGCATGATGGCGGTGCCGTGGGCGTCGTCCGCGCAGACATAGTGGCAGTTCTCCCCCCGCAGCTTCTGGTAACGCACCCAGATGTCGCTCTGGATGTACTCCAGCAGATGGCCCAGGTGGATGGGGCCATTGGCGTAGGGCAGGGCACTGGTGACCAGGATGTCGCGGCGATGGGCGCTCGGCTCGCTCATGGGGGTTGGCTGGCTCCGTGTGATTGGTTTTGGAGTTGCCGATGATACCGCTCAGCCGCGTTTTTTTCATCCCGCCTGTATGGCAGCCTCCCCCGCGCCGGGCGTATCATTGAGGCATTGGAATCCTTTGTTTCGGGAGCAGCATGACGGATATTGACCAGAGCGCGGTCGAACAGGCGATCCGCCAGTACACGGACCCCTATCTTAAGCAGGACCTGTTGTCGCTGGGGGCCATCCGGAATCTGTCCATTGAGGACGGTACGGTGTCCTTTGAGGTCCAGCTGGGCTATGCATGGAATGGCATCGCGGGCGGTGCCCGGTCGCTCCTGACCCATGCCATCGAGGATGTGGAAGGCGTGGAGGATGTGCGCATCACCACCAGTCACAACATCCATCCCCACAAGGCTCAGGGCGATCTGCATGCCATGGGTGGGGTGAGCAACATTATCGCCGTGGCCTCCGGCAAGGGTGGCGTGGGCAAGTCCACAACCGCCGTGAACCTGGCTCTGGCACTGGCGGGCGAGGGCGCGCGCGTGGGCATCCTGGATGCGGACATCTACGGGCCGAACGTGGGGCTGATGCTCGGGATCCCCGAAGGCACCCGGCCGGAGACGAAGCAGGAGAAATACTTCGTACCGATTGAGGCCCACGGTATCCAGGCCATGTCCATGGCTTTCATGATCACGGATAAAACTCCCATGATCTGGCGCGGGCCCATGGTCAGCGGTGCTGTCCAGCAGATGGTTGGGCAGACCCTGTGGGATAATCTGGATTACCTGGTGGTGGACATGCCGCCAGGCACCGGCGATATCCAGCTGACCCTGGCGCAGAAGGTGCCCGTGACCGGTGCGGTTGTGGTCACCACGCCCCAGGACATGGCGCTGATGGATGGCCAGAAGGGCATCGAGATGTTCCGCAAGGTGGATATCCCGGTGCTGGGCGTGGTTGAGAACATGAGCACGCACATCTGCAGCCATTGTGGGCATCATGATCCGCTGTTCGGCAGTGACGGTGGCGAACGCCTGGCCGCGGACTATGATGTGGCGCTTCTGGCGCAGTTGCCGCTGCACCGCACCATCCGGGAGCAGACTGACGGGGGCAACCCGACGGTGGTGGCGGAACCGGACTCGGAAGTCTCGCGGATCTACGCTGATCTCGCTCGGCGGGTGGGAGCGGCACTGTCGCAGCGGGAGCGGGATACCAGCTCTCCCATCGCCGCAATGAGTTCCTGATTACAGGTCGTAAACGAGTCTTAATGGCCTGGAGGGTAACCATTGAGTTATAAACGGTGCGCTTGCAGTCTCCAGCATCCATTGGCCAGGGGCGTATGAAACGATTCCCCACACTCCAGGCCCGTTACCGGGTCCTCCGACGCCGCGGCCATAACTGGTTGGTGGGCCACCCCCGCCTGTGGCATCTGCTGTACGTGACCGGGTGCCTCAGAGGCGGCGTTGAGTCGGCTGCCCGTGGCGTCAGCGTCGGTCTGTTCGTGGGCCTGACGCCCACGGTGGGTTTCCAGACGATTTTCATGATCATCGGCTGTGTGGTGCTGCGGGGCAACTTTCCGGCGGCCTTTGCTGTGTCCTGGCTGAGCAATCCGATCACCATGGCGCCGCTCTACTGGGGGTTCCACGAGTTGGGTGAGCTGCTGACCGTGCTGCTGCCGGTGTCCATGGATTTCATCCCCTCATGGATGTTCGAGCGGGCGGGGGACACCATGACGTTCACCATCATCGGGAGCCTGATCGTTGCCGTGCCGTTCGCGGTGGGCGGCTATCTGGCGACCCATGGCCTCTCGCGATGGATTCTTGCCCGCCGTCGCCTGCGCAAGCAGCGCCGCAACGGAGCGGCTTCCGGTCCCTGACTTTCGGTGCCTGTGTCAGCTGCGGTATGATCCCCGGCTATCCCAATCATCCAATCGTGGACGTTGACGCAGCATGAGCATCAAATCCGATCGCTGGATCCGCCGGATGGCGGAGGAATACAGCATGATCGAACCCTTCGAGCCTGGTCAGATCAAGGAGACTGCGGACAAGGGCAAGGTCATCTCCTACGGTACCTCCAGCTACGGCTACGACGTGCGTTGCAGCTCCGAGTTCAAGATCTTCACCAACGTTCATTCGGCCACGGTCGATCCCAAGAATTTTGACGAGGACAGTTTCGTCAACATTTCCGGGGAATCGTGCATTATCCCGCCCAATTCATTTGCGTTGGCGCAGACCGTGGAGTACTTCCGGATTCCGCGCAACGTGCTCACCATCTGCCTGGGCAAGTCCACCTATGCCCGCTGCGGGATCATCGTCAACGTCACACCGCTGGAGCCGGAATGGGAAGGGCAGGTAACCCTGGAGTTCTCGAATACCACCAACCTGCCCGCGCGCATCTATGCCAACGAAGGGGTGGCCCAGATGCTGTTCCTGGAGTCCGATGAGGTCTGTGAGACCAGCTACGCGGACCGTAAGGGCAAGTACATGGGCCAGCGTGGCGTGACCCTGCCCAAGACCTGAACGCCGGGAGCGGCCCATGAACTCGAAGCAGTGGCAGCGGGAAATGAACCGCCTGACCGGCTGGCGCCAGTACGCTTTCATACTGGCGCTGGCCGAAAGGGCTTTCCCCAACTACGCGCTCTTTGCCGAGATCACCGAACCCGAGTGGGGTGACCGCTTCCGGGATGCCCTGGACTGGGGCTGGCGGATGCTGGCCATCAAGGACCATGACGTGGACCCTCTGAAGCAGCTCACCCGCCTGGAAGATGTGTATCCGGACCCCGCCGAGTATGATTTCTACGGGGTGGCCCCGGCCATGGATGCCTGGCACCTGCTGGAGCAGGCCTTCCTGTGCCATGTGAACCCGGAAAAGAAACGCGCCTTTGAGGCGGCAGCCCGGGCCCTGGAGACGGTGACCACCTTCATCGAGGTCACCGAGGGCGAGGGGCTGGAGGACGACGCGCTGGTGAAGCTGTTCGACGGGCATGAACTGGTGAAAGCGGAAAAATCGTTCCAGAAGACCCTGGCCGAGACGCTGCGTCGTGCCCCGGCACCGGATGGCGAAACCCTGAATGAATTGCACGAGATGGCGCACAACGACGGTGTCAGCAGCCTGGGCCTGGAAGTCCCGGAGCGCTGGGCGAACGCGAACCAATCCTGAACGGGAGCCTGCATGAAACTCTCATCCTTCGGTCAGAAGCTGGGCGAGGACGCCGGCATCAATTCGCTGATGGACGATCTGGGCGAGGCCATGGCCTCCGGTGGCGACGTGGTCATGATGGGCGGGGGCAACCCGGGCCATCTTCCGGAGGTGACAGACCGGCTGCAGGCGATCATGAAGGAGCTGGTGGACGATCCGGAGCAGTTCCGGCGCCTGACGGGCGTTTACGACCCACCCCAGGGCGAGAAGCAGTTCATTGCCAGCCTGGTTGAACTGCTCAACCGGGAATACGACTGGGGGCTGACCACGGAGAACGTGGGGCTGACCAATGGCAGCCAGTCCGCGTTCTTCATGCTGTTCAACATGCTGGCCGGTGAACATCCGGACGGCAGCCACAAGCACATACTCCTGCCGCTGGCGCCGGAGTATATCGGCTATGGCGATGCCGGGCTGACGCCGGGCCTGTTCCACGCGGTCCGCCCTGAAATCGAGGAGCTGGGGGACAATCAGTTCAAGTACCGGGTGGATTTCTCGCAGCTCGAGATCACGGAAGACACCGCCGCCATCTGCGTGTCCCGCCCAACCAACCCGACCGGCAACGTGCTGACCGATGGCGAAATGCTGGGCCTTGAGGAGCTGGCGCGGGAACATGATATTCCGCTGATCGTGGACGGCGCCTATGGCACGCCCTTCCCGGACCTGATGTATACCGAGGCATCCCCGCGCTGGACACCCCAGCATATCCTCTGCCTGAGCCTCTCAAAACTGGGTATCCCGGCGGCGCGCACCGGTATCGTGATCGCCGACAAGCCGGTGATCCGGGCCCTGTCAGGTGTGAACGCCATCATGAACCTGGCCACAGGGAGTTTCGGCGCCATGCTGGCGGAGCCGCTGGTGCGCAGTGGCGAGATCATCAGCATGAGCCGGGATCTGGTGCAGCCCGTCTACCAGCGCAAGATGGAGGCTGCCGTGGCAGCCTTCCGGGAAGCCATGGGTGATGAGTGCCCCTGGCGGGTCCACAAGCCGGAGGGCGCCATGTTCCTGTGGCTCTGGTTCCCTGATCTGCCCATCAGCAGTCTGGAACTCTATAAGCGGCTCAAGGCCAGGGGGGTGCTGGTGGTGTCAGGGCACTATTTCTTTCCGGGGCTGCGGGACGAGGGCTGGCGCCACCAGCATGAGTGCCTGCGTGTGACCTATTCCCAGGACGAGGCGGACGTGGCCCGCGGTCTCCAGGCCATTGCCGAGGAAGTCAAGCGGGCCTGGGCTCAGGGCTGAATGCGTTCGCCGTCGAGGGTGGCGCTCTTGAGGTAGATCTCGAAGTCCTCGCCCTCGTCATTGGTCTGCTCCAGCCGCACCAGCAGGTGATCCCATTCAGGGGCGAACCACATCAGGGTGGTGCGGGGTGAGTCCTCGTCCCGCACCCGTTCCACCACTACGGTTTCGACCTTGCCGAACTCGCGGGTATCCAGGGTCTCCTCACGCAGCACTTCGAACTGGTAATCCTTGAATTCGCCCTCGTCCGGGATCACGTACTCCATCGTCTCCCTGCCGGCGCGCAGGTCCACCCAGAGCTGGAGCTGGGCCCCGAGCTGGTCCTGAACATCCGGGTGGTCACTCATGTCCGTGCGCTGGTCGTTCACCCGGTCCACAATGACGCTTTCATCCCAGTTGAAATCGAGCTTTTTGTAGCGGTTGGACAGGAAGAAGCCTTCCAGGCTGTAGCGGTACCGCTCTGAGATCACGGTCTGGTCCTCGAAACGGAACCGGCTGGACTCGCGGATATCCGCCACGAAGGAGTCCACATCAAAACGGTAGATCCAGCGGCCGGTGTCCGTGGGTTCCAGTGAACGCGTGGCTTCGCCACTGATGGTGATGCCGCGTTCGAGCTCCGCGCCATAGGTGGTGGTCATGGGGTAGAGGCCCAGGTCCTGCGCGAAAGCGGCGGAAGGCAGAACGGCGGCGGCAGCGAGTGTGAGCACCAGGCGGCGGATCGGGTCCATGTCAGCATCCCTTGTTGGACGGTTTGCTTCTACCCTATGAGAACCCTGTGACCGGCTCAAGTGTTTTGGGAGTCGGGGTCCACCGGTTCGTCCAGGGGCGTGCCGTCGAGCTGCGCCCGACCCTGCACCAGGCGCAGCCGCCCCTGGCAGAACCAGCGTACGGCCTCTGGGTAGATCCGGCGCTCCTGCACGCCCACGCGGCCTGCCAGGCTGTCCTCGTTATCGTCAGGGTGTACCCGGACCCGGCCCTGGATGATGCGTGGGCCACCGTCCAGTTCCTCGGTGACGAAATGCACGGTGGCGCCGTGCTCCTTTTCCCCAGCCTCCAGCACCTTGCGATGGGTGTGCAGGCCGGGCCAGGCCGGCAGCAGCGAGGGGTGGATATTGAGCAGCCGCCCCTGGTAGTGCTGTACGAAAGCGTCCGTAAGAATGCGCATGAAGCCGGCCAGGACCACCAGATCCGGCCTGAACCCATCAATGGCGGCCATCAGGGCCTGGTCGAAGGATTCCCGGCTGTCATGGTCGCGGTGCGGAATGGCCTGAGCGGGAATGCCGGCGCTTTCAGCCCGATCCAAGCCCTTGACGCCGGTACGGTTGCTGATGACGCCGGCAATGGTGCCATCCAGCGTACCGGCGGCCTCGGCGTCAATCAGTGCCTGAAGGTTGGTTCCGCCCCCGGAAATGAGGACAACGATACGCGGCAGGGTGTCCGGCATCAGCGTTCGTCGTTGTCGGGGACGAAGCGGACACCCGCAGGGTCATCGGATTCCTGGATGTAGCCCAGGAGCCAGGCGTCCTCGCCCGCGTCATTGAGGGTTTCCAGAACCTGGTCACGCTCGGTCTCCGGAATGCAGACCACCATGCCGACGCCGCAGTTGAAGGTACGGAACATCTCGTCGGTGGCCACGTTGCCGGCGCGCTGGAGCCACTGGAAGACGTCCGGCCACTGCCAGCTGTGGGTGTCGATGACTGCTTCCGTGCCCTCGGGCAGCACGCGCGGCACGTTTTCCGTGAGTCCGCCACCGGTGATGTGGGCCATGGCCCGGACGTCGAACTGGTGCAGTATCTCCAGAAGCGGCTTCACATAGATGCGGGTGGGGGCCATCAGGGCCTCGCCCAGGGTCTCCGTGCCCACGGACTGTTTCAGGTCCGCGTCGGTGTGCTCGAGGATGCGGCGGATCAGGGAGTAGCCATTGGAGTGCGGGCCCGAGGAACCAAGACCAATAAGGGCGTTACCGGCTTCCACGCGGCTGCCGTCGATCAGGCGTTTGCGCTCCACAATGCCCACACAGAAGCCGGCAAGGTCGTAGTCGTTGCCCTGGTACATGCCGGGCATTTCCGCGGTCTCGCCGCCAACCAGCGAGCAGCCGGCGTTCTCGCAGCCGGTTGCAATGCCCTTGATGACGTCGGCGGCGATGTCATTGTTGAGCTTGCCGGTGGCGTAGTAGTCGAGGAAGAACAAAGGTTCGGCGCCGGTGACGATAATGTCATTCACGCACATGGCCACCAGGTCGATGCCGATGCGGTCGTGGCGCTCCGTGTCCATGGCCAGGCGGAGCTTGGTGCCGACCCCGTCGGTCCCGGAGATCAGCACGGGTTCCTTATAGCCCTCGGGAACCGCGAAGGCCCCTCCGAAACCGCCCAGGCCACCCAGAACCTCCGGCCGTTGGGTGCGTGCAACGCTCTCGCCGATGCGGTCGACCAGCTCACTGCCGGCATCAATGTCGACTCCGGCGTCGCGGTAGGTCATTCCCTGGTTGGTGTCGCTCATGGGGCGTTCCTCGAAACGGGCATTGCGCGGATTCTAGCACCGTGGTCATCCCCGGCCAAATGCTGTGGGTGTTGTGGTTGGGGTGGTTGTTGTATCCTGAGCCGACCTTTGAGGGCGAGACAGTGGACAATGGGAGTTCGGGTGGAACAGCGCATTGATCGGTTCCGGGCAGGGCTGCTGGCAGGCGGTCTTCTGCTGCTGTTGATGCTGGCCGGCCCAGCTCAGGCAGTGGTTGTGGATCGTTTGTATCAGGCGGTAGTGCCGGTTGAGGATACCGGGACGGGGGCACGGGATGAAGCTTTCCGGGAAGCCCTGCGCCAGGTGCTGCTGCGCCTCACGGGTGATCCCGCCGAGGTGCGGGAGCTGGTGCCGGTTGCCGGTGGGGACAGTGCCAGCGAGCGTGCCCTGGATGGACGCACCACCCGCTTCATTGACGCCTTCAGTTATCGGCGCAATGGGGAAGATCTGGAGCTCCATGCCACCCTGAGTGCTCCCGCGGTTGGTCAGATGCTGGCTGAGCGGGGCGTTGCGGTGTGGGGCGCCAATCGCCCCCGGGTTCTGGTCTGGTTCGCGGTGGATGATCGCGGTGATCGTGAGCTGATCCACCGGGAGAACACACTGCCCCCCTTCCTTACGGAACCCATGCAGCCTCTGGACAGGGAGGCCATTGCCGCGGAACGGGGCCCCTGGAAAGAGCCGCTCTGGGCGGAATCCCAGCGGCGCGGGTTGCCGCTGGCATTGCCCTTCCACGATGAGCGGGATCGCGCGGAAGTCAGTCTGTCCGAGCTCTGGGGGCTGTTCCAGGGACCTATAAAGGAGGCTTCCCGACGCTATCCCCATGACCTCATGGCGACGGTCAGGGTCAATCGGGCCGGTGGTGGCTGGCGGGCACGCTGGCAGTTGTGGCGAGGGAATGACCGGGTTGCGGAGGGCGTTGCCCGTGACAGCGAACGTGCCATGGTGGTGCGGCAGCTGGTGGATGCCTGGGCTGACCGGTTGGCCGGGCGTTATGCCGTGGCGCCGCCCAGGGGCGAGGACCTGCGTTCCGCCCGTATGCGGGTGACCGGTGTTGGGACACTCGCGTCCTATGCCGGTGTGCGCCGGTCACTGGCCGGGCTGGAGCCGATCCGGTCGGTGCAGGTGGACACGGTGAAGCAGGACCATCTGACTCTGGACCTGGCGTTCAATGGTGATCTGGGCGTTCTGCGTGACTACATTGGGCTTGATGAGCGGCTGGTGCTGACGGGCGGGCCGCCGGACGGTGCGGTTCCGGCTGATCCGCAGGATGACACGCTGAGGCTCTACTATCGCTGGGATGAAGAGCGGGGCAGCAGCATGCTGCCTGGCCGTGGTGAGGTGCAGGAGATCGTGCCGCTGGATTCGGCAGAGGAAACCGGAGGAAGCGGTGCCACGCTGCAGCAGTAGAATGGGGCCATGACACAGACACCTTCCCAGTTTCCCCTGCGGATCCGGCTTCGGGATGAAGCCGGATTTGCCAATTTCCATGCCGGATCCAACGGGGCCGTGGTCGAGCGGCTTCAGGCCTGGCCGGTATCGGCAGACGCCGGTTCCCTGGTGCTCTGTGGTGATGCCGGAGCGGGCAAGAGTCACCTTCTCAATGCCGTCTGCCTGGCCGCGGAGTCTGCCGGCCTCCAGCCGGTTTCGCTCAGTCTGCGCGAGGCGGCGGCACTGGCGCCGGAGGCGCTTCAGGGGTTTGAGGGGTTCGATCCCGTCTGTCTGGATGATCTGGACGGATTGCCTGCGGATCCCGCCTGGCAGGAGGCGTTGCTGCACCTGTTCAATCGTGTGCAGGATGCCGGTGGACGCCTTCTGATCGCGAGCCGACAGCCGCCGGCGGCACTGGACTGGGCCCTGCCGGATCTGGCATCACGGCTCAGGGCCCTGCCCGTGTGGCAGCTGGCCCTCCCGGACGATGATCAGCGTGCGGCCATGCTCCGGGCGCGGGCGGAAAACCGGGGGCTTGCCATGCCGGAGGAGGTGACCCGTTACATCCTGCGTCGTGCCCCCCGGGATCCGGGCCAGCTCCTGGGGCTTCTGGATCATCTGGATGAGGCCTCGCTGCAACAGCAGCGGCGGCTGACGGTACCCTTCGTCAGGCAGGTGCTGGGCTGGTAGACTCCGGATCTGCAGGGATTTCATCGATAACAGCAAAAACACAGGGGGAAAGCCATGCGCCGGGTTGTTTTCAATCAGAAGGGCGGTGTGGGGAAATCCAGTATCGTCAGTAATCTGGCGGCCATCAGTGCCAGCCGTGGTGTGCGGACACTGGTGGTTGACCTGGATCCACAGGGGAATTCAACCCAGTATCTGCTTGGCAGACCCGCGGAAGAGCTGAAGGACACGGTGGCCGACCTGCTGGAGCAGTCCATCGCCTTCCGCATCTCCAGCCGTCGCCCCGAGGAGTTCGTGCATGCCTCGGCGTTCTCCAACCTGCATGTGCTGCCCTCGAGTCCCGAGCTGGACTACCTGGAGCGCAAGCTGGAAGCCAAGCACAAAATCTACAAGCTGCGCGACCACCTGAGCCGCCTGAGCGATCTCTATGATGCCATCTACATCGACACGGCACCGGCGCTGAATTTCTACACCCGTTCGGCCCTGATCGCGGCGCAGCGCTGCCTGATTCCCTTTGACTGCGACGATTTCTCCCGCCAGGCGCTGTACAGCATCATGGGCGAGATTCAGGAACTTCAGGAGGACCACAACCCCGACCTGATGATTGAGGGCATCATTGCCAACCAGTTCCAGAGTCAGGCCAGCCTGCCGCGCCGGCTTGTCCAGGAGCTGACGGATGAGGGGCTGCCGGTGCTGCCGGTCCGGCTGCCGTCCTCGGTGAAGATGAAGGAATCCCACCAGGCGGGGCGGCCCCTGATCCACATGGCGCCGAAGCACAACCTCACGGCGCGTTTCCAGGACCTCTACGGCCTGCTCAATGGTGAGGCCGTGGACGTGGAACCGCTGGGAGCCTGAGGCGCATGGCAATGGACCGGGAACACGCGCGTCAGGCGCTGCCTGGCAGCATGAAACGTGTGGAGGAGGCATTGTCGGAGCTGGCACTGCGCAGCAGTACCTCGCCGTCGCCTGAGGCCTTTGCCAGTGTGCAGCCCTTCTGCGTGGATACCATGACCTTCCCTGAGTGGGTCCAGTTCGTGTTCCTGCCCAAGCTGGAGGGCATGCTGGAAGGCGGCGAAGCCATGCCCCCCTGGTGTGATGTGGCGCCCATGGCCGAGGAATATTTCCGGAAGCTGGAACAGGATGGCAGCCTGCTCATCGAGGCGCTCCGGCGGCTGGACGAGCTGGTAACGGCCGCGCGCTAGGTCTCCGTAGCGTCGGCCTCGTCCGGTTCCTGGGCCAGTGGCCAGCGCTCCCGCACCCTGTACACGGGACCGTGCAGGCCCTGCTCGCTTGCGTAGAGACAGACCTCGGCCACTGGCAGTTCCGCCTGCCAGGGCGTGGCTGTTATGGGGCGCGGCTTGCGGTCCCGGAAATGGGCGACCGTGATGTGTGGGCGCCACTGCTGTTCCTGCCGGGAATGCCCGAGTGTCTCTGCCAGGCCCTCCCTGAGGGTGCGCTGGAGCGTTTCGATGGTGGGGGAGGCGTAGCCTTCCAGAACCAGGTGACGGGGGCTGCCGGGATCGGGGAAACCCGCCACCTGACGGAAGTGGATCCGGCCCGGGCGCGCATCGGCCAGCAGTTCACCCACCCGTGGTATGACCTGATCATCCAGTACCCGCTGCGGGACGGCGCCCAGGAACACCAGTGTGAGATGCAGGTTCGCCCATGGGGTAATCCGCAGCGGCGGCAGGGCGTGGGTTGAGGCGTTGACCGTGGCCATCAGGGGTTCCGCCACGGATTGCCCCACTGGCACGGCAAGAAAGCTTCGGATCGCGTCGGCCACCTTCGGATCCTCCTCTGTCGCAGGCACCCCGTCTGGCCATCACTATAGACGTTTACCGTCCGTTGTGCCGTTCAGGCCTCATCCCGTATGCGCAGCGAAAGGTCCACGGCCGTGACATCCTTGGTCAGTGCGCCCAGGGAGATGAAATCGACGCCGGTTTCCGCAATGGCCGCCAGGTTCGCCTCCGTGATGCCGCCGGAGGCCTCAAAGCGGGCCTGACCACGGTAGCGTTCCACCATCCGCGCCATGCTCTCCAGCGGGAACTCATCCAGCATGATGCGTTCGGCGCCAGCAGCGATGGCCTCCGCCACTTCCGCTTCGGTTTCGGTTTCCACCTCCAGGGGCACATCCGGTGATGTCTGCCGGGCACGCTCAACGGCGGTGGTTATGGAGCCACAGCTGGCGATGTGGTTCTCCTTGATGAGAATGCCGTCGTACAGGCCGATACGGTGGTTGGCGCAGCCACCACATCCGACCGCGTATTTCTGGGCGATGCGCAGTCCCGGCAGGGTCTTGCGGGTGTCCAGGAGTCGTGCCCCGGTATGCGCGATAAGGTCTGCATAGGCGCGACAGCGCGTTGCCACACCGGAGAGCGTCTGGAGCCAGTTGAGCGCGATGCGTTCGGCGGTGAGCAGGGACCGGGCAGGGCCGGTGATGGTGAGGAGGTGCGAATCCGCGGCGACCCGCTCCCCCTCACTGCAGTGCCAGACCACGCTCAGGCGCGGGTCCACCTGCCGGAAGCACTCATCCACCCAGGGTCTGCCGGCGACCACCGCCTCATGACGCACAATGACCCCGGCTTCGACCACGCGCGCCGGATCAATAAGGGCGGCGGTGCGGTCACCGGAGCCTTCATCCTCGGCAATACTGGCGGCGACATCGCGTGTCACGGCCTGACGCAGTGTGGCAGCGGGGATCGGGTTCATCATGGTCTGGCCCTTGCTGGCGGTGGTCACAAAAGGTGACAAATTCTGACACAGATTGACGCGCTCCGACTCTATAGTGGAACCGTTGAAAATCCAACCGGCGTTTCGCTGAAGTTCGGGAGCCAGACAGATGAGTCGTGGAGAGAATGTAGTCACCCTGGGTCAGTCCGGGGAAGGGCGCCAGCTGCCATCCCCGCTGATCAGCCTGCGCGACAGGGCGGCGGTCCGTTTCCGCACACTGCTTGACGCTTTCTTCGACAGCGCCGATGACGCGCTGTTTGATCTGTCCGAGCGCTCACGCTCCAATGCCGAGCAGACCACCTACTTTGATGCCATGCGTGAACTGCGCATGCAACGCAAGTCCATGACTCTGGCCTTCCAGCAGTGGCTGAGCCGTGCCTTCAATGAAGGTGGCCACTTCGAGCCCGCGCCGGGCCGGCACAGCGAAGGGGAGTCCGACCTGGAGTCGCTGTCGCTGGTGGAAGACGACGACCTGGAAGAGCAGGTGGCGGTGGACAATATGATCCAGCGCATCCGCAACCGCTACACCGACCAGGTGGAGCTGCTGCGCCAGCGGGTGGCGGAACTGTTGCGGAACCCGGAGCTGGCGTCCTCGCGCAATCCCCTCGGGCCGGAAGTCATCTGTCACGGCCTTGCTGAGGCCTGCTCCTCGCTGTCCATCGATATACGCTCCCGGCTGGTGATCTATAAGCTGTTCGACAAGCTGCTGATCAACCAGCTGGACAACCTGTACACCGAGGCCAATCAACATCTCAGCGATGAGGGTGTGCTGCCCAACCTGAAGAATCCTATGCCGCAGCGTCAGCGCCGCAACACCAGTCAGGGTGCGCCGGCCGGCACGGCAGGGCAGACCAGCAGCGGCCCGGCTTCCGGTGACGGGGCCGAGCAGTCCAGTGGCACCGACATCCGCAGCCTGATCGAGATGATGCATTCGGGCGGTGGCCAGGGCGGTGGCATGCCGTCCGGCTCCATGGGTGCCGGCCAGGGCTTCCCGGTCATTGGCGCGGGGCAGGGGGCTACACCGGTGCAGACATCCGAGCTGGTGCAGATGCTCTCCGGTGTTCAGCTCTCGGCCGAGGCCTCACAGGCGGGTGGTATGGTTCCTGTTGTTCAGGGACTGGTTAACAGCAATGATCGCAATGTGCGCCAGGTGGATTCGGACGTGATCAACCTGGTTTCCATGCTGTTCGATTTCATCCTTGAGGATCGCCGCCTGCCCGAGACGATGCAGGCACTGATAGGCCGGCTTCAGATTCCCATGGTCAAGGTGGCACTGGTGGATCCGGCCTTCTTCGAGCGTGGTGGTCATCCTGCCCGTAAACTGCTCAATGAGCTGTCCTCGGCGGCGCTGGTGTGGAACGAGGGCAACGACAGCAGCCGTGATCCGCTCTACGAGAAGATGGAATCCGCGGTCAGCCGGATCCTGAATGAGTACAGCGATGACGTGAGCGTCTTTGAATCCGTTCTGGACGACTTCACGGCCTTCATGGAGAAGGATCGGCGGCGGCGTGAACTGGTGGAGCAGCGCCTGCGCGATGCCGAGGAAGGGCGCGCCCGGGATGAGCAGGCCAGGGCCGAGGTGGAACGTTTCCTGAGCGAGGCACGGGCCCGGTACACGGTGCCGGAGAGCCTGCAGGGCTTTCTGGAGAGTGCCTGGTTCCGTGTGCTCAAGTGGCATTACCTGCGCGAGGGTGATGAGGGCGAAGGCTGGAAGGCGCAGTGCGAGCTGACCGACAGGCTGCTCTGGAGCCTGGACCCAGCACCCTTCCTGGCCTCCACCCGCTCAGTGTTGTTGCGTGAAATCCCCGGCATTGTGCGAAGCGTGCGCGAGAGCCTGGAAAAGATCGGCTGGGATCCCTTTGAAACGGACCGCAGCCTGCATCAGCTTGAGCTGGTGCATGTGGATGTGCTCCAGCGCCTGAAGACCGCACCGAAGGAAGAAGCGCCGCAGGAGACCACCGGCGGCAGTGAGCTGGATCTCACCAGCGAGGCGCCCCCAGGCCTGGCCGAAGCGTCCGGTGATGAGCTCGCTGCGGAGCAGCCGCTTGAAGCGCCTGCCGAGGTCGTGCCCGAGCAGCCCGAGGAAGAAGCCGAGGCGGTGACGCCCCCGGATCTGAGCGTGGGGGCCTGGCTTACATGGCAGCCCCCTGAGGGCAGCCCTGTGCGCTGCAAGCTGGCGGCGGTCATCCGCGCCACGGGCAAGTACATCTTTGTTAACCGCAACGGCGCCCGGGTGGTGGAGTACATGATGCCGGAGGTCAATCAGGCCCTGGCTGATGGCACCCTCGAGATGCTGGATGATGGCCTGATCTTTGACCGCGCCCTGGAGTCGGTCATCGACAGCCTGCGCCAGGGGCAGACCGCCTGAGGCTTCGGGCTCCCTCTTGCAAAATATGGCCACTGTGCTTCACTGCCGCCTGAACCCGCGAGTGAGGCAAGCGCATTGGCCAGTGATCCTGTTGAATTCCTGACGCCCAACCCGGAGGGATGGCTGCCGGCGGCGCACCCCAGGCCCTCGGACAACCACGATGCCCGGCCTGCAGAAGCCGGCGTTTCGCTGCTGGTGATTCACGGTATCAGCCTCCCTCCCGGTGAGTTCGGTGGCGACGCCATCGAGCGCCTCTTCTGCAACACCCTGGACTGCAGTGAGCACCCCTGGTTTGAGCGGCTGCGTAACCTGCGTGTATCGGCCCACCTTCTGATCCGGCGCGACGGGCAACTGGTGCAGTTTGTTTCCCTGCTGGATCGGGCCTGGCACGCCGGGCGTTCCTGTTTCAATGGCCAGGCGGAATGCAATGACTTCGGCATTGGTATTGAGCTGGAGGGCGCCGATGACACGCCCTATACGGAAGCCCAGTACGACCGCCTGATTCCGCTGGCCCGGGGCATCATGCGCAGTTTCCCGTCTATTACCCCGGACCGGGTTGTGGGGCATGCCGACATTGCGCCGGAGCGCAAGACCGATCCGGGGCCCGCCTTTGACTGGCTGCGGCTCCGGCGGGGCATTGCACAGACGGCAGAGGGACTGAGCTGATGCGTCTTCTGGTGATTCTTCTGGCCTGGATGCTGCGCCGGCAACTCGATGCCCGCGGCTGGCTGGATCCGGGGTACTGGCAGAGGCGGCTCCTGGAGCATGCGCCGCCGGAGAAGGACGGGGGGCGGGGTACGCTGCGCTGGCTGCTGCCCCTGTACGGACTGCTCGTTGTTCTCACTGGCCTGCTTTCATGGGGGACAAGTGGTATCGCCGGGGGGCTCTGGGCAAGCCTGCTGGCGCTCGCACTGCTGGTGGCCGGTACCGGTATGCCGGGCTGGCGGGCACCGCTCAGGGCCTACAGTGCGGCCTGGCGCACCGGGGATATGCAGGCAGCCTGGCATCATGTCTCGCCACTGCTGCCTGTGGAGCAGCGGGGCGCGGCACTGGCGCCGGAACAACTTCACCTGAGCCTGTGCGGTGCGCTGATCCAGACCACCTTTGAGCGCTACTTCCTGCCGCTGTTCTGGTACGCTCTTCTGGGCCCCGCCGGGGTGGTACTGATCCTGGTCGCCCTGATGCTGCGCGACCACTACCCCTCCACCAGAGTCCGCGCCCGCTTCGGGCGCTGGGTTCACTGGCTCGCTGTACCGCCGCGCTGGCTGCTGTCATTCAGCTTTGCCCTGGCGGGAGACTTCTCCGGCTGGTCGGGTGAACCCCGTAATCGCCGTCCCCGGCGGACGGACAGCTGTGGCGAGGTGCTTCTGATCGCCGCCGGCAGCGCCCTTTCAAGCTACGCCCTGGATCCTGCCCGCTTCCAGGCCCATGACCCGGATGGCTGGCCGGATTACGGTCACAGGAGTCTGCTGGCCGTGCGTCATCTGCTGAACCGCAGCCTGCTTGTCTGGCTGGCGGTTCTGGCTGTGCTCGCGCTCATGGGGGTTCTGCCCTGAAGGCTCAAGATCCGCGGGAAAAAGTCGTTAAACAGCCCATGGAACTGACGGATCAGGCTTGTCCCGGTGCATATCTGACCTAGACTTCCGGGCACGGAATGATTCAGAGGCTACTGTGAATCGAATAACGCCGCATCGGAGTGCGGCACACAGGCGATAGCGCCGGCAGGATCCAGGGCCGGCCTGCCAGTACGACTGGTGTGTTTGAACGCTCGGAGGGCGTACCGTGAAGAAACTGCTGACCCCCGCCATTCTGCTGATGAACAGGCTGAAGTTTGTCTACAAGTTCAGCCTGATCAGTGTTCTGTTCCTGATCCCTATAGCGGGACTGGGGTATCTCCTGGTGAGCCAGCTGAATGCCTCCATTGATGACCTGAACAAGGCGATCGATGGTACAGAGGCGGTTGCCGAGGCCAATGACCTGGTGCGCAGTGCCCAGCGCTTCCGCGATTACCACACGGTGGTGCGGGTGCGGGAGCTCGAAGGCGGACTCCGGGACAAGTCGCAGCAGGCCAGGGCGGCCGTTACCGAGCAGCTGCAGGTACTGAGCGACTATGCGGATACCCTGGATAACGGGGATACCCTGAAGACGCAGCTGGATGAGGTGACCTCGGCCTGGACCCGTATGCTGGAGGAGGATCAGTACCTGCAGACCCCTGATCGTCAGTTCAATCTCTACGACCGTTTCTTCCAGAAGACACTGGCGCTGCGCAACACGGTGCTCCAGGTCAGCGGGCTGGGGCAGGATCCGTCCAACAGTGTGCAGATGCTGCTGGAACTGGTCATCAATGGCATGACGCCGGTCGCCGATGAGATGGGCCAGGCCCGTGCCTTCGGCCTTCATGGCCTCAATGAGGGACGGCTCTCGGGGCCGCTCAGTGAGCGGATGAACGGCATCTATGACAGCCTCACCAACGTCAGCAACCAGCTGCAGACGGCCTTCGACCTTGGTTTCGATGCGGCACCCGTCATCGGCCAGCGTTTCACACAGGACGCGGAGCGGCTCAGCAAGGCGCCCATCGAGATCCGTGACCTTATGGAAGAGGAGGTGATCACTCCCTTCAGGCTTGAGTTTCCGGCGGAGGAGTATGATGTCCGTGTGTCCGAGTCCATCGGTCAGCTCTATTCCGTGGGCAATGACATACTCGACGCCATCCGGGGCCAGCTGCAGGCGCGTCTTGCCAGTGAACGCCAGCAGCGGACCATCATCTTTGCCTCCCTTGCGGTCGTTCTTCTGATCATTGTCTGGCTGTATACCGGTTTCTATTACTCAGTGCGCTCCTCCATCCGCAAGTTTGCGGATTCAGCCCGCCGTGTGGCGGATGGCGACATGCGGGTGCAGCTTGAACTCAACAGCCGGGACGAGCTGGGCGAACTCAGCACCGAGTTCAACGGCATGACCGAGAGCATCCGCGAGCTGGTGGAATCCGTGCGTGAGACGGTCAACCGGGTGGATCAGCAGGCACGGCGCGTAAACGAGACAGCCACCTCCAATTCGGATGCCGTCTCCCGCCAGATGCAGGAGACGGACCAGATCAATGATGCCATGAAGCAGATGGTGGATACGGTCCAGGAGGTGGCCCAGAGCTCCCAGCAGGCTTCGGATTATGCCAACGAGGCCGATTCCGAGGCGGATCAGGGGCGTGCCGTGGTAAGTGATACCGTGCAGACGATCAACCGGCTGGCGGATGAGATCAAGGGCTCAGCGGACGTCATCAACCGGGTCAGCAACGACAGCGACAGCATCAGTCAGGTGCTGGACGAGATCAAGGCGATCGCCGAGCAGACCAACCTGCTGGCCCTGAACGCGGCCATTGAGGCGGCACGGGCCGGGGAGCAGGGGCGCGGCTTTGCGGTCGTGGCGGATGAGGTGCGTTCGCTGTCACAGCGCACGCACAAGTCCACGGAAGAGATCGAGGAGATGGTCGGGCGGCTGCAGTCCGGCGTGAAGGACGCCGTGAGTGCCATGAACAACAGCCATGAGGTGACCAACGAGACGGTGACCAAGTCCAGTGAGGTGACCGAGGCACTGGAGAATATCGTCAGCGCCATTTCCCGGATCGTGGATATGAGTCAGCAGATCGCCCAGGCGGCGGAGGAGCAGTCCGCGGTCGCCAACAACATCAACAGTAATGTCGAGACGATTTCCGAGGTGGGTCGCGAAACGGCGGGCAACGCCGAAGAGACCCTCTCCGCAAGCCGTGAGCTATCGGACCTGACCGCCTCACTGCACGAACAGGTCGAGCGCTTCAGGGTGTAGGCTTGCTCATCTGCTGGTCCCAGAGCACTTCCGCCGCGCCCTCGCGGCGGGCCAGCACCCGGGAGGCGACGAACAGGAAGTCCGAAAGCCGGTTGAGATACTGGCGGGCGTCCGGGTTGATGGACTCCTCATGACCAAGCGCCACCGTAATCCGTTCCGCGCGGCGGCATACCGCCCGTGCCATATGGCACTGGGCCGCGGGCATGGACCCACCGGGCAGGATGAAGTTCTTCAGCGGCGGCAGGTCCTGGTTCCAGTGGTCGAGGGTGCTTTCGAGCCAATCGATGTGACTGTCCGCGACCACGCGACTCCCTGGAATGGCAAACTCGCCGCCCAGATCGAAGAGGTGATGCTGAACCCGTTGCAGCACTTCCTTCAGTTCCGTTTCCTCGCTGCCGAGTGACTCGATCAGGATGCCCATCTGAGCATTGAGCTCGTCCATGGTGCCCATGGCTTCGACCCGCAGACTGTTTTTGGCGATGCGGTTGCCATCGGCGAGACCGGTGGTGCCGTCATCGCCGGTGCGGGTGTAGATCTTGGAGAGGCGGTTGCCCATGCGTCCGTCCGTTTTCCGTCGTGACTGATTCCCGGGATACGCTGTCTTACAGCGCCCGGATCTGTTCCAGCTGCTCGTTCAGCCGCTGGCGCTGGCTTTCCGCATCCTCCAGCTTGGCCTTTTCCTTCTCCACCACCTCTGCCGGTGCCTTTTCGACAAAGCCGGCATTGCCGAGCTTGCCGCCCAGGCGCTGGATCTCCTTGTCGAGCTTTTCCAGCTCCCGGCTCAGGCGCGCGATCTCTTCATCCTTGTCGATGAGGTTGGCCATGGGCACCAGCACTTCCAGCTCGCCCACCAGCTGTGTGGCGGAGAGCGGGGCCTCGCCGTCATCGACCCAGTCGATGCTTTCAAGCTTGGCCAGGGATTTCAGGAAGGTCCGGTTGGCCTCCATGCGCTCACGGTCCTGTTCGTCGCCGTGGCGAAGGAGCACTGGCAATGCCCGGGCCGGGGAGATGTTCATTTCGCCACGGATATTGCGCACGGCCAGGATCACGCCCTTGAGCCACTCGATATCCGCCTCGGCGTCGGCATCCTCCAGGTTGCGGTCCGGCTCCGGATAGGCCTGGAGCATGACCGTTTCGCCGGTCACGCCGGCCAGCGGGGCCACGCGCTGCCAGATTTCCTCCGTGATGAAGGGCATCAGCGGATGGGCCAGCCGCAGTACCGTTTCCAGAACCTGCACCAGGGTCCGCCGGGTGCCACGCTTGTGCTCGGCGGATTCATTGTCGTCGTAGAGCACTGGTTTGGAGAGCTCCAGGTACCAGTCGCAGTACTCGTTCCAGAGGAAGTCGTAGATGCTCTGGGCAATACGATCAAAGCGGTAATGGTCGAAGAAGCTGTTGGTTTCCTCGATGCAGGTCTGGAGGCGGCTCAGGATCCAGCGATCGGCCAGTGACAGCTCCAGAGGTTCGCCCGAGGTGCCGCAGTCTTCGCCTTCCGTGTTCATCAGCACGTAGCGGGCCGCGTTCCAGAGCTTGTTGCAGAAGTTCCGGTAGCCCTCGAGGCGCTTCATGTCCCAGTTGATGTCGCGGCCGGTGGTGGCCAGCGCCGCCAGGGTAAAGCGCAGGGCGTCGGTACCGTGGGCCTGGATGCCTTCCGGGAATTCCTCGCGTGTGTTTTTCGCGATCTTTTCGGCCAGCTGCGGCTGCATCATGTTGGCGGTGCGCTTGGCCACCAGGTCCTCGCTGCTGATGCCGTCGATCATGTCCATGGGGTCAAGCACGTTGCCCTTGGACTTGGACATCTTGTTGCCGTGCTCGTCACGGATCAGGCCGGTCACATACACCTGCTGGAACGGAACCTGGGGTGTGCCGTCCTCGTGCTTCATGAACTGCAGGGTCATCATGATCATCCGGGCGACCCAGAAGAAGATGATGTCGAAGCCGGTGACCAGCACCTGGGTGGGATGGAAGGTGCGCAGGCGCTCGGTATCTTCGGGCCAGCCCAGGGTGCCGAAGGTCCAGAGTGCGGAGCTGAACCAGGTGTCCAGTACGTCCTCGTCCTGCTGCAGTGTGCAATCGTCGGACAGGCTGTATTTGCTGCGGACCTCGCTTTCGGTGCGACCCACGTAGACGTTGCCGTCATCGTCGTACCAGGCCGGGATGCGGTGCCCCCACCACAGCTGGCGCGAGATGCACCAGTCCTGGATCTCGCGCATCCAGGCGTAGTACATGTTGGCGTACTGCTCCGGCACGAACTCGATATCGCCGTTCTCAACGGCCTTGATGGCGGGTTCGGCGAGGGGCTTGGTGGCCACGAACCACTGGTCCGTCAGCAGCGGTTCAATGATCAGGCCGGAACGGTCGCCGCGCGGGACCTTGAGCGTGTGGTCATCCACACCCTGCAGGCGACCTTCCGCCTTCATGGCTTCCACGATCTTCTCGCGGGCGTCAAAGCGGTTCAGGCCCGTGAAAGCCTCCGGCATGGTGCCGTTGAGCTCATGGTTGGGCGTGCCGTCGGCATTGAAGACCTCGGCCTGCTCACGGATGCTGGCATCCGGCGTGAGGATGTTCACCAGTGGCAGACCGCAGCGCTGACCCACCGCGTAGTCGTTAAAGTCGTGGGCGGGCGTGATCTTGACGCAGCCGCTGCCCATCTCCGGATCGGCGTGCTCATCGCCCACGATCGGGATGTCGCGTTCCACCAGCGGCAGACGGATGGTGCCGCCGATCAGGTGTTTATAGCGTTCGTCCTCCGGGTTCACCGCCACGGCGGTATCACCGAGCATGGTCTCCGGGCGGGTGGTGCCGACCACCAGGTAGTCAGCCCCTTCGGAGGTGGTCTGCCCGCCGTTGATCGAATACCGGAAGTGCCAGAAATGGCCCTGTTCCTCGGCGTTCTCAACCTCGAGATCCGAGATGGCCGTGTGCAGTTTGGGGTCCCAGTTCACCAGGCGCTTGCCGCGGTAGATCAGGCCCTCGTCGTACAGCCGCACGAAGACTTCCTGGACGGCGCGGTAGAAGCCGTCGTCCATGGTGAAGCGTTCATGGTCCCAGTCCACCGAGGTGCCCAGCCGGCGCATCTGGCTGGTGATGGTGCCGCCGGACTGCTGCTTCCATTCCCAGACCTTGTCGATGAAGGCCTCGCGCCCGAGGTCATGGCGTGTCTGGCCTTCGTCACTGGCCAGGTTGCGTTCCACGACCATCTGGGTGGCGATGCCGGCATGGTCACTGCCCACCTGCCAGAGGGTGTTGTCGCCCTTCATGCGGCGGTGACGGATAAGCGCATCCATGAGCGTGTGCTGGAAGGCATGGCCCATGTGCAGGCTGCCGGTCACGTTGGGCGGCGGGATCATGATGCAGAAGGGATCGCCCTCGCCGGAAGGCGCGAAATAGCCGCGCTCTTCCCAGGTCCGGTACCACTGGTTCTCGATCTTTTCCGGCTGGTAGGTCTTGTCCATGCTTGTTCGGCCCGGGTCTGCTGGTGTGGGTTAAGGCATTAAAGGTTAACAGACTCGCGATTATACATGGTGGTCCGTCACCGGCGAACCGTCAGTCCCGCTTGCGGAAATCGTGGACCTGCGGGGTGATGCCCAACTCACGCAGCTGCCGGTACTGGGCGCGTGCCCGCTGGAGGCTGTCGTCGTCATTGCTGGCGATCAGAGCAAGGCGGGCAAAGCCATCTGCCGTGGCGGGGAGGCTGGGCGCGACGATGATCAGCGTGTCCCAGTCCGTGGTTGTCGGCTCGCATTCCAGTACCGCCACGGGTGCGTCCGGACGCTGGTCGCTGCTCCGGAGCCGGTCATGGGGCAGGAAAGCCTCCGGGCGGAAGGACCAGAGCATCCCGTCCAGCGCTTCGGCGGTCTCCGGGTCATCACAGAAAAGGGCTACCCGGTCACCATCCTGCCAGGCTTTTTCCGCCAGTCTCGCCGCGTGCAGCAGGCGGGCGTCACGGCCGGAGCCGGCCAGGATGTGGAACCAGTGACTCATGGTGTCTTCCGGGGTTGGCTGTCATTGCTGCTACAGGTTATCTAGAATGGCCCTTCCTGTCAGGCGATGCGAGACGCTGGGACTGCCTGTGTTCATCATTTTCCGGTACCTGGGCCGTCAGGTCCTGACCACCATGACCGCCGTTGCGCTGGTGCTGCTGCTCATCTTCATGAGTGGCCGCTTCCTGCAGTATCTGGCGTCGGCCGCGGAAGGCGAGTACGCGGCCAACGTCATTTTCATCGTCATGGGCTACCGCCTGCCGGAATTCCTTGAGCTTATCCTGCCGCTGAGCTTCTTCCTGGGAATCCTGCTGACCTATGGGCGCATGTACCAGGAGAGTGAGATGACGGTGCTGACCGCCTGCGGGGTCAGCGAGCGCCAGGTCCTGTTCCTGACACTGGGCCCCGGTCTGCTGGTGGCCTGCCTGGTGGGGGCCATGAGCCTGTGGCTGACGCCGGCAGGGATCCAGCAGGTCGACCGTATCTTTGCGGAACAGGCCCAGCGCACGGGCTTCGAGATGCTGGCGCCGGGCCGTTTCCAGGAAATGGGATCGAACGACCGTGTCACCTATACCCGGGCCATGAGCGATGACAAGCAGACCCTGGAAGGGGTTTTCATGGCAGAGGGGGGTGACGACGGGCGCTTCACGCTGATGAAGGCGGTTGAGGGAACCCAGATCGTCGAAGGCGATGGTGAGCGTTTCCTGGTGTTGCATGAGGGCGTCCGTTTTGAGGGGCGCCCGGGCGGGGCGGAATTCGATGCCATGACCTTTGAGGATTACGGGCTCAGGATCGAGTCGCCCGGGGGCGTGAGCTCAGGGGGGTCCCGGGAAGGGCAGTCCACACTGGCGCTCATGGCGTCTGATGCACGTGCCGACCAGGCCATGGTCCACTGGCGTCTGTCTCTGCCGCTGCTGGTTCTGGTGATCACGGTCCTCGCCATTCCGCTGAGCCGGGTGAATCCACGCCAGGGCCGTTTCTTCCATCTGTTGCCGGGGATTCTGGTGTTCATCAGTTATCTGGGCGTTCTGATTCTGGGGCGGGATGCCATTGCCTCGGGTCAGGTTCCGGCCAGTGCGGGGCTCTGGGCTGTGCATGGCGCCTTTCTCGCCCTGGGTGTGGCAATGCTGGGGTGGCCTGCAATGCGGCTGCGCAGGGCTGCGGGGGTGCGCCATGCGTCTGATTGACGGCTACATCATGCGGGTGGTGGCCGCCGCCATCCTTCTGGTGCTTCTGGTGGTGCAGTCACTGGATTTCGTGTTCGCCTACATCGCGGAGCTGGAGGATACGGTCAACGACTACCAGGCGTGGGAGGCTTTCCTCTTCATGCTCTATACCCTGCCACGGCGGATCTATGAGTTTCTGCCGCTGGCCGCATTCATGGGGGCCCTGGTGGGCCTGGGACAGCTGGCGAACAATTCCGAGCTGGTGGTGATCCGGGCCGCTGGCGTTTCGCTGGGGCGTGTTACCTGGTCCGCCATGAAGCCGGCGCTGGTGGTGGTTGTAATCAGCCTGCTGATCGGGGATTTTGTGGCCCCGCCGCTGGAGCAGGCCGCCCAGAGCAACAAGGCAGTCGCCCGGCACGGAGGGCAGGCCGCGGCAACCCATGGGTTCTGGCACCGCGAGGACGATGTCTTCATGCATTTCAACACGGTGCTGCCCAATGGCGAACTCCATGGCGTTTCCCTGTTCCGTTTCGGTGAGGACGAGTGGCTGGAGGAGGCCCTCTATGCCAAACGCGGGGAATACCAGGGCGATTACTGGCTGCTGCACGATGTGAGCCACTCCCGGATCCGGGAGCAGTCCGTGAGCACGGAGGAGCAGGACACGTTCCGGTGGGAGAATGGCCTCTCGCCCGATGTGCTCAGTGTTCTGACCGTGAGGCCGGATCGGCTGGCGATCAGTGGCCTCTATACCTACGCCACCTATATGGAGAACCAGGGGCTGAATGCCAGCGACTACTGGCTGGCGCTCTGGAAGAAGACCCTGCAGCCGCTGGGGACCGCCGCCATGGTGCTGCTCGCCATTTCCTTTGTCTTCGGACCGTTGCGTTCGGTCACCATGGGGTTCCGGATCTTCTGTGGGCTGCTGGCCGGGCTCGGCTTCAAGTACACCCAGGACCTGCTTGGGCCCATGAGTCTGGTCTACGGCTTCAGCCCCGCGCTGGCCACCATCGTGCCGATTGCGATTGCCGGGAGCATCGGTGTGGTGCTGCTGCGCCGGGCAGGATGACGCCGTTTACTGCTTTTTGTTCCTTTTCGGCAGCTGCACCGTGCGGCTTCCCGACAGGCGATCCGTCCAGCTCCGGTGCTGCGGGTCCAGCCACTGCCACAGCCAGCCAAGCCCGAAGGTTGCCCAGCTCAAAACGCCTGCAACGATCCTCAGTAAAGCCTGGCTCCAGCTGACCACGGATCCGTCCGCGTTCTCGACCCGGATCCGCCAGGTCTGCATGCCCAGCGTCTGGCCTGCACGGCGCCAGAAGAACCCAAAGAACAGCCACAGGCTGCCGGCCAGCACCAGCGTCAGTACCGGATCATACCCGATGCTGCCCCCGGGCTCCGCTATGGTGGCGTAGCGGTCGCTGAAAAGGCCGATGTTGATCAGCAGCTTGTGCAGGCCGGTGTAGACCGCTGTGACCACAAAGACCAGCGCAATGCACAGCAGGCTGTCATAGAGCATGGCCATCAGCCGGCGCCAGATCGGGGCCGGAGGGTGCGAGTCGGAGGTTGCGGGGGCGCTGTTCATCAGGGTCACGGCTGTTGCTGGAGGTGGTCGGTATTGTACCGGCTCAGGGCTGGCGCGGCGAGGCGGCGGGTTGCCCGCGGCGTGATGCGGTCCCCGTATGGCGCGTTCCCCGGCTTTTTTCGGCTGTGTTAGAGTGTCGCCTTCAGAGTCAATGCAATCCTCATCACCAAGAGAATGGGTCCGAGTCCGCTATGAAAACAGCCGAGCTGCGCAGTGCGTTTCTGGAGTATTTCCGTCAGAACGGCCACACCATTGTTCCCAGCAGTTCGCTCGTGCCGGCGGACGACCCAACCCTGCTGTTCACCAACGCGGGCATGAACCAGTTCAAGGACGCCTTCCTGGGGCGCGAGGACCGGGGCTACACCCGTGCGGTTTCCTCCCAGCGCTGTGTGCGCGCCGGCGGCAAGCATAATGACCTCGAGAACGTGGGCTACACGGCGCGTCATCACACCTTCTTCGAGATGCTGGGCAACTTCAGCTTTGGCGATTACTTCAAGCGCGACGCCATCAACTTTGCCTGGACCTTCCTGACTGACCCGCAGTGGCTGGGCCTGCCCGCGGAAAAACTCTGGGTCACGGTCTATCAGACCGATGAGGATGCCTACCGGATCTGGAATGAGGAGATCGGGGTGCCCGCGGACCGGATCATCCGTATCGGCGACGAGGACGGCGTGCCCTACAAGTCCGACAACTTCTGGTCCATGGGTGATACCGGCCCCTGTGGTCCCTGCTCCGAGGTCTTCTACGACCATGGTCCGGACGTGGCCGGTGGCCCGCCCGGCAGTGAGGATGAGGACGGCGACCGCTACATCGAGATCTGGAACATCGTCTTCATGCAGTTCAACCGCACTGCCGATGGCGTGATGCATGATCTGCCGAGCCCGTCCGTGGACACCGGCATGGGCCTTGAGCGCATCGCCGCCGTGCTGCAGGGCGTGCACAGCAACTATGAGATCGACCTGTTCCAGTCCCTGCTGGGGTCGGTTTCCGAACAGCTGGGGGGCGTGGACAAGGATCAGGCATCGGTCTGTGTGGTCGCCGACCATATCCGTTCCTGCGCCTTCCTGATTGCCGACGGCGTGATGCCCTCGAACGAGGGGCGCGGCTTCGTGCTGCGCCGGATCATCCGCCGCGCGGTCCGCCACGGCAACAAACTGGGTGCCACCGGCCCCTTCTTTCACAAGCTCATAGAGCCGCTTGAAGCGCTGATGGGCGAGGCCTATCCGGAGCTGACCCGGGCACGCCCGCAGATCGAGAAGATCCTCAAGCAGGAGGAGGAACAGTTCGCCCGGACCCTGGAAAAGGGCCTGAGGCTGCTGGAGGATGATATTGCCCAGCTCAGCGGCAGTGAGATTCCCGGAGAGACTGTCTTTACCCTCTACGACACCTACGGCTTCCCGGTGGACCTGACCAACGACATCGCCCGGGAGCGCGGCCTGACGCTGGACCATGAAGGCTACGAGAAGGCCATGGAGGCGCAGCGTGAACGCGCACGGGCGGCGAGCAAGTTTGGCATGGACTACAACGCCGGGCTCAGCCTTGACGGCCAGACCGATTTCACTGGTTACGGCAATTTCGAGGACGAGGGCGAGGTCCGGGCCGTGCTCGTTGATGGTGAGCGCCGTGCTGCGGGCGTGGGCGAACGGGCCGTGGTGGTGCTGGATCGTACGCCCTTCTACGGCGAATCCGGCGGCCAGGTGGGCGATACCGGTGTGCTGAGCTGGTCCGGCGGCCGTTTTGAGGTAGAGGACACCCAGAAAGAGGATGGCCACCATCTACACATTGGTCGGGTCGTCGCCGGTACGGTTGAGCCGGGTATGGCCCTGCATGCCGAGGTGAACGGTGAGCGCCGGGCCCATACGGCGCTCAACCACTCCGCCACCCATCTTCTGCACGCAGCCCTGCGGACGGTGTTGGGCGAACATGTAGCCCAGAAAGGCTCGCTGGTGAATGCCGAGCGGCTCCGCTTCGACTTCTCCCACTTCGAGGCGGTAACCGGCGAGGAGCTGGCGCGTATCGAGCGGATGGTCAACGAACAGGTCCGCGCGAACACGGCAGTGGAAACCCGCGTCACGGATATGGATACGGCGAAGACCATGGGCGCCATGGCGCTTTTCGGTGAGAAGTACGGAGACACTGTCAGGGTGCTGTCCATGGGAACAGAGGGGTTCTCCATCGAGCTCTGCGGTGGCACCCATGTTGAGCGCACCGGCGATATCGGCCTCTTCCGCATTGTTACGGAAACCGGCATTTCCTCCGGCGTGCGCCGCATAGAGGCGCTGACCGGTGAATCGGCCCTCGCCCATGACCGCGAGCAGGAGGCCCGTCTCGGGCGCATTGCGGCGCTGGTCAAGGGAGCGCCTGAATCTGCGGTCGAACGCGTGGAATCCCTGGTGGAGTACAATCGCCAGCTGGAGAAGGAAGTGGAGCAGCTCAAGGGCAAGCTTGCCAGTGCCGCCGGCAGTGATCTTGCGGACAGCGCCGTGGACGTCAATGGCGTTAAGGTGGTGGCTGCAGACATGCAGGGAGCCGACCGCAAGGCCCTGATGGAAACCGTCGACCAGCTCAGGAACAAACTCGGCAGCGCCGTGGTGCTGCTGGGGGCTGCGGCCGAAGGCAAGGTCACACTCGTGGCTGGCGTGACCAAGGATCTCACTGGCCAGCTCAAGGCGGGTGACCTTATGCAGGCCATTGCACCGAAGGTCGGCGGTAAGGGTGGTGGCCGTCCTGACATGGCACAAGGGGGCGGCAGTGACCCGGAGGGCCTGCCCGAGGCGATTGCCGCCGTGGAGAACTGGGTGCGCGAGAATTCAGGGGGGTGAGGGCCTAAGGGCTATCCCTACCTGTACAGCCGCCCAAACAGGGCTATAATTCGTCCGGCGCTAGCAGTGAACCGGGATTCATTTAATCCGTTCGGACAAGGAATACGCACGCATGGCGTTGTACGTAAAAAAATTCGGTGGCACGTCCGTCGGTTCGGTTGACCGCATCGAGGCGGTTGCGGATCAGCTCCAGGCCGCCCGTGAGGGCGGGGATGACGTGGTGGTTGTGGTTTCGGCCATGAGTGGTGAGACCAATCGATTGATTGATCTGGCCAACCAGGTGATGGACGATCCGGATCCGCGCGAGATGGACGTCCTGGTTTCGACCGGCGAACAGGTGACCATTGCGCTTCTGAGCATGGCCCTGCTCAAGCGGGGTGTGGATGCGCGCTCGTACACTGGGGGCCAGGTCCGCATCACCACGGACAGCTCCCACACCCGGGCCCGTATCCAGGACATTGACGAACACAATATGCGTGGCGATCTGGATGCGGGCCGAGTGGTGGTAGTGGCCGGCTTCCAGGGTATGGACGAGGAAGGTCACATCACCACCCTTGGTCGTGGTGGCTCGGACACTACAGCCGTGGCGCTTGCGGCTGCGCTCAAGGCCGACGAATGCCATATCTACACCGATGTGGATGGCGTCTACACCACGGATCCGCGGATCGTGGACGGTGCTCGCCGTCTTGAGACCATCACCTTCGAGGAGATGCTGGAGATGGCCAGCCTGGGCTCCAAGGTGCTGCAGATCCGTTCCGTGGAGTTTGCCGGCAAGTACAACGTACCGGTGAGGGTGCTTTCCAGCTTCAAGGAGGGCCCCGGAACCCTGATCACCTTTGATGACGAGGATGATATGGAAAAGCCAGTGGTCTCGGGCATCGCGTTCAACCGCGATGAAGCCAAGCTGACGGTGGTGGGTGTGGCGGACGTTCCCGGCGTTGCTTCACGCATCCTCAAGCCGGTCAGTGATTCGGGTGTCGAAGTGGACATGATCGTCCAGAACGTCGGGTCGGATAACCGCACCGACTTCACGTTCACGGTTCACCGGAACGACTACCGTCAGTCGCTGGAACTTCTGGAGAACCTGGGGCGTGATCTCGACGTACAGGCTGTACAGGGCGACGAGCACATTGCCAAGGTATCCATTGTAGGTGTGGGGATGCGCTCCCATGCGGGCGTTGCCTCAAGGATGTTCGATGCGCTTTCCGCTGAAGGCATCAATATCCAGATGATCTCGACCTCCGAAATCAAGATATCGGTGGTGATCAACGAGAAATACCTGGAGCTGGCAGTGCGCACGCTGCACAGCGCATTCGGCCTTGAAGAGGCTGAAATCCGGGAAGAAAGCTGAATAATCATAACAAAACATGACTGGCGAAAACGCGTGCAGGCTCCAATAATTAGGAAGCCGAACTGAAAACGACACGGGGGAGCGTCTCGCGACTGAGCCGGAAGGGGCAGTGGGGCGTATAACCGGAAAGCGGTTAAAACGGAACAAGGAGTTTGGGAAATGCTGATTCTGACACGTCGCGTCGGCGAGACACTCATGGTCGGTGATGAGGTGACTGTGACCGTTCTCGGCGTCAAGGGAAACCAGGTGCGTATCGGCGTGAATGCGCCGAAGGAAGTGGCCGTGCACCGGGAGGAGATCTATCAGCGCATCCAGCAGGAGCAGGACGAGGACGAGCCGGAACGCGAGTGAATCCGGTCCTGTGCGGCGGCTGCCATGAAATTTCGCGTCAACCCTATGAAAACGCGTCACATATGGTAGTATACGCCGCGTTCCAAAGGAGAGGTGGGTGAGTGGCTGAAACCAGCTCCCTGCTAAGGAGCCGTACGCATTGCGCGTACCGAGGGTTCGAATCCCTCCCTCTCCGCCATTACTTGCGGCTGTAGCTCAGCTGGATAGAGCACGTGGCTACGAACCACGGGGTCGGGGGTTCGAATCCTCCCAGCCGCACCAGATTCAGGACTGATGCCAGAGTGGTATCAGTCTTTCTCAGAAAAACCTGCCTGTATAAGCGGCTGTAGCTCAGCTGGATAGAGCACGTGGCTACGAACCACGGGGTCGGGGGTTCGAATCCTCCCAGCCGCACCAATTCAAAACTCTGCCATTCAGTATCAGAACCTGTTCAATCAGACTGAGCAGTAACGTATTGCTGGGCGGTGAGAATCGTCGTCTGTGATCCTGACTGTAATACGCCTGCCATCTTCCTTTCCTGTCCGCCTTGGCTGGAACGACTTGCGGTTTATCAATCCTTAGCTTGCAATCATCTGAATTTGTGGGTATAAAACGCGGCGCTGCGGCTGGGCGACGGGGTTTTTCATTGCCCGGCGGAGCGAGAAACTGTAAATTGTGGCAGATTTTGCGAAGTCTCTGAGTCGGTTTCGCAATCAATGAATCCCGCTTAAAGGTGATTTCCATGGATGAAGTGATGCAGGGGGCTGTGGACCTGATGCTGGTTGGCATGGGGTTCGTGTTTTCCTTTCTGATCATTCTGGTGTTCGTCACCATGCTGATGTCCCGCATTGCGGGCCGCATCGCGCCCCCGGAGCCACCGCGCCCCACGGGTGGCGGATCAGGGGGTGCTGATCCCATGCAAGACCCGAAACTCAAGACGGCCATTTCCGAAGCTGTTGCCAGGCACCGGGCTCGTCGCCGGCAATGAGCTGCCGCGCGTAAGCGCGGCCGGGAACCCAATACGAGATAAAAAAGGTCAGAACGATGACAGATAGCAAACAACCGCTGGGGATCACGGATCTGGTGCTGCGTGACGCGCACCAGTCCCTGTTCGCGACCCGCATGCGACTGGACGACATGCTGCCGATCGCCGAGAAGCTCGATCAGGTCGGCTTCTGGTCGGTGGAATCCTGGGGCGGCGCCACGTTCGACTCCTGCATCCGTTATCTGGGTGAGGATCCCTGGGAGCGGATCCGGGAGTTGAAAAAGGCCATGCCCAATACCCGCCAGCAGATGCTGCTGCGGGGCCAGAACCTCCTTGGTTACCGTCATTACGCGGACGATGTGGTTCGGCGCTTTGTGGAACGTGCTGCCGAGAATGGCGTGGATGTCTTCCGGATCTTTGACGCGATGAACGACCCGCGCAATCTGGAAACCGCGATCCAGGCCACGAAGGAGACCGGCAAGCACGCCCAGGGCACCATCTCCTACACCGTAAGCCCGGTCCACACCATTGAGATGTGGGTGGATCTGGCCAAGAAGATCGAGTCCATGGGCGCGGATTCCCTCGCGATCAAGGACATGGCCGGGCTCATGAAGCCCTATGTCTGTTACGACCTGGTGAGTCGCCTCAAGAAGGAACTCGATATTCCCATCCAGTTCCATTCCCATGCCACCACCGGCATGTCGACCGCCAGCATCATCAAGGCGGCCGAGGCGGGTGTTGACCGGGTGGACACCGCTATTTCCTCCATGAGCATGACCTACGGGCACTCACCTACCGAGTCCGTAGTGGCCATGATGCAGGGCACCGACCGCGAAACCGGTCTGGATATCGAGCTTCTTGAAGACATTGCCAAGTACTTCCGCGAAGTCCGCAAGAAGTACGCCAAGTTTGAGGGCTCGCTGCGCGGTGTGGATTCCCGCATCCTGGTGGCCCAGGTGCCGGGCGGCATGCTTACCAACATGGAAGGTCAGCTCAAGGAGCAGAACGCCAGCGACAAAATGGACGAGCTGCTGTCCGAGATCCCGCGCGTGCGCGAGGATCTGGGCTACATTCCGCTGGTCACGCCGACCTCCCAGATCGTAGGCACCCAGGCGGTGCTGAACGTGCTGACCGGCGAGCGCTACAAGTCCATTTCCAAGGAAACCTCCGCCGTGCTCAAGGGTGAATACGGCGCCGCCCCGGCGGACTGCAACAAGGAGCTGCAGCAGAAGGTGCTGGAAGGCGGCGAGCCGATCACCTGCCGTCCGGCTGACCTGATCGAGCCCGAAATGGAGCGTCTGACCGACGAGCTCCGTCAGGAAGCGAAGGACAAGGGCTTCACCATTGCTGAGAACGAGGTGGATGATGTCCTGACCTATGCGCTTTTCCCGCAGATTGGTCTGAAGTTCCTGGAGAATCGCGGTAACCCGGAAGCCTTTGAACCGGTACCGACCGGCGAGGAAGCCACCAAACCGGCTGCGCCCGGTGAGCCCGAGACCTATACGGTCACGGTGGAGGGGCAGTCCTATGTGGTGGAAGTTGCCGATGGTGGCGACATCACCAACATCCAGCCCGCGCAGGGCGGTGGCCAGCCCCAGGCTGCGGCCGGAGGAGGCCAGGCGCCAGTGCCCGCGGGTGGGGGTGAACCTGTTTCCGCGCCGCTGGCCGGCAACATCTTCAAGGTTCATGTGAGCCCCGGCCAACAGGTCAATGAGGGCGATGTGCTGATCATTCTCGAGGCCATGAAGATGGAGACCGAGGTAAAGGCGGATCGTTCCGGTACGGTCGGCTCCGTTACCGTCAAGGTCGGCGACAGCGTGGCCGTTGGCGACGAACTTCTGACTCTGGGATAAGAAGGGCTGTACGGCATGGACAACCTTATGACTCTATGGACCGGTAGCGGTCTGTACAATCTGACGCCGGGCGCGCTCACGATGATCGTGGTGGGCCTGGTGCTGCTCTACCTGGCAATCAACAAGAAGTTTGAGCCACTGCTCCTCGTACCGATCGGTTTCGGTACCATCCTCGCCAACCTTCCGGAGGCGGGGCTGGCCCAGAGCGCGATTGAGGCGGCCATCTACAGTGAGTCGCCCAAGGTGCTCGCGGCACTTGCTTCTGTGATGGATGTCAGCTTTGACATGGGGCAGCGGGTCACCCCCGAGGTCATCAAATCCTTCATTGAAGCCTATAAGAACATGGATGCGGAGACTGCCCTGAGCGCCAAACAGGTGGCGACGGACGCGGGCTATTCTCCGGGGATCATCCAGTCGTTCTATGCGGTGGCGATCGGAAGCGGCGTTGCGCCCCTTCTGATCTTCATGGGCGTCGGGGCCATGACGGATTTCGGCCCGCTTCTGGCCAACCCCAAGACAATGCTCCTCGGGGCTGCCGCCCAGTTCGGCATCTTCGCCACGGTACTGGGCGCGGCGCTGCTCAACTCGAGTGGCCTGATGGAGTTCTCCGTGGCCGAGGCTGCGGCCGTTGGTATCATCGGTGGTGCCGATGGTCCCACCTCCATCTATGTGTCCAGCATATTGGCGCCGCACCTTCTGGGGGCGATCGCGGTTGCGGCCTATTCCTACATGGCCCTCGTGCCATTGATTCAGCCGCCCATCATGCGAGCGTTCACCACTCCCGAGGAGCGCAAGCTGAAGATGAGTCAGCTGCGTGAGGTCGGTAAGCTGGAAAAGATCCTGTTCCCGGTCTGCATCCTGGTTCTGACGGGCATGTTCCTGCCGGACGCAACACCACTTCTGGGCATGTTCTGCTTCGGTAACCTCATGAAGGAATGCGGCGTGGTCGAGCGTCTGAGCGACACGGTGCAGAACTCGCTGATCAACGCCGTGACGATCATTCTCGGTCTCGCGGTTGGCTCCAAGATGGCCGCCGAGGCGTTCCTGAACACCCAGACGCTGGGTATCCTGGTGCTGGGTATCGGGGCCTTCGCGGTGGGTACCATGTGTGGTGTTCTCATGGCCAAGCTCATGAATGCGCTGACCAAGGAGAAGATCAACCCGCTGATCGGCTCAGCCGGGGTTTCCGCAGTGCCGATGGCGGCCCGGGTATCCAACAAGGTGGGTCTGGAGGAGAACCATCAGAACTTCCTCCTGATGCACGCCATGGGCCCGAACGTGGCCGGTGTGATCGGCTCCGCCGTGGCGGCGGGTGTCATGATCAAGTTCGTCGGCGGCTGATCCCGGCGTGATAGGCGCTCCCGGCAACTGGGGGCGCCTTTCCCTTTCCTGTTTCAGGCTTCGCCGGGTGACGGCGGTGGCCATCCTCCCAGAGACTTCCAGCGGTTCACGATCAGGCAGAACAGTTCGGCCGTCTTGTCCGCGTCGTACAGCGCGGAGTGGGCTTCTTTGTTGTCGAACTCAATGCCGGCCAGGCGGCACGCTTCCGCAAGGACCGTGTGACCCAGCGCGAGACCGGACAGGGCTGACGTGTCAAAGGTCGAGAAGGGGTGGAAGGGGTTGCGCTTGATGTTCTGGCGATCCGAAGCGGCCTTTACAAAGCCGAGATCAAAGGTGGCGTTGTGGCCGACCAGCACGGCGCGCTTGCACTGGTTGCGGCGCACGGCCTGGCGGATGGACTGGAAGGTGCCGCGCATGGCTTCCAGTTCCGGCCGTTCATCGCGCAGGGGGTTGCCGGGATCGATGCCCGTGAACTGGAGCGCGGCTTTTTCCAGGTTCGCGCCTTTAAAGGGCTGGACGTTGTACTGGATGCGTTCGCCCGGGTAGAGCCAGCCCTCGTCATCCATTTCCAGCAGGACCGTGGCGATTTCGAGCAGCGCGTCGGTGGCGGCATTGAAGCCTCCGGTCTCTACGTCCACCACAACCGGCAGGAATCCCCGGAAGCGCTGCTGCATCAGTGTCGGTGTTGGCTCATGGCTGCTCACTCCGGGCTCTCCCCGTCGTCGATCCGCCAGTTCAGGGTGTCGCCGGCATTCAGGGGCACAATGGGGTGACCATCTTCATGGAGGACATCGGGAATCGGGTGCGGTTCACGGCGCAGGGTGATGCGGCCGGTATTGCGCGGCAGCCCGTAGAAGTCCGCTCCATGCAGGGAAGCGAAGCCTTCCAGGCGCTCCAGGGCACCGGCTTGCTCAAAGAAATGGGCATAGAGCTCGATGGCTGCGTAGGCTGAATAGCAGCCCGCACAGCCGCAGCCCGTTTCCTTGCGGTGGCGGTCATGGGGCGCGGAGTCCGTGCCCAGAAAGAACCGGGGATCACCACTGGTGGCGGCTTCCTGCAGCGCCTGCTGATGACGCTGGCGCTTGAGGATCGGTAGGCAGTAGAAATGTGGCCGGATGCCGCCCACCAGCAGGTGATTGCGGTTGAACAGCAGGTGCTGGGGCGTGATGGTGGCTCCCAGGTTGCGCTCTCTGGATCTGACGAAGTCAGCGGCGTCCGCCGTCGTAATATGCTCCATGACCACCCGCAGCCGGGGAAGCCGTTCGAGAAGGGGCGCCAGGACCTCGTCGATGAAGACCTTTTCCCGGTCGAAGATATCGACTTCGGGGCGGGTCACTTCACCATGGGTGAGCAGCAGCAGGCCCTCTTCCGCCATGGTTTCCAGGGCGGCATCAATATGACGGATGTCGGTGACGCCGGAGTCGGAGTTCGTGGTGGCGCCCGCCGGGTAGAGCTTGCAGGCCACCACGCCTGCACGGGCCGCCTCGCGGATCATGTCCGGCGTGGTATTGTCCGTGAGGTAGAGCGTCATCAGTGGCTCAAACGCGCTGCCGGCCGGCACAGCGCTGCGGATCCGCTCACGGTAATCCAGGGCCTGAGCTGCCGTGGTGACCGGCGGTGTCAGATTGGGCATGATGATGGCGCGTCCGAAGCGTCGTGCCGAGGCGGGAACCACCTGGCGCATGAGGTCACCATCTCGGACATGCAGGTGCCAGTCGTCGGGTCGGATCAGTGTCAGCGTGTCAGTCATGGCGCGAAGTATACCAGAAGATCCGGGGCTCAAGTTCCGGTGCTTGCTGCCGATACCCGGGGGTGAAGCGTCAGAACAATGGTTCCAATTACCATGAAATCACGTCACTGGATTGTCGCCGTGCTGGTCATGGCCGGGTTGCCCTCGGGCGCCCTGGGCACGACATTCTCTGCCGGCATCGAAAACAGCCGTTGGATCCTCTCGGATTCAATCTTTGCGTGCACGCTGACGCATCCGGTCCCCGGTTATGGCGAGGCGGTGTTCTATCACCGTGCCGGGGAGTCACTGCGCTTCTTTCTGCAGCCTGTCCGCAATCCCATGCGCGCTGGTGAGGCAGCGCTGGTGATCGAGCAGCCTTCCTGGAAAGCAGGTAAGCCAGTGGATGATCTGGGGTATGTCCGGGTTGAGGATAACCATGACCGGCCCGTGGAGCTTTCCTCCGGCACCAGCGAGCGGATGCTTGCGAGCCTTCGGGAGGGGCGCAGGCCCACCTTCACGCGCCGGGCGCGTCAGAGCGATCGGCCGGTGCGGGTTCGGCTCAATCATGTCAACTATGGCAGTCCCCACCAGTCTTTCCGCCGCTGTCAGAGTGAGCTGCTGCCGGTGAACTACGATCAGGTCCAGCGCACCGTGGTCCTGTTCGATCTGGACAAGTCCAAACTCAGCCAGGAAGCCCGTGAGCGCCTTGATGACGTGGCCCTGTACGTGAAAGCCGATGACCGGATCACGCAAGTCTACGTGGATGGGCATACGGACAGTATCGGCACCCCTCTGCGCAACCGTGAGCTTTCGGAGGCGAGGGCGGAGGCGGTGGCTGGCTATCTTCAGGACCAGGGCGTTCCGGAGGATCAGCTGGTGACGCGCTTCCACGGGGACCGCTATCCGGTTGCCGGCGTCGAAACGCCCGGCCCGAGGCACCGCCGTGCCACGGTGCGGCTGGAACGGGAAAACGATGATGATGAAGCCGATCCGGTGGTGACCCAGGCCCAGCGCAAGGATCTGGTGATCGTCGACTGAACCCGGATTGGCTCCGGACCCCGCCCTTGCCGTAAAATACCCTCCACCGATCAACAGGCCCGGGTGCCGCGTGGTAGCCCGGCGTTCATGAATTCCGGATAAGGCGAAACAGCGATGTCAGACATCAACAAGGTCGTTCTGGCCTACTCCGGGGGGCTCGATACCTCCGTCATCGTCAAATGGCTCCAGGAAACCTACGACTGCGAGGTGGTGACCTTCACTGCCGATATCGGTCAGGGCGAGGAAGTCGAGCCCGCGCGTGAGAAGGCCAAGGGCCTGGGCGTGAAGGAAATCTACATCGAGGACCTGCGTGAGGAGTTCGCGCGGGATTACGTCTTCCCGATGTTCCGTGCCAACACCGTCTACGAGGGTGAGTACCTGCTGGGTACTTCCATTGCCCGGCCACTGATCGCCCGCCGCCTGGTGGAGATCGCCAACGAGACGGGGGCGGATGCCATTGCCCATGGCGCCACCGGCAAGGGCAACGACCAGGTGCGCTTTGAGCTGGGCGCCTACGCGCTCAAGCCTGGCATCAAGGTGATCGCTCCCTGGCGTGAGTGGGACCTCAACTCCCGCCAGAAGCTCCTGGACTACTGCGACCACCACGGCATTCCGGTGGAAAAGCAGCAGGGCAAGTCGCCTTACTCCATGGACGCCAACCTTCTGCATATCTCCTATGAGGGTGAAGTGCTGGAGGACCCCTGGGCGCAGGCCGAGGACGACATGTGGCGCTGGAGTGTATCGCCCGAGCAGGCGCCGGATGAGCCCACGATTCTGGACGTCTCCTACGAGAACGGTGACATCGTGGCCATCAACGGCGAGCGCATGAAGCCCCACGAGGTGCTGTCGTACCTGAACAGAGTGGCGGGCGATAACGGCATCGGCCGCATCGACATCGTCGAGAACCGTTACGTGGGCATGAAGTCCCGTGGCTGTTACGAGACGCCGGGTGGCACCGTCATGCTCAAGGCGCACCGCGCCATTGAGTCCATTACCCTGGACCGGGAAGTGGCCCACCTGAAGGACAGCATCATGCCGCGCTATGCGGAAGTGGTGTACAACGGCTACTGGTGGGCCCCCGAGCGCCGCGCCATGCAGGCCCTGATTGACGAGACCCAGGGGCCCGTCAACGGCGATGTGCGCCTCAAGCTCTACAAGGGCAACGTAGAGGTTCTGGGCCGTCGCTCAGAGGATTCGCTCTTCGATGAGAAGGTTGCGACCTTTGAGGAAGACGAGGGCGCCTATGACCAGAAGGACGCGGAAGGCTTCATCAAGCTGAATGCCCTCCGCCTGCGTATCGCCGCCTCCAAGGGCCGTTCCCTGTAGGGGGCAGCTCCTCCTACTTGATGCGTTCCGGGAAGTGCCTGCGCAGTTCCCGGGCGTTCATCTGGGAAAAATCCTTCCCGATCTCCTCCGCGATGATCGCCTTGAGTTCCGGCTTCATGTGCTTACGCAGTTCGCCCAGGAATCTGGGTGGCGCGGCAATATAGAGTTTCTCCACTTCCCCTTGCTTGCGGGCCTGCTCAAGAGTCTCTGCAAGCTCCTTGGCAAAGCGCTGAGCCTCCACCTCTTTCGGTTCGCTGTGTTCCTCCATAGCGCTGCGGCCACCATGCATGTCATCCGCCTGGCGACCGGGCCGGTCGGTGGTCAGGTCGCCGTCGTGCAGTCGGGCCTCGGGGTTGAGCAGGGTGTCCACCTCCGTGAAGTCGCCCTTGGGGGAATCGGTGGTGAACAGGCGCGCACGGCTGGCGTCGGCGACCACGATGCGAACCTTCGGCATGGTGAAGTGCGGGTTGTTCATGGAGCCTCTCCTCTACGGATCGGTGGGTGAAGAACTCCTTCACAGAACCACTGTGGGGGCTGTTTGGGGGTGGGGCAAGGGGCCTGGAAGCATCTCTTCCACCTTTACGCTGCTGCAGCAACGCGTGATGATGGGGTGGCGACACAAACAGAATGGGAGAAGGCATCATGAGCGACCTGACAAAGCAGACCTGTGAAGCCTGCAGCAAGGATTCGCCACTGGCCACGGAACAGGAGAAAAAGGAGCTGGGGGCGGAGGTGCCTGACTGGACCACGGTCACCCGTAACGGTGAAGAGCAGCTGGAGCGGACCTTCAAGCTGAAGAACTTTGCCGAGGCACTGGCCTTTACCAATAAGGTGGGTGAGCTGGCCGAGGAAGTGGATCACCACCCGATGATTACCACCGAATACGGCAAGGTGACGGTCACCTGGTGGACCCACAAGATCGGCGGGCTGCACCGCAATGACTTCATTATGGCGGCGCGTACCGACGAACTGGCGGGAGCCTGACGCCTGATCCTTCCGGGCCCCGTTCGGGGCCCATTCCGGAGACGCCGATTCCCCGGGGTCATCCTTTCTGTGGTATTATTGGCGGCTTTGGCGTGCCCGGGCAGCACGCCGCAGACCACCGCCAGAATACAGGAAGGATGACGTCCCGATGGGAGAGCTAGCCAGAGAAATCCTGCCGGTTAACATCGAAGAAGAACTCAAACAGTCCTACCTGGATTACGCCATGAGCGTGATCGTGGGGCGTGCGCTGCCGGATGTGCGGGATGGGCTCAAGCCGGTGCACCGCCGGGTGCTCTTCGCCATGGACGAGCTCGGCAACGACTGGAACAAGGCCTACAAGAAGTCCGCCCGTGTGGTGGGTGATGTCATTGGTAAATATCACCCCCACGGTGACGCGGCCGTGTACGACACCATCGTACGCATGGCTCAGCCCTTCTCCCTGCGCTACACGCTGGTGGACGGCCAGGGCAACTTCGGTTCCATCGATGGCGACAACGCGGCGGCGATGCGTTACACCGAGGTGCGGATGCGCAAGCTCGCTCACGAGCTGCTGGCGGATCTGGACAAGGAAACCGTCGACTATGTGCCCAACTACGACGGCACCGAGCAGATCCCCGAAGTGCTGCCCACCCGGGTTCCCAATCTGCTGGTCAACGGCTCCTCCGGCATCGCCGTGGGCATGGCCACCAACATCCCGCCGCACAACCTGCGGGAAGTGGTCGAGGCCTGCCTGGCACTGGTGGACGACGACTCGCTCACCGTTGATGACCTGATGGAATACATTCCGGGGCCGGACTTCCCCACAGAGGGTCTGATCAGCGGCCGCGCGGGCATTGTTCAGGCATACCGGACCGGCCGCGGTCGGATCTACGTGCGTGCCCGTCACGAGATCGAGCATGATAAGAAGACCGGTCGGGATGCCATCATCTTCAATGAGCTGCCGTACCAGGTGAACAAGGCGCGGCTGATCGAGAAGATTGCGGAACTGGTCAAGGAAAAGCGCCTCGAGGGCATCAGCGAGCTGCGGGATGAGTCCAGCAAGGAAGGCATCCGCATCGTGATCGAGGTGCGCAAGGGCGAGAACCCCGAGGTGATCGTCAACAACCTGTTCAAGAACACGCAGCTCGAGAATGTGTTCGGCATCAACTGCGTCGCCCTGGTCGACGGTGAACCCCAGACCCTGAACCTCAAGCAGATGCTGGAGCGCTTCCTGCTGCATCGGCGCGAGGTGGTCACACGCCGCACCATCTATGAGCTGCGCAAGGCGCGCGAGCGCGGCCATGTGCTGGAAGGGCTCTCCGTGGCGCTGGCCAACATCGACGAGGTGATCGAGCTGATCAAGGCCTCGCCGGGTGCCGCCGAGGCGAAGGAAAAGCTTCTGGCCCAGGGCTGGCAGCCAGGGCAGGTCAACGACATGCTCGCACGTGCCGGCGCCGATGCCTGCCGTCCGGATGACCTGCCGGAGGGCTATGGCCTGCGCGATGGGAAGTACAATCTCTCCCCGGAACAGGCCCAAGCCATCCTCGACCTGCGCCTGCACCGCCTGACCGGTCTTGAGACCGAGAAGCTGTTCACTGAGTACAAGGAAATCCTCGCGAAGATCGAGGATCTCATCGATATCCTGAGCAATCCGGACCGCCTCATGCAGGTGATCCGCGAGGAACTCGAGAAAATCCGCGACGAGTACGGCGATGAACGCCGTACCGAGATCGTGAGCTCGCGCCAGGATCTGACCACGGCGGACCTGATCGACGAAGAGGACCTGGTGGTTACCATCTCCCACAACGGCTACGCCAAGACGCAGCCGCTGGAGGACTACCGGGCCCAGCGCCGGGGTGGCCGTGGTAAGTCCGCCACCAGCATGAAGGATGAGGACTTCATCGAGACGCTGCTGGTGGCCAACTCCCACGACACCATCCTGTGCTTCACGGACAAGGGTAAGGTCTACTGGCTGCGCGTGTTCGAGATCCCGCAGGGCAGCCGCAACTCCCGTGGCCGGCCCATGGTCAACATCCTGCCCTTGGACGATGATGAGCGCATCTCCACCTTCCTTCCGGTACGCGAGTACACCGAGGGTCATTACGTGTTCATGGCCACGGCCAACGGCACGGTCAAGAAGACGCCGCTGGAGAACTTCTCACGTCCGCGCAGTTCCGGTCTGATCGCCACCAATCTGGACGAGGGCGACCACCTGATCGGTGCGGTCATTACCGATGGCAGCACCGAGATCATGATGCTCGCCACTTCCGGCAAGGCAGTGCGTTTCACTGAGGACCAGGTGCGCTCGATGGGGCGGGCAGCCCGTGGTGTGCGCGGCATCCGGCTCAAGGCCGGCGAACAGGTGGTCTCGCTGATCCAGCCGGATCCCGAGGGCTATATCCTCACGGCCAGCGAGCACGGCTATGGCAAGCGCACGAAGGTGAGTGAATTTCCGGCCTACAGCCGTGGCAGCCAGGGCGTGATCGCGATGCAGCGCTCCGAGCGCAACGGTGACCTGGTCTGCGCGCTGCAGGTGTTTGAGGGGAACGAGATCATGCTGATCACCAACCAGGGCACCCTGGTGCGCACCGGTATCGAGGATGTCTCGATCAGCAGCCGCAACACCCAGGGCGTGCGCCTGATCCGGATGACCGGTGATGACGAGCGCCTGGTGGGCATCCAGCGGATCGAGGACAGCAGTGACGATGATGACGAAAACGGGGAACAGGACTGACCCATGACACGAGCCTATAACTTCTGCGCCGGCCCGGCAGCGCTTCCAGAGGAGGTGCTGACGCAGGCGCGCGATGAAATGCTGGACTGGCAGGGCAAGGGCCTGTCGGTGATGGAGATGAGTCACCGCGGTGATGCGTTTGTCAGCATCGCACAGCAGGCGGAACAGGATCTGCGTGATCTGATGGGCATCCCGGATGATTACGCGGTGCTATTCCTGCAGGGTGGCGCCAGCAGCCAGTTCGCGGGTGTGCCGCTGAATCTGGCCGGGCCCAATGACCCGGTGGATTACGTCAATACCGGTGTCTGGTCGCGCAAGGCCATTGCCGAAGCGGGCCGGATGGCGGACGTTAAGGAAGTGGCCAGTTCCGAGGACGCTGGCTACACCCATGTGCCGGACCCGGCTGAATGGCGCACCCGCCCGGACGCCCGCTATCTGCACATCACGCCCAACGAGACCATCGGCGGGCTGGCGTACAGCCGCTTTCCGGAGGCGGGCGACGTGCCCGTGGTAGCGGACTGGTCTTCGGCCATCCTCTCCGAGCCGGTGGACGTGAGCCGCTTCGGTATGATCTACGCCGGCGCCCAGAAGAACATCGGCCCCGCGGGGCTGACCATCGTGATCGTGCGCCGGGATCTGATCGGCAATGCCCGCGAGGGCACGCCGGCCATGCTGGATTACGCCATTCACGACAAGGCGGACTCCATGTACAACACGCCGCCCACCTATGCGTGGTACCTGGCCGGACTGGTGTTCCAGTGGCTCAAGCGCCAGGGTGGTCTCCAGGCCATGGCGGACATCAACCGTCGCAAGGCCAACCGCCTCTACGGTTTCATCGATGAGAGCGACTTCTACGCCAATCCGGTGCAGCCGGAGTACCGCTCGCTGATGAACGTCCCCTTCACTCTGGCGGACGACAGCCTCAACAGTGCCTTCCTTGAGGGCGCCGAGGCACGCGGCCTGCTCAACCTCAAGGGCCACCGGTCCGTGGGCGGCATGCGCGCGAGCATCTACAACGCCATGCCGGAGGCCGGCATCGAGGCGCTGATTGACTACATGGCGGAATTCGAAAAAGACAAAGGCTGACCATGAGCGACGAAGAGGCGCGCCTGGCCCGGTTGCGCGAGCGCATTGACCAGATCGATGACGACCTGCTGCGGCTGATCAGCGAACGGGCCGAGTGCGCCCGGGACGTGGCCGAGGTGAAACAGGAGGCCAACCCGGGAGAAGAGGTGGCGTTCTACCGCCCTGAGCGTGAGGCCCGGATCCTGAGCCGCGTGCGGGAGCGTAACCCGGGCCCGCTGGCGGACGAAGAGATGGCGCGCCTGTTCCGGGAGGTGATGTCCGCCTGCCTGGCGCTGGAAAAGCCCATGACCATTGCCTTCCTGGGGCCTGAAGGGACCTTCACCCAGGCGGCGGCGCTCAAGCATTTCGGTCATTCGGTGCTCAGCACACCGCTGGCGGCCATCGATGATGTCTTCCGCGAGGTGGCGTCCGGCAACGCCCAGTACGGAGTGGTGCCGGTGGAGAACTCCACCGAGGGCATGATCAATCACACCCTCGATATGTTCATGGGGTCGGCACTGAAGATCTGTGGTGAGGTGCAGCTGCGCATCCATCACCATCTTCTCAGGCGCCCGGACCAGGACGAGGCCGGCATCACGCGGATCTATTCGCACCAGCAGTCTTTCGCCCAGTGCCGCAAATGGCTGGACAGTCACTGGCCGGCGGTCGAGCGCATCAAGGTTTCCAGTAATGGTGAAGCCGCGCGCCTGGCCAGTGAGGAAGAGGGCGCGGCCGCCATTGCCGGCGACATGGCCGCCTCCCTCTATGGCCTCGAGCCCGCGCACAGCAACATCGAGGATCGCCCGGACAACACCACCCGTTTCCTGATCATTGGTACCGAAGCGGTGCCGCCCAGCGGGCAGGACAAGACCTCCATCCTGGTCTCCACACGCAACCGCCCGGGGGCGCTCTATGAGCTGCTGGAGCCGTTCAAGCGCGAGGGGATCGACCTGACCCGACTGGAAACGCGGCCCTCGCCCAGCGCCACCTGGGCCTATGTGTTCTACATCGATTTCGTCGGGCACCGGGATGCGCCGGCCGTCCGGGCGGTGCTGGATGAGATCGAAGCCCAGAGTCAGGAGCTGAAGCATCTGGGCTCCTATCCCATGGGGGTGCTGTGATGAGCTGTGATTACGAGGCACTGGCCGCACGTGGGGTGCAGGGCCTGCAGCCGTACCAGCCCGGCAAGCCGGTGGATGAACTGGCCCGTGAGCTGGGTCTGGATCCGGCGCGGATCGTCAAGCTGGCCAGCAACGAGAACCCGCTCGGCCCCAGTGACCGCGTGACGGCGGCTGTTGAAAAAGCCCTGCCTGAAGTGACCCGCTACCCGGATGGCGCCGCCTACACACTGCGCCAGACCCTGGCGGAGCGCCTGAGCGTGACACCGGAGATGCTGACCTTTGGCAATGGCTCCAACGACGTGCTTGAGCTGGTGGCTCGCGCCTTTGCCGAGCCGGGCGCCGAAATTGTCTATTCCGAGCATGCCTTCGCCGTCTACCCCATCGTGACCCAGGCCATCGGCGCGGATCACGTGAAGGTGCCCGCCGTGAACTGGGGGCATGATCTGGACGCCATGGCGGCGGCGATCACCGAGCGTACCCGGGTGGTGTTCGTTGCCAACCCGAATAACCCCACGGGAACCGTCTTGGAAAAAGACGCGGTGTATCGCTTCCTCCAGCGGGTGCCGGAGAACGTGATCGTGGTGCTGGACGAGGCCTACTGCGAGTACCTGCAGGGGCCCCAGTACGCGGACGGCGTCCAGTGGCTCAGCGGGTTCCCGAACCTGGTGGTCTCGCGCACCTTCTCCAAGGCCTGGGGCCTGGCGGGGCTGCGCATGGGGTATGGCATCTCCAGCCCCGAGATTGCAGACGTTATCAATCGGGTCCGCCAGCCTTTCAATGCCAATGCGCTTGCCCAGGCGGCGGCGACGGCTGTGCTCGACGACCAGGCCTACATTGACCGGGCCATCGAGGTGAACCGGGCAGGGCTGGAGCAACTGGCAGGCGGCTTCGACCGGCTGGGGCTGGACTACATCCCGTCTGCTGCCAACTTCATTGCCCTGGATACCGGCACGGACGCCAACGAAGTGAATGACGCACTGTTGCGTGAGGGTGTCATTGTCCGCCCTGTGGGCGCTTACGGCATGCCCCGGCACCTGCGTGTGTCGGTCGGGCTCGAGCACGAGAACCGGCGCTGTCTCGAGGCGCTGGAGAAGGTGCTGGGCTGATGGCCGCCAGCGGCGCGCCTTTGTTCCAGCGCATGGTCGTGATTGGCCTGGGGCTGATCGGCGGTTCCCTGGCGCGGGCCGCGAAGGCCCGGGGGCTGGTGGCCACGGTGGTGGGCTGTGACGAGCGCCCGGGCCCTCTGGAGGAGGGGCGCCGTCTGGGCCTGATCGATGAAAGCGAGACGGAGGCGGCGCGCGCGGTCCAGGGGGCGGATCTCGTGGTGCTGGCCGTGCCCGTGCGCGCCAACCGCGCCGTGCTGACGCAGATCCGTGATGCCTTGCCGGAGGGCGCGGTGCTCACGGATGTGGGCAGTGTTAAGGGCGGGTTCCTCGCGGATGTGCGTGGCGTTTTCGGCGAACTGCCCGCGAGAGTTGTTCCCGGCCACCCGATCGCCGGCTCCGAGAAGAGCGGGGTGGGTGCTGCTGATCCGGACCTGTTCCGGGAGCACAAGGTGATCCTGACCCCGGAACCTGAAACCGATGCCGGGGCGCTTGAGAAGGTGTGCCGCCTCTGGTCGGCCTGTGGGGCGGAGGTTCTGACCATGTCCGTCGCCCGGCATGACGAGGTCCTCGCCGCCACCAGTCATCTCCCCCACCTGATCGCTTTCTCGCTGGTGGATACCCTGGCCGGCGAGGACGACAGCCAGGATATCTTCCGCTATGCCGCCGGTGGCTTTCGGGACTTCACGCGCATCGCTGCCAGTGATCCGGTGATGTGGCGGGACATTTTCCTGGCGAACCGCGAGGCGGTGCTGGAAGCGCTGCGGCATTTCCGTGGTGATCTGGACCAGCTCGGTGCGGCCATCGAGGCCGGCGACGGCCAACGTCTGCAGCAGGTGTTCACCCGCGCCAAGGCGGCGCGCGAGCATTTTTCCCGAATCCTTTCCGGTGAGGCCTATCTCAACACCATGAACGACCAGACCGTAACCTACACCGCCCGGCCGGGCGGTCCCGTTCAGGGCGACATCCGCGTGCCCGGGGACAAGTCCATGTCCCATCGTGCCATCATGCTCGGTGCCCTGGCTGAGGGCATAACGGATGTCTCTGGCTTCCTCGAGGGCGAGGACAGTCTCGCGACGCTCCAGGCCTTCCGTGACATGGGGGTAACCATCGAGGGGCCGGATGCTGGCTTCGTGCGTATCCACGGCGTGGGCCTGAATGGGCTTCAGCCTCCCCATGGTTCGCTCTACGTGGGCAATTCGGGCACCGCCATGAGGCTTTTTGCTGGGTTGCTGGCAGGGCAGCGCTTTGATAGCGAGCTGACCGGCGATGCCAGTCTCACGCGCCGGCCCATGGCACGGGTAGCGGATCCGCTGCGGCTGATGGGAGCGCATATTGATACGGGCGAGGGTGGTCGCCCCCCGCTGCACATCGCCGGCGGCCAGCCGCTGAAAGGTATTGATTACGAACTGCCCGTGGCCAGCGCCCAAGTCAAATCCTGCCTTCTGCTGGCCGGACTCTATGCTGAGGGTGAGACCGTGGTGACGGAGCCGGCGCCCACCCGGGACCATACTGAGCGCATGCTCAAGGGCTTCGGCTACCCCGTGGTGCAGGACGGCCCGACCGCGCGTGTGACCGGCGGTGGCCGCCTGAGCGCCTGTTCTATCGATGTGCCGGCGGACATTTCCTCGGCCACCTTCTTCATCGTGGCTGCCGCCATTACGCCGGACTCGGACCTGTGGCTGCGCCACGTGGGCGTCAACCCGACCCGTATCGGTGTGGTCAATATCCTGCGCGCGATGGGCGCGGCCATTGAGTTGCATAACGAACGCGAGGCCGGCGGTGAGCCGGTGGCGGATCTGCGGGTTCGCCATGCGCCGCTGAAGGGCATCCGCATTCCCGAGGACCAGGTCCCGCTGGCCATTGATGAGTTCCCGGCGATTTTCGTCGCGGCCGCGAACGCCGAGGGCAGCACCGAGCTGACCGGTGCCGCCGAACTGCGGGTCAAGGAAAGCGACCGGATCCAGGTCATGGCCGATGGGCTGGATGCTCTGGGTGTTGTCAGTGAGGTCCGGGAGGACGGGATCCTGATCCAGGGTGGTGCCTACGGCGGCGGGCGGATCAACAGCCACGGTGACCACCGTATCGCCATGGCCTTCGCGGTGGCGGCCCTGCGCGCATCCGGGCCGGTGATCATTGACGACTGCGCGAACGTCGCTACTTCCTTTCCGGGCTTTGTGGCACTGGCCAACCAGGTCGGGCTGACGGTTGAATCTTCCGAGGAGACGCAATGACAGCATCTGAACAGGCACCGGTGATTGCCGTGGACGGCCCCGGTGGCGCTGGCAAGGGCACCATCACCCAGCTCCTGGCGCGGCGTCTGGGCTGGCATCTGCTGGACAGTGGCGCGCTCTACCGCCTCACGGCACTGGCTGCCATGAAACAGGCGGTGGATTTCGACGACGAGACTTTGCTGGCTGGGGTGGCGGCGGCGCTGGACGTGCGTTTTGAGCCCAGTCCGGGCGACGAGCCCGCTAGAGTCTTTCTGGATGGCGAGGAGGTAACGGGCGCCATCCGCACGGAGGAGTGCGGTGACCGTGCCTCGCGTGTGGCGGCCATCCCGTCGGTCCGCGAGGCGCTCCTGCAGCGCCAGCGCGACTTCTGCCAGCCGCCGGGGCTGGTGGCGGACGGCCGCGATATGGGCACGGTGGTTTTTCCGGATGCGAGTCACAAGATCTTCCTCACTGCCTCAGCCGAGGAGCGGGCCCGGCGCCGGCACGAGCAGTTGCTGGCCCAGGGGGAGAATGTTAGACTCCCCGACCTTGTAAAAGAGATTCAGGCGCGGGATGAACGGGACATGAACCGTTCCACAGCGCCGCTCAAACCGGCGCACGATGCGCAGGTTGTGGAAACAACCGGATTGTCCATTGACGAGGTGCTGGACCAGGTCCTGGCAGTAACGGGCCGTACCTGACAGCGCCTTTTTGTTATTGGAAAAGTGCCGGCGGGCCGCGTGAGACCAGCATGGCGGTGCGTGGGTGTATGGTGAACAGACCCCGGAGGGCTGGCTCGCGGGGAGCTTGGTATTGATCACATAGGACACACAATGAGCGAAAGCTTTGCGGAACTTTTTGAAGAGAGCCTGAAAGACATTGATATGCAGCCGGGGTCCATTGTCAAGGCCACGGTTGTGGACGTTGACAGTGACTGGGTCACGGTCAACGCGGGACTCAAGTCCGAGGGCATCATCCCGGTTTCCCAGTTCTACAACGAGAACGGGGAGCTGGAAGTCGCGGCAGGCGATGAGGTTGACGTGGCGCTGGACGCCGTGGAAGACGGTTTCGGGGCAACCCGCCTGTCGCGCGAGAAAGCGAAGCGCGCTGAAGCCTGGAAGGAACTGGAAAAGGCCTTCGAGGCGGAAGATGCAGTCAAGGGTGTGATCAATGGCAAGGTCAAGGGCGGTTTCACTGTCGACCTCAAGGGCATCCGGGCCTTCCTGCCGGGCTCCCTGGTCGACGTCCGCCCGGTGCGCGACACCACGCACCTTGAGAACAAAGAGCTCGACTTCAAGGTCATCAAGCTCGATGCCAAGCGCAACAACGTGGTTGTTTCCCGCCGCGCCGTGCTGGAAGCCGAGAACAGCGCCGAGCGTGAGCAGCTGCTCGAGACGCTGACCGAAGGCATGGAAATCAAGGGTATCGTCAAGAACCTGACCGACTACGGTGCCTTCGTGGACCTGGGCGGCGTGGACGGCCTGCTCCACATCACGGACATGGCCTGGAAGCGCATCAAGCATCCGAGCGAGATCGTGAACGTTGGCGACGAGATCAACGTCAAGGTCCTCAAGTTCGACCGTGAACGCAACCGTGTATCCCTGGGTCTGAAGCAGCTGGGCGAGGATCCGTGGGTCAACATCAAGGGCCGCTATCCGGAAAACACCCGCGTACCGGCCAAGGTTACCAACCTGACCGACTACGGCTGCTTCGCCGAGCTGGAAGAGGGCGTCGAAGGTCTGGTGCACGTCTCCGAAATGGACTGGACCAACAAGAACATCCATCCCTCCAAGGTTGTGGATGTAGGCGATGAGATTGAGGTGATGATCCTCGACATCGACGAGGAGCGCCGTCGTATCTCGCTGGGCATCAAGCAGTGCCAGCCGAACCCCTGGGAAGAGTTCTCCCAGAACTACAACAAGGGCGATCGGATTACCGGCAAGATCAAGTCCATTACGGACTTCGGTATCTTCATCGGCCTTGAGGGCGGCATCGACGGCCTGGTGCATCTATCCGACATCAGCTGGAACGAAACCGGCGAGGAAGCGGTCCGCAAGTACAAGAAGGGCGACGAGGTTGAAACCGTCATCCTGTCCGTGGATCCGGAGCGTGAGCGCATCTCGCTGGGTATCAAGCAGCTCGAGAGCGATCCCTTCGCCGAGTTCACTCAGGTCAATGACCGCGGCAGCATCGTGACAGGCACCGTGAGCAGTGTTGATGCCAAGGGCGCAACCGTGACCCTGAATGAAGAGGTGGAAGCCACGCTCAAGGCCTCTGAAATCAGCCGTGACAAGGTTGAGGACGCACGCAATGTGCTCCAGGAAGGCGATGAGGTGGAAGCCAAGATCATCAGCGTTGACCGCAAGAACCGCGTGATCAACCTGTCGATCAAGTCCAAGGACGTTGAGGACGACAAGGAAGCCATGCGGGATGTGCGCGAAAAGGCTGACAACAGCAGCAGCGCCACCACCATTGGTGACCTGATCAAGGAGCAGATGCAGCAGAACGACAACGGCTGAAGCCGGTTCTGCCGCAAAGCGTTAAAAAAAACGGGCTGTAACAGCCCGTTTTTTTTGTCTTTTTCATCAGGTTCGCTAAACTTAAGGCGTTGCTGAACCTGTGAGGAAGGACAGGACCATGACGAAATCCGAACTGGTAGAAGTGATCGCCTCGAAACAGTCCCAGCTTTCCGGCAAGGATGTGGAGCTGGCGGTCAAGACGATCATTGATCATATGTCCCAGTCCCTTGCCGAAGGGGAGCGGATCGAGATCCGCGGATTCGGGAGCTTCTCCCTGCACTACCGGGCGCCGCGGGTGGGTCGCAATCCCAAGACCGGCGAATCCGTGAATCTGCCCGAAAAGTATGTTCCCCATTTCAAACCGGGCAAGGATCTGCGCGAGAAGGTCAATGACAGCATGAAGGCCGGCTACTGATCCGGCAGGGAGGGCCGGATGGCCAGGATACGTCGTATTGTTCTTGTTCTGCTGGCGCTGGTGCTGGGACTGGCGGCGATGCTGTTCAGCTTCAGCAATCGCCAGGAGGTGGTGCTGGATCTTCTGTTGGTGCAGACGCCACCGATAAGCGTGGCGCTGGTCCTGGTGCTGACCCTGATCGTGGGCGCCCTTCTGGGGGTGGCCGCCATGCTGGTACCGCTGATGCGGGCAAGGGCCGGGCGCAGGCGGGCGGAACGGAAACTTCGCAAGTCTGAACAGTCATCTCGTGGGCTGCAACGGGATCCAGTCAAGAGTATTGAATGAACACCATCCTGCAGTGGCTGTTGCTGGCGGTGGCTGTCGGCACCGGCTGGGCGCTGGGGCGTTGGCGGCTGCGTCGGCAGGCCTCACCCGCTCCCATTGATGATGAGGATCGGCTCCGGGAACGTCTCCAGTTCCTGTTCACCAACTATTCCGACGAAGCCATTGAATCCTTCCTGGACTCGCTGGACGTCAACCGGGAGACGGTGAACCTCCATCTCTCCATTGGTGCCCACTTCCGTGATCGGGGCGAAGTCGAGCGGGCAACCCTGATCCACCAGAACCTGCTGGCGCGACCGGAGCTGCCGGGCCGCTATTCCTCGCAGGTGACCTACGAGCTGGCACTGGACTATCTGGCAGCCGGGCTCCTGGATCGGGCCGAGGCGCTGTTGCACGAGCTGCTGGGCACCCGCTCCTATGGCGCCCGTGCGGCGGAGCAGCTGGTGCTGATCTATCAGCGCGAGCGGGACTGGGAGAAGGCTGTGGAGGTGGCGCGCACCCTGGTAGGTATCAACGATACCCGGGAAATCCGTAAGCAGCTTGCCCATCTTCTGTGTGAACAGGCCTCGGATCAGGGAGCGGTGAGCCGGGTTCCGGACCCACGGGAGCTCCTTGAGCAGGCTCTGTCGTACGATCCGGGCTGTGTCCGCGCCAGTCTGCTTCTGGCGGACCTGGCGCGTGAACGGGGCAACTGGCGCGAGGCCCAGCAGCTGCTTCTGAAGGTATTCGACCAGAACCCGGCCTTTGGTCCGGAGGCGGTACGACGCCTGCTCGGCCTGGCCCGGGAGTTCGGGGTTGAGCGAAAGCTTCGCCGGCGCCTGCACCGGATCTATCGGCATCATCCCTCGACCACGCTGCTGCTCTGCCTGGTAGAGGAGGAGGAGCGCTTCAACTCCAGGGACCAGGCACTGTACCTGCTCCATGGTGAACTGCAGCAGCGCCCGAGTCTTCGGGCCCTGATGCATCTGCTGGAAATGGAGGAGGGGCGGGAGCCGCGCCAGGGCACCACGCCCCATCTGGTACGTCAGGTCGGGCAGCGGTTGCTGGAGAAGCGGCCCGCCTATCAGTGCACCCGCTGTGGCTTTGGTGGCCAGCAGCTGCACTGGCTGTGTCCGAGCTGCAAGAACTGGGAGACCGTCGAGCCCTATCAGGGTGTCGAGGGCGAGTAGTTACGGGAGTCATTGATGGCATCGATTATTGTGGCGCTGGATTTTGCGGACCGGCTGGAGGCACTCCAGCTGGTGGATCAGCTGGACCCGGCCCGTTGCCGGCTGAAAGTGGGCAAGGAGATGTTCACCCGCTTTGGTCCAGGGTTCGTGCAGGCCCTGCAGGGGCGGGGGTTTGAGGTCTTTCTGGATCTGAAATTCCATGATATTCCGAATACCGCGGCCGCTGCTGTGGCCTCGGCGGCGGAGCTGGGAGTGTGGATGGTGAACGTCCATGCGTCCGGCGGACGCCGGATGATGGAGGCCTGTGTCCGCGAGCTGGAGAACTTTGGTGAGGATCGGCCGTTCCTCATCGGGGTGACGGTCCTCACGAGCCTGACCGATTCCGAGCTGAAGGAGATAGGTTGGGAAGAGGGCGCCGGTGCGACGGTGAATCGTCTTTCCAGCCTGGCCCGTGAGTCCGGTCTGGACGGGGTGGTATGTTCGGCGGCCGAGGCGCCGTCGTTGCGTGACGCCATGGGGGCTGACTTCCGGTTGGTGACGCCGGGGATCCGGCCGGCCTTTGCGGCCCAGGGCGATCAGCAGCGGGTCATGACGCCGGCAAAGGCGGTTGCCGCCGGCAGTGATGACCTGGTGATCGGTCGGCCGATCACGCGGGCGGAGGATCCGATGGCGGCACTTGTGGCGATCGAGCAGGAGTTGTCTGAAAGCCGGGGCGTCTAGCCGCCGGCTTTCTTCGCTTTCCAGCCTTTCTTTTCGAGCTCGGCAAGCAGGGTGTCGCGGTGGTCGCCCTGGATTTCAATGACGCCGTCCTTGATGGTGCCGCCGGTGCCGCATTTGGCCTTGAGGGTTTTGGCGAGGGCCTTGAGGTCTTTTTCGGGGAGGTCGAGGCCTGTGATGAGGGTGACGCCTTTGCCTTTGCGGCCCTTGGTTTCGCGCTGGATGCGGACGGTGCCGTCGCTGCTGGTTGAGCGGGTTTCGTTGCTGCACTGGCACTGGTCGAGGGGGTGGCGGCATTCGGGGCAGGTTTTGCCGCCTGCTTCGGTGGAGTAGACGAGGCCGCCTTCTTTGTTCTTGCTCATTGCGTGTGATCCTCCAGCCTGTTGTGTTGCTGCATGGGGCAGGATGAGGCAGCACTAATCGGGAAACGCTGTAAATACATCCCTGTACGCTGCTCTTCCGCCATCCATGGCTCCAGAGCTTCCCGCTTAGTGCTGCCTCATCCTGCCCTGATAGTTTTTGGGTGGTTCCGGCCGTTAGAAGTGCTTGGACAGGATCTCAACAGCCTTTCGGAACAGCTCTTCGTCAAATGACTCTTCTGGAGTGAACCCCTCACTCCGCCATTCCAGCGATCCTGAGATAAACGCTCCACCATTGGCTTCAATACCACAATCCAGCATCAGGTTATCGCACAGGCCGAATCCTTCAACCAGGGTGCCGTTGGTGTCGGTTTCGGAGCCGCCTGAGACGCGCTGGTTATAGGGGGTGGCGCAGGTGGTGTAGGCGGCGACGGGCTTGCCCTGGGCGGTCATGAAGCCGAGTTCGAAGATGGTGCCGGCGTCGGCGCTGGTGCCGCGGAAGGGCGTGAGGTTGGCGATGAGGCCGTCGGCCTGGTTCATGAGGGTGCGGTTGGCCTCGTAGATGGCGCGGGCCGGGTTGTCGGTGTTTTCGAGGTCCAGGTTGTTGTCGCAGGGGGAGAGGGCTTCGAGGCCGTGTTCGGCGAGGATGGCCTTCTTGGTGGCTTCGATGCGGTTGCGGATGGTCTCGGGGAAGAAGACGTCCGGTCCGGCGAGGTAGATGCTTGCCATTGGGGCCCCTGAAACAGAAAAAGCCGCTCCGTGGAGCGGCTTTTTGTGATGTCTGGCTCCCCGAGCTGGGCTCGAACCAGCGACAACCTGATTAACAGTCAGGTGCTCTACCAACTGAGCTATCGGGGATAAGCGCTGCGTATATTAGGGGCGCTTGGCCCCTTCGTCAAGTCTTGAGAGCCTTCCCGAGTCGCTCGATGGCGTTTTTCAGGTTATCCATGCTGGTGGCGAAGCTCAGGCGCATATGGCCCGGGGTGCCGAAAGCGGAGCCGGGAACCAGGGCGACGCCGGCGGTGTTGAGCAGGTGTTCGGCCATTTCCACGTCGTTGTTCACGCCCTCGGTCGCCTCGATGGCGCCCTGGAAGCCGGGGAAGGCGTAGAAGGTGCCATCGCTTTCGATGCATTCCACACCGGGCAGTTCGTTCAGGGCCTTCACGACATAGTCATGACGCTCGTGGAAGGCCTTCAGCATCTCGGTGACACACTCCTGGGGGCCGTTCAGGGCGGCGGTGGCGCCGGCCTGGGAGATGGAGGCCGGGTTGGAAGTGCTCTGGGACTGGATTTTCTTCATGGCGCCGATCACATCCGCCGGGCCAGCGGCGTAGCCGATGCGCCAGCCGGTCATCGAGTAGGCCTTGGAGACGCCATTGAGTACGAAGGTGCGATTCTTGAGCGAAGGCGTGGCGTTGACGATGTTGATGAACTCGCCGTTCCAGAGGATGTGTTCGTACATGTCGTCGGTGGCGATCATGACGTCCGGATATTCCTCCAGGACTTCGCCGATGGCCGCCAGCTCCTCGCGGCTGTAGGCCTTGCCGCTGGGGTTGGAGGGGCTGTTGATCACGACCAGCTTCGTGCGTTCGGTCAGCGCCCCCCGGATCTGGTCTGCAGTGACCTTGAACCCGGTGTCGGCGCTGCTCTCAAGGATGACGGGCGTGCCCTCGGCGATCTTGACCATATCCGGGTAGGAGACCCAGTACGGCGCGGGGATGATGACCTCGTCACCCGGGTTCAGCAGGGCCAGGGCCAGGTTGAAGAAGCTCTGCTTGCCGCCGCAGGAGACCAGAATCTGGTTGCGTTCGTAGGTCAGGTTGTTGTCCCGGCGGAACTTCTCGATGATGGCGTCCTTGAGCTCGGGCGTGCCGTCCACCGGGGTGTACTTGGTCTTGCCGGCATTGAGGGCGTCCACCGCCGCCTGCTTGATGTGCTCGGGGGTATCAAAGTCGGGCTCGCCGGCACCCAGGCCGATGATGTCCTGGCCGGCAGCGCGCAGCTCGGCTGCCTTGCTGGTGATGGCGAGGGTGGGTGAGGGCTTGATCTGCTGGACGCGGTTGGACAGTTGCGCGCTCAAACTCGGGCTCCTGTTGAAAAGTCGGTGTGCCGGAACAACGTTGTGAACATGATAGCATGAGCTTTCCTGCCATGTGCGATCCCCCGGATCCGAAAGAGACGTAACCCTATGTCGAAAGACGACCTGACGTTCCGAGTGGCTTCGGATTTCGAGCCTGCGGGCGACCAGCCCCAGGCGATTGAGAAGCTGGTTGAGGGCATTCATGACGGCCTGATGCACCAGACACTGCTTGGTGTTACCGGCTCGGGCAAGACCTTCACCATGGCCAAGGTGATTGAGCAGGTGCAGCGCCCGACCATCATCATGGCCCATAACAAGACGCTGGCTGCCCAGCTCTACGGTGAATTCCGGGACTTCTTTCCGGACAACGCCGTCGAGTACTTCGTCTCCTATTACGACTACTACCAGCCGGAGGCCTATGTGCCGGCCTCGGATACCTTCATTGAGAAGGATGCCTCCGTGAACGAGCACATCGAGCAGATGCGGCTTTCCGCGACCAAGGCCCTGCTGGAGCGCCCGGACGCCATTATCGTCTCCACCGTGTCCTCCATCTACGGCCTGGGGGATCCGGAGTCCTACCTGCGCATGATCCTGCACGTGACCCGGGGCGAGCAGGTGGACCAGCGCGACATCGTGCGGCGGCTGGCGGAGCTGCAGTACACCCGTAACGATACCGAGCTGCAGCGGGGTAATTACCGGGTGCGCGGCGAGGTGATCGATGTTTTCCCGGCGGAGTCCGAGGACCAGGCGGTACGTATTGAGCTGTTTGATGACGAGGTGGAGAACATCGCCTGGTTCGATCCGCTGACCGGGGAGATCATCCAGCGTGTGCCGCGTGTCACCATCTACCCCAAGACGCACTATGTGACGCCGCGCGAGAAAATCCTGAATGCGGTGGATTCCATCAAGGAGGAGCTGGATGAGCGCTTGAAGCAGCTGCGTGCCAACAACAAGCTGCTGGAGGCCCAGCGGCTGGAGGAGCGGACCCGCTACGACATGGAGATGATGCTCGAGCTGGGGTACTGCAACGGCATCGAGAACTACTCCCGCTACCTGTCGGGGCGCGAACCGGGGGCGGCACCGCCAACGCTCTTCGACTATCTGCCCGACAACGCGCTTATGATGATCGACGAGTCCCACGTGACCATTCCCCAGATCGGGGGCATGTACAAGGGCGACCGCTCGCGCAAGGAGACGCTGGTGGAGTATGGCTTCCGCCTGCCATCGGCCCTGGACAACAGACCCATGCGGTTTGATGAGTGGGAGCGCATAGCGCCCCAGATGATCTTTGTTTCAGCGACGCCGGCCAAGTACGAGGCGGAGCATGCGGGCCAGGTGGCCGAACAGGTGGTACGGCCTACGGGGCTGGTGGATCCGGAGATCGAGGTGCGCCCGGCCACGACCCAGGTGGATGATCTGCTTTCGGAAGTTCGCCGCTGTGCTGAGGCAGGGGAACGGGTGCTGGTGACCACCATGACCAAGCGCATGGCGGAGGATCTGACGGACTTCCTGGAGGAGCACAATGTGCGGGTGCGTTATCTGCACTCGGATGTGGATACCGTGGAGCGTGTGGAGATTGTGCGCGATCTGCGCCGGGGTGAGTTCGATGTGCTGGTGGGTATCAACCTGCTGCGCGAGGGGCTGGATATGCCCGAGGTCTCGCTTGTGGCGATCCTGGATGCGGACAAGGAGGGCTTTCTGCGTTCGGATCGATCCCTGATCCAGACCATGGGGCGTGCTGCCCGGAATGTGAATGGCAAGGCGATCCTGTACGCGGACCGTGAGACGGGGTCGATGCGCCGCGCTATTGATGAGACGGAGCGCCGGCGCGAGAAGCAGATGGCTCATAACGAGGAGCACGGGATCACGCCCAAGGGGCTGGATAAGAAGGTGGCGGACATCATGGAGGGTGTGCATGTGCAGCGTAAGCGCGGCGACGGGAGCCGTGAGGTGGCCGAGTCGTCGGCGGATTATTCGGTGGATGTGCACGGCAAGGATGCGGATCAGATGATGAAGGAGATCGACCGGCTTGAGGATGAGATGTACAAGGCGGCGTCGAATCTGGAGTTTGAGAAGGCGGCTCGGTTGCGGGATGAGGCGAATAAGTTGAAGGAGGCGGCTTTAAGATATGGCTGAGAGGCGTCGTCTCAAACCTGTTGGTCTATTGCATGGTGGACGGGCTTCCGGGGATTGCTCTCCGGGAATCGCCACAAGTACGTCCCTGTAGGCTGCGCGGTGGCCGTCCCTGGCCACCGAGCTTCCCTCCGAGCAATCCCCGAAATCCCGCCCACTGATCATCCAGTTGCAATCGTCGACCAGCGCCGTGCATCACGGGCTGCTTCAGCGTTTGAACATTTCGTTCAGGGGAGCAGGGGATGCTCGGAGGGAAGCTCTGGAGCCATGGATGGCGGAAGAGCAGCGTACAGGGATGTATTTACAGCGTTTCCCGGAGAGCATCCCCTGCTCCCCTGACGCCTGGGGTTAGTTCTGGTTCGGCCCGGTGCGGAACTCGTCCGCGTACCAGATGCGGATATCGCCGATCCAGGGCAGGTCGCTGGTGCGGGACTTGAGCTGGCAGGTGAGGCACTGCTGGTTGCGGGAGGCCTCGTTCACCGCCGTGCGGCTTTCCAGGTAGAGCTCCACGGAGACTTCGTCCGACAGGTAGTGCAGCCGGGGCGGGCAGGTGTTGTGGAAGTTGATCAGGTCGCCCCAGCGTTCCTCCAGCTGGTTGGCCACGGCGCTGCGTGAGGGCAGGATGGCGGCGTGAACGTTCTGCTGGACGGCTTCGTCCTCGGCGTCGATGTGGAAGGTGACCTCGCGCACGTCCGGGACGGCTTCCAGGAGGCGGTGTTCAGCGCGCACGCCGATTTCGTGGCCCTCGGAGACGCTGACTTCGGGGTCCACCTGGAGGTGGATGTCGAGGAGGAAGTCGGAGCCCATGCGGCGGCTCTTGATGGCGTTCACCGAGCGGACGCCTTCGGTGGCTTCGGCAACCTCGCGCAGGTGGCGCTGTTTGTCCACCGGCATGGCGGTGTCCACCAGTTCCTTGACGTTGTCCCAGGCGAGGTGCCAGCCGACACGGGCAACGATAACGGCGATGCCACAGGCGGCGACGGCGTCGAGCCAGGGATAGCCCAGCATGGCGCCGGAGGCGCCGAGCATTACCACGATGGAGGAGAAGGCGTCCGTGCGGCTGTGCCAGGCGTTGGCCACCAGCAGGTCGGAGCGTATGGCTTTCCCCACCCTGAGGGTGTAGTGGTAGATCCATTCCTTGCCGAGGACGGCAGCAGCGGCCACCACCAGCACGGGCCAGCCAGGCACGCCGAGGTCGACGTGCATGACCCGCTGCACAGCTTCCCAGGCAAGGACGCCGGCGAGTGCGATCAGGGCGCTGCCGAGTATGACCGCGCCCAGGGTCTCGAAGCGTTCGTGACCGTAGGGGTGGTCTTCGTCCGGCTCCTCACGGGAGATACGGAACAGCACCAGTACCATGATGTCCGAGGCGACATCGGAGAAGGAATGGACGCCGTCCGCGATCAGGGCATACGAGTTGTAGAAAAAGCCGATGATGACCTTCACAACGCCCAGCAGGGCATCCAGAACGAGCCCGACGAGGGTTACCCGGCGAGCGGACTGGAGTTCGCTTTCCGGCGCATGATCAAGGGCTGTGTCTTCGGATGCATTCATAAACCGCACTGCTTCTCTCGGGCGCGCTCAGGATAACCCGGATACGGCGACCGGGGACAGGGCGCAGTGTAAATGGTCTGGCCAACCTTTTCATCCTTCAATGGTAAGGATTGGGGTTGATTTTATGCACAGAAGTGGTTCCGGGGCCTGTTGTTCGCAAAATGCCGTCAAAAGCCGGACTTAGCGCACGGACTTTTATAAGTATCTGAAAAACAATAGAAAATTATTGGTCAAAAAATAAACAATCTGTAGATTTCCGCCATTGGCAGGCGGTTTGGCGGTTTGCCACAAAAAAATTCACAGAGTTTTCCACAGATTCCGTGGAAAAGGTCACGGCGCTGTCATCGTTCTGACACGGAAAGCCTTTCGCGGCCACCGCCTCCATTCCTGTATACTGCTGGCTTTACAGCAGAAAACCACCCCGGTGATTCCCCATGTACCAGGCCCTGCGCCCCCTTTTTTTCCGGCTTCCTCCCGAAACGGCCCACTGGCTCGCCCTGGAATCGGCCCGGGCGGTTGCGGGAAGCGGGCTGCTTGGGCGTCTGTGGCCCGCACCCCCTGCTGCGCCCGTCGAGGTGATGGGGCTGACCCTGCCGAATCCGGTAGGGCTGGCCGCAGGCCTGGACAAGGAGGGACGCTACATTGATGCTCTGGGGGAGCTGGGATTCGGGTTTCTGGAAATTGGCACGGTCACCCCGCGTCCGCAGCCCGGAAACCCGAAGCCCAGGCTGTTCCGCCTCCCGGCTCATGAGGCCATCATCAACCGCATGGGGTTCAACAATCATGGCCTGGAGGCCATGGTCGCCAATATCCGGGCCAGCCGCTATAGCGGCATACTGGGGATCAATGTGGGCCGTAACAAGGATACCCCGGCGGATCAGGCACTGGATGACTATCTGGCCGGGATTGAGCGCATGTGGTCGCTGGCGGATTATCTCACCATCAACGTGTCCTCTCCCAACACGCCCGGTCTCCGGGACCTGCAGCATGGGGACGCACTGCGGTCGCTGCTGGCCGGGATCCGGGAGAAGCAGCTGGCGCTGACCGAGTCCATGGGCCATTACGTGCCCATCGCGGTCAAGGTGGCGCCGGACATGGATGAAGCCGCCGTCCGCTTTATGGCGGAAACGCTGCGTGAGGTGGGGATGGATGGCGTCATCGCCACCAATACCACGGTGGATCATTCAGCGGTGCTGCGGGATCCACTGGGCGAGGAAACCGGAGGCCTGAGTGGTCGCCCGCTGGCTGAGCCTTCCACAGCGGTGATCCGCCAGCTCCGTGCTGAGCTGGGGGTGGATTTCCCCATCATCGGGGTGGGCGGCATTACCAGCAGTGCCGCGGCGCTTGCCAAGATCCGGGCGGGGGCTTCGGCGGTCCAGCTCTATTCCGGGCTGATCTATCGGGGTCCGCATCTGGTGGCGGACTGCGCTCGCGCCATTGCGGGTGGTTCCGGGGCCTGAACGAAAACGGGCCCGCGCCGGCGGGCCCGTGGGGGACGAGTGGTCCCCCTTTCGCGTATGCAGAGATGGAGCCTCTGTATGTGTCAGGGGGCGAGTGGCCCCCTCAGGTCTGTAGCCCCTTTACGGTGGCATGCAGTGCTTTCAGGTTTTTCCGGGTTGGCCGCCTCGCGGCGGTCAGTTCACGCTGTCAGATTCGGCATCTTGTGTATTGAGGAGACACCCTGTGTCAGTCCGCTCCAATGGTCTTCCCGACCTTCCCGCCACCCGTTCATCCATTCCTGACGGGTTTCCGGTTTATCCAGTGGGCAGTTTTCCTTGGACCTGCCGGACAAACCTGCCATATAACCGCGTTTGTAGGCGCGGGCTGACATGTCTCGCTTCTGTCTTTTCATGCTCTCTACCTCATGTGGTCACATCGGTCATGAGCGTGCGCACGAATCCGCCACCCTTCATTGAGCGCCCGTCGCGGTCTGTCGGCAGCGTGAAACCGACGGTGATCCGCTCAGGGGCGTTGGCGGATGGATCGATCCTGTCAGGGCCCTTGCCGCCCGATCTTCTCAGGCGGTGTCATTGACGCGTCATAGTCAGTAAAGCGCAAAATCTGAGCAGTGTATACCCAGATAAAACCAATCATGCCCGGGGTTCTGATTGGCGACGCCAATAACCCTTCTGTGACGGGCACAAACGCCAAGGATCCGTGGAATTGAAGACCGATGATTTTTTTGTAACCGCCTCATGGGGCCTTCTGGAGCTGCTGGCGGATGAGATGGCCGCCTTTGGTATTGAGGTGACCGGGCGTGCGTCCGCCGGGCTCTGGGTGCGAACGGACATGGCCGGTGCCCGTGGCATATGCCTGTGGTCTCGGCTGGCAAGCCGGGTCACTCTGCATCTCCACCGGGCGCCGGCGGACAGTGCGGACACCGTCCGCAGGGCGGCGAGAGCCATTCCCTGGGAGGCGTGGCTGCGGCCGGAGATGACGTTCCGGGTCCGTTTCCAGGGCACCCATGGGGACATCCTGAGCCCGCGTTTCGGCGCCCAGTGCGTCAAGGACGGGTTGATGGAGCGGGTCCGGAGCCAGGGGGGAGCGGAGCCGATCATGACGCCTGATCAACCGGATCTGCCGATACAGGCAAGGCTGCGCCACGGCCAGCTTGAGCTGGGGCTGGATATGGCCGGTGTCAGCCTGCACCAGCGTGGATACCGCAGCGAGGCCGGCGAGGCACCGCTGCGCGAAACGCTGGCCGCCGGGCTGCTGTACCGGGCCGGCTGGCCGGAGGTGGCCAAAGCGGGCGGGGATCTGGTGGACCCGTTCTGCGGCTCGGGGACCATCCTCGTGGAGGCTGCCATGATGGCGACGGATACCGCGCCGGGGCTGTTCCGTGGCTTTGCCTTTGAGGGCTGGCCGGGGGCGGTTACCGAGGGCTGGCCCGCGCAGCGGGCGGAAGCGGACGAGCGCCGGAAACAGGGGCGGGCGGACAGTCGTTCCCGCTTCCGCGGTACGGACATGGATGGTCGTGTGGTGGCGGCCGCCTGGCGCAACATTGAGCGGGCCGGTTTCAGTGACCGGATCCACGTGGAGAAATGCGACGTGGCGGAGTGGCGTATGCCGGAGAAGGCCAGAACCGGCCTGATCCTGACCAACCCGCCCTACGGTAATCGGCTGGAGTCCCGGGAGCGGGCGGCGGAGCTGTTCCGGATCCTGGGGGAACGACTCCGCAGCGAGGCTGTGGGCTGGCGTTTCGGGCTGCTGCTGTCGGAATCGGAGCTCGGCCACCAGCTGGGCCTGCGCTCACGGCGCCAGTACCGGTTCTACAATGGCTCACTGGAAACCACGCTGCTGCTGTTCGACATCCGCGAGAACGAGTTCCGTCAGCCGGAGCAGTCGCTGGAGGAGTTGCGCACGGGCATCCCGGAGCCCGCGATCCACAACGAGGAGCGGGCTGCAATGCTGGCCAACCGCCTGCGCAAGAACCGGCGTCACCTGCGCCGGCGGATCAACCAGGCGCCTGACGAGTCCCACTGCCTCTATGATGCGGATATACCGGAATACGCGGTTCGCATCACCCAGACCGGGGAACAGTTGACGGTTACGGAGTACGCGCCGCCGGCCTCGGTACCGGAGAAGGCGGCCCGCCAGAGGCTTGCGGAGGTGCTGGCGGTGGCGCCGGACGTGCTGGGGATGGATCCCGGGGCGGTCTCGTACGAGTACGTCAGGCGCTGAAGAAGCCGCTCAGAAGTCCAGCCGCAGGCCGACGTTCCACTGGCGGATCCGGATGCTGGTGGTAGTGTCCTGATGCAGTTGGCCGTATTCCACGAACAGGCTGGAATTGCCGATGAAATCCACATCCGTGCCCACCAGCCAGCTGCGGCTCATACTGGTTTCGAGGTAGGGCTCCTCGGTCACGGTCACATTGCCGTCGTCATCCTCACTGGTGCGCGTGGCCGTGGTCTCCACGTGGCTCATGCCGAACTGCGCATAGGCGCGTGAGAACATGGTCCAGTGGTAGTAGACGCCGATGTAGGCGCTGGCGTAGTAGTCGATGTTCAGTTCCAGATCAGCGGTCTCTTCCTCGGGGGAGGGCGCTGCGCCCCCCCTTGCCTCAACCTTGATGTGGTCATTCAGGAACTTGCCGAACACGATGCCCGAGGTGGTGACGGTGGCCTTGCCATTGCCGCCACTGAGGTTCTTGTGCCGGAAGTGCGAGCCGGTTACGCCGAGATAGTACTCGCCGGCCTTGCTTTCAGCTTCCGGCTGCTGGGGGCGCTGTGGTCTCTGCTGGGCCATGGCCGGCAGGCTGGTGACCACCAGGAGCGCGGTGCAGGTCAGGAGAACGGGAATGCGGCGCATAGGCTGGCTTATCCGTGGCGCTGAATTGCCGCGGATTGTCACCCACCTGCAGCGCGCTGTCGTCGAAACCGGTCACAAAGTCCGCGTTCAGCCGGAAGAGTCCGGATCGGTGAGGCCCTCCTCGCGTGCGAGCAGCAGCTGGGCATAGACCGCGTTCTCCGCCACGCTGGCATCCAGCGTCTCGCGCAGGATGATGTCCTGGTAACGGTCATTGAGGCTTTCAAAGCTCTCATGATGGAGCAGGGCGGTCATTGGGGCCAGTTCGAACCCGGCCTGGATGCCCAGGGCCTCGCAGAGGAAGTCCAGCAGCTGATCGTCCGGATCCAGGCCGTCCGAGAACACCGTGGTTTCCCCCAGGTCCTCGTTCATTTCCCGCAGCACATCCACCGGTGCCACGCCCCGGTCGCGGAAGAACTCATCGTCCAGCAGGCGCTCATCCAGGTCCTCTGCCAGCCAATCATCCTCCGGGCGGATGATGACGTACTTGATCCGGCCGTCGCTCAGTGACCAGGCCACGGCGGTGGGGAACAGCTGCGGCCCGTTGTCGTCGTACTCGAATTTGAGAAACTGTGGAATCCGCATGGGGGTGTCATCCTGCGCTATGCTGTGGGAGCCCAATGGTAAACCCGCACACTTTCTGAGGCGAGACGCAGACGGGAGTCCGCATGGAACTGAATACTTTCAATGAGGGCCTGCTCGAGTTCCTGGGGCAGTCTCCAACCCCCTGGCACGCCGTGAGCAACATGGCCGGGATGCTCGACGCCGCTGGATTCCAGCGCCTGGACGAAGGCGACCCCTGGTCCCTGGCGCCGGGGCAGGGCTATTACGTGGTGCGCAATGGGTCGGCGCTGGTGGCATTTCACACCGGCCGGCGATCGCCCGCGGAGGCAGGCTGGCGCATGATGGGCGCGCACACGGACAGCCCCTGCCTGCGCGTGAAACCCAACCCGGAGATCCGCCGGAACGGCTGCCTTCAGCTGGGCGTGGAGGTCTACGGTGGCGCACTGCTCAATCCCTGGTTCGACCGGGATCTATCCATGGCGGGACGGGTGACCTATGAAGACGATCAGGGGCGGAGACGGGATACCCTGGTCGACTTCCGCCGCCCCGTGGTGGTGATTCCCTCGCTGGCGATCCACCTGGACCGGGACGCCAACAGCAGTCGCAGCATCAACAACCAGCAGCACCTGCCCCCGGTTACCCTGCTCACCGCCGAGCACCCGGATACGGATTTTGAGCAGCTGTTGGCGCAGCAGTTACGGGCCGATCAGCCGGGAATCAACCTGCGCCGGATCCTGGAGCATGAGATCTGTCTCTATGATACCCAGGCCCCGGCCCGAGTGGGCATGGCCGGGGAATTCATCACCTCCGCCCGACTGGACAATCTGCTCAGCTGCTGGCTGGGCATGCAGGCGTTGTTGGCCTCGGACGGTACCCAGCCGGCCCTGGCGGTGTTCAATGATCATGAGGAAGTGGGCAGCATGACTGCCGAGGGTGCTCAGGGCCCCCTCCTGGAATCCGTGCTGCAGCGCTGGGTCGGGGGCGAGGATCGGCACCGGGCACTTGCCCGTTCGATGATGATGTCCGTGGATAACGCCCATGCCATCCATCCCAATTACCCGGAGTATTACGATGACGCTCATGGGCCGGTGATGAATGAAGGGCCGGTGATCAAGATCAACCGCAATCAGCGTTACGCCAGCAGTACCCGCACCAGTGGCCTTTTCCGGCACCTGAGTGGTGAACTCGGGGTGCCCTGCCAGACCTTTGTGGTGCGTTCTGACATGGGGTGTGGTAGCACCATCGGTCCACTGACCGCCGCAGGTATCGGGATCAGTACTCTTGATGTGGGGGTCCCCCAGCTTGCCATGCATTCCATCCGGGAGATGGCCGGAAGCCGTGATGCGCACTCGCTCTATCGGGTATTGCGCCGCTACTTTGAACTGGACAGTCTCTGGGACTGAAAGGCGGGAATTGGCTCCCCGAGCTGGGCTCGAACCAGCGACAACCTGATTAACAGTCAGGTGCTCTACCAACTGAGCTATCGGGGAGCTGCAGAAGAGGGCGAATACTACCCATCCTGGCGTGAGGCGTCAATCCGGGACAGGGCCCGGGCACGGCGGCGTTCCGCTTCCGAATCGAAATGCTCTGAACGCAGCCGTTCCAGCGCCCGGCGCAGGTCGGATTCGGTCAGGCTGTCATTGCTCCGGATACGCTGTTTTTCCCGCTGGTAGCGCGCCAGCCGTTGCTGCCACCGGGCACGCTCCTCATCCAGTTCCGCCAGCTGGTCAGCCGCCTCCGCTCCGAGTTCGCGGCTGCGCAGGGCGTGGATCTCGGCGTCACTGGCCCCATCCTCGCGCATCCGGCGCGTCTTCTCACGCAGGGTATTGTAGGTCCGCGAGCGCTCCCGCACCTGCTGGACGTGCTCCGGCAACATCTCTTCGAGATCCCGCAGGCGCTTGCGTTTTTCGTCGGCGCTGAGGTCCGGGTTATTCTCGATCCGCTGGCGGGCCAGCTGATTTTCGATCCGCTGCTGTTCTCGCCCGAAGAAACCCTCGGTCATGGCCTCGCCCAGGTGATTGCGGCGCAGCTGCTTCAGCTGGTTCAGCACGTGCCGGGTCTGCTCCGGGGTCACCTCGCCCATCCGGGTTTCCAGGTTGCCCGCGGCCTCCCGGTAATCCAGGTAGCGGTCGAGCGCCTCCATAACGTCCTCGCGGATCGCCCCGGGCACCTCCCTCTCAACCATGGCCTGGCGCATGCGATCACGCATGGCGGCTTCGTCGTCCTGTGACCGGGTCAGGCCGATGAAAAAGTCCATGAATCGGCGCAGGTCCCGGTCAAAGACCAGGTTGCCGTTCATGTCCACCCTTATGGCCCCGTCAATGGCAATGTTCTTGACGGTGTCATCCAGGGGCAGCGCCTGCTTCGGGGGTTCCCTGGGGGGACTGTTGCGGTTACCGGCGGTGGCCGGGGTGTCATGCTTGAGGGTCGTCACCGAGCCTGCCGGGGAGGGAGCTTCGGGGCTTTCCGGTGACAGCAGGAAAAGACTGAATCCGAGTGTGGCGATGCCGGCAAAGGCACCCGCCAGGATTCCTTGTCTGATGCCCATGTCAGAGTACTCCTGTGCTCCCGGCCCACAGGGGGCCGGGATGCTCTCTGGGATGCAGGATCAGAGTCCGGCCTGTTGCAGACGGTTGGCCTGTTGGCGGTAGAGCTCGACCGGATCCGCTGCATGGCGGGAGGTGATGCCGAACAGATGGTTCACCGTGTCCAGGTGGTTGAGCTCATAACCGACACTGATGACCCTGCCCAGTTTCATACTGCAGGCGGGAACCAGTCCGTCGTTGGGCTCGTCAATGAGGGTGCCGGTCGCCGCCAGCAGAGGATCACTGGCATCCAGAAGGTTGGTCTTCACCGCGTCCCCGCCCCAGGAGTAGTAGCGGATACCGTTTGCTTCCGCCGCACCATCGTTGCCGCAGTACTCCGAGGGAACACCGGCCGGGAAGTCCTGGTTGAAGGCAACGCTGCCCTCAGTGCTCAGTGACTGGATGGCGGCGCCGGTATCCTGGGGCAGACCGCCGCCGGAGGCACCGTCCACGATGCTGAATACAATGTCGCCAAGGCCATCGAGCTCGCCGCTGGCCGTCGCGTCCGCCACTGGCGTACCCCAGTTGACGCCGCTCACGCTGGTCGCTGAGGCCACCAGGTCCGGCGCTACACCCGCCACGTAACGCACTGTTGGTCCGCCATGACTGTGACCAATCAGGTTCACCTTCTCGGCGTCGGTGGTGGCGACAATCTCCTGAACCTGGGCCAGAAGCTGTTCGCCACGCACTGCTGTGGAGTTGGCGGCCGAAACCTGTGGCACGTAGACCTCGGCGCCATCCTCGGCAAGCGCTCCGGGGATGCCGTTGAAATAGTCAACAATCCCGAAGAGGTTATCGAAGCCGGAGAGCCCGTGGACCAGCACGATCGGGTGCTGGGTTTCGGTGTAGCCCTGGTCGTCGTTACCCCAGCTGAAGAAGCTGTCGAGTAAGCCGGCACTGGCACTGTGTGCTCCCAGAGTGAGGGCCAGGGCCGTGCCCGTGAGGACCGGTGCGGTATGTTTGCGGAAGGTCATATCGATTTCCTTTTGTTGTTGGTCGATTAACCGTTTGTCAAAATCTGATCCAATCACAAAAAGTCGCGTCACGACATTGTTCGCGAAGGCATCTTTGTTGTTCCGCCCGGACAATGGCCGAACGTTATGTAAACTGGTGACGTGGATCACAGAGTTCAGCGGATCAAAAGCACTTCCGGAGCGGGCGGGCAAGCCGATACACTCGTCTCCCATGACGCAGAAAAACCGCAGTAACGAGCAGTTCCAGCCCCCGGTGTGGCTCCGTAACCCCCATCTGCAGACCGTCTGGCCCACGCTTTTCCGCCGGATCGACTTTGTGCCGGATGCCGCGGAAAGACTGGAGACGCCGGACAATGACTTCCTGGATCTCGACTGGTACCAGCGCGGCAACGGACGGCTGCTGGTACTCAGCCATGGGTTGGAGGGCTACAGCCGCCGCCCCTACATGCTGGGTATGGTGCAGGCGGCGCTTGCCTGCGGCTGGGACGTGCTGGCCTGGAACTTCCGTTCCTGCAGTGGTGAGATGAATCGCCAGCCCTGCTTCTATCACAGCGGTTCCAGCGACGACCTGTCGCTGGTGGTCGAGCGGGCGCTGGCTGAGTCGCCGGCCTATGACAGCATCGCGCTGGGCGGTTTCAGCATGGGTGGCAACGTCACCCTGGTCTATCTGGGGGAGCGTGGGGCGTCACTGGATCCCCGGATCCGGGGCGCCGCGGTTTTCTCGGTGCCCTGCGATCTGGCGGGCAGCGCCCGGGAACTGGCGAAGCCCGGCAACCGCTTCTACATGAGCCGCTTCATGGATGAGCTGAGAGTCAAGATCCGCGCGAAGCACGAGCTCTATCCCGATCTCATCCCGCTGGAGGGACTGGATCGCATGAAAACCTTTGCAGAGTACGACGATCAGTACACCGCGCCCCTGCACGGATTCCGGGATGCTGAGGACTACTGGTACCGCTGCTCCAGCACCCGATTTCTGGGTGGTGTCCGGGTGCCGGCGCTGATCGTCAACGCGGCGGATGATCCCTTTCTGACCCCCGGAAGCTATCCCCATGCAGAGGTGATGGACAACCACCGGATCAGGCTGGAAGTGCCCCGATACGGCGGCCATGTGGGGTTTGTGGGGGATGAGCGCAACGGGCAGTACTGGTCCGAGTGGCGGGCGATGCGGTTCCTTGAGTCCCTGGACTAGTCCGTTTCCGCCAGCAGCGGCTGCAGCGCCTGCCACACGCGATCCCGTATCAGCGGCTGAGCCTGGGCCGTGGGGTGGATGCCGTCGTCCTGCATCATGCCGTCCCGGTTGTGGATTGCCTCAAGCAGGAAGGGGATGAAGGCCAGATCCTTTTCCTCTGCCAGAGTTTGATACTGCTGGCGGAACGCGTCCGTATAGGCGCGCCCGTAGTTGGGCGGGATCTCGGTGCCCACCAGCAGAACCCTCGCACCGTCGGCGCGGATGCGTTCAACCATGCTGGTGAGATTGGCGTGGATGGTAGCCGGGTCCTTGCCACGCAGCCCGTCATTGCCGCCGAGTTCCAGGATGACCAGCTCCGGGGACTGGGACTCCAGCATCCGGTCGATCCGCCGCAGCCCGCCGTCAGTGGTTTCGCCGCTGATGCTGGCATTGACCACGTCCCATTCCGGCGCCTCCTGCGTCATGCGCTCCTCCAGCAGGCTGACCCAGCCGTTCTCTTCAGCCATGCCGTAGGCCGCGCTCAGGCTGTCGCCGTAGACCACCAGGGTGTTCGCCTGGGCCAGCACGGGCAGGAGGGCAGCCATAAGAACCAGCGTCATGGCCCGCAGGAATGAACCGGGCAGGCTTTCGCGCGTATCAAGTGAGGGTATACCGCGCCAAGTGTGGCGATTAGGATTCACAGCTGTCATAGACCAACCGGAGACCATGGGTGAGTAAGGCAACTGACGCAATCATAAGGGCACAGGACCTGAGTCACCAGGTGGAAGTGGGGGCGGAGACTCTGACCCTTCTGAGTGACATCAACCTCAGCGTCGCCGCAGGGGAGTCGGTGGCCATCCTGGGCCGCTCCGGTTCGGGCAAGACCACGCTGCTGGGCCTCCTGGCGGGGCTGGACCTGCCCTCTTCAGGAACCGTGGATCTTGCCGGTGAGCGCATCAGTGCCATGGATGAGGACAGTCGGGCCCGGCATCGCGCCAACCGGGTGGGCTTTGTGTTCCAGTCATTCCAGCTGCTGCCCACCCTGAGTGCCCTGGAAAACGTTCTGCTGCCGCTGGAACTCGGTGATGTACGTGATGCCTCGGGCCGGGCAAAGGAACTGCTGGAGCGTGTGGGGCTGGGCGAGCGCCTGGGCCACACGCCCCGTCAGCTTTCAGGGGGTGAACAGCAGCGCGTGGCGATTGCGCGGGCCTTTGCCGCCAACCCGGCGGTGCTGTTTGCCGATGAGCCCACGGGTAATCTGGACACGACCACGGGGCAGCAGATTGCAGACCTACTGATGGCGCTCAACGCTGAGCAGGGCACCACCCTGGTGCTGGTGACCCACGACGAGGAACTGGCAGGGCGCTGCAACAGGCGCATCCGAATGGACGGTGGCAGGCTGCTCGACGCAGCCACGGAGCCTTCCTTATGAGCGGTCTTCACCGGCTCGGGTGGCTCTCGCGGCGGGACTGGCGCCAGCGGGATGTGCGGGTGATGCTGGCCTCGCTCATGGTGGCCGTGGGAATTGTGGCAACCATTGGACTGTTTGCTGACCATCTGCAGCGCACCATCATGACCTCGGCCACCAGCTTCCTGGCCGCGGACCGTCAGCTGGCGTCCTCCCATCCACTGCCGGAGGCTTTCCGGAGCGAGGCGGAGAACAGGGGGCTGGCCACCGCCCGCCAGATCGCGTTTGCCACCATGCTCCAGGGTGGGGAGGGCATGGAACTGGTACGCGTGCGGGCGGTGGATGGCGACTACCCCCTGCGCGGTGAGGTTGAGATTCAGGACGCGCCCGGCGAACCGCGCCGTATGGTGGGTCATGGCCCGCAGGAAGGTGGGATATGGGTGAACTCGCGCCTTCTCCGGCTTCTGGATGTGGCCCCCGGAGACCGCGTCGGCGTCGGCGACGTGCGCCTGCGTATTACCGGTGTTCTGGTGCGCTCCCCGGATGCGGGTTTTGACCTGGCAGCACTGGCGCCGAGGGTGATGATGCATCACGCGGATGTTGAGGCGGCCGGGGTGGTGCAGCCGGGCAGCCGCGTGACCTATCGGGACCTTTACGCCGGTACGGAGTCGCAGCTCAGCGGTTTCCATGAATGGCTGCAACCCCGGCTCAGGGAAGGGCAGCGCTGGCGCAGTGTAGAGGATGGCCAGGCTGGTGTCTCGGATGCGCTGGACCGGGCGGAGCGTTTCCTGCTGCTGGGCGGGAGTCTGGCAGTGCTTCTGGCGGCGGTCGCGGTGGCCGTTGCCAGCCGCCAGTATGCTCTGGGCCAGCGCGACACGGTCGCATTGCTCAAGACCCTGGGGCTGGACGGACGTACCATCGGCCGGCTCTACCTTTTGCGTCTGGGGCTCTGGGGTGTGGTCGGTACAGGCCTCGGCCTGTTGCTCGCGTTGCCGCTGTTCGCGGTTCTGGCCCATATCGCCAACCGCTTTCTCGAGGAGCCGGTGGCCTGGCAGGTGAGCCCGACGGCACTGCTGCCGGCGCTGGTCACCGCCTTCGTGGCCCTGTTCGCCTTTGCCTGGCCGCCCATCCGGCGCCTTCGTGGCGTTACCGCCATGCAGGTGCTGCGGGCGGCACCGGGGGAACAGGGACGCTGGGTAGTACTGGACCTGACGGTTGCGGTGGTCGCCATATTCGGTCTGCTGTGGTTCTACAGCGGTGAAGTCTGGCTGGTGCTGGCGCTGCTGGGGGGGCTGGCTGCGTTGCTGGCGGTGCTGACACTGCTTTCCGCAGGCATCGTCAGCATTCTCGGGCGCATCCGGGGCGGCAATCGCGCCTGGCGTCTGGCACTGGTGGCGCTGTACCGCCACCGGCGCTCCGGGCTGGCCCAGATGTCGGTCTTTGCCATGGTTCTGATGCTGGCGGCGACACTCTTCCTGACCCGCTCCGCGTTGCTGGAGGACTGGCACCGCCAGCTTCCGGAAGATGCGCCCAACCATTTCCTGATCAATATCGCGCCGGAAAAAGTGGAGGCCGTGGGCGACTTCCTCGAAGCGCATGGCATGAGCTTTGAGGCCCTGTACCCCATGGTCCGGGGCCGGCTGGTGCGGATCAATGGCGAGCCGGTGCGCCAGGCCGTCTCCAAACACGACGAGATCGGCGCTCTGAACCGGGACCTGAACCTGACCTGGATGGCAGAGCTGCCTTCGGACAACCGTCTGCAGCGGGGGCAGTGGTGGGATGACACCGGTGGCGAGGGCGTCTCGGTTGAGGCTGAGCTGTTCGAGGAAATGGGGCTGTCGATGGGCGATGAGCTGACGTTCCGGATCGGGGGACAGCAGGTCACGGCGCCGGTACGCAGTGTGCGCAGTGTGCAGTGGGAGAGCATGCGGCCGAACTTCTTCATGGTGTTCGCGCCGGGCAAGCTGGATAACCTCTCTGCCACCTGGCTGACCAGCTTCCACCTGGAGGAGGGGCGCAAGGATCTGCTCAATGAGCTGGGTCGGCAGTTTCCGGCAGTGTCGATCCTGGAGGTGGACCACTTCATCGAGCGCATCCGGAGCATCATCGCCCAGGTGACACGGGCCATGGAGGCCCTGTTGAGCATGATCCTGGTGTCAGCGCTGCTGGTGATGGCGGCCGTGGTCAGTGCCACCCTGGGCGCACGCCAGCGCGAGGGCGCCCTTCTGCGGACTCTGGGCGCGCGGCGGGGGTTGCTGGTGGGGAGCAGCATGCTGGAGTTCGCACTCATGGGGTTGATCGCAGGGTTTCTCGGGGTGCTGGCAGCGGAGCTGGCAGTGTGGGCGCTGCAGTACCGGCTGTTCGAGGGCAGCTTCCGGCTGCACGCGGAGCTCTGGCTGGTGCTTCCGGCGGTCAGCGCTCTGGTCCTGGCCCTGATGGGGCGCTGGCAGCTGTCACCGGTGCTTAACGTCTCGCCCATGCTGCTGTTACGCCGACTGGAAGACTGAGCCCGTGGAAAAACGGCGGGCGAGCCTGCATACTATCAGGGTTCCTATCCCCAAATTCCCGGAGGGAGAGATTCGATGAACAACGAGCAGCTTCAGGCTCTGAAGGAGAAATACGTTGCCGCTGGCGGTGCCAGCCCCAACAAGCAGTTCGCCGATCACGCGGAAAACGCCGTGCTCTGGGACGCGGACGGCAAGCGCATGATTGACTTTGCCGGGGGCATCGGCGTCCTCAACCTGGGGCATCGCCATCCCCGGGTGGTTGAAGCGGTCAAGGGCCAGCTCGACAAGCTGATGCATACCTGCCAGACCGTCATGCCCTACGCTCCCTACGTGCAGCTGGCCGAGAAGCTGAGCAACATCGTGCCGGTGCGCGGCCATGGCAAGGTCTTCCTGGCCAACTCCGGAGCCGAAGCCCTGGAAAACGCCGTCAAGATCGCGCGCTCCAGTACTGGGCGCAGCAACGTCATCTGCTTTACCGGCGGCTATCACGGTCGGACCTTCATGACCATGGCGATGAACGGCAAGGTCCACCCCTACCAGACCGATTTCGGCCCCATGCCGGGTGGTGTCTTCCGGGCGCCCTATCCAGTGCCCTATCACGGTGTGAGCGAGGAAGAAGCCCTGCGCGGCCTCGAGGCCACCTTCAAGGCGGACTCCGCGCCCCAGCACACTGCTGCCATCGTTATTGAGCCGGTTCTGGGCGAGGGCGGTTTCTACGCCGCGTCGCCGGAGTTCCTGCAGAAGATCCGCTCCATCTGTGATGAGCACGGTATCCGCATGATCGTGGACGAGGTCCAGTCCGGTTTCGGCCGTACCGGCAAGATGTTCGCCATCGAGCACAGTGGTGTTGAGCCGGACATGATGACCATGGCCAAGAGCATGGCCGACGGCATGCCGATCTCCGCCGTGGTGGGAACCGACCACATCATGGACAGCTCCGGCGGCAACTCCCTGGGGGGCACCTACACCGGTAACCCCCTGGCGTGCGCGGCGGCCAACGCGGCTATTGATGTGTTTGAGGAAGAGGACATCCTTGGCAAGAGCCGTGCCCTGGGCGCGCGCCTCGAGGAGCGCTTCAACGACTGGCACCGCCGTTTCCCGCACGTGGACAACGTGCGCCGTGTCGGCGCCATGGCAGCTTTCGAACTGGTGAAGAGCCGCGACAGCCACGAGCCTGATGCCGAGATGGCGGCTGCCATCGTGGGCAAGGTCAAGGAGAAGGGCCTGATCCTGTTGAGCTGTGGCATGTATGGCAACACGCTGCGGTTCCTGATGCCGGTGACCATTGAGAACGAGGTTCTCGAGGAAGGTCTGGGCATGATCGAGGAGGCGCTGGCCGAAGTTCACGGCTGAGCACCTGCTCCAGGATCGTAAAAAAGGGGCTCCCACGGGAGCCCCTTTGTCGTTGCGGATCCTGTGCCCGCGTTACTCCACTTCGATCCGCCGCGAACTTCCGGCCTGTTCCGGATCACGGCCAATGGTGATGGTCAGTACACCGTTGCGGAACTTCGCCCGGAGGTCATCGGCTCTGGCGTCCGCGGGGAGATCCAGGATCCGCTGGAAGGCGCCGTAGCGGCGCTCGACGAAATGGTAGTTGTCGTCGCTGTCGTCCCGTTCCTGTTGTTTCTCACCCCGGATGACGAGGGCGTCACCCTCCAACTCGACTTTCACGTCATCCTTTTCAACACCGGGCATATCCACGTGCAGTGTGTAGTGTCTGTCGCTCTCCTTGATGTCCACCGACGGCCGGAAGAAATCCTCCGTGATGCCGCCACCCAGCGCTGGCCACTGGGAAAGGCCGAACTGGCGGTAGAAATCATCAAAGAGCCGGTCCATCCGGTCGTGCAGGCTTGTGACCGGATCACTGCTTACGGGCTGTGACCCGCCTTCCCGGGTGGCCGGTACAGCGTTCATGTTCTGTTGTTCACGGGCCTGCTCCTGTTCCTTGCGGAACCAGTTCCACGGGGAGATCTTTTTCAGGTCCATAGCATCACCTCCTCCGGTAGATTCATCATGACCTTCTATTCCTTTAGGTGTGGGGCGGAAACGGTGGTTTCAAGAGGCGGCCTGTACACCCGCCGCCTCAGCGGTTAAGGTTTCAGACCGTCTTGTAACGCCACTCACTGGGCACCGCAGGAGGATTCCGTGACAAGCTGGCTGATGGCATTGATGGCGTTCGCCGTCTTTTTCCTGGGTTACCGCTATTATTCCCGTTTTCTTGCTGAACGGCTTTTTCAGCTGAGCCCGGACTATCGGACTCCGGCGCGTCGCTATGAAGACAGTGTGGATTTCGTCCCGACCAACAAGTTCATCCTCTGGGGCCATCACTTCACGTCCGTGGCGGGTGCCGCGCCCATCATCGGGCCCGCCATTGCGATGATCTGGGGCTGGGGGCCGGCCCTCGCGTGGGTGTTGATCGGCACGGTGTTCATGGCCGGCATCCATGACTTCGGTACGCTCTGGGCATCCGTCCGCAACCGGGGCCAGTCGGTGGGTGTGATTGCCCGCAATGTCATCAGCCCGCGTGCGCTGATGCTGTTTCTTCTGATCATCTTCTTCCTGCTGTTGATGGTGAATGCGGTCTTTGCCGTGGCCATCGGCACGCTGTTCTCCACCTTCCCGGAGAGTGTGCTGCCGTACTGGCTGCAGATTCCGATCGCCATCACCATCGGTGTCCTGGTCTATCGTCGCAACTGGCACATCCTGATGCCGTCGCTGGCTGGGCTCATCCTGCTGCTGTTCCTGGTCTACGCCGGCACACTCGCACCGCTGGGGCTGCCCGAGCAGATGGGGGGCTATTCCAGCACCGCCTGGTGGGTGCTGATCATGCTGGGTTACGGCGCTATTGCCTCGCGCCTGCCGGTCTGGCTGCTGCTTCAGCCCAGGGACTTCATCAACTCGCATCTGCTGTTCATCTGCCTCGCGCTGGTTTATATGGGTGTGTTCATCGGGCAGCCCGAGATTGTTGCGCCGATGTACAACACGGCCGTTCCCGATGATGCGCCACCGCTGCTGCCGCTGCTGTTCGTGACCATCGCCTGTGGTGCGATTTCCGGGTTCCACGGTCTGGTCAGTTCCGGTACCTCCTCCAAACAGCTGGCGCACGAGACGGATGCCCGGTTCGTGGGTTACCTGGGGTCCACAGGCGAGGGGCTGCTGGCGGTTGCGGCCATCCTGGCAACGGCTGCCGGCTTTGCCACCGTTGGGGACTGGAACGAGCATTACGGTTCATGGGCCGAGGCCAGCAGCCAGGGGATTGCGGCTTTCGTGGAAGGGGCCGGTAACCATGTGAACCAGCTTGGTATTCCTGTGGAAGTGGCGACCACCTTCATGTCCATGATGGTGGTGGCATTCGCTGCGACCACCCTGGATACCAGCATGCGCCTGCAGCGGTTCATCCTGGGTGAAATCGGTCGCCAGTACCGGATGCCAGCTCTGGGCAACATCAACTTTGCGACCGTTCTGGTTTTCCTGAGCTGTGCTGCGTTGGCGTTCTTCGCTGATCCCTCGAATCCAGGGGCCGGGGGTATGGTGCTCTGGCCGCTGTTCGGCACCACCAACCAGCTCACAGCCGGACTGTCGCTGCTGGTCCTGACGCTCATCCTCTGGCACCTGAAGCGTCCCATCATCTACAGCCTGGTGCCGTTCCTGTTTGTGGGCGTGATGACCATCTGGAGCATGATCATCAATATCGGCACCTACCTGCGGGAGGGCAACATGCTGCTGGTGGTGATCGGTGGTTTGATCTTCGTGCTCAACATCTGGCTGATTCTGGAAGGGATCAACGCGGTGCGCCAGAAGCGCGATCCCTCCGAACTGCTGGATACGGACAATGATTAGGGAAGGGCTGCGGCGCCTGTTCGCGTTCTACGACGAGATGTACCAGGCGCCGTATCGCCGGATTGAACGCCGTGCCCAGCGCCGCAGGGACGATCTGTTCCGGCTCATGGTGCTGTCCGAGTCACTGGGCGTGCCCAATCCCGCGGCCTTCTACACCCTTGAACTGGTGCCCTTCATGCTGGAGGACTTCCATGAATGGCACCAGCGCATGGGGATGGAGCATTCCCCGCTGGAGGGCTTCCGTTGCTGCTAGGGCGCCTCTTCGGCCGTAAAGCCGCACCGGTGGATACCGGCGAGGGCGCGCGGCTGGTGTTCTTCGGTGGCAAGGGGGGCGTGGGCAAGACTACCTGTGCTTCCGCTTATGCCCTTGCCAGGGGGCGTGAAGGGGAAAGGGTGCTGGTCATTTCCACGGATCCGGCCCACTCCCTGGGGGATCTATGGTTGGTCTCCCTGGGACCATCGCCCAAGCGGGTAGCCGAAGGCGTGGAAGCGCTGGAGCTGGATCCTGCTAAGGCCCTTGAGAATTACATCAGCCAGGTGCGTGAGAACCTGCGCGACCTGGCCAGCCCGGAGGTGCGCGAGGCGGCGGAACGCCAGGCCTCACTCGCTGCCGGGGCGCCGGGGGCCGAGGAGGCGGCCCTGCTGGATGAACTGGTGCGCCTGACCCTTGGGAATGAGAGCCGGTACGACCGGATCGTGTTCGATACCGCGCCCACGGGCCATACGCTTCAACTGTTGCAGTTGCCGGAGGTCATGCGCACCTGGACGGAGGCGCTGCTGGAAAAACGACGGGAGGCGGTGGATACCAGCAGTGCGCTGCAGGGGGCGGAGGGAAGCCCCGAAGATCGGGCCGCGCGGATTCTGGCGGAGCGCCGGGATCGCTACATGGCGATGCGGGATCGCCTGAGGGATCCGAATCGGACCCGCTTCATTCCGGTCCTTAATCCGGATCGCCTGTCACGGGAGGAAACCCGTCGCATGGTGGCGACCCTGGAAGAGGTGAATGTCCGGGTGGATACGCTCATCCTCAACCGGGTCCTGCCTGAAAGCGCGGACGGCGATTTTGCCCGCCGGCGCCGCGAGTCCGAAGCGGATCACATCGCGGCGACACGTCAGGCCTTTCCCGGCATGACCCTGATCCAGCTGCCCCTGAATGCGGCTGACGTGAGCCGTGACCAGGGGCTTGAGGAACTGGCCGGGGCGCTTTAGGCCCAGGCCTTTTCCAGCACCGCACGGGCATCCTCGAGCGAGGCTTCCTTCGGATTGAACATGATGGAGCCGTCGTCGATGGTCATCTGCGCAATCCGGTCCAGCTGGCTCTTCTCGACCTTGCCGGTTTCCTGGAGGGTGCGCGGCAGCCCACAGTGGCGATGGAGGTCGTCACGCAGCTTGCGGATGGTCGCAATGGACTCCTCGGCACGCTGGCTCTTGGGCGTCATGGCGTAGATCTCGGGGCCGGCCAGGTGCAGCAGCAGCTCGCTCAGCGGCTCACGGATCTCTTCCAGGTTGTATTCCAGCACGTAGGGCAGGAACAGGCTCATGCACAGCCCGTGGGGCAGGTGGCAGGCCGCGCCCAGTGAGTGGCCAAGGGCATGGACCAGACCAACCATGGAGTTCGAGAAGGCAATCCCCGCCATGGTGGAGGCCTGGGCCAGCTCCAGGCGGCGCTCGGCGTCGTCCGGCTTTTCCATGACCTTGAGCAGGTTGTTGCTGATCTTCCTGATGGCTGCCGCCGCGTAGGCGTCACTCAGCGGGTTCTTGGCGAGACAGGTGAAGGCCTCCACCGAGTGGGTCATGGCATCCATACCCGTGGCCGCCGTGATCTGCGGGGGCAGGGTGAGCGTCATGCGCGGATCGAGCACCGCCGCGTCCGGAAGCATGAAGCCGGAGGCAAAGGGCAGCTTGACCTCTTTCTCGGTATCCGCGATCACGGCCACGTTGGTGACCTCGGATCCGGTGCCGGCCGTGGTCGGGATCACGAAGAATGGCTTGAGCGGGCGCTTGAGCACGCCGGAACCGGCGTACTGGGCAATGTCATCACCGCCTTCGGAGACCAGGATGTTCACCGCCTTGGCCGTGTCGATTGGCGAGCCGCCGCCGATGGCGAGAATCCCGTCGCACTTCTGTTTGCGGTATTCCTTCGCGATCGCAGTGACCGTCTGCTTGGAGGAGTCAGCGGGCACGTCGTCATAGACTACGGTGATGTCCATGCCGCCTTCTTCGCAGGCAGCCAGGACCTTGTCCAGAAGGCCTGCGTTACGCACTCCCTTGTCGGTGACCACCATGGGCCGCTTCACAGCGCGGGAGCTGAACTCGTAGGGCAGGTGTTCGAGTGCTGCCTGGCCGGCGATGACCTTGACCGGGCAGAAGAATTCGTAATAGCTCATGATGACCTCACCGTGTCCACAAAATTCATTGCCACTTTCAGATAGATGCGGGCCGCGCTGAAGACTTTCTCAGGCAGGCCCAGATTATCCGGGTATTCCTTGACCGCGCGGGAGGCAACCAGCCGCGGCAGGATGAAGGTCTCGAGGCGGTTGAGTACACGCGTCATGCGCACCGCGTAGCCCAGGTCGCCATCCACCAGCATGCGGTCATTGGCGAAGGACTGGGCGGTTTTCTCCTGGAACGACAGGACCAGAAAAGCGTGATGCAGGTGCTTGAACTGGATGCTCAGGTCGGGCCTCTGGGCCACGCTGCCGCCCAGATACTGGAGGCTGCCGTCGCGCTGCTTGCGGATGAACAAAGCCGGGCCCTTCGGCATGACCTGCATCGAGAAGAGGAAGCCATCCGGAAGGACGGCCACTTCGCCACGGACTTCATCGTCCACCTGGCTGATCGCTTCCAGCGAGCGGCCAACAACATCCAGCATCAGCTGGACATAGGTACGCTTGGCCTGGGAGGCCAAGGGTCTCAGACGTTCTCGGATCATGATGGTCGATTCCCTGCGTAGAAAGCGGTTTCGCGTTGAACGTGATAGGCTACGCCACCGTGCGCAGGCCCACCTGAATTGTCCGACGCCTTTTGTACCACAGCGCCGGAACCGATGACAGGGTGGCAGGTTATCCAGAACGGGAGGACATGGCATTGGCACAAACGGCACCCGCACCCATTCCCGGATTGCAGTACTGGGAGCGCCGCACGTCCGCGGGCCATCTCGTCACAGGCTGGCACTCACAACCCAGTGGCCGACCGGTGGTGCACTTCATCCATGGCAACGGCTACAACAGCCTGGTCTATCTGCCCCTCCTGGAGCGCCTTGCCGAGGACTATGACCTGTTCCTGAGCGACGTCCAGGGCCATGGCGCCAGTGAAGAGAACGGTGAATTTCTGGGCTGGAACCGGACCTCCGAGCTGTGTGAGGAAACCTGGCAGGCATTCGCCCATCTCTGGGAAGGGCAGCCCCATTACGCCATGGGCCACAGCTTCGGCGGCATCATGAGCCTGTTGATGATGGAGCGGGATCCGGCCCTCTTCGACCGCGCCGTCCTTCTGGACCCGATTATCTTCTCCAGGCGGATGCTGTGGGTGATGCGCATTGGTACCTGGCTTGGACTCTGGCAGAACAATGGCTTCTCGAAGAAGACACGGCAGCGCCGAAGTGAGTGGCCGGATCGTGCCACCGCGCTGGAAAGCCTGGAAGGGCGAGGCATGTTCCGGGGCTGGACTCCGGAAGCGCTCCGGGCCTACGTGAACCATGCGCTGATCGAGCAGGACGGCCAGGTGGTGCTGCGGTGTCCGCCAGAGGTGGAGGCGGCGATTTTTGCCGGCTATCCACGTGGACTGTGGCGGGCCATGAGGCGCTTGCGCACCCCCAGCCATGTGATCCATGGCGAGAGTACCTACGACTTCGTGCGCGACTCCGTTGCACAATGGGTCACACTCAACCGGAACGTGAGTGCCGAGACACTGCCCGGGGGGCACTGCTTTATGCAGCAGGCCCCGGGAACCGCGGCCGAAAAGGTGCGCGCAGCGCTAGCCGCCGCTCAGTGACTCCAGCCTCTGGCGGGCAATATCGCCAATCCTGCCTTCGCCCTGGGCGGCCTTCTGGTAGTACTGGCGGGCCTCGCTGGTACGCCCCTGGCCGGAAATCGCATCGCCGAGCCCAAGGTAGGCGATGCTGGTGGGCACGACCTCCAGCGAGGCCTTGAAGTCCTTCTCCGCGGCGTCAAAGTTGTCCAGCTCCTCATGGGCCAGACCCCGTCCGATGCGGTAACTGAACATCTCCGGGTAGAGCTCCACCGCCCGGTTGTAGTCCGCCAGTGCGGACTCGGTCTGACCCTGCTGCATCCGGATGTCGGCGCGCAGTTCCCGGAACGCGGCCTCGTCTGGAACCTGCTTTATGGCCTGCTCCAGCAGAGCCAGAGCCTTCTCGGACTCCCCTTCGCCGGCGGCCTTACGGGCCCGGTCGTAGGCTTCGTAGGCATCCGCATCCTCGCGTAGTCCGGCCATCATGCGCTGATAGCGTTCTTCCCCGAAGGTGCCTTCGCGCCCCAGTTCATCAGCAATCCGGCGGTTGGCCTCGACGCGCTCCTGGGACGGTGGGTGGGAACGGAAAAGCCCGGTTACGAAGTTGCTCTGCTCGTTCTTCGACAGACGCACGAAGACCTCCTGGAGCTGGACGGCGGCTTCCGGGTTGTAGCCGGCCTCGGCCATGTACTGCATGCCGTAGCGGTCGGATTCCAGCTCGTGGCTGCGGCTGTACTGCGCCATGATCAGCTGCGAGCCAAGGGCGGCGCCGCCCATGATCAGCCCGGCGTATTCATTGCCGTTCAGCGCCAGACCCAGGCCTATACCGGCCACCCCCAGGTTGATGAGGGTGCCGCGCTGCATGCGCTGCGCACTGTGGCGGGCTGCCGCGTGTACGATCTCGTGCCCCATGACGGCTGCCAGCTGGGCTTCGTTCTCAAGCTCCGTGAGCAGGCCCCGGTTGATCGCGATCTTGCCTCCGGGCAGGGCCCAGGCGTTGGGTACGCCGCTGTTGATCACGGTGAACTCGTAGGGGAGGTCGGGGCGGTCGCTGACGTCCGCCAGGGACTGGCCCACCTCGGACACGTAGTTGTTGAGTTTCTCGCCCCGGTAGTAGCGCCCGCCCTGGGTCTGGATGGTGGGCTGGTACTGCTCCCTGCCGATCTGGAGCTCATCGGACTCAGAGACCAGGCGCAGCTCACGCTCACCGGTGACGGGATTGACACCACAGCCGCCCACGAGAAGGGTTGTGAGGATCAGGGCCGGAAGGGCATGAAGGTGTTTCAGGCGCCGCATGGGTCAGGGTACCTCGTCTGTGAAAGGGAGTCAGTTTCCGTTATAGTGCGCCGGATTCCACGCAGATTGCAAAGCCGCCATGAATGATGAAACCCTGCTCGCACGGGTCTCGCGCTTCATCGGGACCCTGCGTCACTGCCAGCATCTGGGTATCCGGGCTGTATCCGCCACGGAGAATGAGCTGGTCGTTGAACTGCCTTATTCCGATGCCATTGTAGGCAACCCGGAGACCGGGGTGATCCACGGCGGGGCGATCACCACGCTCATGGATACCGCCTCCGGTACGGTGGTGATCTGCGCGCTGCCGGAGTTTGAGCTCTGCCCTACACTCGATCTGCGGGTGGACTACATGCGGGCGGCTGAGCCGGGGCATCCGGTGTACGCACGGGCACGGGCCTACCGGGTAACCAGTAATATCGTCTTTACCCGCTGTGAGACCTTCCAGGAGGATCCGGAGCAGACCATTGCCCACTGTGTGGGAACCTTCATGCGGATCGGCCCGGAAGCCACGCCCAAGGCCTACCGTGACCTGATCACGGGAGGGTATGACGAATGAGCCTGTCCGGTGAGATGCGCAGTGCCCTGGAGGCCGGGGATTACCAGGCCCTGATCCAGGCCGTGCCCTACGCCCGAACCCTGGGCATGGAATGCGAGACCTTCGGGGAGGAGGTGGTTTTCCACCTGCCCCGCAGCGATGACAACCTCGGCAATCCCATCCTGCCTGCCATCCATGGTGGCGTGATTGGTGGCTTCCTTGAGATGTCCGCCATGATCTCGCTCATGATGTCCCAGGAGACCCCCAGGCTGCCACGGATCGTGGACTTTTCCCTCGACTATCTGCGTGCCGGGCTGGACCGGGATACCTTCTGCGAGTGCCACCTGACCCGCCAGGGCAACCGGGTGGCGAACGTGATCGTGACCGCGTGGCAGCAGTCCCGGCGCAAGCCCATTGCGACGGCACGCGCGCACTTCATCATGGATTGACCCCGAAACCTGAACCTGTAGGAGCTTGCTTTGCAAGCGATATCGCGAGCAAAGCTCGCTCCCACGGTAATATCGCTTGCAAGCAAGCTCCTACAGGTTGACGACACCCCTTGAAATCCGGCGCACTGCCCCAAAATTGCCAGCTGACAACAGGTTCAAGCAGGCAACAACCATCAAGGAGTGCGGCGCATCATGACTGCCGAAGCACAGAAAGAAACCCTCGGCTTCCAGACCGAGGTCAAACAGCTCCTCAACATCGTTATCAATTCCCTGTACTCCAACCGGGAAGTCTTCCTGCGGGAGCTGATCTCCAATGCCTCCGACGCTGAGGACAAGCTCCGCTTCGAGGCCCTGTCCAATAATCAGCTTCTGGAGGAAGACCCGGATCTGGCGATTCATCTGAGCTACGATTCAGAGGCCGGCACCATCACCATCCGGGATAACGGCATCGGTATGACCCGGGACGAGGTGATCGAGAACCTGGGCACCATCGCCAAGTCCGGTACCTCGGACTTCCTCAACCAGCTCACTGGTGACCAGCAGAAGGACGCCAAGCTCATTGGTCAGTTTGGTGTGGGCTTCTATTCGTCCTTCATCGTTGCCGACCAGGTGGAAGTGACCACCCGCAAGGCTGGGACGGGCTCCTCTGAAGGCGTGCACTGGGTCTCCAGTGGCGACGGTCAGTTCACCATTGAGCCTGTTGAAAACGCGCCCCGGGGGACAACCGTGGTCCTGCACCTGCGTGAGGATGCGAAGGATTTCGCGGACGGCCACCGTCTGCGCCATCTGGTGAAGAAGTACTCCGATCATATTTCGTTCCCGGTCCGCATGCCCCCGGAGCCGACCGGTGAAGAGGACGAGAACCAGGAGGACAAGCCCGCCGAGGAGACCGTCAACGAGGCAACGGCCCTGTGGACCCGGCCGCGTAATGAGGTTTCCGAGGACGAGTACAAAGCGTTCTACAAGCACATCGCGCATGACTTCGAGGACCCGCTGACCTGGTCCCACAACCGGGTTGAAGGCTCGCTGGACTACACCAGCCTGCTCTACATTCCGGGCCGGGCGCCGTTCGACCTTTACAACCGGGAAGCCTCACGTGGCCTGAAGCTGTACGTGCAGCGCGTCTTCATCATGGACGACGCCGAGCAGTTCCTGCCGCTGTACCTGCGCTTCGTGCGCGGCGTGATCGACAGCAATGACCTCTCGCTGAACGTCTCGCGGGAGATCCTGCAGAACGACAGTACCGTTGAGAGCATCCGCACGGCGCTGACCAAGCGGGTGCTGGACATGCTCAAGAAGCTGGCCAACAACGATCCGGAGAAGTATCAGCAGTTCTGGGACCAGTTCGGTCAGGTACTCAAGGAAGGGCCCGCGGAAGACTTCGGCAACCGCGAGAAGATCGCGCCGCTGCTGCGGTTCGCCTCCACCCATACCGGCGAGCCCACGCAGAACGTGTCGCTGGATGACTACGTGGCCCGCATGAAGGAAGGCCAGGAGAAGATCTACTTCCTGACATCGGACTCCCACCAGGCGGCCAAGGCGAGCCCGCACCTGGAGATCTTCCGCAAGAAGGGCATTGAGGTGCTGCTGCTGTCGGATCGCATCGATGAATGGATGATGGGGTACCTCAGCGAGTATGAGGGCAAGCACCTGCAGGACATCTCCCGTGGCGAACTGGACCTGGACGAGGTCGAGTCCGAAGAGGAGAAGAAGGAGCAGGAGCAGGCCTCCGAAGAGCACAAGGACCTGGTCGAGCGTATCCAGAAGGTGCTGTCCGACCGGGTGAAGGAAGTGAAGGTGACCAAGCGCCTGACCGAGTCACCGGCTTGCCTGGTGGTTGGCGATTACGACATGGGCCAGCAGATGCGCAAGATCATGGAAGCCGCCGGCCAGCCGCTTCCGGATTCCAAGCCCATCTTTGAGATCAACGTGGATCATCCATTGCTGCAGCGGCTTGAGAAGGAGCAGGGCGAGGAGCGGTTCTCGGATCTGACCCAGGTGATCTTTGATCAGGCGACACTCGCCAGCGGTCAGGAGATCGAGGATCCAGGCACCTATGTATCCCGCCTCAACCGTCTGCTTCTGGAACTCGCGGAGTAAGCGGGAGGACGTATGGCCGGAGAGTCAGTGGTCGTGGATGTGGTGATCCATCGGGATGACTGGCTCCGGGTCTATGAAGGGACCGCCTGGCGCGTCTGGGTCAAGGCGCGTGACGGGCGGTCCGTCGTCTTTCCTGCCCGTATCCTTCAGCGCTGGATGGAGCATGACGGTGTCTTCGGCACGTTCATGATCCACTACGATGGCGAGGGTAAATTCCACTCTGTTGCAAAAATCGGCGACGTTCCGCGGAACACACCGGCTTCCCCGATCGGCTGAACGGAACTGAACTGAACCGGAATCCGCCCTCACCGAGGGTCAGCGATTGACGTGGAAGTGCTGTTCCAGCGCATCAAATACCCGTTCCGGGTACCACACCTTGCCTACGCTGCCGTTGTAGCGGGCCAGCGCCTTTGCGAGGTTCCCGTCTTCCTTTTCCAGGTAGTGCGCCAGAATGGTGGTGCCGTAGACCAGGTTGGTTTCCACCTTGGTGAGGTTGTCCTCGGGGCGGCCGATCTCCTTTTTCCAGAAGGGCATGACCTGCATCAGGCCCTGGGCGCCAACCGGGGAGATGGCGAACCGGTCGAAACCGCTTTCCACCTGGATCACTGCGAGGACGACTTCCGGGGAAAGGCCGCGTCGGCTGGCTTCCCGATGCACCAGCCGGAGAATGCGCAGGCGGCGGTCGTGGTTATCCAGCCAGCGTTCGGTGCGGCCGGACATATCCACAAGCCAGACCTCGGCGTCGAAGCGGTCGTCGAAACTGTCCGCGGCATTCACGGCCTCGCGGAGTTTGGACCGCAGTTCCGGATCCGGCTGGCTGGTGGCGGCATGGATCGGGCTCGCCAGCAACAGGGCAAGCCCGAGTACAGCGATGCTGACGGCGGTGCGCATATTCCGGAGTCTAGTCCGCGATCACCCTGGCCGCCAGGAAGCGGATGATGTCATCCGCCGCCACATCCTGTTTGTCCGCGTCGGTGCGGCCCTTGTATTCAAGGGTGCCGGCTTCCAGGCCGCGGTCACTGATGACCACTCTGTGGGGTATGCCGATCAGCTCCATGTCCGCGAACTTCACCCCCGGGCGCTCTTTGCGGTCATCCAGAAGCACGTCATAGCCGGTCTGGCGCAGCTGGTCATAGAGCTTCTCCGCGGCCTGTGCCACGCGCTCGGACTTGTGCCCGTTGAGCGTGACAATGGCGATCTCGAAGGGGGCGATGGCGGTGGGCCAGGTGATGCCGCTGTCGTCGTGGTTCTGCTCGATGGCAGCCGCCACCAGGCGGGAAACCCCAATGCCGTAGCAGCCCATGTCCATGTGCACGGACTTGCCGTTTTCATCCAGAACGGTGGCGTTCATGGCCTCGCTGTACTTGCGGCCCAGTTTGAACACATGGCCTACCTCAATGCCACGCTGGATGCCAAGAACACCATGGCCGTCCGGGCTGGGATCGCCTTCCTCAACCTCGCGCAGGTCGGCGGTCTCGCCCAGGGCAACATCGCGGTCCCAGTTCACGCCGGTCAGGTGGTAGCCGGTACGGTTGGCGCCACACACAAAATCCGCGAGATGGGCCGCGGCGTGATCCACGATCATGGGGACCCTGAGGCCCACAGGGCCGATGGAGCCGGCGTCGACGCCCAACGCCTTACGGATCTCCTCATCACTGGCCATGGTCAGCGGCTCGGCAACGTCCGCACGCCGCTCCGCCTTGAGGTCGTTCAGGGTATGGTCACCGCGCAGTACCAGTGCCACCAGTGGCTGCTCGTTGCTGTCCTCATCCTTCGGGGCATGGACCAGCAGGGTCTTGAGGACCCGGTCCGGCGTTGTGTTCAGGTAGCCGGCCACCTGTTCGATGGTGTTCTGGTCCGGGGTGGCCACTTCCTGCATGGTTTCGGTGGCGGTGGGGCGCTCACCTTCCGGCGCCAGGGCTTCGGCCAGCTCGGTGTTGGCGGCGTAGTCGCTGTCCGAGCTGAAGGCAATGGCGTCTTCGCCGGAGCTGGCCAGTACGTGGAACTCCTGGGACTTGCTGCCGCCGATGGCGCCGGAGTCCGCCTCCACGGCCCGGAAGTCCAGGCCCAGGCGACGGAAGATGGCGCTGTAGGTGTCGACCATCACCTGGTAGGTCTCGTCCAGTGACTCCGGGCTGGCATGGAAGGAATAGGCGTCCTTCATCAGGAATTCGCGCGAGCGCATCACGCCAAAGCGCGGACGGCGCTCATCCCGGAACTTGGTCTGGATCTGGTAGAAGTTCGCCGGCAGGTCGCGGTAGCTCTTGAGCTCGTTACGGGCGATGTCGGTGATCACTTCCTCGTGTGTGGGGCCGTAACAGAAGTCACGCTCGTGGCGGTCCTTCAGGCGCAGCAGTTCGTCACCGTACTCCTCCCAGCGGCCGCTCTCCTGCCAGAGCTCGGCCGGCTGAATGGCCGGCATCAGCACTTCCTGGGCGCCGGACCGGTCCATTTCCTCGCGCACGATCCGCTCAACCTTGCGCAGCACGCGCAGACCCAGCGGCAGCCAGGTGTAGAGGCCACCGGCGAGGCGGCGGATCATGCCGGCGCGAAGCATCAGCTGGTGGCTGACAATTTCAGCGTCTGCCGGGGTTTCCTTGAGGGTGGCGATCAGGTACTGGCTTGCTCGCATAGGGGCTGAGTCCGTCTGGATGATGCAAAGATGACTGTTCGGTAAGTGGGGGTTATTCTACGAAGTCCGCCGGCCAGGGTACAGGGTGGCGGTTACGCCAGCAGTAATCGGGAGGCAGAGACAGCATGAAGTTGAGTGCCGAGGAAGTGCAGCAGTTGATCCGGGACGGCGTGCCGATGGCCGAGGATATTGATTTCCGCGTGGAAATCATTGAGTACCACGCGGCCACTGCCCGTGTGCCCTTCAGCGAGCGTATGGTGCGCCCGGGCGGCACGCTCTCCGGCCCGGTACAGATGGCGCTGGCGGATGCCACCATGTATGCGGCGGTCCTGGGGGCGCTCGGAGAAGTGCAGATGGCGGTCACCAGCAACCTGAACATCAACTTCCTGCGCAAGCCGGGTCGCTGCGATCTGATCGCCCGTGGTCAGGTTCTGAAACTGGGCAGCCGCAACGCCTTCTGCGAGGTGCAGCTGTTCTCCGAGGGCAGTGATGAACTGGTGGCTCATGTCAGCGGGACCTATTCCCTGCCATGAGACAGCCGATCACGGGTTATCACCGGGATGAGGAGGGGCACTGGGTGGCGCAGCTGGCCTGTGGTCACAATCAGCACGTACGCCATGGCCCGCCATTCATCAACCGCCCCTGGGTGGTCACCCCCGAGGGGCGTGATTCAATGCTCGGCACGGCGCTCGCGTGCAAGAAATGTGATGAGGGGGCGCCGCCGGATGAGCAGCCACTGCAAACCTGAGCCCGCCTTCAGAGGTACTTCAGCGGCAGCTCCGTGTTGTCGATCACACGCCGCATCACGAAGCTGGAGTGCACGCCGCTGACGCCGGTGATGCGAGTAATCTTGTTGAGCAGGAACTGCTGGTAGTGCTCCATGTCCGGCACCACCACCTTGAGGATGTAGTCCGCCTGCTGTCCGGTGATCAGGTAGAGTTCCTGGACTTCCGGGTAGGTGGCGACCTGGTCCTCGAATTCCTGGAAGCGTTCCGGGGTATGGCGGTCCATGCCGATCTGCAGGATGACCGTCAGTGAAAGGCCGAGCTTGCGCCGTTCCAGCAGGGTCTTGCGGCCCAGGATGATGCCGGCCTCCTCCAGTGCCTTCACGCGGCGTGAGCATGGGGAGGGGGATAGGCCAACGCGCTCTGCCAGCTGCTGGTTGGTGAGGCCGCCGTCTTTTTGCAGGTATTCCAGGATCTGGCGATCAATGCGGTCGATCCGGACCAGTTCCGAGTCTGTTTTTGCCATGGAATAACGCCGTTTTTCGTGGTTTAGCTATTATTTGCCAATTTATGGATTTATAGTAGCATAACATTGCTTAACAGTCGGAAATAACCACAAATTCGCAAACACATTGCTCGGTATTTTGGTTACCTTGGACATGTCCCCGGGAGGTGAGCCGGCGTTACCGCGCCGGGCCAGGCTTCCGGAAAGACGGCCCCGCACCAGGGGCCGTCGGTGGCGGTCCGCGACGCCACCCTGGACCGGGTGCCAAAAGCATCCGCAAGCGGAGCAGACGGTGTGATCCACCCTCCGCAGCGCAGGCGCGGCGGCAGGGCAGGCCCCGGGGCTTGCCCCACGCTTGTGCCGCTGGTGTTTCGACCACAGTATTGATGATAGACAGAGGCATCCGGGAAGCCGCGTGGACGGGTTCCCCGATGCCTTGATCCGATTTCAGGCACAGCAGGCAACGCAGAGAAGGAGCAGATCATGGCTTTTGACCATCGCAGGTACCGGCCCTTCAAGCCGCTCAACAAGTCCGATCGGCGCTGGCCGGATAAGGTCATCGAGAAGGCGCCGACTTATTCCGCGGTGGATCTGCGCGATGGCAATCAGGCACTGGTCAAGCCCATGAACATCGCGCAGAAGCAGCGCCTGTTCGACCTGTTGGTGAAGCTCGGCTACAAGCAGATCGAGATCGGCTTCCCGGCCGCCAGTCAGCCCGACTTTGATTTCTGCCGCAAGCTGATCAGTGAGGATCGCATCCCCGAAGACGTCAGTATCCAGATCCTGACCCAGGCACGGCCCGACCTGATCAAGCGCTCCTTTGAGGCGCTGGACGGCGTACACAGTGCGATCGTTCACGTCTACAACTCCACCTCCACCGCCCAGCGTGAGCAGGTGTTCGAGATGGATATGGAAGGCGTGAAGCAGATCGCGGTGGACGGTGCGAAGGAAGTCCAGCGCCATGCGAAGAACTATCCCGATACGGAGTGGATCTTCCAGTATTCCCCGGAAAGCTTCTCCGCGACCGAGGTGGATTACGCCGTAGAGGTGGTGGATGCGGTTAATGACGTCTGGCGCCCGGACCGGGGCCAGCAGGTGATCATCAACCTGCCGGCCACGGTGGAGATGGCCACGCCCAACGTGTTCGCGGATCAGATCGAGTGGTTCTGTGACCACGTGAGGTATCGCGATCACTTCAGCCTGAGCGTCCACACCCATAACGACCGTGGCTGTGCTATTGCGGCGGCGGAGCTGGCGGTCATGGCCGGCGCCGACCGGGTCGAGGGCACGCTGCTGGGCAATGGCGAGCGTACCGGCAACATGGATCTGGTGGCCTTCGGCATGAACCTGTACTCCCAGGGCATTGATCCGGAAGTGGATCTTTCCGGTATGGCCGAAATCGTGGACGTGGTTGAGGCCTGCACCGAGATCGCCACACACCCGCGCCATCCCTGGGCGGGCGAGCTGGTGTTCACGGCCTTCTCCGGCAGCCATCAGGACGCCATCCGCAAGTGCATGGCCAAGCACGGCGAGAATGACATCTGGAACGTGGCCTACCTGCCCATCGATCCCAAAGACATCGGCCGGCGCTACGAGGAAGTGGTGCGCATCAACAGCCAGTCCGGGAAGGGCGGCGTGGCCATGGTGCTGGAGCGCGACTACGGCATCAGCCTGCCGCGCTGGCTGCAGATCGAGTTCGCCAAGGTGGTCCAGAAGGAGGCGGAGATCACCGGTGGCGAAGTGGATTCATCCACCATCCACAAGCTGTTCGAGCGGGACTACCTGCAGGTACCCAAGGGCTGGACACTGCATACCTACGACCTGCACCGCACGGATGATGGCGTCCAGGCGTCGGTCGTGGTGGGCAATGGCGAGCGTACTGAACTCAAGGGTGGCGGCCAGGGCGCGGTTGAGGCCGTGGTAGATGCACTGCAGCACCGCCATGGCGTGAAGGTAGCCGTGGAGGCCTACGATGAGTTCGCGCTGGGCGAGGGCACCAGTGCCAATGCGCTTGCCTGCATCCGGATCCAGGTGAACGGCGAGGTCTACAGCGCGGCGGCGCTGGCCGAGGACACGACGTCAGCAACGCTCCAGGCGCTGCTGTCGTCTGTTGCGCGGTGTGTGAACGCCACGGCGGTGGATACCGCAGCCGTCCTGTAACGCAGGAGCGAGCTTGCTCGCGATTGGCCCCCCAGGGGCCTTACTGAAACGAATATCGCGCGCGAAGCGCGCTCCTACAAGCGAAAGACCCTCAGCCGACGGTCTTGACCGGAATGATATTCGGGTCCGGCTCCGCGCCCGGGACCTCCGGTGCCTCTGACAGCCCCAGGTTGTTCTGTTCGAACACCCGGTCCGCGCGGTAGCTGGAGCGGACCATGGGGCCGGAGGGCACTTCCAGGAAGCCCTTCTCAAGGCCCTTCTCGCGATACCACTCGAACTCCTCCGGAGTCACCCAGCGTTCCACGGGCAGGTGGTTCTTTGTGGGCTGGAGGTACTGGCCGAAGGTAACGATATCCACGCCGATGGCGCGCAGATCGTCCATGGTTTCCAGGATCTCTTCCTCGGTCTCGCCCAGGCCCAGCATCAGGCTGGTCTTGGTGATGACCTTCGGGTTGTGCTTCTTGGCATGCTCGAGCACGTCCAGTGTCTTCTTATAACCGGCGCGCGGGTCACGGACGCGCTCAGTCAGCCGCTCCACGGTTTCCACGTTCTGCGCGAAGACTTCCAGTCCGGAGTCCACGACGGTCTCAACGTGCTCGTTGATGTTGTCGAAGTCCGGGGTCAGGGCTTCCACGGCCACGTGCGGGGTGCGGCGCTTGATGGCGCGCACGCAGTCGGCGTAGTGGCCAGCGCCGAAGTCGTCCAGGTCGTCCCGGTCGACGGAGGTGAGCACGATGTAGCGCAGGCCCATCATTTCCACGGAGTGCGCTGTGTTCTCGGGTTCGTCCTGATCCAGCCAGCCCTTGGGGTTGCCGGTGTCGACGGCGCAGAAGCGGCAGGCCCGGGTACACACAGAGCCCATGACCATGATGGTGGCGGTGCCGTTGTTCCAGCATTCGCCCATGTTGGGACAGTGTGATTCCTCGCAGACGGTGCTGAGGCGGTGCTCGTGGACGTTGCGCTTGACCTGCTCGAAGCGCTCGCCGCCGGGCATACGCGCGCGCAGCCAGGAGGGCTTGCGGGTGCGTTCGACTTCCTGGGCGCGGGAGGCTTTCTGGCCGTCCTTGATGGCGGCGATGCCGTGTTCGCTGCGGAATTTTTCGCCGCTGCGGGGTTTCTGGCGATCACTCATGGCGGTGTCCGGTCCCCTGGTCAGGTACCAGCCTGTAAAGGTGGCAGCCAGGAAAGGGGCCGGCAGCCTCTGACGGGAATCGCCACAAGTACATCCATGTAGGCTGCTCTTCCGCCATCCCTGGCTCCAGAGATTCCCGTCAGAGGCTGCCGGACCCTTTCCGATCCAGCGCGGATCAGGCCGGTACGGTTAACGATTGGCCAACCATTATAACGGATCTGCCGCCAAAAATCGTGGGTGACTGGACTCAGACCCGCTCTGGCGCCACAATTCCGCCCATTAAAGCCACCCGTTACGGATTGTCTGCATGGATTACGACGCGCTTGTTCCCGAGGTTCTGGCCATTGCGGCGGATGCCGGTGAGAAGATTATGGCGTTCTATCGCCAGGATTATGAGGTGACGCAGAAGCAGGACGACAGTCCGCTGACGGAGGCGGATATGGCGTCCCATCACCGGATCGTCGAGGGGTTGCGATCGCTGGAGCCGAAGCTGCCGATCCTGTCCGAAGAGGAAGAGGTGGCCTGGGAGCAGCGCCGTGACTGGGATCGGTTCTGGCTGGTGGACCCGATCGACGGCACCAAGGATTTCATCAAGCAGAGCGGTGAGTTCACGGTGAACATTGCGCTGATCGAGAACGGGGTTCCCGTGTTGGGTGTGGTGACGGTGCCAGCCCTGGGTATTGAGTACTGGGGGACGCGGTCCAGCGGGGCATTCCGCCGCAAGGATGGCGAGACGGTGCGCCTTCAGGTGGCTGAGCCGCCGGATGAGAAGCGGGTGGTGGCGAGCAAGAACCATATGAACGCGGAGACGGAGGCGTTCATTGAGAGTCTGGGGCCGCATTGTCTGGTGCAGGCCGGGTCGTCGCTGAAGTTCTGCCGGATTGCCGAGGGCGAGGCGGATATCTACCCGCGGGTGGGGCCGACCTGTGAATGGGATACCGGTGCCGCCCAGGCGGTGCTGGAGGCGGCCGGTGGTTGCGTCCTGACCTTTGAGGGGGAGCCGCTGCTCTATGGCAAGGAAAGTGTGTACAACCCGCATTTTGTGGCGGCAGGGCCCTGGTTTACGCCGGTCTGAGCCGCCTCAGTATTGATCCGGTGATTAATAGCGGCTAGGGTTTCGCGGTTACACAAAGGTTTCAGAAACAACAGAAGAAGCGGGAAGGGCTCAACCATGAATGAGAAGCGAAGCTCGGTCCACGGTGAGTGGTCCAGTGGTCTGATTTTCATCCTTGCTGCCACCGGTTCCGCCGTGGGCCTGGGCAATCTGTGGCGTTTCCCTTATCTGGTGGGCGAAAACGGCGGGTCCGCCTTCGTCATACTGTATCTCGCCTGCATCCTGCTGGTTGGCCTGCCGATCATCATCGGTGAGGTCACCATTGGTCGCAAGGGCCGGCGCAGCCCCATCAACAGCCTGCGGCTGATTGCCCGGGAGGAAGGGCTCAACCAGAAATGGGCCCTGGTCGGCTGGATGGGCGTGGTCGCCGGTTTCCTGATCCTGTCTTTTTATAGCGTCGTTGGGGGTTGGTCGCTCTATTACGGTTATGAGGCCCTGATCGGTGGTTTTGCCGGCATGACCTCGGATTCCGCCGAAGGGATGTTCAATGGGCTTGTGAGCAGCCCTTCCGCCGTACTTGGGTGGCACACGCTCTTTATGCTGATTGTGTTCGGCATCGTGGCTTCAGGCGTCAAGAAGGGCCTGCAGCGGGCGGTGACGCTGCTGATGCCCCTGCTCTTTATCCTGCTGGTGGGGCTGGTGGTTTACGGCGTGACCACGGAAGGCTTTGGTGATGCCATGACCTTCCTCGCCACACCGGATTTCAGTGCCCTGGACGGAGACACCGTGCTGGCGGCCCTGGGGCAGGCGTTCTTCACGCTGAGCCTGGGTATGGGCGCGATCATGGTCTACGGGGCCTATCTGCCGCAGGAGAACTCCATTCCGGTCAGCACTGGATGGATCGTGGGCATGGACACCCTGACGGCGCTGCTGGCCGGCTTCGCGATCTTTCCGATCGTGTTCACGGTTGGCCTTGAGCCAGGCGAGGGCCCGGGGCTGGTGTTCCAGACCCTGCCGATCGTCTTCGGTGAGATCACCTTCGGTGCGCTGCTTGGTGTTGTCTTCTTCGCGCTGTTGTCGGTGGCGGCGATCACCTCCGGCATGTCGCTGCTTGAGCCCGCTGTTGCCTACCTCTCCGAATCCTTCGGCGGAGGCCGGGTCAAGGCGGCGGCCATCATCTCCGCCCTGATCTGGTTGCTTGGCGCTGCCTGCGGCCTTTCCATGAATGCCTGGTCCGGCTTCCATCTGCTGCCGGGCATGACCATCTTCAATACCATCGAGTTCATCTCCAGCAATATCCTGCTGCCGCTGGGCGGGCTCTTTGTAGCGCTGTTTGTGGGATGGAAGATGCGCACCACGACAGTGGCCGCGGAACTCGATACCCACAACCACCACAACCTCTTCCTCCTGTGGTTGTGGGTGACCCGCATTGTTGCGCCCGCGGCGGTGCTGTTCATCTTCCTTAACGCCACTGGTCTGCTTTCCGTCATCACCGGGGAGTGATGCCATGGCCAAGCTGACGCTCGATCTGCATCCCATTTTCAATAAGGGGGATCGGATCGAGCAGGCGCTGGAGGACATCATCGACGAGGCGGAGCGCAAGCGCGTTCCGACCGTCGAGATCATCCCCGGCAAGGGCAGTGGTCAGCTCAAGAAGCGCGTCCTGCGCTTCCTGGATCGCAAGGACATCAAGCAGCGTTACCATCGCCTGGACAAGGACAGGGATAATCACGGACGTCTGTTCGTGTATTTCCGTTTCAGGGGGAAACGATGACGGTGCGCGTGCTGGTGCCCATTGTCATGGCCTTGATTGCTGGCTGCGGCAGCGTTACCGGGGAGGGCCCTGGAGGCTCCATTACCCTCTGCCTGCCTGCTGATGAGCGTCTGATTCCGTTGGAGGCGGAACTTGCCGTTACGCCCTCCGCCCGGCAGAAGGGTTTGAGTGGGCGGAAAGCGCTGTCGCGGCGTGCCGGTATGCTGTTTGTCTATCCCCGCCAGCAGGGGCCGGACAACAGCTTCTGGATGCACCGGACACGCATTCCACTGACCATCCTGTTCCTGGACGGCCAGGGCGTGGTGCGTTCCGTGCAGGATATGGCTCCGTGTCTGGAGGCGTCCGGTTCCGGGTGTCCCAGCTATCCGGCAGGGGTGGATCACTGGATGGCGTTGGAGGTGAACCAGGGGCTGCCGGCGGCGCTGGGCATCAGCGAAGGCGACAGCATCCGGCTTTCACGCGCCGGTGGCACGGCGACCTGTGACAACGCCGGGAAACTGACGCCTGCGAGCCTGCCGGAGGCTCACTGAGCGGCGTTCAGCTCGCGCTCTATAACGGCTTCCAGCTGGGCCCAGTTGGCGCGCCTCAGGGGGATATTGTCCACCATCACCGTAGGGGTGCTGGTGACTCTCAGGTCCCGTGCCAGGTTGCGGCTCTCCCGGATTTCACGCTCAACCCGATCCAGCCCCATACAGCGTTCGAAAGCCCGCCTTTCCAACCCGAGAGACGCGGCGTAGTCGCTGAACAGGCGCTGCGGATTGTCCGCGCTGCTCCAGTCATTCTGGCGCTCGAACAGACGGTCGTGCATCGGCTTCCAGGCATCCTGGTCCTCGGCGCAGCGCGCCGCTTTGGCCGCTGGAACGGCATTCTGGTGCTGACGCAGAGGCAGGTCGAAGAATACAAAGCGGACCTTGCCGGGCTCCACGTACTCCTCCATCAGCCGGTCATGGTTGGCCGCGAAGTCAGCGCAGGCCGGGCACTGGTAATCCGCGAATTCGCGCACGACCACTGGCGCGTCGGGATCACCGATGCGCACACCGAGGCGGTCCCGTTCGGCCGGGAACGGTGGCTGGTCTTCGGCTGTGGGCAGCGCGGTGGGCCCGGAAAGCGAGGGACTGGTCAGCCAGAACACGCCACCGATCACGGCGAGCAGGGCCGCGGCGAACAGGCTGCCACCAATCAGGCGCTGGCGGCGGCGTTTGCGGCTCAGCGGGCTGGGTTTTCCGGTCTTCTGGCGGTTCTTTGCTTCTCCCATGATGGGCTTCCCCGTTCCCTGTTCGTTATGATGGTTGAAAGTTCCCAGAGAGTAGCGCTGTCCCTCTGGGCTGACAACACCATGGCGGGAGGTCATCATGGGCGGCCAGAAGCGCCGGTTAGTGGTTTACTACGATGGCTCCTGCCCGGCCTGTATCCGGGACCGGCAGGTCTATGAACGCCTGGCCGGAAAAGCGGGCCGGAGTGTGGTCTGGTTCGACATCACTGGCCAGGAGGCATCCCTGCGTGAACGGGGGATCGATCCGGATCAGGCCCTGCAGGAGCTCCATGTCGAGGATGCGGATGGGCGCATCCACAGCGAGATGGCAGCCTATATCCTGCTGATGGGGCGGGTTCCGGTTCTGAAGCCATTGGCCTGGCTGCTGTCTCTGGGGCCGATCAAGCGCCTTGTGTCGGCGCTCTATCACCGCTGGGTCCAGCGCCGGCTGGCGCGTGAGGGCCGTCTGCCAACATCCAACCGGGAACCGTAACCATGAGTGATGATGACCAGGAGCTGGACCGCGAGATTGAATCGCTCGCGAGCCAGCTCGATGACGACAAGATGGATGCCATTGCGCGCCGGCTGGGGTTGCGGGATGACGAACAGGTTTACCGGACGCAGGCGGATGGGCAGTGCTCATTCTGTGGGCGCCCTCAGGCCGAAGTCGGCGCCATGGTGAGCAATGGCGCCGGGGCCCGTATCTGTGGTGAGTGCCTGGCGAGCTTCCGCTCCTCCTGAACCGGCCATAAAAAAACCGCGGCCGGAGCCGCGGTTTTTTCCTGAAAGGGCCGTTGTCAGGAGGCTGCCGCCTTCTTCTTCCCGCCCTTGCTGCCGGACTCGGCCGGCTTGATGCCGCGTTTCTCCATGGCAAGGGTGCGTACCCGGTCGAAATCCTCGTCCGTGTACACGCCGTTGACCCCGGAGATGGAGGCCAGTTTCATGCCGTGCTTGAGCCCCAGCTTGTAGATCTCGCGGACCTTTTCCCACTCGATCTCGCGACCCACTGTAAAGGTCTCGTAGCGCCCTTCGAGCGCCAGAACAATGGTTTCCGCCAGGCAGGCATAGGCCACTTTGGGCGGCAGACCAATGTTCTTCATCTTCACATCGCCAGGCAACTCGACCTCACCGGACTCGATCACCAGCACGTCCGGGCGCTTGGCCACGTCCTCCGGCGGGATATCCAGTGGCCGTGCCACGTCGGTGATCACGCAGCCCGGCTTAACCTCCATAATATCGAGGATGCGCTTGCCAGCCCCCGATGTAGAGGTCACGATCATGTCCATGTCCCGCAGGTACTTGTTGGGGTTGGACGTGACGTGGATCTTGGCCTCTGGTGTCTCCTTCATGATGGATTCCTTGAGCGCCAGAAGCCGGGCGGACTCGCGGGCCACGATGTAGACCTCGTCCACGGCCTTCGCCAGCAGGCGCGCGCAGACCGCACCGATGGAGCCGGTGGCGCCAACGACCATGGCCTTCGCCTTGGCCTTGTTGTTCTCGCCAATCTCCACCAGCCCCAGCTTCTTGAGCGCTTCGTGTGCGGCCCAGAGGGCCCCGGAGGCGCTGTAGCTGTTGCCGGTGGTGATCGGCAGTGGTGAGCGCTTGGAGACAGTCAGGCCAGCATCGCCGACGACCTTGGTGAAGGCTCCGAGACCCATGATCTGGGCGCCCAGGCGCTTGGCCAGCCGCGCCGCTGCCAGCAGGCGTCGGTAGGTGAATTCCGGACTGTGCGCCATGATCTCCTTGGGCGTGCCCCCCACGGTGATCAGCCAGCCCTCGGCCTCTGCGCCGGTGGGGGATTTGATCCCCGTCACCCGTGAATAGACGAAGGGTGGTGAGTAGGCCATCACCTTTTCCACCGTGTTCATGAAGGCCTTGGGCGCGTAGTTTGCCACCGTGTCCAGCGGTTTGGCGTTGCGGAAATACTGCTGTGACAGTGGGTGGATCACGAAGGCGAAGCGGCTGATGCGCTTGTACCCGGAGGGATACAGAATGCGCGGCTCAATGCCCTCATTGGTAATGATTTCCAGGTAGTCGTCATGGGTGATCTCGGCCGGCGAACGCTCGAGCGCGGCCAGGATCATCGCCTCGACAACGTTCACGCCCACGGTCTCATTGAAGATCTGGGGGGTGTAGTCGATGACGACGTTGACGCCACGATCTCCCAGCTCCTTGAGGCGTTCATCGGAGACGGAGGCGGTAAGCACGGTCTTGCCGGCAAGCTCTTCCAGGCCCATGGCCTCCAGCTCGTTGTAGCGGGCCGCGATGACGTCGGCGTTCTGGGCACCCTTGCGCAGCACGTAGTCAGTCACATTCTTGGCAACCGGCAGCCGGCCAACGGTGTCGCCGATGTGCCATGACTGGATGGGGCCGGTGCCGGCGGCGTAACTCTCAAGCTGGCTCAGCGAGGTGAGCATCTTGGGTACGCCGAGCTGGGTCACCGGGTCGGCGAAGAACAGGTTCTCGGTGTATTCGCTGAATACACGGGCCGGGCGGTAGTTGGCCTGACCGTTCAGGAACAGCACCTTGGCGTTATTGAAGCATTCCTCCAGCTCCAGCTGGGTGTGGCGCACGGCCCAGTCCTGGAGGATGCTGCGCAGCGTTGCCCCGGTGGTTACGGGTACTGACTGAACGGCCTCCTGCAGCCGTTTGGTGTCTTCGTGAGTAATGGTATGGGTGCCGACCTGGTAATGGTCCTGCACCATGCCCAGCCCGACCACGTCGGCTTTCGGCTCCCACTCACGAATGGCGGTTTCGGCGCGATCGACGCTGCCATCGGTGCCGATCCGGATGACGCGTATGGTCTGACCAAGAAACTCGGTCTCAAGGTCATAATCGAGCCTGGCGGGCCCCAGGCTGATACTGACAACCGTCTTCATGGACTTCTCCCCTTGGTATTCCCGTTCAACAGCATGGTCCAGAACCTGTTTCCCTTCAAAGGAACCTTCAGGCTGCTGAACTCCGTTCTGATAGCCGGCGGATTCTGTGGTTGGCGTTATACGCCGGCGGACGGGATTGTGATTATGATTATGAATGCAATCGTCTCAGGCTATTTGGTCGATTGTCGGGCAGAGTATAACAGGGGGAGGAAAGGGGTCGGTACAGGGTGGAATATGATTTTTACAACAAAAAAAAGCCCGGCTCGATGAGCCGGGCTTTTCGACCTGCGGTCGCTTTACACGGCGGTTACGTTTTCCGCCTGCGGACCTTTCGGGCCCTGCGTAATAGCGAACTGGACTTCCTGCCCCTCGGTCAGCGTCCGGAAACCGGTTCCGTTGATCGCACTGTAATGTACGAATACGTCAGAGCCGTTTTCGCGAGCAATGAAACCGAAGCCTTTTGCTTCGTTGAACCACTTGACGCGACCAGTATTGAGATCAGACATGATGCACTTTCCTTAAAAAACACGATTTTCTTTCACACCCACCGTATTGTGGATGCTTTGAGCTGGGACGCTTGAAGGCCTTTCGGTGAGGAACGAACGAGGAGTCCTGATGCAGGTCGTCGTAATGCTTTCACTTACAAGAGCCGCTTAACGTGTGCAGCAAATGCAGTATCGGTGCTGTGGGGAGTCACGTCAAGCGTTTTCATCACCTGTATTCACGTTCTCGACACGGCAGTCCAGAGTACCCTCTCCGAGCCGCACGTGGACTGCGTCTCCGGGGGCGCGCTGTACGGCGTTTCTCAGGATTCTGCCGCTGTCGTCCTCGGCAATGGCGTAACCCCGGTTGAGGGTGGCGAGCGGACTGACCAGATCAAGCTGCGCGCTCAGGCTGCGTATACGGTCGTGGTCGCGTTCCAGGCGGCCACGCACGGCCCGTTCAAGGCGTTCGCGGTTTTCGGAGACGCGTTCGCGGGCCAGGCGCAGACGGTGTTCCGGGCGCACGGCCGCCAGGCGCCGCCAGTACTGGTGCAGCTGCTGCTGGAGCTGGCTGAGATGGCGGCGGGTCTGCTGGTGCAGTCGGGCCTCGAGTTCATCCAGCCGCTGGGCCTGCTCCTGGAGCTGCTGGCGGGGGTGGCGCAGCCGCTGGTGCAGCTCGCCGAGCCGGTCTCTGCGCTGTTGGACAAGTTGGCGGGCGCCGAGGATCAATCGCTCCTCGAGTCCGCTCAGCCGGTCCAGGAATTCCTGCCGGTTGGGTGAGATGGCTTCGGCAGCTGCGGATGGGGTGGGGGCGCGCTGGTCTGCCACCAGGTCAGCGATGGTGATATCCACTTCGTGGCCAACCGCGCTGATGATGGGGATGCGGCTGCGGAAGATGGCCCGAGCCACCGCCTCCTCGTTGAAACACCAGAGGTCCTCGAGTGAGCCGCCGCCCCTGCCCACGATCAGGGCATCACAACGGCCGTGTCGATGGGCGCGCTCGATGGCGGCGACAATGCCGGCGGTGGCATCGGCGCCCTGTACCGGTGTCGGGTAGAGGGTGATCGCAAGCCCCGGGAAGCGGCGGTTCAGTACCGTGAGGATGTCCCTGATGGCGGCCCCGGTCCCGGACGTGACAAGGCCCAGGTGTTGTGGCGGAACCGGCACCGGTTGCTTGTGCTCCATGGCAAACAGGCCTTCGCGCTCCAGGCGGGCCTTGAGCTCCTCGAAGGCCCGTTGCAGGGCGCCTCTGCCGGCCGGCTCGATGGCCTCCACAATCAGCTGGAAATCACCCCGGGCTTCGTAGAGGCTGACTTTCGCCCGGATCAGAACCTGTTCGCCGTCCGCCGGGGCCTGTTTCAGGAGCCGGTTGCGGTTGCGGAACATGGCGCAGCGGATCTGTGAGCGCTCATCCTTGAGCGTGAAGTACCAGTGTCCGGATGCCGGGCGGCTCAGGCCGGAGATTTCGCCCTCCACCTGAACCTCCATGAAACTGGTCTCCAGAAGGCCCTTAACCTGGCGTGTGAGCTGGCTGACGGTAAGGGCGCCGGAGGCGCCCGCGGCGGGGCTTTCGTCTTTACGCATTCAGTCGTCGCAACGTATAATATTCGTTTACTGAAACCGGCGCCACAGGCGCCCTGAAGGGGTTTTCCGAAGTGTGTCTGCCGAGGTGTGCGCAGCACCGGAGTGAACCAGAGAGAATCCCGGAAGGCAAGTTGATAAGGCGGACCCAATGCTGCGAATCGCGGAAGAAGCGCTTACCTTCGACGATGTACTCCTCGTCCCCGGCTATTCCGATGTCATGCCGAATGAGGTGGATCTGCGAACGCCCCTGACCCGTGGGATCCGGCTCAATGTGCCGCTGGTCTCGGCGGCCATGGATACGGTGACCGAAGCGGATCTGGCCATTGCCATGGCGCAGGTCGGTGGCATCGGCATGATCCACAAGAACATGACCATTGAGCAGCAGGCCGCCGCTGTCCGCAAGGTGAAGAAATACGAAAGCGGTGTCGTCAAGGACCCGGTGACCGTGTCACCGAGCACCACGGTGCGCGAGCTGGTTCAGATCACCTCGGCCAACCGGATCTCCGGACTTCCGGTCGTGGATGGCCGCGACCTGGTGGGCATTGTTACAGGCCGCGATATCCGGTTTGAAAGCGGCATGGATACACCGGTCTCGGAGATCATGACCCCGCGCGAGAAGCTGGTGACCGTGCGCGAGGGCGAGGACGTCCAGAACATCAAGGATCTGCTGCACCGCCACCGCATTGAGAAGGTTCTGGTGGTCAACGATGACTTTGAACTGCGCGGTCTGATCACCGTCAAGGATATCCAGAAATCCGAGGATTACCCGGACGCCTGCAAGGACGCCCAGGGGCATCTACGCGTGGGAGCGGCCGTCAGCACCGGCGGTGACACTGAGGCGCGGCTGGATGCGCTGGTCGAGGCAGGCGTGGATGTGGTTGTCGTGGACACCGCACACGGTCATTCCCAGGGCGTGATCAATCGCGTCCGCTGGGTCAAGGAGCGCTACCCGGATCTGCAGGTAATCGGCGGCAACATCGCTACCGCAGAGGCGGCCATTGCGCTGGCGGATGCCGGGGTGGATGGCGTTAAGGTCGGTATCGGCCCGGGGTCCATCTGCACCACCCGCATCGTCGCGGGCATCGGGGTGCCCCAGATCAGTGCCGTCTCCAATGTGGCCGAAGCGCTGCGTGACCGGGATGTCCCCGTAGTCGCCGACGGTGGCATCCGTTTCTCAGGGGACATCGCCAAGGCCATTGCGGCAGGGGCTCATACCGTCATGGCGGGCAGTCTTTTGGCGGGTACCGATGAGGCACCGGGCGAAGTGGAGCTTTATCAGGGGCGCACCTACAAAGCGTACCGCGGCATGGGATCGTTGGGCGCCATGGGGCAGGGCTCTAGTGACCGCTATTTCCAGGACGCAGCCGAAGGCATCGACAAGCTGGTGCCGGAAGGCATCGAAGGCCGTGTCGACTGCAAGGGCCCGATGAAGTCGATCGTTCACCAGCTCATGGGTGGGCTGAAAGCGGCGATGGGGTACACCGGCTGTGGGGATATCCAGGAGATGCGCACCAAGCCCCAGTTCTCGCGCATTACCAATGCTGGCGTCCGGGAAAGCCACGTCCATGACGTGACCATCACCAAGGAAGCACCCAACTACCGCATCAGCTGAGTCCGCCACAACCAGAGGCCCGCATGACCCGGAACATCCATGATCACCGCATACTGATCCTTGATTTTGGTTCCCAGTACACTCAGCTGATTGCCCGCCGGGTAAGAGAGATCGGCGTCTACTGTGAGATCCGGCCCTTTGATGCCACCCCGGAGGAGGTGCGTGAGTACGCGCCGAGCGGGATCATCCTGGCCGGAGGACCTGAGTCCGTCACCGAGATGGGCAGCCCCCGGGCACCCGCCGGGCTGTTTGAGCTGGGCGTGCCGGTTCTGGGCATCTGCTATGGCATGCAGACGATGGCCGAGGAGCTGGGTGGGCGTGTTGCCGGCTCTGACAAGCGGGAGTTCGGGTATGCCCAGGTCCGCGTGACAGCGGAGAGCGATCTTCTGCATGGCATCTCCGATCACGTAACGGATGCTGGTGAACGCCTCCTGGATGTCTGGATGAGTCATGGTGACCAGGTTGTCGAGACACCAGAGGGCTTCGAGGTCCTGGCAGCGACCGACAGTGCGCCTGTGGCCGCGATGCAGAACCCGTCGCACCGGCTCTACGGCGTGCAGTTCCATCCGGAAGTGACCCACACGCTCCAGGGGCAGCGCATTCTCTCCCAATTCGTGCTGGACATCTGCGGCTGCGAGGCGCTCTGGACGCCGGCCGAGATTGTTGAGGACGCCATCCAGCAGATCCGCGATAAGGTTGGCAGCGATAAGGTCCTGCTCGGCCTTTCGGGCGGCGTGGATTCCTCCGTGACGGCGGCGCTGCTGCACCGGGCCATCGGTGACCAGCTGACCTGCGTGTTCGTCGACAATGGCCTGTTGCGGCTCAACGAGGGCAAGCAGGTGATGGATATGTTCGCCCGCAACATGGGCGTCAACGTCATCCACCACAATGCCGAGGATCGCTTCCTGTCCCGTCTCGAGGGTGTTCAGGATCCGGAAGAGAAGCGGCGCCTCATCGGCAATACCTTCATCGAGGTCTTTGACGAGGAGGCGGCGACCATCACCGATGTGGACTGGCTGGCCCAGGGCACCATCTACCCGGATGTGGTGGAATCCGCCCAGTCCCGCAGCGGCAAGGCCACCGTCATCAAGTCCCACCACAATGTGGGCGGGTTGCCCGAGACCATGAAGCTCAAGCTGGTGGAACCCCTGCGCGAGCTGTTCAAGGACGAGGTGCGGAAGATCGGGCTGGAGCTGGGGCTGCCCTATGACATGGTCTACCGGCATCCGTTCCCGGGGCCGGGGCTGGGCGTCCGGATTCTGGGCGAGGTGAGGAAGAATTACGCGGATATGCTGCGCGAGGCGGATGCGATCTTCCTTGAGGAACTGCACCGCTATGACTGGTACCACCACACCAGTCAGGCCTTTGCTGTTTTCCTGCCGGTCAAGTCCGTTGGCGTGGTGGGCGATGCCCGCCGCTATGAATACGTGATCGCCCTGCGCGCTGTGGAGACGCTGGATTTCATGACCGCCCGCTGGGCGCATCTGCCCTATGAGCTGCTCGAGACGGTCTCCAGCCGGATCATCAACGAGATTCCGGGCATCTCCCGGGTCACCTACGATGTATCCTCCAAGCCACCGGCGACCATTGAGTGGGAATAACCGGGTCCATCCATGACCACCGAAGGGGCTGATGAAGCCTGGATGGCCCGCGCGCTGGCGCTCGCGGAACAGGCGGAAGCGCGGGATGAGGTGCCCGTGGGGGCAGTGATCGTTCTCGACGGGGAGGTTGTGGGCGAGGGGTTCAATCAGCCCATTTCCGGTCATGATCCGACTGCGCACGCGGAGGTTCGGGCGCTCAGGGATGCCGCGCAGCGGATTGGTAATTACCGGCTGACCGATGCCACCCTCTATGTGACCCTTGAACCCTGTACCATGTGTGCGGGTGCGCTGGTGCACGCCCGTATTGGAACCCTGGTTTTCGGCGCCCGTGAACCCAAGGCCGGTGCCATCCGTTCCCGGGCCCGAATGCTGGAAGCGGAGCATCTGAACTGGCAGGTTGGGGTTCGCGAGGGCATCCGGGAACCGGAGTGTCGCGACCAGCTTACGGCCTTCTTTGCCCGCCGCCGGGCTGAGAAGAAAAAACGCCGGGATGATTCAGAAGGAGAGGATGAGTGACAGACAGGGTGTTGGTGACCGGCGGTGCCGGCTACATCGGAAGCCATGTGGTACGCCAGCTGGGTGAAGCGGGTTACGACGTGGTGGTGTTCGACAACCTCTCAACCGGCCATGAATGGGCCGTTACACACGGGAAACTCGTGGTGGGTGACCTGGCGGACCCGGAGGCCCTGGAGGCGCTGTTTGCGGCCAATGAGTTCGCCGCCGTGCTGCATTTTGCGGCCCACATCATTGTGCCCGAGTCGGTCTCGGACCCGCTCAAGTACTACCGCAACAATACCCGTAACACGCTGAACCTGCTGGGGGCGATGAGCCGCCATGGCGTGAACCGCATCGTCTTCTCGTCCACCGCGGCCGTCTACGGCATGCCGGATCAGCAGGTTCTGACCGAGGACCTGCCATTGGCGCCGATCAACCCCTATGGCGCCTCCAAGATGATGAGCGAGCGCATGATCATGGATCTGGCGAGCGCCAGTGATCTGGACTATGTGATCCTGCGCTACTTCAACGTCGCCGGGGCGGATCCCCAGACCCGCCTCGGCCAGGCTACGCCGGAAGCCACGCACCTGATCAAGGTGGCCTGTGAATGCGCAACAGGCGCGCGGGATGGCATGCAGATCTTCGGAACGGATTACGGCACGCGGGACGGTACCTGCGTCCGGGACTACATCCATGTCGAGGACCTGGCCAGTGCCCACGTGCGGGCCCTGGAGCATATGCAGCAGGGGAACGGCTCCGAGATCCTCAACTGCGGTTATGGGCGGGGGTTCACCGTGCGTGAGGTCATTGATGTGGTAAAACGTCTCTCCGGCGCCGACTTCCCTGTGACGGAGGCGGAGCGCCGTGCCGGTGATCCGGAGGCGCTGATGGCGGATAACCAGAGGATCCGCCGGCGCCTTGACTGGGCGCCGGCCTACGACGACCTGGACACCATCGTGCAGACCGCGCTTGACTGGGAACGCCACTGGCAGGCGCGCCAGAACAACCCAACGGATCAGTAAGGAACAGCAGCATGCGCATCACCATTTTCGGAACCGGCTATGTGGGCCTTGTCACCGGCGCCTGCCTGGCCGAGGTGGGGCATCACGTCATGTGCATGGACGTGGACCAGGCCAAGATTGATCGCCTGCGCGAGGGCATCATCCCCATTTACGAGCCCGGCCTGGAGCCGATTGTCGCGCACAATACCGCCGCGGGCCGCCTGCAGTTCACCACGGATGTTGTTGAGGCTGTCGATTACGGCGAACTGCAGTTTATCGCTGTGGGCACGCCCTCGGACGAGGATGGCTCGGCGGATCTCAAGTACGTGCTGGCGGTGGCGGGCAGCATCGGCGAGCACATGAACGACTATAAGGTTGTGATCGACAAATCCACGGTGCCGGTGGGGACCGCGGACAAGGTGCGGGAAGCCGTGCGTGGCAAGCTCCTGGAACGGAGCGCCGACATCGACTTTGACGTGGTCTCCAACCCCGAGTTCCTGAAAGAGGGCGCGGCGGTTGATGATTTCATGAAGCCGGACCGCATCATCGTGGGCACCGACAGTGACCGCCCGCAGGAGCTGCTGCGTGAGCTCTATTATCCGTTCAACCGCAACCATGAGCGTGTCATCTTCATGGACGTACGCTCGGCGGAACTCACCAAGTACGCCGCCAATGCCATGCTGGCGACCAAGATCAGCTTCATGAACGAGGTGGCCAACCTGGCCGAGCGCCTGGGGGCGGATATTGAGCATGTTCGCCGTGGCATGGGGTCGGACCCGCGCATCGGTTACCACTTCATCTACCCGGGCTGTGGTTACGGCGGTTCCTGCTTCCCCAAGGATGTGAAGGCGCTGGCCTGGACCGCCCGGGAATACGACTACGAAGCACGCCTCCTGGATGCCGTTGAGGCAGTGAACAGTGCCCAGAAGCATGTACTCTTCGACAAGGTCAGCCATTACTACGGCGGCGATCTGGCAGGGAAAACCGTGGCGCTCTGGGGACTGTCGTTCAAGCCCAAGACTGACGACATGCGCGAGGCGCCCAGCCGGGTGCTGATGGAGAAGCTCTGGGCGGCCGGAGCCAGTGTGCAGGCATTTGATCCGGAAGCCATGGAGGAGACCCAGCGCATCTATCCGGACCAGCCCGGTCTGCAGCTGTGCGGGACCAAGGAGCAGGCGCTCAAGGGCGCGGACTGCCTGGTGATCTGTACCGAGTGGAAGGAGTTCCGGTCACCGGACTTCGCCCAGATCGCGGCCGCCATCCGCTCGCCAGTGGTCTTTGACGGGCGCAACCTGTACGACGAGAAAATGCTGGGGCGTCACGGGCTGAGTTACTACGCCATCGGGCGAGGGCTCAACCAGTTCGGTACACGCTGAAAAAAACGCCTGGTGCGGCGAATTTCTGCGTTGCGCGGTGCTCGCGAACTCGCCTACCAGGCAGGTATGTCTCCTTCGCTGCGCTCCGTGCGCCTTGAACTTCGCCGCACCAGGCGTTTTTAAGTTTCAGCCATGGTCTGGGCGCCAACCAGCACCATCCTGAGCTGGATCTTGAGCTTCTCCTTGAGGTTGGCGCGCTGCTTCGCCGGCGCGTCCAGCGCTTCCGCGCCCAGGTGGAAGACCAGTACCACCATGGATTCGGCAACCAGATGAGGGTCGGACAGGGGGCGCTGCTTGCCCGTGGCCAGCTTCTCCAGATCTTCCGCCAGCTCCGTGACGAAATGATCGATCTCGGCCTGGACCGCCGTGCGGAAGATGCGTGATACCCCGGTGCGCTCGCGCAGCAGAAGGCGGAAGAGGTTGGCGTTGTCCGTGAGGTACTCCATGAAGGTTTCCACGGACGTATTGATGGCCCCGCCCTCGCGCTCGATGCGCTTGCGGGCCTGGCGCATGAGCTGGCGCAGGGCTACCCCGGCCTCATCCACCAGTGCCAGCCCCAGTTCATCCAGATCCGTGAAGTGGCGGTAGAACGACGTGGGCGCAATGCCGGCTTCGCGAGCGATCTCGCGCAGACTCAGGCTGCCGAAACCCCGGTCGGCACTGAGCTGGCGCAGCGACGCGTCCATCAGGGCACGGCGGGTCTTGAGTTTCTGTTCGGCGCGGACGGACACCCTTAAGCCTCTCCTTCAAACGGGATGAATCGCCGGTAATGGTAGCCGTTGCGGGGGCCCGCGTCACGGATACAGGGGCGCTGGCTGTGCGCGTGCACCGGATCACGCTGTCATGGTCTGACTTCGCGGCCTGATGCCGTTATAATACCGGCCCTTTAACCACATCGGCGGAAGCCCCAGGCAAACAGGAACCAATGGGTATGCGCAGTCACTATTGCGGCGGAATCAACGAATCCCACATTGACGAGACAGTGACCCTCTGCGGTTGGGTTCACCGGCGCCGGGATCACGGCGGCGTGATCTTCCTCGACCTCCGGGACCGGGACGGCATCGCGCAGGTGGTGTTTGACCCGGATACCCCGGACAGCTTCGCCCAGGCCGACCGGGTGCGCAACGAGTACGTCATCCAGATCACGGGCCGTGTGCGTCGGCGTCCGGAAGGCACCGAGAACGATCATATGGCCACGGGCCAGATCGAGGTGCTGGGCAAGGAGCTGACGATTCTCAATGAGTCCGCCACACCGCCGTTCCCGCTTGATGAGTACACGGAAGCGGGCGAGGATGTGCGTCTGCGTCACCGCTACGTGGATCTGCGGCGCCCGGAGATGGCCCAGCGGCTGCGCTTCCGTTCCCGCGTGACCAGCTACCTGCGCAACTTCCTGGACGGCGAGGGCTTCATGGACGTGGAGACACCCGTTCTGACCCGCGCCACGCCGGAAGGCGCCCGTGACTACCTGGTGCCGAGCCGTACGCACGCTGGCAGCTTCTTTGCCCTGCCGCAGTCGCCCCAGTTGTTCAAGCAGCTTCTGATGGTCTCCGGCATCGACCGCTATTACCAGATCGCCAAGTGCTTCCGCGACGAGGACCTGCGGGCGGACCGCCAGCCCGAGTTCACCCAGGTGGACGTCGAGGCCTCCTTTGTCACCGAAGAGGACATCATGAACGCCATGGAACGCATGGTGCGCAACCTCTTCAGTGACCTGCTGGGCGTGAACCTGCCCGAGTTCCCGCGCCTGCCGTATGCCGAAGCCATCCGCCGCTTCGGCAGCGACAAGCCGGACCTGCGGATTCCGCTGGAGCTGGTGGACGTTGAGGATCTGGTCCAGAACGTGGACTTCAAGGTCTTCTCGGGCCCGGCCAAGGACCCGAAAGGTCGGGTTGCGGCCCTGCGCGTGCCGGGCGGCAGTGAGCTGACCCGCAAGCAGATCGACGACTACACCGAGTTCGTCGGCATCTACGGCGCCAAGGGTCTGGCCTACATCAAGGTCAACGACCGCTCCGCCGGTATCGAAGGCCTGCAGTCGCCCATCGTCAAGTTCCTGGGCGAGGAAGCAACAGTGGCCATCATGGACCGGGTCGAGGCAGCCGACGGCGACCTGGTTTTCTTCGGTGCAGACAAGGCCAGCGTGGTGGACGAAGCCCTGGGCGCGCTGCGTGTTCGCCTGGGCCATGATCTGGGCATGGTGGAAGGCGAGTGGGCCCCGTGCTGGGTGGTCGACTTCCCCATGTTCGAGGAAGACGACGACGGCAAGCTGCACGCGCTGCACCACCCGTTCACCGCACCGGTCTCCGCCGAGGAGCTGCAGAACAACCCGGCGGGTGCATTGTCGCGGGCCTATGACATGGTGCTCAACGGCACCGAGCTGGGTGGCGGCTCCATCCGTATCCACGACGAAGCCACCCAGAACGTGGTCTTCAACAGCCTGGGCATCGGCAAGGAAGAAGCACGCGAGAAGTTCGGCTTCCTCCTGGACGCCCTGCGCTTCGGCGCGCCGCCCCACGGTGGCCTGGCATTCGGGCTGGACCGGCTGGTGATGCTGATGACCGGTGCCGGGTCCATCCGTGACGTGATCCCGTTCCCGAAAACCCAGAATGCGACCTGCCTGATGACGGATGCGCCTGGCGAGGTGGACGAGAAGCAGCTGCGTGAGCTGCACATCCGCCTGCGCCGCAGCGCCAAGGGTGATCAGGAAGGTAACAACTGAGCGAGGCAGGGCATGGCCGGACACAGCAAGTGGCACAACATCCGACACCGCAAAGCCGCGCAGGATGCGAAGAAGGGCAAGATCTTCACCAAGCTCATCAAGGAGCTCTATGTTGCCGCCAAGGAGGGTGGCCCCGAGCCGGAGGATAACCCCCGGCTGCGCAGTGCCGTGGACAAGGCGCTGAGCAACAACATGAAGAAGGACAGCATTGACCGCGCCATCGAGCGTGGGGCGGGCAATGCGGACGGTGAGAACTACGAGGAACTGGTCTACGAAGGCTATGGTCCGGGTGGCGTTGCCATCTACGTGGAAGCCATGACGGACAACAAGAACCGTACCGTCTCAGACGTGCGCCATGCGTTCAGCAAGTTCGGCGGTAATCTGGGCACGGACGGTTCCGTTGGGTTTCTCTTCAACCGTCAGGGCACGCTGAGCTTCAGCCCGGAGCATGATGAAGACACCATCATGGAAGCGGCGCTGGAAGCCGGCGCCGAGGACGTGCGGGTGAACGACGACGGATCCAAGGACGTCATCACTACGCCGGAACAGTACATGGACGTTAAGGACTCCCTGAAGTCGGCAGGCCTGGAGCCGGACCATGCCGAGGTGAGCATGGTGCCCATGACCACGGTGGCGCTGGAAGAGGATGGCGCCGATACCAACCTCAAGCTGATCGACTGGCTTGAGGATCTGGATGACGTCCAGAACGTCTACACCAATGCCGACTTCCCCGAGGCGGCGCTGGAGCGCTTCGGGTACGCATGACCATCATCCTGGGCGTGGATCCCGGCTCGCGGATCACCGGCTACGGCGTGATCCGCAGCAACGGCCGCCACCTGGAATACCTGGACAGCGGCTGCATCACCATGGGCGAGAAGGCCATGCCGGAGCGCCTGCAGACGATCCACGCCGGGCTCGCCGAGATCATTGAGACCTACCGGCCGGAAGAAATGGCCATCGAAAAGGTCTTTCTATCCCGTAATGTCGACTCCGCCTTAAAACTTGGACAGGCGCGTGGCGTTGCTATTGTGTGTGGCGCCAACGCGGGTCTGCCCGTGGCTGAATACTCTGCCCGCCAGGTCAAGCAGGCGGCGGTGGGCAAGGGCAGTGCCGACAAGCATCAGATCCAGCACATGGTTCAGGCCATCTTCAAACTCACCCGCCAGCCCCGCGAGGACGCCGCCGACGCGCTGGCCATCGCCCTGTGTCACGCGCACCTGCGCCAGGGGCTGGCCCGCACCGGGGCGACCGAAAGCCGCAACGGGCGCGCACGCTGAAGGAGACTCGCCATGATCGGTCGCATCCGCGGCATCCTGATTGAGAAACAGCCCGGTGACGCCCTGATCGAAGCCGGGGGCGTGGGTTACGAAGTGGACATTCCGTACACCACTTTTTTCCGCCTTCCGGATACGGGCCAGGAGGCTGTGCTCTACACGCACCTGGCCGTGCGCGAGGACGCCCAGCAGCTCTACGGCTTCGCCAATAAGGGTGAACGCGAGCTATTCCGTCTGTTGATCCGTACCAGTGGCGTCGGGCCCAAGCTGGCCCTGGCCATCCTCTCCGGGCTGGAGGCGGACGCCTTCATCCGGGTGGTGGAGGACAACGACGTGGCCGCCCTGGTCAAGGTTCCCGGCGTGGGCAAGAAGACCGCGGAACGGCTGCTGATCGAGGTGCGCGACCGTATACGCCAGCTGGAGAAGAGTCCGACGGGCACCACGCGCGAGGAGGCGGTCAGCGAGCTGCCCGGTATCGAGCCGGTGTCCGCCAGCCCCATGGAAGAGGCGGAGGCGGCCCTGATCGCGCTGGGATATCGCCCGCAGGAGGCGGGCAGGGCGCTGCAGGCGGTGGCCGAAGAGGGCATGACCAGCCAGGAGCTGATCCGTCTGGCGCTGAAGAATATGATGAACCGTTAACCCCCTTTAATTCTGGCTCCACAGCTGACATTCACGTAACGTGACCGTCTGATCAAAGTTTGTAAAATGCAGGCGCTGAACAGGGCGGCCTGGATGGGCTGAAAGGCGTTATGATTGAATCCGATCGACTGATCTCCGGCCAGTCAGGGCCGGGCGAGGACAACCAGGACCGGGCGATCCGTCCCAACACGCTGCGCGAATACGTGGGTCAGCCCACGGTCAGCGAGCAGATGGAGATTTTTGTCGGTGCTGCCCGTGGTCGGCGCGAAGCACTGGATCATGTCCTCATCTTCGGGCCGCCCGGCCTGGGCAAGACCACACTGGCCAATATCATTGCCAACGAGATGGGCAGCACCATCAAGGCGTCCTCCGGGCCCGTGCTCGAAAAGGCCGGGGATCTGGCAGCACTGCTGACCAACCTGGAAGAAGGCGATGTGCTGTTCATCGACGAGATCCACCGGCTCAGCGCTGCCGTTGAGGAAGTGCTGTATCCAGCCATGGAAGACTACCAGCTGGACATCGTGATCGGTGAGGGTCCGGCGGCTCGTTCCATCAAGCTGGATCTGCCGCCCTTCACGCTGGTCGGGGCCACCACCAGGGCCGGTCTGCTGACCTCACCGCTGCGGGACCGCTTCGGTATTGTCCAGCGCCTGGAGTTCTACAGCACCGAGGATCTGACGCACATCATTGAACGGTCGTCGGCGCTTCAGTCCATTGAGATCGAAAATGGAGGCGCCCGCGAGATCGCGCGCCGCTCGCGGGGGACACCGCGCATCGCCAACCGCCTCCTGCGCCGTGTGCGGGACTTTGCGGAAGTACGTGCGGACGGCCGGGTGACGGAAGCCATTGCGGATCAGGCGCTGAACATGCTCAAGGTGGACTATCAGGGCTTCGACCACATGGACAGGCGCCTGTTGCTGGCGCTGATCGAGAAGTTCGGCGGCGGGCCCGTGGGGGTGGAGAGCCTCTCGGCGGCCATCAGCGAGGAGCGGGGCACCATCGAGGACGTGCTTGAACCTTTCCTGATCCAGCAGGGGTTCATGATGCGCACACCGCGGGGGCGCATGGCGACCCAGCACGCCTATCTCCATTTTGGGTTTGATGCCCCGGAAGGAGAGGCAGCCCGATGAGCGGTTTCCAGTGGCCGGTGCGGATCTATGTGGAGGACACGGATGCCGGGGGCATCGTCTTCTACGCCAATTATCTGAAGTATTTTGAGCGAGCGCGCACTGAGTGGGTGCGCTCGGAAGGTGTGGCCCTGCGTGGGCGACTGGAGAGCGAAGGGGTGGCCTTTGTGGTGCACAGCCTGAACGTCCAGTACCACCAGCCGGCCTTCCTGGATGATGAGCTGATGGTCTCAGCGGATCTCATTGCCGGTACTCGAACGGCCATGACATTCCGCCAGCAGGCACACCGGAAGGCGGATGACGCACTGCTGGTCGACGGCGAGGTCAAGGTGGCTTGCGTTCAACTGCCCGCCGGGCGGCCGAGGCGCATGCCCGAAGACATCCAGGCCCTGGTGAACAGGACACTGCAACCCAACAACGAATAGGAGCATTCCGTGGAGGGAGATCTTTCGGTCTGGTCGCTGATCGCCAATGCCGGGATCATTGTGCAGCTGGTCATGCTGCTGTTGCTGCTGGCATCCATCGGATGCTGGGGGCTGATCTTTCAGCGTATCCGGATCTATCGCCAGTCCCGGCAGGAGCAGGCGGCTTTCGAGGAGCGCTTCTGGTCCGGCATGGACCTGGGGCAGCTCTACAAGGAGGTGACCGGAAGCCCGGCGCCCCATGGTGGCGTGGAGAATGTCTTCCGGGCGGGTTTCAAGGAGTTCACCCGGCTGCGCCAGCAGAGCCACGACGCCGAAGCGGTGATGGATGGCACCCAGAGGGCGATGAAGGTGGCCCTGGCCCGGGAGCTGGAGCGCCTGGAGTCCAATCTGCCGTTCCTGGCCACAGTTGGCTCCACCAGTCCCTACGTGGGTCTGTTCGGCACGGTCTGGGGGATCATGAACAGTTTCATCGGGTTGGCGCAGGTACAGCAGCCCACGCTACAGACGGTGGCGCCGGGTATTGCTGAGGCGCTGATCGCCACGGCAATGGGGCTGTTCGCAGCCATTCCGGCGGTGGTGGCCTACAACCGCTTCACCTCCCAGACGGATTCGCTGATCAAGAACTATGAGACCTTTGCCGAGGAATTCGCCAGCATCCTCCATCGGAGAGTGCACAGCCACGGAGCCAGCGGTTGAACGCCGGGAGGTGATGCCATGGATATGAGCCCACGCCGTTCGCGCCAGGCGCCGATGTCCGAGATGAACGTGGTGCCCTACATTGACGTCATGCTGGTGCTGCTGGTGATCTTCATGATCACGGCGCCCATGCTGACCCAGGGGGTGGACGTGGATCTGCCGAGCACTGAGGCGGAACCACTGCCGGTGGATACTGAAAAAGAGCCGGTGATCATTTCGGTGGATTCCAACGGCGGTTATTTTCTGGAAGTCGGGGATGACCGGGGAAAGCCCAAGTCCCTGAGTACGGTTGTGGACGAGGTGGCCGCCATTCTTGCTGAGCGCCCGGATGCGGACGTCTTTGTGCGCGGTGACCAGCATGTGCGCTATGGCACTGTGATCCGCCTGATGTCGTCCCTCCAGAGTGCCGGGGCAAGCCAAGTGGGGCTGATTACCGAGCCACCGGAGGACGAGTGATGGTCGGATTCGGTCAGGGCGGTGCGTCAGCACGATGAAACGGGACTGGCAGCGCATCATCCAGGCCGCGGGCGCTCTGGGGGACCGGGCGATTCCGCTTTGGAGCCGGATTCTCGGGATGGACGAAGCCGAGCTCCGGGAGTGGAAGTGGCCCTTTATGGGGTCCGTCGGACTGCACCTGTTGATCGTGCTCCTGGCGGTGGCCGGCTGGGACTGGCAGACCCAGGAGCCGGAATTTCAGCAGCCCCAGGCCGTACAGGCCAAGGTTGTGCAGGCCCAGCAGCAGGAACCGGAGCCTGAGCCACAACCGGAGCCTGAGCCGGGACCGGAACCAGAGCCGGAGCCAGAACCAGAGCCGGAGCCGGAACCAGAGCCGGAGCCGGAACCAGAGCCGGAGCCGGAACCAGAGCCGGAGCCGGAACCGGAACCAAAGCCAGAACCGGAACCAGAGCCAGAACCGGAACCAGAGCCAGAACCGGAACCAGAACCAAAGCCAGAGCCAGAGCCGGAACCAGAGCCGGAACCGGAGCCTGAGCCGGAAAAGGAACAGCAGGCGGACGAGCAGCGGGCTGAGCGTGAACAGCGGCTGGAGCAACTGGCACAGCAGGCCGAGGAGGCTGAAGCCCAGAAGGATCAGAAGCCGGAAGAGGGGGCTGATGTTGAGGCCTCGAGTATGGAGGGCGTTAACATTGCCGATGAACGTAAACGCTTCAACGCCCTGATCCAGCAGGAAGTACAGAACAGCTGGTACATACCACCGGGCAATGAAGACCGGGTGGTCAGACTGCGGCTTGAGATCCTGCCCACGGGCGAGCTGCGCTCAGTGGAACTGGTGGAAGGCAGTGGCAGTCAGCAACTGGACGAATCAGCGATGAGTGCGGTCAGGCGGGTCGACAGCTTCCCGACCCCGGATGAGTCGGCGCTGTTCGATGAACTGTTCCGTGGTGGTATCACAATTGAATTCAGCCCCGAGGAGTAGGCGAGCATGACCATGATCCATTGCCGAGCCGGCCAGGTGCTGACACTGATCTTTCTGATGCTGGCGTCCTCAGTGGTGCAGGCCGACATGGTGGTGCGCGTCACCGAGGGCGCGGATCGGCGCATGCCCATTGCCGTGGTGCCGTTCGGGGTCAACCACTCACAGGATGCCCCCGAGGATCTCGACAGCATCATCCGGGATGACCTGACCATGAGTGGTGACCTCAAGCCCCTGGAACCCTCCCGTATGCTCAGCCTGCCGACGTCCGGGGATGACATCCATTTCCGCGACTGGCGGGTTCTCGGCCAGCAGTTCGTGCTGGTCGGGGAGGTGGATTTTGATGCGGAACGCAATCGTTACATCCTCAGCTATGAGCTTTTCGACGTCAGCCAGCAGGAACGGCTGCTCGGCTCGCGGGCGTCCGCCGCGCCCTCGGAGCTGCGGACGCTGGCACACCATGTGAGCAACCGGATCTATGAGCGGGTTACGGGGATCCCCGGTATCTTCAACACCCGACTGGCCTTTGTGACGCGCACGGGCAGTGGCGAGGATGTTGAGTACCGGCTCAAGGTCAGTGACGTGGATGGGTACCGGGATCAGGTCCTGCTGCGCTCCAGTGAGCCGATTCTGTCTCCGGAGTGGTCACCGGACGGTAAGGAGCTGGTCTACGCGTCGTTCGAGAGTGGTCGCCCTGCCATCTACCGGCAGGTGGTGAGCAGTGGCGAGCGGCGCCGGATCGCTCACTTCCGGGGGCTCAATTCGGCGCCGGACTGGTCGCCGGACGGGGAGTCGCTGCTTCTGACGCTGTCGAAGGACGGGAGCGCGGACATCTACGAGATGCCGCTGGACACACTGGAGCCGCGCCGGCTCACCCGCCACTATTCCATCAACACAGAGCCAAGCTGGTCACCGGACGGTGAACGCTTTGCCTTCACTTCCGACCGCTCGGGCAATCCCCAGGTCTACATCCAGTCCCTGGGTGGTGGTGATCCCGAACGCCTGACCTTTGAGGGCAACTATAACGCCCATCCGATCTATGGGCCGGAGGGCGAGGAAATCTTCTACATTCACCAGGCCGACGGGCGCTTCCTGCTCGGCTCGGTGGATCTGGAGACCGGTGAGGAACGTGTGCTCTCCGGCTCCGAGATTGACGAGGCACCTGCTATGGCGCCCAATGGGCGTCTGGTGCTCTACGTCACCAATGCCGGCGGACGGACGGGAGCGTTGGAGATGACCACCGTTGACGGGAATGCGCGTTTCACGCTGCCTGTCAGGCACGATGGCATCCGCGATCCCGCCTGGTCACCGCTGGCTGAGTAGATCCTGATGTTTGCAGTATTATCAGGAACATCATACATTAAACGTAATCCAAAACCGGAAAACCAAAAAGGAAGGCCAATGACCGATCTTCTCAAGAACCGTGTACTGATGCTGGGCTTTGCCCTGCTCTTCGTAGCGGGTTGCAGTTCAACAGCAACCGAACCGGAGGGCTCCGGGTCCAACGGTATGGATGAGACGGATATGGAGCAGCAGAGTGATTCCGATGCTGACACCAGTGATGCCTACGGTGCTGGTGACGGCAGCGGCGTCTCTGAAGAGGCCATGACGGCGGAAGAGCGCGCGCGGAAGTCTCTGGAGCAGGCGAAGGAAAAAGCCATGCAGGCTGCTTCCACCATCTATTTCGATTTCGACAGCTCCGAGATCCGTCGCGAATCCCAGTCCATTCTGGAAGCGCACGCGGCATACCTGGCTGAAGACGATGACGTCACCGTCGTGCTCGAAGGTCACACCGACCAGCGTGGCAGCCGTGAGTACAACATGGCCCTGGGTGAGCGCCGTGCGGAATCCGTGGCCCGCTTCCTGCGTGTGAACGACGTGTCCTCTGACCAGATCGAGACCGTCAGCTACGGCGAGGAGCAGCCCGCGGTTGAAGGCAACAACGAAGAAGCCTGGGCTGAGAATCGTCGGGTTGAGATCAACTACGAATAAGCCCATGCGGAGTCTGTTGACAGCAGGCCTGATCCTGGCAGTGGTCGGAGCCTCTCCGGCCATTGCCCAGGATGACGGCGAAGCACCGCTGGTTTCCGGGGGTGACCCGGAACGTTCAGGGGGGAGTTCTGCCGGTGAGCTGTTTTTCCTGGTTGAGGATCTGAGGGTGGAAGTGCAGCACCTGCGCGGCCAGCTCGAGGAAACCACCCATCAGGTGAAGCGCCTCAGGCAGCAGGCCCGTGAGCGTTACATTGATCTCGACGAGCGACTGGTTGACCTCAATTCACGTCTGTCCGAGCTGGAAGAGGGCTCCGGGGAAACCAAAGACGGTGAGACTGCCAGTGACAGCGGTAATGACGGCGATGGAAACGGAAACACGGAATCCACGTCCTATCGCCAGCCTGATAAGGCTGAGCGTGAAGCCTATGCCTCGATCCAGTACCTGATCCAGGAAGAGCAGGACTATGAGGCCGCCATTGACGAGATCTACAGTTTTCTTGAGGAGTACCCGGAAGGGGATCTGAGCGTTAATGCCTATTACTGGCTGGGGGAGCTCTACCTGAGTCAGGGCAAGCATGAGCAGGCACAGCAGGCGTTCACGATCGTCACCTCGAAACACGGATCCCATCGCAAGGCACCGGACGCGCTGTTCAAGCTTGCGGTTGCCCATGATCGTGCCGGTAACAGCGAACAGGCCCGCAGAATTCTGGATCAGCTCGGAGAGCGTTACCCGGAATCCGAGGCTGCTGCCCTGGGACGTGAATACCGCAATGAAATGGGTTGATTCGAACGGGTTGCGAAAACCGAAAATTTAAGTACCATATGCGCCTCGTTTGGGTCGTTAGCTCAGTTGGTAGAGCAGTTGGCTTTTAACCAATTGGTCGCAGGTTCGAATCCTGCACGACCCACCACTATTTGTCGCTTCCCGGTTTTGTCAGGGGTCGTTAGCTCAGTTGGTAGAGCAGTTGGCTTTTAACCAATTGGTCGCAGGTTCGAATCCTGCACGACCCACCATTCCCACCCCCCGCTTTAACCCCCGCAGCCCGGCCGTTTGTATCCGACCATTGAAAAATGCGGGTGACAGAGGCATAAACGGGTAGGAGACAACCTTTAAACGGCTTACTCAAAGGGTGGTCAGAGTCCATGACGTACAGGCAGGACCGCATTCTGGTTCAGGAACATCTGGCGCACGAACAGGAAGCGCCAACGCTCGGCAGCGCCGAGGCGGAGGAACTGCGCACTGCGATCCGGCGTGAGCTTGAGGCGCAGGATGCGGTCCTGGTGGCTCATTACTATACCGATCCCCTGATCCAGTCGCTGGCTGAGGAGACGGGTGGCTGTGTCGCGGATTCACTGGAAATGGCCCGTTTCGGTAACGCGCATCCGGCTTCCACACTGGTGGTCGCCGGGGTGCGTTTCATGGGTGAAACCGCCAAGATCCTGAATCCGGAGAAGCGGGTGTTGATGCCGACTCTGGAGGCAACCTGCTCGCTGGACATCGGGTGCCCCGCCGATGAATTCGCGGCCTTCTGTGACCAGCATCCGGAAAGAACCGTGGTGGTGTATGCCAACACCTCGGCGGCGGTCAAGGCACGCGCCGATTGGGTTGTGACCTCCAGCTGCGCGGAGGCCATTGTTGATTACCTGGACTCGAAGGGTGAAACCATCTTGTGGGCGCCGGATAAACATCTGGGCGCCTACATCCAGCGCTCAACCCAGGCGGATATGCTGCTCTGGGACGGCTCCTGCATCGTGCACGAGGAGTTCAAGGGGCAGGGCGTTGAGGATCTGCGGGCCACCATGCCCGGAGCCGTGGTCCTGGCGCATCCGGAATCGCCGGCGGCCGTGGTTGAGCAGGCGGATGTTGTCGGCTCCACGTCCCGGCTGATTGAAGCGGTGCGGACCATGGACGCTGAGGACTTCATCGTGGCCACGGACAGCGGTATCTTCCACAAGATGCATGAAATGGCCCCGGAGAAGAACCTCATCGAAGCGCCCACCGCCGGGCAGGGCGCAACCTGCCGCAGCTGTGCCCATTGCCCCTGGATGGCGATGAACGGTCTGGATAACGTGCTGCGCGTGCTGCGCAAGCAGGATGAAGAAATCCATGTGGATGCCGCCACGCGCGAGAAAGCGCTCATCCCGCTGCAGCGCATGCTGGACTTTACTTCTGACCGCCAGCTCCAGGTGGCCGGTAACGCCTGAGGCTCCCTCTCAGCGCTGGCGGTTGGCACTGACCTGCCGGTTGGCCTCTTCCAGTCGGTCCCTGAGCAACGCCTTGCGGGTGTGGTTGGCCGGCGCCCGTTCCAGTGCCTGGCGGAACTGACGTGCCGCCGCCTCCGCATCTCCCAGAAGCAGCAGCCGTTCGCCCCGGGCGCGATGAACCTCGATCAGGTTGCCCGCACGCCCGGCGGCCTCGGAAAGGTCGTTCCAGAGCGTGGCGTCCCCGCCGTAATCCCGGGTCAGCTTCTCGTAGAGCCGTGCTGCGGCTTCCGGTTCGTTCAGCTCCATGCGGGTATCCGCCAGTGTCCGGCTCAGGGTCAGGTTGCCAGGGTGGCGCTGGAGGTGGCGCTCGAGCAGTTCCGCAGCCTCACCGGCCCGGCCATCGCCGCGCAGAGCCCTTGCCAGTTCCGCGACCAGGAAGATGTCGCCCTCGTAGTCCTCCAGCAGTTTCCTGAGATGCGGAATCGCCTCGCCCGCCCGGTCAGCGGCAATCAGTGCGGCTGCCAGGCCGTGGCGTGCCGCATCAGCATCAAGCCCGGTCTGTGCCGCCTGTTTTTCCCGGAAGCGTGATATGAAGGCTTCCGGATCCTCGCCGTGGTGCAGTCGGACCCGGTTGCGCACCAGGTGGTAGGCGAGCCGTTCGTCGTAACGGTCCCTGTCCCGGAAATCGGAAACCCGTGCCCGCGTATCCGCAACCCGGGATTCGGTGAGCGGATGGGTTGAAAGGTATTCCGGTGGGCGGTTCCCCTGCAGCCGGGCCTGGCGCAGCATACGCTCGAACATGGCTGGCATGCCCGCCGGGTCGTAGCCGGCCCGGGCCATGATCTCGATGCCAAGGCGGTCAGCCTCCTGCTCATGGGCGCGGCTGTGTCGCAGCATCTGGTCGATGGCCAGTGCCTGGGTGCCGGCAATGGCGGCAATACCGGCTTCCGAGCCGGTTGCAGCGGTGAGGATGAGACCTGCCAGCATGCCGGCAATGGTCAGGGGGGTGCTGCGTTCCTGCTGTTCCAGGCGGCGGGCGTAATGGCGCTGGCTGAGGTGAGCGATTTCGTGAGCCACCACGCCCGCGAATTCATGTTCTGTCTCGGCGGTGCGCAGCAATCCGGTGTGGATCCCGATGATGTTGCCGGGGACGGCGAAGGCATTGAGTGACGGTTCGTTAATGATCACGGGTGTGATGTCCCTGTCCTGCAGGGGGGCGTGAGGAATCATCCGGTGCAGGGTATCCTCGAAGTACTCCCGGAGCATGGGGTCCGATACCAGGGGGGCGCTGCGACGCAGCTGGGTGAGCACCTGCTGCCCTATGGCGCGCTCCTTCTGGCCCGCGATCAGCCCGCCACTGCCAATGGCCGGCAGTCTGTTGTCCTCGGCCGGTAGAGCCGGCAGGGCGATCAGGCAGAGGATCAGGAAAAAGACAATGGCGCGTCGCATGCTTTAACAATGCCAGATCGGAGGGGGTGGGTACAGGCGGTCACTCTCCGGTTTAACGCGCCATCCATGCTAGGATATCGGCCAGCGTCAAACCGAACGGAACCAGCCCATGAGCGACAGCGTGGACCAGCATCTTGATGCCAGCGGTCTGCAGTGCCCAATGCCTCTGCTCAAGACCAAACTCTGTCTCAATGGCATGAGTCCCGGTCAGTGCCTGCGGGTTGTTGCCACGGATCCGGGGTCAGCCCGGGATATCCCCGCCTTTCTCTCCCTCTCGAGCCATCAGCTTGAGCACCAGGAGGAGGGCGACGGCCACTGGGTCTTTGTCATCCGGTGCGGCCCCGCCAGTACGGGGGGGCAGGGCTGATGGTCCGGATACTGCGTGATTTCACCGCGCGTTACTTCTCGAATGAAGAAGCCCTCATCATCGTTCTGCTCCTGGCAGCCTCTTTCCTGGTGGTCGCGTTTCTCGGGCGGGTTCTGGCGCCCTTCATCGCCGGCATCATCATCGCGTATATCCTGCAGGGACTGGTTGCCAAGCTCTGTCGTCTGGGGGTGCCGCATCTGCTGTCCGTCACCCTTGTGTTCGTGTTTTTCATCGGCCTGTTCATCGCCTTCATCCTGGGCCTGCTTCCCCTGGTCTGGGGGCAGGTGTCCGGCCTGGCGTCGGAACTGCCCAGAATGATGCGGGCAGCCCAGCAGTACATTGAGACCCTGCCGCAGGAATACCCGCAGCTGGTCTCCATGGAAGAGGTCAATACCCTGTTCCGGCAGGTGACGGCGGAAATGGGCCAGATCACGCAATGGCTGGTGTCGCTCTCGCTCGAGAGCATTCCCGGACTCATCACGCTGCTGGTCTATCTGGTGCTGGTGCCGATACTGGTGTTCTTCTTCCTCAAGGACCGTCGGCTGATCCTGGAACGTCTCGGCAGCTTCCTGCCCCAGCAACGGCCGTTGATGGATCGCATCTGGCGTGAGGTGAACATGCAGTTCGCCAATTTCGTCCGGGGCAAGGCCATAGAGATCCTGATCGTCGGGGGTGTCACCTACTTCGCCCTCAAGATGATCGGGCTGGAATACGCAGCACTTCTGAGTCTGCTGGTCGGTTTCTCAGTGGTCATTCCCTATGTGGGCGCCGCCGTGGTGACCATTCCCATTGCCATGGTGGGGCTGTTCCAGTTCGGTTGGAGCGAGGAGTTCTTCTGGCTCATGGTGACCTACCTGGTCATCCAGGCGCTGGATGGCAATGTGCTGGTACCACTGCTTTTCTCCGAGGTCGTGGATCTGCATCCGGTCACCATTATGCTGGCGGTTCTGGTGTTCGGTGGCATCTGGGGCATGTGGGGGGTGTTCTTCGCCATCCCGCTGGCGATTGTGCTCAATGCCATCATGAAAGCCTGGCCGGTCCATGAAAGCCCCGGGACAACAGAAACCTGATGGCGCGGCGCAGCTCTTGTCTCGCCCTGATGCCGCGATTACCATTGCCCTTTTAACCGGTTCGGAGCGGATATGATCACTGGGAGTCTGGTTGCGCTGGTAACCCCAATGGACGCCGAAGGGCGTATCGACTGGGAATGCCTGGATAAACTGGTGGACTATCACGTCGATGCCGGTACGAGCGCCATTGTGGCCGTGGGTACGACCGGTGAGTCCTCAACGCTGAAGCCGGATGAGCACATCAGTGTGATCCGCCGGGTGGTGAATCATGCCAATGGCCGGATTCCGGTCATTGCCGGCACGGGTGGCAACTCCACCCATGAGGCGGTGGACCTGACCCGTGAGGCGGCCGAGATCGGTGTGGATGCCTGCCTTCTGGTGGTGCCGTATTACAACAAGCCCACCCAGGAGGGGCTCTACCAGCACTTCCGTACCGTGGCCGAGGCAGTCGACGTCAACCAGATCCTGTACAACGTGCCCGGCCGCACCTCCTGTGACATGCTCAACGAGACCACGAACCGCCTGGCCGACATTCCCAATATCGTTGGCATCAAGGATGCGACGGGTAATGTCAGCCGCGGGGAAGAGCTGGTTCGGATGGTGGGTGACCGTATCGCGGTCTATTCCGGGGACGACGGGACCTCGCTGGAACTGATGCTGCGCGGTGGCAGTGGCAACGTCTCGGTGACGGCCAATGTGGCACCGAAGCTGATGGCACAGACCTGTGCCGCCGCAGTGAGCGGCGATGAGGCGGAAGCCCGCCGGCTGGACGAGATCCTGACCCCTCTCAACCGCAAGCTGTTCCTGGAAGCCAACCCGATTCCGGTGAAGTGGGCCATGTGCGAGATGGGGCTGATCGGGCCGGGCATACGCCTGCCGCTGACGCCCCTGAGCGAGGAATACCGCGAGGATGTGCGCGAAGCACTCAGGGCTTCAGGATGCCTCTGAACCAGACAAACCGCCGACTGCGCCTGACAGCTGCCATAGCCGTTCTGCCACTTGCGGGTGGCTGCGGCCTGTTTCCGGACAGGTCGCTGGATTACCGTGAGGAACCGCTGGGCGAGCCGCTCCAGGTGCCGGAAGACCTTTCCAGGGCATCTTTCGAGAGTGAGTACGTGATTCCGCAGGTCCGCGGTGATGCCACCGTGGAGCAGGACGGGGAGTTTGAGATCCCGCGCCCGCCGGATCTGACCGGCCAGATCATGGAAAACAACTACCAGGTTTCCCGCTCCGGCGATCTGAGCTGGTTGATTGTCAATGATGTGCCGGGCCGCGTCTGGCCCGCCATTTCGGATTTCCTGAACGACCGTGGGGTTGAGGTGGCCTATGGCGATCCGCGCGCGGGCGTGCAGCAGAGCGGGGTTCTCAACCGTTCGGCCCGGGTCCGTGAGTGGCTCGGGATTGATCGGCTGGATCAGGAGCGCCCTCTGATTCTGCAGGTGCGGGTTGCGTACGGTGTTCAGAGCCGCAGCACCGAAGTCCAGGCCCGGCTGCGGGTTGTGGAGGGCAGCCCCGGGGAACGCCTGGAGTGGCGTGAAGACGTTGAGTATGCCGGGCGTGAACAGAGAGTGCTCAAGGACCTGGCGGATTACCTGGAAGCCAATGCGGATACCAAGACGTATTCCCGTGTGGCGCTGGATCTGCCCCGTGATGAACGCGTCAATCGTGATCGTGAAGGCGGAGAGACACAGGCGCTGGAGCTTGATCTGGCCTTTGATCGCAGCTGGGCCGAGGTGGAGCAGGTGCTGGGCAGCATGGAGCTGACCGTGGTGGACCGTAACCGCAGCGAGGGCGTCTGGTATCTGGATCTGCGTACCGAGGAACAACGCAGTCGTGGCTGGTGGCTCTGGCGTTATCAGGCGGAGGCCGAAATCAATGCGGAACTGCGGCTGCAGCAGAGCACAGGGGGGTACCGGCTCACCCTTGCTCCCCGTGAGACTCTGGAACAGGCGGATCGCCCCGCACAGGTGCTCGACAGCCTGTACGAAAGCCTGCGCTGAGCAGCTGCCCTGTCAGCCTGTGAGGCCTGCCTGAAGGCCGGCGACTGTCAGGCCGGCCACCAGGGACAGGCCCATGGGGACCGCGACCCGGGTGCCCAGGGCTGCTGGGCCGATCACGCCCGCCATTCCGGCTTTCACGATATTGTTCACGGCCGAGGCCAGAACGATGCCGATCACGGCAGTCTCCGCGGTGATGGCCGACTGGGACATACGCGTCAGTGACAGGGTGATGGCGTCCACGTCTGCAATGCCTGAGACGGTGGCCAGCGCATAGACGCCCGCATCACCGAACCATGCCTTGAGCCACTGCCCGACCAGCAGGATCAGCGTGAGCAGGAAACCGAACAGCAGCGCCGGCTTAAGGTCCAGCGGGTTGCGGTTGAGGATGGGCTGATCCACGTTCAATGCGGCCCGGTTGCGGTGCCAGATGAGAACAGCTGGAACGTAGAGCAGTAACGCCATGGCCAGAACGGGCTGAACCAGGCTCGGCAGCAGGGCCGGGTTGATCACGGCGCAGTAGACCAGAATCCGTGGGAACATGGTACCGCAGGCGATCAGGATGCCGGCGGCCAGCTGTGGTGAGAGTGTCTGTGCGTCGCGTGCCTGGCGGGCGAACTGGAGCGTCAGTGCCGTCGATGAGCTCAGGCCCGCGAAAAGGCTGGTAAAGAGAATCCCCTTACCTGTGCCGGCCACCCGGATGGCGAAGTAGCCTACGAAAGAGATGCTGGCAATCATCACGACCAGCCACCAGATTTCGTAGGGGTTGAGCACGCCGCCCGGGCCGAAGCCTTCATTGGGCAACAGCGGCAGCATCACCACGGAAATCAGCAGCAGCTTGAGCCCGGCATCCAGCTCACCAGCCTGGAGTTTGCCCAGCAGGCCGTGGATTTCCGCCTTGTTATCCAGAATGAGGGTAGTGACCACCGCCGCTGCGGCTGCCAGAGTGATATCCAGGCTCACGGCCATAACCCCGAAGCTGAAGGTCAGCATCAGTCCGATGGCGCCGGTGATGCTGTAATCGCCGCTGCGCGGTGCCCGGACCCAGTAGGCCAGCAGGTTCAGTGCTACCAGCCCCAGGAATACTGCGGGCAGAAGCCAGGGCGAGACCTCCCGGGCAAGCAACGCCGTGATACCACCGAGCAGACCGGTCAGCGCATGGGTGCGGATGCCGGCGATACGCTGGCCGGGATCACGGTCGCGAGCCTGCCACCCGCGCTGCAACCCCACCAGCATGCCCAGAAGCAGTGCCACCCCGAGGTGGAGGGCATCGCCATTGGCCGTGATAAACTCATTGAACAGTGACTGCATGCGGATCCTCCCTGCATGCAGAGTATAGGGGCCTGAGCGGTTACACGCATTGAGCAATCATGGCGTCGACTGGCGCTGATCGGCTATCATTCGCGCGTTCAGGGTCGGGTGCCGGCCCCGCAACCGCAATCTGGGAGAGCGTGATGGAAAAAGGCAGCGAACTCTACGCTGGCAAGGCGAAATCCGTATACCGGACGGACGATCCGGAGCGTTTCATACTGGCGTTCCGGGATGATACGTCCGCCTTCGACGGTGAAAAGGTCGCCCAGCTTGATCGCAAGGGGCGGGTTAATAACCTGTTCAATGCCTTCATCATGCAGAAGCTGGAGGACGCGGGCATTCCCACCCATTTCGAGCGTGTCCTGGCGCCCAATGAATCCCTGGTGCGTAACCTTGAGATGCTGCCGGTGGAGTGCGTGGTACGCAATTACGCTGCGGGCAGCCTGTGCCGGCGCCTCGGGGTCCAGGAAGGCCAGGAACTGTTGCCGCCGACCTTTGAGCTGTTTCTCAAGGACGACGCCCTCCACGACCCCATGATCAATGAATCCCTCGCGGAGACCTTTGGCTGGGCCCAGGCGGACGAGCTCAGGGAGATGAAGGAACTCACCTACGCGGTGAATCGTGTGCTCAAGCAGCTGTTCCTGGACGCGGGGATGCTGCTGGTTGATTACAAGCTGGAGTTCGGGCGTGCTGGCGGCGGTCTGGTGCTGGGTGACGAGTTCAGCCCGGACGGTTGCCGCATCTGGGATGCCGAAACCCGCCGCAAGATGGATAAGGACCGCTTCCGCCAGGACCTCGGTGATGTCATCGAAACCTATGAGGAAGTGGGGCGGCGCCTGGGGATCGACTTTGAAAGTGTGTGAATTCAGGTCGATACTGGGTGTGACTTTCTTCAAACGCCGACAGCAAGAGGATTCCGCAATGAAGACAACAACAAAAGCCGCTCTCGGTGCCCTGCTGATGACCAGTGCCGGCGCCGCCAATGCCGTGGTACCGCTGGTCGACGTGGATGTGACGGCAGGTTACTGGGATGCGGATGCGTCCGGGACTCTCCAGTCAGGAGGCGATCCGATCGATGTGGAGAATGACCTCGGTTACGACAGCGAGGGGCACAATAACTTCTCCATCCGTTTTGCCCATCCAGTTCCGGTGATTCCGAATCTGCGGCTGCGGTATAACGATATCGAGCACAAGGGCACAGGCAGCGTTAATACGACGTTTGAAGGCAACAGTTATGGTAGAGATGTGAAGAGCAGGGCCGACCTGACGCACTATGATTACACTGCCTTCTATACCGCGCCGATCCCTGTTGTGACGCTGGATCTGGGTCTGAACGTGAAGCACTTCGATGGCGAAGTAACCCTGAAAGAGCAGGGCGGTAATACCGACACCGTCGAGGTTGATGAATTCCTCCCCATGGGCCACGTCCGAGCTGATGTGGATCTCCCCCTGACCGGCCTTGGCGCGGGCGCGGAGCTCAACTACATCTCCTATGACGGCGACTCGGCCACCGATGTGGAAGGCTACATCAGCTACAACGCCGATCCGGTCTATATCCAGGGCGGTTACCGCCAGTTTGATGTGGATGTGGACGCCTCCGGCGATCTCAACGTGGACACCGAGCTGAGCGGCCCCTTCGTACGCCTCGGCGTCGGCTTTTAATCAGGGAGAACGGAATTGCGGATACTGGTAACGGGAACGGCCGGGTTCATCGGCTCACACGTGGCCCATCGCTTGCTGGATCGCGGCGATGAGGTCATCGGCGTGGACAATGTCAACGACTATTACGACGTGTCCCTCAAGGAAGCCCGGCTGGCCCGGCTGACGCCCCGTGAAGGATTCACGGAGGAGCGCCTGGACATCGCGGACCGCGAGGGCATGGCCCGGCTATTCAGCGAGTACCAGCCGCAACGGGTGGTGCATCTCGCCGCCCAGGCCGGTGTCCGCTATTCCATCGAGAACCCCAACGCCTATGTGGATGCCAACCTCGTTGGCCACATGAACATCCTTGAAGGGTGTCGCCACAATGGCGTGGAGCATCTGGTCTACGCCTCCAGCAGTTCGGTCTACGGGGCCAACGAGAGCATGCCGTTCTCGGTCCACGACAACGTGGATCATCCGCTCAGTCTCTATGCGGCCTCCAAAAAGGCCAACGAGCTGATGTCGCACACCTACAGCCATCTCTACCGGCTTCCCACCACCGGCCTGCGGTTCTTCACCGTCTACGGGCCCTGGGGCCGGCCGGACATGGCGCTGTTCATCTTCACGAAGCGAATCCTGAACGGCGAACCCATCGACGTGTTCAACCACGGTCATCACCAGCGGGACTTCACCTACATTGATGACATTGTGGAGGGCGTGATCCGCACGCTGGACCACGTGGCCACCCCGAACCCGGAATGGAGTGGGGCGGACCCGGATTCAGGCACCAGCAACGCGCCCTACCGGCTCTACAACATCGGCAGCAACAATCCGGTTGAGCTTTCCCGGTTCATCGAGGTGCTGGAAGAGTGCCTGGGCCGCAAGGCGGAAAAGAACTACCTGCCGATGCAGCCCGGAGACGTACCCGCCACCTATGCCGATGTCCAGGATCTGATCGAGGATGTGGGCTATCGGCCGGAGACCCCAGTGGAAACCGGGATCCGCAACTTCGTGGACTGGTACCGGGATTTCTATCAGGTCTGAGCCACTCAGTAGCCGGTGACCCACGCCAGCACCGGCGCTGCCACCAGCCATACCCAGAGCGCGATCAGCAGAAGTGTGATGCCACTCAGCCAGGCGCCCGCATGGGCCATCTGGCCGACGCTGATGCGCTCGCTGCTGAAGATGATGGCGTTGGGAGGCGTGGCGACCGGCAGCATGAACGCGCATGAGGCAGCCATAGCCACAGGCACTGTCAGGTGGATCAGCGACAGGTCCTGAGCAAGCGCAAATGAAGCGGTCAGAGGCAGCATGGTCGCGGCCGTGGCGGTGTTGCTGGTGACATGGCTCAACGTCATGATCAACGCCGCCACCGCGAGCATCAGTAGCAGAAGCGGCCAGTCCGCCATCCCGGAAAGCAGTTCCGCGGCCGCGGCTGCCAGGCCACTGGACTCAATGGCCGACCCCAGTGCCAGCCCGCCTCCGACCAGAATCAAGACACCCCAAGGCAGATTGCGTGCCTGCTCCCAGCTCAGCAGAAAGCTCGGGCGGCGCCAGTCGGACGGTATAAGGAACAGCAGCAGGGCGCCGGTGATGGCGATGCCCGCATCCGTGAGCTGTAGCGATTGGAAGAGACTGTCGAGAAGCGGGCGCGTGAGCCAGGCCAGCGCCACCAGAAGAAACACGACCGCAACCATGACCTGCGGGAGCGTCATTGGGCCGAGGCTGTGGCGTTCCCGGTCCAGCAGGGATTCAAGCCCGTCAATGGGAGTGTGGCCCGGCTGGTAGAGCTTCCGGGTAAGAAGCCACCAGGCGGTCGCCAGCAGCGTGAGCGCCAGAGGCAAGGCAACCGCCATCCAGGAGAGGAAGGTGATATCCAGATCATGGCTGTCCCTCAGATAACCCGCCAGAAGGGCATTGGGCGGCGTACCGATGAGCGTTGCCATGCCCCCGATATTCGCCCCCATTGCGATGCCGAGCAGCAGCGCTACGTTCAGACTCTGATGGTTGTGGTCCTGATCGCTTTCTTCCACCAGAGTCAGCACAGAGAGCCCGATGGGCAGCATGAGTGCGGCGGTGGCGGTATTGCTGACCCACATGCTGAGAAGGGCCGTTGCCGTCATGAAGCCGCCAACAACGCGATCCGGGCGGGTTCCTGAGAGACTGAGTACGAGCAGTGCCAGACGCCGGTGGAGATTCCAGCGCTGGATGCCCTCCGCCAGCAGGAAGCCACCCAGGAAGAGGAACACCAGAGGGTTGGCATAGGAAGCCGCCGCCTGATCAATGGGGGCCACATTCATCAGGGGAATCAGGGCAACAGGCAGCAGGGCGGTAACGGCAATGGGCAACGCCTCGGTCACCCACCAGATGGCCATGAGAAGGGTCAGTGCGAGCACGCGCCAGCTGGCCATATCCATGGAATCCGGCGGCCCCGCGGTGAGCAGAGCCGCGAACACCAGCGGACCGAGCACAAACCCCAGCTGCAATCGCCAGTGACTGAGCCGCGCCAGAAGCGTGGGTTCCGTGGAGGTGAGGGCCGTTTCAGAGCGTGAGAACCAGTGTTTCATGGCGCCATTGAAGCGCATCACACCGCCGGATGCCAGCGCAATCAGCCGTCATGGTTGACCAGCCCGGGCCGGATCGCTATATTACGCACCCTGTCGCGCACAGCAGGACCGTAGCTCAGTTGGTTAGAGCGCTGCCTTGACATGGCAGAGGTCGGCGGTTCGAATCCGCCCGGTCCTACCATTTCCAAATCAATCTCTTATCTCCTCTCTCGCGCCCTATCCAAATTCCTTTTGGTAAAACTTTGGTAAATCCTTGGTAAAACGTGGGCACTATACAGTGTCGTTTACCGGGTATCGAATACTGTCTTGAGATCCAGATCGGCGCGCACATCCACCCACTTTTTCTGGTGCCCGGACTGGTAGTGGGCTGTCATTTTCTCGTCTCCGTGAGCCATGAGCGCTTGGACGTAGTCACGCTCAAAGCCGGCCTGCTCGTAGAGCCACGAGCCTAAAGCGCGGATCTCGTGGAAACTGGGGCGCTCATTGCTGGCCATGGCGGCGAGTTCGGGCACCTGATCACGAACCTTGCGGAACTTTGCTGAAAAGTCGTTGAGCGTAAGCTGGGTCCAGTGCTGTTTGCCTGAAGCACGCTTTCGTTTCGCTGGAGCCCGGTGGACGATGAAGGGGCTGACCACTTCATCCCGCGAACGCCGGATAATATCCTCAAGGGCAGGCGTTACCGGAATCCTCAGGTGTCCCCATTCGTTTTTCTTGGTCTTTTCCCGGACGACATAAAGCTGGTCGTCCTGAAGGTCGTCGTAGCGCATATGGCACACTTCATATCGCCCCTGCAGAGTGACGATGGCCAGCTCCATTGCGATCTGCATCCAGTGAGGCGCCTGCTGATGGATGGCGCGGAACTGTTGGAGTGTCATCCGCCGCCGGTGTTTGCCGTAGTCCATCTTGGAGTAGGTCAGTTCGGCAGGGTTGTCCCGCGTGTCCGGGAACCAGCCCTTACGTTTGGCAAAACGGAACAGTTCCACCATCTGGCCGCGGTGTTTGACATAGCTATCGCGTTTAAATTGATCCAGGTAGGACGCAATCTGGCCAACATCGAATTGAGAGACAATACGATCTCCAAGATCCTGTTTAAAACGCGCGAGTCGGTATTCGGTATTGCGGCGGGTCTGCTCCGCCAGCGTTTTCGTACCTAGAATCTCATCCTGGTAGAGAGCGATCATCTCAGAGAGGGTGATGTCGTTGGTACCCAGAACCTGAGCGAGCCTGTCCTTATCCTCCACAAGCTGGGCGTTCGCCTGTCGTGCGATGGCGTTGGCCTTACGCTTGTCCGAGCCCAGGCCAAATCGCTTGCCATCAGTTGGCCGACGGTACGTGTAGTACGTGCGGCCTGCTGACCGAGTGGAATACAGGTTCGGTTCCAGACCTTGATTGCGCCTAAGCCGTTTTCTTGGAGCCATAGAGAATATCGTCCAGTTCTTCAATGCCTGTTTCAGATTCCTCGCGTTCGATATCGACGAACCATGAACCGCCACGTTTGACGGCAGGGATCCGGCCGGTAGCTGCCCAGTCCTGGACAGTTCGCATGGGTGGGCGGGGTGGTAGGAATCGATGTTCTCGCCAAGCCTGTAATGCCATCAGTTTCATGTTTACTCTCCTGGGTCGTTGTCGGTATTCCATCTGCACTTCACTTTGGTTGGTAAGCGAGCCGAGGGTCACGGTGGCGCCCCTAATCCCTCTAACGGTTCACGCCAAAGTGCTGCAGGTTCACTATCTCAAAAGAAAGGGCGCGAAAATCGCAGAACCGACCTGAAAAGATTGGGGAGTTCTGTCAGTGCTCAGCGTCAGGTCTGCTAATCGTCTCTATATCGTCTTGTTGAGGTTCATGTGAAACGCAATCCCGCCTGTCGACGGGATTGCGGAATTTCGACTTAAATTTGCGTATCAGTGAAAAAGTCGGTCCAACTAACCCACTGGCCCTTACGGCGGTAGACGCTGTAAACGTTTGTTGGGATTCGAAGACGGGTTTTTTCTTCGGGATTCGCTTTGCACCACGCAAACCAATCTCTCTGGCTCCGGATTTTATTCTTCTGAACCACCTTTTTTACGTCTGAAAGATGTGCGTACTCATTTCGCTTCATTTCGTGATTTTTGGTCATTTCCCGATTCCTTCTTTTAATTGAATTGGACTTTATTGCATCGGTCACAGCCCGCCCTTTATCCGGCCTCTGTTTAAGTGCTTTCAGGGTCGGGCTGTTGTGATTCTGGAGTTCCGCAATGGAATTAATTCCCATCTCTTCTGTGATGTGGCGATAAACCTCCTCTTCTGATCCATTCAAAACAAGCGCTATGTCGTCTGAAACCTGGCGCTCAGTCATCTTTTCGGTAGACGGAATTGGAATATACATATTGGTAGATTCCAATATTTTACTTTGTAAATCCTCTGCGAATTCCTCAGCTTTAAATCCTTGGTAAGAGGAGTAATAGAGATCACTGTCGACAGTTATATAGTTGATGTATTCAGATTCGTATTCCTTGTATTTCGCCTTGGTTCGCTCAACATATCCATCTCTTCGACTACCTCGATTTCCGCTTTTGCACTGCTCTATCTCAATCACGAGATCGACATCTGGTAGATAAAAATCTGCGTAACGAGGCCGTCCTTGTCTTCTCTTAAGAGGGACTTTGTGCTGACCCACGTAACAAACACCGGATAACTCGAGAATGTTTCCGGCAACCAGCTCAGCGAGAGAGCGATACCGGCGGTCACCCAGCCCGATATAGAAATGTCGTCCAAACGCCGGAGCCAGCCGAATAAGCGCCTCGTCCAGCCCCCTGGCCTTGATATGGTGGCGCAGATCTTTCTGGCAGTTATGCAGGTCGGTGAAATTTCCGTACGGTTTTGCCAAGTTCAACAGAAATTGATCGGGGAGATGCCAGAGCCTTAGCTGACCTGCGGAAAGTTTGAGGTAATAGTTTACCCATATACTGTATCCGGATTTGACAATTTCGCGGTAAAGGGTAGGGGCTCTTTTGAGTAATTCGCTCAGATTTTTGAGCTGGTAGTAGCTGGCCCTTTCAATAAGGCTGTCCAGGTAATCGCTTTCAATATCGTCGTATCGAACTTCTCTTTCGACTCTGATTTTAAGTTCCCGGAAAAACGGATATATATCAGGGTGAAAACGGTTTCTGACCAGAGCCGAAAATCCCTGCTCGTTTAACAATTTTTCGCTTAAGCGCCCACGCCGGTCCAGTATATGCTCAGGTCGCTCATTGTAATGGTTGATGCAGTTGGTGAGCTTGTGAAGTTGATTGGTTGTTTCGTTCATCTTGACTTCTCCGTTTGAAATTCAGTTATTGAAGCTTTGACTCTAAGCCTCAAAATCAATTTAAAACTGGGTTAAGCATCTGCAAGAGCCGAATGGAAGTTTTCTTCACTCGTGTTCCCCAGTTACCCTTATTATGGGTCTACGGATGGAATTGTTTAGCGCTGATTTGCCGATGGTGAACAGTGGGGCGAATAATAGGCGTGATGACGGGAGTTGATGTCGTCGAATAAATGCACTGTGAACCTGTGGGGAGTGAGACACACATTCATGGCAAATAGAAGCGTTTCGGGATCGTTTTTTACGATCCGGAACCGGTGACAGCTAGTCTCGGTGGAGAACTCTTCGAGCTTCTTGTCTAGGGCAGGGAGGAGACAGCTTTCAGGCTTTGGCGATCGAGGTTGGTTACGGTGCTCATGTGGTTCTCCATGGTTTGTCCAAAAGGACTCGCTGTGGGCGAGTACATTCAGATTCCCATGGCCACCGGCACCTGCAAGCTGCCCGTTATCAGGTGGTCTAAGCGGTAGTTTTCAACCCAGTTGTCCAAAAAGTTTGTTCTAAGCCGCGCATTGGTTGCGCTCGATTTCCTGACGCTTGCCCGGATTGAGTGGAACAGCGCCGACGGCTTTCCAGTTCCGGGTGTCCCCGGACCAACGCTTCGGGTTGTTGCGTTTGGCCCGCTCGTAAACCGCCTTGCGGTAAGCCAGCTGGTGCTGATCCTCGCCGCGGTGGCGGGCGCCCGGCGTCACGAAGTTGATGCCGCTGTGCAGGTGCTGTTCGTTGTAGGCATGCTCGAAGCGCAGCATCCACTGGCGAACCGTTTCCAGCGACTTGAAGCCCTTGGGCGGCCACTTCGGGCAGTATTTGACGGTGCGGAACAGCGACTCCGAGTACGGGTTGTCGTTGCTCACCCGGGGCCGGCTGTAGGACATGGCCATGCCCAGCTCCGCCAGTCGGGATTTCAGCGTGTAGGAGGTCATGGGCGCGCCGTTGTCCGAGTGCAGCACGGGCGGATTATCCCAGCAGCCTTCACGGATCAGCGCCCGCTCAACCAGCGCTCTGGCATGGTCCCCGGATTCGCTCTCATGCACCTCCCAGGCGACGATCTTGCGGCTGTAGACATCCAGGATCAGGTAAAGGTACCAGAACAGTCCCTTCACGTTGGACGGGCAGTAGCTGATGTCCCAGCTGTAGACCTGGTTGGGCCCAGTCGCGGTAAAGCTGGTCGGTTCCGGCACCTGACGTGGCGGCTGACTCCGGCCCCGGTGGCTGAGCTGGCGATGCTTTTTCAGAACCCGATAGAACGAGGACTCGGAGGCGATGTAGATGCCCTTATCGGCCAGCGCCGGCACGATCTGTGACGGCGGCAGACTGCGGAACTCGCTCAGGTTGCAAGTATCAACCATGGCCTGTTCTTCCTCGGGCGTGAGTTGATGAGGCTGTGGCGCGGGCTGTGTGTCCGGGCGGCGATCCGCCGCCACGCCGTCACCCTTGCGCCAGCGCTTAATCGTGCGCTCGCTGAGCGCCATCAGCTGCGCCACCTTATAGCGTGGCGCACCACTGGCAACCGCTTCATCAAAGTATTCAATCAGCCTTGCACGTTCGGTCAACGGAGTCAGCTGTCCTCGTCGTCCCGGTCGCTGGCGTACAAGGCTTCGAGCTTTTTTGACAGCACCAGCAGCGAGGTGGTCTCGGCAAGGGCCTTGTCCTTGCGCCGCAGCTCCGACTCCAGCTTATGGATCTTTTTCTTGCTCTGCTTTTGCTGGCGCTGAGTCTCTTTGTGCTGACTCTGCTGTTGGCCAGCACCGTGCAGGCAGGCTTCTTTCCAGCTCTGGATCTGCTCGGGGTAAAGGCCCTTCTCACGACAGTAAGCGCTGAGTTCCGTCTCTGACATGGCGGCGGTTTCGATGACCACAGCCAGCTTGGCGTCGGCGGACCAGTCGTCCCCGGTCTTGCGATTTCCAGGCACAGGCATTCCCCGTTCACGGCATTGTTTCAGCCAACTATACAGGGTCACATTGACCTGCTCCCCTCTAGCTTAACCGCTTCTGACTTAGTAGTGTCCCTCTCAGAAGAGGATGAACGACATGAAGAAGCGATTTTCCGAAGAGCAGATTATCGGTGTGTTGAAAGAGGCGGAAGCCGG
>NZ_WMEX01000002.1 GCF_009856365.1 Vreelandella halophila
AGCCTGAGCCTGAGCCTGAGCCTGAGCCTGAGCCTGAGCCTGAGCCTGAGCCTGAGCCTGAGCCTGAGCCTGAGCCTGAGCCTGAGCCTGAGCCTGAGCCTGAGCCTGAGCCTGAGCCTGAGCCTGAGCCTGAAAAGAGTGTTGAGCCGGTCGAGCCGCCCGACAACCCCGTGGAGCAGGAATCCAGCTCAAAGAACGGCAGCACGCCGGAAGCCAGCAATGAGACCCAGAATGTCACCATCGGCGGTGGCGACCAGGCCGAGGAGGACGCCTACCTGGCGGAACTCCAGCGCCACCTGGCACAGCACTATGAATACCCTCGGCGCGCCCGGCGCCTGGGTCAGGAGGGCACCGTCAGCCTGACCATCGGGTTCAACCGTGATGGCTCACTCAACCGCACGGAACTGGTGGACAAAAGCGGGTACGGCATCCTGGATGAAGCCGCGGTGGAGATGCTGCAACGGGCGGAACCCCTGCCACGGGTTCCCGATAAGATCGAGGGCGACACCTTCCGGCTGCAGCTCCCGATCCGTTTCCAGATGCGGTGAACCAGGAGCGGCCGAAGCCGCTCCTGGCAGGGCTCACTCAGTTGAGCGTCTGGTACACCAGGCCGGAGACACTGGACTGTTCGGAGTCGGCGACCACCTGGTAGGTGTCACCGCTGCCCCAGAACTTCCACCAGGGGCGTTCCTCGTAGGTCTCGGTCTGGAAGTTGACGGACACCCCGGACACACTGAACCCATTGTTGGCGTAGGTCAGCGTATTGCCGGACTCGGTGTTGATCACCTGGCTGTGATCCACCTTCTCTCCCATCAGTACCGGATAGTGGTTGTAGTAGAGCCCGGAGGGCGCACTGACGCTGGTGCGCTTGCCGTCCAGTGCCACATTGCTCACGCAGCTTTTGTAGCTGCCCACCTGGGTACCGCCGCAGGTGGAATGCAGCGCCACAACACCATCGTCGATGCCCGGCAGGAAGGGCCCGGTCAGCCCCCCGTAATTGCTGCCTCCGCCCACGAATCGCAGCCGCGGCACGCTGTTGGGTGAGGTCGCAATATTGCGTGCCACTGCGGGCTGCAGGTCCCTCAGGACACCAAGGTTTTCCGGGGTTGGCGTGGTGCCCAGGTAGGCGGTCACGGCCAGCTTGGCCAACTCATCCCCGAAACTGTCCGCATAGGCCGCATTCACTGCCAGGTCCGCCAGTTCGGAGCCACCCCCGGCGCCGGCAAAGTCCAGCGCCGCGATCACGTTGAGCGGCTCAAGACCCGCATTGCTCAACCAGCGCGCCTGGTTGTCCAGCACATAGCGCCCTACCAGATCCCCGGTGGAATGGGTCACGACAATGCAGCCCTCACTGCACAGCCCCTGCTGGGAAATCTCCACCAGCTGGTTGAACGCACGTTCAGCCGTACGACCCTCAACGCGCTCGTGACTGCCCCAGTCAATCCGCGCCTCCGCACGTGATGCCCAGAACGCCTGCCAGTAGGCATCGCCATTCTGCTCAATCTCCTGCTGGCTCGTCGGGTTCTCCGCAATGTCATCACCCTGGAGCCCATGGATCAGGATCACGTTCTTGCCGGCAAGCTGGGCCTGCGCGCCGCCGGCAAACGCCAGCGCCATGCCCAGTGCCGTAATCTTCAGGCCTTTCATGATGTTTCTCCTTTCCGGATCTTTCGTCTTGTTGTTGTACTGCATAACCCTTTTGTTGTTGTGCCTTCCCTGTACCCGGCGAGCCTATGGCTCGATTTCCTCAGCGGCATTGCGCAGGAACTCGAGTCGGGCCTCGCGCATGGGATCCTGGTAGTCCTCCTGGCTGTAACGCTCAAACGGAGCGCCCTCAACGTCGTGACGCTCTTCCCCGGTGGGGCCGAAACGTGTGCGGTCCCCCGGCCTCGCCGGCAGCTGGCGCAGACTCAGATCGCCCAGCTGGTAGGGGCCTTCATCGCCTTTCGCTTCCAGAGCCTGGCGGTGAATGCGAAGCTCCGCCGTGCCCTCCAGTGAAGAGAGCCGGGTTTCGTGCTCCACGTGCACCAGGGGCTTGCCGGATTCTGTATAGAGGTTGCCCGCGATGGCGTAATCGCCACTGGTTTCAACGGCCACTTCAACCGGGATCACCAAGTGGGCGCCTTCCACCCGGCTTGCGCCCACGCCAATAATATCCCCCACGGGCGCGTGGTAGCGCAGCGGCGCCACCGCATCCACCGGCTCACCCCGGAAGTCGCCGGAGACCATCAGCATCAGCTCCATGGGCCACTCTTCCACGCTCGAGGTGCCTGGGGACACGCTCAGACGTTGAGCCCCGGAACCGGCTTCCAGGGACTCGCGGTGGAGAATATCGCCCGCCTCATTCCGCAGAGTGACCTCATCCAGGGAAATCCCGGAGGCGCCGTTACCGCCAACACTCACCTGTCCGGTAATGGGCTCGCCATGTTCGAAATGGAGCCGATCCAGGCTCAGGCTGATGGTGGCGCGCTCACCGTCGTCGGTGGCAACCGGCACGCGAACCGGGCTGTAGCCGTTGTAGCGGTAGTCCGAAACGGCCTGTTCATCGATGGGGAAGGAATAGGGAGGGTATCGGGAACCCGCCTCGTACTGGTCGGCAATGCGGGCAAACTCGCCTTCCAGACGCCGGGCGACGGGCGAACCGGATTCCGGTTCGGCTGAACCGCCCGGCTCCGGCACGGACGAAGGGCTGGGCTCCGGAGGTTGCGTGACCGCGACCGGCTCCGGAGCGGATTCCGGCATGGCCGTGGTAACGGCGTACAGCCCCGCAATCACGGCCAACAGAACCGCCAGTGCCACACCACTGGCCACAAGCCATCGCCCCATACCGTTCTCTCTGTCTGTTGTTGTTATTAACGGGCCTTAATTCCAGACCCTAAAACGGTATGGCCAGCGTGGCTAACAGACTTTTGCATTATGGGACAGGGATCACGTTCCGGCCATCAGCCACAGGGGCACTGGGGAAGAGAAGTTCCGTCAGATACTGAAGGCGGCCCGGAACCCGCTGACCCATTCGGGTACACCCTCGGTGGCGGGTTTACGGATCACCCTGGCGCCGGGCAGATGCAGACGGGCATCCGGGTCCACCACGCTGACCGGCACCCCGGGCTCCACGAACTGGACCAGCGAGGCGGCCGGGTAAACGTTCAGTGATGACCCCACCACCAGCAGGTGATCGGCGCGACTGACCAGTTGCGCTGCTGTTTCCATGGCCGGTACCGCCTCGCCGAACCAGACCACGTTCGGGCGCATGGGGTGGCCCCGACTGCAGGTGAGGTCCGGGCTCAGGTCCTGCTCCCCCAGTTCGAGCACCTCCTCCGGATCCACGGCACTGCGGGCCTCCATGATGCTGCCATGGAGATGCAGCACATGGGAGGAGCCGGCGCGCTCATGGAGGTTGTCCACGTTCTGGGTCACCACACTGACCCGGCAGCGGTTCTCAAGATTCACCAGCGCCTCGTGGGCCGCGTTGGGGCGGGCCGCCAGGACCTGATGGCGACGCTGGTTGTAGAAATCCCGCACCAGTTCCGGATTGCGCGCCCAGGCCTCGGGAGTGGCCACATCCTCAAGATCCACCTGTTCCCAGAGCCCGCCCGCGTCCCGGAAGGTGGACAGGCCGCTCTCGGCGCTGATGCCCGCGCCGGTCAGAACCACAACGTGCTCGCTCAGCCGGAAGGATGAGTCAGTGCCTCTGCGCCACATGGGACCTCCTGTTGCATTACACCCCGTTGGACCAGCACCAATGATGCCTGAGCCAGCGCCCTGGTAAAGCCCTGTCACGGGTAATTCGCATGAGCAAATTCCGGTTCCCGTGCTATCTTGAGCGGTATCAATTTTCCCTCAGAGGTATCAGGCATGCGGCAGAATCTTCCAGTTACCGACAGAGAAGTACCGGTACAGGAAGACCGGCCCCTGATTTCCGCGACCAATGACCGGGGCGTGATCGAGTACGTCAATGAGGCCTTCATTGAGGTCAGCGGCTTCCCGGAAGATGAACTGCTCGGCCAGCCCCACAACCTCATCCGGCATCCGGACATGCCGCCAATGGTCTTCGAGCACATGTGGGGCCACCTCAAGGCGGGCAAGCCCTGGATGGGGCTGGTCAAGAACCGCTGCAAGAACGGCGACTTCTACTGGGTCAGTGCCTATGTGACCCCCATCCGCCGTGATGGCCGGATCGTCGGATACGAATCGGTGCGTGCCAAACCGGAACGCGAGTGGGTGGAGCGGGCAAGCCGGGTCTATGCCCGGCTCAATGCGGGCAAACGGGCTGTACCACTCACACTGGAGCTCAGGGCGGTCTGCATGCAGAACCTGCCGCTGGCCCTTGTGGCAGGCGCTTCACTGGTACCGCTGGGGCTTGGGCTCGGTGCCGGGGCTGTTGCCGGTGCCACCCTGGCAGGACTTGCCGCTGGTGCGGCCTGGAATCGTCAGCGCCTGCAGGAGCGCCTGAAGCAGACCCTGGCACTGCGACCTGACGCCTTTGCCGATCCGCTCGTAGCCACCACCTATTCGCCCCGGGGCAGCGGCCTGCGCGAGCTGGATATGCTGATGATCAGCGAAAAGGCCAGGCTGATCACCGTCCTCGAGCGGATGGAAAACTTTGCCAGCCAGTTGTCCGCCAAGGCGGCCCAGGGGCATCAGCTGATGCAGACCAGTCGCGACCAGATCCGCAACCAGCGTGGTGAGACGGACCAGACCGCCTCGGCCATCAACGAGATGACCGCCTCCATCAGTGAGGTCTCCCAGAGTGTCGGCCAGGCGGCGCAGCAGGCGGATGAGGCCAACACCGCCACCGGCGAGATCACGCGCATCGCGGGCGAGAACTCCCGCGTTATCGGAGAGCTGACCGGCAGTGTCGATAACGTCGCCCAGACCGTGAACCAGCTGGGCGAGGCCACGGATGAGATCGGCTCCGCCGCCCAGCTGATCACCGACATCGCGGACCAGACCAACCTGCTGGCGCTGAACGCGGCCATTGAAGCCGCCCGTGCGGGCGAGGCCGGACGCGGCTTTGCCGTGGTCGCGGATGAAGTGCGCAACCTGGCCAGCCGCACCCGCGAATCCACGGACCGCATCCACCAGATCATCGACAACTTCAAGCAACAGGTCCAGGCCTCCCTGGAAGCCACGGAGAACAGCCGCAGCATGGCCCAGCAGGGGCTTGATGCGGTTCAGGATACCGAGACCAAAGTCCAGGAGGTGGCGGGTTACATCGACACCATCGCTTCCCAGACCATGCAGATGGCCTCCGCGGTTGAAGAGCAGAGCCAGGTGGCGGACCAGATCAATCAACAGATCACACGCATCGCCGAGCTGGCGGACCAGACCACCGGGCAGGCGGACCAGACCGCGGAGGTCAGCTCCGACGTGGAAGGGCTGGCCGAGGATCTGCACGTACTGGTGGACCGCTTCCGATCGGGTCAGGACAGGAGCAGGTAGGCCCCCGGCATCGGTTCCCACAGGCGCGGGAAGCGCCCATAATGGAATCGTCTGATGGGAGGCTCAACCGATGACAACTGTATTCAGAGTGGTCACACTGGCGGTACTGCTGGCGATGGTCACAGGCTGCGCCCGTTATGCCGTTACGGATTACGACAGCAACGCCGGTTTCGACCGCTACAGCAGCTACCGCTTTGCCGAGCGTGATGAGAACGCCATTCAGGGCCTGGACGCCGCGCGCATCGAACGGGCCCTGGAACAGGCACTGACCGGAGAAGGCTTCACCCGGGCGGATGTGGAGCCGGACGTGCTCGTGCGTTACCGGATTGAGGACGAGGTAAGGACTGAATCACGGGGGCCCAGCCTGGGCCTTGGCTTTGGATTCGGGCGCAGCCCCTTCACCTTTGGCGTGGCCCACAGCCCGGTTCAGACCCGCGAAATACGCGAAGGCCAGCTGGTGGTGGAGATGGTGGATCCCACCATTGATCAGGTGGTCTGGGAAGGAAGGGGCCGGCGTTACCTGAGTGAAAACCAGGATCGGGAAGAGCGTACCAAGCTGATTGACCAGGTTATTGAGGCCATGTTCGAACAGTATCCGCCTCAGCCCTGATCGCCCCCAGCCGCTCCATCAGGTCCTCGACGCCACTCAGGGCCACGGGGCGGGCCAGCAGGAACCCCTGGATCCAGTCACAGCTGGCGTTCTCCAGGATCGCCCGCTGTGCCTCCGTCTCCACACCCTCAGCGATCACGCCAATGCCAAGGGTATGGGACAGCTGGATGATGCCCTCCAGAAGGTGGCGATCCCGCTCGTTATCCGCAATCGGGTCCACAAAACTCTTATCGATCTTGAGAATATCCGGAGCGAATTCACGCAGGTAGTTCAGGCTGGAGTAACGCACGCCGAAATCATCGATGGCGATCTTCGCGCCGATGCTGCGCAACCCCGCGAACAGCCGGCGGGAATAGGCCGGCTCCTCCATCAGCGAACTCTCCGTCAGCTCAAGCTCCAGCATGCCTTCCGGTACATTCCAGGCCTCCATCAGCCGCCGCGTTTCCGTCAGCAGGTGTTCATCCTGCAGCTGCCGCGCCGACACATTGACCGCCAGCACGAAATGATCCGGCAGCCCGCGCCCGCGCCAGTCGTGGATGCAACGGCAGGCCTGTTCGATCACCCGCACCCCCACATCCACGATCAGGCCGGTCTCCTCGAGAAGGGGAATGAACTCCCCTGGTGAGATCATGCCGTGCTCGGGATGCTGCCAGCGCAGAAGGCACTCGGCACCGTCCATGCGGGTACCCTGGACATTGAACTGGGGCTGATAGTGCAGCTCAAACTCCTGGTTCTCCACTGCCCTGTGGATGTCCGCCTCGAGTCGAAGGCGTTCGGTGGTGGCAGGATTGTCACTCTCGTCGAAGTAGGACCAGTTGTTGCGACCCTGGCGCTTGGCACTGTACATGGCCACATCCGCACTGCGGGTAAGGCTCTCCGCATCGCCGCCATCCCGCGGGAACAGCGCCACGCCAACACTGAGGGTCAGGAAGGAGTCCTCCCCCTGGAGCCGGTAGGGCCGCGAGAGATCATTGATGATCGCGCGCACGATGGTTTCGCGCTGTTCGGTATCCTGACGGCGGGAAAGCAGGACCGCGAACTCATCCCCACCCAGCCGGGCCAGAAAACCCCGCCCCTCGACGACGCTCTGGAGCCGCCGGGCCACCTGGCGCAGCAGTTCGTCACCCGCGCTGTGACCCAGTGAGTCATTGATGTACTTGAAGCGGTCCAGATCCAGAAACAACAGGGAAAACGTCAGGTTGTTGCAGGTGGCGTCCTGACACTGCTGCTCCAGCCGTTCATGGAAAAGATAACGGTTGGGCAGTCCGGTGAGACGGTCGTAGTAAGCGGCTTCGTAAAGGGCTTCCTGCTGATGGTGCTGCTCCGTGATGTTCTCAGCTACCCCGACCATCCGGACCAGTTCACCCTGTTCGTCACAGATCGGGTAGGCACGGTCCTCAAGCCACAGCCAGGTGCCATCCGCATGCTGGACACGGTACTGCTGTGTGATGCTCTGGCAGCTGCGGATGATGTGTTCCAGCGTGCTGGTAACCCGCTCGCTGTCCTGGGGATGGACGCTTCGAAGCCACAGGTGTCGATCCTCAAGCAGGTGTTGCGCGGGCAATCCCCAGATGGATTCGGCCGCCGGAGACACATAGCTCAGGCGCTGATGCACAGGATCCCAGATCCAGAATACCTCCGGGATATGTTCTGCCATCTCCTGGAACCGCGCCTCGCGCTCCACCGCCTCACGGCTTATACCAGCAATGGCCGCGTACAGACTCCGCATGGCCAGGTAAAGGAGCACCCCTGTCAGGGCAATGTAGAGCACCCCTTTCCAGGTCTGCAGGTTTCTGGCTGTTTCAGGATCCTTTACCAGGGTGGCCAGCCAAAGGTCACTGAACAGGATCCAGCTGGTTCCAAACAGGACATACAGGACCACGATCAACAGCGGCCCCCGCTGCAGAAGCAGGGGCCAGTGGTAACGGATGTCATTACTCCGGTTAAGGGGTCCGGACCGCTTTGCCATCAACGCTCTCCAGCGTCATTGCTCACTCGATACCAGGTCTCAGGTCCACCCAGGAGGGGTCATGGTCCGAGGCTCGCCAGGGTTCCTGCGCGGAGACGGTCAGCGACTCCGGCAACCCATTGCGTTCTTCCCTGCTGTAGTGGAGCAGCGGCGGTTCATCGGCATTGATAGGCTGGATGCCGGCCGCCTCCACGGTAACCTCTGATTCTCCTGCCAGTAGAATATAGTCCAGTGTTCCCGACTGTGCCCGGTAGATGTAACTGCTGGCCGGGTTTTCATGACGATCCAGAAGAATATTGCGGTATCCGGCCTGCTCCAGCAGCGACAGGGGGGTCTCCCGCGCATAGGCGTTGAGATCGCCCACCAGAACAACGTTTGGCGCTTCCATCGGTTCCCTGAGCTGCTCCAGCCACTGGAGCAGGCGGCGGGTTGCCGCATTCCGGTGGGCGCTCCAGCAGCCCTCACCATCCCCCTGCGCCGCGTTGCGGCCACTGGCTTCACCGCAGCGCTTGCTTTTGAAGTGGTTGACCACCACGAGAAACACAGCACCGGAGGCGTGATGACGAAAGCGCTGGGCTACGGGCGGGCGACTGCCCTGGTTGAAGGGAGGCGAGCGCAGAACCTCCGGCTCGCCCACAGGCCCAACCCGTTCGCTGCGCCAGGCGAGGCCCACGGCGATGGCATCATCACCCGGCCGGCGCTGCGGGCGTGCATACTCCCAGCTGCCCTCAAGATCGGCCGTGAGGGAGGCGATGGCACTGCCTTCCCCGGTACCATCATTCTCCAGCTCCACCAGCCCGATGATGTCCGCCGCCAGGCCATCCAGTGCCGTTACCAGGCGCTGGTGCTGGGCCTGCCAGGCCGCCGCGGATTCCGCGCCACGGGCAGAGGGGAAACCGCCGCCCCTGCCATCACCGTTGAAATAGTTCTGCAGGTTGAAGCCCGCCACCCGGATGATGCCGTCCGCCGGCCGTTCGAGCGGCTCCGGTGGGGGATTCAGCGTCCGGACCGTCGGTGCCGTTGTGGGCTGGAGCCGCCAGTCGCCATAGCGGTAATCGAGAACCCCCTCCACATCCTTCAGCGCGTCCCCCACGCGCAGCCGCCGACCGGCTTCGTAGTGACGCAGCACCCACTCCGGAAGGGCGGAGAACTGGCTACGGCTCCCGTCATCCAGCAGCAGGCTGCGTTCCTGGTTGCGCTCGGCCACCTGCCGTACCGCCTCACCGGGTTCCGCAACCTGGGTAGGCTGGAACAGGCGCCCGTCCGCCAGGGTGATCACGCCGTAACGCGCCAGCCCATAGAGTCCGGTAATGGTGGCCCCGTGCTCCAGGCGGACCCTCATCCCCTCGCGCGCCTCCTTCCCCTCGCTGCCCAAGGGAAGAGGCAACGGCGCGGCTTCGGGCAGCCCCGGGTCGCCGCAACGGGCCTCGATGCGGGCCTCGGAAAGCTGGGTCATGCCGTGGTATTCCCCGGCTTCACCACGCACCCGAAGCCGCTCTCCCGGTGACACATCCGCTCCGGGCGCGTAAATGAACAGGCCACGGGACGCCGGCCCCTGAGCGGACGCCCGCGTCTCCTGCTGGATGAAGTACCCCCCCAGTTCCTCACGGGCGCTGAAATCCGCCGTGACAATGCCTTCCGTCAGCACGGTGCGACCGTCCAGTGGCGTGACCGCTGCCGTGCCCTGGATGCGCTCCACCGCTGTAACCGCTCCGTGGCAGCCCGTTTCACCCGCCGCCGGCAATGGCCAGAACCAATAGCTGAGAGCGAACCAGAGCGCTATGGCCAGTAACACCAGCCATACCGGCACCCACCTGAGGCTGTACATCGACGTGTTCCCTCCCGCTGTAACCTGTGGACAACCCCTATGGGTGAACCCAGCTCCCCACAGTAGACTAACAGAAGGTCGATCACGGATGCCGTTCAGGATTTTAGTCCTCCAAGGCACAATGATGCCGATCGGATGCTAAAATACCGCGTGCACAAATATGAGCAGGCAAATTAATGGATGGTAGGATGGCAGGCAGCCAGCCCAAGCGGAGTGCCGATAACATGAATAACCGTCAGTTCCCCTTCAGTGTCGCCCGCATTGCCCGTCGCTGGCGCAAGCTGCTCGACGAGCGTCTCAAGGATCTCGGTGTCACACAGGCACGCTGGAGCACCATGGTCGCCCTCCACCGTGGCGGCGAAGGGGTAACCCAGCGGGAGCTGGCGGAGTTGATGTCCATTGAGAACCCCACGCTGGTACGGCTGCTCGACAACCTGGAATCCCAGAAGCTGATTGAGCGTCGCCCCTGTGAGCAGGACCGCCGGGCCCGCCGGCTGCACCTGACTGACCGCGGTGAATCCTTCATCCAGAAGCTTGATGAACGGGCCGAAGGCCTCCGTGAGCAGCTGCTGAGTGGCATCAGTGACGACGAGCTGGCAACATGTCTTGATGTGTTTGAACGCATCCTGGCCAACGCCGAAGCCGCGAGTACGGATCAGCAGGATCTTGCTGTCACTGACGAATCGAAATAGTCTCCCCCGGACCCTTGGCGCACTCTGCCTGTGGGCGTTCACGATCGTGCCGCCCGCCAACGGGCAGGTTCATGAGTGGCAGCCCGGCGACACCATCATCGGCAAACCCACCTGGGTCACCACAGCCTACGAGGACACTTTCGCCGGCATCGGCGAGAACCGTGGTTTCGGTTTTCTCGAGATGGTGCGCGCCAATCCGGACGTGGACCCCTGGCTGCCCGGGGACGGCACCCGCATAAGGCTCCCTTCCCGCCGGATTCTGCCCTCGGGCCCCCACGAGGACATTGTCATCAATCTTGCCGAGTTCCGGCTCTATCATTTCCGGGACGACCAAGTGGTGACCTACCCGGTGGGCATTGGCAACTCCAGCACGCCCTCACCACTGACCCGGACCAGTGTGCGCATGCGCCTGGAATCCCCTGCCTGGTACCCACCCGAGTCCATCCGGGAGGAGGCTGCCAAGGAGGGCCGCAAACTGCCGGCAGAGATCCCGCCAGGCCCCTCCAACCCCCTCGGGCCCTTTGCCCTCCAGCTGGAGGAGGACGGCTACCTGATCCACGGCACCAACAAGCGCTTCGGGGTTGGCCAGCGGGTGAGTCACGGCTGCATCCGGATGTTCAATGACGACATCGAAGAACTGGTCTGGGCCACGCCCAAGGGCAGTGACGTGCGGATTGTTGACGAGCCCGTGAAGGCGGCCGTTCAGGGCAATACCATATGGCTGCAGGTTCACGGGCAGAAAGAAACCCTCAGTGAGGCGGACCGCGACCGGCTGTGGCGGCAAGCGGAAACAGCCCTGGAAGGGATCCGGAGGAATGAGCCCAGGGTTGAAATCTACCGCGGCCGGGTGGAGGACGCCGTTGAGCGGGCCAGCGGGCTTGCGGTCCGGGTCGGCATGGTCGTGGACAAGGCGCCGGGATGGCGCTACTGGCGCTCCAGCAGGTAGTCCAGGCTGGCGCCGTAGTCCGGGGCAAAGACTTCCAGGAAATACGCCACTTCAGGCAGCGCCTCGGCTTCCAGCCGCGAGCGGATCTGCCTGGCCGCCTGCTCGAACTCCCGGTTGCCCGCCCGCAGCTCCGCCTCGCACTTGAGCAGAGCGGCCAGCCGGTCCGCCGCCTTGATCAGCTCCGCCGTGCTGTCACTCCAGCTGCTTTCTTCCAGGTAGGGCGCCAGCGCCGGGCGCAGTGTCTCCGGCAGCAGGTCCAGCAGCTCCTTCTGGGCCCGGTGCTCAACGTCCGCAAAGGCCTCGCGCATGACGCTGGAGTAGTACTTCACCGGTGTCGGCATGTCACCGGTGATCACCTCCGAGGCATCGTGATAGAGAGCGGCCGCGGCAATGGCGTCGGCGTTGACGTTCCCGTCGTAGTGCGTGTTGCGGATGGTTGCCAGAGCGTGGGCCAGGACCGAGACCTCCCAGGAATGCGTGGCCACATCCTCCTCAATGGCGTTGCGCATCAGCCCCCAGCGTCGGATCCAGCGCAGGCGGCCAAGGTAGGCGAAGAAGGGACTGGTGCGGCGGGCCATGATCCGGTAACTCCATCAAGCGGTGGTCGTTCACGGCGCCATTATACGGCCATGAAGCTGGCACCGGGCAACGCCGGCGCGAACGTGTTAGTGTTCTGGCGACAACACTCAGGAGGTAAACCGTGGACATTGGCGACATGCGCCGCGATTTTGAAAGCGAGGGGCTGGAGCATGAGCACCTGGACGACTGCCCCTTCCGCCAGTTCGAGCACTGGTTCGCCCAGGCACAGGAGGCGGGCATCGAGGACGCCAATGCCCTGACACTGGCTACCGCGGATGCCCAGGGCTGGCCCACCGCCCGCACCGTTCTGCTCAAGTACTTCGATGCCGCCGGCTTCGTGTTCTACACCAACTACGGCAGCCGCAAGGCCAGGGCGTTGGAAGAGAATCCACGCGCGGCCATGCTTTTCCCCTGGGTGGTGCTCAACCGGCAGGTGACCATTGAGGGCGCTGTGGAGAAGGTGAGCCGGCAGGAGTCACTAAAATACTTCACCTCGCGCCCCGAGGGCAGCCAGCTGGGTGCCTGGGTCTCCCATCAGAGCGCGGTGATCGAATCCCGCCAGGCGCTGGAGGCAAAGCTCCAGAGCATGAAGCAACGCTTCCGCCAGGGGCGGATCCCGCTGCCGGATTTCTGGGGTGGCTACCGGGTGATCCCCGAACGCATCGAGTTCTGGCAGGGCCGGCCCAGCCGGCTGCATGATCGTTTCGAGTATCGCCGGGAAGGTGATGGATGGCGGATCCAGCGTCTTCAGCCGTAGCGCCACCGCAGCTTTTCAGTGGGCCGCCCGGCAATGGTGAGCAAGTCTCGCTGAATGCCGCGGAAAAGGCTCGACTCGACGCCATGGCGGACGCCGGACGCCGGAGCACCTACGCGACGGCCCGCCTGCTATGGCGCCAGGGGGCCCGGCACTTCACCCGGACCCATGGACTGGCCTGCCCGGATTTCAGCCGGCTCCCGGCCGGCGGTGCCATCACCCCCGCTGATGCCGGCTTCAGGAGCAGCCTCTGCCACACCCAGACCCTGGTGCTGGCGGCATTCAGCCCGGGGCCCATCGGGGTGGATGCCGAGCCGGTGGATCGCCAACCGCCCTGGCAGGCGCTCGCCCGGCGCTGGTTTGCGGGCTCTGAAATGGATTGGCTTCAGGCGCAGGACCAGCCTGAAGACGCCTTCCTGACGCTCTGGACCCTGAAGGAGGCCTGGATCAAGGCCACCGGGCGGGGCATTGCCGGCAACCTGCAGGCACTGGTGTTCGACCCTGAGCGCAACCGGGTTGTTCTTGACCGGCCGGGTCCAGCCTGGCGCATAGCCACCACCACGGTTCAGGACCACCGGCTGTGCGTGGCCTGGCAGGGGCATGCAATGCCCGAATGGCGACATGACGGGGTAATCCGTGACGCGCACTGGCACTTACACAGGGTGGGTTCAGCATGAAGAATGTGACGGAACGCAGTGACGGGCGCTGCCCCTGGTGCGGCGATGCGCCGGATTACATCGAGTACCACGACCGGGTCTGGGGCCGTCCTGTAACGGACCGGAATGAGCTGTTCGAAAAACTCTGCCTGGATGGCCAGCAGGCCGGGCTGAGCTGGCTGACGATCCTGCGCAAGCAGTCAGGCTACCGGCAGCGGTTCGAGGCATTCCAGCCCGAGCGTCTGGCCGGCTGGGGCGAGCCGGAGATCGAGGCGGCTCTCTCGGACACCGGCATTGTCCGCAATCGCCGCAAGGTTGAGGCCATTGTCGGCAACGCCCGGGCACTTCTGGCCATGGAACAGGATGGCGAGGCCTTCAGTGCCTTCCTGTGGTCATTCGTGAACCATCAGCCGATCATCAACGAGTTTCACAATGTACAGGAGATCCCGGATGAAACCGCGGAGTCCAGGGCCATGTCCCGGGCGCTGAAAAAACGGGGCTTCCGCTTCGTCGGCCCTACCATCTGCTATGCCTTCATGCAGGCGGTCGGCATGGTCAATGACCACCTCCTGGGGTGCCCGGTCCGGGAGGAAACCGTCGCCCAGAGCCGCGGGGTGGCGCTGTGATCACGGAATTCGTGGCCGTCGCGGCCGGCAGCGCGCTGGGCGGGCTCTGCCGCTTCCACCTGACGGGCTGGATTGACCGGCGCACCCACACGCCACTATCCTTCGGCACCCTCGCGGTGAACACCCTTGGGGCCTTTGTCCTGGGGCTTCTGGTCGGCACCCTTGGGGGCGCGACGGAGGAACAGCCCGTGACCGCCGCCCTGGCCATGACCGGCTTCTGCGGAAGCTTCACCACGGTATCCTCCTGGTCCCTCCAGACCATCACGTTGGCGCGCACGCACCGGGCTGCAACAGCGGTATTCAACCTGGCCGCCACACTGGTGGCCGGGCTGGGCGCGGTCATTCTGGGGCTGGCGATGACAGGAGGCTGGCAATGAACCAGGCGATCACCAGCCTCTGGGTGGCTCTGGGCACGGCACTGGGCGGTGTCCTGCGCTACGGGGTGGACCGGTTCCTGCTCCCGGAGGCCCTGCTTCCGTGGAGCACCCTGGTCGTGAACACCCTGGGCTCCCTTCTCATCGGCTGGATTGCCGGACGCGCTACCATACCCTCATCAAGGCTCGCGCACGCCAACCTCCACGCGTTCCTGGTGCCCGGTTTCTGCGCCGGGCTCACCACGTTCTCAGTGTTCAGCCACGAAACCCTTGTCCTTCTGCGTTCCGGCGCAGTGGCGGCTGGTACTGCCAATATCACGGGCACGGTCGTACTGATGCTGATCGGCTCCGCCCTGGGGCTGGCGGCAGGCCGGCGGAACATGACAGATCACACAGACTGAGGGCACGGGCAAACCAGATACCACCACCCCATCGTATCTCTCGATACACCACAGGGCATGATGGGACCCGGTTATGCGTATTCAGCTACCCGCTCTCCGCGACGCGGCACAACGTGTCGAGTACACCGAAATCCGTTCACTGGAAGGCCAGTTCTACATGATCCGTGTGCTGCTGGACGGTCAGCAGCGGGTTCTTTCGGACGACCATAACGCCACCATGCTCCTTCCCAGCATCCCCGCCGCCAATGAACTGCTTGACGAGGCGGGCATTGCCACCCGGGAACTGGTCCATGATTCGGCCTACAACGAAATGGTCGGTCTGGATGAGGTGGGCATTGATCCTCTGCGCATCCCCACAGGGAGATACCGCTGATGCTTGCAATACGCCCGCTTGCATTCACCTTCGGTCTCGCGGGGCTGATCCCCTTCGTAGTTACGCTTGCCATCATGGTGTTTTCCACCCATCACGGCCCGCTGGGCACCCAGCTCTTCTACCTGTACAGCGCGGGGATACTGGCGTTCCTCAGCGGCGTCTACTGGCCTGTAAGCATGCAGATGGGGGAGCACAGCTATCCGCTGTCCCCCATCCACGCCATGTTCCTGAGTCAGGTGTTCTTCGTTTCCGCGGGGTTGACGCTGCTGCTGGACTGGCACTTACAGGCACTGATCTTCCCGGTCCTGTACATCCTTCTGTGCCTTGCGGACTGGTTTACCCTGCCCGGCTACTGGCCGCGCTGGTACCTCAATCTCCGGCTTATGCTGACAACGGGGGTGGTGGCGTGCCAGGCAGCGGCTGCCACCTGGCTCTACCTGGTGAACTGAGGCTGGGATTCAGTTGCCGGCCACATCCGCAAACAGGGCGGCATGCTCACGCAACTTGCTGAGTGCGCCCTTTTCGATCTGGCGCACCCGCTCACGGCTGATGCCCAGCTCCTCGGAGATCACCTGAAGCGTTTCCGGCTCGTCCCGGTTGATCCCGAATCGCCGACCCAGGATATCCGCTTCGCGTTCACGCAGCAGGTGGAACAGATCCTTCAGCAGGCGCGCCTGATCCCGTTCCTCCAGAGGCGATTCCCCTTTGTTGCCGCTTTCATCGGCAAGGGTGTCGCCCAGTTCCAGATCCCCTTCACTGGAAATCGGCGTGGCGGTGGAGACCTCCGGACGGGCAAAGCCCAGCAGTTCATCCACGCGCTCCGGCGTGGTTCCGGCCGCCTCCGCCAACTCATAGCGGTCTGGCTGGGAACCGGTTTCGCGCTGGAGACGGGCCTCCACAGCCTGCAGGCGGCGGATCTCATCCACCACATGGTCGGGCGTACGCACCACACGGCGACCGCGCTTGATGGCCCGCTTGACCTCTTCGGAGATCCACCAGTAGGCGTAGGTGGAGAACTTGAAGCCACGGGTCGGATCAAAGCGCTCCACGGCCTTGATCAGGCCCAGGTTGGCCTCCTGGATCAGGTCCGGCAAGGGCAGACCCCGGCCCTGCTGGCCCCGGGCGATGTACACCGCCAGCCGAAGGTTGCTCTGGATGAGTTCACGCCGCCACTTTCGCAGGTCCGCCAGATGCTGGCGTGCCTGCTCGCTGAGCGAACCGCTGTGAGCTTCCACCCGGGCAAGCACTTCCCGGATGGTGAGCGCTTCCAGTTCGGGTTCCGCGATTTCCGCGAGCAGACCGCGAAGGGTCTGTTCCAGTGACTGCCCCAGGTCGCGTTCCGCTTCCCTGCCGAGAAGCGAAAAGCGATGGGCATCCCGGAAATAGTGACCGACGACGGAAGCTGGCTCCTGATCGTCGAGCCCTTCCGGCTCGGCTGACGCCGGTTCCTTCCAGGTTTCCGTCGTATCGGCCCTGACGTCGTCAACCAGCTCACGGTCACGCTGTTCCATTGGGTTTAACAGCGTATCCATAGTATTCCCCTGGTTGATGGTTCTATCTATATATACTGTATGCGGTCGTTTATGGATGACTCAATGCGCCCGCGAGTGTTACAGGGCGGAAGGGCGGGAGCCCCTGTCAGACAGGGGCTCTGAAGCAATAGCAGCGTCTCATCACAGCCATTGAGACAGCCAATCAGGCCGCAACAATGGCGTATTCATGCTTATGGGGCTCAATCAGCTTACCGTGCAGGGTAGCGATGGCACGCTCGTAGTCACTTTCCTCCACCACGAACTGCATGTCCACCTGGCGCATGCACTGGTGCATGGCCAGCACCGGGATCTCCGCATCCTGCAGGGCGTTGACCGCCGTGGCCAGCAGTCCTGGCACCTGCATGTCACTGCCAATGGCCGACACCATCGCCACCTTGCGGGTGGAGATCTCCGCCGACGGAAAGACTTCTTCCAGCGCTTTTACCAGCCGCTTCACGTTACGCAGCGAGGTATCCACATAATGCGTGATGGTGTTGGCGTTGGTGTCCTTGCTGATGAAGTGCACCTTGAAGCGCGACAGGATCTCCAGGAACTTGCGGTCCGCCCCGGGCTCGCCGAGCATGTCCTGGTCAAATACCTCGATACCAAAGACGTGCCGCATGCCGGCCACGATCTCAACCTGTGGCTTTTCGCTCACATAGTCGCGGGTGATCAGGGTACCGGTGTGTTCCGGTTCGAAGGTATTCTTCAGCCGCAACGGAATATCCGCCTGGCGCATGCCCTTGGCCGCGCGCGGGTGAATCGCTTCCATACCCAGGTTCGCGAGCTGGTCCGCCACGTCGTAGTTGGTGCGGCCCAACGGCACCACCTTTTCCGCATCCACGATCTTGGGGTCGGCGGAGCTGAGATGGTACTCCTTGTGGATCACCGCCTCCTTCGCTTCGGTCATGCACGCGATCCGGGAGAAGGTCATCTCGCTGTAGCCGCGGTCGAAGGTGCGCATCAGCCCTTCCTTGCACTGCGCGTAACCGGTCACGATCGCCAGCTCGCGGCTCAGGTCGATCTTGTCGAACGCCTGGGAGACCTTCTCATCCAGCGGCAGGGTTTCGGTATCACGCCAGCCCGTCAGGTCCACCAGCCGGGCGTTGTAGCCCTCATTCTGCAGCAGCAGCGTGGTGTTGAAGGCACTGTGGGCCTCACCGATGCCGGCGAGCATCTCGCGCACCGTCAGCAGATGGTCCTCCAGCTGGAAATGGCCGTAGGAGCACAGCCGCTGCAGGTCGAGCAGGCAGTTGCGCACACCCTCGATGCGCTCAGCGATGAACTGGTCGGCCTGCTGGCTCAGCAGCTCATCCCCAAACAGCTCCTCATTGATCTCGCACAGGTATTTGGAGAGTTTGGTGAGCTCATCCCCCCAAGCCCAGTCGGAGTCGGACTGGGAGAACAGGGCATAGACCCCTGCATCGCCGCTCTTCTTGTGCTCCAGAAGCCGGTCCGTGACGCCGCCATAGGCGGAGACAACGAAGATGCGATTGTAGACATCGCCTTCCTCGCGGTTGGCGAGAATGATGTTGTCGCGAACGGCGGTATAATCCGACATGGACGTACCACCGATTTTTTCTACCGTATGTTCTGCCATAGTACCGTTCTTAGGTTGATTCTGACTTTGCGCCCCGGAACCGACCGGTTTTCCTGCCAACCAGTGTAGCCGGCACCGGAGCCGTATGCTGTTTCAGTGAGCGTTCACGTCGAAGGGCCCGATCCGGAACAGGATCTCGGAATCGTGCTGCCCACCGAAATGGGCCTCACTGTCAAAGAAAATGGAGTGCTGTGTCTCCGCGCCCAGATCCCGCGCAAAGGAACGGAACAGACCCCAGGAGGCCTCGTTGTCCTCGGTGATGGTGGTGTCCATGAAGCAGACGTTGCGGCAGGCCGGGCGCTCCACAATGAAGCGCAGCATGCGCTTACCCAGCCCGGTGCCACGGGCTTTCTCATGCACCGCCACCTGCCAGACGAAAACGGTGTCCGGCTTCGTGGGTGGAATGTACGCGGAAATGAACCCCACCAGCTCGCCGTCAAGCTCGGCGGCCACGCCGGTCTCGGCAAAGTGGGAGCACTGGAGGAGGTTGCAGTAGATGGAATTGGGGTCGAGCGGCGGGCATTCGGCAATCAGCCGGTGTAACCGGTAGCCGTCCGTGTCCGTTGGTTGCCGGAGCTCGATTGCCTCCGCCCTGGAGGTCTCGCTGGTCATTCGGTCTGAGTTCACCCAACCATCGGAGCTGTGCCCGCTGTTCTGGCTGAGTGCCTTTGCCGTTGATTTTAGAGGCTTTTTTCAAGCCCTGTATGGGATAATACGTAGTCCATTATAAAGGCTGGCTGGTGAAAATGGAACCAGCCCGGTTTTTAGGGCGCTACAGCACTGTCCAGAATCCCATCATCTTGGCGTAACAGACCTACTTCTAAGACGTCCAGATCCGAAAGGCTGTCTGCGAGGAATCCGACCGGCAGTCACTGCCGCATCCCTTTGCCCATGCCTGCTACCCGGAGCACGGCATCCCCCTGATACTCTGGATTGTCCGGATCCACGGCGGAAATCTCCACGAGAGCCTCTGCACAAGCGCCATGATCGGTGGCGATACCGTACACCGGGGTATGAGCCTGGGCATGCTGCTGGGGGCAATACAGCCTGTTGATGGATCACTCAGAAAGGGCCTGGTGCACCATGAGTCGATCAAGGCAGACATCAAAGGGTTTGTGGACATGGCGCTGTCCGGCCAGGGTCACCTGGCCGTCTGACACGCCCGGTAAGCCCCGGGCGTCATCGATGCAGCTACTTCACTTTAAGCGTGCCGGTCATGCCCGCCGCCGCGTGGCCGGCAACGTCACAGATGAACTCATAGCTGCCGCTCTCCCCCACGGTGAACGTGATGGATTCGTTCTGATCCGCGCCGATCGTCTCCGTGCCCGCATTCAGTTCAGGCACTGTGAAGTTGTGCCCCATGGCGCCGGTGTTCTCGAAATTGACCGTAACTTCAGCTCCTGCAGGAACCTCGATGGTGGAAGGCTCGAACTGGAACCCGGGTTTCGCCTGGATGGTTACGTCTGCCGACTCCGCAGCCAGGGCGATTACAGGGAAGCCCAGAAGCAGGGCACTCAATTGCTTTCCAAACGTTCGTACTCTCATTAAGAAACCTCCTGATCATGAAACCGGATCGGGAATCTGGCATCCGGTACATGAACGACACTGTAATGAGGCTGGCGTTACTGTGTCCCAAAGCGGGGCAGCCGGGTTACCCCGGCGGCCAAGAGAGCAAAACCGCAGAAGAAGGTGACCATCATGAAGAGGACGACACTCATTACAACAACGCTGTCCGCCGCCATCATCGGCGGCTGCGCGAGCCAGCCGGACATCACAGGCGCCCTCGACGAACCGGAGGTCGTGACCGTCAAACAGGACCCTGGAAAACTGGTCTACTGGGTCAAACCCGGCCCACGCATCAATCTCAGCGAAGAAGTCTTCGGCACACCGGATAACCCGAAACGTGGCGATGTGGAAGCCTATGTCGAAAACACGGATCTCGGCCCCATCAAACAGCTGCTGCGGGATATGCCGGCGCTGGTCTCAGCCCCGGAAGAAGCACGAGAGACCAATGAAGCCGGCACCCGGTACACCGCCTTCAACCAGCCGGGCCCCTTCGGCAATAACGCCCAGCCCCTGCCCATGGCCGAGGGCAGCAATGGGTATCTTGAGGCGACGATGGTCAACAATGTTGAGGTGGACCAGCCGGGAGGCCCCTTCAGTGCCGCCGATGAACTGGCACTGGAGACGGAATTCCACGACCCTGACGGCAACCACTACCGCATCGACATGCAGACGCTGGTCCAGCCGCCCATCCCCGGGTACGAAACCGGCGGCGGTGTAGTGGTGGATACTGAGCTCCACGGCACAACCGACACCGGCACACCCCTGATGCCCAGGGAATACACCCATGGTGCCTTCTGGGGCTTCGGTGACCTCTATGTGAACGGTGAGAAGCAGGGCACCTGGATGACGCACCTGATGACCACCGAAATCGTCCGCAAGAACGACTATTCGCTGGCCATTGACGAAGAGCTCCCGCTCCCCGCGGAAAAACGGCCCATCTCGTCACAGCCCCATCACACCCACCTGATCATGCTGCCGGTTGAGCCCTACAAGCCCATGCCGGTCCTTGGTCCGCTGCTGGGGCTGGGCCCGACGGCCCCACGACACGCCCCTGTGGAAACGGCCTATGAACTACCGAATGGCGAAACCCAGCCCTTCATCCACATGATGTTCGAACAGGACTCGATCACCGAGGCGGACAACGTGTCGCTGGATTTCGTTCGGGACGATGAGCCCAAAGGTTCCTGATCAAGAGACCCTCCAACCCAGCCCTCCCCGGGAAGTGATATACCGAACTTCCCGGGGAGGGGGTTATGGGAGCTGGACTTCCCTAATTCGGAGAGTCCTTATGCCAGGCTCCGCCGTAACAAAATCCACTGCCGGATGTCTTCGATGTATAACTCGTAATAAAAGCCCACCATTGCTTTTTACACCAACGATAAAGCACCCGGAGATTCCGCATGATGAACCGACGGACCATTATCGCACCTTTCATGGGCTTGCTTATCGTCACCGCCCATGGCGCGCTGGCCGCGCAGACCGCTCTTTCAGTTATGGGGAGTTGATCACAACCTATCAGTTCTGATGTCGCCAACAACAAGCACATGACGCAATCACGCAGGCCAAGAGACATCAAACGGGCGATCGGCTGGCCGGGAGCGAGCCTTTGCGGAGTAACATTGGAACTCTTCCTGTGTCGGTATCACTGGAGTCATACCAGAGGGAGGTCTCTCATGATCCTCCGAAATACGCTTTACATCTTTTTGTTCCTCATCATTGGGGCCGTCAGTACGGTGAGCATCGCGGGAACAGACCGGGAGGTGGTCATGTTCTCCATTGACTACTGCCCAAGCTGCGAAGCGGCGAAGCGCTTTTTCAGCGAACACGGCATCGTCTACAGCGAGTACAACCTGAATGAATCCGCCAAGGCCAGGACCACATTTGAGCGTCTTGGCGGGCGGGGCACGCCACTGCTTTTTCTTGAGGGCAAGACCATGAACGGTTTTCACCCGCAGCGCTTCCGGCAGTTCTGGCGAAAGGCCACGGGCGAAGACCTTGAAACGAAATGAACCACACCGGAAGGTGGGATATGACTATTCCGGCCTGGGTTATGCAACTGACAGCTGTGGTACTGCTCGGCGGCACTGTGGCCTCACCGCCTGCTGGCGCCCGGACCCTCAACGGCTTCGACCTGTCCGATGCCAGCGTCCCCGCCGACGACGTATTCCGTGGCGGACCGCCCCGGGATGGCATACCGGCGCTCACCAACCCCCATTATGTAAAGGCCGCTGAGGCCACTTTTCTCGAAAGCGGAGACCGGATCCTGGGGGCCAGGCGATCGACTATACTTGTCCCGGCAGGTCCAGCAAGTCGTCACGGGTACAGGCCGAAACAAAGGTGATTATGACAGAGTCCACCCAATTGCCGCCGATTCTTCGCGATAAGCATTGGCACGAGCCCTCCGCTTTCACGCCGGAAAGCCTCCTGCGGGAAGCGCGCCGCCAGAAACAGGCATCGACCTCACCAGTGCCGGAGGTATGCATTCTCGATCCGGACGGCGACATTGTGCGTAGCAAACGCGCCGAAGGGCTGACACGGCGCCACACGGACTGGGTCTGTTATCACACCGAACTCGACGTGATCTCGCTGGGGGACCGGGAAGTGGGCATCGTGGGATGTGCCGTAGGGTCCGCTTTCGCGGTGCTGGTGGCGGAGGAACTCTTCGCCTGTGGCTGCCGGCTTCTACTGAGCCTCACCTCGGCAGGCCAGCTTACGCCGGTCCAGAAACCACCCTATTTCATCCTGATCGACCGTGCGCTTCGGGATGAGGGAACGAGTTATCATTACTGCCCGCCATCGGATTACAGTCATGCACCGGCCGGCCTTGTAGCTGCGTTCGAACAGGGCTCGGGCGAACTCCCGGCCCCAGTGATAACAGGCGCAAGCTGGACCACGGATGCCCCCTTCCGTGAAACCGAAACTGCGATTGAAAAACACCGGGAGGAAGGTCTGCTGGCTGTGGAGATGGAGGCAGCGGCGCTGTATGCCTTTGCTGAGGCGCGCGGGTGTTCGGTCCTTTGCTTCGCGCATGTGACCAACCAGATGGGCCAGGAAGGTGATTTTGAGAAAGGGGACGGAAACGGCGTGAACGATGCACTAGAGCTTATCGAACGGGCCGCCCAGCGGCTTCTTCCCCTTTAACCGCAGCCGCCCGGAAGCTCGCCTTCCAGGCGGCCATCATGCATCCAGGCTGGGGGGATTCAGCTTTTCAGACGCCGACGGTGATACCGCCCCAGCCACTGGATGACTTTCTGTGGCGCGTGGGCCTTCTTCCATTCACCCGCCGCAAACTTCACGCTCTCATTCCAGGTCGGATAGGGGTGGATGGTGCCCAGGATCTTGTTCAGGCCAATCCCGTGTTTCATCGCCAGGATGAACTCGGTCAGCAGTTCACCCCCGTGTTCACCGGCCACGGTTGCGCCTAGGATCCTGTCCTTGCCGCGCCGCGTGATGACCTTGATGAAGCCGTGGTCCTCGCTCTCGGCGATGGCCCGGTCCAGGTCGTCCAGACCGTAGGTGGTGACCTCGTAGTCAATGCCCTGCTCACGGGCCTCGGTTTCATTGAGACCAACCCGACCGACTTCCGGCGAGGTGAAGGTCACCCAGGGGGTGACCGAGTAATCCACGCTGAAGCGCTTGAACTGGCCGAACAGGGCGTTCACCGCCGCGTGCCAGGCCTGGTGCGCGGCCATGTGGGTGAACTGGTAGGGCCCGGCCACGTCGCCACAGGCGAAGATGTTGGGGAAGACCACGCTCAGGTCATCGTTGGTGGGCAAGGTGCCCTGGGGCCCTGGCTCAATACCCAGGCTCTCCAGACCCAGTCCTTCGGTATTACCTTTACGGCCCACGGCCACCAGAACCCGGTCGAAGGGGATGCGCACGGTGTCACCCGCATGCTCGCAGTAGACAACCCGCTCACCATCCTCAACCGCAAACCGGCTCGCCCTGTGGTCCAGACGAACATCCACGCCTTCATCACGGAAACGCTTCAGCACCAGTTCCGATACATCGGCATCTTCCCGCGGCAGAAGTCGATCGCCCATTTCAATCTGGATGACCTGGGTGCCCAGACGCGAGAAGGCCTGACTCAATTCTGACCCGATGGGGCCGCCTCCGAGCACCACAAGCCGCCCGGGCTGATCCTCCAGTTCCCAGAGATTCTCAGAGGTCAGCGGCGCTACGTCCTCGATACCGGGAATCGGCGGCACGAACGGCTTGCCGCCGGTGGCAATGACCACGGATTTCGCCGTGATCCGGCGCTTGGCGCCATCCTCGTCCACCTCCACTTCCCAGGGGCTGACGAATCGCGCCGAGCCCTGGACGCAGTCCACGCCCAGACTGGTAAAGCGCTCCACCGAATCATGGGGCTCAATGGTCTTGATGACGTTATGGATGCGCTTCATCACATTGGCGAAGGGTATGTTCGGCTCCGCGGCCGTCAGCCCGTAGCGGTCCGCCTCACGCATGTTCTGGGCAACCTTGGCAGAGCGGATCAGCGCCTTGGAGGGCACGCAGCCGGTATTCAGGCAATCACCCCCCATCTTGCCGCGCTCGATGAGTGCCACCCTGGCGTTGACGGTGGCGCCGATGTAGGCGGAGACCAGGCCGGCGCTGCCGCCACCGATCACGACCATGTTGTAGTCAAAGCGCTCGGGCTTGTCATAATGCGCATAGAGCCGCTTCTTCTGGATGCGGCCCACCACGAACTTGGCGATGAGTGGGAAAACCCCCAGCAGCACAAAGGACAGCAGCAGCTCCGGCGAAACGATGTCTCCCATGCGCTCGATCTGCGCGAGCTGGGTGCCGGCATTCACGAAAACCGCGGTGCCCGGCAGCATGGCGAGCTGGCTGACCCAGTAGAAGGTCCAGGTCTTCATACCGGTCAGACCCAACACAATGTTGATCACGAAGAATGGAAAGACCGGAATCAGACGCAGGGTGGCGAGGTAGAAGGCGCCGTCGCGCTGGATGCCATCGTCAATCTTCTTCAGGTAGCTCGCATACCGCTCCCTGAGCGTGTCCCGGAACAGGAACCGTGCCACCAGAAAGGCCAGCGTGGCCCCGACCGTGGAGGCGAAGGAGATCACCAGCAGCCCCCAGCCGAAGCCGAAAAGGGCGCCGCCGGCGAGCGTCATGACAGCGGCGCCCGGGAGGGACAGTGCCGTGACAGCCACATAGACAACGAACAGCAGTGCCAGGCTGAGCAACAGGTTGGCTTCAATCAACTCGCTAAGTTGCTCCTGTTGCGCCTTGAGGACCGACAGTTCAAGGAAACGGCCCAGGTCAAAAAGGAAGAAGGCCCCCACCAGCAACGCGATGACGCCTAAAACAATCTTTTTACTGTTGCTCATTCCGGAATCCTTATGGTTATGAATGGCTCGCTTCCGTTGAGACGTCACCCGACGGCTTACGTTACAGCGGCCGCTTCGGTTTGGACACCCAGGCTGCTTTTTGCCACGAATGCCAGCAAAGACTGACAGTCATTCGGCGTTGCCGATCCAGGGCATAGCACGGTGGTCAAAACCAGCCTGGACTGATGGTTTGACGATGTCGAAGTAAGGGGAGGCGTCAAAATCACGCGGCACGAACAGTGAATGACGACGGATTCGGTAGTACTCGCGCAGACACCCCTTGCAGTTTGGGTCGTCATCCTGGCCTTCAGTGCCGGTAGGTAATATTGGATAACGGATGTACTGGAACGCTTGGGCGATGAAAGTGGAGCAGATCGGCTTCGATCAACACATGCAGCTCACCATCACGGGATACCGGTAGCCCTGCGTCCGGCCCGAGATAAAGGGTCGCGTTACACCTCGCGGCCGGAACTGCTCCGGAGCAACGCCACCATGTCTTCGGCAAGCTGTTCAACTGACTCCGCATCCACTTCACGGTGGGCGAAGGTTCTCAGTGCCATGATCTGTGCTTGCCAGAGCCGTGCCAGACGCGCGCAGTCGCTCCCCCGGGGCAGCTCACCCTGGTCCAGAGCATGTTCAAGCAGGGCGGTCAGATCGCTTTCGATCCGATCAAAAAGCTGGTTAACGGTATGGCTTAACCCCGGCGTATCCGTTGTCACCTCGAGCAGCGTCTTCACCATCATGCAGGCGGAAACCGGTGCAGACCGCGCCCCCGTGCGGCCTGTCGCTTCCGCTGCAAGGCGACGGAGGTAGGCGGACAAGCCATCCAGAACCCGTTCATGAGCCTCCAACACTTCCTCCATACCCTGAACGAGCTGCTGGTAATAGGTCATCAGTGCCGCCTCGAACAACTGCTCCTTGCTCCCAAAGGCGGCATAGATGCTGCCTGGGCGCATATCCAACGTGGCTTCGAGATCCTTGAGCGAGCAGGCGTGATACCCCTTTTCCCAGAACAGATGGGCGGCCCGCTCCAGCGATATGGCGTAATCGTGTCGCGCAGTGCGTGGCATAACGGAAGGCTTCTTGAGTGTTCACTCAATTATAACTTGAGTGATTACTCAAAACCAGTTATCGTTCTCCTGTTCTTGAGTGATTACTCAAGATTACACACAGTCATTACAATGCAGGAGGTCCCATGACCGCATTCCAGCTTCACGACACCCAGAGCGCACCCTCGGATGCCAAACCCATTCTCGAAGGCTCGCAGAAATCCATGGGCATGATCCCGAACCTGCATGCAGTACTCGCCGAGGCGCCGCAGACGCTCAAGGCCTACGGTACGCTGCACGAGCTGTTCACCAACACCAGCCTCAATAACGATGAGATCACCGTGGTCTGGCAGACTATCAACGTTGAGCACGAGTGCACCTATTGCGTGCCGGCCCATACCGCCATTGCCAAGCAGATGGGCGTGTCGGATGACATCTCCCAGGCACTGCGTGATGAAACGCCTCTTCCGGATGAAAAACTGGAAGCACTGAGGACATTCACAAAGCAGGTCATCGCCAAACGCGGTAATGTCGAAAAGACGGATCTGGACGCGTTCTTCAAGGCCGGCTATGGCCAGCAGCAGGTGCTGGAAGTCATCCTCGGGCTCGCGCAGAAGACCATCAGTAACTACGTCAATCACATCGCGGAAACCCCGCTGGATGAGCCGTTCCAGACGTTGGCCTGGAAGCGTTCGTAAACAGCACTTAAGGAGGGCCCCGAATGGCACCCGTACTGGCGTTCGACGTATACGGTACCCTGGTTGATCCATCCGGGATGGTGGACCACCTGCGTCACTACACCGGTGATGATGCAGACGCCATCTCTGCGCTCTGGCGCCAGAAGCAAGTGGAGTACGCCTTCCGTCGGGGCCTGATGCGACAGTACGCGGATTTCGGGACCTGCACCCGACAGGCCCTGGAATTCGCGTTCCGCTCAAAAGGGCATACGCTGGACACTTGGACCGGCGATGCCCTGCTGCAGGCCTACCAGAGTCTGCCGGCGTTCAGCGACGCGGTCCGCGCCCTGGCAGCTTTGAAACCGCACTACCGCCTGTTCGCCTTTTCCAATGGAACGCCCGACGCAGTGGAGCGGGTGCTCCGGAACGCGGGGGTTCGCGATCACCTTGAGGGCGTCGTCAGTGTGCACGAGCTGGGCACGTTCAAGCCTGACCCGGCCGTGTACAGTCACGCACGCGAGGCCACCGCTGCCGGCTCTGACCCGCTCTGGCTGGTCTCCGGTAACCCCTGGGATGTCATCGGCGCGCGTTCGGCCGGCCTCGGTGCAGCCTGGGTCCAGCGCGATCCGGCTACCGTTTTCGATCCCTGGGATATTGAGCCAAGCCTGACGGTGCAGAACCTGGAAGAGCTTGCCGAAAAACTGCCAAGAGACGCCAACCACACGTAACCGGATCGGGCCCAGCATCTGGTTTTGCTCATGCACCGGCGGGCCGTTATGATCCACAATCATGGTAAGCCGCAATGAGCGAAGACATGGAGCAGGCAGCGACGGAAGAACAGCAGTTGGTTGGCCGTCTTCGCCAGCGCGACGCCAGTGCCTACCACGAGGCCGTCCAGCGCTTTTCCGGTTCCATGCTGGCAACGGCGCGCAGCATGCTCGATCCGGCCACGGCGGAGGATGTCGTGCAGGAAACCTGGGTGGCGGTGATTGATGCCATTGATGGCTTCGAGGGGCGCTCGGCGCTCAAGACCTGGCTCTGTACCATCACGGCGAACCGCGCACGCAACAGGCTGCGAAAGAGTAACCGGGAAACACTGACGGATTTCCAGTCCCCGCTCGATCCATCGCTGGAGCGGCGATTCAATGAGGGTGGCAGCTGGGCCCAACCCACCCGGCCCTGGGGGTCGGAATCCGCCGATGAGCTGCTGTCCAACGAAGCCCTCAAGGAATGCCTCGATAAGCACTTCGAAGCCCTGCCCGAAACCCAGCGTTCAGTACTGATGATGCGTGAGATCCAGCAGATGGAGGCAGACGATGTCTGCCGGATACTGGGGCTCAGCTCCGCCAACCTCAGGGTCAGCCTGCATCGGGCGCGGCAGAAACTCTTTACCATGATTGAAGGCTTCCGGGAGACGGGGGAATGCTGAAGTGCCACGAAATATCCGCACTGGCGAGTGACTGGCTGGACGGGGAGCTCACTACCGGCCAGAAGATGAAGGTGCGCCTCCACCTGATGATGTGCCGGCATTGCCGAAACCTGGTGGATGGCCTCGCAACAACCCAACGCATTCTGGTTCAGCGGGTCGAGTCCGAGGCCGCGATCCCCGACCAGTTTCTCCAGCGCACTACCAGCGCCCTGGACGCTCGCCTTTCGGAAGGTGCATCACAGGGACCACCCAATGGCAATATTGCCGTTTCCGACGCGGCCGGCAATGACCCGACTTTCCACCCACTTCAGGAAACGTCCGACGACGAAGTCCTGGCCATTTTCGATGAAATCCGCCAGAAAGAGGGCTACGTGCCCAACCTTTTCAGGGCCTATGCCCATAACCCGGATCTCCTCGAACAGGCCTGGAGCCGGGTGAAGTCGCTGATGTATAACGGCCAGCTGTCGCCGCGGCTGAAAAATGCGATCGCTACCATCGTTTCCCAGGATAATGGCTGTGACTACTGCGTAGCCCACCACAAACGAATGCTGAAGACTCTCGGTGTCGAACCAGGCGACCTATCAACCTTCATGGCGACATCGGAGCCTGTTTTCCTGGGGCCGATGGACGCCGCCCTACTGCAATTCGCCCGTGAGGCGAACCGCAACCCCCATGGCATGCCGCCGGACCTTATCGCCAATGCCCGGGCGGCTGGTGCCAGTGATTACGCCATCATGGAAGCAATCGGCGTGATGGAGCTCTACAGCTCCTTCAACCGCATGCTCGACTCCCTGAACGTGCCGCTGGAACCGGAGATGGCCAGCGAACTCTGAGCCCCGATGCCCCTGTAACAAAACTGCCTCCAGCGTGTCTCCTGCCCATCGGACCAGAGTGGTGGGTGCGAGCATCCACCATGCGGCCTGAAATGGAGGTCAAGTGCCAAAAGGCGGGGACAACCTATGTTGAAATGTCGCGACATCACGCTGGTCGCCAGCGACTACGTCGACGGTCGACTCCGCTGGCGCAAGCGGCTGGCCGTGGTTGCGCACCTGGTCATATGCCCCCATTGCCGACGCTTCATGGCCAACTTCCGCGCCGTTGTTACCGTTATACGCGGTCATTGTCCACCGCAACCTGACACCCGGCAGATTGAAACGTTTAAGCGGACGGTGGACGAGGCACTCGAGAAACCTGACGCTCAGGACCTGAATGATGATTGAACGGTAAACGTCATCCTAGGACCAATAAAGCGCAGGTTACCGGAACTCGGGGAAGTTCCCGGGACGGTTCAACGACCAGTCATAGTCGATGTATTCGATGGAATCCGTCTGCTCAACCTTCTCCACGATCGCCTCATCCGCCCACTGGCTGATAAAGCCACGGACTGAACCGCCCTCATCGACAAAATCCTGCTCGTACCACTTGAACAGCTCCGTAAGGTGAAGGGTGTCGCCTTCCACCCGGAGATGGCGGTCGGTATTGAACGCCAGACGGGTGTTTTCGGTCATCAGCTCATCGATGTTGTCGCTGGTGTAGATACTTTCCCGCAGTGGCGGGCAGCCGACCGAGGCGCAATTCACGGTGAAATGAACGCGTGCCTCTTTCCACCCTTTTTCCTCGAACTCCGCCCCCAACAGGATGCCCTTCTCGATCTCGTTCAGGCTGTAATCCGTTCCGTCAATCTCAAACATCTGACGCTCAAACACATTATCCGTGAAGGGATTGTAGCGGCCGCCGTAATCCCATACGGAGCTGACCAGCTCGCCCTCACCACGTTCGGTCAGGATCTGCTGGATCATGAAGAAGTTATAGGCGTTGTTCCAGAACGCCAGCGCCTGCTCCCGGGTATCCAGGGTCGACACATCAAACGCCGCCAATTGCTCTGACTGGTCATCCAGCAGCCCCTCCGTCTGGTCATCGGCCAGTGCCGCTTCGTAGTCGAACGCGGAAACGAGCCCCCCATTGGCGGTGCGCTTCTCCTGCAGATAGCTGTTCAGCAGTGTCTGATAGTCGTTGAAGACGTGCTTTACCGCGGGTGCGTCATTGGCGGAAACGCTGGCGGCCGCTGTCGCAACCAACAGCATGGCGCCGATACGCACGGCGGGTGATTGGTGTTTCATATGGAGCTCCTTGGATCAGACAACGTGTTGGAATCGACAATCCCTCGCTCCCTTTCGGACCATGCAGTGTCCCCTTCGTTACAGCCTGAGGCCCAGCAACCTATCTCTGGGGCCCTCATGGGGCGGGCATAGTAGAAGCCCTGAAGAAGGTGGCAGCCCTCACGGGCCAGCCACTGGCCCTGGCCGAAATGCTCCACACCCTCGGCCACGATTCCCAACCCAAGTCGCTGACCCAGACTTATAATGGCAGCGCACAGCGCCGCGTCCTGCTGATCCTCGGGCAGATCCCGCACGAAAGCGCGATCGATCTTGAGCCGGTTTATCGGCAACTGTTTGAGATAGGCAAGGGAGGAGTACCCCGTACCAAAATCATCCACCGCAATGGCCACGCCAAGCTCACTGATACTAAGAAAGACCTGGCGAGCCTCCCAAGGCTGCCTGCTCCATGGAAGCCAGAAGATCCCGTTCGTAGTTGAACAGGGATGGAACCAGGATGAGCGCCTCAATAACAACGATCCCGGCAAATACGGCGACTGTCACCATCCAGCAGAGTCTGCAGGCAACCAGGGTGCGAGCCGGTAGTTTGTTCGCCATTGCCCTCGTAACTCCCATATTCAGCGGGTTTCCTGCAACAGGGACAAATCGCCAGCCATCTTGTTACCCGGCCCCCGAAATAGTTGCGACGCGAGGTGTAACGCCGGCCCCGGACCGTTGTCCCACTATTGATGGCCTTCCAACGGAGGTACCGGAAGGGCCCGACAAACCGAGACACCACGGAAGACGGAGACCCACCATGACTCAGACATCCGCATTACCCAATCCAGGCGCCCGCAGGCGATTGAACCGCTATGCCCGCGCAGCCGCCCTGCCAATCGCCATTATGAGTGCCTCCTTCAGTGCCGGCGCGCTCGCCGCGTGCTCGCCCTGCAAGGGCCGTTGCAACCCGTGCGCAGCCAAGAGCGCCTGCCGCGCGAACCCATGCGCCGGCACCAACCCCTGTGCTGCTAAAAACCCGTGCGCCGCCAAGAACCCCTGCGCCATGAAGAAGTGCAACCCCTGCAATCCATGCGCAGCCAATCCCTGCGGAACGAAGAACCCATGCGCTACAGGGAATCCGTGTGCCGCGAAGAAAAAGGTCAAGCGCCCCGAGGATTACGCCAGATACGACGGTAACCCCTGTAAGCTGATGGAAAGGGGCCGGAAACTGTTCAACGACACCAGCCTGAGCGGTAATGGGCTGTCCTGTGCCACCTGCCACTCCAATGGCGCGGGTTACAACGCCACCTTCGCCACATCCTACCCACACCAGGTCGCCATGGGCGTCAACCAGTTCGGCATGGACCAGGTGCACCTGGATGAGATGATCCAGATCTGCATGGTTCAGCCCATGCAGGCAGAACCACTGGAGTGGGGCGGAGCGGACCTGGCGGCTCTTGAGACCTTCATGGAGAGGGAGCAGGCGAAGTACCAGAAGGCCAATCCCTGTGCAGCGAAGAACCCATGTGCCACGAAGAAGAAGTGCAATCCCTGCAATCCATGCGCGGCCAACCCCTGCGCCTCGGTAAACCCGGCGGCGAAGCGCCGGCCCGCCGAAGTGGCTGCGCACTGAGTGGCGGCCCGGCCATTGGCCGGGCCGGATTCAGACCGACAAAGGCTAGCCGCTATGATTGAGCTGACAACACCACGAGCCGCCGAACTGGACGACCTGACGCTGAAGGAACTGATGGAGGCCGGCGCGGAACTCGACACCTGCACCCGGGCGCTGACCAAGGGGGGCATCAACGTGGTTGGTGAACTCCTTCGCGGCCAGGGCACCTTCTACGAGATGGACCATTACCCAGAAGGCGATGTGTACGACGCGGACCATCACGCCCAGTATTATTACCACGCCCACCGGGACGATGCCGACGAGCATGGGCACTTCCACACCTTCCTGCGCGGTTCAGCACTTCCGGATAACATGATCCCGGCAACGGGGTTCCAGGAAACACAACCCTGGCCGCGGGGCGAGGATGTCGTGGCCCACCTGGTCGCGATCTCCATGGACGTCTGGGGGAAGCCAATCGGCCTTTTTGCCACCAATCGGTGGGTGACGGACGAGACCTGGTTTTCCGCTGAGGATGTCATCCGACAGATAGAACGCTTCCAGGTGGACCATGCCTGGCCCTCCTGGGCCGTCAATCTATGGCTTTCGGCCTTGATCCGGCTTTACAGGCCACATATCGAACAACTTCTGCGCCATCGCGATGCCGTAATAGCACGCCGCCACCTTGAGACGCCGGACACCGATGTCCTGGAGGACCGGTCGCTGGAAATCACCGGGCAGCTTGCCATCACCCCGGACCAATGGCAGGAGGCACTCGCCCGGGAATGGCGGAACCGCCATCTATCGACAGCGGATACTCCATCGCGTCAGCAATCCCACGTATCACACTGACACTCAAAAAAGGAGCGATTTATGACTGAATCCACAGCCGGCCGCCTGCCCATCGCACTGCTCGCCCTGCGTCTGGGTGTCTTCATCGTGATGGTCATGTGGACCCTCGATAAGCTTGTGCAACCCGAGCACACGGCCGGCGTGTTCGCGAATTTCTATGGTCTGTCCGGTCTCGGGCCCAGCATTTTCATGCTACTCGGTGTAGCCCAGCTGGTTCTGGTTCTGGCATTTGTGGCCGGTGCCTTCCGGCGGCTGACCTATGGGCTTATCTTCCTCCTGCACACGGTCTCCACGCTTTCCTCCTGGGCCCAGTACCTCGATGCGTTCAACAACCTGCTGTTCTTCGCCGCCTGGCCCATGCTGGCAGCCTGCTTTGCGCTGTACCTGCTGAGGGACCAGGACACTCTGTTCAGCATCGATGCAGCACGTAGCGCCAAACGGTAGGGACCAGGCCCAAATGAACATCGGCAAGTCGGGGTTACAGCGGCTGCCCCGTCAGTGTCGGCGAGCCCTGGTGCTCGCCGTCACCGACGGTACCCCGTGGCGCGCGCTTAAGCTCGCCGCGGTGGTCGGCACGCTGTTGGTCGCCATCAACCAGTGGGAAGCGTTGCTCGGCCAAGCCCAACTCTCCCTCCCCAAGGTATTTCTAACCTTCCTGGTTCCCTACCTGGTATCCACCTACACATCCGTTTCGAAGGATCTCCAGCGGACAGAGGAGACACCCGTTCACAAAAGCCAGTCGCACGGCTGAAAGTAAGGCACTATCCTGCCCCCGAAACAGTCACCTAAAGGATGGATGTGCCTTTGTTGAGCGTAAACCGCATTCTGCCTGTCATCATTGCGTGGACGATGCTCGTGATCGCTCCTGCATGGGGTGAGGAAGGACGGCGTACGGTTCTGAAGGGCGCCTATATCGAATTCCCGCCTCTAACGTACACCGACGGGCAGGGAAAGCCAGCAGGCCCCTACATGGAGGCAACCAACCGCCTCGCGCGCGAAGCCGGTTACAGGATCGAATGGCGAAGCCTTCCCATTGACCGGATCTACCTCTATCTGCGCGAAGGGAAGCTGGACCTATGGCTGGGGTCGCAGGGTGTGCCCGCGCTCTCGAAGTGGACACTGGAGCCGGACTTCTCGTTCCGCGATATACGCCTGCACGCCTATCACCTTGAGGAGACCGGGCCAGTATCCGATGTTACGGACCTGAAGGGCAGCCACCTGATCCAGATCCGGGGGTACACCTACATGAACCAGCTTGACCCCGCGACGGAAGCCGAAGCAACGCAGGTCGACCAGGCCTCAACACACCGGGCAGCCCTGCGTATGCTGAAGGCGGAACGCGGAGACTACCTGCTGGATTTTGAGGCGCCGGTCACCCAGACGCTGGAGAAACTCTCGTTTCCGGAGATTACACACAGCCCCATCACCTCCTGGGGCACGACACTGGTCTTCTCACGGAAGACTGAGGACGCCCGGCGCATCATCCGGGATTTCGAAGGCGCCTGGACCGAGGAGACCCATTCCCTCAGGCATTGAGGACGGACTCGAACACCTCTTCGTGCAGAATGCGATCCTCCTCACTGAACAGCACCCAGCGCAGACGGCGGACGGACTGCAGGCTCCCCGAGCGGGCCAGAATCGTGCGCGACGCCACCTCCGCGGCCTGTTCCATGGGAAAGCCGAAAGCCCCCGTGGAAATCGCCGGGAAAGCAACGGACTCCAGCCCGGCATCCTCAGCCAGCTCAAGTGCCCGCTGATAGCAGCTGGCAAGCAGGGTTGAAGCGGGGTCGTCCACCCCGTGAACCGGACCCAGGCAATGGATGATGTACCGGTTGGGCAGGTTCGGGGCAGACGTCATCACAGCCTCGCCCGTATTGATGGGCGCCAGGGGACGGGTCTCCTCATCCAGCTCCGAGCCTGCTGCCCGATGGATGGCTCCTGCAACACCGCCGCCCATACGCAGTTCCGCGTTGGCCGCGTTCACGATCGCATCCATATCCGACTGATCGGTGATGTCGCCCTGAACCACCTCCACCTCAATACCGTTCGCCTGGAATCCCATCGGGTCTAACCTCTTTCAATCCACTGTCGTTTCATTATTGGAGCGCTCCGCAGGGTGCGTAAAGAGCCACCGGCCGCTAGCGGGAGAAGAGGTTCAGAACGAGGGTCAGTATCACGCTGACAAGGATCATCGAGGTCAAGGGGACGAACACGCGTGTCTGGCCGCTCTCGTAGCGGATGTCACCGGGCAGCCGGCCAAACCAGTTGAGCAGCCAGGGCATGGTGTGAAGCACCACCCCGATCACCACCAGAATGAGGCCGGCCAGTATGAACCAGCGCGCCATGGCGAACCTCCGGAGGATTCACTGAAAGAAAGCGCCTTCTGGGTTATCCTGCGGCTTTTCCCGACAGCGTTCAATGCCCATGGAACCGCAACACGCCTTCAGTGACCAGGAGCGCAGGGCGCTCTATCGATGCATCGCCGAGCGCCGCGATATGCGCCATTTCCTGCCGGATCCGGTCCCGGAAGAGGTGCTGATGCGGGTTCTCCAGGCCGCCCATAGGGCGCCCAGCGTCGGACTTATGCAGCCCTGGCACTTCATCCGCGTAACAGAACCGCAGTTGCGCGAGCGCATCTATGAAATGGTGAACACCGAGCGGGAGCATACAGCGGAGGCCCTGGGTGAGCGGGGCAACGAGTTCATGAAACTGAAGGTGGAGGGCATCCGCGACTGCGGGGAACTGCTGGTGGTGACCCTGCGGGATGGCCGCGAAAGGCACATCTTCGGTCGCCGCACGCTGCCGGAGATGGATCTGGCGTCCGCCTCCTGCGCCATCCAGAACCTGTGGCTGGCCGCCCGCGCGGAAGGCCTGGGCATGGGCTGGGTATCATTGTTCGATCCCCGGGCGCTGGCCGAACTCCTGTCCATTCCGGAGGAAGGTCACCCCATGGCCATCCTCTGCCTCGGGCATGTCGAGGCGTTCTACGAACGTCCGATGCTGGAGATCGAAGGTTGGACCGAAGGGCTCTCCCTGGAGCACTTTCTCTCCGAAAACCAATACCGCGCTGCCGAGGAGGACTCATGAGCAAGGACATACTGCGCACCCCGGAATCCCGCTTCGAGCGCCTGCTCGATTACCCGTTCGAACCCCATTACCGGGATGTGGACGGACTGCGGATGCACTACCTCGACGAGGGCCCGGCGGATGCGGACCCGGTGCTCATGCTCCACGGCGAACCGAGCTGGTCCTACCTGTACCGGCACATGATCCCGGTCTGCGCCGCTGCCGGCCACCGGGTCATCGCCCCGGACCTGATCGGCTTCGGCAAATCCGACAAGCCTGCCCGCATCGAGGACTACAGCTACCAGTCCCACATGGATTGGCTGGGTAACCTGATCGAACAGCTGGATCTCAAGCGAATCACCCTGGTCTGCCAGGACTGGGGCTCGCTCCTTGGCCTGCGTTACGCGGCCGAGAACCCGGAACGCTTCCGCGCCATCGTGGTGGGTAACGGCATGCTGCCAACCGGTGACCAGGCGATGCCCAGGGCGTTCCAGCTCTGGAAGACCTTCGCGCTCTATTCGCCGGTGTTCCCGCCCGCGCGCATCGTGGATGTGGGCAGCTTCCGACGGCTCAGCCGCGACGAACGCCGGGCCTACGAGGCGCCGTTCCCCTCGCGCCACTACAAGGCGGGGGCCCGCGCGTTCCCGGCCCTGGTACCGGCATCGCCCAACGATCCGGCAACGGAAGCCAACCGCCGGGCCTGGGAGGTTCTCAGCCAGTGGGACAAACCCTTCCTTACCACCTTCAGCAATGGTGACCCTATTACCAAAGGTGGCGACCGCTACATGCAGGAGCGTGTTCCGGGCGCCCAGGGGCAGCCCCACGTCACCCTAAAGGGCGGGCACTTCCTGCAGGAGGACTCGCCCGTTCCGTTCGCGCGCGCCATCAACGAGCTGCTCGCGCGCATGAACGGCTAACCCTGGGTCAGGGCCACGAACTCACCCGTGAGGTGGCCCGCCGGCTCACCGGCGAACGTCAGGATTGATTCCACACGGATGCGGGCCCGGCCCCGGCGTTCCAGGGTCTTACGGAAACGCTCCCAGCGCTCCGGGTCCGCCAGCCGCGCCTCGGCAGTGAAGGCACCGTGGATGGGCCTTTCATAGTCCATGGCGTTGCGCTGGATCACCAGCTGCGCTTCCAGGCCCGCGTCGCGCACCCGCAGGTGCAGCAGTGACCAGGCGGACAGGATGGCCACGGCCGAGGCGCTGCCCCCGAAGACCGTGGCGCGGTGGTTGATATTCGGCTCCAGGGGCGCTTCAACCCTAACCGACTCCGGCGAGGCGGCGTTTACGGACACGCCCATGGCTTCGGAAATGGGGATATGCTTGTGCAGGTACTGCTGCAATTCGGATGGGGACATGGGTCACTCCAGCATGCCAGTCATAGCGTCAACCTGAACCGCAAGGATACCGCTCCACGCCGGTCACAGGAATGGGGGGAATCCGGGGGTCAGGGAAGCCCCCGAGGCGCATCATGCACCGAGGCGCTCGATGGCCTCCCTCAGCGGCCCCGGAATGGGCGTGGGTTCATCCGTGGCGCGGTTGACGAACACATGCACAAACCGACCCTGGGCCAGGGGGCGGCCATCGTGGCCGCCGAAAACACCAATGCCCCAGGTCACGGAACTGTTGCCCAGCCGCTCCACGCGCAGGCCCACCTCCACCGGCTCGGGGTAGGCCACCGAGCGGTAATACTCACACCCGGAACTCACCACATACGCGATCACGGGTCCGTTGTAGATGTCCAGGCCACCATCCTCGATGAGGAACCGGTTAACCGCTGTGTCAAACCACGCGTAGTAGGTCACGTTGTTCACATGCCCATAGAGGTCATTGTCGTGCCAGCGGGTGGTGATCGTCTGGAAGGCATCGAAGGCACCGCGTGGCAGCGGCTCGTCTCCGGCCATCAGAAGGCCTCCCGGTAGATCGCCAGGGCATCCGCCTCGGTGACATCACGCGGGTTGTTCACCAGCAGCCGCTGCTGCTTCATGGCATCGGCGGCCAGGGTCGGCAGAAAATCCTCGCTGATGCTCATCTCCCGCAGTGTGCGCGGCAGTTCGACCGCCTCAATCAACGCGGTCATGCGGCTGACCAGATCCCCATCGCCACCATTGCGCACCAGCGGTGCCAGCTCCTCATACAGAGCGCCCGCCACGGGCTGGTTGAAGCGCAGGACCTGGGGCAGGACCAGGGAGTTGCTGAGACCATGGGGAATGTGGAAGTGGCCCCCAAGCGGGTAGGCCAGTGCATGCACAGCGGCCACCGGCGCATTGGCGAATGCCTGGCCGGCCTGCATGGCGCCCAGCAGCATGCCTGCCCGGGCGTCACGGTTTTCGCCGTTGTGCACGGCTTCCACGATGTTGCTGGAAAGCTGCGCCAGCGCTTCCCGCGCCAGGGCATCCGAGACCGGGTTCCTTCGATGGGCGCTGGTGTAGGCCTCGATGGCGTGCACCATGGCGTCGATGCCCGTGGCGGCCGTTACCTGCGGCGGCAGCCCCAGCGTCAGGTCCGGGTCCAGCAGCGCCAGGTCCGGCAGCAGCAGGGGCGATACAATGCCGGACTTGGTGGTCTCACCAGTGGTGATGATGGCAATGGGCGTCACTTCGGACCCCGTGCCCGCGGTGGTGGGCACCTGGATCAGGGGCAGTCGGCGACCGCTTGCCATGCCCACGCCATAGAGCTCCTCCAGCGACTGATCACAGCCATCCGAGGCCAGCAGGGCCACGACCTTGGCCACGTCCATCGAGCTGCCGCCACCGAAGCCCACCACCAGGTCCGCGCCGCAGTCCCGTGCGCGCTCAGCGGCCGCCCGCACGGTGGTGTCCGGCGGGTCCGCTTCCACCCCGCTGAACCAGTCCACCGCCAGCCCTTCGTCGACAAGCCCGGCCTGCGCCTCATTCAGAAGCCCCGCCTTGATGATGCCGGGGTCCGTCACGATGAACACCGAGCGGGCCCCACGCTCACGACAGTACGCGGCAAGGCTGGCGGCGCCCCCGCTCGCCATGGCGATCGAGGGCGTGGTGTTGAAGGTGAAGTCACGCATCAGCGCAGATCCGGGTTCAGGGTATAGGTGGCCGTTACCGACGCCTGATCCAGAATATGCCCCTCCATCGCCTTCTCCACATCGGGACCGCGGAACTCATCCCCCAGGTCCAGGTGCTCCACATCAAGCGCGAACACGGTGAAGATGTAGTGGTGCACGATCTCGTCGTTCCAGGGCGGGCAGGGTCCGTCATAGCCGGCATAGGTACCAGCAAGCTCCGGGTCGCCAGCGAGGAAGTCCGTGTAATCATTGATGCCACGCTTACCCAGGGCATCCTTCGAAGGGGATTTGCCCTTGGGCACCACCCCGTTGGACTCCTTGCCTTCCTCGATGCGGGCCACCGTCGGCGGTACATCCACGAGCAGCCAGTGGTAGAAGTCCACGCGCGGAATCTTCTTCGAAACGGTCTTGCCTTCCTGGTTCACATCGCCGGCCTCACTGGGCACATCCGGGTCCTTGATCATGACCACGAAACTGCGTGTGCCCTCGGGTACCCCCGACCAGGTGACTTCGGGGTTGAGATTGCGCCCCAGGGCCATGTGGTTGTCCGGGTCATACACGCCGAACGCAAAGTGCTCCGGAACGGGCTGGCCCTCGTTAATGTCCTTGACTTGGATGTCCATGCACACCTCCTCTGACGGGATGGATTACTGATGCCATTGAGCCTTGCCTGGGCCCGCCAGTGCAACCCCCACCATGGTCGTAACGCGCTCCACGGCGCACACGACCCAGTGCAAACGCCGTCGTGTGCACTACACTTCCATGGCAGTCAGCAGCTCGCGCGAAAGATACCCGTAATGGCCGAAGCCACGCCCCCAACAGCACCGGATCCCGCCTCGGAATCCACCGAGACCCGTTCCGACATCGTGCACCTGGTACGAATACTGTCTCTGGCGGCGGCCCTGGCCCTGTTTTTCTTCTCCTGGCGCAATGCCTACCTGACCGCTGATCCACGCTGGTTCGGTACGGTCATGGCCACCCTCGGCGGGGTTCTGATCGCCAACCTCCTGCTGCATCTGCTAACGCAGAACCTGGCCCAGCTGCGCTGGGGCTTCATCGTCATCATCACGGCCGTGCTGGTCTTTGTGGCCCTCTCCGGCGTGGAGCAGGGGAGCGGCGTCATGTGGCTCCATGTTTACCCGCCCGTGGTGTTCTACATCTCCAGCCCGCGATTCGGAATAATCAGCTGCGTGGCGGGCTGGCTGACCCTGGTGGTGGCGCTGACTCCCCTCGGGCAACTTCTTTTCAGTGTGGCCGAGTACCCGCTGCCCTTCCGGATCGTACTCGCCACGTCGCTCGCCTTTGTGATGGTGTTCAGCTACCTGCTGGACCGGGCCCGGCGCCAGCATGCCGAGCGCCTGCGCCAGATGGCCGAGATCTTCGAACACGCCGCCACCCATGATGCCCTGACCAACCTCGCCAACCGGCGGGAGGGCACGGACCGGCTGGCCCGGGAGTTCGCGCGCTTCCAGCGCAACGACACCCCGTTCAGCGTTATCCTGGCCGACATTGACCATTTCAAGACCATCAACGACACCCTGGGCCACGGTGTCGGGGATCAGGTGATCCAGACCATCGCCACGCGGCTCACTTCGGGCTGCCGGAAAATGGATTCGGTCATCCGTTGGGGCGGCGAGGAATTCCTGGTGGTCCTGCCCGGCACCGCCGAATCCGAGGCCATCACCACCGCCCAGCGCATCCGCCAGCAGATCGTCGAGCAACCGGTGACCGCCGACGGGCGCCCGCTCGAGGTAACCTGCAGCTTCGGGGTGGCGGAGATACGCCCCTCCGATGCCATCCAGACGCTGCTCCAGCGTGCCGATGAACGCCTCTACCATGCCAAGACCACGGGCAGGAACCGGATCATCAGCCGGCGCTTTGGTTATGGGTCAGGTGGCCGTTAACGACATGCACACGGAATCCAACAGGGACCATTCATGAACCCCTCCACTCTCATTGGCATTCTCGGCGGGCTCGGTCTTTTCGCCACCATTTTCCTGAATGCCGTCTCCGACCCCTCCCTGTTCATCAACCTGCCGGGGCTGGGCATCGTGATTGGCGGCACGCTGGCCGCAACCTTCATCAGCTACCCCATCCGCGAAGTGCTGAGCATCTTCCGGCTCATCGGCACGGTTCTGCGCAACGAGCGCCTGTATACGGAGGACGACATCGAGGAACTGATGCGCATCACGCGGCTCTTCCAGACCGGTCAGATGCCGGCCGTGGAAAAGGAGCTCCAGAACGTGAACAACCCCTTCCTGCGGACCGGCATCCAGCTGGCGGTGGACCTGACCCCGGAAGAGGACGTCCTCGACCTGATGCAGTGGCGGATCGCACGGCTCCAGGCCAAGGAGCATGCGGAAGCGCAGCTGTTCCGTGTCATGGCGGGGTTCGCCCCCGCCTTCGGGATGATCGGCACACTGGTGGGGCTGATCAACATGATGTTCCAGCTGGGAAGTGGCGATATGGAGCTGATCGGCCAGAGCCTGGCCGTGGCGCTGATGACCACCTTCTACGGCATCCTGCTGGCCAACCTGGTGCTCAAGCCGATTGCGGTGAAGCTTGAACGGCGCACCGAACAGCGCATGATCGTGATGCACATGGTCATGCAGGGGGTCTCCATGATGTTCCGCAAGCGCCGCCCGACCCTGATGCGCGAAACCCTGAACTCCTTTGTGGCCGACCACATTAACGAGATCCGCGACGGAAACGGGAGTTCGTCGCGCCAGGGCCTGTTCTCGAAACTGAAAGACCGCCTCCGGAAACATGATGACGACGGAGATCCGGACGCATGAGCGAGGACACCACACCGCCCCGGACGCCGCCCCATAAGGCCATAGCGCTCAGGGACAGCACGGAGGAGGAGAGTTGGCTGCTGGTCTATCTGGACGTCATGACGCTGCTGGTGGTCATGTTCGTGGTCATGCTTACCTTTGCCGGTGACGGAGATCCCGAGACCGCGGCTGATACCACGGAACCAGCCCCCGAAGTGCAAGGGCCCTCCCCCCATCCGGCGGACTGGCCCGAGGGCAGCCTGGGCGACGACATCGAGACCAGCCGCAGCGACGAAGGGCTCCGCCTGCGCATCAGCAGCGGTCTGCTGTTTGAATCAGGCCAAGCCGAGCTCTCACACAAGGGGCTCGATACACTCGCGGAGCTGGTACCGACACTGGAGCAGTCCTCCCATCCCATTGTGGTCACGGGCCACACGGACGATGTACCGATCACAACGGATCGTTACCCCTCCAACTGGGAGCTGTCGTCGGCACGGGCGGCGCAGGTTGTGCGTTTCTTTCAGAAAGAGGGGATCAGTCCGGAACGCATGACGGCCGTGGGCAAGGCCCACATCGAGCCCAGGGCCAGCAATGAGACCGCCGAGGGCCGTGCACGCAATCGCCGTGTGGAGCTGCTTCTGAGGCTATCATCCGCCGACTAGGGCCGCACTCAGGCGCTGATTCAGGTCCTCCGCGTCCGGAGACTCGTCCATGATGATTTCCAGCCGGTTTTCCCAAGCCGGATCAACGCCCGCCTCGCTCAAAGCATCACCAGCTCTGTTGAGCGCCACCCAGCCCTGATCCGTGCGCATCACACCCTTGATGCGGCGCCAGTCGTCGCCGTGGCAGAAGGCCGCAAGCTTCCGGTGATCAAAACAGTAATCCGCGCTGATTCGCCAACCGCAGCTGTAGTGATCATCGCCACTGTTAAGGTACTGCTGCCATGGCTGCGCGGAAAGCGGCGGCGCTTCGGCGGGCACCGCGCCGTGATGGTGCTCGTGGGCGTGCGGATCCCCCGCCTTACGGTCGCTGTGAGCCCGGGAGAGCCAATCCAGTTCCAGGCGGCCATGGTCTGTCTCGGTTACCAGCGCCTTGGGCGGCTCAAACCCGGCAGCCCATTCATGGAAACGGGCCCGATCCGCGTCGCTGCAAAGGTCGGTCTTGTTGGCCACCAGCACATCGGCAACCGCCGCCTGGTCCTGGAAGTGGACATTGCTGAGCACCCGCTCCTCGGCCAGGCGCCGCGGATCCACAAGACAGAGCACGGAGGCCAGGTGGAGCACCCCCTGGTAACCGCTCCCGGTCAGGGTTTCGATCACCTGGCTCGGGTGCCCCAGGCCGGTGGGCTCGATCAGAAGCCGGTCCGGTTTCTCGCGCCGGATCAGCTCGTTCAGGGCCACCTGCATGGGCAGACCGGCCACGCAGCACATGCAGCCGCCAGGCACCTCGCGCACCGCGACCCCTCCGGATTCCATCAGGGCGCCGTCCACACCCACTTCCCCGAACTCATTGACCAGAACGGCCCAGCGCTCGCCTTCAGGGCGCCGCTGCATCAGATCCATGATGGCGGTGCTCTTGCCCACCCCCAGGAACCCCAGAATCAGGTGTGCGGGAATACTGCTCATCGCGTCAGCCTTCGTATCAGCCGTTCATCCTCGGGAAACGCTGCCATCAGTGTCTCCGGCTCACCCCACTCGAAATCCTCGAAGTCAAAACCCGGGCTCACGGTACAGCTGACCAGCACATAGCTGGTCTCTGGCGCGGGCTCGGCGGCGAACCAGGTATTGGGCTCAATGGTCAGGGTCAGTTCCGACTGGCTGCCGAGTTTATGGGTGGCGATGCCGCTGTCATCGGCGCAGTGGACCAGCACCGGACCGCCCGCATGCCAGTGCCAGAGCTCATGGCTGCGCAGCCGGTGCCAGGCGCTGTACTGGCCTTTTTCCAGCAGGTAGTGGATGGCCGTCATGGTAGGGCGACTGCCATGCTCGGTGCGCACATTGATCGGGCTGGCAAAGAAGCGCCGATACCAGCCGCCTTCCGGATGGGGCGCCAGCCCCAGTTCCTGTTTCCAGTGTTCTGCGTCCATCATGACTCCGTGATTTGCGCGTTGGTGCTGCGACTGTGCAGATTCAGGCCGACCCGGGTCACCGCATCGCCGGAAACCGCCTTGACCACCAGTTTGATTGGCCCCATGCGCAGCTTGTCACCCACCACCGGATGCCCGTGCGCCCGGCGGAAGCACTCCGACAGTGTGTCGCCGGGATCATAGCCGGAGATGTCGATGCCATAGAAGAGTTCCACGTCCCCGACCGTGGCATCGCCGTTGAGAACGAACTCGCCGAAGAACTGGCGATCCTCCAGTGGACTGGTCCGTGGATGGGTATCAAAGAGTTTGCTCATTTCGTCCAGCTGCCCCGGTGAGGCCATAACCGCCACCAGATCCCCCTCCGCGAGTTCCGTTTCCGCGCCCGGGTGAAACAGTTCTGAGTCACGGAAGACGCCAGCGCAGATCACATGGCGGGGCAGATTCAGTTCACTGAACGGCAGCGGTTCCCGCCACCGCTCGCCGGTCAGCTCAAAGACCATCAGCTCATGGTCGCCGGAGCCGGGCAGATCCAGTGGCAGCCGGCGCCGCGGCTCCTGGCCCGAGGGCACCTCGAGACGCAGGCGATGGGCCAGGGGCGCCAGGGTTGTCCCCTGGACCAGCAATGACACCAGCACCACGCAGAACGCCACGTTGAACAGCAGGTGCGCATGCTCGATGCCGGCCATGACCGGGAACAGCGCCAGAACAATAGGCACCGCGCCACGCAGCCCGACCCAGCTGATGAACACTTTCTCCCGCGCATGGAAGCCGAAGGGCCAGAGTGTTGCCAGCACGGCTATGGGCCTGGCCAGCAGGATCAGCACCGCGGCAACGACCAGCCCTGGAATCAGCAGGTCCACCAGTTCGGACGGCGTGACCAGCAGCCCCAGAATCAGGAACAGTGCCATCTGGGCCAGCCACGCGAGCCCGTCGTGCATCTGCAGCACTGCCGGCAGCATACGGATCCGCCGATTGCCCAGCACCACGCCACTGAGATAGATCGCCAGGAACCCGCTCCCGCCCAGACTGTTGATGCCGGCAAACACCACCAGGCCACCGGAAGCCACCAGCAACGGGTAGAAGGCCGGTACCAGCTGTACCCGGTTGATCAGAGCAGCCAGCAGCCGCCCTCCCAGCAGGCCACCCGCCACGCCCAGCCCGAACTGCTGGACGAGAAGCCAGAGGCTTTCGAGCAGCGGTGTCTGACCGCTGCTCTGGATGAACGACAGCAGCACCAGGGTCAGGAAGATGGCCATGGGGTCGTTGCTGCCGGATTCGATCTCCAGGGTGGCACTGACGCGGTCATTCAGATGCAGACCACGCCCCTGGAGCAGGGAGAATACGGCGGCCGCGTCCGTCGAGGATACAATCGCCCCCATCAGCAGCGCCACGGCCAGCGGCAGGTCGAACAGCCAGAATGCAGCCAACCCTGTCAGTCCGGCGGTGATCGCCACCCCCACGGTGGCCAGGCTGAGCGCCGGTTTCAGCCCTACCCGGAAGCTCTCGCGCCGCGTTCTCAGGCCACCGTCGAGCAGTATGATAGCCAGGGCCAGGTTGCCTACCAGAAAACCGGTTCCGAAATCATTGAACGGCAGCCCCCCCGGTCCGTCTTCTCCGGCAAGCATGCCGATGGCCAGAAACAGCAGCAGCACCGGCATGCCGATCCGGCTCGACAGCGGACTGAGCAGGATACTCAGGCTGAGCAGCAGGCCAATGAACAGAAGAAGGTCGGTGGTCAATCGGTCCTCCCCGGACTGTTTTTTTACCCGGCTTTAAGGATGATGGCTGCAAAACGCAGCTGTTTCAGTTTCAATGGAACCGGTAGTGCGCTTGAGCGTCCTGTACGGAGTCAATGCACCAATTTGCCTGTTTCAGCAACCCGGAGAAACCCTCTATGACCGATGAGGTACTGGTTCTGGACGTGCGTTTCGCCGTCCACCAGCTCAGAAGCACCGACCTGATCCCTGCCGGGGTCTTCCGGACCCCCTATTACTGGATCGGGCGTACCGCCGGGTTTCTGTCACTCATCTGTGATGAGTCACTGTCGCTGCCGGCCGCCGACACCAGCACCGGCTGGCTCTGCCTCAATATCCGCACCGGCGATCCGGTGCTCCCGGAAGTGGCGCAGAATCTGCGCAACAGCGGCATCGGCTTTGTCCCACTGCCTTCCGGCGCTGGCGCCTACGGCCTGGTTCCGGAACACCAGTTGGCGCAAACACGCACCCAGCTGGAAGCCGCCGGCTACCGCGTCAGGGATGAGGCTGAAACGGGTTCCGCCTGAAACCTGTTCCCTGCTAGCTTGGGGTGTATCCTGCAGGACCAGACTGGACACCCATATATCATGCACGACCTGACACAGCATCGCTATTTCCGGCGCAACCAGCGTGGCCGTGATTTCGTGGTCAGTGATCTTCACGGCCGTCTGGATCGGCTTGACTACCGGCTGGAACAGCAGGGGTTCGACCCCGGGCGCGACCGTCTGTTCGCCGTTGGGGACCTTGTTGATCGCGGCGACAACAGTGCCGCCCTGGTCGAGCGCCTGGAGGAACGCTGGTTCTTCAGCGTACTCGGCAACCACGAACTGATGCTGCTGGATGCACTGGCTGACCCGGGCGCACGGGTGCTGCACGAGCACAACGGGGGGCGCTGGTTTCACCGCCAGCCCTCCGGGGCACAGCTCTACCAGGGCACTCTGCTGCACCAGCACCTGTCCCTGGCCTTTACAGTGGAAACCATGAACGGTTCCGTGGGCATCATCCACGCCACCGCCCCCTCGGACTGGCGTACCGTGCAGGAAGTCCCCATGGATGAAGGCCAGTGGGAGGAACTGGTCTGGGACCGGTCCGACTACAACCAGGCCCTGCGTGCCCCGGCACTGGTTCCCCCGGTACGCCACGTGACCCGCGTGGTGCACGGCCATGTCTCCTGCGACCAGCCGATACATGCGGCCAACCGTTTCTGGATTGACACGCTTTACCGGGGTGGTGATATTACCCTGATACCGATCCCGGCCCTGCTCGGCATTCCCGAGCACCAGCGTTCCAGCGCAGGCTGAGACCCACGGGGAGAACCATGCGTCGATCCATAACAGCCGCCACTGTTCTGCTGTTCCTGTTGCCTCTGATCCAGTCTTTCCCGGCAACCGCCATCAGTGACGGCACACCCCATGCAGACCGGGTGCTGGTGATCAAGAGCGAGCGCAGGCTGTACCTGATCCGTGACGGCAAACGCATTGAAAGTTTCCGGGTATCCCTGGGGCAGGAGCCGGAAGGGCACAAACTTTTCGCCGGCGACAACCGTACCCCGGAGGGCCAGTACACCCTGGACTGGCGCAATCCCGAGAGTGACTACTACCGCTCCATCCACATCTCCTACCCCAACTCCGAGGATCGCCGCAAGGCCCGGGCATGGGGGCAGGACCCCGGAGGTAACATCATGATCCACGGACTGCCCAATGACGCGGACAAGTGGAACTTCGCCTTCGAGGGGCTCGACTGGACGGATGGCTGCATTGCCGTTAACAACCGGGCAATGGATGAGATCTGGCGCCGGGTTACCGTTGGTACACCGATTGAAATCAGGCCGTGAAAACGGTTTTCACAAACCGTCACTTTGCTACACTTGAAGCGGCATGGACTCCTCACGCTGGGTCCCGCCGAATATTAACCCGAAGAAAAAGGGGACTATCATGAAAAAGCTGACGCTCGCAGGAATTACCCTGACCGCTGTTGCACTGGGCGGCTGCGCAAGCACCAACAACGACGCCATGAATACGGCGGACGATGCAATGGACACAGCAAACGATGCCATGAGCACGGCGGAGAGTGCTGACAGCAGTGCGGCTGATGCACAGGCGCGGGCTGACGAAGCCTACGAGCTGGCTCAGGAAGCGCTCGAGCGCGCCAAGAATGCCGAGCAGTCGGCTGAGGAAGCCAACGAGCGGGCCAAGCGCATGCTGGACCGCGCTACCGGCAAGGAGTAAGCCGGTACGGGGAAGCCGCCCCAGGGCGGCTTCCTTCCCTCATTCTATACCCACCATCTTGTGCATCTGAACACTCAGCCGCCAGCGCGGATGCGCCATGCAGTAACGGATGGCCTCACGCGTGCTTGCATCCCGGACCAGATCCCGCTCCGCCCCCGCATCCGGTGATGACATGGGTGAAAGCAACCGTGCCCGCGCCTCGATATCGTCATAGTCCGCTGGATCCTGGCCCTGCTGGGGATACACCAGTTTCAGTTCATCACAGCGCCTGATACGGATACCGGTACCCGCCTTGGGGCTGACGCAGAGCCAGTCGATGCCATCCGGGGCATCCAGCGTGCCGTTGGTCTCCACCGCCACGAAGAAATGGCGCTGGTGGAATGCCTCCAGGAGGGCCCCATCCAGCTGCAACAAGGGTTCGCCGCCGGTACACACCACCATGGGGGATTCCTCAATGCTTCCGGAGCCCGGCCAGAGAGACGCGATATGGTCCACGAGCTCTTCAGGCGTCTCGAATACGCCCCCATTGGGCCCATCGGTCCCCACAAAATCCGTATCGCAGAACTGGCACACGGCCGTGGCCCGGTCCTTTTCCCGGCCAGTCCAGAGGTTGCACTTGCTGAAGCGGCAGAAAACGGCAACCCGCCCTGCCTGAAGCCCCTCCCCCTGGAGGGTGGTGAAGGCTTCCTTGATCCGGTACATCAGTGCGCATCCTCATAGGGCAGGGGATCTGTGACGCCGTGGGCGGCGAAGGCCTCGAGCCGTTCCGTGCAGGCCCCGCAACGGCCGCAGGCCCGGGTCCGGCCGTTGTAACAGGTCCAGGTACGGCTGTAGTCCAGGTCCATGGCGAGCCCCTCACCCAGGATCTGACCCTTGGTGAGATGCATGAAGGGTGCTTCGACCCGCACGGCTTCGTAGTTGGCTACGCGGGCAACACGGTCCATCTGCTCGATGAATTCCGGCCGACAGTCCGGGTAGATGGCATGGTCGCCGCCATGGGCCCCGTACCAGACCGCCTCGGCGCCGCGACTCACCGCATGGCCGATGGCCAGCGACAGCAGGATCATGTTGCGGTTGGGCACCACAGTAGCCTTCATGGTGGCTTCCTCGTAATGCCCCTCCGGCACGGGTTCTGAATCGGTCAGCGCGGAACCGGCCAGCAGACCCTGGATACTGGTGATGTCGACCACTTCGTGATCAATCCCGAGCTCCCGGGTGACGGCCCGGGCACAGTCGAGTTCCCGGGCATGGCGCTGGCCGTAGTCAAAGGACAGGGCATGCACGTGCCAGCCCTCCGCCAGCGCCCGGTGCAGCAGCGTGTAGGAGTCCATGCCTCCTGAATAGATGACAACAATACGGCTCATTGGGATTCCCGTGCGGTTGGCCTGGTGCCCATTCTATCAACCATGAGCGGATTACGGAGGCTCTGTAGGGACTACCCGCAGCCGCTCTTGAAAAAGCCCGGTTCAGGGATACACTGAGGGTATGGAGTCAGAAGGCACTTATACCATGACAACAGGTGGTAACCCCGTGGGGGTGACATCCATTACGACACGAAAGCACCCGCTGACGACCGCGGGCTCCTGAACGGTATGCAAGGCCGGAGGGAGCCCTGCGGGGTCGCCTCCGGTCGGTTGGGCTGATGCCCTGTCCGATAGCCCGGAGGTGACCGCCTCCGGGCTTTTTCGTTGTATTGAATCCGAGCAACGCGGACAGGAGGGGTCCCATGAGCCAGAAAGCGAATCACAACAGCAACCGTATCCGCCGCCCCGGGCGTCTGCCGTTCCTGGACGCCATCTGCAAGCGCCTCAACCAGCGCGTGAACCTGGAGGATGAACGCTCGGTTCTGGCTCTGTATGAGCGCGGTTGGATCTTCCATGGTGTTCTGGGTACACCGAGCGAGGCGGAAAGCCGCTACATCCGCTCGCTTGCAGCCCGGTACAACTCCTGGATCCAGAAACAGGTGGCCTGAGAGGAAGGAGGGCGCACAACAGCGGCTCAGGCGCCGCTGTTGTGGATCATCATGTAGTTGTTGACCACATCCTGGATCTTTTCACGGGAATAGGGTTTGACCACATAACCATTGGCGCCGGCGGTGATCGCCCGCTGAATGCTGTCGATGGAATCATCGGCCGTAACCAGCACCACATGCTGCTGCCGATTCGCCGCCTTGATCTCCTTCATCACCTCATGGCCATCACGATCCGGCAGGCCAAGGTCCAGCATCACGATCTGGAAACTGTCTCCATTGAAGGCCTCCACCCCGGATGCCGCATCATCCGCTTCAACCACCCTGCTCACACCGACGGCATAGAGCATCTCGGTGAGCATCTGGCGCATGGTGGGTTCGTCCTCAACAACAAGCACGTTGAGATTCGTCATTGGATCCTCTCGATTGTTCTCCAGCCTCTCAACTATAGCAGGCGTGCACCCTCACGCCTCATCGCGTGACATTCTCTGACTTTCTCCGTCCCTGGCGGGAAGTTCCAGCTCGCGCTCTCCCTCGGTGTCACCCTGATCCGGGTCCTCACTACCGAAAAGGACCGGGTCCGGGCGTGTCAGGAGATTGCTGATACTGATCGCGGTGGTATAGAGCGAGATGGCGACGATCAGCAGTATCGGCTGGACAAACACAACCATCCGCGGCACCTCCTCACTGGTGGTGATCAGGAGCAGCATCAGAATGGCCGGCCCGAGCACCAGCAGCAGGGTCAGTGCCAGAAAGAACACGATGCGCTCACGGAAATGGCTCAGACTGTGATCGGTGATCAGCCCGAGCACGAACTTGCCCAGAGCCAGCCCTCCCAGAATGGCCGCGGCAATGGAAAGATCCGGCGCCGTGAGCGTGGCTTCCGGATGGCCATGCCAGGCCCGGGTCAGGGCGATCACGGCAAACGGGAAGAGAATGAAGATCACATCCGCGTAGGTCCCGTACATCATGTTGACGGTTTCGTGGTTCGTACGATGGTCCGGAAGATGGTTCATGGCATCATCCTGTTACTGTTGACTGTCCCGCCCCTCCAGAGCCTGCCGGATAAGGCCGGCCAGCTCCGGATAGAGGTTGACCGCATGGGTCACGTCCTGGTTCTTGAGGGCGCGTTCCACTTCGGCCGCCTTCTCCGTAATCAGCGGGTACCCCATGGCGCCCGCCGTTCCCTTGATCTGATGGACCTGGCGCTGCAGATCCATCCAGTGCTCATCCCGGATCGCCTGCTCCATGGTGTCGAGCCGCTCCGGCAGTCCATCCAGGAACTGATCCACCAGGTGCTGGATATCCGGATCCGTTCCCGACTCTGATTCAGCCTCCGCCGATTCCCCACCCCCCAGGTGTTTCTGCAGCAGCACCCGCAGCTGCCCGGAATCAATGGGTTTGTGCAGAACGCCGTCGCAGCCCGCTTTCTGGAGGTCATCCACTTCCGACTCATCACCCGCGGTGAAGGCAATGATCGGCCGCCGGAAACCGGTCTGGCGCAACATCCGGGTCGCCTCCGGGCCGTCCATCTCCGGCATGTGGCTGTCCATCAGCACCAGGTGGACCGTTTCGCTCATGGCGGTGGACACCGCCGCGGACCCCGTATCCACCGACAGCACCGTCACCCCGAAGCGCGCCAGAAGGCGCTCGACCAGGCGGCGGTTGTCCTCGTTGTCTTCCGCTACCAGCACTGTGCCCTGATACTGTTGTACCACCTCTGTCCTGGCCTCACTGCGCACCCGCAGGTAACGGGCCAGTGTCTCGTAGAAACGCCGCTTGTCGATGGGCTTGGCCAGATAATCGTCACAGCCGGCTTCCTGATAGTCCTGCAGATCCTCCGCCATGACATTGGCCGTCAGGGCAACGACCGGTGTGTTGATACCGGCTTCCCGGATGGCCCGGGTGGCATCCCGGCCATTCATCACCGGCATCTGGATGTCCATCAGGATCAGATCCCATGCTTCGCTGCTCGCCCGCTCCAGCGCCTCGGCCCCATTGCCCACATGGGCCACCTCGGCCCCGGTGCGGGTGATGAGCAGATCCACCAGTTTGCGGTTCACCTCGTTGTCCTCCGCCACCAGGATGCGGCCACTCAGGTGGGGTGCATGCAGCATGGGCAGCTGGCGACGGCGCTGGGTCATCTCCGAGGCGTCACGGATCATGTGGACACCGTCCAGTGGCCCGCTGTCGATCGTGACCTCAAACTCACTGCCCTCGCCATAGACACTGTCCACCCTGATATCACCGCCCAGCAACTCGGCGAGATGCCGGGAGATGCTCAGGCCCAACCCCGTTCCCCCGTACTGGCGAGCGGTGGCGGCGGCACCCTGGGCGAAGGGGTCGAACAGGCGCTCCATCTGCTCCGGCTTCATACCGATGCCAGTATCCACCACCCTGGCATGCAGCTTTTCCTGCTCCCGGTCGCAGCGGATCGCGATGTGGATACTGCCCTTATCGGTGAACTTGAGCGCATTACCGCACAGGTTGATCAGGATCTGGCGGAAACGTGTCGGATCCGTGCGGATGATCTCCGGCAGCGGGTACTCGCACTGGATGAAAAACTCGAGCCCCTTCTCCCGGGCCCTGGGGGTGAAGAAGGCACGCACCTCGTCCAGCAGTTCCGGGAGGTTGACGTTCAGGCGCTCCACCTCAAGTTTGTTCGCATCGATCTTGGAATGGTCGAGAATGTCGTTGATCAGGTCGAGAAGGTGACGCCCTGAACGGACCACGGTCTCGGCACTGCCGCGTTTCTCGGACTCGCTGAGATCCGGTTCCATGAGGGTTTCACCATAGCCGATGATCGCCGCCAGAGGTGTGCGGATCTCGTGGCTCATGTTCGCCAGGAACTGGCTCTTGGCGGCGGCCGAGTTGCGGGCGATCTCCTTCTCCAGTCGTTCGTTCTCGCGCTCCTTCTCAACCTCGTGGCGCTGGCGCCGCTCGGTCACATCCACGAAGGTGCCCTCAAGGTGGCTGGGCTCGCCGTCCTCGGTATAGATGGTCCGGATGGAGATATTGGCCCAGCGTTCCTCGCCCTGACAGGTCTCGAAGGTGCCTTCAACCCCGTGTACTTCGCCCTCCTTCTCCAGCTGCCGGATCACCCAGTGGCGGACACTCGACTGGGAGAAGCAGGCCCGCAGCGCATCCGGAACACCATTGATCAGGCTTTCGACGGTACTGTAGCCCAGAATCCGCGCCATGGAGGGATTGGCGTCCAGGAACCGGCAGCTGGTCGACATCTGGAAGATCCCTTCCATGGCATTCTCGAACAGAGCGCGGTAGCGGTGAAGATTGGCCACCGCCTGCTGGTTCCACTCCAGGGCCTCGCGCTGGACGATCTTGATGCGGTTGGCGAACGCCAGTGACAGCAGGATGTTCTGGGCCACGAACCCGATCTGGGGGGCGTGGCTGGTGAAACTGTTGAGCGGGTAATACCCCATCACGGCGGTGCCGTAGAAGCCCACACCGACCAGGGTGCACAGCCAGGAAACAAAGTAGATCCCGGCGCTGGGCAGCTCATTGCGCCAGGCCCAGTAACTGAGCGCGATGATCACCACCGCCAGGCCCACGGAGCCGACCACGGTCCATTCCATCGCCACGTGGTAGTCGTGAAAAAGGCTGATCACCAGCGTGGTAATGGCCGCGTACAGGCAGAGCTTCAGCACCTGGTCCAGGTGGGCGGCGCGGTTGCGGGTATCCAGCAGTTCCCGCGCCATCATGGTGCCGAAGATCCAGCTCAGCTGGATGTAGATGTGCAGGTACTCCTTGTGGAGCCAGGACTGGAGCCCGCCGAACACCTGCATGCCATGCACCTGTTCGGTCATCACGAACAGCATGGCGAACAGGATGTAGGTGGTGTAGTAGATGTAGCCCGGTTCGCGCACCACCAGGGTGACGAAGAAGTTATAGGCCAGAAGGGCGAACAGCGCCCCCATGAACAGCCCCTGGATCCACTCATCCACCGCGACCTTGCCCAGGTAGCTGTCCAGCTCCCACAGGTTCAGGGGCAGGCGCATGGTGTTTCGGGTTTCCACGCGCAGAAGCAGCGTATAGCGTTCCCCGGGCGCGAGGTTCAGACGGAAGGACGGGTTGGGCACCGCGAATTCCCGCTCAGACCACTCATCCGAATAGCGGTGCTGCTGCCGCGTCACCACCTCGTCCTGTTCATTGACCAGGTACAGGTCCGCCTGATCCACCAGCGGCAGCACCAGTTCCACCACCCAGTCGGCCACCGGGTGACTGCCGTTACGGTAGACAAGGTCGCGCTTGATCCAGAATACCGACTCGGTATAGCCGTAGTTGAGCACCCCTACAGTGTGCTCATTGAACTCCGGCGTATTGCCGGCGATCACATCCTCCAGGCTGTATTCGTGGGCTTCGTCCTGGAGATAACGGAAGCAGCTGCCGATATTGTGGTGCTCCTCCCCGTCACGGATCTCCACGGGGCCCGCCAGGCAGCTCCCGGCTTCCTGCGCGCTGGCCCCGGACACCACAACAGGGCACAGCACCGCCAGCGCAAGGAGCAGCCAGGCATACCGGGGATGTGCGGGCAATCTGGCGTTCAAAACTGTGATCTCTCCGGACGCGGGGAAAGCAATCGCGCATTATGCTGTAAATGTGCATTCACCGGAACAGTATGGTCGCTGGAGTGGATTGATGAAAACGCGCCTGTGTTTCAGAGCGTATGCGGCGTCTCTGGCCGTTCTGCTGAGCGCCGGGCTCACCGGCTGTGAGCTTGACACCGGCTCCTCCGGGGGCGGCCCGGGGTCCTGCACGGATGGCTTCACCTTCGAGGATCCGTCGCAAGTGCAATACGGGTCGCTGACCATCGATGGGGATCAGAACACCAATCCCGCTGGCGCGAACCTTGAAAAGACGCTGTTCCGCCAGTTCGCAAGGATTGCAGAACCGGCTGACGGGACGGAGAACCAGAATCAGGCAACGGAAGCCTATGATTTCTTCAAAAAAGAGACTGAAAAATTCATAGGGTTCAACAAAGACAACCTGCCGGACTACAACCAGGTGAGAAACGGCTTTGACCTTCTGGAAGCCATGATCGCCTCCGGCAATGTCGCCCCCCTCCAGACCGCCCGGGATGCCATGGCGAACTGCGTTCGCGAGGACGCCCCCGGCAGCATCAGGGTCAACACACTGAAAGTCACGGAAACAGAGGTCCCCGAAGACGAGCGGGAAACATGGGAGCTGGGCGTGAACTACGCTCACAACCCGGAACCACTGACGGATCCCACGCCCTTTGGTCCCAACGTCGCGCGCGTGGCTTTCACACCGGAAAGCTTTGTATTCACGCTCTACCCCAACCAGGCATTTCAGGGCATCGGGCCCTCATCCGGATTCAAACAGCCAAGCAAGTTGATCGCCGGTTTCAACGCGGACTTCGAGGAAACCGTGAACGAAGAGGAGAGTTCCGGGGATTCAGGTAATGACGGAGGAGATCCAGACTCGGTGATCTTCGAATCCTTCCTTGAGAACACACAGGACGACCGGGGTGATGACCGCAGTCAGACCGACCGCTGGTCCTGGAGTTCTGAGGAAGGAACCACGGATTTCTCTGGCTATGATTCTGGAATCGACAGGGCAAAGTGCGTGCGGGTTACGGCTGACTACTCGGACAGCACCTCGCAGGATCGTATAACCGTGGAACTGGCCTCGGAAGCGTGCCCCAGCATCAGTGATCCCACAGACTTCAACGCGGAGAAATCTTTCACCTATAAGTCAGCTGACCCAACCGTTGAGCAGGTCCGGAACTGAGCAGCCGTGCGGGCTCACCGCCGGCTGCACCCCGTATCCATACCCCACTGCTCCATGAAGGCCCGCTTCTTGCGGATCAGGCGCTCGTAGGTGCTGACAATGCTGGCGCTGTGCGCGGTGGGTGATTCCCGAAGGGCATCCACCCGTTCCTGCAGTGACCGCAGTTCACTGCAGAGCCGCTGATGAAGATGGTCGTGGACACTCTCGAACTGATCCAGGGCGATATCGGTCTCAGCCCTCATCACATCCTGTTGTTCGCTGCGCATCGTAATAACCCGTCCCTGCCTGGTTATACTGACTACTTCTTGCGCATTCTGCCCCGACTGACATCGGATTGCAATAAGATGTGAACAGGCTTTCACCATTTTACACAAGCGTTCAGGTCGCGCCCGGAGCACCCTGAACGACTCCCAGCGGCCGCTCCGATTCCTCCAGTACGGGGAAACTGCTGCACACCTGATTCACGAAACCCGCCAGCACCGGCAGATGATGCCCCACGATGGGAATGCCGGTATTGATCAGCGACACGCTGATGTCGCGGCTCGGGTCGGCCCAGCACCATTTGTTGATCAGGCCCACATGGCCGAAGGCCTCGCCCGACTGCGGCCCCCAGAGCCCCACCGGATCCGCCCCCAGCATAAAGCCGGCGCTGAAGCGCATGGGAATCATCATGGTGCGGTCAATCTGCATGCGGCCGTAGGCCTGCACCGCGCGGATGACCGTCTGGCGGTCGCAGATGCGCTTACCGTTCCAGGTGCCCCCATTGAGCATCATCTGGAAGAAGCGCCCCATCTCCTCAGCGGTGCCGCACAGGTTGCCGGCGGGGATGACCGCCTCCTGGAAGCGCGGATCATTGCTGACCTCGGCCACGGTATTGATATCACCACCCAGGGCCCGGCGCACGATCCAGGACACCGGAAACACCAGTTTGGGGCCTGTGGCGTAGTTCCAGGCCAGATCCAGCAGGTTGTCATGGTCAATGCCGTAGGTGAAGTAGCGCATGCCCATGGGCTGGCGCAGGCGCTTGTCCAGCAGGCTATCAATGCTTTCCCCGGTGACCCGCCGAACCACTTCCCCCAGGACGTAACCACCCGTGATGGCATGGTAGGCAACCGTGCTGCCGTCCGCCTCTATGGGCCGGGCATCGCACAGCAGCTTCCAGATGTAGCGCTCGTCCCAGAGCGCATCGATGGGTGTGTCCTTGGGCAGACCCGGGATGCCCCCGCGATGGGACAGGATCTGGTGGATGGTGATGTGCTTCTTGCCGTTGCGGGCGAATTCCGGGCAGTAGAAGCTGACCGGGTCCAGCAGATTGATGAGCCCATCCTCCGCCAGCATGTGAACGAGCAGGGCGGTCACGGCCTTGGAAGCGGAGAAATAGCAGACGGGTGTCTCCGTTGTCATGGGCACCCGGGGCCCATCGGGGCGATCCTCGGGCCCATTGCCCTGGGCATGGCCAAGGGCCCGGTTCAGCAGAAGCTGGCCCCGGTGGCGCAGCGTGATCTGAAGGCCCGGATGGGTCCCGGTACGATACAGCGCGGCCACCTTCTCCCAGACGGCCTCAACGGACTCGCTGCTCACACCCGCTTCGGCGGCGTTCTGCTCCCCGTCCCTGTCCACGGTTGTGGCCGTATCCAGATCCCCCGGGATGCGACTGCTGTGAAGCCGTTTCCTGAGCCATTCGTTCATCGGAGCTGCTCCCTCCTGCCGTTCCCTTGTTCAATGTGACATTCCAGTATGGCACGGAATCAGCCGCTGCGCGTGCCGTCCCTGCGCTCCAGGCTGGTCTCGATGCGATCCAGCTGCTGCTGGAGCTCCTGCATGTGCTCATGGATCCGGTGCACCTCCACGGCCTCGCCCTCACCGTTCTCCTCGTCCACACGCTGGCTTTCCTTTTCCATCACCTGCAGCACGATACCGATCATCATATTCAGGAAAATGAACGCCGTGAGGAACAGGAAGCTCAGATAATAGATCCAGCTCAGGGAGTACACTTCCTGGGTCTCGTACATCACATCCGTCCAGTCCTCGAAAGTGGCGATGCGGAAAAGCGTCAGCATGGAGCGGGCGATGTTGCCCCAGAGGAAATCATTGATGTGGCCGAACAGGAAGCTGCCAAAGGCACCGTAGATGTAGAAGATGATGAACATCAGCAACACCACGTAACCCATGCGCGGGATGGCCTTGAACAGCGACCCCATCAGGATCCGCAGCTCCGGGATCAGCGACACCAGGCGCAGGACCCGGAAGATGCGCAGCAGGCGTGCCAGCAGCACCATTTCCGAGTCGTCGATGGGGATCAGGCTTGCCACCACAATGATGAAATCGAAGACATTCCAGCGCTCACGGAAGAAGTCCCGCAGGCGCTCCTCCGCCGCCATCCGGATCAGGATCTCGATCAGGAAGAAGACCGTCACCGCCCAGTCCAGTACCCCCATCACCTGGTCGAATCGACTGACGCCCTCGTAGGTGCGGGCGCCAATGAGCAGGGCGGAGACGATGATGATGCTGATCACCGCGCCCTCAAAGAGGCGGTTACGGTGCAGCGCGTCGAGTCGGCGCTTCAGGTCGCTGGCACTCTGAGCCATTCACTGAACCTCCTGTGGACGGAAAACGGCATTATCACTGATCCACCCCGTTCACACGAGGATTTGACCTCCCTCCGGAGAACAGATAATGTTCAAAACATCGAGTAGACGACCGGTCTAATTGGCACAGAAAGTCAATCATCATGTCCAGAGCCCAGCGCAATCCCAACCTCCGCCAGGAACTCCTTGAAGCAGGTGTTCACCTGCTGTCCGAGCAGGGGTACCACGGCACCGGTATCAAGGAGATCCTGGACCGGGTCCAGGTCCCCAAGGGGTCCTTCTATCACTACTTCAGCAGCAAGGAAGGCTTCACCGCCGAGATCATCGAGGATTACACCGAGGATCTGCTGGCGCTGATGGACCGCCACCTGGACCAGCCCCGCGACTCCGCCCGCGAGACCATCCGCCAGATGTACGGGCTGATGATCACCGAGTTTGAACGCCGGGGCTGCATCCGGGGCTGCCTGCTGGGCAACCTGGCCGCCGAAATCGGTGCCGCCAGCCAGCAGTGCCAGCAGGCCCTTCAGAAAGGTTACCGCGACTGGCGGGAACGGTTCGTGCCACTGGTGGAACAGGGCCAGCGCCTTGGCGAGTTCCGCGACGACATTCCCGCCAGCGCCCTGACCGACATCTTCTGGAACCACTGGGAGGGCGGCATCCTGCGCATGAAGCTCGAGGGCCAGGCCGATCTGCTGCGCGCTGATCTGGACTGGCTCCTGGACCGCCTGATGGCGCCCGCCCCCTGATTTCCGATCCCAATCCCTTTTATGGAGTATCCGTTCCATGGCAACACCCACACTGAATGACGAAAAAACACTGCAGCGCGGCCGCCCCATCAAGAACCGCCTGATCAAATCCGCCATGAGCGAGCAGCTGGGCAACGCCCGGCACGACCCGGATGAACGGCTCGCCCGCCTGTACCGGGCCTGGGCGGACGGCGGCATCGGTCTGTCCATGACCGGCAACGTCATGATCGACCGCAACGCACTGGGCGAACCGAAGAACGTGGTGCTGGACGAACAGTCCGACCTGGACGCCTTCCGGAACTGGGCCGAACAGGGCCAGGCCAACGCCACCCAGGTATGGATGCAGCTCAACCATCCCGGCAAACAGATCCCGAAGTTCCTGAACAGCCAGCCGGTAGCGCCTTCCGCGGTGCCCCTGGGAGGCGGGCTGGAGAAGATGTTCGCCACACCCCGGGCCCTGGAAGGGGATGAGATCCAGGCCATCATCGGCCAGTTCGCCCGTTCCGCGCATCTTGCAAGGGAAACCGGCTTCTCGGGGGTCCAGATCCACGGCGCCCACGGCTACCTGGTGAGCCAGTTCCTCTCTCCACGCCACAACCAGCGTGACGATGAATGGGGTGGCTCACCGGAGAACCGCCGCCGCTTCGTGCTGGCCGTTCATGAGGCCATCCGTGAGGTGGTGGGCCCGGACTTTCCGGTGGGCATCAAGCTCAACTCGGCGGATTTCATGAAGGACGGCTTCAGCGAAGAGGAATCCATGGATGTGGTGCGGGCACTGACCGAGGCCGGCATCGATCTCATCGAGATTTCCGGCGGCACCTATGAGGCACCCGCCATGACCGGGTTCAAGGCCAAGAAGGAAAACGCCCGTGAAGCCTACTTCCTGGATTACGCGGACGCGGTCCGCCGCCACACGGACGTCCCGCTGATGGTCACCGGCGGCTTCCGTTCCGCCACCGCCATGCAGCAGGCGCTGGACTCCGGTGCTACCGATTTCATCGGTCTGGCCCGCCCGATGGCCGTGGACCCGGAGCTGCCACGCACCCTGCTCAGCAACCCTCAGGCTAAGCTGGCCATCAAGCGGCCGTCCACCGGCTTCAAGGGGCTCGACAAGGCACTGATGCTGGACATCACCTATTACGAGTCCCAGCTCGCCCGACATGCAGACGGCAAAAAGCCGAAACCCGGGCTCAGCCCCTGGATCACCGTCGCCAACACCTTCGCTGCCATGGGCGCGAACGCCTTCAAGCCGCGCCGCGGCTGAACGCCGGCGTCAGTGGGGCTCGTCAGCCCGGCGCGTGAGGGCGATGGTCTGGTCCACGATCCGGTTGACCAGTTCATCCGGCAGGTCATGGCCCATGCCCCGGATCCAGGCCAGACGCACCCCCGGTATCAGCCGGTGCAACCGGCGTGCGGCCTGGGGCCGGATCAGGGGATCCGCGGTGCCATGCAGGATCAGGGTGGGCGCGTGGATGCGGCGACTGTAGTCCGAGAGATCACCAGTGGCGAGGATGGCCCGCATCTGGCGCAGTATCCCCCTGGGCCGGTAGCTGCGATGGTAGTCGGCACGGATGTGGCGTTCCGTCTCCACCAGGTCGCGCGGGTACGCCGGGCTCTGGATCCGCTTCCAGAGTCCCAGCCCCCGGGCGACGGCCGCCTCCTCGTCATGGCCTTTGACGCCGCCACCCTGGAGCCACCAGATCACCTCTGGTTTGGGCAGGGGCATGCGAGGACTGTTGTTGGACGTCATGACCAGCGCCAGACTGCGCACCCGCCGGGGATGAGTCGCCGCCAGAAGCTGGCCGATCATGCCACCCATGGAGACCCCCTTAACGTGGGCACTCTGGATGCCGAGGGCATCCATCAGCCCCACGGCGTCGCGGACATGATCATGAAGGGTATAGGGCGCGTCCAGCTTCAGGCCCATGCGGAACCGGGCCATGGCCATCACGGGATGGCCGTCCACCGACGCCTCTATCTCCGAGGAAAGACCGATGTCCCGGTTATCGTACCGGATCACCCGGAAACCCGCGCGAGCGTAGCGCTCCAGCATGGCTTCCGGCCACAGGGTCATCTGTGCCCCCAGACCCATGATCAATAACAGAGGTGGTCCCTCCGGGTCCCCCCGTTCCTCCACGCAGAACGTCAGACCATTGCTTTCGATGTACCGGGTTTCAGGTGTCACTCTTACCTCCTCTGCCGGGCAGCCAACGCTCACCCAGCAACAGCAGAATCGGGGTAACCAGCAGCGTAAGCACGGTGGCAAAGGCCAGACCGCCTGCAATGGCGCTGGAAAGCTGGGTCCACCACTGGGTGGACGGGGCGTTGATGCCCAGCGCGGGGGTGAGCAGGTCCACGTTCACACCCAGCACCATGGGCATCAGGCCCAGTATTGTGGTCACGGCCGTCAGAAGGACCGGCCGCAGACGCAGGCATCCAGTCTCAAGGGCGGCCTCATAGGGTGACAGGCCCTCCCCGCGCATCACATTGAAGGTGTCGATCAGCACGATGTTGTTGTTCACCACAATGCCGGCCAGCGCAATGATGCCCATACCCACCATCACCACGCCAAAGGGCTGGGCATTGAGCAGCAGCCCCAGCAGCACGCCGGCCGTGGACAGCACAATCGCGGAGAGAACCAGAACCGCCTGATAGAGGCTGTTGAACTGGGTCACCATGATGGTGAACATCAGGAACAGGGCGACCGCGAACGCGGTGCTCAGGAAACGGGCCGACTCCTGCTGATCCTCGTTCTCACCGGCCACTTCGATGCGGATACCGTCCGGAAGTGACGGCATGGCCGACTGCAGCGTCTCCAGCCGCTCCGTAACCTGCTCGCCGGAGGCCACATCCGCCTTGATGGTGATGGCCCGCTGGCCGTCCACGCGCTTGATCACGCCCGTCTTGGGCGCCGGCTCAAGATCCATGAAGTTGGTGATCGGCACCTGGCCGCCTTCCGTGTGCAGGGTCAGACGCTCGAACTGGTCCAGGTTGCGCCACAGCTCCGGCAGCCGCACCAGGATATCCACCTCATCCCGCACGCCCTCCGGCCGGTAGGTGGACAGTACCAGGCCGTTGGTCACCAGCCGGACCACATTGCCCACGCTGACCACATCGGCCCCGAAGCGCGATGCCGCCTCACGGTCCACGTCGATCTGCCACTCGATGCCGGGCAGGCTGCGGTCATCCTCAACATCCACGAAACCGCCCACTTCCTCCATGGTCGCTCTTATCCGATCCGTGGCCGTATCCAGCTTCTGTTCACCCACACCGCGCACCTGAAGCTCCACGGGCTTGCCCTGGCCGGGCCCCTGTTGCTGCTGCCGGAATTCCAGCTTGATGCCTGGAATATCCCGGGTGCGCTCCTGCAGATCCGCCAGGATACGGCTGGCCGGGCGGCGCTTCTCCCAGTCGACCAGCTGGAACTGGATGGTGCCAATCACATCGGGTGCCATCTGGTCCCCGGCGCTGGCCCGGGAACGGGCGTACAGCGCCTCGACCTCCCGGAGCCCGTACATCCGTTTCTCCACTTCCCGGACAATGGCGTCGCGTTCGTACACGGACAGGTCGCCACGGGCCCGGATGTGCACCTGGGCGGAATCCGGCTCCACGTCCGGAAAGAACTCAACGCCATGATTGAAGGCCCCGTAGGCGCCATAGATGCCAGCCATGGCCACCAGGAGCAGCAGAAGGGTACGGCCGGGCCAGGTCAGGGAGCGGTCCAGCAGCCGCCGATACGCCTGACCAAAACGGCTCGGCCGGTTATCGCCGCCTTTCGCGCGCCCGCCACTGACTCCACCCAGTATGGGCAGGAAGATCAGTGCCATGACCAGTGACATGAGCAGACAGAGGATCACCGTGATCGGCAGGAACTTCATGAATTCGCCCACCACCCCGGGCCAGAACAGCAGCGGGATGAACACCGCCAGGGTGGTGGCCGTCGAGGCGATGACCGGCCAGGCCATGCGGATGGCGGCCTCGGCCCAGGCCTCGCGCGGCGGCATGCCCGACAGGCGGTTCCGGTCCGCCAGTTCCGACACCACGATGGCGCCGTCCACCAGCATGCCGGCGACCAGGATCAGGCTGAACAAAACCACAATATTGAGGGTATAGCCCAGCAGCCAGATCAGGAGGATACCCGAAAGGAAGGCACCTGGAATGGTCAGGCCCACCAGCAGCGCCGAACGTGGGCCCATGACGGCCACCACGATGACCAGCACCAGCACGATGGCCGTCAGGACGTTGTTGAGCAGGTCGGAAAGGATGTCATTGACCTCGTCCGACTGGTCCATGATGGTGGTGATCCGCACCGCATCGGGCAGCCGCTCGCGCGCCTGATCCATCAGGTGCTGGACCTTCTGGACAGTCTCGATGATGTTGGCGCCTGTGCGCTTGGAGATTTCCAGGACCACTGCAGGTTCGCCGTTGATGCGCGCAAAACCCTCCGGATCCTTGAAGGTGCGCTGGAGGGTGGCCACGTCCCCGAAGGTGACCACGGAATCATCCGCCACCTTCAGGGGCATGGACATGACATCCTCCAGGGTCTCGACCACCCCGGGCACCTTGAGGGCCATGCGGCCGGCGCCGGTATCCAGACTGCCGGCCGCCACCAGCTGGTTGTTGCGGGCCACCCGGTTACCCAGGGTGGCGTAGTCGATCCCGTAGCTGTCCAGAACCTGCGGATCCACGACCACCTCGACCATGTCCTCCCGGTCACCGGCGATCTCCACTTCCAGAACTTCCGGAATCCCCTCCATCTCGTTCTGGAGATCCCGCGCCATACGGATCAGTTCCGGCTCGGACAGTGGACCGGAAAGACCAATGGTCAGCACCGGGAAGAGCCCCACGTTGACCTCGTTCACGCGCGGCTCCTCGGCTTCCGAAGGAAGATCCGCCCGGGCAATGTCCACCTTTTCGCGCACATCCTGAAGCGCCTGATCGGCGTCAAAGCCGGCGTCGAATTCCAGCATGACCGAAGCATGGCCCTCACTGGCCGTCGAGCTCATCTCCTCGACACCTTCCAGCGAGCGCAGTTCCTGTTCCATCGGGCGGACCAGCAGCCGTTCCCCATCCTCCGGGCTGACGCCCTCCAGCGCCATTGAGACGTAGATCATGGGGATGGGGATATCGGGATTGGCTTCCCTGGGTATGGTCTGGAAGGCCACTATTCCCGCCACCACAAGGAAGATCAGGGTCAGTATGGTGGTGCGTGCGCGGTCCAGGGCCGCGTTGATGAGGCCACGCATGCTCAGTCCCCGTTCCCGCCGGCAGCGACCGGTGTGACCTGCTCACCTTCACGGACAAAACCAGCGCCGCGGGTGATCAGTCGTGTGCGCAGCGGCAGGCCGGTCACCCAGGCGCCATCATCATCGGTACTCAGAAGCCGTACCGGGGTGAACACCACTTCGTTGTCGGCGGAGACATGGCGGACACCCAGACGGCCCGCATCATTGAGCCTGAGATGTGCCGGGGAAAGGCGGGTGGCCAGTTCCGGCGCCAGGCCGATGCGCAGCGTGGCGCTGGAACCGGCCACACGCCAGTGGTCGGGATTGGGCACGGCAGCCTCAATGCGGAAGCTTCGGGTCTCCGGATGCGCGGAGTTGGCAATGAAAGACAGATTGCCACTGAGCTCCCGCCCATCAAGCAGCTCCACCCGCACGGACTGGCCATTGGCGAGTTTTCCGGCCTTCTGTTGGGGAACCCGGCCACTGACCTTCAGGCGTCGGGTCTGCACCAACTCCGCAAGGGGGTCGCCGGGCTGGAGCTCGTCCCCGATCTCGGCTTCATGGCTGTTGATGCTGCCGTCGAACGGCGCCTGGGGCGTGAGGTCATCAAGGGCAATCCGGGCCTGTTCCAGTTCCGCCCCGGCCGCTGCCATTTCAGCACGCCGCGCCAGGTACTCGGACTGGGAGGCCAGATCCGCGCCACGCAGCCGGGAGGCAGCCTCGACGTCCGTACGGGCACGCTCCAGTTCCGCTCGTGCCTTTTCCAGCTGCTCCTCCCGATCCTCCTCGGAAAGCCGGGCGATGCGATCGCCTTTGGCGAGCTCGGCACCGAGAGGCTCAAGGCTCTCCAACTGTGCTGCGATGCGACTTCGGATCACCACGGTGCGCCAGGGCTCAACCTGGCCCTGGATCACAACTTCCGGCTGGAAAGGCGTGGCCAGACGCTCGCTCACCTCAACCCGGGAAATGATTGGCTCTGACTCCTCGTAGGGATCCTCCATGTTGCTGGCACTGCGGCGGACATCCCCGCTGAGCAGCCAGAGCACCAGAAGGATGACCAGCGCAATCGCCATTGCCACCGGCCCCCGGGGGATTCTGTTGATCATTGAGCTACCTCCCTTCCCTGGACCGGATCCGGCCCTGTCAGGCCAGCGACGATGAATTCCACCACATGCTCAAAATAGGCCTCGAGACTGGGGGTCCCATGGCGCTCCGGGCCCAGGCCGCCGGCGGCAATACGTTCCATAACGCCCTGAAAGATGGCATCCACGCCCCAGAACAGGCCCTCAATGGGTTTGTCCGGTACTTCGCCGGCTTCGATGGCAGCCCGGACCAGCTCATGGAACAACACCTGGTAGTCCCGGTCCAGAGCCTCCATGGCCGCGCGTTCGTCTTCTCCCAGGCGGGCCTGGAGTTCGGGGCGGTCGCAATGCAGACACAGCTGGACATCCACGGGGTGGGCCTGCATCAGGGCAAAGGCTTCGTGCAGGACGCGCCGGATGCTCTTCAGAGGGGTTCCGGCCGGCTCCAGGGCACGGTAATGGGCCAGACAGTCACGGGAGAAACGCAGGGCAAGGCGGGCATAGATGCTCTCCTTGCTGCTGAAGTGCTTGTAGACCGTACCCTTGGCGACACCGGCATGCTGGGCGAGCTGGGCGATGGTAACGCGCTCCCAGCCGCTGTCGCGGAACAGTGACAGAGCCGTATCCAGCAGCAGGGTTTCCCGCTGCTGGAAGAGTTCATCCTGATAGCGCACCGGTGTCGGACTCCTTTAGTGACCAGCGGTCATTGTATGACCGGAAGTCACAGCCGGCAAGCAGCCCCGACCGGGGCATTGGAGTCACTGACTGCCGGGTTGCCAGCTCTGGATGGCTTCATAGGTGTCCGCCACGGTATCGGCGTCAAAGGGCTTCTGGATCAGCCCGGCAAGGCGGCCGTTCGGGGAGATGATCGACAGGTGGGCGCTGTGCTCGACCACAGGGTTGCCGTTGGCATCCGTACTGTGGGTGAAGGTGGCGTTGAGATCCGCGGCCAGGCTTCTCAGGGTTTCGAGGTCGCCTGTGAGGCCCCGGAAATCGTCCCCGAAGAAAGTGACGTAGCGGCTCAGGGCTTCCGGTGTATCCCTTTCCGGATCCGCAGTGATCATAAGGAACTGGGGCTCCGTAGCCCGGTCCGAAATGCGGCTGTCTGCCTTGGAGAGTGTTGCCATGGTGGTCGGGCAGATGTCCGGACAATGGGTGAAGCCCAGAAAGGCCAGCGTCCACTGGCCGCGGAGGATGGACTCATCCACCGTGTTGCCCTGTTCATCGACAAGGGAAAAATCAGCAATCGCGCGCGGCTTGTCATAAAGGTAGACGTTGTCCGCAGCCACCTCAGGGGGCTTGGCATTCCCGCCACTGCTGTACTGGGAGCCCAGCCAGACGTTGTAGATGGTCAGTGCCATCACACCGGCCGCGACCATGAAAAGGATGATGACGGTAATGGCGATGTTGCGGTTCTGGGACATCAGATCTCCGGGAAGCGGACAAAGTGGTCAACCAGCAGGACGACAAACAGCAGCATCAGGTAGGTGATGGAATACTTGAACGTATCCAGCGCGACACGCCGGTCATCCCCCCACCACAGCCGAAACGCGTACTGCAGGAAACGCAGCCCGAGCAGGGTGGCGCCGACCAGATAGATCATGCCGGACATACCGGTCGCTACGGGCAGCAGGCTCACGGCGAACAGCATGAAGGTGTAGAGCAGGATATGCAGTTCGGTAAAACGGTTGCCATGGGTAACCGGGAGCATGGGAATATCCACCTGGGCGTATTCCTCCTTGCGATGAATCGCCAGGGCCCAGAAGTGGGGCGGCGTCCAGGCAAAGATGATCAGCACCAGCAGCAGGGCATTGGGGTCCACGGTTCCGGTTACGGCGGTCCAGCCCAGAAGGGGCGGCATGGCACCAGCAAGCCCGCCGATAACGATGTTCTGGGGGGTGGCGCGCTTGAGGAAGACGGTATAGATGATCGCATAGCCCACCAGCGATGCCAGCGTCAGCCAGGCGGTGATCATGTTTACCTGCCAGACGAGCACCAGCATTCCGGCAAGACCCAGGGTGGCGCTGAAGCCAAGGGCATCGGCGTTGCTCAGGCGCCCGGTGGCAACCGGCCGGCGCCGTGTACGGGCCATGCGGGCGTCGATCTCATGGTCCACAACATGGTTGATGACGGCAGCGGCGCCGGAAAGCAGGGCAATACCCAGGTTGCCCCAGAAAACGGTGGCCAGAGACGGCAGCCCGGGCTCAGCGACCAGCATGCCGATGATGACGGTCATCAGCATCAGTGCGACTACCTTCGGCTTGGTCAGCTCAAGATAGTCGCGCCATGTAATGGCTCGTTTCGCGGATGCGGTATTGTCACTCATAGGAAATTCCGGTATTCACGGATTCGAGGGCGCGACGCGCAGTCTTTCCACCCGCACGAGGAGATTGACGAGACCCAGCAGGAGAAAGGCCCCGAATGCGTTGTGGGCCATGGCGATCGCCAACGGAACCTGGAGGAGAATGTTGAGAACACCCAGAGCAACCTGCACCAGGAGCAGCGCGAGCCCAGCACCGGCAGCGCCGGCGAGGGCGGATCCCCGTGCTCTTCGGATCACTGCCAAGAATAACGTACCAAGGGTCACCAGAACCACCAGTGCTCCGATGCGATGACTCTGGTGGATGGCCACGCGCGCGTCGTTGCCCAGTTGACCACCCAGGTAGTTGGGCCCAACGGACTGGAAGAAATTGAACCCCTCAGCGAAATCCATCTCCGGCCAGAGCGCGCCCTGGCAGGTTGGCAGGTCGGTGCAGGCGACCGCGGCATAGTTGGCGGCCGTCCACGCCCCGAGCGCAATCTGCAGGACCAGTAGAACCAGCCCCCCATAAAGCCAGGGCCGCATGGCCAGGACACGGGCCCGGGGTTCCGGAGGCAGATCGTCATGGCCCGTTCGACCTTCAAGACGCCTGAACAGCAGAAACATGAGGCAGAAGGTGGTAAAGCCGCCCAGCAGGTGAGCCGCTACGACCTGGGGCCAGAGGGAAAGGGTGACGGTCCAGGCACCGAAAGCCGCCTGCAACACCACGAATCCCGCCGCGAAGCTGGCCAGCCCGGCGGGTGCGCCCGCCCTGCGGTGGCGAATGCAGGCGGCGGCAATGCCAAAGATCACAAGACCCAGGGTACCGGCCGCATAGCGGTGGATCATTTCGGGCCAGCCCTTGCTGGCGTCAAAAGGGGCCTCGGGGAACCGGGCCTGCGCCTTCGCAATGGTCTCCTCACCGCTGGGGACCGTCAGATGACCGTAACAGCCGGGCCAGTCCGGGCAACCCAGGCCCGCATCCACCAGCCGGGTCCAGGCGCCGAGCAGGATCACGATCGTGGCCAGAACCAGTGCGCTGAGCGCGGCCCGGCGCAGACGTGGGAAAGCAGTGGCCGGTGAGCGGCCCGAAGCTGTACTCATCGTTTTATCCGGATTCAGCCAAGTGGGGAAACTTCCAGCAGATGTTCAAGGTCTTCCAGCACATCATCCCCGGAATGGCGCTGGTCGTAGCGCAGGACCAGGTTACCCATGGGGTCGACGATGAAGACGGTCGCCTCGGCATCATCCGCCGTGTATGCCGCCAGGGGATTGGCCTCCCCGGCGGAGAGCGGTACCAGCCTCCGGTCATCCGCACCCTCCGGTACACTGCCATCCCTGCTGATGAAACCACGGCGCACGCGATTCCAGTCGCGGTGCAGGAGCTGGTGGACGCTGCCTGTGCGGTCGAGCCACTCCACGCAGGCATCACCGCAGTCTGCCGCGGTGACCAGGATCCACCACTTGGCATCCTCGTTTTCCTGCAGGAAATGACTCCGGAAAGGCTCGCCATCCGGGTCGCGGATCCCCTGGTCGAGCACCTGTTCGTTGCCCTCAACGAATTCGCCCTTGTTGGTGGTACTGCCCGGCATACCCCAGCCGGTATAGTACATAACCGTAGCGGCCATCAGGGGCAGGATGGCAATCAGGAACAGCAGCGCGGCCTTGCGGCGGGCGCGCCGGGTTTCCTCGTCACTGAAACTGTTCTGGCTCACTCAGGATTCCTCATCTCGGCGAAAGCTGGTTGCGATGGTCAGAGTCAACAGCACGACTGCCAGCCCGAACCACTGCACGGCATAGCCGTAGTGGGTTGCGGCGTCCATCCGGTCCGGCGTCCAGCCAGTACGCAGCGCCCCTGGTTGCCCCTCATCCGCCAGCCGGACAGGAGCAGCGGCGACATTGGAGAGGGTTCCCCGGGCATCCGCCCGGTCCAGGCTGGCCACCCGTCTCGGCCAGCCATCCGGATTGACCGCTTCGACCCGGCCAAGCACCAGGGGCGTGGGCCAGGACCAGACATGGCCTTCAATCGTCCGCCTACCGTCGGGCGTCTCCGGGTGCGGAAGGCGGTCACGCTCCCCCGGTGCCGCAATCCAGCCCCTGTTGACCACAACCGGCCCGTCTTCGGTATGGAAGGGCTGGAGCACCTCGTAGCCGGGCCGGCCATCCCGGGTCCGGTTGTCCAGAAGCCACTGGACTTCTGGGTCATATTCACCCGAGAGCGCCACCGGCTGCCCTTCGAGGGGACGCTCGACCGGCCATTCAACAGGCCCATCGGTGTCCGACCAGCGAGCCTGGCGCTCCGCCTTGTCAAAGCCCCGGTCAAGCTGCCATACGCCCAGCCCGAGCAGCAGCGGCAGGAACGCGATGGCAATACCCCAGATGGCCCGATTCGGCCGCCAGCGCCATTGGCTCCGGGATTCAGTCATGCTCTGTTATAGTGATCGGGTTGTTTCAGCGTCAAGAGATTCGCCATGCTCAAGTTACTGATCGTCCTCGTACTCATCGGCATCGTTGCCAGCCTGACCAGCAGTTTCTTTTTCATGATGAAGGATGAGGGCAGTCGTCACAGAACTGTGAATGGACTGATCGTCCGGGTGTCGCTGTCCGCGCTGCTGCTGGTTCTTATTGGGGTGGCGGCGATGACGGGCAATCTGCAACTGAACGCGCCGCCCTTCTGAGCGGCGCGTCAGTTTTTCAGATTACGTAGACGAAGACGAAAAGCATGATCCAGACCACGTCCACGAAGTGCCAGTACCAGGCACCTGCCTCGTAGCCGAAGTGATCATGGGCGCTGAAATGCCCTTTGATCAGCCGCATCAGGACAACGAACAGGATGATCCCACCCAGTAGTACGTGCAGTCCGTGGAATCCGGTCATCAGGAAGAATATGCTGCCGTAGATACCGGAGTCCAGCGTCAGATTCAGATGGCTGTAGGCCTCAATGTACTCCTCGATCTGGAAGAACAGGAAAATCGCGCCCAGGGCCACGGTGGCCGCCAGCCAGTAGATGGTCTGCTTGCGCTTATCGTACTTGAGCGCCTTGTGAGACAGCGTCAACGTGATGGACGACGTCACCAGGATCAGGGTATTCAGCAGCGGCAGCCCCCAGGGACCGATAACTGAATCCGGGCCAGCGAACTGGCTGTTATCCGGATTGCTCAGCAGGGGCCACTGGGCCTGGAAGCCTTCCCAGAGCATATTGGCGGTGCCTTTGGCGCCTTCACCACCCAACCAGGGAACGGCGAAGAACCGGATATAGAAGAGGCTGCCGAAAAGTGCCGCGAAGAAAGCCACCTCGGAGAAGATGAACCAGCTCATGCCCTGACGGAAGGAACGATCCATCTGGGCATCGTAGAGCCCGGCGCGGCTTTCGCGGATCACATCCCGGAGCCAGCCGGTGATCATGTAGATCAGGACCAGGGCCCCGATCGTGAATACGACCCAGGCTGTGGTGGTGGGATCCCCGTTGGACTGATTCACCAGGAGGGTGGAAAGCCCGAAGAAGGTCAGGAACATCCCGATGCTGCCCACAATGGGCCAGATGCTCGACTCCGGGACGTAATAGGACTGGTTGCTCGACATGCAGCCTCCGCTGTTCTTGTTCCGTTACGGTTTCCGTTTTTCCGGACCGCCGGGGTCAGTCGACCCGCGGCGGCTGCTCAAAGGTGTGATAGGGCGCCGGAGACGGAACCGTCCACTCCAGACCTTCCGCACCTTCCCAGGGTTTGGCGTCCGCCTTGGGACCGTTCTTCACAGCCCTGTAGACAATGAAAACAAGCAGCAGCTGGCTGGCGCCGAACAGGAAAGCACCGATGGTCGAAACCTGGTTGAAGTTGGCGAACTGGATCGGGTAGTCCGCATAACGCCGTGGCATACCGGCAAGACCCAGGAAATGCATCGGGAAGAAGGCGATATTCAGGCCGATGAAAGACAGCCAGAAGTGCGCCTTGCCCAGTGCCTCGCTGTACATGCGGCCGGACCACTTGGGCAGCCAGTAGTACACGGAAGCGAAGATGCCGTAGATGGCGCCCGGTATCAGGACATAGTGGAAGTGGGCAACCACAAAGTAGGTGTCATGGTACTGGAAGTCCGCGGGCGCGATGGCCAGCATCACGCCGGAGAGCCCACCCACTGTGAACAGCACCACGAAACCGATGGCGAACAGCATGGGGGTTTCAAAGCTGATGGAACCACGGAACATGGTGGTGATCCAGTTGAAGATCTTCACCCCTGTGGGCACCGCGATGATCATGGTGGCGTACATGAAGAACAGCTCACCGGGCAGCGGCAGCCCAACCGTGAACATGTGGTGCGACCAGACCAGGAACGACAGGATAGCGATCGCGGCCGTGGCGTAGACCATGGAGGTGTAGCCAAACAGCGGCTTGCGCGAGAAGGTCGGGATGATCTGGGAGATGATGCCGAACGCCGGCAGGATCAGGATGTAGACCTCCGGGTGACCGAAGAACCAGAAGATGTGCTGGTAGAGCACCGGATCACCGCCACCCGCGGCATCGAAGAATGCGGTGCCGAAGTGGATATCCATGAGCAGCATGGTCACTGCACCCGCAAGTACCGGCAGCACCGCGATCAGCAGGAAAGCGGTGATCAGCCAGGTCCAAACGAACATGGGCATCTTCATCAGGGTCATGCCGGGGGCGCGCATATTGATGATGGTGGCGATCACGTTGATCGCGCCCATGATGGAGGAGATGCCCAGGATATGGACGGAGAAGATGAAGAAGGTCGTGCTGTCAGGCCCGTAGGTCGTGGACAGGGGCGCATAGGCTGTCCAGCCGAAGTTCGGAGCGCCGCCATCCATGAACAGGGTGGACATCAGGATCAGGGAACCGGTCACCAGCAGCCAGAAGCTCCAGTTGTTCATGCGCGGCAGGGCCATGTCCGGTGCCCCCACCATCAGCGGGATCATCCAGTTGGCCAACCCCACGAAGGCCGGCATGACGGCGCCGAAGATCATGACCAGACCATGCATGGTGGTCATCTGGTTGAAGAAGGCCGGCTCCACCATCTGGAGGCCTGGCTGGAACAGCTCGGCACGGATGATCATGGCCATGGCGCCGCCCGCGAGGAACATCGCGAACGAGAACACCAGGTACATGGTGCCGATATCTTTGTGGTTGGTGGTGAACAACCACCGTCCAATCCCCTTGGCGGGGCCGTGATCGTGGTGATCAGCGGCGTGAGCGTCTGCGACCGAACTCATGATGAACCCCCGTTACTCAAACGCTGAATACTTAACCGTCGTCGCCGGTCTGCTCGGCGACCCATTCGCGGTACTCGTCCTTCGGCACTGCCTTGACCTCAATCGGCATATCGGAGTGCCCCTGACCGCACAGCTCAGCACACAGACCGTAGTAGGTGCCGGGCTCCTCGATCTTTGTCCAGTTCTTGTTGATGAATCCGGGAATCGCGTCCTGCTTCCAGCCGAACTCCGGTACCCACCAGCTGTGGATGACGTCGTTGGACGTGATCAGGAACCGGATCTTGGTATCAACAGGCAGAACCAGTGGGTTGTCGACCGAATACTTGTAGTCTTCCGTCTTCTCGATCAGGTTCCTCTCGGCATCACGTGGTGTATCCGCAGAACTGAAGAAGCTGATGTCCTCATCCATGTACTCATACTGCCAGCGCCACTGGTACCCGGTGACCTTGATCTCCATCTCGGCGTCGGAGGTGTCGTACATGTCGACCAGAGTGCCAGTGGCCGGAATGGCCATCATGATGAGGATCAGGAAGGGAATGACGGTCCAGATGATCTCCACCGTGGTGTTCTCGTGGAAATGCGCCGGCTTCGCCCCCTTTGAGTGACGGTAGGCCAGAACCGACCAGAGTATGGCCAGGAAAACACCCACACCGATCACAACACAGATCCAGAACACCCACATGTGAATGTCATAGATGGTGTTGCTTATGGAGGTGACACCTTCAGGAAGGTTAACCCCCCACTCGGCAAGGGCGCTGGACGGCGCCGTTACAGCAGTCGCCAGGGCACCGGCACGCAGGGCCTGCACGCTCATACCTCGTCTCCAACAAGAATTGTGTTTCGGCCCCGCGCACCATAAACCGGGCCGTGGCGTCGAACCCTGGGGAACGCGGGGATATGTATGGGTCTCTCGCGCAAAGTTACGCAGAGTTTATCGTTTTTTGCGCGTATGACAACCGTCAAGACCCAATTCTATCGTGTCCGGCCAGCCCCGACCACCCGGCGGGCACTGCCCGCAAACTCAGCTACACTGAGACTAAACCGCTTGCGGTCTCCATCCACCAGCGCTGTACGGTCCATGACGCCGGAGTCCATCACCCAGATCATCGCCCAGGCCGTGGCCCGGGAATCCGCCGGTGGCCAGTTCCAGCAGGCACTCCGCACCAGGGCGGAAGTCCTGCATGGGCTGTTCCGGGTGGAGGCCGAAGACCCGGCAGCGGCGCTGTACGGATTTGCCCGCGAATACGTGGAAATGACGCCCGGGCTCATCCACTGCGTCCGGATCTGCGCCGAACGTGCAGGGGTCGATGCACTGTTTCACCCCTTCCTCAAGACAGCCACCGGTTATTTCGCCCATCCGTCCGTGCTTCTGGCAGGCTATGAGGGTCTGGAGGGGCTGCTGGTGAAAGCTTACCAGTGCCACCGCCTTATGGAGGAGATGTACGAGAACAACCGGTCGTTCCGCAACAGCAATCTTCTGGAACCAGAAGCCACCGAGGCGAACCTCCTGGTGCATCATCTCATCGGCGAGCCTTTTGCCAACGAGCTCGATCAGGCCATACTGATCACGGTACGCCAGATTGTCGGTTCGGGCGACTATTACGATCTGGATCTGGCGCCCTTTGTCGCCCAGGCCAGCGACGAGGCCTGGCAGTGGATGCACGAATACTGGACCAACCTGCTGGCGCGCAACGGAATCCATTTCCGGTTCTCGTTCCGCTCAGCACTGTAGGAAATGACCGAAGGGGACTCAGGTGCTCAACCAACCGGATCTTGCCCGTCTCATACTGCGTCTGGCGCTGGGTTTTCTGATCCTGCTGCACGGGATCAGCAAGCTGCTCAACGGCATCGGGCCAATCGAGAACCTTCTGGCTGCGCACGGCCTTCCGGCCATACTCGCGTGGGGCGTTCTGATCGGTGAAATCCTGGCGCCCGCCATGCTGATCCTGGGTGTTCACACCCGTGTCGCAGCGGTGCTGGTAGCCATCAACATGGTGTTCGCTCTGGTTCTCGCACACCAGCACGAGCTGCTCACGCTCAAGACCAATGGCGGCTGGGCCCTGGAGCTGCCGGTGCTTTTCCTGGTGAATGCGGTGGTGGTCCTGATGCTCGGGCCTGGCCGCTACCGGGCCCATTCCTGACTGGAGCGGACCATGCTGACAACACGGAAGTCAGTTGCCATTCTTCTGCTGCTCGCGCTGGCACCCCCCCTGCTGGCGGGCACTGACGGCGACGACGGGCCCATCACGCTCTGGAAGCGCAACCATGAGAGCCCGGCCATCCGCGAACTCGTGACGATGGCACTGGCGAAGACGCCGGATTACGGGCCCACGGAAATCCGCGCCAGCATGCCCATGGCCCAGGCCCGGGCGACCCGGCATCTGCGCGCCGGGCACAGGAACCGGGTCCGCATTGCGAACGTTGCCTCTTCCCCGGAACGCAACCGCGAACTCAGACCCGTACCGATTCCCATTGCCCAGGGCATGCTGGGATTCCGCATCTGCATCATCCGCAAGGGTGACCAGGCGCGGTTTGACCGGATCTTCTCCGCCGACGACTTCCAGCAGCAGGGCCTGACCATTGGCCAGGGTACGCACTGGCCCGATACCCGCATCCTGCGCCAGTCCGGTTTTGAGGTCGTGACCTCGCCGCGTTTCAGTAACCTGTTGACGATGCTTGAGAGGGACCGCTTCGACTGCTTCCTGCGCGGGGTTGGTGAGATCCTGATCGATCTGCAACAGTATCAGGGCGACCGGCTGACGATAGAGGACGGGCTCGTATTCACCTATCGGATGCCCTCATATCTGTTCGTGGCCCCGGATGACGAGCACATGGCCGAGCGGCTTACCGTGGGGCTGCACCGTGCCATGCTCAGCGGCGACTACGAGGAATGGTTCAGCACCTATTTCCGCAGGCCGATCCAGAAGCTGGACGTCATGGACCGGGTCTTCATTCCCCTGCCGAACCCCTTCCTTAAAAATGGGGGATCACCGGTGCAGCTGCCGCTGCTGCCGATACGCCCGGACCTTCTGCTGCCGGTGCCTGAGGGCAGCCGCTGACCTCCCGCCTTAATGGGTCCCGCCGGACCCGGAAGGCAGGATCCGCACCGGCTGTGGCGTATCGTCCTTTTTCGGCGGATCCGGTTCGGTGGGTGTGACGCGGGTCTTCAGGGTTTCCGAGGCCGGGGTCATGTCCGCCGCCTCGGGCTGGCGATCCTCAAAGCCACAGTCCACGCACTCCCGGAAGGTGCCTTCCTCGGTGGTGTACATCACGATCCGGTCCATGGCACTGCAACGGGGGCAGACCGCCCCGGCGATGAAACGTTTCTTCAAGCTGGCTCTCCCGCGGCTGAGGCCGCCCGCTCCGATTCAGTGATTCCCGACTGGCGCAGCAGTGGCTCCTCGCTGGGCTCGCGCCCCCGGAAGGCCCGGTAGAGCGCTGCGGGTTCGCGTGAACCACCCTTTTCCAGAATATTCTCGCGGAAAGCACGCCCCGCCTGCGGATCAAAAATGCCCTGCTCCTCAAACAGCGAGAAGGCATCCGCGGCCAGCACTTCCGCCCACTTGTAGCTGTAGTAGCCCGCGGCGTAAGGGCCAGCGAAGATGTGTCCGAACGCCTGCGGGAAACGGTTGAACGCCGGTGGATGCACCACGGCCACCTGGTTGCGGACCTCGGTCAGAAGCGCCAGCGGGTCCACGGGGTCAGCCGGGTCGTATTCACTGTGCAAACGGAAATCGAACAGCGAAAACTCCAGCTGGCGCACCATCTGCATGCCGCTCTGGAAGTTGCGCGCCGCGAGCATACGTTCGAGCATGTCGTCCGGCAGCGGCTCGCCGGTCTCGTGATGGCCGGCAATCAGCGCCAGTGATTCACGATCCCAGCACCAGTTCTCCAGAAACTGGCTGGGCAGTTCCACCGCGTCCCACGCCACCCCATTGATGCCGGAGACATCCGCAACGTCCACCTGGGTGAGCATGTGATGCAGCCCATGACCGAACTCATGGAAGAGCGTCACCACCTCATCGTGGGTGAGCAGGGAGGGCTGCTCGCCCACCGGCGGGGTGAAGTTGCAGGTAAGGAAGGCTACAGGGAGCTGCACGCTGCCGTCGTCATGGCGCCAGCGGACACGGCAGTCGGCCATCCAGGCGCCGCCACGCTTGCCCTGGCGGGCATAGAGGTCCAGATAGAAAAAGGCCAGGGGCTGACCACCGCGCTCCATGCGGTACGCGGTCACGTCGTCGTGCCAGGCCGGAATGCTCTCATCCGCCACGATGCGCACATCGAACAGCTTCTCGACGACCTGGAAAAGGCCCTTGATCACACGGCCCACAGGGAACCAGGGCCGGACCTCCTCCTCGGAGATGCTGAACCGGGCCTGGCGCAGTTTCTCGCCATAATAGCCCAGATCCCAGGCCTCCAGGGGGTCGGGACCACCCTGTTCCCGGGCGAATTCACGCAGCTCTTCAAGCTCGCGCTCGGCCACCGGCTTCGCTCGCCCGGCCAGCCGGTTCAGGAAGCCCAGCACCTCGTCCTCGCTGGCCGCCATCTTGGTTGCCAGGCTCAGCTGGGCGTAGTTGTCGTAACCCAGAAGCTGCGCCTGCTCGTGCCGGCGCTTCAGGATCTCGTCAATCAGCGGGCTGTTGTCCCAGGTCCCCGCATCCGGGCCCTGATCCGAGGCGCGGGTGGTGAACGCCTCGTACACCTCACGGCGCAGCTCACGGTTATCGCAGTAGGTCAGTACCGGGTAGAAGGAGGGGAAATACAGGGTGATCACCCAGCCGTCCATGCCACGCTGCTCCGCCGCCTGGCGGGCGCTGTCCAGAGCGGTCTGCGGCAGGCCGGCGAGCTCGGATTCATCGGTCACCTGGCGGTACCAGTTCTGGGTGGCATCCAGCACATTGTCGCCGAAGCGGCTTTCCAGATCCGCCAACTCCTGGGAAAGGGTGGCGAAACGCGCCTTCTGCGCCTCTGGCAGATCCACGCCACCGAGCCGGAAGTCACGCAGGGTCTGGCGGATGGCCTCCTGCTGGTCCTCCTGCAACCGGCCAAACTCATCACTGGCCGCGAGCCGCTTATAGGCCTCGCACAGCGCCTCGTTCTGGCTGATCTCGGAACCGTACTCGGTAATCTTCTGCAGGCAGCGCTTGTGAACCTCGCGGATCGCCTCGTCGTTCATCACGCCATTGAGATGGGAAATGATCGCCCAGGCATTGTTGAGGCGGTCGTCCAGCGCCTGCATGGGCTGGGCCAGGCTCGCCCAAGTCGGCGCCTGCTGCTCCGCCAGTTCCGCCACGCGCGCCCGATTCTCCTTCAGGATCCGGTCGATGGCCGGCTCCATGTGCTCGACATCAATGGCATCGAACTTCGGCAGCTGGTCCTGAGCCAGCAGAGGATTGTTCATGGAGCGTCTCCTGCGTGTGACCTTGATGCAATCATGATGACATACTTCCCGTAACCACCCTAAGTTCAGATGGAGGACCCACCATGACCCGGATCCGCAGCCACAAGGGCGATCACCCCCAGCTCGGGGACCGCGTATGGATTGATCCCACCGCCACCGTCATCGGCGACGTGGTACTGGGCGACGACTGCTCGGTCTGGCCCATGACCGTTATCCGCGGCGACATGCACCGCATCCGCATCGGCAGCCGCTGCAGCATCCAGGACGGCTCCGTGTGCCACATCACCCACGCCGGCCCCTACAACCCGGACGGCTTCCCCCTCACTGTGGGCGATGATGTCACGGTCGGGCACAAGGCCCTGCTGCACGGCTGCACCATCGGCAGCAGAGTGCTGGTCGGCATGGGCTCCATCATCATGGACGGTGCCGTTGTGGAAGACGAAGTCATCATCGCCGCCGGCACCCTGGTACCGCCGGGCAAGACCCTGGAATCCGGCTACCTGTACCGCGGCAGCCCAGCACGCCAGGCCCGCCCCCTCACCAACGAGGAGCTTGAGTTCTTCACCTACACTGCCGGAAATTACGTCAAGCTCAAGGACGAATTCCTTGCCGACGCCCCTTGAAAATACGCGGGCAGTCCCTATCTATCCAATAGGGCGTTAGGGAAGCGGACTGATGATCCGGCGCCGGTCAGCCACGCTCCCCCTGACGAAGCTGTTGTCCCGACATGATTTCAGGTTCGTTGAGAGGAGGTGATAACCATGACAGCCATGACCCGCTGGAATCCCTTTGCCGAGTTCGAAGACATTCTCGACCGGTACAACCGTCAGATGGCCGGCCGCGATACAACACCGGCGACCAACGGCAATCGGGAAATCCTGCAGAAAACCGACTGGGCTCCCTCGGTGGACATCACCGAAAACAAGGATGCCTTCGTCATAACCGCGGAACTGCCCGGTATCCGGAAGGAAGACGTCAAAGTCTCGGTGCACGATGGCGTGCTGACCATTCAGGGCGAGCGTAACTTCGAGACCACCGAAGACGACGCGAAACGGCACCGGGTGGAGCGGTTCTACGGCCACTTCGCCCGCAGCTTCACACTGCCCGAGCATGTGGACGACGAGAACATCAAGGCCAACTACCACGATGGCGTGCTTGAGCTGACCCTCGCCAAGCAGGAGAAGGCCAAGCCCCGGGCCATCGAGGTGGAGGTCAACTGACCCCTCGGGGCAGGACGCCCCATGGTGCTCCGGCGCCGGCACTGCCGGCGCCTTTTTTATGCCCGGAACTCAGTCCCCACCACCAGTGTCACAGTCCGGCTCATAGATCTCGATCTCCACGCGCCGGTTCTTCTCGCGGCCTTCCGCGGTGTCGTTATCAGCGATCGGCCGGGTTTCGGCCCTCCCCGCAGCCACCACATTCTCCGCAGGTATGGCCCGATTGAGCACCAGCTCATGCACCAGGGACACGGCCCGCGCCGCGGACAGATCCCAGTTGGAGCGGTAACGGTCACTGACGATGGGCCGGTTGTCCGTATGGCCGGTGACGACCACCTCGCCGTCACAGCGGGCTACAATCTCCACGATGTCGGCCACCACAGGGCGGATGTCGGGAATCAGCTCAGCACTACCCACCGGGAAGGTCGCCTCGTCATTGAAGCGGATCACCACCCTCTGGCGATCAAACCCGACGTCGATCTGCTCCTCACTGACCGCCTTCTCCATTTCCGAGATCAGCATACTGGCGAGCTGTTCCACCCCGGGATGCACATCCGGGCGCGCCGGTTCCGCCGAGGCCTGCCCCCGGAGCATGGCGTCGCCCTCGGAAGGGGCCGCGGGTGCCCCGTCCATGGGGATGGGGACGTCCTCGCTGATGGCCGGCGATTCCGTATCCTCATCCGCCAGCCCCTGGGGCTCGGGCATCTGATCCGGGGCCATATTGAATGCCTCAACCAGGGACGTGACCATGGCCCGGTACTTCTCCGCATCCATGCTGGAAAAGGACAGCATCAGGATGAAAAAGGTCATCAGCAGCATGAACATGTCCGCCAGGGTGGTCATCCACCCGGGAGAACTGCTGCTGGTGTTGCCGCGTCTGGACCGGCGCTTCGGCAGTGCCGCCATCAACGCCCTCCGTCAGGCCTGCCGGCCCTGGTCGAGCCGCTCGCGCGCCTCGGGTGACAGATAGGCGGCCAGCACATCCTGCATGACGCGGGGGTTCTGGCCCTGCAGGATGTTCTGCATGGAGGTCAGCACCAGGGTCATGTTGCGCTGTTCGTCCTGCATCTTGAGCTGGAGTTTGTCCGCCAGCGGCAGGAAGATCACCTGGCCGATGGCTACGCCGTAAAAGGTGGTCAGAAGGGCCACCGCCATGGCGGGGCCAATGCCCGAGGGGTCCTCCATCTGGTTGAGCATCTGCACCAGCCCCACCAGTGTGCCGATCATGCCCAGTGCCGGCGCGGAGTCACCGATGCCCCGGAAGACCCTTTCCGCGTTCTCATAGCGCTCCAGCGTCTGCTGGAACTCATGGGTCATGGCCTCCTCGATGAATTCCGGCGGATGACCGTCCACGGCCAGTTCAATGCTCCTGGCCAGGAACCGGTAACGGGTGTCGTAATCCTCCAGGCCCAGGATGCCTTTCTTGCGGACGATGTCCGCCAGGTCCCGGATCTGAAGGATCAGGTCCAGGGGCTCCTCGGTGCGGTCCCGAAAGGCCTCGCCGAACGCCATGCGGAAGGCGCTGACCACTGAGGTCATGCGGTGCTTGATGAGGGTTACCGCCAGGGTGCCCACCACCACGATGAGGAACCCCGGAATATTGAGGAAGGACGCGAGACCGGAACTGGTGGCGATCGCGGCAACAATGGTGGTGATGCCGACCAGCAGGCCGAGCAGTGTCAGAAGATCCATGGCGCCTCACTGTCTCCGAAAGGGGCCGGGAGATCCTCCCGGCTGGCCTCCATGGCCCCAGCATAGTCCAGATTCAGCGGAACAGCCTTCAGTCGGGCCGCAGCAGGGCCATGACCGGACCTGTATCCGGGCGCATCCCGCGCCACTGCAGGAAGGATTCCGCCGCCTGCTCAACCAGCATGCCCAGCCCGTCAAGGCGCAGCCTGGAACCCTGCTGCTGAGCCCAGGCATTGAAGGCGGTCTCCGCCTGGCTGTACATCATGTCGTAGCAGACGGTTGCCGGATTGACGAGAGCGCCCGGCAGAGGTGGCAGCTCGCCCTGCAGGCTGGCACTGGTGCCGTTGATGATCACATCGAAGGGCCCCACCAGAGCCTCAAAGGTGCTGACCGCCACGGTACCGGTATCCCCAAAGAGATCCCGCAGCCCCTCGGCGCGCGCCAGTGTGCGGTTGGCGATCACCACTTCTGCCGGTGCTTCTTTCAGCAGTGGCTCCAGAATACCGCGCACGGCGCCGCCGGCGCCCAGCACCAGCACCCGGGCACCGGCCAGGGTCACGCCGTTGTTCACACGCAGATCCCGCACCAGCCCGGCACCATCGGTGTTGTCCCCGACCAGGGTTCCGTCCGCTTCCCGCCAGAGGGTGTTCACCGCGCCGGCCCGGGCCGCCCTGGGCTCATGGCGGCCGGCGATCTCCCAGGCCTGCTGTTTGAACGGCACCGTCACGTTGAGCCCGGCACCGCCCTCCGCAAAGAAGCGTTCCACGCTATCCCGGAACCCTTCCAGCGGCGCCAGCAGCCGCTCATAGACCAGGGACTCGCCGGTCTGTTCAGCAAATGCCGTATGGATGCGCGGCGACAGGCTGTGCTCGATGGGATTGCCGACCACTGCATAGCGGGCCTGTTCAGTCATCCGTCTCCTCCAGCCAGTTGCGGGGTTGCAGAAAGTAGTCACTCAGCCACGCCTCGGGCGTTCCGGACTCCGGTTGCCAGTTGTAGTCCCAGCGCACCAGCGGCGGCAGGGACATCAGGATGGACTCCGTGCGCCCTCCGGACTGCAGCCCGAACAGCGTGCCCCGGTCGTAGACCAGGTTGAACTCCACGTAGCGCCCCCGGCGGTAGAGCTGGAACTGGCGCTCCCGGTCGCCGTAGGGCGTATGGCGGCGTGCTTCCACAATGGGCACATAGGCCGGCAGGTAGCTGTCCCCGATGGAGCGCATCAGTTCAAAGCTGTGTTCAAAGGAGCCTTCGTTGTAATCGTCGAAGAAGAGCCCGCCGATACCACGCTGTTCGCCACGGTGCTTGAGGTGGAAATAGTCGTCACACCACTGGCGGAAACGGTGCCAGGTGTCATCACCGGCCGGCGCACAGGCTTGCCGGGCCATTTCGTGCCAGTACCGGCAGTCCGCCACGAAACCGTAATAGGGCGTCAGGTCGAAACCGCCACCGAACCACCAGACCGGTTCACGGCCTTCCGGCCTGGCAATGAAGAAGCGCACGTTGGCGTGGGAGGTGGGCACATAGGGATTACGCGGATGGATCACCAGCGATACACCCATGGCCTCCCAGCTCGCACCCGCCAGCTCCGGGCGGCTGGCGGAGGCCGAGGGCGGCAGTTCCGCGCCCATGACGTGGGAGAAATTCACGCCGCCCTTCTCGATCAGATCCCCGTCCTCGATCACGCGGCTGCGGCCACCTCCTCCGGCTTCCCGCTCCCAGGTCTCCTCCCGGAAACCGGCACCACCATCCAGCTCTGCCAGGGTATCGGTAATCCGGTCCTGGAGATCAATCAGGTACTGGTAGACGGCGTCCGGGTCGGGGGTGTTGTTCATGGATGCTCCTCGGCTGTCCGTGGACGGGCGTTGTCAGTCACGCAGAAGGGTACCATCCATGGGGTCGATGATGCGGCTCGGGCGTCGGGCGCCACCCAGGGCTCCGGTGAGGATGCCATCCAGCTCACTGCCGAATGCCCGGTGGATCTGCCAGGACCAGCGCAGCGGCGAACCGCCGGCGCGATTGCAGGAGGTGGACACCAGTGGCCCACCGAAAGCCCGGCACAGACGCCGGACCTGGGGGTGATCCGGCACCCGCACGGCCACCCGGTCGTGATCGCCGCGCACCAGCGAAGACACTCGCTCACCGGGATCCGGCAACAGCAGGGTATTGGCGCCGGGCCAGTAGTCGTCCACCGCCTTGCGGACCTCTTCCGGTGCGTCCGCCAACAGGAAATCCAGCTGCTGCGTATCCGCCGCCACCAGGATCAGGCCCTTGTGCCAGGGCCGGCCCTTGAGCGCCAGGATCCGCTCCACGGCCTCCGGGTCCCAGGGATCACAACCCAGTCCCCAGACCGCTTCCGTAGGGTAAGCCCAGACGCCGCCGGCCATGAGTGAGTCCGCTGCCTGTTCAATATGCCACCAGTCCGGGCTCTGCGCTGTCACCGGTACCTCCATCTCCAGAATCGTCAGGCGGAAGTCTATCCCCAGCGGCGGCCCACGTCAGCCCGATCGGCGTCGATAACCGCCCGGCGTTGATTCCACCAGCCCCTCCATCTCCAGCAGCAGCGTGGCCTGGAGCAGATCGGCAGCCGCCATGCCCGTGGCGCGGCAGAGGCTGTCCGAATCCACCGGTTCATAGGTCACCGCCTCCAGAACGCGACGACTGCTTTCATCCAGATGGGCGGGTGTGGTTTCAGCTTGCGGTTCCGTTCTGGCGGGCACGGATTCCCAGACCCCCAGCTCCGAGACGATGTCATCCACTGTCTCCACCAGCACGGCGCCTTCCCGGATCAGCCGGTGACAGCCCCGGACGCTTGGCTGATGGATGGAGCCGGGAACGGCGAAGACCTCCCGCCCCTGCTCCACCGCCAGCCGTGCCGTGATGAGCGAGCCGCTGCGCAGCCCGGCTTCCACCACCAGCACACCCAGGCAGAGCCCGCTGATCAGGCGGTTGCGCTGGGGAAACAGGTGGGCACGGGCCGGGGTGCCCGGAGGCAGCTCCGAGATCAGGAGCCCTCCGGCCTGGAGCATGTCCCTGGCCAGCGCCTCGTGGCGGCGCGGGTAGGGGCGGTCCACGCCGTTGGCGAGGATGCCCACGGTGGCGCCACCGCCTTCCAGCGCCCCCTTATGGGCCGCCCCGTCAATGCCAAGGGCGAGGCCGCTGACCACACTGAAACCACCCTCGGACAGGGCATGGGCAAAGCGCCGTGCGTGATTGAGGCCATCGCGGCTGGCGTGCCGGCTGCCGACCATGGCGAGGCAGGGGCGATTGAGCGCGTTGATGTCACCCCGGCAGTAGAGCACTGGCGGCGGGCCATGGATGTGCCTCAGCGCCTCCGGATAGTCCGGATCCCGCCAATGGATAACACGGATCCCGAGTTCCCCGCACTGCTGCCGGGCATGCTCCAGGCGCTGTCGCGTGGTGGGCTCAAGCCCCTGGGCCTGCCAGGCATTCAGGGTCTGGCGGGTGGACCTGGGCAGCCCAAGTGCCCGCAGGCTGTCCGGCGTCATGGTCAGCAGCCGTGCGGGATCCTCAAGCTGATCCAGCACCACCTGCCAGTGTTCCGGATTCATGCCCGGCAGCAGCGCCAGCAGATGATGGGCGTCGCCCGTCTCCGGGCCGGGAAGGGTGGGTCGTTCCATGACCGTCATCAGTGACTTCCTCTGTCAGAATGGTTGTTTCAGGGGTTACGGACCTCGTCCATGATCTCCAGTGGTCGCGTCGCCTGCAGAACCAGCCCGTAGCTGAGCTTCTCATAGGTGCGGAAAACCATCACCAGCCCCGCCCGTTCCGAAGGCAGCTGCAGCAGTTCATCCGTCACCGGGTCCCGCGCCTGGTTGCCCTTCTTGTAGGCCGCCAGCACATGACCCGCTTCCAGGCCCTCGCGTTCACCGCGGTTGATGGTGACCACATTATACTGGCCGATGTTGCTGACGCCATCCTCGACATCGATCATCCGCCCCTGGATATCCGTCTCGGGCGCACGGGGCTGGAAACGCGTGGTGATCTCGCGCGACTCCGTGGGCAGCAGCCGGTCCTTCGCTTCAATCTCTTCGCGGCTGGCTGTCAGATCCACGCTCAGAAGCTCGCCGTTGACCTTAGCCACACGGCCCCGACCCATGGAGCGTGCCTCGAGGCCCAGAAACTCACCGGTTTCCGGATCCACGTGCCGGGTACCGCGACGGAACACCGCCAGGGTCTCCCGGGGCTGCGCCTCGCCTCTTGCGTAGACCCGATCCCCGGCACCCATAATCGAACGCCGATCACGGCCCTGCACGATATAGGGCGCTTCCTCCAGCGTGGCCTCATCAACGATCCGCGTGTTGGACAGGAAGCTCCGGATCTCCTCCAGGGGAATGGTGGGGATAGGGGTGTCCAGCGGAGTTTCCTTCACCTCCGGGGAGAGCTTAATTTCCCGGTCCGTGTCCGTGGCCCGTGACAGCCGCGGCTGGCCATCCACCCAGGTCAGTTCCAGGACATCCCCCGGGTAGATCAGGTGCGGATTGTCCACCTGGGGATTGGCCTGCCAGATCTCCGGCCAGTTCCACGGTTCCTTCAGGAAGCGTGCGCTGATGTCCCAGAGTGTATCCCCGGGCTGGACGGTGTACTGCTCGGGATGGTCATCCCGCAGCTGTGTCTCGGCCATGACCCCGGTGGCGCCCAGCCCGAGGGCCACCGTGAGCAGAATCGACAGAATCCTCATGCTCGGTTTCCTTGCTGGCTTGTCTCGATCGATCGACGTCATTATTTCACCACTATAGAAGAAATAACGCCATTTGCGATCCCAGCGGGTGGACCGCGTCCACAACACTGCAATGATTTGTAAGCGTGGCGGTTTGTACGGTCATTGCCTGATGCGTGATAATGGCGCCAGTAACCCTTCGGAGCAGCATCATGACTCTCAGCATTCTGGAATTTCCGGACCCGCGGCTGCGGACCGTCGCCGAGCCGGTCGCATCCGTGGATGACAGCATCCGGCGCCTGGTCGATGACATGATCGAAACCATGTATGCGGCCCCGGGCATCGGGCTGGCCGCCACCCAGGTGAACGTCCACCGGCGGGTACTGGTGATCGATCTTTCCGAGGACCAGAGCACCCCCCGGGTATTCATCAACCCTGAACTCGAGATCCCTGAGAGCGAGAAGGAGCCCATGCAGGAAGGCTGCCTCTCCATTCCCGGCGTCTACGAGGATGTCTCCCGTCCCCAGTCCGTCCGGGTCCGGGCGCTGGACTACCACGGCGAGCCCTTCGACGAGGAACACAGCGGTCTCATGGCGGTCTGTCTGCAGCATGAGGTGGACCACCTGAACGGTAAGCTCTTCATCGACTACCTGAGCCAGCTCAAGCGCAGCCGCATCCGGCGCAGGGTCGAGAAACAGCAGCGCCAGAAAGCCTCCTGAGGAGTCACTGAACCGTGCGGATCGTTTTCGCGGGCACCCCGGATTTTGCCGCGGCCAGCCTCAGCGCCCTGATTGAAGCGGGGCATGAGATCCTGGCCGTCTATACCCAGCCGGACCGCCCCGCCGGACGGGGCCGAAAGGCACGTCGCGGCCCGGTATCCCAGCTGGCCCATGATCACGGGCTCCGGATTGAACAGCCCGAAAGCCTGCGCAACAGAGAGGCGCAGGCCACGCTGAGGGAACTGGCCCCGGATGTGATGGTGGTCGCCGCCTATGGCCTTATCCTGCCCCAGTCCGTTCTGGACATTCCGGATCACGGCTGCCTGAACGTCCACGCCTCGCTGCTGCCACGCTGGCGCGGGGCCGCGCCCATCCAGTGGGCCATCGCCGCCGGCGACAGCGAGACCGGCATCAGCATCATGCAGATGGACGCCGGGCTGGATACCGGGGATGTGCTCAGCCGCCACCGCCTTACCATCGCGGACGACGAGACGGGTGGCAGCCTTCACGACCGGCTGGCCGGGCTTGGTGGCGAAGCCATCACGGCAGCACTGTACGAACTGGCGCACGGCAGCCTGGACCCCGAACCCCAGGATGATCACAGGGCCTCCTATGCGCGCAAACTCGAGCGCAGCGATGGCCGCATCGACTGGCAGGGATCGGCGCAGTCCCTGGCGCGCCGTATCCGTGCCTTCAATCCCTGGCCCATGGCTCACACCACGGTGGATGATGAGGCTGTGCGCGTGCTCTTCGCGGAGCCGGTGAACACCGAGGTGACGGATGCCGAGCCGGGGACGGTTCTCGAGCGCGAGCCCTCCGGCGCCCTGGTGCAGTGCGGCGAGGGCGTCCTCCGCATCACCCGGGTCCAGCTGCCCGGCGGCCGCCCCCAATCCATGCAGGACCTCATCAATGGCGGCAGGCCCGTGCTCCTCCCCGGTCAGAGGCTGGGAGCATGAGCGGCGTGACAGGGGGCTCCCTGCGCGCCACGGCAACCCGCATCATCCACCAGGTGGTTCACAGCGGCCAGTCCCTTGGGCAGATCCTGCCCCCCGCCCTTGAGGGTCTGCCGGCGGATGAGCGCGGCCGGCTTCAGGACTGGTGCTTCGGCAGCTGCCGCTGGTGGCACCGCCTCAACGCGGAACTCCAGCAGCGGCTGCACAAGCCCCTGCCGAAACGCCATGCGCAGCTGGAATCCCTGTTGATTCTCGGTCTCTACCAGCTTCGCCACACGCGGATAGCGCCCCATGCGGCCATTCACCAGAGCGTCGAGACCGCCAGGGAACTCGGCGCGCACCAGCTCACCGGCCTGGTCAATGGCATACTCCGGAAAAGCCTGCGTGACGGCGAATCAGAGCCCGTTACCGATGCCATCCGCTACAGCCATCCGGAATGGCTGGTAGCCAAGCTCAGTGCCAACTGGCCGGAGCACTGGCAGGCTATGCTGGAGGCGAACAACCGCAGGGCCCCCATGAGCCTGCGCTATCATACCGGTCATCATGACCAGGCCAGTGCCCTGGCAGCACTGGCGGACGCCGGGCTGTCCGCACAACCCGGCCAGCTCGCGCCCCATGCCCTGCAGCTGGATGAAGCCTGCCCCGTGGAACGCATTCCAGGCTTCGCCGAAGGCCACTTCAGTGTGCAGGACGAAGCCGCGCAGCTGTGTACGCAACTGCTTGAGCTGGCCCCGGGCCAGCGGGTGCTGGACGCCTGTGCTGCCCCCGGCGGCAAGACCGGCGCCATCCTGGAGCACGAACCGGACCTCACGGAAGTAGTAGCGCTGGACTCGGACCGGGACCGACTCGGGCGGATCACCGAAAACCTTGAACGCATCGGCGCCGGCGCCCGGCTGGTGGCGGCGGATGCCGGCGATCCGGACGCCTGGTGGGACGGCACCGCGTTCGACCGCATCCTGCTGGATGCCCCCTGCAGTGGCACCGGTGTGATCCGCCGCCACCCCGACATCAAGCTGCTGCGCCGCGAGACCGACATCCGCGAGCTGGCGGATACCCAGCTGCGCCTGCTTGAGGCCTGCTGGCAGACGCTGGCCATCGGCGGCCGGCTGGTCTACGCCACCTGCTCCGTGCTTCAGCAGGAGAATGCGCGTATCATCCAGCGCTTCATCAATGGCCACATGGATGCCCAGCTGGTCCCCATAACGCTGGACTGGGGCATCGAGACCGGTTACGGTCGCCAGTTAATCACGGGGGAGCGGGAACAGGACGGCTTTTTCTACGCCTGTCTGGAGAAAAACCCGGCCCACTGGGTCTGACGGATCCGGCGAGGGAGTCAGCAGTTACCCATGAAGATCATCATTCTCGGCGCCGGCCAGGTTGGGGGTACGCTCGCGGAAAACCTGGCCAGCGAGGCGAACGACATCACCGTGGTGGACAACAACCCGGGCCGGTTGCGCGAGCTCCAGGACCGCCTGGACATCCAGTCGGTGCTCGGGCGTGCCTCCTATCCGCGCGTGCTCAAGCAGGCCGGGGCCCAGGACGCGGACATGCTGATCGCCACCACCAACAGTGACGAGGTCAACATGGTCGCCTGCCAGGTGGCCTGGACCTGCTTCCGAACCCCCACCAAGATCAGCCGTGTGCGCACCGGCGCCTATCTGGCCCGCCCGGAGCTGTTCGAGCGGGACAAGAAGGAAGGCTTCCCCATCGACGTGCTGATCAGCCCGGAGCAGGTGGTCACCGAGCACATCACACGACTGATCGAATACCCCGGCACGCTTCAGGTGCTGGATTTCTCCCGGGGCCTGGCGCGGCTGGTGGCGATCCGGGCGACCGAGGGCGGCCCACTGGTGGGGCATGAGCTGTCGTACCTGCGCGCGCACATGCCGCGCATCGACACCCGGGTGGCGGCCATCTTCCGCCGTGACCGGCCCATCATTCCCCAGGGCGACACCGTGATCGAGGAGGGCGACGAGGTCTTCTTCATCGCCGCCAGTGACCATATCCGTGCGGTCATGAGCGAACTCCAGCCCCTGGAGAAGCCCTACAAACGCATCATGATCACAGGCGGCGGCAACATCGGCCACCGGCTCGCGCGCACCCTCGAGGACCGCTTCCGGGTGCGCATCATCGAGCGCAGTCAGGACCGCTGCATCGAACTCTCCGAGAACCTGAACAACACCATCGTCCTCCAGGGTGACGCCGCCAACAAGGATCTGCTGCTGCAGGAGAATATTGAGGATACGGACGTCTTCTGTGCGGTCACCGACGACGACGAAGCCAACATCATGGCCTCGATGCTCGCCAAGCGCCTGGGCGTGCGCAAGGTGATGACGCTGATCAACAATCCGGACTACGTGGACCTTATCCAGGGCGGTGAGATCGATGTGGCGATCTCGCCGCAGCAGACCACCATTGGCAGCCTGCTCACGCATGTGCGCAAGGGCGATGTGGTCAACGTCCACTCCCTGCGTCGCGGGGCGGCCGAGGCCATTGAGGCTATTGCGCATGGCGACCAGCGCTCCTCGCGGGTCGTGGGTAAGCGTCTGGACGAGATTCCCCTGCCAGAGGGCACCACGATCGGCGCCATCGTGCGCGACAACGAAGTGCTGATCGCACACGATCACGTCCGGGTCCAGCCCGACGACCACGTCATCCTCTTCCTGGTGGACAAATCACGCATCCGCGAGGTGGAGAAACTCTTCCAGGTCGGACTGACGTTCTTCTAAAGGACATACCATGCGTTACGGGGTCATCGCCAGAATCCTTGGCCTGCTGATGATGGTATTCAGCCTGACGCTGCTGCCTCCAGTGGTGGTCTCGCTGATCTATGATGACGGCCAGGCCTATGCCTTCCTCGAGGGTTTCGGTGTGGTGCTTCTGGTTGGCGCCCTGGTGTGGTGGCCGAACCGCGGCAACAGCGATGATCTGCGCGTCCGCGACGGCTTCCTGATCACCTCCCTGTTCTGGATCGTGCTCAGTCTGGCCGGTTCCGTGCCGTTCTTCTTCAGCTCCGACCCCAGCATGCGCTACGTGGATGCCCTCTTTGAGGCAGTCTCGGGCCTGACTACCACGGGCGCCACCGTGCTTACAGGGCTGGACGCACTCCCGGAGTCCATCCTCTGGTACCGCCAGCAGCTGCAGTGGCTGGGCGGCATCGGCATTATCGTACTGGCCGTGGCCATCCTGCCAATGCTGGGCATCGGCGGCATGCAGCTTTATCGCGCGGAAGTGCCCGGCCCGGTCAAGGACAACAAGCTGACCCCCCGGATTGCCGAGACCGCCAAGGCCCTCTGGTACATCTACGTGGGGCTGACCATTGCCTGCGCGCTTGCTTACTGGGTTGCGGGCATGACGCTGTTCGACGCCATCGGCCACAGTTTCTCAACCGTCGCCATCGGCGGCTTCTCCACCCACGACGCCAGCATGGGCCACTTCGACAGCCATGCCATCAAGCTCATCGCGTCTTTCTTCCTGTTCCTGAGCGGCGTCAACTTTGCGCTGCATTTCATGGCCTGGAATCAGCGAGGCCCCTGGCATTACTTCCGTGACCCGGAATTCCGGTTCTATGCCGGTGTCATGGGGGGGGCCTGCGTGGCAACGGTGGGCATATTGATCCTGACCGCCACCTACGATCCCTGGCACAGCCTCAGCAACGGGATCTTCCAGGTCCTGTCCATTGCCACGACCGCCGGCTTCACCTCGGCCGACTTCCATTACTGGCCAAGCGTACTGCCCGTCATGCTGATCCTGATGGCCTTCATGGGCGGTTGCGGTAACTCCACCGCCGGCGGCATGAAGGCCATGCGCATCCTGCTGATCTACCGCCAGGGCGCGCGGGAGATCCGGCGCATCCTGCACCCGAACGCGGTCATTCCCATCAAACTGGGTCACCGCCCAGTCTCGGACCGGATCCTCCAGGCGGTCTGGGGCTTTTTCTCCATGTACATGGTGGTCTTCGTGGTGCTGCTGCTGATCAACCTCGCCATGGGCCTTGACCAGGTCACCGCCTGGACCGCCGTGGTCGCCACCCTGACCAATCTCGGGCCGGGCCTCGGGGAGGTCTCAAGCACCTTTCAGAGCATGCCGGATGTCACCAAATGGAGCGGCATGGCCGCCATGATCCTGGGACGACTGGAAATCTTCACGCTGCTGGTACTGTTCACACCGGAGTTCTGGCGGCGCTGAACGGCCAATGTGACAACCACTGCGGCTCAACTAGACTGCGGAACATGAAACGTATTGTCGGAACGTGGTTTGCAGTCGTCATCCTGGTCCTCATGGTACTCGGCAGCGGCCCAGCAGCGGCGCTTGAGCTCGTCGAGGTCGATGATGAAAGGGAACTGGACCTCAGCGCTGATATGCGGTGGGTGGCCGACCCCAACTCTGAACTGAGCGCGCAATCGCTGTTACAGGCGCCTGGGGAGCCGGACTGGCAGACCACCAACGGCCGGATCCTCAACCTCGGGCTGGAGAGCGCCCCCGTATGGATGGGCGTCTGGCTCAAAAGCAGTTCGGAAATCGACCGCTATCTCCAGATAGGTTATCCACCACTGGATGATGTCCGGATCCAGCTTCTTCGGGCCAGTGACGGTGAAACCGTCACCGAGGTCCACACCGGGGATACCCTGCCATTCTCATCCCGACCGATCGCGCATCACGATTTCGTGAGCCGGCTGACACTGGCTCCGGACACCCGCTACCTGCTGCTGATCCGCATCCAGACCGAAGGGGCCCTGCAGGCCCCGGTACGTCTGTGGGAGCCGGAGGCCTTCCTCAGGGATACCCAGGTGTCCTCGGCACTGCACATGATGTTCTTCGGCATCATGGGGGCGCTCGCCATCTACAACCTGCTGCTGTACTTTGCGGTGCGGGATGGCGCCTATCTCTGGTACGTCCTCTATCTGCTGGCCTTCGTTCTGTCACAGGCGGCGCTGCGGGGCTTCGGTTTCCAGTACCTGTGGCCCGGCGCGCCCTGGTTCAACGGCATCAGCCTGACGGTGCTTCTCTCACTCAGCCTTGCCGCCGTGGGGTTCTTTACCCATCAGTTCCTCAATGCCCCCAGGCACAGCCGCCTGTGGTCCATCATCTTCCGGGCCATCGGCTGGTCGGGTATTGCCCTGGCAATCATCAGCGTGCTCGTGCCCTATCACATCGCCATTGCTCTGATGCTCGGGGTCGTCAGCAGCGAGGCGGTACTGGCGCTGGTGGGTGCCTGCTATCTGTGGTGGCGCGGTGAAGTGCTGGCCCGCTTCTACGTCATTGCCTGGGGCATCTTCCTGTTTGCCAACATCGCCTATACCGTCAGCAAGACCGGCGTGATTCCCACCAATATGCTGGTGGACCATGGCACCCAGATCGGCGCCGTCATCCAGATGCTGCTGCTGTCCTTTGCTCTGGCCTGGCGCATCAACCAGGAACGCGAACAGCGCCAGCAGGCCCAGGCCGAGGCGCTGCGGGTGCAGCAGGACGCCAACCTCAAGCTGGAAGCACGGGTGGAGGAGCGCACCGAGGAGCTCCGCCACGCCTATGATCAGCTCAAGCAGCTGAGCGAGCTGGATGGCCTCACGCAGCTCAAGAACCGACCCTACTTTGACCAGGCCCTGGAGCGCGAATGGCGGCGCAGCTGCCGTGAGACCCATACCATGTCCCTTCTGATGCTGGACATTGATCATTTCAAGGCGGTTAACGACGACTACGGCCACCTCTGCGGTGATGACGCGCTGCGCCGGATTGCAGCGATCTGCGAAGAGGGAGTGGGACGGGTCGCCGACACCGTCGCGCGCTACGGGGGCGAGGAATTCGTGATCCTGCTGCCCATGACCGATCTCGGGGGCGCGACCCTGCTGGCCGAACGCATACGCGAGGCCGCGGCATCCGTGGAATTTGAATGGGAGGGCAACCCCATTGCGCTGAGCGTTTCCATTGGGCTGGCGTGCTGTATACCGGACTGCCAGCGGGACCATGAGTGGTTGATCCGTACCGCTGACGAAGCCCTCTATCAGGCCAAGACGCGCGGCCGTAACCGCACGGTTGTGGCCCGACAGAACGCTGATGGCGGTATCGACATGCTCACCCCCGAATCCCTTCAGGCATCCGCCGATGGCTCATCGCCCAGCGCCTGACGTTCCCATAGCCGGGCGTAACGACCGCCCAGGGCAAGCAGCTGTTCATGGGTGCCGCGTTCAACAATACAGCCGGCATCCATGACAAGGATGCTGTCCGCGTCATTCACCGTGGACAGGCGATGGGCAATGGCAAGCGTGGTCCGGTTGCTGGCGACCTCGTCCAACGCCTCCAGGATATGCTGCTCCGCCACCGAGTCCAGTGACGACGTGGCCTCGTCGAGCACCAGTATGGGCGGATCCTTGAGGATGACACGGGCGATGGCCACGCGCTGCTTCTCACCCCCGGAAAGCTTCAGGCCCCGTTCACCGACCCGCGTTTCCAGCCCCTCGGGAAGGCGTGCCACGAAGTCCTCCAGATGGGCCATGCGCAGCGCCCGCTGCAGGTCCTCCTCACTGGCATCGGGCCGTCCGTAGAGGATGTTGCGGCGCAGACTGTCGTTGAACATCACGGTGTCCTGGGGCACCACGCCGATGGCCTCGCGCAGGCTCTGCTGGGTGACCTCGCGGATATCCTGACCATCGACTGTAATGGCGCCTTCCTGCACATCGAAGAAGCGGAACAACAACCTTGCCAGGGTCGACTTGCCGGCGCCGCTGGCGCCCACCACCGCCACCCGGGAGCCGGCCGGCACCTCAAAGGAGACATCCTGCAGGATCCGCTGGTCCGGGCGATAGCCGAACTCAACATGGCGGAATTCGATCCGGCCCCCGGTGACCGCCAGTGGTTTCGCGTCCGGCGCATCCACCACTGTTGGTGGCTGTTCCAGCAACCCGAAAAGGCGCTCCACGTTGACCAGTGCCTGCCGGATCTCGCGGTAGACAAAGCCCAGGGCGTTCAGGGGAATGAACAGCTGCAGCAGGTAGGCGTTGATCATGGTGAAATCGCCCAGGGTAATGTCCCCAGCCGCCACATCCGTTACCGCCATGGCCATGACCGCAATGAGCCCGATGCCGATGATCAGGGCCTGACCGGCATTCAGCGTCGCCAGTGAAAGGCGGTTGTTGAGCCGGGCCTGTTCCCACTCGGCCAGGTTGGCATCGTAGCGCTCGGCCTCAAAGTCCTCGTTGCTGAAGTACTTGACCGTCTCGTAGTTCAGCAGGCTGTCCACCGCACGGCTGTTGGACTCGTTGTCCTTGGCGTTCGCCTCGCGCACGAACCGTGTCCGCCACTCGGTGACCCGGATCGAAAACACCACGTAGATCACGACGGCCACCAGGACGGTCAGCATGTAGCCGGGATCAAAAGCGAACAACAGGATGCCGCAGACCATCACCAGTTCCAGGATAGTGGGCACGATGTTGAACAGCGTGAAGCGCAGCAGGAAGCTGATGCCATTGGTGCCGCGCTCGATATCCCGGGCGAGGCCCCCGGTACGGCGGTCCAGGTGAAAGCCCAGCTCCAGCCGGTGCAGATGACGGAAGACCTGCAGCGAAACACGACGCATGGCCCGCTCTGCGACGCGCGCGAAGACCGCGTCGCGCACCTCGTTGAACAGGGTGCCGCTGAAGCGCAGCAACCCGTAGGCGACCACCAGGAGAACCGGAATCCAGAGGACCATGTCGCCGCTGTCTTTCGCGTCCAGATGGTCGACGATGTATTTCAGTGCCACAGGCGTGGCCACCGTCGCCAGCTTGGCGACGATCAGGCAGGCAGCCGCGATGCCAACGCGGCCCCGGAATTCCTTCAGGTAGGGCCAGAGGCTGGCGATCACCCGCCAGTCCGGGCGGTAGTCGCCCGGGTAGTCGTTATCCGCGTAGGCGCGCACTCAATGGCTCCGTCAGAGGTCTCTGTAGGGGTTGGGCTTGCCGGATGGCTGCTTGCGGAAGCGTTTGTACTCCCACTGGTACTGTTCCGGAATCCGCCGGACAACGGATTCCACGCTGGCGTTGAGGGCGGCCACCGAGGTCTCCGTGTCCGCCGCGTAGAGCCGTGGATCCGCCTCGTCCGCAACCAGGCGGAAACCGCGGGCGCCAGGCAGCCGTTCGCAATAGGTCACCACAGCCCGGGCGCCGGTTTTCTGAACCAGGCGGGAAACCAGCTTCATGGTCAGAACATCGATACCAAAGAAGGGCGCGTAGGTGCCGCCACTGGCATCCGGAACCTGGTCCGGCAGTATCCCCACAACACCGCCTTCGCGCAGGATGCTGAACAGCCGCAGCACCCCCTTGCGGTCCGCCCGGACCAGCTCCGACCCACCACGACCCCGCACCTTCGACATGTAGTCTTCCATCTCAGCCATCTTGGGCGGGCTGTAGAGCGCGGCCATGGAAAAGCGGGTGGAGTAGTAGAGCCCCAGCAGTTCCCAGTTGCCGAGATGGGGCACGATCAGCACCACGCCGCGGCCCTCGGCCCGTGCCTCGTCCAGAAGATGCTGGCCCTCGAATTCACGGATCAGGCCCAGGCAGCGCGGGACTGGGCTTTCCCACATGATGGGGATTTCCGCGATCAGCTTGCCGGTCTCCCGCAGGCTGTCGCGGGCCAGGGTACGGCGCTCGGCTTCCGGCATGTCCGGATAGGCCAGGGTGAGACTGCGCTCGGTTACCTTGCGGGTACGATCGCGCGCGGCCCATAGACAGAGGCCAACAACACGGCCCAGCGACTGGGCGAGCGCCAGCGGCAGGTGACCGATGAGCCAGAGCAGGGCGCGCAGGCCCCTGATGCGCAGGGTTTTCATGGAAATTTGAACGACTCCCGGGCCGGGGTTTCCTAAGAACCGGAGGCGGAGCGTATAATACGCGCCTTTGGTAGAACGGGAAACCGATCCCCTCAATCCCCAGCAGGTGGACGCCGTGAGCGAACAGGCACAACCCGATGTAACAACCTTCCAGGGGCTGATCCTGGCCTTCCAGCAGTTCTGGGCCGAGCGCGGCTGCATCATCCAGCAGCCGCTGGACATGGAAGTGGGCGCGGGGACTTTCCATCCCGCCACCTTCCTGCGCAGTATCGGGCCGGAAAACTGGCATGCCGCCTATGTCCAACCCAGCCGCCGCCCCACGGACGGTCGCTACGGTGAGAACCCCAACCGGCTGCAGCACTATTACCAGTTCCAGGTGGTGCTCAAGCCCTCGCCGGACGACATCCAGGAACAGTACCTGGACTCGTTGCGGGTCCTGGGCCTGGACCCACTGGTGCACGACATCCGTTTTGTGGAAGACAACTGGGAGTCGCCAACCCTGGGGGCCTGGGGCCTGGGCTGGGAGGTCTGGCTCAACGGCATGGAGATCACCCAGTTCACCTATTTCCAGCAGGTGGGCGGTATTGAATGCTACCCCGTGACCGGTGAAATCACCTACGGCCTGGAACGCATCGCCATGTACCTGCAGGAGGTGGACAGCGTCTATGACCTGGTCTGGACGCGGACACCGGCCGGCGAAGTAACCTATGGCGACGTCTACCACCAGAACGAGGTCGAGCAGTCCCACTACAACTTCGAGCAGGCGGATGTCGAGTTCATGTTCCACGCCTTTGGGGTGCATGAGCGTGAGGCCCAGCGCCTGGTCGATGCGGGCCTTCCCCTGCCGGCCTACGAACAGGTTCTGAAGGCTTCCCACACCTTTAATATGCTGGACGCCCGGCATGCGATCTCGGTCACCGAGCGCCAGCGCTACATCCTGAGGGTACGCACCCTGGCCCGGGCGGTGGCCCGGGCCTATTACGACCGGCGCCGGGATCTCGGCTTCCCCATGGCGGACGAGACCATCCGGCGCGAACTGCTCGCCGACGACGACACCCAGAAGGAGGCATGATCATGGCCACACCGGATTTCCTGGTTGAAGTCGGCACGGAAGAATTACCCCCCAAGGCGCTGAAGACACTTTCGGAATCCTTCGGGGAGGGCCTGCGCAGCGCGCTGGCGGACGCGGGCATTGAGTACGGCGAGATCGAAACCTTCGCCACACCCCGGCGACTGGCCGTACGCGTGAATAAGCTCGCGGACGCCCAGCCGGACACTCCCTTCGAGAAGAAGGGCCCGGCCGTGAAAGCGGCGTTTGACGATCAGGGCAACCCCACGCGCGCCCTGGAAGGCTTTGCGCGCAACCTGGGCATCCAGCCGGACGAGCTGGACACCATGGAGACCGATAAAGGCGCCTGGCTGGTCTACCGTGGCGTGGAAAAAGGCCGCCCCACGGCCGAGCTGCTTCCCGGTATGGTGGAGCAAGCGCTCAATGGACTGCCCATCCCCAAGCGCATGCGTTGGGGGTCCCGCCGCGAGGAGTTTGTTCGCCCGGTTCACTGGCTGATCATGCTCTATGGCAGTAAGGAAGTACCCTGCACCGTACTGGGCTGCGAAGCCGAGCAGGCCACGCGTGGTCACCGTTTCCATCACCCGGGTGAGCTCATCATCTCCACGCCTGCGGATTACGAACTGGTGTTGCGCCAGCACGGCTGGGTTGAACCGGATTTCGCGACACGCCGGGAGACGATCCGTAGCGGGGTGACCCGTGTGGCGGAAGAACAGGCTAAAGGTAGCGCGGTCATCAATCCGGACCTTCTGGACGAGGTCACCGCGCTGTGTGAATGGCCGGTACCGCTGCTCGGCCGTTTTGAGGAGCGATTCCTCGACGTACCGCCGGAAGCCCTGGTGTCCTCCATGGAGGAACACCAGAAGTACTTCCACGTGGTGGATGCCAATAACACCATGATGCCGTGTTTCATCACAGTGGCCAATATCGCGAGCCACGACCCCTCGGCGGTGATCGCGGGCAACGAAAAGGTCATCCGGCCCCGGCTGGCGGACGCCGCCTTCTTCTACGATACCGACCGGAAAACCCCGCTCATCGACAGGCTGGACGATCTCAAACCCATTGTCTTCCAGCAGGATCTGGGCAGCCTGCACGACAAGACACTCCGGATTGCCTCCCTGGCCGGGCGTATTGCCGAGGGCATTGGCGCGGATCCGGACAAGGCACGGCGTGCCGGAACCCTGAGCAAGACCGATCTGCTGACCGAGATGGTCCAGGAGTTCGACGACCTCCAGGGTGTCATGGGCGAGTATTACGCACGTCATGATGGTGAGGACGAATCGGTCGCAAGGGCATTGAGCGAACAGTACCTGCCAGGCTTTGCCGGGGACCGTGTGCCGCAGACCGACATTGGCGCCTGCGTTGCGCTCGCGGACAGGCTTGATTCATTGGTGGGCCTGTTCGGGATCAACCAGCCCCCCAGCGGCACACGTGACCCCTACGCACTGCGCCGGGCGGCACTGGGCGTGATCCGCATACTGGTGGAACGCGAACTGACCCTGGATCTCGAAGAGCTGGCCGGTTGGGCCGCCAGGGAATTCAACAGCCTTACCGTGAACGACCCGGTCAATCCGGTGGTGGACTACATCCTTGAGCGGTTCCGGGCCAGCTTCGAAGACCAGGGGGTTCCGGCGGAGGTTTTCCTGGCGGTCCAGGCACGCCGGCCCACCCAGCCCCTGGATTTCCATCGCCGCGTTCTGGCGGTGAACAACTTCATCGCCCTGCCGGAAGCCCAGGCACTGGCAGCCGCCAACAAGCGGGTCTCCAACATCCTTGAGAAACAGGGCGGCACCCGGGCCGGCAACGTGGATCCCGAACGTTTCCAGGAAGAGGCTGAGCGGGCACTGTATGAAGCGCTCCAGTCCCAGGAAGAGCAGGTCGAACCGCTGTTCGCCCGCGGCGACTATGATGCCGGCCTCCAGTCCCTGGCGCAGCTGCGTGAGGTGGTGGACCGGTTCTTCAACGACGTCATGGTGATGGCGGATGACGACAGCCTGAGAGCCAACCGGCTGGCACTCCTGGAACGACTCAGGCAGCTGTTCCTCAGGGTCGCGGATATTTCACTGCTGCAGACTGGCAGTGACTAGGGAAGATCCGGAGATCGCTATCATTAGTGCGAACCATTCTCATTGACATATAGAAAAAGGCCGGCAATACTGGCGATTCGATGACCCCACAGGAACCATTGAATCGCCATGAGCCAGTCTTTCACCCGCCTCCTGCCCGAACTCCAGGCCACCGTCAGTGCCTGCATCGAAACCGCGCTGGTCCTTCATGCCACGACGATGCCCCAGATCCGGCGTGTTATGGCCGGTGATGCGGTCATTGAGGACTACGTCCGAGCACTGGGCTTCGGGGACCGGCTGGTTCCCTGGCAGCATCTCGGACGCGATGATGGGCCGGACCCCGACCTGATCCTGGCCCACGAGATCGCCGGCGGGACCAGCCTGTGCCCGACCTGGCTGCCTACCCGCTACCAGCCTCGCCTTTCCATGGTTCAGGGAGCGCGCGGCGCATCCGATGTCCAGGATAACCTGAAACGCATTGCCCGCATCCTTGGCAATACCATGGGTGAAATGGTCCCTGCCCAGCGCTTCCGGGAAACGTTCGAGGGGCTGCGCGCCCGGCTGCACGTACCGGGTCCGCGGGTTCTGGTACTGGTGGAAACCGGGCGTGGTCGGTACCGCCTGACAGCGCCGGATCACCCCTGCCACAGCATGTTCGCGCAGCTTGGCTGGATCAGTGCGCCTTCAGAGAGGGTTGCGGGTGAGAAGCTGAGCGTCCGGACGCTCAGCATGGTGGAACACGACGCCGTATTGATTCTCGAAGCCTGGACCGGGGAGGAGGGGGAATCCGCTTTGGCGCGGCACTGGCCGTTGATGCTGTCACCGGCAGCGGAAACGGAGCGTTGGGCCCGGCTTCCGATGCTGGAGTTGATGTGTTTCGGGCCATCCCTGCCCGACCGCCTGGCGGATCTGGCCACCCGCTTCCAGGCCCTGAAACCGGATACCTGGGACTCGTAACCCTCAGATATCCAGGTTTGCCACTTCCAGCGCATTGGTCTGGATGAATTCCCGGCGGGGCTCCACCTCGTCGCCCATCAGGGTCGTAAAGATCCGGTCCGCCGCAATGGCATCCTCGATTGTCACCTTCATCATCCGGCGTGTCTCCGGATCCATGGTGGTTTCCCAGAGCTGGTCCGGGTTCATCTCACCCAGACCCTTGTACCGCTGGATGGTCAGGCCCTTCTGGCCTTCGCGCATGAGCCAGTCCAGGGCCCCCGCGAAGGTGTCCACCGGATGCCGGCGCTCGCCTCTCTGGATGTAAGCGCCCGGCTCAATCAGACCATCAAGTTTTTCACCAAGGCGCGCGATCGCGCTGTACGAGGGCGACTCGAAGAATTCATGGCGGAACACGTATTCGTAGGGAATGCCGTGGATCAGGAGGGTGACCTTCGGCAGCGTGAGTCCGCGTTCCGTGTCCTCAGTGGTTGAGAACTCATAACGGATACCGGTGCGGGTATCCAGCACCAGGCGTTCTCCCAGTTCCGCCACCCACTTCTGGATGGTTTCTGGGTCCTTGAGGTCCTCGGTCGTCAGTGTCCTGTGGGTGACCATCTCCTGGAGCACCCGTTCCGGATAGACACGGGTAAGCCGCTCAATGTTCTCCATCACGCTCTGGTATTCGTGGACCAGGTCTTCCAACGCCTGGCCTGCCAGAGGCGGTGCCTCGGGATTCACATAGAGAGCGGCGTTTTCCAGCGCGGACTGTGTGACGTAGGCCGTCTTGGCCTTCTCGTCCTTGAGGTACTGTTCCTGCTTGCCACGCTTGACCTTGTACAGGGGCGGCATGGCGATGAAGACATGGCCGCGCTCTATGAGTTCCGGCATCTGCCGGTAGAAGAAGGTCAGAAGCAGGGTACGGATGTGGGAACCATCCACGTCCGCGTCCGTCATGATGACGATGCTGTGGTAGCGGAGCTTGTCGGGATCGTAATCCTCACGGCCGATACCACAGCCGAGGGCGGTGATCAGCGTGCCCACCTCCACCGAGGACAGCATCTTGTCGAAACGTGCCTTCTCCACGTTCAGGATCTTGCCCTTGAGTGGCAGGATGGCCTGGGTGCGGCGTTCACGCCCCTGTTTCGCGCTACCGCCCGCGGAATCACCCTCCACGATGAAGAGTTCGGAAAGTGCTGGATCCTTTTCCTGGCAATCCGCCAGCTTACCCGGCAGACCCGCGACATCAAGAGCGCCCTTGCGGCGTGTCATATCGCGGGCCTTGCGGGCGGCTTCCCGGGCCCGGGCGGCATCAACCATCTTGTTGACGATGGTTTTGGCCTCCTGGGGATATTCCTGGAGGTAGTCCGTGAACTGCTGGTTCATCTCCTGCTCGACGGCCGTCTTGACCTCAGAGGAAACCAGCTTGTCCTTGGTCTGGGACGAGAACTTGGGGTCCGGCGCCTTAACGCTGATGATCGCGGTCAGACCTTCGCGGGCGTCGTCCCCGGAGGTGTTCACCTTGAGTTTCTTGAGCAGCCCTTCCTGCTCCATGTAGTAGTTCAGGGTCCGGGTCAATGCCGCCCGGAATCCGGCAAGGTGGGTACCGCCATCACGCTGGGGAATATTGTTGGTGAAGGTGAAGATGTTTTCCTGGAACGCGTCGTTCCATTGCATCGCCACTTCCACCACGATGCCGTCCTCGCGTTCCCGGGTGAAATGGAATACCCGGTTCAGTGGCGTCTTGTTGGTGTTCAGGTGCTCAACAAAAGCCCTGAGTCCACCTTCGTACTCGAAAACCTCATCCTTGCCGCTGCGCTCATCGGTCAGCCGGATCCTTACACCACTGTTGAGGAAGGCGAGTTCCCGCAACCGCTTGGCCAGGATATCGAAATGGAACTCGATATTCGTGAAGGTTTCGGTGGAGGGAATGAAGTGGACTTCGCTGCCGGAAGCTTCCGTATCGCCAACGATCCGGAGCGGCTCCTCCGGAATCCCGTCGTGGTAGACCTGTTCATGGACCTTGCCACTGCGGCGGATCGTTAACTTGAGTGTCGAGGAGAGGGCGTTGACCACGGACACGCCCACGCCATGCAGACCCCCGGACACCTTATAGGTATTGTCGTCAAACTTACCGCCGGCATGGAGGACGGTCATAATGACCTGGGCGGCGGAAACGCCTTCTTCCTCATGAAGGTCCGTGGGAATACCACGACCATCGTCCCGGACGGTTACGGACTCATCCGGATGGATGACAACGCCAATCTCGGAACAGAACCCTGCCAAAGCCTCGTCGATGGAATTGTCCACCAGCTCGAAGACCATGTGGTGGAGACCGGTTCCATCATCGGTGTCGCCGATGTACATGCCGGGCCGTTTGCGCACGGCATCCAGACCCTTGAGTACCTTGATGCTTGTAGAGGTGTAATCAGACATTCGCAGGGTTCCCCCAGCTTGGCGTTCATTGTTCCGTGAATCGGCCATGTTCCACGTGGAACATCGCAGGTTCATGTTTGTGCATCAGGTGACCGAGAGCTCCTTCATTCGGAGCAGTGATCCCGGTAAGAAAAACCTGTGTGTTCAGGGCCAGCAGTTCACCGGCCAGAAGAGCCTGATTTTCGCCATCAAGCTCCGCATGGATATCATCCAGGAGGCAGATACCCTCGCAGCCCACGGATTGCAGCACCCGCATCTGAGCCAGCTTCATAAGCACCACCAGGGATCGCTGCTGGCCGCGGGACAATACCTCCCCGGCGGGCTGTTTGCCGACCCGGACGCGGATATCCGCCCGATTCGGGCCATAGAGACTGAAACCGGCACGGGCCTCCGCCTCAAGATTGCTTTCCAGAACCGAAGCCAGGCCGTTACTCGAATCCCAACCTGGACTGAAAGCCAGGGAAACGCTGTTGAGCCATTCCGCCTGTGACCTGGCGCGGATCGATTCGAACTCATTGTAAAACCGGTCGAAACCCGCCTGACGCCCCTGATTCAATCGCTCACCGAGCTCCGCCACTCTGGCGTTCCAGGGGCCGATGGACGAGTGATCAATTATACCATGCCGGAGCAGGTGATTGCGTTGTTTAAGGGCTCTCTGTGCTTCCTGCCAGACGCCACTGAACCAATGTTCCACGTGGAACACCAACCAATCCAGAAAACGCCGCCGATTACCCGGCCCTCCGGCAACCAGCTCAAAAGTCCCGGGTTCAATCACTGAGACAGGCAAAAGTCTCGCGAGCTCAGAGACCGAGCGCACTACCTCCCCGTTACGCTGCAGACGGACGCCGTTTGCATCCCCGGGCTCCCGCTCCAGTCCAATCCGGAGCGATCCCCTTACCGGATCCGTCACCACACCGAAAAGGGTCAGTGACCGGGATCCCTCCTGCACAACACGACGGTGATTGGATGTGCGAAAAGAGCGGGCAGTGGAAAGATAGTAGATCGCCTCGAGTAGGCTGGTTTTACCACTCCCGTTAGCGCCATAAATCAGATTGAGGTCGGAAGAGAACTGGAGTTTCTGCTGCTCAATATTGCGGAAGTGATGAAGATGGAGCTCACGCAGCGCCATGGATCAGATCTGGTAATGATCGCGGAGGTGCGCCAGTATCGTTTCGCTTTCATACATTGCCGTTCCCTGGTTCGGGTCCACCAGATAAGGCACGGCAACACGGCCCGTTCTGTCCAGCAGTTCCATACGATTGCGGGAGCGTGGCTGGTATTCAAGTCCAAGCCGGTCACGGACCGCAGGAAGGACAAACTCACTCCCCGACGATTTACCACAGTTCCTGATTACATAGGGAAGCTGCAGTTCGCACAGCAGTTCGCGTACTTCCCTGGAATACGGGCTGGACTCGAAACTGTAGAGTTCCAGAAGCCGCTCGGGCCGACGGGCCGGCTTCGCGTAAAGCCCCCGACCAAGCCTGGAGGCGGTGGCCATTACAACACGCCCTTTATCAAGCGGTAGCCGGCTGCTCACCCCGGGAACCCGTCCGTGACCGTAACGCTCCCACAGATAGCGCCTGATGCGCCGGCTTTCGTAGAGAACTTCTCCCTGTTCGGGATCCACCAGCAACGGAAAGCGTTCACGTCCGCCCAGTTCGCGAGCCCGGTTCCGGAACCGGTCACCCCCTTTCGGACACGGATAGATCACCGCATCCAGATCCAGCTCCGTAAGTGTTTCCCGCACCAGACGGCAGTGAGGGCAGCCCTCCATATCAAACAGCTGCAGCGGCTGTTCCGGCTGATCCCCGTCAGGAGCGCGGATCGCGGTGCCTCGCCAGAGCGCCAGGGTGGAGGTAACAAGCTGGGGGAAAAGTGCCATCTGCCTGAGCCTCAATGGAGCATGTTAAGGCGTTCATCCAGAAACATATCCATTTCCGGCGCCAGTATGTGAACGTAGCGGTCAAAATACAGGAACTGTTTGATCAGTAGCGCGAATTCGCGTGGAAAGTGAAGACCGTGATCCTCGCCCACCCGGACCAGATCCATCAGCAGCTCATTCACGTCATCGTCCGTTTCCTCGGAGAGTGTTTCGATATCGGGCATCTCCTGCGGATCCGTCGGAACAACCGTCTCCATGTGCTGTTGAAGGCCGGAGAGGTCCCGCGCCAGAGCCTCGATATCCACTCCTTCCCTCGTCACCCCGATCCTGGCCATGGCATCCGCCATGGCCCCGAAATCGGCGTTCATCAGCGCGCCCATGAAGTCGGACACCGCCGTCCAGGTGTCGGGATCAATGCGCCCAACGATTCCGAAGTCGATGAAACCGACCCGACCATCCTCCAGCACCATCAGGTTGCCAGCGTGAACGTCAGCGTGGAAAAACTCACACTGTGTCAGGCTGGAAAACCAGGTGTTCATGGCCGTAATCAGTGTCCGTTCCGGGTCGTCACTGTAGCGCCGGATGGTATCCAGGTCCGTCAGTGGTACGCCGTGGAAGCGCTCCATCGTCAGAACCCGCCCAGTACTCAGCCTGCGATGAACCCGCGGAACCGTAGCTTCAGTGTTACCAGTGCGATCAAGGAACTCCCGGAACGCCTCAAGGTTATTGGCCTCCTGGACGAAATCGCATTCCTCCATCATGGTCCGCTGGATCTCCTGGATGATCCCGGAAAGCGATGTCCACGCGAGCTTCGGTGCCAGGGTTTCCACAACGCGGGCTGATACGTAGAGGAAGTTGAGATCGGTAAGCAGGATGTTGGATACACCCGGCTTCTGGATCTTAAGTACCACTTCTTCCCCATTGGTCAGCCGGGCACCGTGAACCTGCGCAATCGATGCGGAAGCCAATGGCGTCCGGTCAATGCGGGTGAATTCCGTATCCACCGCACTGCCCAGCTCTTCCCTCAGGATCCGCTCCATCACCGCATAGGGCAGGGGGCGCGTCTGATCCAGACAGTTCTGGAATTCATCCACATACTCACGGGGAAAGAACGTCGGGGAGGACGCGATGAATTGACCCAGCTTGATATAGGTCGCGCCAAGCCTCTCAAAGGTATCCCGCATCAGCCACGGCAGGGGATGACGGTCACCCCGCAGCCAGCGAACCCCCTGACCTCCGACCACCATGGCCGTCTGCCCGATCCGGAACGCGCCCTTGATGCCATCCCCAAGGACACGTGCGGGATTGCTCCCCAGCGTCCTACCTTCCTCGTCAGGGGCTCGTTTGCCTCTGTTGCGACCCGCTAGCGGGCTATTCTGAATCAGTACACTCATTACCAAGCTTCCCTGTCAGTCCAATCTGGAAACGATTAAAGACGCATCGGCATCACAACGTACAGATTGTCATCCGGGCCAGTGCTCTCAATCAGCGCACTGGCATTGGGCCCGGACAGAACGATCCGGACCTGATCCTCACGGATGACGTTCATCACATCGATCAGATACCCCACATTGAACCCGATCTGCAGCGCCTCACCCTGGTATTCCACCGCCATGGTGTCCTCCGCCTGCTCCTGATCCGGGTTATTGGCGTAGACATGCAGTTCACCGGGCTCGAGTTCCAGCCGCACACCACGGATATTCTCGTGGGACAGGATTCCGGCGCGCTGAAGAATGCTGCGCAACGTCTCACGATCCGCGATCACGGTCTTGTCACCGCCACTGGGAATCACCCGGTTGTAGTCCGGGAAACGACCCTCGATGAGCTTGGAGGTGAAAGTGAACCCGTCCACTGTTGCCCGTATGTGGCTACCGCCGATGGTCACCGCCACATTCTTTTCACTGTCGTCCAACAACCGGATGAGTTCCTGAACGCCCTTACGCGGCACAATGATCTGTCGTGTCTCATCCAGATAGGTAGGGGCGGACAGATTCGACAGGGCCAGACGGTGCCCGTCCGTCGCAACTGCCCGTATGGCGTCATCCCCGATCTCGAGCAGCAGCCCGTTGAGATAGTAGCGAACGTCCTGCTGCGCCATGGCAAAGGCGGTACTGCTGAGCAGACTCTGGAAGCTGCCCTGTTCAAGATTGAGCGTGAAGCTGTCCTCATCGTCCTCGACGTTCGGGAAATGATCCGCGGGCAGGGTAGCCAGGGTGAACTGGCTCGCCCCCGCCCGGATCCGCATGCGATCCCCTTCCAGGGCCAGCGTCACATCCGCTGCTTCCGGAAGCGACCGGCAGATATCCACCAGTTTGCGCGCCGGCACCGTAATGCGGCCTTCCTGTTCCACTTCCAGGTCGGTTACGGTGGCAACCAGTTCCACCTCCATATTGGTCCCGGTCAGCGTCAGGGCCTCGCCCTCGGCCACCAGCAGTACGTTCGACAGAACGGGCATGGTCTGTTTCTTTTCAACCACACCGGCGATTGCCTGGAGTGGCTCGAGAAGGGATTCGCGACTGGTCCGGATTTTCATGATTATCGGATTCCGCCTGGTTCGGATGTGGGTTTGTCAGTGATTCAGGTGGTCAGAAGCCGGAGGAAGTTCTGGTAATCCTCGCGGATATTGGCGTCCGATTCCTGCAGTTCCTCGATTTTCTTGCAGGCGTGCAGGACCGTGGTGTGGTCCCGGCCACCAAAGGCATCGCCGATCTCGGGCAGGCTGTGGCTGGTCAGCTCCTTGGCCAGTGCCATCGCCATCTGGCGGGGCCGTGTGATCGAGCGTGTGCGGCGCTTTGAGTGCAGATCCGCCACTTTCATCTTGTAGTACTCTGCCACGGTCCGCTGAATATTGTCGATGCTGACCTGCTTCTCATGCAGCGCCAGCAGGTCCTTGAGACTTTCCCGGATGAATGCCGGTGTAATCTGCTGGCCGGTGAAGTGGGAATTGGCGATAACCAGCTTCAGCGCCCCCTCCAGCTCGCGCACGTTGGACCGGATCTTCTGGGCGATGAAAAAGGCCGCTTCGTTGCTGATGCTGACCTGTGCCTGCTCCGCCTTTTTCATGATGATTGCCACGCGGGTCTCAAGCTCGGGTGGTTCCACCATGACCGTCAGGCCCCAGCCGAACCGGGACTTGAGCCGCTCCTCCATGTTCACGATCTCCTTGGGGAACCGGTCACAGGTCAGGATCACCTGCTGGCCGCCCTCAAGCAGCGCATTGAAGGTGTGGAAGAACTCCTCCTGGGAGCGCTCCTTGCCCGCGAAGAACTGGATATCGTCGATCAGAAGGGCATCGAGGGACCGGTAAAAGCGCTTGAAGTCATTGATGGCGTTGAGCTGCAGCGCCTTGACCATGTCCGCCACAAAGCGCTCGGAGCGAAGGTAGGCCACGCGTGCCCCGGGATTGCGGCGCACGATCTCGTTGCCCACGGCGTGCATCAGGTGGGTCTTGCCCAGACCCACGCCGCCGTAGAGAAACAGCGGGTTATAGGATCCCCCCGGGTTTTCCGCTACCTGGCTGGACGCGGCCCGCGCCAGCTGGTTGGACTTGCCCTCAACAAAGGTCCCAAACGTGAACTGCTGATTCAGGAAGGTCTCACTGTGCTGGACACCGCCTTCGACATTCGCCCGGCGGTCATCACGTCCACCATTGGCACGCCCGGCAATGCGCGCCGCCACGGGTGAATCCTCTACCGGGCGTTCATCAGCGGTGTTCAGTTCGGCATCGTTCACCGGCGGTGCCACTTCCGCGCTGGCGGACTCCACCTCGGAACCCGCGCTGACCGCTGTTTGTCGCTTCGTCGCCCTGTCACTGCGATTACTGGAGGAATGGGTCGGCCGGGACCGGTTTTCCTCCGCTGACCCCACCTTGACCTCGACCTGAAGCCCCTTGGCGCCATTCAGGTCCCGGATGACCTCCTCAATGCGATCCAGATATTTCTGGCTCACCCAGTCGCGCACAAACCGATTGGGTGCAAGCAACACCAGAGACCCTCCGTCGTCGCGGGACTGCAACGGACGCAACCAGGTATTGAACTGCTGGGCGGGGAACTCATCCTGTAACAGCTCCAGACACTGCTGCCAGATTTCCTGTGCCACGACTGCTGACCTCGCATTGTTCTTCTTCGGACGGGTCTCTCCCCGGCAAGAGCGGTATTCTACGCTCCGCCCACCGTCTGTAAAAGCCCCCAGGCCAACGATATAAACACCCTGTTGATAACTTTTTCTTTTTAAGTCAGAAAACTACCAACTTAAAAACAGAGTCGTGCACAAAATTACAGATCAATTCTCCTTAAAACGACTTTTCCACAGAAGCCTGTGCAAACACCGTGTGTTCACGACCGTATAAACCCCGGACAGACCCCTTGATAACCCGACCCCCGGCCAGGGACCCCCGGTTATACCCATTCCATCCCCCCTCTTAGTCCCAGTTTGCCAAGCGCAACTGAACAGAACCGTCCCCAGCTTCAAACGGCGTCACCAGCCGCTGGTAACCGGTTATCCACAGAAATCCGCTTCCCTAATAACAGTAACAACAGTCTTATTGATTCATTAAAGATAAGAACTTTGTTTCTACTGTAACTGCCCAGCTTTTCCGTCAACGCTGCCCATTGTCTGAACGCCACAAATTGACTAGAATCCCGCATCCCGGTGGCAGCTCCGTGTTCGGACCATCGGCCGAAACCATCGTTCCGACATTCGCAGCCCTGAACAGGACCATCACCATGAAACGAACCTTTCAGCCGAGTAACCTCAAGCGCAAACGGACCCATGGTTTCCGTGCCCGCATGGCAACCCAGAACGGTCGCAAAGTGATTGCGCGCCGCCGTGCCAAGGGTCGCAAGCGCCTCAGCGTCTGAACCCGTCCAGTTGCCGCCTGACTTCCGATTTCCCCGCCAGGCAAGACTGCTCAACAGTCGTGATTACACGCGGGTATTCGACAGTGTCGAGTTCAGGGCCGGCAGCCGTGGATTCCTGATGCTTGCCCGGAGTTCCGACGAATCCCGGGCATTGCCCCGTTTGGGCATCATCGTGGCCCGCCGGCATCTGCCCAAGGCCACAGCACGCAACCAGTTCAAGCGTGCCGTACGGGAATCCTTCAGGCATCGACAGCACGATCTGCCAGCTCTGGACGTCATTGTCCTGGCCCGGCCCGGCGGCAATACCATGGACAATGCCGAACTGTTCCAGGAATTGGACCGGGCGTGGCGGAAGCTGGGCAAACAGGCGACCTCCCGGTCTCCGGCAAAAACGGGATAACCCAATGCGCTGGCTGCTTCTTCTGCTGATTCGCGCCTACCAGTACGGGATCAGTCCACTGATGCCCCCTCACTGCCGGCATACGCCCAGCTGTTCCGAATACGCCGTGAGCGCCATCGAGCAGCACGGCATGATCCGCGGTGGTTACTACGCGCTGCACCGCCTATTCCGATGCCATCCCTGGGGCACCTCCGGTTATGATCCGGTTCCAGGGGTTTCCCCGACCCATCAATCCTGTTCACGCAAAGGATGACCCAATCCATGGATATCCCCCGCGTCGCCATATGGCTCGGTCTGGCCATAGTCAGCTACCTCCTCGTCATGGCCTGGAACGAGGATTATCACCAGCAGCCCGTTTCCACCGAACCCGTGGCTGCCGAGGAGTCCGCTCCCGCCGATCCGGGCACCCAGAGCCAGCAACCTCCGAACAGCAGCGATAGCGGCGATGGTTTTGAGCGCCCGGAATCTGACATGGCGTCGGCCGGGCAGCAGACCAGCAGTAAAGCGACCGGGTCCGGCGCGACCGCCGACAGCAGTGACACCATCCGGGTGAAAACGGACGTTCTGGATGCCCGCATCAGCCTCAACGGCGGCCATCTTGTGGAAGCCTGGCTGCCCGAGCACACCCGAACTCTGAAGTCGGACAAGCCCCTGCAGCTGCTCCGGAGTGACGAGGAACTCACCTACATCCTTGAAAGCAGTCTTCTAGGTGATGGTGGTTCCGCACGCGGCCACGGGAATCTGACCTTCAACAGCGACTCCGACAGCTATCGTCTGGAGGAAGGTGAAGACAAGCTGACCGTGGATCTGACCCATAAAACGGATTCCGGGGTACAGATCATCAAACGCTACACCTTCGAGCGTGATCACTACCGCCTGAAGGTCAGCTACCATATACGGAACAATTCCAGTGAGCCCTGGAACGGATACTTCTCCGGTCGTATCGTCCGTGATGAAAGTGGCGATCCCACCGGCCAGAGGATCCTTGGCGTCCAGGCTTTCCTCGGCATGGTTCTGAGCACACCCCAGGAGCCCTATACCAAGTACGAGTTCTCGGATCTGAAGGAAACCCCCCTGAACCGCCAGGTCGAGGGGGGCTGGATCGCTTTCCTCCAGCATTACTTCATGAGCTCCTGGATCCCGGACCAGGATGAGACCCATCGCTACCAGACCCGCCAGCGTGGCAGTAACCTCCATGTCATGGGCTTTGTCAGTCCCGGTACCAAAGTCGCTCCGGGTGAAGAGAAAGAGATCAGTTCCAGGGTCTACGTCGGCCCCAAGATCATCGAGCGTCTCCAGGGCATTGCGCCCAACCTGGACCGCACGGTCGACTTTGGCTGGCTGTTCTTCATTTCCCAGCCCCTGTTCTACCTCCTGGACTGGTTCCATGGCCTGACCGGCAACTGGGGTGTTGCCATCATCCTGCTGACTGTCGTGGTTAAGCTGGCGTTCTACAAGCTTTCGGCCACCAGTTACCGTTCCATGGCCAACATGCGCCGTGTCCAGCCGGAGATGCAGCGTCTCAAGGAACAGTACGGCGATGATCGCCAGAAGCTCTCCCAGGAGATGATGAATCTCTACAAGAAGGAGAAGATCAACCCACTGGGCGGCTGCCTGCCGATACTGGTGCAGATGCCGGTGTTCATCTCCCTCTACTGGGTGCTGTTCGAGAGTGTTCAGCTGCGCCACGCACCCTTCATGCTGTGGATCAACGACCTCTCGGTGATGGATCCGTACTTCATCCTGCCGATCCTGATGGGCGGCTCGATGTTCCTGCAGATGCAGCTGAACCCGACACCACCGGATCCGGTACAGGCGAAGGTGATGAAGCTGCTGCCGATCATGTTCACCTTCTTCTTCCTGTGGTTCCCGGCAGGCCTGGTGCTGTACTGGCTGAGCAACAACGTGCTCTCCATGGCACAGCAGTTCTTCATCTACCGCCAGATCGAGAAGGAGCAGGGGAAGTCCGCCAAGGGCTGATCCTCTGACGCGCCATGAGCGGTGCTGACCGGGATACCATCGCTGCCCTCGCTACGCCTCCGGGCCGCGGGGGTGTTGGCGTTATCCGCCTCTCGGGGCCACAGGCCCTGGTCCTGGCGCAAGCCTTCCTGGGGTTTGAGCCCCGGCCCAGGTATGCTCACTATGGCCCTTTCCTGGATGAGACGGGCGATGTCCTGGATGAGGGTATTGCCCTGTACTTTCCCGGTCCGCATTCCTTTACTGGTGAGGATGTCCTTGAACTCCAGGGCCATGGCGGACCCGTCCTCATGGACCGGATCCTGGCTTCCGCCACGGCCAGGGGGGCCCGACTTGCACGCCCGGGGGAATTCTCGGAACGCGCCTTTCTGAACGATAAACTGGACCTCGCCCAGGCCGAGGCCATTGCCGATCTTATTGAAAGCAGTTCGGAACAGGCGGCTCGAAGTGCCCTGCAATCCCTTCAGGGTGCCTTCTCCAGGGTGGTCTCGGGACTCATTGAGGAACTGGTCCAGCTCCGGGTCTATGTGGAGGCGGCCATCGATTTCCCGGACGAGGATGTGGATTTCCTCGGTGACGGCAAGGTTGCCGCGGATCTCCAGGCCCTGCTGGAATCACTGGACCGCACTGTCCAGGAAGCCCATCAGGGCACACTGCTGAGGGACGGCATGCAGGTGGTCATCGCCGGAAAACCCAACGCCGGCAAGTCCAGCCTCCTGAATGCCCTGTCCGGCCAGGACACAGCCATCGTGACCGAAATCGAGGGCACAACCCGGGACGTGCTGCGAGAGCAGATCCAGATTGACGGCATGCCGCTGCACATCATTGACACCGCGGGCCTGCGCGACAGCGCCGATGAAGTGGAACGCATCGGCATCGACCGGGCCTGGGCCGAGATCGAGAAGGCCGACCGGGTCCTGTTGCTGGTGGACAGCGTCACAACGCCGGATACTGATCCCGCGACCCTCCGAACCGGTCTGCCACGCCAGTTGCCGGAAGGACTCCCGGTTACCGTCCTCCGCAACAAGGCGGATCTCTCGGGAGAAACGCCCGGGTTCACCGACCACGATGGCACTCCCGTCATCCGCCTATCCGCGCAGTCCGGGGAGGGCGTCGACACCCTGCGGGAACACCTGAAGGACTGCATGGGCTATCAGACTGCTGCTGAAGGGCGCTACATGGCGCGTCGGCGTCATCTTGATGCCCTGGAGCGCGCGCGTTCCATGGTCGTCCAGGGCCAGACCCAGCTCAGCGAGTTCGGTGCCGGCGAACTGCTGGCCGAGGATCTGCGTCAGGCTCAGGACGCGCTTGGCGAAATCACCGGGGCCATGACGCCCGATGAGCTCCTGGGCGAAATCTTCAGCTCCTTCTGCATCGGAAAATAACTCCTACCCAAGCGATTCATCAGCCGCCTGAATCATTGCCGATCAGGTTGTGCCTATTAAGGTTATGTTATAACATCCGTTTATTCATCATAGGGCACCAGATCGGATTCCAGTTCAACACATCTGATAGAGGGCGTGGTCGCTGGAATACCGTTTAAAGAAGTAATGATATAACGTCGTAAGGAGAACCCATGCAATTGAAACCCTTCAATGCCGGGCGGCTATCCGATGCCATCCCGGGCACCATGGGCGTTCTGGGTCTTGCAATGGCACCCGCGTTGGCGCTGGGACAGGATACGAACACCGGGGTGATGGCCCTGAATGAGGTCGTTGTGGAAGCCGTCGCGCCCGCTCCCGGTTCGCCACTGATGCAGGCCGCCCAGATTGACGTCCTGCAGGGCGAGGACAAGGATCGCCGCGAAAGCGCCACTCTTGGCCAGACGCTGGATCACCTTCCCGGGGTCGATACCGTCAGTGCCGGCAATCAGGCTGGTAAGCCGGTGATCCGTGGCCTGTCCGGTAATCGGGTGCGGATCCTGTCCGACGGTATTGCCGTGGACCACCAGCAGTTTGGGACCCGGCATTCACCCAACGTTGAACCCTTCCTGAGCGAGCGTATTGAGGTGGTTCGTGGCGTGTCCAGCATCCTTTACGGGTCCGATGCGCTGGGCGGTGCGGTGGATGTACAACCCCTGCCACTGACTTTCAGCAGTGATGGATCCCGTCACAACAGGGGCGAGGCGCTACTGGGGCATGCTACCAACAACGACCAGAATGACCTCGGGCTCAAGGGAACCAGCCAGGGGAAGCACTGGAGTTTTGCCGCTGGCATCATTCACCGGGACGCCGGGGATGTCACCGTGCCGGATGACCGGACCTTCTTCCCGCCGCCTCCCAGTGACGCCGGCAAACGCCGGGCACCCGCCTACACCGGATCACTGGAGTACACGGACTTTGACCAGACCAACGGTCAACTCGGCGTCGGTTATCGTGGGGCCTTCGGCGAGGTCCGGATGCGCTATACCGGATGGCGCAATGAACACAACTTCCTGCTGCCGCCCCCGGCCGGCAACAAGCCGCCTGGCCAGGGCCCGGAGGGCATCGGCCAGAATCTGGAGAACGACGAGCTTCGTCTGGACGCCACGCTGCCGGTCAATGACACCTGGACCCTTCAGCCAACCCTGGCATGGCAGAATAACCTGCGCCAGTCGAACGCGGCCGGTGTCCCGAGGGATGCGCTGTTTGATGGGACCCTCGACATTGAATTCGACCAGTACACCACCCGTCTCGAGGCCAGACACGGCCAACTGGCGTTTCTCGACGCCGGGCGCATGGGGATTGAATACCGCACCAAGCAACAGGTCTCCCGGGGCACCACCCAGCTGACGCCCGGAGGTCGGGTGAACAATGTCGGCCTGTTTGCCTTTGAGGAGCGCACACTGGGGCGTCTCACCCTGCAGGCTGGGTTGCGGCAGGACTGGACCGAGACCATTGCGAAAAGCAGCAAGACGGCGGCGCCGACTTCGTTCTCAGGCAGTGACTCCAATGACTACTCGGTGACATCGGGCTCGTTCGGTGGTTCCTATGCCCTGACCGATAACCTGACGCTTGCCAGTAACATCGGGCGTGGTTTCCGGGCGCCGACCCTTTTCGAACTCCATGCGGACGGGGTGCATGCTGGTGTTGCGGCGGTCCAGAAGGGCAATGACGACCTGGACGCTGAGAAATCGCTGAATACCGACCTGTCGCTCCGGTGGCGTTCCCACCAAACGTCTGCCAGTGCCACGGTTTACCGCAATGCGATTGACAACTACATCTACCTTCACGACACGGGCAATACGCAGGACGCTCTGCCGGTGTTCCAGTACCAGCAGACCGACGCCGTCCTCACCGGCGTGGAACTGACAGCCCGGGCACAGATGACTGAAACGCTCGAGCTGAGTACCACCTATAGTGCCGTTGACGGTGAAAACGACCAGACCGGTGAGGACCTGCCACTCCAGCCGGCTGACGAACTGCTGGTCGAAGGAACCTGGACACCCGGGAACTGGGGATGGGCCCGCAGTCCCTATGTCCGCCTGGGTCTCCGGCATAACGCTTCCAGGGAGGCAGCCCCGGGTGAACCCTTCGCCCAGTTCGACAACGCCCCCTTCGGCACGGCATCGACCGATGCCTATACTGTCGCGGACCTGGCCCTGGGCTTTTCCGTGGATGGCGTTACGGGCGCGCCCATGCGGTTCAGCCTCGAAGTGCGGAATCTGACGGATAAGACCTACCGGGACTTTCTGGATACCTACAAAGGCTATGCGCTGAGCCCCGGGCGCGATGTGCGCATGACCCTCAGGGTGCCGCTGGGGGGTTGAGATGAAAAAGCCGGCCCGGAGGCCGGCAGGGGAGGGGTAAAAGAGGTTCAATAATCGAAGGCGAAGGCCTCGTTACCCAGCTGCATCAGGGTATCGCTGGGGCTCAGCATGCTGTCGGCATGGCCCTGGGCCTGTGGCAGCATCCGCTCGAAGTAGAATTCAGCGGTGGCGAGCTTGGCGTTGTAGAAATCCTCACTCTGGTCGCCGCCCTCGGCCAGGCCCTGGCGCGCGGCGGCCGCCATGCGCAGCCACATGAAGGCCATGTAGACATAGCCGCTGTACATCAGGAAGTCATGCGCGGCCGCCGAAACCATGTCGCGGTCCTTGCGGGCGATGACCATCAGCCGGAACGTCAGCCAGTTCCACTGGGTTGCCAGCTTGAGGATCTGCCAGGCCCAGGGCCGCAGGGTGCTGTCGGTGAGGTGCTTGCGCGCCTCGTTGCTCATGCGCAGGGTGAAGTCACGCACCGCGCCGCCCTGTGTCATCATCAGCACCTTGCGGCCGAGCAGGTCGAGCGCCTGGATGCCGGTGGTGCCCTCGTAGAGGGTGGCGATCCGGGTGTCGCGCACGATCTGCTCCATGCCGTGCTCCTTGATGTAGCCGTGGCCGCCGAATACCTGCATGCCCAGGTTGGTGGCCTCATAACCCTTCTCGGTGAGGAAGCCCTTGAGGATCGGGGTCAGGAAGCCGAGCTTGTCGTCGTACTTCTGGATCTTCTTCGTGTCCTCCTCCAGGTGGCCGCAGACCATGTGATCCGCGTACTGAGCGGCATCATAGAGCATGGCCCGCCCGCCTTCAGCCACCGCCTTCTGGGTCAGCAGCATGCGGCGCACGTCCGCGTGGTACATCAGGCTGTCCGCCACCTGCTCCGGCTCTTTCTTGCCAGAGAGTGCACGCATGGAGCGACGCTCCTTCGCGTAGGCCAGGGCATTCTGGTAGGAGAGTTCGGCCGGACCCACGCCCTGGATGGCGGTACCGATCCGGGCCGTGTTCATGAAGGTGAACATGCACTCCATGCCCTTGTTCTCCTCCCCGACCATGTAACCGTTGGCGTCATCGAAGTTCATGGTGCAGGTGGCCGAGGCCTTGATGCCCATCTTCTCTTCCAGCGCGCCCACGGAAACCCCGTTGGCCTCGCCCGCGTTGCCCTTCCCGTCCGGCAGGTACTTGGGCACGATGAACAGGGAAATGCCCTTGGTGCCCTTGGGCGCCTCCGGGGTGCGTGCCAGCACGATGTGTACGATGTTTTCGGCCAGGTCATGGTCTCCGGAGGAGATGAAGATCTTGGTGCCGGTGATGCGGTAACTGCCGTCCTCCTGGGGGACAGCCTTGGTGCGGACCTGGCCAAGATCGGTGCCGCACTGGGGCTCGGTCAGGCACATGGTTCCGGTCCAGCGGCCCTCGGTCATCGGCGTCAGGTAGGTCTGGCGCTGATCCTCATCACCATGAAGCTGCAGGGTGTTCATGGCCCCCATCGACAGACCCGGGTACATGCTGAAGGGCCAGTTGGCGGTGCCCATCATCTCCTGCTTCATCAGGCCCAGGGAGGCGGGCAGGTTCTGGCCGCCGTATTCCTCCAGGCTGGAGAGGCCCTGCCAGCCACCGGCCACGTATTCGTCGTAGGCTTCCTTGTAGCCGGCCGGGGTCTTAACCTCGCCATCCACCAGTTTGCAGCCTTCCTGGTCGCCGCTCTGGTAGAGCGGAAACAGAGTGTTCTCACAGAACTTGGCACATTCACCGAGAATGGCGTCCACCATGTCCGGTGTCGCCTCGGCCCCGTTGCTCAGGCGCTGGTAGTGACTGGGGTAGTCGAACACTTCGTTGAGCAGGAAATTCACGTCGGTCAGAGGCGCCTTGTAGCTTGCCATCTCGGACCCTCCCATCTGTTTACTGTGAAGACAGTTTCTGACAGCTCCGTCATTCGAGCCAATGGCGACGTGTACATCTGTGTACGTCACTGCGGCCACCCAATGAACCCTCCCGGGAAAACCCACGTATCCAGTAACAGTCACTCATTCCGATGGAGGTTCAGCCCATGGCAGTCATACATCCAGCCCGCCGCGTCTACGGGCTTCTTTTTCTGGTCCTGCCCTTTCTGGCGGCCTGCTCCGGCCCCGCAATCAACGACTATGCGGGCCAGGAGCCGGAGCTGGTGCCCAGTGAGTTCTTCCAGGGTGAGCTGACCGCCCGTGGTGTGGTGAAGAACCGTTCCGGCGAGGTGATCCGCCATTTCGATGCCACCATTGATGCGTCATGGGATGAGGAGGGCGTGGGTACCCTGGACGAGGTGTTCACGTACAGCGATGGTGAGACCGACACGCGCGTCTGGACCCTGGAGCCCCGTGACGGCGGCTATCACGCCACGGCTGGGGATGTGACAGAGCCGGGTTTCATGGAGTTCGAGGGCAATGCCATCCACATGAACTACGTGTTGGAAGTGTCCTTCGGAGGAAGCACCTACAACGTCCGAATGGATGACTGGATGTACCGTGTCACCGAGGACACCGTCATCAATGAAACGGAAATGACCTGGTGGGGATTCCGTGTGGGCGAGGTGGTCCTGGTGATCCAGAGACAGTAGGTCGCCTTCCTTGTGGAAAACTCTGTTTACAGAATAGGGAGAGATCTGTAGAAAATTTAAAAAATACTTTTACATCAGCATTCTAGGTAGTAAATAAGGCTTTTTCAGGCTCCTCCAATCTGTGGACAGTTTTTTGAGTGCTTTGTGACGAAAGCACTGCAGGTGTCTGTTATTCCGGGAGAGATGGTATCTGTTCAGAAATTGTCCGGATCGCCTGCACAGGCTTGACGCTTCGGGTTATACTACGCGGTTCATTCAGAGATACCGGCAAACCCCGAGGTCCAGCGTGGAATACCCCAAGCACTTCGACGTTATCGTCATCGGCGGTGGCCATGCGGGCACCGAAGCGGCCCTCGCCGCGGCCCGCATGGGGCGCGATACCCTCCTGCTGACGCACAACATCGAGACCCTTGGCCAGATGTCCTGTAATCCCGCCATCGGCGGTATCGGCAAGAGTCACCTGGTGAAGGAGATCGATGCGCTGGGCGGGGCCATGGGCCTGGCCACGGACCAGGCGGGCATCCAGTTCCGGGTTCTCAATTCCAGCAAGGGCCCGGCCGTACGCGCTACCCGTGCCCAGGCGGACCGTGCCCTGTACAAGGCCGCCATCCGCAACATGCTGGAAAACCAGCCCAACCTGCATATCTTCCAGCAGGCGGCGGAGGACCTGATCGTCGAGAATGACCAGGTGCGGGGCGTGGTCTCCCAGACTGGTGTCGCCTTCCGGGCACCCACGGTGGTGCTGACCACCGGTACCTTCCTCGGGGGGGTCATCCACATTGGCATGCAGAATCAGCAGGGCGGCCGCGCCGGCGACCCGCCGACCATCGGCCTGGCCAAACGGCTGCGGGAGCTCCCGTTCACCGTGGGCCGGCTCAAGACCGGCACACCCGCGCGGATCGACGCCAAGACCGTGGACTTCTCGAAGATGGACGTCCAGCCCGGCGACGAACGCGAACCGGTGATGTCCTACATCGGCAGTGCGGATTCGCATCCAGAGCAGATGTGCTGTTACATCACCCGCACCACGCCGGAGACCCACGACATCATCCGGGGGGCCCAGGATCAGTCGCCCATGTTCTCTGGCGACATTGAAGGCGTTGGGCCGCGCTACTGCCCCTCCATCGAGGACAAGGTCCACCGCTTCGCGGACAAGGATTCCCACCAGATCTTCGTGGAGCCGGAAGGCCTGAACAGCCAGGAACTCTATCCCAACGGTATTTCCACAAGCCTGCCGTTCGACGTGCAGATGGCCTTCATCCGGACCATCCCGGGCTTCGAGAACGCCCACGTCACCCGGCCGGGTTACGCCATCGAATACGACTACCTGGACCCGCGCGACCTCCATCACACGCTTGAGACCCGCTTTATCAGCGGGCTCTATCTGGCGGGCCAGATCAACGGCACCACCGGTTACGAGGAAGCCGGCGCCCAGGGCCTGCTGGCCGGGCTCAACGCGGCCCTGGCCGCGCGTGGTGAGGAACCCTGGTACCCACGTCGGGACGAAGCCTATCTCGGTGTACTGGTGGACGACCTCATCACCATGGGGGCGAAGGAGCCCTATCGGATGTTCACCAGCCGGGCGGAATACCGCCTGGTGCTGCGTGAAGACAACGCGGATCTGCGACTGACCGAAACAGGGCGCAATCTGGGTCTGGTAAGCGATGAGCGCTGGGCTGCGTTTGAGGCCAAGCGCGCAGGCATCCAGGCGGAGCGTGAGCGCCTTGACCGCACACGGATCCATCCGGGCACGGAAGCAGCGGCGGTGGCCGACCAGTACCTGAAACAGCCCCTGAAAAAGGACCAGACCCTGTCCGAACTGCTGCGCCGGCCGGAGGTCGACTACGAGGCGGTTGCTGCCATTGGGGGCGAACGCGCCGAGGATCCGGTGGTGGCCGAACAGGTGGCCATCCAGGTCAAATACGAGGGCTACATCTCCCGTCAGGAAGCGGACATCGAGCGCCTGCGCCGGCATGAGAACATGACCCTGCCGAAGGATCTGGACTACGACAGTGTCGGTGGCCTGTCCAATGAGGTGAAGCAGAAGCTTGAGGAAACACGTCCGGAAACCATTGCCCAGGCCTCGCGCATTCAGGGCGTGACGCCGGCGGCGGTCTCCCAGCTGCTGATCCATCTCAAGAAACGGGATCTGCTGCAGCAGGAAAGCGCCTGAATGGACACGGAGCGCCGTGAACTGGAGGCGGGGGCCGAAGCACTCGGTGTCCGTCTCGCCCCGGAGACGGCGGACCGGATGCTGCGGCTTCTGGATCTACTGGAAAAGTGGAACCGGGCCTACAACCTGACCGCCGTACGCGAGCGCAGCGCCATGTGCGCCCGGCACCTTCTGGACAGCCTGACCCTGGTGCCGCGGCTCGGCCCTGGCCCCATACTGGACGTCGGCTCCGGCGGCGGCTTCCCGGGCCTGGTCCTGGCATTGCACTCGCCGTCCAGACAGGTGACACTGCTGGACAGCAACAGCAAAAAGACCCGGTTCATGACCCAGTGCCGGCTGGAGCTGGGCCTGGATAACATGCAGGTGGTGCATTCCCGGGTCGAGTACTGGCAGGGCGGCCCCTTCCCGCAGATCACAAGCCGCGCCTTCGCCTCACTGGCGGAAATGGTACCCATGACGGCCCATCTACTGGCGCAGGACGGGGAACACCTGGCCATGAAGGGCCCGGAAGCCACCACCGAGGTTGAAGGGCTGCCCACCGGTTGGCAGCTGCTTGAAGACAGTCGGGTCACCGTACCCGGCGTGGACGCGGAACGGCGGATACTGCGCATCGGGCGCAACAGCACGGATTCCACGGGCGAGACAGGAGACTGACGGTAATGGCGCGCATCGTGGCGGTAACCAACCAGAAAGGTGGCGTGGGTAAGACCACCACCTGTGTGAACCTGGCGGCCTCGCTGGCGGCGACCAAGCGCCGCGTGCTGCTGGTGGATATGGACCCCCAGGGCAACGCCACCATGGGCAGCGGGCTCGACAAGAACGAACTCAAGGTCAGCGGCTTTGACGTGCTGACCCGCCGCCAGAACGCTGCCGACGTCTGTACTGAAGCACCGGACTCCGGGTTCGATGTGCTGCCGGCCAACGGCGACCTGACCGCCGCCGAGGTGGAGCTGATGAACGAGATCGGCCGGGAGCACCGTCTGCGCCTGGCGCTCAAGCCCATCACCGAGCTCTATGATTTCATCCTCATCGACTGCCCGCCGGCGCTCAACCTGCTGACCGTCAACGCCCTGGCCGCCGCCGACTCGGTGCTGATTCCGATGCAGTGCGAGTACTACGCGCTGGAAGGGCTGGCTGCACTCATGGGTACCATCGAGCAGATCCAGGAAACCGTGAATCCGGCGCTGAAAATCGAGGGCCTGCTGCGTACCATGTACGACCCCCGTAACAGCCTGACCCTGGACGTATCGCGCCAGCTCAACGACTACTTCGGCGACCGGGTCTACTCGGCCGTTATCCCGCGCAACGTGCGCCTGGCCGAAGCTCCCAGTTACGGCATGCCGGCGCTGCGCTACGACCGCAGCTCCAAGGGTGCCATCTCGTATCTCGCGCTGGCGGGGGAGATGGTCAGGCGTAATGGCAGCCAGCAATCAGAGGGCGCCGTCGCCGTTTGACGGCAGGCACCCGCACCAGCAACGAACAGGATAACAAGCAACCATCATGTCATCGCGCAAACGCGGACTGGGCCAGAGAGGCCTCAACGCTCTTCTTGAAGGTTCCCGGACCAACCTGGAGGATGACGCCCCGGCGGATCCGGCCATTGAAGCCGAGCTGAAAGAGCTGCCCCTGGATCTGATCCAGCGCGGGCGCTATCAGCCGCGTCGGGACATGGATGAAGAGGCGCTGCAGGAGCTGGCCGAGTCCATCAAGCAGCAGGGTGTGATGCAGCCGGTGGTGGTGCGGCCTCTGGAGAGCGGCCATTACGAGCTGGTCGCCGGTGAACGTCGCTGGCGCGCCACCCAGCTCGCAGGCCTGGACCGCATACCGGCGTTGATCCGTCAGGTTCCGGATGAGGCTGCCATTGCCCTGGGCCTGGTGGAAAATATCCAGCGCGAGAACCTCAACCCTATCGAGGAAGCCGCCGCCCTTTACCGCCTGCAGGAAGAATTCGGCCTGACCCAGCAGCAGACGGCTGACGCCGTGGGCAAGTCACGCACCACCATCACCAACCTGCTGAGGCTCATGGGGCTGGTCGAAGAGGTCCGGATTATGCTGGAACACGGCGACCTCGAGATGGGCCATGGCCGCGCCCTTCTGGGTTTGCCGGAGCAGCAGCAGGCGCCGGTCGCCCGCCAGGTGGTGAGCAAGTCACTCTCGGTACGTCAGACAGAAGCGCTGGTGCGCAAAAGCCTGGAGCAGGGCCAGGACAATGCCAAGCCGGAACCGAAAAAGGAGGATCCGGACATCCGCAACCTCCAGGATCGGCTGGCGGATCGGCTCGGCGCGCGCGTGGCCATCAATCACGGCAAACGTGGTAAGGGGAAGGTGGTGATCGAATACAACAGCCTGGATGAGCTGGACGGAATTCTTGATCATATCCAGTAGTCGGCTGCTGGCAATCGTTCGAATTTTCATCCAAATTTATTGATCCAGACCACCCAAAGCCCTATAATCTGCCCCGCTTTAACAACGGCCGACAAGGGTTGGCATTTTGAACATCAGGCGGCCTCCGGTAGGCCGACTCATCACGCTACAGCTGGGAATTCTGCTGCTGATCAGCAGTCTTTTCCTGCTTGAGTCGGCGCTCGGTGCCCGCTCCGCCCTGTTCGGGGGGCTTGCTTACTGGATACCGAACAGCCTTTTTGCCCTGCGCTATTTCCGCCATAGCGGAGCGCGGCGGATGGGGGCGGTTTTCGCGGCCATGATGGCCGGTGAGATGTTCAAGCTGTCCGCGACAGTGGTTCTTCTGGCGGGCACGCTGATGCTGATCCAGCCAATCGACGGGCCGGCCCTGTTTACAGGGTTCGGCACCATGATCCTCAGCCACATGCTGACGCCGCTTGTGTTCAGTAGGGTTGCAAACCGATGACGGGGCGAGAGTAGAACATGGCAGGTGAATCTCCAGCGGAATACATACAGCACCACCTTACGAACCTCACCTACGGAAAACTGCCGGCCGGTTTCGAGCGGAACGGCACCGAACTCCAGGAAGCCACCTGGACCATGGCCCAGTCCGCCGAAGAGGCGCGCGCCATGGGGTTCATGGCGTTTCATGTGGATACTCTCTTCATGTCGGCGCTGACAGGCATCATCTTTCTGGTTCTTTTCCGGATAGTGGCCAGGAACGCCACCAGTGATCAGCCCGGCAAGCTCCAGAACCTGGTGGAAATGGTTGTGGAATTCACTCAGGATCTGGTGAAGAACACCTTCCACGGTCGTAACCCCATGATCGGGCCAATCGCCCTGACCGTCTTTGTGTGGGTTTTCCTCCAGAACTCGCTCAAGCTCATCCCGGTGGACTACATTCCGGCCCTGACCTCGGCCATGGGCATCGAGTACACCAAGATCGTACCCACCACCGATCCCAATGCCACTTTCGGCATGGCTATCGGTGTCTTCCTGATGGTGCTCTACTACAGCATCAAGGTGAAAGGCGTGGGCGGTTTCACCAAGGAGCTGACCTTCAGTCCCTTCAACCACTGGTCTCTGTCCTGGTTCAACCTGATCCTTGAGACCGTGGGGCTGTTGACCAAGCCGTTTTCCCTCGCGCTCCGGCTGTTCGGCAACATGTACGCGGGTGAGGTGATCTTCATCCTGATCGCATTGCTGCCGTTCTGGGCCCAGTGGGCGCTGCAGGTGCCCTGGCTGATCTTCCACATTCTGGTGGTCACGCTACAGGCCTTCATCTTTATGGTGCTCACGATCGTGTATCTGAGCATGGCCCATGAAGAGCATTAACCATCAATCTTTGATGATCCTAAACCCCTAAACCGTCGTTAAATCAGGAGTTGTTATGGAACTCGTAATCATCGCCGCCGCAATCATGATCGCCTCTGGTGCTCTGGGTACCGCCGTTGGCTTTGCCCTGCTGGGTGGCAAGCTGCTCGAAACCACTGCACGCCAGCCGGAAATGGCCGCTGAGCTCCAGACCAAGACCTTCATCATGGCGGGTCTTCTGGACGCGGTTTCCATGATCGGTGTGGGTATCGGTCTTTACCTGATCTTTGTTGTTGCATAACACCGGATGGTTGAGGGGTGGTCCAATAGCGGCTGCCCCATCGTCCCGAACGCAACGAATCGGAAAGAGGTAGAACGCCGTGAATATCAACCTCACGATGATCGGGCAGACCATCGGCTTCTTCATCTTCATCGCATTCTGCGTGAAGTATGTCTGGCCCCCGCTGGTTCAGGCCATGCAGGATCGCCAGAAGAAGATCGCCGACGGCCTTGCCGCATCCGACCGGGCAAACCAGGACCTGGAACTGGCCCAGCAAAGGGCAACCCAGGAACTGCGGGAAGCGCGTGACGAAGCGGCCACGATCGTGGAAAAGGCCAACAAGCGCGCCAACCAGATTGTGGAAGAGGCCAAGACCGAAGCCCGTGAACAGGGCGATCGGCTGCTGGCCCAGGCCCGCGACGAGATCGAGCAGGAACGCCAGCAGGCACGGGATGCGCTGCGCGCTGAAGTTGCCACTCTTGCGATCGCCGGCGCGGAAAAGATTCTGGAATCCTCCGTCGACGCCAAGGCGCACAGCGAGATGCTGGATAAGCTCTCCGCGGAACTGTAAACGAGGTCCAACATGGCAGAGTCAACGTCACTCGCCCGACCCTACGCGCGGGCGGCATTCGAGGCGGCACGCGACAGCGGTCAGTTCGATGACTGGAGTCAGTCGCTCAATCTGCTGGCGGCCATCACCAGTGATGACCGCATGGCCTCGGTCCTGCGCCATCCGGGCCTGAGTGCCCAGGAAAAGATCCAGCTCATCAGCGACGTCTGTGAGAACCCGCTCCCGGAGTCAGTCAACAACTTCATCCATATCATGGCTGAAAATCGCCGGCTGGCGCAGTTCCCGGCTGTTGCGGCACTCTTCGAAGCCTATCGTCATGATCATGAGCGGATTGTCGACGTCACGCTGACCACCGCCTTTGAACTGAACGATGAGCAGAAGCAGCGGCTTTCCCAGGCCCTGGAAAAACGCCTGGACCGCTCGGTTGAGCTCAGTGTTGAGTCCGATCAGTCAATCATCGGCGGCGTGGTTATCCGAGCGGGTGACGAGGTTATTGACGCCTCGCTGCGCGGGCGCCTCAACAGGCTGGCCAACGCCATGAGCGCCTGAGTCCGCCAGGCACGGCAGGAACCGAATTCCGACACGCGGTCATTTGCAGAATTTTTTGAGGACACAGGCATGCAGCAACTGAATCCATCCGAAATCAGCGAGATCATCAAGAAGCGCATCGAAAAGCTCGATGTGTCTTCTGAAGCTCGCAATGAAGGGACGATCGTCAGCGTTTCCGACGGCATCGTTCGCATCCACGGTCTGGCCGACGTCATGTACGGCGAGATGGTTGAGTTCCAGAACGGCAACTACGGCATGGCCCTGAACCTCGAGCGGGATTCGGTCGGTGCCGTTGTGCTCGGTGAGGACGAGGGCCTCGCGGAAGGTCAGAAGGTCAAGTGTACCGGCCGCATCCTTGAGGTGCCGGTGGGTCGCGAACTGCTGGGCCGCGTCGTGGACGCCCTGGGTAACCCGATCGACGGTAAGGGTGACGCGGGAACCACCGAAACCACACCGATTGAGAAGGTGGCCCCCGGGGTTATCGCCCGCGAAGAGGTGAACGAGCCCGTCCAGACCGGCCTGAAGCCGATTGATACCATGGTTCCCGTCGGTCGCGGCCAGCGGGAGCTGATCATCGGCGACCGCCAGATCGGTAAGACCGCCGTGGCCGTTGATACCATCATCAACCAGAAGAACAGCGGCATTAAGTGCATCTACGTGGCGATCGGCCAGAAGCAGTCGACCATCGCCAACGTGGTGCGCAAGCTGGAAGAACACGGTGCCATGGACAACACCATCGTGGTCGCTGCTGGTGCCGCCGATCCGGCCTCCATGCAGTTCCTGGCGCCCTACGCCGGTACCTCCATGGGTGAATTCTTCCGTGATCGCGGCGAAGACGCCCTTATCATCTACGACGACCTGACCAAGCAGGCCTGGGCGTATCGCCAGATCTCCCTGCTGCTGCGCCGTCCGCCGGGCCGTGAAGCCTATCCGGGTGACGTTTTCTACCTCCACTCCCGTCTGCTGGAGCGTGCGTCCAAGGTCAATCCGGAGTACGTTGAGAAGGCCACCAACGGTGAAGTAACCGGCAAGACCGGGTCACTGACGGCACTGCCGATCATCGAGACCCAGGCCGGTGACGTGTCCGCCTTCGTTCCGACCAACGTAATCTCCATTACTGACGGTCAGATCTTCCTGGAGACGGACCTGTTCAACTCGGGCATCCGCCCGGCGATGAACGCGGGTATCTCGGTCTCCCGTGTGGGTGGTTCCGCGCAGACCAAGATCATGAAGAAGCTTGGTGGCGGTATCCGTCTGGCTCTGGCCCAGTACCGCGAGCTCCAGGCGTTCGCACAGTTCGCGTCCGATCTGGATGAGCAGACCCGTAAGCAGCTGGAGCACGGTGCCCGTGTTACCGAGCTGATGAAGCAGGAACAGTACTCGCCGATGTCCGTAGGTGAGATGGCGACGGTCCTGTTCGCTGCCAACGAGGGTTACCTCGAGGATGTGGACGCCAAGAAGATCGTGGATTTCGAAAAGGCGCTTATGGATTACATGCGCACCGAGCAGTCTGAGCTGCTGGCCAAGATCAACGACTCCGGCGAACTGAATGACGAGGTCGAGAGTGGTCTGAAATCAGCGCTGGATAAGTTCAAGTCGACCCAGAGCTGGTAATGCCGTTCGGGGCCTGCGGGCCCCGTGACTGTGGCGGAGCGATCAACCGGAAAAGGCACTGAACTATGGCCAGCGGAAAAGAAATACGCACTCAGATCTCCAGCATCCAGAATACGCAGAAGATCACCAACGCCATGGAAATGGTGGCGGCGAGCAAGATGCGTAAAGCCCAGGAGCGCATGGAACTGACCCGCCCCTACGCGAGCAAGATCCGGGATGTGATCGGTTATCTGGCGGAAGCCGACTCCGACTACCGGCACCCGTTCATGGAAGCTCGGGAAGCGAACCGTGTGGGCTACATCGTCGTCTCCACGGATCGTGGTCTCTGTGGTGGTCTGAACAACAATCTGTTCAAGACCATGCTTCAGGACAGCCGCTTCTGGAACGACAAAGGCGTGCCGTCGGATTTCTGCACGCTCGGTCAGAAAGCCAGCGTTTTCCTGAACGTGGTGGGTGGCAATATCGTGGCATCGGAAACCCAGCTCGGGGACCGGCCCAGCGCGGAACAGGTCATCGGCAGCGTCAAGGTGATGCTCGACGCCTACCGCGACGGCAGCATTGACCGGCTCTACGTGGTGTACAACCAGTTTGTGAACACCATGACCCAGACGCCGACCATCGAGCAGCTTCTGCCGCTTCAGGCGGAAGCGGAACCGGAAGGCAAGTATCGCTGGGACTATCTCTACGAGCCGGATCCGCGGACCCTGCTTGACGGGCTTCTGACCCGTTACGTGGAATCCCAGGTGTACCAGGGTGTGGTCGAGAACATCGCCTGTGAGCAGGCCGCTCGGATGATCGCCATGAAGAGCGCGACCGACAACGCCGGCGAGATCATCGACGATCTCAAGACCGAGTACAACAAGGCCCGTCAGGCCAACATCACGCAGGAAATTTCCGAAATTGTCAGTGGTGCAGCGGCCGTTTAAGGCGATACCGAATACTGAGTTAGTGAGGAAGCAAGCATGAGTAGTGGACGTATCGTTCAGATCATCGGGGCGGTTATCGACGTGGAATTCCCGCGCGATTCCGTACCCAACATCTATGATGCCGTGCGGCTCGATGACGTGGGCACCATTCTGGAAGTCCAGCAGCAGCTTGGTGACGGCGTGGTCCGGACCATCGCCATGGGCACCACCGAAGGCCTGAAGCGCGGCATGAGCGTGACCGGGACCGGCGAAGGCATCAAGGTACCGGTGGGCGAGGAAACCCTCGGCCGCATCATGAACGTGCTGGGCGAGCCCACGGACGAAGTGGGTGAGATCGGTGAGAAAGAGCGCTGGACCATCCACCGCAAGGCGCCCGGCTATGCCGACCAGTCGGCCTCGGAAGAGCTGCTGGAAACCGGCATTAAGGTCATCGACCTGATCTGCCCCTTCGCCAAGGGCGGCAAGGTTGGCCTCTTCGGCGGCGCCGGCGTGGGCAAGACCGTGAACATGATGGAGCTCATCAACAACATCGCGAAGGAGCACTCCGGTCTCTCAGTATTCGCCGGTGTGGGTGAGCGGACCCGTGAGGGTAACGACTTCTATTACGAGATGAAGGGCTCGAACGTCCTGGACAAGGTCTCGATGGTGTACGGTCAGATGAACGAGCCGCCGGGGAACCGCCTGCGTGTCGCCCTGACCGGCATGACCCTGGCCGAGAAGTTCCGCGATGAAGGCCGTGACGTCCTGCTGTTCATCGACAACATCTACCGCTACACGCTGGCGGGTCAGGAAGTGTCCGCACTTCTGGGTCGTATGCCCTCCGCGGTGGGCTACCAGCCGACACTGGCCGAGGAGATGGGCAAGCTCCAGGAGCGGATCACCTCCACCAAGACTGGCTCCATCACCTCGGTCCAGGCGGTCTACGTACCGGCCGACGACCTGACCGACCCGTCACCGGCGACCACCTTCGCGCACCTTGACGCGACCGTGGTACTGGCTCGTGACATCGCGGCCAAGGGCATCTATCCGGCGATCGATCCGCTGGACTCCACCAGTCGCCAGCTCGATCCGCTGGTTATTGGCCAGGAGCACTACGAGGTTGCCCGTGGCGTCCAGGGTGTGCTGCAGCGCTACAAGGAGCTGAAGGACATCATCGCCATTCTGGGCATGGATGAGCTCTCCGAGGAAGACAAGCAGACCGTTGACCGGGCGCGTAAGATCGAGCGCTTCCTGTCGCAGCCGTTCTTCGTGGCCGAGGTCTTCACCGGTTCGCCCGGTAAGTACGTGTCGCTGAAGGAGACCATCCGCAGCTTCAAGGGCATTCTGGACGGTGAGTACGACTCAATGCCTGAGCAGGCCTTCTACATGGTCGGCAGCATCGACGAGGCGGTCGAAAAAGCGAAGGAAATGGAAAACAAAGCTGCGTAAACCATTTCCGACTGAGAGAGGCGTAACCAATGGCTAACACCGTACAGTGTGACATTGTGAGCGCGCAGGAAAGCATCTTCTCCGGTGAGGTGGAGATGCTGACCGCGACCGCAAGTAACGGCGAGCTGGGCGTTATGGCAGGCCATACGCCCATGCTGACCGGCCTGGCTCCCGGGCCCGTGAATATCCGGATGGCAGATGGCAAGGAGGAAGTCTTCTTCGTCTCCGGCGGGTATCTCGAGGTTCAGCCCAAGAAGATTTCGATCCTGGCGGATACCGCCGAGCGCGCTCATGATATGGATGAGGCCGCTGCGGAACGGGCTCGTCAGGAAGCCGAACGTGAGCTGGCCAACCGCAGCAGCGAAGTGGACTATTCCCGTGCTGCCGCGCGTCTGGCCGAGGCTGCTGCCCAGCTCCGGACGCTGGAGAAGCTGCGCCGTAAGAAGCGCTGAATACCGGCTGATCCGGACATCGGGTTGTTACTGGAAACCGCATTGCCGATCATGCCCCTGCTGGGGCATGATCCAATGCGGTTTTTCTGATTCAAGGAGTACGAACGGATGACGACACCCCTGCACATCGTCGTCCTGGCCGCCGGCCAGGGATCCCGGATGAAATCCTCCCTTCCCAAGGTGCTCCACTCGTTGGCTGGGCAGCCGCTTCTGCATCATGTGCTGGAGGCTGGGCGCAGCCTGGGCCCCGACGGGCTGCATGTGGTGGTCGGCCATGGCGCGGACCAGGTTCGGGAGCAAACGCCCGGCAACGATATCCATTGGGTCATCCAGAAAGAGCAGCTGGGAACCGGGCACGCGGTTGCTCAGGCCCTCCCGGGGATTCCTGAAACCGCACGGGTGCTGGTGCTTTACGGTGATGTGCCGCTCACTTCCGCCGATACGCTGTCACGCCTCGCCGGTGTCATCAGCCGGGATTCGCTGGGTCTGCTCACCGTCAATCTGCCGGATCCGGCAGGCTATGGCCGTATCCTCCGTGACAGCAGGGGAACCGTTACCGGTATCGTGGAGCAGAAGGACGCCACCCCGGAGCAGCTGGTGATCACCGAAGTGAATACAGGTCTTCTGGGGGCTCCGGCGGAACGGCTGAAGCAGTGGCTGCCCGCGCTGTCCTCGAATAATGCCCAGGGTGAGTACTACCTGACCGACATCATTGCCCTTGGTCGCCAGGAGGGGCTGGGCATCGAAGTTTCCCAGCCGGATGAACCGGAGGAAGTGCAGGGGGTGAACAACCGCGCCCAGTTAGCCGAACTGGAGCGCTGGTTCCAGCGTCAGCAGGCCCTGTTGCTGATGGCTGGCGGTGCCACCCTGGCGGACCCGTCCCGTGTGGATGTCCGAGGCCATCTCGAAACCGGCCAGGACGTGGTCATCGATGTGAACACGGTATTTGAAGGCGCCGTGGTGCTTGGTGACCGGGTCCAGATCGGCCCGGGCGTGGTGTTGCGTAACTGCCGTCTCGATTCGGATGTCCGGGTCGATGCCCATTCCGTCATAGAGGGCGCACGAGTGGATCAGGGCGCTGTGATCGGGCCCTTTGCCCGCCTGCGACCCGATGCGCTGGTGGGCCGGGACGCCCGGGTGGGCAATTTTGTGGAGATCAAGAAAAGCAGCATTGGCGAGGGTGCCAAGGTGAACCATCTCAGCTATGTGGGCGATACCACCATGGGCGCGGGCGTGAATGTTGGCGCGGGTACGATAACCTGCAATTATGATGGCACCAGCAAGCACCATACGACGATCCGTGACGGAGCCTTCATTGGCTCCAATACTTCACTGGTGGCCCCGGTGACCCTGGGTGAGCGAAGCCTCGTGGGCGCTGGCTCCACCATTACGCGGGACGTCGCTGATCGCGAACTGGCGGTGGCCCGCGGTCGCCAGCGCAACATCCCGGACTGGGTTCCGGTGGAAGACGGACGGGACAGCGAACAGGGGGGCAGCTAGGCATGTGTGGAATCGTGGGAGCGGCTGCGCGCCGTGACGTCCAGGGCATTCTGATCGAGGGCCTGAGGCGCCTGGAGTACCGTGGCTATGATTCGGCCGGCCTGGCCGTTCTGGATCCGGGCAGCGGCATCCAGCGCCAGCGGGAGGTGGGCAAGGTCGCCGCCCTGGAAGAGGCGGTTGGCAGCAACCCGCCCAGTGGGCACCTGGGTATTGCCCATACCCGCTGGGCCACCCATGGTAAGCCTTCCGCGGCCAATGCCCATCCGCACATGTCCGGCGAACGTCTGGCCGTGGTGCACAATGGCATCATTGAGAATTTCGAGCCGCTTCGCGACCAGCTTCGCAACGATGGCTACACTTTCACGTCTGAAACTGATACCGAGGTGCTGGCGCACCTGATCGCGCGTGAATACGCCCGCGCGGGGGATCTGGTCACCGGTTTCCACAATGCTGTGAGCCAGGTTGAGGGGGCCTATGCGCTGGCCGTTCTGCACGCGGATGAACCCGAGACTTTGTTGGTAGCCCGCCAGGGCAGCCCTCTGGTGATCGGGGTGGGGATCGGCGAGCATTTTGTCGCTTCAGACCAACTGGCCCTGCTGCCGGTCACGGACCGTTTCATCTATCTGGCCGAAGGCGACACGGCTCTGGTCCGGGCCGAATCGGTGACCATCACTGACGCCAGCGGCCAGCGCGTCGAGCGGCCCATCAACCGTTTCGAGCACAGCGCGGACGCCGCGGAGAAGGGGAACTACCGGCATTTCATGCTCAAGGAAATCCACGAGCAGCCGGACGTGATCGAGGCCACCCTGCAGGGACGGGTGACTGATAGCAGGGTGCTTGAGCAGGCCCTGGGTACCGAGGCCTCGCGTCTGCTGGGGGAAGTGCGTCATGTCCAGATCGTGGCCTGTGGCACCAGCTTCCATGCCGGGATGGTAGCGCGTTACTGGATCGAAGAGCTGGCGGGTATTCCCTGCAGCGTGGAGGTCGCCTCTGAATTCCGTTACCGCAGCCATGTCATTCAGGACGGGACCCTATTCCTGACCATCTCCCAGTCCGGCGAGACCGCCGACACCCTTGCGGCCCTGCGCCAGGCCAGGGATGCGGGTTTCCGGGCCGCGCTGGCCATCTGCAATGTGCCGGGCAGTTCCCTGGTGCGGGAATCGGACATGGTGATCATGACCCACGCCGGTCCGGAGATTGGTGTGGCCTCCACCAAGGCGTTCACCACCCAGCTCACGGCGCTGTTGATGTTCACTCTGGCGCTGGCCCGGCATAATGGGCTTTCCGAGGCCCGAGAGGCGGAACTGGTCCAGGCCCTGCGCGCCATACCGGACCAGATGCGCGCGATAATGGACCTGGACGAGTCCATCAAACAGCTTTCCCAGTGGTTTGTGGATAAGCACCACAGTCTCTTCCTGGGGCGTGGTTCGCTCTACCCGGTCGCGATGGAAGGTGCGCTCAAGCTCAAGGAGATCTCCTACATCCACGCGGAGGCCTACCCGGCCGGTGAGCTCAAGCATGGCCCCCTGGCACTGGTGGACAGCGAAATGCCGGTGGTTACCGTGGCGCCTTCCAATGACCTGCTCGAGAAGCTCAAGTCCAACCTCCAGGAGGTACGGGCCCGGGGTGGTGAACTCTTCGTGTTCGCCGACAGTGAAACCGCGATGGGCGATGGCGAAGGTACCCACGTCATGACCATTCCCCACACGGACCCCATTCTGGCGCCACTTTTGTGCACCGTGCCGTTGCAGCTGCTGTCCTACCATGTCGCGGTGCTCAAGGGCACGGACGTCGACCAGCCGCGCAACCTGGCCAAGAGTGTCACGGTGGAATAACGGAAAGCGGCCATGGTGGGGTCAATCCGCGCAGTACTGGGGCTGTTGGTAGTGCTGATCAATACACTGATCGGCATCGGCCCCATGATGGCGATCGCGCTTGCCAAGCTGGTCGTTCCCCACCAGCCTTTCCAGCAGCGCTGTGCCCGGGGCGTGATGTGGATCGCCGAGAAGTGGGTGGACGCCAACGTCGCGGTGCTGAACCGTATGCTCGATACCCGGTGGGAGCTGCGAGGCGATTTCAACCCCCGGCTTGATACCTCCTACCTCGTCCTGTGCAATCACCAGTCCTGGGTGGACATTGCCGCTCTGGTGGAAGTGCTCAACGGGCGGGTGCCGTACTACAAGTTCTTCCTCAAACGCGAGCTGATCTGGGTGCCCCTCCTTGGGCTGGCCTTCTGGGCCCTGGATTACCCGCTGATGCGCCGCTATTCCAGTGAGTACCTGAAGAAGCACCCGGAAAAGCGCGGACTGGACCTGGAAATCACCCGGAAGGCCTGTGAGAAGTGCCGGGGGATGCCCATTACCGTGGTGAACTTCCCGGAGGGAACGCGCTATACACCCGCCAAGCATGAGGCGCAGCAACCGGGTTTCCGGCATCTACTGCAGCCCAAGGCCGGCGGTATTTCTTTCGTACTCGCCTCAATCGGTGACCAGATCGACACCATTCTGGACATTTCCATTGTCTATCCAGATGGTGTTCCCGGCTTCTGGGATCTTCTTGCCAACCGGATTCCGCGGGTGATCGTGGACATCCGCCAGTACCCGCTGGACCAGCAGTGGGTCCGTGGCGACTACCGCAACGACCCGGCCTTCCGCAGCCGATTCCAGCAGTGGATTACTGACCTGTGGCAGCAGAAGGATGAGCGCATTGGTTTCATCCACACTTCAGTCGATGCCGAGCGCACTGAGTGAGTCCGGGTCCGGGAACCCATCGGCCCTGAGGTCATTTTTCTTCTGGAAGTCCCGCAGTGCCGAGCGGGTGCCGGAGCCCAGGATGCCGTCAACCGGACCCGGGTCATGGCCAGCTTCCTTCAGTGCCGCCTGAAGCGCTTCGATGGTGTCTCGACTCAGGGGCTCGTGATCCGGTGGCCGGGTCTGGAACGGGCCGGCACCTACGATCCGGTCCGCCAGGTGGCCCACTGCCAGGGCGTAGAATTCGGACTGGTTCCAGCCCATGATCACCCGGAAGTTATCGTAAAGCAGAAAGGCGGGACCTTCGTGGCCGGATGGCAGCAGCAGTGCTGCCTGCATGTCCGCCTGTGGCAGTTCCCCGCCCCAGGCATTGCGGATACCGAGCTCCCGCCACTCGGAGAGTGGGCGTTTGCGCTTGAGCCCTGCTGCCAGGCTGTAGTCAAAGCCTTCGGGGAGCTGGACCTCCCGGCCCCAGCGTTCGGCCTCGTTCCAGCCCAGGCTTTCCAGGAGGTGGCCCGCGGAGGTCAGCGCGTCCGGTACGCTGTTCCACAGATCCACGCGGCCGGAGCCGTCCGCGTCCACCGCATGCTTCAGGTAGACGGAAGGCATGAACTGCATCTGCCCCATGGCGCCGGCCCAGGAGCCTTCCATGGCCTCGGCCTCCACGTCGCCGCGCTCGATGAGGCGCAGGGCGGATACCAGTTCACCGGTGAAATAGTCACTCCGGCGCTGGTCACAGGCGAGGGTGGCCAGTGCGCGTGGGATCGGCATCCTGCCGGTATAGCTCCCGAAATTGGTTTCCAGGCCCCAGAAGGCGATCAGATAGCGGCCGGGAACCCCGGTTTCCCGGGTTATCCGTTCAAGCAGCTGCGAGTGTTCCTGGTAGAGCATCCGGCCCTTTTCGATGCGCTGTTCCGTTACACGTTTTTCAAGATAGTCCCGGAACGAGCGGGTGAACTCCGGCTGGCTGCGGTCCAGCTCAATCACCCGTTCGAGCGGCTCGATACCGGCCAGTACCCGGCTGGTGACGGATTCGGAAATGCCCTGGTCCAGCGCATGGTCGCGCAGGCCGTCCACACAGCGATCAAAGTCATCAGATGCCATGGCCTGTACAGTACTGGTAGCCGCCAGAAGTGCCATGAAGAGGTAAGTACGCATTCGGAGCGTCCTTTTATGCAGGTTCGTTTACGCATTCTGCACGAAACCATCGGTGTGTCGAGGGCTCTCGGTTGCTACCATGCATTACAATCCAAGCTCACATGTGTTCTGCCATGGAAAAGATCGAGCCGGTTGAAATACGGGTTTCTGTCAGCGAATTGAAGCTCGGCATGACGGTAACGCGCCTGGATCGTTCCTGGCTGGAAACCAGTTTCCCCGTTCAGGGTTTCGTTATCCGCCATACGGCGGATATTCAGGCGCTGCAGGAACAGTGCCGGTACGTCTATGTGGAGGGGCAGGAGGTTCCGGAAGCCCGGCCCTGGCGCTTCGGTTTTGGTGGCGGTAAACGCCGTCGGCAGGAGCCCCGGTTGAGTACCGTGGACATTGAAACGGAGTTGCCGAACGCCCGGGAGGCCTTCGAGCAGACCAGGGCGCTGGCTGAAGACATCATGGGAAACGCCCGCCTTGGCAGGACGATTGACGCCCGGCAGGCCCGGACCGTGGTCAAATCCTGCGTGGACAGCGTGATGCGTAACCATGAAGCACTGCAGATGCTGCTCCAGGTTCGCAGCAAGGATGACTACACCGCTGAGCATGGCATCAACGTCTGCATCCTGTCGGCCATTTTCGGGCGCCACCTGGGGCTGCTCGGGGGCGAGATCGAAAAGCTGGCGCTCAGTGGTCTGCTGCATGACGTGGGTAAGATGCACACACCCGCGGAGATCCTCCACAAGACAGAAGCGTTGACGGAAGCGGAAAAGGTGGTCATGCGTCAGCATGTGGAGCATGGCCGGCGCCTTCTGACCGGCATGAAGGGGGTGGATCCGGTTACCGTGGATGTCGCTTATGCGCACCATGAGCGCATGAACGGTACGGGCTATCCCCAGGGCCTTCTGGCTCACCAGATTCCCTTCTTTGCCAAGATTGTGTCCATTGTGGACAGCTACGATGCCATGACCAGCCACCGTGTATTCGAATCCGCGCGTTCGTCCAAGGAAGCGCTGGAAATCATCTATGACCAGCGCGGTGACCAGTTCGATGAAGCGCTGGCTCTTGATTTCATACAGTGCATTGGCGTCTACCCGCCGGGCTCCATTGTCCAGCTTAACAGCGGTGAGTCAGCCATTGTCATCACCACCTATGCGCTTAACCGTCTGCGCCCCAGGGTGCTGGTGGTGCGGGATCCCCAGGGCCAGCCCTGCCCCCAGCGTGTTGTGGACCTTCGCCAGAAAGAGGAGTACCGGCCGGGTATGCCCTACCAGATCAGTCGTGAGCTGCCCATGGGCAGCCACGGGATTGATTTGAAGGTCTTTACCGATGCGGGGCTGACTCTGGAAGAGGATCAGCCGGATGCGGAGGTGAGTACGCTGGTCAACGCCCTCCGTGGTATCGATACGGACTGATCAGAAACTGCTCCAGCCGGTGAACTCCGTGATACGATAAAGCAGGTAACGGCGCCGGCGGCCGTCCGCCCAGACGCCATAGGGGACGCTGCACTGGAAGCCCGGCGGGTTGCTCCAGCAGCGCTCAAACCAGTCTCCGGCCGCCCGCAGGGCGGGCAGCTCCTCATTCCCCACCAGTTCACAGCCGGCTTCAAGGTTGAGGTCATCCAGATTGCGCCGGGTCAGGTTGGCGGAGCCGAGGATCAGCTCCACCCGCCCGTCCCGTCGTTCCAGCCGCACCAGCTTGCAGTGGAACTGTTCACCATGGGTGCGGTACCAGCGCACCGGGATTCCGTGGGCGTGCAGCTCCAGCGCTACCTGCCGGTTGGGAAGACCGCCCTTGATGCGCCCGAAGGCGTCCTTGTTCGGGTCAAGCAGTACCCTGAGCCGGCAGCCCCGGGCCTGTGCCCGCTTCAGGGCCTTTATGACGCGCCTGTGGCTCAGGTAGAACAGCGCCAGATCCAGTTCATCACCCGGGTTGGCCCTGTTGATCAGTGCCACGCTGGCCTCCCGGATACGGGACTCGGTGAGCAGTCTCAGTCCCGGTCCCTCCGCTGTCGGAGCCGTTGCGGGGCCCGGCGGTGCCCTGAAATCGCAGCGATACCCCCGGGCCCAGGTCAGCAGGGTCTGCTCCTGGTCAAGCAGGGCAAGGGCTGCGTCACCATGGACCAGAAGCCCCACGTTGGAATGGGCGCTGCTGGCATCGTGTGGGTTGCCGGAGCTGATCAGCCCGCACCAGCCATCATGGGTGTCCGCCACCATGACCTTGCGGTGGTTGGCGCGGAAGTTGAACAGGGTCAGCCAGCTGCGAAGGGTCACCGGCCAGGGGCCGATGGGGTTGGGCAGCCAGCCGTTCTGGGGCCAGCGGGACCAGGGCTGAACCAGCAGGCGCCAGAATACCGACCAGCCCGGGTTGGAATCCCTCAGCCGCGCCAGGGGCGTTTCCAGTATTTCCACACCCGCCTCTTCCAGACGCTGGAGGTGCTCCGGCCAGTGGGCGCCGTAATAGCTGTTGATCGGATCCACCAGAACGGTGGCGCGCAATCCGGGGCACTGGCGCTGGCGCTCGATCAGCGCCCGGGTCAGCGTTTCCGTGACCGGCAGGTGTTCGGCAGGATCTGCACCATCCGGATTGAACAGGAACATGTCCATCACCAGCCGCTTCCGGGCATCCCGGATCAGCCTGAGCATGGCTGGAACCAGCTCGCGGCGGCTGCGGGAACGGCCCCGGGCGTCCACGTAACGGTGGTCGACCAGGAAGCGTGCTTCGCCCGGTTCGAACCAGGTGGAGGCCATGGCGACTGCCGCCGGCAATGGCTTATAGCGGTGGTACAGGCCCACCCCGAGCAGTACAGCCAGAAGCAGCAGGACCAGTCCTGTCATCATCACGGGGAATACCCCAGTCCTGTTGAACGAGTTGAACAGAATCCTTTGATTGTCTGCCGGACGGCACTGGGAAATACTGGCCTCATCAGTAACCGGTATGAACCCAGGGAGTCAGACATGACCGAACGCATTGTTGAACGCCTTATCCACGGCGAGCGCGCCTCTGACGGTGATGGGGTCCAGCTCAGGCGCAGCCTGGGCCAGGGCCCGTTTGCACGCCTGGATCCCTTCCTGATGCTGGATGAGTTCCAGGCCGACGACAGAAGCGGCCCTATTGGCGGCTTCCCGCCCCACCCGCACCGGGGCTTTGAGACCGTCACCTACATGCTCGCCGGCAGCATGCAACACCGCGACTCGCTGGGCAACAGTGGCCGCATTGGCCGTGGCGGGGTGCAGTGGATGACCGCCGCCGGCGGCATTGTGCATTCGGAAATGCCGGAACTGCACGATGGCTACATGCGCGGCTTCCAGCTCTGGATCAACCTGCCCGCCGCGGACAAGATGAAGGCCCCCCGTTACCAGGACATCCAGGCGGATCGGGTACCGGAATACCCCTTCGACGGTGGCCGGGTACGCGTGATCGCCGGCGAGGTGGTGCTCGAAGGCAATACCCTGGTGGGCCCGGTCTCCGGCGTGGCCACGGCGCCGACCTACATGGACCTGGTGATCGAGCCGGGTCGGGAACTGACTCTGCCGATCGAAGCGGACCACAATGCCATGATCTACGTGTACGACGGGGAAGTATCGGCCGGCGATGACGGCTTCTCACCCGTAGCCGCCACCAACGCCGGTCTCCTGTCACGCGGAGACGAGGTCCGCCTGCGTGCCGGGGATGAAGGCGCCGGCCTGCTTCTGCTTGCGGCAAACCCGGTGAAGGAGTCCGTGGTCCAGCACGGGCCTTTCGTGATGAACGCCCGGGATGAGATTGAGCAGGCGATCCGGGATTACCAGGAAGGGCGGTTTGAGCGGGAGGATGTGGCACTGTCCTGAGGCTTGACTGTCCAAAACCGCCGGGGCAATCTACAACTGTTCATGGAAAGCCCAATCACAGGGAGTTGTGAGGAATGCCCAACCGCATCAACTATGAGTTCCTTAGTCGTCTTGAAGGTGGGAGCAGAACCAAGGGATACGTTCCGCTTCCCGAATCCGAGGCGAAGAGCATTGATCAAGCGGTTAAAACGGCGCATATCGGGAAGCTGAGGACGCGGTATCCCTTGTGCACTAGCGTTCATTGCTGGATGCAGTCTGGCTGGTTAGGCTACGGAAACGGAGCGCATCTTTAACGCTGAACTCCAGAAGGCGTTCCAGAACTACGAGCAAACACTGGAGAAGCAACATCCTCCGCTCACTTTCTCATCCGGCACTACGGTTGAGACGTGCCGCGACTATCTGTCGCAATCCGATACGGATGTGCTGGCTGAAGGTGTTGATAACCGGACCGTAGCCGGGGATTACCTGCTATGTGCTTCGGTTGCAGCGCTGAACCAGTCTGAGGAAGCAGGCGGAATCCAGTACAGCCCCGAGTCTTACGGCAAGCAACTCATGGATCGGCTGGATCTCAGGTGCTTCCCCTCGTCTCTGGGACCCAGGGTAACGGATAAGCAGTACACCCTGGCGGACCTGGAGTCAGAAGCCGTCCACCATTCCCGTTATAGAGTGGGCTTTGATTCTAAGAACTGGCACTTCGCCCTGGAGGTTGTCGCAGCAACGGACCTGAATGACAACGGGCAGGATGACTGGCTCCTGTGGCTCGTGGATGAGGCGAAGACCGGTAACTACCGCAATTATGATTTGCTGGTTGCCTATGATGTCGAGGGCTCAGGGTCTATCCAGGCTGAGCCCTTCTGACTGCCGTGTTGTTGCCTTGAGCAGCTCTATCTGTCGACCCTGTCATGATCCCGGCCCAGCGCCGGGATTTTTTATGTCTCATTGTTGACTTTTCAAATATTGGGAATAATATCCCAATTATGGAAAGAGGCAATAACACTCCACTCACCCAGGCGCTGTACCGGATCCTGAGGCCGCTGGCCCGGCTTCTGCTGCGCAATGGGATCGCCTACCAGCAGTTCGCGGAACTGGTGAAGAGGGCCTATGTGGATGCGGCGCGCGAGGATTTCCAGGGCCGGGATCGCAAGCCGAGTGATTCGCGCACGGCGGTGATGACAGGGCTGACCCGCAAGGACGTGAAGCGCCTCCGGGAACAGTCGGAGGCCGTCAACGGGACCGTTCCTGCCGCGGGCAACCGCGTGCTGCGCGTGGTCAGCGGCTGGGTGCACGATCCGGCCTTCCAGGAACAGGATGGTGCTCCGGCGGTGCTGGCCTTCGACGGTGGCTTCGCGGAGCTGGTACGCCGTTACAGCGGTGACATGACGCCCCGGGCGGTGTTGGAGGAGCTGGAGCGTGTCGGCGTGGCGACCGAGTCCGACGGCGTCCACCTGCTGCGCCGCAGCCTGATCGCTGGGGACGACCACGAACGATTGGCCATCTTCGGCGAGGGCGTCTCGGACCTGGTGCGGACCATGGACCACAACCTTTCCGGTGGCTCACCGCTGTTCCAGCGCACCCTGAGCTACAACCGGGTGCCGGAACGCTGGTTGCCCCAGTGGCGGGCCTATTCCGCGGAGCGCTGCCAGGCGCTGCTCGAGGAACTGGATGACTGGCTGGCGAGGGCGGATGCGGATGTCAGTGGGGAAGGTATGGATGAACCGCTCCATCGGACCGGCGTCAGCGTGTTCCAGTTTGAGGATCCGAGCGGGTCTCCGGAGGCCAATGATGACTGAGTCGACTCTTGAGTGGCAGGTCTCATCGCTGGCCCTTCAGTTACTCTCCGAGCGGGCCCAGAAAGTGATTCGGCATTGGGTCAGCAGTGGTCCGTTCCGGGATGTCACCGGCGCCCCCGGCCTGCTGTACCTCGCTGGTGATGGCGAAAAGAGCTTCGTGAGCCTGGCGGTGGAGGCGGGGTGCCGGGCCTGCACGACCTCGGTGCTGGAGGAAATGACCCATATGGGCATGGTTGAACAGGATTCCGCCGCGCGCGTGCTGTTACGACGCGCGGCCTATGCGCCGGCGGCACCGAGCGCCGGGTCAGTGGTCGGGAGAGAACAGCTGGGGGAAGCATCATGAAACGCAATCGACTGAGTCTGGCCGTATACGCGGCCGTCTTTGGCAGCGTTCTGGGGGTGGGAGGTTGTTTTGGCGGCGGCAGTGGCGGCGGTAATGTGGCCGATGGGGGTATCCGTGGTACCGGTGCCAGCGTTGGGCCCGTGGCACGCTTTGGCAGTGTCTTCGTGAATGGCACGCGCTTTGATACCAGCAGTCTCAATGGCCGCGTGGAAAGTGACGATGGCATCGACCGCGAGGATGACCTTGAGAAAGGCATGATCCTGCGTGTGGAAGGCGAATGGCGGAATAACGGCCGGGGAACCGCCGAGCGGTTGGAGTACGACGACACCCTGCGTGGCAACGTCCAGAACGTCACCGTCGTGGATGCCACTGCCGGCACCGCGGAACTGACGATCCTTGACCAGACGGTACAGGTGGATGGCCAGACCGTGCTGAGGGACATCTCGTTCGCCAGTATCGAGGATCTTGCGGATCAGTTCGTCCGCGTCAGCGGCTGGCGTCTTGCGGATGGCAGTTTCCGGGCCTCGTTCGTGGGCACCCATAGTGGTGGCAGTGACGATGACGTTGAGATTGAAGGGCGTATCGATGCCGGCAGCCTTGATACCGGTGCTCGCACCTTTGCCATCAACGGGCTGATCACCGAGTGGACCAGTACGACGGAATTCGACGATCTGACGGAATCCGACCTCGCTGAGGATCTTGGGGTTGAGGTCGAAGGCCGTTTTCAGGGTGACCGGCTTGTCGCAACGGAGATTGAGCGCGAGGACAGCGCCCGTTACAGCCGGGGCGACGATGACGACCTTGAGATTGTTGGTCCCGTCACAGTCCCCTGGGAGTCGAATGACCGGACCTTCTCGGTGAACGGCATCGAGTTCGACGTGGATGATGACACCGAGTTCGATGACGGGCTTCAGCCCACCGACCTGGTGGCGGGCCGACTGGTGAAGGTCGAAGCCGAGTTCGATGACGGTCGCTGGGTCGCCGAAGAAGTGGAGCAGCGCGAGGCTAACGCCGAGGTGGACGGCACCCTCACCGCAACCCCGGATCGGGATAATGAAATCCTGAGGGTGGGAGGCGTCGAGGTCCGTGTGACGGCCAGCACCGTGATCTCGGATGACGACGATGATGACGGGCGGCGTCTTGGCTTCGACGACCTGAGCGAAGGCTTCTCTTACGAGGTTGAGGGTATCGATCGGGGCAGTGATGGCTATCTGGAAGCCGTGAAGATCGAGCGGGATGACGATGATGGTGAGGGGTTCAATCTGGAAGGTGTCATTACGGATCTTGATCCCAGCAGCGGAGAGAATCGCCTGATTGTCCTTGGACTCAGCATACAGACAAACGTCAGCACCGGGTTTGATAACACCAGCTTTGAAAATCTCACCATTGGAGACCGCGTGGAGGTTGAGTATCAGAAAAGCGGCGGTGACTACATTGCTGAAGAGGTGGAGCTGGAGGATGACGACGACTGATCACTGAAAGCCGTCATCCAGCCACAAAAAACCCCGGCAGGGCGAACCTGACCGGGGTTTTTAACACTCTGGTACGTGGTTACAGCACGTTGTGCTTCACCAGCTTGCGCTTGTTGTGGGCGAGCCCGTCGAACGGGAAGTCGTCCACGCTCAGCATCTCCAGTACTTCGGCCTCGTACTTGCGCATGAACTCGGCGTCGTCCTGGGAGATCAGGCCGGCTTCCAGCCCTGCCTCGAACTTCTGCTCGGGGTGCAGCGCCTCGGCGGGCAGCTCGCCCTTGGCGTGCGCCTTGTCCAGGGTCTTGTAGAGCTTGTCCGCGCGCGGGTAGTCCGCCAGAAGCTGGTTGTAGTGTGCCAGTGGGTTGAAGACCTCGCCCTTCTGTTCAAGCGTGTCCCAGGTGTTGCTGGTGAGCTTGGCGCGCAGCGCGGAGTCCGTGCTGATCGCGCGGGCAATCGCCTGGGTGCGCTTGTCGGAGGGCGCCTTCCAGCGCCGGCCCAGCGGCATGGTGACCCAGCGCAGGGCCACGGCAACCGCCCGATTCGGCAGGTTGTCCAGCAGCTCGTCCAGCGCTTTCTCGGCGCGGTTCAGGAGGTACTCGCAGCTGTAGGCCATGAGCTCGCGTTCGCCTTCCACAGCCTGCCCTTCGTGCCAGTTCTTGAGCACCATGGAGGTCAGGTAGAGGTTGGCGAGCACATCACCCAGCCGCGCCGAGAGCAGCTCGCGCAGCTTGAGGTCCGAGCCCAGTGTGGTCATGGCTGCATCCGAGGCCAGGCCGAAGGCGGCGCTGAAGCGGTTCACGGCACGAGCATAGGGTGCCGCCGCGTTGTCGAAGGGTACGTCGCCACGGCCGAGACCAATGGCCTGGGTGAAGGCGCGGGCGGCATTGCCGAAGACGAGGCCTGCGTGGTTGAAGAAGGCATCGTCGAAGGCATCAATGTCGTCACTGTCCTTGGCCGCCAGCTCATCCAGCACATAGGGATGGCAGCGGATCGCACCCTGACCAAAGATCATCAGACTGCGGGTCATGATGTTGGCACCCTCCACCGTTATGGAGACGGCCGAGCCGGCAAAGGACAGCCCCAGGTAGTTGCGTGGCCCCAGGGTGACAGTCTTGCCGCCGTGAACGTCCATGGCATCGGAGAGGATGTCACGCTGATACTCGGTCAGCTGGCTCTTGAGGATGGCCGAGGGGACGGCGGGCTTTTCGCCGTTGTCGATCATGTTGGCGGTCTGCATCACCGCGGACTGGGCGATGTAGGCCTTGCCGGCGATTCGCGCCAGCGGTTCCTGCACGCCTTCCATGTCCGCCACCGGGGTGTTGAACTGGCGGCGGATGCGAGTGAAGCCACCGGCCAGGCCTACGGCGTAGCGGCCACTGCCACTGGCACCGGAGGGCAGGGTGATGCAGCGGCCCACGGAGAGGCACTCAACCAGCATGCGCCAGCCCTGGCCGGCCATATCCGGGCCGCCGATGATGTAGTCCAGAGGAATGAACACATCCTTGCCCTTGATCGGCCCGTTCATGAAGGGGGTGCCGATGGGCGCGTGCCGGCGGCCGATTTCCATGCCCTCGGTGTCACGCGGGATCAGCGCGCAGGTGATGCCCAGGTCCTTCTGCTCGCCCAGCAGGTTGTCCGGGTCGAACATGCGGAAGGCCAGACCGACCACGGTGGCGATGGGCGCCAGGGTGATCCAGCGCTTCTCGAAGTTCAGGCGCAGGCCGACCACTTCCTTGCCGTCGATCTCCTGTTTGCACACGATGCCGGTGTCCGGCAGCGAGGTGGCGTCGGACCCGGCGCGCGGGCCGGTGAGGCCGAAGCAAGGAATCTCCCGGCCGTCGGCCAGGCGTGGCAGGTAGTAGTTCTTCTGGTCGTCGGTGCCGTACTTGAGCAGCAGCTCACCGGGGCCCAGGGAGTTGGGCACGCCCACAGAAACCATCAGGGACTCGTTCACGGAGAGCTTCTGCAGCACCGCGGACTGGGCGCGGGCGGAGAGGCCGAGGCCGCCGTATTCCTTCGGGATGATCATGCCGAAGAAGCGTTCCTTTTTCAGGTAGTCCCAGACCTCCTTGGGCAGGTCCGCGCGCTCGAAGCCGATGTCCCAGGCATTGCACATGCTGGCCGCCACGGCGCACTGGTTGTCCACGAACGCCTGCTCGTTCTGGGAGAGACCTGTGTTGCGATTGGTCAGCAGACGGTGCCAGTCCGGGCGGCCGGTGAAGAGCTCACCGTCCCAGCCAACGGTGCCCGCGTCCAGGGCTTGCTTCTCGGTCTCAGAGACCTTGGGCGCCACCTTCTTGAACATGGCGAAGGCTCTCGGGGTAAGCCACTGGCGGCGCAGGCCGGGGAGTCCGGCAAAGGCGGTGATGCCGGCGCCGATGAACAGCAGCAGGCTGAACCAGCCGGTGCCCATGAACAGGCCGATGATGCCGACCACGACCATGACGGCGATGGCCGCCGCTGCGCCGGATTCGCGCCGCAGCACGAACAGCAGGCCGGCGAGAGCGAGCAGAACAACAATGAGGAGATCCATAGTGTTTCCCTGTGTTGGCCTTGGAGTTGGATTGTCTGGCTGTATACGATACCAGCAATGCAACGGATTGTATCGCCGTTGGGCCCGCTGATGGCAAGCGTTGTGGCGTTGTTGGCAGGGAAGGGGAGGGGGCTGGTGGTTACAAATCACAACCCGGGATGGCCGGTGGTCGGGGTTTACCTCTGGTCAGAAGTTGTTCAATATGGGAAGTAGACAACCCACCTGAGCGAGGTGAGAGGCATGATTGAAGGCATGAACCCGCAGGCGGCCAACCTGGCCCGGGATAGCGGCGCCCAGCAGTTGCAGTCGCGTGGCGCCCAGGAAAGTGCCAACCAGGGGCCCCAGGCTCGTGAGAATTCAGTCGGCAACACTAATGCCCGGCCAGCGCAGGACGTGAGCGTCCAGATCTCCCAGCAGGGCCTGGATTCCGCTGCCGCCAACAGTGGTGAGGCGGTGCCCGATGCCGCCGCCACGGATACCAATACGGCGTCGACACTGTCCAGCGGTGACTTCGGCAGCGCTGCCAGTGAGACGGGCAACAGTGCCAGCAGCCGTGCCGAGGCCACCAACAGCCCGGGTGGCGGAGCCGTAGCCGGCAACCAGTCGGTCAGCGCGGACGAGCAGCTGGGCACCAATATCGACGTGGAGGCGTAAACCGCCTCCCGCCGTTTTCCTTTCTACTGGCTTTCCGCCAGCGTCGGATAATCCGTGTAACCCCGTTCATCGCCGCCGTAGAAGGTGCTGGCGTCCCACTCATTGAGCGGTGCGTCCTGCCGGAAGCGTTCCACCAGATCCGGATTGGCAATGATCGGCCGGCCGAAGGAGGCCAGGTCACAGCGCCCGGCATTGATGCGTTCAATGGCCTCATTCCGGCTGTAAGCCCCGTTGCCGATATAGGCGCCGGTGAATTCCTCGCGGATGGCGTCGATCACGGATTCCGGGCGGCCGTTCTCATGGTTGCCCTGGAAGGAATCCTCCACCACCTCGATGTAGGCCAGGCCTGCTTCCTGCACCTTGCGTGCCAGAGCCCGGAAGGTACTGTGCGGGTCCGCGTCGAACATGCTGTTGAAGCTTCCGGTGGGGCTGACCCGGATGCCGATGCGTGCCGCTGGCCAGACCTGCTTGACTGCTTCCACCACCATCATCGGGAACCGCAGGCGATTTTCCACTGAGCCGCCATAGTCGTCGGTGCGGTGGTTGCTGCCGGACTTGATGAACTGGTCCAGCAGGTAACCGTTGGCGGCGTGGATCTCGATGCCGTCGAAGCCGGCTTCGCGGGCGTTCTCGGCGCCCTGGCGGTACTGTTCAACAATGCCGGGCAGCTCATCGGCTTCCAGTGCACGGGGCGTGGGGATATCCACCATGCCGGAGTCGGCGCTGATGAACACCTGGGAGCCTTCCGGCTTGATGGCCGAGGGACCCACGGGCAGTTCGCCACCAGGCTGCAGTTCCGGATGGGAAATGCGGCCCACGTGCCAGAGCTGGGCGTGCATGCGGCCGCCGGCCGCGTGGACCGCGTCCGTGACTTTGCGCCAGCCGGTGATCTGCTCCGGGGTGTAGATGCCAGGTGTGTAGGCGTAGCCCTGGCCCTGCTGGGAAACTTGCGTTGCCTCGCTGATGATCAGCCCGGCACTGGCGCGCTGGGCGTAATAGCGGGCGTTCATGTCGCTGGGTACGTCGCCCGGCTGGCTGGCCCGGGCGCGGGTCAGCGGCGCCATGATGATGCGATTGGGCAGCTCGAGATCGCCCAGGGTAAAGGGTTCAAAAAGCACGTTGTCCCCGTTGGTCATCGAAGGGTCTCCTCTTGGTGGTCGGATGGTTTCTGATAGATACGTCTACGACAGAAAACCGAATCCGATTGATGTGCTCTATAAGATGGGGGTGAGAGGAGACCCCTTCAACCGGTCAGCGTGTCTCAGGTTGTCAGTATCATCCGCAATCCCTCCAGCTCCACGCCGGCCCGGTCTATGGCCGCAGTGCCCTGTTCGCGCTGGGCTTCCAGGGCCTCGATCTCGCGGTTTTTCAGTTCATCACTGGTGGCCTGCAGTTCCCTGAGTGCTTCGATTTCGGTGTTGTAGTGGGCCTCCAGGGCCTGTCGGGCGTCGGCGATGGTTTCCGGCAGGCCTGCCTCGGCCTTCTCCCGGATGGCCGGCAGCAGGGCCTCGATGTCGTCGCGCAGGCGCGGCAGGATCTGCTGGGCGTCCTTGCGCTTGATGCGGCCACCGATCTGGTTGAGCTTGTCGTGGGTGAGCATGGCGCTCAGGTCGCGGCCGTCACTGGTCAGCAGCAACCGGCCCGGGGCCAGTGGCAGGAAGCGGCCCACGGCCACGGCGCGCGGGGCGGCGGTGGTGACGCGGTAGAGCGCCTCCAGCATCAGGGTGCCGGGCTGTACGCCCTTGAGCTCCAGGGTGATGAGGGCGGCGTTGCCGAGCTCTGAATCGGTCACCATGTTCATGGCATCGCGCACCATGGGGTGCTCCCAGCTCATGAAGGCCAGGTCCTCCCGGGCCAGCGCCACATCCCGCTCCAGGGTGAAGCTGAGGCCGTCGTCCGGCAGGTGCGGGAAGTGCTCGGTTTTCATATGGTCCGTGGGCCGGATGGTCCACTGTTCCTTGCCGGTTTCCTCGTGGTCGATGCCGTACTGGTCCAGCAGCTGGGTAAGGTAGGCGGCAAGATCGTCCGGCGCCTCGGTTTCCCGGATGGTGCTGATGCTGGCATCGGCGGCTGCCTGTTCGTCCCGGGTGAGGGAGGCGATCAGGCGGCGCTCCTCCTGCAGGCTTTCCTCCTGGGCTTCACGTGCCTGGCGCGTGGCTTCCAGAAGCCCGTCCAGCGGCGCTTCCGGGTCATTGAGGGCGGCGTCGAGCTGTTCCGCAACCTCGTGCTGAACCGCCACGCCCGTGGGGCAGTAGGCCTGGAGGGCGCTGAGGCCCTGCTGGTACCACTGGAAGAGCACCTGCTGGGCTGAGCCAGCGATGTAGGGCACATGGATGTGGATGCGCTCCCCCTGGCCGATGCGGTCAAGCCGGCCGATGCGCTGCTCCAGCAGGTCCGGGTTCTGGGGCAGATCGAACAGCACCAGGTGGCGGGCGAACTGGAAGTTGCGCCCCTCGCTGCCGATCTCGGAGCAGATCAGCGCCTGGGCACCCTGCTCGTCGTCCGCGAACCAGGCGGCGGCGCGGTCGCGCTCGATGATGCTCAGGCGTTCATGGAAGGCGGCGCTGCGGATGCCGGCACGCAGCTGCAGGAAATGCTCCAGCGTCTCGGCGGTATCCGCATGGGCACAGATGACCAGGACTTTTTCGTTGCGGTTGGCCTTGAGCATCTGCTGGAGCCAGGCGACACGGGGATCCTCTGCGAGCCAGGTTTCACTGTCCAGGCCGGTTTCCGGGAAAAGGCCTGCAGTCCCCGCCAGCTGCGCTTGTTCGGCGTAGTCCAGGCCCGCCTCAAGCGGGGCGGATTCCACCACCCGTTCCGGAAAGCCACCCACGTCATCGCGGGTGTGGCGGAACAGGACGCGGTGTTGCTCGGGAAGGCCACCGTGTTCGCGCACCGTCTGCTGGAAGGCCGCGTAGTCGGTGAAGCGCGCGGGATCGATCAGGCGCAGCCGCGCGAAGTGGCTGTCCAGGCCCACCTGTTCGGGGGTGGCGGTTAACAGCAGCACCCCCGGAATCTGCCCGGCGAGCCGTTCCACGGCCTGGTAGCCGGCATCAGCGCCGTCCGGCGTCCAATGCAGGTGATGGGCTTCGTCCACCACCAGCAGGTCCCAGCCCGCTTCCTCCGCGGCGGCCAGGTTGGCCTCGCTGTCACTGAGCAGCGAGAGCGGGCAGAGTACGAACTGTTCGTTCTCGAAGGGGTTGCCTTCCTCGGCCTCCAGGCGTTCCTGGTTGAAGAGCGCGAAATGCAGGTTGAAACGCCGGCGCATCTCCACGAACCACTGGGTCAGCAGTGCGTCCGGCACCACCACCAGCAGGCGTTCGGCCTGGCCGGTGATGACCTGGCGGTGGAGAATCAGCCCGGCCTCGATGGTTTTGCCCAGGCCGGCCTCGTCCGCCAGCAGCAGGCGCGGATGGGGGCGGCGGGCGGTCTGCTCGGCGATCGCGACCTGGTGCGGCAGCAACTGGGTCCGGGTGCCGATGAGCCCGCGAGCCGGCGAAGCCTGGAGTCGTGCCTGGTGCTGCAGGGTGGCATAGCGGAGCTGGAAGTCGCCATTGCGGTCAAACTGGCCGCAGAACAGACGCTGCTCGGGATGCACGAAACGGGCATGGGGGCTGAGCATGACCTCAGTCAGGGTGACCGGTTCGCCGGCCTCGTCCTCGCATTCGTAGGTAAAGAGCCCCTCGGAATCCTCCACTTCGCGCACGGTCAGTGCGCGCTCATGGCGGTCCCTCAGGGTCTCGCCCACGCGGTAGCGCACCCGGGCGAGGGGCGCGTTGTCCATGGCGTAGGTGCGTTCTTCCTCGGCTGCGGGAAAGGCAATGGTAACGCGGCGGCCGCTGACGTCGGTGATCAGGCCGAGGCCGAGATCGGATTCGGTCTGGCTGACCCAGCGCTGGCCCATTGTGAAGGTCATGGAGGCTCCGGACTGGCTGTTTCGGGAGCGCAAACGTAGCGGCTGTGTCGGCTTATTGCAATGCGTGATTGGCCGGGGGTACCGGGCCCGGCTAGAATGCCGGCAGCAGCCCTTCACAGGAGCCGGATTTGGCAGCCAGCGACATGGACACCCGTTATGCCTGAGGCGGACAGCAGCATCCTGGCTGGCCTCTTCGCGGTTTTCTACGTGAGCCTGGCTATTGCGGCCTCCGGGCATGCCATCCTCAAAAAGGAAGACAGCCGCGCGGCGGTGGCCTGGGTCGGCGTTATCTGGCTGGCGCCGCTGATGGGATCGCTCCTTTACCTGATGTTTGGCATCAACCGCATCCGGCGCAGGGCGGCCGAGCTGCGTGGCGAAATGCCCAGGGTGGATCAGGGATCGGCGGTGCGGGCCTATGTGCCCGAAGACATGGGCCGGGAGCTTCCCCGGGAGATGCAGGCGCTGGCCCGCCTGGCCGACCGGGTCTCACGCCAGCCCCTGCTCACCGGCAACCGTCTTACACCGCTGAGTAACGGAGACGAGGCCTATCCCCGCATGCTCGAGGCCATTGCCTGTGCCCGCCAGAGCATCACCCTGAGCACCTACATCTTCAGCAATGATGCCGTGGGCCGGGATTTTGCCCGCAGCCTGGGGCAGGCCGTGCGCCGGGGCGTGAGTGTGCGGGTTCTGGTGGACGCGGTGGGGCTGCGCTACTCCGTTCCCTCGATCATCCGGCACCTGCGCCGTGAGCGGGTGCCCTATGCCCGCTTCATGCCCACGCGCACACCGCTGGCCATGCCCTTCATGAACCTGCGCAACCACCGCAAGATGCTGGTGGTGGACGGCCTGCTCGGATTCAGCGGGGGTATGAACATCGCCGCCGGCAACTGTGTGGAGAGCCAGCCGCGCCATCCCATCCGGGATCTGCATTTCGCCATTGAAGGGCCGGTGGTCGCGGAGCTGCAGACCGTATTCGCCGAGGACTGGGCCTTCGCCTGTCGGGAACGGCTCAACGGCGAACGCTGGTTCCCCAAGCCCTATGCCCCGGGCTCCACCCTCAGCCGCGTTATTCCCGACGGGCCGGATGAGAATCTGGATACCCTGCGTCAGGTCATTGTCGGGGCCCTTTCGGTGGCGCGGCGCCATGTACGGGTCATGACGCCCTATTTCCTGCCTGATGCCACCGTTCAGGACGCGCTCAAGACGGCGGCGTTGCGCGGTGCCACCGTGGATGTGGTTCTGCCACTGCGCAATAACCTGCCGATGGTGGACTGGGCGTGCCGGGGGCAGCTGGAGGATCTGCTCCAATGGGGCGTGCGGGTCTGGTACAGCCCGGGCGAATTCGATCACAGCAAGCTGTTCACGGTGGACGGGCGGTGGTGCATGGTCGGGTCCGCCAACTGGGATCCGCGCAGCCTGCGCCTGAATTTCGAGTGCAACCTGGAGTGCTACGACGTGCGCCTGGCGCGCTCGCTGGAACGGATGGTTGACCAGGTGCGGGCCAACGCGGAGGCGCTTGAGCTGGCCGATCTGCGCAATGCCTGGCTGCCAGTGCGCCTGCGCAACGGCATTGCTCGGCTGATGTCGCCCTATCTGTAAAAGTGTTAATGAATTCGTGGCCTTTGCGCGTGAAACACCCCCCGGAGTCGCGTTATGCTCGCGGGCTCATACATCATTAACACTACAACCGGAGTGTTCCCTATGAAGACCTTCCGACTCCTCGCCGCCGGCCTTGCCATGGCGTTTGCCTTCACCGCCGGCGCCCAGCAGATGGGGCAGCAGGGTGGTGACCAGGTGGATCAGCTGGCCCGCATGATCGATCTCACTGATGAGCAGCAGGAAGAGATCCGTGGCATCCTGGATGAGATGCAGGGTGATATCCAGGAGACCCAGAAGCAGATCCAGCAACTGCAGCAGAAGCTGGACGGCCGGGTTGGCCCGGACTATGACGAGGAAGCCATCCGGGCGGATGCCGAAAAGCTGGGTAATCTTACCGGTGAGATGACAGCGGAAAGCATTCTGCTCCAGTCCCGCGTGGAGTCGGTGTTCACCGAGGAACAGCGCAAAGAGCTGGAAAAGCAGATGCAGAAGCAGCGCCAGCAGATGCAGCGTATGCAGCAGCAGATGCGTCAGCAGCGTAGTCAGGGCCAAGGCCAGGGCCAGGGTCAGCAGTAAGACTGACGCGCGTGATGCGTACGGGTGGTTCCCCGGTCAGAACAGGCTGGGAACCACCCATCAGAACATGCCGGCATCCAGTCCCGCTGCCAGGTAAAGGCCTAGTTCCTCACACTGGGTTATGAATTCCTCCCGGAATTCACCGTGGCAGAGCAACGGCTCCTGCACTGCCCGCCAGCGCAGCCCGGTGGTGATGGTATCGATGGCCTTCAGTGTTCCCGTTCCATCCTTCCCCGCCCGTACAAAACTGGCAAACGGCAGGGCCTGTGTCTGTTCCAGGCAGGGGTAATAGATCCGATCAAAAAAATCTTTTAGCGCCCCACTCATATATCCTAGATTCTCGGTGGTCCCGAGAATGATGGCGTCCGCTGCGAGCACATCGTCCGGACCCGCTTCCAGGGGCGGTATGTGCCGAGCCTCGACGTTTTCGATATCCTCATGACGAGCGCCCTGCAGTACGGCCTCGGCCATGCGGGATGTATTGGGCGACGGGGTGTGGGCGACGATCAAAAGCTGCCTGGCAGTCACTGGGCCACCTCCTGCGGGGAACCAGTCCTTATGGTGGTGCGTATGAGACTCAAGTCAATCCATTCCAGCGCAACGGGGAATCCAAACCTATGAAATACCGTGGCATGAGTGAGCACTTCACCCACGACCAGCCGGCCAGGGTGGGCGTGCTCATCACCAACCTGGGCACGCCGGATGAACCCACCACGCCGGCGCTGCGCCGCTATCTGGATCAGTTCCTCTCGGATCCCCGCGTGATCGAGCTGCCGCGGCTTCTCTGGTGGCTGATCCTGCACGGCATTGTGCTGCGGACCCGCCCGAAGAAATCCGCTGAGGGCTATCGCAGCGTCTGGAGCGAGGACGGATCACCGTTGCTGGTGCACACGCGTGGCCAGGCCGAGGGGCTGAAGCAGCGCCTGCAGTTCCGCTACGGGCAGAACATCGAGGTGGCCTACGCCATGCGCTACGGCAATCCGTCGATCGAATCCGCGATTGAGGATCTGCAGCGCCGGGGTGTGCGCCAGCTCCTGGTTCTGCCGATGTACCCCCAGTACTCGGCTTCCACTACCGGGTCCACCTTCGATGCGCTGGCGCAGGACTTCCAGCAGCGGCGCTGGCTGCCGGATCTGCGCTTCATCAGCCATTACCATGACTTTGAGCCCTACATCGAGGCCGTGGCGCGCAAGATCGAGCGCTACTGGGAAGACAATGGCCGGCCGGACATGCTGGTGCTGTCCTACCACGGCGTGCCCAAGCGCTACCTGCTCAACGGGGATCCCTATCACTGTGAATGCCACAAGACCACGCGGCTGCTGGCCAGGCGGCTGGGGCTGCGCGAGGGTGAGTACATGACCACCTTCCAGTCCCGCTTCGGCAATGAGGAGTGGCTCCAGCCCTATACGGACGAAACCATGAAGTCACTGCCCGGCCAGGGCGTGAAGCGGGTCCATGTGGTCTGTCCCGGTTTCTCATCGGACTGTCTGGAGACCATCGAAGAGATTGATGAGGAGAACCGGGAGTACTTCATGGAGGCCGGAGGTGAGGATTTCCACTACATTCCGGCCTTGAATTCGGACGAGGATCACATCGACATGATCACCACCCTGGTGGAAAAGCATATGCAGGGCTGGACCCTGCCCGAGAACAACCCGGAGGAGCTGGCGGCCAGCCGCGAGCGCGCCGAGGCACTCGGGGCTGACCAGTAGGGCGGGTCAGGCGTCGACCAGATCGAAGCGGATCTGGCGGCGCTCCTCATCCACCTCCCTGAAGCGCACCGTCACCGCCTGGTCCAGCCGGAAGCGGCGCTGGTCACTGGCGATGGTGTGGGTGACCGGGTCGAAGCTGAACTTCTCGGGCAGATCCCGTGCGGCCACAAAGCCCACCAGGCCGGTTTCATCCAGCTTCACCTGGAAGCCTCCGGCGTTGACCTGGACGATGGTGCCGTGGTGCGCCGCGTCCCCCAGGCTGGGGGCGAACTGGCACTTGAGACTGTGCTCCATTTCGTTGACCGCCTGGCGCAGCTGCCACTGGGACTCCTGCAGGGCCTTGAGCACGGACTCATCCCATTCGGGTTTGCCAGCAAGACCCAGGTGGTGGCGGATCAGCCGGTGCACGAAGTAGTCGCTGTACTTGCGCAGAGGCGAGGTCATGGTGGTGTAGAGAGAAAGGCCCATGCCCTGGTGGGGCGCCGCCTGGGTGGCCATTTCGGCGCGTTCGAGCTGGCGCATGACGATGGCCTTCACCGGCAGCTCCGTCTCCAGTGCCGATGCCCGGCGTACGAGGCTGGTAAAGCCCTCCGGTGTGGTCGGGTCAACGTCCAGAAGCTCCGGGCAGTGCTGTTCCAAGAGCTGGCGGATGTTGTCCGCCTTTTCCTCACGCACGCCGGCATGGGTGATGAAGAGTCCATCCCCGCTGCGCTGCTGCAGGAAGTCCGCCGCACAGCGGTTGGCGGCGATCATGCATTCCTCGATCAGCCGGTGGGCGCTGGTCTGGTAGGCTTTCTGGATGCTGCGGATCTTGCGGTTCTCGTCCAGTCGGATGCGGTAGTCCGGCCGTTCCTCGTTGACCAGGGCGTTGGTCTCGCGCCACTGACGCAGGGCCTGCCCCACGGATTTCAGCTGGTTCAGGCTCTCCAGGGTGGTGTCGTCCAGCGCCTGGATCTCCTCGTCAGTCCGGTCCTCAAACAGGGCTGCGACGCTTTCGTACGCCAGCTTGGCGCGGGAGCGGATAGTGGCGGCGTACAGCTGGTAATCGCCCATGTTGCCTTCGGCGTCCAGCTGCAGGTCACAGACCAGTGCCAGCCGGTCCCTGCCCGCCATGAGCGAGCCCAGGTCCTGGCTGATGGCCGAGGGCAGCATGGCCCGGGGCTGGCCGGGGAAGTAGGCGGAGCTGGCGCGCAGCCGTGCTTCCTGTTCCGTGGCTCCATCCTCTGGAAGCAGCGCCGCTGGGTCCGCAATGGCGATGCACAGGCGCCAGCCCCCTTCCGGGCGAGCCTGGGCCATGACGGCGTCGTCCATGTCCTGGGTGCTGGGGGCGTCGATGGTGACGAAGGGCAGATCCGTCAGATCCTCACGCCCGGATGTGGCCTGTTCAATGGCCGCCTCCGAGAGTGTGGCGATTTCTTCGTTCACCGCCTCTGGCCATTCGTCGCGCAGCTGGTATTTGGCCATGGCGTAGCCGCGCTCGATGCCCGGGTCCGACTCGTTACCGATAACACTCAACACCTCGGCCTGGGCGTTGCCGCTGCTGAACGGATGACGGGTGACCCGGGCATGGACGAAGTCGCCGTTCTTCGCCTCGTTGCGCTGTTTCGGGGGTACGAAGAACCAACGGCTCAAGCCGTTGATGTCCGGCGCCACAAAATGGCCCTTGCCCCGGACCACGTACTGGCCGATGAAGGTATCCAGTACCCGCTCATCGACGCTCTCAAGCTCCCCTGCCTGCTTGCCGCCGTTGCCCTGGGTGATCTGGATCTGGACGCGGTCGCCCAGCAGTACCTTCTGGGCTTCGTCCTTGGGCAGATAGATGTCGCGGCCGTCATCCAGGGTGACGAAACCGAAGCGTCCGGTGACGCGCTTGATGGTGCCTGCAAACAGCTCCTTGTCGGACTGGATGTCGGAACGGAGCTGCTGGAGCTGGTTCAGGGCGTCGCTGTTCAGCATTGAGAGAATAACCTGTCAGTATTGCGGAGTCAGAGGCTGGTCTGGGCGGGGTAGTGTTCAAAGACTTCCTGCTCACCGTTGTCCCGGAAAAGAATCACATCGAAGGCGTCCCGGCCACGGCCTTCCACCTCCATGCCCGGCGAGCCTACCGGCATACGCGGCACGCTGAGGCCGGCGGCTTCGGGTTGCTCCCGCAGAAGACGCTTCACGTCGGAGGCGGGGACATGGCCCTCAATGAGGTAGCCGTCGATGAAGGCGGTGTGGCAGCTTGCCAGTGAGCGTGGCAGCCCGGCTTCCTGTTTGACGCGGTTGATGTTGCTGACTTCCCGCTTTTCAGCCTGGAAACCGGCGTCGCGCATGTGATTGATCCAGTCGCCGCAGCAGCCGCAGGTGGGCGAGGCGAAGACCGTGAGGGTCTGCTCCGGGGCGGCGCTGTTGTTCGCCTGCTCCGCTGTGGCGGTTTCCTCCCGGGTGCCGGAAACCAGCTGGGTGGCGCCAAGGGCGACAGCGGCGATGGCGGCCAGGCTCAGTACAGTGATGATCAGGCGGCGCATGATGGTCAGGAGTACTCTGTTGTGTTGGCTCGGTTGAAACCGATGTGTTTCACCAGTTCATCCGCGGCCAGGGGCGGGCTGATCCGTTCACCCTGGGCGAAATCGCACCGGTGTGCGTTGACGAACGTCAGGTGCGCATCGGTATCGACACCCGTTGCGGTGACCTGCATGCCCAGATTGTGGGCCAGGTTGATGATCGCCCTGACGATGACACTGTCATTATGACGGCTGGTGACGCGCCGTACAAAGCCCGGCTCGATTTTAAGCTGATGTACCGGGAAGTCCCTGACCCAGGCGAGGGAGGCGGTGCCCTGTCCGAAGCCGTCGATACTGATGGGCAGGCCCAGCTCGCTCAGCGCCCGCAGCTGCTTTTCCCGCTGGTGGCCGTTGCTGGCGAGACTGGCCTCGGCCAGCTCCATTTCCAGGGCTTCCGGGGCGATCTCACAGCGCCTCAGGGTCCCGGCGATATGCTCCACCAGGCCGCCGTCCTCAAGTTCCGGGCCGTACAGGTTCACCGCCACCGTCAGGTGGTGCGCCCCGCTCTCGCGCCAGCGCCGCAGCTGATCGCATACCAGCGTGATGGTGTGACGGGTGATGGCCGGTGTCAGGCCTGTTTCCAGTGCCGCTTCCATGAAGGATTCGGGCCCCAGGTCCCCGCGTTCAGGGTGCTCCCAGTACAGCTTGGCCTCCGCCGAAACCCATTGCCCTGTGGCCAGGTCCTGCTGTGGCTGATAGCGCAGATGGAAGCGCCTGTGCTCCAGGGCATCGTGCAGCCCCCAGTGCAGCTCCATACGCTCCCGGATCCGTTCGTGCAGGCGTTCGTTGTAGAACTGATAGCGGGTGCCGGAAAGCGCCGCCGCCTGGTTGAGCGCTGCCTCGGCACTGGCGATCAGTGACTGGGCGTCGCCCACGTGATCCGGGAAGAGGGCGACACCAATGGAGGCGGACAGGTAGCGGTCCTCGTCATCCATTCGGATGGGACGCCGGAACAGATCCCGGATGCGGTCCAACAGGTGGATCAATGATTCCAGATCCGACAGCGGGTAGCAGCGCAGGTAGAAGTCGTCGCTGCTGGCCCGGCAGAACAGGTGGTTGCTGTCTTCCAGGGTGCGCATGCGCTCGGCCACCGACATCAGCAGCTGGTCGCCGTAATCGTGGCCCATGGAGTTGTTGAGCGTCTGGAAGCTGTCCAGGTCAATCGCGATCACCGCGATCTTCTCACCGGACAGGCGTGCGCGCTGGACCGCGTAATCCAGGTCCTCCATGAAGAAGTGCCGATTGGCGAGGCCTGTCAGCGGGTCGTTGCTGGCAATGCGTTCGAGGTCAGCTACGGCACTCACCCGTCGGTCCGTTTCCTGACGCAGGGCGGCACGGGTTTTTTCCAGCAGCTGATTATGGCGTTGAAGGCCCTGTCCCAGTGCCAGCGCCAAGGTGCCCAGGGCCCCGCAGGTGAGGATCAGCGGTGGCCAGAACGGCCCCTGGTGCCAGGACAGTATGGTCCCGGCTGCAACCAGCGACAGGGTGGTGAGCCAGGCCAGCGTGAGCAGAATCGGCGGTCGGGTGTCAGCACTGAACAGCGAACGCAGTGACATCGGGGTCGGGCCTCAGGGCCGGAAGCGGTGGTTCCTCAGTGTAGGAAAGTGTGCACAAATGTCCACGGCCGCTATGAGCGCTGGCGGGACGCCCCCAGTGTAACCGACACCGAGTCCGAGAAACGCAGGGCATGGGGCTTGTCGATTTCCACCTCGGCCTCCAGAACAGCCTCGGGCTCCATGGCCAGGTCCAGGACTTCACGGGTCATCCGTTCCAGCAGTGCAAAGCTGTTGCCCTCGACATACGCAATGATGTTCTTGGTGATGGTGCGGTAGTTCAGCGCCGCCTCGATGTCGTTATTGCGGATGGCCTGGTCGGCGTCATACAGCAGTCGGATGTTGATCACTACGTCCTGACGGTTGTTGATCTCCTCCTCCTTGATACCGACGTAGGTGCGCAGGCGGAGATCCTTGATGCGGATGGTGGCGGTGCGTGCGTCGGTCATGGCGGCCCCGTGGCGGTCAGCTGCGTTTGAGCAGGGTCAGGAATTCCATGCGCGTGGCCTGGGATTCACGGAAGGTGCCCAGCATCACTGAGGTCTTCATGGTGGAGTTCTGCTTTTCCACCCCGCGCATCATCATGCACATGTGATGGGCCTCGATGACCACCGCCACACCCTTGGCACCGGTGACCTCCTGGATGGCCTCGGCGATCTGGCGTGTGAGCGATTCCTGGATCTGCAGCCGACGGGCGAACATATCCACGATGCGGGCACACTTGGAAAGCCCCAGGACCCGTCCGTTGGGCAGATAGGCCAGGTGGCACTTGCCCACAAAGGGCAGCAGGTGGTGCTCGCACAGGGAGTAGAGCTCGATGTCCTGGACCGCAACCATCTCATCATTGGAGGATTCAAAAATGGCACCGTTGACGATCGAATCCAGGTCCTGATGATAGCCATGGGTCAGGAATTCCATGGCCTTGGCGGCGCGTTCGGGCGTCTCAGCCAGGCCCTCGCGTTCCGGGTCCTCTCCCAGCCGCTGGATGATGTCCCGGTAATCGGCCGCCAGCCCCTCAGTGTTGTGCTCCATGGTGTGCTCCCGGGTTCAACCCATCGTTGATCAGCGATCCATTATGCCGTTCGCCCGAATCCCATCATAGATAGGCTCAATGGAGGACGGCGGACGGATTATCTCTTTTTCTCGGTTTACGACGCAATGAAGGCACTGGATCAGTGCTACAGGCTCGTTGCATATTGCACATTGCGATAGACTCAGCCGCCGGAAGACAGAATCGTCGTACAACAGACAGGGAGAGACCGTGATGGACCGGATCGAGGGGGAATCCCATGGACTGCAGCGCTGGCAGGAGGCCGGGTGCTGGTTCATGTACGGCGAGCATGCGGTCTTCAGCCGTATCGGCGGTCGGGGTGAGCCCCTGCTGCTGATCCACGGCTTTCCCACGGCCTCCTGGGACTGGCACCGATTGTGGCCGGCGCTGAGTGAGCACTACCGGCTGCTGGCGCCGGACATGCTGGGATTCGGGTTCTCGGACAAGCCCCAGGATCACGACTATTCCATCATTGAACAGGCGGACCTGATCCAGGGCTGGCTGGAGCAGATGGGCGAGGAACGGGTGCATGTCATGGCGCACGACTACGGGGCGACCGTGACCCAGGAGCTGCTGGCGCGCCAACGCGAGGGCAGCCTGGGATTCCGCCTTGAGAGTGTCGCCCTGATGAATGCCGCGCTCTTCCCGGAGGTCCACCAGCCCATCCTGATCCAGAAACTCCTTCTGGGGCCGCTGGGCGGGCTGGTGAGCCGGGCGCTGACCCGACGGGTGTTTGAAAACAGCCTGGGGCGCATCTTCGGCGCGGCCACCCAGCCCACGGCACGGGATATCGAGGATTTCTGGCAGCTGCTGATCCACAACAACGGGCGCGGCGTCATCCATCGCATCATCCACTATATGGAAGAGCGCCGGGTTCACCGGCACCGCTGGGTGGGTGCGCTCCAGGCCATCGATCAGCCGGCGCTGCTGATCTGGGGCGGGGCGGATCCGGTCTCCGGGGCCCCGATGCTGGCGCGTTACCGCGAGCTGGTCAGTGACCGCGGGATTGCACTGCTGGACGACATTGGTCACTATCCGCATTTCGAGGCGCCCGCGGAAACGCTCCAGCACTACCTGGCCTTCCGTCGCCGTATTGCACTGGGTAATGACTGACCGCGCTGATGACCGATTCCATACCGCCCCTGAGCATCCATGCCGGTGACCGCGCCCTGGCACGTATCCGTGAACGCGGACTCCATCCGGGGGATGTGGGCACCATTCCCGGCGCGGCGGGTGGCCCCAAGGCTCTGGGGCTGCTGGGGCTGGACCGGGTACTGTTCGGGGACTGGCTGGAACGGGCACCGCGAGAGCGCACTCTGATCGGCTCGTCCATTGGCAGCTGGCGTTTTGCCTGTGCCTGCACGCCGGAGCCGGTGGCCGCTCTGGAGCGCCTCGGGGAGCTCTACACCACCCAGCGCTTTCCGAGAGGGATAACCCCGGCGCAGGTTTCCGAGCAGTGCCGGGAGATGCTGCAGGCGCTGCTTGGCGGGCATGAGGCCGCCATCCTTGAGCAGCAGCGTTACCGTCTGAACGTGATGGTGGCACGCTCGAAAGGGCTGGTGGCTTCGGACCACAGGCCGCTGCTGATGGCCGGTCTGGCGCCGGTGGTGCTGGCGAATGCCATTCACCGGCCCTGGATCCGGCTGGGGTTTGAGCGGATGGTGATGCACGATGAGCGCGCCGAGCCCCCACTGGATGCCTTCAGCGACTTCCCCGGGCGTTATGAGGGACTGAACGCGGGCAACCTGCAGGCCGCGCTGCTGGCCTCAGCCTCGATTCCCTTCGTGATGAACGCCGTGGACACAATCCCCGGTGTTGCGGGCCACTCGTTCCGGGACGGCGGCCTGACCGATTACCATCTGGACCTTCCCTACGCCGGGGACGATCTTGTCCTCTATCCGCACTTTACCCAGCGGATCGTGCCGGGCTGGTTCGACAAGAGCCTCCCCTGGCGCAACGGGGATCCCGAGCGCCTGCGCAACCTGGTCCTGATCGCGCCCACACAGGCGTACCTGGAGGGGCTGCCGGATGGCAAGCTGCCGGACCGTCGGGATTTCCCGGCCTACCGGGACGATGACGCCACGCGCGAAGCCCACTGGCGCCGGGCCATGGCTGAGAGCCAGCGGCTGGGGGACTACTTCCTGGAGCTGGTGGACAACGACCGCGTGGCCCAAGTGGCGAGGCCGCTGTCCGAACTGGGCTGAGGCTCAGTCGCGCGTCCGGTCCTTTTCCAGCTCATCCACCCGTCGGCGCAGCTCGCGGACCTCCTCAAGCAGGTCCAGTGACAGGGCCACGCCGGGCAGGTTGACGTCCAGATCCCGGCGCAGCCGTTCCGCTTTCTTGACCCTGACCAGATCCTCACCGGCAAAGATCCATTCCCGTGGGCTCCGGCCCTCGCGCGGCTGTACCACGCCGAACTCCACCAGCTCGATGACATATTCGGCGTTGACCTGGCAGTCATGGCAGAGATCGCGCAGTGTCAGCCGCATCAGCTCGTCCATCATCTCGGCTTGAGGCGTTCTGCTGCTCATGATCAGACTCCCAGGTGGTCGCGTGGGTTGAACGGCACTTCCTCGCCCAGCTCGCGGAAGAGGTCGCGGCTGCGCTCGGTCTGTTTCGGCGGCATGGCGATCTGGAGTACCACGTACTGGTCGCCGGCCGTCTTACCGGGCATGCCCTTGCCGCGCAGGCGCAGCTTCTTGCCTTCGCGCGTGCCTTCCGGAATGGTGAGCGTCGCTTTGCCGCCCATGGTGGGTACTGTAATGCGACCACCCAGCGCCGCCTCCCAGGGGGTCACGGGCACAGTTACATACAGATCGCCGCCCTCCAGCCTGAAGTGTGGATGGGGAGCGATCTGGATGTCCAGATAAAGATCCCCGTCCGGACCGCTGCCCATGCCGGGCCCGCCCTGGCCGCGCAGGCGTATGGTCTGGCCGTCGCGCACGCCGGCGGGTACCTTCACTTTCAGGGTGCGCTCGCGGCGCTGGACACCGCCGTCAGGCCCGGGTTCCGGCTGCTGCATGCGCAGGGACTTCTCACAGCCGTTGTAGGCCTCCTCCAGGAACAGCGACAGCTGGTGGTGGAGATCCTCGCCGCGCATGGCGAAGCCCTGGCCGCGCTGCTGCCGGAAGCCGCCTCCGGCGCCGCCGAAGATGGATTCAAAGAAGTCGCTGAAGTCCATGCTGTCCGCACCGGTGAACCCGCCGCGCGAGAAGCTGGCACCGGATTCCCAGTCGGGCGGCGGATCAAAGCCACCGTCCGCCGTCTGGCCATACTTTCGGAGCTGGTCGTACTCAGCGCGTTTCTCGTCGTCCTTCAGGACCTCGTAGGCCTCACTCACTTCCTTGAAGTGGTCCTCGGCGTCCGCTTCCTTGCTTACATCCGGATGGTACTTGCGCGCGAGCTTGCGGTAGGCGGACTTGATCTCGGACTTGGAGGCGTCCTCGTCCACGCCCAGTATCTTGTAGTAATCCTTGAATTCCATTGGCGAACCTCTGTTCAGAATCTGGCGCCGTGTTCAGGTCATCTCTGCTCACAGAGGTGGTGGCGAATCACTGCTATTCAATGGGGCCACGTGGTGAGCAGACCACACGGAAGCCCTGGCAGTGGGAAAGCGCGTCCACGATGGCGCAGATACGTACCTGCACGGACAGGGGCTCGCCCCCAGGCTCCGTGAGCCAGGTGTCCAGGGTGGTGTGGCGGGCCTCGCGACGGCTGGTTTCCAGGGCTTCATCAAGACGCTCGTGTTCGGATTCCGGAAGGAGAGAGGCAAAGCATTCGCCCGCCAGAGTGGAGGGGGTATGCCCCAGCCAGCTTTCAACCTGGGGCGAGACATAGCCGATGGTCCGGGCATCATCCAGCTCCAGGGCAATACCGGTGCCCAGGCGGATGAAGTCACGGGTCCGTTGTTCACTGTCTGAAAGCGCCCGGCTCATTACTTCTTTTTCGAGGCGTTTGTTCTCAAGGGCGCGGCTGTCGCGCTGGCGCAGCCGTTCCAGGCGCACCTCGCGGCGGATCATGAGTCGGTGGGCACGCACGAGCTGCCAGGTGACCAGGGCCATACCAACGCTCAGAAGGACACCGCACAGCAGAAGGAGGCCCGGGAAGACCGGGTCGTCGCCGGTGGTGGCTGCACGGGCCAGTGCCTGGCGGGTCTCGGACCACAGCAGCAGGCTCAGAGCCAGCCCCACACCCAGAACGATCGGGGGCAGTGCCCGGTACCAGCCCGGCTGATCGGTATCGGGTACGCTTTCCGGTTCCATCGTCCTGGCTCCCCCGCTGTCTGCCTTGTTTCACTGTAGCGCAGTGGTGTGCGCAGACCAAGCGGTGGGTGTCTCAGGCCGGCGCGCGAGCCCGCACGAGCCAGAGGAGAAGGAAGAAACCGAAAGCGGCCACCACTACCGAGGGGCCGGCTGGGGTGTCCACGTGCCAGGACAGGGTCATGCCTGCCACCACCGAACCCATGCCCAGCAGGGAGGCGATCACCGCCATGCGCTCGGGGGTGGCGGCCAGCGGCCGGGCGGCGGCTGCGGGTATGATCAGCAGAGCGGTGATCAGCAGAACCCCCACGATCTTCATGGCGGTGGCGATCACCAGCGACAGCATCAGCATCAGCGCCAGCCGCAGCAGACCGGTGCGGTGGCCCTCCACTGTCGCCAGTTCCTCGTGGATGGTGATCATCAGCAGGCCGCGCCAGAGCCAGACCGTGAGCATCAGGATGAAGGCGCCGCCGAGGGCGATCCAGAGCAGGTCCCGCTGGTTGATGGCGAGCAGATCCCCGAACAGGTAACCGGTCAGGTCGATGCTGAAATCCTGCATCATCCCCAGCACCACAAGCCCGATGGCCAGGGAGCTGTGGGAAAGGATGCCCAGAAGGGTGTCGCTTGCCAGTGACTGCTGGCGTGAGAGCAGCATCAGGATCACTGCCAGCAGTACACACACCAGGACGATGCTCAGGTTGAGATTGGCCTGGAAGGCGGTGCCCAGCGCGATGCCCAGAAGGGCGGAGTGCGCCAGTGTGTCCCCGAAATAGGCCATGCGCCGCCAGACCACGAAGCAGCCCAGGGGCCCGGCGACCATTGCCACCATCAGGCCGCCCGCCATGGCGCGCCAGAAGAAGTCGTTCAGGATCAGGTCGATCATGGCACGGTCTCTCCGTGCACGTCATGGCTGTGGTTATGGTGGTGATGGTAGACCGCCAGGGTGTTGGCCAGGTTTTCGCCGAACAGCTGGGTGAAGGCCGGATCCTGAGAGATCTGTTCCGGCTGGCCGCGGCAGCAGATGTGACCGTTCAGGCACAGCACCGTGTCCGTCGAGGCCATGACCACGTGCAGGTCATGGGAGACGGTCAGTACCGCGCAGTTGAGCTCATCGCGCAGGGAGCGGATCAGCTCGTAGAGCGCGGACTGGCCGTTAACGTCCAGCCCCTGGGCCGGTTCGTCCAGCACCAGCAGCTGGGGGCGGCGCAGTATGGCCCGCGCCAGCAGTACCCGCTGGAACTCGCCGCCGGAGAGGTGATGCACGGACTCGTCTGCCAGCTGGGCCACGCCGGTGCGCGCCAGGGCCGCCTCAATGGCGCTGGGGTCGCCGCCGGCGAGCCCGAGGAAGCGGCCCACCGTCAGCGGCAGGGTAGGCTGGAGGGTCATGCGCTGGGGCACGTAACCCACCCGGGTACCCGCGCGCTGGCGCACATGGCCGGAGCTGGGCTTCTCGATGCCCAGGATCAGCTTGATCAGGCTGGTCTTGCCAGCGCCATTGGGGCCGATGACGGTGACGATGTCCCCTTCGCTCATGCTGAAGGTCAGGTCGTGCAGGACATGGGTTTCGCCATAGCGCAGGCCGGCGTCCTCCAGTGATACCACGGGTTCAGTCATGGCCGTCTTCCTCCCGACAGGCGGGACAGAGCCCGGTCACTTCGGCCACTGTCTCCTCATTTAGGAACCCGTGGCTCCGGGCCTCACTGTCGATGGCCTTCTGTATGCCGGATGCCTCAATCTCCAGCACGTTGTGGCACTGGCGGCAGATCAGGAAGCAGCCGGTATGGTGATGGTCCGGCTGGTTACAGCCCACAAAGGCATTGAGCGAGGCGATCCGGTGAACCAGGCCCATCTGCAGCAGGAAGTCCAGAGTGCGGTAGACGGTGGGTGGTGCCGACCGGCGGCCTTCCCCGTTGAGGATATCGAGAATGTCATAGGCCCCAAGGGGCCGGTGGGACTGCCACACCAGTTCCAGTACCTGTTCCCGCAGCCGTGTCAGGCGTGCGCCTTTCTCGGCGCAGATACGTCGGGCGTCGCTGAGGGCCTGGCTGACGCAGGCCTCATGGTCGTGGGAGCGGTAGGGCAGTGGATGCGTCATATGTTACAGGGTAACACTGGCTCCACAGGGACGGAACCTCAGCCGGCGGCGCGCTGGGCCAGGTCCTCGAGCACCGACATGTCCGGAATCACACAGTGCTCCCCCTCGAAAACGACCTCCATCAGGGTCGCGTCGCCGGCTGCTTCGGGCTCCCGGCGCAGCTCTTCGGGGCTGACCTTGGCCTGGCGGGGGATGCCCCGGGTGGCCATGGCCATGAAGGGCATGGCCTCATGGTGTTCGGTGATGGTGTTGAGCACCAGTATACGCCCGCGCCGACCCTCGGGCGGGAAGGGGTCGCCGCCGTTGGCTGCCTCCCAGGACAGCACCGGCAGACTCACGCCCCGCCACTGGAGCCGGCCGAGCACCCATTCCTGGTCCTCGTCCGCCGGGTCGGGCTCGTAGTCCACGATCTCGGCGATGGAGACGTTGGGCAGAAGCAGGGTGGTGTCCTGGACCGGGATCAGCACGCAGGACAGTTGTTCGGGGTTCTCCGCCATGATGGGTTCCTTGCAGGTCGAATCAGGCTGAATGGCATCGGGAGCGGCCCGTCAGCAGGGTCTGTTCCTCGAGCACGCGCAGAAGCCGTGCCGCCAGCTCGCGTGGATCGCCCTGGAAATCCACCGTGCCGGTGGCCTGGACGGATTCCGGCATGGCCGGGCTGGCGCAGGTATCCGGGCGCTGGACCCAGACGTGACCGCCCGCCTGGTTGAGGGCGGGCGCGGCCAGAGCGCCGTCGTTGCCCATACCGCTGAAGATGATGCTGTGACAGTGGCCGCCGTGCACCCGGGCGATGTGGGTCATCACCTGGTCGATGGAGGGGCCGTAGGGGCCGGACCAGGACTCCTCGTGTAGCTGGATCCGGGCGTCCCCGTCCAGCCAGAGCGCCTGTTCCACGGGCACTTGCAGGATCTCACCGCAGCGCAGCGTGCGGTCCTGTTCGGCATTGACCAGATGCCATTCCGAGTCGCGGGTCAGCACCCGGCTGAGCACGCTGCTGAAATGGGCATCGATGTGCTGGGCGTAGACGAAGGCGATGGGCAGACGCCCGGGCAGGGCATCGAGGAAGGCCTTCACTGCCGCGGGGCCACCCAGTGAGGCGCCCAGAACCCAGAGCTCCCGGGCCGGTTCGTCCTCTCCCACAGGTTCCAGCCAGTTGGGCATGGGCAGGCGTTCCCGGGTTTCCGGCTGCGCGGCCAGTGCATCCAGGCTGCCTTCATTCTCAAGAGCCTCCAGGCGGCCCAGCTGGTCCTCCAGCTTGGCGAACAGGCGCCGCTCCCAGCGCACGTATTCCTGGCGACCCGGCTCCGGGGCCGCGCCCGGGCCGAACAGCAGGGGGCGCTCGTCCTCCGCCAGCAGCGCCTCGATCAGCTCCGGATATTCCTCCTCATCGGTGAGTTCCACCAGGCAGAGATCCGACTCGGGGGCCGGGTCCAGGGTGGCAAAACGCTCCGGGTCGCCGATGAACGCGACGGGCAGGCCGTGCCGGTCCAGCGCCTGCTGCAGCCGGTGGCGCTGGAGCACGTCGTCGGCGATGACGATCACGCCCCTGCCCGTGCTCATTGCTCCGCTCCGACGCTGGCATGCTCCATGATGGTGTCCAGCAGCTCCTGCTCCTGGAACGGCTTGCCGAGGTAATGGTTGACGCCAATGGCCTCGGCCCGCTCCCGGTGCTTATCGCCGGTCCGGGACGTGATCATGATGATGGGCACGTCGCTGAGCTTACTGTCATGCCGGATGAAGCTGGCCACTTCGAAGCCATCCATACGCGGCATCTCGATGTCCAGAAGGACAATATCCGGGCGCCGGTCCTGGAGCTGGCCGACGGCGTCCAGCCCGTCCTTGGCCAGCAGCACCTCCATACCGTGGCGTTCCAGCAGCCGCGAGGTGACCTTGCGGACCGTAACCGAGTCGTCCACCACCATGACCTGGGTGGCGCGCTGTTCACGCGGCGTCTCGCCGGTCTCGACATGGGCCAGCATGCGCTGGCGCTGGGCCAGGATGTCGCCACGGATCATGGCCGGCAGGTCGAGAATCACCACAACGTTACCATCACCAAGGATAGTGGCACCGGAGACGCCGCGAACGCTGCCGAACTGTGGCCCCAGGGATTTGACCACGATCTCGCGGCTGCCCATCAGGCTGTCCACCTGCAGGGCCATGGGCTGGTCGGCGCCACGCACCAGCATCACGGGCAGCGGCAGGGCCTGACCCTGGAGCTTCGGCTGGCTCTCGGAATTGAGAAGGGCGCCCAGGTACTGCAGGCGGTACTGTTGGCCGGCGTACTCGTACATGGGGGCGTTGGGCTGGTAATACTCCTCCAGCTCATAGGTGGAGACCCGCACAATGCCCTCGATGGTGTTCAGCGGGATGGCGTAGTAGTCGTCTCCGATGGTGACCATCAACGCCCGGTTCACGGACACCGTGAACGGCAGCCGCACCGTGAAGATGGTGCCTTCGCCCAGAGTGGAGTCGATGTCCAGGCTGCCGCCGAGCTGCTTGATTTCGCTGGCCACCACGTCCATGCCCACGCCACGCCCGGAGATCTGGGTGACGGAGGCAGCGGTGGAGAAGCCCGGCTGCAGGATGAACTGCAGGATCTCGTGATCGGTCAGGTCCTCGCCGCTTTCCAGCAGTCCCTGCTTGATGGCCTTCTGGCGGACCTTTTCCGTGTCGATCCCGCCGCCGTCGTCCCTGAGGCGCAGGACCACTTCGCCGCCTTCGCGGCTGAGGTCCAGGCGCACGTTGCCGGTGGCGGGCTTGCCGGCCTGTTCGCGTTCGCCGGCATCCTCGATGCCGTGGTCGATGGCGTTGCGCAGCATGTGCTCCAGTGGTGCCACCATGCGGTCCAGTACCGTCCGGTCCAGTTCCCCCTCGGCGTTGTTCACTTCGAAGTGGGCCTTCTTGCCGGTCTCGCCGGAGATCTGGCGCACGATCCGGCGCAGGCGCGGCACCATCGAGGAGAACGGCACCATGCGCGTCTTCATGAGCCCTTCCTGGAGCTCGGTGTTGGTGCGTTGCTGCTGCAGCAGCAGCGTCTCGGCATCACGCACCTTGTCGCTCATGGTCTCGCGCAGGTCGGCAAGGTCCGAGGCGGATTCCGACAGGGCCCGTGACAGCTGCTGGATGGCCGAGTAGCGGTCCATTTCCAGCGGGTCGAAGTCCTGGTCGTAGTCTGGACCGAATTCCTGTTCGGCGCGGTGCAGGATCTGGGCTTCGGTCTCGATCTCCATCCGGCGCAGCTGCTCGCGCAGGCGGTCGGTGGTGGCCGCCATTTCGTCCAGGGTATGGCTGAAGTCGCTGATCTGCTGCTCCAGCCGACCGCGGGTGATACTGGTCTCACCGGCGAGGTTGACCATCTCGTCCATGAGCTGGGCATTGACCCGCAGGGTCTCCTGGGCGCTGCGGGCCAGTTCGGCCCGGCGCTGGTCCCGGGCCTGCTGCTGGGGCTGGGTCTCCTGGCCCGCGGGACTCGGTTCCGGGGTGGTCTGTGCCTCGGGCTGCGCGGGCTCTTGCGGTGACTCAGCGGTTTCCGCGGGTGCTTCCGGCTCCTGTGCCTGCGGGGCCTCGGTTGCCGCCCCGGACGGTTCCTCCCCCGTATCCCCCTGCCAGGTGCGGCGGACCTGTTCCACGCGGCTGATGATCTCGTCGTGGAGGCCGTGGATTTCCTCCCACTGGGCTTCCGAGGGCTGATTGCCCTCGGATTCAATGCGCGAGAGCAGGCTCTCGAACCGGTGGGCCTTTTCACCCAGGGTGGTCAGCTCGGCCAGCCGGGCGCCGCCCTTGATGGTGTGAAGGGCGCGCTGCGCTTCCTGGCTGTGGGCGGCTTCATCGCCGTCCTCGGCTCTCTGCCAGGCGGCCAGGGTGTGATCCAGGGTGTCCACCAGCTCGCCGGCTTCCTCCAGGAAGATCTCGAGGACTTCCGGATCCACGTTGCTGGGGTCGTCTTCCGCCTCGTCGCCCGTTGTGGCTTCGCCGGCTTCCGCCCCGGTCGCATCGGCCGCGAGTGACTCACCGGCCTCGACCCGGTCGAGCATTCCGCCCAGCCGGGTCAGGCTCTGCTGGCTGAAGCTCAGGGCCTGGTGGCTGTCGCCGGCGCCTTCGATGACGCTGTCGAGGGTGCTTTCCCAGGTATCCGCGAGCTCGGCAATGGGTTCGAGTTCGGACAGGCGGGCACCGCCCTTGAGGGTGTGCAGCTCTTCGCGCATCCGCGCCATGGGCTCACCCTGTTCGGGGTCGCCTTCCCAGTCCCGGACGGCCTGCTCCAGGGCATTCTCAATCTCGCGGGCTTCGTCCAGGAAGAGAACACTGAGTTCATTTTCGGGCGCGCTTGTGGGCTCTGCTTCGGGTTCGGCGGCGGTTTCCGCTGCCGATGCCTGCTCCGATGTTTCGGGCTCGGGCTCTTTGGCTTCGGTCTCTGCTGCCGGGGTGGCCGTTTCGCCCCGCATCAGGGCGTGCACCCTTTCGGTCAGCTCATCCGCCGGTTCACAGGGTTGGAAGGCACTGGTCTGATCCACCATCCGCGCCAGTGCGTCATGGCAGGCGAGCAGGGTTTCGCCAGTGGCTTCGCCCAGCGCCAGTCGCCCTTCGGCCACGCGCTCGAACAGGTCCTCCAGCGAGTGCGACAGGTCCGCGATGGGCGCGATCTCCGCCATACGGGCGCCACCCTTGAGGGTATGCAACTCACGCTGGAGCGTTTTGGCCAGCTCGGTGTTGTCCGGTTCGGAAATGTACTGGTGCAGCGCCTCCCCGGTGCTGTCGATCAGTTCATGGGCTTCCTCGAGGAAGATTTCCGCCAGTTCCGGGTCGATGTCCGCGCTGGCCTCCCCGCCACTGGCGGTCTCATCCTGTTCTACAGGCTCAGGCTCAGGCTCAGGCTCAGGCTCAGGCTCAGGCTCAGGCTCAGGCTCAGGCTCAGGCTCAGGTGCCGGTTCCGCTTCGATGTCTTCGTTCAGGGCTTCGTCCATGGACGCCAGATCCCCGCCAAAGCGTTCCTCGAAGACCTGTTGTTCGGCGTCAGTGCGGGCCTGACGCAGGTCTGCCGCCTGTTCGTTGAGGCGGGTCACGAGCCCGGCCGGGGATTCGGTGGCAAGCCCCGCGGCCAGCTGGTCCATGAGGTTGATCATGGCCTCGTGGGCTTCCCGCAGCAGCGGTGTCAGCTGGTCCACGGGCAGATCCGTGGTTTCGATGACTTCCTCGTAGAGGTGCTGCAGGGCCCCGGCGAGTTCACTGACGTGCTGCACCTGGGCGCGGTCGGCACTGGCACTGAGCGTGGCCAGGCTGTCGATCAGGGCCTGCAGGGGCGCTTCGCCCGTATTGCCCTCCAGCCACTGCTCAAGGGTCTGGTCGGCGTCGAGCAGCTGTTCAATGCCTTCATTGAGGAAGATGCTGATCAGGCTGTTGTCGCCGGCCGCCCCGGTCTCGGGCGAGGTGGTGCCGGCCGGGGGCGCCTCGTCGGGGTAACGTGCCTGGTGCAGCTCCCGCAGGTCGGTGAGGAACGCATCCGTTCCGTCGAGCGGGGTCAGGGGATCGCTGGTCAGGCGATCGAGCCCCGCCTGCACAAAGTCGCGCACCCGCCGGATGAGGCTGATCACATCGGCGTCGGCCCGGTCGCCCGCGGCCCGGGCCCGTTTGACGAACTTCTCCATGGGCGCGGTGACCCGGGCGATGGGCTCAATGCCGGCGGTGTGTGCGCTGCCCTTGAGGGTGTGCAGCGCGCGCGACAGGTTATCGGTGTAGTCGGCTGTTTCCTGGTCTTCGGCGTCCGCCAGGAAGGTGTCCAGCGCCTCCAGGTGGCTGTCGGCCTCGGAACGGAAGATGTCCATGAGCATCGGGTCGAGCTCGGGCTCTTCGACGTCTGCTGGCTCTTCGGCCGGGGCTTCGGGAGCCGGGGCTTCGGGCTCGGCTTCCGGCATGGGTTCGGCGTCCAGAACCTCACCACGTGCCAGGGCATTGGCGCGCTCCCCAAGCCGTGTGGTGTCAATGGAGGGTGCGCGCTGTTGCCGGAAGTCTTCCACCAGAGTGGGGATGGCATCGGTCACCTCCTGCAGCACCGATGCCATGTCATCGCTCATGAAGAGGGTGCCGTCCAGGACGCGGTTGAGAGCGTTCTCCACCGCCCAGGCCAGTTCGCCGATGCGTTCCGCCTCGACCATGCGTCCGCTGCCCTTGAGGGTATGGAAGGCGCGGCGGACTTCGGTGAGGGCGCTGGTGTTCTCGTAGCTTTCCAGCAGCCGAGGCAGGTATTCATGGATGGTTTCCAGGACTTCCTCTGCCTCCTCGATGAAGATATCGAGGATCTCCTGGTCCACCAGCGGCTCGTCGGCGGTTGCCGCCTCTGTTTCCGGTGCCGGCGCTGCGCTGGCTTCAGGCTGTGGCTCCGTGTCTGTTTCCCTGTCTTCTGGCTCTGGCTCTGGCTCTGGCTCCTCGCGAACGGCGTGCTCCGCGTCCGTGTCCTCGGGCTCTTCGGCGTTGCGGGTATCCGCGAGGCCGTGTGCCTCGTTCATCAGGTCGTCCACATCGCCGGTGGCCTCACCGTCACGGAAGGACTGGATCAGACCGGGGAGTCGTTCGATCACCCGGTCGAGCAGGCTCATAATGCGCTCACCGGGCTGGATGGAGCGGTCCAGAACGCGGTTCAGCAGGTTCTCGACCGACCAGGCAAGCTCGCCGATGCTGGTTGCTCCCACGAGGCGGCCGCTGCCTTTGAGGGTATGGAAAGCGCGGCGCACTTCGCTGAGTGCCTGATGGTTCTCGTAGTCAGCCCGGAAGGTCGGGTAATGCTGCTGGATGGCCTCCAGAACTTCATCGGCCTCTTCCACAAAGATCTCAAGGATGTCGTCATCCAGCAGTTCGGAATCGCGCTCCTTGGGCGGCTCCGCGGTGGCGGCGGCAGGGCTGTCGGCGGGCGCCGCTTCGGTGGCTTCATCGGCTTCCGGTTCGGGGGCGGTGCGGGTCGGTTCGCGTCCGGGTGGGAACCCGAGACTTTCCAGGCGTTCCTCGGCCATGGCCAGGATGGCATCGTTGTCGTCGATGCCGTCCATCAGCCTTTCCAGGTGATATTCGATGCTGGTGATGGCGTCCGCGAGGGTATCGAGCTGTTCCCAGTTGGGAGTCCAGACGCCGTCAATCAGCACGTCCTGGATGAAACGCTCGCAGGCCCCCAGGGCGGTGGCGGTGCGTTCCAGCGGAATCAGGTGCAGGCTGCCGCGGATGCTGTAGAGCAGTTCCGGCACGCCACTGATGGCTTCGGTATTCCACTGGGATGCGATGAAGTTGACCACACCGGTCTTCACCTGCTCCAGCGCGTTGCGGGATTCGCGCAGCACGGCGCCGCCGGCTTCGGTGGCCTGGATGCCGGTGATGCGGTGATCGGTACCGTGCCCGGCATCGGACGGTTGTTGGCTCTCGCCTTCAGAGAGGCCGGAGATCGCGGCTTCCACATAGAGCAGTGCCCCGGCGATGTCCATCAGTGTGCCGTCGTCCACGGCATCCGCACTGGCTGACAGTTGCTCGATCCGTTCGATCTGGTCGTTGATGACCCGCTGGCTGGTGCCCTGTCGCAGCATGGCGAGGGTGTTGGCCACCTGGCGCAGCCCGGGTAGAAGTTCCGCGAGATCGGCGTTGCTGCGCTCGTGGGCACGCACGAACAGGTCAAGCCGATCCTTGATGGTGTTGAGTTCCTCGGTAAGCACTTCCACCACCGAGGTCATGGCCGCCCGCGCCGGCGCCTGGCTCTGGCCGTGGTCGCCGGTGTCGTCCGGGAGCGCTTCCCGCAGGCGGTAGCGTTCCACCATGGTGCTGACGCGCTCGCTCTCGCAGTCCACGCCACGGGCAACGTAATAGAGCAGGTTCTTGAGGGTATCCTCGGGAACGGACTGGCTGAGGATGGTGTCGCTTTCGCTGATCAGCCGCTCCAGCTCGCCATCGAGATCGCTGATCAGTGCCAGGGTGGCTGCGCCCATGGGGTTGTGGCCGGATTTCAGGGTATCAACAAGGGCGCCCGCGGCCTGCCAGATCTCACCCTGTGGGGTTCTCTGGCAGAGTTTGATCAACCGGGTGATGACCTTGTCGAGATAGTCCAGGTGGGTGTCCACATCCTCGCCCCGCTCCAGGCCGGCACGGGCGAACTGGAACATCTGCTGGAGCTTGCGCACCTTGTCGAGCACACCGGAGGCGGTTAGGCGCTGGTTGACCTGGGCCGGTGCCTGAAAACGTGCCGGGCTCAGATCCGGGTTGAACAGGGCGCTGGCGGAGAGGAAGGTCTCGCCGCGTGCGGCCCGCAGGTCATTGAGCAGCGGCAGCAGCCGCAGTGGCACATCCTCGCTGCGGGAGTGCAGGGTACTGAGGTAATCCGGCAGCTGCAGGATGCTCTGCATCAGGCTGCCGATGGCCGTGTCGCTGTCCCCGGGTTCATGGTTGAGCAGGGCTTCGGCCAGGGCTTCCATCTCCGCCGCGACCAGGCTGGCGCCCTCGAGCTGGACCATCCGGAGTGTTCCGTGAACCTGATGCAGGTGGTTCAGGCAGAACCGGAGCTGGGCCAGATCCTCGCGGTTCTCGGCAAAGGCTTCCAGCGCATGCTGGCTCTGTCTGAGCGTTTCCTGGATTTCGCCCCTCACCCAATGGAGGGAAAGGCTGTCATCGTGCTGGGCCATGATCACTCCGGTTGCCATTCTGGGGGGTCCGATCGCTGCCAGGCGAGGACCTTACGTGCTGCCACAGGGGTCAGCTCCGGGTGCTGCCAGTCTGTCAGTTCGCCCTGCCCGAGAATCAGTAGTCCGCCCGGGGCGAGCAGATCGGCCAGTCGGTTGGCGATGTCCCGCCGCCGCCAGCGGCGGAAGTAGATCAGTACATTCTGGCAGAAAATGATGTCCATGCCGTGCATGGGCGCGTGTCGCAGTTCAAGAATATTGAGCTGGGAGAAGCTGACGCGCTTCCTGAGCTCCGGAATCACGGAGACACTGTTGTCTGTAAGGGTCTGGAAATAGTGTGACTGCCAGTAAGGCGCCGTGCCCGCCAGCCGACGCGGTCCGTACACACCGTGGCGGGCTTTATCCAGTGCCACCAGGCTGATGTCGGTGCCAGTAACGCCGAAATAGCGGCGTCCTGCTGCCTCGCTGGCCGCCTTATGCAGGATCATGGCCAGGGTGTAGGCTTCCTCGCCGGTGGCGCAGCCTAGGCTCCAGGCCTCCAGTGTTCTGCAGTTGGGCTCCCGATAGCGCTCGCGGGCATAATCGGCTACCAGTTCAAACGCATCCGCGTCGCGGAAAAAGCGGGTTTCCTGAACGGTCAGCCGGTCCACCAGGGTCGCCCATTCGGCGATGGCCCCGGGTCCGTACATGACCTTCTCGTAGTAGGCCTGATAGCTGGGAAAACCGAGTTCCCGGAGGCGGGTGCCCACATTGGCTTCCAGGAAGGAGCGCCGCTCCGGGGTCAGCGTCATGCCGGTACGCGATTCAAGCAGGTCCCGCCATTGCTCGAACTGGGCATCATCCATAGCCATTCCCGGCGCGAAGCCGGGCATGGCCATTGTGGATGGGTTGTCGTTTTCAGCATTGACCATGGTACGCCCGCACCTGACCGCTGGTTCTGATTAACGGACTGTCGGGACATCCTGGTCGCTGTCATCCCCGTCATCCATGGGCTCGTCCTCGTTGGAAATCTGCGGGGCTTCCGGCACTGGTTGTGCCTCCTCGCCCTCGCCGGCCGTCTCCGGCAGCTTGAACCCGGCCACGGACTCACGCAGCTCGGCGGCCATCTCCGCCAGATTGCCGATGGACTCGGCGGTCTGGTTGGTGCCTGAGGACGTCTGGGAGGTGATCTCCTGGATCACGTTCATGGTGTTGGAGATGTGCGCCGCTGAAGACGACTGCTGGCGCGCGGCATTGGAGATGTTCTGGATCAGTTCCGCCAGGTTGGTGGAAACGTTCTCGATCTCTTCCAGTGCCACACCGGCGTCCTGGGCCAGTCGGGCGCCACGCACCACCTCGGAGGTGGTGTGCTCCATGGAGATGACGGCCTCGTTGGTGTCGGACTGGATCGTCTTGACCAGGGCCTCGATCTGCTTGGTCGCTGCGGAGGAGCGTTCCGCCAGCCGCTGGACTTCGTCCGCGACCACTGCGAAGCCACGGCCCGCGTCACCGGCCATGGAGGCCTGGATGGCGGCGTTCAGCGACAGGATGTTGGTCTGGTCGGCGATGTCGTTGATCAGCGATACGATGTCGCCGATCTCCTGGGAGGATTCACCCAGGCGTTTGATCCGCTTGGAGGTCTCCTGGATCTGCTCGCGGATGTCGTCCATGCCCTTGATGGTGTTCTGCACCACTTCGGCGCCCTTCTTGGCGATGGATACCGAGCGTTCCGCCACTGAGGAGGATTCGGAGGCGTTCGACGACACCTGGTCGATGGAAACGGCCATTTCGTTCACGGCTGCCGAGGCACCGGCAATCTCCTGGGCCTGATGCTCCGAGGCCTCGGCCAGCTGTTTCGCCGTGGCCTGGGTCTGCTCGGCGGAGGAGGCCACGTTCACGGCCGTGTCGCGAATCGACTGCACCAGGGTGCGCATCTGGTCGATGGCGTAGTTGATGGAGTCGGCGATGGCACCGGTGAAGTCCTCTGTGACCGTGGCCTCGGTGGTCAGGTCACCGTCGGCGAGGTCGGCCAGTTCGTCCAGCAGCCGCAGGATGGCGTTCTGGTTCTGTTCGTTCTGCTCCTGGGTCTCGCGCAGCCGCCGTTGCGAGGCCTGATACAGAGCCACGCCGATGGCGATGATGTTGGCCAGGATGGCGATGAGGATCACGTAGGCCCACAGCGGCGTGACGATGTGGCTGCGGTTCTGCACCAGGGAGACCAGCTCCGAGGTTTCGCTGAGCAGTTCAGGGCTCTGGCTGAAAATGGTGTTGGCGGAGTCCCGCGCCTGGAACAGGTCCGGGGAGAAGTTGAGGATCCGGTCGACGTTTTCGTCCACCACGCTGAAGAGCTCGTTCTCGACATATTCGAGGATGAACTGCGCGTCCGGATCCTCCAGCGCGCTCACATCCATGGACTCGTCGCCGCGAAGCTGGGCGTTGAGCACCCGGCCGAAGCGCTGGGCGTCCTGGCCAAACTGGTTGGCGGCCACCACCGCGTCCTCGTCACCACTGAGGATGTTGTTCACGCTCCGGGCGATACGCTCGGCCAGCAGCGACTGGCGCTGGGCCAGTGAGATCTGCTGGGGGGCTGCTTCGGTGTTGATGAGGATGTCCACCACGTCCTCGTATTCCACCTGCAGGTCCGGAATGATGCTGTTGAGTTCGCCGGCCACCTGGTGCAGCTCCAGGACGGCGCCGCGGGTGGCGAGGATCTCATCCGCGTTGGTCCGTACATCGTTCCACAGCGATTGCACCCCGGTTTCCCCGGTGAGCTCGAGCGGGGGCAGGCCGGTTTCCGGGTTGCCTTCGCGCAGATAGCCCCAGAGCTCATCGAACCGGTCGCGGGAGCTCTGGAGCTGGTCGAAGGCCGACTCGGTGCCGCCGGCGGCCTCGGTGGCGTTCTTGGCGATCTCCTGGGAGAGCACCCGCAGGTCACCCGCGTAGTCGATGTACTGGGCATCATGGCTGCTGTTGCGGTTGATCAGGAACAGCACCACCACCAGCGCAATGGTCAGCACCCCGAGCAGACCGATCAGACCCACAATGGGCCGGTTGGCGCTCTGCGCTGAGATGAATTTTCCGGCACGGTTCTGCATTTTCGGCTCCTGGCCTGTCACTCTGATGTTGTTTTTGATTGATGGATCCGGTGGCTACCACGCGCGCACTACCAGTGCGCCACATCCAGAAACTGTTCATTCTCGGCCAGCGCGAGCGTGGAAAACACGTTCCACACCTCGTCGCTGCGCTGGTAAGCCCCCCGCAGGCAGGGTTTCACCGCGGCGGGAGGATCCTCCGGGTCCGGTACATGACTGTCGACACTGAAGTACTGCATTCCGAGCACGTCATCCACCACCAGCCCGCTGAACAGGTTGCCCTGTTCGATGACCAGCACGCGGCGTTCACGCAGGGCGCCGGCGGGCCTGGGTAGACCAAAGTAGAGGGCCAGATCGGTGATCGGAAGCAGACGGCCACGGACGTTGGCGACGCCGAGCATGAAGGCACGGACGCCGGGAACTGGAGTGAACCGGGGGACGTCCAGGATTTCGACCACCTCACCCATGGGGGCCACATACCGCTGGCCCGCCAGGGTGAACCCGATACCGCTGAACAGTTCGACCGCTTCTTCCTGCTTGGGCAGCCCGGCCGCCTGTTCACGGCTGCGCCGGGCAATGTCGGTCAGGACGCTGAACGGATCGGCTTCGGGGGAAGTGGCCTGCGCGGACATCCGGAGCTCCTGTTCAGCTCAGCAGGTCGTCGATGGTCTTGAGCAGCTCGTCCTCGGGCACAGGCTTGACCAGATAGCCACGGGCGCCCTGGCGCGTGCCCCAGACACGGTCTGTTTCCTGGTCCTTGGTAGTCACGATGACCACCGGGATGTGCTGGGTTTCCGAACTGCGGGTCAGCTGCCGGGTCGCCTGGAAGCCGTTCAGTCCAGGCATGACCACGTCCATGAGGACCAGATCCGGCTGCTCCGAACGGGCGATGGCCACGCCGTCGGAGCCATTGTCGGCACTGAGCACTTCGTGGCCGTTCTTGGTCAGCAGTCCGGAGATCTTTTTCACCTCTGTGGGTGAGTCGTCAACGATCAGGATGCGAGCCATGGGTTCCTCTACTCTGGGTCGTCAAATGATGGGCATGCCGGCGCTGTTATTCCTGGCGTGCGGGCATGTGGTCGCGGATGGTGCCGAGCAGCTCATCCTTGCTGAAGGGCTTCGTCAGATACTGGTCCGACCCCACGATGCGGCCCTTGGCCTTGTCGAAGAGGCCGTCCTTGCTCGACAGCATGATCACGGGTGTCTGCTTGAAGGCATCATTGTTCTTGATCAGGGCGCAGGTCTGATAGCCATCAAGCCGTGGCATCATGATGTCCACGAAGATGATGTCCGGCTGGGAGTCCGCGATCTTGGCGAGTGCGTCAAAGCCATCGGTGGCGGTGATGACTTCGCAGCCCACTTTCTTGAGAAGGGTTTCAGCGGTGCGACGGATGGTTTTGCTGTCGTCGATCACCATGACTTTGAGGTTTTCGAAGTTATCGTCCATTGTCCAACAGCCCTGCGCTAGAGATAGAGATCATTATTGTTGTCGGCGGCCCGGATGGCGTCCAGTGCCCGTGCTTCGGCCTCAGTAAGAGGCGCCGTTTTAACACAGATCCCGTGCATGTTCTATATAGCCCCACTGTTATAGCGGACGATGGCCCGGGCCTCCAGCGGCACCGTGTCACTGATTGTGATCTGTCTCACTATATGGGCGCCATGCAACAGCCTGCAAAGCCAGCTTGCAGAACCGCTGCCCTTTTTCCAGCATAGCAGGTATTCTCTGGCACGCATTTCCGGCACATTGCCGGTCCGTTAATCCGTCTCCGGGAGGCCCCCTGATGAGTGTGACCCTGGGTGTGGTCATGGATCCGATCGAACGGATCAGTTTCAAGAAGGACACCACGCTGGCATTGCTGCTGGCGGCCAGGCGCCGTGGCTGGGCGCTGCGCTACATGGAGCTCGACGACCTCTACGTGCGCGATGGTGCGGCCCGGGCCAGGACGCGCGAACTGGAGGTGTTTGACGATCCGCAGCACTGGCATGAGTTCGGCGAGACCCGGGATCAGGATCTGGGTGAGCTGGACGTCATCCTGATGCGCAAGGACCCGCCGGTGGACGACGCCTTCACCATGGCCACCTGGATTCTGGAGATGGCGGAGGGCCAGGGCGCGTTGGTGCTCAACCCGCCGCATACATTACGTGATTGCAACGAGAAGCTGTTCGCGACGCGCTTTCCCCAGTGCATTCCGCCGCTGGTGGTCAGCCGGGATCCGGAGAAACTGCGTGAGTTCCACAGCGAACACGGCGACGTCATCATGAAGCCCATGGACGGCATGGGCGGTAAGTCCATCTTCCGGGTGCGGCCGGACGACGAGAACCTCAGTGTGATCCTGGAAACCCTGACGGAGGAGGGCACGCGCACCGCCATGGCCCAGCGTTACCTGCCCGAGATCCGCGACGGCGACAAACGCATCCTGATGATTGACGGCGAACCTCTGCCATACTCCCTGGCGCGCATCCCGGGAGCGGGTGAGAGCCGGGGCAACCTGGCCGCAGGCGGGCGTGGCGAAGGCCGCGAACTCACCGACCGGGACCGCTGGATCTGTGAGCAGGTGGGCCCGGCCCTGAAGGCGCGGGGTCTGCTGTTCGTGGGCATTGATGTGATTGGCGACTACCTGACGGAAGTGAATGTGACCAGCCCCACCTGTGTGCGCGAGCTTGACCGGGCCTTTGACGACGACATCGGCGGACGCCTGATGGAGGCCATTGCAGTGCGCCTGGACAACCGGGCCGGCTGAGGGCTGTTGTGGCGGAGGTAACGCATACGGATCGCCTGGGGCTGACGCTCTTTGCAGCCCTGGTGTTTCACGGTGTACTGATCCTGGGGGTGGGGTTCGCGCCGGAAGACCCCTCGACCACGGATCACAGCATGGACGTGACCCTGGCCACCCAGCCGAGCGCGGAGACGCCCGAGGACGCGGACTTCCTGGCGGAGGCGGCCCAGAAGGGCAGTGGTGATGCGGACTTCGTCCAGGAGGTTACGGCCACCGAGCCGGCGCCGCTGTCCGCCCCCGAAACCCGCCAGGCCGTGCCGCCGCGGCCCGAACCCCGCCCCGAGAGTGGCGGGACCACCAGCCGTGTCACCACGCAGGCCGAATCCCGCCGCGAGGTGCCGGAGGACAGCGAGGAAGACCGGGAGGCCCCGGAGCGGGACAATCCCCATGAAACCCTCCGGGAACGCAGCCAGGACATCGCCAGCCTGGAGGCCCGGCTCAGCCAGCAGCAGAACCAGTACGCCAAACGCCCCCGTATCACACGGGTCACCGCCGTCTCCACGATGGAGGATGCCGGCGCCGCCTATGTGCGCAACTGGCAGCAGACCATTGAGCGCACGGGCAACCTCAACTACCCAGAGGAGGCGCGCAGGCGGGGGCTGCACGGCCAGGTGCGCATGCTGGTCGCCATCAACCGCGATGGCAGCCTGCGCGAGCTGGAGGTCCTGCAGTCCTCGGGGCACGCGGTTCTGGATGACGCGGCCCGGCGCATCGTCCGCCAGGCGAGCCCGTTCGAGGCCTTCAGCGGACGCATGGCCGAAGAACAGGATGTGCTCGAGATCATCCGCACCTGGTCGTTCCAGCCCCGCGGTCTCAGCGGCAGCGCCCCGGATAGGGGATAACCCCTCTTGTACGCACGCCGCAGGCAAGGAATACTGCGGCCATGAGCACGCAGCCGGAATTCCTGACGAATCAGTTCCTCATCGCCACCCCTTACCTGGCGGATCCGCGCTTCGAGGGGTCGCTCACCTATATCTGTGAGCACAGTGATGAGGGGGCCATGGGCCTGACCATCAACCACCCGCTGGATCTCGACCTGGGGGATCTTCTGTCGCAGCTGTCGATGGAAGGCGAGCCTCCCCATGCGCCCGTCTACCAGGGCGGCCCGGTCCAGCCCGAACGCGGCTTTGTCCTGCACCGGCCGGTGGGCCACTGGCAGAGCTCGCTGGCACTGACCGACACCCTGGCGCTGTCCACCTCGCGGGACATTCTCAGTGCCATCGCCGTGGGCGAAGGGCCGGCGGACTTCCTGATGCTGCTGGGGTATGCCGGCTGGTCGCCGGGGCAGCTGGAGGAAGAACTGGCGGGGGATGCCTGGCTCACCTGCCCGGCGGACGAAACCATCCTGTTCGAGCGTGAACCGGGGCAGCGTCTCAACGCCGCCCTGGAGAAACTGGGCGTGAGCCCCGGCCACCTCAGTGGAGGCGTGGGGCATGCCTGAGAGCCGGAGCCTGATGGCCTTCGATTTCGGTGAGAAGTGGATCGGTGTGGCGGTGGGGCAGGAGATGCTCGGGTACGGTTCCGGCAAGGCGCGGCTGAAGGCGCGGGACGGGATCCCGGACTGGAACCAGGTGGCGGAGCTGGTCGAGGACTGGCAGCCGGATCTGTTCCTGGTGGGGCTGCCGCTGAACATGGACGGCACCGAGACCTGGCTGTGCCATCTGGCCCGCAAGTTCGCACGACGGCTCGAAGGGCGCTATCATCGCCCCGCAACCATGGTGGACGAACGCCTGACCACCCATGAGGCCAAGCAGGAATCGCTGGCACAGGGCCGGGTGCCGGATCACGCGGATGAGGGCGTGGACCGGCGCGCGGCGGAGCTGATCCTCGAGACCTGGTGCGCCTCGGCCAGTGACTGACTACAGGAGCCTCCGTGCAGGATATTGAACAGCTTCTGGACCGGATGACCGACGACCTGCGCGAGCACATCAATGCGCGGGGTCTTTCCAGCCTGTGCCCCGTGGGCATCCGCACCGGCGGTGTCTGGGTCGCGCAGGCGCTGCGCGAACGCCTTGGCATCCAGGCCGAATGCGGCGAACTGGACATTACCTTCTACCGGGACGACTTCAGCCGCATCGGGCTTCACCCCCGGGTCAGCCCCTCGCGGCTGCCGTTCGAGACCGAGGGCCAGCACCTGCTGCTGGTGGACGACGTCATCATGAGCGGTCGTACGATCCGCGCCGCCATGAATGAACTCTTCGACTACGGGCGTCCTGAGTCGATTACCCTGGCCGCGCTGGTCGACCTGGGTCGGCGTGAGCTGCCGATCCAGCCCGACGTGACCGGCACCCATGAGACCCTGGGCCCGCGCCAGCGCATCAAGCTCCGGGGGCCGGAGAGTCTGGAACTGGCGGTGGAGGAGGTGCCCGATGCCTGAGACCAGCCGCGATCTCCAGCTGACCGCCGATGGCGAGCTGCGCCACTTTCTCGCGATTGAAGGACTGGACCAGGCTCTGCTCACACGCATTCTGGACACCGCCGATTCCTTTATCGAAGTGGGTGAGCGCACCATCAAGAAGGTACCGCTTCTGCGCGGTCGCACCGTGGTAAATCTCTTTTTCGAGCCCAGCACCCGCACCCGCAGCACCTTCGAACTGGCCGCCAAGCGTCTCTCGGCGGATGTGCTGAACCTCGACATCGGTACTTCCGCGACCTCCAAGGGCGAATCCCTCTCGGACACCCTGCTCAACCTGCGCGCCATGGCCAGCGACATGTTCGTGATGCGCCACTCCCAGAGCGGGGCGCCGCATTTCGTGGCCCAGTCCGTCACGCCGGATGTGGCCATCATCAACGCCGGCGACGGGCGTCATGAACACCCCACCCAGGCCATGCTCGATATGCTGACCATCCGCCAGCACATGAAGACCTTCAGAGGTCTGCGGGTGGCCATCGTCGGCGATGTCCAGCACTCGCGGGTGGCGCGCTCCCAGATCCGGGCACTGAACACCCTGGGCGTGGACGAGGTCCGGCTGATCGCGCCGGACACACTGCTGCCCCATGAGCCCGAAGCTTTGGGCGCGCGGGTTTTCCACCGCATGGAGGAGGGGCTGCGCAACGTGGACGTAATCATCATGCTGCGGCTCCAGCACGAGCGTATGGAGGGGGCACTGCTGCCGAGCGAGAGCGAGTTCTACCGCATGTACGGTCTGACCCGTGAGAAGCTGGCCTACGCCAACCCCGGCGCACTGGTGATGCACCCGGGGCCGATCAACCGGGGCGTGGAGATTGAATCCGCCGTCGCGGACGGTCCCCAGTCCGTGATTCTGGGGCAGGTAACCAATGGCATCGCCGTACGCATGGCCGTGATGTCCATGTCCATGGGCGGCCAGCTCAATGAACGCCAGTCTGCAACCGGAGAGGGAGTGGCTTCAACGTGAAGTGGCGCGTCGATAATGTTCATCCGGTCATTGATGGCGAGCCGGCGGCGGAGGCCACCTCGGCACTGGTGGTCGATGGCCGCATCGCCGCACTCGGGGCGGGTCTTTCGGGCGAACGGGTGGAACGTGAGGTGGATGGGGCCGGCCAGTGGCTGCTGCCCGGGCTGATCGACCTCAACTGCCATCTGCCGGAGCCGGGCAGCGACCGTGGTGGCAGCATCGAGAGTGAAACCCGGGCCGCCGCCCGTGGCGGCTTCACCACCGTCTGCACCACGCCGGATACCAGCCCGGTCAACGATTCCAGCGCCGTAACCCATCTGATCCGGGATGTGGCCGAACGCAACGGTCACACGCGGGTGCTGCCCGTGGGGGCGCTTACTCGGGGCCTGGAAGGCGAGCGGCTGAGCGACATGGCCGGGCTGACCCGTGCCGGGTGCGTGGCGCTGGGCAATGGCGGCCACGCCACCGCCAGCTCACGGGTGCTGCGCCGCTGCATGGCCTATGCCCATACCTTTGACATCCGGCTGTTCCTGCAGCCGGAGAACGCCTCGCTGGCCTCGGATGGCTGCGCCCATGACGGACTGGTGGCCGCCCGCATGGGGCTGCCCGGCATCCCCGAGGTGGCGGAAACCACCGCTGTGAACGAACTGCTGATGCTGGCGGAGGAGACCGGGGCGAACCTGCATATCGGGCCGCTCAGCTGTGCCCGCTCGGTGACACTGGTCCGTGCCGCCAAAGAGGCAGGGCACAGCGTCACCGCCGAGGTGGGTATCGCCCATCTGGTGGCGACGGAGGCGGCCATTGAGGGCTACAACGGTACCTTCCACAGTCGTCCACCGCTGCGGACGGAGGCGGACCGGCGCGCCCTGCTCGAGGGCGTGGAAAGTGGCGTGATTGATGCCATCGTCAGCCAGCACCGGCCTTCGGATAAAGCCGCCAAACTCGCGCCGTTCCCGGAGACCCAGCCAGGGCTCTCCACAGTGGAATCCACGCTCTCGCTGGGGCTGGAGCGGGTGGCCGCCGGAGAACTCTCCCGCGGGGCTCTGCTGCGGGCGTTGACCAGTGGGCCGGCGCGGGTGCTGGGTCTGGACGCGCCGACCATTGCCGAGGACAGTGTCGCGGATCTTACCCTGGTGGCGCCGGAACAGCACTGGATGCCGGCCGTGGGGAGTCTGTATTCCGCGGGCCCGCACCTGCCGGTCATGGAACGGGAACTGCCCGGAGTGGTGATGTTGACGGCCGTTGATGGCCGCATCCGGCACGAGCATGAAGGAGACGGATCATGAACTGGCTCGCGATACTGCTGCTTGCCGTTATCGTCTGGCTGCTGTGGCGGATTGTCCGTAATACCGGGGATGCCCTGGATCGTCAGGCTGCTATGCAGACGGAGCTGACTTCCATTGAGCGGCGGCTGGCACGGCTCGAGGCGGTAAAGGATGAGAACCCCGGGTGAAACCCCGGGGTCCGGGTTTTACTTGATGGCCTCGCGCAGAGGCTTGCCCGCCTTGAAGCCCACCGACTTGCTTGCCGGAATCTGGATGGAGGCGCCCGTCTGCGGATTGCGTCCGGTGCGCGCACTGCGCTCACGCACGTTGAAGCTGCCGAAGCCCGGCAGGGTCACGCCTTCGTTCTTCGCCAAAGCCGCACTGATCTGATCCGTGAAGGCATTCAGTACTTCCTGAGCCTTGCTTTTTGAAAGGCCCGTTTCCTCGGCAACGGCTGCTGCCAGTTCCGGTTTGCGCATAGCTGGTTCTCCTTTGGATGGTCGCGGTCGATACCGTTCAGATATAGCCCACCAGACTCCGCTGTCAAACCCCGTAATGAATTTGGTCCCGACACCAGTGCAGCCGCATACCAGGCTTTGTGGTACTCATCTCACAAATTCGCCGAAGGGTCGCACATAATGCCGCCCTGGATTTGACACGCTTTCGGGGGGCGGCGAGGATTCGCTGCACACAACGGAACAACAAACACAAGAAAGGTTGAGGACCAACCATGACCGTAATCCTCTCTGCCGTGGCCCGGCCCCGGTTCTGGGGGCGGGCCATTGTGCTTCTGGCACTGGTGGCCATGCTCGGCGGCTGTTCCATGATCCGCCATCACATGTACGCCACCAGTGGCAGCGTGATGCAGGGGCTCTCGAAGGAGCACACCACCCCCTACGTGCTGCAGCAGTCCGATGTGGGCATGTCCTGCGCCATGAGCGAGGCGACCACGCCACTGATGATGTCCTTCGGGCGCGTGACGGACGAGCCCAACCAGCTCGGCATCATGATGCACCTCTCTGCCGCCGGCTGCTCCGTGACCCGGGCGCGCGAACTGGATCTTGAGTACGAGCGCCTGATGCGCGATCGCGATCCGGATGCCGCACAGGATGCCCGCTATGCCGCGAGCCGCCACTATCGTGAAGCCGCTATGCGTTTTCACGAGGCCTGGAAGAACATGAATGAACACTACGGCCGGGTGGGCAATGGCGAATGCCCCACGGAGCGGCTGGAAACGGAAACCGACCAGTTCATGTTCCTGGCTGGGTTGGTCTCCGGCCTGCAGGCCATGCACACCCAGGTGCGTGCCGGGGAACAGCTGGGCATTCCCAACAACATTGGCTCGCGGGTAGCCCGTGCCTCCGAGTGCCTGGACGACGACCGCTGGTGGGGGGCACCGGGTGCCATGCAGGTGGCCGTCTGGGCCATGCTGCCCTCTGCCGCACCGGAAGATGCAGAACCGTTCAAGCAGCTGAGGGAGGCCAGCCGGAAGGGTGAGAAAGCTGGTGTGCGGCTGGCCCATGTGTTCCATGCCGTGGCCGCCGAGAACGCGGGTGACCAGGCCATGGTGCGGGACGTGATCCGTCGCCATGCCGAGGCCAGGGAAGCCAAACCCGCCGCCGATGACTGGGTCATGATCGATGAAACGGCCACACGGCACATCCAGGCCCTGTCTGACCGTCTCTGGACCCGGGCCGAGGGCCACCGCACGCCCACCGGCCGGCTGGGCGAGTTCTGGGACGACCCGGAACCCGAATCCGAAACCATTGACCTGAATGAACTGATGTAACGGGCGCCGGAGGAATGGACATGAAGACCCTGAAACGCACACTGATCAGCGCGCTGGTCGCCCTGACCCTTGGAACCGCGGTCAATGCCACGGCCCAGGAAGAAGAGGTGATCAAGCGCAGCTTCTGCGTGTTCGACCCGGTGGGCGCCAACGGCCCGCTGTTCGAGCTGATGCAGTCCGCCCGCCCCATGGCGCTGGAGCGCGGTGTGGAGCTGGACATGCGAGCCTACACCAGCGAGAAGATCGCCGCCGAGGAATTCCGCAATGGTCAGTGCGACTCTGTGCTGCTGACCGGCACCATGGCCCGCGACTTCAACCGCTTCACCGGCTCGCTGGAGGCCATGGGGGCCATCCCCGGCGAGGAAGAGATGCGCATGCTGATGCAGGTGCTCAGTCAGGATAACGCGCGCCAGTACCTCCAGACCGAGAAGTACGAAGTGGTGGGGGTACTGCCGGCGGGTGCGGTCTACCTCTTCCTGGATGACCGCTCGATCGACACCGTGTCGGATCTCCAGGGCAAGCGCATCGCCACCCTGGACCACGACAAGGCCTCCATCACCATGGTCCGGCACGTGGGGGCCTCCGTGGTGGGCTCCAGCACCTCCAACTTTTCCGGGCGCTTCAATAATGGCAGCGTGGACGCCGCCTACGCTCCCGCCGTGGCCTACGAGCCCCTGGAGCTCTACAAGGGCCTGGGCGAGGACGGCGCCATCCTTGACTACACCCTGGCGCAGATGAACTTCCAGATCATCGTGCGGCGCGATCGTTTTCCGGATGAGTACGTGAACCAGGTGCGCGACTACGCCTTCAGCCGGGTGGATCAGGCGTACGGGATCATTGAGGATGCCGAGTCCAAGGTGAAGGAGAAGTACTGGATGCGGCCGACGGAACAGGAGCGCCGGGAGTACAACGCCATGCTGCGCGAGGTGCGCCAGCAGCTTCGCGAGGAAGGCGAATTCGACGAGACGGCCCTGAAGCTGATGCGCGGCATCCGCTGCCGGGTGGAACCCTCACGTGCGGAATGCGCTCGCTCTGAGGGCTGAAGCCACCAACTGACCAGGGTTGTTGTATGGGTCTGCCACGCCGTACCGGCATCGAATGGTTCTCTTCGCTGCCGGCCTGCCTGATTCTGCTGCTGTTCGTGTTCTTCGCCACGACCACGGACTTCCACAACAAGGCGCTCCAGCTTGGGGAGTATTTCTGGTCCGGCTACTACCAGCTGAGGGAGGACCCGGAGCGCCCGGACTGCAACCCCATGGTGGACGTCGAGTCCGAAGTGGATCGTCTGGCGGAACGCAGGATGGACGACGAGATCGCGGGCCTGCTCGGCGAGTCCGAGGTGGATCGCGAGGCCATTCGGCGCTCGGTGATCGCGGCCCAGCGGGCCTGTGAGGCTGACCATCTCCAGTACCAGGCAACGAAGGAACGGATCACGACCCCGGTGCGCCTGTACCGCAGCATGGAGCAGGGTCTGGCGGAACTGACGGCGGTCGGGCTCAACTGGCAGCGGCCGTTGCTGATCCTGCTGGTCGCCATCTGCGCGGCCACGGCCACCCTGGGGCGGCACCAGATCGCCATCCGGGGCATCGAGACCCGTACGGACTACCGGGTCTCCTACAGCGCCCAGACCATCGCCAACATGATGCTGCTGGCCTCCAGCTGGATCTACCGCAACCACGTGCAGCAGGCCATGGATGTGGTGCCGGCGGCGCGAGACATGCTGAACCTGCTCTGGGTGCTGTGTTTTGCCGTACTGAGTATGGCCAGTGTCTACCGGCTGCTGCGTGAACCAACAGATCTGCGCACCGGCGGCAGCATCCTGCAGGCGCTGCCCACCATTCCGCTGTATTCGGTGATGTGTTTCATCTCCGGGGCCTACTTCCTGAGTTTCGGGTACATGCAGGGCATCGGTGTCTACCTGGGCGCGCTGATGGAGCACGCGGAAATCTTCGTGAACGTAGCGCTCTACGTCTGGGCGGGCATGATGCTCAAGCAGACACGGGTGGCTACCCTGGTGTTCGACATTTTCCGGCCCCTGCGCATGCCGCCGGAGCTACTGGCGACAGTGGCCGTTGTGGTTGCCGCCATCCCAACCGCCTATACCGGTGCCTCCGGTATCTTCGTGATCGCTGCCGGTGCCGTGATCTACCACGAACTGCGTTCCGCTGGTGCCCGCCGTCAGCTGGCCCTGGCCGCCACCGCGATGTCCGGCTCCATGGGCGTTGTGCTGCGGCCCTGCCTGCTGGTTGTGGTCATTGCGATGCTCAACCGCGAAGTCACAACGGATGAGCTTTTCAGCTGGGGGGCAATTGTCTTCGCGCTCTCGGCGGTTCTGTTCTTCCTGGTGACCATGCTGTTCAACCGCCAGAGCGAGATGAAGCTGGCGCCTTTGGGTGAAGCCATTCCAGAGATGCTCCAGGCCCTGCGGCCGCTGATTCCCTATGCTCTGGTGGTCGCCGCGGTGGTTCTGGCTTACAGTTGGGGGTTGGGCGTGGGCCTGGACGAATTCTCAGCGCCACGGATCCTGCCCGTCATGCTGCTCAGCATCCTGGTGTTCGAGGCCATCCGCTTCCGGGGCCGGGAGCTGCCGCAGACCGCCGGCGGCCAGGCGCACAGCGGCTTTGAGCCAAGCCTGCGCCACGCCACCAGTGATACCACCGCCGAGATCGGGGCGCTGCTGCTGCTGTTCGGGCTCTCCATCAGCCTGGGCGGCGTGATTGAACGCGCCGAACTCATGGACCTGTTCCCGGACAGCGTGGCGAGCCCCTGGATGGCCATGGGCCTGATGGTGCTGCTGCTGGTGGGTCTGGGCATGATCATGGATGCCTTCGGCGCCGTCATCCTGGTGAGCGCCACTGTGGCGAGCTTCGCCTACCAGAGCGGAATCGACCCTGTACACTTCTGGATGGTGACGCTGGTGGCGTTCGAGCTGGGCTACCTGACGCCGCCCGTTTCCCTCAATCACCTGCTTACGCGGCAGGTGGTGGGTGACGAGGAGGTACGCCTGGCGCGCACGGAGGCCAGTGGTGGCAGCTTCTACCAGCGTCATGAACGCATCGTCATGCCCATGGTGGTGATGGGGACAGCGCTGGTGCTGGTGGCGTTCGTGCCCCTGCTTCTCTACGCCCTGTGACAGGTTCGCCTGAATGAAAAAGGCCCCGGTCATGTGATCACGCCGGGGCCTTTCCGCTTGAGCGCCCGACAGGGCGCGGAGGCGGGCTTACTGACGCAGCTTCGGGCCGGCGTTGACGATCGAATCCGGCACGTCGAACTTGCTGAAGTTCTCGACGAACTGGCTGATCAGCTCCTGAGCCTTTTTGTCGTACTCGGCCGGGTCATCCCAGGTGTTGCGTGGGTTGAGCAGCTTGGTCTCAACGCCCGGTACCGACGTCGGCACGTCCAGGTTCAGGTCTTCCAGATGCTCGGTCTCGACGTCGTCCAGCTCACCATCCTGGATGCCATTGATGATGGCCCGCGTGGTGGGAATGGAGAAGCGCTTGCCCACACCGTAGGGGCCGCCGGTCCAGCCGGTGTTCACGAGGAAGACCTTGCTGTCGAACGCGTCCATCCGCTTCATCAGCAGTTCGGCGTAGACGCCGGCCGGGCGCGGGAAGAAGGGCGCTCCGAAGCAGGTGGAAAAGGTGGACTGCAGCCCCTCGCCGGACCCCATCTCCGTGGAGCCCACCAGTGCGGTGTAGCCACTGAGGAAGTGGTAGGCCGCGGATTCGCGCGAGAGGATGGACACGGGCGGCAGCACGCCCGTCATGTCGCAGGTCAGGAAGATGATGTGCTTGGGCTCGCCGGCACGATTCTCCACCACCCGCTTTTCAACATGGTCCAGCGGGTAGGCGCAGCGGCCGTTCTCGGTAAGGGAGGTGTCCGTGTAGTCCGGCTCACGAGTCGCCTCATCCACCACCACGTTCTCAACCAGGGCGCCGAACTTGATCGCGTCCCAGATGATGGGCTCGTTCTTGCGCGTCAGGTCGATGGTCTTGGCGTAGCAGCCACCCTCCAGATTGAAGACGGTGCCTTCTCCCCAGCCGTGCTCGTCGTCACCGATCAGGTGGCGGCTCTGGTCGGCCGAGAGGGTGGTCTTACCGGTACCGGAAAGACCGAAGAACAGGCAGACGTCGCCGTCATCGCCCACGTTGGCGGAGCAGTGCATGGGCAGCACGTCATGGTCCGGCAGCAGGAAGTTCTGCACCGAGAACATGGCCTTCTTCATCTCGCCGGCGTAGTGCATGCCCGCGATCAGCACGCGCTTGCGCGCGAAGTTGATGATGACGGTGGCGTTACTGTTGGTGCCGTCGCGTTCGGGCACGCACTCGAAGTTCGCCGCGTTCAGGATTTCCCATTCCGGGTTGTCGATGGGGTTGTACTGATCAGGGCGGATGAAGAGGTTCAGGCCGAACAGATTCTGCCAGGCCGTCTCGGTGGTCATCTTCACCGGCAGGTAGTAGTTCGGGTCCGAGCCCACGTGCACGTGCGAGGTGAAGTGCTCATGCTCACCCAGGTATGTCTTCACGCGCTCCCAGAGCGCATCGAATCGGTCCGCATCGAAGGGGTGATTGATCTTGCCCCAGTCGATCTGGTTAACGGTGCTGGGCTCTTCAACAATGAAGCGGTCCACCGGGGAGCGACCGGTGCGTTCGCCGGTGGTCACCACCAGTGAGCCATTGGAGGCGAGTTTGCCCTCATTCCTTTCCAGCGCCAGCTCAACAAGCCGGGCCGGGCACAGATCCGTGTAGGTTTTACTCACGATGACCTCACTTTCAGATGTTTCAAATCGGTTGCGGCGCGCGGCTGCCGGGATGAAAGGGCAGCGCGGCGGCCCGGGGGTGCGGATGGTTGTTCGGGGCGCACCCCTCCAAGCGGTAGCACGCCGCCACGCTCGCGGCGTGCCGGGGTGCGGGAAAGCATTCCTGTCGTCTACAGGCGCGACAGTATGCCAGAACCTTTCGGTAATTACGACCATCGCACGGGGGCTGGAGTGGGCCAGCGGGTAGTGATGAGGACTTTCTCCCTTTGGGGTGGGACGGTACCTTGGAGGACGAATCAGTGTGGTAAATCAGGTAGGGATATGACTGAACAGAGCCTCGAAACACCCCTTACGCGCCTTCTCGGCATCCGCCACCCCATCCTGTCCGCGCCAATGGCGTGGGTCGCTGGTGGGCACTTGGCCTCGGCGGTCTCGGAGGCCGGTGGGCTGGGCCTGATCGGGGGTGGCTACGGTGATGCGGAGTGGCTTGAGCGGGAGCTGGCCAACGCGGCTGACACGCCCGTTGGCGTTGGCTTCATCACCTGGAGCCTGAAGCAGAAGCCGGAACTGCTTGACCAGGTGCTTGCGCATCAGCCCGGGGCCATGATGCTGTCGTTCGGGGAACTAGCCGGGTTTGCCCAGCGGATCAGGGAAGCCAATTGCTGCCTGCTGGCACAGGTCCAGACCGTGGAGCAGGCAAAGAAGGCCGTGGATGAAGGGGCGGACGTCATCATCGCCCAGGGCACCGAGGCCGGTGGGCACGGCGCGAACCGGGCCACGCTGCCCCTGGTTCCTGCGGTGGTCGATGCCGTTGGCTCTGTCCCCGTGGTCGCCGCCGGTGGTATCGCGGACGGGCGCGGCGCAGCGGCGGCCATGATGCTCGGGGCAAGTGGGGTCCTGATGGGCAGCCGCTTCTACGCCACCGAGGAATCCCTGGCGCATCCCATCGCCAAGGCGGGCGCGGCTGACGCCCATGGTGACGACACGGTTCGCGGTTCCGTATTCGATCGGTTAAGGGGCTACGGTTGGCCGGAACCCTACACGTTGCGCAGCCTGCGCAACCGCATGACCGACCAATGGCACGGCGATCTGTCCCACCTGGAAGACAACCTTACCGAGGAACGCGAACGCTTCCAGGCCGCGATAGAGAATGCGGATTTCGAACTCGCGCCGCTGATCGTGGGTGAAGCGGTGGATCTGGTTGATCGGGTGCAGTCGGCTCAGGAAGTCGTCGAAGGTGTGGTTGCTGAAACGACCGCGTTGCTTCAGAAGGGAGCGCCGAATGTCTCATTGCATTCCGGGGGCACTTGATAGGATGAATGGGCGATTTCTGGCTTGGATGCCACAGGGGCAATTACATTGTTGAAGCGGCGGACGTGGAACTAGTCTCTGTTGCGCCAATACCCCGGTTTTCTGGAATGGTGGGCTACGGCAATCACAACCGCCTCGGTTCCCGTCTCAATAACAACGAGATCATAGGGAAAGCAGTCGAGCATGAGTCGCTTCGCACCCGAATTACCCGCTTCGCCAGGAAGGGGTGATAAAGGAAGGTAATTTTCTTCAATAATATCCAGAGCCCTGTCGATAGCTGTGAAAAACTCGGCGCCAAGGCCTGGCTGTTCGGATTCATACCATGCGGCTGCCTCTTCTGCTTCCTGCGAGGCCTCTTCCAGTATCCTTACTGTTCTCACTGTTATTCGCCCAGCCTGCCCCTCATTGTTTGCCGGAATTCATCACGGGTCAGCAACCGGGCATTACCCTCTCGGACACGGGAGGCACGCTGAACGACTTCCTCGTTCCACGCCTGTTCAGCCGAGTCATCGCGCGGGCCATCCAGGCTCATAATGAGCTCACGGGCCAATTCGGCACGTTCTGACTCAGAGAGATTCGAGATCTGGGAGCGGAGGTGGCTCAATGCTTCAGTTGTCATGTTGACTCCATGAACCGCAGTACTTTAATGCTATCCGGATTGGACAACCTGGACAAGCTGCATGCGGAGCGAGGCGGGTGCCTGTGCGACTACTCTGCGACGAAATGCTCAATGGCATCGCCCAATGGCTGCGCGTTGCGGGGTACGATACCGCGGTGCCCACGCCGGGGCTTCCGGACGATCAGCTGATGGCTCAGGCGCGTGCCGAAGGGCGCTGGCTGCTTACCGCTGATTCCGATCTTCTGGCGTTCGCCGATGCGGCCCGCTATGTCATCTATCTGCAGGGTCAGGATGACGGGGCCCGTCTCCGGGAGTTGACCCTGCGTCTGGACCTGGACTGGTGCCGGGCGCCGTTCACCCGCTGCAAGAACTGCAACACGCCATTGCACGAGGCGAGCGAATGGGAGGTGGCGCATTACTACCCCGGTTCCATCTGGTTGGACGGGCAGAGTGTCTGGGCCTGTTCGAGTTGCTGCCAGCTGTTCTGGGAGGGCAGCCATGTGCGGCGGATGTGGGCGCAACTGGAGGCCATGAACGGTTGGCGTCAGGCGGGCTCATCAGGAAACTGAACAGGGAGAGTCACTTTGGAACTGGATCATGTCGTCCCCTGGGGGCGCTCTTTCGAGGAATACCAGCGGATGTTCAACCTGGCGCCCGCCGACCTGGATAAGCGTATCCTGGGTTGTGGCGATGGCCCCGCCAGCTTCCATGCCACGCTCACGGCCCGTGGTGGCCGGGTGGCGAAAGAGGTCAGGGTCTTTCCGTTGGTGTCCCTAGATCCGGTTGATTATCGGTTCCAGAAGGGGGCAACCGAGATGCTGGTGGCGACGAGGGCATAGGGCCGCCTTGCGGCGACCCTGAGCCGGGGTATCGGTGCTTCAGACCGTTACCACCAGCTCCACCGGCACGTTGTTCCGGGTGGCGTTGGAGTAGGGGCACACCTGGTGCGCCTTGTGCACGAGCTCCTCGGCCTGTTGCTGCTCGAAGCCCGGTACGTGCACGTTCAGGGTAACCGCCAGGCCGAAGCCTTCGCCCTCCGGGCCGATGCCCACCTGACCGGTGATGGCGGTTTCTTCCGGCAGCTCGACCTTGGCCTTGCCGGCGACCAGTTTCAGGGCGCCGATAAAGCAGGCGGAGTAGCCGGCAGCAAAGAGCTGCTCGGGGTTGGTACCTTCACCACCGGCACCGCCAAGTTCCTTGGGCGTGGTGAGCTTGACGTTGAGTTGGCCATCGTCACTGGTGGCCTTGCCGTCACGGCCACCGCTGGCGGTTGCCTGGGCCTGATAAAGGATTTTTTCTGCACCCATGATGATTTCTCCTCTCTCTTTCGCTTTGATTGCACGCTATTAAATCGCGCACGATTTAAATAATCCAAAAAAATGCCTCAGCTGGCCAGCCGCTCTCGCAGGTTGTGCAGGTCGTCGCGCAGCCGCTCCAGCTCATCCGGGCTGCACTGCGTGGCACACATGACGGACTCCGGCACCGCTTCGGCTTTCTCGCGCAGTTTGTGGCCCTGTTCCGTAAGCACTACGGCCACCTGCCGCTCATCCTGGCGGCTGCGCTGGCGTTGCAGCAGGCCCGCCCCTTCCAGCCGCTTGAGCAGGGGGGTGAGGGTGGCCGAGTCCAGGAAGAGCCGTTCGCCGATCCCGGAGACGGTCTGGCCGTCCTGCTCCCACAGCACGAGCATGACCAGGTACTGCGGGTAGGTCAGGTCCAGTTCCCGCAGCAGTTTCCGGTACACCTTACTCATGGCCAGCTGCGCCGAGTACAGGGCAAAGCAGACCTGTCGGTCCAGTGCCAGCAGGCTTTCCTGTGAGTCGTTGCGATCAGTCATGCCACGCATCTTATATAGCGCGCGATTTAATCGCAAGCATGGTTTAAGCCGGTACAGGTCGACCCTGCTATAGTGGCTCGGTCAGAGACGTGCTTGAACGAGAATAAGGAACCCGACCCTATGACGGACAGAACCATCACCAAGACCGAGATCCTCAACAAGGTCTACACGGCGGATGACCACGAAAAGCTGATGGACGCCTACAAGGACTGGGCGGCCGATTACGACAGCGATCTGGAAGAGCTGGGCTATGTGGCTCACATCACCAGCGCCAGGGCCCTGGATCAGGCGCTTGGCGGGAATCATGATGCAGTGATCCTGGACGCCGGCAGCGGTACGGGCCTGGTAGGGGAGGAGCTGGCCAGGCTGGGTTACCGCACCATGGACGCGCTGGACTACTCCCAGGACATGCTGGACCAGGCGGAAACCAAGAACGTCTACCGTAAGCTGATCCAGGCGGACATGAAGGAACGCCTGCCGCTGGATGACAACGCCTATGACGCGGTGGTCTGCACGGGCACCTTCACCTATGGCCACATAAGCGCTGAGGGCTTTGATGAGCTGATCCGCGTCACCCGCCCGGGTGGCACGATCGTGTTCACCGTGCGCGAAGGCGCCTACGAGGAATACGGCTACCGGAAGAAGATGCTGGATCTCGAGGTGAAGGGTGAATGGGAGCTGGTCAGCTTCTATGACACGCCCTACCAGATCGAGGAAGGCAATACCTGCAAGATGTGCACCTATCGGGTGCGTTGAGGGGCCATTAAGGCCCCCTACTCTCCGGGGCGGATTCCCAGCAGGCGCACATAGCCCGCCGGCAGCACCAGGATCGTCAGGACCGCGGCGAAGGCCAGCCCGAACATGATCGCCAGTGCCATGGGTGCCCAGAAGGGCCCGGACAGCGCCAGCGGCAGCATGCCGAGCATGGTTGTTGCGGCGGTCAGAAGGATGGGGCGCACGCGGCTTGTCGCGGCCTCGCCAATGGCTTCCAGCGTGCCGCTCTCGGCCAGCGCCATATCCATTTTCTGAACCATGACCACGGCGTTGCGGATGATCATGCCGGACAGGCTCATGGTTCCCAGAAGCGCCATGAAACCAAAGGGCTGCTGGAACAGCAGAAGCCCGACACTGACGCCCACCAGCCCCAGCGGCACCATCAACATGACCAGCAGGGTGCGCCGGAACGAGTTGAACTGGGCCATGAGCACCAGCACCATCAGCCCAAGGATGACCGGCACGGGTTTCAGCACACCCGCGCGGGCTTCAGCGGACTGGTGAACCTGGCCGTCCCACTGGGTGTCATACCCGGAGGGAAGCGCGACCTTCTGGATTTCGGGTGCCAGGGCGGCGCGCACCTCGGACGCGGTATACCCCTTTGCCAGGTCTGCTTGCAGTGTAATCGCCCGTTCCCGGTTGTGCCGCCAGATCACGGGGCGCTCCCAGTCGAGCTCGATATCGGCGACTTGTGTGAGCGGGACAGGCTTGCCGCCGCTTTCCGGCCAGACAACCATGGTTTCAAGCTCGGAGGGGTCGGTCCGCTCGGGCAGAGGAAAGCGCCAGACAATGGGAATACGCTCATCGCCCTCACGGAACACGCCAACCCCTTGCCCGGCAAAGGCGGTGTTCAGGGCCAGGTTGATGCTGTTGGTGGTGATCCCGGCGCGACGGGCCCGGTCCTGGTCCACGTTGATGGTGACCCGGGGCTGGGTCTGGCGCCAGTTGTGCCGCAGGTTCGTGACGCCCGAGTGCTCGGCCATGATGGCCTGCAGTTTTCCGGCCGTATCCACGAGCTCCTCCCGTTCCGGCCCGGTGATCCGCAGCTGGAGCGGGAAGCGAACGGGTTCGCCCAGCTGCATCGCTCGCACCCGGGGTTCGGCTTGCGGGTAACCATCTTCCAGATGCTCCCGGACTTTAGCCATCACAGGGTCAACGTCCTCCTTGGTCTCCACGTTAACCAGGATCTGCCCGAAGGCGGGGTTGGGCGTTCGCGGGATCATGGGCAGATAGAATCTTGGCGCGCCTTCACCGATGAAGGCGGTGACGTCCGTCACCGGTTCCATCTCCATCAGCCGTTGCTCAATCCGGGCCATGTCCTCGCTGGTCTGCTCAATGCGGCTGCCTTCCGGGAGCCAGTAATCCACCATGAACTGGGAGCGTTCGGCCGGTGGGAAAAAGGTCTGTGGCACGAAGCTGAACGCCACAGCACTGGCGGCAAAGATAATGATGGCACTGCTTGTCAGGATCCAGGGACGCCGGAGTGTGGCGGTTATCAAACGGTGCACCCACTGGTAGAAGGCGCGGTCCTCGGGGTTTCCGAGCCCGCTTTTGCTGTCCAGTAGCCAGTAGTTCATCAGTGGTGTGGCAAAAACCGCGAGCAACCAGGAAATGGCCAGGCTGATGGCCACCACCCAGAACAGCGAGCGGGTGAACTCGCCCGTGGCGGTGTTGGTCAGGGCGATCGGGGCGAATGCGAGGACCGCTATGGCGGTGGCTGCCAGCAGGGGCCAGGCGGTTTCCTGCACGGAGTCCGCGGCTGCTTTCAGACGCTCCGTGCCGCGCTGCATTTTTACCTGCATCAGCTCGGAGATGACAATGGCATTGTCCACAATCATACCGAGCACGATCACCAGGGCCCCGAGTGATACCCGGTGGAGTTCAAAGCCCATCAGGTACATGCCCACAAAGGTGCCCAGAATGGTCAGGGGCACCCCCAGTCCGACGACGAAGCCGGTGCGCAGGCCCAGCGAGACCATCAGGACTGCCAGCACAATGGCTACTGCCGTGACCAGGTTGATCAGGAATTCGCCGACGGCCTGCTCGACTTCCTCGGACTGCAGCGCGATGCCACCGAACTCAATGCCCACCGGCATCCTGGCCTCGATACGGTCCAGCTCGGCCTGGACCCTTTCGGTGAGCTCGACCACATTGGCCCCCTCGGCCGGCACGACGCCCAGAGCCAGGGCGGATTCGCCCTGATGGCGCAGGCTGGCATCGGGCGGGTTGGCGTACCCGCGCCTGACTTCCGCGAAGTCACGCAGCTGGACGAGTTCACCGGTCACGGGGCTGCGGATGTTCAGCCTGGCCAAGTCGTCCACGGCCTCAAAGGTGCCAGTGGTATTGATCCGCAACCGGCGTGATCCCATCTCGGTGAAACCACTGGGAGCGACCACGTTCTGCTTGTTAAGGGCGTTCACGACCAGCGCTGGGGTCAGGCCCAGTTCGGCGATCTTGGAACGGCTGGTTTCAATGAAAACCCGTTCGCCCTGGTCGCCGAACAGGTCGACCTTGGCAACGTCATCAACCCGCAGCAGACGTTGCTGGAGGTGGTCTGCAATGTCGTTGAGTTCGGCGTAGCTGTAGTCGGCGCCTTCCACGGAAAGCAGCATGCTGTAAACGTCGCCGTAGTCGTCATCAACACGCGGGCCACGCACGGAATCGGGCAGGCTGGCGCGGGCTGCTATAACCTTCTTGTTGAGCTCGTCCCAGATCTGGCGCAGTTGCTGGCCGCCGTACTGGTCCTTAACCTCAACGTAGATAATGGAGGTGCCATTGCGGCTCAGCGACTCAATGCTCTCCAGCTCACCAAGCTGCTGGATCTGCTTCTCAAGTGGTTCGGTCACTTGCTGTTCCACCCGTTCCGCGTCCGCACCGGGGTAGCCGGTCATCACGATGGCGGTTCGGATGGTGAACTCAGGGTCCTCGAGCTGCCCGAGCCGGGTGAAGGCGATGACCCCGAGCAGGGTGATCAGGAGAATCAGGAATCCCACAAAGCGATTGCGGCTGATCGCGCCGCGCACCAGTTGCGCCAGCATCACTGAATTACCCCGCCTTCAAGCCGCTTGACCTTCTGGCCTTCCTGCAGGTGTTGCGCGCCGGCCACCACGATCTGCTCACCGGATTCGAGCTGGCCGGTGATCCGGACGCTGTCCGTCTCCAGTGACTCGGTGGTGACCGGGCGTGACGTGACCTTACCGGAGTCCGGATTCCAGACCCAGACATGGGGTTGGTCCGCTTTTTCGAAGATGGCTTCCACCGGCACCAGGAAGCTGTCATCCCAGGGGGTATTCCTGAGACTGGCCTTGAACGAGACTTCGGCGGTCATTCCCGGGAGCAGCTCTTGCTCCGGGTTCTCGACCGCAACCCGTACGGGGTACGCCTGGGTGGCCGGCGAGACATCAAGGCGGACATTCTCCACCCGTGCGTCGAAGCGCTTGTTGTCCATAACGGGCATGAATACATGAACGTCTTTAAGATGGTCGCGGAACTGCATCAGCCGTTCCGGGATGCTGACCTCGACTTCCACGGTTTCAATGTTGTCGATCGAGAACACTGGGCGCTGCGGGCTGACCTGCTCGAACGGCTCCGCCATGCGGCGGTTGATCACCCCATCAAAAGGCGCCTCCAGAACGGTGTCATCCAGCGCCGAGCGGGCTGTTTCCAGGGCTTCACGCGTGGCGTTGCGCTTGGCGCGGGCCTGCTCATAGGCACTTTCGAGGCGATCGAACCTGGCGTCGCTGATGGCGTTGGAATCCACCAGTTCTTTGCCCCGTTCCCAGTTCTTGCGCGCTTCGTTCAGGGTGGCCTGGATGGATTCCAGTTTGCTCTCGGTTTCGTTCACCTTGAGGCGGAAATCCCGCTGATCCAGTTTCCCCAGCACCTCGCCCTCGGCGACCTCATCACCCACATCCGCGCTGAGTGTTTCGATCTTGCCGGGCACGCGGAAACTCAGGGTGGTGGTCTCGGCGGGTTCCACACGCCCGCTGAACCGGCGCGAGGCCAGGCCGGTGGGCGTTTCAAGCGTCATCATCCGGGCGGGCCGCAAGGGCTGGGCTTCAGCGGTTTCGGAGCTCTTGCCGGGATCCCCGTCACAACCGCTCATCAACAGTGCGATGGCTGGGATCCAGAGGTAGCGGCCAAAGGATGAGAAAGAATGAGTCATGAAACAGGTCCCTGCTGCAGAGGAGGTGATCAGGCAATCAGTCTATTCTGAGCGCCTGCGTGGGCTCTGGCAATCTGTCGGAAGTGATAGCGCCGGCATTCGTGCGGTTCAGAGCACGGACCGCAGCCAGGCCCCGATCGCCTGGATTTCTTCCAGGCATACCTCATGTTCCATGGGGTAGGTACGGTACTCGGGCTCGTAACCCAGCTTCCGAAGATGCTCCAGGGCCTCCTGGCCGAGGAATTCGGGCAGCATGGGGTCGTTGGTGCCGTGGGCCATGAAGATCGGCAGCTGTCTGTTGGCCCCGGAGGGCGTGGTCAGGTTGATGCTGGCGAAGTAGCCGGAAAGGACCATAAGCCCGGCCAGGGGCTGCTCGAAGGTCAGGGCCGTGTGGTAGGCCACGGCGCCGCCCTGGGAGAAACCGGCGATGACAATGCGGTTGCTGGGCACGCCACGCTCCATCTCGCGATGGATTAGATCCCGGATGCGGCCGGCGGAGGCGAGAATGCCCTGTTCGTCGGTATCGTTGTGGCGGTCCAGTGAACGGATGTCGTACCAGGCGGGCATGACCATGCCGCCGTTGAGGGTGACCGGGATCTGTGGGGCGTGTGGGAAGACGAAGCGCACGTGCGCGTCCTGGGGCAGCCCCAGGTGCGGGATTACGGGCTCGAAGTCATGCCCGCTGGCGCCCAGCCCGTGCAGCCAGATGACGCTGGCGTCCGGGTTCTCGCCGGTGGTCTTTTCCACGCATTCCAGGTATTCCATGGTCCCCTCCGCTGTTCAGTGAGGGCGTTACTCTAGCGTGCCGGGCGGTGCCCGGGCCAGTGTCAGTGGCGCTGGTGGGGGCCGAAGAGGGCCTCAATGTCGTCCTGGCCGAAGCGGTACTGCTGGTTACAGAACTGGCAGTCGACGCTGATCTCGCCCTGTTCCGCCAGCAGGTCGTAGCACTCCTGGGCGCCCAGGGTCTCCAGTGCGTTGGCGGTCCGCTCGCGACTGCAGTGGCAGTGGAAGAAAACCGGCTCCTCGGGGTAGAGGCTGATGGATTCCTCGTGGAAGAGCCGATGCAGCAGCGTCTCTGGCGCCACCGAGAGCAGTTCCTGCTGGCTGGTGGTCTGGGCCAGGTGCGTCAGACGGTTCCAGAGATCGTCGTCCTCGGTCGTCTCGTAGCCGGGCATCTTCTGCAGCATCAGGCCGCCGGCGCGCTCATTGTCCGCGAACAGCAGGATCAGGGTGTCGAGCTGTTCCGAGCGGGTGAAGTAGTCCTGCAGGCACTCCTGGAGGGTCTCGGACTCCAGCGGCACGATGCCCTGATAGCGCTGGCCCTGTTCCGGTTCGATGGTGATGACGAGCTGGCCATGGCCGAGCTGTTCCCCGATGGAGCCGTGCTGGATGCAGTCCTCGGTGTGGATGAGCCCGCGCGCGCCGCGTTCATTGCTGCAGTCCGCCATCAGCAGGGTCACCGGGCCCTGGCCCTTGGCCTGGAGGCTGATGCGGCCCTTCATCTTGAGCACGCCCCCGAGCAGCACGGCGGCGCTGAGGCTCTGTGCCAGCAGTTGCTGGGCGGGCTCGGGGTAGTCGCGGCCCTCGAGGGCGGTCTTGAGGGTGTCCTCGATCAGCACGAGCTCACCACGGACCTCGCCCTCGTTGAAGACAAAACGCTGCAGGGTATCGGTCATGTTGGCTCGCTAGTGGGACATCTGGTTCTTCACGCGCTGCAGTTCGCGGCGCTGCTTCTTGTTCGGGCGACGTGCCGGCGGGTGCTCGGCGGCGACCATCATGCGCCGGCGCCAGGCGTTGTCCTCGCGCTTCTCCTTGCTGGCCTCGGTCTCGGTGTAGAGCATCTCGGCCTGGGGGGCGCTGCCACGCTTTTCGCTGAGTTCATCGATGATGACTTCGAACGTGGTCGAGCCCTTGTGCACCTGCACTCTGGCGCCCCTGGTGACGAACTTGCCCGCCTTGGGGCGTTGGCCCTCGTAGCGGACCTTGCCGCCCTCAATGGCCTCGCGTGCCAGGGTGCGGGTCTTGAAGAAGCGCGCGGCCCAGAGCCATTTGTCGAGTCGAACGCGTGCGGAGCCGGAGTCGGATTGGTCGCCCTTTTTGCTCATGGGAGCATTATACCGGTTGGGGCGGTGTGATCGGAAGGAGCGTCTCGAAGCGTTCCAGCGCTGGCCAGCGGCCCTCCGGAAGGGGGTCGCGCTGGCTGTCAGGCTGGTGAATGCTCAACAGATGCCTGACGCCGAAGGTCTCGGCGGCGCTCAGGGCGGTGTGGTTATCGTCGATCAGGACTGTGGTCGCCGGGTCGAAGGGCTCGCTGGCGTGCAGGGCGGGCCAGAACGCCGGGTCTTCCTTGGGTCGGCCGAAGCTGTGCGTGGTGTGGATGGCATCCACCCACTGGTCCAGGCCGGTGCGTTCACGCTTGAGGTCCAGTCCGCCACGGTGGGCGTTGGTAACGATCACAGTGCGGCAGTGGGACGCTTTCAGCGCGCGCAGGAAGGCCGGCGCGTCCGCCCGGAAGCGGATGCGATCCCCCACCTCGTGCTTGAGCTGGCTCACGTTCATGCCCAGGCGGTTGCTCCAGAAATCCAGGCAGTACCATTCCAGTGAGCCCTTCAGGCTCTGGATGGTTTCGTGGATTTCCCGGCTGGCCTGCTCCGGTTCAACGCCCCGGGTCTCCGCGTAGCGGGCCGGGAGATGGGTGAGCCAGAAGTACGTGTCGTAGTGGAGGTCCAGAAGGGTGCCGTCCATGTCGAGCAGGACGGTCTGGATGCGCTCCCAGTCAATCATCGCCCGGGTTGACGACCTCGCCGGCATTGCGTCCGGAATGGGTGCAGCCCAGGCAGCGCACGAAGGTGGCCTTGGCCGGGCCGACCACCAGGGTCTCGCCCACTTCATCGGCATTGCCGCCCAGCGCCGAGAACGGCAGCGTTACGGTATGCACGACACTGCCCACCACGGTGGCGCCCAGCAGCAGCGGGCGGGCGATGACGGCGTCACCGACCATGGCCAGGGCGGAGGGTTTCTCCTCAACGCGCTGGGCCTGTGCGGGACCGGCGAACGCCATGAAACCGCTCAGGAGGGCGACGGTAACCAGTGTGCTCAGCTTTTTCATCAGGTGTCTCCGGGACTGTGTGATACTGCCTCCACTATGGCCCAGATACGCGTTTTTTCAAGTCCTGACGCTATCGGAAGCGGACTCAGCGCTGACAGCGGCTGCAGAAGACCGTGCCGCGCTGGCCGATAACCCGGTGTCGCAGCGGCTGTCCGCAGTGGTGGCAGGGTTCGCCCTCGCGGCCGTAGACAGTCAGTGACTGACGGAAGTAACCGGGGTTGCCCTGGCTGTCCGTAAAGTCGCGCAGGGTGGTGCCACCCAGCTCAATGGCATTCGCCAGAACCTCGCGGATGGCCTCCGCCAGCCTGCGGTAGCGCGCCCGACCCACGCGGCCGGCCGGGCGCTGGGGGTGGATGCCGGCCATGAACAGGGCCTCGGAGGCGTAGATGTTGCCCACGCCCACCACGATCGCCGCGTCCATGATGAACGCCTTGACCGAGGCCCGGCGGCCCCGGCTCAGCCGGTACAGGTGGTCGCCGTCAAAGTCCGGCTCCAGTGGCTCCGGGCCGAGCTTTGCGAGCAATGGGTGCTGTTCCGGGTCCGTGCTCCAGAGCCAGGCCCCGAAGCGGCGCGGGTCGTTGAACCGCAGAATCCGTTCTGCCAGCGGTATCTCCACATGGTCGTGGAGCCGACGGGGTTCCTCCGGCGGGCTCAGGCGCAGGCTGCCGGACATGCCCAGGTGTACCAGGGCGGCGCCGCGTGCATTGCGCAGGAGCAGGTACTTGGCGCGCCGGCCCACCGCGGTGATGGGCGTGCCGATCAGCTGCTCCGGTAAGTCCGCCGGAATAGGCCAGCGCAGGGATGGGTTGTGGATACGCACCTCCGGGGGCGTCACACCCTCCAGCCAGGGAGCGACACCGCGCCGGGTGGTTTCGACTTCGGGCAGTTCCGGCATGGGTCAGGCCACCTCGAACAGGCTGTAGGCGACCTGGCCCGCCTGTTTGCGCCGGGCCAGAGTCCAGTCCGGCGGCACAGAGGGCTCGTGATCGCTTTCGTGTTCCACATAGACGCGGGCATTGTCCGCGAGCAGGCCGGAGGCTGCCAGGGCCTGACAGACCGGTTCGATCAGGCCGGCCCGGAAGGGCGGGTCCATGAACACAATCCGGTAGGGCCTGGTTTGTTCCGGCGTCCTGAGCCAGTTCAGGACGTCCTGCCTGGTCACGGACCCTCCGCTTGCCTCGAGGGTGGTCAGGTTCTGATGGAGTGCACGGCTCAGGTCGGCGCTCTGCTCCACAAAGGTCACGCTCTCTGCCCCGCGTGACAGGGCCTCCAGCCCAAGGGCCCCGCTGCCGGCGAACAGGTCCAGGCAGTGGCTGCCCGGCATGACCGGCATGAGCCAGTTGAACAGGGTCTCGCGCACCCGGTCCGGCGTGGGGCGGACGCCGTCCACGGCAGGGAAGGTGAGTGTGCGGCGGCGCCAGTCACCGCCGATCAGGCGGACCTGGCCCTGGTCGTTACGCCGGCCCCGGCGCTGGTTGCGTGATGCCATGCTGTGTTCGCTTTTTGGACGGCCCTGTTGCGGGCCGGTAGAATAACCCGCCTTGACCGCGCCCGACCAGTTTCCCCGATGGTCGGCCAATGGCACCGATGAACCATGGGCAGGATTGAACGCCATGAACGCAGAACTGATTTTCAACGCCCTCTTCGTGCTTCTTGTCGCCTGGTTTGTGGTGGACCTGGTGCGAAGCCGGCAGCAGATTCCGAGGCCGCCCAGGCCGCCTGAACGCCAGCAACGGGAGTCAGCGGCAGAAGCGCCGGCACAGGTTCCCGAGGCGGAAGCACCTTCAGAGCCGGCGCCTGCTGAGGCTGAACCGGCCCCGGCTCCCGAACCGGAACCCGAGGAGCCGGTCAGCTTCTTCCAGCGCATGCGCGAGGGCCTGGGCCGTACCCGTGGCCAGCTGGCGGACGGCCTGGCCGGCCTGTTTGCCAGCAACAAGAAGATCGACCGGGACCTGCTCGAGGAGATCGAGAACCTGCTGCTCACCGCCGACGTGGGGATGACGGCGACCACCGAGATCATCGACAGCCTCACGGAAAAGCTCGAACGCAGCGAACTCAGGGATTCGGACGCGCTCTTCCAGGCCCTGCGCGAGGAGCTGCACGGCATTCTGGAGCCCTGCACCACGCCCCTGGAACCGGAGACGGAGAACAAGCCCTTCGTGATCCTGATGGTCGGCGTGAATGGTGTGGGCAAGACCACCACCATCGGCAAGCTGGCACAGCGCTACCAGAGGGATGGCAAGAGTGTGATGCTGGCGGCCGGTGACACCTTCCGTGCCGCTGCCGTGGAGCAGCTCCAGGTCTGGGGTGAGCGTAATAACGTGCCGGTGGTGGCCCAGCACACCGGCTCCGACAGCGCCTCCGTCATCTATGACGCGCTGGAGTCCGCCCAGTCCAAGGGCACGGACGTGCTGATCGCCGATACCGCCGGCCGGCTCCAGAACAAGGACAACCTGATGAACGAGCTGGCCAAGGTCGTTCGGGTCATGAAGAAACTCGACCCCGAGGCACCGCACGAGATCATGCTGGTTCTGGATGCGGGCACCGGCCAGAACGCGCTCAGCCAGGCCCAGACGTTCCAGGAGGCTGTGGGCGTGAGCGGTGTGACCCTGACCAAGCTCGACGGCACCGCCAAGGGTGGCATCATCTTCGCCATTGCGCGTCAGTTGGGACTGCCGATACGCTACATCGGCGTGGGTGAGACGGCCGACGACCTGCGCCCCTTCGCCGCGGACGAGTTTGTGCAGGCGCTGTTCGACGGTCGGGAATGATCCGGCTCCCGGAAGATGAGGCGCGATGATTGAATTCCGCCAGGTAACCAAGCGCTATGAGCAGCAGTTCACGGCGCTGCGGGGTGTGAGCTTCGCGCTCGGGCGCGGGGAAATGGCGTTTCTCACCGGCCATTCCGGCGCCGGCAAGAGCACCCTGCTCAAGCTCATCATGTTGATGGAGCGCGCCACTGCTGGCCAGGTCCTGGTGGGTGGGCAGGCGCTGGAGAAGACCCCGCGCCGGCGCATTCCCTATATCCGCCGCCATATCGGGGTTGTCTTCCAGGATCACCAGCTGCTTTTTGACCGCACCGTCTTCGATAACGTGGCCATGCCCCTGCAGGTGACGGGCGTGCCGCCCAACGAGATTGGCCGGCGTGTGCGGGCGGCGCTGGACAAGGTGGGCCTGCTGAAAAAGGAGCAGCTCAATCCCATCAGCCTTTCTGGCGGCGAGCAGCAGCGTGTGGGCATTGCCCGGGCGGTGGTGAACAAGCCGCCACTGCTGCTGGCTGACGAGCCGACGGGTAACCTGGATCCGGCCCTTTCTTCCGAGATCATGGACCTGTTCCGGGAGTTCAGTCGGGTGGGCGTCTGCGTGATGGTGGCGACCCATGATATCGGACTGATTGAGACCATGGCTCAGCGCACGCTGGAGCTTTCCGGTGGTGAACTGGTTCAGGATGGTCTGCCGACGGCGCTGGAGACCCGGCATGGCTGAAACACGCCAGCAGACCTCCCGTGGTGCCGCCAAAGCCCGCACGCCCTGGCGGGACCAGCTCCGCAGCTGGTTCAGCCACCACCGGCGCTCAGCGCGCGACAGTGCGGCCCGCCTGCGCAACGCACCGCTGTCCAGCCTGATGACAGGGCTTGTTATGGGGATTGCGCTGGCCCTGCCCACGGCCCTGTTCCTGATTATGGCCAGCATCCAGCAGATTGGTGGCGGCTGGGAGCAGGCTGGCCGCCTGAGTGTCTATCTCACCCCGGACGCGGGCATAGAGCGGGCGGAGGCACTGGCCGACCGCTGGATTGAGAACGCCGCGGTGGGTGATGTGACGGTCATCCCGCGGGATGAGGCCATGGAAACCATGCGCTCCAGCAAAGGACTCAGCGGCACGCTGGACTTTCTGGATGGAAATCCGTTGCCGCATACCCTGGTGCTGACGCCGGACCGTGCCTACCGGGAAGCCTCTGCTCTGGAAGACCTGGCGGAACGCCTGCGTCAGGCGGACGGAGTCGACGAGGTAAAGCTGGATCTGGCCTGGTTGCAGCGTCTCAACGCCATGGCGGAGGTGCTCGGCCGGGCCACCCAGGCGCTGGCGCTGCTGCTCGTGGTGGGCGTGGTTCTGGTCATTGCCAATACCGTCCGCCTGGCGATCGAGAGCCGTCGTCGCGAGATCATCGTGGCACGCCTGGTGGGAGGCACGGACAGTTTCGTGCGCCGGCCTTTCCTCTACACCGGCCTCTGGTACGGCGCACTGGGGGGGCTGCTGGCGTGGTGGCTGGTGGAAGTGGCATTCTGGTGGCTGAGCGGTCCGGTTGGTCGCCTGGCGGAGCTCTACAACAGTGGGTTTGAACTCCAGAGGCCGGGCATCGATGAAGTGGTTCTTCTGCTCGGCTGCGCTGTTGTGCTGGGATGGCTCGGGGCCTGGTGGGCGGTGCACCGTCATCTCCGGGCCGTGGAACCGGAATGATCCCCTGTCCGGGATACTCCGTATAGACATACGGGGCTTGAAAACGTATTAAATGATCATATATTGGATTCAGACTCTTTGTCGGGAGACAATGAACAGAGGGGGAGCACCATGGGTACAGAACTTCAGCTCAGTCACAATCTGGTGCCGGGTGCCAACCTGGAGAGCTACATCCAGACCGTCAGCCAGATTCCGGTCCTGAGCGTGGACGAGGAACAGAACCTGGCCCAGCGGTTTCAGGAGCACGGGGATATCGAAGCCGCACGGCAGATGGTTCTGTCGCATCTGCGGTTTGTGGTTCACATTGCACGCAGCTATTCCGGGTATGGCCTGGCCCAGGCGGACCTGATCCAGGAGGGCAACGTTGGCCTGATGAAGGCGGTCAAGCGCTTTGATCCGGGCTATGGCGTGCGCCTGGTTTCCTTTGCCGTGCACTGGATCAAGGCCGAGATCCACGAGTTCATCCTGCGCAACTGGCGCATCGTGAAAGTGGCCACCACCAAAGCTCAGCGGAAGCTGTTCTTCAATCTGCGCAGCTCCAAGAAGCGTCTGGCTTGGCTCAACAACGATGAGACCGAGGCTGTGGCGAAGGATCTGGGCGTTGAACCGAAGGTTGTCCGTGAGATGGAAGGCCGTATGGCCTCCCACGATATGGCTTTTGATGCGCCGACGGATGACGACGACGAGACTGGCTGGCAGGCGCCCGTTCACTATCTGGACGACAAGCGCCAGGACCCTGCCACTCAGCTGGAGCAGGCCGACTGGAGTCAGGACTCCAGTGAACGGCTCGGCCACGCTCTGTCGGCGCTGGACGAACGCAGTCAGGATATCCTGCGCCGGCGCTGGCTTGGTGAGAACAAGGCCACCCTGCATGAGCTGGCCGATGAGTATGGCGTTTCCGCCGAAAGGATCCGCCAGCTCGAGAAAAACGCCATGAAGAAGATCCGCACCAGCATGGTGGCCTGAACGCCGCCGTCAGTCGCGCATCTGTTGAGAAAGGCCGCTCCTCCGGGAGCGGCCTTTCTGTTTGGGGCCTATCAGCCTTAAAACATGGTAACTTTGCCGGTAAGGTACCTCGCCCGTAACCTGCAGGCGATCTGTTAATGTTTTTCATAGCCTTTTGAAAAGGGGGATTTCGGGGTGCGTGTACTGGTGATTGAAGACGATCAGGATGTGGCGGATTATCTGAACAAGGGGCTCCGTGAGAGCGACTATGTGGTCGACCATGCCACCGACGGCAAGGAAGGCATGACCATGGCAGCGTCGGGGGACTACGACGTGATGATCATCGACCGGATGCTGCCGGGAATGGATGGCCTCAACATCATCAAGACCATCCGTGCCACCGGCAACCAGACCCCGGTGCTGATCCTGAGCGCGCTGGGTGATGTGGACGCCCGGGTGGAAGGACTGCGCGGAGGCGGTGATGACTACCTCACCAAGCCGTTCTCCTTCACTGAGCTGCTGGCTCGGCTGGATGTGCTCGCGCGGCGGGCCCGCAGCGGTGGCGAGACCGAAACGGTGCTGAAAGTGGCGGACCTGGAGATGGACCTGCTGGCCAGGACCGTCAAACGCAATGGCATGAACATCGACGTCCAGCCCCGCGAGTTCCGGCTGCTGGAATACCTGATGCGCCATGCCGATCAGGTGGTGACCCGCACCATGCTGCTGGAGAAGGTCTGGGACTACCACTTCGACCCGCAGACCAACGTCATTGATGTGCACATCAGCCGCCTGCGTTCCAAGATCGACAAAGGGTTCGAGAAACCGTTGCTGCAGACCATCCGTGGCGCCGGGTACATGCTTCGTGACGATACTTAGCCAGCTCCGAACCTCCACGTTCCAGGTCGCGATGCTCTACATGGTGGTGTTCGCCACCTCCGTGTTCATACTGCTGGCGTTCATCTACTGGCGCACTGCCGGGTTCATGATGGAGCAGACCGACCAGACCATTGAGGCGGAAATCGCCGGTCTGGCGGAGCAGTACCGGTCACGGGGCATCAATGGCCTGATGAACGTGGTACGGGAACGGGTGGCACGCGATCCGGACGGCCAGTCCCTGTACCTTTTTGCCACCGAGGACTATCTCAAGCTTGCCGGCAACCTGCCCAAGTGGCCGGAGAGCGCACGCACGGACAACGGCTGGATCGACTTCACCCTGGATGAGTCCATGGGCTATGAGGATGAAGAGCGACGGGCCAGGGCGCGGGTGTTCGAGGTCCAGGGCGGACTGCGCCTGCTCGTGGGGCAGGACATCAGCGAACTCACCCGTGTTAAAAGCCTGATCGAGACGGCCATGAACTGGGGGATGGGGATTTCCCTGGGTCTGGCGCTGATCGGCGGTTTCCTCATGAGCCGGAGCACCACGCGGCGGATCGAGGTGATCAACCAGACCGCCTACCGGATCATGCACGGCGATCTTTCCCAGCGTGTGCCCACGCGCGGGACTCAGGACGACTTTGACCAGCTGGCGGACAATCTCAACCAGATGCTCGACCGCATCGAGTACCTGATGGAAGGCATCCGGCATGTATCAGACAGCATTGCCCACGACCTGCGGACACCACTGACCCGGCTCCGGAGTCAGCTCGAGAATACCCTGATCAATCTCAAGGACCCCGATGTCCAGGACCAGGTGGGCGAGGCCGTGGCCGAAGCGGACCAGCTGCTCGGGACCTTCAACGCCCTGCTGCGCATTGCGCGGCTGGAGACCGGTGGCAAGACGCTGCAGAGCGAGCCGCTGGAGCTGGGCACACTGGTAACGGATGCGGTTGAACTCTACGAGGCACTGGCCGAGGAGAAAGACCAGGTTCTTGACTATGAGGTCGGGGAGGAGGTGTCGCTGCTTGGCGACCGGGACCTTCTGTTCCAGGCGGTCAGCAACCTGATCGACAACGCCATCAAGTACACCGACGAAGGGGGGCGTATCGGGGTGGCGGTGCGGCGTGAAGGCGGTCAGGCGGTCCTGGAGGTGGCGGATAGCGGCGATGGCGTGCCGGACCACGAAAAGGAGAACATCTTTGGTCGCTTCTACCGGGTGGGCAAGAGCCGGTCACAGCCCGGTAACGGACTCGGGCTCAGTCTGGTGAGTGCCGTGGTGGAGCTGCACGAGGGCCATATTGGCCTGTCGGATGCCGAGCCCGGTGCCGAAAGGCCGGGGCTCAAGGTCACGCTCTATCTCCCGGCTCAGCCACCGTCCGGGGACAGTGGCGAACGGGAGCAGTAACAGGGGCTTGACGGGGTCAGGCGCTCTTGCCACTGATCAGGCCGCGGACTGTTTCGGTCGCGGCGCGAGCCGGGCGGAACGCCAGTTCGGCCGCATTCTCGGCGATCGCCCGGTAGCGTGCCGTGCGGGCGTTCAGGCTGTCCATTTCCCCCTCGAACCGGTTCTTTTCAGCCATCATCAGGGCCGCCAGGGTATGACGGTTGACCCGGTTGGTGATGCCGAAGTTTTCGAGTTCATAGCCGACACGATCAAGGCCGTTCAGCGCCACTGCTGTCAGTTTCTTGGTATCCATGGGAATCACCTCTGATTGGGTTCCTGCTTCAGTCTGGCGGAAGACTACTGCGAATGATTAGAGTGCACAACCTAACAACCGCCATTATGGACCAGTAATCCACGGGAGGAGTCATGGGGCGTTACCGGCCACCGCGCGAACGCGGTTCCCTTTACATCACACCCGAGGGCGAAAGGGCCCTGCGAGAGGAGCTGCGCTATCTCTGGAAAGAGAAACGCCCGGCGGTGACTCAGGCCGTCAAGGAGGCGGCCGCTCAGGGGGACCGTTCCGAGAATGCCGAGTACATCTACGGCAAAAAGCAGCTGCGCGAAATCGACAGCCGGGTGCGCTTTCTCAGCAAACGCCTGGACGAGCTGACGGTGGTGCGGGAGTCTCCCCATGACACCAGCCGTGTCTTCTTCGGTGCCTGGGTCACGCTGGAGGACGACGAAACGGGCGAGGAGGTACGCTACCGTCTGGTCGGGCCTGATGAGTTCGATGTGAGCCAGGGGCTGCTGAGCGTGGATGCGCCCTTTGCCAGGGCCATGTTGCGGAAACGCCTGGATGACGAAGTAGTGCAGAACACCAGCGACGGCGAACGGCTGTGGATCATCACGGCGATTGATTATCCCTGAATGCCGGGAATGCGAGCGTGTTGGCGATTTTCTGACCGCAGGCGCGGTATCATGGGGCTCTGAATCCGCTGGATAGGGAGCATCCGGTATGCCGGCCCAACACCGCAGTCACGTTTACTGGCTCAGCGGCCTCATGATGGCGTTTACAGGTGCGCTTTGGGCACAGGAGGCTGCCGAGGATGGTGAAAGCACCCTGGCTACCCCGCGTGAGCGCTCGACTCCTGAAAGCATCCAGTTCACACCGGTGGGCGAGGAACAGCTGGGGGACACCACCATCCGGGGTGCCTTGGGGCCGCCCTCCGCTGGCCTGGTAGGCCCGGATACGGAGGTCCTGGTGGAGCCTGTGTACCTGAGTGATGATCTGCGCCGGGCCCTGAATCTGGAGCGGAGCCAGCTGGAACGCCAGTGGGAGCAGTTGATCGGGCCCATCATGGACAGACCCGCAACGCCGCCGCAGGTCCAGTACCCCGGATTCCAGAACCGTACCTACGATCCCGGTTCCACCACCAGCACACAGGTGCGGGAGTAACGGCCAGTGTCATTCATGGGTTTTTCTGGTAGTTTCCGGGAAAACGACCGATAACAAAGAGGTAGCGCATGAGTGACCTGAAACAGCAGTTCGACGAAGCCGTCAACTACGTTCAGACCGCGGAGGGGGACTTCAAACCCTCCAATGACCTCAAGCTCCAGTTCTATGCACTGTACAAGCAGGCCACCGAAGGCGATGTGAAGGGCAAGAAACCCGGCATGCTGGATCAGGTGGGCCGGGCCAAGTACAGCGCCTGGGAAAAGCTCAAGGGCACCGGCTCCGAGGATGCCATGCAGCAGTACGTGGATCTGCTGGAAAGTATGAAGCAGAAACACGGCTGAGGCGCGGGATTCAGGGCGATGCCTGGGCCTGCCGCGCCAGGTTGGTCGCCCGCTCCAGAAGGGGGCCGGCTGATTCCAGCCGCCGCTCATCCAGTCTTTCCCCTGCCTGCTGCATGTAGCGGTTCGCTAGGCTCTGGCGCAATTCACGCAATCCGGCTGTGTTCTCTGTATCACCGGTCAGGGCCTGTACTTGCTTGAAGACAGCATCCAGTTCCGCGACGCTCCCGGCCTCAGCAATCGCTTCTTCCAGCCTCTTCAATTGCTGTTCCGGCGCCCGCGTGGCAGCCTCCGGGGCCGTCTTGCCCGGCGATAGACCAGCCTGCACACGGGCCCAGGCCAGGAGGGCCGCAAGATTCTGATCCTTCCGGAATACCCTGTCGCCCATCGCCACCAGGTTCGCGAGCCCGGACGTGTCATGTTGCGCCATGGCACGCTCAAGCGCGGCTCGATAGTTCCCCCTGATGTCCGGACCCGGTTCCGGGATTTCCGCTGCCAGCAGGGCAAGGCGGTCATGAAGGTCTGTCAGGGATTGGAGCGTGTCCCCTGCCATGAAGTCACCCCGGGCCAGTTGCTGGCGCCACTGGTCCTGCAGGGCGTTCACCAGTGAGGCGCGACGCTGCAGGAACTGCTCGCGGTATTCGGTGATGGTGGCGTGATTCGGGTAATGCTGTTCGGCTTTTGCAACCGTGTCGAGCGTTTCCGGAATCCGTTCAAGTTCGCCCTCCTGAAGGGCTTGGGTCCCCTGCTCGATGGCCCGGGTGTAGTAGTTGCTCAGCATGGGTTCGCGTTGCCTCAGCACGGCATGGCGTGCCAGTTCCGGAAGCGCGGGAAGGGTGGTCAGGACCTGGCGGGCCCCGGTTTCGTCAGACAGCAATCCCAGGTCCTCGAGACGGTCCTCGAAGGACAGATTCTTGTCGGTGCCCATGCCCATGCCCAGGCCGGCCTGGGCGCCGGCCAGGGTCAGGCTGGCCAGAAGTCCGCCGGTGGCCGCGGCCACGGGGACCCGCCAGCGCGGGGGGCTGACCGCGCGTGCCCAGGTGGCCATGCTTGAGTCCGGGTTGCTCTGGCGCAGCAGGGGCCGGATAACGCGCCAGACGCGCCTGGGGAGGTGTCTGGGGCGCTTAAGGGGGTAATCGGCCCTTTCGGCGTCGGTCAGTTCCCGCCGGTCAAACGGGTGGCGGGTGCTAACCAGTTCGTAGGTGATGCAGGCCAGCGCGTACAGGTCATCCCGGGCCGTGGGCTCGTTGCCGGCCATCAGGGAGGGCGAGGCGTAGGCCGGGGTGTAGCCGAACATCCGGGTCTCGTCCTGCTGGCGTGGCGCGAGGTAATCCTCCATCTGGCGCTGGGGCTTGAGGGCGCGGGCCACCCCGAAATCCAGCAGCTTCACCTGACCGTCCCGCGTCAGGAAGACGTTGGAGGGTTTGAGGTCGGCATGGACAATGCCCTGGTCATGGGAGTAGCGGAGCGCATCCTGAACCTGGCGGATGATCCAGCGACAGCCTTTCCAGGGCAGCCCTCTCGGCCGGTGGCGCTGGATGAGGCGGGAAAGTGGTTCTCCTTCCAGAAGTTCCATCACGATGAACCAGGTCTCGCCGTCCTGCTCGAGGTCCTTGACCCGGATGATGTTGGGGTGGGCCAGACGCATGGAGCGGGCGGCTTCCCGGGCCAGCATCGATACGGCGTCGGGGTCGTGTGTCAGGGCCTGGCGAAGGATCTTGACCGCCACCTGGCAGTCATTGGAACCGGCCCGTTCAAGGTTTTCGTCCACGGCCCGGTAAACATCACTCATGCCGCCCGAGGCGATCAGTGCCTCGATCCGGTAGCGGTCCTTGAGGCGCTGGTTCAGCCGCGGGTGGCGCTCGGGAGTGCCTGTGAGGGTATGGTTGTTCGCCCCGATCTTGTCCGTGTGGGGCTGAATCCGTGTTGCGTCCATGCCGGAATCCCTTTCCTTGCAGTAGCGCGGAGGAGTCTAGCCAAGGGCGACTTACGCGGTCAATGCGGAAGTCTTAAGGTGTGATGCAGGGCATTGACAGCCTTATGGGGACTCAATAGCATTCGCGCTGTTCGCATCGTAATCGTGCCTGAATGCTGAACGGCAGCAGACGATCAGGGGCGGACGCAGGGAAGAACATCAGGATGACCCCGGGGAACCGGGTCCAGGGACAGGAGGGGCCAATGGAATTGGCACTTGCCATAACGAGCTACCAGCGACTCTCGCCGACCGTTACCAGCCAGTGCCGCTTTGGCGCTGAGCGACGGTACACCTTCGGGCGTTCCGAAGACTGCGACTGGCACCTGCCGGATCCTGAACGCGTCGTGTCGTCCGTTCACGGGGAAATTGTCTTCCGTGACGGAGCCTTTCACCTGCGCGACTGCTCCACCAACGGTCTGTTCCTCAATCATTCGGAAAGTCCGCTGGGTCAGGACGGGGAGACCGCCCTGAGTGACGGGGACTGCATGACCCTCGGGGATTATGAGATCAGCGTGGCGGTTGAGCGCCCGGCTGTAGCCCCGGAACCAGCAGCGGTGGCAAGCCCCGTGCCGGAATCGGTACCGACACCGGCTCCGGACAGCGCCTCCATTTCCAACCCGATGGCGGATCTCGAAGACGCCTCAGACCCCATGGACAGTCATGTCACGCTGCCCGATGTTTCAATCCCCTCGGACTGGCAGTGGCAGGACGGTGCCACTGCCCCGCAGAGCGACGGCCGCGAAAGCGATGAGCCCCAGGGTGACCTCCGCCCTTTCCTCGAGGCGCTGGGAATGGAGTCCATGGCGGAACAGACGCTTTCCGACGAAGTTCAGCGGGAGCTGGGTGGACTGACCCGGCTTCTGCTGGATCAACTGATGACGCTGCTGCGTCAGCGTGCCCGTGAGAAACAGTCCCTGCGCGTCGAGCAGACCCTCTTCGAGCGCCGCGAAAACAATCCCCTGAAGTTCTCCGCAAGCCCCGAGGATGCTGTTGAGGCGTTGCTTGTGCGTCGCAGTGCAGCCTTCATGCCGTCACAGCGCGCGGTTGAGGATGCGTTCTCCGACATACGGGGGCATGACCGGGCCATGCTCAGGGGCGTCGAGGCCGTGGTCGGGGAACTGCTGGCGGACGGGACCGAGGGGCCCGCCGCGACACGCCCGCCGAAATGGGACCTGGTAAGCCGTGCCCGGGCCTATGGGGAGCTGATGGCCAGGCGTGACTGGCAACGCGAGGAATGGGGTGACACCGAGCGCATGATGCGTAGCCCGGTGTTTGCCGAGGCCTACGAGGCCGCTATTCGGGAACAGGAAGCGGAAGGGAATCGATAATGCGTTCAGGCTTGATTCTGGCGATGGTCCTGATGCTGGGTGGATGCGCCTTTTTTCATCCAGTGGCGGATGTGCGTGTGACAGCCGGGGAGTCGGTCAATCCGGATTCCGGAGAGCGGCCCTCCCCAGTGCTGCTTCGTGTCTATGAGCTCAGGAGCCGGGACGCCTTCCGGGATGCAGGGTTTGATGCTCTGCATGACGATCCGGAGGCTGCTCTTGGCGAGGACCTGGTGGGGATGGAGGAAACCATGCTGCGCCCGGGTGGGAGCTGGCAAACCGAGAGGGCGCTTCAGGAGGGAACCCGATATCTGGGCGTAACCGCCGCTTTTCGCAATATTGACGATGCCCGCTGGCGCGTGACCCGGCCAACGGACGGGATCTTCTTCGTACCCGGGATTGATCTACGGGTGGACGGAGTCGAGATCAGGGACAGGGACGACTGAACGGAGTAACCATGACGGATGCAATGGCCAGGGTGGCCTGGTCGGAGGGCATGCTCCTCCGGCCCCAGCACTTCCAGCAGCAGGATCGCTTTCTCTACCACGCGGCCCGGCTCCGCCACTTTCACATGGCGCCGTATGGGTACGGTGTGAGCGAACTGAGCCTGGATGAGCAGCAACTGAACCTGGGGCAGCTGGGTGTGGTCAGCGCCAGCGGGGTGTTCCCGGACGGGATGCCCTTCAGTCTGGATGACAACGCCGGGCTGGTCCTTGAGGTGCCCGCGGACGCCCGCGATGAGGTGGTTTACCTGGCGCTGCCGAGCGAGCGCCAGAGTGGCACCAACATCGCCGGAGAGGGCGAGGGGGCGGTCGCCCGCTTTGTAATCAGGGATGCCGCCCTCACCGATGAGGCGCTTGCCGAGCATGAGCCGGAAACGGTGGGGCTCGCCCGCCTCAACCCGTGCCTGCGGCTGGGGCGTGAAGACATGGCAGGCTATGTGGCGATTCCCGTGGCCCGGATCATTGAAGTGGCCAACGAGAAAGAGGTTCGCCTGGACCGCCACTTCATTCCGCCCTGTCTGGACGTTGGTCGCATACCAGCGCTCACTTCGCTGCTCAATGAAACCCTCGCCATGATCCGCCAGCGAGGCGATGCGCTGGCTGGTCGCATGCAGAAGGGTAACCAGCAGTCAAAGACCCTTTTCGACATCATGATGCTGCAGACCCTGAACCGCTGGCAGCCCGCACTGGAGCACTGTGCCGAAAGCCCCGGTGTTCATCCGGAGGAACTCTACCGCACGCTGGTTACCCTGGCGGGAGAGCTCTCGACCTTCACCCGCAACGAAAAACGGCCCCCGGAACTGCCGCGCTACCATCATGAATCCCTCACTGAGACCTTTGGTGATCTGGGGGCGGTGCTCAGCCAGTCCCTGAGCACCGTGCTGGAAGAGACCGCGGTGGCGCTCAAGCTCGAGGAGGCGGATTACGGCATCCGGGTCGCGCCGCTGAACGACAAGTCGCTTCTGGAAAGCGCCCAGTTGGTATTGGCGGTTCGCACGGACCTCAGCACGGAGGAAGTGCGGCGGCGTCTGCCTGCCCAGATCAAGCTCGGGCCCGTGGAGCATATCCGCGAACTGGTGAACAGCCATCTCCCCGGTATTCCCGTCAGTGCTCTGCCGGTGGCGCCACGCCAGATCCCGTACCACGCGGGCTATCACTATTTCATGCTGGAGAGTGGCGGTGAGCGCTGGCGCCAGCTGCAGCACAGTGGTGGCCTGGCGGTGCACGTCTCCGGTAATTATCCGGGCCTGGAACTGGAACTCTGGGCCATACGCCGCTAGTCACGGATTGAGGAAACAGGGTCATGACGGATCAGACCGTTGTAAAACCCCGCCCCGGGGCAAGGAGCCAACCCCAGCCGGGCGGTGACGGGGACGGAACCCGGGTGGCGGCTCCCAGGCCCGCGCCGGAATCCTCCGACCTGCGCCTGCCTTCAACCCGGCTGGATCCCGTCTGCGATGAAGCTTCCCGCCTTCTGTCGCTGGCTGACCGGCTGGGGCGGGCCTCCGGTGTGGCGGATGTGGCCGCACTCAAACGCCAGTGCACGGGGCTGGTTGCCGAGTACCAGCAGGCGCTTGCCGGCCATGATGTCACGCCGGACACGGTGGATACCGCGTCCTACTGCCTGTGTGCGCTGATCGATGAGCTGGTGCTGCACAGTGACTGGGGGCAGGCCAGCGACTGGGCGGCCAGTTCGCTGCTCTCGGAGTTCCATTCCCAGACCTGGGCAGGGACGCATTTCTTCGAGCGTGTGGACCGGGCGAGGCGCGAGGGCAACCCGCCACTGCTACGCCTCCAGTACCTGTGCCTGGCCCTGGGGTTTCGGGGTCGGTTCCGGGTGGAAGAGCGTGGTTCGGAACAGCTGGAAGTCCTGCGCAATGGTCTGTACCGGGAAATCACCCGTGAGAATGAGGCCCAGGGTCAGCCCTTTGACACCGAATGGGAGAAACGCGTTTTTACCGGGACCAATCCGGTTCACCGGGTACCGCTCTGGTCACTGGGAGCCATTGCCGGTGGTGTGCTGCTGATCACCTATCTGGGGCTGAGCCATGTCCTGGGGCAGCACGCGCAACCGGTTGTGGAGCAGCTTGCCGGTATCGGCGTTCCCGAGGCACCGGCGCCCGGTGAGTCCCAGGGAAAGGGGCCGGATACTGAGTATCTGCGGCAGGTGTTGGGGACCGAGATGGAACGGGGCCTTGTTCAGCTGGAGTCAGAGGGCAACAGTGCCAGCCTGATTCTTGGCAATGAAGGGCTGTTTGCGCCCGGTTCCGCCGCCATCCGCGAATCCAGTAAGCCGTTGCTGGGCAAGATTGCCCGCACCCTGGAGGGTACGGAAAGCCTGATCCAGGTCACGGGTCATACCGACGATGTCCCGATCAACAGCGATCAGTACCCGTCCAACTGGCACCTGTCGCTGGCCCGCGCCACGGCTGTCTCGGACTTTATGGGCGAGCGGGCGTCGCTGGAGGGGCGGCTATGGCCCGAAGGTCGGGGCGCGGCGGAACCCAGGTTCAGTAATGATTCGCCCGAGGACCGGGCAGGGAATCGACGGGTGGTGATCACCCTGACACCAAGGTAGGTAAGTATGCGCTTGATGGCATGGATGCGTTCTATCGGCAAGTGGATCACGTTGCGGGGCTTTCTGATCGGCCTGGCGGTGGTGGCGCTTGTTCTGCTGGTCTGGTTCGGTGGGCCGCTGGTGGCCATTGCGGGCTGGACGCCGTTGGCGTCAGTCGCTGCGCGGCTGGTGTTTCTGTTGGCCCTGGTGGTTGCTGCGCTCGGGGTTGCACTCTGGCGCGCACGCCGGCAGCGGGCGGACAACGAAAAGGTGGTCAGCGAGATGATCGCTGACAATGAAGGCGACGACCAGCTGCAGGAAGAAGTCGGTGAGCAGCGCGAGCGGCTGCGGGAGGCCCTGGCACTGGTGCGGCGGTGGCGCCCCGGGCGTTTCCGTTCAGTGTACGACCTGCCCTGGTACATCCTGATCGGTGTGCCTGGCTCCGGCAAATCCACTGCCCTGCTCAATTCCGGGCTGGATTTCCCGTTGCGGGACCGTATGGGCGTGGAATCAGTCCGGGGTGTCGGAGGCACGCGAAACTGTGACTGGTGGTTCACGAACCGCGCCGTTGTGATTGATACCGCCGGGCGTTACACCGCCCAGGAAAGCGCGGACCGGCGGGACGCCAGAGGCTGGGAGTCGTTTCTGGGGCTGCTTCGCCGCTACCGCCCCCGCCAGCCGATCAACGGGGTCATTCTCTCGGTCAGCGTGGCCGACCTTCTGGAACAGACGCCCACCGAGCGGGCGCTCCACGCCCGCGCGCTTAAGCAGCGGGTCCAGGAACTCAAGAACCGTCTGGGTGTGGTCTTTCCGGTCTATATGGTCCTGACCAAGACGGACCTGCTCGAGGGTTTCACGGAAACCTTCGGCATGCTGACGGAGTCCGAGCGCGAAGAGGTTCTGGGCATGACCTTCGAGCTGGACCCGGTTACCGACAGTGATGCTCTGGCTACCCGGTTCGAAGAGGCATTTGATAGGCTGATAGAGCGCCTGAGCCATTTCGCCCTCCACCGGGTCCAGCAGGAGCGCACCACTGAGGCGACCCGTCGTCTCTATCACTTCCCCAAACAGGTCGCGCTTCTGCGTGCCCCGGTGTGGACGTTGATCAACGAGGTTTTCTGCCCTTCCGCCTATGAGGACACCGCACTGCTGCGCGGGGTCTACCTGGTCTCCGCGGAACAGGCTGGGCAGGGGTATGACCGGGTGTCGCAGCTGGTTGATGATGAGTTCGGGCTCACACCATCCCGCGTGGAACCGGAGCCGGTAACCGCCTCGCAGCAGGGCTTTTTCCTCCGTCGTCTGTTCGACAGCATCGTGTTCTCCGAGCATGGCCTGGTTCGCCCGGACGGTCAGCTTCGCTGGCGCCTGCGCTGGCTCCAGCGGGGTGTCATCGCGGGACTGGCCCTGGTGCTGTCGGGTACCGGCGTGGCCTGGGCGTTCAGTTACCAGTGGAACAAGGAGCTGATCGCCACCTATGAGCACGGGCTGGACGAGGTGGCCAAAGCCAGCGAAGAGGGGGCGGAGGACTGGGTTCGCCTGGAACAGCTGCTCTCACAGGCTGCCTCCCTGCCCGGTGTGGCCGGCAGTGACTTCCCCGAAGGTGGTCCCCGGTATGTCGGGCTTGATCAGGGTGAGAGGCTCAGTCAGCTGGGGGAGGGGGCCTATGGCCGGTTGCTGCAGCATCATTTCAGTGCTCATCTCAAGAACGCTCTGGAAAAGGCGCTTGCGAACCATTCGAACAATACCGAGTATCTGTACGAGACCCTCAAGACCTACCTGATGCTGAATCGTCACAAGCATCTCGATCCGGAACAGATACGTGAATGGTTTAAAACCCGGCTGAACCGGAAGCTTTCAGGCCGGATCAATGAGGGCACCCGTTCCCGTCTTCAGGAACACCTGGAACGTTATCTCGCTCTGGGCCACAGGCTGCCGTTGGATGCTGGGCGGGTGCAAAAAGCCAGGGAACAACTGGCCCGCCTGCCTGTGGATGAACGGGCCTATGAGCGGATACGGCTGAGTGCCCGTGCATCAAGTTTCCCGGATTTCCGGTTACCGCTGGTTCTGGGGTCGGTCGTGGATCGGGTATTTGAGCGCCGTTCGGGCAAGCCACTGGATGAAGCCATTCCGGCGCTCTATACCCGCAATGGGTTTGAGGGGCTCTTCCGGCCTGAACTGGAGCGGGTCGCGGAGCGCCTGCTGGCGGAATCCTGGGTTTATGGCGAGGACAGCGCGCCCTTCCGCAACCTCGACGAGGCCGCCCTGAAACAGGGCGTTCGGGATCGTTATTTCAGGGACTACGTGTACCGCTGGCGGGACCTTCTGATGGATCTGAGGATCCGCTCGTTTGAGGACAAAGCGGCGGGTGCCCGCATCGCATCGGACCTCGCGGGACCGGAGGCGCCCGTCGAGCGGCTGATGAAGGCGGTGGCCCACAATACCCGGCTTGCACCCGTTCTCAAGGGGAAAGGGGGTGAACTGGCAGATGCCGCCTCTGAGCAGGCCGGTCGCATGGCGGACCGGGCCAGCAACTGGGGTCCGCGTCTGAGCAGTCTGATGCCGGAGGCCGGTGATGACGGTGAAGCCCCTTCCACGCCCGTGGACAATGCTTTCAGCGACCTGCACAAGGTGTCTTCGGATGCCTACCAGTCGTTGCGCGACAGCGCCGATACTATTGCGGACTATCTCGGGCAGGGGGATGCGGGACCAGCCAGGGCTGATTTCCGCAAGGCGGTATCCGCGCTCCATGAAACCGTGGACGGAACCGAGTCGGATGTTCTGGCCGCCCTGTTCCGCGGGTTCCTCCAGGACGGTCGGCGGCTTGATCGGGCCTCCCGGACCCGGGATCTCAATGAGCTGTGGCAGACGGAGGTCTATCAGGAATATCGCGAGGCCATTTCCGCTCAGTATCCCATTGATCTGGATGCCTCGGAGTCGATCGCGCTTCAGGACTTCATCCGTTTCTTCGATTACGGCGGGACTCTGGACGCCTTTGTCGAAGAGCACCTGGCCGGCCGGATTGATCGCTCGGGTTCTCCCTGGGAGGTGACCGGCGAGCTCGAGATCCAGCCGCGCACCCTCAGACTTCTGGAGCACGCCGAACGCATTCGCAGCGCCTTCTTTGATCCCGATGGCGGCGGCCTCAAGGTCGGGTTCAGTCTGCGTCCTACCCAGTTGGATGCGGAGGTTACCCGCCTGGACGTGGGGTTGGGAGAGCAGTCCCTCGTCTATCGGCACGGTCCGGAACGCAGCCAGGATTTCCGGTGGCCGCTGCAGGCGGATGGCAGCGTGGCTGGCCTGTCCCTGAAACCCGCTGATGACACAGTCGACCCGCTGCGCAGGCGTTATCAGGGGGACTGGTCCGTGTTCCGTCTGCTCCAGTCTGCCGGTGCCCTGAACGGCAATGGCCGGAGCCGTGATGTGACCATCGAGATGGAGGGCTACCACGCCCAGTTGGAGCTGACCGCCGACTCGGTCCGCCATCCGTTCAGTCGAAGCCTGTTCAAGCCGTTCTGGCTGCCATCCACGCTCTAGGAGACCGATCATGGAATGGGGTTACATGGGCAAGGTGCCCAGCCGCGGGGACTTCATCATACAGGGCTTGCCTGGTGAGCTTCGCGAGCGCTGGTTCGAATGGTGTCAGGCGGCACTCGCGGTCAGCCGTGAACAGTTGGGTGAGCGGTGGCTGGACGCCTACCTCACCTGCCCGATATGGCACTTCGCCGCCGCTCCAGGGGCGGTGGCGGAAACCGGCATGATCGGAACCCTGATCCCCTCGGTGGACCGGGTCGGGCGCCACTTTCCGTTTCTTGTGGCTGGTGTCCACGAGGGAGCGCTTATCGACGCCTGGCGTCAGCCTGAATGGTTCAGTGCAATGGAGGAATCGGTGCTGGCGGTGCTCGAGGATAACTGGGCTGAGACGGAATGGGCCCGGGTGCTCGCAGGCATCAGTGCCCCGGAGCCGAGCGTGAGGCGGCTCCGGTGGCCGGAAGGCGAGGGCAATCTGATGATGACGGCGGAATGCGGGGAGGCGGACTGGCTCGCGGCCATGCTCGAAGCCGGACGCAACCCCATGCTCTGGTGGAGCCAGGGTTCCGCGTTCGTGGAGCCGGCCATGCTCCTGACCGAGGGCCTGCCACAGGTGGGTCAGTTCGCGGCCATGATCGCCGGCCAGTGGCGTGACCATGGCTGGCGACAGGGTGTGGTGGCGGAGTAGGTGATGGAACTGAGCTCGGTTGGGTTCACCCACCAGGGAGGAACCCGGGAACACAACGAAGACGCCTGGCGGGCCTGGCCCGAAGCCGGACTCTGGCTGGTCGTGGACGGGATGGGCGGTCACAGTGCGGGGGATGTGGCCAGTCGCATCATCTGCGATACCGTCGGCCGCGATCTGGCGTACCACGGAGCAGCCGCCTATGACATTGAGCGCCTGGAACAATCCCTTCAGGCCGCCAATGAGGCGGTGCGCGACTATGGTGCCCAGGCGCTCGGTGGCGGGACACTCGGTGCCACACTGGTCGCTCTGCAGATCCGCGATGGCCGGTATCGTGTGCTCTGGGCTGGGGACAGCCGCTGTTACCGTCTGCGGTCACAGCATCTTGAGCAGCTCTCCAGGGACCACAGCCAGGTCAATGACCTGATCCGGGCGGGTATGCTCAGCCCCGATAATGCCCGCGGTCATCCCATGGCGCACGTGGTGACACGGGCCCTCGGTGTTGAACCGCGTGTCGAGCTGGAGCGGGCCGAGGGGCAGGCGCGCCCCGGGGATCTGTTCATGCTTTGCAGCGACGGGGTCAGTGACGAGTTTGAAGACCAGGAGCTTCATGGTTTTCTGGCCAACAGCAGCCTGCAGGATGCGAGCGATGCCATCCTGTATTCGGCACTGGTTAACAAATGCAGCGATAATATTACCTGCCTTCTGGTCAAAGCCGAAATGAGCGGTTACCATTCACGCGCAATCAGGGAAGAGCGGGATCCGGATGCAACAATTCCGGTGCGGGTGCCGCAAAAGACGACACAGGGATAATGTGTGTGCAGGTTATGGACGACACAGCAACACCTCTCTTCGACTTCGAAGCACTCCTGAAACCGATTTCCGAGGCCCATCCCTGCGGTGATGACACCCGTGAGGATGATGCCCCGGACGCCCCCTATTTCCATCTGAAAGACCTGCGCAGTCAGGCCCGCGCTCTTGAACGTCAACGCCAGATCGATGGCGAGACGGGCGACCCCACCCAGTGGCGGGAACTGGCGGAGCGTATTCCGGCGCTCCTGGCTGAGCGCAGCAAGGACCTGGAGCTGGTCGCCTGGTACGTTGAGGCCCTTTGCCGGGAGCATGGCTTTGAGGGCCTGGCCCACGGGTTTGATCTCGCCCGTCGCATGCTGGAACAGCACTGGGATCAGCTGCACCCCCTGCCCGATGAAGAGGGCATGACCACACGGATGGCACCGCTGGTTGGGCTCAACGGCGGGGATGCTGAAGGCACCCTGATACAGCCGATTCTGGAGGCCCCGGTGCTGGCACATCCGGACTCCGGGTGGATCGCCGCCTGGCAGCTGGAGCAGGCGGCCGAGATGACGCGCCTGGATGAACAGAAAGCTCAGCAACGGATCGCATCGGGCGTGCCCTCGGAGGAGGATGTGGCGAGGGCCGTTCGGGAGACGCCCCTGAGCGATCTGCAGGCGCTGTCCGACGCCATTGAGCGGGCATGCTCCGCCTTTACTGCCCTGAGCGAGGCCATGGACCGGGTTATGGAAGGTGAGCCGCAGCCCACCAGCCACATCCGTTCCGCGCTGGAACGCTGCCGGAGCATCTTTACCCATTATGCCGGGGAGCGTCTCGAGCGCGCGTGGGCTGTCGCGGCTTCTGAAACGGGTGATGACGGTGCGCCGATGCCGGACGCGGAGGCCGGGCGTGATCACGCCACATCGGTACAGGACCCCGTGCGGGTTGCCATCGACAGTCGCGCGCGGGCGTTGGAGCAGTTGCGGGAACTCGCCGCTTTCTTCCGCCAGACTGAGCCCCATTCCCCTGTTTCCTACGCCATTGATCAGGCCGTGCGCTGGAGCGAGCTGCCGTTGCCGGAACTGATGCAGGAGTTGATAGAGGACAAGAACGTCCGAGACGGCTTCGCCAGGATGACCGGGGTACCGTTGCAGGACGCGGGGGGCTGAACGCCGTATTGGGCCTGACTAGGTCGGGCTGACATTCCAGAAGGACGACAAGGAGATACCGACATGGAAAGCGTCCACGACAAACTTTCACGAGTCCGCAAACCGCGGGTCCACATCACGTACGACGTCGAAACTGAAGGCGCCATGGTCAAGAAAGAGCTGCCCTTCGTGGTCGGCGTCATGGGGGACTTCTCGGGTAACAACAACACCGATCTGAAGCCGCTCAAGGACCGCCGCTTCATCCAGATTGACCGGGACAACTTCGACGACGTCATGCGTCGCATGAGCCCGAAACTCGCGATGAAGGTGGACAACAAGCTCTCCGATGATGACTCGCAGATGGCGGTGGAGCTTGAGTTCAACCGCATGGAGGACTTCGAACCCGAGGCCATCGTGAACCAGGTGGAGCCGCTGCGCGAGCTCATGGAAACCCGTAACAAGCTGCGGGACCTGATGACCAAGGTGGATCGCTCGGAGGAGCTCGAGGAACTGCTGGAGCGGGTTCTCAGCAACTCCGAGGACCTGAACAGCCTGAACAGCGAACTGGGAACCAGGGAAGGGGAGGATTCGGAATGAGTGCTGAAGAGCAGACCCAGGAAGCAGTCACCGGAGAAGGCGAAAGCCTGAGCCTCCTGGACCAGGCCATTGGGGCCACCAAGCAGACGGAAAGCGACCGTGCGCGGGAGCTGATCCGCACCCTCACCGACGAGGCCATGAAAGGCACGGTGACCTGGAACAAGAACCTGAATGTCACCTTTAACCAGGCCATTGCCGCCATCGACGAGGCGATCTCGAGCCAGCTCTCCGAGGTCATGCATAACGAGGAGTTCCAGAAGCTGGAAGGCTCCTGGCGTGGGCTCCAGCACCTGGTGATGAACTCGGAGACCAGCTCCAGCCTCAAGATCCGGGTACTCAACGTGAGCAAGAAGGAACTGCACAAGGATCTTTCCAAGGCCGTGGAGTTCGACCAGAGCCAGACCTTCAAGAAGATCTACGAATCCGAATTCGGAACCCCGGGCGGCGAGCCCTATGGCGCGCTGATCGGCGACTATGAGTTCAGCAACCACCCCACGGACATGGAGACCCTGAGCCTGATGTCCAATGTGGCGGCTTCCGGCTTCTGTCCGTTCATTGCCTCTTCCGGTCCGGGACTCTTCGGATTCGATGACTGGACTGAGCTGACCAAGCCCCGGGACCTCGAGAAGGTGTTCGAATCCGTGGAGTACACCAAGTGGCGCTCCTTCCGCGAGAGCGACGATTCCCGGTTCGTGACCCTGACCATGCCCCGGGTACTGGCGCGTCTGCCCTACGGTTCCGCGACCCAGCCGGTGGAGGCCTTCAACTTTGAGGAATTCGACATGGATGCGGATTCCGGCATGTCCGTGGCGGCCGACCACAACGACTACTGCTGGATGAACGCGGCCTACGTCATGGGCACCCGCCTGACCCAGGCGTTCGCGAAATATGGCTTCTGCACCGCCATCCGGGGCGCCGAGGGTGGCGGTAAGGTCGAGGGCCTGCCGACCCATGTCTTCCAGAGCGATGACGGCGATCCGGATCTGAAGTGCCCGACCGAAATCGGCATCACCGATCGGCGCGAGGCGGAACTGAGCAAACTCGGCTTCCTGCCGCTGTGCCACTACAAGAACACGGACTACGCGGTGTTCTTCGGGGCCCAGACCTGCCAGAAGCCGAAGGTGTTTGATAACCCGGACGCCACCGCCAACGCGGCGATCTCCGCGCGCCTGCCGTACCTGATGGCGACCTCGCGCTTCGCGCACTACCTGAAGGTCATGGCGCGGGACAAGATCGGTTCCTTCATGGAGGCCGAGGACGTGGAGAACTGGCTCAACCGCTGGATCCTCAACTACGTGAACGGGTCCGAGGGCGGCGGCCAGGACATCCGCGCGCGGTATCCGCTGGCGGATGCGAAAGTGGAAGTGCGCGAGATTCCGGGGCGGCCCGGTTCCTACAACGCCGTCGCCTGGCTCCGGCCCTGGCTGCAGCTGGAGGAACTGTCCACCTCGCTGCGGATGGTGGCGAAGATTCCGGAAGCCGGCTGAGGCCACCGCGTAACACAGTCGTGACAGGGATGTGTCATGGGTAGTGCAGAGTTCAACGCCGGAATGACGGCAACAGCGCTGGCCGGGGTGACCACGGTTGCGGGGCTGGTGGAACGCCTTGCGGTACTGGCGCCCGGAACCCGCTGGGATCGGGATCAGGTGACGGCACTGCTGGTGGGCGCGCTGGAGGAGCTTGACGCGCGTCTCAACGAGCAGGTGAACGCCATCCTGCATCATGCGGCATTCCAGGCGCTGGAGGCGAACTGGCGGGGCGTTCAGCTGTTGACCGAACAGGCGGCCCATGACGATACCGAAGGACTGGTCCGGATCCGGATGCTGGATCTGGGATGGGGCGAACTGAGCCGGGATCTCGCCCGTGCCATTGAATTCGACCAGTCCCAGCTGTTCGCACGGCTCTATTCCGAGGAGTTCGGCAGCCCGGGGGGTGAACCCTTCGGGCTTCTCCTCGGCGCCTACAGCGTGAGCCATCGGGTCAAGGGTGGTCAGGCGAACCTGGAGACACTGGGCGAGCTGGCACGGGTGGCGGCTGCGGCTTTTGCGCCGCTGATCCTGAACGCGGATCCGAGCTTCTTCGGGGTGGACCGGTTCGCCGAGCTGGCAAGCGTCATGGATCTGGAGAGTCATTTCGACCAGCCGGAACTGGTGCGCTGGCGCTCGCTGAGGCGCAGCGAGGATGCCCGATTCCTGGGGCTGGCCATGCCCGGCATGCTGATGCGGCGCCCCTATGCGGACGCGGGGCCGGGACCGGAAGCCTTCCGGTTCCGCGAGAAGGGCGATTCGCCGGACAGGGACTACCTGTGGGGGCCGGCCTGTTTCGCTGTGGGCACCGTGGCAATCCGGGCGTTCTGTCATTCGGGCTGGTTCGCCCAGATCCGGGGATACCGGGAAGGACGGGTGGCCCACGGCACGGTGGATAACCTGCCCGAGGTCCAGACACTGTCCTCGGCGGGGCGGATCTTTCCGACCCGCAGTCCGGTGGAATGGCAGATCAGCGACCGGATGGAACGGGTCCTGGCGGACCAGGGCTTCATTCCGCTGTTGCCGCTGGTGAACACGGAGATGCTGGTGCTGCATTCGGTCCCGTCGATCCAGGAGCCGGCCCATTACGACCAGGGCGAGGCCCAGGTCAGCGCACGGCTGGCCGCCATGCTGCACTACACGCTCTGCGTCTCGCGGTTTGCCCACTACCTGAAGGTGATGGGCCGGGATCGCGTGGGCGGCTACCAGTCGCCGGAGGAGTGCGAGACCCAACTCCAGCGCTGGCTGCACCGCTACACCATGGCAACGGAAGGCGCTTCGGACGAGATGCGCGCACGCTTCCCGCTGCGCAGTGCCAGCGTCAAAGTCCGCCCCCGGCCGGGGCAGCCGGGGCGCTACGACTCGGTGATCCGCTTGCAGCCCCATTTCCAGCTGGACCAGCTGGTGACCAGCATGCGGCTGATTACGGAACTGACGCCGATACAGAACTGATGCCCGGGCGACGGACCCGGAAATGCACGGACGAACAGGAACAGGGATATGGAACCCATCAGGCAGTACCTGTCCACCGGTGAACTGACGCCGGCCATCGAAGCCATCCAGGCGCACCTGCGCGAGGCACCCTCGGCCAGTGACTGGCGTGCCTGCCTCGTGGAGCTGCTGTGCATTGCCAATGACCTGGAACGGGCTGACCAGGTTCTGGAGCACCTGGCACGCCATCATCCGGACTGGCTGGCCGGAGCGGCCAACCTGCGCCAGTTGCTCAGGGCCCAGCAGGCGCGCCTCGCGTTGCGTGAAGGTCAGCTTGCGGATGACGTTGTGGCCACGCCCGGCGAATCCCTGGAAGCGCTTCTCAAGCTCCACGCGGAACTCCGCAGTGGTGGCATGGACGCGGCCAGCGAGGCCGCCAGGGCGCTGGAGGAGGCCCGTTCGACGGTCCATTTCCAATGCGGCGACCAGGCGGGCCCGGTACGCGACTGTGACGACACCCTCAACGGTTATCTCGAGGCACTGGGGACAGACGGCCATTTCTACCTCTGGCAGTGGGATGAGCTGGAGAGCATCCGCTTCGAGGCACCGGCCTCCCCGCTGGAATGGGTATGGCGACGGGCCCGTGTGGCCCTGACCAGTGGGCGTCAGGGCGAGGTACTGCTGCCGCTGACCTATGCAAACAGCCAAACGGATGCGCAGAAACTGGGCCGCGAGACGGACTGGGTGGAACCTGCTCCCGGGATTGTGACGGGCCTTGGGCTCAAGCTGCTGTTGGTCGGCGATGAGGCGGTGCCTCTGGAAGGTCGGGTGGAGCTGGAACGCCAGAGCCGGGCCGGGGCCGATCATGAAACCGTCTGATGCCCGCAATGGGCTGCAGCTGAGTCTGCTCGACCGCTTGCTGGAGGACGGCGCGGTCCGGCCGAGCCTGGCCCGGATCCGGCAATCCGTGCGCCGGGACCTGGAGTGGCTGTTGAACGCCCGGCGCAGCTGGCTGCCGCGCGAGGCGGCCGGGTCGGAACTCGACCAGTCGGTGCTGGGCTACGGCCTGCCGGATTTCACGGTCATGGAACTCAGCACCGAGGACGGTCGGCAGTGGCTCTGCGAGGAGGTCAGGCGGACGATCCGGCGGTTTGAGCCCCGCCTGGCCCGGGTCGACGTGGTGATGCGGGATACGGAGACCCCCATGGACCGCTACCTTCGGCTGCGCATCGAGGGCATCCTGCTGGTCGAGCCCGTACCGCAGCCCGTGGCGTTTGATTCGGAACTGGAACCGGTGAACCTCTCGGTAACGCTCAGGGAGTGCGCGTGATGGGTGACGAGCTGCTTCAGTACTACAACCGGGAACTGGCCTATCTCCGGCGCCAGGGCGCCGAGTTCGCCGAGGCCTATCCGCGTGTCGCCGGGCATCTGCGGATGAGCGAGGAGTCGGTTGAGGATCCGCATGTTTCCCGGCTCCTGGAAGGTGTGGCCTTTCTTTCAGCGCAGATCCGGCAGCGTCTGGACGGCCACTTCACGGAGCTGGCGGATGTGCTCATGGGCACACTGTACCCGGATTACCAGGCGCCGATCCCGTCCATGAGCATCCTGCAGATGACACCGGCACCGGCGCTTAAGTCCATTGCGCCGCTGGAACAGGACGTGGCCTTCGAAACGGTTTCAAGGGAACACCCGAAATGCCGTTTCGAAGGCCGTGGCGAACAGGCCGTGGGGCCGATTGAGGTGATCGGGGGCGCCTTCGAGAACAGCCCCTTCGAGGCCCCGCGTCATCCCCGGGTGGCGGGGGCCCGCAGTATCATCCGGCTTCGTCTTCAGGCGCGGACGTCGTTCCAGGACCTTGATCCCCAGTGGCTCCGATTCTACCTGCACGGTCAGTCGCACCAGAGCCATGAACTCTACGACCTCATCCACCGCACCGGCCTGGGCTGCGCCATGGTGCCGGTGGATGACCAGCGCCAGGTCCGTTTCTTTCCGGGCGACGCCCTGCGCCCTGTTGGTTTTGACGACGATGAAGCACTGGTGCCCTGGGGGCAGCGCGGGTTCACCGGGTACCGGCTGCTGACCGAGTATTTCCTGTTCCCGGAAAAGTTCCTGTTCGTCCAGCTGGACGGGCTCGCTGGCCAGTGGCCGGAGACCCGGGAAGTGGACCTGTATTTCTATCTGGGCGAAGGGAACGAGGAACAGGAAAAGCGGTTTGTGGCGGACCACATGAGGCTCTGGTGCACACCGGTGGTAAACCTGTTCAGTGATCGGCTTGAGCCGGTGCGCTCTGATGAGGGGGAATACCGCCACCGCCTCGCACCCCGCTACGGCGACAGTGACGTGAGCGAAGTGGTGGACCTGGAACGCGTGGACCTGCTGCGTGACGGAAAGGCGCGTGAGCTGGCTCCCTATTACGGCCGCGGCCACCCCAAGTGGCAGAACACGATGAACGTCTACTGGCACCTTCACCGTGAACAGGCGGAATGGGCCGGTGGCCGCAATGAACCGGGAACTGAGGCCTGGCTGAGCCTGGTGGATCATCGTTGTGTGGAGCAGGGCCGGGAGTCATTGCCGCGCGATGAGACACTCGCCGTTAGGGCCCGGTGCTGCAATCGTAACCTGCCCGCCAGCCTGCCATTCGGCGGTGGGTCGCCCCGGTTCCGGGCCGTGGATGAATCCCGGGTGGAGCGGGCAGAGGCGATTGTGGCGCCGACCGAAACGGTTCGCCCCGAGTTGGGCAATGCCGGTCGCTGGCAGTTCGTTCAGCACCTGACACTGGCGCATTTCGACGGGCCGGATGCACTGGAGCGGTTGCGCACGGTGCTCCAGCTTCACGACTTCCGCAAGACACCGGAAACCCGGGCCCTGATTGACGGCATCGAGGACGTCGCCATCAAGCCTTCGGTGGCACGGGTCGGAACTGGCGTGCAACGGGGCGTCTGCCGGGGCAGTGACGTGGTGATCACCTTCTCGCGTCCGAGCTACGCAGGGACCAGCATCTATCTGTTCGCCGCGGTTCTGGACCGGTTCTTCGCCCACTTTGCCCAGCTGAACAGTTTCACCCGGCTGCGGGTTCGGCTCAGTGGCCAGAACCAGGATTACCACGTCTGGCCCGCCCGGGCCGGGGAGCAGACGCTGCTATGAGTGTGGAAGCAGTAGCCGGTGAAAAGGACTTCTTCCGCACGGTATGGCGCCTTCAGCGCCAGATTCCGGAGCGTCGTTCCCCGTACCGGCGTGTCGGGCATGACGGCTGGCCGAGCCAGGAACTGGTCCGTTTCCGCACCAGCCAGCACATGGGCTTCGTGGGCTCGGACCTGGTGGCGGCGCATGAGGAGCAATTGGAAGAGGGGGTTACCCGGGGCGAACTAACCGTGGACAGCCTCGGCCTGACCGGCGCCCGGGGCGCGCTGCCTTCCCACTACACCGAGATGGTGCTGGCGCAGGTCCGGTCCCGTTCGCCCGCGCTGCGGGACTTTCTGGACATGTTCAACCATCGGTTGCTGTCCCTGCTCTACCGCAGCTGGGAGAAGACCCAGCCGGCTGTGCAGCAGGAACACACCGAAGCGGATGCGTTCACCACCGTCCTCGGGGCAATGACGGGCGCGGAGACGGATCTGGACGTCCACTATGGGGCTGCCCTGGCGCGTGGCCCACGGTCCGCCAGTATGCTCCGGCACTGCCTCGAGGATCTGTGCGGTATGCCGGTGGCGGTCACGCCGCTGCAGGGCGAGTGGGCTGATGTGGCCGACGTGGACCAGACCCGTCTGCCCGATGCGTCACGCCCCCGTGGCCAGCATGCCCGGCTCGGGGAGGCCATGCTCGGAACACGGGTATGGATCGCCGATCACGGGGTGCGGATCACCTTCCATGCGGAGGAGGAAGCCCAGCTCCGCTCGCTTCTGCCGGGTGGCACTCTCAGCCCGGTCATGCAGAGGCTGAGCCGGAAGCTGGTGGGCGGACAGACGGCCCTGCATTACCGGGTGCGGGCGCGTTCGGCCATGGTGACCGGCGCGCGGCTGGATGGCCGCGCCCGTATTGGAAAGAACAGTTTCATCGGGGCGTTCCGGAATCCGGAGCAGCCCCTGGAGATCGGTTTCAGGCCAGGGAAGGAGTAACCCGCCATGTCATCAATGACGCTCAAGGCGCTCGTCGAGCGCATGAACCCGTCCACCCGCCAGGCCATGGAGGCAGCGGTGGGCCAGAGTCACCAGCGTACGCACGAGTGCGTCGAGGTGGAACACCTCCTGCGGGCCCTGCTTACGCAACGGGACCCGGACATTATCGGGATCCTCGACCATTACGGGCTGGATAGCGGCCGGCTGGAAGGCCAGCTGGACCAGGCGCTGGAAGGGTTCAGCACCGGCAATGGTGCAACGCCGAGTCTTTCGCCCCGGCTCGTGGACCTGCTGCGCCAGTGCTGGCTGGACACCTCCATCGAGTTCGGGGAAGCCGCCATCCGTGGCGCCACGCTGCTCTACAGTCTGCTCCAGGATCCGGCCATGGCGGCGCTTGCCACCCGCTACGCCAAGGAGCTGGACGGCCTTGACGCGCAGACGCTTCTTGGTGAATGGGCGACGCTGCGGGAGACCCTCGAAGCCAACCCCGCGAACCAGACCCATCCGGCCTCCGGACGTGAGCAGCACCTGGCCCAGTACACCGTGGACCTGACGGCGCAGGCGCGGGCCGGCGGGATTGACCCGGTCCTGGGGCGGGATGACGAGATCCGCCAGATGATCGACATCCTGACCCGGCGGCGCCAGAACAACCCGATCCTCACCGGTGAGGCCGGCGTGGGCAAGACCGCTGTGGTTGAAGGTCTGGCGCGGCGCATCGCCGACGGCGAGGTCCCGGAGGCACTGGCGCGGGCACGGCTTCTGACGCTGGATCTCGCGCTGCTCCAGGCCGGAGCGGGTGTAAAGGGCGAATTCGAGAACCGGCTGAAAGGCGTGATTGATGAGGTGAAGGCGGCCACCGAGCCGGTGATCCTCTTCATCGATGAGGCCCACAATATGATCGGCGCCGGCAACCAGGCCGGCCAGAACGACGCCGCCAATCTCCTGAAGCCGGCACTGGCGCGGGGCGAACTGCGCACCATCGCGGCCACCACATGGTCCGAGTACAAGAAGTACTTCGAGAAGGACGCGGCCCTGACCCGGCGCTTCCAGGTGGTGCCGGTGGATGAACCGGACGAGGAGACCGCGACGCGGATCCTGCGGGGACTGGCCCCAACTCTCGAAGCCCACCATGACGTCGCCGTGACGGACGCGGCGCTGGGGGCCACCGTTCGGCTGTCGACCCGCTACCTGCCCGGCCGCCAGCTGCCGGACAAGGCGGTAGCGCTGCTGGATACCGCCTGCGCCCGGGTCGCCATGAGCCAGGCCAGCCTGCCGACGGCCCTGGAACAGGCGCGCGCCCGGCATCGCGGTCTCCGGGAGGAAGCGGACCGGCTGGCCACCGAGGCCCGTGCCGGCGTCGAGCATGGGCAACGCCAGGACGAGCTCGGCACTGAGATCCACCGCCTGGAGCAGACGCTGGAAGATCTGGAGTCGGCCTGGAACCACGAGTGTGAGCAGGTCAATGAAGCCCGGGAACTCGGTCGGCGTATTGCCGAGGAGGACGATGATGAACCGGTCACGGAACTGAGCCGGCTCCGGCAGGAACTCAACGAACGAGCCGCCCCGATGGTGCACTGGCAGGTGGATGAACCGCTTGTCGCCGAGGTTATTTCCGACTGGACGGGCATCCCCGTGGGCCGCCTGCAGGCGGACGAAATAGCCGGTGTGCTTTCCCTGGACGAATACCTGCGGGAAAGGGTACGGGGCCAGGATCACGCCATCGAGGACATTGCCCGGACCATCCGCATCGCCCGGGCGGACCTGGCGGATGAGCGCAAGCCGCTGGGCGTCTTCCTGCTGGTGGGCCCCAGCGGCGTAGGCAAGACCGAGACCGCCCTGGCGCTGGCGGAGCAGGTCTACGGCAGCGAAGACAACATGACCGTGATCAACATGTCCGAGTTCAAGGAGGAGCACAAGGTCTCCCAGCTGGTGGGTTCACCACCCGGCTACGTGGGCTATGGCGAGGGTGGTGTCCTGACCGAGGCGGTCCGGCGCCGCCCTTACAGTGTCATTCTCCTGGATGAAATGGAGAAGGCGCACCCCGGCGTCCAGGACGTCTTCTATCAGGTCTTCGACAAGGGCATGCTCCGGGACGGGGAAGGCCGCGACGTGGACTTCCGCAACACGGTCATCCTGATGACCTCCAATGCAGGCTCGGAAATGATCAACGACCTGTACGCGGATGAGATGACGGCGCCCAGGCCCCACGCCCTGAAGGATGCTATCTGGGATGAGCTGCTGAACACCTTCAAGCCAGCGTTCCTCGGGCGTACGACAGTGCTGCCTTACACCCCGCTGGGCCGGGAACAACTGGCCGAGATCGCACGCCTGCAGCTGGGCCGTGTCGCCGACCGCATCCAGCGTCATCACGAGGCGCCATTGAGTTACAGCGACGACGTCATCGACGCCATTGTGGATCGCTGCACCGAGAGCACGTCCGGCGCACGCAATATCCCGCGCATCCTGCAGCAGGAAGTGCTGCCCGAGATGTCGACCCGGATTCTGGAAAGTCTCGGCCGGGAACAGAGTCCCCGCACCGTGACGCTGTCCATCGACAACGGGTCGTTCAGCATCGAGCTCTCGGTTGATGATGCAGATCCATCGAAAAGGAATTCAGTCTGGACGGATACGCCCGTTCAGGCCTGAGCCGGATTCCGGGGAGTTGGAACTCTCCGGATAACTGCTTCCCGTAAGGATGGGAAGCAAACCGCCATGTCCTGGTTACAGGACGTAACGCAAAATGCAAAAGGAGCAATTCAATGCAGACCAATACCTACCTGGATTTTGGTGGCCTCAAAGGCGAAGCAACCGCCGAGGAATACAAGGACCTGATCACCGTCGATACCCTGGACTTCAACGTCCACCGGGATATTGCGGCGCCCACGGGTACCGCCATGGATCGGGAAGCCTCGGCGACACGCCTGGGCGACATCACCATCACCAAGAAGCAGGACAAGGCCACACCGGATCTCTTCAAGGAAGCGACCATCGGTAAGGGCAAGCCTGCCACCTTCTACCTGACCAAGCAGGGCGACAAGATCGAAGAGATCATGAAGATCGAACTCTCCGACGCCATGATCTCCAACTACAGCGTCTCCGCTGAAGGCGATCGCCCGACCGAGTCCATCACCATCAGCTACACCGAGATGACCATGTCCGTCACACCGACTGACGACACCAACGCGGCAACCGCGCCGCTGGTTTACGGCTACAGCGGTGTGAAGGGCCAGCAGCTCTAAGGGTGGCAGCTGCCACACGGAACCGGGGAGGGCATGCCCTCCCCATTCTTGATTCCCACAGACCAGGACGGTGCGGAGTGTCATGGCAACGGAAGAGCAGCATCACCACCTGAAGATCCAGGGGCCCCAGGGAAAGGACGCACTGGCGATTGAGCACCTGCGGGTCAGTGAGAGCCTGTCGCGCCTTTTCGAGATCCATGTCCGGTTCATTGCCAACAAGCGGCTGAATGATCTGGAAGGCCAGGTCGGGCAGGCGGTCAGCATCAGCCTGACCTTGAGTGGCCAGTCGGAGAGCGAAAAGCGGTATTTCCACGGTCATATCGCGAGCATCGGGGAACTCGGCAAACCCCTGCACAACAGTGAGGGCCAGCGTTACGAGGCCCGGGTGGTTCCGCGTGCCTGGAGTGCCCGCAACCGCAGCAACTGCCGTATCTTTCAGGACGAAACGGCGCTGGACATTGCGGAAACCGTCCTGGGCGAACACGAGGTTGAACTGGTCCGGAGCATTGAAGGGACACCCCGCAATTACCGTTACTGCGTCCAGTACAACGAAACCGACTGGGATTTCGTAACCCGGTTACTGGCCCACGAAGGCCTTTTCTTCTTTTTCGAACATTCCGAATCCGGCCATCGAATGGTGGTCGGTGACAACGTGAACGCCTACCAGCCGGCGCTGGAAGACAGCGTGATCTACCGTTCCGGGGATAGCGGTGACAGCCGCATCTACCAATGGCGCCAGGATCACAGGGCCGGGCCGGATGCCATGGTGGAACAGGGCTTTGATTTCACGCGGCCTGGCGAAACCGTTGCCGACAGCGGCAAGGCCAGCGTTCCAGGCGAAGCGTTCGGGGAGCAGGAGATCTTCCATTACATCGGCGAGGATCGCCTGCTCATCAACGACAGCGAGCCCCTGGCGGCGACCCACCTCAAGGGCCTGAACCGGGAAGCGCAGGTCTACCACGGGGCCTCGGATTACCTGTCGTTCGGAGCCGGCCTGACCTTCAGTTTCCGCGAGCATGAGGACGGGGTCAGCTCAGGTACCGGCTTTGTCATAACCCGCTTTGAGTGCACCGCCAGTGTTCCCGTGAACAGTGAGGACGGGGATTCAGGCGAAGCCTCCCATTACACCAATACCTTTGAATGCATCACCACGGACAAGCCGTTCGTGCCGGCGCGTCAGCCCAAGCCCGTCATTCCCGGCGTTCAGACCGCCACGGTGACCACTGGGCCGGGCGAGGAACTGCACGTGGATGAATACGGTCGCGTCCGTGTCCAGTTCCACTGGGACCGGGAAGGAAAGAACAACCCGGACAGCTCCTGCTGGATCCGCGTGGCCCAGGGGTGGGCCGGTGCCGGTTTCGGGGCGCAGTTCCTGCCGCGCCAGGGTCAGGAAGTTGTGGTCGAGTTCATCAACGGCGATCCGGATCAGCCCCTGGTTACCGGCTCCGTTTACAACGACGATAACCCCCTGCCGTACTCGACCGACAAGCAGCTGAACTCCTCGGGCATCCGCTCGCGTTCCACGCTGGAAGGCGGCGAGGCGAACTACAGTGAGATCCGCTTTGACGACGATAAAGGCAAGGAGCTGCTTGTCCTTCACGCGGAGAAGGACTATGAGCTGACCGTTGAGAACGACGAAACCGACTCCGTCGGCAACAACCGGCAGGCGGAGGTCGGGAACGACGACACGCTCAAGGTGGGGAATAACCAGAACGCCACCATCGGCGGGGACCGCACCAGCGAGACCAGCGGCAGCGACACCATCAAGGCCGGCAAGACCATCACCGTCGACGCCGGAACCAGCATCACGCTGCAGACGGGGGCGGCTAGTATCACGCTCGAGAGTTCCGGCAACATCGCCATCGAGGGCACACAGATCAGCCTTGATGGGGCGACGATCAGCCTCAAGGGCGCCAATATCAGTCTCAACTGAGACCAGGGACGGACCAGGACAGGATGTCAGGATGCTGAGACGCGACCACCAGCTCAAGGCCGACCTCGGGCGCCTCTACTCGTTCAGCCTGGGGCTGCGCATGGAGGAGGACGGCACCTACCGCCGCCCCGATGTCATGGCCTGCCGGATCTACGCCCGCCAGACCCTTGAGGACATCGCCCGGAGCCAGGACGACCCCTTCAACTACCGGCTTCTGGACCTGTGGCTGGATGTGTTCCAGCGGCCATGGGATCAGCCAACGACACTTCACCAGCTGCTGGACGACCTTGCGCGCCAGGTTGGTAGCGGGGATCTGAAGGTGTATCTGGAATATGATCCCAACGATAGTGTGTTTGACGTATCGAGTGCTGGTGGTCAGAAGATAGGTTCCGCTGCAGAAAGTGTCTCCAAAGACTCGGATGAGGTACGTGCTCAAAAAACAGGTGGGGATAAAAACCAGGACGGACCATTAGCCCCTTCTAGCGGTGATTCACCACACCCAGGATTGCATAATAAGGAATGGCCAAAAGACGGGGGAATTGAGGCAAAAGGTTTTGAGACTCGCCGCGAAGTCGACCTGGAGGATCTGCCAGCTTCGGATAAGAAAGCGGCCGCTCAGCTAAAAAAACAAGGCTGGGACGATGATAAGGTCCAGCAGGTGTTGGAGTCCGGAACTAATCCCGAACTCAAGGAATTGCAGCCCGGTGATAAGCTTTATGGAGTAACTTCGCAAGGATTTGCCAAAGATCTGGAAAGCTCTCCGCACTGGCTTGACGAGGAAGGGTTTGAAGAAATGAAACAGAAACATTATCGCGAGGGGGCCTGGGATCGGGAAGCGGTCAAGAATGAGTTGGCTCTGCCGTGTTTTAACCGGGCTGATGCGATCGATATCGCCGAAGTCACGGAACCAATGACTGCGGTTGAGTCCGAGATCGGGAAAGCGACGGAGTTGATCAGTTACACCGACGCGTCTGGGAGTACAGGATTGATACCGAAAATGATGAGCGGTGGTGGCAAACAAATCGCTCCGAATCCCAGCAAGTTGAAAAGCGTAGTGAGTCAGACATGAATATTCATGATGAGCGTGTTGAGGATGTTATTGAGAATTGCAACATCCTTCTGGATAAGCTGAGTCACTATTCTCAGACCGACTCAACGCCCGAGGGGCGGATGATTTCCCAGTTGAAGTGGCTCAAAGAACGAGCTGAGGCTGGGAGTCTGGACCTTCCAGTGGATCGGCGTTACATCGCTACCTTGGCCTACGTCTTTACGGAGGGCTCATTACGCTGGCTCGCCACATCCAGAGAGGAATACGTTTGGACTGTGGAGGTTTATGAAAAACGGCTGCTCAGTCTCACGAAACACGGTTCTTTCCTAGCAAAGCGTGAATATTATCCCTATGTCGCACGTTGTGTTGACAAATTGATTGGTATCCTTAGAAACGCGTCACGTCCATTGTCGGCTGAGGAAAAGGGGTGTATTCGAGAACTCAACGTACTTGGTGACAAGTTGACCAGGGAAGAAATCGAACCTCCACTCATGATTGGCAACGACTACACAAATTTTCGGGAAGTTTACGCACCGTGGGAATGTACCATCGAAGATCTACCGGAAGGGAAAGCGGTGAGTCGGGTGGTATCTAATTTCGTATTCAACGGCAGGCGGCCTCAGAGCTGGGTAACCACGGAAGCAGCTGATCAAGAAACAAATTTCTGATGCGATTGGAAAGGGCCTTACGTCTCAGATGCTTCAATGAGATGGCTTTTTGTCGTTTCTATGATGGCTCCCATTGTTCCCTGCAAGACTCTGAGGTTCTTGGAGATAAGAAAACCTCGGGATTCTGCTGGAAAGGTGATGACCACGCCGTTGCCATCTTTCCCGAAGACGGAACTCTGAAGTTGGTTATTGATTCAAGTAAGTGGGACCTTCTGAGCGAGAAAGTCGACGTTGACTATTTTCATGACTACAAAACGGCTTTAACCACATTCAGGGTCTACGGTGATGGATCCGAATTTGAAGTCTCCTATCCGAGTTGGTGGCGCGGGCGTGAGGACGTCGAAGTGGATGAGATGGCAGCGAGCAGAGAAGAAGAGAATGCCGAAGAGGATATTTTCGGCTACGTCTGTATGCTGAAAGAAAATCGAGCGGCGGCTGACAATCTCTATGCCTTGTGGGCGAGGAATGCTGCGTCCTGACAGAGCCCCGGGAGACCGAGAGCTGCCTTTAAACGAGCTCCGCTACGGAGACGTTTAGACTGGTAATAGAGCGAATTCCGTCCAGCTCAGGGCAATACCATCACTTCAATAGTGAGTCGTTATGGAAGACGAACTCGAACATTTCCTGGGTGTTCGCGACACGTTGCTCGCGAGTGACAGCGCCAGCCCTGATCAGCTGAAGGCATATGATCGGCAACTGTTCGGAACCCTGGCGAAGCAGGCCGCCGGGGCGTCAGCACTGCTTTCATCAGAGACCGATACTTCTGAAGTGGCAAACCTGTTCTCAGCTGAGCCGGGGCGCCTGCTCTGTGTGCTGGAAGCCCGTGATCGGTTGTGGCCGGGCGAGCTGGAGCGGGTGCACTCCAGCCTGATTCATGAGCACGATCATGGAGAAATCGCCTGGTGGCTGGCAGCTCACTACCGTCACCTGGCTTGCCCCACGGATTTCCCGGAGACCTTCACCGCCCAGGTCTGGGCCGCCCGTGCACTGACCCGGCGTGGTTATATTCCGCCGGCTCCCTGGACGGACTGGCATGCGGCGATCCAGCAGGAGACCTGCCCCAGAGCGGTCGCGCTGACCCTTTGGGATACGGGTGACGGAGATCTCTGGCAGGAATGGCTTCCCCCGCTACTGGCGGCCACGGATGACACTCGTGTAGCGGCCCTGATCAACGCCCTGGCGCCAGAGGTCACGGATGCCGCCCTGATCGGGATACTCGGGGCCACCTCGCACAGCCGCTTCCTGCCCTGGCTGGCCAGCTTTCGTCATGACGAATCACTGGCAGAACCCGCTCTGCGCGAAGTGCGCTGGCTTGTCGGGGACCGGGAAGAACGTCACAGGGGACGGCAGCTGTGGGGCATGCCTCTGGAGGAGGTGAACTGGAAGCGACTGTTCCGGGTTCTGCCCCTCGGTTTCCGTGAGCGCCTCTGGCCCGCGTGTAGTCACCGGATTGAAGGCACTCCCGTTTCGCTGCACGGAGGTCGATGGTGCCCTGGCAACTGACCGATATTCACGGAGCGATTGGTGCCTGCCACCTCGAGGATCTTCTGACGCCGGAGCTGGGAAGCCAGCCCCTGGTCCCTGACGAACAGGGTCAGTGCCGGATCCCGGATGTTGAGGCTGAAGGTGGTCATGAGCGGCTGGTTGAGGTAATCGAGCCTCTGCTCCTGTCGGACCAGCCAAACTGGGTCATGCTGCCCGCCAGTGAACAGGAACAGCGACTGGCCTGGGAACAGCGGATCGGTGACCGGGCTGAAATCGGTTTCGGACGCGGCTGGAACGCACTGGCCATGAGCCAGCTCAACCGGCTGGGCACTGCCGGGCGGATGATTGCGGCTCGGATGACCAGCGCGGATGCGGCAGGGGTGGAAGCCGTCCTGGCTCTCGACTGGACGCCTGCGGACAGTGGTCTGGAACTGCTCTTCTCCCGGGTGGATGGACGGCCTGACGGCGGGACGGATCCCGGTGACCTGATCCGCAAGGGCGTGGAAGCCGTTTCCCAGCCCGAAGCCCTGCTGTGCCCGGGGAACGGCAGCGATGGGTACATGGAGCAGCTCATCCCGGCCTTTCCGGGGCTGGGTGACTGGGTTCAGCCCGAGGTCCGCTGGCTCTTTCCCGAAGCCTCGGTGGGTACCCTGGGCGTGGCCGGCAACCTCTTCGGCTGGGCCTGGCTGGCGCAGGGATACCGCCTGGGTGAATTCACGGAGAAGACGGCGATTCTGGCCATGGATGAGGGCGCCCTCGTGGGGCTCTCGATCATGAACCCGGTCGAAGCCTGACTCAGCGCACCGGATTCCGGCTGAACCGGATAACGGAACTGGGAGCACCGAATTCCCGGGCGCTCGCCTCTTCCCAGTAGTGGTCAAAAAGCTCGTACCCGGTGTCGCCATTGAGCAGGGCACCGGGTTCGAGGAACGGGTAAAGGTCCCGATAGGTGCGGAACTCGGTCTGGGAGGTCTGCTGGATGATGTGGTCCGGCCCCAGTTCCGAGGTGTTGCGCAGGCCGGCGGCGCCAATCAGGTTGCCGAGGGCCTGCACCGTGTTCCGGTGGTAGTGGTACACGCGCTCGCTCTTGAGCGGCACGTCCAGCTTATCGCCCCGCCGTGGGTCCTGGGTGGCGACACCGCTGGGGCATCGCCCGGTGTGGCAGCTCAGGGCCTGGATGCAGCCGAGGGCGAACATGTAGCCCCGGCCTGCGTTGCACCAGTCGGCGCCCAGGGCGAGGGTCTTGGCCAGATGGAAGCCGGAGGTGATCTTGCCGGCGGACCCCACGGCAATGACGTCCCGCAGGTTGGTGCCCACCAGGGTGTTGTGGACGAGCAGCAGGGCATCCAGAAGCGGCATGCCCAGCCGGTTGATGAACTCCAGGGGCGCGGCGCCAGTGCCTCCCTCGCCACCGTCGACCACGATGAAATCCGGGTGCCGCCCGGTCTCCAGCATGGCCTTGACGATGGAAAACCATTCCCAGGGATGGCCGATCGCCAGCTTGAAGCCCACGGGCTTGCCGCCGGACAGTTCCCGCAGCCGGTCCAGGAATTCGAGCAGTTCGATGGGTGTGCTGAAGGCCGAGTGGCTGGGCGGCGACACCACGTCCTCGCCCTCGGGAACGCCCCGTGCCTCGGCGATTTCCTGCGTGACCTTGGCGCCGGGAAGGATGCCGCCGTGGCCTGGCTTGGCGCCCTGGGAGAGCTTCACCTCGATCATTTTCACAGCGTCCCGCGTGGCGTTCTCGACGAACAGGCCCTCATCGAAATACCCCTGTTCGTCCCGGCACCCGAAGTAGCCGGAGCCGATTTCCCAGACCAGGTCGCCACCGCCTTCCAGGTGGTAGCGGGAGATCGATCCTTCACCGGTATCGTGATAGAAACCGCCGCGGGCCGCCCCATGGTTCAGGGCCCGTATCGCGTTGGCGGACAGGGAGCCAAAACTCATGGCAGAGATGTTGAAGACGCTGGCTCTGTAGGGCCGGGCGCAGCGGCTGCCGATGGTGATGCGGAAGTCCGAGTTGGCATGGTCCACCGGCGTCAGCGAGTGGTTGATCCATTCGTAGCCGGGGTTATCCATGTCGAGGAGGCTGCCGAAGGGGCGCTTATCGAGCGTGTTCTTGGCGCGCTGGTAGACGATGCGCCGTTGCTCGCGGCTGAACGGGCGGCCCTCGGTGTCCGAGAAGATGAAGTACTGCCGGATCTCCGGGCCAATGGACTCAAAGAAGTAGCGGAAGTGCGCCAGTACCGGGTAGTTGCGGCTGACCGTGCGTCTGTGCTGCACAAGATCCCAGATGCCCAGAACGGTAAACGCGATGGCGGGCAGGGCGACGGCCAGCCACCATGCGGACAGGCTGCTGAGCGCCAGCGTGATCAGGCTGACCAGGATGCAGGCCACGAAGGCACTGTAGCGTAAGGGGATCAGTGTCCGTTCTGTCATTCGGGATCGCCCCTTGTCGGTACGCGGATGGTTCCTGAGAGTACGACGGTGTCAGAGCCGCCAGACCAGTGAAACAGTACCAAAAGACAGTGGTTCTTTGTTGCTCGCGTCCTGTGAGGTCGTGGTCCGCAGTGAGACCGAGAAATGGATGTCCCGGTTATGCAGGCTCGCGCCGATACCCGCATGGCCGACCAGAGGTTCCTGGTCGTACCGGTACCGACCGGAGCGCTCGTCGAGATAGGAGTAGGGAATCCACTCCCCGAGAACGCCGACAAAAACGGACCACCCGGGGCCGGGGGCGTCCAGGATGCCGGGCATGCCCACTGACGATGACAGCCCGGCGTAGTCGGAAATGAAATTGTCCGGCAGATTGGTGCCAAAGCGCCAGCCCGCACCAATCTGGGCATTGGAGATGAAGTTGCTGGCCTCAGCGCTCACCAGCCAGTTCAGGTCCTGTTGCAGTCCATCTGCCTGACCGGTTTTCAAGGCGCGGCGTGCATGCAGGGCCTGGACGCCGCCAACCCAGTCGGTGCCCAGCTGATTGTCCCAGCCGCGAGGGTTGGTGCTGCCGGTGACACCATGAACCCATTCCTGAGCTTCCTCCGCCATTGAGTCCGGCCCGATAACACCGGCCGATACGCCGTAACCCGTGATGCTGCGGTCATCCCAGCTCCAGAGGGTTACGCTGCCGGAAAGATACCCGGTGTAGGGGATATCATCGTACTGAGGCTCGCGGCGCTCGATATCCTGGGGGGTGAGCATCAGTTGGCGCAGTGACCAGGCGAGGGCGTGGTTGCTTTCCGGCGCGCCCACGCCGGGCAGCGGCGTAAGGGCATCCCGTGTCCGGCCGCTCAGGCACAGACGGCAATCGGGTTTGTTCTCGGCCGCTTCTTCCAGATAGGAAATGCGCAGGCCGTTCGTGTAGCCTTTGTCCTCACCGGTCAGCAGGTCATTGTCCCAGGAAAGACTCAGAGTTCCCCCTGAGGCCGGGCCCGCCAGGAGCATTGCTGTCAGAACCAGAAGGCGCGGCACCTGTCCCAGATGGCATCGGATCGTTAATGTCAGCATGTCGGGTCTATACGTTTCCTTAACAGTAGGCTCATTCTACGCCCGAGCTGCTAGGATTGGATTCGGGGATTCCCGAATAGCCAGTCAAAGGAGGTAATATGACGTTTCACATTGATCTCGCCCCGCTGATTTCGCTGGGTGCCGGGATCGGTATCCTGATCTTCCCGAAGCTTCTCAACTACATCGTGGCGGGTTACCTGATCGCGATGGGGGTTCTTGGCCTCATGGGGCATGGCTTCTGAAGCGTTTCCCGGGGCCGGCTCAGTCCCGGACCCGGAAGCGGATCTGTCCGATCATCTGATCCGACCCGGTCCTGACCCGCACATGCCATATCCCTTCCGGATTGGGTGGGAAACGGAGCTTGTGGGTCCAGGCACGGTAGCCCGCCTCACGGCCACCGGTGACCTCCAGCGGTATGCGGTCATAGACGCGGCCGTTGTGTACCCATTCGTGATAGACCGTCTCATGCAGCCCGCGTGGCGCCCGGATTGCGGTATAGGCGTAGAGCCCACGTTCAGCGACCGCCTCGGCAGTGGCCTCCTCCAGTGAGCGTCCCGGCTCCATGTCATCCTGGTCCACCAGATGGGATATGGTGCTTTCGGTCAGCCACAGGGTGGCGGGTGGAACAGCCACGCGGCCGAACCAGGCGGTAGCCACGAGGACCGTGAGAACCCCGGCCATACCGACAAGGCGCAGGGCACCCCCAAGCGGCACAGCCTGGGCCAGACTCGGCAATGCCAGAGTCAGGGTGAGCGCGGTGGTGATGATGTAGCTCTCCCAGGTGCTCAGGTGCAGGATGATGGGCAGTGCCGTCAGCAGAATGGTGGACAGCGCCAGGCAGTGATAGGCGAGATAGAGCCAGCGGTGGCGGGTGAGCCAGCCGTGGTAAACCGGGTCAATGATCGAGATCAGGCCGGCGATGCCGATCAGTGCCGTGAACAGGGCCTGAACGCTGTTCCAGGTTGTGGTGATGGCAAAAAACGGGAGAGCGAAGAAGAAGCTCTCCTGGTGGATCAGCTGGGTCGTGAAGCGCACCAGCGGCGGTGGCAGGTCCACGCCCGGGATCAGGCTGATCAGGCGGCGTATCGGGTCTTCCAGAACCAGCCAGACCCAGCCCGCGAGCATCAGTATTGCGATCAGTCCCGCCGTATCCTGTTGTCGATCAACAAGCAGGAAGCTGGCGATGCCCGCTACGAAGCCCAGAAGCGCGAACAGCCAGGGGTGGCGACGTACGTGCACGGCGGCACGCAGGGCTTTCCATTTCCAGTTGACCGGGCCGGGCAGTGGTGTACTCATAGCGAAAGGGACATAGGCTGACCGGCCCGGCAGGTCAAAGACGGTTATTCAACGGTAATGGTAATCGTCTCGGATTTGACCGGCGGCTCATGGGGCGTGTGCGTCTCATCGCCGAGCAGCAGCGTCAGCTCGTGTTCGCCGGGCTCAAGATCCAGTGTGGTCTGGGTCTGGCCACCGCCGAAGTGCCGGTGCTGGTCGTCGGAAGGAATGGGCTCATCCATTGCGGGCATCTCCTCCACGTCCACGAGCAGGTGGTGGTGGCCGGTGTTCTTCCGGTCGACCCCAGAGGGCGCCACACCCATGCCTTCAAGCCCGAAGCGGACGGTTACGGGGGAGCTGACGGTCTCGCCGTCCTGCGGGGAAATGAAATAGGCGGATGCTTCTTCCGGTGCATCGCTGGCCATTGCGGCGGTTGTGCCCAGAGCCAGTGTGATGCCGGCCAGTGTGCGGGTCAGTGCCTTCATGCTGTAACTCCCTGTGTGGATGGGATACCAGCATAAAAAGCCGGGGCGGGCGGCGGCAAGCCACCACGCCCCGGCTGGGAGGGTTATTACCGGATGGTCATCCAGTGCAGGGCGTCGCCCCGATCAGGAAAAGCTCTTCTTCGGCTGGGTGCGGACGTGAGTGGTGTACAGAACCAGGCCAACCAGTGTCAGGCCACCCACCAGGTTGCCCAGAACCGTCGGGATCTCATTCCACATGATGTACTGGTAAAGGGTGAAGTCCGCGCCCATCAGCAGGCCGATCGGGAACAGGAACATGTTCACGACGGAATGCTCGAAACCGAGATAGAAGAAGATGATGATCGGCATCCACATGGCCATGATCTTGCCGGACACGTGAGTGGAAATGCTCGCGCCGACAACGCCCATGGAGACCATCCAGTTACAGAACATGCCGCGCATGAAGAGAACGATCCAGCCGGCAATACCGGCTTCCTGGTAACCCACGGTCCGGCTTTCGCCAACGGCCATGATCTTCTGGCCGACTTCATTGATGGCTTCGGAGCCCCCCATGGAGAAGTTGAGGTAGCCGAAAATGGCGATGAAGAGCGCGCCGCCGAGGTTCCCGAGCCCCACAAGGCCCCAGTTCTTCAGCATGCGCGGGAAGGTCACGCCCGGCCGCTTGTCCAGTAGTGCCATGGGCACGAGCGTGAATACCCCCGTGAGCAGGTCGTAGCCCATGAGATAGAGCATGCAGAAGCCCACTGGGAAGAGCAGGGCGCCGACCAGAAAGGAACCGGTCTGCACCGCGATGGTGATGGTGAAGATCACCGCCAGCGCCAGCGTCGCCCCCGCCATGAAGGCACGGATCAGGGTGTCCCGCGTGCCCATGTGGATCTTGGCTTCGCCGGCGTCCACCAGCTTGGTGACGAACTCGTTGGGTTGAAGATAGGACATGTTGGTTCTCCTGTTACCAGCGTTTGAAGGGGAGGAACTTGCCATCCATCGTGATCACGACCCGGTCCCCCTTGGGATCCTCCACGCGGTCCACGTGCATCTTGTAGTCGATTGCACTCATGATCCCGTCGCCGAATTTCTCGTGAATGATGTCCTTCACGCTGTCGCCGTAGATCATGCAGGCTTCATAGATGCGATAGATGAGCGGATCAGTCGGAACGGCTTTGTCCCAGTGCTTGTGGGGGCAGGTTTGCAGGGTCCGTGCCACTTCGTCGCCGAGGCTCAGTGTTGTGCACAGAGCCTTGGCCTGGTCCTCCAGCATGGTGTTCATGCCGTAGCAGCAGGAAGCCGTCCATACGGGCGACATGCCGATGGATTCGGCCAGCTGCCCCCAGGTGTAGCCCTGTTCGTTCTTGGCGGTGAGGATGGTGGCGGTCATGGTTTCATGATTCATAACAGTGCAACTCCTTGAACCAGATTGCTGCATCGATAGTGCATTTGCCCTAAAAGTGGGCGCCTGTTAGCTGACAGCACTCGTACCGTACGAGCTGTCGGTTGCAGACTGAGTAAGCAGTTGCTGTGCCAACCTGTTCTATTTTTTAAGATTCTGATTTGGAAAGATTAATTATGAGTCTGAAGGGGCAGGGAAATTACGAGAAATCGTGAAGAACGATTTCTCGTAGTCATACAACACGATTTCCCGTAGTAGGGGACCTCAATGTTGATGGTTTGTTTGTGGAGAGTAGGGGGACTTCTAACCAGCCAATCTTTGCTTAAGGAGGGGCGCCGCAGCCCCCGGGCTACCTGATTCAATGGGTAAAGCGGGATCCTTGGCCCATTCGTTCCAGGAGCCAAGGTAAATCCGGAGGTTGCTGAACCCGGCCTGGCGCAGGGCGACAAAGGTGTTGCTCGCCCGCGCGCCCTTGAAGCAGTAGATGACGATGGGGTCGTCCGGGGCAATGCCCCTGGATGCGGCAAGCTCCCGGATGGCCTCAGGCGTCTTGAAGGCGGGGACTTCCCCATCGTCCATGAACTCGTACCACTCAAGCCATACGGCACCGGGAAGCCGGCCCTTGCGGGGAACGAAGTCCTTACCGTAGGGGGAAGAGCTCTCCCCGAGCCATTCATCCTGGTCGCGGTTATCCAGCAGGATCGCGTCACCGTTGGCCAGGATCTCAAGCATGTCATCCCTGGTCGCGAGGAGGTCGCGCTGCGGATTGAGGGGGAAGGTTGCCGGCGTCACTGTTGGCGCCTCAGACGTCAAAGGCATGCCAGCCTCTTCCCAGGCTCGGAGGCCGCCATCGAGAATGCCGGCCGCCGGATACCCTAGGTACTTGAGCAGCCAGTATCCGCGGCAGGAACCACCGTACTGGGTATTCAGGGCGTCCTCATAGACAATGGCGGTTTTCTGCCCGTCCAGGCCCACGTTGCCGAATAGCTCCGCGAATGTCTGGTGCATTGTGTCCAATCCGCTGTCCGTGGTCTCCGCCAGGTAGTAGAAAATATCGGATACATTCACGGCACCCGGGATGTGTTCGGTCTCGTACTTATCGCTGTCGCGGATATCAATCAGCACCGCCTTGCCGGCGCTGGCCAGTGCGTTTGCTTCCTCAACGCTGTAAAGAATCTTCTCAGTCATGGTGATTTCTCCTGCTCCCCGCCCCTTCCTGCCTGGATGGTCGAGGCGTTATCTGAGAAGGGCCTGCCTGGCCCTCCTGGATGTGTGGCTATAGTGTTTCCGGTTCGGTGCCGACGGAATGGACAATGCGCTCAAACACGGGGTCCAGTTCGCGCCCAATGGTGGCCAGCTCCGGTTCAGGGAAGAGGCCAAGGTTGACGCTCGGCCGCTGCCAGTCGACCCGGACGCCGCCCGCGACGCTCTCGTAGACATGGCCCCGCACGGGTATCGCAATGCCCGCGTCCTCCCGGGCTTCCCACACGCGCGCGGCATAAGCTGGATGGAAAACCTCGAGCACCTGGTGGAAAGGGCTCTCCAGGCCAACGTGGGCGACGTTGGTCGAGGCCGGGATGTGGCACAGAAGGTACATGCCCTCGGTGCTGATGGCCTCTTTGAGTCGTTCAACCGTTTCTTTTGGCGAATAATCGCTGGCAACACGGAACATTGTGTTCGGGCTCCTGACTTATTGACCGCGCATCTGCGCTTCATACTGTTTGGCATCGCGTGTGCGCTTGCCGGACAGGGCGAAACCGGTCAGTCGATCCTCTGATCGGTGTTCCAGGACAATGTCCTGACCATCGGCCTCGCGCTCCACCCACTCGCCGTCCTCCTCGGGCGCCCATACCGCCAGGGGCAATGACGGTGTCTTGATGACGATGGTCCCGGCATTCGCCTGGTAATGGGTCTCATGGCCACAGAGGTTGGCGGCCAGGGCCTGGGCCTGCTCCTGGAGTGGCCGCACATAGGGAAGCAGTTGTCCGTTGTGCTCGGCACAGTCCCCGATCGCGTAAATGTCGGGGATGGAGGTCTGCAGCCGGGAATCAACCTGGATGCCGGTGCCCGTGGCGGCGCCCGCGAGCCTGGCAAGCTCCACGTTGGGAATCAGTCCAAGGGCGCTGAGCACGACATCGCTCTGGACCGTCTCACCGGAGTCCAGCTGGACAGCCAGTGGCCCTTCAGGGGTGGTGCGGACCGATTGCACGGTACAGCCGGTGTGCAGGTTGACGCCCTTTTCCCGGAGCGCCCAGCCCAGGGTGGCGCTCAATGTCGTCGGCAGCAGCCTTGTCAGGGGATGACTCGCCTGGTCAACCAGATCAACCTGGTGGCCGGCGCTGGACAGGTCGTCGGCAAATTCGCTGCCGATAAGGCCAGCGCCCAGGATAAGAATCCTGGAGGGTGCCTGCGCATCGGTTTCAGCCCGGAAACGGCGGTAGCTGTGCAGGTCATTAACCTGCATCACCTGGTCGGCGGCATCACCCGCCAGTGTGGGCCTGGGCTGTCGGGCGCCGGAGGCGAGCACAAGGGCGCCGTAGGGAACACCCCCTCGTGGCGTGATGATGCGCCGGCGTTCTGTGTCGATAGACAACACGCGTGTGCGGGGCATCAGATTGATTCCCAGCTGCTGCGCCCGCTCCGGTCCGGCAACGGTGATCAGGTCATCGGGCTGCCTGTTGCGGGCAGCGGCGGCTGAAAGCTGGGGCTTGGGATAGACATCCGCGTCACAGTGTGAGATCAGTGTCACCGTGCGTGAACTGTCTTCGGCCCGCAGTGCTTCCACAAGATTCCAGCCCGCCATGCCGCCACCGATGACGACAACCTGGTCGGGATCCTGGCCAGGCTGCATTTGGGTCCGGCCAGCAGGCGCCTCCTGGGGCTCGGCGGGCGACTCCAGGAGCACGAAATCCGCCTTGGAGACACCGCAGTCGGGACATTCCCAGTCATCCGGGATGTCCTCGTAACGGGTGCCCGGTGGCAGCCCGCCATCCGGGTCCCCTTCGGCCTCGTCGTAGATGAAGCCACAGACAATGCACAGGTAACGGCGATAGGGCTGGCTCATCGCGATCTCTCCTCAAGCGGCGCCAAGCCGCTCCAGTTCCTTGCGGAGGTGTTTGATTGCAGGGGTGACGATGGCCACGAAATAGGACTCCCGCAGCTTGCGCTGGGCGGGGGCGTCCGCCAGGTAGCCACGGGCGCCGGCATGCAGCATCGCCGCCTGGGAGGCACGAAGCGCAAGCTCTGAGGCGCTGTGGCGCAGCTGCAGCACATCCGCAAACAGGCTGTCGGAATCATCCCCGATGTCACCGGCCAGTGCCTGCGTGGCCATTCGGGCATCCGCCAGGTCCTCAGCCAGGCTTTCGGGCTGCTCGTCGAGATAGCAGTTCACGTGGCCCTGGGTTTCGCGCATGCCCTCCATGATGTCAATGCAGCCCTGCACCAGCCCCAGGCCCATGCCCATCTGCATCAGGACAAGGCCGGAGCGTATGCGCTGCATCAGGGCGGGGACGTTCTCGCTGATGATCTGGCTGTCCGGGATGAAGCAGTCGCGGAAATGACAGGCGTAGGTGCCACTGCCTTCGAGGGCGGTGAACTCGGCGCACTGCTGGAGGCTGAATCCCGGCTGGTCACAGAAGGTCAGGGCCATGACCTTGCGGTCGCTGCCCTCGACCTGAAAGATCGCGGCGAAGGCATGGTCATTGGCAAGGTTGGAAACCCACGGCAGTGTGCCGTTGGCCACATAGCCGCCATCGACACGCCTGAGACGGATCTTGAGAGCCTCGATCGACGCGAAGTGCTTGAGCGCGTTGGACAGGCCGGTTCCACCGAGTTGGCTGCCATCCGCAATGCGGGGCAGCAGCTGATCACGCACGCTGGTGTCATCGGCGTTTTCCAGGTACCACCCCAGGGCGTCTTGGCACCAGACACAGAAGCCGGTCGACATGCATTCGCTGGAGACGGCATCCATAACGCGGACCGCATTACCAAAATGTCCGGGCCCGGACGGACCGCGTGCACCGCCGGATCCCAAGTGCTGGCGATAACCGCCCAGCGCACCAAGCTCGTGCATGAAGCCTGCTGGATAGGTGCCCTGACGATCGATTTCAACGGTCTGGGGCGCCAGCGTGCTCTGAACGAGCGCTTCAACACCGGGTACCGGGTCAGACGGATCGGTCTGGGGCTTGAGTTTTTCCGCGGCAGTCATGGCTTTCTCTCCTAGTCATCGGGGATCAATTCCGGCGCGGCGCGCCGGAACAGGTCCTGGTTACGCCAGGCTTGTCTTGGTCGGCACGGGGTTGCGCATGGTGTTCGCCACCGGCGACCACTTGTCCGACCACTCGATCAGGTCCTGCAGCTCTTCACGTGAACAGTCCGCATCGATATCAAACTCGGCGCGGATCTCGGTGAAACCGAGTCGCTTCTCGCTCGTGTCGCCCACGCCCCAGACGCTACTGATGTTGATATCGCCCTCCAGGTTCGCTTCCAGCTTGTAGAGGGTGATGCCGCGCCAGGTGGCATTGGCGTGAATGCCCACAAGAAGACAGGACGCCAGTGCGGCGAGAGCGGCTTCAGAGGGGTTGGGCGCGTTGTTCTCGCCCAGCAGTGTCGGGGGCTCGTCGATAAGGTGCCCGTCGAGGTCGCGGCAGTAGGTCATCATCCGGAAGACCCCTTCGCATTCCGTGTGTGACTTCAGAGTGTTGACCTTTTCCGGGTCCATCTGGGCTTTGGCACCCAGGGACTTGAGTCCTTCAAGGTCGATAGGGCGAAGCGGTGTCTTGGCATTCTGAGCTGCGGCTTCAGACATGTGTTGTCTCCTTATTTGCTGCTTTTTTAGAGCGACGGTTTGTCCGTCTGCATTCAAAGGGGGAGCAGCAGATTGCATGCCAGTGTTGTGAGAATGTTCTCTCAGCCCCTGAGGTGCGGGCCTTTCAGGGGCACCGGGAAGGTAGGGGAGGGCCTTTGTGGAGTCAGTTTGTGGTTTTACAGAGAAGACAATGTAGACATTGTCGTGTTTGTACATTCCGTGATCAGGACTTCGGATGCCTTTGATTCCAGCAGTGTGGCGGGTTGTCCGGGTTGGTCTGGCTCTTGCACGAGCAGGACGAAAGAGCTTTCGGACAGCGCCCGGTGGCTCACGTGAATGCAACATCGAGCAACCATGCAACGCGGGAAATCAATTATGGGTGCATCTATACAGATCAATGGCATAACACATCAGTTCTCCCCGAAAGGGGAGGTGGTGCTTCAGGACCTGATGATGGATATCGGCGCGGGGAGCAATATCGCGCTGATTGGAGAAAGTGGCTGTGGCAAGTCCACCCTGCTGCACATGCTGGCGGGATTGCTGATACCCAGTGAGGGCTGCGTCAAGATCAATGGGAGACAGGTCACTCGGGCTCATCCCGAGTGGAACATGATGTTCCAGAGGCCCGGTCTCTATCCCTGGCTCAATGTCAGACAGAATGTGGCCCTGGGGCTACAGTTCACTGGTCAGACGCAGAACCTGAAAGGACGGATCGACGAAATGCTGGAGCTTGTCGGACTCAGGGATCGCTCCGAGGCCCGCATCCAGGACCTGTCGGGCGGCCAGCAGCAGCGTGTCGCTCTGGCGCGGTCCCTGGCGGTGGAACCGCAGATGATTCTGTTGGATGAGCCCTTTTCGGCGCTGGACGCTTTTACGCGTCGGAATCTGCAACTGGAAGTCAGTTCAATTGCACGCGACAAGGGCATCACCCTGGTGCTGGTAACCCATGACATTGATGAAGCCCTGAACATGGGCGAACGGGTCGTCGTGATGGGACGCAACCCTGGCACCTTCCGCAGCATTATGGATATTGACCTGTCGTTTCCGCGAAACCCAATGCATCCGGCATTCACCGAAATCCGCGAGGATCTCATGGATCGCTTCCGTGCGTCGGTCGAGACCCCGGCTGACTCTGAAACTACCGGTCACACGTCACAGACCCCAGATCCTAAGGAGATCGCTAATGGTTAAATGCAACTGCAATCACGACGAGAGCCTGGACAACGAATACACCCTCGATAAGGGACGGCGGCGTTTCATGCTGGACTCCCTGGCTGCTGGTGGCCTTGCGGCTACCCTGGGCACCGCAGGAATGATGCGCCAGGCGATGGCCAGTGATGGCGTCGTCCGGATTGGCTATCTGCCGATTACGGACGCCACGCCACTGCTGGTCGCGCATGCGAACGGCTACTTTGAGGAGGAAGGTCTGGATGTAGCAGAGCCGAAATTGATCCGTGGCTGGTCCTCCCTGGTGGAAGGTTTCACCAGTGGCCACTTTAATCTTGTGCATCTTCTCAACCCCATCCCGATCTGGATGCGCTACAACAACGACTTCCCGGTCAAGCTCATGGCCTGGGCCCACATCAACGGTTCTGCCCTGCTGATGAGCGGCAGCAGCTCCGCCGAAAACTTCAGCGATCTCGGTGGCAGCCAGATCGCGGTGCCCTACTGGTACTCGGTCCACAATACGCTGCTCCAGATGGCTCTGCGCCAGGCCGGCCTCGAACCGGTCATCCAGGAGCAGAGCGCGCCGCTGGGCGACAACCAGGTGAACCTGTTGATCCTGCCGCCACCGGACATGGCCCCGGCACTGGCTGGCGGCCAGATTGATGGCTACACCGTGGCTGAGCCGTTCAATGCCGCCGGAGAGAATCTCGCGAATGGCCGCCTACTCCGCTTCACCGGCGATATCTGGAAGAACCATCCCTGCTGTGTGCTTTGCATGAACGAGAATGACGTCGAGGCCAAGCCGGAATGGACCCAGAAGGTGATGAACGCGCTGGTGCGCGCGGAGCTCTATGCCCAGACCAACAAGGAAGCGACGGCGCGCATGCTGTCCCGGGATGGCAAGGGTTACCTGCCCATGCCGGAAGATGTCGTGGTCAAGGCGATGACGCATTACGACCCCGATGACTATGCCTCTCCGGATGCAATCCGGCACGAGGACTGGAGCACGGGCCGTATCGACTTTTCGCCCTATCCCTATCCGTCCGCAACCCGGCAACTGGTCAAGTCCATGAACCAGACCCTCGTTAGTGGTGATACGACCTTCCTCAAGGGTCTCGATCCCGACTTCGTGGCAAGGGACCTGGTGGATGACCGGTTCGTCAAGAAAGCGCTGGAGAAATACCCGGACGCACACCTGCCGGGCATGGACTCGGCCAACCCCTGGGAGCGTGAAGAGGTGATCAAGGTATGACGGCAACCACAACGACTCCGGCCACCGCTGGTGGCGTCGAGATTGGCCATTACGCGCGCCGGATCAGCGAGAACCTGGGCTATCCCCTTCTGGGTCTGGCGATCCTGCTGGGCTTCTGGTGGCTCGGGGGATACCTGATCGCCAGCAATCCCTCGACCCAGGCGTTCTCGGCCTTCGCGCCCGAGAGCGCGCTGCCACGGGCATGGGAGCTTCTATGGTCGGGGACCCTGTGGGATACAGTGCATCCCAGCCTGAGCCGCATCGGGCTGGGGTTGTTCTGGGCCACGCTGGTGGCGGTACCCGTTGGCATACTGGTGGGTTCACTGCCCGTGATGCAGAAGATCACCAGTTTTCCATTCCAGCTGCTTCGCATGGTCAGCCCCCTGGCATGGATGCCCATCGCCGTGCTGGCGTTCGAGACCTGGGATGGAGCCATCGTGTTCCTGCTGTTCATGGCGTCGGTCTGGCCGATTCTCTTCTCGACGGCTTTCGCGGTACAACGGATTGACCCGATGTACTTCAAGGTGGCGCGCAACTTTGGGGCTTCCCCCCTGGCCAGTCTGAGGCGGCTCGTTATTCCCGCTGTGGCACCGGATATTCTTGCGGGATTCCGGCTTGCGCTGGGGATTGCGTGGGTGGTGCTGGTGCCGGCGGAGTACCTCGGCGTAACCAGCGGTCTTGGGTATGCGATCAACGATGCTCGCGACATTCTTGCCTATGATCTGCTGGCGGCACTGGTTTTGGTAATCGGTGTTATAGGTTATGTGTTAGATGCAATTGTGGTTGCATTGATCCGCTACGTTGGGTGGCAGGGAACCTGAGCAGATCATTTGCCGGTGCGCCATACTGGAGCCAGTTGCACTGGGAAAGGGCAGCGAAGTCAGCAATACTCCGGCAGGGATCCGGCAATTGAGCCTGCTTTAGGATGGAGCGGAGTTTGCATCTGCATTCTCCGCTCCATTTTTTTAGCAGTGAGGCTCCGATGGAAATCGATCAGCCGATTGGCAATGACCCGGACCAGGATGCCCTCATCCTGTCTGAAGCGGCCGATCTCCTTGGTCGCTCTCTGGAAGCTTCTATAACCATACCTGCCGTGCTGCGACTGCTATCGCAACTGGCTGGGCTGAATCGGGGGCGGGTTGTATTGCCGGACAATACCGGCAGCAAGCTCAGTATCCAATATGCCTACGGACTCCGTGACCGGGAAAGGGAACAGGGAGTCTATAATCTCGGTGAAGGCATCACGGGCTACGTTATGCAGACAGGGCGTGTCTGTGTGGTTGAAGACATCGACCGTGAGCCGGAGTTTCGGTTCAGGGCCGTGGAGCGCGCCACTTTGCCCTCTGAAGTGGTGTCCTTCGTTGCTGTTCCCATTATGCTGGATGATCAGCCCGCTGGAGTCCTTGGATGCCACCGTATCCGCAACCGGCCGCGCGCCTTCCAGGCCGATATTCATCTTCTGCGTATCGTAGCAGCCATGATTGGCCAGACTCTGAGAATTGGGACTCTTATCCACCAGCGCACGCAACATCTGGAACAGCAGAACGAAGCCCTGCGGTCGGCTTTGGAACGACAGAGCTTCAAGCACGGTATCCTTGGGGAGAGTCCCGTCCTGCTTGAAGCCCTGGAAGAAGCGACGCAAGTTGCGGCTAGTGATGCCACTGTAATGCTCCGGGGAGAGTCCGGCACGGGCAAGGAAAAATTTGCTCGTATGATTCATGAATACAGTCCCAGGGTGGGTAAGCCCTTCGTCTGCATCAACTGTGCTGCCATCCCGGAGCAGCTTCTGGAAGCAGAGCTGTTTGGCCATGAAAAGGGCGCTTTCACAGGGGCCGTCCGTAGTCGCCAGGGAAAGGCGGAGGCCGCTGATGGTGGCACTCTCTTCCTGGATGAAATCGGCGATATGAGTCTTGATCTGCAGTCCAAGCTTTTGCGGCTGCTTCAGGAACGCTGCGTACAACGCATCGGCGGTAATCAGGACATCCATGTGGATATCCGTGTTATCACGGCCTCCCACAAGGATCTTCAACAGGGTGTTAACCAGGGTACTTTCCGACTGGATCTCTATTACCGTCTCAATGTAATACCGTTGCGGCTGCCGCCCCTACGCGAGCGTGACGGTGATGTTGCTCTTCTGGCTCGGCATTTTCTTCACACTTTTACTCATCGCCACAGGCGCAACCTGACTCTGGGACCAGGTGTGCAGTCACGCCTGGAGAGTTTCCCGTGGCACGGGAATATCCGTCAGCTTGAAAACGTCATGGAGCGAGCGGTGCTCACGACGCGTAGCAGTGTGATTGAAGCCAGCGACATAGAACACATACTGCGGGAGGAGTCGACTGTTGGTGAGGAAACGGAGCAGGTGGATTCGAATCCGCATGGAATCGGCGTTAGGGAGATGAGCGCATACCCTTCCACTGGCCGACCCTATCAACGGGTGGCGGAGTCGGATCCGCAGGAGCTTCAAGAGGTGCTTCAACGCTGTCGTGGCAATAAGACGCAGGCAGCCAGAGAGCTCGGTCTCAGTGCGCGACAGTTGCACTACAGGCTGGAAAAGTTCGGCTTGAAATAAAGGCGTTATCCCTTCCTTCGGAAAAGGCAGTAGACAAAGGGTTGCTCGACGCCATTCGGTGTCCGGTGGTTCTCCTTCTGGCACTGGAGACACTCGAATGTGTCCGCGAATTCCGCCTCTAGCGCTGCCGGACTGTAACGGCAGGTCGGCAGACCGCTGCACTCGGTGGGCCCATCATCCGCGAAAGTCGCAACGATGAGGTGTCCCCCCGGTTTAATGGCCTTGCTTGCTGCATCGGTGTATTGGCGGCGATCGCTGGGATGAGTCAGGAAGTGAAAGACGGCGCGGTCGTGCCAGAGATCGTAACCATCGGGCGGCAGTGCAGCTTCGGTGATGTCGCCTTCCCACCAAGTAATGCCGGGATCCCTGTCCTTCAGTTTTGACTGGGCCCGAGTGAGCGCTTTCCCTGATAAGTCCAGCAGTGACAGGTTTGTATAGCCCGCCTCAATCAGATCATGGACCAATGGTGAGGTGCCGCCGCCGATATCAATGATCGAGGCGCTCAGGGGAGGCTGGACAGTATGGATCAGTTGCAGTGACTGGGTAGCATGCTCCTGAAACCAGCTGGTTTCGGGATCTGAACGGTTTCCGTAAACGGTTTCCCAATGGTTTTTGGAAGTCATCATAAGCCTCGGCAAAATGATAGACGGGTGGCGCTCGAAGACGCCACCCTTGTTTACCGCACTTCAGAAATTGGCGCTGACCCAGAGCCAGGCCTTGTCCGTGTCCACGCTGAAATCATCTGAGCTGTAGCGGGCGGCCTTGAAGCCTAGTGTGTAGGTCTCCGTCAGTGGCTTAACCGCCAGAACGCCGGTTTCCGTGCCATAGTCCTGACTGGCGGTATCGCTTTCAAACTGGTGGTGGATGCCCATCAGCTTGATGCCGCCCACTTTGGTTCCAATCGATGCATAGCTATCGACCAGGCCGTTTTCCGGCGTGCTGAGGAACTTGTCCGTCCAGCCGTTCATGGCGTGGAGGGTCGCCAGCGGCGTCTGGAACGAAGCGGTCCCACCGTCGGAGCCAAGCGTTTCCTGACCGAGCTTGAAAGTAACACCCGATGCTGAAACCCCACCTTCAACCTTGTAGTAATCCACCTCGAAGCTGTCTGGGTTGTCGGCATAGTCGGATTGCTGCGCATATTCGAGCGTATAGAGCGCCTTGACGCTATCACTCACCTCGGTGTCGCCTGTGAAGCGGAGGCCGTAACTGCTGGTGGAGGCGGTATCCAGATTGTCATAATCCAGCAGGTAGCTGTAAGCCGTGAGAGACCCGGCCGCAAGGCCGTCATAGCGTGCGTTGAAGACACCGGTTTGCATGGCGTCATCGCCACGCGGACCGGCGGCTCCAGATACAAGCCGATTGACGTTGTAGATGTAGCCCGCCGTCAGGGTCGTATCCTCAAGCGACTGATTCACTACCGTGGCCGCGTCATAGGTCTGCTCATTCTGGCGCCAGGCGACATGTCCAATGAAGCGGTGATTATCCAGGGTAAAGAGCTGTCGACCGTACTTGATGTCCGTGTCCGCCAGACCCTGGTAGCGGATATAGGCCTGGTTGATTTCCGTTTCGGTAGGATCCGCTACAACGGGGTGTCGGTTGGGGGACGTACTCGAGGGTGAGGGAACACCGTTTGTTGGGCTGGAGAAATTCTCGGAGCCGACAGCGGTAACACTTTCAGCCTCCAGAAACCCGCTGAAGCCACTGACGCTGCCAGTGCGATAGCCAAGTTTGGTTTTCAATGTGGAGGCATGAGCGTCATTGGGGACGCTGTCCTGGTTCACGAATTCATAACGATAGCGGGCACTCAGCGAGACTTCCCCATCTTTGATGGCCTCGGTTACCGGGCCTGCTACGGCCTGGCTCGCTGGTAGGGCGGCTAACAGTGCCAACACCCTTGCAGGAGCAGACCTCTTCTGGCGGGCCATAGGATAAGTTCTCATGGTTTGATCCTCTGTGAAACAGGGTAAGTAACAAGACGCAATGCTCAGGGCCAAGTGTTTCGGCCTTGCGATTCTTACCAGCGCTTAAAGGGGAGGAATTTCCCATCCATGGTGATCACGACCCGGTCTCCCTTCGGATCCTCGACCCGATCCACGTGCATTTTGTAATCGATCGCGCTCATGATCCCGTCGCCGAACTTCTCGTGAATGATGTCCTTCACGCTGTCGCCGTAGATCATGCAGGCTTCGTAGATGCGATAGATGAGGGGGTCGGTCGGGACGGCGTTGTCCCAGTGCTTGTGAGGGCAGCTCTGCAGGGTTTGTGCCACGTCGTCACCGAGATTGAGCGTCTTGCAAAGCCCCTTGGCCTGATCCTCCAGCATGGTGTTCATGCCGTAGCAGCAGGAAGCCGTCCATACGGGCGACATGCCAATGGACTCGGCCAGCTGCTCCCAGGTGTAGCCTTTCTCGTTCTTGGCGGTAAGGATGGTCGCGGTCATGGTTTCGTGGTTCATCATGGTGCTGCTCCTGTTTCAGCGTTGTGCAGGTGCGTCTGGCGTGCCCCGGAAAAGGGCACTGCCGGAGTCGCCCGGCAGCCCCTGTGCTGGGGGTTCATCTCTGCCGTCGCAGTGATCATGCCAATCTGTCTTTGAATCAGAATGTGCTTTTCAATCAGTCACTTATTGACTTAACGGTCTGGCGGAAGGTGCTACGTGATTTCGTGATTCACGGGAACTCGTAGTTCCCGGCTACGGAAATTCGTGATCCGGCACGGCGTTTGATTGGGGAAGGAAAACATCAGCGGGAGGCCCCATGAACGCTGTCATCACACCGCAGACAAGTCTGGACTGGATCGAAGCACTGCCGGAGCCCGGCCTGCTGGTGGATCCGGTGCGCGATACCGTTGAGGCTGCCAACAGTCATCTTGCGCGGATGCTGGGGCGGTCGGTGGCGGAGCTGGTGTCTCTGCGTGTCACCACGCTTTTCGGAGGCCAGATTCCCCAGCTGGTCAGTCTCACCGACGAGGCCATGACCCATGGTCAGGCCTGGAGCCGGGATCTGAGTCTCGTCGCCCGTGATGAGCGGGTCATCGAACTTGAGATGTCGCTCTCCGTCATGACGGAAGCCGGGGAGCCCCGTGTGCTGATGCTGCTGCGGGATCTGACCCTGCTGCGCGAGCGCCGGGAGCGCCACGAGATCAACAGCTATCACCGGGGCGGCCTCCTTCACTGGAAGCGCGTGGAGACCCTGTTCCGGGAGATCGAGCGCGAGAACCAGCTGATCCTGGAAGCTGTGGGCGAAGGCATCTACGGGGTGGATGCCGAGGGGCGCACCACCTTCATCAATTCCGCCGCCGAGCGCATGCTGGGCTGGCACCGGGATGAACTGCTCGGACGGGTCATGCACACGGCCATTCACCACAGCCACTCGGACGGTACGCCCCACCAACGCGAGTGCTGCCCCATCTACCAGGCCTTCTGCGACGGGGCCGTTCATCGGGTCAGCGATGATTTTTTCTGGCGCCGGGACGGCTCCGGCTTTCCGGTGGAGTACACCAGCACGCCCATCGTGGACAACGGCCAGCTGGTGGGGGCGGTGGTGGTATTCCGTGACATCACTGACCGTCGCCGTACCGAGGACAGCCTCAAGGAAGCGCTGGAAGAGGTGGAAAACCTCAAGCACCGGCTGGAGATGGAGAACGCCTACCTCCAGGAGGAGATCAGCGCCGAGCACAATGCGCATGAGATCGTCGGGCGCAGCGAGGCGGTGGCGGCCATGATCCAGCGCATCGACCTGGTCGCGCCCACCGGCGCCAATGTGCTGGTTACCGGCGAATCCGGCACCGGCAAGGAGCTGATCGCCCGGGCCATCCACAACGTCAGCGAGCGTTCCGAAAGGCCCATGATCCGGGTTAACTGCGCCGCCATTCCGGCAGAGCTGTTCGAGAGTGAGTTCTTCGGCCATGCCAAAGGGGCCTTCACCGGGGCGGTGAACGACCGGGGCGGGCGTTTCGAGCTGGCCGACGGCGGTACCCTGTTCCTGGACGAAGTGGGTGAGATTCCGCTGTCACTGCAGGGCAAACTGCTTCGGGTTCTGCAGGAGCAGACGTTTGAGCGTATCGGTGAAACGCACACGCGCAGCGTGGATGTGCGGGTCATTGCGGCGACGAACCGGGACCTGAAAACCGAGGTTGAGGCAGGCCGCTTCCGCGAGGATCTGTATTTCCGGCTGAATGTGTTCCCGATCGAGTCCGTGCCGCTGCGTGAGCGCCCGGAGGACATCCCGCCGCTGGCGCAGCTTTTCCTGCGTAACGCCTGCCGCAGATTCCACCGGGCGCCGCTGGAGCTCAGCCATGCCAATGTGGAAGCCCTCCAGCGTTACAGCTGGCCGGGGAACGTCCGGGAGCTGGAGAATGTGATCGAACGGCAGGTGATCGTCACACGGGGTCGTAAGCTGAATTTTGACCTGCCAGCGGATCGGGAAGCTGCGGGTCCGGAGCCGGTTGCCGTTGGCCCTGAAGCCGTTGGAACGGCGCAGCAGCGGCCACTGACCGAAGCCGAGAAACGGGAGCAGGAGCGTGAGAACATGATCAGTGCGCTGCGCCAGTGCCGAGGCAAGGTATTCGGGCAGGGGGGTGCCGCCGAGCTCCTGGAGCTTAAGCCCACGACGCTCGCCTCAAGGCTGAAGCGTCATGGTATTGATCCGCGCCAGTACCGCAATGTCCGGGATGCGGGGGCCTGAGACCGGTCTTTATCCCGTGAACGGGGGAAGCTAGAGTGGTCACTCCGTCAGCATTGGAAGCGTACTCATGAGCAATCACCGTCCAGGATGGGTTTTCTACACCTCACTGCTTCTGCTGCTTGCGTTCGTCGGGGCCGGCGTGGCGTGGCCGGAGCCGTTCGCGGCCTACAGCAACCAGGCGCTGGAATTCACCACACTGCATTTCGGCTGGCTCTACCTGTTTGTGACTACCGGCTTCCTGCTGTTCTGTCTGGGGGTGGCGTTCAGCGATTACGGGCACATCCGCCTGGGGGCGGACGGAGAGATGCCGGAGTTCTCCTTCCTCACCTGGCTGGGGATGATCTTCTCCGCCGGCATGGGCGTGGGTCTGGTTTTCTGGGGGGTGGCCGAGCCCATGAGCCATTACCTGCAGCCGCCGCTGGACAGTGCTCAGGGTGGAACGCCTGCGGCAGCAAGGCTGGCGATGCAGTACTCGCTGTTTCACTGGGGCTTCCACCAGTGGGCCAACTTTGCGGTTGTGGGGCTCGCCATTGCCTACGTGCGCTTCCGCCATCAGCGGGCGGGGCTGATCAGCGAAGCCTTCCGGAACAGTCTGGGAGCACGGGTCGATGGATTCACCGGTCACGGCATCAACGTGCTGGCCGTGATCTCCACCGTTTTCGGTGTCGCCACGACCCTCGGGCTAGGGGTCATCCAGATCAACAGCGGCCTGGTTACCGTGTCCGAGGTCGCCTTCGGGACCGACCAGCAACTGATGATCCTGGGCGGTGTCTCGGTGGTCTTCCTGCTGTGCGCCATGGCTCCGCTGGAAAGCGGCGTACGCTACGTGAGCGATGCCAACATGCTCCTGGCCGGGGCTCTTCTGGTGTTCGTTTTCTTCGCCGGGCCCACGGATTTCATCACCGCCGCCATGACCACCGCCATTGGCGACTACTTTTCCAACGTGATGGGCATGAGTCTGGTCATGACGCCCTACACCGGGGATGACTGGGTCGAGCGCTGGACCATCTTCTACTGGGCCTGGGGGCTCTCCTGGGCGCCGTTTGTGGGCAGCTTCATCGCCCGTATCTCGCGCGGGCGGACCATCCGTGAATTCGTGGTGGGCGTGATTGGCACCCCGGTGCTCCTGAGTACCTTCTGGTTCGCGACTTTCGGTGGCTCTGCACTCTATTTTGAACTCTTCGAAGAGGCGGCTGTCGGCCAGGCGGTGGCCGATGAGGTCAGTGCCGGCCTGTTCGTGATGCTCTCGCTGCTGCCCGGGGCTGAGTGGCTGGGCTGGCTGGTACTGGTCCTGATCACGCTCTTTGTCATCACCTCCGCGAACTCCGCCACCTTCGTGCTTGGCATGTTCACCAGCAAGGGGGTGCTCACCCCGCCGCGCTGGTCGCGTCTGACCTGGGGCACGGTGCAGGTGCTGGTGGCGGGCGTTCTGCTGCTCAGCGGTGGGCTTGGGGCGCTGCAGACCGTCTCGATCCTGGCGGCCTTCCCTTTCATGATCCTGATGCTGTTCATGGCGGTGGCGCTGTTGCGCTCGCTGCGTGATGAGAAACGCCAGAGCGAACTGCACGAGGCCATCCAGCGGGAACGGCTGCAGCGTATGCTGGATGACTGGTACGCGCAGAGTGATGCTGTAACAGAGGAGAAAGAGAGTCGGGAATGAACGGTAATGGGGAGGATGCGGCGTTCCGCATCGCGGTCTATGGCACCCTCAAGCGCGGCTGCAGCAATCACCACCTTCTTATGCGTGCCCGCTTTCTGGGCACGGATCACCTGAACAGTATTGTCCTCCACGACCTGGGTCCGTACCCCGGTGCTGTTGAACAGCCTTCCCGGGGGATTCTGGTGGAGGTGTACGAAGTGGATGAGCGGACGTTCGCCCGGGTGGACGCTTTGGAGGGCTACAGCGCCCAGGCTCCGGAGCGGGGCGAATACACCCGCCAGCAGCGGGATACCCGTTTTGGTCCTGCCTGGGTCTATTTCTACAACGGCAGCGTTCGGGGTTGCCGCCGCATCACACGCGGGGCCTGGTAGGGGTCAGGCCTCGACCGGGGCCTGCTGGCGGATGGCCTCAATCGCCGCATCACTCCAGGCCGGGCCTTCGGGGAGGTGGCCCCAGACCGCATCCGGCCAGCAGGGATCGCCCTCGCGGCGCCCGATCACGTGGATATGCAGCTGGGGCACACGGTTCCCGATGGCCCCCAGGTTGATGCGTTCACTGCCGTGATGGTGCTTGATGAAACGGGCCATGGCATCAAGCACCCAGTCCACATCGGCACGCTCGGCCATGCCCATCTCGTGCAGCTCCCCCGCCGCAGTTTCCGGAACCACGATGTACCAGGGAACACCGGCATTGTGGTGGAGCAGGATCTGGCAGTTCTCCAGGCGGCCGACCCAGTGACAGTCGGCCTCAAGCTGTGGGTGCAGGCTGAAATCAGTCATGGCATTACCCTAAACGGGAGAGCGGTGCAGGGGAAGGCCTGATGGCTGATGGAAATCAAGGAGCCGCTGTGCCGCATGTCCTACCCTGCGCGCATGATGGAACAGGCCCCTGAACTGCTGGCCCCGGTCGGCAACCAGCGACACCTTGAAATGGCGATCGCCTATGGCGCGGACGCGGTCTATGCCGGTCCACCCCGCTATTCGCTGCGGGTGCGCAACAACAGCTTCCGGGACGCCGAGGCGCTGGCGGAGGCCATCCGTTATACCCATGCGCACGGCCGGCGCTTCTATCTGGTACTCAACATTGCTCCCCATAACGACAAGATCCGCTCCGCCCTCCGGGATCTGGAACCGCTGATCGCCACCGGGCCGGACGCGCTCATCATGTCCGATCCCGGGCTCATCATGCTGGTGCGCGAGCACTGGCCGGATATTCCCATCCACCTGTCCGTGCAGGCCAATGCGGTGAACTGGGCCACCCTCGAGTTCTGGCGCCGGCAGGGGCTGGAGCGGGTCATTCTCTCCCGGGAACTGTCCCTGGACGAGATTGAGGCAATGCGCGGGCAGGTGCCCGGTATGGAGCTGGAGGTGTTCGTGCACGGGGCGCTGTGCATGGCGTATTCCGGTCGCTGTCTGCTGTCCGGCTACATGAACCATCGCGATGCCAACCAGGGGGCCTGCACCAATGCCTGCCGCTGGTCCTATACCCCGCAGGCCTCCACTCATGACAGCAGTGGCGACCTGATTCCCCTGCACCAGGAAGACGGTGAACGCAGCATGCTGGTTGAGGAGGCCGGTCGCCCCGGCGACAGCGTGCCCATGCACGAGGACGAGCACGGCACCTACATCATGAATTCGAAGGATCTGCGCGCGGTGCAGCACGTGGAGCGGCTGTGCCGGATGGGCGTGGATTCGCTCAAGATCGAGGGGCGCACGAAGAGCCCCTACTATGTTGCCCGTACGGTGCAGGTTCATCGGCGTGCCATTGATGACGCCATGGCGGGCAGGGCCTTTGATCGGACACTGATGGATGAGCTGGAGGCGCTCTCGAATCGGGGGTACACGGAGGGGTTCCTGCGCCGTCATCCACCAGCGGAATACCAGCGCTATGAAGCCGGAACCTCGCTGCTCGGTACCCGCCAGTGGGTGGGGGAGGTGATTGCCCGTGAGGGGAACTGGCTGTGTATTGAGGCCAAGAACCGGTTTGAATGCGGGGACTGGCTGGAACTCATGACGCCCGCCGGGAATCACTGGTTCCAGCCCTCAACGCTGTTGTCAGAGCTGGATCACCAGTCAGTGCCATCGGCGCCTGGCAGTGGTCACCGGGTCTGGCTCCAGGCGCCGGTTGCCGACGTCTTACCGGAAACCGCGCTCCTCATCCGGTCAGTGGTTTAGGCTCCGGTAATCAGCCAGTATCTCCGCGATCATTCCCTGTTCGCGCAGCGTTACCATCCCCCGGTCGAGGGCGTCAGCCAGTTCTCGCCCTTCGGGCCGGGCCGGGGTGAAGGCAATGTGGAGTTCCTCCTGGTAAGCCAGGCCGGCGTTACGGAGGGGGTTGATCCGGCCTTCGCTCTGGTAGTGATGGTTGAGGACCTTCTCTTCCCATAGCCGTGCTGGCCAAGACCATGTTCTATCTCGGGTGACACATGTTGAGCGTGAAACAGAGCCTGGCCAGTCCTGCGGCTCAGATCAACCCCTGCGCCTCCATGGCCCGTGCCACCCTGAGGAAGGCGGCGATATTGGCGCCCACCACGTAGTTGCCCGGGGAGCCGAAGGTCTCTGCCGTTTCGAAGCAGTCGCGGTGGATGTTCACCATGATCTGCTCGAGCCGGTTTTCGGTGTGCTCAAAGGACCAGGAGTCGCGGCTGGCGTTCTGCTGCATCTCCAGGGCACTGGTCGCGACGCCACCGGCATTGGCGGCCTTGCCGGGCCCATAGGCGATGCCCGCTTCGCGGAAGACCTGGGCGCCTTCGGGTGTGGTGGGCATGTTCGCGCCTTCCGCCACGGCACGGCAGCCGTTTTCCACCAGGTACTTCGCGTCCTGGCCATTGAGTTCGTTCTGGGTGGCGCAGGGCAGGGCCACGTCACAGGGCACGCGCCAGACGTTGCCGTCCTGCACGTACCGGGCATTGGGTTTCTCATCGGCGTAATCGCTGATCCGGCGCCGTTCCACCTCCTTGATGCGCCGGATCCGGTCCAGATCGAGCCCCTCCTCATCGACGAGGATCCCCGAGGAATCGGAACAGGCGATCACATGAGCCCCCAGCTGCTGGGCCTTCTGGATGGCATAGATGGCGACGTTGCCGGAACCGGAAACCACCATCTTACGACCATCCAGTGATTCGCCGCGGGCCTTCAGCATTTCCTGCACGAAAAAGACGGTGCCGTAGCCGGTGGCCTCGGTGCGGGCACAGCTCCCGCCCCAGCCCAGTCCCTTGCCAGTGAGCACGCCGGACTCGTAACGATTGGTGATGCGCTTGTACTGACCGAACAGGTAGCCGATCTCGCGCTGGCTCACGCCGATGTCACCGGCGGGCACGTCCGTGTATTCGCCCAGGTGGCGGTAGAGCTCGGTCATCAGGCTCTGGCAGAAGCGCATGATCTCGGAGTCCGAGCGCCCCTTGGGGTCAAAGTCACTGCCGCCCTTGCCGCCACCAATGGGCAGGCCTGTAAGCGCGTTCTTGAAGATCTGCTCGAAGCCCAGGAACTTGATGATGCCGAGATACACCGAGGGGTGGAAGCGCATGCCGCCCTTGTAGGGGCCGAGGGCGCTGTTGAATTCCACCCGGAAGGCGCGGTTGATCTGGATCTCGCCGTTGTCGTCCTGCCAGGGCACCCGGAAGATGATCTGGCGCTCCGGTTCACAGATGCGCTGGATGATGCGGGAGTCCACAAACTCCGGATGTTTCACCAGGACGGGGCCAAGGGTTTCCAGGACCTCGTGGACCGCCTGATGGAACTCTTGCTCACCGGGATTTCGGTGGAGAACGTCCTGGAAGATGGGCTCGAGTTTCTCATCAAGATACGCGCTCATTGTGGGCTCCTGTTATCGGTGTCGATTCATGGGTCGGCATCAATGGAGTATTCATACCCTTTGAATTGACGCCTTCCTGGTTTCAAAATAAGATGTACTTAAAATACATTAAACAAAAAGATCTGGCCAGAAACCTTACACGAAACGAGAGATGATAACGATGGTGACCATCGGGCGCAGACCGGGCGACGCAGCCTGGGACGAAGGCGCTGGAAGCTCAGAGCCTGAATGCGTTTGATCGGGATCAACCGCTATTGGGTGGGCTGAGCTTACACTGGCATAGGGTGGTTGGTCAGCAATAGACAGAATAAGGAAGCAGGTTCATGAGTGATTCATCAGCGGTAAACCGTACCGAAAGGGCAGCGTTTGAACAGCAGACCGATGGCTGGAAGGTCATGCTGGAGAGGGAGCTCGCCACCGTTCCGGCACAGGTATGGACCTGGCTGACGGACCCCGACCATCTCCGGCAGTGGCTGGCGCCCGGTGAAATGGATCTGAGTCCCGGTGGGCGGGTCCGCATCGAGTTCGAGATGAGTGGTGAGCCCATTGACTCGCATATCATCGAGCTTGAGCCGGAACGCCACCTCACCTACTCCTGGAGTAACGGTGACGCGCCACGCAGACCCCTGCGCTGGGATCTCGCACCGACCAACAGCGGCACACGGCTCACCCTTACCATCGGGCTACTGCCCGAAGACCAGATCGCCATCAGCGCGGCAGGCTGGGATGCTCATCTCCAGATGCTGGAAGCGGCCGTGGCCGGTGTCCCCCTCAGCTTTCCGGTGGCGCGCTTCAAGGAATCCCGGAGTCAGTTTGAAGAGGCACTCAGCGCTTCCCCATAGAGATGTTGTCGTTCCATGGTGGCGCGTACCATTCTGGTCAGGGGTGGCTACCCTGGTGACATACGAAGCAACAGTGGTAATGGCCACGACTGGACTTCCTGTGCCATTGGGATTCAGGAAATGTAACTCGTAAGGGGCTCTGGTATGAGCATCGATGCCGAGGTCAGTGACGCAGCGCAGGACTACCTCGCGGATATACTGGCCAAACAGGAAATTCCGGGCATGGCGGCACGCCTCTTTGTCCAGAATGGCGGCACGTCGAGAGCAGAGAGCTGTCTGGCCTTCTGTCCGCCTGGCGAGGAGCAGGCGAGTGATGCACGGCTGGATTTCGGTGAGGTCACGCTCTACGTGGACGCGCCGAGTCTTCCCTATCTCCGTGAAATCCGGCTCGACCTGGAGACGGCAGCGGACGCCCAGACCCTGACCATCAAAGCGCCGTACGCCAAACAGCCGGCGGCACCGCCCAGGGAACTGGCCCTGCCCATGGCGTGCGTGGCCCGGCGTGTGCCGCATGGCAACGAGGTCACACTGCCCGAGGGGGCACAGGTCTCGGTTACCCAGGCGCTTGGTGGCAGCGTGACCGTCAACCATGGGGGTAACCTATACCGGCTGTCTCCAGAGGAGGCCGGCAAGGTGGGCCTGCGCAGTGATGTGGCCATATTTGAACCGCCGGAAGACGGGAAAATCAGTGAGGATCAGTGCTGGCAGGCACTGGAGCAGGTCTATGACCCCGAGATTCCGGTGAACATCGTCAGTCTCGGGCTTGTCTACGGTCTCAGTGTGAGCGTGGAGCAGCGTTCCGTGTACCTCAGGATGACCCTGACCTCCCCGGGATGTGGCATGGGCGATGTGATCGCCGGCGATGCCCGCAACCGCTTGAGGGAGGTTCCGTTCGTGGAAAACGCGGAGGTGGACATCGTGTTTGATCCGCCCTGGACCTACGACATGCTCAGCGAGGAGGCCCGGTTGGAACTGGGGCTTCTATGACCAAGAGTGGAGTGATGGAGACTCTGGGCTGCTTCAGCAAACGCTCCGGGAATCACTTCGTCTCAGGGCCGCGCCGGGGCACACATGGATGCCGGCCCGGTACTGGCCGTGTTCCGGCGGATCCATGCCGTTGGGCACGGAAAGATGCCGGGAAACATGAAAATGGTTCATTAATAAGCTAAAAACCATCAATTTTGTTGCTGGTTTTGTGGTGTCACCATGCTTCTGGTTAACAATTGATCGGAGGAGACGACCATGGTGACCACGCACAATCTCGGATTCCCCCGCATCGGAGCCAAACGTGGACTCAAGTTCGGGCTGGAAGCATTCTGGCGGGGAGAAATCACTGAAGCGGAACTGATCCAGCGCAGCCGTGACCTGCGCCGCCAGCACTGGCAGAAGCAGTCCAGCCTTCACCGGGTACCGGTGGGCGATTTCTCCTGGTACGACCATGTACTGGACACCAGCATCATGCTCGGGCATGTCCCGCCCAGGGTGCGCGATCTCGGCGGCAGTGCCACGGACCAGTATTTCCGCCTGGCCCGCGGCCGTTCCGCCACCGATGACGATGAGAGCGTGGTGGCAGCCGGGGAGATGACCAAGTGGTTCGACACCAACTACCACTACATTGTTCCGGAGTTCACGCGGGAGAGCCGTTTCAGGCCGGATGCCAGTGCTCTGGTGGCGCAGGTTACCGAGGCACGGGAGCAGGGGCACAACCCGAAACCCGTGCTGGTGGGGCTCGTCACCTATCTGTGGCTTGGCAAGAGCAAGGACGACGGCAGTGAGCGCCTCGAGCATCTGACAGCGCTTGCGGAGGCCTATGCTGGCCTGCTTGAACAGCTCGCGGATGCCGGCGTCGATTGGGTCCAGATCGACGAACCCATACTGGTCACGGACCTGGCCCCTGAATGGCGAAATGCCCTGGAGACGGCCTATCACCGGCTGACGGATACCCGGGTCAGCCTGCTTCTGACCACCTATTTCGGCCACCTGGGGGATAATCTGGAACTGGCCTGTCGGCTGCCGGTGGCGGGCCTGCATCTGGATGCGGTGCGCGGCGGCGCGGACGTTCAGCGGGCCGTGGAGCAGCTTCCACAGGGGCGGGTGCTGTCACTGGGCGTGGTGGACGGGCGCAACGTCTGGAAGGCGGACCTGACGGCGTTGATGGACTGGCTCGAGCCCGTGCATGCCGCCCTGGGTGATCGGCTCTGGATTGCGCCCGCCTGCTCCCTCCTGCATGTGCCCATGGATCTGGACGCGGAACCGGACCTGGATGAGGCTCTGCGCGGCTGGCTGGCCTTCGCCGTGCAGAAGCTGGAAGAGCTCGAAATCCTGGAGAAGGGCCTCAACAAGGGGCGCAACGCCATCATCGCGGAACTGGCGGCCAACCGTGCCTGTCATGAAAGTCGCAGTCAGTCCCAGCGGGTGCGCAATCCGGCGGTGCGCGAGGCCGTGGCCGGGCTGAACGAGGCCATGGGGCAGCGCCAGTCCCCCTATGCGCGGCGGATTGAGGCGCAACAGCGCCATCTGGATCTGCCCCGTTTCCCGACCACCACCATCGGTTCCTTTCCGCAGACTGGGGAAATCCGGCGTACACGTCTGCAGTACCGGCGCGGGGATCTCTCGGAGGCCGCCTACCGGGAAGCCATGCAGGCCGAGATCCGGGACTGCATCCGTGAGCAGGAGGCGCTGGGCCTGGATGTGCTGGTTCACGGGGAGGCCGAACGCAACGACATGGTGGAATACTTCGGTGAGCTGATGGACGGCTTCGCCTTCACCCGCCATGGCTGGGTGCAGTCGTTCGGTTCGCGTTGCGTGAAGCCGCCGATCATCTACGGCGACGTGGACCGGCCCGACCCCATGACGGTGGACTGGATCCGCTATGCCCAGTCACTGACCGAGCGCCCGGTGAAGGGCATGCTCACCGGGCCGGTAACACTGCTCAACTGGTCCTTCGTGCGCGATGACCAGCCGGAGCGGGACACCGCCAACCAGCTGGCGCTTGCCGTCAGAAAAGAGGTCCAGGACCTGGAGGCCGCCGGCATCCGCATCATCCAGATTGACGAGGCGGCGCTGCGCGAGGGCCTGCCGCTGCGGCGTTCGGAGTGGGAGACGTATCTGGAATGGGCCATCAACGCCTTCCGCATCGCGGCCAATGGCGTCAGTGATGACACCCAGATCCACACGCACATGTGCTATTCCGAGTTCAACGATATCATGACCGCCATCGCCCGCATGGACGCGGACGTGATCACCATCGAGACCTCACGTTCGGACATGGAGCTGCTGGAAGCGTTTGAGCACTTCGAGTATCCCAATGGCATCGGGCCGGGCGTCTACGACATCCATTCGCCCAACATTCCCACTGAGGCATCCATGGTGGCGCTGCTCCGGAAGGCGGTTGAACGCATTCCGTCGGAGCGTCTCTGGGTGAACCCGGACTGCGGGCTCAAGACCCGCAACTGGGACGAAGTGCGGCCCGCGTTGGCGGCCATGGTGGGGGCGGCGCGCGGCCTGCGGCAATCCGGCTAGTCGCCGGGAGCAGGCAGGCCCTGGGGGCCGGTAATGCGGCCGCCATGCTTACTGGCGAAGATCTCCGCATCCCCCAGATCCGAGAACCCCGTCGGTGGTGTCTGGCCCTGCCCATTGTCGCGTTCATGGCCGACCACGAACCAGGCGGTATCCATGGTGACCCAGTCGCCGGTGTCTCTGGGGTCCCAGTCCACATCCGACAGATCCCGGGTGAAGGTAACGATCTCCCCTTCGTTATCCTCCAGTCCCTTCTGCCATTCCAGCAGGTCCGCTGTGCTGCAGAAGTAGTGCTTCCGGCCACTGTCCGCGAGGCAGGCCTGGGCCTGGGGGCCGGCGCATTCGGGAATGGGCGTGCCGTTCATGGCGGTTTCTTCCGCGGCACTGGCCTCGGGGCCGCAGCCTTTGGGAACCGGAGCCTCGCCGCAGCCGGCGATTGCGGCGCCCAGGATCAGCAGGGCAAGGGGACGGTGGACTCGGTGCATGGTCAGACTCCTGCGATCTGCTGGTAGATGCCGGGCAGCGCCGCGCTCAGCTGTTCCGGGCGCTGCACGATGTGGTAGGCCCCGCGCCCGAAGACCCAGGGAAAGTACTGGCGCGCCTGCTGGTCGATGGTGATGCCGAAGGTGCGCACGTCCTGCTGGCGGGCTTCCAGTACCGCCTTGCGGGTGTCCTCCAGCGCGTAGCGTCCTTCGTAGTAGTCCGTGTCATTGGGCTTGCCGTCCGTGAGCACCAGCAGCAGGCGGTTGCGGTTGCCGCGTTGCGCCAGTTCCTGGCTCACGTGCCGTATGGCAGCGCCCATGCGGGTGTAATGGCCGGGTTTGAGGGCCTGGATGCGCCGGCGCACGGTTTCATCCGCGCGTTCGTGGAAGCCCTTGATGGTGTTCACTTCCACATTGTGGCGGCGCCGGGAGGTGAAGCCATGGATGCTGAAGTCATCGCCGCAGGCGGCCAGGCCGTGGCACAGCACCAGCAGGGCCTCTTTCTCCACATCCAGGACACGGCGGTCCGCAAGCCAGGATTCGGTGGAAAGCGAGGTGTCCACCAGCAGGGTTACGGCCAGGTCCCGGGTCTGGGTGAGCAGGGCCTGGTGGATGCGTTCCGAGCCGTTGCCGGTGGCCCGGATGTCGCAGCGGTTGCGGATGAGCGCATCCATGTCGAACTCGTCGCCGTCCGGCTGTTCGCGCAGCCATTGGCGCTGGGGCTGGAGGGCCTCGAACTGACGCTGGACACGGCGGATGCGCCGGCGTGTGCCTTCATCCGGGGTCCAGTCCTCGCCTTCCAGGGACTGGATGGCCGGATGCACCCGACACTGGTCATCCAGGTAGCGTTTTTTGCGATAGTGCCATTCGGGGTAGGTCACAGGTCCGCTGAGCGCGCCGACATCCGGCGCATCCGGGGTCAGGTCCAGCTCTACCTTCAGGCGCGAGGCGGTCTTCTCCCGGTGCGGGCTCAGGGTGATCTCCTCGATCTGCTCTGCCGCCTTGCGGGCATCCTCCTCATTCTCGTCCTCTACCGGGCGGTTCACATTGACCATCTCGGTCCAGGACAGCATCTTCTCGAAGATGTTCAGTGCCAGCGGGTCGTCGCGTTCGCTCTGGTCCTGGCGGCGGCGTATGGCCTGGCGTTTGCCGCCTTCGGCCTCGGGCGTGGCGCCCTGGCGTGGGTCCTCGCCGTCCTCCGGCTCTTTAGGGGTACCCGCGTGGCGCCCCGGCCGACGCTGACCCCAGAAGGGCACCGGCAACGGTGGCCGGTAGCCCGTTGGGGTGGTTTCCGGCAAAGCGGGTTCGGGTTGGTCAAGGACCCAGGCCAGGACCTGCTCCCGCTCTGCGGTGACGGGATCCCGCTGCTCGCCCAGGAGCACCCGTATGCCATGATCCACCGCGTCCTCCCAGGCCGGCAGGCGTTGGCATGGGCGAACTGATAGCAGGTGCTCGCGGCAGGCCCTGCCGGTGGCCATCAGGCCGGGGAAGTCCCGCTCCAGGACGCCTTCGGCCTGGTGCACCGCCCGCAGCCAGGCAATGTCCGCCGCCAGCGCCGGCTGATCCGGCGTCGGCTCTGGCAGGAGGGTGAGCAGCGCGGTCAGCCAGTGGTAGGCGCCCCGGTTGAGTTCACGACTGGGAAAGTAGTCCATGCGTGGCGGCAGAAGCAGCTGGTCGTCGTCCAGGAAGGCCATGTCCAGGCTTTCCTGGTCGAAGCCGAGCTTCTGGCGGAAGGTCAGGCGGTGGCCGGAGGCACGGGGTTCCACGGCACTGACCGGGATGGCGCCGGGCCCTCCCATGGCCCGGAAGAACACGCCCAGGCTGCCCTCGAGTTCCGCCAGGGCAACGCCGGCGTCCGGGTAGCGCGGGTAACTGACCGCGCGGGAGGCCCAGCGGTGCCATAGTTGCCCGGCGATTTCCTCAACCTCGAAAAAGGATGCCAACCTGGCGTCTCCTCAGCCCCCGAAAGTGGCCCTTATGGTTTCCATCAGCCCTTCACGCACGTCGGTATCGTCACTCAGTGGCTCCACCAGCGTCGCGCGGCAGGCCTGCAGCACCGGCATGCCGGCCTGCATCAGTCGGGCGCAGTAGACCAGCAGGCGGGTGGAGACCGCCTCCTCCAGGTCCTGCCCTTTGAGCTCCCGCAGGCGCACGGCAAGGTTCACCAGGGCCCTGGCCCGTTCCCGGGCCAGATCGCTCTCGTGCACCACGATGGCCAGCTCCTGCTCCGGCGGCGGGAAGTCCAGCTCCAGCGCCACGAAGCGCTGGCGGGTGCTGGGCTTGAGCGACTTGAGCACATGCTGGTAGCCGGGGTTGTAGGAGGCGACCATCATGAAGTCCTCCGGGGCCTCCAGGGTTTCGCCGGTGCGGTCCAGGGGCAGCACCCGACGGTCGTCGGTCAGCGGGTGCATGACCACCGTCACGTCCTTGCGGGCCTCCACCACCTCGTCCAGGTAGCACAGGCCGCCGTGGCGAACGGCCCGGGTCAGTGGCCCGTCTGTCCAGACGGTCTCACCGCCCTGCAGCAGGTAACGACCGGTCAGATCAGAGGCCGTGAGGTCGTCATGGCAGGCGACTGTCTGCAGTGGCAGCCCCAGACGCGCCGCCATGTGGCTGACAAAGCGCGTTTTGCCGCAGCCGGTCGGGCCCTTGAGCAGGAGCGGGAGCTTACGGTGGAACGCATACTCGAAGAGCTCACGTTCGTGGCCGACCGGTTCGTAGTAGGGCGCTTCGACGGCGCTCATTGGCTGCTCCCGTTACCGTTGCCGCCTTTGACATGGGCTGGGAGCTGCTCACGGGCCGGTCCGAAGATGGCGATCAGGAACAGAACGACACCCAGCGCCACGGCGGTACCCGAGCCAAGCCGCATGATGAAGAAAATATCCAGCTGGTTCTGAACCGTCATGAAGTCCTCGCCCAGCACCCGCTGCATATGGGTCTGGACCACCCCGGCAAAGGTGAGAGTGAAGGTCATGAAGCACATGCCACCGACCATGATCCAGAACGACCACATGTTCATGATCTGGTTGTAGGGCTGGAGCCGGCGCAGCTGGGGCATGGCATAGCTGATGATGGCCATGTTGAGCATCGCGTAGGCACCGAAGAAGGCCAGGTGCCCGTGCGCCGCCGTGATCTGGGTGCCATGGGTGTAGTAGTTGACCCAGGACAGGGTATGCATGAAGCCCCAGACCCCGGCCCCGAAGAAGGAAACCACCGCGCAGCCGAGGGTCCAGAGCATGGCCGCCTTGTTCGGGTGTTCCCGGGAGCCCTTCCAGAACATGTAGAAGGCGAACATCACCATGGCGAAGAACGGAATGACCTCCATGGTGGAGAAGATGTTGCCGATGGGCTGCCAGTAGCCGGGGGTGCCCAGCCAGTAGTAGTGGTGGCCGGTGCCAAGCAGGCCGGAGAACAGCACCAGGCCCACGATCACGTACAGCCACTTTTCGATGATCTCGCGGTCCACGCCGGTCATCTTGATCAGCAGGTAGGCGAGGATGGAGGCCATGATCAGTTCCCAGACGCCCTCGACCCAGACGTGCACGATCCACCACCACCAGAGCTTGTCCTGGGCCAGGTTGTCCGGTTCGTAGAAGGCGAACATCCAGAAGATGGCCGCCAGCCACAGCCCCAGCAGCAGTACAGTGGAGACCGACGTGCGCCGGCCCTTCATGACCGTACGGGTGTTGTTGTACAGGAACATCAGGAACGAGATGGTCAGCAGGATCTTCACATAGACCGGCTGCTCCAGGTAGTGGCGGCCCCCATGGATCCCGAACTGGTAGCCGATCAGCGCCGCGGCACCGGCACCGGCGAAGATCGCGAGCTGGATGTAGGCCATGGTCGGTGAGTGGAGCTCAGTCTCGGCCTCTTCCGGCAGCAGGTAATAGGTGGCGCCGAAAAAGCCGATCAGCAGCCAGACCAGCAGCAGGTTGGTGTGGCTCATGCGCATGATGTGGAAGGGCATGGCCTCGGAAAGGAATTCGGGCATGACATAGACGGTCGCCGCCATCAGCCCGAAACAGATCTGCAGCGCGAACAGCGCCATGGCCACCGCGAAGAACGGCAGGGCCACTTTCTGGGTTTCATACTTCATCGGTTCTCTCCCTGGATGAACGGACGGAGTGGATTGCGGGCATGGTCAGCCGGACTTGTGCGGTGGCCAGTCGTGGGTGTCGATACCGTCCACCCACTTGAAGAAATCCACCAGGTGGTCCAGCTCCTGTTCGTTGAGGTTGAACTGCGGCATCTGTCGGCGCCCCGGCGCCTCGATGGGCTGGGCTTTCATCCACCCCTTGATGCCCGCCCTGGCGGCTTTCGGATTCTCGCGCCCGCCGTAGCGGTGCCAGACGTTGGACAGTTCGGGCCCGAAGTAGGCCCCTTCGCCCATGATGGTGTGGCAGTTGATGCAGGAGTGCTCCTCCCAGACCTCCTTGCCGGCGATGACGTCCTCATCCAGCTTGTCGCTGTTGGTCGAGGTGGTACTCATGTAGATATGGGTATGGATGGTCAGGCCGGCGAAGATCAGGAAGAAGATCGTCGAGCCTCCATAGAAGATGTTGCGCGCGGCGTTTCGGGTCAGTCCCTCGGACATGGGCGTGTCCTCCCGGTCATGGCTTTGGGGTCTGCACGGCGGTTCCGTGACTGGTGTGATTATCCGGGCTGACTTTAAAGATGTAAAACATATAAATCAATAATGGGATTCTGGTGTCTGCTCATGGCGAGCCCGCCGTAGACCATTCGCATGATCCAGCTGTGAATGGAAAATCCGAGGATTGCGGCCAGCCTCTCTCTGATTTAAGATGCATATTAAATAATTCTTTAAGCTGGCGGTGCAGCATGGGACCCACAGGGAGTACCACCTAAGGGGCGCAGCCTGAACGGCCGGGAGTTTGTAATATGTCAAGGCATAACACCCCCACAGCGAACAACCGTCAAACCGAGGAGGCTGCCGTGACATCCTGTGACGCGATCAAACTGGCCGATGTAACCCATGCGAAGCTGGCAGACCCCCTGCTGTGCCCGCGCCTGGAGCACTGCGCCATCCACCGGCACCCATTCTTCCAGGATCTGGGCGATCAGGATCTGGCCAGCCTGTGCCAGCGCAGCCGCCTGCATACTCTGGAGGCGGGAGAGATGCTTTGCCGCGAGGGGGACAGAGCGGAGCGGTTCTTCATTGTGCTTTCCGGTTCCGTGAAGCTGTTCCGGGTCACTGACCAGGGCAGCGAGCGCGTTCTGGGCAGTGCCGGCGCGGATGAGGTGCTTGCGGAGGTTGCGGCCTGCTCACCGGATGGGCGCTACCCCTGGTATGCCCAGAGCCTGGAGCCCACCCGGGTCCGCTCGTTCAGTGGTGCTCTGCTGCGGGAGATGGTGGCCGGTCGTTCCGATTACATGATGAACGTGATGCGCTACGTGGCGGCGGCCATGTCCCAGACAGTGGAGGAGCGCACCATTCTGACGGCGCAGAACGCCCGGGAGCGGCTGGTCCAGTATCTGCTCAGCCTGGTTCCGGGCGCGGACCGGCGCAACACCGGGGTGGTAGTGGAACTGCCTCTGCCCAAGGGGCTCCTGGCCTCGCAGCTGGCCATGCAGCCTGAGACCCTGTCCCGTGTGCTCAAGGAGCTGCGTAACCGCGGGCTGATCCAGGTTGCCCAGCGTCAGGTCACCCTCCTGGACAGGGCGGGACTGCAGGAATTCGTGGGATAGGCCCAGGCCTTCACCGGGAAACAGAGTGAGTTGGAGTGAATGCAGGAGACACGGATCCGGAACGATGAAGCGCAACGCCTGCGTGAGCGGCTGCTCGCGTACAGCCCGTTCCGGAGCCTGTCCCGGCGTGAGCTTGATAACCTGATCGGAGCGACGGTGCGGCTGGAAACCCGCGCCGGAGAACTGCTGTTCAGTGAGGGGCAGTCAGCCCATTACTGTGGGGTGGTCGACAGCGGCCAGATTGCCGGTGTGCGCTACACCGAGAATGGTGACGAGAAGTTCTTCTGCACCCACGGCCCCGGGCGTCTGGTGGCGCTGACGGCCGCGTTTCTCAATGGCAGTGGCTACATCATGAGTTACCGGGCGACGCTGCGCAGTCGGGTGTTCGGGGTCCCGGCGCGCCAGCTGCGAGCCCTGGCCGAGGCCAACGGTCCCTTCGCTTCCCGCCTTCTGGAACAGACCAGTGAACGGCTTCAGAGCTCCTTCAACCAGGTGGATTTCTTCACGGCCAGTTCCGCCGAACAGCGGGTGGCCGCCTTCCTGCTGCAGCTCCATGAGGAGCAGGAAAGCCGTGAGATCCGCCTGCCATGCCGCCAGAAGCAGGTGGCCCTGATGCTCGGTGTCCGTGAGGAGACAGTCTCCCGGGTGCTCAATGACTTCCGGCGCGAGGGGATCCTGGCGCCGGAGCGCAGCCCTATCGGGCTCAGGGATCTGGATTTCCTGGAGCGGCTGGTGGGCGAGCAGTACGGCGGGCTGAGATTCGGCGCACTCTGAACAGGCCGGTCTTCAGGTTCCCGGCCTGCTGTTGAGAGCCGGCGTCGGCTCGCCTTCCAGTGTCAGCGCCAGGTGCTGTCGCAGTTTCTGGGCCCGTGGTGAGGTGACATCCTCCAGGCTGTAACCGTCCAGAACCTTCAGGAACGCCCCCAGGGCCTCATCCAGCACGAACTTCAGCTGGCAGCTGGGCGTGATCACGCACTGGTTATCACATCCGAAGCATTCCGCGATTTTCAGATCCGGCTCCATGGTGCGGACCAGATCCCCCAGCATGATCCGTTCGGGCGGCAACGCCAGGCGCAGGCCACCGCCCTTGCCGCGGATGGTTTCCAGGTAGCCGTGGCGTTGCAGCTCATGGGCCACCTTCATCAGGTGGTTGCGGGAGATGCCGTAGGCATTGGCAATCTCGCGGATGGTGCCCAGCTGGCCGTCGCGCAGTGCCAGGAACATGAGCATGCGCACGGCGTAGTCGGTGTGGCGCGTCAGTCGCATCAGCCAGGCCTCCCGTCAACGCGTGGCCGCACAAGGATGCCCGTGTAGCGGAACAGGAAGAGCCCGAAGGCGATCATCCACAGCAGGGCGCTGACACTGATGCCCGTCTGCCAGGCCATGCCGCCGGCGCCGGTGACGACCCGGATCAGGGCTCCCAGGTGGATCATTACGAAAGCAGTGACCATACCGCCCGGCAGAACCAGTGTGCGACCGGTATGGCCCAGCACCACGCGGCTGATTACGCCCAGAATGAGTCCGCCCATGGCGCCCAGGCCGGTGGCGTGGACCCAGACCGTCTCGGGTATGGCGTTAAAGCGGCTGGCTGCGAGAAGCCAGAGCGCTACTGGAATCCACAGCAGCGACAGGTGCAGGATCCACAGCAGCGGTTCACGGGCTACCCGCCATCCGCGCCAGAGCAGGATGCGGACCAGTGCCACGGTTCCGGCCACCAGTGCCAGGATGCCCGTAACCGGGTCAGGCAGTACGAGCACACTCAGGAAGGTCAGTGCCATCACACCCAGAACCAGTTTCTCCAGCCAGGGAATGATGGTGATGCCGTCAGTAGAGAGCCCCCGGGTCCGCAGCCAGCCCATGGAGAAGTTGGGGGTGATGCGGCCTCCAATGATCAGCATCAGTGTCATGGCCATGAGCAGGGCACCGTCGAGGGCAGTGCCGCTGCCGCTGATGAGAAAGGTCGCCTGCATCAGCCAGAGCCCGAGGAGAACCAGCAGTATCGGGATCTGGCGCGGCTGGCGTGCCCGCCACACACGCATCCCCGCATCCAGCATGAGCAGCGGCAGGAACAGCAGGTTCACGCCGATGACCAGCCACTCAGGCAGCGATTCCCCGAGCGTGATCACCAGCCTCCCCATGAGCCAGACGCCCCAGAGCCCCGCCAGCGGCCAGCCATGGGTGCGCGTGGTGCCCGTCCAGACACAGACCGCGGTCAGCAGGAAACCGGCAATGGCGGCCTGCAGCCAGGCAAAGACCATCTCGTGCTGGTGCCAGGCCAGTGCCGGAATTGCCAGCGGCAGGTCCAGCCGCCCGGTGACGGCGCCCACCCAGAGTGGGACAATCACCACAGCCTGCACGGCCAGTGACAGAAAGAAGATACGGAAGGGGTAGCTGAACAGCGTGACAGGGGACAGGGGGGGTGGCGAGTTGAGCGGTTCAGCCATCGGGTCGACTCCATAGCCAGATCGTGACGCACAGCAGGAACGGTGGCAGCACCCAGCGCAGCAGCTCCGGCGCCGGCGAGACCACCAGCATGGTCACGCTGATGGCGATCAGCACGGAGGCGGCCCATTTCGCTCTTCTGGGCACGGCCCGCTGTTCACGCCAGGCCCGGATGGAGGGGCCGTAGCGCGGATGGTCCAGCAGGCGCTGTTCCAGTTCCGGCCAGCCATGACTCCCCGCCCAGGCGGCCACCAGCAGGAAGGGCACCGTGGGCAGGCCCGGAAGGGCTACCCCCAGGGCGCCCAGGAGCACCGCCAGGGACGCGAGCAGGCGCCAGAACGCTTTGAAGAGCATCAGACAGTCCGTCATTGTGCTGCTGCCATATCGCATGACAGAGTCAGTGTAACCCAGTTAAGATATATTTTAAATAAATCTTAGTGTCCGGGGTCGACTATGGAGTTCTATCACATCGTCAAGGGTGTGCACATGCTGGCCGCCTATACCACCGCAGCCCTGATGCTGCTGCGCCTGGGGCTGGATGCGGCTGGTCGGCCGGGCTGGCGGGGTACACCGCTGCGCTGGGTTCCCCACCTTAATGATACCGCCCTGCTGGCCGCCGCACTGGGGCTGCTGGCCCTCAGCGGCTGGATGCCGTTCGTTCACCACTGGCTGACCGGCAAGGTGATCCTGCTGGTAGGCTACATCCTGGCCGGCAAGTGGGCACTGGATCAGACGCGGCCGACCGGGGTAAGGGGTATGGCGGCGCTTGTGGCACTGGTTCAGCTTGCAGCGATCTTTGCGCTGGCCATCCTGAGGCCGCTTTGATCTACCTCAACTTTTCCGGTTCTACCCCTATATGGGTAACTTCCTGATTATTTGGAAATAAACCTGTAGTTAAAATGCTCCTTATCTGGTTACTCTGTGCCCGAAGGTCACAAAGTACAGTGTGACCGCCGATCGAACAGGAGCTGACGATGCTGAGTGAACACGATTACGACCCACCGCGAGCCCATAAGGCACTCGCATTTTCCACGCTTGCCTTCACCACGTGTTTCGCGGTCTGGACCATCTTTTCCGTGATCGGGGTGAAAATCAAACAGGATCTTGGACTATCCGACACGCAGTTCGGGCTCCTGGTGGCGACACCGGTTCTGACCGGTTCCATAAGCCGGATTTTCCTTGGCATGTGGACCGAGCGCTTTGGTGGACGGCTGGTCTTCACGATCCTGATGCTGGCCACGTCCGTGGCAGTCTTCCTCCTTTCAACAGTGACAACCTATGGCCTCTTTCTGGTTGCTGCTCTGGGCATTGGTCTGGCCGGCGGCTCTTTCATCGTCGGGATTGCCTACACCTCGGAGTGGTACGACAAAAAACACCAGGGAACAGCCCTCGGCATTTTTGGAGCCGGTAACGTTGGTGCCGCTGTCACCAACTTCGGAGCGCCCTTTCTGGTAGTGGCCCTTGGCTGGGAAATGACGGCCCAGGTCTATGCCGCCATTCTTGCCGGCATGGCCGTGCTCTTCTGGTTCATGACCGAGAATGACCCGCGTCTCAAGCGTCGGGTCGAAGAGGGCACGCAGCCCATGCCGGTGAAGGAGCAGCTGGCTCCGCTGAAGAAGCTTCAGGTCTGGCGCTTCTCGCTCTACTACTTCTTTGTCTTTGGTGCCTTTGTGGCCCTCGCTTCATGGCTGCCGAACTACTACGTCAGCGTCTACGACCTCAGCCTGGAACAGGCAGGCATGCTCGCCGCGCTCTACGCGCTTCCGGCCTCAGTATTCAGGGCCCTGGGAGGCTGGATGTCCGACAGGATCGGCGCCCGTGCGGTGATGTACTGGACCTATGGCGTTTCCCTGCTCTGCCTCTTTGTTCTGAGCTACCCCCAGACCCGCTACGTCATCCAGGGCATTGATGGGCCCATTGAATTCGCCTTTGGCGTACCGCTGGCAGTTTTCGCACTGATTACTGTCGTGCTCGGGTTTGTCATGTCGCTCGGCAAGGCAGCAGTCTACAAGCACATCCCGGTTTACTACCCCGATCACGTGGGGTCCGTGGGCGGTCTTGTGGGGATGATCGGTGGCCTCGGTGGTTTCTTCCTGCCGATCATCTTCGGCGTACTGAATGACGTGCTGGGTGTCTGGACAAGCTGCTTCATGCTGCTCTTCCTTCTGGTGCTGGTCTCGCTGCTGTGGATGCACGGTGCCATCGTACGCATGGAGCGTCGCCGCCACCCGGAGCGTGGAGAAGAGGAAAGCGCCCGCTACCTCCCGGAAATCCAGCTTGATTACGGGCGTGAGGGCAATGCCGCAAAAAGCTGAGACAGAAGCGGGAGGTCGAGCCTCCCGCGGAACCCGATTCATACAGATAGATACGGAGCCTTGTTATGGGTGAAATCAATAAGTGGGATGTGGAAGACCCAGACTTCTGGGAGTCAAAGGGTAAGAAAGTCGCCAACCGCAACCTGTGGATTTCCATCCCGAGTCTGCTGTGCGGTTTTGCGGTGTGGCTCTACTGGGGGATCATCACGGTCCAGATGGACAATCTGGGCTTCCCGATCCCCAAGGAAGAACTCTTCACACTGACGGCCATCGCTGGCCTGACCGGTGCCACACTGCGGATTCCCAGCAGCTTCTTCATCCGCATTGCGGGTGGTCGTAACACCATCTTCTTTACCACGGCCCTGCTCATGATTCCGGCCATCGGAACGGGCCTGGCCCTTCAGAGTAAGGAAACCCCGCTCTGGGTCTTCCAGATCCTGGCTTTCCTCTCTGGTATCGGCGGCGGCAACTTCGCCTCCTCCATGTCGAACATCAGCTTTTTCTTCCCCAAGAAGAAACAGGGCCTTGCCCTGGGGCTCAATGCCGGGCTGGGTAATGCCGGTGTTACGACCATGCAGATCCTGGTGCCGCTGTTCATGACCATCGGTGTCTTCGGTGGCGCTCCCATGATCCTGGAAAACGGTTCCGGCACCCTGATCGGCAAGATTCCCGCCGGCAGTGAGACCTTTATCCACAATGCCGGTTATGTCTGGTTGCTGTTCCTGATTCCGCTGGCCTTCGCGGGCTGGTTTGGTATGGACAATATCCGGACCGAGGGCGTATCGCCGAACATCGGCAGTCCGCTGAGCGCGTTTGGCAAGATCACGGGGATGCTGCTGATCGGCTTCTTCACCGCCGCCGTCGGTCTCTACATCATCCTTCCCGCCCCGGTTGGACTGGGTACCCCGGACTGGGTGAAGTGGCCGGTCATTGCGGGCATTCTGTTCACAACGGTGATGCTTCTGAAGCTGATTCCGGGTGAGATCAAGCCGAATCTCCAGCGCCAGTTCAAGATCTTCTCGAACAAGCACACCTGGATCATGAGCCTCATCTACACCATGACCTTTGGCAGCTTCATCGGCTTCTCGGCGGGCTTTGCGCTGGCGATCAAGGTCATCTTCGGCTATCAGCACATCATGGTGGATGGCGTCATGACGCATGACACGGCTAATCCTGCCGGTCCGTCCGCATTGATGTACGCCTGGATGGGCCCCTTCATCGGCGCGCTGATTCGACCTGTTGGCGGCTGGATCGCGGACAAGGTAGGGGGTGCACTGGTCACCGGCATCGTGGCGGTGGTGATGATCGCCAGCTCCCTGGGGGTGGCCTACTACATGCAGCTGGCCTATGCCTCGCAGACACCGCAGGAATTCTTCATGCCCTTCCTGCTGCTGTTCCTGCTGCTTTTTGCGGCAACTGGAATCGGTAACGGGTCGACATTCCGGACCATCGCCCAGGTATTCAACACTGAACAGGCTGGTCCGGTTCTGGGATGGACATCCGCCGTAGCGGCCTATGGCGCTTTCATCATTCCCAAGGTTTTCGGGGAACAGATCAAGGCGACCACCCCGGAGAATGCGCTGTACGCCTTCGCGGTTTTCTACGCCGTCTGCCTGGTGGTGAACTGGTGGTACTATCTGGGGCCGAAAGCCGAGTACCGCAATCCGTGACGACAAAGGGGGCAGTGCTCGGGCCCCCGGAAATAGTATGGGCCTGTAAATACAGAGGAAAACTGGCTGGTTGACGGCTACAATGGCGTAAAGTCCGTGTCTCTGGTCAGGGAGCGCCACCATGAAAGCCATCATCTACAGGGCCTATGGACAACCCAATGTGCTGGAATGGGTGGATGACTGGCCGGAACCGGCAGTTGGTCCCGGCCAGGTCCAGGTGCGTGTCCGGGCGGGTGGTCTGAATCCCAAGGATGTGCTGCTGCGCAAGGGGATGTTCAGCACCTTCCTGCGATTCCTTGACCGCGAACCCCTGCCGCGGGTCAGCGGTCTGGATATGGCCGGGGAGATCTCCCGAATCGGGGACCGTGTCCGGGGCCTGGAAGTAGGGCAGCCGGTATTCGGTATGAGCAACCGTTTCCACGGTGGCGTCCATGCTGAGTACGCGGTGCTGGAGGCGGATGAGGTGGCTCCCTGTCCGGAGGGGCTGTCCTTTGCCGAGGCCTCGGCCATTCCTCTGGCCGGCCTCACCGCCCTGCAGGCGCTGCGCGACTGCGCCGGTGTCCAGCCGGGGCAGCGGGTTCTGATCAATGGCGCCAGCGGTGGCGTTGGCCACTTCGCGGTGCAGATTGCCCGCAATCTCGGTTGCCATGTCACCGCCGTGTGCAGTGAGCGTAACCTGAAGTTCGTGAGTGATCTGGGGGCGAACGAGGCTGTGGACTACCAGCAGACATCGGCCCCCGCCATTCCCGGCCCCTTTGATGCGGTGTTCGATGTCTTCGGCAATTACCGGGTCGGTGACTTCAGCGACACGCTGGTGCGGGGCGGGCGCTATGTGAACACCATTCCCAGCGGTCACAGCCTGCCTGCAGAAGGGTTGGCCCGGCTGGGTCTCCAGAAGCGCAACCGGCTTGTGATCGTGCATTCCAATCGCGCGGACCTGGACGTGCTGCGCCAGTGGGTGAATGAGGGTCGGCTCAGGGTGCACGTGGACGAGATTTATCCCTTCTATCATGCCGAGGATGCCCACCGTCACATTGAAACCCGGCATACCCGGGGCAAGGTAGCGATGGAGGCGACCTGCTGAGTGGCCATGACTGAGATACGTGAAGCAGCGACCCTGGTGCTGGCGCGTGATGGCGCCGGTGGCCCGGAGGTACTGCTGTTGCGTCGTACCAGGGACGCGGTCTTCCTGCCGGGGTTCGATGTGTTTCCGGGCGGGGCGGTCAGTGATCTGGATGGGGCCTTGGTGGATCGCACCACAGCGCTCAGGGAGTGCTTTGAGGAAGCGGGCGTTCTGGTGGTCCGGGACGATGCCGGAGGGCTGACCACGCATACAGTGCCGGAGCTCGATGAACGGCGGCGGCTGGATGCCGGCGAGCAGTCGCTGGCCGATTACTGCGGGCGCGCCGGGCTGACGCCCGCCGCGGATGGACTCTTCTATCTGGGGCGTTGGATCACGCCCCCAGGGCCCCCGCGGCGTTTTGATACCCGCTTCTTCCTGGCGCCAGTGCCGGCGGGACAGACCGCCTGGCCGGATGGTACGGAAACCACCGAGGCCTTCTGGCTGACACCGGAGCAGGCTCTGGAGGAGCATGGCCGTGGTGAGCGCCTGCTGGTGCCGCCGACACTGGGCACGCTGAGGCAGATCCGGGGATTCCGGAGCGTCGCCGATCTGGTTGCATCAATGGCGTATCTGGTTCCCTATGAAGCGCCGGCAGAGGACTGGCCGATCCGCAATAGCAGCCTGGCTGCCGGAGCGGCAGGATACGACGAGGCCCGTTTCCTGGACCCCGCAGCCGGTGGGCACACGACCGGACGCATCGAACCGGGCGAGGCGGTTGCGATCACTCCGGCCATCACCCGCCTGACTGCTCCCAACCCGGGTGTCATGACAGGGCCGGGCACGAACACCTACATCCTGCGTACGGACGAGGAGATGCTGGTGGTGGATCCGGGGCCGGATGATGGCGCTCATGTTGAGGCCATCCTCGCTGCCACCGGGGGGCGTATCGACCGCATACTGCTCACCCACACGCATCTGGATCACACACCGGCCAGCCATCGGCTGCGCGAACGCACTGGCGCCCGGCTGGTGTTCCGGCGCCCTGCAGGAGGCCTGGCGCATCACGACTACGATCTTGCGCCGGATCATGAGCCAGCAGACGGGGATTACCTGGTACCGGGGCTGAGGGTGCTGAGTACACCCGGGCATGCTGCTAATCATCTGGCGTTCCTGTGGGAACCGGATGGGCTACTGCTGGCCGGGGATCTGGTGATGCAGTCCTCCACAGTGGTCATTGACCCGCCGGACGGGCATCTGGGGGATTATCTGGCCACGCTGCGGCGTCTTCTGGATGAGCCGGTGGCGTATCTGCTGCCGGGGCATGGCCAGCTGATGGCCGATCCCTGGGCGGTGTTCGATTATCTGATCACCCACCGCCATCGCCGCGAGCACAAGGTTCTGGACTGCCTGGCCGAGGCGCCGGAAGGTATTGAGACGGAAGCATTGCTGCCCCGGGTCTATGACGACGTGCCGGCGGCTATCCATCCGGTGGCTGCGCGCTCACTGGAAGCCCACCTGGAGAAACTGGTGGATGAGGGGCGGGTTCAGCGCTCGGGATACTGGGTTCGGCTCGTGAGCTGAGATCAGCCGGCGGGCTGTTCACGGTCGCTGGCGATTATGACACAGTCACGGCCTCTCTCCTTGGCCTGATAGAGCGCATCATCCGCACGCTTCAGCCAGTCCTCCCAGCTTTCATCCGCTCCCAGGTGAGCCGCGCCAAAGGAGGCGGTGACGGGACCATCGGGACTTCTCAGGGTGGACCGGATCTTCTGGCGCAGGCCCTGGACCACGGCGCTCATGCCGTCAGAGTCCACGCCCGGCATGAGCAGCACGAATTCTTCGCCGCCAAAGCGGAACAGCTGATCGCTCTGGCGGGTATTGCGTTCCACCATCCTGGCCAGGTTGACCAGGATCTCGTCACCCAGGCCATGGCCGTGCTTGTCGTTGATGGCCTTGAAGTGGTCCAGGTCCAGCATGACCAGGGCATAGGGGGTTTCGGTGCGGCTGGCGGTGGAGGCGGCCAGCTGCAGGGCATCATCCATGGAGCGGCGGTTGCGTATGCCGGTGAGCGGGTCGCGGCGGGCCAGAACGGCCATTTCCTTGCGTTGTTGCTGGTTACGGATCGCGAAGATGAAGGCGCAGGCGCTGACCACCGTGGCCGTGGCAAAGTAGGCCCACAGGCTCTCTCCCGAGGGCAGGGAGGTGCCATGGATGATGATGGCCACGACCATGGCGGTATTGAGACTGATGGCGATGATCGGCCGTGTAAGGAAGAAGCTGGCCACCAGTATAGGGTAGCTCCAGAGGTGCCCCACTTCCGGCAGAATGGAGCCGATGACCGCCCCCGCAACACAGCAGAAGACCGCCAGCGCGAACCCCGTCCTCTCCGTATCGCCGGACAGCCACGCATAGATCACGCTGCTGAGGATTCCGAAGGAAATCAGTGAATCGGCAGCGCCGGCGAGGTAATTGGTTTCCAGGAACCGGTAGACGCCAAAAGGAATAATGCCGAACAGGGCGGCCGCGCCCAGCAGCGTAATGATCGAGAGCTGGAAATCAGTGCGCAGTCGCCTTGTGGCAACGGCAAGCGCGGGTTCGGCTAGGCTCGCGTCCCTGACGGGTCTGTTCTTGTCATTATCGGACACGTGATTGACTCATCAGGTCTCAGGGGACTGGCTGTAACTATAGGCGGGTTTATTGTCCCCATCAAGGACAGCCCTGAGATGGCGTTCAATCGCATACACATGCGGATCATCCACGCCCATGGCCCGCAGCGCTTCCGCCAGTTCGAGCACATAGTCGCTGTTGGGTCCGCTCGGCCCTTCGGAAGCGGCTACGTGCCGTGCAATGGCGGCTTCTGTAGCCGGCCCCAGCCAGGCAGCATTGTCTTCGGTGGCGATGTAGACAAGGCCCTCTGCGTCGCTGCCATCGTCCAGCCTGAGAGAGCGGATCAGGCGCAGATAGCCATTTTTCTCGCGTACATCCAGCTGTTCAAAAACATCCGGTGTCACCCGGTATGCCAGGCCAGTGCAGGAGGCCTGGGCATCGGCAATCAGGGTTGCGACGCGCCCGGGGCTGTCGGGGGTGCCGCGGTGGTCGTGGGAGCCCTGCCAGAAACGTCGCTTCCAGCCCTGGATGGTGGCCGGCCGCGTCTCGATATAGTCAAAGCCCGCCTTGTAGATCAGTGACCCGTACCCGAAAAGCCATACGGGGCGGCCGTCCTGCGGAAGCTGGTCTGTGTTGCGGTTAAGGGATATCGTGTTGGCACTCATAACGCCGCCATACTACTGTACGGCGCTCAGAACGGCCACCACCAGTGGCCTTCGCCTTCCTGTGCGGCCAGCCTCTGCTGCCGTTCCCTTTCAAGCTGGCGGAGTTTGCGATCCGTCTCCAGTGGCCGGGAAGGCCCGCCGCCCCAGGGCCAGTACCAGGGAGCGGGCTCGTAATGGCCCTGCTCCTTCATGCGTTCGACCTCCTCTTTACGCTTTTCCATAAGTGCCTTGCGTCGGCGTTGGTAATCCGCCTCGCGGTTGTCCGCCACAATGGAGGTGCCGGCATGGTTGGTGGCGAGCAGCACGCTCTCCATGAAGCGGGTCCGGCGCAGTTCCTTCATGGCGGCTTCCTGCGTAACAAGCCGTGCGGCACCACGGCTCAGGGGATGATCATCGGGCAGGCGCGGGTCCATGGAGTCGGTTTCGCTGACCTCGGAGTAGCGCAGGAAGTAGATCTCGCCCGCCTCCATTGTCAGTTCGGCATCCAGGAGATGGGAGAAGCGGAACCCGATGCCTTCAATCCCGAAGAAGGGGCGGCTCATGTCCAGCTCGCGGGTGCCGGGGAGGATTTCCAGCCAGGTGTAGCCGCCGCTGCGCAGATTCACGTAGTGGTGGCCGTCCACGTAGAAGCTGGGCGCCATGAGCTCCTGGTCGCCCCACTCCGACTGTGGGCGGTAGACATAGAGCAGGGCGTGGTTGTTGCTGTCCCATTTGTGTTTGGGCACGGGACGGAAGCGCTCACCGTCCACATCCCGCAGGAAGGCGCCGGCATCATGGCCGATGGACTGGTGGACCGTACAGCCGCCAAGGCTGAGCAGGGCGATCAGCAGACAAAGGATGCAGGCGCGGGTGTTCATTCCCATGGCAGTCACTCGTGGTGTCCCAGTTCCGGCCAGCAAGGTTACCACCCACGGCAAGCGTGGATCTGAGAGGTGATGCAAGACTTTGGATTCCAGTGGGGCCCGTCATTCAGGTCAGGGAAATCGCCCGGATAGATAGGGTGCTATGGGTTGCCTTCTGTTAAGCTTTCGCGCGGATCGTATGCCAAGCGGTACAACAAGAAAACAGCCGGGAAGCCTGACCATGACTGACCAATGGAAACGACCGCGGGTGCTGGTGGCACTGGCGGTCCTCGCCGTGGCCCTGATCATAATGCGTGCCTGGGCCAGCACACAGACCACCGCGGACGCCAATGACGAACGGTTGCTGCCCGTCAGCACCAGTACGCCCGAGGCCGTGGACAGCTTCCCGCAGGTGACCCGCCACACCGGGCTAGTGGAGCCGCGGCGGGCCAGCACCCTGGCTTTTGAGCCGGAAGGGCGTGTGGCCCGCATCGAGGTCCGGGAAGGGGATGCTGTCACCCAGGGGCAGGTGCTCGCGGTTCTGGATGATCGCCGCCTCAGGGCCTCGCTGAAGGAGGTGGAAGGCGAGATCGCCGCCACCCGGGCCAGCCTGGATCTGGCCCGCCAGGAGGAGGAGCGCCAGCGCAACCTCCGCCGTGATGGCGCCAGTACCCAGCGTGATGTGGATCGGGCCGAGGCGGAACGCCGGCGCCTGGAAGGCCAGCTCCAGGGGCTTGAGGGGCGTCGCGACCGGGTTCAGGCCAATCTGGATGACGCCCGCCTCAGGGCGCCGTTCGATGGCGTTGTGGCCCGCCGGATGGTGGATCAGGGCGATCTGGTCTCGACCGGAACGTCGGCTTTCCGGGTGCTGGACCCCGAAAGCCTGGAGGCCCGCATTGGTATGCCGGCAGGTACGGCAGCGGCCTACAGCAGCGGTGACCGTGTCTCGCTGAGGGTGGGTGACCAATCGCTGGAAGGTACCGTGATCGAGCGGCTTCCGGAGCTGGATCCGGCGAGGCGCACACGCACCCTGCGCGTGGCACTGGATGCTGGCGCCCCGGTTGTTCCGGGGCAGATCGCCCATCTACGCCATGCCACCGAGGTGTCGCAAAGCGGCCATGTCCTGCCTGAATCCGCGCTGACCCGGGCCCGTTCCGGCCTCTGGGCCGTACTGGTCCTGGAACCGGATGGGGAGGAAGCGCACCGGATCAGGCGCGTGAACGTGGAATGGCTCTACAGCCACGATGGGCGGGTTCTGGTCCGCGGCCCACTCGAAGCGGGCATGGAGGTGATCGATGGCGGTACCCACCGGGTTGTGCCGGGCCAGCGTGTGCGCATTGCGGAAGAGGGTGGCGACGGTGATTGAACGGCTGCTGTTCAACCGTCGCCTGCTGGTGATGGCGGTGGGGCTGTTGATTGTCTCGGGGCTGGCGGCCATCCAGACCCTGCCACGCCTCGAGGATCCACGCATCACGGCGCGTAATGCACGGGTTCTCACCACCTTCCCGGGAGCGGACCCGAAACAGGTCGAGGCGCTGGTCACGCAGACGCTTGAAGACGAGATCCGTACCCTCAAGGAGGTCAAGGTGCTCTCGTCCGCCTCCCGACAGGGGGTCTCCAGCATCGCGATTGAGCTCCTCGAGGAGGTGACGGAGGTCGAACCCGTCTGGAGCCGGGTGCGGGACAAGCTGGCGGATGCCCGTCCGGACCTGCCGGACCAGGCATCACGCCCGCGTCTGATTGATGACCGCTTCTACGCCTTCTCCATGGTGATCGCGTTGACGCGTGAGGATCCGGGCATCAGCCACAACGCCCTGGGGCGCCACGCGGAGCGCCTGGAGGAGCGGTTCCGGGCCATGCCGAGCACCGACTACACCAACCTGTTCGGTCGCGCCGCCGAGGTGATCCGCCTGCACGCGGATCCGGCCGAGCTGGCGCAGCTTGGACTGTCCGCCGAGGACATGGCGCGGGGGGTGGCCGGCTCCGATGCCCGTCGTCCCGCGGGTGTTCTGGACAACGGCGAGTCGCGCCGGGCGGTGACGCTGCGGGGGGATTTCGCGGACCTGGAGCGGATCCGGGATGTCACCATCAGCATCGACGAGGGCCAGCGCCTGAAAGTGGGTGACCTGGCGGACGTGGAGCGGGGCGTGGCCGACCCACCGGAACAGCACGCGCTGCTCAATGGCGAGGAAACCATCCTGGTGGGCGCCCGCATGGCCGGTGGTGGCCGTATCGACAGCTGGTCGCAGCAGGCCAGGAGCGTCCTGGATGAGATGCGGGCGGAACTGCCGGACGGGATCGAGACCCGGGTTCTTTTCGACCAGAGCCTCTATACCCAGGAGCGGCTGGAAGGCGTTGTCGGCAGCCTCCTGATGGGGCTGGTCATCGTTGTGGCCCTGCTGTTCCTGACCCTGGGCTGGCGCGGGGCGGCCGCCGTGGGGCTGGCCATTCCCGCGACCATGCTGCTGGTGTTGAGCCTGTTCCGGGTCTTCGGAGTCAATATCCACCAGATCAGCATCACGGGCATTATCGTGGCGATCGGGTTGATCGTGGACAACGCCATTGTGGTGACCAACGCCCTGCGTGAGCGCCTTGGCCAGGGGGATTCCCACACTGAGGCCGTCCGCTGGACGCTGCGCCACTTCGCTGGTCCGCTGTTGGCTAGCACGCTCACCACCATCCTGGCGTTCATGCCGATTGTGCTTATGCCTGGCGGAGCGGGCGAGTTCGTGGGGCCGCTGGCCATTGCGGTGATCCTGGCGCTGATCAGCTCCTACCTGGTGGCGCTGCTGGTGATTCCCGCCATGAGCCCCCTGCTTCTGACCGGGCTGACATCCGCCTCCGCCTCGGGGCCGGGGCGGGCCATGGGCTGGCTGCGTTCCTTCATCGGGATCACACTGCGGCGCCCCGTCATTGCCATAGGCCTGACACTGCTGCTGCCCATCAGCGGCGCCGTGATACTGCCGATGCTGCCGATCAGCTTCTTCCCAGCGGCGGACCGGGACCAGTTCCATATCCAGGTCCGCCTTGAACCCGGCGCCTCGGTGGATCGCGCCCGGAACGTCGCGCAGCGTATGACCCCGGTCATCCGGGATGTTGAAGGGGTGCAGGACGTCTGGATGGTCGCGGGCGGCAACGCGCCCAAGGTCTATTACAACCTGGTGGGGCGTGAGGACAGCAATCCCGCCTTTATCCAGGCCATTGTGGATACTGCCGGGGCAGAGCGGACGATCCCGGCGATCCGGACGCTGCAGAAACGGCTTGATGAGGCCTTCCCTGACGCCCAGACGCTGGTGCGGCGTTATGAACAGGGCCCGCCGGTGGCGGCACCCCTGGAGTTGCGCCTCTATGGCCCGGAACTGCCGGTGCTGGCGGATCTGGGCGAGCGCATCGCCGGTTTCATGCACGCTCTGCCGGAAGTGACCCATGTGCATACCCTGGTCAACCGGGACCAGCCCCGGATTGAGCTGACCCCGGACCAGGAGGAGATCGCGGCGCTGGGACTGGACGCGGAGCGGGTGGCTGGCCAGCTCAACGCCCTTCTCAGCGGGCGTGATGGTGGCTTCATGCTGGAGGAAACGGAACAGATGCCGGTCCAGGTGCGCTACCCGGAGCCCTGGCGCAGTCAGAGCAGTATGCTCGGCAGTGCCCTGATCCGTGGCGGCGAGGGCCGGGGTGGTATCCCGGTGTCGGCCCTGGCGGAGCAGGAGCTGACGCCGTCCTGGCGGCGCATCCAGCGCCGCCAGGGCGAGCGGGTCCAGCTGGTCCGTGGGTACCTTAAGGTTGGGGAACTGGCGCCCACGGTGATGCGGCGCCTTAAAGGCAAACTGGAGGCGGAACTGGATCTGCCTCCCGGGTACCGGCTGGAAACCGGTGGTGAGGCCGAGGAGCGCAACGAGGCCGTCACCCGGCTTCTGAGCTCCGTCGCCATCCTTGTGTTGATGATGGTCGCGGCGGTGGCCCTGACCTTCAATTCCTTCCGGCGGGCGGGGATTGTCTTCTTCAGCGGCGCTCAGGCCTTTGGCCTGGGCCTGCTGGCTCTCGCCCTGGCCGGGCACCCCTTCGGTTTCATCATCATCGTGGGGATCATGGGGCTGGTGGGAGTGGCCATCAACGCCACCATCATCATGATCGCTGCCCTGGACGACGATGACCACGCGCGGGACGGTGATGCCGCCGCCATGGTCGACGTGATCACAGGGCCCACGTTCCGCCACATCGGCTCCACCACCATGACCACCTTTGGTGGTCTGGTGCCCCTGATGGTGGCCGGCGGCACCCTCTGGCCGCCGTTTGCCCAGACCTTCGGCGTGGGGCTTCTGCTTGCGACGGTGATCGCACTGGTGGTGACACCCGCCGCCTACCGGCTGGCCTGCACCCCGGCCCGGTGACCGGGCACAAAAAAGGGGGCTCCGCAGAGCCCCCTTCTTTCTTTTCCGATCCGGTTGGATCGTACTGGCTTACTTGGCCGCTTCGCGCGCCGCCTTCAGCCACTTGTCGACCATGTCGCGGTTCTGATCGATCCACTCAGCGGCCAGGGGCCGGACTTCGTCGTCGTCCAGGTCCTGCTCGCTCATCTTGCCGTCAACCTGACTGATCCACTTCAGCGGTACTTCCGCCTGACGGAACAGTTCCTCAGCGGCCGGGTTCTCCTTGAGGAAGTTGTTGTTGGCGGCAACCTGGATGTCAGCCGCAACGAAGCCCATCTGGATGGGATCGGTTACGGCGCCGGTGATGCCGGAAGCTTTTTCGTTCTCGCTTTCGACAATGCCGGGCGCGTTGACCCACATAACGTCCTCACCCGGTACCAGCTTGAGGATCCAGGCGCTGGGGCCCCAGGTCATGTACAGGGTCGGGTTGCCCTGTTCGATCTGGGACATGGCTTCCGTGAAGTTCGCGGCATAGCCGGCATCCACGTGGTCGATGCGGTCGCCCAGTTCGAACTTGTCGATCATGGCGTTGATGCCTTCGTGGCAACCCCAGCCGGGCGGGCAGCCGTAGAGCTCGGCCTTGCCGTCGTTGTCGTGGTCAAAGGCATTGCGGATCTCTTCGTTTTCCACGATGTCCATGATGCCTGTGATGTCGTACTTCTCAACGGCTTCCTTGTTCACCAGGTAGCCCTGGATGCCGCAGCCCTTGCACAGCGGATCAAAGATGGTGCCATTCTCATCCCAGTTGTCGGGCAGCTGCGGGTTGTGCAGCGGGAACCAGCCGTTGGGCCAGTAGTCCACGTCGCCCTCGCTCATGGCCAGGTAGGCCACCGGGTTCTGGAGGGAAATCGGATCCTGGACGTCGTAGCCCAGCTCGGTCAGCAGTTCCGCATAGACCCAGCTCACCGGAATGGCGGAGGTCCATGTAGCTACAGCCGGCTGGACGCTTACGCCCTCACCGGGCATGGACTTGTGATCGTCGGCCTGGGCACTGAGCGCCAGAGAGCCCACCAGGGCCAGCGCCAGCGCTTTCAGCGAAATGGATTTCAGGCGTTTCATAATACGTTCCTCCGTATTGCTCTTATTTAACTCACATCGCTGTGAGCTGTGTCGTCCCACGGATGCCGGCGGCATCCGCGCTTCACAGATGGTTGTCAGTCATCACTGCTGGCCCGGCTGCCCGGGGCCTTCTCACCCAGACCCTGGGTGATCCGGTCGAGCACCATGGCCAGCAGCACAATTCCAAGCCCGCCAACAAAGGCCTGGCCGATATCAAGCCGGTTCAGCCCCTGGAACACCAGCAGGCCAAGGCCACCGGCACCGATGATGGCCGCGATCACCACCATCGACAGCGCCAGCATGATGGTCTGGTTCAGGCCCGCCATGATGGTGGGCATGGCCAGCGGTACCTGGACCTTCCACAGGATCTGGCGCGGCGTGGAGCCGAAGGCGGTGGCCGCTTCCGTATACTGGCCGGGCACCTGGCGGATGCCCAGGTTGGTCAGGCGGATGGTCGGCGGCATGGCGAAGATGATGGTGGCGATCAGTCCGGGCACGTTGCCGATACTGAACAGCATTACCGCCGGCACCAGGTAAACGAAGGGCGGGGTGGTCTGCATGATGTCCAGTATCGGTCGCACCAGGGTGTAGGTCATGTCCTTGCGCGAGCACAGGATGCCTATGGGCACCCCTATGACGAGACAGAACAGCACCGAGGTGATTACCAGCGAGAGGGTGGTCATCAGCTCGTCCCACACGCCCATGAAGCCGATGAAGGCGAAGGCGACCACGGCGAATACACCCACTTTCCAGGAGGCGGCGCGCCAGGCGAGGACGAACAGGCCGGCCAGTACGGCCAGTGGTGGCGTGGAGGTAAGCAGCCACTGGACCCCCTCCATAACGGTCTTGACCGGCGGGCTCACCCAGCTGCGGAAGAAGTCCCGGAAGGTGTTCACCAGCCAGTCAACAAACCAGGTGACCCAGTCATCAACTGGCAGGTCAATCAGTTCGAACGGGTTGCCCAGGGAACCGCTGAGCATCGGGATCAGGTCGTTCATGATGGTGGCCTCAGTCGTCCTGTGCGTAACCGTGTTTCTCGAGAATGCCGTGGATCAGCTCCGGTTCGTCGATGATGCCCTTCAGGCGCCCTTCGGCGTCCTGGACGATGACCGGAAGTTCCGAGTAGGCACGCCCGCGCAGCACCCGTTTGAGAATGGTGTCCGTGGTGCAGTGGACGGCGGCGTCCGTGTGGCGTTCGGGGGCGCCGCCGGATTCGGTGATCTTCTCCTCGAGCTCATGGAGCGCTACGTCATTACCTTCGCAGCGCATCTTCGCGAGGTGGCCATTGGTATCCACATGGAACTCGACATCGGTGTAACCGGTACGGTTCCAGATCTGGTTGCCGGCTTCTTCGCCCACTCTGTTGAAGTAGCGGTCGCTGAACGGCAGGGCGACGGTTTCCGCTGTGATGACGCCGGTCGGGTCGGCATGCTCGACAAACTTGGCCACGTACTCGGTTTTCGGGTTGACCAGAATCTCTTCCGGATTACCGACCTGCACGATTTTGCCCGCATCCATGATGGCGATGTGATCGCCGATGCGCATGGCCTCGTCCAGGTCGTGGGTGATGAACAGAATGGTGCGGCCCAGTTCCTGCTGGATGCGAATCAGCTCATCCTGCATCTGGACCTTGATCAGCGGGTCCAGCGCGGAGAAGGGTTCGTCCATCAGCAGGATGTTGGCTTCGGTGGCCACGGCGCGGGCCAGGCCCACGCGCTGCTGCATGCCGCCGGAGAGCTCATCCGGGTAGTGGTTTTCCCAGCCACCCAGTCCGACCATCTCCAGGTACTTCTTTCCCAGTTCCTCGCGCTCGGCCTTGTCGCGGCCCTGAACCTCAAGCCCATAGACCACGTTCGCAAGAACCGTCTTATGCGGGAAAAGCGCGAAATGCTGGAAGACCATGCTCAGATGCTGGGAGCGGACACGCCTCAGTGTCGGGCCGTCCATGGTGGCGATATCCATCTCGCCATGTTCCGGGTCGTTGAGAATGATCTTGCCGAAAGTGGGCTCGATGAGACGGTTGATGCAGCGGATGAGGGTGGATTTGCCACTGCCGGAAAGGCCCATGATGCAGAAGACCTCGCCGGCGCCAACTTCAAAGCTGGCGTTGTTGACCCCGACTACATGCCCGGTCTCGGACTGGATTTCATCTTTGGATTTGCCCTGTTCCAGCAGAGATTTCACGGATTCCGGGTTGGGTCCGAATACTTTGGTGACGCCTTCAGCCCGTATCACTGCAATAATACCTCGTGGTCTGATTAGATAGAGACGTTAAGAAAGCGGCGTGCGGAAGGATTACTGATGCTTAACCGCTCAGTCATGGTGTACGAAATTATACGTATTCGGATCAGAGGTCAAACAGGAGAGCTCCCGTGTCACAGGATTTTGAATCTCTCAAAGCCCGCCACAGAGGCATTCGCGACAACCTTCCGGATGCTCTGGACCTGCGCGTTCACCGTGCCCTGAGCTGGTTGCAGAGGGCGGAAATCTGTGATGACGAGGATGGTCGCTTCATCTTCCTCTGGATTGCCTTCAACGCCGCCTATGCCCAGGAGATGCGCCTGGAGGAGCCAATGCCGGAGCAGAAGGTCCTGCGTGAGTTCCTCGAGCGGCTGGTGGCGCTGGACGTCGAGAAGCGCCTCTCGGGAGTGGTCTGGACGGCCTTCCCCAATGCCATCCGGATGCTGCTGAACAACCAGTATGTATTCCAGCCCTACTGGGACTGCCAGAACGGGCGCCGGCCCCGCGGGGAGTGGCAGGGGCTGTTCGAGCGCGCCAAGGTGACCGCCTCCCGGGCCCTGGGCTCGGATGACACGGCCCGGGTTCTGGGCCTGGTTTTCTCGCGACTCTATACCCTGCGCAACCAGATGATGCATGGAGGCTCCACCTGGAACAGTTCCGTCAACCGGGAGCAGGTGCGGGACGGGGCCAATATCCTCGAGCAGCTGGTGCCCGTGATCATCGACACCCTGATGGGGCATCCGGAGGCGGACTGGGGCGAGCCGGGCTACCCGGTCGTGGCCTCAGGCGCCTGATTCCGGCCCCAGCAGAGTCTCGATACGCCGGCGCAGCTCCGGCAGCAGTTCCGCCTCAAACCAGGGGTTGTTGCGGAGCCAGGCGTTGTTGCGCCAGGAAGGGTGGGGCATGGGCAGAACCGCCGGCTCGCTGTCTTCCTCAAGGATGGCCCGCCAGTTGGCCACGGTTGCCGTCAGTGTCTTCTCGCGGTGACGCTTCGGCAGGTGGTAACGCTGTGAGTACTGGCCGATGACCAGAATCAGCGAAAGATTCGGAAGGGCCGCGAACACGGATTCATGCCAAATTTCCGCGCATTCGCGCCGTGGCGGCAGGTCGCCGCCCTTGCTGTCATAGCCGGGGAAGCAGAACCCCATGGGCACGATGGCGAACTGTTCCGGGTCGTAGAAGCGCTCCTCGGAGACCGCCAGCCATTCCCTGAGTCGCACGCCTGACGGGTCGTAAAACGGCAGGCCCTTCTGGTGGGCCTTGTTCCCCGGTGCCTGGCTGGCGATGCAGACCCGGGCGCCGGTGCCTGCCTGCATCACGGGACTGGGTTCGTGGGGCAGCGGCGGGCCGTGCCGGGGGCAGTCGCGGCACACGCGGCATTGCCTGATCCGTTGGGTAAGCTCTTCTATCGGCAGGCTTTTTTCTCCCATTTCAGTTCTGTAATACCTCTTGAAACGTCTCGCCCGATTCTTTTGAAATCCGGCCGCCGGGAATCGATTCCCCCGGCCAGCAGGTTATCCGATTCCGAAACAGGGAGACCACCGGATGATTGAAGTCGAGCACCTGACGAGACAGTACGGGGCGCTGACGGCGGTCCGGGAAGTGGGGTTCCGGATCGAGCGCGGCGAAGTGGTCGGGCTGCTGGGGCCCAATGGGGCCGGTAAGACCACCATCATGAAGATGATGACCGGCGCGCTGGAGCCGACCTCGGGAACCGTAAGGTTGGACGACCTCGTCATGGGCCAGGACACCGCCGCCATCCAGCAGCGCATCGGCTATCTGCCGGAGAACTGCCCGCTCTGGCCCGAGATGACTGTCATCGACTACCTGGCGTACATGGCTGAACTGCGCCGTATACCGCCTGAGCAACGCGACCGGGCGATTGCCAAGAGCATCCGCCGCACGGACCTGGCCGAGAAAGCCGGGGACCGTATCGACACCCTTTCCCGGGGCTATCAGCAGCGCGTTGGCGTGGCCCAGGCGCTGCTCCATGAACCGGAACTGCTGATCCTCGACGAGCCTACCAACGGGCTGGACCCCGCCCAGATCCACCAGATGCGCGACCTGATCCGGGACCTGGCCCAGGACGCCACCGTCATCCTTTCCACCCATGTGCTGCAGGAAGTGCAGGCCGTCTGCGAACGGGTTTTGATCATGCGCAGCGGCAGCCTGGCCGTGGATGAAAAGCTGGTGGATCTCACCGCGTCCGAGGGCGTGGACATGGTGATTTCCGGCAGTGGTAATCCTGCTGCCGTCCTCGAATCCGTGTCCGGCGTGACGGAGGTCATCGATAGGGGAGCCGATCATCAGGGTCACCGCTATCGGCTCTCCGGAACGGACAAGGCCGTGCCGGCCGCCGTTAACGCCCTGGTGGGCGTCGGCTTCAGCGTGCACGCCGTCGAGCCCCGTCGGCGGGATCTGGAAACCCTGTTCGAGAGCGTGATCCAGGAGGCTTCCCATGCGTGAGACCTTCCAGGTGTGTCGAAAGGAATTCCGCAGCTTCTTCGCCTCGCCGGCGGCCTACCTGCTCCTGGGCGTGTTCCTGGTGGCCGTCCACTTCATCTTCTTCTGGGGCGAGGCCTTCTTTGCCCGCAATACCGCCGACCTCCGCCCCCTGTTCGAATGGTTCCCGCTGCTGCTGATCTTCCTCGTCGCGGCGCTGACCATGCGCAGCTGGTCCGAGGAACGCCGTTCCGGCACGTTCCAGACCCTGCTGACCGTGCCGGTCAGCCCCGGCAGCCTGATCGCGGGCAAGCTGCTGGCCGGGCTGGCCCTGCTCATTGTGGGCCTTGGCCTGACACTGCCCCTGCCGATCACGGTCTCCCTGCTCGGCCCGCTGGACTGGGGCCCCGTGATCGGCGGCTATGTGGCGACCCTCTTCCTCGGGCTGGCCTACCTGGCCATTGGCCTGTGCATGAGCAGCCTGACCAGCAACGCCGTGATCGCGCTCATCCTGACCACGGCCACCTGCGGCGTGCTCTACGTCATCGGGGCGCCGGTGATCACCGGCCTGTTCGGGTACGGCATCGGGCACTGGCTGGAACACTTCGGCACCGGCAGCCGCTTTGATGACATCACCCGGGGCGTGCTCGATATCCGGGACCTGTTCTATTACCTCACCATTGCCGGCGTCTTCCTGGCCCTCAACCGCCTGTCCCTGGAGCGGCTGCGCTGGGCCGGCAACCCCCGCAACCGCAACCACCGGCTCTGGGGCGCGGCCACAGTGCTGGTGCTGGCGAACCTGCTGCTGGTGAACGTCTGGCTGGCGCCGGTCAACAACTTGCGGGTGGACCTGACCGAGGGCAACCGCTACACCCTCTCCGCCACCACGCTGGAGAGCGTGCAACGCCTGCAGGAGCCGGTGACCATCCGCGCCTACTTCTCGGACAAGACCCATCCCATGCTGTCGCCGCTGGTGCCACGGCTCCGGGACCTGCTGAACGAATACGCGGTGATGACCGACCGGCGGGTGCGGGTCCGCGTGGTGGACCCGACCGAGAACAAGGAAGCGGAAAAGCGCGCGGCCAGCCGTTACGGCGTGGAGCCGGTGCCGTTCCAGACCAGCAGCCGGTACGAGTCCTCGGTGGTCAACGCCTACTTCAACGTGGTGATCGAGTACGGCAACCAGCATGAAACCCTGGGCTTCCGGGACCTGATCCGCGTCGAGCGGGACACGGGCAGCGGGATTGATGTGGCGCTGAACAACCCGGAATACGAGATCACCCGCGCCATCCGGAAGCTCGCCGGCAAGTACGCGGCCGGGGGCAATCTGCTGGCCCGGCTGGACGGCGACACCAGGCTGACCGCCTACGCCTCATCCGCGGATCAGTTGCCTGAGCCCCTGGCCAAACTCCGTGGGAATCTGGGCGGCCTGTTCGAGACCCTGGGTAAGGAGTCGAACGGTGGGCTGGCCACCGAGGTCGTGACACCGGACCCGGAGGTCGAGAACCGCCTGACCGGTGAACTGGGCCTGAAACCCCTGGTGGCCGGGCTCAATGACCCCAACCCGTTCTGGTTCCATCTGCTCCTGGAGCGTGGGGACCAGCAGGTTGAGGTCACGCTGCCGGACAAGCTCACCAAGGCCGCCCTGCGGCGTAACATCGAGGCGGCGCTCAAGCGCGTCACCCCCGGTGCCCTGGAGACGGTCACCCTGGTGACCCCGAACGACCAGAGCCGGCGCCGCCGCCGGAGGGCTGCTGCCATGGGGCCGCGTTTCAGTCGCCTGAATAACGCCCTGTCCGAATCCCGGCAGGTGGAGACCAGCCAGCTCAGTAACGGCCGGGTGCCGCCGCAGACGGACCTGCTGATGGTGATGGCCCCGGAGACCCTGAGCGACAAGCAGCTGTTCGCCATCGACCAGTTCCTGATGCGCGGCGGCAACGTTGTGATGGCGACCTCGCCCTACCAGGTCACCGTCGGCCGGTCACTGCGGGCCAGCCGGCATGACTCCGGGGTCAGCGAGTGGCTACAGCACCATGGCCTGACCGTGCGCGACCGGCTGGTGGCGGATGGACGCAACGCGACCGTGCCGTTGCCGGTGACCCGGACGGTCTCCGGCCGCCGGTTCCGCGAGATCCGGATGCAGCCCTATCCCTTCGCGCCGGACCTGCGCGGAAACCAGCTCAACCCGGGCTCGCCCATAACGGCCCAGATGAACCAGCTCACCATGACCTGGGCCTCGCCCATCAGGGTGGATTCCGAAGCCAACAGCGACCGGGCGGTGACAGAGCTGCTGCACAGTTCCAGCCAGACATGGCTGCAGAAGAAAGCCTCGGTGCTGCCGGACTTCCAGACCTACCCCGAGACCGGCTTCGCCCAATCTGAGCAGGTCGGCGCGCAGCCCATGGCGGTCAGCATCAAGGGGCGCTTTGACTCCTTCTTTGCTGGTAAGCCCTCGCCCCTGCTGGGTGACAGTGGCGATAAGAAGGTTGAGCAACAGGCGAAGCCGGAGAAGGGCAGCGACTCGCCCAGCTACACGCGGGTCATCGAGCAGTCCCCCGAATCCGCCAGCCTGGTCCTGGTGGCCAGCAACGCCTTCGGCTCGGACGCCACGCTCCAGCTGCTGTCGCAGACCGGCGGCTCGCTGTACAGCAAGCCCCTGACGTTCCTGCGCAACACCGTGGCCTGGTCGTTCGAGGACCCGGCCCTGCTCGCGCTGCGCGGCAGCAGCCACGAGGCCCGCACGCTGGTGCCGCTGGACCCGCAGAGCAAGCGCTACTGGGAGTACGGCAACTACGCCCTCAGTGGCCTCGGGCTCTTCGTGATCTGGTTGTGGCGGCGCCTTGTGCGGCGGCGTGATGAGGCGTTCTACCGGACGATCAAGGCGGAGGTGTAAGCCATGGCGAAAGCAATCCGGATTCTCAGCCTGCTCGTGGTGATTCAGGTGGTTGCCGTGGCGGTGGCCTACTGGCCCGCCACCGGAACCACCGGGGCGGCCGATGGCGGGCCCTTCCTGAGCGTGGCCGCCGAAGCCGTGTCGAGCCTTGAACTCAAGGGGCCGGAAGGCAGCAGCGTCCAACTGACCAGAAAAGGGGAGGAGTGGCGCATTCCCGCCCTGAACGACCTGCCCGCCGGCACGGACCAGGTCACCCGGCTGCTTGAAGGGCTGCGCGAGGCCAGTACCGGGCTGCCGGTGGCCACCTCGGGAGGGGCCGCGCAGCGCTTCCGGGTCGCCGGGGACGACTACAAGCGCCGCCTGGTGCTGCCGCTGGCGGACTCCGAGAGCAGGCGGGTCCTGTTCTTCGGCGACACCCCCGGCGCCGGCGAGATCTACGCCCGCCGCGAGGGGGAGACCAGCGTCTACCGGGTCGGCGTGGGCACCCACATGATGCCCCTCGAGGCGGACCAGTGGCTGGCCAAGGACCTGCTGAGCCTGGACCAGCAGAGGATCCAGTCCCTGGAGGTCAACGACCTCCGGCTTGAGCGGGCGGCACCAGAAGAAGCCAGCAACGGTGAAGGTGACGGAGCGGGCCGTAAGTGGACGGTCTCCGGCACTGAGGATGCCGGCCAGGCGAACCCGAAGGCGGTGGCGGATCTGGTCAGCCGGATTGCCGCCCTGAGGATCTCGGGTGCAGCCGGTGACCGGAGCATACCGGACGGTGAGCCCGCCCTGACCACCCGCATTGGCACCGGGGAGGGCGCACCCCGGCAGTATCACTTCTACGCCGGTGACAAGGGGGAAGACGCGCTTCTGGTGACGGAGCAATACGATACCGTCTTTACCGTGAACACCCCGGTCTTCGACAGCATCCGGAAGGCAGCCGGCAGGAAAACTCTGATTCCATCGTCCAACGGCGACAGCAAGGAGTAAAGCACCAGGGGCGGTCAGGAAGAGCCGAACCGTCGGGCCGTTTTATTCCCCCTGGCTGAACAGCAGGGCGGGAGGCCAGAGCACACTGACTCACTCAGTAGTCGAGAGATCCAGCTTGTCGACTATTGAGTGAGTCGGTGTCAGCTTGCGGAGAAAGACAGCGTATCCACCAGATCCGCGCCATGAAAAACTGTTCCGTGGAAGTCCGTAATTGGCACCTCGTGGAGCGTGTGAGCGATCGCGCTTGCCGCCTGCTCCGCGCTCATGCTGTCCCCAGACTTCAGTCGCTGGTCCAGCCATCCCGCGTGGGGCAGGTTGAAGAACCTGGCTTTGCTCAGGTGATCCCGGATTCCAGGTGTATCCACCAGGCCGGGCTGGAACAGGCTGACCGCTGGATCGCCCTCATCCGGAACGAGCTAAACGGAAAGCTGCTCGAAAATGCGCCTCAATGCCATTTTGCTCACGCCATAACTTAGCGTGCCCGGCTGAATGCGTCGATCCATACCAGCCCCGATAAGGACGATCCGACTCAGCGGATGGTCACCAGACAGGACTGGCAGTAAGCCGTGTATGAGGGTTGTTGGCGCGACGGTGTTAATGGTTAGCGCCTCCTGGAGATCCGCTGGATTGAAATCCCTGAATCCTCCAGCCGGTTTTCCGACACCTGCACAATAGATGAAGTTGTTGATGCGCTCAGTGGTGCTGCGCAGTTCTGAGCAAAGGGCCTGACATTGTTCCGTTTCTGCCAGGTCCAGCCTGCGTATTGCGACCTCTATTGAGTTGTGTCCGGAGCTGACCTCGCTGGCAATATCTTCCAGATGCCCTTGCGTTCTTCCTGCCAGTATCAGGTCATGACCCCTGCCTGCCATCTCAAATGCCAAAGCCCTGCCAATACCGGAGCCTGCTCCAACGATCATTGTCTGCATGAGTCATTTTCCCGCTTTTTAGAGCACACGAACCAAAGTTGATACGCGTGGACTGCCGCAAGAGGTTAGTGGCAGACCTGATCGATGTATGTGCAACCGTCGTAACGTCAGGCAAACACCGACAATAAGGATTTGTAACCCAGTGCCCTAAGAAGCGTGGTCTCTAAGGCTTGTTACACATTAGCGCAGGTAGTCCGCGATCACGCACCGATGGATTCAAGGCCCGGTTACAGAGATCACACACAAAGCGCTTGGCGTTCTTGGTGCAAAAGTTGGATATAGGGTCAATATTGTAGATGGTAGGTAAGTGCAATTGGCACTCTTTGATCAGCCCTGTACCACAAAGGAAACAGCCGTCATGCGCCAGAACATGCCAGTAACCGACAGAGAAGAGACTTTCGGGTCAGACGAACGCCTGATCAGCACGACCAACCTGCGTGGTGTTATCGAGGACGCGAACGACACGTTTATCAGGGTTTCGGGTTTTTCCCGGGATGAACTGGAAGGACAGCCTCATAACATTGTTCGGCATCCGGATATGCCGGAAGCCGTTTATGCCAATTTCTGGGAAACGCTGAAATCGGGTAAACCGTGGATGGGGCTTGTCAAAAACCGTTGCAAAAACGGTGACTATTACTGGGTCAGCGCCTATGTCTCCCCGATCTATAAAGACGGGGAGCAGGTTGGTTTTCAGTCGGTTCGCACACAGCCCAGCGAACGACTTAAACAGAACGCCCTGACGGCATACAGACGTATGAAGAGAGGGGCTCGTTCAATGCCTTTGAGCCGGCGCTTTGGCATGGGGTGGCAAATGCTGGGCGCCGGTGTCGGCGCGGTCATCGCCGCGCTCGCCGCTGGCTACGGTTTTGGGGGCAGTCATACCGCAGTAAGCGCGGCGATTGTGTTGCTGGGTGCATTGGCAGCGGGGGCACTGTGTCTCAGGGTTGCCGGGCAGATCCGGACTTTTAAGAACGAATGCAAGGCCGTGTTTGATAATGATCTGGGAGCCCAGGTCTATGGAAATGGCAATGACCTGATGGCACAGGCCCGAGTGGCGCTGGCGATGCGGCAATCGCAACTGGAGGCCCTGAGGGGAAGGGTCGAAGATTTGACAGGTGAGTTGACGCAGTCGGCGAGGGACGCCAGAGAAGCCGCTGAATCCGGACAAACGGCGGCAGGGCAGCAGGAAAACGAGATCCAACAGGTCGCCACGGCCATGGAAGAAATGAGTTCGACCGTTGAAGAAGTATCAGCCAACACCAGTGAAGCGTCGGATCGTGCAAGCCAGGCTTCAGAGCAGGCCAAGGCTGGGAGCCAGACGATTCTGGAGACCTCTCAGGCCATGGAGTCGTTGGCAGAGGAGGTCAATAACGCGAACGAGTCAGTCCAGAGGCTGCGTGAGCAGGCTCTATCCATAACGAGCGTGGTTGATGTGATTACCGGCATTGCGGATCAGACCAATCTTCTGGCGCTCAATGCGGCGATCGAGGCGGCACGGGCGGGCGAGAGCGGCCGAGGGTTTTCCGTCGTTGCTGACGAAGTCCGTCAGCTCGCGCACCGGGTGAGCGAGTCCACCAAGGAGATCCGTTCGACCATTGACTCGCTGAGCTCTGGTACCGAATCAACCGTTCAGGCAATGGATCAGAGCTGCCAGTTTGCGGAGAAGGTTCAGCTGCAGGCTCAGGATTCCAGCGAGCGGATTCAAAGCATTGAGGCCAACGTTGAGCAGATCCGGGATATGGCCAACCAGATTGCGACGGCGGCCGAAGAGCAATCCAGCACGGCGGCGGATATGACTCATCGGGTCAATCAGATCCACGAGAACTCACAGACCAGTGCCGCCATCGCGGAAAGCACTCGTAACAACAGCGATGCCCTTGAAGAGATGGTTCATCGGCTTGAAGGGGTGGTCCGTCAATTCAAGCTGCAAAAGTAACGGATCTTTCCCGGCGAACGCCCCTTAAGCAACAGTTGTCTGGAGTGATGGATGACGATGGAACAGAAATCGAGCACGCTGCTGAGCGATCTTGCTGAAGCTGTTTTTCAGGTGTTCGATGTTGTGTGTGCTGCGGTGATTGTCGAAGGCCATGAATCGCCCGTGGATTGCGCTGGTGATCAAAGCATGGGGCAGCGCCTGGTTCAACTTGCAGCTGTCCGTAGTGCACTGGCAGATGCACTGCCCAGAACAGAGGAACCGCCTGGTGATGGCACAATGGATGAAGCGGCGGTCCTTGCTGTTGAGCCTTTGGGGATCTTACCGGACGAGCCGGCCACCGTTCTGGCTTTTGCCATGCGCCATTCAGCGGACCTTGATCGCGCGGTGGCGCTTGCCCACGCACTTGCCACTGAAACAGCCAGTCAGTTGACGGTGGTCAGACAGGCACCGTTTCTCGCGTCGGCGCTGGCCGAAGTGGAATGTGGCGTGACTGTTTCCAACCCCAACCTTGAAGACAGCCCCCTCATCTATGTCAATGACGCCTTCACACGTCTTACGGGCTATACGCGCGCCGAAACACTGGGTCGCAACTGCCGTTTTCTTCAGGGTCACCTACAGGATCAGCCCGGCATTCAAAGCATCCGGAGCGCGCTTGCTCGCGGCGTGGACTGCACCACGGTGCTGACCAATATTCGCCGCAACGGCGAGGCTTTCCAGAACAGGCTCCGTCTGCGGCCCATTCGCACCAGTGACGGGACCATTTCCCATGTCATTGGCATCCAGGAAGACGTCACCAGGGAGCAGTCGGCGCTTGAATCGCTGGATCTGCAAAAGCGCCGGTACGAAAGTCTGATTGAGAGTGGTGCAAGCTATATATGGCACATGAATGCGGAGGGAGAGGTCCAGAGTGTGGACCCGGCATGGCTGGCGCTCGCAGGACTGCCACCGTCTAGCGAAACGCCGGAGCTGGCGACCATACGCAATGCTTTGGAACCAGAGGCAGCGGCAACTTATCACCACAGGTGGGTTGAGGCGCTGCAGACCGTCGAACCCTTTGAAGTGGTCTATCAGCTTCCCGCCGGAAGTGAATCACCGCGGTGGTTTCAGGACCGATTCACGCCAGTCCATGACGATGACGGCCATCTGCTGGAGTGGTTTGGCGTCTCGCAGGAGATAACAGCTCTCAAGGATGCCGAACAGGATCTGGATCGGATTATCCAGGCGGCTCCAACGGGCATGCTAGTGGTTGAGCGAGACGGCACGATCACCCTTGCCAACGCTCAAGCCAGCCGACTTTTCGGTCATTCCGTGGACGAGCTGACGGGCATGGCCGTTGAAGCGCTTGTTCCGGAGGCCTCAAGGCACAAGCACGAACAATTGCGTACCGCGTACTCGGCTGAACCTTCCATCAGGCGGATGGGCGTCAATCGTGAAGTCCGGGGCGTACGCAAGGACGGCACCGAGTTTGATGCGGAAGTCGGGCTGAGCTGGTTTGGTCATGAGCACCAGCTGCGTGTGGTCGCTGCGATCAATGACAACACGGAACTCAATAACGCCCGGAAGGCGGTCGAAAGAGCCGCCTATCAGGACCGTCTGACCGGCCTTTTGTCGCGTGAAGGGTTCGCGTGGAAGTTGGACGAGCTTCGGTCTGGAGCTGGTTTGCACCCAGCCAGCCTGATCGTTTCGATCGATATTTCCGGACTCAGGGAAATCAATAACGCTCAGGGTTACGTGATCGGTGATCAGGTGTTGGAAGAAGCAGCACGGCGCCTGGCTGCAGAGGTGGGCGAGTCGAATCTGGTGGCCCGCCCAGGAGGTGGCGAGTTTCTCGTCCTCGTGGCCGTTGACAGGCAGCACACGCCCGCGCGTTGGCGCCAGCGGCTGGAGGCAGTTTTTAACGCCCCATTCGAGGTCGGTGGGTTCGTGCTCTTTATCAGTGTCTCATTCGGCTATGTGCGTATCGGGTCCGCGGCGCGCGAGGCGCAGGCGTTAATGAATGATGCAGAGCTGGCACTGCGCCAAAGCCAGCAGAATCTGTCCGTCACCTGGACGCAGTACACCAGGGTGTTGGAACGTCAAACCCGCGCGACGGTTGCTACAACCCACGAGCTGCGTCAGGCGATAGAGCGCGATGAGTTGATGCTTTATTACCAGCCAAAAGTGGACCTGGCGAGCGGCGCGGTTGTGGCTGCGGAAGCATTGCTGCGGTGGCAACACGCCCATAGGGGCTTTATAGCACCGGGCGACTTTATTCCACTCGCCGAGCAAAGCCAGCTCATTGGGCCTATCGGCGAGTGGGTTTTGCGTCAGGCGTGCAGCGATCTCCGAGCCTGGCAGGACGCCGGGCTCGACGTAAGGCCGGTGTCGGTGAACATGTCGCTGGTCCAGTTTCAGCTCGGATTTGTGCCGGATATTGTTGAGAAAGCGCTGACGGATTTCGGGATTGATCCGCACCAGCTCACGCTGGAGATCACCGAGAGCGTCTTTGAGGAGCACAGTGACCTTCTAAAGGAAGACCTGCGTACACTCAGCGCGATGGGGGTGAAACTGTCCCTGGATGACTTCGGGACTGGTTATTCCTCGCTGAGCTACCTTAAAGACTATCCGTTTGACGAAATCAAGATTGATAAAAGCTTTGTCTGGCAGCTTGATGACGGCGCCTATGGTCGGGCCATTGTTAAAGCGGTAGACGCAATCGCTGTTGCGATTGGCGCCCAGATTGTCGCCGAAGGGGTGGAGTCGGCGCACCATGGCGACGTCTTAAAAGAGCTGGGGTGCACATTAGGTCAGGGCTTTTACTACAACCGGCCTCTTCCGGAATCCCAATGGCGTCAGTTGCTCAGTCTTTAACAAAGCTTTGCGTAACGGGATCAACCGTCAACCTCGCAGGAACGTACCGACGCCCTGTAATCGGTCTTCTCCAGCGCTTGCGCGCCGGAAACAGCAGGCCAAACCGGTTTTGAGACAGGACACCGCATTGAAGAGCAGACATGGGGCAGGACATCCGCGTAACGCTTGAGACGTACTGTGAATTCCTCACGACCATACCCGATGCGGCTCTTTTGGCCGACAGCGATGGAGGCATTGTCTGGGCTAATGAGATGGCGGTGGCGCTTTTCAGTGGCTCAGCGGATGGGCTTTGGGCTCAGAACGTTGAGGAGCTCATCCCAGAGCACCTGCGGGAGGGCCACTTCGAGCACATGAAGCGCTACTGGGACAACCCGGTGGCCCGATCCATGGGTAACAGGGAGCGGCTGGGAGCAAGAAGGCAGGATGGGACATCCATCACCGTTGCCATCATGCTTAACCAACTGAACCTGGAGGATGGGCGTTATGCATTGGCTATTTGTCGGGATATGTCCCAGGAGCAACGCCAGAAGAACGATCTTCATGAAGCACTGGAGCAGGAAAAAGTGCTGTCGACCACAGATCCTGTAACTGGGGTTGGTAATCGTCGTCATTTCAGCAACGAGCTTCTTTACGAGATCGAACGGTCCAGCCGGCATGCGCGCGTATTTTCAGTCGCGTACCTTGACCTTGATAACTTCAAAGACGTGAATGACCGCTATGGCCATGCGCAAGGGGATAAGCTACTTCAACAAATCGTTGAGGTGGCTCAAAGAAGGCTGCGCAAGACGGATGTTATCGCTCGCATCGGGGGTGACGAGTTTGCTGTATTGCTTCCGGAGACGGGTACAACAACCATACAGTCACCCATCGCAGACCTGCTCCACAAGATGAAACAGAGCATGCATGATAGCGGGTGGTCCGTGACCATTTCCTGCGGCGTGGTGACGTTCCGTACACCCCCGGGTACCCCCGAGGATGCTCTTAAGGCTGCGGACAAGCTGATGTATGAGGTGAAAGCAGCGGGCAAGGATGCGAGCCGGGAAGCGGTTTTTGAGCGAGGGCCTTCTGAGCTTCGCCACAGTTCGGGCACGGAAGGTGAGCTGCCTGACTGAGACAAGCCGCTGTAAACTTTGTAAGTCCCGATCTTGATTCCAGCTATGATGACCGTGGTGGGCTGGTTGCCTTTGTCATCAGCCCGCTCGTGTCAACGCCGCGCTAATTTGCCCGGTGTGGGGGCAGGTCACCCTCCCACGATCATCCTTCGCAAACGCTGAATTCATTGGCCATGTCCTGAAGCTCGCGCGCCAGCTTAGCCTGTTCAGAAGAAACGCCTGATATTTCCTCAGCCCCGCTCAATGTCTGTACTGCCGACCCGCTGATCGACTCCATACGACCCGCCAGCTCTCGGGTAGTCGTTACCTGTTCCTCCGAAGCCGTCGCAATCTGCGAGCTCATGTCACTGATACAGTTCACATCATTGAGGATTTCCGCGAACGTCTGCTCCAGGTCCTTCGCCTGCTCACAGGTTTGGTTGGCCAAGGCATGACTTTCCCCCACGGATCGGCTGGCATTCTCGGTAATCTCCTGGAAGCTACTGATAATGCCTTCAATTTCCCTGGTGGATTCCTGAGTCTTTTTAGCGAGGTTGCGCACCTCGTCGGCTACTACTGCGAAACCACGCCCGTGTTCGCCCGCCCGAGCCGCTTCTATGGCGGCATTGAGCGCTAAAAGATTGGTCTGCTCCGCAACCTGCCCGATCACGTCAATCATTTTGGTAATGGAACCACTGCGTTGTTCCAAATCATTGATCACCGAATTCACATTATCGACAGAGTTGGCGAGAGACGTGATCCGTTCGACGCTGCTTCGCAATGCCTGCTCACCACTCTGGCTTTTCTCGGTTGCGCTGCTGGCAGCATCCGCTACCTGCTGGGTATTTTGCGAAATCTCCTCGGAGGTGGATGACATTTCCTCGGTGGAAGCGGCTACCTGCTCAATATTCTGCTGCTGGTTCTTGACCTCAGTCGCGTTCTCTTGGGCCGTTGAACTGGTTTCCTCTGTTGCCGTGGCCAACTGAACACTCGCCTTTTCAATTCCGCGCAGAGCTTCCCCGAACCGGGAAAAAAGTTCATTGATCTTGGTACTGATGGTGCCAATCTCATCGTTCGACTGAACCGGCAAGGGTGTACTCAGGTCCTTCTTTTCCATTGCCGCGCTAAGTCCATTGAGTAGATCCCTGACCTGGCGATTGATCTGTATCGTGATCAGCGCAACCAGCGTCAGTACGATACCGACGATGATTAGGGCAATGACGCTGGTAGTGACCAGCCCTTTCCAAGCGCTGGAGAGGAGCAACCCAGTCTGGCTGCTCACTTCTTGGAGCAGGCTTTCCCCAATCCTGTTAAGTGTTTCAATCCGTTGCGTTGACGTGCTGAACCATTGCTCAGCGCTCAGCTCATCAACGCCCTCTCGGTCGCTCGTCAAAGTCTCCCGTAACTGCCCCATAGTAGCTTCATCCGTGTTATCGAGCTTTTCAGCCAAAGCAGTGCGCTCCTGCCGGTCCAGCATTGCACCCGCTTGAGTGAAAAGGGCCTCCTGCCGCCCAAATAAGCCTGCAATTCGAGCGCTGCCAGCGAGATCGACGTTGTTCGAGCGAATCATGCCGGCGCCTGCAGCTCGCTCGCGACCAGCCATCTCAGTTGCCTGTGAGATCAGATAGTAGGCTGAGAGTTGACGAGTGATACCAGGGTTGGTCGCCCGGCGAACGATCTGGCGCTCTCGCTCAAGCAGTGTTGTGATTAAGCTCGTGTAAGTTGACGCTGATTCACCGGCAGAAAAATCATGATTGTCGATGGCCCGACGCTTTCCTGACAGTTCATCCAGTGCCCGGGCAACCTGATCAATATTGGCCTTGATCATGTCTGGGAACTTGTAAACCGCCTCAAGCTTGCTCACCGCCTCTCGGTAGCGACGGGTCGCGTCATCGGTGCGCTTACGTTGATTGTGCATCGCAGTCGCTGCGTCACTCGATTGTTTTTCAGCAGCGAAAAAAACCGCTGAGCGCCCCCGCTCCCGTTGCAAGTGCTCAATGACGGGGGCCCCTGCCTCAACGAGTTCCATCATTCCTTGAAGCGCGTAACCCTCACGATACTCATTGTAGTTTTGAAAAATATCCGTGGTTGCAAACCAGAGAATCACGAGCAACGCCGGGAAGGCCAGCGAAAGCATCTTGCCGCGCATAGAGAGACGATCGATAAAGGCCATGGGCGCTCGCTCCACTCAGTTATGTCAGGTTGGATCCGTTGCTCTATTGGTTTACTTGAACTGGCCATAGCCGCCTCAAGAAAACCTCGATAACCAGATGACTCAAATGATAACTGGGGAGGATATGCACACAATCACTAACATGTATGGTATTTGTATCTAATAAAGTGTGAGCCTACCCCGCAAGTTGTACCTCTTAAAATTTCAGAAATTCAATGAGTTGAGATTGACGCTCTGCAGGTTTTTTGAGCAGGGCAGTATCGCTTCAAAAGCATGGTGGTGAAGCGGGCTCTCTGACTCTCCGATCCGGGGAACCACAGGGCTCTGATGCCTTTCGAGATTGACAGCACCGGCGCGGGGTGGTTCCCTGTCCACGTTCGCGGGCGTAGCTCAGTTGGTAGAGCATCAGCTTCCCAAGCTGAAAGTCGCGAGTTCGAGCCTCGTCGCCCGCTCCAGTTTTCCTTCCGTATCGACTCGGGTCACGCCGCTCAGGGCGTGACGATGTTGAAGCCGAAATCGAAGCTGTCCAGAAGACCCAGGAACGACATGAAGGCTTCCTGGTCGCCTTCGATTTCGATGTCTCCAGCCTTCATGGCTTCCGGGAAGGTCCGTTGCTTGAGGTTGATGGCGTCCAGCACGGCGCGGTCGATGGTGACCGTGGCGTCGGCATCATCATCCTGTTTCCCGATGTCGTAGTTCAGGACCCCGTTGGCGACGTCGAGCGTGAACCGGGTGTCCACATCCGGCATCACGATGTTGAGGTCCAGGTCCACGTTGGCTTTGGCAGCCTTGGGGTGGTCCAGGCGCACCGCGAGGTAATCCAGATACTTATCGATGGGTAAGCTTCGGATGATGTCGGTGGATCGGGTGTTGGGCATCATGCCCGCGGCCACGCCGTTGCGCAGTTCTTTCGCGCCCGTCAGGTAGAAGTTCCGCCACGGACCGTTCTCGGACTGATAACCCATCTGGGTCAGGACATCGGCCAGGAGTTCCTTCGCGGTTTCGTTGTCCGGCTGGGCGAAGACCAAATGGTTGAGCGCCGTCGCGGCCCAGCGGTATTCGCCGGCCTCGTAGTCCGCGCGGGCCTTGCGGATCAGTTCTTCGGCGCCCCCGGCGTACTCAACGAATTTCTCGCCTTCCTCGACCGGTGGCAGGGGGTTCAGCTCGGCGGGGTTGCCGCTGAACCACCCGAAATAGAGCTGGTACTGGGCCTTGGCATTGTGGCTGACCGACCCGTAGTAGCCACGGTTGGCGAATTCGCTGGCCAGGCTCTCGGGCAGCTCAATGTTCTCGGCGATTTCATCCATGGTCTGGCCCTTGTTCGCCAGCCGCAGGACTTCGTCGTGCAGGTAGCGGTAGGTGTCCCGCTGCTTGCGCCAGAACTCATTGATGGCGGCGTTGCCCCAGACCGGCCAGTGGTGGCTGCCGAAGCTGGTTTCCACTTCGTCCCCGAACTGCTTGATGACCTCGTGGATGTACTTGGCCCAGAGGTCGCCGCTGCGGACCTTGGCGCCACGCAGCGTGTAGAGGTTGTGCATGACGTGGTTGATTTCCTCCGCCTGCATCATGGCGTTGGATTCCGGCAGGTAGAACATCAGCTCGGCGGGGGCCTCGGCGCCGGGCGTGTTGAGGAAGGTCATCTCGACGCCGTCCACGGACGTCTCGATCGGCTCCGCCGGCGGGCCGGAGATCACCCGGGTGGGCTCGAGGATGGTGATGGTGCCGGCGGAGGTGGTGTTGCCCAGGCCGGCGCCAATGGAGCCCTTCGGGCCCTTGGGCAGGAGGTTGCCGAACATGTAGCTGGCGCGGCGGCTCATGGCGTTGCCGGCAATCAGGTTCTCGCCCACGGCGGCATCATAGAAGCCTTCGGGTGCAATGATCGGGACGTCCCGTTCCTGAACCTCCTCTTTCGAGATGATGCCCTTCACGCCCCCGAAGTGGTCCGCGTGGCTGTGGGTGAAGATCACGGCGCTGACCGGCAGGTCCGCCACATGCTGCTTGAGCAGTTCGAACCCGGCTCTGGCCGGTTCGGTCGAAATCAGGGGGTCGATCACGATCCAGCCATTCTCCCCACGGATGAAGCTCATCACCGACAGGTCGTAACCACGGACCTGGTAGATGCCATCCGTCACCTTGAAGAGGCCCGAGATCCGGTTGAGCTGGCCCTGCCGCCAGAGGCTGGGGTTCGCCGTTGCCGGGGCCTCGGTTCCCGCGAGGAAGTCGAACGCGCCGATGTCGTAGACGACGTCACCCTCGGCGTTGGTGATCGTCTTGTTGTCCGGTTTGGCGATGAGGCCACGCTCGGCGTTCTCGAAGTCGGTGCGGTCCTCGAACGGCAGGACGTCCAGGACGGCCCGGTTGGCTTCCGCCGTATGCGTGCTGGCGTCCTGGGCATGGGCAGCGCCCGCTGACAGGGTCAGCATGGCCAGGGTCGTCAGGGTTTTCCGGAGTGGTTTTGTTATTGTCATGGTGTCTCCTGTTGTCCAGGGGTTTGCGGGTCTAGAACAGTTTTTCGAGCAGGGCTCGCATCTCTGTAGCGAGCGATTGATGATCCCGGGGCGTACCCGTGAGCTGGTTCTGCATCTGGTAGCGGAAGACGCCGTCGATGAGCGCGTAGCCGAATTCGCCCATGTCGGGGCGGGCCGATCCGGTCTTTTCAGCAGCGCTCTCAACCACGCCGATCAGCGCGGCCTCCAGCTCACGCACCATGGGCCGGAAGGCCGGATCGAACAGGGCCTGGCCGCGGATGTCGTACCAGAGGCGATGGGTGGAGGCGTCCTCGACGATGGAGGTCGCCAGCGCGTTGGCCAGCGCATTGATGACCGGTTCCCGGCCGCTGGCGTCGCTGAGTGCGTCTTCCAGCCCGGAGATGAACGCGGCCTTGTAGAGCGAGACGCAGTGCAGGATCAGCTGGGTCCGGTCCTCGAAGTAGTAGTGCAGCATGCCGAGCGAGAGGTCCGCCCTGGCGGCGATGTCGCGCAGGCTGGTATTGGCGTACCCCAGCTCCTGGAGCGCCTGCATGGCACTGCGCGCGATCTGGTCCTTCTTCTCCTGGCGCTTGCGCGTCTTGCGGTCCGCGCGTGCCTGCAGTTTGTCGGGGGCAACCGTGCTCATGCCTACTACCTCGTCTGACCATCCACGTGGAGCGCGGAACCCTAGCCCATCAGCGCGTTCAGGAAAATGCCGGGAATCCGGTGCCAGGCCGGTCTGTACTCGAACTGGGTCAGCAGTTCACCAAGCTTGTGCTGCCGGGTATTGGTGATGAACCAGGGCGGCCGTGGCAGCAGGCTCCAGTCGCCGTTGGCGACCGAGCGCGGGAAGGGTCGGAAGGGGGCTTCCACCACTGAGCGTTCGGCCGCGTCGAACATGAAGGTGTTGTGGACGGAGCCGATGCCGCTCTGGACGTCGTCCAGGGTGTGGCCGGGGAAGGCGCCCCAGGGGCAGACGGTGTTGAGAAAGCCCAGGCCCGTCCAGGCGTTGATGGCGATGGTGCCGTAGTGCAGATCCGCCAGCAGGGCCTCGAAGCGCTCGCGGCCCATGGCGCGGATCGTGTCCGGGTGGATCACGATGTTGGCGCCCAGGGTGCCGTGGAGCTGGTTGTTGGCGAACTCGATGGCGTTGCGCAGGTACTGCTCCGCGTCCGGGGCCTCCAGGCGCTGCACGGAGAAGGCCGGGGCGAAGACCTCGTTCGAGCGGAACCGGTCGTGGTCCTCAAGGTTGTTGATCAGCAGCTCCGGCGCGTGCCCACGGCTGACAACGTCTACCTCACTGGCATGGTCCCGGAACGCCGCCAGACGGTCCTCGGTGCCGGGGTAGTAGGTGGGGCGGGCGGACTGGCTGATGACGTCGCGGAGCTCGCGCATCAGGGCGTCTTCCTGGTCCCAGCCGCGCGGCATCAGCAGGGCCTGGCAGGCCACGCAGTTGAAGCCGGAGTTGTGCAGCTTCTGGGTGGCGATCTGTTCCGCCTGGAAGCGGATGTCCGCCTGGGACCAGTTACCCGGCACCACGATGGTGGGGCAGACCGCGCCCAGCTCCGAGGTGATGCGCTTGTCCAGGCGCGGTGTGCCGGCGGCACGGTTCTTCTCGCCTTCCTCGCCCTTGCCCCAGATGATCATGTCGTGGGTCGCCTGGGAGCCGGTGATGTGGATTTCCTCGACCAGCTCATGTTCCGTGAGCCAGGCGCCGACATCCCCGCCGCCTTTCACGATGCGCAGGGCGTCCCGTTCGATCAGCGGGGCCAGGGCGGTCTCCAGGACCCCGGCGAGGTACTCGTTCACCGGGTTCATCTTGAGGATCACGACCTGGTGCTCAAGGAACAGCTTCTGGAAGACGTCGAGCGGGGCGATGGCGGCGATGTTGCCGGCGCCCAGCACCAGCGAGACCCTGCCCTGGCGCTGCTCGGCCGGGGTGTCGTAGGCGGTGGCGGTGTGGGCGGCGAGGTTGTCTTTGGTGATGCCCTCCTGCATCCAGACCTCGGCGCTGACGCCGGAGAGCAGGAGCCGGTCCCAGATGCTGTGGGGCGTGACGCGCGCGGCGAGCTGGCCGTTGGGCAATGTCCGCAGGGGAATATCCTGCAGGAAGGACTTGCCGTTCATCCTGGAAAGCGTCTCGATCAGGCCGTTACAGGCGCCCATCAGGGCGTAGGGGCCGGACATCCATTCCTCACCCTCCAGGGGGGAACCCGACAGGCCCTTGGCGCTGGCGCCCTGCCGGGCCCAGTCACCGGCGACGCCCATAAGAGCATCCTTGACCGACTCAAGAATGGCGATGCGCTCATCCAGCGTCGTGCGGGCCCATTGGTCCTTCGCGGCGGCGAGCGTGTCGAGCTGGGACTGCAGGGCCTCGAAGTCGGGGTGCGCGTTGTCGTTGGTCATGGTCGGTGTTCCTTTGGTTCCTGCAGTGTTAAGTGGTCCGGGCGGAGCGGATCAGGTCCGCCGCCTTTTCCGCGATCATGATGGTGGGCGCGTTGGTGTTGCCGCTGACCACGGTGGGCATGACGGAGGCGTCCACCACGCGCAGCCCCTGCATGCCCTGCACCTTCAGTTCCGGGTCGACCACCGCCATGGGGTCGCCTTCCGGGCCCATCCGGCAGGTGCCCACCGGGTGGTAGATGGTGTCGCCGCGGGCACGGATCTGCTGCTCCCAGTCGGCGTCGCTCATGCCATCACCCACGCCGAACAGCTCTTTCTGGCGCCATGGCGCCAGCGCCGGTGCCTGGAGGATCTCCCGCGTCATCCGGGCGCCCTTGATCATGGTGTCCAGGTCGCGCTGGTCGTCCAGGAACTTCGGGTCGATGCCCGGTGCGGCCAGCGGGTCCGCGCTCTTGAGGAAGACCTCGCCACGGGAGTGGGGGTTCACGGCGCAGACGTGGCAGCTGAAGCCATGGCCCCAGTGCAGCCGGCGCGCGTGGTCCTCGACGATCGAGATCACGAAGTGGAGCTGGATGTCGGGCTTGTCCAGCGCGGGGTCGGTCTTCAGGAAGGCCGCGCCCTCGGCAAAGGGCGTGGCGATCATCCCCGTGCCGTCCCGGCGCCACTGCAGGATCTGGCGCAGCATCCGCAGGAAGCCCGCCATGCTGAAGCCGAAGGTGTCGGTGTCCGTCGACTTGTAGGCCATGATCAGGTCGAGGTGGTCCTGCAGGTTCTGGCCCACGCCGGGCAGTTCCTGGACCATCCCGATGCCGTGGGACTGGATGTTGTCCGGGCGCCCGATCCCCGAGAGCTGGAGCAGTTGCGGTGAGTTGAAGGCGCCGCCCGAAAGCAGGACTTCCTGCCGCGTGTGGACACTGTGGTCCTGTTTGCCCTGCCGGTAGGCGACGCCGGTGGCGCGCTTGCCCTCGGTGAGGACGCGGGTGGCGTGGGCGCCGGTGATGACCGTCAGGTTGGGGCGGTCCATGACCGGGTGGAGGTAGGCGGCCGCCGCGGAACAGCGCTCGCCGTTGCGCTCCAGGCTGTGGAACTGCGTGACCGGGAAGAGGGCGACGCCCTCGTTGTCACCGTCGTTGATGTCGTCCACTTCGGCATGGCCGCACTCGGTGGCGGCCTTGATGAAGGCCCGGGTGATGGGGCGCGGTGACCTCTGGTTGCTGACGTGGAGGGGGCCGCTGTCGCCGTGGACGGCATTGGCGCCGTTTTCGTTGTTCTCGGACTTGCGGAAATAGGGCAGGACCTCGTCCCAGCTCCAGCCTTCGCAGCCCAGCTCCGCCCAGTGGTCGTAGTCCTTGCGGTGGCCGCGCACGCACAGCATGGCATTGATGGCGCTGGAGCCGCCCAGGCCCTTGCCCCGGGGCTGGTAGCCACGGCGGCCGTTGAAGCTTGCCTGGGGTTCGGTCTCGAACGCCCAGTTATTGATTTTGCCGTGGCCCGGCATCATGGCCACAACCGCTGCCGGGGCACGGATCAGCAGGTGGTTGCCGTGCCCGCCCGCTTCCAGCAGGCAGACGCTGACGTCCGGATCCTCACTCAGTCTGGAGGCGAGCACGGACCCGGCCGAGCCGCCGCCGACGATCACGTAGTCATAGGTCATGACCTCATCCTTCTCTTTTGTTGTTTTTGATCAGATTACGAGCAGCGAATCATAAAATCGGACACTTGTCCAAATTTTATGTCCGGCCGTTCAGGATCAGTCCATTTCCTCGCGTTCCGCCCTTGCTATACTGCGGTCGTTAGCGTGGATTGAGTGAGTTGCCGCATATGACCTCAATGGTCCGGTATGTGCTGCTGATCATCGCGACCGGCGTGCTGGCGGGGTGTTCGCTGCTGGCGCCGGACCCGCCGTCGGACCAGGGCAACATCTGCGAGATCTTCCGGGAGCAGCCCGAATGGTATGACTATGCCAGGGCATCCGAAGAGCGTTGGGGTACGCCCATCGCCACGCAGATGGCGTTTGTTTACAGGGAATCGTCCTTCCGCAGCCACGTGCGGCCGCCGCGCCCCTGGCTTCTGGGCATCATTCCCTGGTTCCGCTCGTCCTCGGCGTACGGGTACGCCCAGGCCCAGGATCCGGTCTGGGGGGAGTACGAGGAGGACGCGGGCGGGCTGTTCGCGCGGCGTACCCACATGAAGCACGCCACGGACTTCATTGGCTGGTACAACCGGCGCAGCCACGAGCGTCAGGGCATTGCCCTGTCCAATCCGGAGCATCTCTATCTGGCCTACCACCAGGGGCCGACCGGCTATGAGCGGGGCAGCTACCGGTCCAAGCCGGGTATCCAGAGAATCGCCCGGCAGGTGGAGCAACGGGCCTGGCGTTATGACGCCCAGTTGAAGCAGTGTGAGTCCGAGTTCCGCTGTCGCCATTTCTGGCAGTTCTGGCCCTTCTGTTCTGAATAGCCCGCCGTTACCCCGCCAACGGGTTGGCATTACCGTCATTTCAGTCTGAATCCGGTTTTCCCGCCGGCTTGGCTTCGTATAACCTGTCCCGTCAAAGAACAACAGGAAGGGAGCGCCGGTCATCTTGAGAAAACCCATTGCCTGGGTGCTGGCGGGGCTTGTGGTGCTGGCCCTGCTGATGCTGTTGCCACGCCCGGCAGAGCAGCCCGAGTCCACCAGTGCTGGCCCGGAAGACGGGGATCTCCGGGAGGCCATTGAGGAAACCGGCCGCCGAGGCGCGCTGGTGGACGAGGTGGTGTTCACCCAGGAATCGGACGTGGGTCGGATCGCCGGGCTGATTGAACGCGGCCGGCAGCAGGTGTTTGCCCAGGGCATCACCAACATCACCGCCTATCAACGCCTGCGCGACTCCCGTAAGGGTGACTACGAAACCGCCTACGGTTCCAACACCGAGCTGACCCTCAACCCGGCGGAATTCGAGGAGGGCCTCAATCCCTTCAGCAACCGCCGTATCCGTGAGGCCATGAACTGGCTGGTGGACCGCCGGCATGTGGCCGAGGAGATCTACGGCGGCATGGCCGTTCCCCGCTACCTGCCGATGAACACCGCCTTCCCGGATTATGCGCGATTGGCGGAGACTGCCCGTTCCCTGGAGCTCCAGTACGGCCATGACCCGGAAAAGGCACGCCGGATCATCACGGATGCCATGAAAGAGATGGGCGCGATCCGCCGGGACGGGCAGTGGTACCACAACGGCAAACCGGTAACGCTGCAGATCCTGATCCGCACCGAGGACGCCCGCAAGCAGGTGGGCGACTACGTGAGCAACCTCATGAGCGATCTCGGGTTCAACGTGCGGCGCCAGTACCGCACAGCCCAGGAGGCCTCGCGCATCTGGATCGCCACCGACCCGGCGGCAGGACAGTGGCACATCTATACCGGCAGCTGGGTCTCAACCGCCATCAACCGGGACGTCTCCAGCAACCTGAGCTTCTACTACACCAACCGTGGCCGCCCGGACCCGCTGTGGCAGGCCTATGACCCGGACGAGACCCTGGATAACATCGCCCGCCGGCTGGAGCGCCGGGATTACACCAGCATGGAGGAACGGCGCGAGCTGATGGCCGAGGGCATGGAGCTGGCCATGGAGGAGTCCTACCGCATCTGGCTGGTGGACCAGCTCAGTATCATTCCGCGTGCTGCCAACGTGGCCCTGGCCGCGGACCTGGCCGGGGGGATCGCCGGCTCGCGGATGTGGCCCTACACCCTGCGCTACGAGGATCGGCTGGGCGGTAGCATGACGTTTGCGGCTCCCAGCATCCTGACCGAGCCCTGGAACCCGGTGGCCGGCAGCAACTGGCTGTTCGATACCATGATCACGCGGGCACTCAATGATCCGCCTCTGCTTCCGAACCCCTACACAGGGCTCTACCAGCCCCAGAGCATCCAGGGCGCGGAGGTGACGGTCACCGAGGATACGGTGGCCCAGCGCAGCCAGGACTGGGTGGAGCTGGAGCGCAAGGAAACCATTGAGGTGCCGGCGGACGCATGGATCGGCTGGAACGCGGAAGAGCGCCGTTTCCGGACGGTCGGGGACGCTCATCCCGAGGGCACGACGGCGCGCTCGCGCACCCGCATCCGCTATGAGGAAGGCTATCTGGATGGTCAGTGGCATGACGGCACCGAGATGTCCCTGGCGGATCTGGTGCTGCCCTGGATCCTGAGCTTTGCCCGTGCGGATGAGAACAGTCCCTTCTTCGACCCTGCGCACGTACCGCGTTTCAAGGTGTTCCAGCGGTACTTCAAGGGCTGGCGCATTCTCCAGCGCGAACCGCTGGTGATCGAGGTCTACAGCGACCAGGTCTTCCCGGACGCCGAGACCATCGTGGCCCAGCAGGCGCTGTCGCCGTTGCCGTGGCACATGCTGGCGCTGGGCATGCGGGCGGAAAAGGCCGGGGATCTGGCCTTTTCCTCGCACAAGGCGGACGCCAATCGGGTGCCCTGGCTCAGTCTGGTGTCCGGGCCCAGCCTGGCGACTCTGGAGCGGCACCTGGGCCGGGCACTTGAGCAGGGCTACCTGCCCTACGCCTCGGTCCTCAAGGGCATGACGGAAGGCGGGAACCCGGCGCAACGGCGCTACAGCGCCATCCAGGACTGGTACCGCGAGCGTGGCCATTTCTGGGTGGGCAATGGGCCCTTCTACCTGCATTCCGTGCACCCTGTTGAAAAGACAGTGGTGCTGCGCCGCTACGAGGATTTTGCGGACCCGGCGGACAAGTGGCTGGATTTCAGCGAACCCGAGATTCCGGAGGTGACCCTGGACGGGCCCATGATGGTGACCCAGGGGAAGTCTGCCACCTTCAACGTGGATGTGACCTTTGGCGGGGATCCCTACCCGAAGAAGGCCATCAGGAACCTTGAATACCTGCTTTTCGACGCCGACGGCAATCTCCAGACCCGCGGCCAGGCGGAACCCGCTGGCGCGGGGCGCTGGCAGGTATCACTGGATGCCGACACCCTGTCGGCCCTGGGCGACGGTGCCAACAGCCTGGAGGTGGCAGTGACGTCCTCCCGGGTGGCTTTGCCGGCCTTCGCCTCCCACGCCTTTGCCACGGTTCCGGTGGGAACCCGGCTGATGGAGGTGGATGATGAGTAGTCGCCTGCGGGATTTCCGCCGTCTTGGCTGGTTCACCCTGCGCCGGGTGCTGGCGCTGTTCGTGACCGTTCTGATCGGCGTCTACCTGACCATCATCATCGCCAACATGGGCGGCAAGGTGGATGAGCTCCGCAAGATTCAGATCCGTGCAACGGTGTCTGAATCGGTTCGCGCGGATCCGGCCTTCATGGAGATGGATTCCAAGGAGCGCAACGAGCTGATCCAGGAACAGGTGCAGCTGCAGATCGAGCAGCGCAACCTGGACGAACCCTTCATATGGCGCAGCTTCGACTACCTGGCCCAGGCGATCCAGCTGGATCTGGGGCGCGCGGAGGAGATGCACAGTGATTCCGGCTCGCGCGCGGTCTACGACATCATCGTGGAGCGGCTGCCGGCCACGTTGCTGCTGTTCGGTACGGCCAACCTGCTGGTGTTCTTCGTTTCCGTCTATGCGGCGCTCTACCTGTCGCGACGCTACGGCAGCCGGCTGGACCGCGCCGTCATCGGCCTGGCCCCCAGCTCGGCCGCGCCGGCCTGGTTCTACGGCATCTTCCTGATCCTGCTGTTCGCCTTCGTGGTGCCGGTGCTGCCCGCCGGCGGCATGGTTGCCATACCGCCGCCCGCGGATCCCTGGGTCTACGCCGGGAGCGTGCTGGAGCACCTGGTGCTGCCGGTCATCGCCATGTTCCTGTCGTCCATCTTCATCTCCATCTACTCGTGGCGGACCTTCTTCCTGATCCATTCCAGCGAGGATTACGTGGAGATGGCGCGGGCCAAGGGCCTGCCCTCGAACCTGATCCAGAGCCGCTACATCCTGCGGCCGACCCTGGCGCCCATCATCACCAATTTCCTGCTGATGCTGATCGGCCTCTGGAGTGGCGCCATCATCCTGGAGCAGGTGTTCAACTGGCCCGGGCTGGGCACACTGCTGTTCCAGGCCATCGGGCACCGGGACACGCCGGTGATCATCGGTGGGGTGGTGATCTTTGCCTACCTGCTGGCGGTTACCGTGTTCATGCTGGATTTCCTCTACGCCATTCTCGACCCGCGCGTGCGGATCGAAGGAGGTGAGCAATGAGCCGCTGGATGCAGGGGCTGCGTGAGCTCAAGGGGTATCCCTCCGCGGTTGGCGGGCTGGGGATCATCCTCTTCCTGGTGGCGCTGTCGCTCTATACCGTCATCACCATTCCATACTCCGAGGCACTGGATCGCTGGCGGGGCGGGGACCACTGGCAGATGAACCCGGTCAACGCCGGGCCGGTCTGGGCGGATCGGCTGCTGGGCGGCAACCTGCCGCAGACCCGGGTCGTGGAAAGTGACAATGCCGACGTGCGCGAGGCGCCCTTTGAGGGTGGCAAGCAGGTGCGGATTCCGCTGACCTTTGAGTACGACAATGAGGGCTTCCCCAGCGAACTCAACCTCTTCCTGAACCAGAAGGGTACCCAGCAGGAGGCCTTTGTGCGTCTGACCTGGCACACGCCCTCCGGGGAGACCATCTCTCTGGGCGGGCGTCGGGTCTCGGAAGAGGACCGTATCTCCATCTCCCAGAACCGGGCGCTGGAGGGGCGGCTGGGCATGGTGCCGCACGTGGGACTGTTCGCCGGCGACAGTGGTCCGGCGGATTCGAAGGCTGAACAGGGCGAATACCGGCTCACGGTGGACGCCATGCTGTTTGATCCGGGTGCCGAACTGGAGGCCGATCTGGCGGTCTATGGCCAGGTCCACGGGCTGGCCGGCACCGACTACCAGCGCCGCAACCTGATGCTGGCACTGATGTGGGGTACGCCCGTGGCGCTGGCCTTCGGGCTGCTGGCGGCGGTGGGCACCACGCTGACGACCCTGGTGATCGCCGCCACCGGCGTCTGGTACCGGGGGTGGGTGGATGCGCTCATCCAGCGCCTGACCGAGGTGAACATGATCCTGCCCATGCTCCCGATACTGGTGATGGTGGGTACGCTCTATTCCACCAGCATCTGGCTGATGCTGGGCGTGGTGATTGCGCTGGGCATCTTCAGCGCCGGCATCAAGACCTACCGGGCCATGCTGCTGCCCATCCGCGAGGCGCCCTACATCGAGGCGGCGCGGGCCTATGGCGCGGGCAACGCGCGCATCATCCTGCGCTACATGATCCCGCGCATCCTGCCGGTGCTGATCCCGACCTTCGTGACCCTGATCCCGACCTTCGTGTTCCTGGAGGCGTCGCTGGCGGTTCTGGGTCTGGGCGACCCGGAGCTGCCCACCTGGGGCAAGGTACTCAATGACGCCCAGGAGCAGAGCGCGCTCTACAATGGCTTCTACTACTGGGTGATAGCGCCCGCCGTGCTGCTGATGCTGACGGGGCTGGGCTTCGCCATGTTCGGTTTCGCCCTGGACCGTATCTTCAATCCGAGGCTGAGAACGCAATGACGGACGCTCGCGAGCCGCTGCTGCAGGTCCGCAACCTGCAGCTCCATTACCGCACCCGCCGGGGGACGGCCCGGGCGGTGGACGGCGTTGACCTGGACGTGGGGCGCAACGAGGCGCTGGTGGTGCTGGGCGAGTCCGGCTCCGGCAAGAGCTCCCTGGCCAAGGCACTGATGCGGCTGCTGCCCCGCAACGTGGCCCGCTACAGCGGTCAGGTGATGCTCGGTGGTGACGAACTCATGGGCATGGACGACGAGCGCTTCCGTTCCGGTGTGCAGTGGAACCGCATCTCGATGGTAATGCAGGCGGCCATGAACGCCCTCAACCCGGTGGTCCGGGTGGGCGAGCAGGTGGCAGAGCCGCTGCGGGTGCACCGGGGCTGGTCGAAAGAGGCTGCCATGGAGCGGGTGGTGGAGACCTTCGCCACGGTCGGCGTATCCCGGGACTTCGTGACCCGCTACCCCTTCGAACTCTCCGGCGGCATGCGCCAGCGCGTGGTGCTGGCCATGGCGCTGGTCACCGAGCCCGAGCTGGTCATCCTGGACGAACCCACCTCGGCCCTGGACGTCCTGACCCAGGCGAGCATCATGAACGTGCTCAAGCGCATCAAGCGCGAGCAGGGCACCAGCTTCATCCTGATCACCCATGACGTGGCCACCTCCAGCGAGCTGGCGGACCGGGTGGCGCTGATGTATGCCGGGCAGATCGTGGAACAGAGCGATGCCCGTGATTTCTTCCATCATCCGGCCCACCCCTATTCGAAGCTGCTGATGGACAGCGTGCCGCGCCTGCACCAGAGCGAGCCGCCGGGCTACATTCCCGGCGAGCCGCCGGACCTGATCGACCCGCCGGCGGGCTGTCGCTTCGCGGACCGCTGCCCGCGGCGTTTCGGGCGCTGCAGCGAGGATCCGCCCGCGTTCGAACTGGACGGCGACCGCCGTGTTCGCTGCTGGCTGCATGAGGAGGGCACCGACCATGACGGCTGAGGAACCATTGCTCCAGGCGACCAACCTGCACACCTGGTTTGAGCTGCGCCAGTGGGGCTTCCTGCGCGTGGGCTCGGTGCGCGCCGTGGACGGCGTGGACTTTGAGCTGGCGAAGGGCGAATCCGTGGCTTTCGTGGGCGAGAGCGGCTGCGGCAAGAGCTCCCTGGCCCGGACCCTGCTCGGCCTGCACAACCCCAGCCATGGCGACGTGATCTTCGAGGGGCAGCACCTCAGCGAGCTGAAAGGCGAGGATCGCCGCCAGTACCTGGCGCGGGTCGGCTATGTGCAGCAGGATCCCTTCGGCGCGCTGCCGCCGTTCATGGACGTGCGCCGTCTGCTTTCGGAGCCGCTGATCATCCACGGCGTTAAGGACCGTGACGAGCGCGAGCGCCGTATCCGCCGGGCGCTGGAGGAAGTGCGCCTGACGCAGGTGGACGAGATCCTGCCCAAGTTCCCGCACATGCTCAGCGGCGGCCAGCAGCAGCGAGTGGTGATCGCCCGGGCGCTGCTGCTGGAGCCGGCCATGCTGATCGCGGACGAGCCGGTTTCCATGCTGGACGCCTCGGTGCGGGTGGAGATCCTCAACCTGCTGCGGCGCATCCAGAAGGAGCGGGGGCTGACCCTGGCCTTCATCACCCACGACCTCTCAACCGTGCGCCATTACGCCGACCGCATCTTCGTGATGTACGCGGGCCGGGTGGTGGAGCAGGCGCCGGTGGAACGGCTCCTCGACAATCCACAGCACCCTTACACCCGGGCCCTGCTGGCGGCGATTGCGGATGTGGATGCAGACAACGCGCTGGATGAACGCGACGTGCCGGATGGCGAACCGCCCAGCCTGTTGCACCCGCCCGAAGGGTGTCGTTTCCACCCGCGCTGCCCCCGGGCCATGGAAGGGCTCTGCGACCAGCAGGATCCCCCGGTGTTCGAGCCCGAGGCCGGGCACTATTCCGCCTGCTGGCTTCAGGACCCGGAGCGGGACTAGACCTTGCGGGCCATCGGAATCCTCCTGATGCTGTCAGCCCTGGCGCCGCTGCTGGCCATGGTCTCCGGCGGCCTGGCGCCGTCGGTGCTGCTCTCCCTGCTGGCCTACGGCGCCCTGTTCGCTGGCGTGTTCTGCTACACCGCCGGGGTCATTCGCCGCCGCTAGCCAGGAGCACCGTATCGGGCGACGTCAACGATCAGGAAGCGCTGCTGCGTGGTGTGTCCGGCACCAGCAGGAGCAGCATGGAGGCGGCCACGGTCGCGCCGGCAAGGGTCAGACCCAGTCCGGCCGGTGTCATGCCGGCATCCAGGGCCAGTCCGGCGAGGGCCGGGGAGGCGGAGGTGGACAGCACCATGGCCGCCTGGGCCAGGGAACGGATGCTGCCGATGTGGGCCACGCCGTAGCGTTCCGGCCAGAGGGCGTTGCCGGCCGTGCCCGCGAAGCCCTGGCTCATGCCCGTAAGCGCCAGGTACAGGAAGGGCGTCCAGACTGCATGGGTCATGGCCATCACCACCAGCCCCGCGACCATGGGGTAGAGCCCCATCGCCAGTGACCGCCGCGCCCCGATGCGGTCCACCAGCGGCCCCGCCACGAACAGCATCAGGAAGTGGCCGAGGGCGTAGCCGGAGAACGCCAGCGCGATGTGTTCCAGCGACCAGCCCCGGATCTCCGCGATCGCGGTCTGGTGGAAGAGGATGGCGGTCACCGTGAAGGGCACGGCCAGTACGCCGGGAAGGGCCATGTAGAGGCCGGGATCCCGCAGCGCCTGGCGCCGGGTGAAGCCACTGGCGCTGGCACCGTCATCGTCGTCGTGGGCGTGGGAACGGAACTCGCTCGGGTGGCGGGCATCCAGGGCGAGCCAGCGCATCAGCGGCAGCGCCAGCAGGAACAGGAAGGCAGCCGCCAGCAGCCAGGGCGAACGCCACCCCCAGGCGGCGAGGATCAGGCCCCCGGCCGCCGGCAGCAGGGCCTCGGACAGCGGCAGGCCGGAGACGGTCAGAGCCATGATCTTGCCCCGGTCGCGATCGAAGTAGCGGCTGGCGGCGGTGAAGCCGATGTGGGTCATCATGCCCTGGCCGCCGAGCCGCCCCAGGAAGAAGCCGGGAATCAGCAGCAGCCAGTGGGCGGCGGTCCCCAGCATCAGGGCGCTGGCGCCCAGCAGGCCCAGTGCCAGGGTGATGGTGTTGGCCAGGGACCAGCGGTCCACGATGGTTCCGAGCCGCACCAGCACGATGGCCGAGCACAGGGTCGCCAGGCTGTAGTAGGTGCCGTAGGTGGCGTTGCTCAGCTCGAAGGTGTCACGCAGGCTGCTGCCGAAGATGGAAATGAAGAAGGTCTGCCCGAACCCGGACAGGGCCGTGGCCAGCAGCGCGAACAGTGCCAGCGACGGGTTGGTCTGTATAAAGCGTGGCAGCGGCAGCTTCAAGACGGACTCCGGTGAACAGCGGGAGCGCCATGATAATGCGCCGGAGTCCGCCGTTACAGGGGCGGCGGGTCAGGAGTCCCCGAAAGCCGAGCTGCGCAGGCGGTTCAGAACGGCCATCACCTCATGCAGCCTGGGTAGTGCCAGGTCGCCGTCGGGGCGGCGGCTGAGCGCCGTCAGCCCTGCCTCCAGTCGCCGGGCCAGCTCCTCCGGCGGCTGGTCCAGCCGAGCGCCGGATTCCGCCACCCGTGCGAGCAACTGGCCGATGGCCCGGACCTGGGAGGGGTCGGCCACCTGCTCCACGGAACGCAGGTCCACGTCGTCACGGCCGAAGATCAGGGTGTCCGGTCCCCGGGCCTGGATCTTGGTCTTGCCCGGCTTGGTTTCCGGGTTCAGTTGTTTGCCAATCAGAGGGCGCGGTGCTGGCCGGTTCAGTGGGTCCAGGGCCTCGGTCTCGCGCCCGGTGGCAAAGCGTTCGGCCACAGCCCGGGCATCAGCGGTCACGTCATGGGCATGGTAGTCCTGGAGCTGGATCACGGTGTCCGCGTAGTCGAAGTAGTCCCCGGAGCCGCCCATCACGAGGATGGTGGAAACCGAGAGTTCATCGCGCAGCTGGCGGATGCGGTCCACGAAGGGGGTGATGGGTTCGCTCTCGCGGGCGACCAGCGCCTGCATGCGGCGGTCGCGGATCATGAAGTTGGTGGCGGAAGTGTCCTCGTCCACCAGCAGGGTATGGGCTCCGGCCTCCAGGGATTCCTGCAGGGCTGCCGCCTGGCTGGTGGAGCCGGAGGCCAGTTCAGTGGAGAAGCGTTCCGTGGTCTTACCGTAGGGCAGACGGTTGATGTAGGGGGAGAGATCCAGGCCGTGCACGGCGCGCCCGTCCTCCGCCCGGATCTTGGCAGCGCCGCCATCGGTGACCACCTGCTCGCGCCCGTCCCCGGGTACATGGTCGTAGGCGCCGAGCCCCAGCGCGGACAGCAGGGTGGACTTGCCGTGGAAGCCGCCGCCGACGATCAGGGTGATCCCCTCGGGAATGCCCATGCCAGCGACCGGGCCATGGTTGGGCGTTTCCAGCGTGACGGCCAGTGACCCGGGCGTCTCGAAGGGGATGGCATCCGTCAGCGGCCGGTCATCGACCCCTGAGCGCCGGGGCAGGATCGAGCCATTGGCCACGAAGGCCACGATCCCGTGCTCCGGAAGCTGGCGGCGCAGGGCATGCTGGTCCTCCACCACGGCCATGTGCCGCTCCAGTGCTTCCAGATCCAGACGCCGGGCGGTGGCCGCGGCCAGCACCGCCTCGGGCAGCTTCTCGCAGATCAGTTTGCGGGCCTGGTGGCCCATGATGCTGCGCCCGCGCGCCGGCAGGCTCAGGTTCAGGCGCAGTTCCACGTCGCCGTTGTCATCGATCAGGGTCGCCGTTCGGTCCAGTACCGTCTGGTTACCGGCGTCGATGCCCAGCTCTTTCTCATTGCGCGTGGCCTGGCGGAAGGCACGGGCGATGTAATCCCGTGCCGCGCACCGTCGCGCCTGGCTGGTGAACACCGTCTGTGGGAGCTGCGCTGTGGCCGCGTCCACCCTGGCCCGTACGCGTGAAGGGGCGGCGAACGGGTCGGCCTGCACGTGGTCCACGATCAGGGTCCAGCCCTCGAAACGGTGTTCGCCGAGCAGATCCTTATAGGCCTTATAGCTTTTGCCGTCGAGTCGTGTGAGCAGTGATGCCAGTTCTTTCATGGAGCCTTCCGATTACATAAATGGGCATGCTAACAGCAGCTCGTTGAACAAGTGTTTCAATTCTGTCCGTGACTGATGTCGCAGCCGCAACTATATTGCACACCAGTTCGCCACTACGAAAATTCGGAGATCACATCATGCTTGCCCTGATGCGCCGTTTTACCATCCGCCAGCGTCTGATGGGGCTGGTGGGCGTAGCCTTCCTGCTCCTGCTAGGGATTGTGCTGATGGTTGCCAACGATTTCGAGGAAGGCCTCTACAACAGCAGCAAGGAGCGCACCAAGAATCTGGTACAGAGCACCATGAAGGTGGTGGAGTACTATTACGAACGCCAGCAGGACGGTGAACTCAGTGAGTCGCAGGCCAAGCGCCGCGCCGCCGAAGCCGCGCGCAACCTGCGCTATGGCGACGATGACTATTTCTGGATCCACAACATGGATACGGTCATGGTCATGCACCCCTTCAGTGAGGATCTGGAAGGCGAGTCGCTGAAGGACTACGAGGATCCGAACGGGGTACGTCTGTTTGCGGAAATGAACAAAACCATCCGCAATGAAGGTGGTTCGGGTTTTGTGCCCTATCACTGGCCCAAGCCGGGCTTTGACGACCCGGTGCGTAAGATTTCCTATGTTCAGCGGTTTGAACCCTGGGACTGGGTGATCGGCACCGGCATCTACCTGGACGAGCAGGAGGCCCAGTACGCTGCCGCCATGAGTGGGGTGATAACGCTGGCGGTGATCGGGATTCTGGTGCTGATTGGTGTGAGTTTCCTGATTGTGCGTAGTGTGACCCAGCCCATGGGCGCGGCCGCTGCCGCCATGGAGAGCATCGCCACGGGCGAGGGGGATCTCACCCGGCGCCTGGATGACAGCGGTGGCGATGAGGTTGCCCGCGTTGCCAATGGGTTCAACAGTTTTGTCTCCCGGATCCAGGACATGGTGCGTGAACTCCGGGAGGTGGTCGGGACCAACAAGGAAGTGGCCGGCAGTGTCCGCAATTCGGTGACCGAGGCGGGGCAGTCCTTTGACCAGCAGAAATCCGAGCTGGACACGGTCGCTTCCGCCATCGAGGAGATGACCCAGACCGTGGATGATGTGGCCAAGCGCATCAGTGAGGCGGCGGACGCGGCCAGCACCGCCAATGACCGCGCCAGCGAGGGTGAGCATACGGCCCAGGAGGCCCGGGACCGGATGGCGAATCTGGTGCAGGAGGTCCAGCAGTCGAGCGACGCCATTGGCAAGCTGGATGAGCACGCCCAGAACATCGGCCAGGTGCTGGATGTGATCCATGGCGTGGCGGATCAGACCAACCTTCTGGCACTGAACGCGGCCATTGAGGCGGCCCGCGCCGGCGAGCACGGGCGCGGCTTCGCGGTGGTGGCGGACGAAGTGCGTAACCTGGCCAGTCGCACCCAGCAGTCCACGGATGAGATCCGCGAGATGATCAATCAGCTGCAGGAAGGGACCCGCCATGCTGTGGAGACCATGCAGCGCAGCAGCGAACAGACCCAGAGCATGCAGACGAGTGTGGATTCAGCCCGGCAGGCGCTGGAGGCCATTGCCGGGTCGGTCAGCACCATCACCGACATGACCCAGCACGTGGCTACCTCGGCGGAGGAGCAGTCCCAGGCCTCCAACGAGATCTCGGCCAGCCTGAACCATCTGACCACACTGGCGGGACAGGTCCGGGAGGAGCTCAACAGCATCCAGGAGCAGTCCCAGTCCCTGGGCAGTGCGGCGGATTCCATCGAGTCCATGGTGCGCCAGTTCCGGGTGGACTGAGCCCGGCCTCACTTGATCAGGGAGAGGGTGATGACGTCCATCTGTGTCTACTGTGGCTCCCGCACCGGGCATGGGGATGACTACACGGACGCCGCGCGCCGGCTTGGAAAGGCCATGGCGGCGCGGGGGTTCGACCTGGTCTATGGGGGCGCCTCGATCGGCATGATGGGGGTGATCGCGGATGAGATGCTGGCGGCCGGCGCCGCCGTGACCGGGGTGATCCCGGAGTCGCTTCAGCAGAAGGAGGTGGCCCACGAAGGGCTCACGGAACTGCTGGTGACCGCGGATATGCACGAGCGCAAGCGCCTCATGGCCGAGCGCGCCGATGCCTTCATCGCCATGCCGGGTGGCCTCGGCACCCTGGAGGAACTGTTCGAGATCCTGACCTGGGGCCAGCTGCGCTTCCATGCCAAACCCATTGGCCTTCTCAACACCCGCGGGTACTACGATGACCTGATCCGGTTCCTGGATGGCACCGTTTCCGAGGGGTTTGTGCATCCCCGGCATCGGGCCATGCTGACCGTGTCACAGGTACCGGAAGACTTGCTTGATGCCCTGTCTTTGCATTAGTTTATTCTAAATAAAGTCGCAGGAGCCTCCAATGGAGCCGCAGTTCTGGCATGACATCTGGACCGAGCGGAAGATCGGTTTCCACCGTAGTGACATGCACCCCATGCTCCAGAACCACTGGCATTCACTCGGGCGTGAGGGTCTCGATGTACTGGTGCCGCTGTCCGGCAAGACACTGGACATGCGCTGGCTCGCCAGCGAAGGCCACCAGGTGACTGGCATTGAGCTGGACCAGCGTGCCGTGGATGAGTTCTTCGAGGAATGGCAGTGTCAGCCGGCGGTTGACGCGCGCGTTGACGGGCTTGCGGACCATCATTCCGGTAACATCCATCTGCTGGTGGGGGATTTTTTCGGATTCCAGCCGGAGGCGCGCTTTGAGGCGTTCTACGACCGGGCTGCCCTGATCGCCATGCCGGAAGCCATGCGCCCGGACTACCTCAGGAAGCTGGCTTCGGTTGTTGTTGAAGGCGGCGTGGGAATGCTGATCACCTTTGAATACCCGGACCACGAAATGGATGGCCCGCCCTTCCCGGTGCGGCGCCCGGAGCTGGACGCCCAGAACTGGTTCCGGGTCGAACAGCTTGAGCGCCAGGAAGTGATCGGCTATTACAGCCACCTGCAGGAGGCGGGCCTTACCTCGCTGGTGGAAACGGCCTACCGGCTCGAGCGTACTGCCGAGCCGGCATGAGGCTTTACCCCAGCGCCTTCAGGGCTGCCTCGTAGTCCGGCTCCTCACCGATCTCTGATACCAGCTGGCTGTGCAGTACCTTGCCGTTCCCGTCCAGAACCACCACGGCACGGGCGCACAGGCCACGGAAGGGGCCGGAGGTGAGATTGACGCCATAGTCCTGCCGGAAGCCGTCGTTGCGGAAACACGACAGCGTAATCACGTTGTTCAGCCCCTCCGCGCCGCAGAAACGCGCCGCCGCGAACGGCAGGTCCGCCGAAATCACCAGCACCGCGGTGTTGTCCAGGCTGCTGGCCTTTTCATTGAAGGTGCGGGTTGAGGCGGCGCAGACGCCGGTATCCACGCTGGGAATGATGTTCAGTATGCGGCGCTGACCCTGCCAGTCACCAAGGGTTTTCTCCTCCATGTCCGGGTTGGTCAGGGTGAAGTCCGGGGCAGTATCGCCGGGCTGGGGCAGGTTACCGCTGACCTCAACCGGATTGCCGCCAAGTGTGACCTGTGCCATTGCTGTTCTCCCTGTTTCTGTACGTCTTTTGGAATACCGCCGTTGGGTACGCTGTCACTGTGACCGCGGATGACCCAACAGTGCCACAATGCAGTGCTGGAACAAAGCCGCTGATCCACCGGGTGTGCCTGTCGGGTTAATGGACTTTTACCGGGATTTTTCAAAGTTTATGCCTGACTGGTTGGCATACGGCCGGAACCCCGCCGATAATTACCCCTTCTGTGGTATGGGAGCTCTTTGATGCAGGAAGGAGATGCGGTGTTTTTCAGGGAGGCGCCTGCTACCGACTTAAGTCAGATGGATTCCCGGGCACTGCTGACCATCCTCGATAATATGGATGCGCTCGTCTACGTGGCGGACATGGAAACGCACGAGCTGCTGTTCATGAACGACTACGGCCGGCGCATCTGGGGTGAACCGGCTGGTCGCAAGTGCTGGGCGGTGCTTCAGGATCGGGACAGCCCCTGCCCCTTCTGCACCAACTCCCAGCTTGTGAATGCCGAGCGTGAGGCTGCTGAACCACTGGTGTGGGAGTTCCGGAACCAGACCAACGGCCGCTGGTACCAGTGCCGCGATCAGGCCATCCAATGGCCGGATGGGCGCCTTGTGCGGCTGGAGATCGCCACGGACATCACCGAGCGCCGGGAGATGGAAGAAGCGCTCAGGGCCGAACGCGAACGCGCGGATGCGCTGGCCCGCGAGGATGAACTGACGGGGCTCAACAACCGCCGAGCGTTCTTCGAGGCTGCGGAGAAGCTGCTTGCAAGAGCCCGTCGCAGCGACCGCTCCCTTTCGCTGGTGCAGTTTGATCTGGACTGGTTCAAACGCATCAATGACGAGCACGGCCATGAGGCCGGTGATCGGCTACTGCGCCACATCGGGCAGCTGATCGGCAACTGTGTGCGAGAGGGCGATGTTGCGGCACGCGTCGGTGGCGAGGAATTCGTGTTGCTGCTTCCGGATACGGACCAGGACGAGGCCCGAATCCTGGCCAACCGGCTGCGCCAGTGTCTCTCCAGTTCATCCGTTGCCTGCCGTGATGCCACGGTCAGCGCCAGTGCCAGCTTCGGTGTTTCCTCCCTGATTCCAGCGGACGATGGCGTTGATGATCTCATGGCACGTGCGGACCGGGCGCTCTACCGGGCCAAGCAGGCCGGGCGGGACTGCGTCTACGGCTGATCCGTCCAGGCTGTGATCAGTGCGTCCGCACTCTCGAAGGCACCCTCCACACGGCCACCCGCCAGCCAGTCGCCGCACAGGCCCAGACCATTGTCTGCTGAGCTGAGATACAGTGGCCTGGGCCCGGGGGCAGGGCGTGCGTAGAGCCAGCGGTGCACCAGGTGATCGCTGATGGGCTGGCCAACCCCGAAGCGCTGGCGGAAGGCTGTGGTCAGTTTTTCGGCGACTATCGCCGGCTCGATGTCACGGTGGGTCTCGGACCAGGTGCTGTTGGCATGGATAACCCACCATTCCGCATTGCCGCGAGCGGGTTTGCTGGTGTTCCGGGCGACCCAGCCCAGACTTTCATGGGCCAACTGGATGCCATCAAAGCCAGGTGTCAGCGCTTCTTCGAAGCGCAGTGCCAGAGTCCAGCAGGGCAGCATCCGGAATTGTTCCAGCGTCATGGCAGCGACCAGGGATTCAGGGAGCAGGTCCCGGGCCTGTTCGGGCGGAGTCGTAATGATCACGCGTGGGAATGGCCCATGCGAACCCTGGTCGGTCGTCAGGGTCCAGCCCTCAGGACCCGCCGAGACTGCCGTGATGCGGGCTCCCGTGCTGATGGAAAGATTTCTGGATAGCGCACGGGTGATGGCGGTCATGCGGGGCGTACCAACATACCGCATCGCCTGGTGGAAGCTGTCCACCCCGTTTTCCGAACTTTCATGCCAGAGAGTGGCGTCCCAGAGCTGAAGGGCGTCCGCTCCGGCGTATTCCCTAAGAAACGCGTTGAACTTCGGATTGCGGATGGTAAAGAACTGCGCTCCGATGTCGACGCTGGCGTCATCCCGGGTGCGCTTGCTGGCAAGCCGCCCTCCCGGACCACGGCTTTTCTCGTAGATGATGGGCGTGAAACCCGCTTCGCGTGCGCGCAGCGCTGCTGTCAGGCCGGCAACGCCAGCCCCAACAATGGCGATGTCTGTATTCTGAATCATGGGGAGTTATTCGTTGGCGGAGACATTATGGATGACCGCGTCCGAATAATCGTAACCAGCCGGGCCCCTGCTGACAAAGAGGCCCGGCTTTTGGGGTTTCAGGCTGAATTCAGAAGGAGGCCTGTATCCAGACCCAGCCCTTGTCCGCATCGCGGTTGAAGGCTTTGTCAGTGTCCTGACTGAAGCCGTCAGCATCGTAGGCGGCATACTTGGCGCCTACCGAATAGGTCCCGTTGATGCTGTACGTCGCCTGCAATGCGGCTTCAGAACCGTAATCGTCGCTGCTCTCATCGCTGTCAAACTGATGGTAGATCGCCATCAGATGGACGCCACCCAGAGTGCCGGAGAGACTGGTGTAGCTGTCCACCAGCCCGGAATCCGGGGTCGCGAGGAAACGGTCGGTGAAGCCATTGAACGCGTGCAGTGTGGCCAGAGGCGTTGCAAAGGCTGAGTTACCGTCATCACTGCCCAGCATTTCCTGACCGATTTTGAATCGCACGCCCGACACATCGACCCCGGCTTCGAGGCTGTAGTAGCTCTGGTCCAGGCTGCGGGTGTTATCGTCATAGTCGCTCTGGTGAGCGTATTCCAGTGTGTACAGGGCATTCACGGTGTCACTGAGGGGTGCATCTCCGGTGTACCGCAGCCCGAACGTCTGTGTGGAGTCATCGGGGTTGTCATCAAGCGCGATCAGGTAGCTGTAGGCCGACACTGATCCGTAATCCAGGCCTTCGTACCGCGCATTCAAAATGCCGGTATCCATGGCGAGGTCGCCCTTGGGGCTGGCATCCGAAAAAATGCGGTTGGCGTTATACAGATACCCTGCCGTGATGGTGGTATCCGGCAGTGACGTATTGACCAGCGTTGAGCCGTCAAAGGTCTGTTCGTTCTGGCGCCAGCCCACATTGCCAATGAAACGGTCGTTATCCAGCTTCAGGCGCTGGCGACCAACTGTCAGCCTGGTGTTCGCCAGTCCGCTGTACGCTAGATAAGCCTGGTTCAGCTCCGTCTCGGTTGGGTCGGCAACCACCGGGCGGCTATCACGACCATTGATTGTGCTGTTGTAATTTTCAGGGCCGACCGATGTGACATGTTCCACGTCCATATAACCTTTGAGGTTGGCGACCTCAGCGGTTTCATAGCCCAGCCTGACACGCAGCGTGGATGCCCGCGCATCATCTGCGAAGCCATCCTCGCCCACGTTTTCATAGCGATAACGCGTGTCCAGTGATGATGTGCCATTGGCGATGGCATCTGTGATGGGGTCTGCACAGATTCCCCCGGAAAATGCGGCAACAGCAACCACGAGGGGGGCTTTGCCAAGATGGGAGCGGACGGCGGTGGTAATCGGTGATCGCGCTGTCATGGGGTGGGGCCTCCAACGGCCGACTGATGATGAATTCTCAGCCGAGTATCCCCTCTTAAAGAAATATGGGAAATGATGCTTATCAAGTTACGGCAATTATTTCCCTTCAGGATCAGGAAGGTAGACCTTAAGGGGTAGGGTTTGCCTGTCGGCTTCCGGATCAGGCTGGTGCTTAGGGAGTACCACATCTGTGTGGCATCCACGTACTGACCAGGATCACCCCCGCAGCATTGGGTGCTTTCAGGATTCTCAATAGGGGGCGGTCGTCGTCCAGCGCCGACGATGCATAAAAAAGGGGCCTGCGATTGCTCGCAGGCCCCTCGTCTGTCTGGCCCGCCCGATAGGATTCGAACCTATGACCTCTGCCTCCGGAGGGCAGCGCTCTATCCAGCTGAGCTACGGGCGGAGATTGACACCGGAATGGATGGTACCGGTGTCGTTCGACGGCTGTTGCCTTTTGAGCAATGCCATCGAAACAGGGGGCGTATGATAAGGGCCGTTGGCCCGCACGTCCATCCCCTGGTGACATTTCAGCAGTTGAGGGGCGCTGCCAAATGTGCCATTGTCCAATGAGAACATTTTTTGCGCGAAACACTTGCATTCTTTTGAGGAAATAAGAATAATTAGCATTAAGGTGCTCGTTAGCTGCCACGCAGGAGTTGTCATGTACGTGTGTCTCTGTAATCAAATCACTGATCACGAAATCCGCCGCGCGGTCGAGGATGGCTGCTCCAGCATGCGTCAGCTCCGGAATGAGCTCGGTGTTGCCACCCAGTGTGGTCGTTGTGGAACCATGGCCCGAGAGATTCTGAATGAGCACCGCCAGAGCGTGGATCTGGATCTGATCAATGCGCTCGCGCGCCCCGCGTGAGTAGCCCCTACTCCCCGCGACTGGCTGGCCGTTACTGATCCGTGTGTGCTAGTTTTGCGTAATTGAAAACAGACAGACCGGATCAGGAGGCAATTCCCATGAAGGGCGACAAACAGGTCATCCAGTATCTGAACCAGGCGCTGGCGGCCGAGCTGACCGCTATCAACCAGTATTTTCTCCACGCGCGCATGCTCAAGGACTGGGGCATCGATAAGCTGGGCAAGATCGAATACGACGAGTCCATCGACGAGATGAAGCACGCCGATCAGCTGATCGAGCGCATCCTGTTTCTGGGCGGCCTGCCGAATCTCCAGGACCTGAACAAGCTTCTGATCGGCGAGAACGTGAAGGAAATCCTTGAGTGCGACCTCAAGGCCGAGCACGACGGCATCGCCATCTATCGGGCCGGCATCCAGCACGCCGAATCCGTTCAGGATTATGGTACACGTGATCTGCTCGCGAGCCTTCTGGCGGACGAGGAAGGGCATGTGGACTTCCTTGAGACACAGCTCGACATGATCGATCGCATGGGTCTCGAGAACTACTGCCAGCTGCAGTCCAGTGGCACTGCCGAGGAAGGCGGCGAATAAAGCAGGCTCGTATCATCGGCCGGGAGCGGGTACAATACGTCCGCTTCTGACGACTGAGGTGTGGTAATGAACAAGCTGACCCGAATTTTCGCAAGTCTCGGCCTCATTGTGGCGCTGGGCGGTTCCGCGCTCACACTGGCCGCCGTTGAGGACCAGATCAGGGAACGCATCGAGCCCACCGGCAATGTGAACATTGCAGGTGAGGAAGGCCAGCAGCGCCAGCAGCAGTCCACTGGACCGCGCGGTGGCGAAGAGGTCTATGCCGACGCCTGTTCCGCATGTCATGACTCCGGCGCTGCTGGCGCGCCCAAGCTTGGCGATTCCGGCGCCTGGGCGGACCGTATCAGCAAGGGGGATGAAACCCTCTATGACCATGCGATCAATGGTTTCAACGCCATGCCTGCCAAGGGCGGCTGCAGTGGCTGTTCCGATGAGGAAGTACAGAACGCGGTGGACTACATGACCGCGCAGAGCGAGTAAACCACGCTGCTTGACCCGGCAGGGACACTCGGGGTGCCGCGCGCGTTGTCTCTGACAAATGAGAGCGGTCAATGCGAATAACCGGCTACACAGACTATTCCCTCCGGGTTCTGATCTACCTGTCGCTTCAGGGTGACCGGTTGGCGACGATCCAGGAAATCGCCGACCGGTATCAGATCTCCAAGAACCACCTGATGAAGGTGGTCCATCAGCTGACCCGCAAGGGTTATCTGGACAGCGTCCGGGGCAAGAAAGGCGGCATCCGGCTCCGTCTCAGCCCTTCGGAGATCAACATTGGTGTGCTGGTGCGGGAGATGGAGCCGGACCTGAATCTCGTGGAGTGTTTCGGGCCGGACAATACCTGCGTGATCTCACCGGTGTGTTCTCTCAAAGGGGTTCTGGGTGAAGCGCTCGACGCATTTCTTGCGACCCTGGACCGTTACACCCTGTCGGACATTGTTCCCGGAAAGGACGCTCCCCATCTCATCCGGCTTCTGAATATTCCGACCGAGGAATCGACAGCAGCCGTGTAGGAGCGACCCCTGGTCGCGATCCTTGTGCGCCACCTCTCTGGCGCACAGTCACCCACCCGTCATATTCATGAACCGCAGGATCTGCACGTCACCGTCAGTAGTGAAGTGATGCTCTTTCGGTTTCAGATCCATGGCGCTGATGATGGCCTCACGGATGGGTTCGTCGTCCTCGGGGTAGCGCCGCATCAGTCCCTTCAGGTCCTTCGAGTGCTCATTGCCCAGGCACAGCAGCAGGCGCCCTTCCACGGTCAGTCGTACGCGGTTGCAGTCGCCACAGAAGTTATGGGTGTGTGGGGAGATGAAGCCGATCTTGCTCTGTGAGTCCGGCATCCGGAAATAGCGCGACGGCCCACCAGTGTCCGCCGTGCTGGGGATGAGGTCGTAACGCTGTTCGATGATCTCCCGGACCTCGTCGCTGGAGCAGAAGGTTTCGTCCCGGGTATGGTCGGAGATCTCGCCGAGGGGCATTTCCTCGATGAAGCTGATGTCGATGCCGCGTGACCGCGCGAACTCGACCAGGTCGAGGACTTCGTGGTCGTTGCGGTTCTTCATGATGACGCTGTTGAGCTTGATGCCCTTGAAGCCTGCTTCTACGGCGGTATCAATGCCCCGGATGACTTTGTTGAGGTCACCGGTGCGGGTAATGCTGCGGAATTTTTCCGCGTCCAGCGAGTCGAGACTGATGTTGAGTCGGTCCATGCCGGCGGTTTTCAGGTCGTGCGCCATATGCGGGAGCTGGCTGCCGTTGGTGGTCATGGCCAGATCGTCCAGGCCGAGGCCGCCAATGTCCTCGACCAGTTTCACGATGCCCTTGCGCACCAGCGGTTCGCCGCCGGTCAGGCGGATCTTCTCGACACCGAGCTCGCGGAAGATACGGGCGATGCGCCCGATCTCCTCCAGGCTGAGCACCTGCTGGCGTGGCAGGAATTCCATGTCCTCGCTCATGCAGTAGACACAGCGGAAGTCGCAGCGGTCGGTCACGGAGATGCGCACGTAGGTGATGGTGCGCCCGAACTGGTCGACCAGTGCCTTTTGCGGTTCGGACATCGTGTTCTCCTTACTGCTCGCTCATGGCCTGGAGCTGTACCGGTTCGCCGTCGCGCGTGAAGATGGCGAACTGGTCCAGGTTTTCACCGGTGGTGAGGGTCTGGGCCATGCGCGTGAGATGTTGTTCGGTCTCGTCCTCGGGCGCGGGCTCACCGTTGCGCCCGGGGAGGACGGCGGTCATCAGGAATTCCCAGTTGGTGCTGACCTGGTCCGCTTCTTCAACAATGTCCTTGAGGCGGGTCTGGGGTGTCAAGGGGAAGTCGCGGACCATCAGGGGCATGAGTGTGCCCTGGTCGTCCATGTCGGCGTGTTCGCCGCTGGCGGTTTTTTCCTGGAGGCGCTGGACGTGGATGAGGACGACCAGGAGTTTGGTGCCGGGGCCGTCCATTTCGGACATTCGGGCCAGGTCGTCGAAGGTGGTGATTCTTGGTTCCGGCGTGAAGGTTTCTACCGTCATTGTGTGCCTCTAATTCACTGTACCAATGGATTGTCGGCGCCAGCCAGGTCAATCCCCTCGATCCGGGAACGGCCGGCCAGGATCTGGAGGTACTGGCTGACGGAGCGGCGCCAGACGGATTCCTTCAGATAGGTGGCGATTTTTTCCTTCACGGCCTCGTAGGGCAGCTGTTCGCCGCGCTGGCGTTCGTGCAGCCAGACCACGTGGAAGCCGTAACGGGTTTCCTGTGGGTAGGCAGCGATTTCGCCTTCGGGGAGGCGCTCGAGGGCCTTTTCGAAGTCGTGCGCGGTGTCGCCGGGGCCGACGGTGCCCATGTCGCCGCCGGCTTCGGCGGAGGGGCATTTGGAGTGCTTGAACGCAAGCCGGGTGAAGCGGCTGGGGTCGGCCTGGCAGACGCGGATGATACGGCGGCAGCGTTCGCGGGCGGCAACGCGGGCGTCGGCGTCGTCGGCCGGGGCCGGGCGGAAGATGTGGGAGACGTGGTACCGGCTGGGTGAGCGGAAGCGTTCGCGGTTGCTTTCGTAGTACTGCCGGCAGGCGGCGTCGTCCGGTTCCGGGTTGTCCAGCTCCTGGTCGAGGAGCTGGCGGATCTGGGCTTCTTCCTGGGTTTCCGCAGTCTGGCGGTCCTCGCCGGTGATGCCCTGGCGTTCGGCCTCTGTGATCAGCATCGTGCGGATGGACAGGGCCTTGGCCGCTTCCTTACGGGCTTCTTCCAGTGACGGGGCCGGGTGGTATTGAATCTCCTGGTTGATCGCTTCTTCGGTAATGGTGCGACCGTTGATCAGGATTTCGCCGCCGGCGACTTGTTGAATGGGGATGGCTTGCATGCTGCTACCTCTGTGTCTGCTGCAGGTCGGCCGCTACCGGGGATGAATGCCATCCCCGGCATCGGCCGCCCTATGATGTCGGGCTCTACTGCGGCCTTACGATCTGGTACCGCCGGGCCACGTATTCCACCGGCCAGCTCCAGATGTGCACCAGCCGGCTGAACGGGAAGGCGGTGAACATGAGCAGGCCGAGGAAGATGTGGGTCTTGTAGATCCAGTGCACGTCCACGATGTAATGCCATGCGCCTGCCTGGAAGGTGACGATGCCCTGTGCCCAGTGGGCGAGTTCGAGCATGACGGCGCCGTCCAGGTGGTCCATGGAAACGAACAGGGTGCACAGCCCGGTGATCAGCTGCAGGTAGATCAGGCAGATGATGAAGGTGTCCATGGGGCTGCTGTTGGCGCGCACACGGGCGTTGAACAGCCGCCGGTACACCAGGTAGCTGAGGCCGGCGAAGCACAGCAGGCCGAAAAGGCCACCGGCGACCATGGCCATTATCTGCTTGGCGCCGGGAGTCATGCCCAGTGAGGTGTAGACTACCGTGGGCGTGAGTAGGCCGAACAGGTGGCCGAAGAACAGCAGCAGGATGCCCACGTGGAAGGCAATGCTGGCCCAGCGGAAGGCGGGCGGATTGTTCAGGCTCTGGCTGGACATGGCCCGCCAGGTGTACTGGCCGCGCTCATAGCGCAGGAAGCTGCCGAGCAGGAAGATGGTGCCGGCCAGGTAGGGGCCGACGCCGAAGATCAGTTGGTTGATGTAGGTTTCCATGGTGTCTCTCCCCTGAATCAGCGTTGGCCGGCGGCCTGGGCGCCGGGGTTGTCCACCCAGCGCACAGGGATCTCGTCCGTGGGTGTGGTGGCGGGGCCGGGGCTGGTGTTGCCGCAGCCACCGCCGGCCGGGTCGTTATTGCCGAGGAAGGTGACCTGTTCCTCTTCCCAGATTTCGTCCATCTTGGTGATGGATTCGTCCGGGCCCTCGTTGGCGGCCAGTTCCCGCATGTCGCGGGCCTGCTCGCAGCTGCCGCCGATGGCTTCCAGCGCGTGGAAGAGGGCGGCATAGGGGGATTCCTTTTCCTCCAGGCGGGCCCCGAGCAGTACCATCACGGGCATGGCGTCACCGAGCATATCGGTGATCTCGGTTTCGTCCTGGGTAGAGAGGTATTCCAGGAACAGCGGGATGTAGTCCGGCAGTTCCTTTGCGTCCAGCTCGTAGCCGTGCAGGCGGTAGTGTTCCATCAGGTCGACCATGGCCTGGCCGCGGTCCCGGGATTCACCGTGTACGTGCTCGAACAGGTGCAGTGACAGGTGGCGGCCGCGGTCGAACAGGCTCACGTAGTTCTCCTGGATTTCGCCCAGCGGGCGGGCCGCCAGGTCGTCGATCAGCGCCAGAAGCTCGTCACGAGGGGCTTCCCCGAGCCGCGATTCGCTGCGGATGACCTCGGCCAGCTCCGGCAGGGCCTCGTGCATGGGCCCTGTCGGGTAGGCCATGAGATGGGCGATGGCGTGCAGTGTCTTCATGATGATCTCCTCAGTTGCCCATCTTCTCGACGCGAACGGAAAAGAAGTTGCGCTTGTTGTTGGGCTTGCCGCCGAAGACGTCGGCATCCTCGCCGCCGCCGGCGTTGCAGCCACTGCCGAAGCTGAAGCCACAGCCACCGCGCTCGGTCTGGCCGTCGTACATGGAGTGGGCGTACTCGCGCTTGTTGGTCGGGATCACGAAGCGGTCCTCGTAGTCGGCGATGGCCATGTAGCGGAACATCTCCTCGACTGTCGCCACGTCCAGGCCGACCCGCTCCAGCACCTCGGTGTCCTCAACGCCATCCACGTTGCGCCCGCGCATGAAGGCCCGCATGGCCAGCATCCGTTCAAGGGCGTGGGTGATGGGTTGTTCTTCACCGGCGGTGAGCATGTTGGCCAGGTAACGCACCGGGATGCGCAGCTGGTCCACGTCCGGGATCGCGCCGTTGTAGCCGATGCGGCCGGACTCGGCAGCGGATTGGATGGGCGACAGCGGCGGGGCGTACCACACCATGGGCAGCGTCCGGTATTCCGGGTGCAGCGGGAAGGCGACTTTCCACTCCATGGCCATCTTGTAGACCGGGGAGTTCTTGGCGGCTTCCAGCCAGTCGTCCGGGATGCCCTGGCGCCGTGCTTCGGCCTCAATCTCCGGGTCATGGGGGTTGAGGAAGACGTCCATCTGAGCTTCGTAGAGATCCTGCTCGTTGGGCGTGCTTGCGGCCTCCTCGATGCGGTCGGCGTCGTAGAGCATCACGCCCAGGTAGCGGATCCGGCCCACGCAGGTCTCGGAGCACACGGTCGGCTGGCCCACTTCGATGCGCGGGTAGCAGAAGGTGCACTTCTCGGACTTGCCGGATTTCCAGTTGTAGTAGATCTTCTTGTACGGGCAGCCGGAGACGCACATGCGCCAGCCGCGGCACTTGTCCTGGTCGATCAGCACGATGCCGTCCTCTTCCCGCTTGTAGATGGCGCCGCTCGGGCAGGACGCCACACAGGTGGGGTTGAGGCAGTGTTCGCACAGCCGGGGCAGGTACATCATGAAGGTGTTCTCGAACTGGCCGTAGATCTCCTTCTGCACGCCCTCGAAGTTGTAGTCTTTCGAACGGTGCTTGAATTCCGTGCCCAGGATCTCTTCCCAGTTCGGGCCCCATTCGATCTTCTCCATGCGCTTGCCGGTCAGCAGCGAGCGTGGCCGGGCCGTGGGCATGGTCTTCGAGTCGCCCGCCTTCTGAAGGTGGGCGTAGTCGAAGTCGAAAGGCTCGTAGTAATCGTCGATGGCCGGCATGTCCGGGTTGGCGAAGATGTTCGCCAGTACCCGCCAGCGCCCGCCGATGCGCGGCTGGATGCTGCCGTCGTCAAGGCGCTTCCAGCCGCCTTTCCAGCGTTCCTGGTTCTCCCACTCCTTGGGGTAGCCCACGCCGGGCTTGGTCTCAACGTTGTTGAACCAGGCGTATTCCATGCCCTCGCGGGAGGTCCAGACGTTCTTGCAGGTGACTGAACAGGTATGGCAACCAATGCACTTGTCCAGGTTCAGTACCTTGCCGATCTGTGCGCGTATCCTCATGTCATGCCCCCTCTGTCCGCATGGCATCGCTGGATTCCTCGTCCATCCAGTCGATGTTGCTCATCTTCCGGACGACGATGAATTCGTCGCGGTTGGAACCCACGGTTCCGTGATAGTTGAAGAAGTAGCTCTGCTGGGCGTAGCCGCCGATCATGTGGGTCGGCTTGAGCACGGCCCGGGTCACGGAGTTGTGAATGCCGCCGCGGTTGCCGGTGATCTCGGATCCGGGGGTGTTCACGATTTTCTCCTGGGCGTGGTACATCATCGACATGCCCTCGGGCACCCGCTGGCTCACCACCGCCCGGGCCGTGATGGCGCCGTTGACGTTGAAGACCTCGATCCAGTCGTTGTCCTCAAGCCCGGCCTTGGCCGCGTCTGTTTCGCTCATCCAGACGATCGGGCCGCCGCGCGAGAGCGTGAGCATCAGCAGGTTGTCCGTGTAGGTGCTGTGGATGCCCCACTTCTGGTGCGGCGTGATGAAGTTGAGCACGATCTCGGTGTTGCCATTGCCCTTCTTGTTCAGGATCGGGTCGATGGTCTTCATGTCGATCGGCGGCTTGTAGACGCACAGGGTCTCGCCGAAGGCGCGCATCCAGAGGTGATCCTGGTAGAACTGCTGGCGTCCGGTGAGGGTCCGCCACGGGATCAGCTCGTTGATGTTGGTCCATCCCGCGTTGTAGCTCACCTTCTCGGACTCGATGCCCGACCAGGTGGGCGAGGAGATGATCTTGCGCGGCTGGGCCACGATGTCGTTGAACCGGATGGTCTCGCCCTCGTGGTGGCGGGCAAGATGCGCATGCTCGCGACCGGTCTGTTCGCTCATCGCATCCCAGGCGCGCACCGCTACGTGGCCGTTGGTTTCCGGCGCCAGGCTCAGGATCGTCTCGCAGGCATTGATGGCGGTGCGGATCTTCGGGCGCCCCTTGGTGCTGACGTTCTCAGTAACGCGGCCGTTGAGATCGCCCAGGAATTCCACCTCCTCGTTGGTCTTCCAGGTGATGCCCTTACCGCCATTGCCCACGTTGTCCATGAGCGGGCCAAGCGCGGTGAAGCGGTTGTAGGTCTCGGGGTAGTTGCGTTCCACCGTCACCATATTGGGCATGGTCTTGCCGGGGATGGGCTCGCACTCACCTTTCTTCCAGTCCTTCACGTCCTTGGGCTGCGCCATTTCCGCCGGCGTGTCGTGAATGTGCGGCAGGGTGGTGACGTCGGTTTCCTCACCCAGGTGGCCCACGCAGAGCTCGGAGAATTTCTTCGCGATGCCCCGGTAGATGTCCCAGTCCGAGCGTGACTCCCAAGCCGGATCCACGGCCGCCGTGAGCGGGTGGATGAAGGGGTGCATGTCGGAGGTGTTCATGTCGTGCTTCTCGTACCAGGTAGCGGTCGGCAGCACGATGTCCGAGTACATGCAGGTGGTCGACATCCGGAAGTCCAGGGTGGTCAGCAGGTCCAGCTTGCCGGTGGCCGCGTCGCGCCACTGCACCTCTTCGGGCTTCTCCGCGTTCGGGATGCTGTCCAGGTCCTTGCCCTGGAGGCCGTTCTCGGTGCCGAGCAGGTACTTGAGGAAGTACTCGTGGCCCTTGCCCGAGGAGCCCAGCAGGTTGGAGCGCCAGACGAACATGTTGCGCGGGAAGTTGGCCGGGTTGTCCGGGTCCTCGCTGGCGAACTGGAGGCTGCCATCGCGCAGCGACTGCACGATGTAGTCCTTGATCTCCATGCCCGCTTCTTTCGCTTCACGCGCCACCTGCAACGGGTTGCGGGAAAGCTGTGGTGCTGAAGGCAGCCAGCCCATGCGCTCGGCGCGCACGTTGTAGTCGATCATGGAGCCGTTCCAGTCCTTCGGGTCCACCAGCGGCGATAGGATCTCCTCCATGCCCACGGTCTCATGACGCCACTGGCTGGTGTGGGCGTAGAAGAAGGAGGTGGAGTTCATGTGCCGCGGCGGACGGTGCCAGTCCATCGCAAAGGCCACGGGCGCCCAGCCGGTCTGCGGGCGCAGTTTTTCCTGGCCGACGTAGTGGGCCCAGCCGCCGCCGGAGACGCCGACGCAGCCGCACATCATCAGCATCTTGATGACGCCCCGGTAGTTCATGTCCATGTGGTACCAGTGGTTCATGGCGGCGCCGATGATGATCATCGACTTGCCCTGGGTCTTGTGGGCGTTCTCGGCGAACTGCCGCGCCACGGTGATGACCTTCTCGCGCGGCACACCGGTGATGGCTTCCTGCCAGGCGGGGGTGTAGGGCACGTCGTCATCGTAGGAACTGGCCACATGATTGCCGCCGAGTCCGCGGTCGATGCCGTAGTTGGCCACCATCAGGTCAAAGACGCTGGCCACGCGGGCCTTGCTGCCGTCGGCCAGGGTGATGGTGCGCATGGGCACCCGGCGCTTCTGGATCGGGTCGTGGCTGGTGTGGGAGAAGTGCGGGTTGCCGCCGCCCCCGAAGTAGGGGAAGGCCACGTCGCTGACTTCGTCGGCGTTGTCGATGTGGCTCAGACTCAGGTGGATGTCCTTGCCGTCGCCCGTCTTCTGCTCGAGGTTCCACTTGCCCTTGGTCTCGGTCCAGCGGAAGCCGATGGAACCGGTCGGTGCCACCATGCTGTTGCTGGTCTCGTCCCAGGCAATGGTCTTCCAGTCGGCATTCTCGTCTTCGCCGAGGTTCTTCGCCAGGTCCGAGGCGCGCAGGAAGCGGCCGGGTACGGTGTTGCCATTCTCCTCATCCAGCATGACCAGATAGGGCAGGTCGGTGTAGCGGCGCACGTAGTCGTCGAAGTAGTCACTCCGGCCCTCAACGTGCCACTCCTTGAGGATGACGTGCCCCAGGGCCATGGCCAGTGCCGAGTCGGTGCCCTGCTTGGGATTGAGCCAGATGTCGCCGAACTTGGAGGCCTCGGAGTAGTCCGGGGTCACGGTAACGGTCTTGGTGCCCCGGTAGCGGGCCTCGGTCATGTAGTGGGCGTCCGGGGTGCGCGTCTGCGGCACGTTGGAGCCCCACATCATCAGGAAGGTGGAGTTGAACCAGTCCGCGGATTCCGGCACGTCCGTCTGTTCGCCCCAGGTCTGGGGGGATGCCGGCGGCAGGTCGCAGTACCAGTCGTAGAAGCTCATGCAGACGCCACCGATCAGCGACAGGTAGCGGGTGCCGGCGGCGTAGGAGACCATGGACATGGCCGGGATCGGGGAGAAACCAATGATCCGGTCCGGGCCGTAGTCGCGCGCGGTGTAGACGTTGGCGGCGGCGATGATCTCCTGGACTTCGGTCCAGTCGGCACGCACGAAGCCGCCCAGGCCCCGACGGGACTTGTAGGCGTGGGCTTTCTGCGGGTCCTGGACGATGGACGCCCAGGCTTGAACCGGGTCGCTGTGCTGCTTTTTCGCGTCGCGCCAGAGTTCGACCAGGTGGCGGCGCACCATGGGATACTTCAGGCGGTTGGCGGAATAGATATACCACGAGAAGCTGGCGCCCCGGGCGCAGCCGCGCGGTTCGTGGTTGGGCAGGCCCGGGCGTGTGCGCGGGTAGTCGGTCTGCTGGGTTTCCCAGGTGACCAGGCCGTTCTTCACGTAGATCTTCCAGGAGCACGAGCCGGTGCAGTTCACGCCATGGGTGGAGCGCACTACCTTGTCGTGCTGCCAGCGGGAGCGGTAGCCGTCCTCCCAGCGCCGGTCCTCGTCCACGCTCACGCCGTGACCGTCGGCGAACGGTTCCCTCTGGCGCTTGAAGAACGTCAGTCGGTCCAGAAAGTTACTCATCTTGATCTCCTCAGGTTTGCCCTGTCCGCGCTGCCTGAATGTTGAGCTTTCTCAATGTTCAGGCTGATGGGCCCTATTCTGGTCAATAAGAAGTATCAGGTCTGCATGGATACCACGAGATAACCGGGATCTACCCCCCAAGGGATAGGAAAGGGTTACACGCGGGTTTCAGTGGGATCGCCAAGGGCGGCGAGGAGGCCGGCGGCAATGAGGATAAGGCTGATGCTCATCAGGGGGGTAAAGCGCCAGCCGAAGGCGTCCGTGATCAGGGGGGTTGAGACATAGGCAAAGGCGATCCCCAATGCGCACAGAACCAGAAGCCCGGTGGTCAGCGCCAGGCGGGGGATGCGGGTCAACCTGTGCAGGTAGACCACGCCGGCGGCGAAGCAGCCGGGAACCACGCCAAGCCCCGCGCCCACCAGCAGCAGGTGGCTGAACCGGGTTGCCAGTGCCAGACCGGCCAGTAACGGGATCAGTGCCAGAAAGACCATCAGCAGCACGTTGCCGGGTCTGGAGGAATGGGTGGCCCAGCGGTAGAGCACCCACACCAGAGGGAGGCCGATGGCTGCCGGCGCCAGAAGTATGAGGCTGAACTCTGTGCCGGTGAGCCCGAAGGTCTGCGACACCAGGGTCACAAGCGCCCCGAAAACACCCCAGCTGCCTGCCGCCAGTGCCAGTACCAGTATGGCCAGCGGCAGGGAACTGGACAGGTTCCAGTTCTTGTCTGCGGGCTGCATTGGATGTTGGACCTCATGCATGATGGATGGCATTGCGGTTTCAGTGGCTTGAGTGTCCGCCCAACCGTCATACCGGTCAAAAGGTCATTAGAGGTAGCCGTTGTTGAATTGGTGTAACATGTCTATTACTTTCGATATACGCCCAGTCCGACACGCTTGCTGAGAACCAGATGCGCCTTTTCAGGGATTCGCTGATTGCCCGTATCGGAATGGCCCTGGCGGCCGTTGTGATACTGGCATTGATCAATATTGGGGTTTCGCTGGCGATTTCCGCCAGTGCCCGGGGCGACGCCGCCGCCATCAACCATTCCGGACTGGTGCGCATGGAACTCCAGCGGCTGGTGACCCTGGGGGAGGCCGAGGCTGGGCCGGAGCGCATCCAGGACCAGATGCAGCAGATCACTGCCCGCCTGGAAAGCCCCCTGCTCAACAGTGCCATGCCGGGGCTGGCGCATCCGGTCACGGCACAGTACCAGCGTGTGCGGCTGACCTGGCTGGCCCTGATCCGGCCTGTCTATTCGGAAGTACTCCGTGGCAGCGCCGCGGGTTTGCCACTGAAAGGGACTGCTGTCTTCATTCAGGAGGTGGATGCCCTGGTGGCAGCGCTGGAAGCACGTGCCGAGTCGCGCATTGCCCTTCTGGGCATGGTCCAGGTTCTGTCCCTGATCCTGACCCTTGCGGTTGTGGTGGTACTGTTCCTGGACGTGCGCCGGCGTGTGGTCGAGCCCCTGAACCGGCTTCTGACCATGGCGCGGGCGGCGGCACGCCAGGACTTCAGCCAGCGTACCGGCTTCCGGGGTCAGGATGAGCTGGCCGTTCTGGGCCGGACCTTCGACCAGATGAGTGAATCACTGTCCCGGCGCTACGCGGACCTGGAATCGCAGGCGGCGGCGCGGACCGAGGAACTCGAACGCAGCCACCGCGCACTGCAGCTCCTGCACAGCGCCAGCCGGTCGCTCTATGGGGCCACGGACCTTTGCGAGGGCTCCGTTCCATTGCTGCAGCAGCTGGAAGGGCTTCTGGATATAGGCCCGGTGAGCCTCTATCTGCATGAACAGGAGAATGACGCCTCATTTGAGGCGGTCACCACCTTCGCCCACGCGCGCCCGGAACACTGCCGTTCCTTCAACTGCGATGCCTGCCTCACGGGCTGCCATACCTTTGAGGACCAGCCCGAGGAACACCGCAAGCGGCTGCTTCTGCCGGTGCGCACCGGGGATGACCTGGTGGGAACCCTCGAGGTCTGGTACGAGCGTGACCGGACCCTTGAGCATCACGAACGCCAGCTTCTGGAAACCCTGGCGGACCAGCTCGGCACTGCGGTCTACCTGAGCCGTCGGATGACGGAACAGCAGCGGCTGACGCTGATGGAGGAGCGCACCGTGATCGCCCGTGAGCTGCACGACTCGCTGGCGCAGTCACTCTCCTACCTCAAGATGCAGGTGGCGCGTCTGCAGAAGCTGCAGCAGGAATCCGGTCGTGAGGTCGATGCCCGCGAGGAGGAAGTGATCCATGAGCTGCGCAACGGGCTGAACAATGGCTACCGCCAGCTCCGGGAACTGCTGACCACCTTCCGCCTGCAGTTCGATTCCCCGGGGCTGGAGGAGGCCCTGAACCGGACGGTGAGCGAGTTCAGTGAGCGCCTGGGCTATCCGGTGTCACTGGAGTACGACATGCCGCCACGCATGTTCTCACCGAATGAGGAGATCCATGTGCTGCAGATCGTGCGCGAGGCGCTGGCGAATGTGCTCAAGCATGCCGATGCCACTGAGGCCTCGGTGTGTGTCTACCAGCGCAACGGCTCACTCCGGGTGGTGGTGCGGGACAATGGCGTGGGTCTGCCCGACGGTGGGGCACCGCCGAGCCATTACGGTATCGTGATCATGCGCGACCGTAGCCAGACCCTGGGTGGTGAACTCAGTATGCGCAACCGGGACGAAGGCGGCGCCGAAGTGCGCCTGATGATCCCGCAGAACAACTCCGGCCTGATCCAGGCTTCCTGAGCCCATTGCCCACAGAACAGTAACGGGATGATGTTATGACCCAGACAGACGATAAAGCGCCGGCGCGGATTCTTCTGATTGATGACCACCCCCTGCTGCGCCGGGGCATTACCCAGCTGCTGGAAATGGAGGACAGCATGACCCTGGCCGGGGAAGCCAGCAGCTCAAAGGAGGGGGTGCGCCTTGCCGGGGAGCTGGACCCGGACCTGATTCTGCTCGATCTGAACATGCCGGGAACCAACGGACACGAGACACTGCGAAAACTGCGTGAGGATGGTTTCCCCGGCCGGATCGTGATCTTCACCGTCTCGGATGCCGAGGATGATGTGGTCGCGGCACTGCGCGCCGGGGCTGACGGTTACCTGCTCAAGGATATGGAGCCCGAGGATCTGATGAGTCGGCTGCACCAGGCTGCGGTCGGCAAACTGGTGATCAGCGACCGGTTGACGACCCTGTTGGCCGATGCCCTGCGCCACCAGCAGACACCGGAGGCGGAAGGGCCGGATTACGCCAGTCTGACTCCACGGGAGAAGGACATCCTGCGTCACATCGCGGAAGGGCTTTCCAACAAGATGGTAGCCCGGCGGCTGGATATCAGCGAGGGCACCGTCAAGGTGCACGTGAAGCATCTGCTCAAGAAGCTCGGCTTGCGCTCCCGGGTGGAGGCCGCCGTCTGGGCGGTGCATGAGGGCTACGCCGAGAGCTCATGAGAGGTCGTCCATGAGCGCGGACAGCGTCGCCCGGCCGCGGCGCTGGTTGGCCTCGGGATCCCTGTCCGAGCTGCCCTCGCGCTCCACGTGCTCATCCGGCATTTCATCCAGGAAGCGGCTGGGAATGGGCTCGATGACCTCGCCATACTGCTTGCGCTGGCCGGCGTAGGTCAGGGTCAGGCAGCGCTGGGCGCGGGTGATGCCCACGTACATCAGCCGCCGCTCCTCCTCGATGGTTTCCGACTCGATGCTGCTGCGGTGGGGCAGGAGCTCCTCCTCCAGCCCCATGATGAAGACGTTCGGGAACTCCAGCCCCTTGGACGCGTGCAGCGTCATCAGCTGGACCCGGTCGCTGTCGTCCTCTTCCTCCTGCCGGTCCAGGATGTCGCGCAGAACCAGGCGGCTTACGGCTTCCTCCAGTGTCTGTTCCGTGTCCCCGTCATCCTCCGTCGGCTCCATCTGCTCGATGGAATCCAGCAGGTACCAGACGTTCTCCATGCGTTTCTGCGCCTGCTTGGCGCTGGAGGCGTTCTGGTGCAGCCACTCCTCGTATTCCACGTCCGTGAACATCCGGCGGATCACGCCCAGGGTGTCGTCCTCGTTCTCCAGCCGATGGCGGACGTCGTGCAGGAAGTGCGTGAACCGCCGCAGTTTGTCCAGGGCGCGCCCCTGGATATGGCTTTCGGCGCCGACCTCGTCCAGGGAGCGGGTCAGGCTCATGCTGCGTTGGCGGGCGTAGCCGGTGAGCTGTTCCAGGGTACGCGGGCCTATTTCGCGCCGGGGCACGTTGACCACGCGCAGGAAGGCCACGTCGTCGTCCGGGTTGGTGAGCAGACGCAGGTACGCCATGGCGTCCTTGATCTCGTTGCGCGCGAAGAAGGAGGTGCCCCCGGAGATCTTGTAGGGAACCTGGTAGGCCTGGAGCTTGATCTCCAGCAGCTTCGACTGGTGGTTGCCCCGGTAAAGAACGGCGAAATCCCGGTATTCCGAGCGGCTCCGGAGTCGCTGGTCCAGGATCTCGGAGGCGATGCGTTCGGCTTCGCCCTCCTCATTGCGGCAGCGCAGAACGCGGATGGGGTCGCCCACGCCCAGTTCGCTCCACAGGGCCTTGTCGAACACGTGCGGGTTGTTGGCGATGACGGTGTTGGCGGTGCTCAGGATGCGCCGCATGGAGCGGTAGTTCTGCTCCAGCTTGACGATCTTCAGTGACGGGAAGTCCTCCTTGAGCTGGGCCAGGTTCTCCGGCCGCGCGCCGCGCCAGGCGTAGATGGACTGGTCGTCGTCGCCCACCACGGTCAGGCCCTGGCGATGGCCCACCAGCATGCGCACCAGTTCGTACTGGCTCAGGTTGGTGTCCTGGTATTCATCCACCAGCAGGTAGCGGATGCGGCGCTGCCACTTCTGAAGCACCTCCTCGTGATTGCGGAACAGCAATACGGGCAGCAGGATCAGGTCGTCGAAGTCCAGGGCGTTGTAGGCCTTCAGGTAGTCCGCGTAATGCTGGTAGATGACCGCGAAGCGTTCCTCGCGGGCGTCATTGGCCCGGCTCAGCGCCTGGTCCGGCAGCAGCATGGCGTTCTTCCAGCTGGAAATCGTCGCCTGCAGGTCACCGATTTCGAGACCGGTGTCCGCGGCGTGTTCGGCCAGAAGGTCGCGCAACAGCGCACGCGCATCCTCGGCGTCGAAGATTGAGAAGCCGGGGTGATAGCCCACCGCGTCGTGTTCCTCGCGCAGGATGGTCAGCCCCAGATTATGGAAGGTGGCCACGGTCAGCCCCCGAGCCGCACGGCGGTCCACCAGCTTACCCACGCGCTCCTTCATCTCGCGCGCCGCCTTGTTGGTGAACGTGACGGCGGCAATGTGGCGCCCGGGGTAACCCGCGTACTCAATCAGGTGGGCGATCTTGCGCGTGATCACGCTGGTCTTGCCGCTGCCGGCGCCGGCGAGCACCAGAAGGGGGCCATCAAGATAGCGTACGGCTTCGCGCTGGCGGGGATTGAGATCGGCCACAGGTTACCTCCGAGTAGCGCTCGATTGTAGCATCAGGCGCCCAGCCAGACATCGAGAAAGAGCATGATCACCAGCCCGAGTGAAAGCCCGACCGTTGCCCGGCTCTGGTAGCCGCTGCGGTGGGATTCAGGGATGATTTCATGGCTGATGACGTACAGCATCGCGCCTGCCGCAAAGGCCAGCCCCCAGGGCAGCAGCGTCTGGGAGAGGCTGATGACACCGGCGCCCGCGAGACCGCCCAGTGGCTCCACCAGTCCCGTCAAAGCAGCGATCCCCCAGGAGCGCCAGCGTGAATAGCCTTCGGCCAGCAGTGCAACGGCCACGGCCAGGCCCTCGGGCATGTTCTGGAGCCCGATCCCAATGGCCAGCGGCATGCCGCCGCTGAGGCCTTCAGCCCCGAAACTCACCCCCACGGCCAGTCCCTCGGGGACGTTGTGCAGGGTGATGGCGATGATGAACAACCAGAGGCGCCGCAGTGAGGCCGCATCAGGGCCTTCGCGGCCGGAGGCGAAGTGCTCGTGCGGCAGAACCTCATTAAGCAGTGCAATGGTGCCCATGCCGACCAGGATGGATGCGCACGCAATCAGTGCGGCAATGGCGTCGCTGCCGAACTCGGCTCGGGCGGCGTCGAGGGCGGGAATGATCAGGGAGAAGAAGGACGCGGCAAGCATGACGCCCGCAGCAAATCCCAGGGCCAGATTCCGGAAGGCCGGCCCCGGTGTCCGGCCGACGAAAACCGGGATCGCTCCCACAGCGGTCAGAAGGCCTGCAATGAGGCTGCCCATAAACCCGAGAAGCACCGGGGAAAGGTTGCTCAGCATGCTGGTACGTTGCTCTCTCTGGTCAGTGAGCGAAAGCGCTGAGGATGACGCTCTCGGCGCATCGGTTCAAGGCTGCCAGTCTTTGATGCGTTGACACCGTTGGTTGATCAGTAAAGGGCCCAGTGGTGTAATAGCGGAACGGGTGCCGTCAGGCCCCGCAGGGAAATGATCCATTACGGACAAGGAGATGTTCATGGGCAAGCCAGCCGCCACCCTCGGCGACTTTCACACCTGTCCCCAGTTTGATGGCCCCAAGCCCCATGTGGGTGGTCCCGCCGTGGAAGGCTCACCGAATGTTGTGATCGGGGGACGCCCGGCCGTTCGTCAGGGGGATAAGGCCGTCTGTGTGGGACCTCCGGACACGGTCAGCGAGGGCTCGCCGACCGTTTTCATCAACGGCAGACCGGCCGCCACCATCGGCTGTGCCACAGCCCATGGCGGCAAGCTGGTGGTCGGTAACCCGACCGTACTGATCGGCTGAGGCTGGTACCGCCGGCCTCAGCCGTAACGACCGGTGATGTAGTCCTCGGTTTTCTGTTCACGCGGGTTGGTGAACAGAGTATCCGTGTCGTTGAACTCCACGATCTCGCCCATGTGGAAAAAGGCGGTGTAACCGGCTACTCGGGCAGCCTGTTGCAGGTTGTGGGTGACGATGGCAATGGTGTAGCGATCCTTCAGCTCATCGATCAGCTCTTCGATGGTCGCCGTGGCCAACGGATCCAGGGACGAGGCCGGCTCGTCCATCAGGATGACCTCAGGGTTCACCGCAATGGCCCGGGCGATGCACAGGCGCTGCTGCTGGCCGCCGGAAAGGGCGGTGCCGGGGGTCTGGAGCCGGTCCGAGACTTCGTGCCAGAGTCCGGCGCGCTTGAGCGAGTGCTCAACGAGGTCATCCAGGTCCCGGCGGCTGTTCACAGTGCCGTGCAGTCGGGGGGCGTAGGCGATGTTCTCGTAGATGCTCTTGGGGAAGGGGTTGGGCTTCTGGAACACCATGCCCACGTTGCTGCGCAGCTGCACCACGTCCACGTCCGGATCGTAGATGTCCTCGCCATCCAGTGTGATCTGGCCCCGGACCCGCACACTGGGGATGAGGTCGTTCATGCGGTTGATGCAGCGCAGGAACGAGCTCTTACCGCAGCCCGACGGGCCGATCAGCGCTGTTACCTCGCGTTCATGGATATCCAGGTTGAGGCCGTGCAGCGCCTGGGTATTGCCATACCAGAGGTTCACATCCTCGGCTTTCACCTTCACATTCTTTTCCGCGGTTCCAGCGGTTGAGGCCGGTTCGCTGGTGTCGGTCTGCCCGGTCATAGGGGTTACTGATTCCGTGCTTGTGGTTTCAGGGGATTCGGTTGTGGCTTCAGAGTACATACGCACCTCGTATAGCGCTACCAGCGGCGCTCGAATTTGCGCCGCATGAAAACGGCGGTGGCATTGAGGGTGAGCAGGACCGCCAGCAGCACCATGATGCCGGCGGCGGTTTTCTCGACATAGGCCTGCTGGGGCTCTGAGGCCCAGGTGAAGACCTGCGCCGGCAGCACCGTAGCGGACTCGAAGATGCCGGAAGGCGCCTCCGGAATGTAAGCGATCATGCCCACGATGATCAGCGGTGCCGTCTCGCCCATGGCCTGGGCCAGCCCGATGATGGTGCCGGTCAGGATCCCTGGCAGCGAGGAGGGCAGCACATGGTCCCGCACCACCTGCCAGCGGGAGCAGCCCATGGCGAAGGCGCCCTGGCGGATCGGGTCCGGCACCGCCCGCAGTGCCGCCCGGGTGCTGATGATGATGATGGGCAGCGTCATCAGCCCCAGAGTCAGGCCCCCGGCCAGGGCCGAGGAGCGGGGCACGCCGAAGAAGTTGATGAAAAGCGCCAGACCCAGCAGGCCGAAGATGATCGACGGTACCGCCGCCAGGTTATTGATGTTGACCTCGATGGTCTGGGTCAGCTTGTTGTCCGGCGCGAATTCCTCCAGGTAGATGGCGGACATGACGCCAATGGGAAAGGCGAACACCAGGGTGATGCCAAGCACATAGAGTGTGCCCACCGCCGCCGAAAAGATGCCCGCCAGTTCCGGCAACTTGGAATCGCCGGTCGTGAAGAAGCGGGTGTTGAATGCGCTCTGGATACGGCCGCTGTCAGCCAGGGCATCCACCTGTTGGCGGAGTTCCGCCGGCAGGTCATGGCCGTGTTTCAGGTACTGGTCGATCTCGGCCTTGACCGGCACCCAGCGCTGGTCGGTGGTGCCCATCAGGTCCGGGTTATCCTCCATCTCCAGGGGAATGGAGCGGGTCGCGCCACGGGAAGCGATGTCCCGCATGTCACTGTCCAGCGCGAACTGGCCCAGGCGGGCTGAGCGGTCGTTGTACTCCAGGGTCACCTGGACCTGGTGCTGCCAGAAGGCCGTGTACCCTTGGCTGATGATGTCGGTAAAGAACGCCACGATGATGGCGAACGCGATCCCCACCGCACCAATGCAGTACGCCTTGAAGCGCTTCTCGGCGCGGTAGCGGCGGCGGATGTGCGGGTCGTTGGCGGAGCCGGTCAGTCTGCGCGTGCTCATGTCTTGGTTCGCTCAGTCGTATTGTTGCTTGAAGCGCCGCACCATCACTGTGGAGATGATGTTCAGCGTCAGGGTCACAATGAACAGCACCAGCCCCAGCGCGAATGCGGACAGCGTCTGTGGGCTGTCGAAGGACTGGTCCCCGGTCAGGGAGTAGACGATGTTCACGGTCACCGTTGTCATGTCCTCCAGCGGGTTCCAGGTCAGGTTGGGGCGCACCCCGGCCGCCATGACCACGATCATGGTTTCGCCCAGCGCCCGCGAAACGCCCAGCAGGAAGGCCGAAATCACCCCGGGAAGGGCCGCCGGCACCACCACATTGCGGATGGTTTCCGATCGGGTGGTGCCCAGTGCGAAGGCGCCTTCGCGCAGGCTCTGGGGAATGCTGTTGATCACGTCATCCGACAGTGACGAGATGAAGGGGATGATCATGATGCCCATGACGATGCCGGGCGACAGGATGTTGCTGTACGAGGCGTCCAGGCCGAAGAATCCGGCAATGTCCACGACAATGGGTGTGACCGTGATGGCGGCGAAGAAGCCGTAGACCACGGTCGGGATGCCGGCGAGGATCTCAAGGATCGGCTTGACCACGCCCCGGGTCTTCAGGGAAGCGTATTCGGACATGAAGATGGCCGACAGCAGCCCGATGGGCAGCGCCACGGCCATGGCGATGGCGGTCACCATGAAGGTGCCCGCGAACAGTGGCACGGAGCCGAACATGCCGCCACCGCCCTCGCTGACCTCATCGCCACGGCCGGCTGCCTCCAGGAAGGAATCCCCCGGCGACCAGACGGTGCCGGTGATGAACTCCCAGACGCTCACTTCCCGGAAGAAGCGCATGGCCTCGAAAATCACCGACAGCACAATGGCGATGGTGGTCATGATGGAAATCAGGGCTGCGCCCAGCAGCAGCCAGCGGATCAACCGGTCCAGCGTGTTGCGGGCGCGCAGGGTGGGGCGGATCGCCATCAGGCCGTAGGCGAAGCCGGCGGCGGCCGTGACCAGCGTCATGGCCAGCACCAGCTCCGATGGCAGGGTGATCCAGCCCAGAAGATTGAGCAGGGAGGCGGCAAAGGCGACACCGATGGCCGGCACCGCCATGGAGACCACCGAGTACCAGCCGTACTGCTGCGGCCTTGAATGCAGCCGTGTGCCGTCGGCCTGGGTTGCCATTGCCTTGCGCCGGCCCAGGAAGAAGCCGGCGTAGCCCAGCGGGATCAGCCCCGCGAGCAGGATCAGCGTGGTTTCACCTACGCTCACTGTTGCCTCCCTTTTCTGCAAAGAAAAACCCGGCTGACCGCCATGGGCGGAGCAGCCGGGAAGGGCTTTTCGGTTACTTCGTCAGATCGCTGCGCTTGAGGTTGACCCGCTCAGCGACACGCTCCTGCCACTTGCGACGGGCCTTTTCAGGCAGCGGAATCAGGCCTTCCTCGACCAGCAGGCCATCCGGGCCGATCATCAGATCATCCATGAAGAGACTGACGTAGCCATCGATGCCGGAGACCACATCGCCCTCGTGGGCCTTCTTGATGTAGAACCAGAGGCTGCGGGCCACCGGGTAGGTTTCCGTGGAGATATTCTCCGTGGTGGGTTCCACGCCATCGATGCTGGCGGCCTTCACACTGTCGCGGTTCTCCTCCAGGAAGCCGTAGCCGAAAATGCCGAAGGCGCTGCGGTTCTCCTGGATGCGCTTGATGATCAGGTTGTCATTCTCGCCGGAGTCCACATAGGCGCCGTCAGAGCGTACGTCGGTGTACTCACCGGGGTAGCCGGCATCCTCGCTGACCGATGCCATCACCAGTTCCTCGAAGGCATCCCGTGTACCGGAAGTGGTCGGTGGACCCAGGATCTCGATCTCGCGGTCCGGCAGGCTGGAATCGATGTCGCTCCAGTTGTCATAGGGGTTCTCGACCAGGTCACCGTTCTTTGGCACCTCAGCGGCCACGGCCAGCAGGATCTGTTCGCGGGTCAGGTTGAGGTCGTCGTTCTCCGCGCTCTGAGCAAAGACGATGCCATCGGAGCCGATCATGGCCTCGGTGATGTTCTCGACGCCATTCTCCTGGCAGCGGTCGAACTCGCTGGGCTTCATCCGCCGGGAGGCGTTGGTGATGTCCGGCGTGCCGGCGCCGATGCCCTCGCAGAAGAGCCGGAGGCCGCCACCGGAGCCGGTGGACTCTATGGTGGGGGTGGGATTTCTGGACGTTGCGCCGAATTCCTCAACCACATAGCTGGCAAAGGGGTAGACGGTGCTGGAGCCCACGATCCGGATCTGATCGCGCTCCTGGGCGACCGAGACCGTGCTGGCGCTCATCAGCGCCGCCATGGCGATGGCGGATTTCTTCCAGGTCTTCATGGATACACTCCTCAGGTTGACCCACCTCATCGTTACATCAACGAGTCTACGGGGGGTGTGTGACAGTTTTATGACAACGGTGAAAGAAAAGGTCCGGATGGGACCCGTCTTGGAAACCGCCCCGGCTGGGGGCCGAAGCGGCTTCCGGTGGGGATCAGAAGCTGTAGATGGCGCCGACCATGACGTTATCGTCTGCGTCGTTCTCTTTGTCGTACCAGCCGGCTTCCGCCCACAGGCTCAGCGGCTCGTAGAGTTTGTGTGAAACGCCCAGGGTGAACTCGTCACGTTCCTTGACGGTGGTTTCGTCATCCGGGGAAACCCGCTGGGCGGCGCCGTAGAATTCGGTACGGCCCTGGGTGAAGGTGCCGCGCAGGGCGGTGAAGGTGGTCTCGTCGCCGGCGGGAGCGTTCTCCGCGTTCTCCTGGATTGAGTACTTGGCGCCGAACTCGAACTGGCCGATGCCGTAGACGCCGGCTATACCGTAGGTATTTTCACTGTCATAAGCGGTCAGTGCATCGAAATCGTCGTTTGTGGTGATGTTGCCATCATTATCAACGTAGAGTTGCTCTCCGTTGGCGTTGTAGACCTCACCGGTTGTATCCGCCGCACGGTCATCATAGCCGGCATACAGCCCCCAGTTATTTCCGGTGTACCCACCGGCGATGGAGAGACCTACCTCGTTGCTGTCCTCGCTGCCGGGGCCCTCATCACGCCCCTGGATCCGGGCCTGGGTGCGGAAGCTGAAGCCGTTCCAGTCCGGGCTGTAGTAGGCGATCTGGTTGTCTTCGCCGGCAACGGCTTCGTCCGAGATCTCGGCATCCTCGGCCACTTCCGTGGCATCGATGATCAGATCCTCATAGACACTGTCGAAGTTGCCCGCCTGGACCTTGCCGAAGTCGCCCTTTACGCCGAGGAAGGCGCTGTCCTGGCTGTCGAAGCCGTCGCTGTTGTCGTCACTGCTGTATTCCAACTCAAGCTGACCAAAGGCGGTCACAGCGTTGCTTACACGGGTCTCGAAAGCAAAGCCAAGAGTGGAGTCCTCATCATCCAGCTCCGTGGAGGCGTCTCCGTCTTCGTTCTTTTCGGAGATCACCTTGGGCTCCACGGTGCCGTAGAGGTTGAACGTGGTGTTCTCCGCCAGGCTGAGCCCTTCATCCGCGGTGAACTCCAGGGCCTGGGCGCCGGGGGCGGCCAGGGTCGCGGCGATGGCGGCGGAGAGAAGTTGTTTTCTGGTCATGGTGTGCTCCTTTGGTTTGCGTAATGCCAGATTAATTGTGATCCAGCTCTGAATGTCTGTCATTGGGTTCCATCAAAACTTTCTAATGGAAGTAAACCGTTGCCCTGCGGGCTTCCCGCGAGCGTCTGGCGACGAGTCTATGGAGAGGGTATGACACTTTCGTGACATTGAGGAAAGGAATTGCTCCGTTCCGGAAGGGATTTGTGGGACCTGTACCTGAGTGCCCGCATCGCTATAATGGCCACCGGACTTCAAACCCACCGGATACGGTTCCCCATGAGCTCAATCAATCAGGCCATTGCCAATGAACTGGGCATCAGCCAGCGCCAGGTGGATGCCACCGTGGCCCTGCTGGACGAGGGCGCGACGGTTCCCTTCATCGCCCGTTACCGCAAGGAAATCACCGGTTCGCTGGATGACAGCCAGCTGCGCCAGCTCGATGAGCGGTTGCGTTACCGCCGGGAGATGGAGGACAGGCGCGCCACCATCATTGAGACCATCCGGGAGCAGGGCCAGCTGACCGACGAACTGCTGGCCAGCCTCAATACGGCGGACACCAAGGGCCGGCTGGAGGATCTCTACCTGCCCTACAAGCCCAAGCGCCGAACCAAGGGCCAGATCGCCCGGGAGGCGGGGCTGGAACCGCTGGCGGATGCGCTTTTTGATGACCCGGGTCAGGATCCGGAAGTGCTGGCCGGCGACTACCTCAACACTGAGGCGGGTATTGAGGATGCGAAGGCGGCGCTGGATGGCGCCCGTTACATCCTGATGGAGCGTTTTGCCGAGGACGCGGACCTGCTGGCGCGCCTGCGTGACTTCCTGTGGCAGGACGGCCAGCTGCGGGTGCAGGTGGTCAGTGGCAAGGAAGAGGAAGGCGCGCGCTTCCGGGATTACTTCGATCACCGGGAACCGCTGAAGAAAGTGCCCTCACACCGCGCCCTGGCCATCTTCCGGGGCCGCAACGAGGGCGTTCTGCAGTACAGCATCGAGGTGGGCGACCCGGAGGCGGACAGCCGCGCGCCGCATCCGGCCGAGGGCATGATCGCCTCCCACTGGGGCATCCGCAATGAAGGCCGTCCTGCCGACCGCTGGCTGGGCGAGGTGGTGCGCTGGACCTGGCGGGTCAAGCTCAGCACCCACCTGGAAACCGACCTCATGGGCAGCCTGCGTGAGCGGGCGGAATCCGAGGCCATCCAGGTGTTCGCCAGCAACCTCAAGGACCTGCTCATGGCCGCGCCCGCCGGCAAGACGGCGACCATCGGCCTGGACCCGGGGCTGCGTACCGGGGTGAAGGTGGCGATCGTGGACGGCACCGGCCGATTTCTCGATCAGGGGAGCATTCACCCGCACGCGCCCCGGAACCAGTGGGACCAGTCCATCGAGCAGCTCGCCGGCTGGTGCCGCCAGCACGGTGTGGGGCTGATCGCCATCGGAAACGGCACCGCTTCACGGGAGACGGACCGGCTGGTCGGGGATCTCATCAAACGCTATCCGGAGCTGGGCGTGACACGGGTCATGGTCAACGAAGCCGGCGCCTCGGTCTACTCGGCATCCGAGTACGCCTCCCGGGAGCTGCCGGATCTGGACGTGACCATCCGGGGCGCGGTCTCCATTGCCCGGCGCCTGCAGGATCCTCTTGCAGAGCTGGTCAAGATTGAGCCCAAGTCCATTGGCGTGGGCCAGTACCAGCACGATGTCTCCCAGGTACAGCTGGCGCGCACCCTGGACGCGGTGATCGAGGACTGTGTGAACGCCGTGGGTGTGGACCTCAACACCGCGTCCGTGCCGCTGCTGACCCGGGTGGCGGGGCTGAACACGGGCATTGCGGAGAATATCATCCGCCACCGCGAACAGAAGGGCATGTTCCGCAGCCGCCGGGAACTGATGGAGGTCAGCCGGCTGGGGGAAAAGACCTTCGAACAGGCTGCCGGTTTCCTGCGCATCATGGATGGAGAGAACCCTCTGGACGCCTCGGCAGTGCACCCGGAGGCCTACGGCTTCGTTGAGGCCCTGGCGAAGAAGGAGGGCCGTTCCCTGGGCGCGATTATCGGTGATCACGCATTCACCCGCAGTCAGGACCCTGCCAGACTCGCGGATGAGCGCTTTGGTGAGCCCACGGTCCGCGACATCCTGAATGAGCTGGAAAAGCCCGGCCGGGATCCGCGCCCGGAGTTCGAATACGCGCAGTTCCGCGAGGGCGTGGAGACGCTGGCGGACCTGGAGCCCGGCATGAAGCTGGAAGGCAACGTGACCAATGTGACCCACTTCGGGGCCTTCGTGGACATCGGCGTCCACCAGGACGGGCTGGTGCACATCTCCGCGCTGTCCAATGAGTTCGTTAAGGACCCGCGGGATGTGGTCCGTGCCGGGGACGTGGTGACCGTGAAAGTGCTGTCCGTGGACCAGGAGCGCAAGCGCATTGAGCTGACCATGCGCATGGGTGATGAGCCCGGGCAGGCCACCCAGGGCAGCGCCAAGCCGAAAAATGCCGGCAAGGGTGAACCCGCCGGGAAAGGGCCGCGTAACAGCTCCGGCGGTCGCGGGTCGAAACCGAAGAAGCCGGAAGCCGGTGGCGCCATGGCGGATGCCTTTGCCCGCGCCCGCCAGTCCGACAAACAGCATTAACCGGGAGTATTGCATGGGGGAACGCCGTTTCAGGGCCCTGGAGTCGATTGCCGGCGGTGACTGGCCGGGATTCCGCAAGGGGCTGGAGAAGGAGGGGCTGCGGGTGGATCCGGAGGGGGCCATCGCGCGGACACCGCATCCGGAAGCTCTGGGTTCCGCTCTCACCAATCCGGCGATCACCACGGACTATTCCGAGTCCCTGCTGGAGCTGGTCACGCCTGTCTGTGAGTCCACCGCTGAACTGATGGCGGCCATCGAGGGCATCCATGCCTATGTTCACCGCCATCTGGGAGAAGAAGCCCTCTGGCCCCTGAGCATGCCCTGCCGGCTGGATGGCGAGCAGAGCATCCCCATCGCGCACTACGGCACCTCCAACATCGGCATGCTCAAGACCGTCTATCGCCGTGGTCTGGCCTGGCGCTACGGGCGCATCATGCAGAGCATTGCCGGTACCCACTACAACTTCTCGCTGCCCGACACCTTCTGGCGGCAGTGGCAGCAGCAGCTGGGCGATCCGGGCCCGCTGGCGGACTTCCGTACCCAGCAGTACTTCTGGCTGATCCGCAATTTCCGCCGCCAGAGCTGGCTGCTGATGTACCTGTTCGGCGCCTCGCCGGCGCTGGACACCAGTTTCATGAACGGCAGCCGTTCCGGCCTGGCGCCACTCGGTGACCGCACCCTCTTCCAGCAGGGTGCGACTTCCCTGCGCATGAGCGATCTGGGCTACAACAACCAGGCCCAATCCTCGCTGGACATCTGTTTCAACCGGCTGGAGACCTACACCGATACCCTGGAAAACGCCATCCACACGACCTGGCCTCCGTATCAGGAGATCGGCCTGTTCCGGGATGGCGAACGCATCCAGATCAATGACAGTGTGCTGCAGATCGAGAACGAGTACTACAGCGCCATCCGTCCCAAGCGTACCACCGAATCCGGCGAGAAACCGCTGCATGCCCTTCAGGAGCGGGGCGTGGAATACGTGGAGGTGCGCTGCCTCGACCTCGATCCGTTCTCGGCGGTGGGGGTTAACGAGGACCAGCTGGACTTCATGGACCTGTTCCTTCTGCATTGCCTGGTCAGCGACAGCCCGCTGATCGACGACAATGAATGTGAAAGCCTGGACAACGCCTTCCAGGACGTGGTCCGTCACGGGCGTGATCCGGATGCCCGGTTCTGTTTCGGTGCTGGTGCGGAACCGCTGGCGCAGGCAGGGCACCGGATTCTGGATCAGATGGGGGAGCTGGCGGCGGTGCTGCCGGGGGCTGAGCGCTACCAGGCGGTTCTGGCCACCATGCGGGCCCGGCTGGACGACCCCGCCCAGACACCCTCGGGCCGTCTGCTCAGTGAGCTGGGTGAGGGCCGGGAGCTGGTGGACTGGGGGCTGGCAAAGGCCTCCGCGCAGCAGGCGCAGGTCCGCGCTCAGGCTACGGATGACTGGGATGCACACCTGGCCGAACAGGCCCGCCAGTCACTGGCGGATCAGAAAGCGGTGGAGGACGCCGAGAGCGAGGACTTCGAGACCTTTCTGGCCCGCTATCTGGCGGAATGAGGGCTGCCCTGTGAACGCTGTCCGCCCTGAGGGTGGCAGTGGCGCACAGTTCCTGAATGTTCAGTTGTTGGACACTGATCCGGCTGTTACCGTCTGTTGCAGAAGGTAACGGAACGTTATCGGTGGCCGAAACCGCATCCGGAGGAACAGGGTCATGGCCAGGAGTGGGGAGCTGGGCTGGGACCTGGAATCGCTGAACAAGGCCTATGACCATGGCTATATGGCGGCGTCCGTTCACATGGAGCCGTCACGCTGCCCCTACTGGACGGATGTGATCCGCGCCGCGTGGGAGGCGGGCTGGGAGGATGGTCACCTGGCCTGCACGATGAAACCGGGCAACAGCACTTCCCGTACCGGGCCGGAGGGCAATGGCTCATCCTCACTGGACCCGTTATTTTCTTCACTATCGGCCTGAGCCTCTTCAGGTTTCTGCTTCAGGGCCGGGATCTCACTGACAAGCCGTTCGTTTACCGCGTTGCGGATATCCGAGCGCAGCGTGTCCTGGCCCTCCGCACTGCGCAGCTCATCCACCGACCGGTCACTTATCAGCATCACCACCTCATGGCGTAGCCAGGGCGTGTGCGCTTCAGCCTTTTTACGCGCCTGTGCCTCATGGAAACGCAGCGTCACTTTTGCCTTGGCGTAACTGCCCGCCTGATCCGGGTCCCCGATGTTGACTACGAAGGCGGGCGACAGTTCCAGGTAGGTGGATGGTGGGCCGTCATCGCCTCCGCCACCCGCGGCGAGTGCGAGGGGTGCGGTGAGAGCCAGCAGTAACAGGGTGAATTGACGCATGAAGGATGCTGTCCGTGATTGTGGGTGATAACTTACACCCCATTGTAGGCGGCCGGGTGCGGTTGTGCATCCGGCCCGAAGGAACGTCACAGGAGTAGGCATGCGATTCAACCGGATTGTTTTCACCCTGATTGCACTGGCCTGTGTGGCGGTGCTGGGGGTGGCGCTTTACATGGAGCACATGATGGGCCTGGAACCCTGCCCGCTGTGCATGCTCCAGCGCATGGCCTTTGTGGGGGTAGGGGTGGTGGCGCTGCTGGCGGCCCTGATTGGCCCCTCCGGCCCGGGGGTGCGCCTGGGTGGCGGTCTGATGATGATCCCGGCGCTGGCCGGCCTGGGCCTGGCCGGGCGCCAGCTCTGGCTCCAGAACCTGCCCGCCGACCAGGTGCCGCCCTGTGGCCCGGGCTATGACTACCTGCGTGAGACCTTCCCGCTCACGGAGGTGGTCTGGATGGCACTGGAGGGCGACGGCAGCTGTGCGGAGATCCAGTGGCAGTTCCTGGGGCTGAGCATTCCCGGCTGGAGTTTTGTGCTTTTCGCGCTTGCCGCGCTGGCGGGAGTCGGCCTGCTGGTGGTTGGCAAAGGGCGGCGGCACGGGTTGCTGGACTGACGATGTTCCGGTAATTTGAAAGCGCACATGGTGTTGAAGAACAACATTAAGGGAACCTGACAGGGTTCCGGAAACACCTGATCCTTTGATGGGAGGGGACTATGCTGGAAGACTGCCGGAATGCCCGGGAGCGGTGGGGCGGTGTCACTGAGCTGGTTGACCGCTGGCTGCAGGCTCGCCAGCAGCTGATCGTCCAGTATTGTGGGCTCAGCAACAACCCGGATTTCAGCCGGACCGAGCCGCTTCATGAACAGCTGTCATCGCTGTGTGAACAGCTTCTGGATTATGTGTCCGCTGGTCATTTCGAGGTCTACGAGCAGCTCATGAATGAGGCCCGGGAATTCGATGACGGCGGTATCGAGGTGGCCAACCGGGTCTATCCGAAGATCAGCAAAACCACCCAGGAGATGCTGGCCTTCAACGATCTGCTTGAGGTGAGCGAGAAAAGCGAGGAGGACATGCGCGCCATGTATGCCCGTGTCTCACGCCTCGGTGAGATCATGGAGGAGCGCTTCGAGCTGGAGGATCTGCTGATCGAGAACCTCCATAACGCGCATGCCGATCAGGTGGCCTGACCTGGCCCCTACTGGACCTCGATCAGCTCCACGTCAAAGATCAGTGCCTGGTTGGGGCCGATCGAGGGCGGGCCATTCTCGCCATAGGCCAGTTGCGGTGGAATGTAGAACCGATAGCGGTCGCCCTCGTTCATCAGCTGGAGCCCTTCCGTCCAGCCCGGGATGACCTGCTGCAGGCCGAAAGTGGCGGGCTCGCCGCGTTCCCGGGAGCTGTCGAAGACGGTGCCGTCGATCAGTTCGCCGGTATAGTGGACCGTGACACGATCGTCCTCGGCCGGTGACTCACCATCCCCTTCCTCGATCACTTCGTACTGGAGCCCCGAGTCGGTGGTCTTCACACCATCCCGCTGGCGGTTCTTCTCCAGAAACGCTCTGGAGGCGGCCAGGTTCTCCTCGGCATCGCCGCCGCTGCTCTTGCTCTGCTGGCCGGAGGTGTTGCCGGTGGCTTCATCCTGCAGGCGCTTCTGGTAGTTGCTGACGGCCTTCTGGATCTGCTCGTCGGAGAGCCGGGGCTCGTTGCCTTCCATACTGTCACGGACACCGGCCATGAAGGCATCGCTGTTGAGGTCCTGCATATCCTGCTGGATGCGGTCGGCAAAAAGCTTGCCCATGGCATAACCGAGCCGCTGGTCCTCGGACTCCAGGCTTACATCGGATTCGGCACTGCAGCCGACCGCCAGCATCAGGCAGGCGCCGGCGATGGTGCTGCGTTGCAGCGCGAGGGAAGTGCGTCGCGTCATGATGGTTCTCCATTGGCTTCCTTGATCTCCCCCCACAGTTCAACCAGCGATGCGGCAGTGGCCGGGTCGAGCCCCGGGAGGAGGCTGCCCAGATTATGGCGGGCCAGGGCCGTGCGCGAAAGGCCCGACTGCGTGACGGATCCGTCATCCACGAGGCGCTGCCACCACCAGGCCAGCTCCACCTGTTCGGCCTTCAGCTCCGCCTGCTTGACGGTGTCGCGCAGTGGGGCCGTGGTGTCATTGCCCCTGGGCAGATTCATCCGCAGGGCGCGCAGGTCGGCGGTGACATCGGTGCGCCACTGGTGGATGCCCTCGGGCTCGGTTTGCGGGGCTTGGCGATCGCGGGCGGCACAGAACAGCGCCACCAGGAGCGGGGTCACCGCCAGACCCTGGTTCTGGGCCTCAAGGCACTGGTATGCGAATCCGTCGTGACGCCATAGGGTCAGCACGTACTGCCAGAGTGGATTGTCCAGTGACAGATTGTCGGGGGGCTCCTGCCGTGGCATGGGGTCTTTCCTGTAGAATGCCGCCATGATCGCATTCAATAACCTGACACTTCAGCGCGGCGGCCAGTGGCTGCTTGAGGACTGCTCCGCCACCATTCAGCCCGGGCAGCGGGTTGCCCTCATTGGTGGCAATGGTGCCGGCAAGTCCAGTCTCTTTCAAATGATCCTGGGGGAACTGGCACCGGAAAACGGCGAGATCCAGGTCCCCGGCGGCTGCCGCATCGCCCACATGGCCCAGGAGGTGGGTGGCAGCCAGCGCACGGCACGGGACTTTGTGCTGGATGGCCACGCCGAGCTGCGGCAGCTTGAGGAACGTCTGGCCCGGGCCGAGGCCAGTGGCGACGAAAACGAGATGGTCCGTGTCCATGGTGAACTGGACAATCTCAAGGCCTGGGACGCCCCGCGCCAGGCGGAGGCTCTGCTGCGGGGGCTGGCCTTTACGGATGATGACATGGACCGCCCGGTGGACAGCTTCTCCGGCGGCTGGCGCATCCGGCTGAACCTGGCCCAGGCACTGATGGTGCCTTCGGATCTGCTGTTGCTGGACGAGCCCACCAACCACCTGGACATCGAGGCCTGCTACTGGCTGGAAGGCTGGCTCAAGCAGTACCAGGGCACGCTGCTGTTCATCTCCCACGACCGCGATTTCATGGACCGGGTGGCAACCCATGTCATCCACTTTGAACACCGCAAGCTGTTCTATTACGTGGGCAACTACCACGCCTTTGAACGCCAGCGGGCGGAACGGCTGGCACGCCAGCAGGCGGAGTATGAAAAGCAGCAGAAGCGGGTTGCCGAAATCCAGTCCTTTATCGACCGCTTCCGGGCCCAGGCCAGCAAGGCGAAGCAGGCCCAGAGCCGCATCAAGGCGCTGGAACGCATGGAAACCATCGCACCGGCGCACGTGGATTCCCAGTTCGAATTCCGCTTCCCGGAGGCGGACAAGGTCTCCAATCCACTGCTGACCGTGCGGGGCGGTGCCGTGGGCTATGACGGCGCGCCGCTGCTCAGTGGCATTCACCTGCACCTGCTGCCGGGCAGCCGTATCGGTCTTCTCGGGGTCAATGGCGCGGGCAAGTCCACGCTGATCAGCATGCTGCGCGGGGCCACACCGCTGCTCAGTGGCGAACGTGTTACCGGGGAACATTTCCGGCCGGGTTATTTTGCCCAGCATCAGCTGGATGAACTGGATCTGGACGCCAGCCCATTCCAGCACCTGCAGCGGCTGACGCCCGAGGCGTCGGATCAGTCCATCCGCAAATTCCTGGGCGGCTTTGGTTTCCGCGGGGATGATGCCCTGGCGAGCATCCGCAACTGCTCCGGGGGTGAGAAGGCCCGTCTGGCACTGGCCATCATCGCCTGGCAGAAGCCCAATGTGCTCTTCCTGGACGAGCCCACCAACCACCTGGACCTGGAGATGCGCCAGGCCCTGACCATGGCGCTGCAGTCGTTCAGCGGTGCCATGGTGCTGGTCTCCCACGATCGCCACCTGCTGCGCAACACGGTGGACACCTTCTGGCGCGTGGCGGACGGTACCGTCACCGAGTTCGACGGCGACCTGGACGAGTACGAACGCTGGCTTGCCGAAGGCGGTGAACGGGCTTCCGGCGGGGACGGAAAGTCTTCAGGTGCCCGGGATGCCGCTCCTCAGCCGGCAGCCAAAGAAAGCGCAGCCGAGCGCCAGGCGCGCAGGAAAGCCGCCGCCGAGCAGCGCCAGAAAATGGCGCCGCTGAAAAAGGAGGTCGAGCGCTGTGAGAAGGAGCTGGAACGCCTTGCGAAGGAGAAATCCGAGGTGGAAGAGGCGCTCGGCGATACCGGCCTGTATGAGGCCGAGCGCAAGGACGAACTGAAGCAGCTCCTGGACCGCCAGGCGGAGCTGGCACGCCGTGAATCCGAGGCCGAGGCGGCCTGGGTGGAGGCCAGCGAGTCCCTGGAGTCACTGGAGGCGGACGCCTACTCCTGAATCACCAGGTCGACATCGGCCTGTTTGACCCGCTCCCGCTCGCTCATCAGGTCGGCCCGTGTCAGCGGGTGCGCCTCCAGCCAGTCGGCCGGCAGTGAAAGGGTGATCCGTGCCCCTTTGGCGCTGAGGCTGAATGGTGGCGGCGCGGCGCCGGCACGCCCGTGCTGGAAGAGCACCGCCAGCCGCAGCATCACCGCAAGCCGTTTGATCGGCTGGATCTCGTCCGGGTAGAGGTGTTCGAACAGCGCGTTGTTGAACTTGCGCCTGTGGGTGCGCACCAGGGTTGCCAGCGCCCGCTGGTCGTCCTGCGAGAAACCCGGCAGGTCCGAGTGGGTCATCAGATAGGCGCCATGCTTGTGGTACTGGGTATGGCTGATGGCCAGCCCGATCTCATGCACCCGGCAGGCCCAGCACAGCAGGTTACGGTAGTCGCTGTTCCCGAGTCCCCAGTCCGGGCCGACCTGCTCCAGCGCCCGCGTGGCAGTGGCCTCCACCGCCGCCGCATGATCAAGGTCCACGGAATAGCGCCCCTGAAGAGCCTGGATGGTGCGTTCGCGCACATCCTCATGGTTGTCCCGGCCCAGCAGATCGTAGAGAACCCCTTCACGCAGGGCGCCGTCGGCGAAATTCATGGACTCGATGCCCAGCGATTCAAAGGCGGCATAGAGTATGGCGAAACCGGCCGGGAAAATGCTGCGCCTGTCCTCGCGTACCCCGAGCGAATCCAGCTTTTCCGTGCGGCCAATGTCGATCAGGCGCTTGCGCAGTGACTTCATGGCCTCCCAGGTAACCCCCTCGCGGCTGAGGTTCAGCTCGTTGACCACCCCGATGATGGCCTTGATGGAGCCGGAGGACCCCACGCAGTTGTGCCAGCCGCGCTGGCGGAAACGCTGCTGGATGTTGAGCAGCTCCTGGCGTGCGTGGGTGATGGCTCTGTCCATGCGCTTGCGCGAGATCTTGCCGTCCGGGAAGTAGTCGTTGCGGAAGGACACACAGCCCATGTGCAGGCTTTCCGTCTCGCGCGCCTCGAAGCGTTCGCCGATGATGAACTCGGTGCTGCCGCCGCCGATGTCGATGACCAGCCGGGGGCCGGCGTCATCCGCGAGGGTGTGGGAGACCCCCAGGTAGATGAGGCGGGCTTCCTCGCGCCCGGCTACGATCTCCACCGGGCAGCCCAGGGTCTCCTCGGCCGACTGGATGAAGTGATCGGCGTTACGGGCGGCACGCAGGGCGTTGGTGCCCACCACCCGGACCGATTCCGCGTTCATGCTGCGGATGCGCTGGGCGAAGCGCTGCAGGCAGGCCAGGCCGCGTTCCCTGGCCTCGGCGGAGAGGTAGTTGTCACGGTCCAGCCCGGCACCGAGCTGGACCTTCTCGCCCATTTTCTCAATGGTGCGGATCTCGCCGTGCACCGCCTGGGCCACGACCATGTGGAAGCTGTTGGAGCCAAGGTCCACGGCGGCCAGCAGCCGGGGGGCGTCCTGGGAACTGTGCGGGGAAGTCACCTGTCTTGAAATCCTGCTGAAAGCCCATATATTCTGAACAGCGCCGTGTTCAGGGCTGGTATCTGATCCGGATACTAACCCGCGGAGCGGCCCATGTAACAGAGGGGATCCTCGCGTGTCCCGGTGACAGCCGGTTACGGCGGGCAAATTCCCATTCATACAGCAGCAATTTGGAAGTAGGGCGATGAGCGACAACATTGTGAGCGTGACCGACGGCACCTTCGAAGACGAAGTTCTCAAGTCGGACGTACCGGTTCTTGTGGACTACTGGGCGGAATGGTGCGGGCCCTGCAAGATGATCCATCCGGTTCTCGAAGAGATTGCGGACGAGTACGAGGGCAAGCTCAAGATCGCCAAGCTCAACATCGACGAGAACCAGCAGACGCCGCCGCGCTTCAACATCCGGGGGATCCCGACCCTGATGCTGTTCAAGAACGGCGATGTGGACGCCACCAAGGTGGGTGCACTGTCCAAGTCCCAGCTGACGGCGTTCCTCGACAGCAACCTGTAACGTTTTCGCCCCGGTCTGCCGGGGCGCTGTGATGCACTATGGTGGTTGGTGGACTGATTCTCGCCGGAGGGCGCGGTGAACGGATGGGCGGAGAAGACAAGGGGCTTCTGCGCCTGGACGGGCGCTCCTATGCGGCTCACCTGGCCGACGTTCTGTGTCCGGTGACCTCCGCGGTGGCCATCAGTGCCAACCGCAATGCGGATGCCCACGGGCAGTGGGCGGATATCGTTCTGTCGGATAACGCCTTTGCCGAAGCCGGCCCCTTGGCGGGGCTGGTGGAAGGTCTTCGATGGGCCCGTATGCGTGGATTTCAGGGGCTGGTGGTGACGCCCTGTGATACGCCACGGCTCCCGCCCATATGGGCGGTTCAGATCCTGGAGGCGGCGCGACGGCGCCCCGCCATTCCCTGTCTCTCGGACACCGGTGAGCGGCGACACCCGCTGCACGGCTACTACCCGGTAGCGCTGCTGGGCCGGGTTGAGCGCTATCTCAGTCGTGGCGAACGCCGGGCACTGGAACTGGCGGAACAGCTGGGCGCCGAATGGATGGATTGCAGCGCCATGGTGGAAGGGTTCCTGAACGTGAACGAGCCCGGGGACCAGGCGCGGCTCAGCAGCGAGGCGCGCTCAGAGACCGTCTGAATCCGCCCAGCGCCGGGCCGCCTCGCGGTCACTGGCCTTCTGCTCCACCCAGTCGCTGTTACCCGCCGCGGTGATTTCCTTTTTCCAGAAAGGAGCGCGGGTTTTCAGGTAGTCCATGATGAACTGGCAGGCCTCAAAGGCATCCTGTCGGTGGCGGCTGCTCACCCCCACGAAGACAATCCGCTCTCCGGCCCGGATCTCGCCCACACGGTGCACGATCTCCGTGCGGTGAATGGTCCAGCGTCGGTCGGCCTCGTCCACCACGGCCTGGATGGCGGTTTCGGTCATGCCGGGGTAGTGCTCCAGGAATAGACTCTGGACGCCGCTCTGGTCACCAAGGTCGCGGGCAAGGCCAGTGAAGCTGCAGACCGCGCCGATCGCAGGGGCATCGTCTTCCAGCGCGGCCAGGACGGGCTCGATCGCCAGCGCTTCGCTCTGGATGCGGATCATTTCAGCCTCCGGTGACCGGTGGGAAGAAGGCCACTTCGTCCCCCGGATTCACCGGCGTTTCCTCCCGGGCCATGGCCTGGTTCACGGCCATGAGCACACAGTCGTCGTCCAGCAGTTCGGCCCACTCTTCGCCGCGCTTTTGAAGCTGCTCACGGATATCACGGACACAGGTGATGCCGTCGGCGGGCAGCTGTTCCTCGCTGATCCCCAGGCGTTCGCGCAGACTGGCAAAGAAACGGATTGCAATACTGGATTCAGCCATGGAGAAGCTCCGAAAACGGCAGGAAGGAGACTGGATCACCGACTTCCAGGGTCTGGTGCTCCGGAATGATGGCCAGCCCGTGCGACCAGCAGGCACTGCTGAGGACGCCCGAACTCTGGGTCGGCGCTGATTCAAGCCAGGTGCGGCCCTCGATGGAGCGACAGCGCACCCGCTGGAACTCGCGTCGGCTCTGGGGGCGTTCCACCGCGAATCCTGCGGGCATGGTGCAGGGTCGGGGCATGAGCTCGCCGTCCTCTCCCTGGCAGGCGCGCAGGAAGGGGCGGCCCAGCACCAGGAAGGTCACCAGGACCGCCGCCGGATTGCCGGGCAACCCGAGGACGGGGGTTTCGTTGATATGGCCGAACGCCAGAGGTTTTCCGGGTTTGATGGCCATGCGCCACAGGTCCAGCTCGCCCAGCGCCCGGATGGCATCACGGATGTGATCCTCCTCCCCCACGGAAACGCCGCCGGTGGTGATGATGGCGTCCGCCTGCTCCGCGGCCTGGGCCAGTGTGTCCTGTGTGGCCTCCAGAGTATCCGCCATGGTGTGGAACGGGACGGGCTCCCAGCCGGCGGCGCGCACCAGGGCGGTCAGCATGGGTTGGTTGGAATTGTGGATCTGCCCCGGCGCCAGGGGCTGGCCGGGCGGGATCAGTTCGTCGCCGCTGCTGATGATGGCCACGCGCAGGGGGCGGAAGGTGGTGATCTCCGGAAGTCCGGCGGAGGCGAGCAGCCCCAGATGCCAGGGATCCAGGCGGGTTCCGGCGTTGATCAGGGTCTCGCCGGTATCAATGTCCTGCCCGGCAGGGCGGATGTTCTGGCCGGTGCCGGGAGACTGGAGAAGCCGGACCCGGTCGCCTTCGGTCTCGGTGTTCTCCTGCATGACGACGGTATCCGCCCCCTCGGGAATGGCGGCGCCGGTGAAGATGCGGGCGGCCGTGCCGGCCTCCAGGGGGTGGGGGGGCTGCCCGGCGGGCACGCGCTGGGAAACGGGCAGTGTGCCCGCTTCGGCATCCGCCGCGCGCAGGGCATAGCCGTCCACGGCGCTGTTGTCCGCTGGCGGAACCTGTACCGCTGAAACCGGGCTCTCGGCGAGGATCCGCTGGAGGGCGTCATTCAGGGGTGTGGTCTCGGTACCGGGCAGGACCCGGGCGGCCTTCATCAGTTGTGTCCGGGCCTCATCCACGCTGATCAGTGTGTCCGTGCCCGCCATCAGTTGGCTCCCCGGGCGGCATCAAGGGGAATTTCCCGGTCCAGTCCGCTGAGGTCCCGCTCGGGTTTGCGCTGGACCAGGGCGGAAAAGTTGCAGGGCCGGTGGCGGCTGTCGAGCTGGTCACGCACGATGCCCTCCCAGGCGGTGCGGCAGGCGCCGGTGGAGCCCGGCATGCAGAAGACCACCGTATGGTTCGCCAGCCCGGCCAGGGCCCGGGACTGGATGGTGCTGTTGCCGATTTCCTGGGCGGAGAGACGGCGGAATTCCTCACCGAAACCCTCGATGGTCTTTTCGAACAGCGGGCCCAGCGATTCCGGCGTGCTGTCACGCTCCTGCAGGCCGGTGCCGCCAGTGATCAGCACGCTCTGGATCTGCGGATCCGCGATCCAGCGGCTGACCAGAGCCCGCATAAGGCAGGTGTCGTCCTGCAGCAGGCGCCGCGCCACGATGTTGTGACCCGCCTCAAGGGCGGCATCCACCAGGAACTGGCCGGAGCTGTCCTCGCTCGGCCCCCGGCTGTCAGAGATGGTCAGGATGGCAAGGTTGAGGGGCGCGAAGTCACTGGCTGATGCCATCGGATCGGGTCTCCTGTGAGGGTTCCTTGATGCTGCCATGATAAGCGCAGCCGGGGGCTGCACCAATGCCTCCAGTGGGGTAAACGCGGGGGTTTTGCACTGCCGTTGAAAATGGTGTATTTTGACAACTCCTGATTAAGGCAGGCGGGTCGGTGCCCCACCCATCCGCCAATCCCGGAATCTCCGTTCTGACCCTGGTTTCACTGAATCGCCCCGATCGGCAGAACCCGGGCAATCCGGAACTTCGCTTCCCCAGCAGTCTGATAACAACCAACTTTATCCTATCCATCCAGACGTAATCCCAGACAATCTATGAATCTGACCGAACTCAAGAAAAAACCCGTTCCCGAACTCATTGAGGTTGCCCAGGAGATGGGCCTCGAAAACATGGCCCGTTCGCGAAAGCAGGATGTGATCTTCGCGATTCTCAAGAAACACGCCAAAAGCGGTGAGGACATCCACGGCGATGGCGTGCTTGAGATCCTCCAGGACGGGTTCGGGTTTCTGCGGTCCGCCGATTCCTCCTACCTGGCGGGCCCGGACGACATCTATGTCTCGCCCAGCCAGATCCGGCGGTTCAACCTGCGCACCGGGGACTCGATTTCCGGCAAGATCCGGCCTCCGAAAGACGGCGAGCGGTATTTCGCGCTGCTCAAGGTCAACGACATCAACTTCGGGAAGGCCGACAACACCCGCCACAAGATCCTGTTCGAGAACCTGACGCCGCTCTTCCCGGAGGAACGGCTGCGGCTGGAAGCCGGCAACGGTTCCACCGAGGACCTGTCGGCGCGGATCCTGGATCTTGTCTCCCCCATCGGCAAAGGCCAGCGTGGCCTGATCGTTTCTCCGCCCAAGGCGGGTAAGACGCTGCTGATGCAGACCATGGCCCAGTCCATTGTGCGCAACTCCCCTGACTGCCACCTGATGGTGCTGCTCATCGATGAGCGCCCGGAGGAGGTCACGGAGATGCAGCGCACGGTGCGCGGCGAGGTTGTGGCCTCCACCTTCGATGAGCCGCCGGCACGCCACGTGCAGGTGGCCGAGATGGTGATCGAAAAGGCCAAGCGCCTGGTTGAGCACAAGAAGGACGTGGTGATCCTGCTGGACTCCATCACCCGTCTCGCCCGGGCCTACAACACCGTGATCCCGTCCTCTGGCAAGGTGCTGACCGGTGGTGTCGACGCCCACGCCCTGGAAAAGCCCAAGCGTTTCTTCGGCGCTGCGCGGAATGTGGAAGAGGGTGGCAGTCTGACCATCATGGCCACGGCCCTGGTGGACACCGGCTCCAAGATGGACGAGGTGATCTACGAGGAGTTCAAGGGCACCGGCAATATGGAGGTGCACCTGGACCGCCGGATCGCCGAGCGCCGCACCTATCCGGCCATCAACGTCCGCCGTTCGGGTACGCGCCGCGAGGATCTGCTGGTCAGCGAGGACGAGCTGCAGCGGGTCTGGATCCTGCGCAAGCTCCTGCACTCGATGGATGACGACGTGGCCGCCGTGGAGTTCCTGATCGACAAGCTGCGGGACACGAAGACCAACGAGGAATTCTTCCAGGCGATGAAGAAACGATAACCCCGCAGGAGCCTTCATGCAGTACCGGGATCTGCGCGATTTCATTGATCAGCTTGAACAGCAGGGCGAACTCAAGCGCATCACCACCGAGGTTGATCCACGGCTGGAGATGACCGAGATCGCCGACCGGACCCTGAAGAAGGAGGGACCGGCGCTGCTGTTCGAGAACCCGACGGGGTACAGCATGCCGGTTCTGGCGAACCTGTTTGGCACGCCCAAGCGCGTGGCCATGGGCATGGGGCGTGACAGCGTCGAGAGCCTGCGCGAGATCGGTGAGCTGCTGGCGTTCCTCAAGGAGCCGGAACCGCCCAAGGGCTTCCGTGATGCCTTCGACAAGATGCCCATCTTCCGCCAGGTCATGAAGATGGGGCCCAAGATCAAGCGGTCCGCGCCCTGCCAGGAAGTGGTGCTGGAAGGGGATGACGTGGACCTCTACCAGTTGCCGGTGCAGACCTGCTGGCCGGAAGATGCGGGGCCGCTCATCACCTGGCCGCTGGTGGTCACACGCGGGCCCGAGAAGGAACGCCAGAACATGGGCATCTACCGCCAGCAGCGGATCGGGCGCAATCGCCTGATCATGCGCTGGCTGGCCCATCGCGGTGGAGCGCAGGATTTCCAGCAGTGGCAACAGCAGCATCCGGGCGAGCCCTTCCCGGTGGCGGTGGCGCTGGGGGCTGACCCGGCCACCATCCTGGGGGCGGTGACACCAGTGCCGGATACCCTTTCCGAGTACGCGTTCTCCGGCCTGCTGCGTGGCTCGCGCACCGAACTGGTCAATGCCGGGGTAGGTGACCTGCAGGTGCCGGCCAGCGCGGAGATCATCCTGGAAGGCTACATCTACCCGGATGACACGGCGCCAGAGGGGCCTTTCGGGGACCATACCGGTTACTACAACGAGGTGGAGACCTTCCCGGTCTTTACGGTTGAACGCATCACCCACCGGAAAAATCCCATCTACCACAGCACCTACACAGGGCGCCCCCCGGACGAACCCGCGGTTCTGGGCGTGGCCCTGAATGAAGTGTTCGTACCCATCCTGCGCAAGCAGTTTCCGGAGATCGTGGACTTCTACCTGCCTCCGGAGGGCTGCTCCTATCGCATGGCCGTTGTGACCATGAAGAAGCAGTACCCCGGCCATGCCAAACGCGTGATGATGGGTGTATGGTCCTTCCTGCGCCAGTTCATGTACACCAAGTTCGTGATCGTCACCGATGATGACATCAATGCCCGCGACTGGCAGGACGTGATCTGGGCGATCACCACCCGCATGGACCCGACCCGCGATACCACCCTGGTGGACAACTCGCCCATTGATTACCTGGATTTCGCATCGCCGGTAGCAGGGCTGGGTTCCAAGATGGGGCTAGATGCCACCACCAAGTGGCCTGGTGAGACTGACCGGGAGTGGGGGCGCCCGATTACCATGAGCGACGAGGTCAAACGCCGGGTGGACGAACTCTGGCCCCAGCTCGGCCTCGACTGAACTCCGGCCGCCTGCGCCGCGTACGAGGATACTATGGACGCCAACGCGCAACAGCCGAAGACAGACCTGTTCCATCTCAGCGAGATCGGGCAGGTCGGTAACGACATCTATCAGGTACGGTTCGAGTGGCCCCAGGGCCGCCCCGTGCCCTTCAGTGCCGGGCAGTACCTGGCCATCCATCTGCCCGGGCGGGATCCGGCCTGGTTTTCCATCGCCAGTGCCCCCGGGGCCGAGCAGCTGACCCTTCACATCCAGGCGCCGCCGGAGTGGGCCAGTGCCCATGAAGTCATGGAATACCTGCGTCACGAGGGCTGCGCCCGGATCTCCATGCCCTATGGTGAGGCCTGCCTGAAGGAACCCCCCGGGGCGCCGCTGCTGCTGGTTGTGGCCGGGACAGGGTTTGCCCAGGCCAAGAGCATTGTGGACTACCTGCGCTTCAGCCGCATGGAGCAGCCGGTCACCCTTTACTGGGGGGCACGCGACGCCGGGGACATGTATCTGCGCGGGACCGCTGAACGCTGGGAGGAGGCCTGGCCGGACTTTCATTTCCGGCCGGTGGTGTGCGAGGCGGATGCGGCCTCGGACTGTCATCATGAACGCCTGGCCGAGGCCATCCTGGCGGATGGCCATGACCTGGGTCAGGTGAAGGTCATTGCCAGCGGTTCACCCGCAATGGTTTACAGTGTTCTGGATGGCCTCACGCCTGCCGGTTTCGACCCGGCCCGCTTCCACTCGGACGTGCTGCAGTACGCCCCGCGCGGCTGAGGCCTCAGCGCGCCGGGGTACCGCTGCGGCGCCGGGGCTCCGGCATGGGCAGCCTGGGCAGACCATGGTGCTCGAGAACTCCCTGGCGAAGCAGGCGGACGCTGTCCTCGTAGCGGCCCAGGTGGGCGTAGAGCCGGCACAGTTCCGCGGCCGTCTCCTGGCTGTGGCGTACTCCGAGACTGGTTTCCAGGTATTCCCTGGCCTTGCCCCAGAGCCGGTTACGCAGGCTGATGCGCCCCAGGGCCAGCAGCAGTTCCGGGTTGTTGGGGCGCTCCTTGAGCCAGCCCTCAGCCGCCAATAACTGCTCATCCTCCCTGGGGCCCTGAATGCGGCCGTAGAGGTTGATCAGCAGGTCACTCCAGCTGTGGCGCAGGACCTTGCGCAGCAGGCTTTCGGCGCGGGATTCCGCGCCCAGGCGGGCCAGGTGGTTGGCGTAGTGATGCACCACGGACTCGTCATTGCGCCGGGGCGGGGGAAGCTGATCCCAGACCCGGTCCAGATGGTCCAGGTTGCGCTGTTCCGGGGGCTGGCGTTCCAGCCGCTCGGCGGCCTGGTCGAGCACGTTGAGCCAGACTTCCTGCTCCAGAACGGTCAGGCTGCTTTCATCCAGCGCGGCGTGGCGGCGCAGTTCCGGCAGCAGTTCACTGAGTGCCTGCCAGTCCTCGAGGTTGCGGTAGACATTCGCGAGCTGGCGCATCACGTGCGGGTGATTGGGGGAGTTGCGGCGCAGGCGCAGCAGTGTTGCCAGGGCCTGTTCGTTGCGTCCGGCGTTGAGCTGCAGCCGGGCCTGGGTCAGGCCGACCGCCAGATCCGAGCCGGCGGTGCTTTCCCAGGCGAGGCGCAGGAAGCGGTCGGCCTCCTCCTGGTCACCCTGCTGGTGCGCGGCTTCCGCGGCTGACAGGTAATTGATGAGCGGTGTTTCCGCGTTGCCGGCACCCTGTTCAAGCAGTTTGCGTGCCCGGCCCCAGTTGCCCTCGGCCAGCTCCAGCAGCCCCTGTGTGGTCCGGCGCCGGGCGCGGCGGCGCCCGCTGTTGCGCCACCACTGGCCCATGGCACCGGGGCTCAGGCGCAGCCCGCGCACAAGGCCCAGCAGCCAGTGCAGGATCAGGGCGGCCAGCACCACCAGTGACATCCCCACCCAGAAGTTGGTCTCAATCAGCCAGGTTCCGATGCTGATGCGTATGTAGCCGGGGTCCTCCGACATGCCAAGGCTGAGTAGCGTGCCTGCCAGCACGGCGACGCACAGAACAATGAGCAGGGCCCTCATTGGCTGGTCTCCCCATTGTCATCATCCGACTGGGGCGGACCGGATTCGTCGGCACGGGCCCGCAGTCGGGCCTTGAGCAGTTCCAGGGATTCACTGATGTCCGGCGCTTCGGCCTGGAGGCGTTCATCCCGGAGGTCGCTGATCAGCTCGCGCAGTGCCGAGGCCGTCTGGTTGCTGCTGTCATACCAGCGCTCCAGCCAGTCCCCGGCACGCCCGAGGGAGCGCCGGTAGACAGCGTTGTCGCCGCGCAGCAGGGCGGCGGCGGCCTGTTCGAACATCAGCTGGAGATGGAGCTGGGCCTGGGTTTCCTGCTCGGGGGTCAGCAGGGCCTGGGTGGGCCCCTCCACCCGGCGGATACGGACCATGCGGTCGAGAACGTCCAGCAGCTGCTGCCACAGGCCGGCATCCGTCTGCTGACTGCTGTTGCTGTTGGCGCCGGGCAGTGTGTCGGCCGGGTCCAGGGACTGGGTACGGCCCAGCTCCGGGATCATCCCAATGGCGGCCTCGAGCTGCAGATGGATGCCGGTCCGGTCCACCGGGTCAATGGTGCGCAGCGCCAGGATCTCCTCGGCAAGGGCTTCGCGGATGGGGTGGACGCCGGCGGCGTCGATGCCCGCCAGCAGTTCATCGGTGCGTTCCAGAAGGCGCAGCGCTCCCTGGTGGTCGTTTTCCAGTTCCAGCCGCTGGTTGGCGAGGCGCAGCAGGTACTCCGCTTCGGCGAGCAGCCAGTCGGTCCGGGTGCGCTGACCCAGTCCGAGCAGGGAGCGGGCATTGTGGGCGATCTGGCGCGACTGGGTGTCCAGTGCGCTGGTCTGTTCGTCGAGTTTCCCTTCAATGCGGTTGAGGCGCTGTTCACGGGCCTCGCTGCTTGAGCGCTGACTCTGGCGCAGATCCGAGGCCATGCTGCTGAGGGTGTCGAGACGGTTGCTGAGCTGCTGCTGGCTGCGGTGCTGTTCCCACAGCATGGCGCCGGCGCCAAGCAGGCCCGCGGCCAGAAGGAGGATGATCAGCCACAGTGGCCAGAGCCGCGCGGGGCTGGGCTGGAGGCTGGCTGTGGTGGTCGCCGGAAGCTGTTTGCTGTTGTTGTTCACGAGTGTCCGTTACTCCGCGTTTGAGGGGGACGCCCCGCAGGCGTCGATCAGCCCGTCCGGGCTCATGGCCGGGGCCACCCGGACGTCGCGAAAGCCGGCGTCACGGGCCTGCTGGGCCACCCGTTCCACCGGTACCACGAGGCAGCGTTCCCGCAGCTTCGAGTCTGCATTCTGACCCACCTCGAGCAGGCGCTTCAATGTTTCCCCGGAAAGTGCGAGCACGGTGTCCGGGTCAAAGGTGGTGAGGTGTTCCCGGAGCGTGGCCTCGGGCCAGTCGATGGGGGTGCGCTCGTACAGTGGGAGGACCTCAACACGGGCGCCGCGATCCGTCAGGGTATCGCGTAACAGTTCCCGCCCCCGGTCGCCACGGGCGATCAGGACTTTTTCGCCGGCCACCGTCTCCGGCTGGAATGAGGGGCAGTTGAGCAGGGCCTCGGAATCATGGCCGCTGAGCGGCGCCTGGCCAGGGAGGCCGGCATCGCGGAACACCCGGGCGGTGCCTTCGCCGGGCCCCCACCACTCCAGGCCCACGGGCCACTGCGGCCACCAGTCATCCGCCTGCTCCAGAAGCAGACGTGCGGCATTGGGGCTGACCGCGATGATCTTCCGGAAGTTGTCCAGTTCCTGGATCAGGCTGCGTTCACGGCCATCCAGTGTGCGGGGCTGGATGGCGATCAGCGGCAGCGCACGGCTGCAGGCACCGGCCTGCTCGAGCGCCTGGCGCGTTTCCTCCGCCCTGGGTTCGGGGCGGGACACCAGGATCCGGCGTCCGGCCAGTGGCGGGTTATTCGGGCTCGTAGCCATAGACCTCGGCCAGGATGGCGCCGGCGCCCTTTTCAAGAAGCTGTTCGGCCAGGCGACGACCAAGGGCTTCGCCTTCGCTGCGATGGGCGCGCCCCTCAACATGGTGAACCCGGCTGCCGTCCGGTGAGGCCACCAGGCCACGCAGGTGGAGCTCATCCCCTTCCAGTTCGGCATAGGCGCCGATGGGGACCTGGCAGCCGCCTTCCAGGCGTGTGTTCAGGGCCCGCTCCGCCAGTACCCGGTCCCGGGATTCGGCATGGATCAGCGGTTCCAGCATGGCGACAAGCTCGGTGTCGTCCGTTCGGCATTCAATGCCCAACGCTCCCTGGCCGACTGCCGGCAGGCTGATCTCCGGCGGGATCTCGTAGCGGATGCGCTCGTCGAAACCGAGCCGGCGCAGGCCGGAGGTGGCGAGCACGATGGCGTCGTACTGGCCGTCATCGAGCTTGGCCAGGCGCGTGTTGACGTTGCCGCGCAGGGTCTCGATCCGGCAGTCGGGCCGATGCGCGGCGAGCTGCGCCTGGCGGCGCAGGCTGGAGGTGCCGATAACGGCGCCTTCGGGCAGGGCGTCCACATCCGCATGGTGGTTGCTCACGAAAGCGTCCGTGGGAGCGCCACGTTCACAGATGGCCATGAGCCCCAGGCCCTCGGGGAAGACCATCGGAACGTCCTTCATGGAGTGAACGGCGATGTCCGCACGCCCATCCAGCATGGCTTCTTCAAGTTCCTTCACGAACAGGGCCTTGCCACCGATCTTGGCCAGCGGCACGTCCAGGATCTTGTCGCCACGGGTCTTGATGCCCACCAGCTCGACGCTGAGCCCTGGATGGGCCTGTTCCAGTCGGCTCTTGATGTGTTCGGCCTGCCACAGGGCAAGCTGGCTCCGGCGGGTGGCGATGCGCAGGGTGTCTCGGGCCATGGAGCGGCGGTTCCTCAGTGAGTGGATGGGTTCTGGGGTTCCCTAGGGTAGCGTTTCAGGGGGCTGTTGTCGCCCATTGCCGCCTCAGCCCTGGAGGTGGTCGCGCACGGTGGTGGCATGGCGCCGGCTGACGCGCAGGCGGGTGCCCGCCGGATCCGAAAGCAGGACCTGGTGACCGGATTGGGTCCGGGTGAGTGCCTCCAGGTAGCGGCGATTGACCAGGGTGTGGCGGTGGATGCGCAGCAGGTGTGCGCCGTGGGCCTGCTCCAGTTCGCGCAGGCTGTAATCGCACAGGGTTTCGCCGCGGTCATGGACCAGGGTCACGTACTTGTTGTCGGCGCTGGCGTAGTAGAGCCGGTCGAGCTCAACGCGCTCCACGCCAGCCTGGTTGCGGACCACGATGGCGGGGTTGTCCTCTGGCGCAAATTGCCGGCTCTGTGGGCGATTGACGCGGCCGGCGCGGCTCAGCGCGCTGGCCAGGGCCTCCCGGCGCACGGGTTTGACCAGGTAGTCCGTGGCGTCCACCCGGAAGGCGCTCAGGGCGTAGTCGTCATAGGCGGTGCAGAAGATCACCGCCGGTGGTGTGGCCTGGGCGGTCAGCTCCCGGGCTGCGTCCATTCCGTCCATGCCCGGCATCCGCACGTCCATGAGCACGATGTCGGGCCGGTGTTCCGCTGCTTTTTCCAGGGCTTCGGTGCCGTTGCCGGCCTCGGCGCAGACCCGGCAGCCCTCGATGGCTTCCAGCAGCCGTCGCAGCCGGTCCCGGGCGGGTGCCTCGTCGTCCACGATCAGGACCCGGTGTTCCGTCATGCCTCGTTCTCCCTGTTTCCCGGCAGTCTCAGCGTTACGGTGAAGTGGTCATTCCCCTGGCTGGCCTTGAGAGCCGCGGTGTCTCCGTAGACCGCCTGCAGCCGGGCCCGGATGTTCTCCAGGGCCATGCGTTGGCCCTGGTGGCGGCCTGCCTGGTCGCTGGCCAGAGGATTGTGGATCAGTATATAGAGCCAGCGCCGGGTCCGTTCGGACTCCACCCGGATGGTGCCGCCCCCGGTCAGGGGCTGGATGCCGTGATAGACCGCGTTCTCCATCAGGGGCTGCAGGATCAGCGGTGGTACCGGCAGTTCGCTGGCGCTGCCGTCCAGGTGCCAGTCCACGTCCAGGCGCGGGCCCAGGCGCAGCTTTTCGATGGCGAGGTAGCGTTCGCACAGGCGCAGCTCCTCGGACAGAGGAATGAGGCGGGTCCCGGCGGTATTCAGACTGACCCGGAAGAGGTCGCAGAGATCCAGCACCACCTCCTCGGCGCGTTCCGGATCGGAGGCGATCAGGCTGGCAATGGTATTCATGCTGTTGAACAGGAAATGGGGCTGGATGCGCGCCTGGAGCGCGGCGATGCGGGCCTCAACTTCCGCTTCCTCCTGGCGGCGGCGCTGGTACTGCAGGTGGAAGTAGCGCAGCGCCATCAGGGTGATCAGCGCTGCCATGAGCAGGTTGCGCAGCAGGGTGAACGGGGCGTCCAACGGCGAGAGCGCGGGGTTGAGAAGCCATTGGCCGAACAGTGTGAAGGCGGCAGTGTCCACCAGTACCAGCAGGGTGATGGCAACAGTGGCAAGCGGCACTCCCAGGGATTCGAGTTGGCTCCTGAACGTGCAGATGAGGCCGGCGGCGGTCAGGGTGACCCACTGGGCCAGCAGCGAGGCCAGGCCCAGGTAGTGCCAGTCCAGCAGGCCACTGGAAGGCCGGGCCAGTGCGAACAGCAGCACCACCAGCTCGGTGGTGAGCACCAGCAGGAACACGGCCCGGACCTGGCAGAGATCCGGGATGAAGCCGCCGTCGTTTTGTGGCTCCTGGCTCTGGTTCATGGTGACATAGGGCGCCGGATTGGAAGGCTGTTATACTGCGCGGCCTGCGGGTGCATTTGATTCCATGACAACAGGATAGACCATGAGCGACGAGCGGAAAGCGGCGGCCAAACTCTGGGGCGGGCGGTTCAGCGAGCCCACGGATGCCTTTGTGGAGCGGTTCACAGCCTCGGTGGGCTTTGATCAGCGGCTCTACCACCATGACATTCGTGGCTCCATTGCCCATGCGCGCATGCTCGCGAAGGTCGGCGTGCTCACCGCTGAGGAGGAGCGCCAGATCATCGAGGGTCTGGAGGCCGTGCACGCCGACATCGAGGCGGGCCGTTTTGAGTGGTCGGTGAGCCTTGAGGACGTGCACATGAACATCGAGGCGGCGCTGACCGAGCGTATCGGTGTCACCGGCAAGAAGCTCCACACCGGGCGTTCGCGTAACGACCAGATCGCCACCGATATCCGCCTCTACCTGCGCGACGAGATCGACGCCATCGCGGTTGAACTGGGCCGGCTGCAGTCCGGCCTGATTGAGCTGGCTGAGCGCGAGGCGGACACCATCATGCCCGGCTTTACCCATCTGCAGAGTGCCCAGCCGGTGACCTTCGGCCACCACATGCTGGCCTGGAACGAGATGCTGCAGCGGGACCATGAGCGGCTGCTCGACTGCCGCAAGCGCGTGAACCGCTTGCCGCTGGGCGCTGCGGCCCTGGCCGGCACCAGCTACCCCATCGACCGCCACTACACCGCGGAACTGCTGGGCTTTGACGGCCCTACTGCCAACTCACTGGATTCGGTCAGTGACCGGGATTTCGCCATCGAGTTCAGCAGCTTCGCCGCGCTGCTGCTGACCCATCTCTCGCGCTTCAGCGAGGAGCTGGTGCTGTGGACTTCCGCGCAGTTCAGCTTTGTGGACCTGCCGGACCGCTTCTGCACCGGCTCGTCCATTATGCCCCAGAAGAAGAACCCGGATGTGCCCGAGCTGGTGCGTGGCAAGACCGGCCGCGTGAACGGCCACCTCATGTCCCTGCTGACCCTGATGAAGGGCCAGCCACTGGCCTACAACAAGGACAACCAGGAGGACAAGGAGCCGCTGTTCGACACCGTGGATACCGTCAAGGGCTGCCTGCGGGCGTACGCGGATATGATGCCGGCGCTTTCCGTGCGCAGGGACAACACCCGGGCCGCGGCCCGGCGCGGTTTCGCCACCGCCACCGACCTGGCGGACTACCTGGTGCGGCAGGGCCTGGCGTTCCGGGATGCCCACGAGGTGGTGGGGCAGGCCGTTGCCTATGCTGACCGCGATGGTCGCGACCTGGAAGACCTTGAGCTCGCCGAGCTGCAGCAGTTCAGCGGGGCGATCGGTAACGATGTCTACGAGGTGCTGACCCTGGAGGGTTCCGTGAGCTCCCGTTCCCATGTGGGTGGCACCGCGCCAGTCCGGGTACGGGAGGCGGCTCGGGAGGCGGCGCAGCAGTTGGAAGCGCTGACGCAGGGTGGCGCTGCGGGTTAACCACGCGCCCTGAAGAAACCGCCCCGGCTGCCGGGCTGGGCCGGGGGTGCGAGCTGGTCCAGGAGTTCCGGGCTGGTCAGGCGATAGCCCTGACCGAAGTGCAGCCCCAGTTCACGCACCTTGCGCAGGGTGGCGTCGTCCTCAATGAAAGGAGCAACGGTCACCGCGTCGCACATCAGAGCCATCCGGTGGATGGCTTCCACCATGATCACCTGCAGCGGGTTATCCGCCAGGTCATGCACCAGGCTTTCGTCCAGCTTGACGATGCTGATTCCCAGATCACCGATCAGGTTATGGGTCTGACCGCTGATACCGGCGGCATCGAGGGCGATCCGGCACCCTGCCGCCCGCAGTGCTTCAGCACTCCGCCGGGCCTCATCCGGGTACCGGCATGCATGGGTCTCGCGGATCTCAAAGCAGAAGCTGGTTGCCTCGAAGGAGCTGGCCTCGATCTGGTGTGCCACCTCGTCCGCAAAGCTGGCATCAAGAAGGCTGCTGGCGGACAGGTTGAAGCTGATCATCTTGAGCCGTGGCTGCATCAGAGGGTTCTCCTCCAGCCAGGCCAGGGCGCGGGCGATGACGCGCCGGTCCAGTGCATACCCCAGATCAAAGCGTTCCGCCAGCGGCATGAAGGAGGCCGGGCGCCAGAGTTCCTCGGCGCGGCGGCCCTGGTCGTCCGGCTCCCGGTAGAGCCTTGCCAGTACCTCCACATGGTCGCCCCAGGTGGCGCTGGCGATCGGGCGCAGTGCCTGGAAGTGCAGCTCGATGGCATCGGTGGTGATGGCGTACATCAGCTGTGCCAGGTCCTCGCGGGTAGCGGTTTCGTCACCGCCTTCGGCGCCGGTGCGGTAGAGGTTGAGGCTGGAGGGGCCGGTGGCCTTGGCGGTCTCGCACAGGTCCGCAGCCAGGGTGAGGCACTGCTCCGGTGATTCGTCGGTCACCAGGTGCAGGGGCAGGAGACCGGCACTGACGGTGGTCTGGATGGTGTCGCCCCGCCACTCAAAGCCGAAGGCGCTGACGGCATCCCTCAGGTTGTGGCAGACCTTGACGGCTTCCTCCGTACCGCAGTTGTCCAGAATGATGACGAACTGGTCGCTGGCCACCCGGGCAAGGGCATCGCGCTGGCGCAGACGGCCCGACATCATGCTGCTGATTTCCCGCAGGTAGCGGTCGCAGCCACCGGAGCCAAAGCGGGCGTTGAGGGTGCTGAAACCGTCCAGATCCAGGTGCACCAGGGCGTGGGGTGTGCCGGCCTCACGCTGGAGGCTCAGGGCACGGTGCAGGCGCTGGAGGATCTCGCGGCGGTTAAGCAGCCCCGTCAGCGGATCGTGCCGGTTCAGGTAGTGGACGTGATCCTCGCCATCCAGCTGGGAAACCCGTTTGTCCCGGGCCACCTGCGCCGCCCCGAGCAGTTCCCCGCCTGGGGAGAAGATGCGGTTGAACTGGATCTCGTAGACCGTCTGCTGTTCCTCGGACTGCGCCAGGGGCATCTCGATGCAGAAGCCTTCCTGGCTCATGGCGCGTTCCCACAGGCGGGCGTAGAGGCGCCGTTCCTCCGGGTAGTCCGCGAGCAGATCGGTGAGCTGGTCGCCCACATTGGGCATGACCCCGAAGGCGGCCTGGAAGGCATCATTGTAGGCCTGGTTGACCGCGACGATTTCCAGTTCCGGGTTCATGATGACGATCAGATCGTTCGAGGCGGCCAGCACGCTTTCGGTACGGTACTTCCAGACCTGGGCCGAGTGCGCGTCCGCACGGCGAGCGGTGATGTCCACGGCGCTGCCGGCGATCAGGCGGCGTTTGCCGGAATCGTCCAGGCTGCGCCCGGTGAGCCGCAGCCAGCGGTGGTTCTGGTTGGCGGTGAGCACCGGTACTTCCATGGAGAACGGCTCGCCCTGGCGCAGGCACTGGAGAATGGCCCGGCGCACCTGGCTCTGGTGCTCCTGGAAGTAGAACAGCACATGCTCCGGGTCGAGCTGATTGCCCGGCGGCAGGTCCAGCAGGTGGTAAAGGCCTTCGGACCAGTGCAGGCGGTTGAAGTCCGGATCCAACTCCCAGATGCCGAGGCCACCACTCTGTTCGGCCAGGCGGAATACGCGGGTGTCCAGGGGCGTGGCCTGGCGCGGCCGTATGCGCATTGCCTCGTCGGTGCTGGCCGTGGCGTCACTGGTGGAGCGGCGCAGGTTGATGGAGAAGAAATAGCCGGAGGCATGGCGAACGGTGATCAGCGCGCTCTGGCCCTGCTCCAGGGCATCGTTGAGCGGGGGCATGAGGGGGTTATCCTCGCGGCTGGCCACAAGCTCCTTCATGGGCAGCCCCTGCATTTCCAGGATACCGTAGCCGAACAGGGCCTCGGCGGCGTCATCCGCTGCCTGGATGACACCTTCGTCGTCCACCTGCAGGCTGGCTGGCTCGGCGTTGGCGCTGCTGCCCGGTTCGGTGCGAACCCGCTTGATCAGATATTCCCTCATAGCGCCCGAGATTAGCAGAAAGCATGGCGACCGGGTGACATCCGTGTGTGAGATCCTTCAACTGTGGCGTTATAATACTGCGTTTCTTCGGGAGGTGGCTTATGCGCGGATCGATCCTGGCACTGCTGGCGCTCATGCTGGTTCTGGCCGGCTGCGGGCAGAAGGGACCACTCTACCGCGAGGGCGACCCGGAAGGGCCGGAAAGTGCCCGGGCCCCGGCTTCGTACACCATTCCCAGTCATCTTTGCTGATCAGGGCAGACGCCGACCATGGATTTTTTCAACCGACACGACGGCGAGCTCTACGCCGAATCCGTACCGGTAAGCCGGATCGCTGCAGCTCACGGCACGCCCTGTTACATCTATTCGAGGGCCACACTGGAGCGCCATTTCCACGCCTATGACCAGGCGCTGGAGGGGATGCCCCATCGCATCTGCTATGCGGTAAAAGCCAACAGCAACCTGGCGGTGCTCAATGTGCTGGCCCGGCTCGGTGCCGGTTTTGACATTGTTTCCGGTGGTGAGCTCGAGCGCGTCATCCGGGCCGGAGGCGACCCCGGTGCGACCGTTTTCTCGGGCGTGGGCAAGCAGCGCTGGGAGATTGAGCGTGCCCTGGAGGCCGGGGTGCGCTGCTTCAACGTGGAGTCCGACTTCGAACTGGCCATGATCAGCGAGGTGGCCTCGGAGCGCGGCCGGATCGCGCCGGTGTCGGTGCGCGTGAACCCGGACGTGGATGCCGGGACGCACCCGTACATCTCCACGGGTCTTAAGGAGAACAAGTTCGGCGTCGAGATTGAGCAGGCGCGGGTCCTTTACCGCCGGGCGGCGGAAATGCCTGGTCTTGAGGTGGTCGGCGCGGACTGCCACATCGGCTCGCAGCTGCAGAGCCTGGACCCGTTGATGGATGCGCTGGAGCGGATGCTGGCGCTGATCGACGCGCTCGCCGAAGACGGCATCGCCATCCAGCACCTGGATATGGGCGGAGGTCTCGGTGTGCCCTATGGCGACGAGCAGCCTCCCAGCCCCGGCGCCTACGGGGAGGCACTGAAGGAGCGGCTGGCCGGCCGGGACCTGGAGCTGCTTCTGGAGCCGGGGCGCTCCATTGCCGCCAATGCCGGGATCATGGTGACCCGGGTGGAGGGCATCAAGGGTGGCGATGAACACCGGTTCGCCATTGTGGATGGCGCCATGAACGATCTGATCCGGCCGTCGTTGTATTCCGCCTGGCAGCGGATTGAGGCGGTGGCCGACCCGAGTGGCATCCAGCCGGGCGTCTACGATGTGGTGGGGCCGGTCTGCGAGACAGGGGATTTTCTGGGCAAGCAGCGCGAGCTGGCGATTGAAGCGGGCGACCTGCTTGCCGTGCGCTCGGCTGGCGCCTACGGTTTTGTCATGAGTTCAAACTACAATACCCGCAACCGGCCGCCGGAGATCCTCGTTGACGGGGCGGATGTGCACCTGGTGCGCCGGCGGGAAACACTGGAGGAACAGCTGGCACCGGAAATACCGCTGCCGGAGCTGGGTTCATGAGTGGCGACGGGCGCCGGGGGCGTGGCGGCTGGCTGCGCTTTACCAAGATGCACGGGCTGGGCAACGACTTCATGGTGGTGGATGCCATTACCCAGCCGGTGCAGCTTGAAGCCAGCCAGATCCGGTCAATGGCGGACCGCCATCTGGGCGTGGGCTTTGATCAGCTGCTGATGGTGGAGCCTCCGGAGCGACCGGACGTGGACTTCCGTTATCGCATCTTCAATGCGGACGGCTCCGAAGTGCAGCAGTGCGGCAATGGCGCCCGGTGTTTCGCACGGTTCGTGCGCGACCAGCAGCTGACCCGCCAGCACCGGATACGGGTGCAGACGGCCACCGGCATCATGACCCTGGAGGTTACAAAGAAGGGGCTGGTGCGGGTGGACATGGGGGTGCCGGAGCTGGCGCCCGCAGCCATTCCGTTCGCGGCGGACGAACAGGCGGTGACCTATCCGATTACGGTGGACGGCCAGGAGCTGAGCATTGCCACGGTCTCCATGGGCAACCCCCATGGCGTGCTCGTGGTGGACGATGTGGACACAGCGCCTGTGGAGAGCCTGGGCCCGCTGATTGAGGCCCATCCGCGCTTTCCGGCCCGGGCCAACGCCGGCTTCATGCAGGTGGTGGCGCCGGATCGGATACGGCTCCGGGTGTTCGAGCGCGGTGTGGGCGAAACCCGGGCCTGCGGCAGTGGCGCCTGTGCCGCGGTTGTGGCCGGGCGGCTGCGTGGCCTTCTGTCCGAGCGCGTCACAGTGGAGTTGCTCGGCGGTCCCCTGACCATTTCGTGGCCGGGGGATGGGGCAGCTGTTACGATGGAAGGGCCCGCCACGCGGGTCTTCGAGGGGCGGATCAAGCCACCCGGTGACGGACGCCGCTCCCGTCAGGGTGGTGGTCGCCCGCAGAACAACAGGAAAAAGAAGGGTAATGCATGACAGACCCGACAGCGGAACCGGCAACCACCGGGGTCTCCGAAGCCGATGTGGCTGAGTACCTGGAGGCCAACCCGGATTTCTTCGAGCGTCATGAGCATCTCCTGCAGAAGCTGACACTTCCCCATGACAGCGGTCAGGCGATCTCGCTGGTGGAACGCCAGGTGCATCTGTTCCGCGAGCAGCGGGATGCCCTGCGTGAGGAACTGTCCGGCCTGATCGGCATTGCCCGGCAGAATGACCAGCTGTTCACGCGCAGCAAGCGCCTGCTCATGGCGCTTCTGGATGCCCGTTCCGTGGAGGAGGTGGCAGCGATACTGGATGAGACCATCCGCGGTGAGTTCCAGCTTCAGAGTGCGAGCCTGACAGTGCTGACCGATGGTGAACCGCCCTCCCAGTGCGGTGCCGTGCGCTACCTTCAGCGGAACAGGGCCCGGGAGGTGTTCGGTGAGGTACTGGATGAAAGCCAGCCGCTTTTCGGCCGGCTGCGTGACAGCCACCGTGAGGCGTTGTTCTCCGCGCCGGAACGGGTGGGTTCAGCTGCGGTGATCCCGGTGCGCCGGGATGAGTGCGTCGGCCTGATCGCCATTGCCAGTGAGGACGAAGGGTATTTCCACAGCAGTATGGGGTCGCTGTTCATGACCTACATCAGCGATACCCTTGGCCGGCTGCTTCCGCCGCTGCTGGCGCCGGAAGGCCGGATTGCCATGCCCGATGCGGAAGCCGGCCACTGACCCATCACTCCGGGAGTTCCAGCATGGCGTCCACTGATGCGTACGCGGAACGGATCCAGGCGGCTGAGGGGCTGCCAGAGCCGGTGCAACGCTTTCTGCGCTACATGGCCTCGGAGAAACGCAGTGCCCAGCGGACCTGCGAGCACTACGGCCGGGATCTACGCAGGCTCTGCCAGTGGTGCGACAATCAGGAGCGTGACCCGGTTGCTCTTAACCAGGCCGAACTCCGCCGCTATGTCGCCGGCCTGGCCCGCGAGGGACGTTCCGGCCGCACCATCGCGCGCCATCTTTCCGCCATCCGGCGGTTCTACGGGTTCCTCATCCGTGAAGGACTGGTAGCCGACAACCCCGCTCTCGACATCCGCCCGCCGCGCAACCAGCGCCCACTGCCCGGCGTGATGGACGTGGACCAGCTGCACCATCTGCTGGAACAGTCTCCGGAGGATCCTCTGGAGATGCGGGATCTGGCCATGATCGAGCTGATGTATTCCTCAGGGCTGCGCCTGGCGGAGCTGGTGGCACTGAATGATGCCGACGTGGATCGCCGTGATGCCAGCGTCCGGGTGACCGGCAAGGGTGGCAAAACCCGCATCGTTCCCATTGGCCGCGCTGCCCTGGCGGCACTGGACCGCTGGCTGGAACAGCGCCCGGCACTGGCGCTGGCCAGTGAGTCGGCGGTATTCGTCAGCCGCAGAGGGCAACGTATCCATCGCCGCACGGTACAGGCCCGCCTGCGGCGCTGGGGGCAGCGCTGCCACGCGGACCAGGGCCTGCATCCGCATCTGATGCGTCATTCCTTTGCCAGTCACATGCTGGAATCCAGTGGCGACCTGCGGGCCGTACAGGAATTGTTGGGACATTCGGATATAGCCACCACACAGATCTATACTCACCTGGACTTCCAGCATCTGGCCCAGGTGTACGACAGCGCGCATCCGCGTGCGCGGCGGCGCAAGGCCGGTGACCGCGGAGCCAGGACGGAGCAGGGGCGGCATGAGTGACCAGGACTGGCGGCAGAAATACCTTGCCGCGCTGGAACAGCATGAGCAGGATGAAAAGCAGTGGCAGCAGCGCCAGAACAGTCTCCAGCGGCTTCTGGTCCGTGTCTCGCTGGTTGCCGAAGGGCAGGACGGCGAACTGGATCGGCTCCTTGGCGAGCTGCGGGAACTGGTCCGTGAAGGCGACCCTGATCCCGGCGCCCTCCGGCGCCTTCAGGATGCGCTGGAAACGCACGTTTCCGGCTTCGATGAGGAACGTCAGGCGGTTGTCAGCCGTCTCCAGCAAGCGCTGCAGGGTCTGATCGATCCGCTGCGTTCCCGTGCGGGACGCAATGAACGCCGTCAACTCAGGGCGCTGGAGCGCACGCCGGCAGACACTGTTGGGCGCTTCAACGCACTACCCGGGATTCTGGAGCAGCTGGCGGAACTCCAGCAGCAGGTTCTTTCCGAGTCCGGGGACGCACAGAAGCGGGGCTCGTTCTGGCAGCGGGTTCTTGGTGGCGGAGCTGACGTCAGGGAAGAAGAGGCGACCGAAGCAGACTCTCCGGACAGTAACGCTGACGAGCCGGAGGACAGTGAGCTGGCTGCCGGGCTCGATCTGGACAGCGGTGAGCCACGGGCCGACGATGAGCAGCTCCGCAACCTCTGTGCCCGGCTTCTGCAGCTTCTGCGCCATATCCAGCAACATATCACACTGCCGGAACCGGCCCAGGAACGGATTGAAATCCTTCTGGAAAGGGTCCGTGCAAGCGAAAACTGGGGCCAGATCCAGGCGGTTCTGGATGAGGTCGTGCACCTTGTTGTGGCGGCCGTGGGCCGGGGGCAGCGGGAGTTTGAGCAGTTCCTGGCGGGTCTCGACCAGCGGCTGGTGCGGTTGCGCACCCAGTTTGAGACGGGGGCACTGGACTTCGGTCACTGGCAGGAAGTGTCCGAAGCGTTCGACCAGCGCATCGACCAGGAACTGGATGAGATGGGCAGCAGTGCCCTGGGAGCGACTGAACTCAGCGGGCTGCAGCAGGCGGTTCGTGATCACGTGGATCGCCTCAATGCCACACTGACGGAGTACCGTGAGGCTGATACGAAGCGGGAACAGGCCCTGCGGGAACAGGTTCAGGATCTACAGGAGAAGGTGACCGCCATGGAGGCCGAGTCCCGGGAAGTGCAGAAGGAACTCAGAAAGGAGCGGGAACGGGCGGCTACCGATATGCTGACCCAGCTGCCCAACCGTGAGGCGCTGGAGGAACGACTGGACCAGGAATACCGGCGCTGGCACCGCTATCGTGAGCCAACGAGTCTGGCCATCATCGACATCGACTGGTTCAAGGGCATCAACGATACTTACGGGCACCTGGCCGGCGACAAGGTCCTGCAGCTTCTGGCCCGCTCCCTGCGGGAGAACCTGCGTGAGACGGACTACATCGCGCGCTACGGTGGCGAGGAGTTCATCATTCTGCTCCCGGCAACGCCGCTGGAGACCGCTGTTACCGTGCTGGATAAGCTGCGTGAACGGATCCAGGCGCTGCCGTTCCATTTCCGGCATGAACGGGTTGAGGTGACCTTCTCCGGTGGCGTGACCGGCTTCATGGAGGTTGATGGCCCGGACCAGCTGCTGGATATGGCGGACCGTGCCCTGTATCGCGCCAAGGAGCAGGGCCGTAATCGCGTCATTCCCGCTGCCGAGCAGGACAAACGCTCGGGAGGAGGGCGCTGATGCGGCTGCTGGTGGTTTTTGCGGCGTTACTGGCGCTGGTCATCCCGGTGGCGGGGCAGGCCATCCCGTTCCCGGCGACCGATAACCTGCCCGAACTCAGTGTGGACCAGAAGCTCTGGCTGCAGGACAAGGAACGCATCCGCCTGGGCATTCCCTCGGGCCGTCCGCCGCTGGCCTACCGCAATGAATTTGGTCGGGTCCTGGGCACCGAATCCGGCTATGCCCGGCTTCTTGAGCGCAAGCTGGGGACCCGTGTGGAAATGGTCGGCGGCAACCCCCTGCTTCTTGAACGCATGCTGGCCCAGGGCCAGATCGACGCGATCAGCATGCGCTTCGCCAATCGCTCAACCGGCAAGTACCGGTTCACCCGCCCCTACATGCAGGTGCGCTACGGCATCTATGCCCGCCGGGACAACGCCAGCATCAGCCGGCTTGGCAGCCTGGAAGACAAACGCGTGGTCTTTCTGGACGGTGACCGCTACCCATTCCAGCTCCTCGACCGCATCCCCTCGTTCACGCCCCTGGCAGCGCTGACGCTGAGTGAGGCCATGGACATGCTGCGCAGTGAGGAAGCGGATGCACTGCTCGCTCCCGTTCCGGTGGGGGATCAGTATCTGGAGAACAACGACCTGCGCGTTATCCAGAGGGTGCAGGTCATGGAGGAGCGCCCCTTGCCCATGTCCTACGCCGTCCCCTTCGAGGAAGGAAAGTTGCGGGGCATTCTGGATGCGGCCATTGATTCGATGACCACCCTGGAGCACCGCAATATCCAGGGGGCCTGGATCGGCCATGAGGAGATTTTCGGGGACACCGAGGAAGAGGTGGTGCTCACTGCGAATGAACGCCAGTGGCTGAAGGACAACCCGGAACTGAAAGTGGCCATGCGGACCGGTTGGCCCCCGGTTGAGTTCCGGGGCGAGAGCAAACTGGAAGGCGTGATTCCCGATCTTCTGTCACTGATCGAGGCGGAGCTTGATTACGAGTTTGAGCGGGTGCCGGTTCCCTCCGGCGAGACGGTGGATTCGATGCTCGCTGATGGGACAGTGGATGTGGTACCCGCACTTCCGCGCACACCGGATCGCCAGGACGAGCACCTGTTCACGCGCAGCTATCTCAGTCTGCCGGTGGCCATCGTGGTGCGTGATGACCACAGCTTTGTGGGCGATCTCTCCGAGCTCGATGACAGTGATCGGGTCGGTGTGGTCCAGGGCATGGCCGCCGGAGAATACCTCAACCGACACCACTCGGCTCTGGATATCACGGAAGTGACCTCCATCGAGCAGGGGCTGCGCCGTGTGGCCAATAACGAGCTGGATGTGATGATCACTCATATCCCTGGTGTCAGCTACAACGTCTCCCGTCTCGGTCTGGATAATCTCCGGATTACCAGCATCGCGCCTTTCCAGTACGATCTAAGGCTGGCCGTAAAGGCGGAATACCCGCAACTGGTGGGGATTCTGGGTAAGGCCCTGAGCCGCATTGACCGTTCGGCCCTGGATGAGGTCTACAACCGCTGGATCAAACTCGACGTGGAACAGCAGGCGGACTATACCGTGGTCCGTCGGGTGGGGATCATCGCCCTGCTGGTGCTGGCTGCTTTCTTCTACTGGAACCGCAAGCTCTCCCGGGAAGTGGGTGAACGGGTACGTTCCGAACAGGCCCTGAAGCGCAGCGAGGAGGAACTGCTCGACGCCAAGCAGCGGGCCGAGGACCTGGCGGACCAGGCCGAGGAGGCGAACCGCGCCAAGAGCGAGTTCCTGGCCAACATGTCCCATGAGATCCGCACCCCCATGAATGCGGTCATCGGCTACACGGAACTGCTTGAGCGCACCATTACCGACGAGCGCCAGCGCGGCTACCTGGAGTCCATCAAGGCCGGCAGCCGCAGTCTGTTGACGCTGATCAACGACATCCTGGACCTGTCGCGCGTGGAGGCGGGCAAGATGCGGCTTGAGTACGGGCCACTGGATCTCAGCCGGCTGCTGGAGGATGTGCGCCATATCTTCACGATCCGGGCTCGCGAGAAAGGGCTGGAACTGGTCTTTGAAATGGACGAGAACATGCCGCCGGTGATGGTCCTGGATGAAACCCGCCTGCGCCAGGTGCTGTTCAACCTGGTGGGTAATGCCATCAAGTTCACCGACCATGGTGAAGTCCGGGTGCGTGTGGCCTGGAAGGAGAGCGAGGCCCCCGAGCTGTGCATCGAGGTGGTCGACACCGGCATCGGCATTCCCGAGGAGCAGCAGGAGCGGATCTTTGAGGCCTTTGAGCAGCAGGCCGGGCAGAGCAGTCGACTATACGGCGGCACCGGTCTGGGACTGGCAATCAGCCGCAAGCTGGTCGAGATGATGAACGGTGAGCTCAGCGTGCGCAGCCAGCCCGGTGAGGGCACGACCTTCCGCGTGCATCTGCGTGATGTGGAAACAGCGCTGGCCGCACCGGATGTGAATGATGAGACGCTGGCGGTACGTTATCGCTTCAGTTGCAGCCGGGTCCTGATCGTGGATGACAACCCGGTGAACCGCCAGCTGGTGCGGGATGTGCTTGAGCCCGAAGGGCTTGCGGTTGAAGAGGCTGAGAATGGTGTTCAGGCGCTGGAGAAGGCGCGTGCTTCCCGTCCGGACCTGGTGCTGATGGATATCCGCATGCCTGAGATGGACGGGTTTGCGGCGCTTCGGGCCTTTGGCGAGGATCGCAAGCTCAGTGATATCCCGATCGTGGCGCTTACTGCTTCGGTCATGACCAGCGAGGCCGCGCGCATCCGCGAGGCCGGATTTGATGGCTATCTGCACAAACCCGTGAGCCGGGAGATCCTGCTCGGGGAGCTGGCGGATTACCTCACCCATGAACGCATTGATCTGGAACAGACGGATGAGGGGAGTGAGCCGGAGAATCTGACAGCCTGGAGCGACCTCAGCGAGGAGCAGCAGAAGCGGGTGATGCGCGCGCTGCGTTATTCCCTGATCCCGCAGGCCACGTCTCTGGTCGACAGCGGCGACCCGGAGGCGCTCCAGGCGTTTGCCGAAGAACTGCAGTCACAGGCGCGGGACCAGGGCGTTGAGGAGCTGGTGGCCTTCGCCGATCAGCTGGCGGAGGCCGTGGCCGGCTTCGAATTGGACCGGGTGCAGCAGCTGCTGGAACAGTTCGCGGGGGAGGCTTTTCTGCCGGAACCGGAGTAGGGCTGTTCAGAGGCAGTCGTACTGGTATTGGCGGTCGAAGGCGACGGACACCATATGAACGCCCCGCCGGGACAGATCCTCCACCAGGTCCCGGTTGGTGAGTATGCGGCTGCAGATGTGATGGATACGCTCCTGGCGCTGCTCGCGGCGGCTGAGGTTGTCGCCCTCAAAGTCCAGAAGCAGATAGGTCTTGGGGTGTCCATCCTCGGGGACTGTGGCCTGCTCGTAGCCCTCATAGCTGGCATGTACCTGCTTCAGGGTCGAGGCCAGGCGGTCCTCGAGACGCTCGCTGGCGCCAGCCATCGCAGCCGGGGTGAGCAGCAGCGTGGTTGCCAGAACGGTGAGCCAGTATCCTGTCGAAACTCGTAGCATCATCGCATTCAACGTAACAGAACGTAACAGCTGTATTATCCTCGGCTGTTCCGGATAATGCAGCCGGTTTGACAGCTTTTTAATATTCCAGCGTTCGCTCTGCTACAGCGCTCACAGGCGTCATGTGCGCTATGCTGTGAAACAGACGCAGGCAAACGACGGGCAAATGCTATGTATCAACTGGTGTTTCGCGGGGAGTGGGAAGCAGGCCTCGACGAACAGTCGGCGCGGGAACGGGCCAGGGGGTTGTTCAAGGCCAATGATGCCCAGCTGGAGAAGATGTTCTCCGGTGAGCGCGTGGTGATCAGGAACCGGCTTGATGAGGCCACGGCGCACAAGTATCAGGCCGCCATGAAGAAGAACGGGCTGGTGGCGCATATTGAGCCCATGCAGCAGGCCGGGGCGGTGGAGCAACCACAAGCCCGCTCGAATGAGGGCCGTGACCCATCGCCTGCAGGCGGCGATGTGGCCGTGGAACCGGGTGACCGGCTGCCGGTGGCGGGTGAGAAGGTGGATTCCATTCTGGCCGGCTCGGATCTCAGCCTGGGCGCTCCGGGCGAGCGGCTGGGGGACACACGGGAGGAACCGGAACCCGTGTTCGAGCACCTGGATGAATGGTCGGTGGCGCCGCCCGGCGAGGATCTCGGAGCTGAAGAGGAAAAGCCCGAGCCGCCGGCGCCGGATGTTTCCCATCTGTCACTGGCTGATGAACCAAAGGCGGGCAACGGATGATAGACTGCTGCGCTCGATTTCATGCCATCAGGGGTGCGACAGAACGCCAATGACTGACACGATCCGGATACCGGTTTCCTTTGGTGAAGTACTGGATAAGATCACCATCCTCGAGATCAAGTCTGAGCGCATCGAGGATGCGGACAAGCTCCAACACGTGCACACGGAACTCGAAGCATTGAGCCAGCACTGGCAGGAGGCTATTACGGAGCCCGACCGTGTTGCTGCGGAGCGCCGGGAGCTGAAGGCGGTCAACGAGAAACTCTGGGAGATTGAGGACGCTATCCGGGAAGAGGAGGCTGCGGGGCGCTTCGGTGAGCGCTTTATTGAGCTGGCCCGCTCGGTCTATTTCACCAACGACGAGCGCGCGGCGCTCAAGAAACGGGTCAACCTCACCCTGGGGTCACGTTTCGTGGAAGAGAAATCCTATCGCGATTACAGCCGCTGATGGAGGCTCAGGCACTCTGACGGCGCCGGGCCATCCAGTGGTCAAGCATGGCGGTGGCGTCGTCAACGGTTATCAGTTCCATGGCGCCGTTGAACTCTGCCTTGGCACCCCAGCGGGCGCTCTCGACCCGCTTGCCGGTAAAGCGCTCCAATGCCTGAGGGTAACGGTTAACGCACCACTCAATTGAGTTATAGGGACCTGAGCGGTATGGATTGGAGCTGGCAAAGAGCCCCAGAACGTCGGTGCCCATGGCGTTGGCGATATGCGCCGGTCCGGTATCCGGGGCAATGACAAGATCCGCCCGGGCCATGAGGGCCGCGAGCTGTTTCAGGGTGTCCTGCCCGCAGAGGTTGAGCACCTCTTCCTGCATTGCCTCTTCGATCGCCTGACAGTACTGCCGGTCCTGTTCCGAAGGACCACCGACCAGGATGATGCGCACCCCGTACTGGTGTACCGCGTAATCCGCCAGCGCCGCATACCGCTGTGTAGGCCAGTTCCTGAGCTCATGGCTGGCAACGGGGCTGATCACCAGGTTCGGGCGGGCAGGGTCCAGTACACGGTCCGCAAATGCGTTGTCCGTTTCGGCAACCGGGAGGTGCCACTCGGGTTCCGCTGGTTTGAGCCCCAGGGCCGTAGGGAAGCTGGCCAGGCAGTCAAGCACGTGCTGCCCGCTTCTTCTGGGTATACGCTGGTTGATGAACAGGCCGTGGAGGTCCTTGCTGCGCTCGCGGTCGTAGCCAACCCGGGTGCTCGCTGGCACAAGCAGGGCTGCAATATTGGCGCGCAGTGCCACCTGCATGTGGAACAGTACATCAAACCGCCGGCCCCGCAGCTGACGCCAGAGGTCAATGTAACCACGCAGACCGGCGCTCTTGTCGAATACAATAAACTCGACACCGGGCAGCCCCTCGAGCAGGCGCGCCTCCATCTTACCGATGATCCAGGTGATGCGTACGCCGGGCATCTGTTTCTGCAGGCTGTGTATGACCGGCAGTACATGCGTGACGTCGCCGATCGCGGAAAGGCGGAGGATGCAGATGGAGTTGACGGATGTGCCGGATGAATCATTCAGCATGGATTAGGTCGGACTGGCCCGGGTTGGAGTCGTCTGATTGTTGCTTGCTAGAATGCCGCAGGCAGCGGGCGCACCATCACCCATCTGCATCAACGAAGGCATATCATAACGCAGTATGCCTGTGACGTCCCATTTCCCGCAGCAAATCGACGCGAGCGAATCCGATCAGAGCAGCCCCGATGAGCCATTCCTCAGACTTTTTCGGCGATGATGGTGCCCGTTTCCGGGTTAGCGCCGTCTGGTCGCCTTCATTCAACACTGATTGGTTCCGACCCAATGCCTGGGGAAGCGCTGCACGGCCGGTGGACGCGGGCGGCCGGGGTGGTGCCTGGTTCGTGACGGCGCCGGGTGGTGAACTGGTGTTGCGGTTCTACCAGCGCGGTGGGCTTATGGCCCATCTTTCCAGGGATGCCTATGTCCGCACCGGGGTTGTCCAGAGCCGGGCCTTTGCGGAATTTGATCTGCTTCAGCGCATGGTCGAACGGGGGCTGCCTGTTCCAGCGCCGGTGGCTGCTGCTTTCTGGCCGCGGGCGGGCGTATTCTACCGGGCGGCGATCCTGGTGGAGCGGCTGGAATCCGCCCAGCCATTGCCGTCCGTGCTCGGTACCCTGGCAGCGGAACACTGGGAAGCGGTGGGCCGAACCGTCCGCAGGTTTCATGACGAGGGCATCGATCATGCGGATCTCAACGCCTTCAATATCCTCTGGGTTAATGGCTCGGTCTACGTGATTGATTTCGACAAGGGGCGACAGCGGGCGCGCGGCATTACGGGGGCACGCTGGCAGCGTGGCAACCTGCACCGCTTTCACCGGTCACTTTTGAAGCTGGACTGGACTGACTCGCCACTGGGGCTGGACACAGCCTGGGAGCATGTTCTTGCGGGCTACAGTGAAGGAGCGGGTCACCCATGAAGCTGACGACCCGGTATGAACGGAATCTGCACAAGCTGGGCTATTACCTCACCGCACTGTTCGACCTGGTGGTGCCCCGCTCCTACTGGCTGTGGCACGGGCAGCGCCTGATGGAGGAATACGCGGCGCTGGAGCCGGAAGCGAAGGCGGAGGTGGATGCGCGGGTGGCCTGGTACAACCGGCTGGAAGCACCGTTCAATCCAGGCCCCGAGGCGATACGGCCACAGCAGTTTTCACGCCGGGGCCAGCGCTCCGCCTACTACCTGGACTTCAAGCGCCTGCTCCGTTGCCTTCCCGATGACCGGCCCTTCCGCTATGAGTTCGGGGATGTAACCTGGGTGCCGGAATACCCGAGTTTCGTGAAAAGCCGCCCTGTTGCGTCAGCGGGCGAAAACGCCAACTCCGTCCTGCTCAAGCTCAACCAGGTTCGCCATTACTTCATGGTGCCGGACCCTCTGTCGTTCCGGGAGAAAGAGCCCGTCGCCATCTGGCGGGGCAAGGGCAGCCAGCCCCAACGGAAAGCTTTTCTCGAGCGCTATCATGACAGCCCGCTCTGTGATGTCGGCTGCAACCATGAGGAGTCGATCGGCAAGCCCTGGCATACGGGCTTCATGCCCGCCTCTGAACAGCTGAATTACCGCTACATCGTGAGCATTGAAGGGAACGATGTGGCGACCAACCTGAAATGGATCCTGGCTTCCAACTCCCTGTGCCTGATGCGGCGGCCGCGCTACGAGACCTGGTTCATGGAAGGGGCGCTGGAACCCGATGTGCACTACGCCTGTCTGGCGGATGACCATTCGGATCTGGAAGAGCAGATCCGCTACTACAATGCCCATCCGGAGGCGGCCGAAGCCATCATCCGCAACGCACAGGCCCATGTGGCCCGCTTCATGGACACACGCCGCGAATGGCTGATCTCGCTGCTGGTCATGAGGCGCTATTTCGAGAAGGTCGAGGCCTGATGGCGCGCTATCTGTTCTTCGTGAACCAGCCCTATTCCTACTCCATCCTGCGCCCCCTCCAGGAGGCCATTCGTGCACGTGGGGACGAGGTCGCGTGGTTCGTGGCCGGGTGCAGCACGGCTCCACTGCGGGAGAACGAGTTGAGGCTGGAGACGGTGCGGGAGGTCATGGCGTACGGCGCGGTCGCCACCTTTGTGCCGGGCGACTGGGTACCCTGGTTCTTTCCGGGCATCAAGGTGGAGGTGTTCCACGGTCTGGCACGAAACAAGCGGGGCCACGAGACCGAGGCGGAGAGCGACCACTACCGGATCCGCGGCTGGTTCGACCTGTACTGCACCCATGCCGAGGGAGACACTGAACGTTTCCAGGAGCTGGCCCGGGAGAAGAGATTCTTCTCCGTGGCTCATACCGGCTGGCCCAAGCTGGACCCGCTGCTGAAGGAGGCTGAGAGCCCGGGCCCCGCGGAGAGCAGCGACAGACCGACCGTATTCTTCGCCTCCACCTTCAGCCGCAGCGTAACAGCCGCCCCGGCACTGTATGACGAGATTGCCCGCATGGCCGATTCCGGCCGCTGGCATTTCCTGGTCACGCTGCACCCCAAGATGGATCCGGAATGGGTGGCACGCTACCGTGCCCTGGCGGGCCCGAACCTGACCTTCATCGAAAGTGATGAGGACCTGATTCCGTATCTCCCGCAGGCGGACGTCATGCTCTGCGACACGTCATCCATCATGTTCGAGTTCATGTTCCTGGACCGGCCGGTGGTGACGCTCAATACCCGGATGCCTGGGCCGTGGCTGATTGATGTGGCGGAAGCTTCCGAGGTTGAGCCTGCTCTGGAGAGAGCGCTGCAGCGGCCGGAATCACTGGTTTCCGCGATGCGCGCGTATTGCCGGGAGCTGCACAGCTTTACGGACGGGCGCTCGAGTGAGCGGGTGCTTGAGGCGGTTGATCAGTTTATTGAGGAGGGCAAGGATCAACTGAAACCGTTGAACTTGTGGCGCAAGCTCAGGGTCTGGCTGAAATTGCGCCGGGCTCTGCGCCTACAGGCAGTGCTTGATGATAATGCTGACTAGAACTGGTATCCCATAAGTTTAATTTCATCCTTGAAGAGGTCCGCAATCCGATCTTTCTCGGCTTCAGAGAGCACGTCGCTGTAGTGGCGCTTGTCCTTGCGGACTCCTGACTTGGCCTTGGGGAGCTCTAGTGGTTCCGGGAGACCCAGGTGTTGCCGGACTTCTTCCAGATCTTCTTCCAGAGACTCATAACGACAGATTTTATCAACTGCGACTTGGCCCTTCAGGGTGTAAAGCCCAAATCCCTTTCGAAGCAGTGACTGCGTATGTTTCGAGTCCAGGAACTCCATAATGGACGGCATTTCCTCCTGACGCAGATTCCTCTGTCGCCAGTAATATTGGGAGATTACCCGGTCCCAGGGGTTCCGTGCGACACAGAACTTAAAATACTGGTTCCATGTTTCATGCCTGACGTGGCGTCTGATCTTGCGGGCTGGCATGTGTTCCCGATAGCGACGCGGAGGCTTTCCCCTGCTAAGCAGCTTCCACCAATCGCGGCCGGTATACTGGAATCTGGAAGTCGGTCGGTAATTCTGAGGGGGCGTTCCTCCAATTTTCTGTCTTATCTTCTCTTCTTCAGAGGATAACGGGGTAATGATGTCGTTTGGACCACAGAACCGGGAGAGCGCCAATTCTATAGAGGTGCCTGCCGTTTTGGTTGTTTTGAGAAAAATGAACTGGTGCTTATGGGAAATGATCATATGTTTTAAATCTTGAATCAGATCTTAGGGCTAAGACGCCGATAATAGCAGCTTGAGAGTGGCTGCGACGATAGTATGAGAACAACCTACAGGGAATCACCTCATGGACTAAGTCAGGTTTAGCCAAGCGCAGGACTCGCCCCTAGTCGTCCATGGAACGCATACGCCAACTGCTGGAAGGAGCGATCTTATCAGGGCGGAAAGGATCAGGGGGAGTGTTCGTGTGAAGGTCGAGCATCCGTTTTGCGCCATCAAATGTCAGTTCGGTTATGCTAAAGTGTCCGTTGCCGTGAAACATACAAAGCTGAGTGCTATCGATAATGCAAATAGGTAACCGAACTACCCGGGCAGAATGCTAGGCTCCTTGAACCAAATGATGGTCATCCCGTAATTCGTACGGCTTGGTCCTTGACTAGATTAAGCCCATATTCGGTTATCTTTATTTTTCGCTTCGCATTATGAATACGCAACGCTTTGTTCTTGCGTATGTTTTCAGGGTCACTGTAACCACGGGCATGGTCCAGGTGAATGATCTGGGCATTGTACCGTACATGCTTGCCTTTAATGCCTAGGTTTTTTAAGCGAACACCAAATTCCCGATCCAAGCCGCCATGCGACATGCGCTGGTCAAAACCATTTACGGCGATCACATCTTTAGTCCACGCCGATGCATTGCATCCTGTAAAGTTGGTTCTGGCAGGCGTAAGATGATTGAGGATATTTCCGGCGTATTTCCTGGCTCTAAGTTTCATGTTTTTACGGGTGACCAGAAGGCCGTTTTCCACTAACCAATCCCAGTTAAAGCAAGCGCCCGACGTGATATCTTCCTTGCCAATGTGTTCACTTGTCGACATAGGTAAACGGGCCACCGAACCTGTTAAAAAGCAGCCGGGTTTGGCGCATTTTAAATGCTCCTCAACAAAATCCGCGCGGGGAATGCAGTCGCCGTCGGTAAAAATAATGTAGTCGCTTTCAACCTGTAAAATCGCTTTGTTTAGAATTTCGCATTTCTGAAATCCATGATCTTCATGCCAGACATGCTTAATTCTTATTCCTGTTTCGGAGCGCATTCGATCAATTAGTTGCCGGGTTTCATCGGTAGAACCATCATCGGCAATAATGATATCGAAATCCCGATGGGTTTGGACACTAAAACCCCACAATACCTTTTCAAGCCATTTCGGGGAATTATAGGTGGTGAACAAAACGGTGACATTCATGACGATCTACTGTTTTTAGTGATACAGGACTTATCCGAGCTTGGCTATTATCCGCTTGGGTAAATACTTTAACCAATATTTGAAGGGAATAGAGAAATCAAAGCCCTCCATCACCGAGTAAGGCAGATTGTTCTTCATAATAACCTGGCTGATACGGCGATGAAGTTTTTTAATCTGATGCTGCCCTGGAGGATAGTGGTAATAGTGTTGCTCGAAATAGGCATTTACTTTCAATAAGGCCCTCGCATTTACTTCGCTTTTCTTGCTGGTCATCACCGACCCGATACGATAACGACGCCTAAAATATGTATTGGATAAGCATTTTACGCGTCTGGCATGGTAAAAAATGTCGAAGGTATAGGTTTCATCTTGGTGCGGGATACGATCAATAAACTGTATATTATTATCCGTGACAATGTTTTTTCTTGAGAGATAAAGGCACACGGAAGTCGCATAGGTTTTGCTTTCGATGTAGGTTTCGATAAAATCCTGACCGCTCATGATCGGTGTATCATCACGCTGGTAACGATCGGTTTTAAAATTGAAATCGATACTGTCATCAATAAAAGGCGCTCCCGAAAAACCAATTATATCCAAGTCATCCTTTACAAGGTGGTCAACACATTCTTCGATTGCGCTTGGTTCAAGAACATCGTCAGAATCGAAGTGATAAATATACTCCCCGCTGGCCCGAGCGATCGCATTGTTACGTGCACTGGATAATCCCTGGTTCTCCTGTGAAAAGACTTTAACACGGGGATCCTCAGTATATTCTTGTGCAATTTTCAGGGTATCATCGGTTGAGCCGTCGTTGGTGATGATGATTTCCAGATTCGTATAGGTTTGATTGATAATGCTGTCGACAGCTTCTCTGATGTACGGGGCGACATTGTAAGCAGGAATAAGTACGGAAACTAAAGGCGGCATGACGTGTTCCCTCGTCGTCTTTCAAGGACAACCCATTCCCAGTTCACTGATTCACTGAATCACCGAAAGTGCGGGTAAGGGACGGCGAATGGGGTCGATCATCTGGACCATTTGCGTAAATTTATTTCCAATTTATTAAGCCATTTCAGTAGCGGTTGACTCTGCAGGGGATGTGTGATCCATGGTTTCTTTAAAGTGGCATTGCTAACGGTTAGAAAATCCTCGGCAGTCGGCAGTATCTTTGCATGTCTGACTTTAAAGGCTCGGTTTTTTTCATCGGATAGAATTTCAAATGGATAAAAACCACAATTTTGTTTTTTCTCCGCCAGTGTCAAGGCTAGCGTTTTCACTTTTCCTCGATAACAGGGAACACTGGGAAGCCACATAACAAAGGGATCACGCATTATCCCCATTTTACTGAATTTAGTGCGTGCCTGTAATTCGTTCTCTTTTTCTGTCGGTTTGAAAACCCAGTTCGCGGCTTTTAGTCGGTCAACATGGGCAATCGATAAGGCAGAGAAATAAATTCCGGAGCTGCGGTTGGAGTCATTCCGGATATAGGCGTGACTGTCTTGGTGATACTCCATTGTTTTTTGGTTATAGCTGCGGTTCTTCTGACGTACAAAGGCATGATGCAAAAATGCTGCATCGGGGTGCTCGTTGAAGAAACATTCAATATCGTTGATATCCTGTTCGTTCAGCTTTCGCACTAATTGAGTATCATCCTGTACAAAATATACAAGTTCGCCTTCAGGTATATAGGAAAGCGAGGATTGCATATTGTTATATAAGCCACCGCACTTGTAGGCTAAGGCTTCGGTTTTTTCCGGCTGGATGACCTGATAATGCTTGGACAACGCGTCCAGTATTGAGACTGTTTCCGGGTCGTTGCTCTCATCATCAAATATCAGAATAACGGGGTCCTGAACGCAGTGCTCGATCGATTCTACACAGTTCTCTAAAAAGCGGCCGCGGTTGAATGAAAATATACAGAAGTACATGAATTATATACTCGAAAATCTAGTCAATTTTTAGGTCAGGTTGGGAAAGGTCTTATCCTTGTTCCTGCAGTCGGCGAATCTTGCTTCGTATCCTGGACCAGATGGAATTCTGCTTGTAACGGCCTTTGTGTATATGGCGGACCTGATAGACGCCATCCACATTGATGGGCGTACCTTGTGTCCCTACTAGCCAGCGGAACGCTCGGTCTTCATAGCATTTGCACCAATGGTCCGCGGGGGTTTGATAGATAGAGATACCTTCGCAATAGCCGATGGCCCTTGCGACATCACCGTGCACAATCTGAAATGCCCCTTTAGCACGATCCCGGGAAAAGCGAGTCAGGTTGTCGGCTTTGATATCTACCAGTTGCGGCTTGCTTCCTGCCTTCAACATGCCATCGTCTCTGGCCAGCATGGGTGTGGTTCTCTCTTCCCGGGGAAAGACGAGTACATCGCGTCTCCCCTGAAGCTCGTTAGCGAGGGAGTCCAGACAGTTCTGATGGAATATGATGTCGCAGTCGGTGAACCATACCCAGTCCGCTTGAGTCGATTTTGCTGCTCTATTGCGTCCGATACCCCGCCTGAACAGTTGTTCTTTGGGCAAGGCGTGCCAGTTCCAGGTAACATTTTCGACATCATTTTGTTCAATGAACTTGAGTAGCTCGGAGGTGCCCTCGTCCTCGGGGCAGTAGAACACGGTGACGATGAGTTTCAGACGCGTAGGAGGGTAGTTGACGAAAGAGCTCAGCTGATAGGCGAGCATGTTGGAGTACTGCCAACAATGGCTAACCACTTCCAAGGTGGGGATGCCATGCACGGCGTTTCTTGATTGTGGTTCGGGAATGGGAGCCCGAAACCAGCTTGCCGGTACATAGCCGCTGGCGGCAAGCCGAAAGAAAAACGCCAGGATAGGATCGTACCAACGTTGCGGATAAAGTTTTGTCTCACGCATGAAAGTTTGCCAGTTTCTTGAATTACTCGGTACCGCATCGGTATCTAACGCCGGCACGGTGGGTGTTCAAGGAGAGTGCAAGCTAGTGTAACTGTAAACAGCTCGCTACTGTAGGTAAAGGACCTCTGGCAGACCTTGGCGGCGTGGGGGCTGGAGATCGGCAAACCTCTGTTATAAAAATCAGTCAGAGAGTGAAATCCGCTTTTCATGTGCCGTTCCCTACGGGTCAACCTTGTCCAGAAATGCCGGAAGAACTCTTGTGTAGGGGGGCGGACGAACACAAACCGGAAAAGCTCAGGCAAACGCTTGACTTCGCGCCCCCTGAGCTGGGACGGCGCTCTGAAGAGTTTCTTTGCCTCTTTGGATGGGATTTCATCTCCGTATCTTCGGTAGGCAAGGTTAACAACGACGGACGAGTTGGCTGGCTTGGGAATCCGATCACAGAAGCCCCCCAGATAAAAGTCCACGAGCCCCCGTGCGTCAGCGCTATTGATGGAGATGCCATCAGAATAGGGGTATCGACGGTAGAAAGCGATCTAGGGAATAGTGACTCGGTTTCTAAGGAGCTTACTCATTCGTGCCGTCTTGTATTCCTGAGTCATTGTCAGCCGACGTTTCTCGGCCCAGCGTCCAGAGCCCCGCATACGTATTAAAGCTGGTCTGGGCATAGGTCACTGCCATCAGGTAACCCACCGGCCCATCAAGGAATCCAAGCCGTAGTATATAGACCTGAATGAAGGTTGTAATGGCCCTCAGTGTCGGGTAGAGCAGTGTCCAGGTCCGCTTACCTTTCTCCGCTTTCTGTTGGGCGCTCAGCCAGGAGTACTGGGCGCTCTTGGCCAGGGCGTGGCCATAATCGCGGTGGGTGTAATGGGTCAGGCGGCCACGCAGTGTCCTGATACGGGCACCGTCCGGAAGGAGTATGGCTTCGTGGACCTGGGCGCTGGAGAACGCGGAGCCTTCTCGGCGGAACACGCGCAGCGGGGCGCGGGCGCTGCGGCCGAAGTCCAGACGTTTGCCGTAAATGGTCACGGCCCAGCGGAGCTTGAAAGCATCCGCATTGGGTTCCCCGGCAAGCCTGTGGTTGATTTCCCGGGCGAGGTAGGGCGTTATCCGTTCATCGGCATCGATGGACAATACCCATTCCCCTGTTGCCTGTTCCAGGGCCCGTTGTTTCTGGGGGCCGAAGCCGGGCCAGTCAGTGACAGTGATTCTGTCTGTGTATTGCCGGGCAATGGCGACCGTGTCGTCGGTGCTCCCGCTGTCCACAACAATGATTTCGTCCGCGAGGCCCTTCAGGGATTCGAGGCAGGGGCCAATGTTGTCCGCTTCGTTGTAGGTGATCACGGTGGCGCTGAGTCGCTGGCTTCGCGTACGGGTCAGGCTCTCATCGAGAGCCCGGAACAGGAGGTGGGTCACTAAGGTTACGCTCAGCAGGTAGAAGGTGATGTAGATGCCGCGCTCAAGCGTGGCTTCGGTCAGCCCGAAGATCAGGTAGGCAAGCGGGACCATGGCGCCAACCCGAGCCAGTGAAGCGACCCGATCATTCTCATGCCGGGCGTAACGCAGGAACTGGGTGAATGGGATACCGAGCACCAACAGCCAGGAGAGCGCCCCGAGAAGGCCCCGGGTGGCCAGGATCTGGAACAGGTCGTTGTGCGCGTGGTCGAGACAGCAGCGGGCCAGCCCCTGGGGCAGCTCGCCCGCTTCAATGCTGGCCTGTAACGCTTGCGCGTAACCCTGGACGCCCACGCCGGAGAAAGGGGCGCTGGTAAAGAGGGCCAGCGCGTGCTGCCAGACATCGAACCGGTACTGGATGCCCCGGCCATAGTCCCCGTCCAGCACTGCCATAATCCCTTCCCCGAGCCGTGATTCCAGGCCCACGAACAGTCCCAGAATCAGCAGTCCGGCGATGGCCGAGACAATCCGCTGGCGGCGGCCGGCAAAAAGAACCAGAAAGAGAAGCAGGACCGGCAGGACCAGAACGTTGTTCCGGGTGCCGGACAGGTAGGCGGCGGTAAGGCCCAACAGACCGGCGAGCAGTGCCAGCAGGCAGGGCGTATAGTGCCTGTTGCTGAAAAGGGGTCCTGCCAGACCCAGAAGCATCAGGCCACTGAGCAGTGACAGGTTGCCGAAGGGAATGGCGTTGGTGGCACCGTTAGCCCGGTGAACACTTTCACCCCAGAGCAGGGGGTCTGCCGCGACCAGGCCTGCGAGGGCCGCACACCCCGCCAGCCCCAGAAGGGCCGCTCTTTCCCGTAACCCTGAGTAGGCCAGCGCGACAAGAAGTGGCCAGAAAAGCAGTAGGCGCCCGTGTTTGCCCAGGTTCTTGAAGTCCTCGTACCCGAAACCGTTCAGGGCCCAGGTGGCAAGGCTGACGAGTGCAAAGAACGCCAGGGCAAAGCCGATCAGCTTGATCTCCCGGTCAGCGGGAGGAAGCGCACGGGCGCCGCGCAGCCTGGCCATGACGATGAATCCGAGGCCGGCAAGGGCAACGCCGTAGGTGGCGCCTGAAAGAAGGCTGTCAACGAGCAGGGAGCCGGCGATTGCGACGGCAAAGAGGCTGGTAACAGCAAATGCGACCAGAGCATGAAGGGAAAAGGGCAATGTCGACTCCGGTCAGGCGTCTGGCCCCAGCGGGCTCAATTCACGCACTCTCGGCTCTCCGCACTCAGGATGATCCGATGTTTCGAGAAGCACCTTGAATTCATCCCCTGGAGCCCAGTCGCGATCATCCATCTCAGTATGGAATCGGATCTCCCCGGGGAAGAAATCCATCGCCGCGGTATTTTCCTCGAAACTCACCAGTTCCGCAACGCCACGCATTATCGTCCATTCACAGTCAATGTCCGCTTCCGGCTCCGAAGGAGTCTTTTTTTCAGGCTGGACCAGACTGCAGCCAGCCAGCAGCAGTATCAGCGTTGTGAGCAGCAGAACCTGGTGGCGTTTCATGAGCCGGTCGCTCCCTGGGACCCCGATCCTTCCGTGTTGTCCGGCAGGCATGCAATCACCTGCTCACACTGCTTCATCGCGTATTCATGGACGTTCTGCACCAGCCCTTCCTCATCACGGGCGCGCAGCAGGTCGAGCGATTCACGCATGTGATTGAGATTGTCCTCCAGTACCCTATTGCCCTGGCGCAGGGCCACAAACGCGCAGCGTTTGGCCGAGGGCCAGAGGTCATTGATGGCGGCGGTGATGAAGTAGTTGTTGGCATAGGCCAGCGAGGCCTGGGTGTATTCAATGCCGGTATCCAGGAATTCCATAAGCTGGCCGTTACGGAAGGACTCGCACATGCTTTGGTACAGCGATTCCAACCGCTCCATATCGCCGGTTTCCCACTGGCGGACCAGCTTGCGCCCGGTGTGGCCCAGAAACACACTCATCGCTTCGTACAGGCTTCGTACGAAGTCCTCATCCAGCGTGGTCACAAATGCCCCCTTACGGGGCACGTTGCGCACCAGGTGGCGTTTCTCCAGCATCAGCAGCGCCTCCCTTACGGCGCCATGGCTCACGTCCAGCTCTTTGGCCATGTTGCTTTCATGGATCCGATCGCCTGAACTGAGCTGTTCAAAGGCGATCATGTTCTCAAGGTGACGGGCAACCTGTTCACTCAGGGTTTCGCGGGGTTTGAACGACTGCATTGCCGGAACTCGGGTTCATTTTTATGGGAGGATCGTATCATGTCATCGTTGCACAAATCAGCGGTTGTGCAAGTCGGCCCTTGATTTCTCTCAAACTGATCCCAAAGTGGTAACGTAGACCCCAACGAAGGGGCTCGGTTGACTTTGTCGGCACCGAGGGGTCGAGCCCCCAATACTGAAGGCCGTTAAGGAGGAAACACTATGGCTTTTGAACTCCCCAATCTTCCCTATTCCTACAACGCACTCGCGGAAAAGGGGATGTGCCAGGAAACGCTTGAGCTCCACCACGGCAAGCACCACAACACCTATGTCACGACCCTGAACAGTCTGGTCGAGCAGGACAGCAACCTGCAGGGCAAGTCGCTGGAAGAAATCGTCAAGCTCGCCTATGGCCGTGATGACCTGCAGAAAGTATTCAACCAGGCTGGCCAGCACTGGAACCACAACTTCTTCTGGGAAAACATGTCCCCCAACGGTGGCGGTATTCCGGGCAAGCTGGAGCAGAAGCTGGTCGAGGACTTCGGTTCCGTGGATGACTTCAAGGAGCAGTTCAAGACCACCGCTGTCGGCCAGTTCGGTTCTGGCTGGGGCTGGCTCGTGCTGGGCAACGACGGCAAGCTGAAGGTCACCAAGACCCCGAACGCCGTCAACCCGCTGGCAACCGGTGAAGGCAAGGTTCTGCTGGCACTGGACGTCTGGGAGCACAGTTACTATCTGGACTTCCGCAACCGTCGTCCGGACTATGTCATGAACTTCCTGAACAACCTGGCCAATTACGAGTACGCCGAGGAACAGCTCAACAAGGCGTAAACCGGCCCTGGCTGCCCTCTTGTAAGGGCGCGCCTCAACCCCCGCCCGGTGCGTCCGGCCGGGGGTTTTCTGTGTGTGTCAGTGAAGGCTGGCTACCAGCCCCCTGATGCGCTCCTGGATCCATTCAGGGTGCGTGACCGGCGCCCAGTGATTGGCCGCCAGCCGCTTGCAGCTCACCTGCTGGCAGTAACGGGTCATGGCCTCGTACACTGCTGGTGTCGCGAAGGCGTCCTCTTCCAGGATCAGTATCTGGCTGGGCGTTCTGATGCTGCCCGGGCGTGGCGTGGGCGGCGGGCTGAGCGCATTCTGGCGATAGAGCTGGAACGTATGGCGCGTCAGGCGGGTAACCTCATCGCGTGAGCGTGCCAGGTGAGGGTGATCGGCCGGGACGCCACCCATGGTCAGGGCAGCACGGTAAACCGGCGTGCCGACGGTGCTGAACACAGCCTGACCAAGGCCGGGAACATTCAGTGCCAGCATGTACCAGGAGTGCAGCACCTGGTTCAGTGCCGGTTTGCGGTCGCCACCGCCCTTCAGGATCCCGTTCCGGACCCATTCGGCCGCCGCTCCAAGATGCGGGCCGGAAAGGCTGGTCCAGGATTCGGCCCGGCGGCCATAGACCGGGTCGGCAACGAAGCTCCAGCCGATGATCGAACCCCAGTCGTGGCCCACCAGGTGTGCGGTGCCTTCCCCGCCCCGGGTAGCCGTGATCACGGCATCAATGTCCTCCAGAAGGCAGGGGATCCGGTAGCCTTCGGCACGCGCTGGCGGTGTGCTCTGTCCTGCCCCCCGCATGTCGAAACCGATCACGTGGTAGTCGCTACTCAGTGCCTGCATATGGGGCAGCCAGAGGTCGTGGCAGTCGGGGAAGCCGTGCAGGAAGAGGATGGCCGGATTGGCCGGGTCGCCATCCTCCACAATATGGAGTTCCGTCTGGGGGCGTCTGAGAGTCCGTGTTCGCATGGGTCTGACCTGTAGCGGTGATCCGGGTTATGCTTGTCGATCACCCATCATCCGGGAGGCAGGCGCTGTGTCATTGGCTGGATTTTACGAACGACACGTCTTTCCGCCCGTTCTGAAACTGGCCGAGCGGACGCTGGCGGATGTCCGCCGGGAGCTGCTCAGCCAGGCGTCGGGGGAAGTGCTGGAGATCGGCATCGGTTCCGGGCTCAGCCTGAGCCTGAGCCATTACGGACCAGCCGTGGAACGGATTGTGGGCCTGGAGCCCTCGGAGGTCCTGCTGGGCGAATGCCGGGAGCGTGTGGCTTCGCGCCATGAGGGGCCACCGGTGGAACTGGTGCAGGCGGGGGCTGAGTCCATGCCCTTTGAGGACAACCGGTTCGATACCGTGGTGGCGTTCCTGGTGTTCTGCACCATCCCGGAGGCGGACCGGGCCGCGCTTGAGATGGCGCGGGTGCTGAAGCCGGGCGGCCGGCTGCTGTTCTTCGAACATGTGGCCGCCCGCGAGCCGGGCTTGGCCCGCTGGCAGCAGCGTCTCAACCCCCTCTGGAGACCGCTTGCCTGTGGCTGCAATATCAACCGGGATACCCGTCGGGTTTTTGAGCGTGCCGGCTTTGATATGAGCGGCGTCGAGGTCCAGCGTCATCCGGATATCCCCCTGCCGTTGGTGCAACCGGTGATTGAAGGGAATACCGGGCTGGCTGTCAGCGGCGAGAGCCCCCGAAGCGGCACGGGTCAAAAGCGCTGACATCAATGGGCGTCGGCTCGGAGTGCATCATCATGCCCAGCAGCTCCGCGCTTCCTGCCGAGAGGGTCCACCCAAAGGTTCCATGGCCCGTATTGAGCCACAGGTTCTGTAAGGGGCCGGCGCCGAGGGCCGGCGGGCCATCAGGCAGCATGGGCCGGAAGCCGGTCCAGGGCTCCGCATGATTGAAATCTGCGGCGCCCGGGAAGCGCTCGTTGATGGCTTCCTGAAGCACCTGCAGTCGTGATTCCGGTATCCGGCGGTTGAAGCCGGCCAGCTCCGCGAAGCCGGTGATCCGCATCCGGTCTCCGAGACGGGTGATGGCAACCTTGTTGTCCAGGTCTACCACCGTGGAGCGGGGCGCTTTGTCGGGATTGTCCAGGGGTGCCGTCAGGGAGTAGCCCTTGACCGGGTAGACGGAGAGCTTGAGGCCCAGTGGCCGGACAAGGTCCCGCGAGGCGCAGCCGGCACAGACAACGGTCGCATCAGCCGCCTCAAGCCAGCTCCTGTTGCCGTCGGAAACATGAGCGCCTTCCAGGGCATCACCGTTATGTTCCCACTGTGTCACGCTCGTGCCGAAGAAGAACCGGACACCCGCTTCCCGGCATTGAGCCATGAGCAGTTGTGAAAGGCGATGGCAGTCGCCGGTGCCGTCACCGTTGATCAGAAGGGATGGCTGCAGGTCCCCGGTTGCCGCCAGCGCGGGTTCCTGGCGATTGACTGAGTCGGCGTTCAGCCACTCATGCTCGATGCTCTGTTCCGCCAAAGCTCGGGCCTTGGTCTGCAGACCGGCGTATTCCACCGGGTCGCGGCTGATTTCCAGCAGCCCCTCATGATGGCCATCAAAGCCTTCCGGCAGTTCCTCGTCAATCGCGTGGAACGCATTACGGCTGACCTGGCCAAGCTGGAGCATGGCGCGGTTGCTGGCGTCATAGCGGCCGCTCTCCCAGGCGTAGCGCAGCGTCTGGAAGAGAAAGCTGATCGTTCTCGGTGCTGGCGGCATGTGCATCTTCAGCGGGCCCTGCCGACGCACCAGGCCCTTAAGGCCCACGCCGATCAGATCCGGTGCCGCCCAGGGGGAGACGTGGCCGTAGGAGCGCTGGCCGGCATTGGCATAGCTTGTCTCCATGCCCGGGCCCTCGTGCGCTTCGACCACCGTCACTGAATACCCTCTGCGGGCCAGCATCCGGGCGGTGGTTAAACCGACAATGCCGGCGCCGACGACAAGTGCTCTCATGAGGATGGCTCCCGCAGCTGCCAGTCGTTACAGGTGATGGGAGTGGCCCCGTTATCACCTACGACGACCGTGTTGCTCATACCGATTCCGAACTCACCCGGTGCCCGCAGGCACAGGGGCAGGTGGAAGACCATGCCCGGCTCGAACGGGGATTCCTCGCCCTCGGCGATGAAGCCGGTCCCCTCGACCCAGCTCGGAGGGAACTGCGCCCCCACGGTGTAGCCGAAGACACCGGAGAAAAAGACCTCGTCCGCAACTTCCGCCAGGACCCGATTGGCGGCTGTTGCCGCGTCTGTAAAGCGCTGCCCCGGACGCATCTCCGAGACCAGCGTGTCGTGAAGACGGTGGCAGACATCGTTGAGCCGTTTCATCCGGTCCGACGCCTGCCCCGCAACGGCTGTACGCATCTGCGGCGCGGTGTAGCGGTGGCGCACGGCTCCGAATTCGAGGAAGACGGATTCGTTCTTCTTGATAACCCGACTCTGATGGTTGAGGTGGATCACGCTGCTGCGTGGCCCGCTGACCACAATGGGCTGCAGGCTCATGAACTCGCTGCCGGCGGCCAGCATGGCGCGGGCGCCTTCCGCCGCAATGGTGTTCTCGTCCACGCCCGGTTCGATCACGGCCATGGCGGCCTCCAGGCCGGCCATGGTCATGCGTGCGCTCTCGTGCAGACGTTCCAGCTCTGCTGCTGTCTTGACGCGCCGGACGCGGTCCAGCACGGCGCTGGATTCATGGAAGGCCGTATCGGGCAACTGGGCCCGAAGGGCGTCCAGCACGCCGGGGCGCAGGCCGTTGCCCCACTGGTTGATGCCGATGGCGCGGCAGTCCCGGAGCTGGTCCACCAGGGGGCCGATCACGGACTGGACAGACTCCCACCGGTATCCATCCACCTCGTCCACCAGGGCCGTCGCCGCAGCGGGGCCGGTTTCAATGGAGGGCACCTGGAGGAAGCAGCGCTCCGGGCGGAAGACCAGTGCCGCATGGACCGAGACCTCAAAGGTCCGGTAACCGGTGAGGTAGTTGATCTCGCCTGGATTGGTCACCAGCAGTGCCTCAAGGCCGGCCTCGCGCATGGCCCTGGCCACCCGCTGGCGGCGTGCCCGGAATTCTTCGGCGTCGAAGCTCTGTTCAGTGCCTGCTGCTGTGCTTCGCAGTGCCTCAAGGTACGCGGTGTGATCCATGGCTGGCCTCTGGTAATGTCTGACCTTTACGCAAGTGAAGCAGATTTACCCCGACCCTGTCGTCCAGAATGGAGTCCGTATGAGTACTGATGCAGGAAGTCCGCAACTCAGGCCGTGTCCGCGCAAGCCCAATTGTGTTTCCAGCCAGGGCCGGGGGAAGCAGTACATAGAGCCCTTGCCGGGGGATGAAGGCACATGGGAGCGGCTGCCTGGCGTGCTGGAGGCCCTGGGGGGCGTACGGCTCGTGGAGCAGACGGCGGAGACCATCCGCGCCGAGGCCCGCACCCGGGTGCTGCGGTTCGTGGACGATCTGGATTTTGTCCGTGACCCGGAGCAGGGCGTGATCCAGGTGCGTTCGGCTTCACGGCTCGGCTATTCGGATTTCGGCGTGAACCGGCGGCGGCTGGAAACCGTGCGCAGTGAGCTGAAGAAGAGGTAGCCATGGCGCACACCTACCAGGACCTCCTCCCGATCGCCGATCGGCTGGCGCCGCTGTTCTACCGCGAAGAAGCGGATGGTGTCGGCATGGACGAACTGGCCGGCATCCTCCAGACGCATCCCCGACTGATGATCATCATGAATCATGGCCCCGTACTCGGCCCAGCGCCCGCACTGGCAGCGCTGGTGCGAAGCATGGTGCGCCACGGCGGAGGTGACAGGGTGCCGTTCGGAGTGACCTGGAGGGGGTTCTACCGGGTGCCCGGTGTCGGTCCTCTGTTGGAGCGCCTGGTGCAGACCTCCGCGGATTCCGGGGTCGAGGATGTTGTTGCCAAGCTGAGCAACGGCACCTTCAATGACTGCTGCATCATGCCGGAAGGCGAATACAGTAATGTCGGCAACGGCATCGACATACAGCCGTTCCGCAGCCAGCGCTTCATAGAAGCGGCTGTGAGGGCGGAGGCGCCGGTACTGCTGCTGGCTCACAGTGGTACTGAAAGGCTGGGGCGGCCGATTCCCATTCCGGCTTCAGCCCGCTTCCTGATAGAGCGTCTGCCCGAACACCTGCGCCGTGCTGTGAACCAGAGTGGTGTGGTGAGCCTGCCCTGGTTGCTGGGCGGGCGCATTCCCAAACTGGGGCTTGCCTGTGAGCTGTATTGGCCGGATCTGTCACCCGGGGATCTGGAGGAATCGGCATCGGCGCAGCAGGTCGCGGTGAATGCGCGCCATGCCCGGGCGCGTCTGCAGCGCCTGGTGAATCATCTGGTGTTGCAGTTCGGCGAGGATTAGTCCGCCATCGTTGAGGCGCGCTCTTCGCGGTGCCGTGCCCGGTAGTGGCCAGGGCTTTCCCCGGTCCAGCGCTTGAAGGCCCGGCTGAAGGCACTCAGCTCCGAGAATCCCAGCAGGAACGCCACTTCCGTCAGCCCGTATTCGCCCTCAGCCACATACTGCAGTGCCCGTTCCCGCCGCACCGTCTCCGCCAGGTTCTGGAAGCTCTCGCCCTCTTTCTTCAGCTTGCGGTAAAGCGTCTGGCGGCTCATGTGCATGGCCGAGGCCACCCGGTCCACGTCCGGTGTGCGCGGAAGCTGTTTCTGGACGATCCGCCGGACCCGTTCCGAAACGGTCTTGCGCGGGCGCAACTGGCGCAGCAGCCGGTTGACGTGTGTGGTCAGGGCAGAATGCACATAGGGGTTGCGGTGGGGCAGCGGCGAATCCAGGTAGCGGGCCGGAAAACACAGGCTGGTCTCACCGGTGCCGAAGGTGACCGGGCACTGGAAGATCCGCTCGTAGTGGGCCCGGTAGCCGGGGTCCTCGTGAGCCAGGCTCAGCTGCTCGATGGCCAGCCTGGGATGGATGAAGTGGCGCGCACGGGTGACCGCAGCGGACAGGGTGCGGTCCATGTCCGGAGTGCAGTACAGCGCCGGGTCGGGCACATGCCAGGTGACCCGTATCCGGTCGCCCTCCCGGGTCTGGTAGAGGTGCACCGCCTCATTCACGAGCCGGTGAAGCCGCATGTATTCCTCCAGCGCGTGTTCAATGGTGTCGCTGTTGAACACGATGTGGCTCATCAACCCCATGCGGTCCGGGTCCACAATCTCACCCAGCCGCAATCCCAGTGCCGGGTCCCCGGTCAGAAGGAGTGCCTCCTGCCACAGCTGATTATGGCTGTGCACAGCAACACGGCAGTCGGGATCCTCAAGTTCCTCTGACGAGATCCCAAGAATGCCGTCAATGTGGTCCTGGGAAGCGAATCCCCGGCTGGTCAGGTAGTGGGTGAGAGCAAGAGTGCCGGAAGCGCTCACCGTGGGACTGTCTGTCATCGACTGTTACCACCTGTCAAAAGGTTGAGCGGGTGCGTCAAGCCGGCTCAGGCATTGCGACGTAGGATAATACCTGAAATCCTGACAAACCCAAGGAGTCGCGTCATGGATATGGATACCAACCTCGAAATCTGTGTTCCGCACACTGAAGAAGAAAAAGCCAATCTCAAGGCTCTGTCCGATTATCTGAGCGAGATCCCCGCGTTCAACTGAGGGGTCCGCTCTTACCCCTGACCTGAATAGGTTCTGATGAGGTCCTCACCGCTGCGGTGACGGGCCTTCATTTTTTGTATGCGCTCCAGAATCCCCTCCATGCGCCCCAGGCGGGCCTGGGTCTCCAGGGCACGCATCGTGGCATTGGCCCGGAAGTCGAATTTCAGACCGTAACGGTGCTGTTCCCCTTCAGCGCGCACGTTTGTGACCACCGCAACCAGGCGGTTCTGGTGGAGTTCGCTCCGGTCCAGGCGCAGAGTCAGATCCACCAGTACCTTCTGCCCCATGCGCAGTTTCCGGGACGTGATGATGGCGACACCCTCGCGTGTGAAATCGGCGGCTTCGACGACTTCTCCACGCCTGAAGCGGCTGCGCCCTGGCTTCAACCGGACTTCCAGTTCCGCGGCGGGGAAACGCTGCAGGTGGCGGCGTTCATCGTGAAGGGGTGCTGCTGTGGCCATGGGGTCAGGTTCCGTTTAGGCTTACACTGCTTGATGTTACGAGTCTAAGCCCGTCGCCCGCTCTTCGCCAGTGGCGGGTGAGCGCTATGGCACGGAGAAACAGCTTTGACAGACACGGTGGAACTCAATGCGGGCGTCAAGGGTGATGGCCCGCCCCTGATACTCATGCATGGCCTCTTCGGCGCCGGCGATACCCTGGGCGGTGTGCGTCGACGCCTGGCGCCGGAATTCGAGGTGCACAGCCTGGACCTGCGCAACCACGGTGAATCACCGCATACACGGAGCATGAGCTACCCCGAAATGGCAGCGGACGTGCTGGCCTACATGGATCGGGCAGGGTTGGAGACAGCCCATCTTCTGGGCCATTCCATGGGCGGCAAGACCGCCATGGAAATGGCACTGATGGCGCCGGAGCGGGTTCGGCGCCTGATCGTTGCCGACATTGCGCCGGTGGCCTATGCGCCCCACCATGACGCCATTCAGGATGCACTTGAGGCGCTGGATCCGGCCGCCGTGAAATCCCGCCGTGAAGCCGATGGGGTGCTGGCGGAATACATCGGTGAGAAAGGCGTGCGGCAGTTTCTGCTGACCAATCTGGTGCCGGCGGACGGCGGGTTCCGGTGGCGGATGAATGTGTCGGGAATCCTGGCCTGCTACGAACAGATCATGGCTGGCCCGACGACGGAGCGCGCCTATGAGGGCCCGACCCTTTTCATTCGCGGTGGCAATTCGGACTATATCCAGAGCCGCCACCAGGACGCTGTTCAGCGCTATTTTCCACGGGCTGAACTGAAAGTGATTCCCGAGGTCGGGCACTGGCTCCACGCGGAAAAACCCGAACTGTTTGCCCGCATCTGTCAGCGCTTCCTGGCCGAAGACAACTGAAACCAGCAAGTCGGAATAACAATGAAAAAAATCCTGCTCACACTCCTGGTCCTCATTCTGCTGTTCCTTGGTCTCTTTTTTCTTTGGCCTTCTCCAGTGGATTCCGCCGCCTGGGAGCCGCCGGAGGCGCCGGGACTGGAAGGACCAGCGAAACCGAATGAAGCACTGCAGGACGCTGATGTGCTTGCCAAGGGTGAGATCGAAGGCCCGGAGGACACTGAGGTGGATGGCGAGGGCAATGTCTATGGCGGCCTGCAGGATGGGCGGATCATCCGCGTGACACCGGAAGGCGAGGTGGAGACCTTCGCGGATACCGGCGGTCGTCCCCTGGGCATGGAGTTCGACGATGACGGGAACCTGATCGTTGCAGACGCCTGGAAGGGGCTGCTGTCGGTCGCCCCGGATGGCACTGTTGAGGTGCTGACCACTGGATCCGAAGGCACCCCCTTTGCTTTCACCGATGACCTGGCCATTGCCTCGGACGGGCGCATCTACTTCTCGGACGCCAGCAGCCGCTTCCATCAGCCGGACTACCGCCTGGATATGCTCGAGAGCCGCCCGCACGGGCGCCTGCTCCGTTACGACCCGGAGACCGGCGAAACCGAAACACTGATGGGCGACCTCCACTTCGCCAACGGCGTGGCGCTGACCGAGGATGAGCGCTCGGTGCTGGTGAACGAAACCTGGCGCTACCGCATCCAGCAGTACTGGCTCGAAGGCGATAAGGCCGGTACCAGTGAAATCTTCGCCCGGAATCTACCGGGCTTCCCGGATAACCTCTCCGCGGATCACAACGGCATCATCTGGGTGGCCCTGCCGACCAGGCGCAACCCACAGATGGACGCCTTCCACCCGAGTCCCTGGCTCAAGGAGCAGGTGGCCAAGCTGCCGGAATTCCTGCAGCCGAGCCCCGAGTCCTATGGTCTGGTACTGGCTTTCGATCAGCAGGGGAAGATGCTGGGCAGTCTGCATGACCCGACGGGGGAGCGTGTGCAGATGTTAACCTCGGTGAAAGCGCGAGACGGTGCGCTCTATTTTGGTTCACTCTACAATGACCGCATTGGTCGACTGGATTACGATCGGGCGATGAAAGCCCTGAGGGAGCAACCGGATGAGTGACTGGCACTGGCAGATGGCCGATCCGTTCACGATGAACATCAGGGTTTCTGAACAGGACGTGGATCGCCTTGGGCACGCCAACAACACCGTCTATCTGCAGTGGATGGAAGAGATCAGCTGGGCGCACATTGAATCCGTGGGCCTGACCTGGGAGCTGCAGGAAGAGCTTGGCCGCGCTATGGCGATTGTGCGCACCGAAATTGATTACAAAGCCGCGGCGCTGGCCGATGATGACCTGATCCTTGGAACCTGGCTGACCGAATTCGACGGCAAGCTGCGTTCCGGGCGTCAGTTCCAGCTGGTCCGGCCCAGTGATGGCCGGACGCTGGTGGAAGCGGAGTCCCGCCATGTCTGTATTGATACCGCGACCCAGCGGCCGGCACGGATTCCGGAGCCCATGGCCGAGCTGTTAAAGAAGGCCAGCCACGATCAGTAACCTCCTGGAGGATATGCCATGCGCCAGATCGTCATTCCCGAATTCGGTGATGCCGGCGTCCTTGAACTGCGTGAAGCGGCGCTGCCTCAGCCCGGCGAGGGCCAGGTGCGTGTGCGCGTAGCCAGTGCCGGGGTCAATCCCATCGATTTCAAGACCCGCTCTGGCCAGGGATTCGTGGCCAATGCCATACGTGATCATCTGCCCTGGGTGCCGGGCTTTGAAGTGGCTGGCACCATTGATGCGGTGGGCACCGGTGTTGATGGCTGGCAAAAAGGTGACCCGGTTGTTGGCATGACCGGGTTCCCTCGGGCCGGTGGCGGTTACGCGGAGCAGACCCTGGTGCGCGCCGACGAACTCTGCCGGGCGCCGGAGGGGCTGAAACTGGAAGAAATCGGAGCCGTCCCCCTGGCCGCCCTCACCGCCTGGCAGGGCCTGTTCAGCCATCTTGGGCTTCAGCCCGGCCAGAAGCTTCTGATTCTTGGGGGTGCCGGAGGTGTAGGTCATTTTGCCGTGCAGTTTGCCGCTCAGCATGGGGCTCATGTGGTAACCACGGGGTCCGGTGCCAACGAGGATTTCCTCCACCAGTTGGGCGCTGACGACGTCATCAATTATGAACAGGAAGACGTCCATGACGTCTGCTATGGATTGGACGCCGTCCTCGACCTGGTGGGCGGCGAGGACGGCAAGGCCGCGCTCAGCACCCTCGGGGAACACGGTAAGCTTGTCACCGTTCCCACGGTGACGGCCCAGGCCATCAAGGACCTTGCCTCCGAGAAAGGCATCCAGGCGGCGGGTTACGTGGTTGAGCCGGATACCGACCAGCTCGAGGAGATCCTGGCACTGCTTAACCGCCGTGACGCGGAACTCCATATCGCCGCCGCCTTCCCCCTCGGTGATGCGGCTGCTGCCCATCGCCGGCAGGAGGATGGGCATGTGCGGGGGAAGCTGGTTTTGCAGCCATAGCCTGGCTTCTCGCTAAAGGGATTCCAGCGCTTTTTTGACGCAGCGGTTGAGAGCGCCAATGGTGGTTTCGAACACCCAGCGGATGAACTGGTAGGTGAGTTTTGTCACCGCTACTGCAGCTTTCCCGGCAAAGACCAGCATGTGGCCCAGAAGGCCTGCTGTCTGTTCAGCGAACTCAGTTGATGCGTCCGCAATTTTCTCCAGTGATTTTGCGAGTCGGTCGTAGAAGGTCAGAGCAGAGCTCATGGTGTTCTGAATGGCAAGTACGGAATAATATCCGGCATCTTTCAGCAGGGTGATCAGTGCAGCGTTTAACTTCTCTGACCAGTAATTCGTGAAAGAGGCTTGGAGCCGGTCTTCATAACGTAGCCGGACGGGTTGATTAAGGAAGCGGGTGGATTGACGCTTTAACGCGCTCCAGTCATCGGCCATAGCCGTATTCCTGTAGCCGGGTGTGCCATTGATTCCCATGGAGTGGGCTGGAAAGCTGATACCTTCGGCGCTATCAAGACGGTATTCGCCAGCTCCTTCTGTTGGAGCATGAATGAACGGCCAAACGGGAACTAATGGAACGGGGTCGGCTCCATGAGTGCAGCGGTAGTGATTATCAATGCGGGCAGTATTGGTCAAAGCGTAGCCATTCAGTCCAACTCTGGGGGCGCCGAAAGTGTAGAGGTTGACTTGGGTTTGGAATCGAGATTTAACCCAGTCCGCTATCAGTGATGCTAGAGCGCCGCCGAGACTGTGCCCCACACAGTGAATGGTGTGTTCGCCCCGAACCTGATCCATACGTGTCCGGAGCCTTTTCTCCATTACAGGACGCATACTTGAGAAAGTTTCTTCGAATCCCGAGTGAACGCTCTGATTATTTGTGCCGGTAGAAATGCCAACGTCGAAGTTAGTCAGGTAATCGGCATCCGTTCTACTGCCTCGTACTGCAATTACTGTGTCCCTGCGGAACCGATTTTGGCCTTCCCCTATAACGGCAAATCCGGATTTCTTGGTATAAAGCCCAAAGAAGCCGCCCGTTTCTCCGATGACGAGGTCCTTCTTGGGTTCAATGTTGAAAGCTTTCCGGAGGCTAGGGTTGATTTCCAGAGCGTAGCTTCCTGTGCGGTCCGGTTTTCGAACTTGGTAAACAGCGTCTGCAAGCTCTGATGCTATCTTCGGTGGGATCGTACTCATATCAAGTCCTTTTGTGAGTTGTCGTCCGTGGTTCAACTATCTGGCCAGCGGCAGATGCCTCTTATGTTGTGAGTGAAGTTGGGGTGTTCCGCCATGGTAAAATGGTGCAGCTTCTCGGGATCGCTTAGGTCGCATTCCATGTGGTTCAGCTTTTCCACGATGACCTTTTCAGGGGTTGTGCTGGTAGTCGTTGTTCGCCACAGGAGGTAGGTCGTCTGACCGTGGTCTGCCGTGATGGACTGGGTGATATGCTCTACGCCGAGCAGTTTACCCGGCTCTCGCGAACGTATTGTTTTCTCTGGAAATGAAAACCGTCCCTCGGAATCAGTTACGGTTTTCTCCATATAGTTTTTGGCGTGCATGAGTTCCCGATAAACTTCGACGTCGGCTATTGGCTCCCCATCCTTAAGAATCCGCCCCTTCACCTCCGGCGAAAGATGCACGTCATAACGTTTGAACCATCCGAACATATCGGCCATGACCTCGCTGGAATACAGAAAGTAGCTGGCAGCCACCAGGAGAAGGGTGAGGGGGAGTAGTCCCGATGAGATGGAGCGATGGTTCGGCATCACTGACCCCTCGCTAGCATCTTGTTAGCGATAGAGAGTTGGGATGGAACCGTTAGGGGCTTGCCGACCATGTCCCTGTCCTGTGGCTGACGTCCTGTCTGGATCGAAAATTTAGGCCACCCCGTTACTGCCCGTCAATACCCCGGGGTTCTGAGAACCATCGGGTCAATGCATTGGGAAAGCGGGCTGTGACCGGTGCCTCATTCACGCGCCAGCGCTCCGGAATGGTTCCCTCGGGGATTGCCGCGACCAGCAGACTCTGGTCGTCCCCACCAAAGGCGGAGCGCAATGAAGGCGGGCGCCGCTGGACATCAATGGGGTGACCGGCAATACGGGCATCGAGCCATTGGCCGTCGGGGAATTGCAGCTTGACCGGCTGGCCTACGGTTGCAAGGTCGATCTGATCGGTGTCCAGATAGAGATGAATGCGTGGCTCCCCCATCGGTTCGATCCGCATCAGCGTAGTGCCGGGGCCGACATTTTCTCCCGCCACCACCTCGATGGCATGGACAGTACCTTTTACGGGGGAATGTATCGTCAACTGTGCGAGCTGCTGTTCAACCAGGGCCCGTTGGCGCTCCAGTCGAGTGGTCAGTGCCTTGGTGTCCATGATCTCCTCGGCACTTGTGCGCTCAAGCGCCGCCAATTCGTTTTCGCGGGCGTCCACCTCGTTTTCAGCTGCCTGGAATTCTCCCTGGGTGGCCACCCCCTGCTGTACGAGCTCAGCCAGTGATTCGACACGGTTCCGGGCCCGTTCGAGTCGCCGTTCCAGTGCTGCTTTCTGGCGGGTCCCGGCGGCGGTCGCCGCGTTGGCGGTGGCGAGCGTATCAAGCGATGCCAGCTTCGCCCGAAGGGCGGGATTGTCCAGTTGGACAAGTTCATCGCCGGGGCTGACCTGGTCGTGTTCTTCGGGGTTAATCCGCATCACCCGTCCGGCTTCCAGGGCGCGGATCTCAGTGATCGGCTGAACGACCTGGCCCGGGGCCTCAATGACCAGTACTTCCCAGCCAATACGCCCCAGGAACCACAGGAAGGGCGTGGCCACCAGCAACAGGATCAGGTACCAGCGTAGCCGGTAGGCAGCCCGTTTGCCTGGCGCGTACAGCACCCGGAGCCCGCCTTCTTCAGTGGGATTGGATTCCTTGCGGCTGGAAAAGCGCACTTTCATGGTTGGTCCTCTTCAGGTATCGCCTGGTAGTTGCGCCAGTCCTGCCATTCAATCCCCGTAATGCCAGAGGTCCCCATCGACTGGCGCCAGTCCCGTTCCATTGATCTGAGCGTTTTCAGGGGGGTACCACGCCAGCTGTTGGCCGATTCCAGGTCCGCCTCGGCGCTCTGGACAATACGGAAGGCCATGTCGGGCCAGTGGGTGGCGATGGCAGTGGCGCGTTCGGTCAGGCTGGCCTGGTTGGTGGTGTAGATCATCAGGGAAACGGACTCAACGCCCATGGCGGAGAGTCGGCACGGGATGCACAGGCCGTCCCGGTCCGGCGCGAACCAACGGTGGTGACTGACCAGGCTGATAGGCCAGGGGCTGGCCTGCTGTGCCATGGCCACCGTTGCCAGCCAGTTCTCCAGGCGTTCATCCGGGACCGGCCAACCGAGCTGCTCCACTTCGAGATCAAGGTGAAGGCCATCGAAGTCCAGGCCGGCAAGGCGCTGGATCAGGTCACGCAGGTTGTGCCGTTTGTCGGGGCGGAGCCAGCTGGGCTCGCCCAGCAGGAGCGTTACATTGAGGTTCCGTGCATGGGCGCTTTCGAGCAGCTGGCGCAGCCGCTGGCTCAGGCCTTGACTGTTCGCAAGCTGCCTGGCGCTGAGTCCCAGGTGGAGCGTATCGAACCCCGCCTCCTCCAGTGCATTCAACTCACCCTGCCGCGATTCCGGGGCCAGTAGCCGGGAGCTGTTCCACACGTACACGGCGCGGGACCAATTCTTCTGGCGTCCAGCCTGGTCGCTTTGAGAAAGCGTTACGGGGTCGCTTTCGCCGCGCGCATCGGCGCCAGGCCAGGGGAGGCCCTGGTGTCCGAGGTAACGCGTATCCGTCTCAGCGTAACCGGCGAGCAGGCGCAGCTGGGTTTCCTCCTGCCAGGTGTTGCGCCAGCTGCGGATGAAGTCGTGCATGGCGTCGGCTGTCTGGACCCGGGCCAGTCGCAGGGCCATGAAGCTCCCTTCCTGGTCGACCTGTGCACGCCCCTGGCGTTCGCTTTCAACGCGGCGACTCAGTTCGACCTGACGCATCTGGTCCCGGGTTTCAGCAAGTGCTTGTTTGTATTGAGCCAGTGCGTCACTGAGATTGCGCTTCAGCCGGTTATGGGTGGCATCCAACTCATACCGGGCGGCGTGGTAGCGTTGGTTTGAGCGGCTGTTCTGTTGATAGCTCCCCAGCGAACGCAGTGGCACCTCGAACCGGAGGCCCGCAACCAGACCGGTTCCCGTGCCCGGGATATCATTCCGCCAATCGAACTGCTGGGCCAGGGTAAAGTCCGCATCAATATCGTGGTACCAGCGATCGCGCCGCACGCGCTGGGCTCCTTCGAGCACACTGCGCTGTTGGGCCATGAGAGGATGCTGACGGAGGGCGGATTGCCAGCGCTCTGTGGCTGCCGGTGAGAGCGGCAGAAGGGCCGATTCCGCCCGGGCGTCGGCCGGCAGTGAGACGCCGCTGAGGCTCTCAAGCCGGTACCTCAGTTCGGCTCCGCGTGCGGCCCGGCGCTGGCAGCTGTCCAGCCGGCGTGACCATCGCTGCTCCAGCAGCATCTGCTCCGAGGTGCGCAGGTCACGGGTACGCGCGCGCTTGCGGACCAGGCTGAGTTCATCGCTCGCCAGGGGTTCGATCGCGCGGCAGAGACGTCTGTATTGCTGGGCTTCCCACCAGTCAATGTAGGTGCTGCGCAGTCGCAGTCGCTGCTCGGTTTCTGCCAGCTCGCGCTGGTGTTTCTGGCGCTCCTCGGCGGTACTGGCCCTGACCAGGGCTTCGGTCCGGTCCCGGAGTGTCCCGAGTAACGGGTATCGCAGGCCCAATTGGGCTCCGTAGCCGGTGTAGGCTACGCGCCCGGCTGTTGGTTCCAGCTCCTGAAAGCGCCCGGCAGTGGCCCCACCGAACAGGGACCAGCCCCGCTCTTCCGAACGTTCCCGCCGTTCCCCGGCGAGGGCTCGTTGTTCGGCCCTGGCAGCTTTCACCTCAGGCCCGGCGTCCATGCGTTCCAGAAGGTTTTCCAGTGACACGGCATTGGCCGGCAGGGCCAGGAGCAGGCCGACTGACAGCAGCAGGAGTCGCACACGGAGTGATCGCATCTCAGAACCTCCTTCCCCGCCGAAGTACCCACCAGGGTGCCATGCTGGTTTCCTCGTGACCGCGCCGGAACATTTCGTTGAGGGTGCAGATCACGCCCCAGCCACGCAGGAAAAACATGAATACCGGGAAGACGGGCAACGCAATGGCGAGCTTAAGGTCGTTCCAGGGGCGCTCGGACACCATCAGAAGGCCGGCCAGGTACAGGATGAGAGTCTGGAGCAGGTAAACCGCGTAAATCAGCACTGCCAGCACCGCAATGACGTTCAGGGGCAGCAGGACCAGCCCGGCCAGCGTGTACCCGACGATCAGGAAGGGCAGTACCAGCTGGAAAAAGAAACCGCTGAAAAGCGTCATCAGAAAGTTGCGCCAGCCCAGGACCCGTGGCGTCATGCTGTGGCGGTGCTTGCGGATGTAGAGGAAGAACAGGTCGCCGTCCCAGCGCAGCCGTTGCATGAAAAAGCCCCGCAGCGTGTCAGGGACATCCGTGTGACCGACAGCGGTTGGTTCAAACGGGATACGCAGCGGGTGGCGCCCGAAATAGCTCTTGATGCGCAGGGTGAGGTCAAGGTCCTCGGCGGTGTGCGTGTCCCAGCCGCCGATATGGCGCAGGAAAGAGGTGCGAAAGGCTCCGAAGGCGCCGGATATGTTATTGACCGTGTTCCATTCCCCGAGGCCTACCCTGGACGTCTGGATTGACAGGAAGTATTCCAGAGACTGCATCACGGTAGCGAGTGAGTGCCAGCTGTTGCGTACACGCAGGCTTCCGGACACAGCGGGGACCGATGGATCCTCGAAGTGGCGCACCATGGCGCCGATCATGGCGTTATCAAAAGAGGTGTCGCCGTCCAGCGCGAAAACGATCTCGCCGGTGGCGTGGCTCAGACCGGCGTTGAGCGACGAAACCCGGCCACCGCGCTGCCACTTGGCGATCGGGCGTAGAAACCGGTTCGGGTAACGCACAGGATCGACCCGGAAGTCGCGCACGGCCTCCATGGTCGCCTCATTGGCGGTGGCACCATCCACCACCGGTATCAGCTCGACCTCCCCGGGATAGAGTTGCTCGCACAGGCTCAGCAGGGTGTTCTGGACATCCCTGCCTTCCGAGTAGCACGTGATGATGCACGACACCCTGGGCCGGTAAAGGCTGGCCCGAGGCGTGGTCATGAGGTTGCGTGTATACCAGCGGATGACACCGGCAAGCACCAACAGGCTCAACGGCAGTTCCAGAAGGACGAAGAACGGGAAGAGCACGAGGAAAAGCCGGGTTAAACCTCCTGCAGCGAGTTCGTTCGGGAATACCGCGAGTGCCTCCAGCATCAGCTGACCTCGCCACCGAGGCGGGCCATCAAAAGGTCGCTGTCTTCCTGGGGAAGCAGGTTTTCCGGCAGAGTGATTCCCACCGTGCGCAGGTCGATGTGAATCCCGTCCTGCTCACGGAAGAGCCGGTTCAGTTCGGTCAGGCGTTCGCGCAACCGGTCCATGCCCTGGCGGTCGGTGTGGGGCAGCAGCAGCCAGAGCAATTCATCCCGTGTCCGGGCGCAGCGATCCGTTTCGCGGATTGTCTCCCGGATGCGGTCAATCAGGCTGTCCAGAAGCGTCGTGCCGCGTTCCTGGCTGAGTGCTTCACCCAGATTGGCAAAGCGCAACAGCACCAGGGAGCCGTGAGCGGTTTCTCCATAGCGTCGGCTCTGCTGGATCTGCCAGTTCAGCAGGTTGGTAAAGGCATTGGCCGAAACCAGGTTCAGGCGCCCGAAGTGGCTCTCGGCCTGAGCTTCCCCGGAGAACCCCTGGCGACAGCGCAACCGGCCCTGCTCGGACAGGCTGTAGGGTCGAACCTCACGGATGCGTAATTCGTCGGGGGTATGGTGCGTGTCGCAGTCCAGGCAGCGCACCTCAACCTCGGCGTCCACGAAAAAGCTCTGGCAGGCCCGGCAGCGGTAATTCTCGAGTGGCCGGTCGTAATCACTGCCAATGTGGCGCAGGCGAGTGAGGCAGTTGGGGCACAGCATCAGGCCCTGCTTGAGGAAATGATCCTGGGGCGCGACGTGACCGCAGGTGAAGCAATGCAGCGATGGTTCCCGGGCGATCTCCAGAGCATGGCAGTCCGGGCAGACATCCACGTAGTTGAGCCGTGCTGAGCCGCAATGGGTGCAGAGGCGTATGCGATCGGTGAGCGGTCCCCGTTCCAGCCAGCCCTGTTCCATCATAAGCTGGAGCCAGACCATCTCATTGACCGGCTCGTTGTCGGCGAACGCACTCAGCAGGGGGTAGTAGTAGAACTGGGCATGATGCGGGTGGCGTACTGGCTTGAGGCGCCCTTCCGGGCGGGTCCAGAGCCAGGCAAGCACGTACTCGTCGAAGCGTTCCGGGTAGCGACCCCGGTTGAACTCTGAGAGTCTCTGGTGCCATTTGCGCCAGGCTTCGGTAATGGCGTTCGGATCTGTTGGAATCGACCCGTCACTGAGTTCCGGTGCGTTACCGGTCCGGTCCCGTCCGGCGTAGATCAGTGTCAGGTGGTAGCGGGCATCGCAGCGGAGCAGAAAGACCACGTCTGCAGCGTCAGCAGCGTCCAGATCCACGAGCACCACATCATATTCGCCCTGCTCGCGGAGCTCATTCAGGCTGCTGGCATAGTGCCAGCGGGACTCGGAGAAGGACCCAGGATCCCGGGTGAGACATCCAATGCTGGGTGACTGCATGCGCGACTTCCTACTGCCTGCGGCGACGTTACGACACTTAATACGTCAGGCTAGGCTTAATGGTTCAGTCCCGCAACTATAAGGTAAGACAGGTTTATGCCCCGAAGCGCTGGAGGGTCCGGCGTACGCCGCCCGCCCAGGGACCACCGAAGAGGTTGAGGTGGTTGAGTTCATGGTAGAGGTTATAAAGGGGCGCGCGCTCTTGCCAGTCGGAATCAACCGGACTGTTCGCCAGATAGGCTTCGTAGAACCCCGGTGGCTGACTGCCGAACATCGTGGTCATGGCGAGGTCTGCCTCGGCCCAGCCATAGTGGGTCGCCGGGTCGATCAGTACCGGTTCGCCGCCGGGGCCGCAGTGGATGTTGCCGGACCACAGGTCGCCGTGGATCAGGCTGGCGGGCTGTTCTGGAATCCAGCGGTCGAGCCGGCCAGCGACCCATTCGAGTTTCTTGACATCAGCCCGCTCAAGACGACCGCTGTCCTGAGCCATGCGGCCCTGGTGCAGAAGACGCGCCTCGGCAAAGAAACGGAAGCCGTCCTGCATGCGGGGGTTGGGCTGGGGCGTGAGCCCGCAGAAGTTGTCCCGCCCGAAACCGAACTCCCCGGCGGTAACGCTGTGCAGTTGCGCCAGTTGTTCCCCGAGCTGCCGGGCGAAGTCCTGGCCGGGGCGGCCATCCAGCCATTCCAGAATCAGCCCCTCCTCTGCGACCGCGACCACCGCGGGAATGCGCACGGCATTCGCGTTGCCCAGTGCCTGCAACCCGGCCGCTTCCGCCTCGAAAAAGCCGGCCGGTGGTGAGGGGTGAGTCTTGAGAAACAGCATCCGACCGTCTTCGAGCGTCAGCCGGGCGGCATCGTTGATGCTGCCCCCGCCGACTGGCTGGGCGGTGGCAATCGGGCTGTCGATCTGTGCTGCGAGGCTCTCGGGGATGCGGGCCATGGTCACTCGTCGTCGGTTTGTGCTCTGGCGCGCATTGTTTCATGGCGGCGGGCCAGATGTTCAAGCACCTTCGAGGCGGCCACGAAGCCGAAGGTGCCGGTCACGAAACTGGCGGCGCCAAAGCCCGTGCTGCAGTCCAACCGGGTTGGGCCGTCACCGGGCTTTTCATGGGTAGTGCCGCCCTCCGGCGTGGGGTAGGTGAGCTGTTCCTCGGAATAGATGGCGGGGATAGTAAAGCGCCGCTTCGGGTTGCGTGGGAAGCCGTATTCACGGCGGAGCAGGTTCCGTACCTTGGCCAGCAACGGGTCCTGGGTGGTGCGACTCAGGTCGGCCACGCGGATTCGGGTTGGGTCCATCTGTCCCCCAGCGCCCCCGGCGCAGATCACCCATTGTTTGCGCCGGCGGCAGTGGGCCAGAAGGGCCGCCTTGTGGTTGACGCTATCGATGGCGTCCACCACCGCATCGCAGTTCCCGGGAAGCACACTCTCCATGCTGCGGGTGGTCACAAACTGCGGAACTGCTGTAACCCGGCATTCCGGGTTGATTGCCCGCAGCCGTTCGGCCATCACCTCAACCTTCGGGCGCCCGATGGTGTCCGCCAGCGTGTGGACCTGGCGGTTGGTGTTGGTCACACAGATGTCATCCATGTCGATCAGGGTAAGAGCCCCGATGCCGCTGCGGGCGAGCGCCTCGGCCGCCCATGAACCCACGCCGCCGACGCCGGCAATGGCGACATGGGCGGCGGCGAGGGATCGGGCGGTGTCCTGGCCGTAGAGGCGCTCCATGCCTCCGAAGCGCTGGGAAAAGGAATCCGGCGTCATGGGTGGCTCCGTAATGGGGGGGGGTCTCGGTTTGTGCGGATTCTACCAGAAACCGGGGTTCAGGATTACGGACTTGTCAGTCCATTTTAGCGGGCGTATGATTAGACGGACTGGTCAGTCCATCTTCAAGAGGCCGATACACGTGACCGATTCCTCGCGCCCGACGCGCACCCACAAGGCACCGGAACAGCGCCGCAGGGAGGTCCTGGAGGCCGCCGCCGTGGTGTTCGCGGAGGTTGGGTACCGTTGCGCGGAGATGGATCGCATTGCCGAGCGCGCAGGCGCGGGTAAGGGGACGGTGTACCGCTGTTTTGCCAGCAAGGAGACTCTCTTCATGGCAACAGTGGAAAAGGCGCTGGAGGACCTGACCTGTTATGTGAACGAGGCGGTCGACCCGCTGGAGGATCCCCTCGAACAGCTGCGCCTTGGCATTCACCGTTACCTGGAGTTTTTTGAGTGCAACCCTGAGACGGTGGAGCTTTTCATCCAGGAACGGGCGGAGTTTCCGAAGAATGGAAAGCCTCTTTACTTTGTTTATCAGGAAACCAGCGGCGGCAAATGGCGGGCACGCTTCGAGAAGCTGATTGAGCAGGGCCGTATGCGACCTGACATGTCGCCGGCGCTGGCCCAGGAGGTCTTCAGCGACCTGCTCTATGGGGCGGTCTTTTCCCAGCTGCTTGCAGGCGATCGGGAATCGCGTGCGGAGCGGGCGGACGAAATCAGCGAATTATTGTTCAGGGGCATCCTCAAGCCCGAGAGCTGAGCAGGCTGAACACAGCTTTTCCACACCGATTGAGACTTTGCGGAGAGAAAGGAACCATGAATCAGTTGACCCGGACAGAAGTCATAGGGGGCAGCCGAGCCCGTCGTATTGGCGGCGTCAGTACCGTGCTGGTGCTGACGTTGGGGCTGGCTGCCTGTGGCGGCAATGGCCAGGGGCAGAAAGGAGCTGGGATGCCGCCGCCCCCGGTGTCGGTTACTGAGGTTCAGACCGAGGATGTGACCATCCGCGAGGACTATGCGGGGCGTGTCCGGGGTGCCCGTGAAGTGGCTGTGCGGGCCCGCGTCGAGGGTGTTCTGGAAGAGCGCCTTTACGACGAGGGCAAGGTGGTCGAGCAGGGTGAGCCCCTGTTCCGTATCGACCCGGAACCCTTTGAGGTGGCCCTGCAGGCCGCTAAAGCCCAGCTCCAGTCCGCGCAGGCGGATCTCAGCCAGGCTGAGCGGGAATGGAACCGGGTATCCAGTCTCTACCAGAAGAACGCTGTGAGTGAGCGTGAGCGGGACAATGCGCAGTCCGCATTTGAGCTGGCACAGGCCCAGGTTGCGGTTGCAGAAGCCGAGGTTGCCCGTGCCGAACTGGAACTGGGCTACACCGATGTGGAAGCACCCGTGACCGGTGTGACGGGCCTCGAGACCCAGTCCGAGGGCAACCTGATCGAGCGCGGTACCGAACTCACTCACATCACCCAGATGAACCCGGTCCATGTGCGCTTTGCGCTGCCGGAGAACGATGCTGCGGCGCGCCGGCGGGCGCGGGAAGCCATGCAGTCGGATGGTAATGGCGATCACCGCAGCACCGCGAAGCTGATCCTGCCGGACGGCTCCGAATACGAACACACCGGTACCATTGACTTCACGGCCAGCACCATCGATGCGGAGACCGGTACCGTTACCGCCCGTGCCGTATTCCCCAATGAAGAACAGCGCATCGTGCCGGGTCAGTTCGTGCGCATCCGGGTGAAGCTGAAGACGCTCGATGATGTGGTGACCGTGCCCGCCAAGGCCATAGGCGACGGCCAGAATGGCGGTCTGCAGGTCTTTGTGCTGACCGAGGACAACAAGGCGCAGCCACGCTCGGTTAAGACAGGGCAGGTGGTTGATGGTCGCCGCATCATCACGGACGGGCTTGAAGCCGGTGAACGCGTGGTGGTCGGCGGTATGGCCGGTATCCGTCAGCCGGGGATGAAGGTGAAAGTCGAAGGCGCCGGGAAGGATGGTCAGAAAGACGGCGAGAAAGGCGGGGAGAGTAACTGATGTTCCGATTCTTCATTGACCGCCCGATTTTCTCGGCGGTCATCTCCATTATCATCCTGATCGCCGGCGCGGCCTCGCTCATGGGGCTGCCGGTGAAGCAGTACCCGAACGTGGTGCCGCCCGAAGTCGTGGTTGAGGCCAGGTACCCTGGTGCAAGTGCTGAAGTTCTGGCCGACAGTGTGGCGGCGCCACTGGAGCAGGAGATCAACGGCGTCGACGACATGATTTATATGGAGTCGGGGAGCACCAACGCCGGCAGCGTGCAGATCACGGTGTCCTTCGAGGTTGGCACCGATCCGGACCAGGCCACCATCAACGTCAATAACCGTGTCCAGCGGGCCATGGCCAGCCTGCCCCAGGCCGTGCGTGATCAGGGCGTTACCGTTGAGGCCCGCTCCACCTCGATTCTCCAGGTCGTGGCGCTGTCCTCGAAGTCCGGGGACACCGATACCATCGAAATCTCCAACTACGCGCTGCTGAACGTCATCGACGAGCTGGTCCGGACCCCGGGTGTGGGTAACGCCTCTCTCTTCGGCGCCAAGGACTATTCCATGCGCATCTGGCTGCAGCCGGACAAGATGGCGGAATACAACATCTCTCCGATGGACGTCGCCAGTGCCCTGCGTTCCCAGAACGCCCAGTACGCAGCAGGCCGTCTCGGTGGGCAGCCGGCGCCCGTGGATCAGGCGTTCACATTCAGTGTCTCCACACCGCAGCAGATGAGTGATCCCAGCGAATTCGAGGACATCATGCTGCGGACCACGAGCGATGGCGCTTCGCTGCGTCTCGGCGATGTCGCGCGGGTCGAGCTGGGCGCGCAGAACTATAACTTCACGGCCAGCTTCAACGGCCAGGCGGCGGTGCCGGTCGGCGTCTACCTGCAGCCCGGGGCCAACGCGCTCGAGACCGCTACCAATGTGCGTGAAGCACTCCAGAAGCTGGAGGATCGGTTTCCGGAGGACATCCAGTACGATATCCCCTACGACACCACCACTTTCATCAAGATGTCGATTCAGGAGGTTCTGATCACACTGGTGATCGCCCTGGTTCTGGTGTCGGTGGTGACGTTCATCTTTCTCCAGCACCTGCGTGCCACGCTGATCCCGCTGGCGGCCATTCCGGTTGCCCTGATCGGTACCTTTGCCGGGATGACGGTGCTCGGCTTCTCGGTGAATCTGCTTACCCTGTTCGGACTGATTCTTGCCATCGGGGTGGTGGTGGACAACGCCATCATTGTGATGGAGAACGTGGAACGGTTGATGCAGGAGCACGGCATGACGGCGTACGGCGCCTCCGTGGAGACCATGGGGCAGGTATCCGGAGCCGTGGTTTCCTCCACCCTGGTGCTGGTTGCCGTGTTCGCGCCCGTTGGGTTCCTGGGGGGGCTGACCGGTGAGCTCTACCGCCAGTTCGCGGTGACTATCGCGGTCTCCATCGTGATTTCCGGCATTGTGGCGCTGACGCTGACCCCGGCCATGTGTGCCCGGTTGCTGGATGGTGAACCCAAGGACGTCTCAAAGCCCTTCCAATGGTTCAATGCCGCCTTCGAGAAAATCACCAATGGGTTCGTGGGCGGTGTGACCTGGATCCTGAATCATGCCGTGATTGGTGTGGCGCTTTTCTTCCTGTTCATCGGCAGTACCCTCTGGATGCTGGACCGCTTGCCCTCGGGACTGGTGCCCCAGGAGGACCAGGGCTATGTACTGATGGCCTCCTACCTGCCGCCGGCATCGGCGCTCGGGCGGACCGAGGCGGTGCGTGAGGAGCTGGTTGGTAATGTGCTGAATCTGCCCGAAGTCGAGAACGTTGTGGCCTTCGCCGGCTACGATCTTCTGGCCGGTGCCAGCCGTTCCAATGCCGGAATCGCATTCGTAACGCTGAAGGACTGGGCTGAGCGTCAGGGGCCAGGGCAGTCAGCGTCTGCCGTGTCCAAGAAAATCATGGGCATGGGTGCAGGAGTGGAAGAGGCGAATGTCATGTCGTTCTCTCCGCCGCCGATCCAGGGGCTGTCCCTCACCGGTGGCGTGGAGGCGTTTATTCAGGATCAGCGCGGCATGAGTACCAAGGAGCTCCATGCACTGGCCCAGAAAGTGGTGAAGGCCGCGAACCAGCATCCGGTGCTCACCAATGCCCGGACCGATCTGGATGTGAGCATTCCGCGCTATAAGGCCGAAGTGGACCGTCAGAAGGCGAGGGCCCTGGATGTGCCCATCGGTGAGGTGTTCTCCGCCATGCAGAGTACCTTCGGCACCTTCTACGTGAATGACTTTACTATGCAGGGGCGTAACTGGCAGGTGAACATGCAGGCCGAGGGCGAGTTCCGCAGCCGGCCCGAGGATCTGCGCCGTGTCTTCGTGCGTTCCAACAGCGGTCAGATGATCCCTCTCAGCTCGCTGGTCACACTGACCCGCGAGACCGGGGCCGATATCATCAACCGATTCAATGTCTACCCCGCGGCCAACATCGCCGCCGACCCGGCACCGGGCTACACCACCGGCGATGCTATGAAGGCGCTGCGCGAGGTGGCTGACGAGAATCTGGGGGCCAACACGCCACTCGGGTGGATTGGCCAGGGTTATCAGCTCCAGGCTGCCGGCCAGGCCGGGACCATCGCGTTTGCTCTGGGCCTGGTCATGGTGTTCCTGATCCTGGCGGCGCAGTATGAACGCCTGACGCTCCCGTTGGCGGTGGCCACGGCCATCCCCTTCGGCGTATTCGGCGCGGCTCTGGCCGCCCTGCTGCGTGGCTTCCCCAACGACATCTATTTCCAGGTGGGGCTGCTGGTGCTGATCGGCCTGGCGGCGAAGAACGCCATCCTGATTGTGGAGTTCGCGGCCCAGAACCGCAGCGAGGGCCTGTCACCGAAGGATGCTGCGATTGCGGCAGCCCAGCAGCGTTTCCGGGCCATCATGATGACGGCGCTGACCTTCATCATCGGTTCGCTGCCACTGGTAGTGGCGACCGGCGCCGGTGCTTCCAGCCGGCAGGAGATCGGCACCGTGGTGGTTGGTGGCATGATCGTCGCCAGTACCCTGGCCCTGTTCTTCGTGCCGCTGTTCTACCGGCTGTTCGAGGAGTTCTCGATCTGGTTGAGCAATCGCGGGAGCAACAACAGCTCCAGAGAGGTTTCCGATGCGTAGGATACTGTTCGCAACACTGATGTTCCCTCTGCTCCTGGCCGGCTGTGCGGTCGGCCCAGCATACGAAGAGCCCCAGGTGGATCTGCCGGAGGAATGGCCGGACGAGGTCTTGCTGACCGGCGAGGAGCGTGCTGACTGGTCCAACTGGTGGCACCGGTTTGACGACCCTGTGCTCAACCGTCTGGTGGAACGGGCTCTGGACGACAACCTCAACATGCAGCTGCAGTACCAGCGGCTGCAGGAGGCGCGGGCGCGGCTGGGGCTGGCGGACGCCCAGCAGATGCCGACTGTCGAAGGCCAGGCCGATGCCGCCCGTGGGCGTGAATCCGGGGCGGCCAACCCGCTGGGTGGCGGTACCACCAGCAACATGTTCTCGGTAACCGGCCTTCTGAGCTATGAGGTGGACCTCTGGGGGAAGCTCGAGAGTCAGAGCGATGCCGCCGAGGCGGCGCTGCAGGAATCGGTGTTCACCCATGACTCGGTGCGTCTGAGCACGGTTGCGGATGTGGTGGCCACCTACACCGAGCTGCGAGCGGCCCAGCGCTCCCTCGCCATCACCGAGCGCACTCTGGAGACGCGCGAGGAAACCGTGCGGATCGAGCGGGCGCGCTACGAGGGCGGCGATACCAATGAGCTGACCCTGCGCCAGGCGGTGTCCGAACTGGAAGCCACCCGTGCGCTGGTGCCCCAGCAGCGTCAGCGTGTCGCCCAGCTCAAGACGGCTCTGGGTGTGCTTGTGGGCATGACCCCGCGCGAACTCACCAGCGAGCTGGATTTCGGCGAAGGCAGCCTCAGTGACATCACCCTGCCTGAGGAAGTCCCGGAAGTGCTGCCCTCGGATCTGCTGGAGCGGCGGCCGGATATCCGTGCGGCCGAGGCGGCCATCATTGCGGCGACCGAGGAGGTCGGCGTCGCCCAGGCGCAGCGCCTGCCCAGTTTCAATCTGCGTGGCTCCTTCGGCAGCGCGGCCATCGAGTCGGATGACCTGTTTACCGGTCCGGCGGAAACCTGGGAAATCGGCGCCTCCGTGCTCGGCCCCATCTTCGACTTCGGCCGTAACAAAGCACGTGTGGAGGCGGCCCAGAGCCTGCGTGACCAGGCTGAAACCCAGTACCGGGTCACTCTGCAGCAGGCGTTCCGCGAGGTCCGCGATGCGCTGGCCGTGTATGAGGCCACGGATGAACGGGTAAGCCGGCTCCGGGATCAGGTCGAGGCGCTGGAGAAAACGCTGGAGCTGGCCGAGCTGCGCTACGAGGAAGGCCTCACGGACTTCCTGACGGTGCAGGATACCCAGCGGGTCCTGTTGGACGCGGAGCTGACCCTCACCAATGCCATCCGCGACCGGCTCAACGCCACGGCCACGCTGTTCAAGGCGATGGGCGGCGGCTGGGCCGACGGCAAGGCGGTTGAGCCGGAGAGCGGAGACTCCTGACCAGGGCTCTGTTTACAGGTTTGCCGGCCCGTGTAAGCGCGGAGCCGGCAGCCGCCACCTTCCTGCCAGGCCATGCGGGTGCTAGACTTAAATATTAGGTTACACTAAATTTAAGGAGGCAGGCATGCGCCGAGCCCTCATGATGGTTCTCTGCTTCTGCCTTTCGGGCGCAGTCCAGGCCGCCTCAGCACAGTGGGTGGATGTGAAGCGGGAAACGCTGACAGAAACCCTCCGCCTTGATGGCATGATCGAGGCTGTGCGGGAAAGCACAGTATCCGCCCAGACAGCGGGAGCCGTTGTCGAGCTGCCCTACGACGTCGACGACGCCGTTCCGGAGGGCGAGCTGATTGTCCGGCTTGAGGACAGTGATGAACAGGCTCGTGTGGAGCAGGCCCGGGCCAGCCTGGACGAGGCCCGCGCCGACCTGACGGATGCCCGCCAGAACCTGGGGCGCGTGGAGCAGCTGCACGAACGCGATGTCGCCTCACAGCAGGAACTGGATCAGGCGCGGAATCGCTTTGATGCAGCCAGAGCCCGTGTCTCACGCGCCGAAGGCGCACTTTCCGAAGCACGGGAGCAGCTCAGTTACACCCGTGTACACGCCCCTTACAGTGGCATCGTGACCGAGCGCATGGTCGAGGTGGGGGAATCCGTCTCGCCAGGGCAGCCGCTGATGCGGGGTCTGTCGCTGGAGCAGCTGCGGGTGGTGGTCTCTCTTCCCCAGCAGTACGCGGAGCGCGTGCGCTCTGAGCGTGAGGCAGTGGTTACCCTCAATGGCGGGGCACAGCTCGAAACCGATGGGATGACGTTCTATCCCTATGCGGATCAGCGTAGCCACAGCTTCCGGCTGAGGCTTGAGCTTGCCGACCCCGAAGCCCGTCTCTTCCCCGGTATGCTGGTGCGTGTGGGCATCCCGACCGATACGCGCGAGGCACTCTGGGTGCCCGAGTCCAGCATCTATCGGCGTGGTGAACTGCGTGCCGTGTTCGTGCGCGGCCCGGATGACGAGCCCCGTCTGCGCCAGGTGCGTCTCGGGAGCCGACGGGATGGGCTGGTGGAAGTGCTCTCCGGTGTCAGTGAGGGTGAATCCGTGCGTCGTGAGGCCCTGTACTGATGGCACCGAATGGCAGGTTGGGCCCATCCGGACAGATCGCGCGTGTCTTCCAGAACAGTCGCCTCACCCCTCTGCTTGCACTGATCGGGCTGCTGCTCGGTATTGTTGCCGTCATCGTGACGCCCAAGGAGGAAGAACCCCAGATCGACGTCACCATGGTGGACGTCATGGTGCCGTTTCCCGGGGCCAGTGCCCGTGAGGTGGAGAGCCTGATCGCCACCCCGGGCGAACAGATCCTGGACGAGATCCGGGGCGTTGAGGACATCTATTCGGTCTCGCGCCAGGGCCAGGCGGTCATTACGGTCCAGTTCGAGGTGGGGCTGCCGCGTCGGGAAGCCCTGGTGCGCATCCACAACAAGGTCCAGTCCAACCGCGACTGGTTCCCCGAGGGCCTGGGAGCGGGCGAACCCGTGGTCAAGCCACGGGGCATTGATGACGTTCCAGTCATGACCCTGACTCTCTATGACCCGCAGAGGCGCCAGAGTGGCGAAGACCTGACCCGTCTTGCCCATACCCTGGAGACGGAACTCAAGCGGGTGCCCGGTACACGGGATATCTACACGGTCGGTGGTGTGCCGGATCGCATCGATGTGCGGGTTGAGCCCGCCAGCCTGGCCGGTTATGGCCTGGGCATCAGTGATCTCCAGCAGGCGGTCCGGGCCGCCAATGCCACCGGCCAGGAAACCAGGGTTACGCGTGCGGGGCTGTCCATCCCGGTTCAGCCGGGGGAGCCACTCCAGCAGGTCGAGGAGCTCAGGTCGCTCGTTGTGGCGCACAGCAATGGGGCTGCCGTTCACCTTTCGGATGTGGCGTCGGTCAGCCGTGGCGGCACGGTACCGGATGCGTCGGTGCAGCTGGGCTTTGGCCCTGCGGGTGAGGGCCAACCCGGTCAGCGCTATCCGGCAGTGACGGTGGCCGTTGCCAAGAAAGCCGGCGAGAACGCCATTGATGTAACCGCCGCTGTTTCAGACCGGCTCGAACAGCTGCGGGGGCGGGTGATTCCCGATGATGTTGAGGTGCTCACCACCCGCAACTATGGGCAGACCGCCAGTGACAAGGCACGCAAGCTCATCTCGGACCTGATCATGGCCACCCTGTCCGTCATGCTTCTGGTTCTGGCGTTCATGGGGTGGCGCCAGGCCATGGTGGTCGGTCTTTCGGTGCTTCTGACCCTGCTCCTGACGCTGGTGTTTTCCTGGGCATGGGGCTTCACCCTGAACCGGGTATCCCTGTTCGCGCTCATCTTCGCCATCGGGATCCTGGTGGATGACGCCATTGTGATCGTCGAGAACGTCAACCGGCGCATCCATAACTCCGATGCCCCTGCCATCCGGGTGATCCCTGCTGCGGTGGATGAGGTTGGGACCCCAACCATCATGGCGAGCCTCACCATCATGGCCGCCCTTCTGCCAATGGCATTTGTGACGGGGCTTATGGGCCCCTATATGAGCCCTATTCCCATCAATGCCTCGGCCGGGATGGTGCTTTCACAGCTCGTGGCGTTCATCCTTACTCCCTGGCTGGCACTGCGGCTGGTGCGTCCCCGGGACCGGGCGAAAGAGGCGGAGGGTGCTGAAGCGGAGGAAGTTAACCCCCGCCTCTACCGTCTCTTCAGCCGGGTTCTGACGCCCTTCATGGGCAATCACAGCTGGCGGCGCCATGGGCTGGCATCCGGGGTCATCGCGCTGACGCTGGGCGCTGCCGCCCTGCCGGTGTTCATGCTGGTGATCCTCAAGATGCTCCCCTTTGATGACAAGTCGGAGCTCCAGGTGGTGGTGGATATGCCTGAGGACACCCCCATGGAAACCACCCAGAAAGTCCTGACGGAGATGGGTGGTTATCTGGAGAGTCACGAGGCTGTTACCAACTGGCAGGCCTATGCTGGTACGGCGTCACCCATCAACTTCAATGGGCTGGTGCGCCAGTACTATCTGCGCCAGGAACCCTGGCAGGGCGATCTCCAGATCAACCTGAAGGACGAGCGGGAAAAGGCTTCCCACGATATTGCCCAGGCGATGCGTGAGCCCCTCACAGAGATTGGTGAACGTTATGGGGCTGCCGTGAAGGTGGTGGAGGTGCCGCCGGGGCCTCCGGTGCTGTCGCCGCTGGTTGCTGAGGTCTACGGCCCCAGTCCGGAGGTGCGTGCCCGGGAGGCGGCGTCACTGGCACGGCGCATGGAAGGTGTCGAGGGGCTGGTGGATATCGACACCACGGTGGAGGCCCCTGTGGAGCGCTGGCGTGTGGTGGTTGACCGCCAGCGGGCGGCCACGCTGGGCGTTTCCCAGGCCCAGGTGGTGGAGCTGCTCTCGACCACACTGGGCAAGCGCAATCTTGAATACTTCCACGATCCGAACGCCAAGTACGCTGTTCCGATACGGGTGATCCTGGATGAAGGCGACAGGGCTCAGAAAGCGGCGCTGCTGTCCCTCAAGGTCCGGAGCCGTTCAGGCGATAGGGTGCCGCTGGCGCAGGTGGCCTCAATCGAGCCCAGCAGCTGGCCCGGGGCGATCCATCACAAGAACCTGATGCCGGTTACCTACGTCACTGCCGACATGGCCGGCGACGTGGACTCCCCGCTGTACGGCATGTTCCGTATGGCCGAGGACCTGGAAGACCTGCCCCAGTACTACATCCAGCAGCCGGAATGGCCGGGTGAGGCTGCCATCAAATGGGACGGGGAGTGGCAGATCACCTATGAGACCTTCCGGGACATGGGGATCGCCTATGCCGTTGGGATCATCGCCATTTTCCTGCTTCTGGTGGCGCAGTTCGGCTCCTACGGGCTGCCGCTGATCGTGATGATGCCCATCCCACTGACGCTCATCGGGATCATGCCGGGCCATGCGCTGTTGGGTAAGGAATTCACCGCGACCAGCATGATCGGCATGATCGCGCTGGCCGGCATCATCGTGCGCAACTCCATCCTGTTGGTGGTGTTCATCCGGGATCTGCTGCGCGAGGGGACACCGCTGGAAGAGGCGGTTGTGACGGCCAGCGCCGTGCGCATCAAGCCCATAGCGCTGACCGCCGTCTCCGCCATGCTGGGGGCCTTCTTCATCCTGACGGACCCGATCTTCAACGGTCTGGCGATCTCACTGATCTTCGGGCTGGCCATGTCCACCCTGCTGACGGTGATCGTGGTGCCGCTGGCCTACTATCTGTTCATCGGTGAGCGGGAGGTGCGCTGAGCGCCTCCTGGATACGCTGGAACAGATCCCCCTGGAAGGGCCGGCTCAGGGGATAGAAGTGGCCGGAGTGGGGGAGCATGGTGAGTTCGGCATCAGGGAGTGTGGCGGCCAGGTGCCGGGCGTAGGCCGGGGGCAGGAGCTGATCCTCGGCGCCCTGGTGGACCAGTGTTGGTGTCCGGATGGCCCCGAGCCGGAATCCCCAGTCGCCCATCTCCGTGAGCAGGTCCGTGGCAATGGCGTGGGCGCCTGAGTTGAGGCAGGCCAGCTGGCTGGCGCGGAAGCGCCGGATCTGGCCAGGATCTCCCAGGATGGCGTGGTCCGCGTCGCTGAACAGGCTGCGTGCCCGGGCCATGTAGAAATCAGGCCGCCGCTGGGCAATGGCGGTGATCAGCGCGACGGTCGCCCGGAACAGGGCGGGACTGATATCCGCAATGACAGGCCCGGGCCAGAGCGTGCGCAGCAACAGTCGCCGGGCACCGGCCATTTCCCGGAAATGGGTATAGCTGGAGAGCAGTATCGCGAGCCGTATCCGCCCGGGCAGTTCATGGGCGGCAGCCAGGGTGCGGGATCCGCCACTGGACCAGCCCATGTGGATGCAGCGATCGATCCCCAGGTGATCCAGGAACAGGGCCAGGTCCCGGGGGTAGTCGAGCAGCGTCCGGTCCTGCTGGTAACTGGAGCCACGGATGCCGGGCCTGTCCAGCGCCAGTATCCGGAAACCGGCTATCCGTGCCTGTTCATGGAAGAACAGAGCCTCCAGCGCTGAGCCGGGCATGCCGTGCGCGTAGACCACGGGTATGCCGTCTTCCGCGCCCGTTTCCAGGCCCACCAGTTGCCGGTTATCCGGTGTCCGCAGGGTATGGACCTGTGTAGGTTCCTCTATGTCGATGCTCATGCCGCAGCGTCCTTCAGGTCAGGGCGGAAGTACTGGTTGACCCAGAGCGAAATCCCGATCAGTCCCCCGCCGAGAGCCAGCGCGAGCAGGTCCGCATCCCGGTTCCAGATCAGCAGGTTCACCAGCAGTCCCGCGGGCACCAGGGCATTGTTCATGACTGCCAGGGTGCCCGCATCCACTTTCCGTGCCCCCTGGTTCCAGAAGAACAGGCCGGCCCCGGAGGCGGCGAAGCCCAGCCAGCCCAGAACCAGCCACTGCCAGGGCGTGGCGGGCAGCATGGTGCGGTCGCCGAATATGAGGAAGGACGGCAGCGCCACCAGTATGGCGCCCAGGAAGAAGTAGCCGAACAGCCGCCAGGCGGGCGCCGTCAGCGAATAGCGCTCATAGAGGCGCCGGTACCCGACCTGGCCGGCGGCAAAGGCGAGATTGGCGCCCTGCAGCATGACAAAGCCGGTGATGTAGGACTCACTGAGCCCATCGTAGCGGATGATCGCCGCCCCCAGCGTGGCCAGTGCGGCAGCCATAAGGGCCACCGGGGCAAACCGGCGGTGGAGGGCGTCATCCATAAGCGTGATGTAGATGGGCGTGAAGACCGTGAACAGCAACACCTCCGGCACCGTCAGGAAGGCGAATGAGCGGTACAGCAGCAGGTAGGTGATGCCGAACTGGCTGGCGCCGACCAGCATCATCCCCAGCCGGAAGCCGCCTGGAACGCCGCGCCAGCGCAGAAGCGGCAGGAACACCAACGCGCCGCACAGCACACGGGTCAGCACGGCGAAGTCGTTGTCCACGTTCCCGGCGAGATAGACGCCGATCAGGCTGAAGGAAAAGGCCCAGAGGATGGTGACGAGAACAAGGATGATCATACGCTGCTCCTAGACCGCCTGGCCGGCGGCGACGCCGGAGGCCCAGGCCCACTGGAAATTATGCCCGCCGAGGTGGCCGGTGACGTCCACCACCTCGCCGATGAAGAAAAGCCCGGGCTGGTCGTGGACTTCCATGGTTTTTGAGGACAGCGAGCGCGTATCCACGCCGCCCAGGGTAACCTCGGCGGTCCGGTAACCCTCGGTGCCCGCCGGCGTCAACTGCCAGCCATTGAGGGTCTGTGCCGCCTGCGTCAGGTCTGCCCTGCTGAAATGCTGGAGCGGTTCCCGCCAGCCCTGGAGTTCCGAGAAGGCCTGGGCAAAGCGCTTCGGAAGTTCCTCGCCGAGGGCCCGTGCAGCGCTGCGGTTCGGGTGCTTCTGGCGCTGTTCCGTCAGCCACTGGCTCGCATCCTGATCCGGCAGCAGGTCGATCCCCAGGGCATCACCGGGTTCCCAGAAGCTGGAGATCTGCAGCATGGCGGGGCCGCTCAGCCCTTTATGGGTCACCAGCATGGGTTCCCGGAATCGTTCGCCGTTGCACGAGACCGCCACCGGGCAGCTGATGCCCGCCAGTGGCGCCAGCTGCTCCCGGAGCTCCGGCGCCAGCGTAAAGGGCACCAGGCCGGCCCGGGTGGGTATGATATCGAGCCCGAACTGGCGGGCCAGCTCATAGCCGAAACCAGTGGCCCCCATGGTGGGGATGGAAAGGCCGCCGCAGGCAACCACCAGGGCTTCCGCGTGGAATTCGCCAGCGCTGGTCGCCAGTGTATAGCCGCTATCGGAGGTGGCGACCGTTGCCACCGTCGTGCGCGTCATGACATCGACGCCAGCCCACTCGGCCTCGGTCATCAGAAGATCCACGATCTCGCGGCTTGAGTCCTGGCAGAACAGCTGCCCCGCCGCTTTTTCCTCGTGCTCGATGCCATGGCGTTCCACCAGCTCAAGGAAGTGTTCGGGGGTGTAGCGCTTGAGGGCGGAAATACAGAACCCCGGGTTGTCCGAGAGAAAGTTCGCCGGGGTGCTGTTGAGGTTGGTAAAATTGCAGCGCCCCCCACCGGACATCAGGATCTTGCGCCCGGGGCGGCGTGCGTGCTCGATCACCAGCACACGCCGGCCACGGTAGCCGGCAGTCGCGGCGCACATGAGCCCGGCGGCGCCGGCGCCGATGATGATGACGTCATAGGTGGTGGGCATGATGGGGGTGGCCTGTCCGAATGTGCTGCTGAGCGCGTATTCTAAGGCCCGTGAACCCGAGTGAACCAGTGGAAAGAGGCCGATGATCGGACCTGGCACCCAGTCCATCCCGGAAGGGAAGATGAAACTGCTCCAGGCATCGCTGCGCCTGGTGACCAGCAGTCGCAGCATCAGTTCGCTGGGTATCCGGGAGCTGGCCCGTGAAGCCGGCCTCAATCCCAACACCTTTTACCGTCACTTCTCGGATCTGGATGATTTCGGCCTGTTCGTGCTCGAATGCATCGCCTCCGAGGTCAAGCGTCAGGTCCGGCGTCTGCGCACAGCGGCGGCGACCTCGGACCAGGCAGCCCACGATTCGGTCTATTTCGTGTACGAGTACTTCCGCGTTAACCCGGCGGTGGTCATGGTCGCGGTGCGGGAACTTCACGGGCCCTCACTGGTGCTCAGGCAGGCCCTGGCGCGGCAGCTGGAGGAGGCCGCCAGCGAGATGGCCGATGACGTGACCGAGCGGGAGCTGGTCCCCCAGGTGGACCGGACCACGGTGCTGGACATTGCCCGGACCGTGGTCCGGTTCATGCTGTTCCGCGGTATGGATTACATTGAGTACCCGGAGCAGCAGAAAGCCATCCAGAAGGAGACGGAGCGCTTCCTGCGCCGCCAGTTCATGGGGGCCATGGCCGAGATCCTTTCCCCGGGTCTGGATGCCAGGCTGGCAGGCTCCTAGAGCACTCAGGCCGGCTGCCCGTCGCCGTCGACAGTGACCCGGTTGCGTCCGGAATGCTTGGCGGCATATAGGGCCTGGTCCGCGTCCTCAAACAGGCGCTGCGTGATCTCAACCGTCTCGGGAATCCGGCCGCTGATGCCGATGCTTACCGTCAGGTGGATGGTCTCCCGGGAGACCTGGAAAGGCGTTTCGGCCACCCGCCGGCGGATCCGCTCGGCCACGCAGCGGGCCCCTTCAGCCGTGGTATCCGGGAGCACCACCACGAACTCCTCGCCACCATAGCGGGCGACAATGTCCTCGGGGCGTGTCACCAGGTTGGCAATGCATTCCGCCACCATCCGCAGGCAGTCGTCACCCACCAGGTGCCCGTAACGGTCGTTGAAGGCCTTGAAGTGGTCAATGTCCAGGACCATTACGGACAGCGGCTGGCGGTAACGGAATGCTTCCACGCAATAGTTCGGAAAAACCTCTTCGAAGTAGCCGCGGTTGCGCAGGCCGGTGAGGGCGTCCGTTGTGCTGAATTCCAGCAGCTTGGCATTGGCGGCTTCCAGGGCCTCGGTACGCTCGTGCACCCGATGCTCCAGGCGTGTATTGGCCTCTTCCTGGACCCGCAGTGTCTCCGCCTGCGCCATTCGGGCATTGCGCTCTTCCCTCAGGGCCTGTTGCTGAGCCTCCAGCGCCGCTTTTTTCTCCTTGTTGAGGCGATCCGCAATGGCGAATGAGAGCACAATGACTCCGAGGCCCGAGCCCACCTGGACCGCGTTCTGGGTGAACACGGTGTTGGGCAGCAGGGCGAATTTGCTCAGGGCCAGGATGATGCCGCCGGCAAGCATCGCGAACCAGGCAACCGTATAGTAACGCGCTGCCTGTACTCCTTTGAGGAGACGGACAATCCCCACAAGAAGCATCAGGCAGCAGGCCACGAAGGCCACGCCGATGCTCGGCAGTACAATGGTGCTGAAGGGCACGAAGAGGGCCACCAGGATGATGAGCAGGGCGGCAGCGATCAGGTTTGAGGTAGCCCGCAGCAGGAAGGGATGGTTGTCGCTGTTGATGGACAGGAAGCGGATGGTGAACAGGGCACCGAAGACCACCACGCTCATCAGGAAGATCATCATCAGCTGGTTGTTCCACCAGGTCGCGCCGGGCCAGAGGAACTGGTAGGCGAGGCCGCCAAGCGTGGCGAGGAACAGTGGCATGGCGGAGATGTAACCGATGTAGTAGAGGAAGGCCCGTTCGCGCACCGCGATGTAGACGAAGATGTGATAGAAGATCATGGCCACGGCAATGCCGAAATAGATGCCCTGGAACAGCAGGTCGGACTGTTCATAGACCAGAAACGCTTCCGATTCCCAGAGGGTCAGCGGCACCTGCATGGAGCTGCCCGTCTCCACGCGCATGAGCACCGTCAGTGTTTCCCCGGGTGCGAGTTGCAGCGGAATCACGAAATTACGGTGTTCCAGCGGGCGCTGCCCGAAAGGCAGCTGATTGCCCATGGTCTGTGTCTGGACCGTCTCGCCACCACTGAGTACATGCAGGTCAATGTGGTGCAGTGCGGGGTAACCGATTTCCAGATAGGGACTGAGCGGGGCGTCCGTGGGGTTGTGGATCCGGGTCCGGAACCAGTAGGGCTCATCCACATAGCCGTGGCTGATGGACGGCGGCTCTTCCGGGGTCCAGGCTTCACGCGGCAGGCTGCGGACGTCACCGAGGCTGGCGTCGCCACTGGTGTCGACCCACGACTGGGTATGGCCCTCAAGTGGGAGGTTCCGTTCGTTCCCGGACCACTGGGCAGTCTCTGCGGACGCGGGGCTTGCCAGCAGCAGGAGTCCGTAGAGTAGCAACCGAATCAGTATGCGGCTCATTATCAGCATCCCTTTTCCGCTCAGTGTAGTGGCGGCCCCGGGATGCCGTGTTGCTCTCTGGTTACCGACCGTAACCCACGAAGTCCGCCAGGTAATCAATGCCGGCGTCGGCCTGGCGGTACACCAGATACAGTGTCTTGTGGACCCCTTCCTCACCCAGGCGCCGGGTAGCGATGGGGTGGCTGTCGCGATAGCGTTCAGCCAGCCAGTCCGGCAGGGTACAGACCCCCCGGTTGGCCGCCACCAGCTGGAGCATGATCTCCATGGCTTCCACTTCCTGCTGGTGAAGCGGTTCCAGCCCGGCCGGTGAGAGGAAGTGAGTGAACACATCCAGCCGTTCCCGGGCCACCGGGAAGTGGATCAGTCGTGTCTGGCTGAGGCGCTCCGGCGTGACGGCACCGCCGCCGGCAAGGGCGTGTTCCTGCGCGGCCACGAGCATGAGCTCGTAGTCAAAGACCGGTGTGTGGCAGAGGTCACTGCTGAACACGGGATCGCTGGTGATGAGGATATCGATCCGGTGCTGGGTCAGGGCTTCGAGGCCGTTGAAGCGGAACTTCTGGATCACGTCCAGATCCACGTCCGGCCAGCGCCGCAGGTAGGGCTGGACAACCGTCAGCAGCCATTCGTAGCAGGGATGGCATTCCATGCCGATCCGCAGGCGGCCGCGCCGCCCTTCACCGAAGGCGCGCAGGGTCGCATCCGCCTCCTGCAGACGCGGCAGCAGCTGCTGGCCCAGTTCCAGCAGGTAGCTGCCGGCCTGCGTCAGCTGCAGGCGCCGGCCCTGCTTGGACCACAGCCGGGCCCCGCTCTGCTCCTCCAGCTTATGCATGGAATGGGAGAGGGCCGACTGGGTCAGGCAGAGGTGACTGGCGGCTTCGCCAAGGGTGCCCTTTTCGTGCAGGGCCATGAGGATTTCAAGATGGTGCCGCTGAATCATGAGCAGAACTCACGGATCGAATAGAAATAATCATTTTCCATCATCGATTGCCGTGAGTAAAGTGTAACCAGCATCAAGGCGCGGGTTCAGGGAAGAGCGGGTTTGCCCGTGCATTGTGATGCAGCCGGTTACCGGTCAGGCTCCTCGGCTGGCCGGCAGCCCCTTCCATGGGCAGGCGTCCGCCTGCCCATTCCTTTCCGATTCCGCTGTTGCTCAGAGCCAGTCGTTCAGGGAGACGCCCAGCCCGATGCGGTGGGTGCGTTCGTTGTAGTCGATGAGGGACTCACCGTAGCCGTTGTAGTACTGGATGTGGGCCTTGATGGACTCGCTTACCGGGAAGGACCAGTTGATCTCGACGGAGGTCCGGTTGTTTTCATCCCTCAGATTATTCATCAGCGAGATGCCGAGTGCGTGGGTTCCCGTGGGGTTGTAGACCGCGTTGAGCTCGCCATATCCGAGATACCGCTCAATGTCCGGGTTATCGTCTTCTGCCCTTGAGGGCTTGAGCCGGTACCAGGGCTCCAGGGCGATCGTCCAGTTGTCGGTTCTGTAGACCATGCCCGCCTTCACGCGGTTCCAGCTGCGCGAAAAAGGCTCTTCACGGCCATTCGATTCATGATTGAGACCGATGATGAGCGTTTCGAGTTCGCCCGGGCCAATCTCCCACCCCAGGTTATGGGTCATGAAGATTTCGGGTTCGAAGTTGATCTCGCGGAACGGCGAGGATTCCTCGGTGTTGTACAGCTGCCAGAACGCCAGCTGGGTGTAGCCGAACCACAGCCGGTTGGGGCCTTCAAACACACCGGTCAGCAGGGGCAGGCGGAAGCTGAGCTGGAACTTGACCTCCTCCTTTTCCACCTGCTCGCCATGGGGTTGCGGCGTATAGGTGGGGGTGGTGGGTATCTGGTTGGGCGATCCCGTCCGCGTGGCCGGCAGCAGGTAGTTACGCCGGTGCGGCTGGAGGATGCTTGACTCGCCGAGCATGCGCTCCCGGGGGTGCGGTTCGGAGGTTGCCTCCGCTTCGCTGTCGGTGTCCTCATGAGGGTGTGCCGGGCTGGGGACCGTGTAGAGCCCGATCAGGAAGGTCATCAGCAGTGTCAGGTGGTGTAGTCGCTTCATAGTCGGAGTTTACGCCAGGCATGGGTCGCACACAAAAACGCCGGGCACTGGGCCCGGCGTCGGGTGCGGCGTGATGGCTTACAGGGCCCACTGGTCGTCATCGAGGGCCATAAGACTCTCCTTGCCGTCCACGATGTCCGCGAGCAGGGCATCCTTCTCCGGAAGAAGCTTGTCGAAGAAGAAACGCGCTGAGACCTGTTTGGCCTCATTGAAGGCCTGGTTGCCCTCGCCACTGGCGATAGCCTGCCGGGCAGCCTCAGCCATGCGCACCCACATGAAGGCGATGACGGTAAGCCCCGTGAGTCGCAGGAAGGGCGTGGCCGCGGCACCAGCCTGCTCCGGGTCCTGCCGTGCGTTGGTGTTCAGCCAGTTGACGGCTTCCTCGAGGGTTGCCAGTGCGGCTTTCAGCTGGTCCCGGTGAGCGCAGTCGGGATGCTGTTTCAGGTAGTCGGTCATGTCTGCGAACAGGCTCTGCACCAGGCGGCCCTTGTGCAGGCTGAGCTTGCGTCCGACCAGGTCCATGGCCTGGATGCCATTGGTGCCTTCATAGATGCGCGCGATGCGACCGTCGCGCACGTACTGCTCAATGGGCCAGTCCTGGGTGAAGCCGGAACCGCCGAGGACCTGCAGGCCGGTGTTGGCGTTGGCGTAGCCCTCGTCCGTAAGGAAGGCTTTTACCACAGGGGTCATGATCTGGACGATGTCGTCCGCCGTCTGGCGGGTCTCCGCGTCCGGGTGGGCCTTGGAAAGGTCCAGCTGATGCCCGGCGTACAGGGCCATGGCGCGCATGCCTTCGTTAAGCACTTTCTGGCGCATCAGCATGCGGCGCACGTCCGGGTGGACAATGACCGGGTCTGCAGGGCCCTCCGGGTTTTTCGGGCCGGCCAGGGAGCGGCTCTGCAGGCGCTCCTTCGCGAACCCGAGGCTCACCTGGTAGGCGGATTCGGCCAGGCCAAGCCCCTGCATGCCTACCATCAGCCGGGCTTCGTTCATCATGGTGAACATCTGGCGCATGCCGTCATGGGGTTCACCCACCAGCCAGCCCCTGGCTTCGTCCATGTTCATGACACAGGTGGCAGAGCCCTTGATCCCCATCTTGTGCTCCAGACCACCACAGAAGATGCTGTTGCGCTCACCGGTTTCGGGGATGACCTTGGGCACCACGAACAGAGAGATGCCCTTGGTGCCCTTGGGCGCGTCTGGCAGCTTGGCCAGCACCAGGTGCACGATGTTGTCTGTCAGGTCGTGCTCACCGCCGGTGATCCAGATCTTGGTGCCGCTGACCCGATAGCTGCCGTCGGCATCCGGTTGGGCCTTGGTGCGGATCAGGCCCAGGTCGGTGCCGCACTGGGGTTCGGTCAGGCACATGGTGCCGGTCCATTCGCCGGAGATCAGTTTCTCCAGGTAGGTGTCCTTCAGTTCCCGGGAGCCGTGCTCGTGCAGGGTGCTGATGGCGCCGTGGGTCAGCCCCGGGTACATGCCCAGCGACAGGTTGGTGGCGCACACCATCTCATCGATAATGAACTTGAGGATGTGCGGCAGGCCCTGGCCGCCGTACTCGACTGGCGCGTCCAGCGAGGTCCAGCCGCCTTCGGAGAACTGGCGGTAGGCCTCCTGGAAACCAGAAGGCGTTGTGACGCTGGCATCGTCCGGATTGAACTGGCAGCCCTCACGGTCACCCGGCACATTGGTGGGTTCCATGATGTCCCGCATGAAACGCCCGCCTTCCTCAAGGATGGCGTTGATCAGATCCGGAGTGGCCTCGGCGTAGGGCTCAAGTTCGCACAGGCGATCGGCGCCGAGTACGTTGTAAAGGAGGAAGCGGTAATCGGTAACCGGTGCATCGTAGGCCATGAAACGCCTCGCTATGGTGAGGTGAATGGAGATTCAGGATGTACCAGTGATTACGGATGAGGCGGGCTGCTGGTTCAGGGTTACCAGGGAAGTTCCGAGCCATCCCAGCTCAGGAAGCGACCGCTGTCCTCGGGACCCAGCCCGTCCAAAACCGTCCACAGGTTGGCGGCGGTATCAGCGGGACTGTGCACCTTGAGGTGAGCCAGGGACTGTGGGAAGGGGGCGGTCAGGGCCGTTTCGGTGGTGCCGGGGTGCAGGGCCACCACGGTTGCGGGCCGCAGCCGGCGCTGTGTTTCGATAGCGAGATTGCGCACCGCCATATTGAGGGCGGCCTTGCTGCAGCGGTAGCCGTACCAGCCGCCATAGCTGTTATCGCCAATGGAGCCGACTTTGGCGGAAACCGCGGCGATCAGCTTGGCATCGCGGTGGCGCAGCCATGGGAGCAGCGCCTGTACGGTGTTGAGGAATCCCAGCGTATTGACCCGGTAGCTGTGCAGCATGGCCTCCGGGTCCACGTCCTCCAGCCGTTTTTCCGGAAACAGCCCTTCGCCATGGAGCACACCAACGGCATAGAGAATGCGGGTAACCCGGGCATCCCCGGGTAAATGGTCAGAAAGGGCAGCATCCAGGGTGCCCCTCTCGGCCACATCCGCATCCACCAGGCTGAGCCGCCCGGGAAAGGCCTCCGCCAGGGTGCAGGCCTCGTGGTTCCGGGAAGCGTTACGGCTCAGTCCAACCACATGGGTTTCGGGATTGCGCTGCAGCTCATGGGCCGCCAGCGCCAGGCCGATGCCACCACTGATTCCGGCAACCAGGGTATCCATCAGCCCCGGGGCTAGCGGATGAAGGGGTTGAGCAGCCGCGTCAGCCGGCCGGTGAGCTTCACGGGGGCGTCCATCACCGAGAGGGTGATGCAGTCCTCACCGTGCAGTGCCACCGGCTGGTGGTCGTGGTGCTGATCAAGGATCACGAAGTCCCCCTTGCTGAATACACCATTGGCATCGGCAAAGGCACCGGTCAGCACCAGTGTGGCCTCGGAGCCGTGGTGACTGTGGGAAGGGGCCCGTCCACCCGCGCACAGCTTCTGCAGGGTGACGCGCTCATCCCCGGGGAACCGGTCGCTCAGGTCATAGACGCTGACATCCGCCAGCTGGCGCTTCCAGGGCAGCTCCTGAAGGTCACTGCCAAGCAGCCGTTCGAGCGGGGAATCATGGGCGGGCTTTTCCGTCTCCGCCTCACGGGGCGCCGGTTCGCTGTCAATCTGCGCGACAATATTGTCGAAAAGATCGTCTGAGACCCGGCTGGCCTGTTGGCTGTGGTCGAGCATGATCGCGCCCAGACTGTTCAGCATGTCCAGCTGGCCGCGGCAATGGGAGCACCGGTCGAGATGCATACGCATGCACAGGGCCATGGGCTCGGAGAGCGTGCCCGCACTGTACTCCATCAGAAGGACTTCATCGGGATGATGGGTACTCATAGATCCTGATCCTGAAGAATCACTTTCAGTTTGCCCAGTGCCAGACGGACGCGGCTCTTGACGGTACCGAGTGGAATGTCGAGATCCTCAGCCACGGCCTGGTGCGACTTGTGTTCGAGATAGACCTGTTTGAGCACGGTCAGCTGTTCCTGTGGCAGGTGTTCGAAGGAGTCCCGGATACGCCGTTCGGCAATGATACGGTGAAGGGAGGGCACTGGATCCTTCTCATCGTCACCGGGGATCTGCCAAAGGTCTTCCGTTTCGATGGCCATCTCGGCGCTGCCGCGCTGGATCTTGCGCAGCATATCGATGCGCTGGTTACGGGCAATGGTGAAGATCCAGGTGGAGGCAGCCGCCTTGCGCCAGTCATAGGTGGAGGCGCGTCGCCAGATGGAGATCATGACCTCCTGGACGAGCTCTTCCGCCTGATGGGCGATGCCATTGGAAATGGCATAGTACTTGATCTGGGGACCGAAATGCTCGAACAGCTCGTGGAAGGCCGCCCTGTCCTGATGACTGGCGACCCGCTCCAGAAGCTGGCTCCAGTGGTCCTTGCTGCGCTCGGCGCGCGAACTGTCCGGGGCTGTGGTCACGTTGCGACTCTTGGTTGCTGCCGTCTGGCTGCTTCTTATGAGTTCCATTGTAGGTGCCCGTTGCCATGTTGGGAAATCCAAACCTGGACAGAATTACGCGGGCGGTACGGGTACGGATCAGTGGTCGGTGAGGTAAGTGTAGCTCCCCAGCCCCTGGCGGATCTGTTCCAGAAGCCGCAGACGCTCCTCGTCCGCCAGTCCGGCGGTCTCGATCCGGGATTCCAGCTGGCGGAACAGGTTCTCCGGGTCATGGTTGACCTGGCGCAGCACACTGGCCAGCGTCTCACCCTGGGCCAGGTGGGTGACCTGGGCGTTGCCCGCGGCATCCAGGCTGACATCAGCGGCGTCCGTGTCGCCGAACAGGTTGTGCATGTCCCCCAGGATCTCCTGGTAGGCGCCCGTCATGAAGAAGGCGAGCTGATCCACGTCCGTGGCATCGGGCAGGGGCAGGGTGGTCTCAATCCCGTCGCCATCCACGTAGTGGTCGATGCGGCCATCGGAGTCGCAGGTCATGTCCCTCAGCACCGCCCGTCGCGTGGTCGGCTGGTCCAGTCCCTGCAGCGGCAGGATGGGGAATATCTGGTCAATGCCCCAGATGTCCGGCAGTGACTGGAAGATCGAAAGATTCATGAACAGCCGTTCCGCGCACTGTTCGTTAAGCTCATCAAGCAGGTCGCGGTGCACGCGGTTGCCGGGGTTGAGGCGGGTGCGCAGCCGCATGGCCACCTGGCGCTGGAGCTGTTCCGCCTGGGCGCGCTGCTGCAGAGAGAGCAGTCCATGGGCGAATTCGGTCTGAACGTCCGCCATGGCCTGCGCCGCATCATGATGGATCTCGACGGCCGAGCGTTCGGGCCCGTCGCCGCTGAGCGCCTGATAATCCGCCCAGAGGCTGCGCAGTGGCGCCGGGGCGGTTTCGGGGACCGCTTCCGGGATGGCCGCCTCGGGCGCTTCCCGGTCAATGATGTTGGTCACCAGTACCGCGTGATGGGCGGTCATGGCGCGGCCGGATTCGGTGATCAGGTGCGGGTGGGGCAGGTTGTTATGGGTGCAGGACTCGTGGAAGGTCTGCACCACCTGGCGGGCGTATTCCTCCATGCTGTAGTTCATGGAGCAGGCACTGCGCGAACGGGTGCCCTCGTAGTCCACGCCCAGGCCGCCGCCCACGTCCACGGTATTCAGGGGCGCGCCCGCTTCGTGCAGGGTATGGTGAAAGCGTGCCGCCTCGCGCAGGCCGGTCTGGATGTCCCGGATGTTGGCGATCTGGGACCCCAGGTGGAAATGCAGCAGCTGCAGGCGATCCAGGGCATCGGCCTCACGCAGCTGCTCCACCACCGTCAGGACCTGCTGCGCGGAGAGCCCGAACTTGGACTTCTCGCCGCCGGTGTTCTGCCAGTTGCCCTCGCCAATGGTGGCCAGCCGCGCGCGAACCCCGATGAGAGGGCGGACACCCAGCCGGCGGGATTCGTCCAGGATCAGCGGCAGCTCCGAGGCTTTCTCCACCACGATGAAGACACGGTGGCCGAGGCGCTGCCCCATCAGGGCGAGGCGGATGGTCTCGCGGTCCTTGTAGCCGTTGCAGATGATGCGGGCATTGGGTGGGGCCAGAGCCAGCACCGCGAAGAGTTCCGGCTTGCTGCCGGCCTCCAGACCGATCTGGCCCTCTCCCGCGGCCGGTTCGCTGCGCAGGATCTCTTCCACCACGCGGCGCTGCTGGTTGACCTTGATGGGGTAGACAGCGGTGTAGCCTCCCTCGTAGCCAAGGTTCCGGATGGGCTCATTGAAAGCACGGCACAGACGGTTCACACGGTGGCGGAGAATGTCGCTGAAGCGGATCAGCACTGGCAGGCGGGCGCCCTCGCGCTGCACCTGTGCCACGACCTCGGCGAGCGACACCCCTGGGCTCCGGGTATCGGGGTTGATGCGCAGCTCACCTCCGGTGCCGACCGTGACGTAGCCCTCGCTCCAGCGATCGATGTTCCAGGTGCGGCCAGGGGTATCACTGTGCATGCGGGCTCCGGGCAGATGGCTTTCCGGGGATTGTAAGGCCGCGGGCGTTTATGGAACAGGCTTCTGTCCGTTGCCGGCGGGTCGTACAATGATCCCTTTACCCAGGCGCAGGAGAGAGCCATGAGCGGACTCGACGATAACTGGTTCACCGAGATCTACCCGGAGGAGTCCATTGCCTTCTCGCTCCGTATCAAGGGGAGGGTGCACGCGGAGCAGTCGCCCTACCAGAGCATCAGCATCTACGAGACCGAGACATTCGGGTATCTGATGGCGATTGATGGCTGCGTCATGCTCTCCACCCGGGACAACTTCCTTTACCACGAGATGATGGCCCATCCGGTGCTGTTCACTCACCGCAATCCCAGGCGGGTCGCCATCATTGGCGGTGGTGACTGCGGCACGCTGCGCGAGGTGCTGCGCCATGACGGTGTGGAAGAGGTCTGGCAGGCGGAAATCGATCAGCGTGTGACAGAGCTTTCCGAGCAGTGGTTCCCGGAGCTGTGCGAGGCGAATGAGGATCCGCGCGCGAATTTCTTCTTCGGCGACGGCATCAAGTGGATCCAGGACACGGATCCGGGCTATTTCGATGTCATCATCATCGACAGCACGGACCCGGTGGGCCCGGCGGAAGGGCTGTTCACGAAGGATTTCTACCGCGACTGCTACATGGCGCTGGGGGAGAACGGCCTGATGGTGCAGCAGACCGAGTCGCCGCTGATGGAGCGGCCGAAATCGATCATCCGCAAGGCGCATGAGGACATGAAAGCTGCGGGCTACCATCACAGCAAGACGCTGGTGTTCCCGCAGCCCGTCTACCCCACGGGCTGGTGGAGCTGCACCATTGCGGGCAAGGTGACGCCGCTCGAACACTTCCGGGAGGCGGATGCCGGGGCGCGCCCCTTCCCGACCCGCTACTACAGCGCGGACGTGCACCGGGGAGCCCTGGCGACACCGCCCTTCCTGCAGGATATCATCGGCGAGGATCATCCCGTCGGCGGCGAAGGGTGAAGCCTCGACTGGAACCGGACGCAAACGCAAAGGAGTGCTCTGAATGACCCGACAACAGCAACGTGTCTATCTGCTGGCTCTGTGCCAGGCCCTGTTTCTGACCTGTGCGGTGGCCTCGGTGTCGGTCGCCGCGATTGTGGGCTCGGAACTGGCGCCCACCCCCTGGATGACCACACTGCCCTATGGCCTGCAGTTCGCGGTTGTGATCCTGTGCGCCTACCCGGTCTCAAGGCTCATGGGGGCTCTGGGGCGGCGGCCCGTCTTCCTGATGGGCGCCTGTTTCGCCATGGCGGCGGGTGTGACCGGCTATCTGGCCATCCGCGGTGGCTCCTTCACCGGGCTGATCCTCAGCCATGTGCTGCTGGGCATCTTCATTACCCACGCCAACTACTACCGGTTCGCCGCCACCGATGGGGTTGAAGCGGAGCTGAGAGGGCGGGCGGTGGCGCTGGTCACAGCGGGTGGCGTCCTGGCCGGCATCCTGGCGCCATTGCTCACGCTGGAAGCCGGGGCCCTGTTCGAAGGCCAGTCCTTCGCCCACAGTTACCTGATCTTCTCACTGGCTGGTGCGGTCACTTTCCTGGTCATGCTCACGGTGCCGGGGCTCAATGCCGGAGGGACAGCACCGGATGCAGGGAAGGCGGCGCCGGCGCCCGCCGTCCCACCCGCCATGGCCGGCTTCGGAGCTTTTCTGGCCATGTACTGCGCGGGTGCCGGCTATATGGTCATGAACCTGCTCATGGTCCAGTCCACGCTGGCCCTCAACAGCGGGCCGGGCAGCCACACGCTGGTGGGCGTGGCCATCCAGCTCCATGTGGTGGCCATGTTCCTGCCCTCGTTCTTCACCGGGCGGTTGCTGGAGAGACTGGGGCATGGCCGTGTTCTGACGCTCGGTTTTCTGCTGCTGTCGTTATCCGCCCTCATCGGGATGCCGGGCAGGGCGCCGGTATTCGTGGTTCCGTCACTCATTCTCCTTGGGGTCGCCTGGAACTTTCTCTACGTGGGTGGCAGCGCGTTCCTGACGCTGTGCCACTCACCGGAGCGGGCGCACCGTATCCAGGGCATCAACGATACGGTTGTCTCCGGCCTGGCCGCGGTGGGCGCACTGACAGCGGGTGCGCTCTATCACCTGCTGGGCTGGTCCGGGAGTCTGGTGCTTTCATTGCCGGTTGCCGGTGTGGGCCTGGCGATGCTGGTCTACTGGCAGCGGGCGGCCGCCGCTTCAGGGCTATGGACAGGGGAGGCCTCCGAATCATGAAACGACAGTCCGACGACACCGCATCCATAAGCTTCACTGGCCTCTATACCGGGGAGGTCTGGCGCCGCAACGACCTGGCGCCCCAATGGCTTGGGTCCGGGGCGGGGCCCTGGCTGTACCGCGGGCTGGTACCCGTGGAATGGCTGAGTCGCACTCTGGGCGGCAGCAACCTGCGCACCATCCTGCTGCAGCGCCACCGCATCATGGACCACCTTCTGGAGCACTGGATCCGGGAGGAGGGTGTTACCCAGGTGCTGGAGATTGCCAGCGGCCTGTCCCCCCGAGGCCACCGCTTCCGGCAGTGTTTCCCGGAGCTGACCTATGTGGAGACCGACATGCCGGGCATGGCCGAGCGCAAGCGCCGTGCCCTGGAGCAGGAGGGGGCCTTGAGCGAGGGGCATCAGGTCGTGCCGCTCAATGTCTTTCACCGGGAAGGGCCGGAATCCATGGAAAGCGTGGTTGAGCAGTGCTTCCGGCCCGGTGAGCCCATTGTGGTGATCACCGAGGGGCTGACCAGTTACTTCACGCTTGAGGATATGGTCCCGTTCTGGGAACGCATAGCCGCTCTTGGTGCGCGCCATCCAGGCAGTCGATATCTCATGGAGACCTATCTTGTGCCACGCAGTGGCGCGTTCAGTCGGGCCATCCGTATGGGGGCGAACGCGCTGGGGCGGCTCAGTGACAGTGATGTGACCTTCCATTTCGCGGATGCTGGTGAGGTGGAGCGGGTATTCCGGGGGGCTGGTTTTGCCGGCGTGCGGGTCCATGACCCGGCGGAATACCGGGAATACGTGGAGCTGCCATCCAATCGTGGCGATGCGGTGGTGCGCGTGGTGGCGGCCGGTACTGGCTGAACCATGAAAAAGGGCGCCCCGTGGGGGCGCCCCTGTCTTCCCTGCTTTGTTACGCGTTGTCCGGATCAGCTGGTGTGTTCGAACTCGGGGTAGGCTTCCATGCCGCACTCGGCAATGTCGAGGCCTTCGTACTCCTGCTCCTCGGTGACCCGGATGCCCATCACGGCCTTGAGGATGCCCCAGACAACCAGGCTGGCCACGAAGACCCAGACGAAGATGGTCAGGGCACCGATGATCTGGCCGCTGAAGCTCGCGCCGCCGTTGGTGATCGGCACCAGCAGCAGGCCCAGGAGACCCACAGTACCGTGGACGGAGATGGCGCCTACCGGATCGTCGATACGCAGCTTGTCCAGTGTCACGATCGAGAAGACCACCAGGATACCGCCAAGGGCGCCGAAGAGCGTGGCAGTCAGCGGTGTCGGGGTGGAGGGCTCGGCGGTAATGGCAACCAGTCCGGCCAACGCCCCGTTGAGGAGCATGGTCAGGTCGGCCTTGCCGAACATCAGCCGGGAGACGATCAGTGCAGCCACGGCACCACCGGCAGCAGCGGTGTTGGTGTTGAGGAACACAATGGCTATGGAATTGGCGGACTCAACGCTGGCCGCTGCCAGCACGGAACCGCCGTTGAAGCCGAACCAGCCCATCCAGAGGATGAAGGTGCCCAGTGTGGCCAGCGGCAGGTTGGCGCCCGGAATCGCGCGCACCTCACCATTGGGACCGTACTTGCCCTTACGCGGGCCCAGCAGCAGAACGCCGGCCAGGGCAGCGGCCGCGCCGGCCATGTGCACGATGCCGGAACCGGCAAAGTCACTGAAGCCGAGGTCAGCGAGGTTGTACATGCCGAATACGGTAGCGCCCCCCCAGGTCCATGCACCTTCCATTGGATAGATGAAACCGGTCAGGACAACGGTGAAGGCGAAGAACGCCCAGAGCTTCATCCGTTCAGCCACGGCGCCGGAGACGATGGACATGGCGGTTGCCACGAACACGACCTGGAAGAAGAAATCCGAGGCCGGCGCGTAGGTCGAAACCGCTTCATAGGTGAAGCCTTCGGAGACACCGGGGTCCATGATGCCGGACAGGAAGGTGCCGCCGCCGTACATGATGGCGTAACCGCAGACCATGTACATGATGCAGGCGATGGAATAGAGACCAACGTTCTTGGTCAGGATCTCGGTGGTGTTCTTGGCCCGGACCAGTCCGGACTCAAGCATGGTGAAGCCTGCCGCCATCCACATGACGAAGGCACCACAGATCAGGAAGTAGAAGGTATCGAGCGCAAACTGCAGTTCGTTAACTGTGTTTTCCATTGGAATAAGCCCTCCGCACAAGGCTTTTCAACTTCGGGAATGGTGTTCTGGCGTCTGGAGTGACCGGCCGTCAGACAGCTTCCTCGCCGGTCTCGCCGGTCCGGATCCGGATCGCCTGCTCCATCTCACTGACGAAGATCTTGCCGTCACCGATCTTGCCGGTATTGGCGGCCTTCGAGATGGACTCGATGACCTGGTCCAGCAGCTTTTCGCTGATGGCGATCTCGACTTTCACCTTGGGCAGGAAATCAACGACGTATTCCGCGCCGCGATAGAGTTCGGTGTGGCCTTTCTGCCGGCCGAAGCCTTTGACTTCCGTGACGGTGACACCCTGGACACCGATTTCGGACAGGGCTTCGCGCACGTCATCAAGCTTGAACGGCTTAATAATCGCTGTCACAAGTTTCATGGGTTTCTCCTTTCGTTGCCGGCCCAGCCGAACTGGGTATGGCGGCCTTAATCGGGGTGCGTACCAGGCCCGCAGCAGGTTGTGCGGACTCTGCGCAGGCCTTTGCACGCCCTGTGCCAACGCAGAAACGAACTGTAAAAACAGGAAGTTATCTGATGCCGCCGGGGTGCGGCCCGGCTGCATTGCCCCATTGTAGCGCATTCGCACCCGACGTGACCCAACATTGGGCGTCCGGCGGCCTGTGGGAGCGCCCTGGCCGCTGTGCTAGCATACCGCCATTAATGAACCGAGGAGTGGAGCCATGCCCCGTAGCCCCCAGGATCTTTTCAGCGAACTGCGTGGTCAACTGGACCAGTTCATGCCGGATATGGCCCGGGTGGCCCGGGACGACGTGGAGCAGCACGTGCGCATGGCGGTGACCTCGGTACTCGATCGACTGGATCTGGTAACGCGGGAAGAGTTCGATGCCCAGTCCGCCGTCCTTACCCGCACGCGGGAGAAGGTCGAGGCGCTTGAGAAGCGCGTTGCGGCGCTGGAAGAGCAACTGGGCCGCGACCAGCAGTAACCGCACAACACCACCAACAACAGGGATGTTGCCATGAGTTTTGCCGTGATCCACACACGGGCAAGGGTGGGCGTGGATGCCCCCGCCGTTACCGTTGAGACCCACCTTTCCGGCGGCCTGCCGTCACTGTCCATTGTAGGCATGCCCGAGGCGGGCGTGCGCGAGAGTAAGGACCGGGTGCGCAGTGCCCTGCTCAACAGCGGTTTCGATTTTCCCGCCCGCCGCATCACCATCAACCTGGCGCCCGCCGATCTGCCCAAGGAAGGCAGCCGCTTCGATCTACCCATCGCCCTGGGCATACTGGCCGCGTCCGGGCAGGTTGAGCCGGAGGCCGTGGCCGGGATGGAGTTCCTGGGAGAACTCGCGCTGGACGGCAGCCTGCGTCCATTGGAGGGCATACTGCCCGCCGTGATGGGCGCGCGCGGTATGGAGCGCACCATAATGGTGCCCGCAGGCAATGCCGACGAAGCAGCCCTTGCCAGCCAGGAGGATACCTTCGCCGCGGACCATCTGCTCGGCGTCTGTGCCCACCTCAAAGGCGAGCAGCGGCTGGCGGCCATTGCGCCCCGCGAGGCGGACGACCTGGGGCAGGGAGCGGTGCCGGATCTGGTGGACGTTCAGGGGCAGCACATTCCCAAGCGGGCCCTGGAGATAGCCGCTGCCGGGGGCCACAACCTGCTGTTCCACGGTCCGCCCGGGACCGGCAAGAGCATGCTGGCGAGCCGCTTGCCAGGGCTGCTGCCACCGCTGGCGCGGGAGGTGGCGTTGGAGGTTGCCTCCGTGCACTCAGTGGCGGGCTCGTTCAGCCAGGCGCGGGGATGGCGCACGCCGCCCTACCGGGCACCCCACCATACCGCTTCGGCCGTGGCCCTGGTCGGGGGTGGCAGCAGCCCGCGCCCCGGTGAGATTTCGCTGGCGCACCGGGGTGTGCTCTTCCTGGACGAGCTGCCGGAGTTCGACCGCAAGGTTCTGGAAGTGCTGCGCGAGCCCATGGAATCCGGTGAGATTGTCATTTCCAGGGCGAATACCCGGGTGACCTTCCCGGCTCGGTTCCAGGTGGTGGGTGCCATGAACCCGTGCCCCTGTGGCTATGAAGGGCACCCGGATATCGCCTGTCGCTGCTCGGCGCAGCAGGTGCTGCGCTACCAGAGCCGCCTCTCAGGGCCCCTTATGGACCGCTTTGATATGCACGTGGGCGTTCCTGTTCAGGACGGGCGCACACTGCTCCGCCCGGAGAAGGGCGAGACCAGCAGTGCCGAGGTGCGTGACCGGGTCAGCCGGTTGCGCACCCTCCAGCACCAGCGTGGTGCACTGAACGCGGAGCTGGCGGGCGATGCCCTGCACCAGGCCTGTGCCCTCGACAGCGAGGGTGAAACGCTGCTGGAGCAGGCCATGGGGCGGCTGGGGCTGTCCGCTCGGGCGCTGCACCGGGTGTTGCGGGTGAGCCGCACCATTGCGGACCTGGCCGGTGCGGAACGGGTGGAAAAGGCGCATCTGGTGGAGGCTCTGGGTTACCGATTGCAGTCCGGCGCCGAATCCGGATAATCCGTGGCCCAAACCCCAGAGCCGGAGGCCCCATGACTGATTCCAGCGACGACCTGGCCCGCAGCAAGGAGCGATCCGTGCGCAGTTTCGTGCTGCGCGCCGGGCGCATGACCCGTGGTCAGCAGAATGCCTGGGACCGGCTCTGGCCGCGCTATGGGCTCAGCCTGGCGGATGGCCCCATCGACCGGGAACGGGTGTTTGGCCGTCAGGCACCGCTGAACCTGGAAATTGGCTTCGGCATGGGCCAGTCGCTGGCCGAGATGGCCGAGGCGGCGCCGGAACAGGATTTCATCGGCGTGGAGGTGCACAAACCGGGCTGCGGTGCACTGCTGATGGAGATGGAAGCGCGCGGTCTGGACAACATCCGCCTCTACCGGGCGGATGCCCTGGACGTGCTCAGCGAGGCGATTCCGGAGGCCAGCCTGGACCGGGCGCTGATCCTGTTCCCGGACCCCTGGCCCAAGAAGAAGCACCACAAGCGCCGCCTGATCCAACCGGATTTCGTTGGGACATTGCACCGCTACATCCGCCCAGGCGGCCTGCTGCACATCGCTACGGACTGGGAGCCCTACGCCGAGCACATTCTGGAAGTCATGAACGAGGCGCCGGGCTACCGGAACCTGTCAGAGGATGGCACCACGGTGCCGCGCCCGGCGGACCGGCCACTGACCAAGTTCGAGAAGCGGGGCGAGGCCCGTGGTCACGGTGTGGCCGATATGCTGTTCGAGCGTCAGTGACGCCAGTCTTCGGGCTGCACCGGCTGGCGCCGGGCGGCCCGGACCACCAGAAGACAGGCGCCACCCACCAGCAGCCCGGTGAACTTGACCAGGGTGGCGATGGCGGCCAGCTGTGGCCAGACTTCGGTTTCCGGCTGGTGGATGGCGGTGATCAGGAAGGCGTTCTCCGCCGCATCCCCCAGGGCACCGAGCACCAGCAGAACCTTCGCGAGGCGTCCGGCCTTGCGTTCGCGGATCCCCGGGCGGTCGTACAGGAAGTGGTTGGCCAGGGCCACCAGGAAAACCGCATAGAGCCCGATGAACACGAAATCCACCCAGAGCGTGAGCTCCGGCAGGGGCGTGTGGTTGCGCTGCCACTGGCGGTGCAGCTGCTCGGCGCGTTCCGGCTCATCCGCCAGCTCATAGCTCATGACATGCTGGGGAATCTCAGGGGTTGCCAGGTACTGGTTGGTGAGCATCACCGCTACCAGTGCGGCACCGGTGAGCAGGGCCAGCCAGCGCAGCCTGTGCGACCAGGGTCGGGGTTCCACGCCGAAGAGTTTCATGGCACGAAGGCCTCCAGCACGTCGTTCAGGAAGCGCTGGCCCTGGTCGGTCACGGCCAGGCGCTGTTCATCCGCCACCAGCAACCCGCGCCTGCGGAGCTGTTCGAGCTGATCATGGATGCGCTCCAAGGGTAGGCCGGTTCGCTCTGGGAAGGAAGAGGTCGGCACACCGGCACTCAGCCGCAGGGTGTTCAGCAGGAACTCCAGCGGGCGATCCACGTGCTCCAGCTCCTGGCGGCCGGCAGTGCGGCTGCCGATGCGGTTGAGGTAGTCCTCGGGCCGGCGGGTCTTCCAGTAGCGTGTGATCTGGTCGGCCTCCGGGTCGGTCAGCTTGCCGTGGCCGCCGGCGCCGATGGCCAGATAGTCCCCGAAGCGCCAGTAGTTCAGGTTGTGCCTGCATTCCTCGCCAGGGCGCGACCAGGCCGAGACCTCATAGCGCTGCAGCCCGTGTTCCTGCAGGCAGGCTTCGCCGGCCTCCTGGATGGTGGCCAGGGTGTCCTCGTCCGGCAGCGTGGGCGGCTGCGAGTGGAATACCGTGTTGGGCTCGATGGTGAGCTGGTACCAGGAGATGTGGCCGGTGTTGAAGGCCAGGGCGGTCTCCAGGTCTGCGACCGCCTGTTCCGGTGTCTGTTGCGGAAGGCCATGCATCAGGTCGATGTTGATGCGCTCGAAGCCCGCGGCCTGGGCCGCTGTTACCGCCCGCGAGGCATCGTCACCGCCGTGGATCCGGCCCAGGCGCTCCAGGTGATCCGGGTCGAAGCTCTGTACCCCGAGCGAGAGGCGGTTGATGCCTGCCCTGCGAAAGCCGGTGAAGCGCGCCTCCTCCACGGTGCCGGGGTTGGCCTCCAGCGTGATCTCGTCGAGCCGGGATAGATCCAGACGGCGTGCCAGCGCCTCGAAAAGGCGTTCGTAGAACCCTGGCGACATGAGTGAGGGCGTCCCGCCGCCGATGAAAATGGCTTCAATGGGGCGGGTTTCCGGTATCGTCAGGTCCGCATCCAGGTCCGCCAGCAGGGCGTCCAGGTAGTCGTCCTCCGGGATCGTCTGCGGCGCCGTATGGGAGTTGAAGTCGCAGTACGGGCACTTGCGCACGCACCAGGGCGTATGCACGTAGAGCGTCAGCGGCGGGGCGGTGAAAGCCTCAGGCGACGCTGTCACCAAGGCGCTCCCTGAGCTCGGCCATGGCACGGCCGCGGTGACTGACCTGGGCCTTGCGCTGCGCTGGCAGTTCGGCGGCAGTGCAGCCGTCTTCCGGCACGAGGAACAGTGGGTCATAGCCGAAGCCACCACCCCCGGTCGTTTCACGGGCGATCCGGCCAGGCCACTGGCCGTGGCAGATCATGGGAATGGGGTCCTCGGCGGAACGCATCAGCACCAGTACACAGTGGAAGCGGGCGGTGCGTTTGGCATCCGGCACGTTCGCCAGGGCATCCAGCAGTTTGCGGTTGTTGGCGTCATCGTCCGCCGGCTCGCCCGCATAGCGGGCGGAATAGACACCCGGAGCGCCGCCCAGGGCATCCACCGCCAGCCCGGAGTCATCCGCCAGTGCCGGCAGGCCACTGATGCGCGCGGCATGGCGGGCCTTGATCAGCGCGTTCTCCACGAAGGTGGTGGCGGTCTCCTCCGGCGAGTCCACGCCAAGGTCCTTCTGGGCGCTGACCTCAATGCCCCAGGGCTGGAGCAGCCGGTTGAACTCGGCGATCTTGCCGGCGTTGTTGCTGGCCAGCACCCAGTGCCGATCACTCGTCATCATAGAGCTCCCGGGAAAAACGCACCGGCAGGGTTGTGGAATCCCCGTAGGGGGCCGGCTCAAGCTCAAAAATCAGGAGCTCACCCTGGCGGTACTGGAACTGGGCGAGGTAATAGACGGCGTCACCCTCCTGCACGCGCCGGAAGGACAGCTCCTTGGTCTGGCGGGCCTCATTGGTGAAGGTGCCCTTGATCTGGGCCGTGATGGGCTTGGGGGCATCGTCCCCGGAGGTCCTATGGACCGCGACATTGAGAAGGCCAACGGAACGGCTGCGGGTCAGGTCATATTCACGGGCGACCTTCTTTTCCAGGAAGGTCGAAGGGATGACGGAGTAGTGAACCCGGTAGTTGTCGAACTCGGTGATGCCCTGGTTCTCGTCGGGTAGCGCATTGGCGAGCGGGCTGGCAAGCAGCAGGGCAAGGGCCAGGAGACGTTTTACCATGGATGACCTCCGTCAGCGGGTGACGCGATAGACCGCGATCTGCCCCAGGAAGTTGGGCCAGAGCCGATTGTACCAGCGGGAACGGTGGGCGTTGTCCACCACTGTCCGATCCTTGATACGGATCCGGTGCTCCTGGCACAGCGCCTCAAAATCGCGCACCGTGCACAGGTGGATATTGGGCGTATTGTACCATGTGTGCGGCAGGGTGCTGGACATGGGCATGCGCCCGTTCCAGAGCTGGTGCAGCCGCAGGCGCCAGTAGCCGAAGTTGGGGAAGGTCACGATGCCTTCACGCCCGAGGCGCAGCATTTCCGTCAGGGCGCGATCGGGGCGGCGCACGGCCTGAAGGGCCTGGGTCATGATCACGGTGTCGAAGGTCTGGTCCCGGAAGCTGTGCAGCCGGTCCTCATCCAGGTCCTGTTCGATCACGTTTACACCCTTGCGCACGCATTCCTCGATGTAGTCCGGGTTGATCTCCAGCCCGTAACCGACAACGCTCTTCTCGCGCTGGAGGTAGTCCATCAGAGTGCCGTCACCACAGCCCAGGTCGAGCACGCGGGAGCCGGGGGCCACCCAGGGTTCGATCAGCTTGAGATCAGCCCGCATCGCCGTGCTCCTTTGCTACCCGGTTCATGTAGGCCCGGAACAGGCTCTCGTAGCGCTCATTCGGCACCAGGAAGGCATCATGGCCCCAGTCGGAATCGATCTCCGCGTAGCTCACGTCGCGCCGGGCATCGACCATGGCGTTGACCAGCTTCTGGGAGTGCTCCGGGGCAAAGCGCCAGTCCGAGCTGAACGACAGCACCAGGAAGCGGCAGCGGGCCTCGGCCATGGCGCGGGTCAGGTCATTACCGAACTCCCGCGCCGGGTCGAAATAGTCCAGGGCGCGCGTCATCAGCAGATAGGTGTTGGCATCAAAGGACTCGGAGAAGCGCACCCCCTGGTACTGCAGGTAGCTCTCCACCTGGAATTCGACATCGAAGCCGAAGTGATAGGCGTGGTCGCGCAGCTCCCGGCCGAACTTCTCGCCCATGGAGACGTCCGACAGATAGGTGATATGCCCGACCATGCGTGCGAGCATCAGCCCGCGCTGGGGAATGGCGTTGTTCTCCAGGTACCGCCCCTCGTGGAATTCCGGGTCCGAGGTGATGGCGCGCCTGGCCACCTCGTTGAAAGCGATGTTCTGGGCGGTCAGCCTCGGGGTGGCGGCGATCACCACGGCATGGCGGATCCGCTCCGGGTAGTGGATGGCCCAGTCGAGCGCCTGCATGCCCCCGAGGGACCCGCCGATAACCGCGGCCCACTGGTCAATGCCGAGGCGGTCGGCCAGCCGGGCCTGGCTCTTGACCCAGTCACGGACCGTGATCACCGGGAAATCAGGCCCGTAAGGACGGCCTGTATCGGGGTTTTCGGACGCCGGGCCGGTGCTGCCGTGGCAGCCCCCGAGGTTGTTGGGGCACACCACAAAGAACTTGTTGGTGTCGATGGGCTTGCCGGGGCCGATGCAGGCATCCCACCAGCCGGGTTTGCGGTCTTCACGGGAATGGTAGCCGGCGGCGTGATGGTGGCCGCTCAGGGCGTGACAGATGAGCACCGCGTTACTGGCATCCGCGTTCAGGGTGCCATAGGTCTCAAACACCAGATTGAATTCCGGCAGGGTATGGCCGGACTCCAGCCGGATGGGCTCCGGGAAGTGCAGGCTCTGTGGTTCGACAATGCCCACCGAGTCGGCGGCCTGGGATTCAGCAGCCATGAATGCGAAAAGGATCCTTCGGTGATGGACGGTTCCGGTCAGGCCGGGCAGTGTATCGAGGGGCCGGCCCTAAGGCAACTGTGCGCCGGGCGGTGGGGCAATCCCTTCCTCCAGTTTGCGCGCCACGCGCAGCTGCTGGTCCAGGGTCTCGCGCTGCTGTCGCAGCTTGTCCGCTTCGGCCTTCAGTTCCTTCTCGTCGTCCACGATATGGCGCAGCCGCTGGAACTGGGTCTCAAGGCGCTGTTTCTGCTGCTGGGTGTGCTGCAGCAGGGGCATCAGGGCTTCGCCCGGCCAGCGGTCAATGTCCTGCATGGTGCGGTGGATGATCTGGCGGGCCTCACTGACAATGGTGGTCAGGAACTGCTGGATCAGCCGGCTTTGCTGCATCAGCAGCGAGCGTGGGTCCCTGCGGAAGCGATCAGCGCGGCTGCGCAGGTCGCGCAGGGCAATCAGGTGCCTGCCCAGGCGCAGCGGCACCGGCTCCAGCGTGCGGTCATCGTCGCCGCTGGTATGGCGGCGGTAGATGGATCCCACCATCTTCTCCGCCCGGCGGCCTTCCGCCATCAGGTTGTTGAAGTCATTCTCCAGCACCTCGAAAAGGGCATTCATGGCACTGGCCAGCCCCGGGGTGGTCCAGCTGCCTTCCAGGCGCTGGCGGGTGCGCTCAGCGTGCTGCTCAAAACGCTCGGGGTTGAGAATGCGCCGCAGCATATCGCCCTGGGAGGCCATGAGGCGCCGGCTGGATTTCAGGGTGATCAGCCGACGGTTGAAGAAGTCATAGTCGTGCCGGGTCTTCTCCGCCAGCTCTGCGATTTCCTGGCGGTCGGTGCCCTGGGCCTGCAGGAGTTCAAATTCCGCATCCAGTGATGCCTTCTGGTTCTCCAGCTCCGCCTGGTTGTCGCGGATCATGGAGCGCAGATCAGAGACCAGCTCGCTGCTGATCAGCTGTTCCCGGCGCCCGAGGATGCGTTCACTGACCAGCTCCTCCAGTTGCGCCACGCCGCTTTTGCGGCGCAGCCCGTCGTCATCGCGGATGCGAGCCAGCAGACCCTGTTTGGCGGAGACAGGCAGCACATCCTCCATGCCGAGGCCGAGCTGGCGGGCGGTGGTCTCGCGCACACGCTCGATGGCATTGCCGGTGTGGTCGTTGCCGGACGGGTCATCCCAGAGGACATCGATCTTGTTGAGGATCGCGAAACGCCCGGCGCGGTGATCCGCATCCCGGGTGTCGATGTGTTCATTCCATATGGTCATGTCGCTGGCCGTAACGCCGGCATCCGCCGCCAACAGGAAGACTACCGCCTGGGCTGAGGGCAGCATGGAGACGGTCAGCTCCGGTTCCGAACCCAGCGCATTGAGGCCCGGGGTGTCCAGGATCCGCAGGCCGCGCTCAAGGATCGGATGCTGGAGGCTGATCAGGGCATGGCGCCAGGCGGGAATGAGCACCTGCGCGGGGTCGTCCGGAGAGGCATCAAGCATGGCATCGTTGAAGCCCAGATCCGCCGCCTCGGCGCGCGGGACAGTGCGTGTCTCTGCAACCCGGGCCAGTGTGGCCGCCATGGTCTCCGTGTCGGCCGGGTCAAGTGTCACAGTCTCCCAGGCACCCGACTCGTGACGCAGCTGCTGCAGGGACATGGCGCCGTTCCGGGTCTCGATGGGCAGCAGCATCAGGTAACTGGTGCGGGCGTGCCGGTCGTAGAACAGCTCCGTGGGGCACATGGTGGTGCGTCCGGCCTCAGATGGCAGCAGCCGCTGACCGTGACCGGCGAAGAAAAGGGCATTGATCAGCTCGGTCTTGCCCCGGGAATATTCGCCCACAAAGGCGATGGTCAGTTCGTCCTCCACCAGGAGGCGGATGCTGCGCTGGAGGTGGCGTTCAATATCCCCTTCAAGCAGCTCGTTGAACTGGAGCCAGCGCCGGTAACGTGTGATGTTCCGGACCAGTTCCTTTTTCCAGCTGTGGTAGGCCTCAACCTGATCCGTGAGGGTAACTGCATCTGCCATCATAGGCCCCTGAGCTTCCGGAATCCGTTTGACGGGATTTTGCGGAAGTATAGAACGTCCCTGAACAAGGGGCATGTAATGCCCCTGTGCCTTTATGTTTCGGTTTGAATACGCGGGTTCGTCAGAACGGCATGCCCGCCGCCTGCTGGAGGCTGCTCATCACCACCTGGACCATGTTCAGCACCAGGAAGACCAGGATCGGCGACAGGTCGAGCCCGCCCATGGGGGGCAGCAGGTTGCGGAACGGCGCCATGATGGGTTCGGTGATCTGGTGGATGATCTGGATGCCGGGGTGCGGATTGCCGGGCGCCAGCCAGCTGATCACGATCATGCCGATGATGGCGAAGAAGTAGATGGTCAGCACCAGGCTGATCACCTTGAGCAGCCCCCAGACCAGCAGTGCCAGCGGCGGGAAGGCGTAGCCGGCGAGGCTGAGGATGATCAGGTACATGAGGGCCTGGAAAAGGATGGCAACAATCAGCGAGGCGCCGTCAAAGCGCTTGACCGGCGGGACCACCTTGCGCACGGGATCGGTGACCGGATTGGTGGCCTTGGCGATGAACTGGCTGATGGGGTTGAAGAAGTCCACCTGACAGAGCTGGAACAGGAACCGGAGGATCAGCAGTGTCAGGTAGAAGGTGGTAAGCATCTGGAGGGATGAAACCAGGATTTCGGTGCCCATTGTGTTGTTTACTCCAGTTGGGTGCTTTGGGTCGTTGTCTCATTCAGACGAGGAGAGGCCGGGAGTGCTGTATGGGAAACGCTGTGAATACATCCCTGTACGCTGCTCTTCCGCCATCCATGGCTCCAGAGCTTCCCATACAGCACTCCCGGCCTCTCCTCTGTGTTGTTGCCAGTTGGTTGGATTATAAAGCTTTTTTCAACTGCTCCGACAGCTCCGCCGAACGCGTCTTCGCCGCGTTGAACGCCTTTTTCACGATGTCCCTTATGCCGCCTTTCTCGAGGGCATCCACCGCCTGTTCCGTGGTACCACCGGGGGACATGACGTTACGCCGCAGCTGCTCCGGCGCCTCGTCGCCACGGGAGCACATCTCCGCCGCGCCCGCCATGGTCTGGATGGCGAGCTGGCGGGCGGTGTCCGGGTGGACGCCAGCGTCGATCGCCGCCGCCTCCATGGACTCCACCAGCAGATAGCAGTAGGCGGGCCCGCTGCCGGAGAGGGCGGTGACGGCGTGCATCTCTTCTTCCCGCTCGAGCCAGACGGCGAGGCCGATACTGCTGAAGATATCCGTCACGGTGTCACGCTGTTCCCGGGATACGCCGTCCGTGGCATAGAGCGCGGTCGCGCCCTTGCCGACCAGTGACGGCGTGTTGGGCATGCAGCGGACCATGGGCACGTCACCGCCGAGCCAGTTGCCGATGGTTTCCGAATCCAGCCCGGCGGCGATGGATACAGCCAGGGGGCGGGTGTTCTGGACCACGCTGGCGATGTCCTGGCAGGCCTCCGCCATGATCTGGGGCTTCACCGCCAGGATCAGGATGTCCGCCTGGCTGGCGCAGTGGCGGTTGTCCGTGGTGGTATAGATACCGAAGTCGTCGCGCAGGCTCTGAAGGTGCTTGTCCTCCGGTGCGCTGGCCCAGATCCGCGAGGGGTCATAGCCGTTGGCGACCAGGCCGCCCAGGATGGCGCGGGCCATGTTACCGGCGCCGATGAACGAAATGGCGGGTTGCTGCGGATCCTGTTGCATCACTGAGCCTCGTAGTCGCGGGGTCCGAAAAGGGCGGTGCCCAGGCGCACGATGGTCGCGCCCTCGGCGATGGCGGCCTCCAGGTCGCCGGACATGCCCATGGACAGAGTGTCCAGAACCCCATTATCCACGCCGCGCCTTACCTCAGCCAGCAAACCGGCCAGTTCACGGAAGCGCTCACGCTGCACCGCCGCCGGATTGGCCGGATCCGGAATCGCCATCAGCCCCCGCAACCGGCACCCTTCAAGCCCATTCAGCTCCTGCGCCAGCCCCGGAACCTCCTCCGGCCGAACCCCCGACTTCGTCGGCTCATCATCAATGTTCACCTGGATGCAGAGGTTCAGCGGCGCCATCCCCTCCGGGCGCTGCTCGCTCAGCCGCCGCGCCACCTTGGTGCGGTCAATGCTGTGCACCCAGCTGAAATGCTCCGCCACCGGCCGCGTCTTGTTCGACTGCAGCGGCCCGATGAAATGCCACTCCAGATCCGGCAGATCCGAAAGCGCCTCAATCTTGTCCAGCGCCTCCTGAATGTAGTTCTCCCCAAACGCCTTCTGCCCCGCCTCGGCGGCCTCCCGGAGCAGTTCCGCCGGCTTGGTCTTGGACACGGCCAGCAGCTGCACGCCTGCCGGATCCCTTTCAGCCTCCTCGGCTGCGGAACGGATGCGCGTGGCTGCCTTTTCGAGGTTCTCTGCTATGCTGATCATTGGCTCTGCCCGGGGGAATGTGACGGCTCATAAAGTAACGTCTGCCCCTGTAAAAACCAAGCTACGACCAGATTCAGATTGCCCTGACCGCCGTGTATAAGGTCTGAAGCTGGGAGGTGGGGAGTGCTTTGCGGGAAGCTATGGAGCCATGGATGGCGGAATAGCAGCGTACAGGGATGTATTCACAGCGATTCCCGCAAAGCACTCCCCACCTCCCAGCAGGCACGGAGTCAGAGGCTTCCAGAACGACCGAGGCTGTACATGGATATAACCGAACTGCTTGCGTTCTCCGCCAAACAGGGCGCATCCGACCTCCACCTCTCCGCCGGCCTGCCCCCCATGATCCGGGTGGACGGCGACGTCCGGCGAATCAACCTGCCGCCCATGGAGCACAAGGAAGTGCACCGGCTGATCTACGACATCATGAACGACAAGCAGCGCAAGGACTACGAAGAGTTCCTCGAGACCGACTTCTCCTTCGAGGTCCCCGGTGTCGCCCGCTTCCGTGTCAACGTCTTCAACCAGAACCGCGGCGCCGGCGCCGTCTTCCGGACCATCCCCTCCAAGGTCCTGACCATGGAAGACCTCGGCATGGGCCAGGTGTTCAAGGACATCTCCTCCAACCCGCGCGGCCTGGTGCTGGTCACCGGCCCCACCGGTTCGGGTAAGTCCACCACGCTGGCCGCGATGATCGACTACATCAACGAAACCCGGTACGACCACATCCTCACCATTGAGGACCCGATCGAGTTCGTGCACGACTCCAAGAAGTGCCTGATGAACCAGCGGGAAGTCCACCGCGACACACTCGGTTTCAACGAATCCCTGCGTTCCGCGCTGCGTGAGGACCCCGACATCATCCTGGTCGGCGAGCTGCGGGACCTCGAGACCATCCGTCTGGCCCTGACCGCGGCTGAGACCGGCCACCTGGTATTCGGCACCCTGCACACCACCTCCGCCGCCAAGACCATCGACCGCGTAGTGGACGTATTCCCGGCTGAGGAAAAGGCCATGGTACGCTCGATGCTGTCGGAATCCCTGCAGGCGGTGGTCTCCCAGGCACTGCTGAAGAAAAACGGTGGCGGCCGGGTTGCCGCGCACGAGATCATGATCGGCAACTCGGCCATCCGGAACCTGATCCGCGAGGACAAGGTGGCGCAGATGTACTCCGCCATCCAGACGGGCGGTCAGCTGGGCATGCAGACCCTGGACCAGCACCTGCAGAACCTGCTGCAGAAGGGCACCATCTCCCGCGAGGAGGCCCAGGCCAAGGCCAAGATGCCGGACAATTTCTGATAAGGGGCGGGGAATACGGTCATGGAACTCGAAAAGCTGCTCAAGGTTGTAGTCGATAAAAACGGCTCCGACCTGTTCATCACCACCGGTGTGCCGCCGAGCGTCAAGATCAACGGGCGCATCGTGCCGGTCACCAAGGAACCACTGACGCCGGAGAAAACCCGGGAGCTGGTGTACGGCTCAATGACGGACAAGCAGGCGCGGGAGTTCGACGAGAACAACGAATGCAACTACGCGCTCAGTGCCCGGGGTATCGGGCGCTTCCGTGTCAGCGCCTTCTTCCAGCGCAACCTGTGCGGCATGGTTCTGCGCCGGATCGAGACCGAGATTCCACAGCTGGACGACCTGGGCCTGCCCGACATCATCAGTGAGCTGGCCATGACCAAGCGGGGCCTCATCATCTTCGTGGGTGCCACCGGTACGGGTAAGTCCACCTCGCTGGCGGCGATGCTCGGCTACCGCAACCAGAACAGCCGCGGGCACATTGTCTCGGTGGAAGACCCCATCGAGTTCATCCACCAGCACCGCGGGTGTATTGTCACCCAACGCGAGGTGGGGGTGGATACGGACTCGTTCGAGACCGCGCTCAAGAACACCCTGCGCCAGGCGCCGGACGTCATCCTCATTGGCGAGGTGCGTACCGCCAAGACCATGGAATACGCCGTCACATTCGCCGAGACCGGCCACCTGTGCCTGGCCACCCTGCACGCCAACAACGCCAACCAGGCGCTGGACCGGATCATCAACTTCTTCAACCCGGAAGTGCACAACCAGATCTGGATGGACCTGTCGCTCAACCTCAAGGCCATCGTGGCCCAGCAGCTCATCCCCACGCCGGACGGCAACGGCCGGGTCGCGGCGATCGAGGTGCTGATCAATACACCGCTGGCCCAGGACATGATCCGCAAGGGCGAGGTGGACAAGCTCAAGGACCTGATGACCAAATCCGGCGAGGCGGGCATGCAGACCTTCGATCAGGCGCTGTACCACCACTACGCCGACGGCCGGATCACCTACAAGGATGCCCTGGCCCATGCGGACTCGGCCAATGACCTGCGCCTGATGATCAAGCTCGGGGCCGATGCGGCCACGGCAGACGAATTGTCCAGCTCGGTGGACAAGCTCTCCATCCAGGACGATGGGTAACGCCCTGCTGGCGGAGCTGCTGACCGGGTTTGCCGTTGGGGGCATGCTGGCCATGGCGGGTGTGCTCATGCAGGTGCTGCTGCGCACGCCCCTGGCGGAGCCCTATGTGCTCGGTGTTTCCGGCGGGGCCGCCAGTGCCGGTCTGGTCTGCATGCTGCTCGGGCTGGGCGGCTGGTGGATCTCCGGTTCCGCGTTGGTGACGAGCCTCTTCTCCCTGGCAGTGGTGTTTCTGGTCGGCGGCGGTGATGCCCGGGTGCCCCGGGAACGGCTGCTGCTGACCGGGGTCGTGATGGCCGCTGGCTGGAGCACCGTTATCAGCTTCCTGCTGGCGATGGAATCCAGCGCCTCCGTGCACGACATGCTCTACTGGTTGATGGGCGACCTGACCCGTTCCATCTCCCCCTGGTGGGGCCTGGTCGCCCTGGCGCTGGCACTGGTGGCCGGCTGGGTCATGGCACCGGCACTGGATCTGCTGGTGCGTGGCGATGAACAGGCTGCGGTGCTGGGCGTGGAGGTGCACCGGGTGCGCCTGGTGTGCTATGTCCTGGCGGCGGTACTGACAGCCCTGGCGGTGACGCTGGCCGGGCCCATCGGTTTCGTCGGTCTGGTGGTGCCGCACCTGGTCCGGCTCCGTGTCGGCGCGCGCCACCGCATACTGCTGCCGTTCTCGGTTCTGGTGGGCGGTATCTATCTGACGGGCCTCAATGCGATCGCCGGTCTGCCGCTGATCCCGGGGTCGATTCCGGTTGGCATTCTCTCGGCGATCGTGGGCATTCCCGTATTTCTCTACATGCTGCAGCGCACAAGGATCGGTGGCTGATGGCATCACTGCAGCTGGATGGGCTTGTGTTCGGGCATCGCGGCCAGGCGCTCACCAGGCCGGTGACGGTGGAGGCCCGATCCGGGGAATTCTGGGCCGTCCTGGGCGAGAACGGCTCCGGTAAGAGCACGCTTATGGCCACCCTGGCGGGGCTTGTGCCGCCGCTGGCAGGACAGGTTGCTGTCGACGGCGTGAACCTCCGGCGCATGCCGCGCAAGGTCCTGGCCCGCCGGCTCGGTCTGCTCCTCCAGCACCAGGACGTGGCTTTTCCCTATTCCGTGCGCGAGACGGTCAGTGCCGGGCGCTATGCCCACAGGCCGCCGTGGCGGCCGCTGCGCCGGGAGGATCACGCCGCGGTTGAACGCGCCCTGGAGGAGACCGGCCTGCTGGAGCTCGCCGAGCTTCGGGCGGACCAGGTCTCCGGCGGCGAGCAACGCCGCGTGGCCATTGCCACCCTTCTGGCACAGGAGCCCGGCGCCCTGCTTCTGGATGAGCCCGTCAACCACCTGGACGTGCGCCACGAGGTGGCCCTGATGGACCGCTTCCGGGACTATGCGGACGACGGGCGGCTGATCATGGTCTCGCTGCACGATGTGAATCTTGCCAGCCAGTACGCGGACCGCCTGCTGATGCTGTACGCTGACGGCACCTGGGAGGCCGGTAATACGGCGGAACTGCTGACCGAGGACCGGCTGGAACACCTCTACGGGGTTCCCCTGAAGGAAGTGGGCTCGGACGAGACGCCCTTCTGGGTGCCACTGGGCCACCGCAAACGGAGCCGATGATGAGCAACCGGACACTGATCCTGGGCGGTATCCGCTCAGGCAAGAGCGCCCTGGCCGAAGCCGAGGCGGCTGCCTGCGGCCGGCCTGTGGTGTACGTGGCCACAGCCACTGCTGATGACGGCGAAATGGTCGACCGGATCGCCCGTCACCAGCAGAGGCGGCCGGATGACTGGGGGCTGGATGAGGAGCCGGTGGCGTTGGGCGGCGTCCTGGCAAGACACCGGGAAGAAGCACCCTGCCTGCTGATTGACTGCATGAGTCTCTGGCTGGGCAACCTTCTGGGAGAAGAGGAGGGCGCGCTGGAACGCGAGCGCGAGGCCTTTCTGGCCCAGCTGGAACGCTACCCCGGGCCGCTGGTGATCGTCAGCAACGAGGTGGGGCTGGGCGTGATCGGCATGGACGCACTGACCCGCCGCTTCTGCGATGAAATGGGCTGGCTCAACCAGGCGCTGGCCCAGCGCTGCGATCAGGTGGTGCTGTCGGTGGCCGGGCTGCCCCAGGTTCTCAAGGGTTCCCCGGCTGGTGGGCAATCAGGCAGCTGAGCCACTCGCTGGTTTCTGCGATCCGGTCCATCCGGATCCGGCTGCGGCAGGCAAAGGGCACGGACACGGCACCCATGGCATGCTCCAGCGGCGTTGCCATGACCATCCCCAGGATCATGCGGATAACCCCGCCATGGCACACCAGCAGTGTACGCTGACCCTCCAGCTGTTCCCGCCAGTGCATCATGGCGCCCTCAACCCGCCGGTAGAAAACGCCGATGTTCTCACCCCCCGGCGGAGGGCAGTGGACCGGATCCCGCCAGAACGCCTGCAACGCTTCCGGGGTCTCCCGGGCGATCGCCTCCGGCGAGTGCCCGTCCCAGTCACCAAAGCTCATCTCGCGCAGGTCCGGCTCCTCCAGCAGGGGCAGGCCCCGGGCCTCGGCCACCGAGGCGGCAAAATCGGCACAGCGTTTCAGGGGTGAGGTCAGAACCGCATCCCATTGATCCGACTCAAAAACCTGCGCCTGCATCTGCTGCCAGCCCTGGTCACTCAGCGGGTCATCGATCAGGCCGCGGTACTTGCGGCCGCCTTCCGGCTCGCCATGGCGGATCAGGTCGAAAAAGGTGCCCGGTTGCTCGGCGCTGTCAGCCATCGCTTACTCCCGCTTCCGTGAAGGTTGCCATCTCATTGTGGAGCGCACAGGCAGAGCGTAGCACTGGAACGGCCACGGCGGCACCGCTGCCTTCGCCCAGGCGCATGTCCAGGTCCAGAACCGGCGTGGCCCCCATGGCGTCAAGCAGGTAGCGGTGACCGGACTCACGTGACTGGTGGGAGAAATGCAGCCAGGTCATCAGGTTCGGGCTCAGGTGCGTTGCGGCCAGGGCGGCCGCGGTAACGATGAAGCCATCCACCAGGACCGGGATCCCCCGGTGGGCCGCACCGATCATGGCGCCGGCAAGCGCGGCGATCTCAAAGCCGCCGAGCGAGGCGAGGGCATTGAACGGGTCCGTGTCGCTGCCGTGGCGCTGCAGGGCCGCCCGGATGCGGCGGGCCTTGCGGGCCACGCCAACCTCATCCAGCCCGGTTCCCGGGCCGACGAGCTCCTCCACACGGGCCCCGAGCAGCAGGCTGGCCAGAGCGGAGGCACTGGTGGTGTTGCCGATGCCCATGTCACCGCCGATGAACAGTTCCGCCCCAGCTTCGGAGGCGCGTGCCGCCGAGCGGTCGCCAGCCTCCAGGGCCTGTTCCAGCTGCTCCGCCGTCATGGCGGGTTCCTTCATGAGATTGCCGGTGCCTGCCGCAATCCATTCGTCCGTCACGCCCCGATCGTCCGGCAGCGGGTGGGCCACGCCCAGATTGACCACCTCCAGTGAGGCGCCCAGCTGGCGGGCCAGAACGCTGATGGCCGCGCCGCCGGCGGCAAAGTTGGCCACCATCTGGGCCGTCACTTCCTGGGGAAAGGCCGAGACCCCGTCGGCCGCAATGCCATGGTCCGCGGCGAAAACCGCCACATGCACCCGGTCCACGGCCGGGCGGTCGCGGTGCTGCTGGGCACAGAGGTGGCAGGCCAGTGCTTCCAGCTGCCCGAGTGAGCCCGGTGGCTTGGTCAGCTGCTGCTGGCGGGCCAGGGCCCGGTCATAGTGGGCGCGGGAAGGTTGCGGAAGGGGCAGCTGCCAGAAGGGGTCGGTCATCATTCAGTATCGCATTGCTGAAATGGGTGCACCTTACTCCGAAGACTGCGGGAGTGCCAGGGTGGCGCCTTTACCGGGCACTGTCCGGGCTATAGAATCCCCGTTCGATCCATCCGATTGCCCGGGACACCTCATGGCCACTGACGCGAAGACGGACACCTATCGGCTCAACCCCGATCAGGTGAAAGCCGAGTTCTTCCAGTTATTGCCCATTGCGGTTTTCGTAACCGTATTCGGTATCGCGTTCGGTCTGGCGGCCGGGCAGGCGGGGCTGCTGCCGTGGCAGGCGGGCCTGATGAGTGTCACCGTCTTCGCCGGTGCCGCCCAGTTCGCGGCTTTGGGGCTCTGGGGGCAGGAGGTCTCGCTGATCCCCCTGGTCGCCATAGTGCTGGCGATCAACTCCCGTCACATCCTCATGGGCGCCTCGCTCTACCCCGTGCTCCGCAAGCTCCCGCCGGCGCGGCGTTACGGCATACTGCTGGTGCTGACCGACGCCAACTGGGCGCGCTCCTTCCAGCAGTATCAGGCCGGGCGCGAGAATCTGGAAGCCATCCTCGGTGGTGGTCTGGTGCTTTGGATGGCCTGGGTGGCGGGTACCCTCTTCGGTGGCTATTTCGGCGGGCTTGTTCAGAACCCGGAAGCCTTCGGGCTGGATATGGTGCTGGGATGTTTCCTGTTGACCATGGCACTGGGCGGGCCGAAATCACGGCGGATTCTGGTGGCATGGACGGTGGCGGGCATCTCGGCGGTGCTCGCCTGGCGATGGCTGCCGCCGCACACCCATGTGATCGTGGGCGCGCTGGCCGGCGGCGTTGTGGGTCTCTTCTGGCTGGAGCCGCATCATGACCAGTATTGAGACCACAACCCTCGGCATCCTGGCCATCATTCTCATCATGTCTCTGGTGACCCTGGGCACCCGTTTCGGGGGCGCCTTCCTGATGGCACGGGTCCCCCTGAGCCGCCGGGTGGAGAGCTTCATCAATGCCATGGCCAGCTCCGTTCTGATCGCCATTGTCGTGCCCATGGCCTTCGCCGGGGATCTGGGTGCCAAGGCGGCGCTGCTGACCACGGCGGTGATCATGGTTGCCACGGGCCGCTCCCTGCCGGCCATCGGCGCAGGGTTCGTAGCGGCGGCTCTGGTGCGGCAGTTTCTGTGATGGCAGTGGCGCTTCTGAGCTGCCTGCTGGCCCTCGTTCTGGATTTTCTGGTGGGCGAGCCCCGCCGGTGGCATCCACTGGTAGGCCTGGGCTGGTATGCGGACCGTATTGAAGCTGCGCTGAATCCCTGTGGGCGGGGGGGCATTCTGGCTGGCGGGCTGGCAACCGTGCTGGTGGTGCTGCCGGTGATCGGCGTTGCCCTGGTGGCGTCGGCGCTGCCGTGGCCCTATGGGCTGGTCGTGGCGGTGATTCTTCTGTGGGTCTGCATCGGCCACAGCAGCCTGGCGGAGCACGGTATGGCGGTTTACCAGCCACTGATGGATGAGGATCTGGAGACGGCCCGTGAACGTGTGGGCATGATGGTCAGCCGCAATACCCGGGGGCTGGATGAAGAAGCCATCGCCAAGGCTACGACGGAATCCCTGCTGGAGAATGGCGCGGATGCGATCTTCGCGAGCCTCTTCTGGTTCCTGGTTGCCGGTCTTCCGGGGCTGTTGCTGCATCGGGCCGTGAATACACTGGACGCCATGTGGGGCTACCGCAGCGACCGGTTCAACCGCTTTGGCAGGGTGGCGGCCCGGCTGGATGATGCCCTGAACTGGGCTCCCGCACGGCTGACCGCGCTGGGGTACGCGCTTGCGGGCCGCACGCGGATGGCACTGAGGTGCTGGAAAACCCAGGCCCGGGCATGGGAGAGCCCCAATGCCGGCCCTGTGATGGCAGCCGGCGCGGGCGCGCTGGGCGTACGGCTTGGCGGGCGTGCGCCCTATCACGACGGCTGGCGTGAGCGGCCGCTGCTCGGCTATGGCGAGCTGCCCGATGCGCTTACCATCCCATCCGCCATCACGCTGATCCAGCGCAGTCTTGTGCTCTGGATGCTTGCGGTGGCCATCGTGACGGTGCTGGTGGAAGCTCTGGGCCGGGGAGGGCTGTGGTAATGGCAACACACGGTGGCCGACTGAACCAGGCGGTACAGCAGTGGGGGATTCCCCGCGGCCAGTGGGTGGACCTTTCGACTGGCATCAACCCCTGGCCGTGGCCGGTTCCAGCGGTGCCGGCTGAAGTCTGGCAGCGGCTCCCGGAGGAGGACGACGGTCTACCGGCTCAGGCACGGCACTGGGCCGGTGCGCCGCCAGATGCCGGATGTCTTCCCGTGGCCGGAACCCAGGCCGCGATACAGGCCCTTCCCCGATTAAGGGCCCCGGGGCGCATCGGCGTGCCGGACCCGGGCTATGTTGAACACGCCGAAGGGTGGCGGGCTGCCGGGCATGAGGTTATCCCGTTCACGACCCTGCCCAGCGATGAGGAGCTGGCCGCGCTGGATGCGCTGGTCTGGATCAATCCCAACAACCCCACAGGGGAGCCGGTGATGGCCCGTGATCTGGTGGCCTGCCACGAGCAACTGGCGGCCCATGGGGGCTGGCTGGTGGTGGATGAAGCCTTTATCGACGCGGAGCCGACTCAGACATTGGTGCCTGAGACGGGACGTGAAGGACTGGTGGTTTACCGTTCCATGGGCAAGTTCTTCGGGCTGGCAGGCCTGCGGGCCGGACTGGTGTTCGGACCTGGCGGGCTCTGTGGCTCGCTTGGTGAGCTGCTTGGCCCCTGGGCTGTCAGCCACCCTGCGCGCTATCTGACGCAGCAGGCCCTGTCGGATACGGCCTGGCAGAAAGCCGCTGCAAGCCAGCTTCATCACGGGCACGACCGCCTCGTCGCACTGCTCAGGAGCGCCGGCCTGGCTCCCCGGGGCAGTGCGCCGTACTTTGCGTACTGCCCCCATGATGAGCCTGGGCGGGTCGCAGAGGCGCTGGCCGCGCAGGCGGTGCTGGTGCGTGTGTTCGAGGCGCCGCCCGCCCTGCGCTTTGGCCTGCCTGGGGCAGAGCCCGAATGGGAACAGCTGGCGCGTGCGCTCCAGACCCTCTAGCGGTAGAACCGGGACATTTCCTGGAGCACTTCCTTGATAGTGCGGGGATCCGGCCGGAACTCCGGCGCCGGATTGAGCTCATCGTCCACGGTTTCCACCCGGCCTGAGGCATACTGAACGATCCGGTGATCGTCCAGTAACACCGCGTAGTCCATGTAACTGTGGGCAATGCTCCAGTCCCGTTCGCGCTTCTGGAACAGGCCGTTGCCGGTGGCATAGGTCTCCGGGGCCGTGGCGCCGCAGCCAAGGGCCCTGCCCATGAGCGTAGGGGCAACATCGAAGTTCTCAGTGCGGTACTCGATGGTTCGGCTGTCACGTCCCGGCCAGTGCACGATCATGGGGGTGTGCAGCTGGTACTGCCCGAAGTTGCTGCCGTGGCCCCAGTAATTCTTTCCGTATTCGTTGAACTCCTGGCCATGGTCCCCGGTGATCATGACGATGGTGGAATCCAGAAGGTCCCGGTCACGGAGGTCGGAAAGCACGCGCCCGACCTGATTGTCCACGAAATGCAGGGTGGACTTGTAGTTGTTGCGCATCAGTTCCGGGTTGAAGTCCGGGCCCAGGGCCAGCTTGTTCACCGGATCCCAGTATGGCTGGAATTTTACCGGATAATCGTCCGGCACCCGGTGGTTGTGTGGTGTGTCGTAGAACAGGAACCCGAAGAATGGCTCACCGGTGCTGGCCTCACTGTGCTGCGCAGTGAAGTCCAACCAGTCATTGGTGATGCGGGTGTCACGGTCCCAGGGTTTGTCCCCGGGTGTTTCCAGGCGCAGATCGTCCACAGAAGCGAAGACGTTCTTGGTGAACGCGGGGCTGATCAGCGGCGCGGAGCTCAGGATCTTCATCCGGTAGTCCAGTTCCTGCATGCGCGTAATCATCACCGGCGGCTGTTTGGCGGTGGTGAACGCCTCCCAGTAGCCGCTGGGCAGTGAATAGAACAGGGTGAAAATGCCCGGCTTGGTGGCATTACCATTGCTGTAGTGATCCGTGAACTGCAGGCTCCTGCCCGCAAATTCATGGATGTTCGGCATCCACCGGGGATCGACCATGTCGCCGCGGGCGCCGTCTATCGCGATCACCAGCACGTTGGGGCGTTCGGCCGGCCTTTCACAGCTCAGGGGCTCGGTGGGGTAATCCAACTGGCCACCGCCGCCGCCAGTGGTGAGCGCGCTGGCAGCGCTCTGTTCCCGGATGGCCTCGGGGTCCACCAGTCCGTTCTTTTCCATGAAACGCTTGGCGGTTGCGCCGTAATACAGCGGCATGGCCCGGGTGATTGAGGTAATGCGGCTGTCGTGGTTGGCATCCGCCCAGGCGTGCCAGCCGTGCACAACCAGCTGGCCGGCAAAGACGGTGGCAATACCGAGTGCCAGCCAGCGCCCCCGTGGCCGCCGCCGGAACAGGAAGATGCCCATGACCAGCTCCAGAAGCAGCAGCCCGAGCGTCGCGCCGCCGGCTATGGCCCACATCTGCCAGGGAAAGGCAAAGATCTGGGTGCCACCCTTAAGGGCCATATCCAGAACAAACCCGGAGAGATGGAAACGGAACTGGGCATAGGTGACGGTATCAATCAGCAGGAGCCCGAGAGCGCCCGTTGCATACACCGTCCCCAAAGCGATGAGCAGCCGGCGGCTGGGGATGAGTCCGATCACCAGCAGCGGCAGGCCGGCGACCAGTGCCAGCAGCGGGAACTGCGCCAGGTACAGGAAGGTGACATAGATGCCGGTGGTACCGTCTGGAATGGTGATCCAGGGCAGATAACGCAGGCCAACCAGAAGAGCCAGTACGCCATTGGCTAACAGAAACCAGCCGGTCCAGCTCAGGCGTTGCCCGAGTTCCCTGAGTTGAGTTTTCAGCAAATCCCTTCCATCCAATGTCCAGTGTTAATCGTCAGGCGGCCTATGATAGCCAGCGCCAGGTGGAAGTCCAAGCCGCCCGTCATCCGTACTTCCCGTGCCCGGTGGCTGGTTCTGGCATTCATGACTGAGTTGACCCGGTCATGGGCCCTTGGTAGGGTTCGATCCACTTTCAGGTGTCCCTGCTGTGGCAGGGATGAAACGGGAAGCCGGTGAGCTGCATGACGCAGCGAGGCCGGCGCTGCCCCCGCAACGGTGATTGAGTCAAAGGCGGCCATCACGCCACTGTGCCGGAGAAGCATGGGAAGGCGGTCGCTGGGGATGCCATGGGCATCCGCTCATCAGCCCGTAGACCGGCCTGAAGGGATCGCCATGCGTTGCGGAGGGCAACGACAGGCCGGCCGGATCTTCCCCCGCGGCTCACGCTGCGCACTATTCAACCTCCCGCCGCCTGTCACCCTGAGTCTGCCCCCGCGACGCGTCCAGCAATGCTGTGCGGGGAAGCGCAGCAGGCAACAGGGAGTTACACCATGACCAACCGACAGGCCATTCTGCCTCTGGCAGCTGCAATCAGTCTTAGCGCATCCGTTTCTACGGCTCAGACTGCTGATGGGATCACTCAGGTTTCCTCGCTGGAACTTAATCCGCTTATCGTTACTTCTTCCCGGATGACAGAGACCGCCGACGAGGCGCTTTCGGCCGTTTCCGTCATCGATCGCGAAGAGATTGAGCAGCGCCAGCCCCAGTCAACGTTTGATCTTCTGCAGACCGAGCCAGGTGTCGACGTTGCCCGTAACGGTGGGCGTGGCGCCAACAACAGCGTTTTTCTGCGCGGCACCGAATCGGACCACACACTCGTCCTGATGGATGGTATGCGGGTGTCCTCGGCAACCACCGGCCAGTTCGCCTGGCGGGCCCTGCCGCCGGCCAGCGTCGAGCGCATCGAGATTGTTCGTGGTCCGCGCGCGAGCCTCTACGGCTCGGACGCCATCGGTGGCGTGGTTCAGGTGTTCTCCCGGGAGCCGGACGAGCCCTACCTGAGGCTGCGCGGCGGCAGTAACCGGACCCGCCAGGTTGAAGCGGGTTTCGGCGATGACGGCCCCGTGCGCTATGGCCTGAATGTTGGCTATGAGGCGACGGACGGATTCCCTTCCCAGGAGGAAGGCGCCGGTGTTCAGGAGGATCATGGGTACCGGGGGCGGACCGTATCCGGCTTCGCCTCCGCACCCGTTGCCGCAGAAACCCGCCTGACCGGCCGTGTCTGGGCCAACAGCAGTGCCGTGGAGTTCTCCACCACCAACAGCCAGGGCGAGTTCGAGACTGGAGAGCAGGATACCCGCAACCTGAGTTCGCGGGTCTCGCTGGAACAGTCGCTGATGGCGGCCTGGGATCATGAGATCGGTGTGGGCTATTCGGAAGATCAGCTGGAGAACTTCGGGGCCCGCAGTGACGACGTCCATAACCTCATCCGCACCCGCCGTACCACCGTTGACTGGCGTCATGACGTGAGCGTCACCGAGAGCCAGACGGTGCAGTTCGGCGCGGATTTCCGCGAGGCGAATGTTCTCTCCGAGGACCGGATAACCGGGACCGAGGATTTTGACAAGACACTCGGCAACACTGGTGTCTACGCGCTCTGGCGCGGCATGTTCGACGGCCTGGACACAGAAGCTTCCGTGCGCCACGACGACAACCGGGATTTCGGCAGCGCCACCACATGGCAACTGGCCGGAGGCATTCCTGTTGAGCAGGGTGTGCGCCTCAGAGCCTCCCTGGGCACGGCCTTCAAGGCGCCCAGTGCCAACGAACTCTACAGCCCAGGGTTCTTTGGCGGACTCTACGCTGGTAACCCTGATCTTGAACCCGAGGAGTCCCGCAGCGGTGAGCTCGGAGTGCGTTTCCGGGACCAGGGCGGCAGTGAACGGGCGGAGGTGAACCTGTTCGTGACCCGCATCGATGACCTGATTGCGTACCAGGGGCAGGATTTCCAGGCGGTGAACGTGGATGAGGCCGAGATTCAGGGGCTGGAGTTCATCTACGGTCGCTCCCTCCAGGACTGGCACCTGGATTTCAGTGCCACTTTCCAGAAGGCCGAGAATCGCACCACCGGGGAACGTCTGGCACGGCGGCCGGATGAGAAAGCAAGCCTGGTGCTTGGGCATGACCTCGACAACCGGACACGGCTCTCCGTGGAAGCGAAAGTCGCCGGTGAACGCCCGGATGGGAGTACCACCCTGGCCGGCTACGGGGTCGTGAATCTGGCCGCAACCCGTCAGCTCCGCGAGGGCCTGAAGCTCGAGGCGCGCGTTGAGAACCTGACCAACAGTGACTACCAGCTCGCGAACACCTACAACACGCGCGATCTCTCCGCGTTTGTCGGTATCCGCTGGGAGCCGTGGCAATGAAGCGCCTGCTGGTCGCATGCTTCATCCTGGTGGCTGCACCGGCGCTTAACGCCGCCACCATCGTCGGCATCGTCTCGGACCGCTCCTCCGCCGAAATGGCGGCGGGCGCCGAGGAGCATTTGGCCGCGTTCCCGGAACACGAGATCGTGCTGCGCACGCCCGAGCAGCTGAAGGATCTTCCCGACGAACAGGTTACGGACCTCTGGAGCGACGCGGACGCGCTCATCCTGGCCGCCGTTTTTGGCGAGGAGTCGGGCCGCATCCGCCGGCTGGTGCGTGACCAGGGGCCGGGGGCGGACGTGCCCATCATGGCCATGAACAGCAAGCGCGGCATAACCCGCCTTTCCCGGCTCGAGGGCGAGCGCGTGATGGCGGATCTCTCGGACAGGACCATCAACGAGATGGTCGCGAACCCTGAACCCGGCGAGGACCCCGCCGCGCACCTGGATGAACGCCGCAAGCAGTACCCGGAGCAGGCGGAATGGCTCACCGGCCGCGCCTTCTACCAGGGCCGCAGCCCCGAGCACATGGATGGCCTCTTCCGCTGGGCGCTGGCCCAGGCCGGGTATGACATCGAGGTGCCGGAACCCAAGCCCCGCGAGCCCATCCGGTACTACCGTAATGGCGAAGCCAGTGCCGATCCGGATTCCCTCAACCTGGAGGAAGGCCCGGCCGTGGCCCTGCTGGACCTGGATTCGGGCGACCGCCCCGGCGATCGGGACCTGCTGGACGCCGCCTGCGAGCAGATGGAAAAGCGCGGCATCCAGTGCTTCACCATCCTGGCCCGTTGGGGTGGGGCGAGCGTTGAAGCGGTGAAGACGCTGGAGGAACGGATCCAGCCGGCTACGCTGTCCGGCATCGTCAGCCTGCAGTATTTCACCGTTGGCGGTGGCGATGGCCGCGAAGCCGTGACCAAAGCGTTCAATAACCTGGATGTGCCGGTCATCAAGGGGATCCGCATCTCCAAGCTCACCAAGCCCGAATGGTTGCTCTCCGATGAAGGGCTGCCGTGGGATTCGGTGCATTACCAGCTCGCCATGCCCGAACTCCAGGGCATCAGCCAGCCCATGGTGCTGGCGGTGGCCGAGCCGCCGCGCATCGATGAGGAAACGGGCGTGGAACTCACGCTGACCACGCCGGTGGCCGAGCGCGTCAACGCCCTCGCGAACCGGATGGATCGCTGGGTCACGCTCCAGACCAAGGAGAACTCGGACAAGCGTGTTGCGGTGGTCTACTACAATCACCCGCCGGGCCGGCAGAACATCGGCGCGGACAAGCTCAACGTCCCGGAATCCCTGTTCGAGATCCTGCAGCGGCTCAAGGCTGAGGGCTACAAGACGGGCGAGCTTCCCGAGTCCCCGGAAGCCCTGCTGGATGAGATCCAGGATCGTGGCGTGAACCTCCCGGACCAGCAGTCCGGACTGGAAGATCTGGCCGGCAAGGTCCCCTCCGTGAGTAAGGAAACCTATCTGGAACGGTTCAAGCAACTGCCGGAAGCAGTCCAGGCGGAGATGCAGCACGGCCCCGTGGGCTACCTCCACGCCCAGCTGAAGAACGCCGCCAACAACGGCCATACCAAGCTGGGTAACGACCTGCTCAAGAACGGCGTGAAGGACCTGCGCCACATGCTGCGCAACTACGAGCACGACGCCACTCAGCGCGCTCTGGACCTGCTCGACCAGTACCAGACCGGCTGGCGCGCCGTTCTCCGCAATGAGCAGAACTCGACGGAGAAGGTCACCAGCATCCGCGATGCCCTGATCCGCACCGGCATCCCCGGCCTCTCGGGCTGGGGCGAAGCGCCGGGCCGCTCCATGGTTCACGAAGGCGAGATGCTGTTCCCCGGCATCCATTTCGGTAACGTCTTCATCGGCCCGCAGCCGCCGCGTGGCTGGGAAGTGAGCGAGGAACTGCTGCACGCCAACACCACCTTCCCGCCCACCCACCAGTACGTCGGCTTCTACCAGTGGCTGCGCAAGGACTTCAACGCGGACGCGCTCGTCTACCTGGGCCGCCACTCCACCCGCGAGTTCCTGCCCCGGCGCCGCGCGGGCCTGGCCGAGGACGACTACCCGGAGCTGCTGGGCAAGGATCTCCCGCTCATCTACCCCTACATCGTTGACGGGGTGGGCGAGGGCATCCAGGCCAAGCGCCGCGCCATGGGTGTAATGATCAGCCACCTCACGCCGCCGCTGGAAACCACCAAGCTCTACGACAACCTGCTGGAACTGCGCCAGCTCGTCGAAACCTGGGAGTCCTCCAACGATCCGGATTCCTCCTCGCGCGACCGTGCCGTGAAGGAACTGCGCAAGCGCCTCAGGGAACTGGACATGGTCCAGGATATCGAGAAGGAACTCGCCGCCGAGCACCACCACGGTGAAGAAGAGCACAACGAGGAGGAAGGCGAAGAAGAGGGTAAGCACGAAGAGGGCGAGGTGCACGCCGAGACCGAACATCACCACAAGCATGAAGACGTCGAGGCGCCGGAAGAGGGCGGCGAGCACGCCCACGCCCATAAGCATGAGGACGGTGACGGGCATGGCCACGAGCACCACCACGACGAGGAAACCGTCCACCTGGAAGACGTGGATGACGAACTCCTGGTGCACGAGGTGGGCCACTACCTGACCACCATGCAGGAAAGCTTCATGCCCCTCGGCCTGCACGTCTTCGGGCGTGACTGGGAACAGGAAGGCATCGAAACCATGCTCAACTCCATGGCCGGTGACGACGAGGAGCCGAAGCCCAAGTGGCGCGAGAAGCTCAAGGCCTCCCCCGGCGAAGAGATGGACCACCTCATGGCCGGCCTCGACGGCCGCTTCGTCCCGCCGGGCGAGGGCAACGACCCCGTGCGAACCCCGGCGGTACTGCCCACCGGCCGCAACTTCCACGCCCTGTCCAGCGACCTGGTCCCGACCCGCGTCGCCTGGTCCCTGGGCGCGGAAATGGCCAAGGACGCCCGCAACAAGGGTGACCCCAAGGCCGAGGGCAGCGAGGCCATCGTCCTCTGGGCCTCCGATACCGTCCGTGACGAGGGCGTGATGATCGCCTTCGGCCTGGACATGCTCGGCATCAAGCCCAAGTGGAATTCCCGTGGCATCGTGGAAGGCCTCGAGCGCATGCCGCTGGATGAGCGCAACCGCCGCCGCGACGCACTCTTCACCACCTCCGGCCTGTTCCGGGACCTCTACGAGGACCAGCTGGTGCTGCTCGACCAGGCCTCGCGCCTGGCCCTGGATGGCGCCTACAAGACCATCATGAACAAGCACCCGCAGCTGGACCGCGCCCTGGAAGCCGCCATGGAACCGCTGCCCGAGGAAATGCGCGACCCCGGCAGTGAAAGCCTCGCGAAGAATGACGTGGCCGCCCGCTGGGTCGCCGATACCAAGGCCATGATGGCCAACGGCGCCAAGGCCCAAAAAGCCGGCTCGGATGCGGCCCTGCGCGTCTTCGGCACTGCCCCTGGCTCCTACGGCGCCGGCGTCAACCGCCTCGCGGACCGCTCCGGCGCCTGGGACGACCGCGGCAAGGTCGCCGACGCCTACACCCGCCGCATGGGCTACGCCTTCGGCGGCGACAAAGAGGGAGGCCGCCCTGCGCACGATGCCTTCAAGGATCGTCTGGATGACGTCGGCCGCACCTATCTCGGCCGCGCCAGCCACGTCTACGGCCTGCTCGACAACGACGACGGCTTCGACTTCCAGGGCGGGCTCTCCATGGCCGTGGAACACGAAACCGGCGAGGCCCCGACCAACCGCGTGCTCATGCATGCGGATCCGGACAACCCCAGGGTCGAATCCCTGCAGCAGGCCCTGCTCAGCGAGCTGCGTGGCCAGAACCTGAACCCGCAGTGGATCAAACCGCTGATGGAGCAGGGTTACGCCGGCGCACGCACCATGTCCGCGGACTTCCTCGACAACCTCTGGGGCTGGCAGGTGACGAGCCCGGACGTGGTGAAATCCGCCGTCTGGGACGACATCAACGAGGTCTACTTCGAGGACCGTCACAACCTGGGTCTCGATAAGTTCCTCGAGAAGGACCACAACGTCCACGTCAAAACCCACATGCAGGCGATCACACTGGTGGCCGCGCATCGCGGCTTCTGGAAGCCCGACGAGGAAACCCTCAAGAAACTGCGCCAGGAGTTCGCCCAACTCGTCGTCGAGAACGGCCTGCCCGGCAGCGGCCACACCCGCCCGGACCACCCCACCATGCAGTGGGTGGCCGAGAACCTGAGCGATGCCGAGCTGAAGAAAGACTTCAGGGCCGTCCTCGATGCCGCGCGCATGCAATCGCCGGAGTCCGGCAAGGCCCAGCCGGTGAGCATGCGCGAAGTCACTATGAAACAGAAACCCAAGCAGCAGGAAGCCGAAGAGAAGGCCCAGCAGCAATCGGAAAAGAAAACGGAACAAACGTCCGAGCAACCCGATGCGCAAAAGGCCTCGGCCGAGGGCGGACAGGTCCTGCTTCCGTGGTTCATCGGCGGTGGTGTCCTGCTGCTTCTCGGTGGTGGTGTCGTCGCCGGTCGACGCCTCTCATAAGGCCTGAAGGAGGCAAGCAATGTTTACATCCGCAACCCTCGACATCATGGACTCCATGGTGAGCTTCCTCCTGGAGCCGGTGATCATCGCGCTGCTGGCGCTGATCGCCCTGGCGCTCTGGGAAACTGGCCTGGCCATCGGTGAACGCACCGGCGGCCTGCGCCGGATGATCGAACGCGGTGATACGGAATCCCTCGCCGCCCGCGCCCAGCGCCGCATTGACCGCGCCGACCTGATCGCTCGTGTCGGCCCCATGATGGGCCTCATGGGCACCCTGATCCCGCTCGGCCCGGGCCTGGCCGCGCTCGGGCGCGGTGAGCTCGACGTGCTGGCGGAGGCGGTGACCGTGGCCTTCAACACCACCGTCCTCGGCCTGCTTGCCGGCATCATCGGCTTCCTGCTCGGGCGCATGCGCCGCCGCTGGTACGATGGCGCCATGGCCCAGCTGGAGGAGGCCGCGGCATGAGTGTGCCCGAGTACCGCCGCAGCCGTTTCGACATCACCGACGAGGACCCCATGGGCCCGCTGGCGAACCTGGCTGATATCATGTTGGTATTCGCCGTTGGCCTGATGGTGGCGCTGGCCGCCTCCGAAAGGGCCAACGATCCGCAGCAGAGCGGCGTGGACGTGAAGGCGGGCCGCGAGATGCCGGAACTGCCCGAGGGCGCGGGCGAATCCGGTGAAGGCTTCCAGCCCATGGGCCAGGTCTACCGGGACCCGGAAACCGGGCGCATGATCATGATCGACAAGGGGAACAGCCAGTGATCCGGATGCTGCACCGACTCACCGCCGTCGCCCTTCTCTTTCTGGTCGCCACCACGACGGCCCACGCGGAAGTCTGTGCCACGGATGATCGTGGGAAGGAGGTCTGCCTGGACAGCCCCGCTGAACGCATCATCAGCCTCTCGCCCGGCGCCACTGAGCTGCTCTTCGCCGCCGGCGCCGGGGACGACGTGGTGGGTGTGGTCAACTACAGCGACTACCCCGAGGCCGCCAGGGAACTGCCCATCATCGGCAGCCTCAAGCGGCTGGATGTTGAGCGAATCCTGAGCCTGTCGCCGGATCTGGTGATTGTCTGGGTGACCGGTAACCCCAAGGAACAGACCGAGCGGCTGGAAGAGCTGGACCTCACCCTGTACTACCTCGAGCCCAGGGATTTCGAGGGCATCGCCAGCGCCATCGAGCGCCTCTCGACCCTGGCGGATACCAAAGAGGTGGGCTACAGGGAAGCCGATCGGTTCCGCGCCGGGATCGAGTCGCTGCGTGATGAATACGGTGATGCCGATCCGGTGCCAGTGTTCTACCAGGTCTGGGATCAGCCGCTGATGACGGTTAATGGCGAACACTTCATCCACGAAGTGATTGAACTGTGCGGTGGCGAAAACATCTACGCGGAGCTCGATCGGCTGGTGCCACGCATCGACCGGGAATCCGTTCTGGCCGGCAACCCGGAGGCGATCGTCGCCGGCGGTATGGGCGAGCAGAACCGGGACTGGTTGCAGGAATGGAAACAGTACGGCTCGCTGACCGCCACCGAGCGGGGCAACCTTTTCTTCGTGCCGCCGTCCACCCTGCAGCGGCCTACACCACGCCTGCTGGAAGGCGGCGCCACCCTGTGCAAGAAACTGGAGACCGCCCGTGAACGCCGCTGAGGCCGTCGCACACCGGGCCAGCGCCTCCATGGCCATTTCCGCCTGGCGTCCCTTTCTGCCGCTGGTGTGGTTGGCATTGCTGGGGCTGCTGGCCCTAATGATGGCCGTCGCCATCGGCAGCGTGACCATCGCGCCGGGCGAGTTCTGGGCGGTGATCCTGGGCGAGGGCAGTGAACTGCACCGCACCCTCATCTTTGAGCTGCGCGCGCCGCGCGCACTGGCCGGGTTCGCCACCGGGGGCCTGCTGGCGGTGGCCGGGGCGCTCATGCAGATCCTGCTGCGCAACCCGCTGGCGGACCCCTACGTGCTCGGTGTCTCCGGCGGTGCCTCGGTGGGTGCGCTCGCCGCCATGCTTGCCGGAACCGGCACCGCCGTGCTCTCCGGTTCCGCCTTCGCGGGCGCGCTGCTGTCCACCTTCCTGGTCTTCGGCCTCGCCCACGGCACCGGCAGCTGGACCCCCGCGCGGCTGCTGCTTACCGGCATCGTGGTCGCCTCCGGCTGGGGCGCGGTGATCACACTGATGCTGGCCATCGGCCCGACGGACAAACTCCCGGGCATGCTCTACTGGCTCATGGGCGACCTCACCTACGCCCAGACCCCCTGGCCGGCGCTGATCACGCTGGCGCTGGTCTGCTTGCTGGTCATTCCCCTCGGGCGCAGCCTCAACGTCCTCGCACGTGGCCCGCTGCAGGCGGCGGCGCTGGGCGTGGCCGTGCGCCCGCTGGAATGGACCATCTACGTGCTCGCCAGCCTGCTCACCGCACTGGCCGTGACCACTGCTGGGAGCATCGGCTTTGTGGGGCTGGTGGTGCCGCACATGCTCCGGCTGGTGCTGGGCAACGACCAGCGCCTCATCCTGCCGGCCTGCGCGCTGGCCGGGGGCGCACTGCTCACGCTGGCGGACACGCTCGCGCGCATCGTCATCGCCCCCGAACAGCTCCCCGTGGGTGTGATCACCGCCCTGCTGGGCGTGCCGACCTTCCTCGTGCTGCTGTACCGGAGTCGCTGATGGCCGTGCTTGAAACCCGGGAACTCATCATCGACATCCCCGAGCGCGCGGACGGCCGCCCGCTCAGCCTGCGCATGGAACCGGGCCAGACCTGGGGCATCCTCGGCCCCAATGGCGCCGGCAAGAGCACCCTGCTGCACACCCTCGGCGGCCTCAACCGCCCGAGGAGCGGGGAAGTGCGGATCGACGACACCCCATTGCGCCAGATGCGGCGCAGCACCATCGCCCGGCAGCTCGGCCTCGTCTTCCAGGAACGCCAGGACGGCTTCCCCGCCACCGTCCTCGAAACCGCCCTGATCGGAAGGCACCCCTTTTTGTCCCCCTGGCAGCTCGAAGGCGGCGACGACCTCGAAATGGCCGAAAAGGCCCTGGAACGCCTGGAACTCAGCGACCTGGCGGATCGTTCCGTCAGTACCCTATCCGGTGGCGAACGCCAGCGCGTCGCCCTGGCCACGGCCCTGACCCAGAGCCCCAGCATCTGGCTCGCCGACGAACCCACCAACCACCTGGACCTCCGCCACCAGGTGGCCGTGATGGAACTGCTCTCGGAACAGGCCAGGGCAGGGCACACTGTCGTCATGTGCCTCCACGACCTCAACCTCGCCGCCCGCTGGTGCGACCACCTCCTGCTCCTGTACCCGGACGGCGAAGCCTGCTGGGGCGAGGCCGAAAGCATGCTCAAACCCAAAGCCCTCGAACAGCTCTACGGCCAGCCCCTCACGTGGGCGGAGGTGGATGGGGCTCCCGTATTCGTGCCGTCATGACGGAAAGAACCCCCAAAAATGACCCCCCTGTAGGAGCTTGCTTGCAAGCGATCCAAGCGATCCAGACAAAGCAAGCGATAAAACAATCGCGAGCAAAGCTCGCTCCTGCAGGGAACAGGACTAACCGAGGCTGAATTCAATGAACACCCAGACCATCACAGGCACCACCGCCGCCGCCATGATCACAGCCCCGGGCTCTGGCCACGGCAAATCCATGGTCACCGCCGCCCTGGCACGCCTCCACAAAAACGAAGGCCGCAACGTCCGCGTCTTCAAGCACGGCCCGGACTACCTCGACCCCATGGTCCTCGAAAGAGCCTCCGGCAATCCGGTTTACCAGGTCCACGGCTGGATGACCGGCATGGACGAAGTCCGCTGGCGCCTCGCCGAAGCCGCCCAGACCGCTGACCTGATACTGGTCGAAGGTTCCATGGGTCTCTTCGACGGCGACCCCAGCACCGCCGACATGGCCGTCGCCTGCGGCATCCCCGCGCTACCGGTCATCGGCGCCAACGCCATGGGCCAGACCTTCGGCGCGATTGCTCTGGGCCTCGCCCGCTACCGCGATGATCTGGAAGTGAAGGAAGTCATCGCCAACCGCACCGGCAGCGGCTACCACGCCCACCTGTGCAGGGAGAGCCTGCCCGAAGACATCAGCCTCCTCGGCGCCATCCCGAGGAATGAGGCCTTCGACATCCCGGACCGCCACCTCGGCATCGTCCAGGCCGACGAAATCACCGACCTGGATGAACAACTCGATGCCGCCGCCGAGGTCCTCAAGGAAGCCGGCCTCGACCAGCTCCCGGCCCAGGTCACTCTGGAAGCAACAACACCCGAACAACCGCCAAGGCTCCTCGAAGGCACCACCATCGCCATCGCCAAAGACGCCGCCTTCGCCTTCATCTACCGGGCCAACACGGAACTCCTGGAAGCCATGGGCGCCCCCCTCAAGTTCTTCTCCCCACTAACGGACAAAGAACTCCCGAACGCCGACGCCCTCTGGCTCCCCGGCGGCTACCCCGAACTCCACGGCCAGACCATCGCCGACAACAAAGAAATGAAAGCCGCCATCCAGGCCCACCACCAGGCCGGCAAACCCATCTACGCCGAATGCGGCGGCCTGATGGCCTGCACCGAAACCATGATCGACCCGGAAGACGGCACCGAACACAGCCTCTATGCCCTCATGCCCGGCAAAGTCTCCATGGCCCCCAAGCTCAAGGCACTGGGCATCCAGTCCCTGAACACCGACAATGGCGAACTCCGCGGCCACACCTTCCACCACTCCGAACTCGAAACGGAACGGGAGCCGGCCATGAGAACGACCAAGAAAAACGGCAGCGAAGGGGAACGCGTGTTCAAACAGGGCTCACTCACAGCGAGCTACTTCCACGGCTACTTCCCCACGGCCCCCAAACTGGTTGCGGAACTTTTCAAAGGCCAGGAGCAATAACGATGCGAGAGAACGCAAAAGACCCGGAACGCCATGCCCAGCGCATGGCCCGCAAGAAAAAGGTCATGGAAGAACGCATGGCCAACGCCCAGAAAGACCATGGCGTCCTCCTCGTGAACACCGGCAACGGCAAGGGCAAAAGCTCTTCCGGCTTCGGCATGGTTGCCCGCAGCCTCGGCCACGGTTTGCAGGTCGGCATCGTCCAGTTCATCAAGGGCAAGATGCAGACCGGCGAGGAACGCTTCTTCCGGGACCAGGCCAACGTCGACTACCACGTCATGGGCGACGGCTACACCTGGGACACCCAGGACCGTGAAAAGGACGTTGAAGCCGCCGAGAACGCCTGGAAGGAAGCCGCGCGCATGCTCTCCGACGAGCGCTACAGCCTGGTGCTGCTCGACGAACTCAACATCGCCCTGCGCTACGAATACCTCGACCTCGACCGCGTCCTGGATGACCTCCAGAACCGCCCCGAGATGCAGCACGTCGTGGTCACCGGCCGGAACGCGCCGAAAGAGCTGATCGAGCTGGCGGACACCGTGACCGACATGACCATCGTCAAGCACGCGTTCAAGGATCTCGGCGTCCGTGCCCAGAAAGGCGTCGAATTGTAGGAGCTTGCTTGCAAGCGATATCGCGGGCGAATCAATCTACCGTAGGAGCGAGCCTTGCTCGCGATACCCTCTCTGGCACTATCGCTTGCAAGCAAGCTCCTATAGGGAAAACGCACAACGGAGGCAACACCTCATGCAATCGCTGATGGTCATGGGCACCACCTCGGACTCCGGCAAGAGCACCATCGTCGCCGCCCTATGCCGCTGGCTCCACCGCCAGGGCATCTCCGTGGCCCCGTTCAAGCCCCAGAACATGGCCCTGAACAGCGCCGTCACCGAAGACGGCGGCGAGATCGGCCGCTCCACCGCCCTCCAGGCCCTGGCCTGCGGCATCGAACCGCACAGCGATATGAACCCCGTGCTCCTCAAGCCCCAGACCGACCGCGGCGCCCAGGTCATCCTGAGAGGGCAGGTCTACGGCAACATGGACGCCGTCGACTACCACGGCTTCAAGAAAGAAGCCCGCAAGAGCGTCATGGCTGCCTGGGAAGCGCTCAAGGCAAGGTACGACGTCATCATCGTCGAAGGCGCCGGCAGCCCCGCCGAAGTGAACCTGCGCGAAAACGACATCGCCAACATGGGCTTCGCCGAAGCCGCCGACCTCCCCGTACTGCTCGTCGGCGACATCGACCGCGGCGGCGTCTTCGCCCAGCTCGTCGGCACCCTCCAGCTCCTGTCCCAGTCCGAACGCGACCGCGTCACCGGCCTGCTCATCAACCGCTTCCGCGGCGACCCGGCCCTGCTCGAAGATGGCCTCAAATGGCTCGAAGACTACACCGGCAAACCCATCGTCGGCGTCTTCCCCTACCTCCAGGGCCTCATCCTGGACGCCGAAGACAGCGTCGGCCTCACCGGCACCGACGCCGACGAAGACGCCCTCAAGGTCGTCGTCCCCGCGCTCCCCAGAATGAGCAACCACAACGACTTCGACCCCCTGCGCCTCCACCCCAAGGTGGACCTCCAGTTCATCGGCCCCGATCAACCCAAACCCGGCGCCGACCTCATCATCCTCCCCGGCAGCAAAAGCACCCGAGGTGACCGGGATTGGCTCAAGACCCAGGGCTGGGACGAGCACATCCAGCGCCACCTGCGCTACGGCGGCAAGGTGCTCGGGATCTGTGGGGGATTCCAGATGCTGGGCAAAACCATTGCCGACCCGGACGGCATCGAAGGCGAGCCCGGCGAAACCGAAGGGCTGAACCTGCTGGATCTTGAGACGCGGCTGGTGCAAGGGAAGCAGCTGCGGCGGGTGAACGGGGTGTTTGCGGAAAGCGGGACGCCGATGAGTGGGTATGAGATTCATAACGGGGTGACGACCGGGAATGCTCTGACGCGGCCTTTGGTGTCATTGGATGGGCGGCCGGATGGGGCGGTTAGCCAGGACCAGGCCATCGCTGGCTGCTACATCCATGGGGTGTTTGATGACGCACAGGCCTGCGACACCCTGCTGATATGGGCCGGGCTACAGAACGACCAGGCAACCACCGATTATCAGCAACACAGGTTGGCAGAGCTGGACCGGTTGGCCGATGCTGTGGCCGAGCACGTCAGGACGGATCTGCTTGAGCAGGACTGACTCCATACCCTTGGCAGCGCGACGTCGACCCTACTATTCGCTGCGCGAAAACGGGAATTCAAACGATTACATAGACCGAATCCTGGCCATCGGCTAGGCTGTTGTTTTGAGGAGCAAAAGCCTCACAGGCAGAGGCCCGAAATTGCGGTGTTATACAGAACGCTCGTATATTCAATCATGCGGAATTCGGTCTAATCTCTGTTACACGTATCGAAAAAGGTGAATATGGACGTTCTGTTTGAACCAGCTGTAATGTTGAGTGTCGTTGTCACTGTTTTGGGCGCTATGTTCGCGAAGCGTCTCTCTATGCTCGGCGAATACCTGATCGGCCACGCTTCCCTCATTTCGAGAAAATCTCGCACGCGATTGAGGGTGAAGCGGTGGAGGTCTAGAAGAAAGCTGATTAATAGTGCGCGGGGGCATCATAGCGTCACTTTGAGCATTGTCCGAACCTATGCGTTGCTTCTTCTCTTTTTATCTGTCTTTGCAGTCTATCTCTTGCTTATCGTTTTAGGTCCACTAAAAGAGATAGGTCAGCTTCCGTTCAGTGTGCAGGCGTTAATCTCCTCTCCCATCTATATCGCTGAAGCTCTATGGTTAGTGCAAAGGGAGCGGATGTTTAAACTTGTACGTATCGCTGAGAGCCGTGTAACCAATCGCTCAAGTACGTTTCGGCCCGCTGGGCCTACACCGGACGCGCTAAAGCGCGCCGCTTAGCTTCGCGTTGAGACTGTAGAAAAACCCCCGATTTGGTAGGCTGGCACCGAGCAACAGGGAGTCGTTGGCATGCCCCGCTTCAAGCCCTACAACTACGATCAGGACGCGATGGTGGTGATCAACTACCGCCACC
>NZ_WMEX01000003.1 GCF_009856365.1 Vreelandella halophila
CAAAGACCGCACTCGAATCAACGAGCACTGACTTTGATGATCGCACCGACCACCACAGCCAGCGCCCACACAAATAACCTGACCCCATTGTTAAAGAACCTCAGAAGGCGTTAAGCCCCTGATTGGAGAAACAAAATTCTAAAGCATTTCAGAATTTTGTCAATCCCCGGAACAACTCATCTGCGCCCGAAAGCGCCGCCGCTGTGGGCCGTTGCCCCGAAAGAGATGCGTATTCTACACCCTGCGCCGTGAGCGTCAACACGTTTTAAAGCTCCCCTGGCACAGTGTTTCGGTTTCCACGTATCCAGGCGTAACAGGGGCTTTTTTCAGCCCTGGTCGCTGGCCCCGAATGCCGCCTTCAGCGCGGTTCGATAGCGCTCCGCATTCTCCACGTAATGCGCCGCGCTGTATTCCAGCATGGCCTTGTGCTCGTCACTCAGGGTGCGCTTGATGACGCCGGGCGAGCCCACAACCATGGAACCATCCGGCACCTCCATACCTTCCGGGATCAGCGTATTCGCCCCAATCAGGCAGTACCTGCCAATGCGCGCCCGGTTCAGGACCACCGCATTGATACCGATCAGGCTGTAATCGCCCACTTCACAGCCGTGGAGCATGGCCTGGTGGCCCACCGTAACGCCACGACCCAGAGTGAGCGGCAGGGATGGATCAGTATGGAGCACGGCCCCATCCTGCACATTACTGTCCTCGCCGATGGTCATCAATTCATTGTCGCCGCGGATAACGGCGTTGAACCAGACGCTGCTGCGTGCCTCAAGCAGAACAGAGCCAATAATGGTGGCGTTGTCGGCGATAAAGTGACCGTCGCCGCGGATTTCAGGCCGGCGGTCTTCCAGTTCGTAGATCATTCTCACCCCTCGCGTGGTGGCTTTGTTATATCAATGGCGGCATCAAAGGCCATGTTCAGGCATTCCACCAGAATGATGGCGGACAGACCCCAGATGTCATGCTCCTGCCAGCGGTAGCACGGCACGTACAGGCGCCAGTCGTGGAAACTGATCTCATCCGTCCGGCTGCGACGGTCATCCAGAAGCCACCGCACGGGCACCTGGAAAACGGTTTCCACCTCTCCCGGTTCGGCGCAATAGGGATAGGTTTCCGGAACAAGCCCCACATAGGGCGTCACCAGAATGCCGTGACGGGAGACCACCTGGCTCAGTTCGCCCAGCAGCTCCACCCGCTCGGGAGGCAACCCGACCTCTTCATGGGTTTCACGCAGCGCTGTAGCTTCAGGCCCCGCATCCTCCTCACTGGCCATGCCGCCGGGAAACGCGACCTGACCGCTGTGGGGGCCATTGCGGGCGGCCCGGCGCGTCAGAACAATCTCCGGATCCCGCGCGTTCGTAATGGGAACCAGCACACTGGCGCGCGGATAGGCCAGCGGCAGCGCCCTGGGCCGATATTGACTGAACCGTTGCAGAAGATCCTGTTTCAAAGGTGTGACCCCGAGTTCCCGATCGTATTCGACATTATGAGATAATGCGGGTGGCCGCAATGGCCGCCGAATCAACCAGTGGCGCCGGCCCGCCGAAAAGGGTCGGAAACAGAAGATGGCCAGGAGACGGGCATGCAGTACTGCAGCAGCTGCGGGGCAAACGTGGAATTCCGGATTCCCGAAGGTGATGACCGGGAGCGCCACGTGTGCCACAACTGCGGCACGATTCACTACATCAACCCACGGATCGTAGCGGGGACGATTCCGGTCTGGGAAGACCGGATCCTGCTGTGCCGGCGCGCGATCGAGCCCCGCTATGGGTTCTGGACGCTACCGGCGGGATTCATGGAGAACGGCGAGACCACCACGGAAGCCGCTATCCGTGAAACCCTCGAGGAGGCCGAGGCCCGTGTGGAACTGGACGGCCTCTACACCGTCCTCAACGTGCCGCACATCGACCAGGTACACATGTACTTCCGTGCCCGCCTGATCGATGGCCAGTTCGGAGCCGGCGCGGAATCACTGGAAACAGCCCTCTTCCGGGAAAGCGAGATTCCGTGGGAAGAGCTCGCCTTCCCCACTGTCACCGAGAGCCTGAACCGCTACTTCCGCGACCGCAACGCCGCGGATGCCCAATACGGTGTGGTGGTGGATGACATCCGGAGACGCCTCGAGCGCAACGGCTGAGCGCTCAGAAGTCCTCCATCCGATAGACCTCGTAGGCCGGCTCCTCGTAGGGATGCCCGGCCTTCATGGCCCTGATGACGGCACGGATCAGGTCCTCCTCGCAAACCAGCTCAACCCGGTACTCAGGAACCGTCTCAATCTGCCCCTGATGACCGAGAAACGGCTGACTGCCATCCATGGGACGGAACTGCCCCTGACCCTTCGTCTGCCAGCAGCAGCTGTCGTAGTTCCCGATCCGACCACCGCCAGCGGCAAAGACCGCGGTCTTGGTCTGCTCCAGATAATCCTCCGGAACGAAGAAACAGATCTTGTACATACGTGCCTCCCGAGAGCCCTGAAAGTTAACCACAGAATCTGTGGAAAACTCTGTGAACAATTTATGGGAACAGCCTCTGAAACCGCTCAGTGACGGGCTCAGCCTCTCATTGATGAGATTTTCACCGAAACCCGATAGTTCTTTATTTTCAGATAGTTACGAATATTGAACACTTATTCGGCAGTTCGATTCAGCTTGCTATCTAAACCCGCCTGAATCGATACTCCAATGTGAATAACGATGCTGTGTCAAGGCCTTAACCGACCCATTTACGGGCATTACGGAACAATCTGAGCCAGGCACCGTCCTCGCCCCAGTTATCCGGATACCAGCTGCACTGAACCGACCGGAACACCCGCTCCGGATGGGGCATCATGATGGTGGCCCGACCGTCTTCGGAACAGAGCCCGGTAACCCCTTCCGGGGAGCCGTTGGGGTTATGCGGGTAGTGTTCCGTCGGGCGCCCGTAATGGTCAGCGTACCGCAGAGCCACCTGGTTGCCTTCCCGGAGCCCCCGCAGATCCGAGCCGTTACGGAACTCGGCCATGCCCTCGCCGTGAGCCACCGCAATGGGCAGCCGTGAGCCCGCCATGCCCTGGAAAAAGGCGGAGCGGGATTCCGGCACTTCCACCATAACGGTGCGCGCCTCAAACTGTTCCGAACGGTTACGCACAAAGCGCGGCCAGTGCCCGGTTCCGGGAATCAGCTCCCGCAGCTCCGCCAGCATCTGGCAGCCGTTGCAGACTCCCAGGGAGAGCGTGTCCCCACGCTCGAAGAACGCCTGGAACTGGGCCCGGGCACGCTGATTGAACAGGATGGACTTGGCCCAGCCACCGCCGGCCCCAAGCACATCACCGAAGGAGAAGCCACCGCAGGCCACCATGACGTGGAACTCATCCAGGGTCATCCGGCCGGAGAGGATGTCGCTCATGTGCACATCCACCGTATTGAACCCGGCCCGATCGAAGGCCGCCGCCATCTCCACCTGGCCATTGACGCCCTGCTCCCGCAGCACGGCCACGGAAGGTCGCGCCCCTGTGTTCACCAGCGGCGCGGTGATGTCCTCGCCGGGATCAAAGCTGAGATCAACATGGAGACCGGGATCGGCATCATCCGCCAGGGTCTCGAACTCCTCATCGGCACAGTCACTGTTGTCCCGGATGGCCTGCATGCGATAGCTGGTCTCGGCCCATTTCTGCGCCAGTTCCGCGCGACCACGGTCAATGAGCGCTTCGCTCTGGAAACTGAAGGTCAGCCTCTGGTCCGAAGCCGGCGCCCCGATCATGGCGATATGACTGGAAAGCCCGGCTTCCTCCATGGCCGCCAGGACCGCACTCACATTGTCGCGCGCCACCTGGATCACCGCGCCCAGCTCCTCGTTGAACAGCTCGCGCACCAGATGGCTGCTGTCTTCCAGCAGTGAATCCAGGGTGATCCGGAGACCGGTGCGGCCGGCAAAGGCCATCTCGCAGAGCGTGGTGAACAGCCCGCCATCAGAGCGGTCATGATAGGCCAGCAGCAGCCCCCGGCGATTCAGCGACTGGATGGTCTCGAAGAAGCCCCGCAGCTGTTCCGGCTTCTCCACGTCCGGCGCCACCGCACCCATGGCGCCATAGGCCTGCGCCAGGGCCGAGCCGCCCAGCCGGTTCCGGCCCTCACCCAGATCGATCATGATGAGTTCGGTGGGGCCCTGGTCGGTCCGCAGTTCCGGCGTCAGCGTTCTACGGACGTCATCCACCGGCGCAAAGCCCGTGGTCACCAGCGACAGGGGCGAGGTGACGCTGCGCGATTCGCCCTCCTGTGACCAGACCGTCTTCATGGAAAGCGAATCCTTGCCCACGGGGATCGTGATTCCCAGCTTCGGGCACAGATCCATTCCGACGGCGCGCGCCGTCTCGTAAAGATTCTCATCCTCGCCGGGGTGGCCTGCGGGCGCCATCCAGTTGGCGGACAGGCTGATCCGGGTAATATCCCCGATGGGCGCTGCCGCCAGGTTGGTCAATGTCTCGCCCACCGCCAGGCGCCCGGAAGCCGGCGCGTTGATGCAGGCCACCGGTGGCCTCTCGCCCATGGCCATGGCCTCACCGGTGTAGCCCTCGAAACTGCTGGCGGTCACCGCCACGTCCGCCACCGGCACCTGCCAGGGCCCGACCATCTGGTCACGGGCCACCTGGCCGGTAATGGAACGGTCACCAATGGTGATCAGGAAACTCTTGGACGCCACAGCGGGAATCCGCAGCACCCGATCAATGGCCTCGTCCGGATTCAGCGCTTCACTGTTGAACACCGGCTTGGTGAAGCTGGCCCGCTTCACGTCACGGTGCATGCGCGGCGGCTTGCCGAACAGCACCTGCATGGGCAGGTCCACGGCATTGTTGTCGAAATAGGCATCATGGACAGCCAGATGCGGCTCTTCCACGGCATCGCCGACCACCGCGTAGGGGCAGCGTTCCCGGCGGCAGATGGCATCGAATCGATCCAGATCGTCCGCCGCCACGGCCAGCACATACCGCTCCTGGGCCTCGTTGCACCAGATCTCCAGTGGCGACATGCCGGGTTCCGCATTGGGCACTTCACGCAGCTCAAACCGGCCGCCGCAGCCGCCGTCCTTCACCAGCTCAGGCAGGGCATTGGAGAGCCCGCCAGCGCCCACGTCATGGATAAACGCGATGGGATTGCCCTCGCCCATCTGCCAGCAGCGGTCGATCACTTCCTGGCAGCGGCGCTGCATCTCCGGGTTCTCACGCTGGACGGATGCAAAATCCAGGTCTTCCGCGCTGGCCCCGGAATCCATGGAGGAAGCGGCACCGCCACCCAGCCCGATCAGCATGGACGGGCCACCCATCACAATCAGCCGTGATCCGGTCGGGATCGCATCCTTGTGGACGTGGTCCTCGCGGATGTTGCCGAGACCGCCGGCGATCATGATGGGCTTGTGATAGCCGCGGTACTCCACCCCGTTCACACCCGGCACCTTCTGCTCAAAGGTGCGGAAATACCCGGTCAGGTTCGGGCGGCCGAACTCGTTATTGAAGGCCGCTCCCCCAACGGGGCCGTCCAGCATGATCGACAGCGGCGAGGCCATGCGCCCGGGCCGGCCGGGACTGTCTTCCCATGGCTGCTCAAAGCCGGGAATCTGAAGGTTCGAGGTGGTGAAGCCGGTCAGACCCGCCTTGGGCTTGCCACCCAGGCCGGTCGCGCCCTCGTCCCGGATCTCACCACCAGACCCCGTGGCCGCGCCCGGATGCGGCGAGATGGCCGTGGGATGGTTATGGGTCTCAACCTTGGCCAGGATGTGGATCGGTTCGCTGTGATAGCGGTAGCGCTGGGAAGAGGGATCCGGATAGAACCGCTGACCCTGAGCGCCCTCAATCACCGCCGCATTGTCCCGATAGGCGGAAAGCACCCCGTTGCCCCCCACTTCGTGGGTATTGCGGATCATGTCGAACAGCGAGCGATCCTGCTCCACGCCGTCAATGGACCAGGAGGCATTGAAGATCTTGTGGCGGCAGTGCTCCGAGTTCGCCTGGGCGAACATCATCAGCTCCACGTCCGTGGGATCACGCTCCAGGCCGGCAAAGGACTCGGCCAGATAATCGATCTCATCCTCCGCCAGAGCCAGCCCGAGGCGTTCATTGGCCTCCGCCAGCGCGGCACGACCTTCCGCCTGCACCGGCACGGCCTCCAGCGGCTTCGGCGCCTCTTCGTCGAAGAGCAGCTCCGCGCCGGCCATTTCATGGAAGACCCTTTCGGTCATACGGTCGTGAAGCAGCGCCGCCAGCGCCTCGCGTTCAGCCAGTTCCAGCTTGCGGCCGGCGCGCAGGTAAAAGGCCGTGCCGCGCTCAACCCGGCGGACCTTCGTCAGACCGCAGTTGTGCACGATATCCGTGGCCTTGCTGGACCATGGCGAAATCGTGCCGGGCCGCGGCACCACAAGGAAAAGCACCCCGTCCACTGCCTCCGCCTGGGCCCTGGGCCCGTACGTCAGCAGACGGTTGAGGACATCCAGGCCACTGCTGTCGAGCTCGGCATCCAGGTCCACAAAGTGCATGAATTCAGCGTAGAGTGACTCGATGGCAGGGCAGGTCGCCTGTACCCGCTGCATCAGCCGTTCTCTGCGAAAGGCGGAAAGGGCCGGGGCGCCGCGAAGTTCCAGCATGGGTCTATGAGCCTCGTTGATGGGCCGGGATTCAGGTAGGTTCTGAGGAGCGCGTATCATACTCAAATCGACGGACAGGATACAGGGGCAAATGACGGATGAACGGTTGTGACAGGGCCATCAACCCATGTCCGTTTTTTAACGTAGAATAGAGTATGTTTCCATCTTTGCCGGACGGGACAATGCGCAGCAGTAACCCCAAGCGCCCGGGTCTCGAACCCGGTCTGGCAGTACGTCTGGCGGCGCCGGCCATCCTGGCACTGGTGCTTACGGCCTGCTCCCAGCCCACCACACTGGACCGCATCAACCAGGAGGGCGTGCTCCATGTGGTGATGCATCCCGCCTCCACGGTCTATTACGAGGAGAACGGCGAGCCCTCGGGGTTTGAATACGAACTGGTGCGGCGTTTTGCCGATTCACTGGGCGTGGAACTGCGCGTGGAGGTGGTGGATGACTTTCCCGAGCTCTATCAGCGCCTGGACGAACACCATACCCACCTGGCTGCCTCGGGCCTGGCGCTGACCCCGGAACTCCGCCGCCGTTACCGCCACGGTCCGGTCTACGACCGGAGCCGGCCGGTCGTTGTCTATAATGCCGACGTGGATCGCCCCCACACACCAGCGGACCTCATCAGCATGGACATCGCAGTGCGGGCCGGCAGCGCCGCCGAGCAACAGCTGGAACGGATCCGCGAAACCTTGCCGGAGCTGGCCTGGCAGTCGGAAAGCAACCAGGACCCAACTGAGCTCCTTCACCGGGTCAACAAGGGTGAACTGGATGCCACCGTGATCAACAGCCGTGAACTGGAAAACAACCAGGTTTTCTTCTCCAGCGTACGGGACGGACTGGCACTGAGCAGCCCGCGCCCCGTGGGATGGCTGCTCCCCCCCGAAGGCGACGGCTCACTCATGCAGGCAGCCCGCGATTACTTTCAGAAGATCCGCGCCAACGGCACACTCGCCCAATTCGAGGAGCGATTCTTCGGCCACCTGGACCGCCTGGATTACGTCGGCGCGAAAACCTTTACCACCCACCTTGAAAACCGGCTTCCGGACTACCGTGAGACCTTCAGGAAAGCCGCCAGCGCCCATGATCTGGACTGGCGCCTTCTGGCCGCCATCGGGTACCAGGAATCCCACTGGGAACCGCGGGCTGTCTCGCCCACCGGCGTGCGCGGACTGATGATGCTGACCCTGGACACAGCCGCCCTGATCGGCGTCAAGAACCGGCTGGACCCGGAAGCCTCCATCTGGGGCGGCGCCCGTTTCTTCCGGCGCCTTCACAACCGCATTCCCGACAACATCACCGAGCCGGACAGGACCTGGTTCGCACTGGCCGCCTACAACGTTGGTTACGGCCACCTCCAGGACGCCCGCCGCCTGGCCCGCAGGGACGGCAGCAACCCCGACCGGTGGCTGGACGTCAAGGAATACCTGCCACTGCTCGCCCAGCGCAAGTACTACACCCAGACACGATACGGCTACGCCCGTGGCTATGAGCCGGTTCTCTACACCCAGAATATCCGCCGCTATTACGACGTTCTGAAATGGATGTTCCCGGGAGAGGATACTTCCGTGGCGATGACCGAAAACGGGGTGGAATCCCCTCTGGAGGACCCCGAGGAGCAGCCCTCCCGGCCCCGGAAAACCAGGGAGCAGACCGCATCCGGCGACCAGCGCCGGGAGCTGCGCCGCGTCTCCCCCCTCCTCTAGCGGCCTCAGTCCGTGGGCAATCCGTCATCCGGTGTCATGGCCAGCGCCTTCTCAATGTGCGAGTGGCTGTACCCCTTCTGCGCCAGGAAACGCCCCTGCCGCCCCTTCTCCTTCCACTCCGCCGGTGCCTCTGGCCCGAAACGCTTCTGACGCTGTTCCAGCGCCATATTCACCCAGTCATCCTCCGCCAGGGCGGTCAGCGCCTGACTGTCCCCGCTGACACCACGCTGCTCCAGCTCGGAGCGGATCCGCAGTGGCCCGTAACCCGCCTCGATCCGCTGCCGGCTGAAGGACTCCGCAAACCGTTCGTCGCTCTGCCATCCCTCACCGGCCAGCTCATCCAGAACCTCCGCCAGCAGCTCCCCACTCTCCGCCGCCCTCTCCAGCTTGCGCCAGAGCTCCAGCCGACTGTGCTCCCGCCGCGCCAGAAGCTTCATGGCGCGCTCCCTGAGGTACTGCCTGTCATCACTCATATCACCACCCGCCCAATAGGCTGACGCCATTTCTGTGTGCTAATTTTAACGACCTGATTCCAACCACCTGCCCAAACTTGCCGGGCGGGCTTTTTCGGCATTAAAGGACACTCATCATGGCCGGCTTTCTGAAACAGTTCTTCAAACCCAGGCAACCCACAAGCGCCGCCGAACAACCGGAGCCTCAGGCCAGAACGGCCACACCGGAACGCCCGGCCCCGGACCCCGATATCGTAGCCAAAGCCACAACCACCGGCGAACTCGAAACACTGGCGAGCCAGGGCGAAACCGCTGCCATCCGTCGTGAAGCCATTGGCCGCATCCAGGACACCGAGGCGCTTGAGCGCATCAGCCGCGCCCTCAAGGGCCGGGACAAGGGCGCCTTCCAGGCCGCGCGCCGCAAACTGCGCGAACAGCGTGAGCAGGCCGAAGCCGAAGAGGCCCGCCAGGCTGACATAGAACGGATTCTCCAGGACATCGAGGAACTGGCCACCACCCAGGATACCAAGCTCTACCAGGCACGGCTCGACGCTCTCGTCAGCCGTTGGGGCAGTATCAGCGGCACAATCGAAAGTGCCCAGACACAACGATACGAAGCCAGCCTCGCCCGGTGCCGGGAGCGGGCACAGGCCATCGCCAACGAGGAGGCCCAGGCCCGGGCCGAACAGGAACAGGCGCAGGAGCAGCAGGGTGCGGTGGAAACCCTGGCGGCCACGGCTGCGCAGCTTGCCTCGGCATGGCCCGAAGAAGGGGCAAACCTCTCCTCACTGGACGCCATGATCAAGACCCAGCGCAACCGCTGGGAGCAGGCCACCGCCAACCGGACGCCCGACACCGAGCTGAAAGCGCGCTTTGAGCGACTGATGGCGCAGCTGGAAGCCTACTATCAGGCACTCAGCACCTGGCAGCAGCACGAAGCGCAGCTGGAGCAGGCCCTGCAGGAAAAAGATACTGCCACCGTCGAGGCCACCCTGACAGCCGTCAACTGGCCTGAAGACTTCCCCGCGCCGCCAGCGCTGACCCGAGCACGCAAACACAGGGATGGGGAGGCCAGATCCACCTCCGAACCGCAGCAGGATGCGCCCAGCGTGGACACCGGTGAGCTCAGCCGTACCCTGGACGCCCTGGAACAGAGCCTGGAACAGCAGCAGCTCAAGCCCTCACGGGAGCATTTCCGGGAGGCCCAGAAGCTCCAGGACCAGCTGCCGGAAAAGGAAGCCCGCCAGCACCAGGCCCGGATCACCCGGCTCGGCCGTCAGCTCCAGGAGCTGCGGGACTGGCTCGGCTTTGCCGCCCGGCCCAAGCTGGAATCGCTGTGCGAGCAGATGGAATACCTGGCCGACCAGCCCATGGAACCCGAGGCCAAGGCCGAACACATCCAGGATCTGAAGCAGCAATGGTATGACCTGGGCGGCACACCGGACCAGCAGCTGTGGCAGCGCTTCAAGGAGGCCACGGACCGTGCCTACGAGCCGTGCCACCAGTACTTCAACGAGAAGAAGCGCCTCAAGGAAGCGAACCTTGAGAAACGCCAGTACATTGTCGAACAGCTCCAGGAATTCGTGGATAACCTTGACTGGGCCGGCTGCGACTACAAGGCCGTCGACCGCATCCAGCGCACCGCCCGGCGCGAGTGGAGCGACGCCAAACCCGTGGACTACCGCGCCAACCGTCCACTCCAGAAACAGTTTGACCGGTTGATCAAGACGCTGAACGCGGGCCTCGAGCAAGAACGCGAACGTAACGATGCCCTGAAGCGGGATGTTGTTGAGCGGGCCGAAGCCCTGGTCGAGCATGAACCGCTGCGCGAGGCCACCGACGGCGCCAAAGCCCTGCAGAAGGAGTGGGAGGCCATCGGCATCACCCACCAGCAGGAGGACCGCCGTCTCTGGAAAGCGTTCCGCAGCGCCTGCGACCGGATCTTCGCGCGCCTGAGTGAAGAACGCGAAGCGCGCGACGAAGCATTCAATGCGGCCGCCGACGAGGCCGAAAAGCTCATCCGCCAGCTCCAGGATGTGGACCCGACGGAAACGGCCCCCGGCGAGCTTGAACAGTTCCGCAAAGCCTTCCGGGCACTGGAACTCCCCCGGGACCGTGCAAACGCCCTCGCCGACCGTTTCAACAAGGCCATGGACGGCGTTCAGGAGCAGCAGATGAGTGCTCTGCGCGCCCAGCGTTACCAGCAGTGGCTAGCGGCCCTGGACCAGCATCAGTCCGGTGAAGCACCTGGCCCGGAAAGCTTCCGTCACCCACCCATGCCTTTGGAGCAGGCGACCCAGGAGACGGATACCGCCAGCCAGGCCCGGGCGCTGTGCATCCGGGTGGAGATCGTATCCGGCGCCGCCACGCCACCGGAGGACCAGGCCCAACGCATGGCCCTGCAGGTCAGCCGGCTCAATGAAGGCATGAAGAGCGAACAGAGCCTGGAATCCCAGGAGGATGAGCTGGACAGTCTGCTGGCGACCTGGTGCGAGCTGGATGCCGCGGACGGCCTGACGCCGGAGCACTACCAGCGCCTGCGCGAAGCACTGAAGCACTGGTTCCTGCGCAGTAGCGGCGATGAGGCTTCGCCGCAGGAGTGAGCGCATCCGCCAACGGTTTTGATGGGTGGTGCCATTAACCCCGGGAGGGTGCGCCGCTATCGTGCCCTTGGACTTTGACACAAGCATGAAAACGGGCTGCGGGTGATCGGCAGGGAGTTCTTTCCGGGAATCGCTATGAATCCATCCATGGACGCTGCGCGATCGCCATCCATGGCGATCGAGCTTCCCTCCAAGCACTCCCTGCCGCTCACCTCCAGACGCATAGCTGATTTGAACCCCACATGACAGAGATCCCGAGATGACCGAAGAAGCCTACATTTTCGATGCCGTGCGGACACCGCGCGGTCGGGGTAAAGCCGATGGTGCCCTGCACGAGGTCAAGCCGGTAACCCTGCTCGGCCAGACTCTCACGGCCCTGCAACAAAGGACCGACCTGGACACCAGCCTGGTCGACGACATTGTGATGGGCTGCGTGACGCCCATCGGCGAACAGGGCGCGGACATCGCCAAGACGGCCGCCCTGGCTGTGGACTGGGATGAGTGCGTGTCCGGTGTCCAGCTCAACCGCTTCTGTGCCTCCGGGCTGGAAGCCGTGAACCTGGCGGCGATGAAGGTACGCTCGGGATTTGAAGATCTCGTAGTGGCCGGCGGCGTGGAATCCATGTCGCGCGTGCCCATGGGCTCGGATGGCGGTGCCTGGGCCACGGATCCGGAGACCAACCTGCACACCGGTTTCATGCCCCAGGGCATTGGCGCGGATCTGATCGCCACCATCGAGGGTTTCTCCCGCCAGGACGTGGATAACTTCGCCGCGGAATCCCAGCGCAAGGCGGCCGAGGCCTGGGAGAAGGGCTACTTCAAAAAATCCGTGGTGCCGGTTAAGGACAGGAACGGTCTGGTCATTCTGGACCGGGATCAACACGTGCGCCCCGGCACCACCGCCGAGGCCCTGGGCCAGCTCAAGCCGTCCTTCCAGCAGATGGGCGAGATGGGCTTCGACGGGGTGGCGCGGGAGAAATACCACTACGTGGAGAAGATCAACCACGTCCACACGCCGGGCAACTCATCCGGCATCGTGGACGGCGCGACCGCCATGCTGATCGGCAGTGAAGCCCGGGGTAAGCAGCTTGGCCTGAAACCGAGGGCGAAGATCATCGCCACCGCGGTGACCAGCACCGACCCCACCATCATGCTGACAGGCCCGGCTCCGGCCTCGCGCAAGGCGCTTGAGAAGGCCGGCATGACACCGGACCAGATCGACCTTTTCGAGGTGAACGAGGCGTTCGCGGCCGTGGTGATGCGTTTCCAGCGCGAGCTCAATGTCCCGGACGAGAAAGTCAACGTGAATGGCGGCGCCATTGCCATGGGCCACCCGCTCGGTGCCACCGGCGCCATGATCCTGGGCACCCTGCTCGACGAACTCGAGCGCAGGGACCAGCGCTTCGGCCTCGCCACGCTCTGCGTCGGCGGCGGCATGGGCATCGCCACCATCATTGAACGGGTTTAAGGGCAGGACGAACACCATGACGGCAATCAACTACGAGATCGACAACGACGGCATCCTGACCCTGACCATCGACATGCCGGGGCAGTCCGCCAACACCATGAACGCCGCCTTCCGCGAGGCACTGACCGAGACCGTCCAGAAGGTCGAAGGCGATGCGGAAAAGATCAATGGCATTATCATCACCTCCGCCAAGGACACCTTCTTCGCCGGGGGCGACCTGAACGAGCTGATCCAGGTCACCAACGACAACGCGGATGAGTTCTTCCAGACCATCCTCTCGCTCAAGGCCCAGATGCGGAAGCTGGAGACCCTGGGCAAGCCGGTAGTTGCCGCCATGAACGGCACGGCGTTGGGCGGCGGCTACGAGCTCTGCCTGGCGAGTCACCGGCGTATTGTGCTGGATGATCCAGGCATCAAGATTGGCCTGCCGGAAGTCACCCTGGGCCTGCTCCCCGGCGGCGGCGCCTGTGTGCGCCTGCCCCGGCTCCTCGGGCTTGAGAAGGCCTTCCCTTACCTGATGGAAGGCAAACAGATCGACCCGCAGACAGCGCTGAAGGAAGGCATGGTCGACGAGCTGGCCTCCTCACAAGAAGAGCTGCTCAAGAAAGCCCGCGAGTGGATCAAGGCCAACCCGGAAAGCAAGCAACCCTGGGACCAGAAAGGCTTCAGGATCCCCGGCGGCGGCCCCAACCATCCGGCCATGGCCCAACGTCTCGCCATAGGCCCGGCCATGCTCAAGGAGAAGACCAAGGGCTGCTACCCAGCTCCCGAACGCATCATGGCCGCGGCCGTTGAGGGCGCCAGCGTGGACGTGGATACCGCGGACCGTATCGAAGCTCGCCACTTCACCGAGATCACTTGCAGCCAGGTGGCCAAGAACATGATCCACACCTTCTGGTTCGGGCTGAACGCCATCAAGGCGGGCGGCAGCCGGCCGGATGCGCCGGCGAAATCGAAGGTCAAGAAGGTGGGCATCCTCGGTGCCGGCATGATGGGCGCGGGCATCGCCTACGTCAGTGCCAACCGGGGCATTGAGGTGGTTCTGAAGGATGTTTCCAGCGAGAACGCCGAGAAGGGCAAGGCCTACTCGGACAAACTGCTCGCCAAGAAGGTCTCGCGTGGCCAGCTGGACGAAGCGGGCAAACAGAAGGTGCTGGACCGGATCAACGCCACTGAAAACGCCGACGATCTGGCCGGCTGCGACCTGATCATCGAAGCGGTGTTCGAGGACAGCGACCTGAAGGCGAAGGTCACTCAGGAAGCGGAACCACACCTGGCCGACAACGGCATCTTCGCCTCCAACACCTCGACCATCCCGATCACCCAGCTGGCAAGGGCCTCCGCCAACGCGCAGAAGTTCATCGGCCTGCACTTCTTCTCCCCCGTGGACAAGATGCCCCTGGTCGAGATCATCAAGGGGGAGCAGACCGACGACGAGCCCCTGGCCAAGGCCTTCGACTACGTCATGCAGATCAACAAGACGCCCATCGTGGTCAACGACAGCCGGGGCTTCTTCACGTCACGGGTGTTCGGCACCTTCGTGAACGAGGGCATCACCCTGCTCTCGGAAGGCTTCCACCCCGCCTCTGTTGAGAACGCTGGCCTGCTTGCCGGCATGCCCGTAGGGCCACTGGCCATCTGTGACGAGGTGAGCCTGACGCTGACCCAGCACATCAGGGACCAGTCGAAGAAGGATACCGAAGCGGCAGGCGGCACCTGGGACCCACATCCGGCCGAGGCGGTGATCGATGCCATGGTTGATCAGCACGGTCGCAAGGGCAAGGCCGCCGGCGCTGGCTTCTACGAATACCCGGAAAACGGCAAGAAATACCTCTGGCCGGAGCTGGAAGCCCTCTATGTGGATCAGGACAGGGCCCGCAACGCGGACCTGACCCTGCTCAAGGAGCGGTTGCTCTTCATCCAGGCCATCGAGACGGTGCGCTGCCTGGAGGAAAACGTGCTGATGGAGGTGCGCGACGCCAACATCGGCTCCATCTTCGGCATCGGCTTCGCCGCCTGGAGCGGGGGCGCGCTGCAGTACATCAACCAGTACGGGCTGCAGGCGTTCACCGAGCGCGCGGATGAGCTGGCGGACCGCTTCGGCGAGCGTTTCCGGCCACCGGAGCTGCTGCGCGAGCATGCCGCGAAGCACCAGTATTTCGAATGAGCCACACCCCGACCAGTTCCGGCTGGTCGGGCCCCCTCCCTCCCCTACAATTCAGTGTCGAAGCATAGTATGGTGACTGAGACCACCTGATCAGGAGCAACGGCAACCTTGCGTATCCAAACCTTTCCTACTCTGTTCCTGGTGCTGGCGCTTCTGGTTACCGGCGCGGCACAGGCCAATCTCCAGACCGAACGCGACTACCAGGCGGTTGAGCCCACGGCCGACCAGGCTCGCGCCAATATCCTCATCGCACGCCAGCTCCAGTTCGGCCATTTCAAGGAGCAGGACATCGATGACGAGCTGGCCTCCGAGACCCTCGATGCCTACCTCGACCAGCTGGATGGCCAACGCCTCTACTTCACCCAGGGCGACATCGACCAGTTCGAGACCTACCGCGACTCCATGAAGCGCTCGCTGACATCCGGCAATCTCGAGCCCGCATTCCGTATCTACAACCATTTCCAGCAGCGGACCATCCAGCGCCTGGAATACATTCTTTCCCTGCTGGAAAAAGGCATCGATAATTTCAGCTTCGATGAGGACGACCGTTACCGGCTCGACCGCAGCGACGCCGACTGGGCAGCCAATGTGGAGGAGCTGGACGAACTCTGGCGGGATCGTATCCGCAACGCCGTCCTGAGCATGCGACTGGACGGCCAGCCGGATGAGGCGATCAGGGAAACCCTGACACGCCGCTACGAAAGCCAGCTGGACCGGGCCTACGACGCCCGCAGCGAAGATGCCTTCCAGCAGTGGATGAATGCCTTTGCCGGGCTCTGGGATCCGCACACCCAGTACCTGTCGCCACGCACCTCCGAGAACTTCGACATCAACATGAGCCTGTCCCTGGAAGGCATCGGTGCAGTGCTCCAGTCCGAAGACGGCTATACCAAGGTCTCCCGGATCGTGCCCGGTGGCCCTGCAGCCGAGGAGGGGTCACTGGGTGCGGCGGACCGGATCGTCGGCGTCGCCCAGGAAGACGAAAAGATGAAGAACGTCATCGGCTGGCGCCTTAGTGAAGTGGTGGACCTGATCCGGGGCCCCAAGGGTTCGAAGGTCCGGCTTGAGGTCATCCCGGCCGGTACCCAGAACGACATGAACACCCACGAGATCACCATTGTCCGGGACGAGGTGAAACTCGAGGAGCAGTCCGCACAGAGCGATATGATTGAAATGGAGAACGGCGGCGACCCGTGGCAGCTGGGCGTCGTCGACATCCCCACCTTCTACGCGGACCTCAAGGCCGCCCGCCAGGGCGACAAGAACTACCGCAGTACCACCAGGGACGTCCGGGCGCTTCTCGAGGACCTGAAGGCCGACGGCATGGACGGACTTGTGATCGACCTGCGCGGCAACGGCGGCGGTGCCCTCTCGGAAGCCAACCAGCTGGTGGGCCTGTTCATCGAGAGTGGCCCTACCGTCCAGGTCCGTGGCCCGGATGGTTCAGTGCAGGTGTTCCAGGACGACGGTAACAACGTTGCCTGGGACGGCCCCGTAGTCGTACTCGTCAACAATCTCAGCGCCTCCGCCTCCGAGATCTTTGCCGGCGCCATGCAGGACTACGGCCGCGGCCTGATCGTTGGCGCCCAGACCTTCGGCAAGGGCACCGTTCAGGCCATACGGCCGCTGAACCACGGCCAGCTCAAGATCACCCAGTCCAAGTTCTATCGGGTCTCCGGTGCCAGTACCCAGAACCGGGGCGTAGTGCCGGATATTGAGATCGAGGACCGTATACAGCGCGAGAACGTGGCCGAGTCCGCCCTGGACGGTGCCCTGACGTGGGATGAGATCGACACTCTCGACTATCACCGCTACTTCGAGTTCGGCGATGTACTGCAGACGATCACCAGCAAGCACGAGAAACGCTTCTCGGAGGTGCCGGAATACAAACTGCGCCAGCGCGAACTGGAACTGCTCAACGAACGCCGGGATCGGACCTGGGTCAGCCTCAATGCCGAAGAGCGGCGGGCCGAGCAGGAAGCCTTCCGCGACAAACAGCTCGCCATCGTTAACAAACGCCGCAAGCTGCAGGACGAGGAACCCTTCGACTCCTGGCAGGCGTACGAGGAGGATGCGGAATCCCGCCCGGCCATGGCCCGGCGCAGCGAACTGGCGGATGAAGGACCGGACTTTGTGGTGCGGGAAGCAGGCGCGATCCTCACCGATCTTCTGGCCCAGAGCCAACACTACGCCAGCATCTATCACGAAACTCCCGAAAAGGGAGCAGTGGCCGGCGAATAGAGCGGAGCAGGCGCCATGGCGAGCGACGACGAGAAATCCGAAGCGCTGGAAACCTTCCTCAAGGACTCTCTGCACGCCCTGGAGTCACTGGAAAAGGTTCAGGAGCTCGAAGACGAGGATCAGGACGGATCCAGCCCACAGGAAGGCACGGCATCAGAGCAGCGCACGGATGCCGATGGTGACGAGGAGCCGAACCTTCTCGACCGCCTGGCTGGCTACACCGGCTCCGCCTACAAGATCGCCCGGCGCACCACCGGCACCTCGCTCAAGGTGGGCCGAAAGCTCATGGGCAGCCAGGATCAGCTGCGCATGATGCTCGCCGCCGGTGAATCCCTGCGCGACCTGCGCGAGGTGGCCGGGCTCACTGTCAGCGACCTGGCCGAGTCTCTCAATCTCCGCGACAAAAGCCTGCTGGAAGCCGCCGAGGATGGCACCGCCGCCCTCCCCTTTGAACTCATCCTGCGCCTGGCGGCCGTACTGGCACGCAACGACCCAGTTCCGTTCATCCTCAGGTACACCCGCGCCTACAGCCCGGATACCTGGCGGGTACTCAACGACTGGGGCGTGGGCCGCCTGCCACTGCACTTCGAGCGCGAGCGCGAATTCATCAATATCTACCGGGGCCGCGACGAAGCCCGGGAACTCTCGGACGAAGGCTTCAAGCGCGTACTGGAGTTCACCCGCCAGTCATTCGAGATGTCCCTGCACTTCGTGGCCGAGGAAGAGGAGCGTCTCAACGAAGCCCTGGATGACCTGGAAGCCGAACGTGACGCCGCAAGGCAGGAAGGCCGGGAACCGGCCACGCCCAAGCGCGAACGGCGCCATCGCGGTCAGTCGCAGAAGCAAACCGAGGACAGCGCCACTTCCAGGACCGCCGGGAACCAATCCGGAAAGAGTAAGCAGAAGCAAAGCAGCAACAGCAGCAGAACGACGAGCGGCCAGTCCCGGAAAAAGACCGGCGGAAGCGGCCGTCAGTCAGGTGAGTGAATCCAGCGGCGTCACCTGATCCCCCGGCGCCTCACAGATCCCCTTCTCCGTCACAATCACATCCACCAGCGACGCTGGTGTCACATCGAACACCGGGTTGAAAACCGCCACTGAGTTCGGCGCCAGCCAACGCCTGCCGGAACGCCGCAGCTCCGTACCATCCCGCTCCTCGATCTCGATCCGATCCCCACTGGGTGTCTCTGCATCCAGGGTTGACGATGGCGCCACGACCATCACCCCCACACCATAGTGCCGGGCCAGGATCGCCAGCGGCAGGGTCCCGATCTTATTCGCTACATCCCCGTTCGCCGTAATCCGGTCCGCCCCAACCACGACCCAGTCCACTCTCCCCTGAGCCATCAGCGTCGCCGCCGCGCCGTCCACATTGAGCGAACAGGGCATCCCCTCGCGCTCACACTCCCAGGCTGTCAAACGCGCCCCCTGCAACCAGGGCCGAGTCTCATCCATATGCACACAGGTAAGCGCACCGCGCTGAAACAGCTCCCGCACCACGCCCAGCGCCGTCCCCTGGCCCCCGGTAGCCAGCGCCCCGGTATTGCAATGCGTCAGCACCTGCGCCGGCCCTTCACGCTCAGCCAGAATCCGATCCGCCCCGAGCACACCCATGGCCCGGTTCGCCTCCGCATCCTCTCGGTGAATGGCCAGCGCTTCCGCCTCAAGCATGGTTATAAGATCAGCCGAATCCGCCACCTGCGCGAGACAGGCACGCATCCGCTCCAGCGCCCAGACCAGATTCACCGCCGTAGGCCGCGCCTGCGCCAACCAATCCATGGTGGCACCCAGCCGCGAATACCAATCCGGTGCCTCCGCGCAACTGCGGGCAGCCAGAACCACCCCATAGGCCGCCGCAATCCCGATCGCCGGCGCCCCGCGCACCTGCATCTCATGAATCGCCCGGTACACCCCCTCAGCATCCGAATACGCCTGCCACACCTCCTCAGCCGGCAACAGCCGCTGATCCAGTACCTCCAGAACCTCGCCATGCCATCTAAAAGGGGTTACTTGATCCTGTGTCATTCAGAACGATCCTCAATCAACTCAATAAAGACAAATCCGCGGGCGCAAACCTAATCGAGGCGCTCAAAAGGCGGGTATGGGGTACGGCTCTCCGGGAAGCTCTGGAGCCATGGGTCAGGCCAAAAGGCCTGACGGGTTGCCATGGATGGTAACCCAGGACCGTCACGCGGAGCAGGATCGCGTAGCGTGACGGGCGGAAGAGCAGCCTACATGGACGTACTCGTGGCGATTCCCGGAGAGCCGTACCCCATGGCCGCCCGCAACAGGCCAACAGTCTTGAGACAAGGCAAAGCCATGGGACCCAAAGCCACCATCCGTTATACTTTCGAGTCTGAAGCCACAGGGCACCACCCACAAGTCCCTGAAAGCCGAGACCCGAAACCAGCAACCGAGCACTCCATGAGCCAGATGCAACCAATCGACCAACTCATCAGCGCCCGCTGGCTCCTGCCCATGACCGACCGGCAGGTCCTTGAACACCACAGTGTCGCCATCCAGGGCAACCAGATCCTCGATATCTGCCCCACGAACACCGCCCTGGAACGCTACCAGCCCAACCAGCACCGCGACCTCGGCGACCAACTGCTGATGCCCGGGCTCATCAACGCCCACGGCCACGCCCCCATGACCCTGCTGCGCGGCCTCGGCAACGACCTGCCCCTGATGGAATGGCTCCAGGACCACATCTGGCCCGCCGAGGGCCGCTTCGTGGACGAAGCCTTTGTGGCGGACGGCACCCAGCTGGCCATCGCCGAAATGCTGCGTACCGGCACCACCTGCTTCTCGGACATGTACTTCTTCCCCGAGACCATTGTGGAAACCGCCCAGCAGCACGGCATGCGCATCCAGTCCACCTTCCCGGTACTGGACATGCCAACCCAGTGGGGCAGCGGCCCGGAAGAATACATCCAGAAAGGGCTGGCCCTGCACGACCGCGTACGCAACAGCAACCTGGCCACCATCGCCTTCGGCCCGCACGCTCCCTACACCATTTCTGACGAACCACTGCGGCGCATCGCCACCCTGGCCGAGGAAGTCGATCTGCCCGTTCAGATCCACCTGCACGAGACCGCCGGGGAAGTGGATGACAGCATCCAGAACCACGGCCTGCGCCCCACCCGCCGACTGGCGGAACTGGGCCTGATCTCGCCGCGCACCCAGTGCGTGCACATGACCCAGGTGGACGATCACGACCTGAAGCTGCTGCAGGAAAGCGGCGCCCACGTGCTGCACTGTCCGGAAGCCAACATGAAGCTCGCCAGCGGCGCCTGCCCGGTGCAGCGCCTGCTGGATGCCGGCGTGAATGTAGGCCTGGGCACGGACGGCGCCGCCAGCAACAACAATCTGGACATGTTCGGCGAGATGCAGAGCGCCGCCCTGCTGGGCAAGCTCAGCACCCTTGAGGCCGGCGCCACGGACGCCTACAGCGTCCTGCGCATGGCCACCATCAACGGCGCGCAGGCTCTGGGCATCGACGACCGGGTGGGGACGCTTGAACCCGGCAAACAGGCGGACATGATCGCCGTGGACCTGGGCGATATCCTGGCACAGCCGGTCTACGACCCGATCCCGCATCTCGTCTACAACACCAACGGCCGCCAGGTTACCCATACGTGGGTCGCCGGCGAACCCCGGCTGATCGAGGGTGAGCTCCAGCGTATGGATCTTCACGGCCTGCGCGAGCGGGTCAACCAGTGGCAGCGCCACATCGCCGCAGCCGACCAGCACTGAGGACAGCGCCATGACCCCGAACGTCGACCAGAACGAAATCGCCAAATTCGATGCCATGGCCCAGCGCTGGTGGGACCCGGAAGGCGAATGCAAACCCCTGCATGAAATCAACCCGCTGCGCCTGGGCTACATCGAGCAGCACACCGGCAGCCTCAACGGCCAGACCGTGCTGGACGTGGGCTGCGGCGGCGGTCTGCTCAGCGAAGCCATGGCCCGCCGCGGGGCGACGGTGACCGGCATCGACCTGAGCCGGGAAGCCGTGGGCGTCGCTGACCTGCACGCTCTGGAAGCCGAAGTCACCGTGGATTACCGCGTGGAGGATGTGGAGGCGCTGGTGGAACAGGAAGCGGGCCGCTACGACACCGTCACCTGCCTGGAGGTCCTGGAGCACGTACCGGATCCGGCCGCCACGGTCGCGGCCTGCGCCCGCCTGCTCAAGCCCGGCGGCAGCCTGGTTGTCTCGACCATCAACCGCAACGCCAAGTCCTGGCTCTTCGCCAAGGTGGGCGCCGAATACGTGCTCAACCTTCTGCCCCGTGGCACCCATGAGTGGAAACGTTTCATCCGGCCTTCCGAGATGGACCGCCACTTCCGGCACGCGGGCATTGAGACCCGAGACACCACGGGCCTGACCTACAACCCGGTCACCGGCCAGTACCGGCTCGGGCGGGACATCGACGTTAACTACTTCATGCACGGCATCAAGCCGGAGGCCGACGCGTGAGCCGCTTCAGCGCCATCCTGTTCGACCTGGACGGCACCCTGCTGGATACCGCACCGGACTTCATCTGGTGCCTGAACACCCAGCGTGCACGCCACAGCCTGCCCCAGCTGGACGAACACAGTATCCGGCGAGTGGTCTCCAACGGAGCCCGCGGGCTGGTTCAGCTCGGTTTCGGGCTGCGCCCCGGCGATCATGGCTACGACGACCGCCATGCCGAGCTTCTGGAACTGTACATCAGCCATATCGCCGTCCACACCCGGCTTTTTCCGGGGCTGGCCGAGGTTCTGGCGCACCTGGAGGCGAAACAGGTGCCCTGGGGCATCGTCACCAACAAAGCCAGCCAATACACGCTGAAGCTGCTCGAGGACATGGACCTTCTCAAGCGCTGTGCCAGCGTCATCTGCCCGGATCATGTGGCCAACACCAAACCGGACCCGGAACCGGTACTGCTGGCCGCTGAGCAGATCGGTGTGGCGCCTGAAACCTGTCTCTACGCCGGTGACCATCGGCGCGATATTGAATCCGGCCTGGCCGCCGGCATGACCACCGTGGCCGCACGCTACGGCTACCTGGGCGCGGATGAGAACGTGGCGGACTGGAACGCCCACCACATCATCGACCACGGCCGCGAACTCTTTCACCTGATCGACACCCACCGACCCGAAACGGATTCCGCATGAGCGCACAGACCATCGAGAACTACCAGCCCACAGCGGACCTGTTGAAGGACCGCATCATCATGGTCACCGGCGCCGGTGACGGCATCGGCCGGGCCGCAGCAAAAGCCTACGCCGCCCATGGCGCCACCGTTATCCTTCTGGGGCGCACCATTAAAAAGCTGGAAAAGGTCTATGACGAGATCGACGCCGCTGGCCACCCGGAGCCGTTGATCCTGCCGCTGGATATTGAAGGCGCTGGCGCGGCGGACTATGACCAGGTGGTGGAACGCATCGAGGAGGACTTCGGCCGACTGGACGGCCTGCTGCACAATGCCAGCCGTCTCGGCGACCGCACGCCGCTGGAGTACTACAATCCGGAGGAATGGGAACGGGTGATGCGCACCAATGTAACCGGTGCCTTCCTGCTCAGCCAGGCCATGACCCCGCTGCTGCGCGCCGCTCCGGACGCCTCAGTGATCTTCACGTCATCAAGCGTGGGCCGTAAGGGGCGCGCCAACTGGGGCGCCTACGCCATCTCCAAGTTCGCCACCGAAGGCCTGATGGAAACCCTCGCCGATGAACTGGACGATGCGCGCACCGCCGTGCGGGTGAACAGCCTCAACCCCGGCGCCACCCGCACCTACATGCGCCACCTCGCCTACCCGGCCGAGGACCCGGCCAGCAACCCGGAACCGGACGCCATCATGGGCGCCTACCTGTACCTGATGGGCCCGGATTCAAAAGGCGTAACCGGCCAGCAGTTCGACGCCCAGATCAAGCGCTGAGCGCGGAACGGTCCTCGCCGCCAAAGGCCTCCAGCAGCGCCGGAACCAGGCGTGACAACTCCAGTGTCATCAGGCTGAAGGCGGCATCAAAGCGGGCGACGCGGTCATCCCCGGCATCGTCGTCCAGCTTCTCCTTCAGGTCATCCCCGAAGCGCAGCCGACGGATCGTCAGCTCATCGTCCAGCATGAACGACAGCTGATCCTCCCAGTCCAGCGCCAGCCGCGTCACGCTCATGGCGTTATCCAGATGGGCACGAACCTCATCCCCATCCAGACCCACGCCCTTGATGCGGACCACACCGCCCTGCTCCTCATCATCGCGCAGTTCACACTCATCCGCTGGCACCAACCCAGCTGGAGGATGCGCTTCACCGCGTAGCCATTGGGTCATAGTGAACGCCGGCGATTGCTGTACCGCCGGCGGGCGCACCGGCATGGAGCCCAACGTCTCACGCAGCTCCGAAAGCAGTGTCTCGGCCGCGTTACTGGCAGCGGAGTCCACCACAACCAGTTCCTGGGACGGCGCAATATAGGCATGAATGAACCGCGACTTGGTGAACGCCCGGGGCAACAGTTCCAGCGTCACCTGCTCCTTGATCTCCGTCTTATCCTTGCGCCGCAGCGGTTGCCCCCGCTCTTCCTCAGCCGCGGCAACGCGCTCATCCACCTCCTCGCGGATCACCGCCGGCGGCAGCACCTTCTCCTCGCGGCGCAGGCAAACCAGATGGCACTCTCCGGACGTAAACACCAGCTGATCGCCATCACGCCCAAGCGGCGACACCCAGCCCATACGCTCGGTGTCCTGGGGCCCGCAGGGCTGGAACGCCCGCTTTGCCAGCGCCTCCTCCAGGGCCTCGGCGGACCACTCGAAGGCTTTGGTGATACGATAGAGACGCGCGTTACGAAACCACATGAACCAGATCCCCGGCATTGACCAAACAGGGCCGGGATTATCCGGGGGAAGCCAGCACCATGTCCACAGGCACCAGCCTCTATTTCTACATCACTGAAAACTGCGAACTCTGCGAACAGGCCGAACAGATCCTCGTCCGCACCCCACTCGAGACCCCCATCCCGGTGGACGTCGTCGACATCAGCGAATCCGAGGAGCTGGTGGAACAATACGGTGAGCGCATTCCGGTTCTGCGTATGGAACCTGAAGGAAAGGAACTGGACTGGCCGTTTACGGCGGAGGATGTGATCGCGTTTCTGGGAAACCACTGACCGATAGTCGTGTGGGCTGGGCCAGATAAAGGGGGCGTTACTATCGCGGCTGTAGCCGCGACCCCCACGCCCACTCACCAGAAAAATGTTAGACTACCCCTAACAGAAACCTTGGGAGGATAGAAAATGTTAATGGTCGTCTCACCCGCCAAAAAACTCGACTACGAAAGCAAGCTCCCCACGAGCAGCTACTCCCAACCCCAGTTCCTCGAACACAGCCGGGAACTGATCGACGACCTGAAACAGCTGGAACCCCACCAGGTCAGCAACCTCATGGGCATCAGCCAGCAGCTCGGCGAACTCAACGCCCAACGCTATCAGGAATGGCACACCCCCTTCACGCCCGACAACGCGCGCCCGAGCGTCCTCGCGTTCAAAGGCGACGTCTACGAAGGCATGGCGCCGGAAAAGTTCACCCAGAACGACTTCGACTTCGCCCAGCACCACCTGCGCATCCTCTCCGGCCTCTACGGCGTGCTGCGCCCGCTGGACCTGATGCAGCCCTACCGCCTGGAAATGGGCACGAAGTTCCAGAATGCCCGGGGCAAGGACCTCTATGCCTTCTGGAAGGACACCATCACCGCCCACCTGAAGAATGAGCTGGAACAGGACGACGGTGTGCTGATCAACCTCGCCTCCAACGAATACTTCAAGGCCGTGGATCACAGGAAACTGGGTGCCCGCATCATCACACCCCAGTTCAAGGACTGGAAGAACGGCCAGTACAAGATGATCAGCTTCTACGCCAAGAAGGCCCGGGGCATGATGGCCGCCTACATCATCCGCAACCGCTTGACCGATCCAGAGGATGTGAAAGGCTTTGATACCGACGGCTATGCGTTCAACGAAGAGCTGTCCAATGGGGATAACTGGGTATTTACGCGGGGATAGAATGCCCATCGCGACCGAGGGTCGCTCCTACAGGCCATATGTCCTGTTCACAATGAACCAGGACCAAGTCTCTGTAGGAGCGGCGCCCCTCTCGTGACCCCCCAATTGCCTGCCGGCAAGACTTCGTCCGAGACCGGCCCTTCTGTTGACCTGAGCCTGAATGCTAGGCTTAGCATCAAGAGGGTCGAGCCAAAACCAGCCCTCCATCAAACAATCTGAAGACTGATAAAGGGAATTATCATGAACCAGTTGAGCACTAAAGGACTATCCCTCCTGAAAACTCTGGAAGGGTTCCGCAATGCTCCGTACGACGACCAAACCGGTAAAGACACGGATAGTTGGGTCGCGGGAGCGACTGTCGGCTTTGGCCATCTAATCGACAGAGATGAATGGGATGAGTTCAAGGATGGAGTTACCAGGGAAGAGGCTGAGCGACTGTTGAGACAAGATTTACGTCCTTTCGTTAACGCTGTCCGGAACAAAACCCAAACGCCGTTGTCCCAGCACCAGTTTGATGCATTGGTGATCTTTACGTTCAATATAGGTCGAACAGCTTTTAGAAACTCGTCCGTACTGAAACTGATCAACAGGCCTCAGGCAAACACCCAATACCGGAACCTGGAATCTGCCTGGAAAGCATGGAACAGATCTCAGGGACAGGTCATGGAAGGACTCAAGCGCCGCCGGGCGATTGAATGGCAGCTTTTTGAATCAGGGAGATATCGTAAATGACAGGGATTGGTTCACTACTGAAACACCAGGTTGCCGTATTACTTCTGGCCATTATGGTTCCAATGTTCGCATACGGGCTCGACAACCCGGACAAACCGGATCTGGTAGCATCCTTCCAGTCGCGTGCCGAACCTTATAAGGAACGAATCAGGAACAAGTCTGAAACAACCCAACAATACCGGAAAGCCTATTCAGACTATCGGGTATTTCTTGAAAAGGAACTCGAGTCCTCATATCAGAAGCTGATCCAAGCACTGCCTGACTCGAGGACGAAGTCTTTCAAACGTTCCCAGAAACAGTGGGCAGCATTCCAGGACTCGGAGTTCAGATTTATTGACGATAACTGGAGTCACACCAGCTTCGGCAGTTCATCTGTCATCTCCCGGGGCGGCTACAAAACCCAGGTTCTTGAAAACAGAATAATCCTCATCCTCCAGTATCTTCAGAACTATTAAGGCGGCCATTTGCTAAGGGTGGTTGAGGGCATGGGAGGCCCCTACAGCTCAGTATAACGCTCCCCTTGCAGGAGCGTACCCCACACGCGGTTCCTTGGTCTCCTTGCTCCTGCAAGTAAATGCCTGCCGCTGTACCATCGTCAAGGTGTCTCCACTCCCGCAATCCGCAACGCTGCCCGGTCAAAACTGTACAGTGGCTCAGCCCCCATGGACCGGGCCTTGTGAGCGATCAACGCATCCGGCAACCCAAAGCCAGTCTGGTCCACAAAATCGCAGTAGGCAGCCCATACCACCTGCTCATCCTCAAAGCCGAAGCCCGGTTCCTCCAAAAGAGCGAGCACAACCCGGGCCAGTTGATCCCGCGACAACCGGTAGCGTTTGCCGGCCAGCGTCCAGAGCGTTTCGCAGAGAACAACATCAGTAATCAGAACCTGCGCAGTGGCTCCAAGGCACGCTCTGGCGCGCCGCGTCTGCTCTGGATCATCGTTCAGCAGGTGGCGAAGCAGTACATTGGTATCAATGGCCACCATCCCTGGACTGCTGGATTCCGTCATCCCTGGACTCCTCTTCACTGAAACGCTCATCCGGCTGGATATCCCTCAGAAGGCCGTCACTGGCTCCTGGTGTCTGTTTGATCAGGGTGATGTGCCCATCGTGTTCCAGAACCTTGAACTCATCACCACTGCTCAGACCAGCCCTGTCACACAGGGATTTGGGAAGCGTAACCTGACGCTTGGAACTGAGTCTTGTCATGGTTTCCCCCAAGAGTTGGATCCCAACATAGTAAGAATTTACCATTCCAGACCCAGTAAAGCCATGCACCAGAAAATCGCGACCAAGGGTCGCTCCTACGCAATATCGTCCTCCCTTCGTAGGAGCGCGCCCTGCGCGCGATAGATCAAACTTTCCTTTCAGATCGGCGGCATCTCGCCATCCAGCCGATCCAGATGCCAGTCCTCCGTGGGCTTGTTCAGGGGCAGCTTCAGGGCCACAACGTCTTCTTCCTGATCGTAGGTGACCGAGAACCCGAGCGCCCTGGCAAGACCGGCCATGGCCTCATTGCCGGGGAGGACGTGACCCACCATCTCGAGGGTGCCGCGGGCCTTGCAGTAGCGGATCATCTTCTCCATCAGGATCCGGCCCAGACCCTCGCCGCGCAGATCGTCCCGCACCATAACGGCAAACTCGCACTGGATGTTGTCTGCATCCGTCCATACACGCACGGTGCCAAGGGTGCGTTCACTGCCATCCTCCAGCCACTCCGTGGCGATGAACACCATCTCCCGGTCGTAGTCGATCTGGACCATCCGCGCGATGTCATCGTGGGTGAAGCTGTTGCGATACTGGAAGAACCGGTACCGGATCGTCTCCGGGGATTGGCTCTGGTGGAACTCCAGGTGACCCGGCTCATCCTCGGCGCGGATCGGGCGCACCAGAACCTTGCGGCCGGACTTCAGGCTGACCCACTCCTCCAGCTCACGGGGATAGGGCTTGATCACCGGCCGAACCGGCTCGCCCAGATCAATGGCCACATCGCAGGCCACGGCACCATCCTCCCCAAACAGCAGGGGCAGGATCTCCAGCCCTCGGATCTCGGGAATGTCGCTGTTGATCTGGGAGAGCGTTACCAGCGTCTGGCACACGGCCCGGATGTCCTCCTCCGGTTTTGGGCTGTACTCGCGCAGCAATCGGTAAGCATTACTGCGCGCCAGCAGCTCATTGGCCAGGTTCATGTTCAGCGGCGGCAGTGCCACGCGCCGGTCGCTCATGATGTTCACCCGCGCGCCGGCGGAGCCACACACGATCAGGGGCCCGAAGACCGCATCCCGGGTGAGACCGAGGCTGAAACCAATCCCCTCCAGCCCGGCATTCGTCTGGTGCATGGCAAACCCCAGGAAGCCGCTGTTGGGGAAGTGCTTGCGGTACTGCTCCATGAGCGTCTGGCAGGCATTGGAGATGGCCGCCTCATCATTGAGCCGGCGGATGGTGTAGCGGTAACGCCCACGGCCGGAGGTCTCCTCCAGGTACGGATGGCAGCCGCGCTCATGCAACAGCGTGATGTTCACTGGCCCGCCCCACTCACGGAACGCCTCCACAGCCTCCTCTTCATCGTCGCAGTAGGCCGTCTCCAGGGTCTGGATGCCGTAGGCGGCCACCAGCTGGCGGGCCTCGCGGTTGGTCAGGTGGTTGCGGCGGCTGCGGATCACCTTCTGGACCATCTCCCGGGCCTCCTGGCGATTCACCTCCGGTTCTACCCAGGATTCCGGTGTCTCCGCCAGCAGCCGCTGGCCACGCTGGTGCTTCACAAAGTGCATAAAGGCACGGATCGCCTTCTCCGGTGAGAAGAAGGTGGGCACCCCGGCCTCGTAGAAGGCATCCCGGGCGTCCAGAACCGTGCTCTGGCCCAGCCAGCAGGTGAACACATTCAGGCGCTGGCGCCGGGCCACCTGCATCACCGAATCCGCAATGTGCAGGGTGTCCTCCAGCAGCGTGGGCGTGTACATCACCAGCACATTCGCAATGCCCGGGTCCTGCCCCAGGATCTGGAGGACATCCGCGTAGAGCTGGGGCGAGGCGTCATAGCCCAGGTCCAGTGGGTTGCGCACGCTCAGATAACCGGGCAGGCGCTGCTCCAGTTTCGCCACCGTCTCCTCGGAAAACTGCGCCAGCTCGCCCCCCTGGTAAAGCAGCCGGTCCACCGCCAGCACCCCGGGGCCCACGCCGTTGCACAGCACCACCAGCTCCTCACGGCGCACCCGGCGCATGCGTGAGAGGCTCTCCAGGGCATCGAACATCTCGTCCAGGCCGTTCACCCGCAGCACACCGGCACGCTGGAGCGCGGCATCGTAGATCGGATCCGTCTGGGTAATGCCATCCGGGAGTGTGTGCGGCAGATACTCGGACTCCGGGAAACGGCCACTTTTTACAGCGATCACTGGTTTGGAGCGCGAGGCGGCCCGTACCGAGGAGATGAACCGGCGCGGGTTCGGGATGTGCTCAATGTGCAGCAGGATCGCCCGGGTCCCCGGGTCCTCCGCCAGGTAGTCGATGAGATCGTCATGGGCGATGTCCACGCCATCCCCCAGGGTCAGCAGGCGCGAGAACCCCACACCCCGGGCAAAGGCCCAGTCGATGACCGCACTGGCCACGGTACCGGACTGCCCCACGAACCCAATCTTGCCGGGCAGCACGCCCATGTGGGCGTAGGTGGCGTTCAGCTGCGTGTCCGGCGACATGATGCCGATGGTATTGGGCCCCAGAATCCGCACGCCGGCCTTCTTGGCGGCATCCCGCACCGCGTACATCAGCGGTTCGCCATTGCGGCTGTAGGAACGGGACATACCACCGGTCATCACCATGGCGGTCCGCACCCCGCATTCGCCCAGCTGGCGCACCAGCTTGGGCACGGTTTCCGGCGGCGTACAGATGATCGCCAGATCCGGTGCCCAGGGCATCTGCTTGATGCGGCGCTCACAGCGGATGCCGTGCACCTTGTCGTACCCCTGGCGGTTCACCACCAGCAGCTGGCCCGGGTAATCCCCGGCCATGAGGTTGCGCAGCACCATGCCGCCCAGGCTTGTAGCCCTTTCGGACGCCCCGATGACGGCAATGGAACGCGGATTGAACAGCGCATTGAGATGCCGGGTGGACATACAGCCCCTCTTTCAGACCCTTTCCAGACGCCGGATTGCTTGCCACATCCATCCGCGCGGCTCACAATCCCTGTCAGAAGTGTAACCTGCATGGCGAGGCGCGACGATGGCAACAGCCTACTTCCATCACCCCGACTGTGAAAAACACGATATGGGGGATGACCACCCGGAAAGCCCGCGGCGCCTGAGCGCCATCCGTGAACACCTGCAGCAGACCGGCCTGTGGGAGCAGCTGGCCGTCAACGAAGCGGAAGAAGCCTCCCACGATGAACTGCGCCGCGCCCACCCCGACCGCTACATCAGCCAGCTGGAGCAGATGACGCCCAGCCAGGGCCGCATCATGGCGGACCCGGACACGGCCATGAACCCGCACACGTTCCGTTCCGCCAAACTCGCGGCGGGCTCCGGCATCCAGGCCGTGAACCAGGTGCTCACCAACCAGGCGCGCAACGCCTTCTGCGCCATCCGGCCGCCGGGCCACCATGCTGAACGCAATCGCACCATGGGGTTCAGCTTCTTCAACAACATCGCCATTGCTGCTCTGCACGCGCTCACTTTCCACCATCTGGAACGGGTCGCCATCCTCGACTTCGACGTCCACCAGGGTAACGGCACCGTGGACATCTTCCACCATGACCCGCGCGTGCTGCTGTGCTCCAGCTTCCAGCACCCCTTCTACCCCTTCAAGCACAGCCACGGTATGCCCGGGCACATCCTGAACGTCCCGCTGGAACCAGGCACGGACAGCGCCAGCTACCGCAAAGCGGTCACCGATGGATGGTTTGAGGAACTGGCGGCCTTCAAACCCCAGCTGATCCTGGTGTCAGCGGGTTTCGATGCACATCGGCTGGATCCACTGGCGGATGTGAACCTGGAAACCGAGGACTACACCTGGATCACGGAAGAGATCACCCGCCTCGCCTGGGAACTGTGCCGGGGACGGGTCGTGTCGATGCTGGAGGGGGGTTACCACCTGCAGTCACTCACTGAAGGTGTCGAGGCGCACATCCGCGGGCTGATTGCCGCCAGCTGATCACTCCCGGGCGATGTCCGCCTCATAGCGGTTGCGGAAGAGCCGCTCCATGGTGCCGTCCTCGTGCATGCCCTCAATGGCCGCGGCAATGGCCTCCGCCGCCTCTTCCCGAGGCGAGGATCGGGACATGAACACTTTTCCCTTCAGGGTATCCAGCCGCATCAGGGTGCGAACCGGCGCCCCGGAGCCATCCGGATTGAAACCAGCCGGGATGGCCAGCTCCGACGCCACTACCGCCCTCAGCCTGTCACGCTTCAGCAGCCTAAGGCCATGGGCCACATTGTTGACGGGAACCTTACGAATGGCCTCATTAGCAGCAAAGGTGTGCCCGTACCAGGTACCGCTGAGATAACCCACGTTCTCGCCTGCCAGTTCGTCCAATGAGTCAATGGGCTCATCCCCGGCACGCCCCAGAGCCAGAACCTGCACGTCCACCAGGTCAGCCACGGGTTCTGCGATCTGATTAATGCCGGGCGCGACGAAGGTGGGTACGAAATCCGCATGCCCCTCCTCCATTTCCAGAATGGCACGACTGTGGGGGCGGATCTGGTAACGGATGGGGATATCGGTACGACCGCGGATCGCTTCCACCAGATCCACAAGCAGACCACGGCGCTCGCCTTCCGGCGTGCGTTCAGCCCAGGGCTCTATGGCCGCGAGGCTGAATGTGACGGGGTCTTCAGCGGTGGAGTTGGCCTGCAGGGCAGCAGAGCCCAGCGAGACCAGCAAAACAAAGGCACCGTACAACAGGGCACGCAGCATGGATGACTCCAGTCCTCAGGCTCGCCCTGAATTAAAGCACAGGGACTGAAATCCGTCATCCCTCAGCCGGCGTCGCGCTGGCGCAGGAAGTCCAGGGCCTCTTCGCGGATGCCTTGCCAGCCTTCCTTGACCGTGCGTAGAAGCCCGGCAACTTCGTCCAGTTTTTCCACGTCATTGCGCATGCTGGCTTCCAGCAGAGCTCTCTCCATGTAGTCGTAGAGCCTCTCCAGTTCACCGGCCAAATCCCCGCCTTCTTCAAAATTCAGGGAGCCACGTAGCACGGCCACGATCTCCATGCTCTTGTTGATCAGATTTCCCTTGGCCGCGTAATCCTTTGCCTCAATCTTGCCCTTCGCCATATTAATGCGTTCAAGCGCCCCATCCAGAAGAAGCTGGACCAGCTTGTGGGGATCCGCATCCGTGATGCTGGTCTGGGTGTTAACCTGCTGGTAAGCCTGCAGTGCGTTCATGGTGTTACCCCTGTTGCCTGGCTTGGTTGTTCATGATCAGGAGGCGACGATCACCCGCCGCCAATCATCCCGCTGCCGCCGCTCATACCCGCCAGTTGCTGGCTCAGATACTGCTGCGTGCTGTTGAATTCGGCAATCCGCGCGTCCGCGGAGCTGAACTGGCTCGTCAGGCGTTCGCGGTAGGACTGGATACGCTCATTCAGGTCTTCACGCTCCTGCGCAATGTCGTCCAGTTCATTATTGAGTGCATCCGTACGGGAGCTCAGGGCACCATTGGAGCCGACCATGTTGGAAACGGTATCGACCATCCGTTCGCTCACACCCTGTATGAACTCAACCGTCCCACGATCACCGGTCTGGCTGCCATTAATGCGCACCTGGATGCCGTCTGCCGCATTGTCACTGCTATCCGACAGGCGCAGCACCCGACCATCACCTTCCGCCGTAGCGCCATTAATGGTGCCCGCAACGTCATTGCCTGTTGTTCCCGTCTCAACGGCCAGCCCGAACTCTGCCTCGGTGTTGGTATCAACGCTGGTGATGGCAACATTTGAGTCGCTGCCGTAACTGCCCGAGGTAAACGTGAGACTGCCGCTGCCATCAACGCCAACATTTACGCTACGGTCCGCCGAATTCAGCGCATCATTCTTGTTGAGCTGGGTCTGTATCTCAGTCGCAAGCTCCTGACGGGTATAGGTGCCCGCGGTCAGCTCGATGCTGGCGCTGGTCTGCCCGTCAACCTTGAACGTCAGGCTGTTGTTGTCCGCATCAACATTGATACCGGTCGCCGGAGTCTGGTTACTGGACACCAGCTGCCCCTGGGTCGCGGCCTGGCTTACGTTGATACTGTATTCACCCGCCTCGGTGTTCACACTGCTACGGACGAATTCCACCTGGGAATCGGATGTGCGGCCCTGCTCCGCGAAAAGCGCTGTTACATCGTCTGGATTGGCTTTCAGCTCTTCCTGAAACTTCTGCGAGTCAAATTCCAACTGCCCGGTCTGGAAATCCGTGCTGATGCCCACATCCGACAGACTGCGGACACTCGCATTCTCAAGACCCGGAACGATCTGGTTGAGCTCCCGCTTGAGCTGGTTCTCAACGTTCCGCACCGTGGCATCACCAGTCAGCAGACTGCCCCCGCTATCCTGACTGAAAGAGGTCAGCTCATTGACCGTGCTCTTGAAGGCATTGAACTTGTCGACGAACTTCTGGACCTTCTCGGCGACCGCGCCGGTGTCCTGGCTGACTCCGACGGACGTCGTGCCAGTTTCCTGAAGCTGGAACGTCAGTCCATCCACGACACCTTCCACGCTGTTGGAAGAACGCGTCACGTCAATGCCATTCACGCTCAGCTTGGCGTCCTGGGCAGCGACGGTCTCTTCCATGTTCTTGGTCGTGTCGTTAAATGCGAACTGTGATAGCCCCGCGTTGTCGGTATCGTTACCGTCGGAATCCGCAACCGAGATGGTTGCGCCGTTGGCCGTACCGCTTTCGTCCGACGACAGGGTCAACCGATAGCCATTACCCGTGTCCACGATACCGGCCGAAACGCCCGCGTCGGATTCATTGATGCTGTTGGCGAGCCCCTGAAGAGTGTCGTTGCTGCCATCGACTGTAATATTGGTCGTATTATCGCCAGTCTGAATCGTAAGCGTGCCCTCCCCGACGCTCGTGGTATTGCGGTCCGAGAACGAGCCGGACGCGAGGGACTGGTTGGTCGCGAGCTGCTGAACATCGAGGCTGTAGTTGCCCTCGCTGGCATTGGCGCTGTCCACGGAAACGCTGACACTATCTCCGTTGGTTGAGGCGGAATACGACTGCATCGCTTCCGGGGAGCCCAGTTGGCGCATGGGAAGCCTGAGATCGGTCACGGCACTACGGATCTTGCCGAAAGCCGAAATCATCGCCTCGGTTTCTTTCTGCTCCTGATCCAGGCGCGTCTTGGCCGGGCCACGCTCCGCCTCGACCAGTCGATCAACAAGGTCGGCGTTCAGAACACCCGAGCCTACGCCAAGGGATGATATGCCGCCCATGAACAACCTCCTCCCGAAGGTACTGTTACCTGTCTATAGAGTGTAACGGCCAATTGCGGCAAAACTTTGCCTCTTTACCGCCGCAAACCTGTTACTGATTGTAAGCAGGCCGGGTTTTGCCGTCTTTTGGACGATCAATGCACACCGCATGCCACCACTGGTCGTACGGCCTCCGGTAGGAGCGAGCTCGCTCGCGATCAACAACATTGAAACCAGAACCGATCGCCTGCAAGCAGGCTCCTACACACCAAACAGGCCCCCGCAAAAACAAAAAAGCCGCCATCCCGGAAGGATGACGGCTATCCCTTGAACCTCTGTTCTACAGGGCTTTACACCTTGATGTTCAGCAATGATAGAGGCTCGTCCTGCTGCAGATTCTCAGCCAGCTTGAGTGCCAGGTCATCGGGAATCTGGCGAACCACCTCATCAGTCTGCTGGTCGATGACGCGAACCACCGTCTGACCGGTGTCGTCGTTCACGTCAAACTCCAGGTCCCGCTGCACGGACTGGACGAAATCATTAAGGCGCGAGACCGCCTCGTTCAGCTCTTCGCGGATGGCTTCGCTCCGTTTTTCGGATTTTTCAGCCCGGGTTTCCCCGCTCCGCCCCGCTTCAATCGCCGTCACAGAACCGTTGTCACTACCTTCCCTGCTTGCGGAGGGCTGTGATGATGGCGCTGACACCCGCCCCGATTCGGGCTTTTCCAGGGCCTTGCGGTTCGGGTCGGGGCTGTTCAGGTTTATGTCACTCATATCACACCTCACCAGTGCGGTTACGCGGCCTGAACGCCACCCCGAAGGGTGGCGGCTGCCTTAACGTCCCGCTTACTGCAGGAGGGACAGGACCTGCTGCGGCGACTGGTTCGCCTGGGCCAGCACCGAGATACCGGCCTGCTGCAGCACGTTCGCCTTCTGCAGTTTGGCCGTCTCGGACGCAAAGTCCGCATCCAGGATCCGGCTCTTCGACGCCTCCAGGTTCTCAACGTTGTTGTTGAGGTTGGTGATGGTCGACTCGAAGCGGTTCTGGACGGCACCCAGTTCACTGCGGAAACCGTTGATCTTGTCCAGTGCACCGTCAACGCGAAGGATCGCATCATTGGCATTGGCAACAGTATCAACGGATGCTTCATTGAGGCTGCCATCGTCTACCGCTGCATCTGTGGTTGCATCACCAAAGTCGCCGGCATCCAAGGGGTTACCCCCGGTGATGGTTGCATCATTGATGGTCAGGTCTTCGGTCGAACGAAGCTCAAAGTCAGCATCATCATTCGATGCATCCGGCGAGAAAGAAGCGTATGCAGCATTGCCGAGTTGATCGTTGACTTGACGCGCCACCTCATCAAATACGGCCTGCTCATTGATCGCTGCATCACCATCAGCCTGATCAAAAAGGTCATTACTGAGGGTCAAAGACACATCGATCTGGTCACCATCGCCAACCGTTACAGAAAAGGCATCGGCGCCAGCATCGCCTACGGCATCAGTGAATGTTGCAAAGTTATCTGCATCCAGGTCGCCACTGTCTGCAAAGGCAAGCTGTCCGGTGTCACCGGTACGTGCACTGGTATTCAGGTCCACACCGATGGTCTGGCCCGCGTTGGCGCCCACCTGGAAGTCCTGACCGCTGAGGGTGCCATCCAGCACGTTCAGGCCGTTGAAGTCCGTCTGGCTCGCGATCCGGTCGATCTCTTCCAGACGCTGCTGCACTTCATCATTCAGCGCGGAGCGGTCAGTGTCGTTGTTGGTGGCGTTCGCCGCCTGTACCGACAGCTCACGTACGCGCTGCAGGTTATTGGTGATCTCATCCAGCCCGCCTTCAGCGGTCTGCGCCAGCGAGATACCGTCCTGCGCATTCCGGGTGGCCACGTTCAGCCCGCTGATCTGGGATTCAAACCGGGTTGAGATCGCAAGACCCGCCGCGTCGTCCGCCGCGCTGTTGATGCGGAGGCCCGAGGACAGGCGCTCCAGCGCCTCGTTCTTCGTCGACTTGGACGCGTTCAGCTCGTTCTGGGCATTGATCGATGCCACGTTTGTGTTGATACCGAGTGCCATAACCGTTCTCCTGCCTGTTCACTCGTTTTAGGGACCGGAGGCAACCACCGCCGATCCGATGGTCTCGCCTTCTGGCTTGAGTAACGGCAGAACCTGTCTGGTCTTTAATCCGGTTTCAGCGGATTTTGTTAATGGATGTAACGAAGACAAAAGATCGAGAAAATCTGCACCCATAAAAAAACCGCCACGCCCTGGTGGGAGAGGCGGTTTTGAAGAGCCAGCCGCCGTGGAAGGGGGCGGCTGCTTTAACGCCCTGCTTACTGCAGGAGAGACAGGACCTGCTGCGGCGACTGGTTCGCCTGGGCCAGCACCGAGATACCGGCCTGCTGCAGCACGTTCGCCTTCTGCAGTTTGGCCGTCTCGGACGCAAAGTCCGCATCCAGGATCCGGCTCTTCGACGCCTCCAGGTTCTCAACGTTGTTGTTGAGGTTGGTGATGGTCGACTCGAAGCGGTTCTGGACGGCACCCAGTTCACTGCGGAAACCGTTGATCTTGTCCAGTGCACCGTCAACGCGAAGGATCGCATCATTGGCATTGGCAACAGTATCAACGGATGCTTCATTGAGGCTGCCATCATCTACCGCTGCATCTGTGGTTGCATCACCAAAGTCGCCGGCATCCAAGGGGTTACCCCCGGTGATGGTTGCATCATTGATGGTCAGGTCTTCGGTCGAACGAAGCTCAAAGTCAGCATCATCATTCGATGCATCCGGCGAGAAAGAAGCGTATGCAGCATTGCCAAGCTGGTCATTGACCTGACGCGCCACCTCATCAAATACGGCCTGCTCATTGATCGCTGCATCACCATCAGCCTGATCAAAAAGGTCATTACTGAGGGTCAAAGACACATCGATCTGGTCACCATCGCCAACCGTTACAGAAAAGGCATCGGCGCCAGCATCGCCTACGGCATCAGTGAATGTTGCAAAGTTATCTGCATCCAGGTCGCCACTGTCTGCAAAGGCAAGCTGTCCGGTGTCACCGGTACGTGCACTGGTATTCAGGTCCACACCGATGGTCTGGCCCGCGTTGGCGCCCACCTGGAAGTCCTGACCGCTGAGGGTGCCATCCAGCACGTTCAGGCCGTTGAAGTCCGTCTGGCTCGCGATCCGGTCGATCTCTTCCAGACGCTGCTGCACTTCGTCGTTCAGCGCGGAGCGGTCGGTGTCGTTGTTGGTGGCGTTCGCCGCCTGGACCGACAGCTCACGCACGCGCTGCAGGTTGTTGGTAATCTCGTCCAGCCCGCCTTCCGCGGTCTGCGCCAGCGAGATGCCGTCCTGCGCGTTCCGGGTGGCCACGTTCAGGCCGCTGATCTGGGACTCAAACCGGGTCGAGATCGCCAGGCCTGCCGCGTCGTCCGCCGCGCTGTTGATACGGAGGCCCGAGGACAGGCGCTCCAGCGCCTCGTTCTTCGTCGACTTGGACGCGTTCAGCTCGTTCTGGGCATTGATCGATGCCACGTTTGTGTTGATACCGAGTGCCATAACCGTTCTCCTGCCTGTTCACTCGTTTTAGGGACCGGAGGCAACCACCGCCGATCCGATGGTGTCGCCTTCTGGCTTGAGTAACGGCAGAACCTGTCCGGCCTTTAATCCGATTTCAGCGGATTTTGTAAACGGATGTAACGCCCCGGGGAAATCACTCGCCAAACACGAACAGATCGCTGTTCTGGGAAAACAGCGCATTGCTTGCGCCCTGGGTCGCCGCCAGCCACAGCTGTGACTGCTGCTTCTCCAGCGTCTCGAAACGCTTCAATGAGACCAGGTGGGAATAGATCAATGGCAGGGCGCCGGGCTCACGCAACCGCAGAAAGGACTCATCATCCAGAGCCTTGATCGCCGCTTCGTCCACGGCGTATAGCTGGCTACTGGCCGTGCCTGATGCCTGCCCTCGCGGTTGCCAGGGAACAAGCAGACCCAGCTCGGCGAGAATGTCGGTCACGGCCCAGGTGGTCTGCTGCTGAGCCCGGATCTGCTCAAGAACCCGGAGCGCTGTACACGTCAGCTCCGAGGGTTCACCATCATCCTCGAACAGCGCCAGGCTCTCCTCCTCAAGTACGACCTCCCGCGTAAGCGCAGGGTCCTCTTCATCAATGCCGAGAACCGGTTCACCCTCCGCCGAGTCAATCGAATAGAACGGGTGGGCCCGCAGCACCGCGGGAATGTAGTCAGCCAACCACTTCCCTTTGGCGGATACACAGGGATTCTGGCCCTGCTGCAATCCCATCAGGGCCATGGGAATCCAGGTTCCGTCCTTGGGCATGAAAACAACCGGGAAAAAACGGGCCGCCTGGGGGATCTCCTGCCCCCAGACCGGCACCATCATCCGTTCACGCGCAAAGCTGAAATCGCTGTTTTTCTTGAGTCTCAGGTCCGAGTGGCGCGTGGCATCGAGCACCGTAAGGGCCATGATCCATCCCCCTGCTGTCGTCGGCTCCGGCCCGTCCCCCATCACCCCTGAGGGAATCGATGGAGGCAGAGCCGGATCTTGTCAAAAATGATGCCCACCTGCGCCAGTTCCTCCTGCAGGTGGTCGTGTGTCCTCGCACCATCATAGCACCCATCCGAAATGATCCGGGCGCCCATGCTGATCCGGAGCGCGGACGTGCCATGCCCCTCAACCGGAACCGGCTGACCAATATGGCAGCAGCGAGCCGCGAGGGCGCGCTCTTCTTCGAAAGTCAGTTCCGGTCGGTCTCCGAGGTCATGGTTCAACTGCTCATACAACGTTCGGGTCTGCTCCGGCGACAAATAGCCGCCTTCTGGATGCCGGACCAGGAACGGGAATATGCTGCGACGGCGCGAGAGCTCGCCCCCCTGCATCTCCGAGCGCTGCCACCATGGGCTCGCGGGCTCGAAGACAGGCTCAATATTCGGATCCGCCTGCATCATGCCAATTGTCCCCTCACTGAACCGGTCCAGGCCATTCGACCTGAGGGCCTCCGGAACGCGGTAGTAACGCCGGATCTCCGTCAGGGCGGCCTGCCAGCGCATGAGCATTCCGATCCCGAGGGATGGCCTGGCGTCCGGAAGCAGTGGCTCCCAGAGCCCAAGCTCATTGGAAGCCCGATAATCCGCCAGTCCGCTGGGCAGGTGCCGCCCTTTATTGATCAGCCTTTGGGTAAACGCAGCCGGAAAAACAGTGGCACCACTGAAGGGTGGCCCCGTAAAGAACTTGGAACCCGTGAGAAGAAGAATATCGCCCTGCTCCAGGCAGTATCGAAGATCCGGCGGATCCAGCCGCACCTGGCAGGCATCCATCACCACCTGCAGACGGTCAGGCCATCGGGAACGGAGGCGTTGCAGAACCTCCGTGGACGGTGCCCAGCACCCGAGCTTGGATTGGTCCATCGCGTGCAGAATGACCGAGAATCCGGATTCAATCCAGGCGCTGACCGACCGCTCGATATCCCGGTCCATCTGTTCCGGCCACTTGAGACGGCCATCATCGCTGCGAAAATCGATTCCCTCATGGTCAATCGCGGGCATTCCGCTCAACCGCTCGCCCCGCAAAACCGACTGCCCAAGGCAGGTGGTGGCATCAAAGTGGCGGCCGGTGACAGAGAATGGCGTTCCGCTGCCGGTTTCATCGGCGCCACACACGATGCTCACCCAATTGCCCGGCTGCTCAGTAACAATCGCAGCCACGGCATCCAGTTGGGCGTCGGTCCCGGAAGGCGACAGATGGATGTCCGGTGCCAGATCAGCGAGATGGAACGCCTCAGCAATCGCCGCCTCAACCTGACGTGCCTGTTCCCCAAGTGGCGTCGCCGATTCCTGGCTGATCACCTGGTGTGTCAGTTGCTGCCGGTAATCATCAGCCGCACGATAGGCTTTCGACGACACGGAGGTTGCTGTTGACGAGGCAAAGGTGAAGGCCTCCTCCCTTGGCGCCGGCGAACATCCGTAGCGGTTCAGTCCTGTATCGGGATCAATAACCAGCCGCTCATCCCCATCTTCCATCAGGTGCCAGTAGGTTGCTCTCAGAAGGCGGGAAAAACGGCTGTCGATGGTTTCTCCAAGCGACCGGATGGCACCAAGCAGCTCATCCATGTGCCGCTTTTCCGTGCGGTGATTCACGATGGCCACCCGGATGGCGAGTCGACCATCGAGGCGGGTGGTCGAAGGTGCCGCGAGCCCCTGCAACGAAAGCTGGGTAACAATGGTCCGGTTCAATCGGTCCAGTTCGGACTGCCCACTCTCCTCACATCCCTGGAGCCGGCGGGGAATGTAACGGAGACAGACGATGTTCATCGGAACCGGGGCCAGACACTCAAGATCCGGGCTCTCGTCCACCTGCTGCGCCGTATAGGTGGCAAGCTGACAGTGCTCCCTCACAACGGCCGCAAGCTTCTCGCTGCCAACGCCCTGAAGAGTGAACCAGACCTTGAGCGCCAGAAAACCGCGCGAGAGTTCGGGCCCGAAATCACAGGGCCATGGCGCCCCGGCATCGAGCCCGACCGCCTGCGTCGTGAGGTATTCACTGGGTTCCGAGAACGTCGCCTGGTGCATTGCCCGGTCGCGTACCAGCAAGCCGCCAACGGCATAGGGAGCCTGGAACCATTTGTGAAAATCAAAAGCTAGGGAGTCCGCGGCCTCAATGCCCTTGAGGCCCTCCCGGTATTCGTCAACGAGGGCAACCGCGCCGCCAAAAGCAGCGTCCACATGGAACCAGAGCTCCTCATGGGCACAGACATCATGAATCGCGCCAAGATCGTCGGTGGCCCCGGTGTTCACCGTGCCCACGGTCCCGATCACGCAGAACGGCGTGAACCCGGCTTCCCGATCCGCCCGGATTCTGGCCTCCAAGGCCGAAGCATCCAGCGTGTAATCATCATGCACCGGAATTGGACGCAACGCATCACTGCCAAGCCCAAGCATCTGAAACGCCTTGGCGACGGAGCTGTGCCCCTGGGATGAGCAATAGCCAACCAGGGGGGAGGTGCGCCCCTGGACGCCCTCACGCTTGACCGACTGACCGGTACACCACTGGCGTGCCACTGCCAAGGCTATCAACGTGGCCATGGACGTGCCACTGGTCAGCAAGCCCGAACTGGTTTCGGGGAAACCGAAAAGGTCGCGGCTCCACCGCAGTACCTGTTCCTCAACCTCATGAGCGATATGATCCCTGCCCCCGAGATTGTTGTTCAGGAGGGCAGCACAGAACTCCCCGAGGGCACCGTAGAGATTGCCGCCACCATGCACCCAACCGAAAAAACGCGGATGGGTGTTGCCGTTGCCATACGGAAGCAGTTCCTCCCGGAAACGGCTGATCAGTGATTCCAGTGACTGGGGCTGGCGCGGCATTGGCCCGCGGAATGCCTTCCTGACTGCATCCGGCACCGGGCGCCATACTGGCTGACTGTCGAGCCCCTGGTAATGGGTAACCCCCGCCGCGAGTGCGTCACGGAATGCTCTGTCCAGTTCCTCCCAGTCTCGTGGGTCAAGATCGGTCATGATGGCTCATCGGACTCCGCAGGTACTTCCGCCGCTTCCCGGATCTGCACCCGTTCTGGATGCCGTCCATACCAATCACGGACTTCCCTGGACTTCAGCTCTGCCGCTTCCGGCCCCATAGCCTGCCCCAGGAAGTGCTCCAGGGCATCCTCTGGCCCCGCTATAACCGCTTCAACACGACCATCGCCCAGGTTGCGGACCCAGCCATTCAATGCATGCCGGTGCAGCTCATGCCGCACCCACTGCCGGAACCCCACCCCCTGGACACGCCCACTGAACAATAGCTGGATGGCGCGGCTCGGCGCATCACTGCTGTCAAACCCATCTTCCGTCGCAGGGGTTGATTTACCCGCTGGCAACTGGAATGCCCAGGGTTCAATGCCGGCCTTCTCACAGAAATGGTCGTGCACGGCGACGATCACTTTCCGTGCCGCCTCATTTTCCGGTGTGTTCTGGTCCGTATCGATCAGGAAGCTGCGCATACTGGCATTGGCTTCAAATATGACGATATCCCCCTTGTGCCGGGGATCCGTGCAGACCGCAAAGTCCACCCCGAAATACCCGAGATCCAGGCGCTGAAGGGTGCGTTCAAGATTCTTCCAGACCCCGGGTGCGAAGGTTCCTTCCGGATCTTCCAGGAAGTCCTGCTCATCGTCATAGAGCCAGGGGAACTTCTGGAAGGTGCGATTCGACTCACCAATATGCACGTTCCAGTCGCCGTCATGCCCCACCCGCAGGTGAATCGGGTAAAGCCGCCCACCCACCATGAAGGCCCGATATTTGGGATGCAGCCGATGATCCGGCGCACGCGGGTCGGTGTAGGTCACGTCGTGATACTGGAGCAGGTAGACTTCAGCCGGTTCAACAAGGCGAACCTTGACGTTGGTGGGGTCCTCGATGAGGTGCATGTTGCGGCCATTCTGGAAACCGGCAGCGCGCATGATCACCGGTGCCTCAAGCTCGTGCTGTTCCACGGCCTCGCTGATCCGGTCACCGATTTCCTCTTCAAGGCGCCCCAGAGGGATGCTTCTGGGCACCAGAACGCCCTCCGCGTCACCCAGGCGCTGGGCATTCTCTTCCCGAGTGGTTCTGAGGACTTCGCTGGGATGGTTGATAACCGGCACGTTCATGCGGTCACAGAGCCATTCCGCCTTGTGCAGGGCCTCGGTGCATCGGCTGGCATCCGTGATCCCGTTGTAGATGATGTCCACCTCGGGAATCTGTTTGATCAGCTCGGGGTGATCATCCAGCCGATCCACACTGAAGCGGTAGCGCGTAACCGATTGGGCATCGAGCATCTGAGCCAGGTTGTTGTGCCCCTCAACCGTCGCGAGCACGCCATCCTGCGGTCTATAGCGGTAGCTGCCGCTGGCCACCGTTCCAAGGACCAGGACCCTCATACGCTCTGTTTCATTTGCCTGATTGGCACTGAGAGGCTGTACAAGAGCGGACTCACTGGCCCAATGCTGGCTCAGGGACTCCTTCCCCAACAGCCCGTAGAGGCCGGCAAGCACGCGCGCGGCTGCAGCGGGTTTTTCCACGGCAGCATCGACCCAATGACGCGCGGCGCACAGCGCATCCCAATGGGCACCCGCTTTCGCAGCCTGCCCGATGTACCGTTCCAGTAACGCTTCGTCATTCGGCGACACGCGCAAGGCTCTGGCAAATGTTTCCGCCGCCTCCTTCGGAACACCGCGTGCAATCTGCATCTCACCCAGATAGCGAAGCGCTTCCGGATCCGTAGGCTCAATCTGGAGTACAGCGCGAGCAGCCTTGACAATGGCCTCGAGTCCCCTAGCTCCCCGCATGGTCCGCTTGGCGTCAAACACCTCTGTTGCGGGCGGCGCTTTGAGACTGTAAGCCTTACCATCTCTGTGATTGCCGCCCCCCCTTCCCTTCGAACGTTTGTTCACGGCTACCTTTCTGTCTTTCGCTTTCGCCATTCCATCCTCCGGCAGTAGCTGCACCACCTTAACTATAGCCGGCCTATCTCACACCCTGACCTTCAGGGTCTTATTCACAAAGGCTTGTGCAAGCTGGTTCAGTTTTACATGTCAATGATAGTCAGCGGCAGCCGCGTCATGCCACTTTCTTCTTCCTGGCTCCGAACTGAAGTCCCAGATGCCACTTGGATTCAGCGGCGGGGATTGATCGATTCTGATTTTCCGGTCAGAGAAGCATAGTCACAACTTTGCGGACGGGCTAATATCGGACAGGTTTTTGTACACGTGGAGGTCATAGTCATTCTGACCTTCCCGATTTGACTATGGGGATACTGCGAACCAGGACCTGCCAGTTGACTACGCGCATCGCTCTCTTCGGCTACTCCGATTTAACCCGTCAGTGCGCCAGGGCCCTGCAGCAACTCGGGCACCAGATCGAGCTGTTCTGCCCACTCGAAGATGAGGCCTTGCTGGTTCACTACGGCCTCAACAGACTTGATTTACCGGTTCACTGGTTTGAAAGCATCAAGGATCCGTCTTTGCCAAAGGCATTGGATGCATTTGAACCGGACCTGATCCTTTCCATCATTTTCAACCACAGCCTTCCAGCGCCCGTCCTACAAAAGGCCAGCATAGCCGCGCTCAACATTCACCCAGCCCCTCTGCCCGCAGTGCGCACAGCGGCGGTCTGGTACTGGCCTCTGCGACTGGGCCTGACTCAGTCGGAGGTATGCATCCACCACCTGACTTCGGTGATGGATCAGGGGCCTGTGATTCTGCGCTTTCCCTTCCGGCTGCGTGAGTCTGAAACCCAGGGTACCCTCACTTTGCGGCTCGTTGATCTGGCTCCAAAGGTCATGAAACAGCTTCACAATCTTCTGACCACCGGCCCAATTCCAGAAGGTGAGCAGCAGAGTGAGGGCACCACCTACCCGTCGCTCCGGGAAGCGGACCTCTGGATCGATTTCAATGAATCCGCAGCATCCATCCGCAACCATGTGCGCGCCTGCACACCCTACCATCCTGCCCAAGCGCGCTTCCGTGGGCAGACCATTGCCGTTCATGAAGTTGGGTCTTTAACCAGCCAGCTGCCCCCGAACCGATCACCAGGTGAGCTGATTGTGGAAAATGGGCTATGGCTGACCTGCGGCGATAGTCTGGCGCCCATGACGGTTCTGGAAATTCCCGGCGAAGGTGTATTCAGTGGCGAATGCTTTGCCGAGCTGTTCAACCTGGAAAGCGGGGAGTCCCTGAACGCTGGCTAGGCCTTATCAGCCAAGCAGCCGGGCCAGATCCAGCGACGGCCGGGGTTCCGTCACCACGGTCTGTTCAATCAGGGAATGTGTGCCGTCATCACGTCGCAGGATGGGATCCAGGTAGAAGTGCCCCTGTGGATTGGCCACACACAGCATCTCCAGCGGGCGCTCCCCCAGGGCCCGCTTGGCCACCACTGCCGTCTCACCGTTCCTGAGCTGCACGAGTGCACCGGGAGGGTGGATGGTCAGGGTGTTGTAGAGCGCCCGATAGTGGGCCTTATTCGGATCCTGCCGAGCCACATCCAGAAGGTAGCGCAGGGCGTCGTCCGTACGGTAGCGCTCACGATAAGCCCGGCGGGTAATCAATGCCACATAGCGTTCAGCCATGGCCAGGATACGCGCCGGCTGGCTGATGGCCTTCGCCCTGAGCCCGTTGGGGTAACCGGAGCCATCCCACTCCTCATGATGCTGGCGAATTGCCGTGATGATCGGCTCATCCGCAACACCGGCGGCCGCCAGCACCTCCGCGCTGCGCTCCGGATGCCGGCGGATGATGGCCCGCTGCTGGTCGGATAGTGTATTGCGCGAAGCATTCAACCGGTCCTGGAACGGCATCAGCGCGATGTTGGCGCTCAAGGCTGCGGCCACCAGCTGCTGCAGAGCCTCCTCCTCATAACCGAGCTCGCTCCCTACAAACCAGCACAGGAATGCGTAGAACAGCGTCTGCTCATGGACACTGGGCCTGGCGGCGTACACATGAATCAGCGCCAGACAGGCCTCGGGGTTGCTCATACCAGCCAGGCGCACCCGCTGAACCAGATCCATAAGCCGCTGGCGTGCGTCCTTCTGGCCACGTGCCAACGCATCCAAAGCACGCTCAAGGGAAACCAGCAGGAAACCATATTCGGTGAAGGGATCTATGGGGTTGAGCGAGTCCACCGCCGCCGCTTCAGAGATAAGAACCTCTTCCAGCCGCTCGGGTGGATGATAATAGCCCTGCGCCCGGAACCGCGCGCACTCCCCCTCTGTCTGGATCACATGCCCCTGGGGAGCAAGCTGTCGGTCCGAGGCGCTGTAAAGCGGCCACAGCAGCGGCCGCCCCACCTCAAGCAGATCCGGCGCAACCTGAACGGGCTGGCTCATCAAAACTGAATCCTTGTTCATCATTCCCAGGCAATGGCGTGAAGTCTAGCGCATAAAGACCGCACACGGCGACCCCGGAAAAGCGGCAAAAGCCTGCCAGAAAGCCGGCACATCTTCCGCAGAACCATCCCTATATGCCCCAGACCCTATCCATTTTTTATTTTATAAACAGAAGCCTGAAAATCATTCACCAGAATTGGCACACCCTTCGCTTAACCGGCCTCAGCAGAACAATCTTTGATCGAACCAGTGCCGACACCGGCAATGCCCGACCGGCAAAGAGAAGGCGGAGGAAAAAGCCATGCCTCAGATCATCAATACCAACATCGCGTCCATCAACGCACAGCGCAATCTGGACCGAAGCCAGGAGGCAAACCAGACCGCGCTGGAGCGTCTGTCCTCTGGTCTGCGCATCAACAGTGCCGCAGATGACGCTGCCGGTCTTGCGATCTCAACACGCTTTGAGTCCCAAACACAGGGCCTGGCTGTTGGTATTCGAAATGCCAATGATGGCGTATCGCTGGCCCAGACCGCAGAAGGTGCTTTGGGCTCCATGACGGACAACCTCCAGCGCATTCGGGAACTTTCTCTGCAGTCTGCCAATGCGACCAACAGCGCTCAGGACCGGGAGTCGCTCAATCAGGAAGTGCAGGAACTGAAGGCCGAGATCGGCCGGGTTTCCAGACAGACCAACTTTAACGGCACCAACCTTCTGGACGGCTCATTCGAGGGAGCCAACTTCCAGATCGGTGCGAATCGCGGGGAAACCGTCTCGGTGAACATTTCCGGCGCTACCCCGGATGAACTGGGTGCGGCCCAGACCGACGGCATCACCTCCTCTCCCTCGGCACAAGCGATGCAAGGGGGTGACCTGGTCCTCAATGGATTTTCGGTGCCCTCGTCCGAGGCCGGCAGTGACGACACATCCTTCGCCAACAACAGCGCCAGTGCCATTGCCAAGGCAGCGGCCGTCAACGAGCGAACAGACCAGTCCGGTGTCAAAGCCGTTGCAAACCAGACCTCCGTCACCGGCTCTGCGGTCGGTTCCGTCGCTGGCTCAACAGCGACAATCACGCTCAACGGCGTGGACATCGACATGCCCGCCGGCACCGGCAACGATGTTGAAGGCTTCCTGAACTCAGTCGCAGAAAAAATCAACAAAAACACCGGCCAGACGGGCGTTGAGGCGACCTTCAATGGCGACCCGTCCGTCGGGATCACCCTGACGGCCGAGGACGGCCGCAACATCACGTTGAGTGATACGGATGGTGCAGCCGATGTGCCTGCCCAGTATGGCCTGGCAGGTTCCTCCGGTGACGGCAGCGCCGATGACTCACGGACTTATACCGGCACCTACACCCTCATTTCCGAAGATGGTAGCGACATTAACATTGAGAGCGACGGCGACATCAGTCGCGCTGGCTTCCAAGTCGGAACTTTCAGCGGCACAAACAGTGGTGCAGCCGGCCAGGTAGTCGGGGCCAGCGACATGGCCAGCGGCGACATCACCATCAACGGGGTTCCCATCGGCAAGAGCGTCGCCTCAGCCGATACATCCTCGTCCACAGCCCCCGCGTCCAGCGCAATCGCCAAGGCAGCGGCCATCAATGCGTCTTCAGACGCAACAGGCGTAACGGCCAGTGCCAATCCAACGCTCTACACAGCTGGCGCAATCTCGGACAACGTAGACGCCACATTCGATGTCAATGGCACGGAGATCTCAGTCAGTATTCCCTCCGGTGCGCAACCGGCCGAGCGCCAAACTGCCATGGTCGACGCGATCAATGCCAAATCCGGGCAGACGGGCGTCACAGCGGAAGCGTTCACTGATTCCGGAGGTAACGATACATTCCGTCTGGTAGCGGAAGATGGCCGCAACATCCAGGTTGATAACTTTACCTTCAACACGGGCACATCAGGGGACCTTGGTTTTGGAGGAGCCGTTACCCAGCGTTCCTCCATCTCGCTGCAGTCCGCCGGCAAGATCGAAATCGGCACTCTGACCGGCAACAACGCCTCTGCGGGCTTTGAGGTAGGCACCTACGGCTCCAACGAGTCCGGCCAGCTCCTGCGGGACGTGGATATCTCGACGGTCGAAGGGGCCAACGATGCGCTGAGCGCCATCGACAATGCCCTCAACCAGGTAAACCGCCAGCGCGCGAGCCTGGGCGCCATACAGAACCGGTTCGAATCGACCATTGAAAACCAGGAGGTAGCGTCCGAAAACCTCAAGGCCGCCAACTCCCGGATCCGTGATGCGGACTTCGCCAAGGAGACAGCGGAACTGGCCCGTACCCAGACACTGCAGCAGGCCGGCCTGTCGATCCTGAGCCAGGCCAACCAGCAACCGCAGCAGGTTCTCCAGCTGCTCCAGGGTTAACCGCAAAACGACTGAACAACGAGATAGGGGATGATCATGCAGGCGCAGACCCAGCTGGAACAGGTAACCCGCGAACAGGAAGCGGCCATGGCCCGTCGCCTGCTTCAGGCGAATGAGCTCTACCGTTTTGCCAACAGCCCGGAGACAGAGCCGGCCATGCGCGGCCACGCCCGCCAGCAGGTGCGCGAGGCCCTGGATGTGGTTCTCGGTGCCCAGCCGGAACACCCGGAGGCCCTGAACCTCCTCGGCCGTGTCGCCATGGACGAGGGGCGCCTCGAGGAGGCCGGCGAGGTGTTGGGCCGGGCCCGGGTTGCAGCTCCGGATTCCGGCCAGGTTCTGGCCAACCTGGGCTATCTTGCGCTGATGCGTGAGGAGGCGGAACAGGCCGAAGCTCTGTTTGACGAAGCCCTGACCCATGAGCGCCAGTCCGCCCCTGCCTTCGCCGGTAAGGCCCACGCCCTGCGCCAGCAACAGCGGTTCGATCAGGCCTACCTGCATTACCGCACGCTGCTCGATCACGGCGCTGAATGGGATTCCGTCTACGCCGGCATGCTCGAATGCGCTCGCCACCTGGACGTGCACCAGGCCGACAGCGCCCTTGCACAGGATGCCATCCGCCTCCTTTCCCACCCTGGCCTGCCCCATCAGGAGCTGAGCCGCTTCGTCACCAACCTGCTGCGCCAGCAGTACGCGCAGGAAATGGCGCCGGGCGACTGGTTGCTGGATGCGGTCTGCGCGGACGAACTCCTGCTGCTGGCACTGGAAACCACACTGCTGGCGGACGCCGAGCTGGAAAGACTGATCACCCAGGCCCGCCGTGCCCTCCTGCTGGAGGTCCGCGACACCGGCGAGCTGTATGAATCCCGCCAGCGCCTGGCCATGGCGCTGAGCCGCTACGCCACGCGCACCGGTTTTGCCCAGGTGGTTTCCGAGGAAGAGGATGCCTTCATCCGGGAACTGGATGCCAACCTCAAGGTGGAACTGCGTGACAGCTTCCAGCCGGAGGAAGTCGCCGCCGGGCTGATCATCCGCAGCCTCTACGGCGCTCTCTTCCACCAGAGCTATGCCCAGCACATCGGTCGTCTCGCCCTGGCGGACTGGCCGGAGGGCATGCAGCCACTGATGGCGGAGACCTATTACCACAAGGCCGATGAAGAAGCCTACAAGCAGCAGTTCCAGGAGAAGCAGGACGAGCTGGCCCTGGCGCGCGCGGACCTGCCCCACGCCTGGCCCTGCTGGCATAACCTGCGCATCCACCATGAGCAGCCGCTCAAGCAGGAACTGGAACAGAGCCTGGGCATCGACACCAGCGCCTGGCCCGAGACCGTGCGCATTCTGGTAATCGGCGCAGGCTCCGGCCAGCACGCCATGGAACTGGCGAACTACTTCACGGACGTGGAGGTGGTCGCGGTGGATGAGAACCTGGCGGGCCTGGCCCACGGCAACCGCCTGGCACAGGAGAAAGGCCTGCAGAACATTGTGTTCTGGCCCTATTCACTGGCCACGCGTTTCATCCAGGACGGCAACCAGGTGCAGATGGTGGAAATCCGCCAGTTGCCGTCAGAGGGCCATGACGGCACACCCATCAAGACGCTCGCCCAGCAGGCGCTGGGCAGCGGCGGGCTGCTGCACATCCACACCGGTGAGCACGGCGCCAGCCGCGTGGATGTGGCACTGCGCCGGATGATGGAGCGTCACAGACTGCAGCCGACCACGGAGACACTGCGGCGCCTGCGCCGGATGATCCTGAACAACCCGCAGCATGAGGCCTACCAGGAACTGCTGAACGAGCCGGATTTCTACGCTACGGCCGGGTGCCGCAAGCGCTGGTTCTTCCCGGAGGACGGCAACCAGCTTCACGCGCTGATGGACAACCTCAGCAGTGAGGTGGACTGGAAGCTTCTGCGGGCCCGGGATACGGACGGCGCCAATCTGGCCACCGCGCCCGTGGTGCGCCAGCTCCAGGCCCAGGCGTTCGGTTCCGGCACCCAGAGCCTGGTCGGCCAGGGGCTGAGCCTGTACTTTCAGCGCAGGCGCTGAAAGCGCGCCCAGTCCTCGGGCTCGTCCACATCCCAGAGGGGCTCCAGGCATTCCACCTGGAGCCCTTTTTCGTGGAGAGCCGCCTGGGTCTGCGCCAGCGCCTGCTCACTGCCCCAGGCCGGCCCTTCCAGCATGCCCGGCACTGATCGCTTGGCACCGATCAGGACAAAGCCCCCGTCGTTCGAGGGGCCAATCACCACGTCCGCCGTCTCCAGTGTCTGCGCCGCCCTTCGCACGTAATCCGGCGTGACCGCCGGGCAGTCACTGCCCACGATCATGCCCGCACCGGCATGGGCAATGGCCTCGTCCAGCGCGTTGGCCATGCGCTCCCCGAGACCCGCGCCCTGCTGGACCCGTTGCGGAATGCCGCCCTTGCGCAGGCGCAGGAGAATGCCTTCCGCTTCAATGGGGGTCTCCGTCAGTTCCCGGTCCCACCAGAATGTGAGCGGGTAACCGCTGTCCATCAGGTTCTTCAGAACCGTATCGGTGAGCACAAGATGGGCTTCCAGTGCCTTGCGCTCTCCCAGCTCGGCGGCAAGGCGGGTTTTGACCTGGCCCTTCTGGGGCCATTTGGCGAACTGCATCAACGCAGGTGGGTGCTGCATTATTATTGTTCCCTGTTCCGCTCCATGTCAGCTGCGATAGCGCCGGGCCAGCTCCTTCGGATCCACTCCCCGCCAGTAGGCCCAGCGCAGACGCCACATGAGTACGATGGTACGCCAGGGACCGTTCACCTCCCAGCGACGGCTGTCCGTGATTACCGAAGCCCGAATGCAGTAGGGGCGGGTGTAGCGCCGCAGTGTTTTACTCAACGCTACGTCCTCCATCAGCGGAATGGGTTCGTACCCGCCCACCCGTTCGAACAGGCTGCGGCGCACGACAATGGCCTGATCTCCGGTCGCAACGCCGGTCAGCCGCGAGCGCTGGTTCATGAACCAGGCGATCACTCGGAACAGCGGGCGGTTGCCGGAAAGGCGCACATCAAAACGCCCCCAGACCCGATCACTGGCGGCGAATCGCTCCAGCCACTGCAGCGCATTGGCAGGGAGCCGGGTGTCCGCATGCAGGAACAGCAGCAGCTCACCGGTAGCCGCTGACGCCCCCGCGTTCATCTGGTTCGCACGCCCTCGGGGAGCGCTAATCCACCGGTCGAAGCGATCGCCAGCCGCCTCGTGGGTACCGTCCTCACTGCCCCCATCCGCCAGGATCACCTCACAGCCAGCGACCCGGAGCGGCTGCAGCGCGGCCAGTGTGGCCCCGATGCCCGCGGCTTCATTGAGCACCGGCATAATGATGGAAATCCGCAAGCTCACCCCCGGAAACGGACGAAAAGAGGGGCAGTCTAGGCCGGCCCGGTCACCACCGGCAACAACATGATTTGATGCCGGATGCAGAGCCCGCTACCATACGCACCTCTCCGCCCCTGTAGCTCAGCAGGATAGAGCGACGCCCTCCTAAGGCGTAGGTCGCAGGTTCGAATCCTGCCGGGGGCACCATATTCTGGCCTGAATCCTGCATACCCCTGCCCGTGAACGACGGAAAACCGGCAAACCTCTGCCAGGAGTGAACCGATCATGGGTATTCTGGATGCGGCACTGAACTTCGGGGCCCGGGCCATTCAGGGCACTGAGACCAGCGGGGCGCAGCAGAAAGCACCGCAGCAGGCCCCTGGGAGCGAGCCCGCGCCGGCCAAGACGGCGACCTCCATTGCCGACGAACGCGTGACGCTGCAAGACCGTGGTGGCAGCAATGTCAGCCTGGCGGATCTGCCCATGCAGGAGTTCAAGAATGCTGTGGCGCGGGACAGTGGTTTTGTGAAGGAAACCATCGGCACCAAGCTTCAGGAGCTGGAGGTGGATCTTGGCACCCGGATGGCGGTGCGGCGCAACAATCTGGGGGACATCGAGATGGAAGCCCAGATTCCCCAGGAGACCCGGGACCGCATCGAGAACGACCTCAACCAGAACCGGGCCTTCAAGGCCGCTTTCAACCGCCTGAGCACCAACCAGCCCACGGTGGAGTATCTGGAGAACGTCTCACGCATCTCCCAGGCCTACGGGGAAGGCAATTCCATGCTGGAGAGCCTTGTGAGCGAAAGCCCGGAGAACAACCGCCTCCAGGACATTGCCCACCGCTACCAGGAACTGCGCAAGCAGGTCATGACCGATGAATCCGGCCAGGGTCAGGATCCGGCGGCCGGCTTCGAGATCCGCTTCAACCAGCCGGCCTGACCGGCTTCATTCCTACTGGAACGGCGTAACGTCGCCCTTGCCCTCACGCAGCAGCACGGGTACGTCACCACACAGGTCCACAACCGTGGTCGGCTCGCGCCCGCAGTAACCGCCCTCAATCACCAGATCCACGTGGTGCTCCAGGCGGTCACGTATTTCCTCCGCATCACTCATGGGCCACTCGTCACCCGGCATCAGCAGGGTTGAGCTCATGATGGGTTCGCCCATCTCCGCCACCAGCGCCTCCACAATGCGATTATCCGGCACGCGGATGCCGATCTGGCGGCGTTTGGGATGCAGCAGCCGGCGCGGCACCTCACTGGTGGCGTCCATGATCCAGGTATAGGGGCCCGGCGTGTGGGACTTGAGCAGCCGGAACTGGACGTTGTCCACCTTGGCGTAGGGGCCGATGTCCGACAGGTCCTTACACACCAGGGTGAAGTTGTGCTTGTCGTCCAGGTTGCGCAGCCACTTGATGCGTTCAGCCGCTTTTTTCTCGCCCAACGCGCAGCCGAACGCGTAGGCGGAATCCGTGGGGTAGGCGATCACGCCGCCCTTTTTCAGGATCTCCACGGCCTGGCGCACCAGCCGGGGTTGCGGGGTCTCCGGATGGATCTCAAAGAACTGGCTCATTTCCGCCTCCTCAGCCGGCTCTGGATCCGCCCATGCAGGGCGGGGACTCAGGCGCCCCACTCTCGCGGGACTGCCATTCGTCCGGAGTGTAGAGATGCAGCGTGAGCGCGTGGACCCCCTGTTTCAGCGGCTCATCCAGCGCGCCATAGACGGCCTGATGGCGACCCACGCGGCGTTTGCCCTCAAACGCACCCGCCACCATCACCACCTTGAAGTGGGTCTCGGAGTTGGGCGGCACCGCGTGCTGATGGCTTTCGTTCTCCACCGAAAGCACTTCAGGGCTGAAATGCTCCGTCAGGAGAGCCTCGATCTGGGAATGCAGCGACATGCCACCTCCGGCGTCCGCGGATTCGTTACAATGCGCAGTCGAGTCTAGCACAGCGTCCGGCAGGAGCCCGAATGCGCCTCTATATTGCGGAAAAGCCCTCACTGGCCCGCGCCATTGCCACCGCCATCACCAACAGCCCCCAGCGCCGGCAGGGCTACCTGGACTGTGGCGGCGGGGTATACGTGAGCTGGTGCGTGGGTCACCTGCTGGAGCCCATTGAACCCGGTGATTACCGCCCGGAATGGCGGCGCTGGCGCATGGAGCTGCTGCCCATGATACCGGAGGACTGGCAGCGCCGCCCCAAAGAGGACGTGCGCGACCAGCTGACGGTGCTTGAACGGCTGACGGCTCAGGCGCAGGAGGTCATCCACGCCGGCGACCCGGACCGGGAAGGCCAGCTGCTGGTGGATGAGGTGCTGGAATGGTGTGGTGTGCGCGGCGCCGTCCGTCGCGTGCTGATCAACGACCTCAACCCTCCTGCCGTGCGCCGCGCCCTTGAGGAAGAAAGCAGCAACCAGCGCTTCGCCCCGCTCAAGGCCTCGGCGGAGGCACGCCAGCGCGCGGACTGGCTCTACGGCATCAACCTGAGCCGCGCCTACACCCTTCACCACCAGCAGCAGGGCAAGGAGGGAGTCTTCTCAGTGGGCCGGGTCCAGACGCCTGTTCTCGGGCTGGTGGTCGCACGGGACCGGGCCATCGAGGAGTTTGAGCCCACGCCCTGGTTCCAGCTGGATGCCGCCCTGGCCCCGCCGGACACGCCGGACGCCCTGTTCCGGGCCCGCTGGCAGCCCGGCGAAGTACATTCCGCCCATATCGACGAGGAAGGCCGCCTGCTCCGGCGCAGACCCGCCGAGGACGTGAAAGCGAAGGTCACCGGGCAGGATGGCGAGATCACGGACGCCCGCTTCCGCGAACGCAACGAGGCACCACCGCTGCCGCTCTCACTCTCCGTGCTCCAGATCACGGCCGCCAAGCGCTACGGGCTGGGTGCCGAGCAGGTGCTCAGCGCCGCCCAGTCCCTCTACGAGAAACACCGCCTCATCACCTACCCGCGCTCGGACTGCCGCTACCTGCCCGAAGCGCACTGGGAGGACCGCCAGGAACTGCTCGAAGCCATCCAGCGCAACCTCCCGGACCTGGCCCCCGAGGGCGTGCCGGACGATCCCGGCCGCCGCAGCCGTGCCTGGGACGACGGGAAAGTAAGCGCCCACCATGCCATCGTTCCCACCCGCCGGGTGATGGACCTGCAGAAGCTCAGCACCAACGAGCGGGCCGTCTACGACCTGGTGGCCCGTTTCTACCTGATGCAGTTCGAGCACGACGCCATCCACCGCGAGGGGCACCTGAGCGCGACCATTGCCGGCGAGCATTTCCGGGCTCGGGAGACCGGCCTGCTGTACGCGGGCTGGAAACGGCTGGAACCCGTTCAGCGCCGCCAGGAAGCGGAAAAGCCAAAAGCCCCCCTGCCGCGGCTGGATCCCGGCACACCAGTCCATTGCCACGAGGCCCGCTGCCTGGAGAAAACCACCCGGCCCCCTCTCCCGTTCACGGACGCCTCACTGCTCTCGGCCATGACCGGCATCGCCCGCTTTGTAAAAGACGAGGCCCTGCGCCGCACCCTGCGGGAGACTGACGGCCTGGGCACGGAAGCCACCCGTGCGGCCATTATCCAGACTCTTTTCAACCGGGACTTCCTGTACCGTGAAGGCCGCTCCATCCATGCCACAGGCAAGGGTCGTGCCCTGATCGATGGCCTGCCGGAAGACGCGACCACCCCGGACCGCACCGCCATCTGGGAATCCCGACTGGAAGCCATCCGCCAGGGCGAGGCGGACACAGACGCCTTCCTGACCCAGCTCACCAGCGACATCCGCACCCTGATCGAACCCGCCCGCAGCGCCTTTGCGCCACCGGAACCGGAACAGACCGGTGTCCACTGCCCACGCTGCCGGGCCCCGATGCGCCGGCGCAGTGGCCCTTATGGGGAATTCTGGTCCTGTTCGCGCTTTCCCGGATGCAAGGGAACGCGCCGCATCACAGAGCAGCCGGAACCCCAGGATGAACCGCAGGCGCAGGCTGAAGGGACATCGGATGGCATGGACCAGGCGCCGGTGCCCTGCCCCTATTGCTATGCGCCACTGGTCCGCCGCAATGGACGCAACGGCCCCTTCTGGGGCTGCAGCCGATACCCTGGCTGCCGCACCACGGTACCGGACCGTGACGGGAGACCCGACACCCGTGCCGTTTGACATGATTTCAGGGAATACCGCCAACGCCTTGAGAAAGCAGTGGCACTGATCCATGTTACCCTTTACAACATTTCAACAACTGCACCACAGGATCGGCCTGTGGAACGCTGTATGAAGGAACCCGGAGGGCCCAATGCGCATTGCACTTCTGGAGGATGAGCAGGAACAGGCGGACCGCATCGCGGAGCTGCTGGAAAAAGACGGGAAACAGTGCGACTGCTTCCCGACCGGCCAGGCGTTTCTCAGTGCCGTCACCCACAAAAGTTACGACCTGCTGATTCTCGACTGGCAGATTCCCGACATCGACGGGATCGAGGTCCTGCGCCAAGTCCGGCTCAACCTGGATTGGCCCATACCGGTACTGTTCGTGACCCAGCGCGACAGCGAACAGGACATCATCCAGGCCCTGGACGCCGGTGCCGATGACTACCTGGCCAAACCGCTGCGCCCGGGCGAGCTGCTGGCACGGGTTCGGGCGCTGCTGCGCCGGGTTCATCCGGAAGTGGAGAAGGAGGAGCTGGTCTTCGGGCCCTTCGTGATCAACACCACCAAACGCACCATCCACTGCCACGGTGAACTGATCGAACTGACGGACAAGGATTTCGACCTGACCCTGTTCCTGTTCCAGAACCAGGGCCGCCTGCTCACCCGGGAAATGCTCCTTGAGCGGGTCTGGGGCGTATCCAGCGACATCAATACACGGACCGTGGACACACACATGAGCCGCCTGAGACGGCGGCTGGGCATCAAGCCGGAGAACGGCTACCGCATCAAGACCATCTACCAGCGCGGTTACCGGCTGGAAGCGGTGGACCAGGAGGCCGAAAGCGCCTGAAGGCGGGTTGGAGTTCCATGGGGCAGCAGGCAGTCGCAACCAGTTCAGTAGCACGCGGACCAATCCGTCTGTGGCCCTTCGTGATGGCCGCAATGGTGCTCTGCGCCATGCCGGCCAGCGGCGATGTCGCGCGCGGTTCCGCCAACGCGGAGCTCACCCTGGCACCGGCCCCCGCGGATTCCGATGGCGACTGGACCTACACCATCAAACCCGATGACACCCCAGCCGCCATCGCCGACCGCCTCCTCTCTGAAAACCGCAGTGCCGGCCAGCTCATGGGTTACAACAGCCGGGCACGGGATGCAGCGCTGGAGCCCGGCAACACGCTCCAGGTGCCCGTTCAGTGGCTGGAACGCCGCCCCAGACCGGCCAGGGCAATTGCCGTGCGTGGCCAGGCCTGGCGGACCAGTCACCCGGAAGGCACCCGGGATCTGCTGGACGAAGGCGACCGCCTGAACGTCGGTGATGGCGTACGCACCGCCAGTGATGGCTATGCCCGCATCAGGCTGGCGGACGGCTCCACTCTGGCCATCGAGCCGGACTCCCGCCTGCAGTTCAACCGCCTGACCCAGTATGGCCGTGGTGCCATGGCCGATACCCGCATGAACCTGAAGCAGGGCCGCATCGAAACGCATGTGGAACCCACGGAAGAGAACGGTTCGCGGTTCGAGATCCATACGCCTTCCGCCGTGGCCGCCGTGCGTGGCACCCGTTTCGGCCTCGAAACCCGCGAGGACGGCACCCTGCTGGAGGTGCGCGAGGGCGAGGTCTGGTTCGGTACCCGCCAGGACATGCAACCGATCCGCGAAGGCTATTCCGCCTTCCTTTCGCCCGGACCCGGCTCAGAGCCGGTGATCCGGCCCCTGCCACCCACATCACAGCTCGCCTCGAACGCGGACGGCCTTGAATCCGAGGTCCCCCTGCAGGCTCGGCCGGCAACGCTGCAGACCCCCGCCCAGGACGCCACCGTGAAACAGGGGCAACCGGAATTCGAGTGGTCTCTCCAGGGCGACTCCGAGCAGGCCCGTGTCGAAGTGGCACGCTCGGCCGCATTCGAGGAAACCATCGCCACCAGTACCTGGGAAACCGGTGACAGCGCACGCGTGAATGAACCACTGGAGCCGGGCCAGTATTGCTGGCGGGTGGCAACACGCGCCGGCGGCGATAGCACGGCGACCAGCCCGGTGAACTGTTTCAGGCTTGCCGGCAGCCTGGACGCTACCCGTGTCATCAGCGCCAATACCATCGACGACCGCGTCAACCTGTACTGGCAGAGCGTTGACAGTGCCGATGGGTACCGCATTCAGATCGCCGAAGACCGTGAGTTTGAGCGCATCGTGCAGGACCGGGAGGTCAGTGAACCCGAAATCCGGATGCGCCTGGACCCCGGAGAGCGCTATCATGTGCGCGTAAAGGGCCTGGCTCCACCACCCATGCACAGTGACTGGGGAGAGGTTCGCGAAATCGCCGTGGAATGAACCACGAACCGGAAGGGATCTTCCGTATTATGGAAACCGCCGAGCTGCTGCCCTCCCGCCGTCTGGCACGCTGGCATCTCGCCCTGCCCCTGCTCGCCGTGCTGGTTCTGCTGCTCAGTACCTCCGCCACCCAGCGGCTGGACTTCTGGCTGCACGACACCTTCATCCGCCTGATGCCGGTCACACCTCCGGACGACCTGGCCATTGTCGCCATTGATGAGAAGAGCCTCGAAGCCCTGGGCCGCTGGCCCTGGCCCCGCCACCGCCATGCCAGCCTGATCAATCGGTTGGATGAGGCGGGTGCCGGACCCATCGCACTGGATATACTGTTTACCGAGCCCTCGCAAAATGGTCACGACGACCGGCTCCTGGCCGAGGCCATGGAACGCCACGGCAACGTGATTCTGCCCCTGCATATCTTCCCGGGAGACAGTGAAACGCCGTTGCGGGAATTCCTGCCGACTGCCCGACTGACCCGGGCAGCAGCGGCCCTGGGCCATGTGCATGCGGAACTGGACGACGATGGCATCGCCCGCACTCTGTTCCGGCGCCAGGGACTGGGAGAGGCCACCTGGCCCAGCCTCGCCGATGCCGTGGCCATGCAGGCCGGAATCCAGCGCCGGGCACCTGCGGCGACGGAACAGGCGGCGCCCTACGTGAACGTACGCAGCCACCGGGTCCATGTTCCCTTCACCCGGACCGGAGCGATTCCGCGCTTTTCCTATATTGACGTACTGAAAGGCCGGGTACCGGATTCCCGGCTTGCCGGCCGCACGCTTTTTGTAGGCCACACCGCCGCCGGCTTTGGCGATGTGCTGCCCACGCCCCTGTCCGGGCGCGGCAACCCCCTGACCGGGGTGGAGTTCCACGCCAACGCCTATGCCGCCATGGCCAGGGACCGGCTGATCCATCCGGGATCGCTGTGGCCTGTGGCCGCTACCGGCATCGCTATCATCCTGCTGATCACACTGGCGTTTCCGCGCATGCGGCCAACGCGCACACTGCTGCTCAGCCTCGGCCTGACCGCTCTGCCCCTGCTGCTCAGTGCCCTCGCCATGCGCTGGCTCCAGCTCTGGATGCCCCCTGCGGCGCCGGCAGTGGTGGCGGCACTCGCCTTTCCCCTCTGGACGGCGGAGCGCCTGGCGCTGCTCACCCATTTCCTCAACCGCCAGCTGGACGCACTCGGCCATGAGCGTGATGTGCCCACCAGCGAGCTTGCGGATACAGCACCAGCACGCCTTCTGGAACATCTGGAGGAACTGCTGGGCGCACGGGATGGCTGGCTTGTTACCGAGGGGCAAGCGGTACGGGGGCAGCCTCCCGTGACCACCCACCAGTTCCAGCAACCCGGTAAGTGGCAGCACGAGGCCACCACCAGCCGTGTCCGCTTCCACCGCAACGGTGCCTGGCATGAGCTGGGCCTGGTCTGGCCCACGAGCGGTACGGACGATGCACGGCGCGCCTATCTGAACCGCCTGCCCCTGCACGCCGGAACCGCGTCCGCCGCCATCAAAACCAGCCGTGAACGACTGTCACGCCGTATCCAGCGCGTTCATTCCGCAGCGCTCAACCTGGCCGGCATGCGCCGGTTCATCGGCACAGGATTCGAGCGTATGCCGGATGGGGTCATTGTGACCGACGCCCTGGGTGTGATCGAGTTCGTTAACGGGCACATTGCGGCGTGGTTCGGCACCCCTCGCGAGAGCCTTCAGGGCATGCCACTGGCCCGGCTTCTGGCGGGTTCGGTACCCTACACGACCCCGCCACCCGGAACCCGGAACTGGCGCGACGCCGTCCTGTCGGTACTCACTGGCGGCACGCCCCTCACGGCGGAGCTGCCACTCGGGCAGCAGACCCTGCTGTTTCACCTGACGCCCTTCGGCCGGAGCCCCTGGCGCCAGCCCGGCCTGATTGCCAACTTCTCGGACATCACCGATCTGCGTGAGCGCCAGCGCCAGTATCGCGAAGCGATTGATTTCATCTCCCACGACATGCGCTCCCCCCTGGTCTCGCAGCTGGCGCTGCTGGATCAGCTCCAGCGCGAGAACCGTCATGCGGACCCGGAGACATTGGGCCAGATCGCTCGCCTGGCCCGGCGCAGCTATGAACTCGCGGAAGAATTTGTTCAGCTGGCCCGGGCCGAGGACCTCACAGAGAAACGCTTCTATGAATGCGAACTGCTGACCATTGCCGAGAACGCGGTGGATGCCGTCCAGCAGCAGGCCCGCAGCCGGGGAATCCGGATCGAACTGGAAGGGGAAGAGGATCTGTGGCTGCAGGGCAATGCGGAACTGCTGGAGCGGGCCGTGATCAACCTGCTGACCAATGCCCTGCAGTACAGCCCTGAATCCACGGAAGTCGCGGTCACAGTGGAGAAAGCCGGAGGCTATGGCATTGTGGCGGTGGCGGATCAGGGGCCAGGCATTGCCCCCGAGGACCAGCCCCTGGTGTTCCAGCGGTTCCGTCGCCAGCAGGACCAGGAGATGGGCGGCCCGCACGGGGCGGGCCTGGGTCTGGCCTTTGTCCAGACCGTGGCCGAGCGTCATGGCGGCACTGTGGATCTGGTCAGCACCCTGGGGCGCGGGGCCACCTTCCGGCTGTATCTGCCCCTGGTGGACTGAGGTGCGTCAGATGGTTTTGCTGGCCGGCTCAGCCCGGACGCTCTCACGGCCCTCGGAGTCCACTGTTTTTACAGAGAAGTACCATTTGCCTTCGTTCAGGTCTTCCACTGTGTACTCCATATCCTGACAGTCCTTGCAGGTCACTTCCGTGCTGTTGTTGAGCTGTTCCGGGTCCTGCCCCCAAAGCACCACATAATGGGAAATCTGACCGTCCGGAAGACCATCACCATTCACCCGATAACCTGGTGCATCCCAGCTCAGCACCGCACTGTCCGGCTTCACACTAGCCGTTTCCTGGGTGCTATCCTGATTACTGCTGCGATCAGCTTCACTGCCCTCCGATCCGGAGTCGGAACCGCCACCTCCCTGGCAACCGGCCAGAACCAGACCAAGGATCAGGCTGCTGGCCGCACGGATAACCAATTTTCTGGCGGGATATGACATCTTTTTGCACCGGTTTGTTGACATTTCAGTGCCAAGGCTACCCGCCAACTTTGTAAAAGTGTGTTTAATCCAGATGTGTTTTGGTACGTTGCCGGAGACAGCACTGAGGTCAGCCCCATGAACGCGATCCACTACCAGCGCCTGCTTCCGGAAGCGGACACCACCCCGCTTCTGAGCCTCTACAGACGCAGCATCGCCTCGGTGGATGACGGTTTCTATTCAGCGGCACAGCGCCATGCCTGGACCCAGTGGGCGGTGGATGCGGCGGGCGCGGATGCACAGCTGCGGCAGGGGCTGACCGTGGTAGCGCTGGCCGACGGCAGCTCCGTGGGGTTTGCCCAGCTCTGCCCGGCGCACCTGGTGAACATGCTGTATGTGGACGACAGCTGGCAGAGGCAGGGAATAGGAAAAACCCTTGTTACCCAACTCGAGACCGTTGCCCGCCAGAGCGGCATTGCCACCCTGAGCACGCGGGCAAGCGACGTCTCCCTGCCCCTCTTTCGCAGCCTTGGCTTCGAGCCGGTACGGCGTGAGCAGATCCGCGGCACCAGGGGCGTTACCCTGATGCGCACCCTGATGCACAAGCCGCTGCACCGCCACTCCGACCAGCGACCTTGACTGAGTGCACAGTCCTTTAAGGCAAATGCGTGCGCCCCTTCACACGTCGGGCACAAAATGAACTAGAGTTTGTAAACAGACGTAACATGATGTATTGGATGCTGCGGCCGCAAAGGCATAATGGCGGTTGATCCTAACCGCGCAGGCCGGCAGGCACAGGGGAGGCGATACAGGGTGCTGCTCAGATCTCTCTGGCGACGAAGCAGACGGCAATCGGAAAAATCCGGCAACAACGGGTTCCGGCTGCGTGATCATCTGACCTACACCGGTGACTACCACCTGGAGCGCCTGAGCAAACTGCTGGAACTGCGCTACCAGCGGAAATTCCCCTGGAACAGTGACGACAGTATCCGGGACATGATCCATTTCGCCTCCCGGGTTCAGGATCAGGATATCCAGCGCGAGCTGCTGCTGTTCTATCTGAACTGCTCCCCTGCCGTTCAGGAGTATCTACGCAGCGGCGGCATTGTCGACGCCTCCCATTACATCCACAATCCCAACCGCAACGGGGACGGTTCCGACTGACCCCGCCTGTCACGTTCCACAACAGGAGGCACCCCATGGAATACCTGCACACCATGGTCCGAGTCAGTGACCTTGAGCAGTCCCTGCACTTCTACTGCAACCTGCTCGGCATGGAAGAGGTCAGCCGCCGGGACAGCGAGAAAGGCCGGTTCACACTGGTGTTCCTGTGCGCACCGGGCGACCGTGATTCCGCACACGCCAATAAATCGCCCATGCTGGAGCTGACCTGGAACTGGGATCCGGAAGAATACACTGGCGGCCGCAACTTCGGGCATCTGGCCTACCGCGTGGAAAACATCTACGAGCTGTGCCAGCACCTGCAGGACAACGGTGTCACCATCAACCGCCCACCCCGGGATGGTCGCATGGCATTCGTGCGCTCGCCGGACGGCATCTCCATTGAGCTGCTGCAGAAAGGGGACGCACTGGAGCCCCAGGAACCCTGGGCCTCGATGGAGAACACCGGTACCTGGTGATCAGTCCAGGTCCCTGAGGGTATCCGCCGCAAGCTGTTCGAGCCCGGGCCAGTCCCGGGCCCAGATCCGTTCCTCCGGCACCAGCCAGGTACCGCCAACCGCGGCCACATTCGGCTCCCGCAACCAGGTCCTGGCATCCTCCCCGCTGATACCGCCGGTTGGCACCAGCCAGGCCTCAGCAAAAGGCCCCAGAAGGGAGCGCACCATGGGTAGACCTCCACTGGCCGCCGCCGGAAAGAACTTGAACCCGCGATAGCCGAACTCAAACCCTTTCAGCAGTTCCGTCGGGGTTGCGACACCCGGCAGCAACGGAATGCTGGCCGTAACACCATACCGCAGGAGGGTGTGCGAGGCTCCGGGGGAGACGGCAAAATCGGCCCCCGCATCAATGGCACTGTGATAATCCTCGATGGAGCGCACCGTCCCAGCCGCCAGCACCAGTTTCGGGAAGCGCCTGCGCAGGCGCTGGAGCGCCGGCAGGCCGGCGGATGTCCGAAGTGTGACTTCCAGAACGCGGATGCCACCGCTGATCAGCGCGTCGGCTACCGGTTCCGCGTCGGTTTCCTCGTCCAGGGTCAGTATTGGCACCACCCGGGCACGGCGCAGCCAGTGCTCAAGATCGTGCTGGTGATGGCAGCCAAAGTCGCTGTGCATATCAGGGGCTCCAGTAAACGCTCAGAGGGGCCGAAAGCAGACGGGCCACAGGGTATGCCTGCCAATCCAGGTCGCTTGCCTCAATCCGTTCCAGCAGCGCCCGCTTGGCATCCCCGGAAATCAGCAGCATCCGCTCCGTGGCCTGTGCCAGGGCCGGCCAGTTCAGGGTGAGCCGTTCAACCGGCCCGCTCGCGGCATGGGTCGCCACCACCGCGGGCCCGGCCGTGTTCCGGAGGGCCTCAAGTGATGCCGCATCCCCCGGAAACCAGGAGGCACTGTGCCCATCCTCGCCCATGCCCAGAACCGCCACAACCGGTGGCCATGGCACGCGGTCCATCAGGGCCCGGGCCTCCAGGGGCTGATCCAGGGGCACAAAGCGGGCACGGGTGGCCTTGCCGGTCAGGAGACTTCGGCGGATCAGCCATTCATTGCGGGATTCCGGCTCCGGCGGACTGGCCCGTTCGTCCACCGGCATCACCCACACCCCCTCCCAATCCAGGGCACAGTCAGCCAGGCATTCAAAGAACTGGACCGGTGAACGCCCTCCCGAGACCAGGAGGGTGACCGCCTCGCTCCGGGCCAGTACCCGGCCCAGGGCACTGGCCACATGATCCGCCAGCGCCTGGGCCTGAGCTTCCCTGTCGCTGAACAGGTGCCACTCTGGAGTATACCGGTTGCCATTCATGGTTTTGCGCCCTGCTGCCATTCCAGCCAGACTGTTGGCCTTACCGTCTCACAGAACAGGCCCTGAAACCATGGAAAACAAGCCCGAGATACTGGACACACGACTGGTCGCCCGCAGCCGACTGTTCGGGATCGAGGAAGTGCACCTGCGTTTCACCAACGGCACCGAATGCGAGTTCGAACGCCTGCGCACCCCGCCGATCGCCGGCATCATGTGCGTACCGCTTCTGGACGACGACACCGTGGTGCTGATCCGTGAATACGGAGTGGGAACCGAGGAATACCACATCACCCTGCCCAAGGGCGGTACCGAACATGGCGAGGACTGGCGCGAGACCGCCAACCGGGAGCTCCAGGAGGAAGCCGGATACCGGGCGGAACACCTTGCCTGGATGAAGGACATGACCCTGTCACCGGGCTACATGGGCCATCACATCCGGGTAATACTCGCCGAGGGGCTGAGCGAGTCCAGCCTCCCGGGCGACGAACCGGAACCGCTGGAAGTCTTCACCTGGAAGCTCTCACAACTGGACGAGCTCGTGGCCCGGGAGGACATGAACGAGGCCCGGGTGATCGCCGCCCTGTACATGGCCCGGGATCTGAAACAGGGCGGTAGGCCGGTTCAGGAGGCGTAGGCGTACTCGCCGCCGGCCTCCAGGGCGCGCCGGTAGGCCGGGCGCTGCTGGTAGTTCTGCACGTAACGGGCAATGTTGGGGTAACGCCGCCCCGCCATCCCGGAAGCCACCACCGCTTCCAGCGGGAAGCTCATCTGGATGTCCGCCGCTGTAAGGCGCCCATCCACAAACCAGTCCTCGCGCGCCAGATGGTCCTCCACAAAATCCAGGTGGGAGGCGATGAGCGGACCCAGGAACATCTTATGGGTCTTGTCGGCAATGCCTTTGGCTACGGGCCGCGCGAAGAACGGCATGGGCCCGGTGCGGACCTTCTCGAACACCAGCCGCATGACCAGTGGCGGCATGAGTGACCCTTCCGCGTAATGCATCCAGAAGGTCCAGTCCAGAAATCCCTCATCCCCTTCTTCCACCAGCAGACGCCGCTCCGGGTCCTTGCGGGCCAGGTAATCCACGATGGCGCCGGATTCGGCAATCACCCGCCCTTCGTCCTCAATGACCGGGGACTTTCCAAGGGAATGGACCCGTTTGAGACTTTCCGGTGCCAGGCTGGATTTCGGGTCCCGCTGGTGATGCTGGATGCGGTAGTCCATACCCAGCTCCTCCAGCATCCAGAGAATGCGCTGGGACCTCGAGTTGTTGAGGTGGTGCAGTGTGATCATGGGTGCTTCCTGCGTTGAGACGGGTGTACCGATTCACTACGCAGGGCGTGCGGCCACGGATCAATGGATTTCGACCAACGTCTAATTGCGGCAACCCCGTACGCCACGCAGGCTCATTCTTAACGGAAGACAGCAGTCGTTCCGGAATGAGCCGTGCTCAAGCTCTGTCTAAAAGGAGAAATCACAATGAACAAAAAACTCTCAGTGACTGCCCTCGCGATTGCCATCGGCGCCGCCTCCAGCGGTGTCCAGGCTCAGGATCTCGAGGAGCGGGTTTCCGCACTGGAGAACACGCCGCTGGCGAATACGAATTTTGATGTTGGTGGGTTTGTAAAAATGGATTCCCACGTCACACGAGCCACTGACAGCGCATCGGGTGAATATGGATTTGAGAATTTCCTTGTTCCTGGCGCAATTCCCACAGATAACGCAACAAACAGTAGCTATAACTACAACATGAACGCCCGCCAGAGCCGGATCTTTTTCAGTACCGACACTGAGACTGATATTGGCAATGTTGGCACTTATGTTGAAATCGACTTTCTCGGCTCTGACATCGACGAGGATGTCTCCAGCAGCTACAGCCCTCGCCTGAGGCATGCCTTCATGACCTTCCAGGATTTCACCATCGGCCAGACTTGGTCGACGTTTTTCAATGTGAGCTCACTGCCTGAAAACCTTGATTTCGTGGGCCCTGTCGGCACTGTATTTGTTCGCCAGACACAGATTCGCTACAGCCCCGGCAACTGGGATTTCGCGATTGAGAACCCGCAATCAACTACTGCCCCGGTAAGCACCGCTAGCGAGTCAGAATTTGATCAGAACCGCATGCCAGATCTGGTAGCACGTTATAACGCTCCCATCGATAACGGAAGCGCAAGTGTCGCTGTCATGGGTAGAGAAATAGCCTACCGCGACGCATCACTAAACAACGGTGATGATAGCCGTGAAAGCGCTTATGGCTATGCGGTATCACTCGCGGGTAAGTTCCCCGTTGGAGATAACGGCAGCGATATCCGCGCGCAACTCAATGCCGGTAACGCGCTTGGCCGCTACATCGCACTCAACGGGTTCCAGGCTGCACAAATCGAGGCCGACGGCGACGTCGAGCTGGTCGACCAAGTCAGTGGACATGTGTCCTATCGCCACATCTGGACCCCTCAGTGGCGCTCCAACCTTACAGTCTCTCACGCAAGTGCCGACAACCCTGACGCCACACTTGGCACGGCTGCGAAGAGCTACACCAGCACTCACGCCAACCTGATCTATTCGCCAATCTCCAATCTGGATCTTGGCGGCGAAGTAATCTGGGGTGACAAAGAGCTGGAAAATGGCAGCAACGGTGAGCTGCACAGGCTGCAGTTCACCGCCAAGCTCGGGTTCTGATCCGGACCCGTTATCCTGCGGATCATCATCCGTGCTCCGTTTGGCCGCCACCCTGTGTGGCGGCCTTTTTTATGGTATCCAGTGGGGTCAGCGTCCTGCGGATTCGGAGTCTGTGGCGGCCATTCAGCTGCTCCAACCGTTCAGAAAGTGCCCGGGAGAGCTGGCGCCTCAGATCATCACGCACGCCATTAAGCCCTTCCCTTAAACGCTGTTCCAGCCTGTCCCGATTCGCCCACTCGTCCGCCTCGATCATGGCCCAATCGATACTGATCCAGGCAGCGGTACCCGCAACAAGGCCACAGCCTACCGCCAGCGGCCCGGTCGCTCCGCAGATACCCAGTCCCGCCAGCGCCGCTGATCCGGCCCTTGAGGCGACCCTGCCCGCACCCCGGGCTGCTGCAGCGCGGCCTCCGGAGGCCACCGCCGCGCGTGTTGCCGCCCGCCACACCAGCGCCCCCGTCGCAATCCCCCCTGCACCGCTCAGGGCGAGGCGGTTCTTCAGCCTGCTGCGCTCATCCGCCATGACCCCTGACGACAGCCCATCCAGATCCAGTGCACGCGGATCATTCTCCCTGGCGTGGTTGAGGGGCGGGGGCACCTTATAGTCCGCCAGGGCGGCCTGCATCATACGGCGCCACCCCGTCCGGGTCCGCTCCGCATAGCGGCCCGCATCCGTTGCAAGCCCACGCTCCAGCACCACCAGACGCGAACGGAAATCCGTCTCCTCAAACAACAGTTCCTCGGTTCTGCCGACCACCAGCGCCCTGCCTTCAAAGCCCATTTTCTCCAGCGCCCATCCACTCAGGCGGGTGTATTCACCCCCGAGGCTGTAGTACCAGTCCAGAAACGCCGGGACCTGCTTCTCGACAGGTTCGAAGAGCCGGACCATACCCCGTTCGAGACGCTCCTCCAGCCCCTCCCGTGCGAGGGCACCCCCCTGGCGGAACCAGATCCCCGAACGCGCCTGAAGTGCCGGCAGGCGGGATTGCGGCACCCGATAGTGGCTGCCATCAAGCACCAGATGCAGACGTGCCTCTCTGGGCGCTTCCCGCTGATGGAATGCGCCGGCGCCGTACCAGCCGGCCACCAGCAACGCACCGACGAGAACCACCCCCAACCCTTTCAAGTGCTCACGCCCCGCCATCGCGCAGCCTCCCCGCCAGGACACCGTTGAACAGCACCAGCAGAGCCATTACGAACAGGCTCTGGCGCACCAGCACGGAAACCCATACCCCTGCCCTGAACCAGTAAGGCTGATCCAGGGCCGTAACCTGCTGCGCCAGCCACTGCTCCGCGCCCTGCCAGGCCGCAACCCACTGCGTGCCTTTCTCCACGACCACGCTCGCGGCCGCTTCACGGTCGGTAACGTGCCAGAGCGCCTGCTCCAGGGTCGCCTCCCGGAAATCCGGCTGAGGCTGCACGAGCGCCCATAGCATCAGACACAGAACCATGACAACGCCGGTACCCCACTGACCCACCCGCGCTAACAGCTCCGGGCGGTAAACCGGTGAGGCATCACGCCAGAACACCCGATCCGCGATGGCGCGCACCAGCACGAACAGCAATACCGCCACCAGCATCAACCGCCAGATCTCCGGCTCCTCCCCGATCCGGACCGCTGTCAGAAGCAGAATCGCGGCCAGTACGCCCGCTTTGCCCAGCTGGATGATGAACAGGCACACACCGCCGCGCAGACGCCGGTTCCATGGGCTTTCCGGGTAGAGATAGGCACTGCGCCAGGCCCTTCGCCTGATCCGTGCCCGCCGGAACAGGCCCCGGAGCATGACGAGCGAAACAACCACCCAGATCGCAACCACCCAGCCGGTTGCCAGCACCCGCCCCTGCAGCATGAACAGCCAGAGCGCGGCGACCCACAACAGCAGCATGGCCGCGTGCCCAATGAGACGGGACTGCTCTGCAGGAGCGTTCACAGGTAAGCGCGGAGTCATTGTCATGGGTTCATTCTGGCACAGCAGCCAATCATACTGCTTGAACACTTTCTGATCAGGTCGTACCTTGTAAGAACAGACCCCGAAGCACAGCGGTCTCGGAGCCTGTTCAACCCTGAATGAACAGGAGGTGCCCTATGAAACGCCTTTTCTATCTTGTCGACCAGATGGACAGCGTGGAAGCCATTTCCGAGGATCTGCATCAGGAAGGCATAACGGACTGGCGGTTCCATATCCTCAGCCGGGACGAAGCAGGCCTTTTCACCCGTAAACTGCACAGTGCCAGCCTTTTTGACCGCACTGACCTGGCCCGTTACACGGAACGCGGCGCGATAGTCGGCGGCCTGTTCGCCCTGGCTTTCATTGCGACGGCACAGTGGACCCAGGCATTCACCATGCCCGCAGCCGCCTGGATCGCCCTGTTCCTGTTCATGGTGGCGGCCGGCGCCTTTCTTGCGGGTTTCGGCGGGATCGGCGCGGAGAATTACCGGATCCGCCGGTTTCACGACGCCATCGAGAACGGCCAGCACCTGGTCATGGTAGATGTCCGGAAAAAGGACGAACAGCGCATGCGGGAACTGATGGCCCAGAGGCATCCGGAAGCGCAGCTCCAGAAAGAGACATCGGCCTTCAATAATCCCTTCGTGGAGGAAGACGGGAAGCTTCATCTGTTCTGAAGAAGGGATAAGCCGATTCAGGGAGGAATTGGTCGGGGCGCCGGTTTCCACCAGAATCCTATCGCCCCCCAACTACCCACCAAGTGATCCACGTTAATCGTGACCAGCCCCCCGGACGTGCCGGATGGCAGCAGTCTTCCGAGCTTGAACGGCGTATTGTCATCAGATTGAAATAAAGAGCGAGCGATTCAATCCTAGAATACGCCGAAAACTTCAACCCGAAATATGAGAATCCATGCAGATCATCGCATTTCATAACGTCAAAGGCGGTGTCGGCAAAACGTCGGCAGCTGTGAATATCGCCTATCTTGCCAGCCAGGAGGGCATACAGACCCTTGTATGGGATCTTGACCCTCAGGGCGCGGCGACGTGGTTCCTGTCTGAGGCCAACCCACAATCTGCACGGAAAATCGGCCCTCTTATCAAAGGCAAATCCCCTATTGGCGATTACATCCGCTCAACCCCCTACCCCAAGCTTGAGTTGATTCCAGCTCATCGCAGCGCTCGCAGCTTCGATATCAAACTCAATCAGTCCGGCTCTGGCAACGAACTCAAACAATGGCTCAAATCCCTGTCCGAGGAAACGGCCGTGGTTATCCTTGATTGCCCACCATCGCTTTCCGAACTCGCCGAACAGGTTATCGGCACTGCGAATGCGATCTATGTCCCTATCATCCCATCCAAGCTCTCACTGCAGAGCTGGGATCAGATCAAAGGTTTTGCGAAAGAGCAGAAGGTCAAACCCAAACGCCTGAGGCCTTTTTTCTCCATGGTTGACCGCCGGAAAACCCTGCACAGAAACTTGACGGAGAACCCTACCAAAACCCTGCCAACGGCACTGAACACCGTGATCCCGAACGCAAGTGCAATAGAGCGGATGGGAGAAGCCAGAGAGCCTCTGGAACTCATGGATCGGCGCAGCAAAGCCGCCCGGGCCTACCGGGATCTGTGGCAGGAAATTCGGAGTAGCCTGAAGCTGTAACCCCCTTGCCAAAGGGAACCACCTGGCAGTTCCGGAGGTGTCCACTAAGGCGGCCTCTGCTCATACGCCTTCATGCCGTGAAACGCGTCATCACCCAACCGGCGAGGACAATATGCCCCAGGGTCAGCCCGACAGAGAGTGAGTGCAGTGCCGTGAAGCGCCTGTTCTTTCCCTGATCGCGGGCGTTATTAATGGCGGGCATCAGAAGCTGTCGCGCCGGGACCGTGGTCAACGCAATCAGTCCGAGGGCAAAGGCGGCAACAGAATCCAGGGGCAACGTCAGTCCGGCGCTGACCAGGGCGACGACAATGACGAAAAGATAGAAGCCCGGGAATGTCTCACGCAGGACCCTTCCCGCCGTATCAGGCGGCAGGGACTTGAACAGCGCGCCGGCGAAACCGGCCGAGAAAAGCGCCATCCCACCGAACAGAAAGGCGGTTAGGAGCAAAGCAGTCGTTTCAATCATGATGAAGTCGCTCCACGAGCCAATAACCGTCACCCGGCGCAGACCAACCCCCGGGGGCAAACGTGCACGCTGGTTATACGCCCAATGCCATCCTCATAGGGGTTGGGCGTTGCTTGCAATTCGGTTTTACGACGCATCGCGGCGCAAGGCTCATTGATTTCAGAAGCCGGGTTCACTAAACCATGAGTCAGTGCGGTTAGCCGGCTAACGGCGTCCGGGCATTTTGCGCCCTCATGACCTTTTGGTTTGATCGTGTGTCAGTCCACAAAGACCAAGCAGGGACCGGGCAACGTATGCACATAAAGGCTGTTTCAGGCGCAATTAGCCTCAACCACTGTCAATGGGGGCGGTTATGTCGGGCACTTTGCTAGCCGTTGAAAGGCTGAATCTGGCGTTCGTCAGTGCCGGGCAACGGGTGCCGGTGATCAACAACCTGACCTTCAGCGTTGCTCCGGGAGAATCACTGGCAGTGGTGGGGCGCTCAGGGTCCGGTAAAAGCACGCTTCTGAACCTGTTATGCGGGCTACAGACACCGGATGACGGTGTCATCGCAATCGACAACGAGTCGTTCGGAAACGCGAGCGATGCAGTCAGTATTGCTCGTTGGGCCGAGTTGCGGCGGCAGCTCATTGGTGTCGTGTTTCAGCAAGCCAACCTCATGCCTGCGCTGTCACTGGTGGATAATGTGCGCCTGCGGACCCACCTGGCCGGACGCCACAAGCAGGACGAACGCTGGTGGCTTCAGCGCCTCGGGGTTGGGGACCAGGCTGATCGCTATCCGGACCGGGTCTCCGGCGGCCAGGCTCAGCGGGCAGCTTTGGCTATGGTCTTTGCCATGTCGCCATCACTGATCCTGGCGGACGAACCCACGGGAAGCCTGGACCGGCATACTGCGGATGAGGTGGCCGAGTCTCTATTCAATGTGCAGGTGGAGACCGGCTGCGCCCTGGTGCTGGCCACTCACGACTCGGAACTGGCCGCGTGCTGCGGCCGGGTACTTGATCTCAGCGCCGCGGGCTGAGCCTTTATGCTGATCCGCGCCTTCCTCAGCCACTACCAACGCCATCCGTTCCAGCTTGCAGCTCTGATGCTGATGATTGTGCTGGCGACCATGCTGTGGACCGGCGTTACCGTTCTGACGGACCAGGCACGGAGCAGCCTTGCCCAAAGTGAAGAAACGGTGGCAGCGCGTGCTCACATCGTGAGAACGGACGGCCAGCCTGTGGGTGTCGAAGATTTTGTCAGGCTGCGGAAAACCGGTGTCTGTGTTGCCCCCTGGCTTGAAGTGAAACGTCCGGCTCCAGAGGGTCAGGTGATCGGCGTCGACCCAATGAGCATGGCCTGTTTTGGCCGGTCTGCGCCTATCCAGGATGCAGCCAGTCTCGATGGGATGCCCTTCATGGACATCGGAGACGCACTAAGGGTGTCCCAGGAAGGCTATGACAGCCAGCTTTACCTGATTGCTCCCCGCGACGATATTGAACTGCCGCAAGGCTATGCGCTGCGTGCGTTCTCACTCGCACCGCCGACGGGCGAACTGGCCGATAGTTTCCTGCTGAACCTTGATGCGCTCTCCCTGCTGGTACTGCTGATCACCGGCCTGCTGATACGAAGCGTCTACCGCCTGGGCCTGGTCCAGCGCGAGGCCAGTTTTGAGCTTCTATACCGCTTTGGTGTGCTGCCCCGGCGAATCCGGCAGCTTTTGGTGCTCGAGCTGGTGGTGCTCACGGCTGTTGGTGTGCCACCCGGACTCTGGCTGGGCGCCAGTCTTGCTGAAGCGCTCGGAACGGGCTTTGGCCAGGCGCTGGGCAGTCTGTTTGATCTCACGCTCTACGCCGAGAGCTTCGGATCCCTTCCGTGGCGCGCTGCCGTCGTTATGGTGGCGCTGGTACTCACTGTCTGTCTGCTTGAATGGGTGTTCCCGCAGCCCCGCCAGCCCGCCATGGTTTCGGCGTATGCGCGATTGGGGGGTGGCGCCCTCCTGTTGGCTGGCGCTTTGGGCGTTGTTCTGGCAACGGAACTCGTCTGGGTTTTTGCCGGGACAGCCCTTGTTTTTGCCGGCGTTGGCTTGCTAACGCCCCCGCTCCTGGCCGCTGTCGAAGAGAGACGGTCGGTCCGTTCAGGTGCAACGGCATCCGTGGCCGATCCGCTGCGGCGGTGGCGGGCGCGGGAGCTGTCAGTCATGTTCCGCCAGCTGGCACTTCCCGTGGTGGCGCTTCAGTTCTCAATAGCGGCCGTGTTAGCCGTCCACGCCCTGGTGACCACTTTCGAGAGCACCTTTGAGCAATGGTTGGGCCAGCGCCTGGCGGCCGACTTCTACATCGAGGTACCTCAGGGGGGCGACTCCGCTACAGCAGCCCGGCGACTGAATGCGCTTGAGGGGCTGGGCACGTGGCACCTGGTGGCTCACGGCAAGGCTCAGGTCCGCCCGGAGGAGGCCGGTACAGGGGCTGATCCATTGACAGCGGACCTTATGGCCCTTACCCCAATCACCGACCTGGTGTCGGACTGGGCGCTATTGAGCAGCGCTGAACGCCCCTGGCGGGAGCTCGCGAGCGGCGCTGTCATGGTTAACGAACAACTGGCCCGACGCCATGATGTCGAGGTGGGCAGCCCTCTGGAACTGACGATCGCGGGGACCCGGATGCGTACCAATGTTGTCGGCATCTATGCAGACTATGGTCGCCCTGTTGCAGAGGTGCTGTTGCACGCCGACACACTGCCGGCGGCGTTCACCCCACGCAGCGAAAGCTTCTCGGTTAACAAGGGCGAGCTTTCAAGGGACGTGATCCACGATCGGCTTGCGGATACCTGGGGAGCGCCCGATCTCCAGGTTCGGGATAATGCCAGTATCCGGGAGCTCGCCTCCCAGATTTTTGACCAGACGTTTCTGCTCACGCGCGCCATCAGCGCGCTGACCCTCGTGCTTGCAGCGGTTGCCCTGCTCATCATGATCTGGGTGTTCTTCACAACCCGGGTCTGGTACTTCCGCTTACTGGGGGTGTGGGGATTGCAGGGGCATCAGGTGCGACGCCAGCTCCGCTTGCTGTCGGTGAGACTGACCCTGACCATTACCGCTGCTGCGCTTCCTTTAGGCATCTGGCTCACCTGGGTGCTCGTCAACCGCATCAATCCACTGGCGTTCGGGTGGTCATTGCCCATGGATCTGTACCCCGTTTTCTGGTTGGAACTGGGTTTGATGGCGGGAGCAGCCGGCCTTCTCGTGGCCCATCTGATGCGCAGACAACTGGAACGCGATGCCAATGGAGAACGACCATGAGGATACGAATGGCTGTCGTGGTGGGATTGAGCGCACTGGGAGCCGGCCTGAGCGGCTGTGACGACCCATCAGGCGAAAGCGGCTTTGCGGGCCTGGCCGAATCGGGCGGACAGGCAGAGGCCTCTGCATTCCTGCAACCGAAGCCCGGCACTCGCCTCGTCTTTCCGGATGACTGGGGGCCACACCCGCAACACCGCATTGAATGGTGGTACTTCACAGCCAACCTGACGACGCCAGAAGGAAGGCCCCTGGGCGTTCAATGGACCCAGTTCCGCCAGGCGCTGCAGCCCCGGCCCGCGGCGAAAGCGCCTCCCTCTCCCGCGACCTGGCCCATGGACTCAGCCTGGATGGCTCACGGAGCAATATCTTTCAATGGCGATCACTGGTTCGAGGAGAAAGTGGCTCGAGGTGACATCGGCCACGCGGGAGCCAGCGCTGACCCATTCAGGGTTTGGTTGGATGACTGGGAACTGGCGCCGATATCAGAATCCGATGCCTGGCATCTACAGGTCCAGGGCGATAACTGGGATTACGACCTGACGCTATCGAACACCGGTAACATCACTGCCCACGGGGATGGCGGTTTCAGCGCAAAATCATCGAGTGGTGAGGGCTCGATGTATTTCAGCCTTGCGCATCTGAACGTTACGGGAACCGTGACGGTTGCCGGTCGAACCCAGGCGGTGTCAGGCAAGGGCTGGTTTGATCGTGAGTGGAGCAGCCAGTTTCTCAAAGCGGGCCAACAGGGTTGGGACTGGTTTGGACTTCACCTGGAGGACGGCCAGAAGCTGATGGCTTTTCGCCTGCGGGAGGGAGACAGCACGTTTTCGTCCGGGAGCTGGGTCAATGCTGACGGTGATGTCGAGTCACTGCAGGAAGACGACCTGACACTGAGCCCTACCGCGTGGAAAGAATCGGCCAGAGGACGCGTCCCGGTGGTCTGGCAGCTGCGAGTTTCCGGGCGGGGAGTCGACCTTCGCGTTAAGGCCTCACCAGGCGAGCACTGGAATGCCGGTCTTGTCTCCTATTGGGAAAGCCCCGTCGCTGTCAGCGGATCCCACGATGGAAAGGGCTACATGGAACTGACTGGCTATGCCGACCAGGCCCCCTAGGCGCCGTCATCAACACCGATTCTGCCTTCAAGTCAGTCAGCCAACCGTCCCAGGCAGATGACGCCGGGCCCATTGCGCACACACAGCCTCTAGGTCGCTTCTGGTGTCTGGTTCGTTTTTTCCCAGTAGTCGTAGTACCAGTCCGCCAGATCCGCATCAGCCTCAACACCTTGGCCATTCTTGTAGGCCATGTGCAGAATCATGGCAGCCCATGGATAATCCTCGTAGCAGCTTCTGGCATGGGAAACGGCTTCTTCGTATGCTGAGTGGCGCCACAGAACACCCGTCAGAATGTGTCTGGCTGCTGCCTCATGATCGGGATAGGCCACTGCCTGTCTCAGGTGCGTTAGAGCCTGCTCGTTGCGGTTGTGCCCCTTCTCCCTGTCGTGATGCAGTATCGCCTCTCCCAGCCGCAGATGGAATTCTCCGCGTTCCCTGTCCGAGCACTGGGGATGGGATAGCAGCGCGTTATAATCCCGCTCAGCGCCGCGAAAATCCTGTTCGCGAATAAGGCGGTCAGCGCCGGGCTCTGAGACGCCATAAAGGTTCATGTGCGCGCGAAATCTCAGCGCCCGGAAATGCCCAGCATCGGCAGCCTGATCAAGCAACCGCAGCGCATCGGCAATTGCTTTCTTCCGCGTCGCCCGCTTTGTGCGGAGCAGCTTCCGCGCTCCTTCATAACCGCGATACAGAACCAGATCAGCAAAGTCGACACGCGCCTCATTATCGCCCTGCCTTGCGCGCTCTTTAATGGCCGAACCATCTTTCGATTGAATCAGCTCCTCGTTGTTGCCCATTGGTCAGACCGCTCCTTCACAACAATGACAGCCGCAACGCGGGCAAAGACAGGGTGCTCTGCAATCAAGAGGGGGCAGCTCGTGCCCGCAGGCCGGACAATGGCGTCCTGCGTCATGCTCCCCAGGTTCAGTAACGCGCACGCTGGCTTCAGTGCTGGATTCAATCACCATTGGTGGCTCTCTCTGAAGGTCGGCCCATGAAGTAAGTGAGTGCACGGACCAGTCAGGATCATCAACTTTAATAGGATAAGCCACTTGGATTGAACAATTCCAGCGGGTTCAGCCCTTGCCCAGAAGGCGCTTCCAGAGAGAGGGTTTGGAGGCTGCTGTTTTCCCCGCCTTATCAGCACTGTCGCTCGGATCATGGCCACGCGCACATGCCTCCAGAAGCTCCGCAAGCATCGAATCGCTGAACTGGTAAGGGTTGAACGCAGTGTTGTGGCGCTTCAGAAGGCGGGTAATTTCAGTTTCCACGGGCAGGTACTTCATCGACCAATCCGGGAACATACGGCGATCGATTTCTGTATACGAAAGGCGCTGCACATCCCGATGACGGCTGTCGCCACTGATTCGCTGGTAGCATTCCTCCACCGCTTCCCGCTCACCCTCAAGGCACTGGAAGAAGTAACCGTTACCGTAATGGAGCACGCCACCAATCCGACGCTTTTTATTGTTGCGGCGCGATTCGGCCAGGATCTGACCGACGGAGACCTCAATGCCACCAGCCTCATTAGGCTCAAACGTCGCAGTACTTGCATAGCTCAAACGGACCAACGCTGCGTTACTCACGCGCACCCCCATGGATTGTAGTTAACGCCGGATGACTTTACGCAGGAACCCGGGATCCGGATTGCTCCGCCTGTGGCGGATGCCATCACATCATCGCTCGGTTGAGTATGGTGGGTTTCGCAGGAATGGCTAATCCAGCGCACCGCATTCCGATCCATCACGCAATGAACTCAATCGTGCAGATGCCCGTAAGCCTAACCGTACCTTTCACTGGACAGGGGAAAGTCAGTACTCAAAAGCAGGGAAAAGGGATCGCCCATTGGGTTTCCCCAGTAACGTCACGACCGGAACTTTAAGGCCTATGCTATGAAAAGAGTGCGTTTTGAACCGGATGACCTCCAGAATGCTCTGTCCGGGATTAGCGACAAAGAAGTTAACGAACTGATGTTTGGAGCCATTGAATTAGACGCTAAAGGCACCATCCTGAACTTTAACCAGGCAGAATCGGACCTGACCGGACGGAAGCCGGAAGACGTTATCGGCAAAAACTTCTTCGACGATGTAGCGCCCTGCACGCGCAGCAACGAGTTTTCCGGGCGGTTTTTCGAGGGCGTCAGAACAGGGTCTTTCAATGCCCAGTTCGAGTATGTTTTTGATCACGAGATGACGCCTACTAAGGTCAGGATAATCATGGTCAAGGCGATCGAAAGCAACACATACTGGCTGTTCATCAAACGCAAGCTTACTGACGACAGGTAACGAAACGCCGTTTAATGATCTGGGTGCCGCCTGTCAGAAGTGTCCTCTCAGGGCGTTGGCGGTGCCGTGTACCTTCCCAGACAGCGATACTGCCTCTTGCTCGTCGAATCGGCAGATCCTTTGTTCAACAAACTGGAAACCCGCCAGAGCCGATGGTACCCACTGTGTACTCAAAGTAGATCAAATCAGAACGGAGATAAGTGCGAAATTGCGAAGGCGAAACAGCCTGAAGGCGCCACAAACGTACTGGCGGTAATGGAAGGACTGCAGGCTTTGTTAAGGCGCTGGAATAATCAGATAGGAATTGGTCGGGACGGCAGGATTTGAACCTGCGGCCTCTGCTCCCCCAGAGCAGCGCGCTACCAAACTGCGCCACGCCCCGACCCAAATAATGCTGCAGAACAGCGGTGCAAATAATACCGGATGGAACCGGTAAATAAAAGGGGGTCAGTTCAGGGCTCTGCCCAATTCCTTCAGCGCCACAAGCCGCGCAATGTAGGAGACCTTCACGCCCAGCGCGAAGATAAGCATGGAAACGTGAGCAGCGATCTGGCCCACCATGCTGATGTAGTCAGCGAAGGGATAGGCTACGAGCACACAGATGCCGATGGCGACGAGGCAAAGAGCCAGGGCACTGTTGGCGATGAGAAGAAAACGTTCCATCGGATCAGCCACCATATGATTCATTTTTCATGAATCATATTAGGGAAGGCGGATGACGAATTCAAGCCAGTGAGCTGACCTCAGGTGTTGAGAACGTTCAGAACGTCTTCCAGTTCGGTGATCATCTGGCGGATGAGCTGCTTGTACTGGGTATCTTCTTCTTTGGTGTCTTCACTGCTCAACTTCTGCTTGGCACCACCGATGGTGAACCCCTGATCGTACAGAAGGCTCCGGATCTGGCGGATGAGGAGGACGTCCGCGCGTTGATAGTAACGCCGGTTACCGCGCCGCTTGACCGGGTTGAGCTGCGGGAACTCCTGCTCCCAGTAACGCAGCACATGCGGTTTCACATAGCACAGTTCCGCTACTTCACCAATGGTGAAGTAGCGTTTGCCCGGGATGGCCGGCAGTTCGTTATTGTGGCTGGGTTCCAGCATAAGCTTCCACTTTCTGCTTGAGCTTCTGGCCGGGCCGGAAGGTCACGACACGCCGGGCGCTGATCGGGATCTCTTCCCCGGTCTTGGGGTTCCGGCCAGGGCGCTGACGCTTGTCCCGTAAATCAAAGTTGCCAAAGCCACTGAGCTTGACCTGCTCATTATGGCCCAGCGCCTCGCTGATTTCGCCGAAGAACGCCTCCACCATTTCCTTGGCTTCACGCTTATTCAGCCCCAGCTCTTCATAGAGCCGTTCTGCCATGTCGGCCTTGGTCAGTGCTGCCATTCGCTAACTCCTCAACTGCGCGCCCAGCCTTGTGCTCAGTGCGTTGGTCACGCCATCCAGCAGTTCCTGGACTTCAGCGTCACCCAGGGTGCGTTCCGGATGCTGCCAGAACAGGCTCAGTGCCAGGCTCCGGCAGCCTTCCTTCACGTGTTCGCCCTGATAAACGTCGAACACCCTGAGCCCGGTCAGCAGCTCCCCGGCCGCTTCCCGGGCTACATTCTCAACGTCGGCCCATTCCGTTTCCTCATCCACAAGCATAGCCAAATCACGGCGAACTTCAGGAAATTTTGAAAAAGCTTTGAAATGAGGGACATGCCCGTTGAGAACTGCTTCCAAGCTTAGTTCATAAAGACAGACGTTGCCATTCAGATCCAATGATTTCTGGATTCCCGGATGCAGTGTGCCGATCCAGCCCACCGGCTGCCCCTCGCTGTAGACCCGCGCCGACTGGCCCGGATGCAGCGCCGGATGGCGCTCACGGGCGAAACGGAAGCTCTGCCCCAGCATTGCCCCCAGGGATTCCAGGTCACCCTTGGCATCATAGAAGTCCACTTCCCGATTGCCGTTGACCCAGTTCTCACTGGCGACCGGCCCACTGAGCAATGCGCTCAGCATCCCCTCCTGTTCAATGGCCTGCGCCTGGCGCTCAAACCGGAGCCCGGTCTCAAACAGCCGCACCCGGTGCTGCTGGCGTTTCTGGTTATACGCCAGAGTCTCCAGCAGCCCGGGCCAGAGGCTGGAACGCATGACCGCCATGTCGGCGGAAATGGGGTTGGCCAGCTCAATGCCTTCCGCGTTCGGGGTTACCTGCTTCTGCCGCTCCGGCGAGATGAAGCTGTAGGTAATGGCCTCCTGGTACCCCAGGGCCACCAGATGATCACGAACCCGGTCCAGTGGCCGGCGGGATTCCGGCTCAGCGCGCAGACGCAGGCGTCCTTCGGGCTCGGTGACCGGCATGCGGTTGTAGCCATAGATGCGCCCGATCTCCTCGATCAGGTCCACTTCCAGAGCAATGTCAAAACGGAAGCTGGGGACTTCCACCTCCCAGCCATCGCGGTAAAGATGCACCACCCGCAGCCCCAGCCGGGCAAGAATTTCCTCGGCGGTGGTGCGGTCGATGGTCATGCCCAGAACCGCGTTGACCCGCTCTTCCCGCAGATGGACGGTCTGCTTGGCAGGCAGGTGCTGCTCGCTCACCACCTCAATGACTTCTCCCGGTTCACCACCGACAATGGAAAGCAGCAGCGCTGTGGCCCTTTCGGTGGCGGCCCGCTGCAGGCGCCAGTCCACGCCGCGCTCAAAGCGGTGCGAGGAATCCGTGTGCAGACCGTGCGCGCGCGCCTTGCCCGCCAGCCTGACCGGATCGAAGAACGCGCTTTCAAGCACAATATCCCGGGTGTGTTCCGATACACCGGAGCCTTCACCGCCCATGATACCGGCCAGCGCTACGGGCCTGCTGTGATCCGCGATCACCAGGTTATCCGTTCCCAGGGTCAGTTCCTGGCCATCCAGGAGGGTCAGCTTCTCCCCTTCCGAGGCCATCCGCACAACGATGCCCCCCTGTACATGGGCGCGGTCGAAGGCATGCATGGGCTGCCCCAGCTCAAGCATCACGTAATTGGTGACATCCACCACCGGGTCGATGCTGCGGATCCCCGAGCGGCGCAGGCGTTCCTTCATCCAGACCGGCGTTTCCACGGCAACATTCACGTTGCGGATGATGCGCCCGACATAACGCGGGCAGGCCGCGGCGGCGTCCACCCGGATGGAGGGAATCTCGGAATGCGTGGCCGGAACCGGGTCGGGCACCAGATCCTCAAAGGGCTCTTCGGTCAATGCCCCGAGATCCCGTGCCACACCACGAATGGAAAGGCAGTCGCTGCGGTTCGGGGTAAGATCCACATCCAGGCTCTGATCGTCCAGCTGCAGCCATTGGCGAAGATCCGCACCGGGTTCGGCTTCAGAGGGCAGCTCCATCAGGCCCTCGCTGGCTTCGGAGAGCGCCAGCTCCGATTCGGCGCAGAGCATGCCGTTGGACGTCTGACCCCGCACCTCGGTGCGTCGGATTTCCATACCTCCGGGCAGGCTGGCACCGGGCCGTGCCAGCGGTGCCCTGAGGCCAACCCGGACGTTGGGCGCCCCGCAGACCACATCCAGGGTTTCCCGGCCATCCCAGACCCGGCAGAGGCTCAGCTTGTCCGCCTCTGGATGGGACTCAACCGCCGTCACTTCCCCGACAACGACCCCCTCAAAGGCGCCGGCAACCGGCTCAACCTCATCCACTTCCAGGCCGGCCATGGTGATGGCCTCAACCAGTTCGTTGCTGCTCATGCGGGGATTGACCCATTCCCGCAACCACTGTTCGCTGAACTTCATCGGTCTGAATCCTGTTTATTCCAATCGGGCTTCAACGGAACTGGCGCAGGAAGCGCAGATCATTCTCAAAGAACTGGCGCAGATCGGTCACGCCATAGCGCAGCATCGCCAGGCGCTCCACGCCCAGGCCGAAGGCAAATCCGGACCACTGTTCCGGGTCCACGCCACAGTTCTCGAATACCCTGGGATGCACCACACCGCAGCCCATGACCTCCAGCCACTTGGTGCTGCCGTCCGCTTCCCGGCCCCATTCAATGTCCACCTCGGCGGAAGGTTCCGTGAAGGGGAAATAGGAGGGACGGAAACGCACCGCCAGGTCCTCTTCAAAGAACGCCCGCAGGAACGCCTCGATGGTGCTCTTGAGATCCGCGAAACTGGCGTGGCGATCCACCAGAAGCCCTTCCACCTGATGGAACATGGGCGTGTGGGTGAGATCCGAGTCACAGCGGTAGACACGCCCCGGGCAGATCATACGGAACGGCGGCTCGCCATTCTCCATGGTACGGATCTGTACCGGCGACGTATGGGTTCTCAGCACCGTGCCCGGATTGAAGTAGAAGGTGTCGTGCATGGCTCTGGCCGGGTGGTGCTCGGGAATGTTCAGAGCCTCGAAGTTATGGTGGTCGTCCTCGATCTCAGGACCTTCCGCCACCTCATAACCGGCACCACCGAAAATGGCCTCTATACGGCGCAGCGTGCGCGTCACCGGATGCAGACCACCCGCATCACGCCCGCGCCCCGGCAGGGTCACGTCGATGGATTCGGAAGCAAGCCGGGCCTCCATGGCCTCCGCTTCGAGCCGTTCCTTCTTTTCGGCAATAGCGTTCTGGACCTGCTCCTTGGCCTGGTTGATGCGCTGACCCGCCGCCGGGCGCTCCTCGGCGCTGAGCTGGCCCAGTGTCTTGAGCAGGGCCGTGAGATGCCCCTTCTTGCCCAGGTAGTCAACGCGGACCTGTTCAAGCTGCTTCAGGTCCGTACTCGCCTCAACCGCGTTCAGCCCCTGCTTGAGCAGGGATTCCAGGTTCTCCATGCAACGGACTCCAAAAAAATAGGGGAAGAGCGTGCTCTTCCCCTACTGATCCAGGTTGGGCCCTGACGGGCCGGTTTCAGCGGACGATGAAGAGCTCAGGCCGCCAGTGCGGTCTTGGCCTTTTCCACCACTGCCGAAAACGCCTGCTTTTCATTCATCGCCAGATCCGCCAGAACCTTGCGATCAATCTCGACGTTGGCCTTCTTGAGGCCCGCGATCAGGCGGCTGTAGGACAGACCGTTGGCGCGCGCGCCGGCATTGATACGGGCGATCCACAGCGCACGGAACTGACGCTTGCGCTGCTTGCGGTCGCGATAGGCGTACTGCTTCGCCTTGATGACCGCCTGTTTCGCAACACGATAGACACGGCTCCGGGCACCGTAGTAGCCCTTAGCCTGCTTCATAACCTTTTTGTGACGACGGCGCGCCACCACACCACGTTTAACGCGAGGCATAATCCAATCCTTTTATCTACTGACCTGAAACGGTTTACTGACGAAGCATGCGACGGATATGAACCTCGTCGCTCTTGTTCACCTGAGTCGTACCACGAAGCTGACGCTTCCGCTTGGGACTCTTCTTGGTCAGGATATGACTGGTATGCGACTGCTTGCGCTTGAAGCCGTTGGCCGTCTTCTTGAAGCGCTTGGCCGCCCCGCTGTTGGTTTTCATCTTGGGCATTTCAACTACTCCGCATTCGGTATCAGATAATGATGGATGACGGCTCGCAGAGAGGCCGTCATTTCTTCTTCCGGGGGGCAACCACCATGGTCATCTGACGACCTTCCATCTTGGGCCGCTGCTCAACCTGAGCCAGCTCCTCGATGTCGGATTCCACACGCTGCATAAGCTGCATGCCGATTTCCTGGTGGGCCATCTCACGTCCGCGGAAGCGGATGGTGACCTTGCCTTTGTCCCCCTGCTCAAGGAAACGTATCAGGTTGCGCAGTTTGACCTGATAATCCCCTTCTTCAGTTCCAGGCCGGAATTTGACTTCCTTGATCTGGATCTGTTTCTGCTTCTTCTTGGCGGCTGCCCGGGCTTTCTTCTCCTCGAACAGCTTCTTGCCATAATCCATGATCCTGCAGACCACGGGGTCCGCGTCTGAGGCCATCTGGACCAGATCCAGCTCCACCTCCGCGGCTTTTTCGAGCGCCTCTTCAAGAGGCACGATACCCACTTGATTGCCTTCTGAATCGATCAGGCGAACTTCGGATGCATCGATGTTCTCGTTGATCGGTGGACGCTGGTTGCGCCCACCACGCGGGTTCGACTTTTTGATAGTTAGGTCTCCGTTTCGACTCTGCCCTTGCGTTTGGATTCCGTCTCCAGACGGCCCTGGAGCTCCTCCAGAGTCATGGTACCCAGATCCTCGCCAGTGCGGGTCCGGACAGCCACCTCGCCTTTCTCGACTTCCTGATCGCCAACCACGACCAGGTAGGGTACCTTGTCAATCGTGTGCTCGCGAATTTTAAAGCCGATTTTCTCGTTTCTCAAGTCAGCATGGGCGCGAAAGCCCGATTCCTCAAGCTTCAGCGCCAGATTGCTGGCGTAATCGGCCTGATTGTCCGTGATATTCAGAACCGCCACCTGCAGCGGAGCCAGCCAGAGCGGGAATGCCCCCTCATATTCCTCGATCAGGATCCCGATGAAACGCTCGAACGACCCGAGGATGGCTCGATGGAGCATCACCGGCGTCTGACGCCCCTGCTCCTGGTCCCTGGGCACGTACTCGGCACCCAGACGGCCCGGCATGGCAAAGTCCACCTGAATGGTGCCGCACTGCCAGACGCGCTCCAGACAGTCCTTCAGTGAGAATTCGATCTTGGGCCCGTAGAAGGCGCCCTCGCCGGGGAGCAGCTCCCACTCAACGCCTTCATTGTTGAGCGCTTCCTCCAGCGCTTTCTCGGACTTGTCCCAGATTTCATCCGAACCGACCCGCTTTTCCGGGCGGGTGGAGAGCTTATACTGAATCTCCTGGAAACCGAAGTCCTGATAGACCTCGTGCAGCAGGTCCATGAACGCCGCCACCTCACTCTGGATCTGGGATTCCTCACAGAAGATGTGGGCGTCATCCTGGGTAAAACCACGCACCCGCATCAGCCCATGAAGCGCGCCGGATGCCTCGTTCCGGTGACAGGAGCCAAACTCGGACAGCCGCAGCGGCAGGTCCTTGTAGCTCTTCAGGCCCTGATTGAACACCTGCACATGGCAGGGGCAGTTCATGGGCTTAATCGCGTAGTCGTACTTCTCGGACTCGGTGGTGAACATGTCGTCCTGGAACTTCTCCCAGTGACCGGACTGCTCCCAGAGCGTGCGCGATACGATCTGCGGCGTACGGATTTCCTGGTAACCGTGCTTCCGCAGCTTGGCCCGAAGGTACTGCTCAATCTGCTGATAGACCGTCCACCCCTTGGGGTGCCAGAACACCATACCAGGTGCCTCTTCCTGCATGTGGAAGAGGGACAGCTTCTTGCCCACCTTGCGGTGATCGCGCTTTTCCGCTTCCTCCACACGCTTGAGGTAGGCCTTGAGCTGCTTCTTGTCCGGCCAGGCGGTGCCGTAGATCCGCTGCAACTGCTCATTGTCAGTATCACCCCGCCAGTAGGCTCCGGCAACCCGGGTCAGCTTGAACGCTCCGAGACGGCCTGTGCTGGGCACATGCGGACCACGGCACAGGTCGATGAACTCGCCCTGCTTGTAGAAGGAGAGCTGCTCCTCGCCCGGAATGTCGTCGATGATCCGGACCTTGTACTCCTCCCCCATGCGGTCAAAGAGCTCCTTCGCGCTTTCCCGGTCCATGAACGACAGCTCAATGGGGAAGTCCTGCTTCGCGAGCTCCTCCATCCGCTTTTCGATCTTTTCGAGATCGTCCGGCGTGAAGGGGCGGTCATACCTGAAGTCGTAGTAGAAGCCGTTTTCCACCACGGGGCCGATGGTTACCTGAGCGTCCGGGAAGAGTTCCTTAACCGCCTGCGCCATCAGGTGAGCCGTGGAGTGGCGGATCACCTCAATGCCCTCCTGGTCACGGTCCGTCACAATCGCCACTTCCGCATCATCGTCGATGGTATAGCCGGTATCCACCAGCCGGCCATCAACCTTGCCTACCACGGCGGCTTTGGCCAGACCAGTACCGATGCTGCGGGCCACTTCCTCGACGGTAACGGGGTGGTCGAAAGTGCGCTGACTGCCGTCCGGCAGGGTAATCACGGGCATAAACAGGCTCCTGTCAGTGGTGATCCCCACGAAAGATCACATGAATGTTGGTAAGCGGAGAATTCTAACAACGGAAAAGCCGCACGGCCATCCGGATTCACCACGAATCCGGCGGCACGTGCGGCCCTTGCCTGCGTAGAACCGTTCTATTACGGGCCGTTGCCTGCTTTCGCCGCAATCTTTTCCGGCTTGAGCAGGAACCGCGCCAGAGCCGGCATCAGCCAGATGGCACCGACCATATTCCAGAGGAACATGAAGGTCAGCAGCAGGCCCATGTCCGCCTGGAACTTGATCGGCGACAGCATCCAGGTGAACACGCCCAGCGCCAGTGTGATGCCCGTGAAGGCTACGGCCTTGCCGGTGCTGCGCAGCGTCTCGAAGTAGGCCTCCTGCAGCGGATAGCCTGCTTTCAGGAAGCGCTCCAGCTTGCTGAACATATAGATACCGTAGTCCACACCAATGCCCACACCCAGCGCGATGACCGGCAGCGTGGCGACCTTGATGGCAATGCCGGCCTGGGCCATGAGGGCTTCGGCGATGATCGAGGTCAGGCCCAGCGGCAGGATGACACAGAGCACGGCCCGCACGGAGCGGAAGCTGATCAGGCAAAGCAGCGAGACCACACCGTAGACGGCCAGAAGCATCTTGTTCTTGGCACTGGCAATCACCTCGTTGGTGGCAGCCTCAACACCAGCATTGCCCGCACCCAGCAGGAAACGGTGCCGGTCGTTGTTGTACTCATCCGCAAAGTCCTCCACCTCGTCGGTCACGCGGCGCAGGGTCTCTGCCTTGTGATCGTCGAGATAGGCCACCAGCGGCGTCAGGCTGCAATCGGTGTTGATCATGCCACTCGGCGCCTGCCGGATGGAGGCATTGATGATGGTCTGGTTCCGGGATATCTCGTACCAGTTCCAGTTGCCCTCATTGAGCGCCCGGGTCACGATCTTGGAAACATCCGCCAGCGAGCCGGTCGACTCCACCCCTTCGGTGTTCGCCAGCCGCCACTGGAGCCGGTCCAGGGAACGCAGCACCGGATACTCGGTACAGGTCTCGCTGGGTGTCTCAACCATGACCACCAGCACGTCCGCGGACTGACTGTAGTTGTCCACAATGAAGCGGTTGTCCTGGTTGTACTGGCTGTCAGGCCGCAGTTCGGGGGCGCCCTGGTCCAGGTCCCCGACCTTGAGATCCTGCTTGTAGTACATGGCAACACCAAAGCCCACCACTGCGATCAGCAGTGAAACCGGCGCCACGCCCGGATGGGCGAAGTAGGACATGAGACGCCACTTGCGGTCCGCCCCACCCTCGTGGTTCTGCACATGCTTGACGCCACCCTTGGTGATCCCGATGTAGGACATGATCACCGGATGCAGGACCAGGTTGGTGATGATGATCACCGCCACCCCGATGCCGGCCGCCACCGCCAGATCCCGGATCACGTCGATCTCGATGAACAGCAGCGTCAGGAAACCGAAGGCGTCGCTCACCAGTGCCACGATCCCCGGGATGTACAGGGATCGGAATGCTAGGCGGGCGCTGGTCAGCGGGTCAAAACCCTTGGCCGCCTCCAGCGCCATGGCATTGACCACCTGCACCCCGTGACTGATCCCGATGGCAAACACCAGGAATGGCACCAGGACCGAGTAGGGATCCAGGCCATAGCCGAGCAGGCGCAGAATGCCCATCTGCCAGAAAACCGCGATGATGGAGACGATCACCGGCACCACGGTTCCGGCGATGCAGCGCGAATACCAGAACAGGAACACCGTCGTCAGCACAATGGTGATCAGCGCGAACAGCGCGACGGACTCGATACCCTCAATCAGGTCGCCAACCAGTTTGGCGAAGCCGACAATGTGGATGTCGACGCTGGGGTTCTGTTCCTCAAACTGCTGGCGGATCTTCTCCTCCAGCTGGCGTGAGAAATTCCGGTAATCGATGGGTTCGCCCGTTTCCGGGTTGCGCTCAAGCAGTGGCGCGTAGATGATCGAGGACTCGAAATCATCCGCTACCAGTGACCCGATGGTGCTGGAGCGCAGGACGTTGTCCCGCAGTTGGTCCAGCGACTCCTCGGAGCCGTTATAGTCGTCCGGTATGACGGTACCGCCCTGGAACCCCTCCTCGGTCACCTCCTGCCACCGGACGTTGGGCGTCCAGAGCGATTTCAGGCCGGAGCGATTGACGCCATTGAGATAGAAGACCTCGTCCGTGATCTTCTCCAGGGTCTCCATGTACTCCTTTTCGAAAATGGTGCCATCCTCGTTCTCAACGGCAATCCGCACGAAGTTACCGAGATTCGAGAGATCCTCCCGGTGCTCCATCATATTGACGATGTAGGGATGCTCCAGCGGTATGAGCCGCTCGAAGCTGGCATCGGGCTGGATCTTCACCGCGTTGTAGCCGAGAAACAGGGTCAGCGCGAGAAAGACGATCAGGATGATCGGCCTGCTATTGAAAATCAGCCGCTCAATCATGGGCTCAGCGCCCGCGGACGGAGCGCGTCGCTCGCCGTCGGAGTTCCAGTTAGACATTCAGTAAATCCTCAAACCGTTTTGCTGGGGTACTGCTGCGGTTCAGTTGCGTTCGGGCGTCGGCGGGTCCGTTTCCTGACCCTTGCCGCGGCGGTCCGTACGGACCGCGCCGCGCTCACCCACCAGCACCAGGCCGTCATCGGGAATCAGTGTCACGCCCACATAGGAGTGCCGGGCCGGACGGACGTACTCGGAAAAGCTCTTCCCCCCGTCATCGCTGTAAACGACAGCGCCGTCGTTGGCCACAATGACCACTTCGCCACTGTCATTCACATCACCGGCATTGAGCGTGCGGTCACTGTCTGAATCCACGGACGTCCACTCCTCGCCGTTCTCGGAACGGTAGATATTGCCGCGGAGGCCATAGGCGAGCACGCCACCATCACCGGTGCCGACAACACCGAAGAAGGAGCCGGGATAACCGGGTTCAATGGTTTCCCAGCTGCTGCCATCATCGGTTGATCGATAGACGAAGCCGGATTCGCCGGCAATATAGAGGTCATCGCCCTCAACCTGTGTAATCTCGTTGAGGTGGAAGCGGCTTGGGTTATCAATACGCCCGGAAAGGGGCTGCCAGGTCTCACCGCCGTCCTGGGTCCGATAGATGAGGTTATAGGCGCCAATGGCGATACCATACTCAGCGTCCCGGAACCAGACGTCCAGCATCGGCTGCCAGGGACCGAACCGGTCCAGATCCTCCTGGAGGATGTCGCGCGTATAGACCAGGTCATCCAGCTCCCACTCCAGATCCGAGATCCGGTCCTCATCCTCGGCGGCCTTAATCTCCGCCTCCTTGGACTCGATCCGCTCCTCATACTGGGACACCAGCATCGGGATGCCATCACGCCCGTCAAACTGGTGATTCCAGGTCTCGCCACCGTCACTGGTGTGCAGGATCACACCACTGTGACCAACGGCCCAACCCTCTTCGGTGTTCCCCTCCGGAAAATCAACGCCAGTCAGGGTTGTTGAAACAGGCACCTCGGCTTGTGTCCAGCTTTCGCCGCCATTATCGGAGTAGACGATATGGCCACGCTCACCCACGGCCACCAGCCGCTCACCGGCGTACTCCACATCCAGCAACAGGGACTCGGCCGCAAGATCAGTCTCCAGTGCAGGGACCTCAAGGACGTCGCCCACACCATGCGCCGATCCGGCACCCCCGACAGCAATGGCCACTGTCACACCAATGCCGATAATACGTTTCCTGGTTCGAGAGAACATTCAGACTGCCTTTCTGATTGAACTGATTTAACAGGAACCCTGACACCAACAGACCCGGACTGTGCCGGGTCTGTTCGCATCGGGTCAGCGACGTCCCCTGCGCCGGAGCGCCTGGGGTGAGAAATAGCGCTTGTTCGGGACGCGATCCGTGAACACCAGGGTTTCCCCCTCTTCAGTATCAAGCCCCTGCACGTGGTAACGCTTGGACTGGAGATCATGGAACACGTCAAGCGCCGTCCAGACCGTCGGAACCTCGTAATAGCTCTTTTCCATGGCCTGGCTTACACGCCAGAGCTCGCCCCGACCGTCATACTGGTCGACACTCACCACCTTCCAGCTGTCCGCATCGATGTAGAACACGCGGCGCGAGAAGATATGACGCTCATCGTCCTTGAGATTCGCCTCAACAACATGCACGCGGTGCCGCTCCCAGCGCTGGAGATCCGGATTCAGATGCTTGGTACCGAGGATCTTTTCGTACTCAAGTCCGTCCTGTGCAATCTCATAGTTGTTATACGGGATGTAATACTGCTGAACGCCCCGATATTCCCAGTTGTATTTGTCCAGCGCGCCATTGAACAGGTCAGTTTCGTCCGCGGTTCGGAGATTGTCTGCCGCCGCAATCGGAGAGTCGTAAGCCAGGTTCGGCGCACGGCGCACCCGCCGCTGGCCGGCGTTGTAACCCCAGGCGCGGCGCGGCTCCTTGACCTGGTTCAGGGTCTCGTGGATCAGAACCGCCCCTCCGGCCAGACGGGCGGGGGATGTGGTCCGCGACAGATAGTAGAACAGCGTATTGTCCAGCGTGCTCTCATCGCCTTCCGGGTTGTAGAAGTTGTAGAACAGCTCCTGCTCGGACATGGTCATGCTGTAGTCGCCATCCGTCTCAACCGCCACTTCACCGGAACGGCGCTCGACGTAGATGCCACGCCAGCTTGTGAGATGGTTCCACATGGCCTGCTGCGCCTGCTCCTCGTTGCTGCCATGCAGAATCGGGAACGGAATGCCCCCGTAGGCGCCGTCAATCCCGTTGCCACCCCCCACAAGCTCCGCGTCCGTGGCGTTATCCTCGATGTTGTCCAGAATCCACTCCGGCCAGGCCATGGTCCGGCGTGAGGGGTAGACATTGATCTCGTAGGTATCCGGATAGGCCTGCAGGAGGGCCTTGGTCCCCTTGGTCAGATACTCATCGTACTGCTCCATGTTATCCGCCGTGACCGTGTGACGGATCTCATCGTCCGGGAAGGGATTGGGGTGGAAGTCCCCCGATTCGCCGTAATCCACGTTGTCCGGCGGCTCCGGCAGCCCGCCGTCATAGGCCGGAATCACGCCATCATCGCTGCCCGCTCGCAGGGCACCGAAACGGGTGATCTCTCCGCCACCCAGTCGCTGCGCCTCGGACTGGGAAACTTCCGCTGTCAGGCTGCCCGAGCCCAGCATCAAACCACCGGTAACAGCGGCAATCAGGGTAATGTTCAGGCGTGGTGCTTTCATTCGCATCGTTGGGATCCTGTTGTTGTTGTGCACCCGACCGTGGAAACGGCGCTGGTTGCAGACACGACTCTCCGAAAGCGTAGACGATTGCACCGCTTTGTCCATTCACCGGCGCATCAGCCGGATTCGCCCAGGCTCTTGGTAACAACCTCGTAGAGATCCCGGGAAAGGTCCGGCAGATCCCGCAGCTCCCGCAGGATGCCTGCCATGGAATCACGCAGGTGCGGTGCGTACTGGCGCCACCGTGTCAGTGGCTGAGCCAGCTGTGCCGAGATCTGTGGATTGAAGGCATCCAGTCTGCGGATCTGCTCACCCAGGAAGCGGTGCCCACTGCCATCCGGGCTGTGGAAGTGCGTCAGATTGCGGCCCGCGAAGACGCCGATAACCATACGAACCTTGTTGGGGTTTTTCCAATCGAAGGCGGGATGCGCCAGCAGTTCTGTGACACAGTTCACATTCCCTATCCAGGGGCTTCCGGACTGGACCGCAAACCACTGCTCGACCACCTGGGGGTCGTGGTGCCAGTCCGCATGGAACCGCGCAAGCGCGTCCTCGCGCTCCTGACTGAAGGGCGAGTCAACCAGCGCCTTGAGGGCCGCCAGACGGTCCGTCATGTTGGTGGCCTGCTCAAACTGGGCAAGCGCCTGCTCGCGGCCCTGCTCATCACCGATACGGGTCAGCAGCGTCAGCGCGCTGTTGCTCAGGGAGCGGGCGGCCACCTGCCCGGGCTCAAATGCATAGCTGCCGCCCGGATGATGGTCCGCCCTCACCTGCACCAGCTCATCCCGCAAGGCTCTGGCAACGGTCTGCTCCACCTGGTGGCGGGCCCCATCAATGGCTGCCACATCCGCCTCGTCGGTCAGCTCAATGAGCCAGGCCGTTGAAGGCAGCGCCAGCATGCGGGCCACCATGGCGCGATCCAGCCCCGGTGTGGTCAGCAGTGTCCGGTAGGCCTCGACCAGTCGCGGATCCACTTCCGTGTCACGCCCCTGCTGGATTGACAGGATCACATCCACCGCCAGCTTCTGCCCGGCATCCCAGCGATTGAATCCGTCCGGATCACGGCTCATCAGGAACATGAGCTGATCCCGCGTCCAGGGGTAGTCAAGCTTCACCGGCGCCGAGAACCCGCGCAACAGCGAGGGCACAGGGCGCTCTGCCAGCCCGCTGAACTGGAAGCTGTGCTCATCACCAGTCAGCTCGAGCACTGTTTCCGTATTCTGCTCAGCATCCAGTGGCAGGGCTTCCCCGTCACTGGCGATAAGCCCCATGCGCACCGGGATGTGGAACGGTTCCTTGTGGCTCTGCCCAGGGGTTGCAGGGCATGACTGGCGGATAGTCAGCGTGTAGGTTCCGGATTCAGCGTCGAACGTATCCGTAACGCGCAGCTCAGGCGTCCCCGCCTGCTCATACCAGCGCCGGAACTGGGTGAGGTCACGGCTGCTGGCATCCTCCATGGCGCTGACGAAATCATCGGTGGTGACGGCCTGGCCGTCATGGCGGGCGAAGTAGAGGTCACTGCCTTCCCGGAACATGTCCGGCCCCAGCAGGGTATGGATCATCCGCACCACTTCGGCCCCCTTCTCGTACACCGTCAGAGTGTAGAAGTTGGCGATCTCAATGTAGGAATCCGGGCGTACCGGATGCGCCATGGGCCCGGCATCCTCGGCGAACTGAGCCGTGCGCAGCATGTTCACATGATCGATGCGCTGGACCGTGGGCGACCCCATGTCCGCGGAGAACTGGTTGTCCCGGAAGACGGTGAAGCCTTCCTTGAGGCTGAGCTGGAACCAGTCGCGGCAGGTCACCCGGTTGCCCGACCAGTTGTGGAAGTACTCATGGGCAACGATGCTCTCAATGCGGTCATAGGCCGCATCGGTCGCCGTCTCGGGGCTGGCCAGCACGCAGGAGGAATTGAAGATGTTGAGCCCTTTGTTCTCCATGGCGCCCATGTTGAAATCATCCACGGCCACGACCATGAAGATGTCCAGGTCGTATTCCCGGCCATAGACCTCCTCGTCCCAGGCCATGGCCTTCTTCAGCGACGCCAGGGCGTGTTCGCACTTGGCCTCGTTGCGTGCCTCCACGTACATGCGAAGATCAATGGTACGCCCGGAGCCGGTCACGAATTCGTCGCGTTTCTCCACCAGATCGCCGGCCACCATGGCGAACAGATAGCTCGGCTTGGGATAGGGGTCCTCCCAGGTCACCTGGTGCCTGCCGTCTTCCAGCTCCCCCCAGTCAACCGGATTGCCGTTGGCGAGCAGGACCGGATAGGCCTCCCGATCCGCCTCAATGCGGGTGCGGTAGCAGGCCATGACGTCCGGCCGGTCCAGGAAGTACGTGATGCGGCGGAATCCCTCCGCTTCACATTGGGTGCAGAACATCCCGGAGGACTGATAGAGACCTTCCAGCCGCGTATTGTCCCGGGGATGGATGCGTGTGGTCACATCCAGATGGAAATGCTCCGGCACACTGGGCACCGTCAGGAAGCCCTCGTCCACACGATGGTTCTCAACCGGGCGGCCGTCGAGCATCAGCGATTCCAGCCCGAGTTCCTCGCCGTTCAGGACCAGATCCCGCGCCTGCGACTCGTCCGCCGGATTGCGGCGGATATTCAGGCGCGAATGCACCAGGGCACAGTCCTCAAACAGCTCGATACGCAGATCAACATGATCAATGAGGAAGGCGGGCACCCGGTAATCCGCCAGGTGAACGGCCTGGGGTTGCTCTGCTCTCATGACGGACACTCTTGTTGTTGGTGGGTTCTGTCGCTGCAGCGCGGATCAGTGGCGGGTATCGTGAACCTGCACGCCACCATTGCCATTGCCGGATTCCGGCCGCTCGATGGTGCCGGTCCGTTCCTCCTGGGGAATGCCGTGCTCGTTCTCATACCAGATGATGGCTTCCATGCAGATGCGCTTCTGCTCCTCGCTCAGGGACGTGCCGTCCGGCCACTTGCCCAGCTGCAGGGATTCGCGCAGACGCTGATAGATGCGCGGATCAAGCTGTCGGATCAGCTCCTCGTAGGTCATTGCCCTCTCCTCATGTCATTGGCCGACCGCACCATGGCATAGGCGAGCCCGCTGAGCAGTCCGCCCAGATGGGCCGCGTTCGCCATGCTGGCCCCCAGAAGGGCTTCGGTCAGCGGTGTGAAACCGATCAGCAACCATACCACCGCCACTGTCATCAGTGCCGGGGGGAACTGGAAGCGCGGACGCCCCTGGTTACAGAGCCAGACGTACCCGAGCACGCCATACACCACCCCGGAAAGACCACCGAACAGTGGTCCGGAAAACAGGAACTGGGGGATGTTGCCGCCCAGTGACGTTACGAGCACCAGTGCCACCATGTGGCCCCGGCCATCGATGGCCTCGATCTGGCTGCCAAGGAACCAGAGCATGACGCCGTTGAAGATCAGGTGCATCAGGCTGAAATGCAGCAGGTCCGGCGTTACCAGCCGCCAGAGCTGCAGGCTCGCCACCGTCTGGGTCAGAGCCTCCAGGCGGTATTCAAAACTGGAGACAGGCCACTCGTAGGGATTCACGATGGTCAGCAGCACCATCAGCTGCTCTCGGGCCCCGAAGGCGGTCATCCAGGCGATCAGGGCAGCGGCCACGATCAACGCGAAGGTAAAGGGAGCATCCCTGGGGCCGGCCTGCCAGTGCCCAGCCACGACACGGCGCGTGCGTGGCCTCGTGAACCCCTCGGGCGCGCCGGAGTGGCGGGGATCCTCAAGGTAGCGCGTAAGCGCCTCGGTAACCGGCTGGCGCAGCTGTTCGCCCTCGATGAACAGCACCTGGTGACCCTCGTCATGCTCGATTACATGGGTCACACCCTGGGAATCCAGCCAGCGGCTGAAAGGCGCCAGATCCACCCGTTCCGGAATCGCTGCGATGCGAATCATGCGCCCTGCTCCGAACGGTTCACCTCAACCCAGACAAAATGGTCCGGGTCCAGGGTCTGCTCATCATCCAGCCGGTAGGCCACCATGCGGCCGTATTTCACCGCGCTGTAGTCCAGGCAGGCAACGTTGGGCGTGATCGGTTCGGGCACACCCTCCAGCCAGTAGTGGCCCACGAAGACCGGCGGTTCGTTACGGTCGTAGGTGAGCAGCCGTTCCCGGTCTTCAGGATGCAGTGGCCGATTGGCCACGTCCTCCGGCAGCGGATCGGGCTGGAAGACGATGTCGCCATAGGTCTCGGCCTGCTCCGCCCAGAACTTGGTGCGGAAGAACTGGCGCTGGAAGCCGTCGCGACCGGTCATGACACGGTCATCCGGCAGCTTCATGGCAGTCCCCCGCAGCAGCCGGTCCATCACCCTGCCGGCGAAGGAATGCGGCGCCATCGAGGCATGCAGGAACTCCTCGTTGATGCAGGCATCCGGGTGCATCCGCTCAAACTGGCGGATCAGGTGTTCATCCCAGCAGGCGTGCACCACCCGGAAGCCGTCCCGCTCCAGGAACAGGGGCAGCTCGTAGAACCAGTTCAGGAAATCATGCCACTCGTTATCGTAGTGCTCGAACTGTTCCAGTGTTGCGCGGATCAGGCGGTTGTGCCGCTCGTTGTGCTCACGCACGTGCCGGCGACCACTGCCCGGACGCGCCAGGGTGCAATAACCCAGGGCGTTGTACTCATGGTTCCCCATCACGATCAGTGCGGACCCACGATCCACCATGTCCCGCACCAGGTGCAGCGCCTCCCGTATGCGCGGGCCTCGGTCGATGATATCGCCCAGGAAGATCGCCATGCGCGAGGGATGCTCGTAAACGCCCTGACGCTGGCGGTAGCCCATCTGCTCCAGAAGCCGCTCCAGCGTCAGCGCACAGCCATGGATATCGCCGATGATGTCGTAGCCCTGCGAGCGCTTCATGACTGTCCCATTCAGCTTGCCGCGATGGTGCTTGCCCAGCCCAGCTTCTCGCGGCAGGTCGCGTAGAAGTTGTGGTCGCTGGGGTGGATCAGGTTCAGGCGGAAGGGGCGTTTGGCGATGGAGATCGCATCACCGGGGCCGCAGGAGAGTTCCTTCTGGCCATCACAGCTGACCTGGGGCCAGGACTCGTTGGCCTCGTCGATGATCAGCTTGATCTCGCTGTTGCCATCCACGACGATCGGCCGGCTGCTCAGGGTATGCGGGAACATCGGCACCAGCACGATGGCATCCAGCTTCGGATGCATGATAGGCCCGCCTCCGGACAGCGCGTAGGCCGTGGATCCCGTGGGCGTTGAGACGATGAGCCCATCGGAACGCTGACTGTAGACGAACTGACCCTCGATATAGAGATCGAAGCCGATCATGCGGGTGGAACGGCCCGGATGCAGCACCACATCGTTGAGCGCCGTGCCGAAGCCGGTAGGCTCACCGTTGCGCTTGATCTCGGTGTCGAGCATGAAGCGCCGCTCCTGGATGTAGTCCCCTTCCAGGACGGCATTCAGCCGGGTTTCGAGTTCATCCGGAGAGATATCGGTGAGAAAGCCGAGACGCCCCCGGTTGACCCCCAGGATGGGAATGCTCGACTTGGCCAGATCCCGCACGGCGCCCAGAAGGCTGCCGTCTCCGCCCACGACGATGGCCAGATCACAGATCTCACCGATCAGCTTCTTGCTGGCCACCTGCAGACCGTGCCCGGGCAGCATGGAGGCGGTATCGGCCTCAAGCACCACCTGGTAGTCGTTCTCGATGAGGTAGGTTTTGAGCCGGCGCAGTGTCTCGACAACCTTGACACTGCCCATGCGCCCGATCACGCCGATGTTCTTGAAGGTCTCCATGAACCGCCTTAATCCGCCGGTAGCCCGTGGGTAACAGACCCACAGTCTACCGGATCACGCCCGACCACGGGAATCACCGATTACAGCGCGGCGGCCACACGGCTGCCCTGGTCAATGGCTCGCTTGGCATCGAGCTCGGCGGCCACATCGGCACCGCCGATCAGGGTCACTGTCTCGCCAGCGTTCTCAAGATCCGCCTGCAGTTCGCGCAGCGGTTCCTGACCGGTGCACACGATGATGTTGTCCACGGCCAGCACCTGTGGCTCCCCGTTGATGCTCACATGCAGCCCCTCGTCATCGATGTGGTGGTATTCCACCCCGGGCACCATGCGCACGTTGCGCATTTTCAGCGAGCTGCGATGGATCCAGCCCGTGGTCTTGCCCAGGCCCTTGCCGGGCTTGGACGTCTTGCGCTGGAGCAGCGCCACCTCACGCGGCGGCTGCGGCGGATTCGGCTGCAGGCCTTCCACACCACCCGGGGTCTCGACGCTGACGTCAACGCCCCACTCCTTCATGAAGTGGTCCGGGTCCAGCGAGGGCGACGGCCCTTCATGGGTCAGGAACTCGGACACATCGAAGCCGATGCCGCCAGCGCCCATGACCGCCACACGGCGCCCCACAGGGGCTTCCTTTTTCAGCACATCGATGTAACCCAGCACGGAGGGATGATCGATGCCCGGAATCTCCGGCGTGCGCGGATAGACGCCCGTCGCCATCAGGATCTCGTCATAGCCCTGACCGGCCAGCGTTTCCTTCGTCGCCCTGGTGTTCAGGTGCAGGTTTACCCCGTACTTCTCAATCATGCGCCGGTAGTAGCGCAGCGTCTCGTGGAATTCCTCCTTGCCGGGGATCTTCTTGGCCATGTTGAACTGCCCACCGATCTCGCTGGCGGAATCGAACAGGTCCACCTGGTGGCCGCGCTCGGCCGCCACGGTGGCAGCCGCCAGGCCCGCGGGACCGGCGCCGACAACCGCGATGCGCCTTGCCTGGGTGACCGGCTCATAGACCAGCTCCGTCTCATGGCAGGCCCGCGGGTTCACCAGGCAGGAAGTGAGCTTGCCCTGGAAGGTGTGGTCCAGGCAGGCCTGGTTGCAGGCGATGCAGGTGTTGATCTCGTCCGCCCGGTCCTCCGCCGCTTTGGCGATCAGGTCCGCGTCCGCCAGGAAGGGCCGCGCCATGGAAACCATGTCGGCATCTCCCTCGGCGATCACTTTCTCGGCCAGGTCCGGCATGTTGATCCGGTTGGTGGTCACCAGCGGGATACTGACCTCGCCCTTGAGACGCGCCGTCACCTTGCTGAAGGCGCCACGCGGCACCATGGTCGCGATGGTGGGCACCCGCGATTCGTGCCAGCCAATGCCGGAATTAATGATGTTGGCACCGGCCTTTTCAACTTCCTTCGCCAGATGCACCACCTCTTCCCAGGTGCTGCCCTCGTCCACCAGATCGATCATCGAGAGCCGGTAGATGATGATGAAGTCCTCGCCCACGACTTCACGCACACGGCGGATAATCTCCAGAGGCAGCCGGATACGGTTCTCGAAGGAGCCGCCCCACTTGTCAGTGCGGTGGTTGGTGCGCCGGGCGATGAACTGGTTGATGAAGTAGCCCTCGGAGCCCATGATCTCCACGCCATCGTAGCCGGCCTCGCGGGCGAGGCGTGCGCAGTTGGCGTAATCGTCGATCTGCTTCTCGACCTCGTCGGTTTCCAGTGCCCTGGGCGTGAATGGGTTGATCGGTGCCTGGATGGCCGAGGGCGCCACAAGGTCCGGCGAGTAAGCGTAGCGGCCCGTGTGCAGAATCTGCATGCAGATCTTGCCGCCGGCCCGGTGGACGTGATCAGTCACGACGCGATGCTCACGGGCTTCCTCATCGGTATCCATCTTGGCACCCCCCTTCATCACCGCCCCTTCCGGGTTGGGCCCGATACCACCGGTGACGATGAGCCCTACACTGCGCGCCCGTTCCGCGTAGAACGCCCCCAGGCGCTCGAAGCCATTGGGCGCTTCCTCCAGACCGGTATGCATGGAGCCCATCAGCGCGCGGTTGCGCAGCTGGGTGAAGCCCAGATCCAGCGGCTCCATGAGATGGGGGTAGGCGTTGCTGTCGGATGGGGTGCGGGTCATGGCGATCTCCTTGTTCTGAATGCGGTCAAATTACCCGCCTGGCCCGGATGCTACAATACGGCTACATTGGTTTGGATTATTTTCAGGTTGGTTTTATGGTCAGTAGCCGCCCCAATCGGCTGGGCGATATCAGCGTCAACCATGTGGCGGTCATGGCCCGCACCCTGCGCAGTCGCGGCCACGACCCCGGACCATGGCTGGCCCGTTACCGGGTTTCCCGACGCCTGTTGAATACCCCCGGAGCCCGTATCAGCATCCCCCGGTTCATGCGTATGGGCCATGCCGCCATCCAGATGACGGAGGAGCCGGCACTGGGGATCGACTTCGGGCGCCATACCCGCATGACGGACCTGGGACTGGCCGGCATGGCGGCCGCGAGTGCGCCCTCGCTGGGAGAGGCCCTGGAAACCCTGGTGCGCTATGAGCGGCTGATGAGCACCAACAGCCGCGGCCAGTCACACACCACGCACACGGCCGATGGCGGGCTCCATGCCGTGTTCTACTCCATCAGCCCCTATAACCGCTACAACTGCTTTGTGGTGGATTCGATCCTGGCCGGCTGGGTGGCGCTGCTGCGGGAGCTCGGCGGGCCGGCAACACAGCCTTCCGCGGTCACCATTGAATACGCCGGGCCAGCCAACAGCGAGCCTCATGCCGAGTGGTTCGAATGCCCGATTCAGTTTGATGCGCCACAGAACCGTATTGAGCTGCACCCGGAAACAGCCGCACAACGTAACCGGCTGGCCCAGAATGCCCTGTTCCAGGAGCTGTGCCAGCACTGCGAAACGGAACGTCAGAGGCTGATCTGGGGGCAGAGCACCACCGAAAGGGTGCGTGAGGCCATTGCCCGGCGCATGGGCTCAACGCCGCCCAGCATGCACGCTGTGGCACTCGCTCTGGGGACCACGGAATGGGGACTGAGGCGGGCTCTGGAGCAGGAAGGCATGACCTACCGTTCCCTGCTCGATCGTACCCGGCGGGAACTGGCCGAGGACTACGTGCGTGGCACGCCGCTGTCGTTCTCGGATATCGCGTCACTGGTCGGGTTTGCAAACCCCAGTGCCTTCCACGGAGCATTCCGGCGGTGGTACGGGTGCAGCCCCGGGCGGTACCGGCGCCGGTATGGAATGGCGCGCTGAGTCAGAGGTCGATGCCGTCGTCGCATTCGGCGTCCTCCGCGTCATCGTCCTGAAGGCCCAGCTCCAGCAGTTCTTCTTCGTATTCGCGCATGACAACCTCCCGGTTACCGTTCAGTTTCCCGGTCAGCGTGCCAGCGGGAGGTGACAGCATTGTGACACCTCCCATGAGCGCGCGGATCAGCTGGCCATTTCCTCATCGTGTTCCGCGGAACGCCGCCGGTACTCAATAGGCGTCATGCCGGACCAGCGCTTGAACGCCCGGTAGAAGGTGCTGGGCTCGGAAAAGCCGGTGAGATAGACGATCTCGTCAATGGACTCGTCCGTGGCGGCGAGAAGCCGGCACGCCAGCCGGTAACGGAACTGGGAGACCACCTGGTTGAAGGAGGTGTTGGCCTCGGTCAGGCGTGTGCGCAGGGTGCGTGGCTTCATGTTGAGGCGCGTCGCCACCGCGTCCAGGGTGACCTCGCCGGAATCCAGCTGCTCGGCTACCAGCCGTTCCACATCCCCGACAATATCCTGCTTCTCAAGCTCGGCGACCTGCTCACTGGCAAAGCGCTCGTGCAGCGCCAGGAGTCCCGGCTCGTGGTGCGGCGAGGGGTGCTCGAGAAGACTCGCCGGAAAGTACAGCCGGGTATCCTCCTGCCCGAAACTCACCGGACAGCCCAGAATCTCGGCAACCCTGTCCTGGCCCTGGGCCCGTTCGTGCTCGAAATGAACCGCTGTGGGCCGGAACTCCCCGTCCGTAACGGAATCAAAGAAGGTCAGCACACCCTGGACGAAGCATTCCGAGAAATGCCCGATCCGCCGGATCTCTTCGGCGGCGGCGTTGAGCACCAGGTAGCACTCCTCGCTTCCGTCTTCATGGAGTTCCAGGTCCGCGGCGTCGGTAAGCAGGCGCTGGTAGTTCTTAGCCCGCCTCAGCCCATCGCCGAAATTTGGGCTGGACAGGAACAGGTATTCCAGAACCTGCCCCTTGTAGGTGGGCACATGCAGACCCAGGTGCAGGCCGATATCCGGATCCCCGGTGACATCCTCCACCACCTGCCAGAACAGTACCTGAGCCGCGTGCGGCGTCCTCAGGTTTTCCCGCTGAAGGTAATTCTCGTCCACCCCCAGGCGACGGAATATGGCGTCGGTATCGACTCCGGCCCGCTGCATCGCCTGGTAGACCAGACGAAACAGGACCCCTGAATCCCTCTGTTCCTGCATACTGTCGTTTCCCGGCCTGTTGTTGTTTTGACCTGAGTGCCGTGCAGCGCCGGAACTTGCGCAATTGACGCTGTCACAGCCCGTGTGCATTCTTCGTGGCATCATACAGGGCGGTTGGCCCAAATGACATCCACCTGTGACTCAACTCTCAGTCTAGACACAAACCGGACGCTTATGAACCAGACAGCCCATTACCGTTTCAGCGGCCCCGCGCTGCTGCCCATGTACGGCAAAGCCCTGCTCGCCAGCAGCAAGGGCGGCCGCCACGCCGCAGCGGACATGCCCGAACTCAGTGCCGACATTGAGGGGGTGCGCACCGACACCGCTGAGCTGCGCCGTTACCGGGAGGTCTGCGGCTTCATGACCAGCAGCCTGTGCCCGGTCACCTGGCCGCATATCCTGGCCTTTCCGCTGCACATCCGCCTGATGACTGATGCCGCTTTCCCCCTGCCTCTGATGGGGCTGGTGCACATCGGCAACCGGATCGAACAGCAGCGGGCGATACGCCAGGGGGAGATTCTCGAGCTCCGGGCGCGGATCGCCAACGCCAGGGACACCGATCGCGGACTGGAATTCGACATCCTGACCGAGGCAAGCTCCTCGGGGCATGTCATCTGGAAGGAATACAGCACCCTGCTCTACCGTCAGCCTACCGGGAACAACGGAAAAGACGGGAAAAAGCAGCCCCCTGAAGCGCCACAGATGCTCTCCGGCCAGGCCACGGTCCAGGCCCCCGGCAACATTGGTTACCGCTACGGCCGGGTCTCCGGGGATATGAACCCGATCCACCTGCACCCGCTATCGGCCAAGGCCTTCGGCTTCCCGCGTAATATCGCCCATGGCATGTGGAGCAAGGCACACTGCCTGGCGCTGATGGAGAAGGCCGAGGGGCCATTGGAGGCGGTAACGGTGGACACCCAGTTCAAGAAGCCGTTCTTCATTCCCGGAACCGGCATCCTCACCTGGGAGCGCAACAGCACCGAAACAGCCTTCCGTCTTCTGAACAAGGACGCCTCCGCGCCCCATCTGGAGGGAAGCCTCAGCCGCGGTTGAGGGTCATTCGGGATCGGGCACGGTGCCGTCCGCCAGCGGCAGGGAGAACCAGAACACGGTGCCCCCGCCCTCGCGGCGCTCAAACCCGATCTCACCGTTCTGGCCAGTGATCAGGCTGCGGCAAAGCGACAGCCCGATCCCCATGCCCTCATCCTTGTTGGAATAGAACGGCTGAAAAAGGCGCTCCTCCGCGTCTTCCGGCAGCCCGCAGCCGCGGTCCGCCACGCGCACGCACACCGCATCCTCCAGCGCCTCCGCACTGACTTCAACGGGCTCCTCGCTGCCGCAGTTGCGTGAGGCTTCAAGCGCGTTGCGGATCAGGTTGAGTACCACCTGCTGCACCTGCACGGGGTCCGCGACCGCATAGGGCAGGTGCTGCGGGATCGACAGACTGACCTCGATCGCGTTGTTGCGCGAATCCACCTCGGCGAACTCGCGGCTCTCCACAAGCAGTCGGGCCACATCCACGGTCTCCTTGCCGGTAGCGGGCTGGTGCACGAACTGCCGGATGCGGCGGATAACCTCACTGGCGCGGTGGGACTGGGCCGTGATCTTCTCCAGCACCTCCGCGAGCGCGTCCTGGTCCAGGGTATCCTTCTCCATCATTCGAGAGACCAGGCTGACGTAATTGGCGATGGCGGTCAGCGGCTGGTTCACCTCATGGGCCACGCCGGCTGCCATCTCGCCCATCACTGACAGACGCGAGGCATGCGCCAGCTGTTCACGCTGTTCCGCAACCAGGTCCCGTGTCTCCTCCAGCGCCCGCTCCTGGGCCAGTTCCTCGGTAATGTCCCGGAACACCAGGACGCTCCCGGTCAGTTCACCGTTCTCGAAGCGGGGCGCCGCCCGGTACTCTGCCTGGAAGCTGGTGCCATCCGCACGGGTCATGGTCACGCCCCGCCGCAGTACCGCTGCGCCGTCCTGGCACAGTACCCGCCCGGCGTGGGAAGCCTCCTCGCCGGAGTCATGGGTGAAATGCAGATCCCCGATACGACGCCCCACCAGCGCGTCCTGTTCCGCCCCTGCGATTTCCGCCGCCGCCGGGTTGGCGAAGGTGATCACACCCTGGGGGTCGAGCCCATAGATGCCCTCGAAGATGGCGTTGAGCAGGCTGGCCTGTTCGCTTTCAAGCTGGCGATTGCGCGCCTGCATGACGCGCTCCAGCTGGATCACCCGGATCTGGGTATCCACCCGCGCCATGACCTCCTGGGCCTGGAAGGGCTTGGCGATGTAGTCCGCACCGCCCATGTTGAAGCCCCGGACCTTGGCATCAATGTCGTTGAGGGCGGACAGGAAGATGATGGCACTCAGGGCCGTGTCAGTGTCCGCGCGCAGATGCTTGCAGACCTCGAAACCATCCATGCCCGGCATCATGATGTCCAGCAGGATCACCTCAGGGTGATGCCGGCGCGCCAGCTGCAGTGCCTTTTCGCCGTCGTTGGCGATCAGAAGCTGGTAGCCCTTGTCCCTCAGGGTTTCGTAGAGCACCTTGAGGTTCTGGGGATTGTCGTCCACCAGCAGGACACAGGCCTGCTCCGGGTCGGTGGGCGTTTCGCTGACCGTGCTCATTCCGGGTCCCCGTCCCGCACGCTCATGACCATGCGCACCAGCTGGGCGAGTGAATGGGTTCCCATCTTGTGCATCACCCGGGAGCGGTGGATTTCGACGGTGCGCTGGCTGATGTCGAGCTCAATGGCGATGACCTTGTTGGCCTGGCCGGCGACCATGCGATCCATGATCTCACGCTCACGCGGCGTGAGCTGGGCCAGCTGCTCCTCGATCAGCCGCTTCTCCTCCCGGCCCTGATGCTGCTCCGCATCCGTGGCCAGGGCAGCCCGGATCTTCTCCAGAAGCTGGTCTTCACGGTAGGGCTTCTCGATGAAGTCAACGGCGCCCTTGCGCATCGCCTCCACGGCCAGGGGCACGTCACCGTGGCCGGTTACGAAGATGATCGGCAGGTGGGAGCCCCGCTCAATGAGTTCCTCCTGCAGCTCCATGCCATCCATCTCGGGCATGCGGATATCCAGCACAATGCAGCCCTGCATACCGCCATGCCAGTCTTCCAGAAAGCGGGTGGCGCGCTCGTATCCCGCAACCGCCAGCCCTTCCGAGCGCAGCAGCATGGACAGGGAATCCCGGACCGCCTCGTCATCCTCTACGATGTAGACCGTCTGCTCGGTCTCCGCCATTGGCATACTCCTTTACTGATTACTGTCGCCCGCACCGGGCATGGTGGTGGCACCATCAACCAGTGGCGGCGCCACCGTCATCGGATCCACCCGTTCCTGCTGCCAGTTCATGCGCCAGTCCAGGTGCGGGCCGGTGGCGCGGCCCGAGGCACCCACTTTTCCCAGAGCCTCGCCCTGTGCCACCTCATCGCCCTCGCTCACATGGATCTCGCTCAGATGCAGGAAGGTGGAGGAGACCCCGTATCCATGATCCAGGATCAGGGTCCCCCCGGAGAAATACAGATCCGGCTCAACCAGCACCACACGCCCGCCTGCCGGCGCCGCTACGGGTCTTCCCGTTTCCGCGGCTATATCAATGCCGTAATGCGGCTGACGGGGTTCGCCGTTGTAGAAACGCTGGCTGCCGTAGACCCCGGTAACGGTTCCCGCCACCGGCCAGATCCAGGAACCAGCAAAGTCCGGGCGGCGTGACTGGTCCTTCCGCGCCGCGCTCACCCGCAGCGCTTCCGCCCGGATCCGCTCCAGCGCCTCTTCATCGGGGGTCACGGTCTCCTGGGGAACGCCCTCCACCCGCTGGATGTCATAGTCCCGCTTCTCCAGCTCGATGGTTCGGCTGTTGCGCTCACCCTCAGGGCCGACAACCACCAGTTCATGGCTCAGTTCCGCGTCACGCCCGAAGCCGACGGCGAAGCGCCCGGATTCAGTGGTGGCCACGGCATCACCATTGAGGCGGATCTCACTGCCCGGCTCCACACTGCCCCTGAGCAGGGTCCCCTGGGTTCTGGGCCCTTCCAGCTCGAGAGCCACACCCGCAGCGGGAAGAAAGACAAGACAGAACAGCCAAAGAAGGCGCGACACGCGGAACCTCCGGGTTTGAGAGCGGGCAGACGCCCGTTATTGTTAGCGAACCTGATGAACAACTGCAACCGCGGAGCCATGCCGGTGTACGAACTGCCCCCCTTCCAGCTGCCCTTCCATCACCCCTTTCTGGCGCCCGAAGAGGCGGATGAACTGCTGGCGCTGCTGCTTGAGCGCATTCCCTGGAAGCAGGACCGCATCACCCTTTTCGGCCGGGAACACCTGATTCCCAGGGAGCAGTGCTGGATTGCCGAGGACGGCCTGAACTACCGCTACTCGGGCCAGACACTGGAGCCGGCCCAGTGGCCGGACTGGCTCAGGCCGCTCGCGCGCCAGGTGGGTGACATCGCCGGAGAGCATTTCAACAGTGTGCTGGCCAACCGTTATCGCGATGGCAGTGACAGCATGGGCTGGCACAGTGACGACGAACCCGAACTGGGACCCTCCCCGGTAATCGCTTCACTCAGCCTGGGCGGCACCCGGCGCTTCCGTTTCCGGCACCGAGAGGATCATGGCCGTACCCTGAGCATCGACCTGCCCCACAACAGCCTCCTGGTAATGCCGGCAGGCGTCCAGTCCCACTGGCACCACGCCCTGCCGAAAACCCGGAAACCGGTGTCGCCGCGGATCAATCTGACTTTTCGTCGTCTTGTCGACGCCTGAGATCGGCCAGGCGCTGCTCAATGCGCCCGAAGAGGCTGTCAGCCGGATAATGGCCATTGCGATCCGGTTCACCGACCGGCAGCTCCAGCATCAGCGCCAGCACTTCCTCTACCCGTGACACGGCGTACACCCGGAAGCCGTTCGCCTTCACGGCGTCCCGCACGCGCCTCGCCAGCATCAGGTTCTGCACGTTCGAAGCCGGCAGGATGACCGCCTTGTCCTGCGCATCCCCCCGAGCCACACAGGCATCCAGGAAGCCTTCAACTTTCTCGTTGAGCCCCCCGACCGGCTGCACATCCCCGTGCTGGTTGACCGACCCCGTAACCGCCATGTCCTGGCGTACCGGCTGCTCGGCCAAAGCCGAAACAATGGCACAGAGCTCGCCGAGGGACGCGCTGTCCCCATCGATCTCAGCGTAGGACTGCTCGAAGGTGAGGGTCGCGGTAAGCGGCATGGGCTGTTCACGGGCAAAATGCGCCGAAAGCCATGCGGAAAGGATCATCACCCCCTTGGAATGAATGGAGCCACTGAGCTTCACATCCCGCTCAATGTGGATGACATCCCCGTCCCCGTACTGGCAGGTCCCGCTGATCCGGTTGGGCAGCCCGAATTCGTAGCCGCCAGTGGAGAGTACGGAAAGCCCGTTGACCTGTCCCACAGCACGGCCGCTGAACGACAGCAGCATGGAACCGTCGGCAAAGCCCTGCAGGAACTCGTCCCGGATACGCCCGCTGCGGTAGTCCGCACTGACCAGGGCCTGGTCCACATGCTCGGGATCAATCCCGTCCTCGCCACCGCTCCGGGCATGGAAGTCCGCCTCGCGCAGCACATTGGCGATGTCCACAGCATGCAGCGACAGCCGGTTCTGGTGCTCCGCCAACCGTGAGCTGTATTCGATCACCCGTGCCACAGCCTGTTTACTGCACGGCAACAGGCCCTTGTCCTGACACAGACTGGCTATGAACTTGGCGTAGAGCACCTGGCTCTCGGTGGTACGCGGCATCTCATTCTCGAAATCCGCCGTCACCCGGAACAGCTCCGCGAACTCAGGGTCATATTCCTGAAGCAGCAGCCAGGTTTCGCGATCCCCGAAGAGCACCAGCTTGACGTCCAGCGGTACCGCCTCCGGCTCCAGCGAAATGGTTCCGGACAGCGTCAGCTCACGCTCAAGAGAGTGGATGCTGATTTCCCGCGAACGGATGGCGCGCTTGAGCGCATCCCACACGAAGCCGTGCTCAAGCACCTTGGTGGCGTCCATGAGCAGGTAGCCGCCATTGGCCCGGTGCAGGCTGCCCGGCCGGATCAGCGAGAAATCCGTGTAGACCGTGCCCTTGTAGGTCACGGTCTCGATGAACCCGAACAGGTTGTGGTAGGTGGGATTGTCCTCCACAACCACCGGCACGGACTCATCCTGGCGGGATACAAGCAGGTTGATGCGATAGCGCCGGGGCAGGCGCTGCTCCATGGAGGCATAGGCAAAGGCGGCCTTATCTTCGCTATCCTCCAGAAAGATGTCGAGATTATTCGCGATATCCTTCTTCATGGCCCGGAAGTGGTCGGGCACCCCTTCATAGTCACTGTAGCGCTCGGACAGCTCATCAATCAGATGGGCCCCGACATGCTCGACCGTTTCCTCGTTCAGCTTCTGCTGCTGCTCGGCGTGTTCCTCTTCCCATTCCGCGATCTGGCGCATGACACGCCGCAGCTTCTTCTCAAGCTCACGGATGATTTCCTCGAACGCCCGCCTCTCCTCCTCGGAAAGCGCATTGAAGGACTCGTTGGTATGCGGCTCACTGCCGTTGAGTGCCGTCAGCCGGTATCCCCCGGGCGTCGTCATGGACAGGTCCACGCCCTGCTCACGCGCCTCGCGTGCCAGGGCATTCAGTGCCTCTTCCTGGCGCGCGGCATAGCTCTGCTTGAGATCCTCGTAGCGGCTCTGGAAGGTATCGCTGTCGAAGGCCTGGGGGATGACCTTGACCAGGCGCGAAACCAGCCGATCCACATCATGGCGCAGCCGTTCACCGACGCCGGCCGGCAGCTTCAGGACCCTGGGATTGCGCGGGTCGTCATAATTCGCCACGTAGCACCAGTCGCTGGCCGGTGCGTGGGTCTCATCCCGATGCGCCAGGTAACGCAGCATCATGGTGCGCTTACCCAGTCCGGATCGGCCCAGCGCGTAGACGTTGTAGCCGTTGTGGGGCATGGCGAGGGCGAATCGGACCGCCTCCCGGGCACGGTCCTGGCCAACGATCTCATTCAGGGGATCCAGCGCATCCGTGTTACGGAACGGCAGATCCTTCAGGACACAGGTCCTGTACAGCTGTTTCTGGGGAAGTGGCTTCAACTCAATCAATCCGTCATCTGTGGGGAACGGTCAGAGATCGCACTTTACAGGCCTCAACAGGATTCACAAAGCACCTCCTGTAATGTGACCTGCGTCACAGGCCACCCGGACCCCGGTTTGACTCGGTTACCGATTGAGCGACAATCCAATGTTAGCAATAAGCAGAAACCTCGATCCGATTCAAGAGGCAGCAACCGCCCATGAGTACTCAGAGTGACTCCTCCGGGATCACAATGCATCTCGCGGACGTGCCCCTTGCACTGCGCAGGGATCACAAACGCCGTAATCAGGGTCGCGGTGACCCATCACTGACCACCTCCTGGTCCGGTCAGTGCAGTGCAAGCGAGCAGCGGATCCAGCCCCGGTTTGCCGCCCCCGGGCTCAGCGTGCGCGTGCGGGCACGGCGCCTGCTGCACTGGGAACGCCAGAGCCGGCCCGTGGAATGCCTGGACATCAACCGCTACGGCGTCGCCATTATGGCGGAGGAGGCCTTCCGGGAAGGCACTTCCATGCGCATGGATTTCCGCGGCGAGTACATCACGCAGTCGGATGTGAACGGCCGGGTCAAGAGCTGTGTCCGGGAAGCGGATGGGCATTACCGACTCGGCATCCAGTTCACCTACTGCTCAATGCGGGGCCATTACTCCCGCGCCATCGACAACGCCCTCTCCCAGATCGAGGCGTTCTGCCGCCGCCAGATGGCCCGTTACCGGCGCTGAATTGGCGGTTCAGCGCATTCCGCTGAACAGCATGGTCAGTACGATCATCACAATGATCCAGCCGATCAGCGCAAACCCGAAGCCGTTCGGCATGGGATTCCCGGTGCCCTCCGTCTCCCCCGCTTCGGGAAAAGGCCCTTCCATATCCAGGGGGGACTCGGCGCTGTGAGGGCCACCACTGAGAAGCAGCCTGACCCGCTCCTGCGGAAAGGCTTGTTCCAGCTGGGCCCGATGCTGGTGCCAGCCAAGGCGCTCATCCAGATAGGCCAGGACCTCCTCGGTCACAGGTGGCTCACCCGGCCTGGACTGACGGGACAGGAAGTCAAACAGGCTGAAGCGCAGTACCTCAGTCACACCGGGCTTGTGGGCCCGTTCGCTCTCAAGCTGGGCCCGCCAGCGGCGCAGATCGTCCCGCCAGCCGGGATTTGAGAACACGGTTTCCAACTCCGTCATCACCCGGCCCGCCTGGATCTCAGCCTCCTGACTCGCGGGCTCCGGCATCTGGACAGATTCAACGCCCTTCCCCGATGCCGCCCCGTCATTCCCGACATCAACTCCGAAATCCCGGGCCTGCGGTGCTGCTCCCGCCTCCCGCATGGCCGCCTCGTAGGCCTGCACCAGTGTCTGATAGCGCTCCGGAGTGGAATCCGGATCCACGAACCTCAGTTGATGCTCGAAAGCGGCCTCAATGGCCTCTGGATCATGGGTCTGCTCTATCCCGAGTGTGGACCACTTATTCACGGTGCCGATTCCCCCTGCTGTTCGTCCGGAACCTCATTGTCGTCCAGTTGATCAGCCGGCACCAGCGTGGCTACCTGGTTGGGGTTATAGGGGGTATACAGAACGACCAGCTGGCCACGGGCCACGGCCCGCGCCACCTGCTCGCGGCAGTCAGACAGAGGATCCTCGACATCCGCTCCCCCGGCTTCCCGGAGGCAATACTCCTCGATCAATGCCTCGAGCGCCTCACCTGAAAGCTGATCCGACGGGATCACCATGTCTCAGAGCAGATCCTCACTGGCGTCCTCGGCCAGCGCATCGTCTCCGGATGCCTCGTCTTTCTTGCCAGCGGCTTCATTGGGTTTGGGCATCAGCCGCTCGCGGATCTGGGTTTCGATCTCGTTGGCGATTCCGGGATTGTCACTCAGGAACTTGCTGGCATTCGCCTTACCCTGGCCGATCTTGTCGCCTTTGTAGCTGTACCAGGCACCGGACTTCTCAACCAGGCCTTCCTTGACCCCCATATCAACAATTTCGGCCATGCGGTTGATGCCGGTGCCGTACATGATCTGGAACTCGGCCTGTCGGAAGGGAGGCGCCACCTTGTTCTTGACGACCTTCACCCGGGTCTCATTACCGACCACTTCCTCGCCTTCCTTGACCGATCCCGTGCGCCGGATGTCCAGGCGGACCGAGGAGTAGAACTTGAGGGCGTTACCGCCCGTTGTGGTCTCGGGCGAGCCGAACATCACGCCGATTTTCATCCGGATCTGGTTGATGAACACCAGCATGGTGCCTGACGTCTTCACGCTGGCGGTGAGCTTACGCAGTGCCTGGGACATCAGCCGCGCCTGCAGACCGACGTGGGAGTCGCCCATCTCGCCCTCTATTTCGGCCTTGGGTGTCAGAGCCGCCACAGAGTCCACCACAACCGCATCGACTGCGCCGGAGCGCACCAGCATGTCGCAGATCTCAAGCGCCTGCTCACCTGTATCCGGCTGGGACACCAGCAACTCATTGATATCCACGCCCAGTTTTTCAGCATAGATCGGGTCCAGGGCATGCTCGGCATCCACAAAGGCGCAGGTCTTGCCCTCGCGCTGGGCTTCCGCAATCACCTGGAGCGTAAGCGTAGTCTTGCCGGAGGACTCCGGCCCAAAGATCTCGACCACCCGCCCCAGGGGCAGGCCACCGATCCCCAGGGCGACATCCAGCCCCAGGGAGCCGGTGGACACCGCCGGCATGGCCTCCCGCGGCTGGTCGCCCATCTTCATGACCGCCCCCTTGCCGAACTGGCGTTCAATCTGGGAAAGCGCGGAATTCAGTGCCTTTTTGCGGTTGTCATCCATTGTTTCTGCCTTCTGGTCGGTTGGTGCCTGCCGTAGTCACGACGTTGTCCAGGAACCCTGAACTGTATGTATGGACAGTATTATGCACAGACCTGATCAGTGATTCAACGGTCATCCCTGCAGCCAGCGCTTGAGGCGCTTCAGGGCGAACTCAACCGCCTCGCGCCGGACCTGATCACGGTCTCCTTCAAACTGTTTGCAGGTGGTAACGGGGGTGCTGCCCGCCACCCCCCAGCCGAACCAGACAGTGCCCACGGGTTTTTCCGCGCTGCCGCCGCCAGGCCCGGCAATACCGCTGACGGCCAAAGCCACATCCGCCCCGGTTTTCTCGAGTGTGCCGGAGACCATGGCCGAGGCCACGGCGGAGGATACCGCTCCGTGCCCGGCAAGAATGCCCGCGGGCACGCCCAGAAGCTTTTCCTTGGCCTCGTTGCTGTAGGTGACCAGCCCGGTCTCAAAGTAATCGGAACTGCCCGATGTATCCGTCAGGCATTTGGCGACCCAGCCGCCGGTGCAGGATTCGGCGGTCGCGATCACGCGCCCCTGGCCACGCAGGCATTCGCCCAGTGAGGCGGCCTTGCGCGCCAGGGTGGCGTCCGATGGCTCTCCCATACGGCTCTCCGTTTCGTTCGCGGGTTCATGGGACTAGAATCGTGCATTCCACCAGATCAGCAGGCTCAATAACAGCATGTCCGCAGCGGAACCCGATCTCAACAGCCACACGCCGATGATGCGCCAGTACCTGCAGCTCAAGGCCCAGCACCCGAATGAGCTGCTGTTCTACCGCATGGGCGACTTCTACGAACTGTTCTACGAGGACGCACGCCGCGCCGCCGAGATGCTGGACATCACCCTGACCGCACGCGGCCAGTCCGCCGGTCAGCCGGTGCCCATGGCCGGTGTGCCCTACCATTCGGCGGAAAACTACATCGCGCGCCTGGTCCGCGGCGGCCACGCCATCGCCATCTGTGAACAGACCGGTGACCCGGAAACCAGCAAGGGGCCGGTGGACCGCGAGGTGGTGCGCATCGTCACCCCGGGCACCCTGAGCGACGAGGCGCTGCTGGAGGAACGCCGGGACAACCTGCTCATGGCGATACATTCCCACAAGGGGGCCTTCGGCATCGCCACCCTGGAGATCTCCTCCGGTCAGTTCGTCGTTGAGGAGCTGGATTCGGAAGAGGCCCTGAGCGCCGAACTGGAACGTCTGCAGCCCGCCGAGATCCTGATCAGCGAGGACTTCCCCAGCCCGGAACTGCTGGAAGGCTTCAGCGGTATCCGCCGCCAGGGTCCCTGGCTGTTCGAGATGGAATCCGCTCACCGGCTGCTGACGCGCCAGCTGCAGGTGCGTGACCTGCGTGGTTTCGGCTGCGAGGATCTGACCCTGGCCATACAGGCCGCCGGCTGCCTGCTGCAGTACGCTCGTGACACCCAGCGCAACAACCTGCCGCACATCCGCAGGCTCAGCCGCGAACGGCGTGAGGAGAGCGTCTCCATGGACGCGGCCAGCCGCCGCAACCTGGAAATCGACACCAACCTTGCCGGCGGCCAGCAGAACACGCTGGCCTCGGTCATGGACCGCACTGCCACCGCCATGGGCGGGCGGCTGCTGCGGCGCTGGCTCAATCGCCCCCTGCGCGATGCCGGGACTGTGCGCCAGCGCCGCGACAGCGTCAGCGCCCTGCTGACCGATCATCAGCATGAGGCCATCCACGAACGCCTGCGCGGGATCGGTGATATTGAGCGCATTCTCTCCCGGGTCGGTCTGGGTTCCGCCCGGCCCAGGGACCTGGCGCGGCTGCGCGATGCCCTGATCACCCTGCCCGAACTCCAACAGGACATGGCGCGCCTGGAGTTGCCCCACCTGCAGGCAATCGCCGAACGCATAGCAACCTACCCGGTGTTGGCGGAAACGCTGGAACGGGCGATTGTGGACAACCCACCGGTGGTAGTACGCGACGGTGGCGTGCTGCGTGCCGGCTACGACGGGGAACTGGACGAACTCACCAGCCTCAGCGAGAACGCCGGCGACTACCTGATGCAGGTGGAAGAGCGCGAACGGGAGCGCACCGGAATCAATACTCTCAAGGTGGGCTACAACCGGGTTCACGGCTACTACATCGAGATCAGCCGGACCCAGTCCCACAATGCGCCCACGGAATACATCCGCCGGCAGACGCTGAAGAACGCCGAACGGTTCATCACCCCCGAACTCAAGGAGTTCGAGGACCGCGCCCTGAGTGCGAAGAGCCGCGCCCTGGCGCGGGAGAAGTATCTCTATGACGAGCTCGTGAAGCATCTGGGCGAACATCTTTCGGACCTCCAGGAAACCGCAGGTGCCCTCTGCGAGCTGGATGTGCTGACCAATTTCGCCGAAAGGGCCCAGAGCCTGCGCTTCAATGCCCCAGCATTCAGTGACGAACCCGGCATCGCCATCAGCCAGGGCCGTCACCCGGTGGTGGAATACCTCCAGGATGCCCCCTTCGTGCCCAACGACCTGCACCTGGACGACCGCAACCGCATGCTGGTGATCACAGGCCCCAACATGGGCGGTAAATCCACCTACATGCGCCAGACCGCGCTGATCACCCTGCTCGCCTACTGCGGCAGCCATGTACCGGCCGAAAGCGCCACCCTGGGCCCGGTGGACCGCATCTTCACCCGCATGGGCGCCTCGGACGACATCGCCAGCGGCCGCTCCACCTTTATGGTGGAAATGACCGAAACCGCCAACATCCTGCACAACGCCACGCCCGAGAGCCTGGTACTGATGGACGAGGTGGGTCGCGGCACCAGCACCTTCGACGGCCTGTCGCTGGCCTGGGCAGCGGCCGAGCGTCTGGCCCGGGATGTCGGCAGCTACACCCTGTTCGCCACCCACTACTTTGAGCTCACCAGCCTGCCGGAGCAGGCCGGTAGCGCCCGTAACGTCCACCTTACCGCCACGGAGCACGAGGACAGCATCGTCTTTCTGCACAGTGTCCATGAGGGCGCCGCCAGCCGCAGCTACGGGCTGCAGGTGGCGCGGCTTGCCGGGGTACCGGTGGACGTCATCGACAATGCCCGGCGCAAACTGGACGAACTCGAGGGCAGCGCCGGCGCAACACGCGCCGAACCGGCTCCGGCCTCGGCCATGCAGGCGGACATGTTCGCCAGCCTGGAACCCTCGCCGGAGGAACGTGATATCCTAGGAATCGACCCGGACGGCATGAGCCCGCGTGAAGCGCTCAACACCCTGTATGAGCTGCGGGCCCGTCTGCGGGAACGCCTTGGCGGCGATTGAGCCGGGTCATTGCAGACCCCGTCGCCCGACCCTAGAATAGCCGCCTGAACCATCGCCAGGATGTAACCATGACGTTTGTCGTTACTGAAAACTGCATCAAGTGCAAGTACACCGACTGCGTGGAAGTCTGCCCCGTGGACTGTTTCTACGAGGGGCCGAACTTCCTCGCCATCGACCCGGACGAGTGCATTGACTGTGCTCTCTGTGAACCGGAGTGTCCGGCCGAGGCCATCTATTCCGAGGACGAACTGCCCGATGACCAGGAGGAGTTCCTGGAGATCAACGCGGATCTGGCGGCCAAATGGCCGAACATCACAGAGAAGAAGGATCCGCCGGAAGACGCCGAGCAATGGGATGGCGTCAAGGGCAAGAAACAGTACCTGGAGCGCGACGGCGCCTAGACCGGTTTCCGCATAAGAGCCACGTCCTTGCGTGGCACCTCACAGTGCCAGCCGAACCGCGCCGCGACCCGATGCAGCGTGGCTTCCCTGTAGAACACCACATGGGTCGGATCCCGCCGGTAGTGCCAGCCGGCGAACCGGTCGTCGTCCGTCTGGAAACAGGTCATCACGCCCAGCCAGCCCCCAGGCAGCAGCAGCCGGTCCAACAGCCGGAAGGTAGCTGCCGGGTCATGCAGATGCTCAACCACCTCGGTGCAGGTGATCGCCTGGTACGAGCGCCCTAGAAGCGCCTCGTCCGGCGCGTAGAAGGGATCATAGCCGTCGGCGGCGAACCCCGCCTCGCGCAGCATGGTCACCAGTGCGGGTCCGGGGCCACAGCCGAAATCCAGCACCCGATCTCCCCGCGTCAGGCGCGGCATCAGTTCGTCCGCGAGCCGCGCCAGGAAACGCCGGTAGCCCGGGTCCCTTTCGTCGTTGTCATGCTGGTCATACTCGGCTTTTTCCGCCGCCGGCTCGGGCCGCTGGGAAGGCTCAAGAAAGGTGGCCTCGCACTGATGGCAGCGCCAGTAGTCGCGCTCACCAATCGTCATGAACGCCGCGGTCGTACCGCTTTCACACACCGGGCAATCGGGTACGGCGTTGTGTAACATGGGCGCCTGCAATGGGTCTCCCGGATGATCAGTCACAGAACGGAACAGCGACGCGAATTATGAGAGAAGACGTTCAGGATTACTACGGCCGCCAGCTCCAGGGCACCCAGGACCTGCAGACCAATGCCTGTTGCGACCAGGCGCCACCGGAATGGCTCAAGCCCATCCTCGCCAGCCTGCACGACGAAGTGCTGTCCCACTATTACGGCTGTGGCCTGGTCGCCCCCCAGCTTCTCGAGGGCGCGCGCATTCTGGATCTGGGCAGCGGCAGCGGCCGGGACTGTTACGTGCTGTCGAAGCTGGTCGGTGAACAGGGTGAGGTCGTGGGTGTGGACATGACCCCGGAACAGCTGGCCATCGCCCGCCGCCACCAGGAGTACCACAGGGAGGCCTTCGGCCACGCCCGTTCCAACGTGCGCTTTCTTGAGGGCTACATTGAGCAGCTGGACGAGCTGGACCTTGAGGACGACTACTTCGACATCGTCATCTCCAACTGCGTGATCAACCTGAGCCCGGACAAGGAGAAAGTGCTGTCGGAAGTACAGCGCGTGCTCAAGCCCGGCGGTGAATTCTACTTCTCGGATGTGTACGCCGACCGTCGCATACCGGCACACCTGAAAGAGGATCCGGTGCTGTACGGCGAGTGCCTTTCGGGCGCCCTCTACTGGAATGATTTCGAGAACCTGGCCCGAAAGACCGGCTTTACCGACCCGCGCCTGGTGGAAGACCGGCCGCTGACCATCGAGAACGAAGCCATTGAGGCACGCCTCGCCCCGGCGCGCTTCTTCTCCGCCACCTATCGCCTGTTCAAGCTGCCCGGACTGGAGCCCCACTGCGAGGATTACGGCCAGGCGGTGATCTATCAGGGGACGATTCCCGGTGAGGATGCGGTATGCCGGCTGGACAAACACCACCACATTGAGCGCGGCCGCGTCTTCCCGGTCTGCGGCAACACCTGGATGATGCTGGCGGATACCCGCTTTGCCGAGCATTTCAGGTTCATCGGCGATTTCAGCACCCATTTCGGGATCTTCGAGGGCTGCGGCACGGCACTGCCCTTTGATGACCCCGAGTCCGGAACGGAGGGGGCGGGCGGCAGCTGCTGCTAGGCGCTGCCGCGCACAAACCTCAGGAGCTGGTTGTTGGCCGGCATGCGGAAACGTTCCACGGCCTCGAAACCATAATCCGCCGCCAGCGCATTGAAGACCGCCCGGTCCTTGATGCCGCTGGACGGATCCCGCTCCTGGAGCCAGGCATCCAGCTCCGCGTTGCCCTCACTGGTGTAGCCACCATCCTCATTGAAGGGCCCATAGATCAGCAGATCACCGCCCTGGCGCAGGTGGGCGGCGCTGATTGCCAGCAGACCGTTAACGATGCGCCAGGACACGAAATGCACGGTGTTGGCAGTGAACACCGCATCAAAGGTTTCCCCCAGACGGACCCCAGCATCAAGCGCGTCCACCTCCAGTGGGTCACGCACATTGCGCAGCTTCGCCTCACGCCGCCATTGCCGGATGCCATCAAGATTCTCGGCGATGTCCGTGGGCTGCCACTCCAGGTGCGGCAGGTGGCGCGCCATATAGACCGCATGCTGGCCGGTCCCGCTGCCCAGCTCCAGCACCTTCGCGGGCTGGGTCAGGACCTCTGCCAGAACCTCCCGGATCGGTTCCTGATTGCGCTCACAGGCCGGCGCAAAGGGTTTCTCTGGTGTTTCCGTCATGCTTTACCACTCTCTTCTCCGCCGAGAACCGCACTGGTATCCGGAAACTCCGAAGACGAATGAGCCGGCTCCTCACCCCCATCATCCGGCTCCGGCGTTTCCATCCCGGCCACGGTCTTTTTCAGGTCCCGCAGCAGGTCCACCGGGAAGACAATGGTATTGGTCTTATCATTGGCGATATCGGTGAGAGTCTGCAGATACCGCAGCTGCAACGCCTCGGAACGCTTCGACAGCGTCCGCGCCGCCTCCAGCAGCCGCTCGGAGGCTTGCTGCTCACCCTCGGCATGGATGATCTTGGCCCGCCGTGTACGCTCAGCCTCCGCCTGGCGCGCAATCACGCGGATCATGGACTCGTCCAGATCCACGTGCTTGATCTCAACGTTTGCGACCTTGATGCCCCAGGCGTCGGTCTGGGCATCCAGAATCTCCTGGATGTCCTCATTAAGCTGGTCCCTGGAGGCCAGCATGTCGTCCAGCTCATGCTTGCCCAGCACCGAACGCAGCGTGGTCTGAGCCAGCTGGCTGGTGGCCGCATAGAAATTCTCCACGTTGATGACCGCATTCTGTGGATCCATCACCCGGAAATACAGCACCGCATTGACCTTCACCGAGACGTTATCCCGCGAGATCACGTCCTGAGAAGGCACATCCAGGACAATCGTCCGCAGATCCGTGCGCACCATCTGCTGAATGAACGGGATCACGATGATCAGCCCCGGCCCCTTCACTTTCTGGAACCGGCCCAGCAGGAAGATCACACCCCGCTCGTACTCCCGCAGGATCCGGAACATGCTCACCAGCAGACTGATGACGATCAGTACAATGGCTATGGTGAAATATTCAATCATTCGACTGGCCCTCCGACCTGACTGTCAGTTTGAGTCCTTCCACGTTCTGGATAACCACAACATCTCCTTCACGAACCGGATCCGCCGAGTGCGCCTGCCAGATCTCGCCAAGCACACGCACCCAACCTACCCCCCCGTCAAAGTCCCGTATTGCCACGGCCGTAGTGCCCTGCATACCCTCAGAGCCGCTGACCACCGCTTTGCGCGTTGACTGCAGTGCCATACGCAGCACCAGCACCATGATCAGGAAGGTCGACACCGAAAATGCCGCGATCACAGGCATGGCGATCTGGTAGCCCGGAAGGTCCGTGTCCATCAGCATGACGGAGCCGATCACAAAGGCCACGGCCCCACCGACCCCCAGGATCCCGAAACTCGGGGAAACCGCCTCAACCACCATCAGCCCGATCCCCAGCAGCATCAGTGCCAGCCCCACATAGCTGATGGGCAGCATCTGCAATGCGTACAGCCCCACCAGCAGACAGATGGCGCCCACGACGCCGGGCACACCCATGCCCGGGTTGTAGAACTCCAGGATCAGGCCATAGATGCCCACCAGCATCAGAATGTACGCCACACTCGGATCCGTGATCACCGTCAGGAACTCGGTGCGCCAGTCCTTCTGGATACGACTGATGCGGTGATCGGCCAGGGTCAGCGTCTGCATCACGCCATCCACATCCACTTCCATGGCGTCCGCCTGGGCAAGCATGTCCTCAAGACTGTCGGCACGGATATCGATCACATTCTTCTCAAGCGCCGCACTCGAGGAGAGGTTCACCGCCTCGCGCACTGCCTGCTCCGCCCAGTCCGCATTGCGCCCACGCAGCTCCGCCAGGCCACGAATGTAGGCCACGGCATCATTGATCACCTTCTTCTCCATGGCACTGGCGTTACCGGCATCGCCACTCTGCCCGGCTGATGCTCCATCTCCCTCCTCTGACGCCCCCTCGGCAGTACCGTCTTTGCCGGTATCACCAGCCGCGGCGCCATCGTCGGCCTGGAGGCTGAACGGGGAACCACCCCCCTCATCCTGACCACCCCCGCCACCGATCTGCACTGGCGTCGCCGAGCCCAGATTGGTCGCCGGCGCCATGGCCGCCACATGGGACGCATAGAGAAGATAGGTTCCGGCGCTCGCCGCCCGCGCGCCACGGGGCGTCACGTAGGTTGCCACCGGCACCTTTGAGGAGAGGATGCCCTGGATCATGTCCCGCATGGACTTACTCAGCCCCCCCGGCGTATCCAGCTCCACCACGAGAAGATCCGCCCCCTGCGCCTCCGCATCCGCCAACGTGCGCAGGAACCAATCCGACACCGCCGGCCCAATCGCCTCCTGGATCGTCATAACCCGGACATCCGCCGGCGCACGGCCATCATCCCCTGCCTCCTGAGCCTGAACACTCAACAGCAGGGCACCGGCGAAAAGCAGGAGCAGTGAAACCAGACGTGGCAGTCGACGCATTGAAGCTCTTCCCTGAAAAGAGGTTCTCCAATGAAAGATGGTGGATTTCAGGTGGTTTGACAAGAGAAGAATGACCCGTAGAAGCGAGCCCTGCTCGCGATCATTTGATCGTACCGCGCGCGAGGCGCACTCCTACAGGATAGGGGAGACGTTACACGGTGAGGTAACCACCATCCACGTTCAGGCAGGTGCCCGTGGTGTAGCTGGCCGCATCCGAGACCAGATAAAGCACCGCCCCGGCCATTTCGCTCGGCTCCGCAATCCGCTTCTGCGGGATATGCGCCAGTGCCTGCTGCTTGATGGAATCGTTGGTGGTCAGGGCACTGGCGAACTTCGTATCCGTCAGCCCCGGAAGCAGCGCGTTCACACGCACGCCCTTGGTTCCCAGCTCGGTGGCGAACGACTTGGTCATCTGGATCACCGCCGCCTTCGAGATGGAATAGATCCCCTGGTAATGCCCCGGGATCACCCCGTTCACCGACGCCACGTTCACAATGGAACCACCGCCATGCTTCTTCATCAGGTTCACACCCGCGCTGGTCATGAAGAAGTAACCCCGGATGTTCACATCCACCGTCTTGTTGAAGGCCGCCTCATCAGTGTCCTCAATGGGACCGAAGTACGGATTCGCCGCCGCATTGTTCACCAGGATATCCAGCCGCCCGTAACGCCCTTCAATATCCGCGAAGATGGCCTCAATCTGCTCCATCTCCCCGATATGGCACGCAATGGCCTCAGCCTTGCCACCCTCGTCACGGATCGCCTGCGCCACCGCCTCACAGCCATCAATCTTGCGGCTGGACACAATCACCTGCGCCCCCTGCTTCGCCAGCAGCTTGGCAATTTCCTCGCCGATACCACGGCTGGCACCGGTTACCAGGGCAATGCGGCCCGTCAGGTCAAACAGATCACTCATTTTCCAATTCCTTGTTTTCCAGTTTTCATTCGTTGCGTCATCGTTATGGCCGGTCGAGTGGGAGCGGTGACGGCCAATCGGGAAGCTCTGGAGCCATGGATGGCGGAAGAGCAGCCTACAGGGATGTACTTGTGGCCTTTCCCGATTGGCCGTCCCCGCTCCCACTCCTGCAACACATTCGCAGTCCTGAGATCACGATTCTCATCGATAGGTGACCAACTTCGGGTCTTCCCCTTCGAGATGCCCAAAACTGTTAAAAACAGCCAGCGACCGCCGATCCCCACTGAACAGCACCCGCGACACACTCGCATTCGCCAGCACCTCATTCAGCCGGAACGCCCGCATGTCATCCAGATCCAATAGCGACTGGGCCACCACACTGATCGGCCCACCCGAGGTCACCACGAACACATGCTTCGCATCCCCGGCATCCCGGATCACCTCATCAATCCCCTGCAGCACACGCTCCCTGAACGCCCGCCAGGACTCCGGATAATCCCCCTCGTTCTCGCCCCCGATCCAGCGCCGGATCGCCTCACTGAACGCATGCTGGAACGCCTTCCGCGGATCCGCCTCTTTCGCCAGCTGCCGGGCCATCTCCTCCGGGTTTCCCCACCCCGGCCGGTACGCCTCCAGCACCGACCGATGGTCAAACTCATTCAGCCCCGGGTGCACCGCCGCCTCCGGCAGCCCATCCCCGAAGCCTTCCGCCATCGCCTCTATGGTCTCGCGATGACGGCGCAACTCACCGCCGAACAGCCGTTCGGGCTGGGTATGCCGGCCAATCCAGCGCCCCAGAACCCGACCCTGCTCCCAGCCACGCTGCGAAAGCCGGTCGTAATCCGACGCGCCGAAACTCGCCTGCCCATGACGGATCAGGTGGAGTGTTGCCATCGATCCGCTCCTACAGGCTGCTCTTCTCGATCAACCGCTTGCAGCGCTGCTCCAGGTAATTCGCTGCCTGGCCGAAGCCCGCAAAGCGCTTGTCCTGGGTCTGACCGTGGTAGTAGCGGTAATAGATCTGCTGCACGATGCCCGCCAGGCGGAACAGCCCGTAGACCTCATAGAAGTCGAAGTTGTCCGCATGGAAGCCGGAGCGCTCCATGTAATAGGCCACCACCTCTTCCCGGCTCATCATGCCCGGCCGGTGCGTGGGCTGGCGCCTCAGCATCTGGAAGAACTGGTCGTCGTCCGCCTGCACCCAGTAGGCCAGGCTGTTGCCCAGATCCATCAGCGGATCGCCAAGCGTCGCCATTTCCCAGTCCAGAATGCCGATCACCTCAAAGGGGTTCTCCGGGTTCAGCACGACGTTGTCGAAGCGGAAATCGTTATGGATAACGCAGGTGGCCACATCCTCCGGCATCTTCTCCTGCAACCAGGTCATGACCGGCTCGAAGTCGCTCACATCGTCGGTACGGGCCTTGCGGAAGCGATCACTCCAGCCGTCAATCTGGCGCTTCACATAGCCTGCCCCCTTGCCGATCTGATCCAGACCCGCGGCCTGATAATCCACCCGGTGCAGGTCCACCAGCTTGTCGACCACGTTGCCGCACAGCTTGCGGGTGTCCTGCTCACTGAGCTCGAAACCCTCGGGAAAATCCTGACGCAGGATAATGCCCTTGAGGCGTTCCATCACGTAGAACTCGTCACCGAGCACGTCATGGTCATCGCAGATAGCGATGATATCCGGAACATAGGGGTAGACCGGCTTGAGTGCACGCATGATGCGCGCCTCGCGCAGCATGTCGTGGGCCGATTTGGCCTTGTGACCGAACGGAGGGCGGCGCAGGACGAAGGAGCGCTCGCCGTAGTCGATCTGGTAGGTCAGGTTTGAAGCGCCGCCCGGGTACTGGCGGATCACAGGCTCGCCTTCCAGCTCAGGCAGCTGCTGCTTCATAAAGCGATCCACCGCGGCCGGGTCCAGCGCCTCGCCCTCGCGGGTTTCCGTTGGCTGATCAATCAGGGTCATGGTCGCCTCGCTCAGTTCTTCTGCATCTTTTTCATCCAGCGCTTGCTTTCCATCCCCAGCAGGAAATCAAAAGCCTTCGGGCTGGCGCGCTTGATGTACCACAGGCGGCGTTCAGTCTTGTGCGGCAGCACCCAGAAACTCCCCTTGCGCACGGCACGGGCAACGTCTTCCGCCACATCGTCCGCGGTCACGCTGGAGCGCTGCATCAGCTTGTTCACGTTGTTCTGGATGCCCGGAATGCTCGAACGCATGCTCGAGGTCAGGTTTGTCTGGAAAAACGCCGGGCAGACCACACAGACGTTCACGCCGGTGTCGAGGAACTCATGGTTCATGGTCTCGGAAAGCGCGATGACGCCGGCCTTGGAGACGTTGTAGCTGCACATCAGCGGTGCCAGCATCAGCCCCGCCATGGAGGCAATGTTGACGATGGTGCCACTGCCCTGCTCTTTGAGGAGCGGTGTAAACACCTTGCAGCCCCGGACCACACCCATGACGTTGATGTCCAGGATCCACTCCCAGTCCGAGATGGTGGTGTCCTCGATGGAGCCTGCAGAGGCTACACCCGCGTTGTTGACGACCACGTCCACGCCACCCCAGCGCTCCACCAGGGCGTCCTTTGCCTTTTCAAGACTGTTGAGCCGGCGTACGTCGCATTCGAGGAAAAGTCCCTCGCCGCCGGCCTCGTTAATGGCACTTTCGGTTTCCACACCCTGTTCCGGCGTGATGTCGCCAATGCAAACCCGTGCGCCCTGGCGGGCGTAGTTCAGTGCCAGTGCCCGGCCGAGGCCACTGGCCCCGCCGGTGATGAATACCCGTTGGCTCATGCGTTGTCTTCCTTTGTTATCGGTATTTGGCCAGCTCAAGCCTTGCCACCATGGCCCGGTGCACCTCATCCGGCCCATCCGCCAGCCGCAGTGACCGCGCCGCGCCGTACATGGCGGCCAGCTCGTGGTCGTCACTGACGCCACCGCCACCGTGCATCTGGATGGCCTGGTCCACAATGGTACACAGCATCTCCGGAACCACGGCCTTGATCTGTGACACTTCGCTCAGTGCGCCGCCGACACCCTTGGTATCCAGCAGCCAGGCGGTCTTGAGCGTCAGCAGCCGCGCCTGTTCGATGTTCATGCGTGCCCGGGCGATGATGTCCGGATTACCGCCGAGCTTCGACAGCGGCTTACCGAAGGCTTCACGCGAGTTGGCCCGGCGGATCATCTTTTCCAGTGCCCGCTCAGCGGCACCGATGGCCCGCATGCAGTGGTGCACGCGGCCCGGCCCGAGCCGCCCCTGGGCAATCTCGAAACCGGCCCCCGGTGCCTTGATGATGGCACTCTTCGGCAGCCGGACGTTGTCGAAGCTCACTTCGCCGTGACCATGAGGGGCATCCTCATCCCCGAACACCTTCAGCATCCGCTCTACCTTTACACCGGGTGTGTCCTTCGGGACCACCACCATGGAATGGCGCTGGTGACGGTTGGCGTCCGGATCGGTCAGGCCCATGAAGATCAGCACCTGGCAGTTCGGGTGGCCGATACCCGTGCTCCACCACTTGCGCCCGTTCAGCACCACTTCATCGCCCTCGATGGTCGCGGTCGCCTCCATGTTGGTCGCATCCGAGGAGGCGACATCCGGCTCCGTCATGCAGAACGCCGAACGGATCTCGCCCGCCAGAAGCGGCTTGAGCCACCGCTCCTGCTGTTCCTCAGAGCCGTAGTAGTAGAGCACCTCCATGTTGCCGGTATCCGGCGCGTTGCAGTTGAAGATCTCCGGCGCTATGAAGCTGCGCCCGGTCTGCTCCGCGATCACCGCGTAATCGGCGTTGCTCAGCCCGGCGCCCAGGTCACTCTTGGGCAGGAACATGTTCCACAGCCCCTGGGCCTTCGCCTTGGCCTTGAGCTCTTCGATCACCGGCAGCACCACCCAGGGGTTGTCCAGGCTGTGCAGTTCGCGGAAATAATCCGCCTCGATGGGTTCAATCTCGTCTTTCATGAACTGACAGACCCGGTTGTAGAAATCCTGGCCTTTTTCTGAGAGCTCAAAGTCCATGGGGGACCTCCGGCTGCTTTCACAGGTGTCTGAGGGGGTGCTTCGGGGAGGCTTCTGCGGGAAGCTCTGGAGCCATGGATGGCGGAAGAGCAGCCTACATGGGTTTGCGCGCTCAAGCGCAAACGGGTTTACACGGAGGTAAACCCTGGACTTTTCAGCGGAGCAGGACAGCGCAGCTGAAAAGTACTCGTGGCGTTTCCCGCAGAAGCCTCCCCGAAGCACCCCTGCGCGATTGATACTGAAAGTGTAGAAACCTGTACCGGATAAGGCTACTGAATTATCCTCATTGCATGTTATGCAGAATACTAATACAGAGAGACACCCATCATGATCCCCGGTAACCGCCTAGACCTGAACCTCCTCACCGTCTTCATCACCATCTACCGCGAAGGCAGTCTCACCCGCGCCAGCGAGATCCTGCACCTCACCCAGCCCGCCGTCAGCCACTCCCTGGCACGGCTGCGCGAGCAGTTCGACGATGCCCTTTTCCGCCGCCAGGGCAACCGCATGGTGCCCACGCCCCTCGCCCAGCGCCTGGCCAGTTCCGTGCACCCGGCTCTGAGTGAGATTCACTCCGCCCTGAACGCCTTCCATGAATTCACCCCCGAGCAGCAGCCCAGGGTATTCAACATCGCGCTCAGGGATGTGCTCGAGGCGACCTTTCTGCCGCCGCTGATGCAGGAGATGACGCAGTATCCGGGGATCGAGGTGGTCAGCCAACGGGTGCCCCGACGGGAGATGGAGCAGCAGCTGGCGGCGGGCAAGCTGGATTTCGCGGTGGATGTCCTGCTGCCGGTGAGCGACCAGACCGCCCATGAACGCCTGCATGAGGACCGGCTGGTGGTGGTGGCGCGGCGGGGTTCGGCCATCGCCCGGCAGGGCATGACCCTCGAGCGTTACCTCGCCGCCGGCCATGTGCTGGTCTCATCCCGGGCCGAGGGTCAGGGGCTGGAGGACTTCGCACTCAGTGCCCGCGGGCATCGGCGCCGGATCGCACTACGCTGCCAGCATTATTTCGCAGCCTGCCGGGTGGCAGCTGAAACGGACCTGCTGGTGACCATGCCCGAGGCCTATGCGGACATCATCGGCCAGTACCTGGATGTCGCGCTTCTGGAGCCACCCGAAGGCATGCCGGAGGTGGATGTGCATCTCTACTGGCACCGCCAGCACGAACGTGAACCGGCTCTCAATTGGTTCCGGGAACGGCTCCACGCCCTGAAAACGCCCGGGGGATCAGGCGACCAGGGCCAGACCACCGAAGAGCAGACCTCCGGCCACCAGGGTACTCAGGAGAACCACTGAAAAGCCCCAGAGCAGGACCCTGGCTTCGCTGATGTGCGGCAGGGTGGCCCGGGCACTGCGGTAGAACGCCACCGTTCCCAGTACCGGCCCGCCCAGACCCATGAACAGCAGCCCGATCCCGAAACCGGCAAAGGTCCAGATGGCGATCAGGCGGGCGCGCTCGAACACACGCTCCTTCTCACCCATCCGGTCGAGGAAGAATCCGGCGCCCGCCCACATGAGTGCGAAGGTCAGGCCAACCAGAGCCAGTCCGATAACGAAGATAATCACGCGATAGAACACTAATGGTCACTCGGAATATAGGGGGACGGCAGCGTCTCGAACCCCGGTCTGGCCAGCAGATAGCCCTGGAAATAGCGGATCCCCATGCCACGGCACCACTGATACTCGGCCTCAGTCTCGACGCCTTCGGCAATGGTTGCAATACCGAGACGGTCATTCGTCAGCAGGACTCCCTCGATCACCGCCTGTTTGCGTGGATACTGCTCCACATCCCGGATGAGCGACATGTCCAGTTTCAGGTACTCCGGGGTGGTGTCCGTCAGCAGGTTCATCCGGGAATAACCGGCCCCGTAGTCATCCAGGGCAATGTCAAACCCCATCTCCTCATAGGCATCGATGATGCTGATCAGGTGATCGGTATCCGCAAGGTTCTCCACTTCCGTGAACTCGAAAACCAGCCGGCTGGTGTCGAAATCATACCTGTTCGCCGCCGCCAGCGTCGTCTGGATGCAGGTCTCCGCCCGGTACACCGCGTTGGGCATGAAATTGATACACAGCTTGGACGTCATGCCCAGCTCCGATGCCAGTTTCACCGCCTTGACCCGGCACGCCTGGTCAAACCGGTACATATTCTTGCGTGTCACCCGCCCGAGAACCTCCCCGGCCCCCTCGCCATTGAGACCGCGTACCAGCGCCTCGTGGGCCAGAATCCCGCCGGTGTCCGCATCCACAATTGGCTGGAATGCGAAGGAAAAATCAAAGTCCAGGCCAGCACCGCAGGCACAGTGCTCGCAGTGCGACTGGTCAAACAGCTCCTCTTCTTCCATACCCCTTCCCAAAAAAACGCTTCAGACGGTGAAACCGGTATTTACACGGATTCCTGCTCTGATTTCAGTATAGAACTTGCCACAGATACAAGAGCGCCTACAGTAAAAAATGTCACCCGGCGTCAAATCAGGATCTGACCATGGCCACCTCAAGCAAGCCCACACGCATCGCCGTCACCCCTGGCGACGGTATCGGACCCGATGTAATCCAGCAGTCCCTGCGTGCTCTGGACCATCTCAGGCAACAATACGATCTCCTGCTCGAATGGGATGTCTTCGAGTGGCCCTCGACAGAGTGGCACCGCCGCAACGGCGACATGATGCCGGCGGACGCCATGACCAGACTGGCCGGCTATGACGCCATTCTCCTGGGGGCTCTGGGTGACCCGGGACCCAGCCGGGACCCTCACCGCTATGTCCTCTCCGACAGTGTCTCTCTCAGCCCGCTGCTGCAGATGCGCAAGGGCTTTGACCAGTGGGTCTGCGAGCGCCCGGCGCACCAGCTCAAGGGCGCCCGGCAGTACCTGGCCGACCCGCGCGCAGCGGATACGGACATGCTGGTCATCCGCGAGAACAGTGAAGGTGAGTACGTCGGCCAGGGTGGACGGCTGCGCCAGGGCCAGCCCGGCGAAATCGCTACCCAGACGGAAATTTTCACGCGCTTCGCCACCGAAAGGATCATCCGCTTTGGCTTTGAACGGGCCCGCAAGCGTGCCGGTGAACGCCATGAAACCGGTAAACCCCGGACCTTCGGGAATCCTGATGGGGAACAGCTGGAAAGCCAGGTCTGTCTGATCACCAAGCGCAACGCCCTGCGCCATTGGGGGGATATGTACACCGAGGTATTCGCGGAGGTCGCCAAGGACTACCCGGATGTGGCCACCCACCACGAACTGGTGGACGCCGCCTGCATGAAGTTCGTCCAGGCCCCCTGGGCCTTCGACGTCGTGGTTGCCAGCAACCTCCAGGGCGACATCCTGACGGATCTTGCGGCGGTCATCTCCGGGGGGTTGGGCGTGGCGCCTTCATGCAACCTCAACCCGGACGACCGCAGCCAGCCCTCCATGTTCGAGCCCACTCACGGCAGCGCCCCGGATATCGCGGGCCAGAACAGAGCTGACCCGACCGCCATGCTGTTCACAACAGCGCGCATGCTGGACTGGCTGGGAGAGGAGCGGCCGGCACTGGCACGTGCTGGCCACGCACTGTACAGCGCCGTGGCCGCCGACCTGGCGGAACACGGACACGAAGAGCGCACCACTGATGCTCTAGGCGACGCGATCCTGGCACGACTGGGCGGTCAGTGACCGCCCGGAACCTCATCGGTTGGGGACGTACCCGGATGCCTTATCAACCACGTTGAAAAAGTCGCGCCCCGCCACCCAGTTGTCGAGGTTATCGAAGAACTGCTCGGTCAGCGCTTTCTTCCAGCCGATGAAATCACCCGCCATGTGGGCGGTCATGGTCACATTCTCCATGGCCCAGAGCGGGTGATCGGAGGGCAGCGGCTCCTCCTCGAACACATCCAGCCCCGCGCCGGCGATTTCGCCGCTCTGCAGTGCCTCCACCAGTGCCTGGGTATCCACGATGGGCCCGCGACCGATGTTGATCAGCCGGGCCGTCGGCTTCATGGCCTGGAAGGCTTTCGCATCAAACAGTTTCTCCGTTGCCGGCGTCAGCGGCGCGGCAATCACCACGTAATCGGCCAGACCGAGCTGCTCGGGGATCGCGGCATTGTCGTGGACGGCCTCGAAATCGGGGTCATCACTGCGGGCCCGGCGGGCCACACCGTGCGCCTCCATGCCCACGGCCGTCACCAGGCGCCCGATCTGGCGCCCGATTGAGCCCGCCCCCACGACCAGAACACGCGATCCCTGAGCCCGCTCGGTGTCCCGGTGCTGCCACTGGTGGGCCATCTGCAGCCGGATCGAGTGCGGAAAGTCCTTGGCGAACATCAGGATGGTGCAGAGCACGTATTCGGCAATGCTGCGGTCAAAGATGCCCTGGGCATTGGTAACGGTGACCCCACTGTTGACCAGCTCCGGAAACATCAGCGCATCCACCCCGGCACTGGTTGCATGGATCCACTCCAGGCTCTCTGCCGAGGGCCAGGCCTCGCGCAGGGCATCGGTGCGGAAATCGGTCACCATCATGATGCGGGTACCCGGCAGTGTCTGTCGCAGGGTATCGGCATCCCAGGCAAAACGGACCTCGGCCCGTTCGAACAGTGGGTCCAGCCCCGGCGGACGCTCCTCGTCCGGCGCTGTAAGGACGGTGATCACGGGGCGTGTCTCGGTGCTGGCCATGGTGCTCTCCTGCTGATTGGCGTCCTCTCAGGGTAGAGCCTCAATCCACGTAATGCCATGCTCAGGGTGCGCCACACCAGAGTCTCGCTTTACGGGATTACCCTTACCTGTTCTTGCTTTCCACCCCTATCTTGGCCATTGTGGTTGATGTCCGATTGTTTGAACTCATTGATGTATGGGAGAGCGGTTAATGGCTACGTCGGCAGGCAAGGCAGTACCCGAGAGCGCGCCCAAGCGTAAGCTGACCTATCGCAAGACCAAGGCCCGCTGGCATCCCTCGATGCAGGCGATACCGGTGCCGGGCATCCGCCGCATGGTCAACATGGCCGCGGAAATGGATGATGTCATCCATCTGTCCATCGGCCAGCCGGACCTGCCTACCCCCAAGCACGTGACCGACGCTATGGTGGATTCCATCCAGGCGGGCCAGACCGGCTATACCATGGACGCCGGCCTGCCGGAACTGCTGGTGGCGCTGCGTGACTATTACGGAAACCGTTACGGCCGCAAGCTCTCCACCGAGAACATCCTGGTGACCAGCGGAGCAACCGAGGCCATGTACCTGGCGCTCTCAGCCACCGCCGCGCCCGGGCGCCAGTTCCTGGTGGTGGATCCATCATTTCTGCTGTACGCACCGCTCATCCGAATGAACGGTGGCGAGGTGAAGTTCATCCCCACGCGTCCTGAAAACGGCCATCAGCTCGATCCGGACGACATCATCAAGAACATCAGCATGCGTACCTTCGCGGTGGTGCTGAACTCCCCGAACAATCCGACAGGGGCGGTCTACCCCAAGTCCACCATTGAACGGATCGTCGAGGAATGCGCCTTCCGGGGCATCCAGGTCTTCAGTGACGAGGTCTACGACCACCTGGTGCTGGACGACGAGGAGTATTCCAGCGTACTCAGCTGCGGGACGGATCTGGACCACCTGATGTGCATCTCCAGCTTCTCGAAGACCTACAGTATGGCGGGGCTGCGTGTGGGCTGGATCATCTCCAGCCAGGGTGCGATCAAGAAACTGAGGCGCTACCATATGTTCACCACATCGGTGGCGAACACACCAGCCCAGTTCGCCGGCGTGGCAGCCCTGGAGGGCGACCAGCAGAGCGTACGGGACATGATCGAGATCTACCGCGAGCGGCGGGACCTGATCGTCGATCTGGTGAACCAGACACCGTATCTGACCGGCTATAAGCCCAATGGCGGTTTCTTCATCTTCCCGGACCTGCCGGATCATGTGGACGCCTCGGACCTGTGTCTGCGTATGCTCAAGGAGACCGGTGTCTGCGCGGTTCCCGGCGACGCCTTTGGGGAACACTGCACCAACTCGATCCGGTTCTCGTTCTCCACCACGAGCGAGCGGATCCAGGAAGCCTTTGAGCGCATCATCCCCTGGATGAAGAAACAGAACCTGTGACAGAGATAAGGACTCCGATGAAACGGATTGCCAGAACCGCCCTTCTGGTGCTGCTGCCGGCCTTCGCCGGTGGCTGCGCCAGCTTCTCCCCCTACAGCGTGGATGAGTCCACCGTAGAGAAACACATCAGTGAACGGATCACGGATTTTTCCCGGGATCTCAGCGACCGCGGCCTCCCCATCACACTGGAACTGACCAGCGCCGATGTGGCCATTGGCCCGGAAGATCGGGATGTGGCCGTGGTCGATTTCGGTGGGCGCGCCGTTCTCCAAGCGCCAAGGATCCCCATTGACCTGAATTTCAGCGTCGAGGGCACGCCGGTCTATGAGGCGGAGGAAAAGGCCATTTACATCCGCAATCTCAAGGTGCTGTCCACCAACGTGGAAGCTGCAGGCAGCGCGTTTGACCTCTCGCCCATTACCGGAACCCTGTCGGACATTGCCTCGCAGTTCCTTAACGAACGCCCGGTCTACCGGCTGGATGAGGCGGACACTGGCGCCCGGCTCTTCGGTATGATGAACCTGCGTATCGACGTCCAGCCCGGCCGACTGGTTCTGGTGCCCGCCGGCTCCGGGGATGACGTGCAGCGTTCAATCCGGTAGCTGACGCTTCACCAGCCAGGCGAAATACGCGCCCTGCTGTTGTCAGCGGTAGAACACCGCCAGCCAGACCGTCACAGTCTCCGGGTCAGTCCAGCTGACCCGGTGCCTTGAATGGGCGGGAATCGTCAGGTGGTCGCCTTTCTTCAGGTGGATCTCCGGGCCCTGCTCAAACAGCACAGTTCCCGCGCCCTCCAACACCAGGACCCATTCGTGTTCGTCCTGATCGTACCAGCCGTAGTCTGGTGAGGTATGGCCTCTTGAGACAATCCGCTCGATACGGACGTGGCTCGCCTCAAGAATGGATTCAAATGCCTCGCCGTCGAGCGTCTGCGGAAGGGATGACAGCAGATTATCCATCAGGCGTCCACGAGATGCTGATTCAGCTTTTCCCGGATATCGTCGGGGATGGCCAATGCAGTTTCGGTCTCATAATCGAAATGGATCAGAACGGCAACGCCCCGGGCTACCTGAGTGTCACCCTGCCAGGCTTCCTGAACAACATGGAACGAGGAATTGCCGATTTTCCCGATGCCGGTACGGATCGTCACAGGCGTGCCCCAATAGCTCTGGGCTTTGAGATCAACCTCCAGCCGCGCAATGATCAGCGGCCAGTGCTCAAAATCCAGCGAGGAGTGGAAAATCCGGAAAACCGGCATCCGCGCCTGCTCGAACCATACCGGAAAGGCGGTGTTGCTGATGTGGCCCAGCGCATCGGTTTCGTTGAACCGGGGTTCGATTTCATGGTGAAACATCCAGAGTCTCCTTATGGCGGTTGAGCGTCAGAACGCTGACCAGCGTATAGGATTCACAATACCTGTCCACTACAGAAGCCGGGGATCTTACATGGCACGTATTTCAACACGTAAACAGCTGGCCGGTCTGGCAGCCTGGATTGCCCTCATGCTGGCGGTGGCGGTCCTTGGCGCCGTGGCGTCCGTCAACGCCAGCGGGTTCTATCAGTCATTGACCCAGCCCGCCTGGGCACCGCCGGCCGCCTGGTTCGGCCCGGCCTGGACCACGCTCTATACCCTGATGGCGGTCGCAGTCTGGCTCGTCTGGCGTCGCTCGGGTTTCCGCGGCGCGCCCAAGGCACTAACGCTTTTCCTGGTCCAACTGGTCCCCAATGCGCTCTGGAGCTGGCTGTTCTTTGTCTGGCACCTTGGAGCCTGGTCCTTCGCCACTGTTGTGCTGCTCTGGCTGATGATCCTGGCCACCCTGATCAGCTTCCTGCGCGCCCACCGACTGGCGGGCCTGATGCTGCTGCCCTACCTGCTCTGGGTCAGCCTGGCGGTGGCTCTGAACTACACCGTCTGGCAGCTCAACCCGGTGACCCTGGGCTGACGTCCGTACCTCTACTAATTAGCTCCCTAAGCACTGCTTTCTTACCAGTGCTAGAATGGCCGTTTTGATCCGGAGACCCTTTGCATGCCACAGATGCAGCTGGCCATTCTGCTGGGGATGACCGTAGCCCTGGGCCCCCTGGCACTGGATGCCTACCTGCCCGCGTTTCCAACCATCGCGCGGGAGTTCGGCACTGAGAATGCGGACGTGGGACTCACCCTGAGCGCCTACGTTGCGACTCTCGGGCTGGCCCAGCTGGTCGGCGGCCCTCTCTCAGATCGGTATGGCCGGCAGCGCATCCTGTTCAGTGGGTTGGCGTTATTCGCAGGCTCAGCCCTGATGGTTGCCCAGGCCGGCTCCCTGACGGAAATGCTCGCCTGGCGCGCCAGCCAGGGCATCGGGGGCGCGCTCTGCGCCGTCTCCGTACCAGCACTGGTGCGGGACCAGGCGGAGGGCGCGGATTCAGCGAGGCTGTTCGGGCTCATTGGGCTCATCATGTTCATTGCGCCGGCGGCGGCGCCGTCCCTTGGAACCCTGCTTCTGACGCTCAGCGGCTGGCAAACCATCTTCGTCATGCTCGCGGGCTATGCAGCGCTGCTTGCACTGCTGCTGCACTTTGCGCTGTTCCGGCGGCTCACGCCCAGGCAACGCGATCGTACGCCCGTGCATACACTGGTCACCAACTACCTGCTGGTACTCAGGCATCCTGCCACCATGCGCTTCGTCGCGCTCCAGGCCCTGGCTTTCAGCGCTATGCTGGTGTTCATCACCAACGCCTCCTTCATCTACCAGGAATGGTTCGGCCTCTCCAACACTCTCTTTTCGGCGCTCTTCGCCGCCAACATAGGGGCCATGGCCGTCTTCAGCCTGGTCAATCGACGGCTGCTGCTGCACTTCCAGGGGGTCCTCCTGTTGCGGGTCTATGTGTTCATCCAGGCCACAGCTATCGCACTCCTGGTGGCCTGTGCCCTGGCCGGTGCCCCCTACTGGGCGGTGGCCGCCTGCATCATTGTGGCCACGGGCTGCATGGGAGCCCTGGTTCCCAACAACATGGCGAATGCACTGGAATTCTTCCCGCGGCTGGGCGGCACCGCCTCGGCAATGCTGGGCGCCTCCCAGTTCACCATTGCGGGTCTCATCAGTGCGGGTTCAGCCGCCATCAGCGGCGGCTCACTGGTGCCGATCGTGCTGGTCATGGCAGCCTGTTCAACGGGCTGTGTCCTGCTGGCAGCCGGGGCCCCGGCTGCGGTCAAACGCGCAAAGGAGATGGCGGTATGACGATCTGGGTGGATGCCGACGCCTGCCCCGTGCCCATACGGGAGATTCTCTACCGGGCGGTGAAGCGGACCGGCATGCGGCTGGTCCTGGTGGCCAACCAACCGATTCCTGCTCCTTCACTGCCCAGCATCGAACACATGCAGGTGCGCTCCGGCTATGACGAAGCGGATAATGAGATCGTGCGTCTTATCGAATCCGGCGACCTGTTGATCACCGCCGACATCCCGCTGGCTGCAGAGGCCATGGAGAAGGGCGCAACCGCCCTGACCCCCCGCGGCGAGCTCTACACCCGTGACAGCATCCGCAGCCGCCTGAACATGCGCGACTTCATGGACACCATGCGCGCCAGCGGCATCCAGAGCGGTGGCCCGCCCCCACTTGGTCAGCGTGAGAAGCAGGCCTTCGGCAACCAGCTGGACCGCTGGCTGCAACAACAGAAGACATAACCCTCAGAGGCCGTCCAGCCAACGCTGGAAAACATCCATGGCAAGGGGCTCCAGCTGCGGCAGGTACTGCACTGCATTCAGCGGAAAGCCCGGTACTCCATGAGCTCATCCACCACGCCCGGGTCAGCCAGAGTCGATGTATCGCCCAGATTGTCCGTCTCGTTGGAGGCGATCTTGCGCAGAATACGGCGCATGATCTTACCCGAGCGGGTCTTGGGCAGCCCCGGCGCCCACTGGATCACATCCGGCGTGGCAATGGGGCCGATCCGCTGGCGCACCCACTGCACCAGCTCATCACGCAGCGCATCCGTGGGTTCCTCCCCCTTCATGAGCGTGACGTAAACGTAGATCCCCTCACCCTTGACGTCATGCGGATACCCCACAACCGCCGCCTCGGCCACCTTGTCATGGGCCACCAGAGCACTCTCCACTTCCGCGGTACCCAGCCGGTGGCCGGAGACATTGAGCACGTCATCGACACGGCCAGTGATCCAGTAGTCGCCATCCTCGTCGCGCTTGGCGCCGTCACCGGTGAAGTAAACGCCGTCATAGGTGCTGAAGTAGGTCTTGATGAAGCGTTCATGGTCCCCGAAGATGGTGCGCATCTGGGCGGGCCAGCTGTCCTTGATGACCAGATTGCCGCCTGTGGCGCCCTCCAGTTCATTACCCTCGCTGTCGAAGAGCGCGGGCTGAACCCCGAAGAAGGGACGGGTGGCCGAACCGGGCTTGAGTTCCATCGCCCCGGGCAATGGCCCGATCATCACCCCACCGGTCTCGGTCTGCCACCAGGTGTCCACGATCGGTGCCTGCTCGTTACCGATCACCCGGTAGAACCATTCCCAGGCCTGGGGGTTGATGGGCTCACCGGCGGTTCCCAGCAGTCTCAGGCTGGCCCGGGAGGTTCCATCCATCACATGATCACCGCCCGCCATGAGCGCACGGATGCCCGTGGGGGCGGTATAGAGCGTCGCCACCTGGTGTTTGTCGACGATCCGCCCGAGACGGGATTCATCCGGGTAGGTGGGGATACCCTCATAAAGCAGGGTCGTGGCGCCGTTCGCCAGTGGGCCGTACAGCGTGTAACTGTGCCCGGTGATCCAGCCCACGTCGGCGGTGCACCAGAACACATCCCCCGGGCGGTAGTCGAACACGTACTCGTGGGTGATGCTGGTGTAGACCATGTAGCCCCCGGTGGTGTGGAGCACCCCCTTGGGGGCCCCGGTTGAACCGGAGGTGTAGAGCATGAACAGCGGATCCTCGGCGTTCATCTCCTCGGGCTCACACCAGGGCTCCGCCTCTTCCATAAGGCCGTTGAAATCCACATCACGGCTGTCATGCCACTGCATGGCCCCACCGGTATAACCCAGCACGACGACGCGTTCGACCACATTGGCCGCCGGCTCCTCCAGCGCCTGGTCCACATTGCTCTTGAGGGGAATGCGCCTGCCACCCCGAACGCCCTCGTCCGCGGTGATCACGAAGCGGGAGCCACCGTTGCCGATGCGTGCCGCGAGCGCCTCGGGAGAAAAACCCGCGAAAACCACCGAATGGATGGCGCCGATGCGGGCGCAGGCCAGCATGGCCACAGCGGTTTCCACGATCATGGGCATGTAGAGGGTCACCACGTCCCCTTTTTTCACGCCCAGGCCTTTCAGGGCATTGGCAAAGCGGCAGGTCTTTTCGTGCAGTTCGCGGTAGCTCACATAACGGGAGACATCGGGCTCGTCCCCCTCGAAGATGATCGCCGTCTGATCGCCTTTGTCCGCCAGATGGCGGTCCAGGCAGTTGACCGAGGCGTTGAGGGTGCCGTCCTCAAACCAGCGGATACTGAGGTTATTGCGGTCAAAACTGGTGTTCTTGACTTTCGTGTAGGGGCGCATCCAGTCGATGCGCTTACCATGCCTGCCCCAGAAACCATCAGGATCCTCAATGGATTCCCGGTACATGGCTTCGTACTGCTCCCTGTTGATATGGGCGTTCTTCATGGAATCACTGATGGGATAGACACTGTCCGCAGCCATGGCGGTTCTCCTTCGGTGGGGGATACCATGACTGTATGACAGCTGAACGGCGCTTGCCACCAGCGCCGTTCAATCAGGCAACGCGCCGGCGGTTGCGGCGCTGTTTCATCCGGTAGAGTTTGCGTTCCTTCAGGGCATACCCGTTAAGGCCGGCCAGGTGCACACTGCGGATATAGCGGCGCCAGTTGATACGCCGCGCATCCACGGGAAAGAGGCGGCGGTCCTCATCCCCCATCCGCTGCGCCATCTCCAGCAGCCGGTCATTATGGAAGGTGTAGTCCGGGCAGGAATAGAAACCGAAAGTTGTAGCCAGTTTCATGGTCGTCTGGAAATGCTCTACCGTTTTCAGCTCGGCATCACGACCCAGCCACTGAAGCCCCCGGCGGACCGCATTGACCGGAATACCGGCACCCCAGCTGACGGTATTGAACAGGCGCCGGTTCACAGCCAGGAAAGGCAGCTTCGGTTTCTGGTAGAACAGGTGGTCATAGGCCTGATGGTTTTCCCTGGCTTCCGTCATGACATGGTTGATGAACTCATCCAGCCGCAGCGGGTTGGATGAGCCACTGCAGCACTGGTAGATGCGCTGCCGACCCGGCGATTGCAACTGTTCCGCCAGCGAGAGGATGATGCCATTGGCCACGAGATCCGCCGGGATGACGTCGATCACGCCCCGCCGGCGCCCGGGGAAGAACATGACGTTGCCCCGGGCATAGGCCATGATGACGGCATCCGCCACCTTCACACCCTCGACCCAGCCGGGTACCGGTTCCTCCAGTGTGCTCTCAACAATCGAGGGGCGCAGAATGGTTACCGAGCCACCACGCAGGTTGCGGGCCAGGAGTTGCTCGCCGATCCACTTGGTCAGGGTATAGGTGTCGTTCCAACCAAGACGGTTGGCCTCCCGGATCCCGAGATTGACCAGTTCCTCCTGGAGTTTCTGCCCGCTGTAGCGGCTGCGCAGATCCGCAATACGATCCTGGAGGGTGACGATCAGATCCTCGACACGGCAGGTCCCGTCCGGGTCCCGGGTGATCCCCCGACCGGCGGGTGTGACCAGCTCCTCGTGGCGGTGGCCACGGTTGTAGCCGTTCACGTAGCAGGTGGAAACCTGCACCAGTGGTATGTCCCCGGCCTCCTGCACAAACTCGGTGACATTACGCAGGCTCAGCGCGTTGATCGCCAGGGCCTGGTCCAGCGGCTCACGGAAGTCCACGCTCGCAGCCACATTGATGACACCGTCGGTTTCCGCCGCCAGTTCCTGGAAGCGGGCGCGGGTCATGCCAAAGCAGGGTTCCGTAATCTCGCCGGTCACGCACTGGATCCGGCTGTCCAGAAAGGTATCCAGCCGCTCCGGCTCGTCCACACGCAGCCGGTCAAAGACGGAGGCGGTCGCCACTTCGTTTGCAAACCGTTCGCTGGCGGTGCCATGACGCCGATTGCCGCGTATCAGCAGCGTTATGCCACCGATGTCCGGCACCGCACGGATCAGTTTCTCCAGCACCACCTTGCCGACGAACCCCGTCACACCCGTGATCAGTACCCGTTTGCCCTGGAGTTCACCGAGCACACTGGACTCACTGGCTGCGGCATTGGCCTGTTCCGATTCCATGGTCACCTCCCTGAAAGTGAGTCTCGGGGTTGCGGTCAAGACCTGAGTGTAACATTGAGCAGGATCTGATCACCCCCTGAAACGTGATCGCTTTCCCGCAATCAGTAAAGGGATGGTTACCCCGGACCAGAGTCTTCCGTAGCCGGCTCTCCCGAGGCGTCCGCCCCGGCGCCCAGCGCCCTGCCCTCCTCCGGCCGCAGCCCCTCTGGCGGAGCCACAACCCGCGCCAGCTGCCGGAAATGTTCGGAGGCGGCCCGCCGCACCGTGACCGGAGCTTCTTCCCAGTTCATCGCCGCCAGGCCCGTCTGGAGCGCTTCCACCGCATCCTCGTCCACGGACTCCCCGAGGGTCTCGAGTATCCCGGTAATCAGACGGTACCGGCTCAGCGGATCGCCCTGGGAACGGTGCAAGCGCTCACCCAGTGAGGCAAGCCATTCACGGTTACTGCCAGTCGCCACCGCCTTCTGTGGCTGCTGTTCACTGCGCTGCTGGTGGCGCCGGCGGACCAGCCGTCCCCAATACCGGGCAAACCCATTGGCCGGCGCGACGCCCTGGGAGCAGCGCACCGCCAGCATGTCGGCCAGAGTCCAGAACTGGCGGCAGGAAGGGTCACTGTCATCCATCATCGCGACGGGACGCTGGGTGCTGATGGACTGGGCTATGGTCTCGTCCCGCCAGATGGCGCCCAGATAGTGCAGCTGGACGCCGATATACCGGGAGACAGCGGTCGAAAAACGGCGGTAGACGGTCTGTGCCTCGGTAGCTCCGCGTGCCATGTTGACGATGACACTGGGTGTGCGCCGGTATCCCTTGCGGTGAAGCACCTTGACCAGGGAGAACGCATCGGTGAGAGACGTCGGATCCGGCGTGATCACAAGCGCCGCCAGATGGGAGGCGGCGACCATGTGCAGCGCGGGAGTGCTCAGGCCAGCAGCGGTATCGATGATGACACGGTCATAGCCCTGCTCAAGCGTCCTGAGCTGCGCCAGGAAATCTTCGCGCCGTGCGCTGTCCAGCTCCAGGCACCCCGGCACCCCGGATGCTCCTGGCAGCAGATCCAGATTCTCGGTGACCGGTAGCAGCACCTCATCCAGGGTCCGCTCCCCCAGCACCACGTGCTCCAGCGTCATGCCGGGATAGACCCCCAGCATCACGTTCACGTTGGCGAGTTCCACATCGCCGTCCAGAAGCAGCGTACGATAGCCCTGGCGCGCCAGGACCAGAGCCAGGTTGAGAGCCACCTGGGTCTTGCCCACACCACCCTTGCCCCCGGTGATCGCGAGGGTGAGCGGGACCCGGGAACCGGATTCCGGGCGGTCAACTGCGCTGGAGCTGTTGTTATGATTCATTCCGACACCGCAGATACTGCCAACCGCATCGGATCATTGTACGCCGGCTGACCAGTCCGGGACAGTCCCGCCCCGCACTGAAGCAGGGGCACAACCAGACTGTTCGGCGTATTTGTTGGAGTGCATGCTGAACTGACAGCTACAAATCTTTCATTTCCCGGACAAATGGATTAGGCTTCCTAGCATAAAAAGTGAGACCGGGTTCAAAGTTTCGGAGAGGCAGGGCGCACAATCGTCCATCACCGGCTAGACTTGAACCCTGAATCCGATCGGGCCGTCTTCCGTCATGGATCCAGATAATAACGATAACAAGGTTGAAACAGCCGGGACGCCTCTGCTCATCGTCGATGACGACACAGCGGTCTGCAGCAGCCTCCATAACCTGCTCGCACACCAGGGCTACCACCCGGAGACCGCCTTCAACGGCAATGATGCCTGCCAGAAACTCGGCAGGGGCCGGTATGAGCTTGTACTGCTGGATCTCCGCCTGCCGGATATCAGCGGGCATGAGGTCATGGCGTTTCTGGACCGTCGCGGCATCGATAGCGCCGTGGTGGTCATCAGCGGCGACACCTCTTTCAATGCCATCAGCCGTGCCCTGCGGCGCGGTGCCTATGACTATCTACGCAAGCCCTACGACAGTGAGGAACTGACCGCAACTGTCGAAAGCGTGCTGGAGACGCGGCAGCTGGAACAGTGTCACCAGGAGGCTCAGACACAGCTGCGCCAGTCCGAGCAGCTGCACCGCTGCATCGTGAACAGTTCACCGGACATCGTGTTCATCCTGGACCGCAACGGCCACTTCCGGTTCCTCAACAGCAAGGTGGAATCCCTGCTCGGCTACCGCCCAGAAGACCTTGAAGGCCGGCATATCCGCCACCTGATCGAAGAGCAGGATGTGGGCCGGGTGGACTGGGCCTTCCGGGACCCCACCATCAGCGCCGACAACCCGCGGACCATCGAGCTCAGACTCAAATCCCGTGGCAGTGCGCGGGGCAACCGGCATTTCGAGATCACCGCGTTCCCCATGGAGGACGAATCCGGCGCCCCCGGTGAGGCCGCCTTCCAGATCTACGGAACGGCCCGCGACATCACCGAACGCAAGGAAGCCGAGGCCTTCATCAACTTCCAGGCCTATCACGACCTGCTCACCCGGTTGCCCAACCGGGCCCTGTTCAAGGACCGTCTGGGCCTGAGCATTTCCCAGGCGGAGCGCAACAACCAGAAGCTGGCGGTCATGTTCATCGATCTGGACCGCTTCAAGGTGGTGAATGACAGCCTCGGCCATGCCATGGGCGACCGGCTGCTGCAGGCCGTGACGCAGCGCCTTGAGGGCTGCCTGCGCCAGGGGGACACCCTGTCACGCTTTGGCGGCGACGAATTCACCCTGCTGCTGCCCGAGATCCGGCACGCCGACGACGCCCGCACCATCGCCCGCAAGCTGATGGAGGCGCTCAGGAGCCCGTTCAAGCTCGGTGAGCACGAGGTCTATGTAGGCGTCAGCATCGGCATTGCCCTCTACCCCGAGTCAGGAAGCAAGCTTGAGGAACTGATCCAGCAGGCGGATGTGGCCATGTACCACGTCAAGGGCCGGGGCAAGGATGGCTACCAGTTCTTCACGGAATCCATGAGCGTGAACACCACCCACCGCCTCGGTATGGAGCGCGACCTGCGGCGCGCCCTCCAGGCGGGTGAACTGCGGGTCTTCTACCAGCCCCAGATCTGCCTGCGCACCGGGCTCTGTCGCGGACTTGAGGCTCTGGTACGCTGGCAGCATCCCACGCGTGGCCTGCTGCAGCCGGGGGAATTCCTGCCACTGGCCGAGGAGACCCGCCTGATCGGTGATCTCAGTGAATGGGTTCTGGCCACGGCCTGCCGCGAGATGGGTTCATGGCTGAAGAATACGGAAGAGGATGTCCGGCTGTCGGTCAACTTCTCCCCCATGCAGGTGGAGCATCCTCGATTTGTGGATCTTCTACTCCAGAGGCTGGAGCACTATGACCTGCCTCCCGAGCGCCTGGAGATCGAGATCACCGAGAACATGATCATCAGCGATCTGGAGCAGATCAGCCTCAAGCTGGACCAGCTCTCAAGCTACGGCATCCGGATCGCTATCGATGATTTCGGTACTGGCTATTCCTCCCTCAACTACCTCCACCGGTTGCCGATCCACACGCTCAAGGTGGATCAGAGCTTCGTGCGCAGCATCCGTCACGGCGAGGAAGGCGCCTGCATTGTCAACGCCATTACCGCCATGGCCCGCGGACTCCAGCTCGATATCGTGGCCGAGGGTGTGGAAACCCGGGACCAGCTCGCCTACCTGCGCGAACTCGGCTGCGACAGTGTCCAGGGCCATTACTTCAGTGAGGCCCGGCCCAGGGACGAACTCGCACTCTCGGACGCCTCACCGGAACCGGTGTACTACAGCGTTATCTGACCGGCACACGACCTTTCCCTTACCCGACGACGGCTATCCGGCCCCGGCCTTCCGGAACAATCAATGCCGGAAACATCAGAACTTCGCGCCCAGTTGTCGAACGATCAGATCAGATATCTGATTCAAGTTGCATTTTTTGGTTTTTTCGTTAACTCGTGCAACCGGAAACTGCGGTCTGTTCCACAGAGACCCTGGCCGGATGTGTATAGCATGGTTCCTGAATCCGGTGGCCGGAACGGCCTCCAAAACCCCATTCAGGACTGGCAGTGCGGACCATGCAGGACAAATACAGAATCGTCGGCCCCGTTTATGATTTCCTGAGCAGCGTCTACAGCGGCAGGAGCATCGATGAGTGCAAGACGGCCATGCTCCATTCCGGGAATGTCAGCCCCGGGGATCGTGTCCTCGTAGCCGGTGTTGGCCACGGCCGGGACGCCCTGCACGCGGCCGAACTCGGCGCCGACGTTACGGTTGTGGATGTATCGGAAACCATGCTCAACAGGTTCCGGGAACTGCTGGCCAGAGAGGCGTCCCACCTCCATGTCCGGACGGTCCACGACGACATCATGAAGGTCACCGAGTACGAACAGTACGATATGGTGGTCGCCAATTTCTTCCTGAATGTGTTCGACCGCCCGACCATGATCGAGGTCCTGCGCCACCTGGTCAGTCTCGGCAAACCCCGGGCCCAGCTGGTGGTGGGGGATTTCATCTACCCCAGCGGCAATCCCCTGGCCCGCCTGTTCAAGAAAGGCTACTGGTACATCGCCGCCTGTTTCTTCTGGCTGTTCACCGACAACGCCTTTCACGGCATCTACAACTACCCGGCCTATCTGGAAAGTCTGGGCCTGGAAATCCGCGACAAGAAACGCTTCTCACTGCTGAACATCCATTGCTACTGGTCAATTCTTGCCGAGAAACGCGGCTGAGGAAGCACGTATAACAATAAGGAGTCCAGCCATGACGCAGCAGACCCTGGTGCTCGACGGATTCCGGGACATCCCGGAAGGTCCCATAAGCTTCTCCGAGCGGGTGGCACTGCTCAAGCAGTACGGCTCCCACTCGCAGTCGTTCTCGACACTGCAGCCCGGCATGCACTACTTCGATGTGCCCGGTGTTGGCTACATCGGCTACATGAAGAAATGGGGGCTGAACTTCGTGCTCTCGGATCCGGTCTGTGCTCCGGAAGACCGGGAGCTGATGCTTTCACGGTTTGAGCGCCGGGTTTCGAACGTCTGCTACGTACAGGTCTCCCGCCCGGTTATGGAAGTCCTGCACGAGCGCTTCGGTTATTACGGTACGCAGTTTGGTGCGGAATCGCGGGTGGACCTGAGCCAGTGGTCGCTCAAGGGCAAGAAGAAACAGGTCATCCGCACCGCCCTCAATCAGGCGAGGGAAGCCGGCATCACCGTCCAGGAACGGTTCAGTGATGACCATACCCGGGAAATCTCGGACGCCTGGATCCGCACCCGCCAGTGCAAGCGCCAGGAGATCCGCTTCCTGATCCGGCCCATGGACATGGAGTACCGGGAGAACGAACGCCACTTCTATGCCTATCAGGACGGTAAGGCCGTTGGGTTCATCTACTTCGACCCGGTCTACGAGCGCAATGAGATCGTCAGCTACGTCCCGAACATCTCGAGGGCCAATGCCAATTTCCGGCAGGGGATTTTCTACACCATCATGGCGCACGCCATGGAAACCTTCCAGGCGGAAGGTGTGCCACGTCTCGATCTGGGTCTCATCCCCCTGCACCTATCCGAGGAAACGGAACCGCAGGAAAGCCGCATTCTCAAGAGTCTCTGCCGGGGCGTGTACAGGCACGGCAACCGCTTCTACAACTTCAGGGGACTGGAGTTCACGAAGTCACGGTTCCGGGGTGAGATCGAGAGAACCTACTGCTGCCACAAGCCCGCGCTGCCGATGCTGGAGTTTCTGGCGGTATTCAGGTTGACGCGGCTGATCTGAGGGCCGCCCCCGCGGGTGCCGGGCTGGCTTACTTCCAGCCAGTGCCGGAGCCCCGCCGGGGGCTCCGCGGTGAACAGGAAAGTGCTGCTCCCCTGTCCGGTGCCGGTTCCATCGCCTGTAGTCTCATCCAGAAGCTGAACGACCCGTCGGGCAATGGCATCCCCGGAATCCACCCAATGCCTCACGCCCGGCATGGCCCGCGCCAGTGCCTCCCGGATCAGGGGGAAATGCGTGCACCCGAGCACCACCGTATCCGGATCGCCAGCCGCCAGGGGCTGCAGTATGGCGCGGACCTGTTCATCGTCCACCCACCCCTGCGCCAGCCCCATTTCCGCAATCCGGACCAGCTCGGAACTGCCCAGCCTCAGCACCGTGCAATCCGCGGCGTATTCATCAATCAGCGACGCCAGATAGGGCCGATCCACGGTGGCCGGCGTTGCCAGAACCCCCAGCCGCCGGTTGCGGCTCAGTGCTGCGGCGGGTTTGATGGCCGGCACAACACCAACCACCGGCAGGCGAAGCCGGGAGCGCAGCATGGGCAGCACGACGGTGCTGGCGGTATTACAGGCCACTACCACCAGATCACAGGGCCACCGGGCCAGTGCCTTCTCCACCAGAGCCACACAGCGTGCCACCACCTCATGCTCCGGCAGATCCCCATAGGGGAAGCCGGCATTGTCTCCGGCATAGACCATGTCCGCATCAGGCAGCCGGAGACGGATCGCATCCGCGATACTGAGCCCGCCGATGCCGCTGTCAAACAGCAGGATCCGGGGACAGCTCTGGTGCATCAGGCACGCCCCTGGCTGAAGGCCTGTATCAACCGCCCGGCAATGGTCCAATCTCCCGGAACCCTGGGCAGCGAATCCCGGTGGAACCACTCCAGTGCCACCAGCTCATCCTCGGCGCGACGTAATGGGCCGCCTGCGAACCGGGCGCTGTAACCGAGCATCAGCTGATGGGGAAACGGCCAGCTTTCGGAACCGTGATAGCGGACGTCCGCCAGCTGAACGCCGGTCTCCTCGTGGACCTCCCGTGCTACCGCCGCTTCAGCTGACTCTCCCGGCTCGATGAAACCGGCAATCAGGGTCCACAGGTCCGGTGGGTGGCGGGGGCTGCGACCAAGCAGCAGCCAGTCCCCGTCGTGGACAGCCACGATCACGCAGGGCGAGACCCGCGGGTAGTGGCGGTGATCACAGTGAGCACAGTAGAGCGTGTATTCGTGCTCATACCACTGGGTGGGACCCCCGCAGCGGCCACAGAAGGCATGATCCCGCACCCACTGGAGCCGCTGCCGGGCCGCGCCGAGGGCAGCCCGCTCGGCCGGCGAGGCGTTGGGATAGACCGAACGCAGACTCTGCCCCTCAACGCCGCTGGCACGCGCCACGTACAGCCGGTCCCGGCCCAGACAGCCCACGGGCAGCAGCTCCCCGACACTGTCTGGAAGCGCAGTAGTACTGTGGAAGAGCCCCCCTTCCGCAGCAGGATAGAGGTCCAGCCCGTCACTGAAAACGGCCACGCGCTCACGTTCCGGAGTGGCAACCGCCCAGGGATCGGCAACGAAGTCGGTCAGAGTGTCCATGCAGGGCACTATAATCAGCCCCTGCCATGGCGGCAAGCAACGGGACTTTGCCGACTGCCCCGCGAGGCGTAAACTTGTCCCCGACTCGACCACGGACCCCGAACGGAGTAGGCATGGCGTTCCTGAAAGGCCCCGGAAACCTGATCCTGACCCTTCTGCGCAGACTCATCTACCTGTGGGTGCGCAGCCGTGTTCTGGGTGCCGACCGGGAGCAGCTCGGACTGGATCCGGAAAAGCCCGTCTGCTACGTGCTGCAGTACAGCTCCCTGTCGAGCCGGCTGGTGCTGGAAGAGGAACTCAAGCGCGCCGGTCTGCCCCGGGCCGAGCGACCGCTGCCCCTGGGCGAGGGCCTGAAGCATTCCTTCTTCTTTCTCTACCAGCGCCGGGGTGGTCTCCGCCGGCTCCGCCAGACACCGGTTCCCACGGAACGCTTCGAGGCGCTGGTCACCCAGGGATGCCGTACCGGCAAGGATGTCCAGATTGTACCCGTCTCCCTGTTCTGGGGCCGTTCGCCGGACAAAGAGAAGTCCCTGCTCAAGATCATGCTCTCGGACAGCTGGTCCGTCACCGGCCCACTGCAGAAATTCTTCACCATCCTCATGCATGGCCGGAATCTGTTTGTCCAGTTCAACCGGCCACTGTCACTCCAGGAAGCCGTCAGTGAAGCGCGCAGCGAGTCCGTGGCCCAGCGCAAACTGGCGCGCATCCTGCGGGTGCACTTCCGGCGCGTCCGCCAGGCCGTGATCGGCCCCGACCTCTCCCACCGGCGCACACTGGTGAACTCACTGGTGCGAAGCCAGCCGGTGAAGGACGCCATCCGCGAAACAGCGGAGCACGAGGACATTCACCAGGCACGGGCGAAGGAGCGGGCCCTCAAGTACGCCCACGAGATCGCCTCGAACTTCTCGATGGTTACCATCCGCTTTCTCGAAGTCGTCCTGGGCTGGCTCTGGAACCGACTCTACGACGGTATCCGGGTGAACAACATCGAAACCGCGCAGGAAGCGGCGCGGGATAACGCCGTTGTCTATGTGCCCTGCCACCGCTCCCACATCGACTACCTGCTGCTGTCGTTCGTCCTCTACAAGAACGGCCTCATGCCGCCGCACATCGCGGCGGGAATCAACCTGAACATGCCCATTGTGGGCCCGCTGCTGCGCCGGGGCGGGGCCTTTTTCATGCGCCGAAGCTTCCGCGACAACCCGCTGTATTCGGCGGTATTCAATGAATACATGCACGTGATGTTCACCCGCGGCTTCTCGGTGGAATATTTCGTGGAAGGCGGGCGCAGCCGCACCGGTCGCACCCTGCAGCCGCGCCCGGGCATGCTGTCGATGACGGTCCGCAGCTTCCTGCGCGATCCGCGCAAGCCCATCGTGTTCGTACCGGTCTACTTCGGCTACGAGAAGGTGCTGGAAGGCCGTTCCTACCTGGGCGAACTCCAGGGCACCAGGAAGAAAAAGGAAGGGCTCCTGGGCCTGATCAGCTCGGTACGCAACCTGCGGCGTTCCTTCGGCCAGGTGTCGGTCAACTTCGGTGAACCCATTGAGCTGGCCGGCGTTCTGGACGAAAAGCAGCCGCAGTGGCGTGAACAGTCGTATGACGAGGAATCCCGCCCTGAGTGGCTGCCGGACGTGGTCAACACCCTGGCCCGGCGCACCGTGACGAACCTCAACGAAGCGGCCGCCCTGAACCCAGTCAACCTGCTGGCCACTGTCATGCTGGCGACCGACCGCCTGGCCATGGACGAACAGCTGCTGGCCCGGCTGATGGAAGACCTGTGCAACCTGCTCCACAAGCAGCCCTACAGCGACCGCATGACCTTCCCTGAAGGCTCCGGCGAGGACTGGATCGCCTACAACGAGACCATGGGGCTGATTGTCCGGCGCAAGCAGAAGCTGGGCGACATCATCATGCTCGAGGGGCGGCACGCGGTTCTGATGACCTACTACCGCAACAACGTCCAGCACCTGTTCGCGATTCCCGCACTGCTGGCCAGCCTGTTCCAGAACAACAGCTCACTGGAGCGTGAACGCCTGGTGTTCCTGGCGCGCGCTATCTATCCCTACATCCAGTCAGAGCTCTTCCTGCGCTGGCCCACGGAAAGCATCGACGACGTGCTGGATACCTGGATCGACCGGCTGGTGGAGGAAGGGCTTCTCATCAGTGAAGGCAGCCTCCTGCACCGGCCGGAACCCGGCACGGCGGATGCCGTCCGGCTCGGGGTGCTCTCCAACGGCATGATCCAGACCCTGCAGCGCTACTACCTGAGCATCGCCATACTGCAGCGCTTCGGGCCCAACACCCTGACACCGGAAGAGCTGGAGGAACAGTCCACGCTGCTGGCCGAGCGTGTATCCGTGCTGTTCGGGCTGAGCGCGCCGGAATTCTTCGACAAGACCCTGTTCCGGAACTTCATTGCCAACCTGCGGACCAACGGCATCCTGACCACGGATGAGGATGGCCGGCTGGCCTGGCGCTCGGGGCTGGAGGAAGTGGCTGAAGAGGCCCGCCTGGTGCTGAGCTCGGAGCTCCGCCAGTCGATCCTGCAGGTGACGAATGTGAGTGTTCCCATGCCGGGCGTCAAAAGCGCGGATCTTCCCGAAACGGGCCAGTCCTGACGGCTTGCTACGGAAGGGCCCGGCGGCTGTAGACGTCAAACCGGCTGCTGCGGCCCTCAACTGAGGTGGCGGGTTCCGGCCCGGGCAGCGGGTCCGCCCGGCGCGGGCGCTTGACCACCACACGGTGACGCGCGGCGGCCAGGCCCGTCTCCAGCAGTAAGGCGGCATCCCCGTCATCACCGACCACGCTCCTGGCCAGCTGCATTTCCTTGCGCACCGCGGCACTGTTGCGCTTCTCCGGAAACATCGGATCCAGGTAGACCACATCCACAGCCTCGGGATGCTCCGCAAGCCAGTGGGTGGCGTCACCACGTTCCAGCTGCATGCGCGCGAGTCGATCCGACAGCGCCGGTTCATGTGCCGCCCGGGCCATACCATCGGCAAGCAGCTCGGCGATCACCGGTGAGCGTTCGAACAGCACCAGCTCACAGTCGAAACCGGCCAATACCAGCGCATCCTCACCCAGCCCGGCGGTGGCATCCAGGATCCGGAGTGGCCTTGAAGCCCGCCCCACGCCAATGGCCTTGACCAGCAGTTCGGCGCCGCCCTGGCGGCGGCGGTGACCGCTGCGCCCGTGCACCCAGTCCACCCGCACCGGGCCCGGCGCCTTCTTTCCGGTCGCCTGAAGACTGATGCCCTCACCGGAAACCAGCACCAGCAACGCGGGGCTGGCCAGTTCCGCCGGTCTGTCCACCGGTTCGGGCAGACACTCGAGCCCCAGCCGCTGCGCCACTTCGGCCGCAACCGGGAGCCATTCCGGCCCGGCAGCCGCCACCTGAAGCTCAGCCACCATCAGATCCGGATGTCCACGCCGACCAGCTCCACGTCCTCCGCCACGGCGGCACTGCCGATACGATCATAGGCGCTGAGTGCCTCCTGATTCCGGAGAGGGAGACTGTCGGTATCCGGACTGCGGCGAGGACGCACAACCTCCGGCTCGGCCACGGCCTCAGCACGCCGGGTGCGCGCCTGACCACTGTCTTCGCGGGGGGCACTGCGGGCCTCATTGAGGGGTTCCGCGCGGGGTGCTTCCCGCCCGGGACCGTCAGGCCGCCGTGCCGGATCCGGTGCGAGCGGCAGGGGGCTGTTTCCGGAGATACCACCGACCATTGGATCAATGCCCGTCAGAATCGAAAAAAGGAGAACCGGGTAACAGTATAATCACTGATCGCCCACTCTGCTCAGGCGCTGGTCTGCCAGGCCACATCGTCCCGCAGGTAGACCGGCTGGACCGCTTCTGCCCCAACCCATTCGCCCTGGTGCAGCAGGGTCTCAGCCAGGCAGGCAATCGCACCGGCTTCCGGCATCACGTCGGGCATGATTGTCTCCATTCGCGCAAGCACGGGGTCCGGAATCGCTTCCCGAAGAAGCCAGCCATCACCGACGCCCAAGCAGACACTGGTCGTCTCAGGCAGCGACAGTGCCGCGGGAGAAACCAGTGAATCGGGCAGCAGCGGTTCCACCGCTGCCTCCGGCGTCACCCGATAGAGCCCCCAGTAGAGCTCCCCCATACGGGCATCCCGGGCCACGGCGACCTCTGCGGGTGCGTCCAACCGCCCATGCACGGCATGGGCCATGGCCCGCAGTGACGACACCGGCACCACCGGCAGCTGGAGCCCGAAAGCCAGCCCCTGAACCAGCCCGGCGGTCACCCTCAGGCCCGTGAACGATCCCGGGCCGGCGCCGAAGGCCAATGCATCCAGATCCCCCAGCCGCAGCCCGGACTGAGCCAGAAGGCCATTGACCATGGGCTCCAGCCGGCGGGTGTGGGACCGGGGTTCATCGCTGTAATCGGTGAGCACGCTGCCCCCGTCAAGGAGGGCAACGGAGCCCCGGCCAGCACTGGTATCCACAGCGAGCAGCCGGGTCATGGCAGGCATCAGCCCTTCAGGGTGGAAATGATCCGGTCACGGATGGACTCGGTGGAACCCACACCCTCGATCCGGACATAGTGGGGGGCATTACCCGGGTTCTTCGCTTCCAGGTCCTGATAGAACTTCACCAGTGGTTCGGTCTCTTCACGATAGACCTGGAGACGCTTACGTACGGTCTCTTCCTTGTCGTCCTCACGCTGGATCAGGGGCTCGCCCGTCTCGTCGTCCTTGCCATCCTCTTTCGGCGGCATGTGCTTGATGTGGTAAACGCGGCCGCTGGGCTCATGGATCCGGCGACCGGAGAGACGCTCAACAATCTCGTCGTCGTCCACCGAGATCTCGACCACGTAGTCGATCTTGATGCCCTGCTCCTGGAGTGATTCCGCCTGGGGAATCGTCCGGGGCACGCCATCCAGAAGATAGCCGTTCTTACAGTCGTCCTCAGCAATGCGTTCCTTCAGCATACCGATGATCAGGTCATCGGAGACCAGCTGACCCGCGTTCATCACCTCTTCCGCTTTCTTGCCCAGCTCGGTTCCGGCCTTCACCTGGGCACGGAGCATGTCGCCCGTGGAGATCTGGGGAATACCGAAAGCTTCGGTGAGGTACGCAGCCTGGGTTCCTTTTCCGGCTCCCGGCGGGCCGAGCAGAATGATACGCATACTGATTGCTCCCATTGGCTTGCAGCCCCCTGAACAGGGACAGGCACATTAAAAATCGAAGGCTCATTATACGTGGCAGACCGTATGTAGCAAATCAGGCGGCAAGGCCGCGGGCAAGTTCCTCGATTTCAGCGCTCACCTGGTCGATGGTACTCCCGAGCGACTCAATAGCCGTCTGATCCAACCCCAGGGCACGGGCTGCATCAGCGGGATCGGATCCACTGCTGCCATCACCAATGCCACGTTCCTTCAGAAGCCCGTTGGCGAGCTGAACACAGTGTACGTAGGCCTCGTGCTGGCCCTGATAGTCCGGCGTCTCATGCATGCCGGCAACCGTCACCACCGGGGCGGGCATTTCCCAGAGATGCAGCAGAAGTCCGCCGGCACTGGCATGGCCGACGCGCAACGGTGTGCCATCGTCCTGCCCGCTGCTGTGGAACACCCGGGATTCAAGCTCCGTCAGCGGCACGTCCGGTTCCGCCTCGCGCGCCTCACGGAGCTGACGGAAATCCTCCGGAAACAGGTGCCCGATCAGCAACAGACCCAGGTTATGCAGGAGCCCACACAGGTAGGCCAGCTCCGGGTCCGGACGCCCAGGAGCATCCCGCGGAATGCTGCGGGCGATCGACAGGGAAAGACGGGCACAGTGCAGTGAGTGGTGCCAGAACGCCTCCAGCCCCAGAGGGCCGGAACGCGGCAGCTCAAAACTGCGTGAGGCCGCGATGCCCACCGCCAGGTGAGTGACTCGGTCGAACCCGAGCACCCGGGTTACGGCCTCCTGGACACTGTGCAGCTCCCCCCGGTAGTTGAAGAGAGCCGAGCGGGCGTAACGCAGGACCTGGGCCGCCAGGCTGGGGTCGCGCTCGATCACGCCCGCCAGGTCGGCGGCCGTTGTCTCAGGTGCGGCTGTCATCTGCATGACCCGCAACGCAATAGCCGGCATGGGCGGCAGTCGGTAAAGCTGCTGAACCCTTGCCGCCAGTGCGTCCATATCCGGCTGTTCCGTCATCCGTTCTCCCCTGCCTCAGCCGGTATTGCGCATACCGGCCGCAATCCCGGCCATGGTCACCTTCATGGCCTTCTCGACGTTCTCCGGAACCCGCCCGGCTGCATACCGGTCGCGCTGCAGCAGCTCCGCCTGCAGATAATGGAGTGGGTCCGTATAGGTGTTGCGGACCCTCATTGAATGGGCGAAGTCCGGCTGCTGGGTCAGCAGCTCCTCCTGCCCCTTCAGCCGGTTCACATGCTGGACACACCCACGCAGACGTTCACGCAGTGTCTCACCCAGGGGGCGGAGATCCGGTTCCACAAGCTTCTGCTCATAATAGCTGACAATCCGCAGGTCCGCCTTGGCAAGAACCATCTCCAGCATGTCGATATGGGTGCGGAAGAAAGGCCAGTCCCGGATCATCTCGTTCAGGAGGGGTTCATGCCCGTCCTCCAGCGCCCGGCCCAGGGCCACATCACTGCCCAGCCAGGCCGGCAGCATCAGGCGCATCTGGGTCCAGGCGAAGATCCAGGGGATCGCCCTGAGACTCTCCACACCCCCTGTTGGCCTGCGCCGCGCCGGACGACTGCCCAGCGCCAGCTTGCCCAGCTCCTGCTCGGGGGTGGCCTGTCGGAAGTAGGTGACGAACTCATCCGTCTCGCGCACCAGCCCGCGATAGGAGCGCACAGCCTCACCGCTCAGCGAGTGCATCATCTCGCGCCATTCCGGCTTCGGTTCCGGGGCCGGCGCCACCGTCGCTTCCAGCACTGCACTGGTGTAGAGATTGAAGCTCCGATGGGCCACGCGCGGGAGGCCGAACTTGAAGCGGATCATCTCGCCCTGCTCGGTCACCCTAAGGCTGCCGTTCACCGAGCCCGGCGGCTGCGAAAGAATGGCCTGATTGGCAGGGCCGCCACCACGGCCCACGGTGCCGCCACGACCGTGGAAGAGTGTCAGGTGTACCCCGTAATCCGTGGCCACCTGGGTCAGCGCTTCCTGGGCCTGGTACTGGGCCCAGGCCGCCATCATCTGCCCGGCATCCTTGGCCGAATCCGAGTACCCGATCATCACCTCCTGGGCGCCACCGGTGTACTCCCGATACCAGTCCAGCTCCAGCAGGGCCCTCAGTGCCTCCGGCGCATGGTCCAGGTCCGCCAGGGTTTCAAACAGCGGCACGATGCGCATGGGATGATCCATGCCGGCCTCCCGCAGCAGCAGGATCACCGCCAGCACGTCCGAGGGTTGGGCCGCCATGGAGATCACATAGGAGCCCAGTGCTTCCGGCGGATGCTCGGCAATCACCCGGCAGGTATCCAGAACCTCCCGTGTTTCCTCCGAGGGCGCCCAGTTGCGCGGGACCAGCGGACGGCGACTCTCCAGTTCCCGGATCAGGAACTGCTGGCGCTCGGTCTCGTTCCACTGCGTGTAATCCCCCAGCCCCAGCCACTCGACGATTTCGCCAATGGCCGAGGCATGCCGGGAGGCTTCCTGGCGCACATCCAGCCGGATCAGCTCCAGCCCGAAACAGTGGGCGCGCCGCAGTGTGTCCAGCAGCGGCCCGCGCGCCACCGATTCCATGCCGCAGGCCACGAGGGAGTCGTAGCACAGCTGCAGGGGTTCGGTCAGCTCGGCGGAGTCCAGCATCACCTCCGGTGAGGGTTCAGCGCTTCCTCTCACCGCCTCTTCAGCCCAGTCCCTGGTGGCCCTCAGGCGGTCCCGCAGTTCCGAGAGCAGCGCCCTGTAGGGTTCACGGTGGCCCCCGACCCGCTCCTGCAATTCCGGAGAGGCCTCCCACATGGACAGCTCCGCCCGCAGATCCTGGAGGTCGCGCAAGAACAGGTCCGCCGCCATCCAGCGGCTGAGCAGCAGCACCTCGCGGGTCACGGCGGCGGTGACGTTGGGGTTGCCGTCCCGGTCACCACCCATCCAGGAAGCCACCCGGATGGGGCTGGCCTCAATGGGCAGGCCTTCCCCTGTCTGTTCCACGAGAGCTCCGTCCAGCTCCCGCAGGAAGTCGGGCAATGCCTGCCAGAGACTGTTCTCAACTACGGCAAAGCCCCAGCGTGCCTCGTCCACCGCGGTGGGGCGCTCGTAACGGATCTCGTCGGTATTCCAGGCCTGGGTGATCAGCTGGCGCAGGCGCGCCACCTCCCGCTCACGCTCATCCGCCAGAAGATCCTCACTGTCCAGGCGCTGGAGGCAGGCGGACATCTCATCGTATTTCATGATGAGGGTCCGGCGGGCCACTTCGGTGGGGTGGGCCGTCAGCACGAACTCCATGCGCATATCCCGCACGCATTCGTGCAGCCGGGACGGTTCCACACCCTGCTCTGCCAGGCGCGCCAGTGTCGCATGCACCGATTCGTCGGGCCCCTCTTCCCGGGGTTCACGCCGGCGTCGGATGCTGTGGTACTGCTCGGCCAGGTTGGCCAGATTCAGGAACTGGTTGAAAGCCCGCGTCACCGGCACCAGCTGGTCGTCGGTCAGGCTTGCCAGAAGTTCGGCGAGGCGCTGCCCGGAGCCACTTTCCTGCATACGGTCATCCTTGGCTGCCTGACGCACCGCCTCTACCCGCTCATACCATTCCGGACCGGGTTTCTCGCGGATGCAGTCACCGAGGATCTCACCAAGAAGACGGATGTTTTCCCTGAGAGCGGGATGGAGTTCGGTCATTGAAAAGGGTCCCTTTCGCTGCGGGCAATGCCGGTGGCTCCGTGCTAGGATGAAACCGGCTTAACGCCCTTAGTATGGCCCAACATGACCGGAGCAACGCAATACCATGAAAATCGCGGATCTGCCGAAACAGTGGGAATCCGGTGAACGCACACCGGAGGACGGCAAGCAGGAATACGAGGTGAACGTCACACTGGAGGATGCGGCACGGCTGCGTGCGCTGGCGGAGCTGTATCCGGACTATTCGGAAGAGGAACTGCTGCGGGACCTGCTCAACGCGGCCCTCTCCGATCTCCCGGAGCCGGGTCGCCAGAAGTAGTCAACGGGGACGGCCTCACGCCACGCGTGAGGCGTCACCCTTGAGCTGCTGCATGTACTTGCGGGAGAGGTTGAGGAAACGCGGGGTCATGCCGGCGTCCTCGTAGATCTCGAACCCGTCCTCGTCCCGGGCAACGACACGGCTGCCTTCGCGGTACGGGAAGCAGACCTCAAGATCAGTCAGGGCGGCGTTGATCAGATCACGCAGCAGGGCTTCGCGGGACTTGAGAGGGTACTGCTTTGCAAGCGCCTCAAGCTGCTGTTCGCCTTCCTCCGGGAGCCTTACGGTCACCTGCTCCTCGGCCAGCCGGCCTCGGGCATGCTGCTCCCAGTGATTGACGAGTTGTCCAAGCCGCATATTACCTCCCCGTTGATGCCGCCTCTTTGACAATACTGTAGTCCATTCGGGCTTGGGAGGAGAGGGAATAACGGTAATGGATTGTACGTATGGTGACCGCTCAGGGCCTCAACTGTCCGCATCCGAGGCCTTTTTGGCCCTCTGCCAGGCCGCTTCCAGGGTCTCGATATCCCGCCCTTTCAGCTTTTCCCCCGCATCCTCCAGCTGTGCCTCCATGCACCGGAAGCGGCGCTCGAACTTGAGGTTGGCGCGGCGCAGGGCCTGTTCCGCATCCACCCCCAGAAAGCGGCTGAGGTTCACGGCCACGAACAGCAGGTCGCCCAGTTCATCCTCTACCGCGTCCCTGTCCTCGGGGTCGGACTGTTCCTGCCAGGCCGTCCTGAGCTCATCCGCCTCCTCGTGGAGCTTGTCGAAGACCATGCCGGTCTCCGGCCAGTCGAAGCCAACCTTTGAGGCACGCTTCTGCAGCTTGGCCGCGCGCTGAAAGGCGGGAAGGCCGGGGGTCACGTCGTCCAGGGCGCTTGCAGGTGTTGCCTCTGCCCCCTGCTTCCCCTTCTCCTCGGCCTTGATGCGGTCCCAGTTCACGCGCACATCCGCTTCGGTCATGCCATCGGCGTCACCGGGATGGCTGTCCAGGGTGCCATCCGGGAAAATATGCGGATGGCGACGGATCATCTTGCGGGTCACCCCATCAACCAGGTCACTGAAGCCGAAACGCCCCTCTTCCCGGGCCAGCTGGGCATAGAACACCACCTGGAACAGCAGATCCCCCAGTTCATCCGGCAGATGATCGAAATCCCCGCGCTCGATGGCGTCCGCCACCTCGTAGGTCTCCTCAATGGTGTGCGGCACTATGCTGCGGAAGTCCTGCTCCAGATCCCAGGGGCAGCCCTGCTGCGGGTCCCGCAGGCGGGCCATCAGCGCCAGCAGGTCCTCCATCGAATAGGTTCGGCTCATCGGGTCACTCCGGTCAGGCTTCACGGTGGCGATGCACATCCATGACGTTGGGCAGCTGGCGGATGGAGGCCAGCAGGCGCGAGAGCTGGTCGATATCGCCGATTTCCACCGTCAGCGTCATGTTCGCCATATTGCTGTCACTGTGGGACTGGGTCTGCATCGACAGCACATTGAGCTTGCGGTTGGCCAGCACCGAAGTGATGTCGTTCAGCAGCCCCGCCCGGTCATAGGCCTCGATATCGATGGTCACCGGGTAGCGAGCTTCGGGCTCCGGTCCCCAGTCCACCTCAATGATGCGGCTGGCCTCCTGCTCGCGAAGCTGCAGCAGGTTCATGCAGTCATCCCGGTGGACGGTCACGCCACGGCCAACAGTGATGTAGCCGATGATGGGGTCTCCGGGCACGGGGCTGCAGCACTGGGCAATGGTGGTCTTTAGATTGCCCACGCCCTGGATGTGGATGTCCGGGTCCTTTTTCGCCTTGTCACTGCGCCCGCGCGCAAACCGGAAATCCAGCTGGCGATCGGCCGGCTCCAGCACCCGTTGGGCCGCCTTGACCGCCTGGGCCGGCTTGAGATCCCCGGCCCCGATGGCGGCGTACATGTCGCTGGCCGAGCTGTAGTTGACCTTCCGGGCCAGGGCGTCGAGATCGAGATCGCGCAGCGAGAGGCGGCCAAGCTCGTCCTCCAGAACCGCCTTTCCGTCGGCGATGTTCTGTTCCCGGTCCTGCATCTTGAACCAGTGGGTCACCTTGGCGCGGGCCCGCGAGGTCTGGATGTAACCCAGCCCGGGATTGAGCCAGTCACGGCTGGGCGCGGCCTCGCTGCCACGCAGGATGCTCACCTGATCCCCGGTCCGCAGCGTATGGGTCAGCGGTACGATACGGCCGTTGACCTTGGCGCCCCGGCAGGCATGGCCCACCTCGGTGTGGATCTTGTAGGCGAAATCCAGCGGCGTCGCCCCACGGGGCATGTCCACCACGTGGCCCTCGGGAGTGAATACATAGATGCGATCGCCGCCCACGTCACTGCGCAGCTGCTCCACCAAGTTGCCGCTCTCGCCCAGATCCTCCTGCCATTCGATGACCTGGCGCAGCCAGTTGATCTTGGCCTCATAGGCCGCCTCCGAACCGCCATTATCGGTGCCCTTGTAGCGCCAGTGGGCACACACGCCCAGCTCCGCATCCTCGTGCATATCATGGGTGCGGATCTGCACCTCCATGGTCTTGCCCTCGGGCCCCACCACGGCGGTGTGCAGGGACTGGTAGCCGTTTTCCTTGGGATTGGCGATGTAGTCATCGAACTCATGGGGAATATGGCGCCAGAGCCCGTGCACCACCCCAATCGCAGCATAGCAGTCACGCACTTCCGGCACCAGGACACGCAGTGCCCGGATGTCGTAGACCTCCGAGAAATCAATGCCCTTGCGGCGCATCTTCCGCCAGATGCTGTAGATGTGCTTGGCGCGCCCCGCCACCTCGGCCTGGATGTCCGACTCAGCCAGGGCGCCCCTGAGGATCTCAGCCACGCGTTTGACATAGGCGTCCCGGTCAACGCGCTTCTCGTCCAGAAGCTTGGCGATTTTCTTATACGCGGATTCGTGCAGATAGCGGAAGGACAGGTCCTCCAGCTCCCACTTGATGTGCCCGATGCCCAGCCGGTGGGCCAGCGGCGCATAGATGTCGAACACCTCACGGGCCACGCGCAGGCGCTTCTCCGGCGGGGCGTCCTTGACCGCACGGATGGCACAGGTACGCTCCGCCAGCTTGATCAGGGCCACGCGCACATCGTCCACCATGGTCACCAGCATACGGCGGACATTGTCCTGCTGCCCCTGGGCCTGCCCCAGCACATTGCCCTTGAGCGGCCGGTGAAGGGTGGATATGGCGGCCATCTGGACCACACCCTCAATCAGCTGCGCGATGGCCTCACCGAACTCGGAGCGCACCGCCTCCAGCGTCATGCGCTCCTCGCGCACCGCCCGGTACAGCACCGCCGCAACCAGGGTTTCCTGGTCCAGGCGCAGCTCGGTCAGGATCTGGGCCATCTCGAGCCCGGTCAGGAAACTGCTGGCCCCGGGTGCCCACTGCCGATCCTCGCGTACGGCCTTACGGTCTATGGCGAGACTGCGCCGGCAGGCGCGGATCAGTGTGTCACGGTCCTCCAGCGGGTGCTGGGCGTCAATGTGGTCGACCCAGGCACCGATATCCACGCCGCCATCCGCCGTGCTGGCGTAATTTTCACGGACCTTCACCATCAGCGTGACTCCCGCTCGAACAGGGCCATGGACTCGACATGGGCGGTATGCGGGAACATGTCCATGATGCCGGCCCGCACCAGCCGGTAGCCACTCGCCACGAGAATACCGGCGTCCCGGGCCAGGGTCGCCGGATTGCATGACACATAGACAATGCGCTCCACACCGGCACCGGAGAGATGACGCACTACGTCTTCCGCACCGGAGCGCGGTGGGTCAATCAGTACCCGGTCAAACCCTTCCGCGGCCCAGGGCTCGGCCGTGAAATCCTGCTGCAGATCCGTGGCCCGGAAGGTGACGTTACCCAGACCGTTACGCTCGGCGTTCTCGCGGCCGCGCTGGACCAGCGCCTCCTCACCCTCGACACCGACCACTTCGCCGGCCTGGCGCGCCAGCGGCAGCGAGAAGTTGCCCAGACCGCAGAACAGGTCCAGCACCCGGTGATGGGGCTCCGGCGCCAGCCATGCCAGTGCCTGGCTGACCATGCGCTGGTTGATGTCCGCGTTCACCTGGGTGAAATCCATGGGATGGAAGCCCAGCGTCAGATCCCATTCCGGAAGCTGGTAGAACAGCCGGTCAGGCCCGTTACCCGGCTCCGGCCAGAGGCGGTGCACGGTATCCGGCCCCTTGGGCTGGAGATAGATCTGCAGGTCATGGGTCCGGCCGAATTCACACAGAGTGGCTTCGTCCTCCGGTGTCAGAGGCTCCAGGTGGCGCAGGACAAGGGCCGCCTCGTCATCACCACAGGCCACTTCGATCTGGGCCAGCCGGTTGTAGACCGAAAGCCCGGCAATCAGTTCCTTCAGGGCCTCAATGCGCTGACCCACACGGGGGTCGAGCACCGCGCAGTCGTTGATCGCAGTAATGAAACTGCTGCCCTTCTCACGGAAACCCACCAGGACCTCGCCGCGCTTGGTCACGTAGCGCACGCCCAGGCGCGCCTTACGGCGGTACCCAAGGGTTTCGCCAGTCAGCGGCTCAGCCCACTGCTCCGGTTCGATGCCCCCGAAGTGGGCGAACTGTTCGGCCAGCGTTTCCGCCTTGAGCCGGACCTGCGCCGCCGGTGCCAGGTGCTGCAGGCTGCAGCCGCCGCACAGATCCGCGTGCGGGCACGGTGGCATTACCCGGTCGGGGCCGGGATTGGCTTCTACCTCCAGCGTGCGCAGGGCATCAAAACGCCGGCGGCGGTCCAGGAAGCGTGCCTGCACCTGTTCCCCCGGCAGCGCGCCGGCCACGAACGCCGCCTTGCCCTCAATGCGCCCAACGCCACGTCCATCATGGCTGAGGCTGTCAATTTCAATGCTCACCGGTTCTGCGGGGATGCGCGGACCTCGCCGGCGTCGGCTCATGCTGGACTACCCTGTTGATGGTCGATTTACGGGGTGTGGGCCGATGGTCTACTGGCTGGAAAACACACCGGTGGACAGATAGCGGTCGCCCCGGTCGCAAATAATGGCGACGATGGTGGCGTTTTCAACCTCCTGGGAGAGACGGAGCGCACCGGCCACGCAACCCCCGGAGGATACGCCGCAGAAGATACCCTCCTTCGCGGCCAGGGCCCTCATGGTGTCCTCGGCCTCCTGCTGGCCCATTTCCATGGTCCGGTCCACGGCGCTGGCATTGAAGATCCCGGGCAGGTACTCCGGCGGCCAGCGGCGGATACCCGGAATGGCCGCGTCCTCCCCCGGTTGCAGCCCGATAATCTCGACGTCCGGGCTCTGCTCACGGAAATACCGGGAACAGCCCATAATGGTACCGGTGGTCCCCATGGAAGAGATGAAGTGTGTGATCCCTCCACCGGTATCCCGCCAGATCTCAGGCGCCGTGCCCTTGTAGTGCGACAGCGGATTGTCAGGGTTCGCGAACTGGTCCAGGATCAGGCCCTGTCCTTCGGCCGCCATCTGCTGCGCCGTATCCCGCGCGCCCTCCATGCCGGCCTCGCGCGAGACGCTGATGATCTCGGCCCCGTAGGCGCGCATGGAGGCACGGCGTTCCTCACTCGCATTCTCCGGCATGATCAGGATCATGCGGTACCCCTTGATGGCAGCCGCCATGGCAAGGGCAATGCCGGTATTGCCGCTGGTGGCCTCGATCAGGGTGTCCCCCGGCTTGATATCACCGCGTTTTTCCGCCTCACTGATCATGCTCAGCGCGGGCCTGTCCTTGACCGAGCCGGCCGGGTTGTTGCCCTCAAGCTTCACCAGGATGGTGTTGCTGGTATTGCCCGGCAGGCGCTGGAGCCGAACCAGCGGCGTATTGCCCACATAATCCTCAATGGTTGCATAGGCCATGGCGGCGGAGACTCCTCAGGCTTGTGACACCGGCAACGCGTGCCGGCACACGCTTGTGTTAGATTGGCGCCCATGATACGCCGATCCGGAGCCGCGCCCAACCACTCCGGAGCCATCCACACGATTAAGCAGGGTCACTGATGCGCCGCTGGGGCGTCCAGAAAAAGGTCTTCTTTCTGTCTCTGATCCCCACGATGGTGCTGATCGTGATCGTGGGGGTGTATTTCACCCACAGCTGGGTCAGCAACCTGTCGCGCATGCTCGAGGAACGGGGCATGTCGCTCAGCCGCCAGCTGGCTTCCGCCTCTGAGTACGGTGCTTTTACCGGCAACCGTAACCTGCTGTTCGGCATCGCCAGTTCCATGCTGGAAGAGGACGATGTCCGCGCCATCACCATCTATGACAGTGATGGGCGGAAGCTGGTACAGACCGGCCGCCGGGAGCGGTTGCAGGGACAGCAACCGCTCCAGAACGTAACCAGCCCGACAGTCCACACCGGCGAGGACGCGTCGCTGTTCACTGCCCCCATCTACCCCCAGGACCTCATGATTGACGGCCTCCTGGACATGGACCGACGCCGGAACGACACCGCTGGGGGCGAGCAGCCCCTGGGATGGGTGAGCGTTGAACTTTCCCATGCCACCACCCGCAAAGAGCAGTATGAAGCCCTTCTGGTGAGCCTGCTTCTGGTCGGGGGCGGACTTTTCCTGAACACCCTGATTGCCATTCACCTGAGCCGCTCGGTCACCGACCCCATCCATGAGCTCACCCGCGCCATCAACCGTCTGCGCGATGGCAAGCTCGACACCCGGGTGGAGATGACGGCAGGACCTGAGCTGGAGGAACTGGCTTCCGGGCTCAATGCCATGGCCGGCAGCCTGCAGCAGGCGCGGGATGAGATGCAGCAGAATGTGGACCAGGCCACCGAGGATCTGCGCGAGACCCTGGAGACCATCGAAGTCCAGAACATCGAACTCGACCTGGCACGCAAGCAGGCCCTCGAGGCAAGCCGGATCAAGTCGGAGTTCCTGGCAAACATGAGCCATGAGATCCGCACCCCACTCAACGGCATCATCGGCTTCACGGATCTGCTGCTGAAAGCCCCCGCCTCGGCCCAGCAGCGGGACCACCTCAATACCATCCGCAAGTCCTCGGAAATCCTGCTCACCATCATCAACGACATCCTGGACTTCTCCAAGATCGAGGCGGGCAAACTGGTTCTGGACCGGACGCCCTTCCACCTGCGCGAGACCGTAGAGGAGGTGCTGATCATGCTGGCACCGGCAGCCCACGAGAAGAACCTGGACCTGGCGCCCCTGATCTACACCGATGTCCCCGACGCCTTCATGGGGGACCCGCTGCGCATCAAGCAGGTGCTGACCAACCTGGTGAACAATGCCATCAAGTTCACCCAGCACGGCGAAGTGGTGGTACGGGTGATGCTCGATGAGGATGCTCCAGACGACAACCGAATCCGGATCAGCATCACGGACACCGGTGTGGGTCTTTCCGAATCCCAGCAGGAAAGCATCTTCAATGCCTTCAGCCAGGCGGACGCCTCCACGGCGCGCCAGTACGGCGGCACCGGGCTGGGCCTGGTGATCTCACACCGGCTGGTAGAGGAAATGGGCGGCGAAATCGGGGTTGATAGCGAGCTGGGCAGAGGCTCCAGTTTCTGGTTCAGCCTGCCCCTGGAGACCTCGGGCACAGCGGAAACAGCCCCGCCTCCTCCATTCAGCGGGGAATCAGTCCTCTATCTGGAATATCAGGAAACAACCGGGCTGGCGATCACCAACCTGCTGCGGGAATGCGGGGTCGCTGTTACCCACGCCTCCGGCCCGCAGGAGGTGATTGCACAGGTCCATTCCGCCCAGGCCAGCGGCCAGGGCTTCGCTCTGGTGATCCTGGGCGTGGCCCGCCACCTGCTCCACTCGAACCAGCACCGGGAACTGATCCGGACTCTGGAATACGAGTGCGACTGCCGGGTGCTGCTGCTTACCCCTACGCTCAATGAGGACGCCAGCCCGCTGGTGAGCATGGCCTCGGCCCACATGACCAAACCGGTGCGCCGCACCTTCTTCCAGCAGCGCCTGGGGCAGCTGATCCAGGGCACGGGGGAGCTGCCGGAGCAGCCGCGGGCACCGGCGCCTCTGCCTGCGGCCGACCGCCAGGAAACGAATGCCCGGGTTCTTGCGGTAGACGACAACTCGGCCAACCTCAAGCTTGTCACAACGCTGCTGCGGGAATTCAACCTCCATGTGGAGGATGTGGGCAGCGGCTATGAGGCTCTGCAACGCCTCCAGCAGGAGACCTTCGACCTGGTCCTGATGGATGTCCAGATGCCCGGCATGGATGGTACCGAGGCCACCACCCGCATACGCCGGCTCAACAACGCCAACAGCCATGTACCGGTCATCGCCCTCACGGCCCACGCCCTCTCGGAGGAACGTGAGCATCTCCTGGCTTCCGGTTTCGACGGCTATCTGACCAAACCCATCAACCCGTCACTGATTGCCCATACGCTCCAGCGCCACCTGGGGCTGGACGTCCAGGCCGCCGAGGAGCGCCAGCCCAGGGAGCCGGAGGGGGTCAGGCCTTCGTCACGGGGCCGCCAGCACGCGGTGGTCGACCCTGAGGCATGCCTGCAGCGGGCCAATGGCAAGCCGGATCTGGCGGAGGAGATGCTGAGCATGCTGCTGGATCATGTCGAGGAGGATCGGACGGCTGTTGAGAACCTGTACAACCAGGGGGACCAGGCCACCCTGCTTGAACGGGTCCACCGGCTTCACGGGGCCACCCGCTACACCGGTGTTCCGGAGCTGGGCGACTGCGCAGCGGACCTGGAAACCCGCCTCAAGAAGGGGGCTGAAGGGATCGGCGACGCGGTGGAGCGCCTGCTTGCCGCCATGGACCGGCTGATGCGCTGGTGTGAGCAGACGCACTGGCACCAGCTGCTACACAGCACCGACACCTGACGCCTGATCAATCAGCGCCCGCATGTCCCGGACCGCCTCCTTCATGCCAACCATCAGTGCCCGGGCCATGATGGCATGGCCGATGTTGAGCTCGTGAATGCCCCCGAGCGCCGCGATAGCGGCCGTGTTGTGGTAGTGCAGGCCATGGCCGCCGTTGACGGTCAGCCCCTGCCCCCGGGCCAGGTCCACGCACTCCCTCAGCCGATTCAGCTCCCGCTCCATCACCTCTGGCGTCTCCGCGAGCGCGTATTCGCCGGTATGCAGCTCAATGGCCGGCGCGCCACAGTCCGCCGCCGCCCGGATCTGGTCCGGCTCGGCATCAATGAACAGTGAGACTTCCGTACCCATCGCCGCCATGCGCTCGCAGGCGGCCCTGACCCGCCCGGGCTGGCCAGCCACATCCAGACCGCCCTCAGTAGTCAGCTCCTCGCGCTTCTCCGGGACGAAGCAGCAGTGCTCGGGACGGATGGTTTCGGCGAAGCCCAGCATGGCATCGGTCACGGCCATTTCCAGGTTCATGCGGGTGTTCAGGGTCTCGCTCAGGATCCGTACATCCCGGTCCTGGATGTGGCGACGATCCTCCCGGGGATGCACCGTGATGCCATCCGCTCCGGCTTCCTCCGCCAGCAGTGCGGCCTGGACCGGATCCGGATAACGCGTCCCCCGGGCCTCCCGGAGGGTTGCCACGTGATCCACGTTGACGCCGAGCAGAACACGGCGGGACTGATGACTCATTCTGACCTCCCCTGACGCGCGAAAAGACGGCGGCTGTGCAACGGCCGCCCCTGTAGCAGATGATCCACAAGGCTGCGCATGAGCCGTTTGGCCACCTTCAGTACCGCCTGATTATCCAGCTCATCCGCGGCCAGCGCCAGCAGGTGCTCACCGGAAATGCCCCCGACAGGGCCGTGGCCGTCCGCCAGCACGCCCTGGGCCGGGTGGAATGCGTAGACACGGTCGGGCTGTACGGGGTCACCGGTATCCCCGGTCCTGTCCCAGCTGATGCCGTACCCCAACTCCCCCGCCAGCCGGTACTCGAACCGCCGCAGCGTGGGTTCCAACGCAGCACTGCCCCCCGCCAGCTGTTCGAGGGTATCGAGGTAGACGCTGAACAGGTCCGGGGCCGGATCCGCCTCGGTCAGCAGCCGCAACAGCAGTTCATTCAGATAGAAACCACAGTAGAGGCGATCACCGGACAGCGCCAGGGCAGGCGCCGTGGCCTCAGCGTGGCGCAGCGTCCTCAGCGACTGACGGCCGGACCAGGAGGTCCTCAGAGGCCGGAAGGGCTGGAGCTCCGCCTGCCACTGGCTCCGGGGCCGGGCGGCACCACGGGCCACAGCGCTGAAGTGGCCATGGTGCAGGGTGAAGAGGTCAACAATCAGGCTGGTTTCACCATAGGGGCGGCGATGCAGCACAAAGGCCGGATCCAGCTGCTGGCCGCGCTCGCTCACGGCTCAGCGCCCCTGGTCCCCATACCCCAGGGAACGCAGGGCGCGCTCATCATCAGCCCACCCCTTGCGCACCTTGACCCAGAGACGCAGCATCACTTTCGAGCCGAACAGGCTCTCCATGTCCAGCCGGGCCTCCTGGCCGATCTGGCGCAGACGGCTGCCCTTGTCGCCGATGACGATCTTCTTCTGACCCTGGCGCTCGACCAGGATGAGCCCATTGATGTGCAGCGTGTTCCCTTCCTGTTCGAAGGTCTCGATCTCAACCGCCATGGTGTACGGCAGCTCCGCCCCGAGCTGGCGGGTGATCTTCTCGCGGATCATCTCCGCGGCGAGGAAACGCGAGCTCCGGTTGGTCAGGTCGTCATCACCGAAGTGATGCGGCCCCTCCGGCAGGTGACTGCGGATGGCGCTTTCCAGCCGGTCCAGGTTGCGTGAGCGCAGCGCCGAAACCGGCACGATCTCGGTGAACGGGTACTGCTGGCTGAGCCATTCGATGTGCGGCAGAAGCTGGTCCGTATCCGGCATCTGGTCGACCTTGTTGATCACCGCCAGTACCGGGCACTGAAGGTGGGAGAAGCGTTCCAGCACATTGGCATCGCCCTCGTTCCACAGATCCCGGTCGACCACGAACACCACCACATCCACGTCCCTCAGAGCCGTGGTGGCCTCCCGGTTCATGCAACGGTTGAGCGCCCTGGGTTCCTCGGTGTGCAGCCCGGGTGTATCCACGAACACCATCTGATCCTGCTCCACCGTGTGAATTCCCAGGAGCTGGTAGCGGGTGGTCTGGGGCTTGCGCGAGGTGATGCTGAGCTTCTGGCCCAACAGGTGGTTCATCAGGGTCGACTTGCCCACATTGGGCCGTCCCAGGATGCCGACAAAACCACTGCGGGTGACCGGTTCATCCGTCATTGCTGCCTGCCTCCTGGTCGAGCTGCTCCAGCGCCAGCCTGGCCGCATCCTGTTCCGCGGCACGCCGGCTCCCGCCCTGGCCACGGGTCGCCGCCGCCAGTATGGGCACAGTGCAGTTCACGTAGAAGGTCTGCTGGTGCGCCTCACCGCGCACCGTCTCCACCTCGTAGTTGGGCAGCGACTCGCGCCGGGACTGGAGAAACTCCTGCAGGCGGGTCTTGGGATCCTTCTGGGTATCCTGCAGGCTGAGCCGGTCGAGCCGGGGCCCGAACCAGGCCAGCAGGCGCTCCCGTGCATGTTCCAGGTCTGAATCCAGATAGATGCCGCCAACAATCGATTCGACGGCGTCAGCCAGAATCGACTCCCGCCGGAAACCACCGCTCTTGAGCTCCCCCGACCCCAGGCGCAGGCAGTCACCCAGCTCGAACTCCAGCGCGATCTCCGCCAGCGTCGCCCCGCGCACCAGCCTTGCCCGCAGGCGGCTGAGCTGGCCTTCCCGGGCTTCCGGAAAGCGGTGAAAGAGATACTGGGCCATGACCATGTTGAGGATGGAATCCCCAAGGAACTCAAGCCGCTCGTTGTTGTTGCCACCGTAGCTCCGGTGCGTCAGCGCCAGCCGGAGGTGTTCCACGTTACTGAAGTGGTAGCCCAGTCGTTTCTGGAGCTGGTCGAGGCGTTCCTGCTCGGTCACGGCATCCTCAGTTCATGCTGGTGGTCGAATTGGATCACGGTGTCGATATTGCCCATGAACGGAGAGCGGACTTCATAGGAGAATTCCAGGCGCAGGCGCTCGCCATCACGCTCCATGGCGATCTCATCCACATCCACGCCATCAATGTTCTCCATCTGAATGCGCTTGCGGAGCAGCTCCCGCACATCCCCCACGGTTTCCGCCTCGCGGTAGGGCCGGGACTCCTCCATGGAGCCGATGATGCTGCTGAGCGTGAAGTCCTCGATGTACACCGGCACCACACGAACAACCACGGTCAGTAGAAAAACGCCGATCACGATGAACAGCATCATCGCGAGCATCGAAAAACCACTCTGGTGTCTGACTGCTGGTTTCATAACGGATCTCCGCTGCTACTGGATCCAGCCGACACGATGGAAACTGGGAAGGCTGGTCAGCGACTCCCAGTGCATCCAGATGGCGAAGGCCTTACCCACCACATGCTGGTCGGACACCATGCCCCAGTACCGGCTGTCCCGACTGTTGTCGCGATTGTCGCCCATCACGAAATAGTGACCTTCGGGAACCGTCCACTCACCCTCGGCATCCGGGTCCGTCCGGCGCTGGGCATAAAGGGTGCTGAACACATCGCCCCCCAGCTTTTCCCGGTGCAGGTCCTGGTTTCCCAGGCTCGCTACAAACGCGGAAGGCACCGGCTCTCCATTAACGTAGAGCTGTTTGCCCTCATAGGCAACACGGTCGCCAGGCACCCCGACCACACGCTTGATGTAGTTGACGGAGGGCTCCACCGGGTAGCGGAACACCATGATGTCGCCTCTTTCAGGATCACCGAAATCAGCAATCTCCCAGTGCGCCACCGGCAGCCTCAGCCCATAGGTGAACTTGTTCACCAGGATGAAGTCCCCCACTTCCAGTGTTGGCAGCATGGAGCCGGACGGAATCTGGAAAGGCTCCACCAGGAAGGAACGCAGCACCAGAACCACCAGTAGGATGGGGAAAAAGGAACGGCTGACCTCGGCGAGCCAGGGCTGGTCCGGATCATTACTGTCCGCCGCGTCCTCGGCGCTCTTGCGGGCACCACTCTGGGCATAGCGCTCCTGCCGGCGCGGCCGGAAGAACTGGCCATCAATCAGCCAGATGATGCCGGTGACGGCGGTGAGTACCACCAGCAGCAGCGGGAAATTGATGTTCATGGACACTCCCTAGTCATCGTCCACCCTGAGCACGGCCAGGAAGGCCTCCTGGGGCACCTCCACGTTCCCGACCTGCTTCATGCGCTTCTTGCCTTCCTTCTGCTTCTGCAGCAGTTTCTTCTTGCGGCTGACATCACCGCCGTAGCACTTGGCCGTGACGTTCTTGCGCAGCGCCTTGACCGTCTGGCGCGCCACCACGTGGTTGCCGATGGCCGCCTGGATGGCGATATCGAACATCTGGCGGGGAATCAGTTCCTTCATCTTCTCGGCAAAGGCCCTGCCCCTGCTGTGGGCCTGATCCCGGTGCACCACGATGGCCAGGGAATCCACGCGGTCGCCGTTGATGAGAATATCCAGCCGCGCCAGATTCGCCGCCTGGAAACGCTGGAACTGATAATCCAGCGACGCATAACCGCGCGTGGCGCTCTTGAGGCGGTCGAAGAAGTCCAGCACAACCTCGCTCATGGGCAGCTCATAGACCACCTGGACCTGGGTGGCCAGGAAGTTCATGTTGGTCTGCTGGCCCCGGCGCTCCTCGCAGAGTGCGATCACGTTGCCCAGGAATTCCTGGGGCACGAGGATGTTGGCCTCGCAGATGGGCTCGCGGATCTCCTCGATCTCCGCCGGGTCCGGCAGGCGCGATGGATTCTCAATGTACTCAACGGTGCCATCCACCATCACCACCTCATAGACCACCGTGGGCGCAGTGGTGATGAGATTGATGCCGTATTCGCGCTCCACCCGCTCCTGGATGATCTCCATGTGGAGCATGCCCAGGAAGCCACAGCGGAAGCCGAACCCGAGCGCATCCGAGCTCTCCGGCTCAAAGAACAGCGAGGCGTCATTGAGGGTGAGCTTCTCAAGCGCGTCCCGGAAGGCGTTGTAGTCTTCCGAGGACACCGGGAAGATGCCCGCATAAACCTGCGGCTTTACGTTCTGGAAGCCTTCCAGCTGGGGTACATCCGGAGTGCTGGCGTGGGTCATGGTATCGCCCACGGGGGCACCCTTGATGTCCTTGATGCCGGAGACGACAAAGCCCACTTCTCCGGCCTTGAGCTCGGGGATGGTCGTGGGCTTCGGATTGAAGTAGCCCACCTTGTCCACCACGTGGGTCTTGCCGGTGGACTTGACCAGAATCTTCTCGCCCTTGCGCACGCTGCCGTGCATCACGCGCACCAGCGATACCACGCCCTGGTAGTTATCAAACCAGGAATCAATGATCAGTGCCTGGAGGGCGTCATCCACCTCGCCCTCGGGCGGCGGAATGCGTTTGATCAGCGCCTCCAGCACATCCTCGACGCCCGTGCCGTTCTTGGCGCTGCAGGGAACCGCGTCACTGGCATCAATCCCGATGACGTCCTCAATCTCGGACATCACCTTCTCGGGATCGGCCTGTGGCAGGTCGATCTTGTTCAGAACCGGGATGACCTCAAGGTTCTGATCCATGGCGGTGTAGCAGTTGGCCACGGACTGGGCCTCGACGCCCTGGCCCGCATCCACAACAAGCAGCGCACCCTCGCAGGCCTTCAGGGAGCGCGACACCTCATAGGAAAAGTCCACGTGCCCCGGCGTGTCGATGAAGTTGAGCTCGTAGACGTTGCCATCCTTTGCCTTGTACTTGAGCGTCACGCTCTGGGCCTTGATGGTGATCCCACGTTCACGCTCCAGGTCCATGGAATCCAGGACCTGCTCGTTCATTTCCCGGTCGGTCAGTCCTTCGCAGACCTGGATGAAGCGGTCCGCCAGTGTGGACTTGCCGTGGTCGATGTGGGCAATGATCGAAAAGTTGCGTATGTGGCTGAGATCGCTCACTGAAACTCCAGAATCCGGTTTCCGGCGACTGCCATTGCGGCAGCGGCCATGACCGGGCGGATTTTACCGGACACGGGAGGGAAAGGCTATGGCCGGCCCGGGTGGAATACCCCGGGCCGGCCGGCATGGTGACAGGCGTTACTCAGGCAGGCGCAGGGCCACGATCCGTGGATTCCCCTGCCGGATCAGAGTGACCGCTACCGGCTTGCCGGCCGGCAGCCCGGAAACCGCCTCGCGGAACTCGTCAACGTCGGTCACACCCTGGTTGCCGATCTTGCGGATTACATCATTACGGCGGATACCGGCCTGGCGTGCCGGACCACGCCCGACTTCCGTGACCAGCACACCGCCGTCCAGATCCCACTGGCGTGCCAGCTGCTCAGGCAGCGGTTCAACCCTCAGCCCCAGACGGTTGCCGGTATCCGGCTGCACGGACTGCTGCTGCGCCTGCTGCCCATCTTCCGGCAGCTTACCCACAGTAAAGGGCACCTTGATCCGTTCGCCGCCGCGCATCACGGTCAGTTCGGCCTCGCTGCCAACATCCGCCTGCCCGACCTTGGGCGGCAGATCCGAAGAGCGGGTGATTTCCTCGCCATTGAACTCGAGGATCACGTCACCCTGCTGCAGACCGGCTTCCGCGGCCGGTGAATCCGGCACCACGTCCGCCACCAGGGCGCCGTGCGGCCGTTCAAGACCAAAGGTTTCGGCCAGGTCCCGGTTGACCTCCTGAATCATCACGCCCAGCCAGCCACGGGTAACACTGCCTTTGTTCCTGAGCTGATCGAACACATCCATGGCCACATCCATGGGAATGGCGAAGGAAACCCCCATGAAACCACCTGAACGGGTATAGATCTGGGAGTTCACCCCTATGACCTCACCGTCCATATTGAACAGGGGGCCACCGGAATTGCCGGGATTAATGGCCACATCGGTCTGGATGAAGGGAATGTAGTTGTCACGCGGCAGGGAACGGCCTTTGGCGCTGACGATCCCCGAAGTGACGGTGTAGTCAAAGCCGAAAGGCGACCCGATGGCGAACACCCATTCGCCCACCGACAGATCCGAGGAGCTGCCGATCTTCGCCGTGGGCAGGCCTTCGGCATCCACCTTCAGTACCGCAATGTCGGAACGGGCATCGGCCCCCACCACTTCCGCTTCCATCTCGCGCCGGTCGTTCATGCGCACGATGATCTCGTCCGCGTTCTCGACCACATGGTTGTTGGTGAGAATGTAACCATCGGAAGAGACAATGAACCCCGACCCCATGGACTGGTGCTCACGCTGGCGGTCCGGCATCTGCCCGCGGAAGCGCTCATTGAAGAATTCCTGGAAGAATTCCGGGAGCTGCTCCATCTGGCCACCAAACGGCGTCGCGCCCCGGGAGCTCGTGGACGTGGTACTGATATTAACCACAACGTCCGCATTATTCTCGACCAGCCCGGTGAAATCCGGCAACTGACTCCCGCTCTGCTGCGCGGGCACACAGGCACTCACCAGCAGTAATGCAAGGGCAAGCAGCGGTGTGACTCGATGTGGCATCCTCGTCATTGGGATCTCCCATCCGGTTTGAATACTCAGGGGCCGTACGTGGTGCACGGACCCTCGCCTGATACCCCGTCATGATATTGAGTTCGACACCGGGGTTTTCAAGTGAACTGTACGTCACAATCAGGGACGCGCCTCACAAAAACCGGCTCGTAGCGCCCGGCCTCGCGGGCACTACGCAACCGATAGCGGGCCAGCAGCAGCCCCCCCGCGAGGCCGGCAATCCCGGCAGCCGTGGTCACCCCATCACTACTGCCAATCAGCACCTCCGCAAGCAGAGCCCCGAGCACCAGCCCCAGAAGCGGCACCATATAGACCATCGCCGCGCCGGCCACCAGGGCCGAAGGCCTCATCCGCAGCAGCACCCGGTCTCCCGGTGTCACCCGTTCATCCCCGGGGACGGTAACCCAGAACTCGCCGGGAGAGGGGGCACTCCGCATCGCGCCCAGCAACCCCTGGCCGCAGCCCTCACCGGCTGCACAGCGCGAACAGCCAGCGGCCGGCGCCACCCGTATCCGGGCACGCTGCCCCACGCATTCGAGAACCTCGCCCTGGCGTTCGTCGTCCGGTTGCGCCTGTTCTTCCATTGCCCGTCCCCCTTCCGATATCCGGATCATCTCCCGGCCATCGCTGTACGTAAAGAGTGACACCAGAAGCAAACTTTAGTTCAATATCCGCCATGCATGCATTCCACCATTACGATGTGCTGATCGTCGGCAGCGGTGCAGCAGGTCTGAGCACTGCCCTGACCCTGTCCTCTGACCTGAGCGTTGCTGTTCTGAGCAAGACGGAGCTCGACAGCGGCTCCACCCAGTGGGCCCAGGGCGGCATTGCCGCCGTGCTGGACGACAGCGACAGCGAGGACGCGCACACCGCCGACACCCTCGCGGCCGGTGCCGGGCTCTGCCACGAGGACACGGTCCGGCTGACCGTCTCCCAGGCACGCGACAGTATCGACTGGCTGATTGCGCAGGGTGTCCAGTTCACCCGGGCCGACGGCAGCCACTTCCACCTGACCCGTGAGGGTGGCCACAGCCACCGCCGTATCATCCACGCTGCGGACGCCACCGGTCAGGCGGTCTCCGAGGCCCTTTGCGAGCGTGCCCGACAGCAGCCCAACATCGACATCTTCGAAAACCGGGTGGCGGTGGATCTGGTCACCCACCGCAAACTGTTCCTGCCGGGCAACCGCTGCGTGGGCGCCTACATATTCAACCACGACACCCAGGAGGTGGAACTCTTCCGCGCGCGGTTCGTGGTGCTGGCCACCGGCGGTGCCAGTAAGGCCTACCTCTATACCAGCAATCCGGATGGCGCTACCGGCGACGGGATTGCCATCGCCTGGCGTGCCGGCTGCCGGGTGGCCAACATGGAGTTCAACCAGTTCCACCCCACCTGCCTCTATCACCCCCAGGCCAAGTCGTTCCTGATCAGCGAGGCCCTGCGCGGGGAAGGTGGTAAACTGCTTCTGCCGGACGGCAGCCGATTCATGGACCGCTTCGACGAACGCGCCGAACTGGCTCCGCGGGACATCGTGGCGCGGGCCATCGACCATGAAATGAAGCGCCTGGGCGCGGACTGCCTCTACCTGGACATCAGCCACCGTCCGGCGGATTTCATCGAGGAACACTTCCCCACCATCGCCGCGCGCTGCCGCGAGTACGGCATCGACATCACCCGCGAGCCCATTCCCATCGTGCCCGCCGCCCATTACACCTGCGGCGGCGTCATGGTGGACGATCACGCCCGCTCGGACGTGAACCAGCTCTACGCGGTGGGCGAGACCTCCTTCACCGGCCTGCACGGTGCCAACCGCATGGCCAGCAACTCGCTGCTGGAATGTCTGGTCTACGGCCGGGCCGCCGCCCGGGACATCAATGAACAGACCCCGCATGTTCCGGAACCGCCGGAAGTGCCCGAATGGGACGAGTCCCGGGTGCGAGATTCGGACGAGGACGTGGTGATCGCCCACAACTGGGATGAACTGCGCCACTTCATGTGGGACTATGTGGGCATCGTGCGCACCACCAAGCGGCTGCAGCGGGCCAAGCACCGGGCGGACATGCTGCACAGTGAGATCCGGGAGTTCTACAGCAACTACCGCGTCAGCAATGACCTGCTGGAGCTGCGCAACCTGGTGACAGTGGCGGACCTGATCATCTGCTCGGCCCTGCAGCGGCGCGAAAGCCGGGGGCTTCACTACAACCTGGATTACCCGACAACCATCGCGGAGCCCAAGGACACCGTGCTGGTGCCAACCACCTACATGCGTTCCGACGCCTGAGCCCTGATGGAAACCACCGACTCCATGACTGACGACCGTGAATACAAACGCCTTGTCTGGCACAGCCGCAGGGGCATGCTGGAGCTTGACCTGCTGCTCGTGCCCTTTGTGAAGGAAGCCTACCCCTCGCTGCCCGAAGCCGACCAGACCCGTTACCGGACCCTGATCGAGTGCGAGGACAACGACCTCTTCGCCTGGTTCATGCAGCGCAGCCGCCCCGAGGACCCGGACCTTGCCCGCATCGTCGACCTCATCCTCCAGCGGGTTCAGCCGGATTGACGTCCCGCTGAGCCCTTCCCCGGGCCTCGCTGCCGTAGCCGCAGCGCCTTGGCTGCTGCCGGCGGGGCTGATCCTGGGCCTGGAGAGCATTCCCGGCGCTGTCACAGTGGGCGTGACCGCTGCCAGCGCGGTTGGCGCCATCACGGCCACCCGGCGCCAGCTCCTGCGCACCCGCCACAGCCCGCTGCGACTGATCGCCGGACCGGAGGGGCTGCGGACGGTGAATCCCCTGGGCGACGAACACCCAGTCCGGGTCGGTGCCGGTTCCCGGATCACCCACCGCCTCATCTGGTTGCGCCTCAGTGGAAGCGGCCATGCCCAACCCCTGCTGTTGAGCACCCTCCCCGGTATCCGCAATACTGACGCGCAAAGCCTGCGCCGACTGACGGGCTGGCTCCGGCTGGGGCCGACCCGCGCCAGCGGTGAGTGAGCTCATGAATCCTTTTCACGGAGACACGGAATGACCCAGACGACCACGGCCCCCGCCACCCTGCCTGATGCCATGACCGCATCAGCCGATGCCCATCGGCTGATGCTGCTGGAAGGCCCGGATGTGGACCGTTTCCTCCAGGGCCAGGTCACCTGCAACATTGAGGAACTGACCCGCGAACACAGCCTGCCCGGCGCGGCCTGCACACCCAAGGGGCGTACCTATGCGCTGTTCCGCCTGGTGCGTCTGTCGCCCGAAAGGGTCCTGGTGCGCTTTCCCGAAACCCTGAGCGACCGGATCAGCCAGCAGCTGAGCAAGTACCTCGCCTTCTTCCAGGCGGAACTGAAAGCCGCAGAGGACTGGCAGCTCCTGGGCCTTATCGGGGAAGAACACCCCGCGACCCTCGCCCCGTCACTCCCGGCGGAGCTGAACGACGCCACCATCACCGACAATGGCGTCCTGGTACGCACCGTGCCGCTGCCGGACGGCCGGCCCCGGTTTGAGTTCTGGTGGAATACGGCCGCGAAGGAGGCTCCAGAGCCGGATCAGCCTGGCACCGCATGGGAGCTCTCGGAAATCATGAGCGGCCTGACCCTGCTCAACGACACCACCACGGAACAGTACATACCGCTGAACCTGAACCTCCAGTCCTACGGGGGCGTGAGCTTTACCAAGGGCTGCTACACCGGCCAGGAGATCATCGCGCGCATGCATCACCTGGGACAGCTCAAGAAGAGCCTTTTCCGTCTTGAGGCCCGCTTCACCGATACCCTCCCCGCCCCCGGCGACCGGCTGGTGGACGGCGACGGCAATGCCCTGGGTGAGATCACAGACAGTATCGCCACCGACGATGGCACCGTGCAGCTTCTCGGGGTTCTCAAGCATGCCGCCATGGAAGCCACCATCACGCTTGCCGATCAACCGGGGGCCCAGCTGGAACTGCAGCCACTGGGATATGACGTGCCCGAACAGCAGCCGTGACAAAATATAACGGCAGGCCGCGCCAGCTCCTGCTATAAAGAGGGCAGCATTTCAAAGCATTCAGGAGGCCCTCAGGGCTATGACGGAACTGGCCAATCGCATTCGTGATCAGCTCCTAACAGCCATCGACCAGGATCAACTGACCCTGCCGACGCTGCCGGAAGTGGCGCTGAAAGTCCGGGACATCGCCGAGGACGACAACGCCACCATCCAGGACATCTCAAAGACCATCAGTGATGATGCGGCCATGTCCGCGCGCATCATCAAGGTGGTGAACAGCCCCCTTTTCCGGGGATCACGCGAGATCAACACCCTCAACATGGCCGTCAGCCGGCTGGGCATGGACTACACCAGCAGTCTTGCGATGGGGCTGGCCATGGAACAGATGTTCCAGGCCACCTCGGATATGGTGGACCGGCGCCTGCGGACCATCTGGCAGCGCAGCACCGAAATCGCCGGCATTGCCCAGGTACTCGCCCAGCACTACACGAAGCTCCGGCCAGAGCAGGCGACCCTGGCGGGTCTTGTCTGCCAGATCGGCGCCCTGCCGGTACTGCGATTCGTCGAGGACCATGACCTGCAGGTCAACAGCGCCATGCTGGACAACCTGGTGGATGAGCTCCACCCGGTGATCGGGGACCGGATTCTCAAACGCTGGGACTTCCCTCTGGAGCTGCATCACGTGCCGTCAGAGCACGTCAACTTCGGGCGCCAGGTGCCGGAAGCGGACTACGCGGATGTGGTCATGGTCGCCAGCCTTCAGACCCTGGTGGGAACCGGCCACCCCTACACGGAAATGAACTGGCACGAGGTCACAGCGTTCCATCGCCTCGGTCTGGATCCGGAATCCGGAATGGAGGATGACGAGGATCTGGGCGAGCAGATGGACGCGGCCATGGCCCTGCTCAAGGGCTGATCCCGCTCAGCCCTGTGCCTGTTTGCCGCCACGGTAACAGGCTTCCAGTGTGGCCTGGTCCGGCAGCGCCCAGTCCACCTCCGGAAGCCCCTTCTGCGCCAGCCACTCGTTGGTCCGCGAGAACCATTTCTGCCCGAAGAACCCCCGATGGGCGGCAAGAGGCGATGGGTGGGGCCCTTCGAGCACCAGATGCCGGTTGCGGTCGATGAACCCACCCTTCTTCTGGGCGTAGCTGCCCCACAACAGGAAAACCACGCCTTCACGCTCCTCGTTGAGGTGCCCGATAACCCGGTCCGTGAAAGTCTCCCAGCCCTGGCCGCGGTGTGCTCCGGCGTTGCCCTGGGCCACGGTCAGTACACTGTTGAGCAGCAGCACACCCTGCTCCGCCCAGGGCTGCAGGCAGCCGTGATCCGGAATGGGCGCGCCCAGGTCCTGATTCAGTTCCTTGAAGATATTCACCAGCGAGGGCGGCACCTGGACACCGGGCCGGACGCTGAAGCACAGGCCATGGGCCTGACCCGGCCCGTGGTAGGGATCCTGCCCCAGAATGACCACCGAGGTGCGCTCGAACGGCGTGCTGTTGAGCGCATTGAAGCAGAGGCTGGCGCGCGGGAACAGGGTTTTCCCGGCCTGCTCTTCCGCGGCCAGGAATTCCCCGAGCTTTTCCATGTACGGCTGGCTGAATTCACCCTCAAGGCGTTCCCGCCAGCCGGTGCCCGGTTTCAGATGCGACAGCAGCGCTTCCGTGGCCGGGTGCATGCTCAGCCCCTCTCGGGTCTCATCGCCGGGAACAGGATGACATCGCGGATCGAGGGCGAATCCGTCAGCAGCATCAGCAGCCGGTCGATACCGATCCCCTCACCCGCGGTCGGCGGCAGGCCGTATTCCAGCGCCGTGATGTAGTCCTCGTCGTAGAACATGGCCTCGTCATCGCCGGCCGCCTTTTCCTCGGCCTGCTCCCTGAAGCGCTGGGCCTGGTCCTCGGCATCGTTGAGCTCGGAGAACCCGTTTGCGATCTCGCGCCCGCCCACAAAGAGCTCGAAACGCTCGGTCACGCTCGGGTCGTCGTCACAGCGGCGTGCCAGCGGTGACACCTCGGTCGGATACCGGGTAATGAAGGTGGGCTGGGTCAGCCGGTGCTCGGCGGTCTCCTCAAAGATCTCGGTCTGGATGCGCCCCAGCCCCCAGCCGTCTTTGACGTTGATGCCCAGAGCCGCGGCGGCCTTCGCCGCCTGCTCCGGATCCGAGAGCTGTGCCTCGGTCAGCTCGGGATTATGCTCCAGGATCGCTTCCATCACACTCAGGCGCCGGAAAGGACCCGAGAAGTCGTAGGTAACGTGATCCACGATCTCGCCGTTCTCACCCCGTACCCCGTTGCTGAAGTGCGCTTCGCCAAAAACGCTTTCCGTCACTTCCCGCAGCAGGTTCTCGGTCAGTTCCATCAGGTGGTTGTAGTCCGCATAGGCCTGATAGAACTCAAGCATGGTGAACTCCGGGTTATGCCGGGTGGAGAGTCCTTCGTTGCGGAAGTTGCGATTGATCTCGAAGACCTTCTCGAACCCACCAACCACCAGGCGCTTGAGATAGAGCTCCGGCGCCACGCGCAGGAACATGTCGATATCCAGCGCGTTGTGGTGGGTCACGAAGGGCCGGGCCGCAGCACCGCCGGGGATCACCTGCAGCATGGGCGTCTCCGCCTCGACGAAGTCGCGGCTGGTGAGGTAATGGCGGACGTGGTTGATGACCTTAGAGCGCACCTTGAAGGTGCTGCGCGTGTCCTCGTTCATGATGAGGTCCACGTAGCGCCGGCGGTAACGCTGCTCCGGGTCCACCAGGCCCTTGTGCTTCTCCGGCAGGGGCCGGAGTGACTTGGTCAGGAGCTGGTATTCCTCCATCACCACATACAGGTCGCCCTTACCGGACTTCGACAGCGTGCCCTTCACGCCCACGATGTCGCCCACATCCCAGTCCTTGATCTCCTTCTGCACCTCCTTGGTGCTGTAGATCTGGATCCGGCCACTCATGTCCTGGATCACCGAAAAGGGCTTGCGGTCCAGCATCAGGCGCCCGGCCACTGCCACCTTCATGTTCAGCTCGGCCAGCTCTTCCTTGCTGTAGTCGCCGTAGCGCGCCTGCAGCTCCGCGGCGGTACTGTCCCGCTCAAAGTCATTGGGGAACGGGTTGTCGCTGGCGTCCCGCCGCGCCTGGAGCTTCTCGCGGCGCTCGGCGATCAGCCGGTTCTCGTCCTGGGATGGCGTTGCGTCGGTGTTGTCCGTCATGGGCGAAAGATTCTCCGGTGGTTACAGGCCCTGCTTGAGACTGGCGATGATGAATTGATCAAGACTCCCGTCGAGCACATTCTGCGTATTGCTCGTTTCCACGCGCGTACGAAGATCCTTGATGCGCTGGTCATCCAGAACGTAGGAGCGGATCTGGCTGCCCCAGCCGATGTCCGACTTGTTGTTCTCGGCAGCCTGTTTCTCCTCGTTGCGCTTCTGCAGCTCCAGCTCGTAAAGCTTGGCGCGCAGCTGCTTCATCGCGTAATCCTTGTTCTGGTGCTGGGAGCGGCCGCTCTGGTTCGCCACCACGGTGCCCGTGGGCTGGTGGGTGATCCGCACCGCGGATTCCGTGGTGTTAACGTGCTGGCCACCGGCGCCGGAGGCGCGGTACACGTCGATCCGCAGATCCGAGGGGTCAATCTCGATCTCGATGTTGTCGTCGATCTCCGGCGAGGCGAACACGGAGGCAAAGGAGGTGTGCCGGCGGTTGCCCGAATCAAAGGGCGACTTGCGCACCAGCCGGTGCACGCCTGTCTCGGTGCGCAGCCAGCCGTAAGCGTACTCGCCCTCGATCCGGATGGTGGCGCTCTTGAGACCGGCCACATCACCGTCCTGGGCCTCGAGCACCTCGTACTTGAAACCCTTGGCCTCGGCCCAGCGCAGGTACATGCGCAGCAGCATATTGGCCCAGTCCTGGGCCTCCGTGCCGCCGGAGCCGGACTGGATGTCCAGATAGCAGTTGCTGGCATCCATATCGCCTGAGAACATCCGCCGGAACTCCAGCTTCTCCAGCTCCCCTTCCAGGGTCTGGAGTTCGCCGGTCACGTCATTGGCGGCCGCCTCATCCTCCTCGGACTCGGCCATCTGGAGCAGCTCTTCCGCATCGCGGATGCCGGTGCTCAGCCGGTCCAGCGTGGAAACAATGGCATGCAGGCTGGCATGCTCCTTGTTCAGTGCCTGGGCGCGGTCCGGATTGTTCCAGACTTCAGGCTGTTCCAGTTCGCGTTCGACTTCCGTCAGCCGTTCCTTCCTGCTGTCGTAGTCAAAGATACCCCCTAAGCGCTTCCGTACGCGCTTCCAGGTCACGAATGGTCTGAATGATCGGATTGGTTTCCATAGCCGACGGCCTCTTGTTGAGTGGGCATGTCAGAAAGATGGCTTATTGTAACGAATGCGCAGGGCACTGAATACGCGGCTTACAGCGGCTCCAGATGCAGTACGCGCAGCTGCAGCCGCTCGCGCCCGCGGAAGCGGTTGGCATCCAGCTGGTAGGCCAGCCGGGCCCGCCGGCATTCGCACGGCCACTGATCGGTGTCGATATTGAAGGCGATGCCGTCCAGCGGTGTGTTCCATCCGGGCACGCCGATCTGCAGCTTGAGGTGGCGCTCGCCCACAATCCGCTGCTCCAGGAGCTCGAACTCACCGTCGAACACCGGCTCGGGGAACCCCTGCCCCCAGGGTCCACCGCTGGACAGAAGGTGGGCGGTTTCGAGGGTCAACCAGTGTGGCTCCAGTTCACCGTCACTGAGGACCTCCGGGCGCAGAAGCTCCGGCTCAACCCGCTCGCGGACCAGTTCCGTCACTGCCTCCCGGAACTGGTCCACACCGGAGTCAGTCAGGGTCATGCCAGCCGCCATTGCATGGCCGCCATAACGATTCAAAAGCCCCGGATGGCGGGCATCGAGCTCCGCGATCAGGTCCCGGATATGCAGGCCTGGCACGGAACGGGCCGAGCCCTTGAGCAGCCCCTCACCACCGCGGGCGAAGGCGATCACCGGACGGTGGAAGCGTTCGCGGATGCGCGAGGCCAGAAGACCGATCACGCCTTCGTGCCACTGTTCATCATGCAGGCACAGCACCGGCGGCAGCTCACCCTCATCCAGGTGCAGCCTGGCCAGCGCCGACTCCGCTTCCCCGCGCATGTCCGATTCAATGGTCCGGCGTTCACGGTTCAGGCGGTCCAGTTCGGAGGCAAGGCGCTGCGCCTCGCCCTCATCCTCCGTCAGCAGGCATTCAATGCCCACGGCCATGTCGTCCAGGCGGCCCGCCGCGTTGAGGCGCGGGCCCAGGACAAACCCCAGATCCGTCGCTTCCAGCGCATCCGCATCCCGACCAGCCAGTTCAAGCAGTGCCCTGATGCCGGGGCGTGTCCGGCCGGCACGGATACGGCGCAGCCCCTGGGCCACCAGGGTTCGGTTGTTGTGATCCAGGGGCACCACGTCCGCCACCGTGCCCAGTGCCACCAGATCCAGGTATTCCGCCATTGCCGGAGGCGCCTGGGCAAACCATCCGGCCGCTTCCAGGTGTCTGCGCAGCGCGCTCATCACATAGAAAGTCACGGTAACGCCGGCCGTATTGCCGGTGGGAAAGCCGCAGCCTGGCTGGTTGGGATTGACAATGGCCTCGGCCCCCGGAAGCGTCTCCCCGGGCAGGTGGTGGTCTGTGACCACGACGCGCACGCCCTTCTCCCCGGCCCTGGCCACCCCTTCATGGGCGGCAATGCCATTGTCGACGGTCAGGATCAGATCCGGGAGGCTGCCCTCCTGCGCCAGCTGGTCGATAATGCCCGGCGTCAGGCCATAGCCATCCGTGAAGCGGCTGGGCACACGGTAGTCCACCTGGTGGGCACCGAAGCGGGTGAGTGCCAGCACCGCCAACGCCGTGCTGGTGGCGCCATCGGCGTCAAAGTCGCCCACGATGGTAATCCGCTGCCCCTGCATCACGGCATTGGCAAGCGTGGAGGCGGCCGTCTCCATCCCCAGGAAGCCCTCCGGGCGAGCCAGGGAGGCAAGGCCATAGTCGAGCTGGCTGGCGTCCATGACGCCCCGGGCGGCATAGAGCCGCCGCAGGAGAGGATGTAGATCGGCACTGGCGAGGGCATCCCCGCCGGCGCCAGCACGCCGAACGATGGTCTGCTGCATAGGGCTCAGCTGTCGGCGTAGCGCCAGTTACGGGCCATGAACTGCTGAATGGTGGCGAGGTCGTTGTCCAGCACCGTGAACCGCTCCTCCCGCTCCATCAGATCCGAGAGGTGCTCGGGCAGTGCCGCCTCGCGGGGCACGCCGGAACGGGTCACGGCATCCGGGAACTTAGCCGGATGCGCGGTCCCCATGGTCACCATGGGTACCGTGGCATCACGCCGGCAGCGCCGCGCCGCTTCCACGCCAATGGCCGTGTGCGGGTCCAGCAGGTACTCGGTTTCGCCGTAGACCTCGGCGATCACCTCACAGGTGCGCTCATCGTTCACCGAGAGGCTGTCGAACAGCCCGCGGGCTGATTTCCAGCGGTCATTTTCCAGTGACACAGCGCCATGCTCTGCACTTTTCAGGAACTGAACCACGCTCTCTGGATGGCGACCATAGAGATCGAACAGCAGCCGCTCGAAGTTGCTTGAGATGGTGATGTCCATGCTCGGCGACAGGGTGTGCTGCAGCTTGCCGGTCTCGTAGTGATTACCGCTGATGAACCGGTGCAGGATGTCATTCTGGTTGGTGGCGACCACCAGCTGCTGCACCGGCACACCCATCTGCCTTGCCAGGTAGCCAGCGAAGATATCGCCGAAATTACCGGTGGGCACCGAGAAAGCCAGGCTGCGGTGCGGACCGCCCAGAGCCAGTGAGGCGTAGATATAATAGACGATCTGGGCCATGATCCGGGCCCAGTTGATGGAGTTGACAGCCACCAGGGAGGTCTTGCCTTCCAGGAAGGACTGGTCCGCAAAGCTGGCCTTGACCATCTTCTGGCAGTCGTCGAAATTCCCGTCCACCGCGATGTTGTGGACGTTGTCGCTGAGCACGGTGGTCATCTGGCGCCGTTGCACCTCCGAGACCCGCCCGTGGGGATGCAGGATGAAGATGTCCACGTGCTCTGAGTGGCGGCAACCCTCAATGGCCGCCGAACCGGTATCGCCGGAGGTGGCACCCAGGATCACCACGTGCTGGCCGCGTTTCTCCAGCACATGATCCAGGAGCCGGCCGAGCAGCTGCAGGGCGAAATCCTTGAACGCCAGCGTCGGGCCCCGGAACAGTTCCATGACCCATTCGTTGGCATCCAGCTGCACCAGGGGCGCCACCGCACGATGGGCAAAACCGGCATAGGTCTCACGGACCATGGCCCGGAAGTCGTCCTCGGCAATGGACTCCTCGACGAAGGGATACATCACCCGGCAGGCCAGTTCGTCGTAGGGCAGCCCACGCAGCGCCATCAGATCCTCCGGCGTATAGCGCGGCAGGGTTTCGGGCACGTAGAGCCCGCCGTCAGTGGCAAGCCCCTGCAGGAGCACGTCTTCAAAGCTGAGCGCGGGCGCCTGCCCGCGGGTGCTGATGTATCTCAAGGCAGTATTCCGTCAGTGTCCAGGGTCAGTTCTCAGAGAAAGTTCTCGGCGCGGATGCGCACCACCCTGCCCTCTACCTCGGGCAGTGCTTCCATTTCGGCAATGGCATCGTTGACCTGTTTCTCCAGAACCGTATGGGTCAGCAGGATCACCGGGATCTGGCCGTCATGCAGTTCGGATTCCTTCTGCATGATGGATTCGATGTTGATGCCGTTCTCGCTCATGATGGAGGCCACCTTAGCGAGCACACCGGGCCGATCCAGCGCCTGGATGCGCAGATAGTAGGCCGAGCGGATCTCGTTCGGACTCAGGATTCGGTGATCGGTCACCGCATCAGACTCGAAGCCAAGATAGGGCACGCGCTGCGCGCTGTCGGTCGACACGGTACGCGCCACATCCACCAGGTCCGCGATCACCGCGGAGGCCGTGGCCTCATCCCCGGCACCCGGGCCGTAGTACATGGTCTGGCCGACCGCATCACCATCAACAAGCACGGCATTGAGAACGCCGTCGACCTTGGCAATCAGATTCTTCTCGGGCACAAGTGTCGGGTGCACACGCAGCTCAATGCCATCCTCACGGGAACGGGCGATGCCCAGGTGCTTGACCCGGTACCCCAGAGCTTCCGCGTGGGTGATGTCGTAGGGCGTGATATTGGCAATGCCCTCGGTATAGGCCCGGTCGAACTGCAGTGGTACGCCGAAGGCGGCCGAGGCCATGATGGTCAGCTTGTGGGCCGCATCGATCCCCTCAACATCGAAGGTGGGATCGGCTTCGGCATACCCGAGTTCCTGGGCTTCCTTCAGCACTTCATCGAAATCGCGCCCGGCCCGCATCTCAGTGAGGATGTAGTTGCCGGTGCCGTTGATGATGCCCGCGAGCCACTGGATCCGGTTGGCGGCCAGTCCCTCCCGGATCGCCTTGATGACCGGAATACCACCGGCAACGCCCGCCTCATAGGCGACAATGACGTTCTTCTCCCGGGCCGCGTCGAAGATCTCATTGCCGTGCTGTGCGATCAGGGCCTTGTTCGCGGTGACCACATGCTTGCCCTGCTCGATGGCGGCCAGCACCAGACGGCGGGCATCGTCATAGCCCCCGATGAGCTCAACGACAATATCGATGTCCGGATCATTGACCACATCGTTCAAGTCCGTGGAGAACGGCGTGTCACCCAGACCCAGGTCCGGGCGCGGGCTCCGGTTCGCTACACGCGCCACGCGCAGGTTGCAGCCGGCACGACCGGCGATGATCCGGGCGTTGCGCTGCAGGACCTCCCAGGTTCCGCCACCAACGGTCCCGAGACCACAGATTCCGATGTTCACGTCCTTCAACTGGCCACCTCTCGTTCGCTTGAAAAATGCACGTCAATGCCGGGGAAACGCGCATGTTATACGCTTTGCGCGCCGAAAAAAACTCGACAACCTCCCAGCGTTACGGTTACGTCAGCCGTCGAGCCCGAGCTCCCTCGCCAGGACTCTCGGGGGTTTGTAGCCCCGGATCATGCGGCCGGATTCCGTAACCAGCGCCGGTGTTCCGCGGACGCCGAATGCACGCCCCATCCGGAAGTGGGACTGTACCGGTGACTCGCACTGGCCCGCGGATACGGACTCTCCCTGCTTGGCCCGTGTCATGGCGCTGCGGCGATCGTCCGAGCACCAGACCGCATTCAGCTGCCGGGCGCCCTTGCTGCCGGGACCTCCCCGGGGATAGGCCAGATAGTTGACCCGGATACCCAGGTCATTCAGGGCCTCCATGTCACGGTGAAGCTTGCGGCAGTAGCCACAGGTCGTGTCCGTGAACACATAGAGATCGGCCTTGACCCCGCCTTCATCCGGCCCGAAACGGATCATCTCACCGCTGTCCAGCTTCGACAGCGTCTGTCGGCGCTGCCGGGTACGGGTCTGCTCGGTCAGATTGGCGATGCCATCGTCGCCAAGACGCAGCATCTGGCCTGTGAACAGATAGCGGCCATCAGCGGTTGCATAGATCAGGTTACCGCCACCCTGAACGGCGTACAGGCCCTCACGTTCCGTTTCCCGGATGCTGTCCAAGGGCATGTCAGGAAAGCTCTCTTTCAGGCGCTCGCGGATCCGCTCCTGCGGGGATTCCGCCTGTGCTGCTGTGGTCAGCAGCATGGCAGCGAGCAGCAGAAAAGCGGCTGATAGGCGTCTCATGATCAACTCCGGGTTCACTTTCAATGCTCCGGAGGATACCGGATTTCCGCTGGTCTGTCGTTGATCAGCCCCGGGGGTGGTGGGTCTGGTGGAGCTGCTGCAGCCGCTCCCGCGCCACATGGGTATAGATCTGGGTGGTCGACAGATCACTGTGCCCCAGCAGCATCTGGACCACCCGGAGATCCGCGCCATGGTTGAGCAGATGGGTCGCGAAGGCATGGCGCAGGGTATGGGGCGAGAGCGGTTTGTGGATGCCGCCCCGCACGGCGTAGCGCCGGATCCGATACCAGAACGCCTGGCGCGTGAGGTGCCCGCCACGACCTCCGGGAAACAGGGCGTCCGTGCCGGCGCCCCCGGCCAGCTCCGGCCGGGCTTCCTGCAGATACCGGTCAAGCCACTCAAGGGCTTCCTCGCCCATGGGCACCAGGCGCTCCTTATTGCCCTTGCCCAGAAGCCGAACCACACCCTGGCGCCGGTTCACCTGGGAGAGCCGCAACGCCACCAGCTCCGAGACCCGAAGACCGCAGGCATAGAGCAGTTCCATCATGGCCCTGTCGCGGAGTTCAATGGCTTCCTCCGTGTCAGGCGCATCCAGGAGGGCTTCCACATCCGCCTCTGTCAGAGTATCCGGCAGACGCCGGGCCAGTTTCGGACTGTCCAGACGCAGCGTCGGATCCTCGTCGATCAGGCCTTCACGCAGGAGGTAGCGGTAAAACCGTCTGAGGCAGGAGAGACGCCTGGCCGCCGTACTTGAGCGGGCTCCAGCAGAGAGCACACTGGAGAGGTAGTCCATGAGACAGCTCCGGTCCACGCTGGACAGGTCCTTTTCAGGATACTGCCGGGCGAGCCAGCGTCCGAACTGTCTGAGATCGCTTTCGTAGGAAAGCCGGGAGCGGTCGCTCAGGCCGGATTCCAGCCAGAGCGACTCACTGAATGACGCAACCAGTTGCTCGTTGCGTTCCTCAGCCAAGCTTTTCCTTGATCCGCGCGGCCTTACCGGAGAGCTGACGCAGATGGTACAGCTTCGCCTGGCGCACATCACCGCGACGCTTGACCGAAATGCTGTCAATCAGGCGGGAATGCGTCTGGAAGGTCCGCTCGACACCGATGCCATAGGAGCGCTTGCGTACGGTGAACGAGGAGTTCAGGCCACGGTTGCGCTTACCGATAACCACGCCCTCAAACGCCTGCAGACGCTCGCGGTTGCCCTCGGTTACCCGCACCTGAACGACCACGGTATCACCCGGGCCGAACTCGGGAACGGAGTCCTTGAGCTGCTCGTTTTCAATTTCCTGGATGATACTGTTCTTGCCACTCATCGTTTCGCTCACTCCTGAATGTGTCACCAATCCGACCCGCCATCCGGCCGTTCGTTTTCAATCTCCGCCAGCAGTCGCTGCTCCTCGGCGGTCAGTTCCCGTTCGCGGAGCAGTTCAGGGCGTCTGATCAGGGTCCGCTGCAACGACTGTTTCAGCCGCCAGCGCCGGATCCGCTCGTGATCGCCACCGAGCAGGACCTCCGGCACCCTGGATCCGCGATGCTCCTCCGGGCGCGTGTAATGCGGGCAGTCAAGCAGCCCGTCCGCGAAGGAATCCTCCACGGCGGACTGGCTGTGCCCCAGAACCCCCGGTATCTGGCGGACTACTGCATCCACCAGAACCATGGCCGCGAGCTCGCCGCCACTGAGCACGTAATCGCCGATGGAGATCTCCTCATCCACCCGCGACTCCAGCACGCGCTCATCAATGCCTTCGTAGCGCCCGGACAGCAGTACCAGACCGGGTTCCGCTGCCAGGGACTCGACCATCGCCTGATCAAGCACCCGGCCCTGGGGCGAAAGGCAGATGACCTTCGCCTCCCCGCCGACCCGCTCAACCGCCTCGTCTATGGCGGCCTCCACCGGCTCGGCCTTCATGACCATGCCCGGTCCGCCTCCGTAGGGGCGGTCATCAACCGTACGATGACGGTCGTGAGTAAAGGTCCGGGGGTTGATGCAGTCCAGCACCAGATGCCCTTCGGAAACCGCCCGGCCGCTCACCCCATAGTCGGTGATTGCCCGGAACATTTCCGGAAAAATACTGATGGCCGCAACCCGCAACCCGAGCGCCTCTTGTCTGACCCGTGACCGTTCACCCGGTGCGCGGGCCGTTTCTCAGAATTCCGGATCCCAGTCAGCCTCGAGGACACCGTCCTCCAGGTTCACCGATCGGACAATCTCATCCGGCAGGAAGGGGATCAGCCGCTCCCTGCCATCCATGCTGGCTGCGTCAGCACGCACCACCAGCACGTCATTGGACCCGGTCTCGATCAGGTGGTCCACCACCCCCAGGTCATGCCCTTCATCGGCAGTCCTTACCCGCAGCCCCTGGAGCTGGTACCAGTAGTACTCGCCCTCCCCGAGCGGCGGAAGCTCACTGGTCTCAACACGGATGTCGAGACCGCAGAGGCTGGCCGCCTGATCCCTGTCCTCAATGCCTTCAAGCCTGGCAACCAGTGTCTTGCCATGGGGCTTGCCGGTCACAAGGCGGACCTTGCGGGGCTCGCGGGACGGTGAACGCCCATCCACCAGGGTCCAGTTGCTGTACTGAAAGATATTTTCCCGGGGCTCAGTGTACGAATACACCTTCACCCAGCCCTGCACCCCGTAAACCGAGGTGATCTGGCCCAGTACGGTTTCCCCGACCCCCATGGATACGACTCCCTTACTCGGAAGCCGCCTCTTTCAGCAGGCTGCTCACCCGCTCAGTGGGCTGCGCACCCTGGTCGATCCAGTACTGGGCACGCTCGGTGTCGAGCCGCAGACGCTCTTCGTTGCCGCGCGCCACCGGATTGAAAAAGCCCAGCCGTTCGATGTAGCGGCCATCACGGGGCTTACGGCTGTCCGTGACCTGGACGTGGTAGAACGGGCGCTTCTTGGCGCCGCCTCGTGTCAAACGGATTGTTACCATTTCAACGACTGTCCTGTTGCGTTCGAATAATCAGTTCAGGCAAGCCTGTGCATGCGAACCGGCTGTCACGGGCTCAGTTACGCCCGTGCGAAAGGGCTGGCATTCTACTGTAAAACGCCGGCCCTGAAAAGCATTGATAACGGGCGTCAGCGCCGCCCCATGGGAGGCATGCCACCACCGCCCATACCGCCGGGCCCACCTCCGGGTCCACCGGGACCGCCCTGCCCCATCATACCCTGCATGCCGCGCATCATGTTCTCCATGCCGCCTTTCTTGCCCATCTTCTTCATCATCTTCTGCATCTGCTTGTGCTGCTTGAGCAGGCGGTTGATCTCCTGCATCTGCACACCGGAGCCGGAGGCGATGCGGCGTTTGCGGGAACTGCTGATGACGTCCGGGTAGCGGCGCTCATGCGGAGTCATGGAGGAGATGATCGCCTCCATGCGGCCGATGGACTTATCATTGACCTGCTTTTCCGCCATCTCCTGGTACTGACCCATACCGGGCAGTTTCTCGAGCATGGCGCCCATGCCGCCCATACTCTTCATCTGCTGGAGCTGGTCCCGGAAATCCTCCAGATCGAACTTCTTACCCTTCTTGATCTTCTTGGTGAGCTTCTGGGCCTTCTTCTGGTCGACCTTCTGCTCAGCATCCTCAATCAGGGAGAGCACGTCCCCCATGCCCAGAATGCGCGAAGCGATGCGGTCCGGGTGGAACACCTCAAGCGCGTCGTTCTTTTCGCCCACACCCATGAACTTAATGGGCCGGCCCGTGATATGGCGCACGGAGAGCGCGGCACCACCGCGGGCATCACCATCGGCCTTGGTCAGGATGACGCCACTGAGCGGCAACGCCTCACTGAAGGCCTTCGCGGTGTTGGCCGCGTCCTGGCCACTCATGGCATCCACCACGAACAGCGTCTCGTTGGGCTGGACCGCCTTATTCAGCCGCCCGATCTCGTCCATCATGTCGTTATCGACGTGCAGGCGGCCCGCCGTGTCGACGATCACCACATCGATGAAACGCCGGCGTGCCTCATCCACCGCGTTGTTGGCGATGGTGACCGGATCCTGGTCGGTGCTGCTCGGATAGAAGGTGGCGTCCACCTCACCCGCAAGCGTCTCCAGCTGATTGATGGCCGCCGGACGATAGACGTCGGCGCTGACCACCAGCACTGACTTCTTCTCGCGCTCCTTCAGATAGCGCGCCAGCTTGGCCACACTGGTGGTCTTACCCGCGCCCTGAAGGCCGGCCATCATGATCACCGCCGGGGGCTTGCCGTCGAGCTTCAACGGCTCGGCCGCCCCCATGACGGCTTCCAGTTCACTCTGGACAAGCTTGATGAACGCCTGCCCCGGCGTGAGGCTGCGCATCACCTCCTGGCCCATGGCCTTCTGCCGCACGTTCTCGACGAAGTCCTTGACCACGGGCAGCGCTACGTCCGCCTCGAGCAGCGCCATACGCACTTCGCGCAGGGTTTCACTGATGTTGTTCTCGGTCAGCTTCGCCTGGCCGGAGATCTTCCGGAGGCTTCCAGAGAGCCGATCGGTCAGATTATCAAACATGGACGCCCGCAATTGTCGGTTGATGTTTAACGCCATTATAACCAGACTGAGCGCTTGGAGACGAACCGGAGCCGGTCATACCAACACACATGGGCACGACCATCATCGCCTTCACCGCTGTCATCCTCTACGGTGCGGGAACACTGCTACAGGCACTGCGGATCCGATCAGGCAACCAGCGCGCTGGCTGGCTCGCCCAGTTCACCGGGGTTCTGGCCATTGCCGCCCATCTCAGTTTCGCCCTGCGCTTCATGGTCCTGGAGGGTGGCGTCAACCTCTCCATGCTGGTTGCCGGCACAACCATCGCCGCGCTACTGGCAGCGCTGGTGCTCATCCTGTCCCTGCGCTACCCGGTGCAGCCGCTGCTGCTGATCGCCTACCCAATCGCGCTGCTGAGCATTCTGGTCAAACTTGCTTTCTATACCGGCCCCCGGATCATCGATGATTCCAACCTGGGGGTTCTGCTGCACGTCAGTCTGGCCATCACCGCCTTCAGCCTGCTGGCGCTGGCCGCAATCCAGGCTGTCCTGCTCTATCTCCAGCACCATCACCTCAAGGCCCATCACAGCGGCTTTCTGGTGCGCGCGCTGCCACCGCTGGAGACCATGGAGGCGCTGTTGTTCGGGCTGATCCACACCGGGGTTGCCATCCTCACCCTGGCGATCATCACCGGCGCCATTTTCGTCCAGGACCTCTTCAGCCAGCAGCTGGCCCACAAGACTGTGTTCACCCTGCTGGCCTGGCTGGTATTCGCCGCGCTCATCCTCGGGCACCAGATCCGCGGCTGGCGGGGTGCCGTGGCCAGCCGCTGGACCCTAGCCGGCTGCGTTCTGTTGACCCTGGGCTACTTCGGAAGCCGCCTGGTCATTGACGTCATCCTCTGACGAACACCGTATGGACAGGGACCCTCAGCCTTGAACGAAGCCTCATTAACCACGCTCAGCGCGATCCTGCTCCTGCTGATCATCCTGTCCGCGTTCTTTTCAAGTTCCGAGACCGGCATGATGGCGCTCAACCGTTACCGGCTGCGCCACCTCAGCAAGACCGGCCACCGGGGCGCCCTCCGCGCCGACCGCCTCCTTGCCCGCACGGACCAGCTGATCGGCGTTATCCTGATCGGCAACAACTTTGTGAACATCCTGGCCTCGGCCATCGCCACCCTGATCGCGGTCCGCATCTGGGGTGACGCCGGTGTCGTCATCGCCACCATCGGCCTGACCATCATCATCCTGATCTTCTCGGAAGTGACGCCCAAGACACTGGCAGCCCTGTACCCGGAAAAGATCGCCTTTCCCGCCTCACACGCGCTCGGACCACTGCTGAAACTGCTCTACCCGGTGGTGTGGACCCTCAACCTGATCACCAACAACCTGCTGCGCCTCATGGGGGTGCGCCTGGAAGGCGACCAGGGCAGCGACCACCTGAGCCGGGAGGAACTGCGCACCCTGGTCAATGAGTCCGGCTCGATGCTGCCGGGCCGCCACCAGGACATGCTGCTCAGCATCCTGGACCTGGAAAAGGTCACGGTGAACGACATCATGGTTCCGCGTAACGAGATCGTGGGCATCGATCTGGATGACCCCATGGATGAGATTCTCAGGCTCGTACGCGGCAGCCAGCACACCCGCCTGCCGGTCTACCGCAGCGACATCAACAACACCGTGGGCATTCTTCACCTGCGCAACATCAGCCGCCTGCTGCACACGGATGAGATCAACAAGGCCACGCTGATGCAGCTCTGCCGGGAGCCCTATTTCATCCCGGAAAGCACGCCGCTGCACACCCAGCTGTTCAATTTCCAGAAGGAACGCCGCCGCATCGGTATCGTGGTGGACGAATACGGTGACGTACTCGGTATCGCCACTCTTGAGGACATTCTCGAGGAGATCGTGGGCGAGTTCACAACCGACTTCGCCTCCAGCAGCAGCCAGGACATTCTGCCCCAGAGCGACGGCACCACCATTGTTGACGGCACCACTCCCATCCGGACCCTGAATCGGGCCCTGAACCTGGACCTGCCCACGGACGGCCCCAAGACCCTCAATGGCCTGATCACGGACTACCTGGAATCCATCCCGGAAAACAACCTCTGCCTGTCGCTGCACGGCATGCGACTGGAAACCCTCCAGATCAAGGACAATGTTATCCGCACGGTCCGCATCCACCCGATTGAGCTCCCCGAGCCTCCCTCCGGACCAGAAAATGAGAAACCGGACAAGTAACACTTTGTTATTATGGTTTAGTGTTTGTACACTGAGTATACATCGCAAGCCCAGTGCGCCATGCGAGCCAGTGGGGACACGCCATGAGCGAACAATCCGGCATTCATCCCGTTCCGCCCGGCCAGGGCCGGCGTAACGGCAGCACCCTTCCCGAAGCGATCCGCCAGGTCCGTGACACGGTAACGCCCGGGCTGTGCGATCTTCTGGGCGGCACACTGGACGCCATTGATGATGCCCTGTTCGAGCTGGCCAACGGCGCACGCAGTAACAACGACCAGAACCGCTACTTCGAGACCATGCGCGAGATCCGCATCAAGCGTAAGGGCATCGAGAAACAATTCCGCGAGGCACTGACCAACCTGTTCCTCAACCCCCCGGGGAGCAACGCCGAGGAAACTCACGACCAGCCACAGAGCGTCGATGCCGACAGCCTGTCACTGGTCGACAACGACGACCTTGAAGAACAGGTTGCCATCAACGCCATGATCACCAAGGCGACGGTCAGCTTCCAGGGCCCCCTGCTCCAGCTCCAGACGCGCCTCACAGCCCTCTATCCCGGCCATGACCGCGAGCATACGGTGAACCCGCTGGCTCCGGAGCACCTGTGCAGCGCGTTCCGTGACGCCTGTTCCGACCTGGATATCCAGATCCGGGAAAGGCTCATCCTGCTCAAACACTTTGACCGGTATCTGCTCGCCAGCCTGGGCATCGTGCTCGATGAGGCCAACCGCATCCTGATCCAGGCCGGAGTGATCCCGGATTTCCGCTACGAGGTCCATACCCGGGGCAGCCAGGATCACCCGGATCCGGAGCGCCCCCGGCATGAAACGGGCGACCGCACGGAACAGGAAGCCAGTGACGAGGCCAGGGAATTCCTGTCGAGCATCAGCTCGCTGCTGTCCGGCTACCGTCGCTACAGCACCGATGCCATGGGCAACGCGCCCTCTGACTCCTTCCATATCGTATCCAAAAGGGAATTGTACGATTTGCTTTCAAGAATCCCCCAACCCCAGCCCCGGAGCGACCTGAGCCAGGGCGCCCCGGACCGCCCCGATCTGCGCGGCCTGGTGGGCGAGCTGCTGGAGCGCCAGTCCGAGACGCAGGGTAATCAGGCCGCACTCGAGACCATGGACGAGGACCTGATCAACCTGGTCGCCCTGCTGTTCGAGTTCATCCTCGACGACCGCAACCTCTCACCCCCGATCCAGGCACTGATCAGCCGGCTGCAGATTCCGGTTCTCAAGGTGGTGGTCCGTGACCGCTCCTTCCTCAGCAACCCCTCCCACCCGGCGCGCAAGCTGCTCAACGCCCTGGCGAGGGCAGGCATCGGATGGAACGACCACAGCGAGAAGAACCGGGATCGGCTGTATAACGAGATCCAGCGGGTGGTGCAACGCATCCTGGAGGAATTTGATGGCGACATCGCCCTCTTCGAAACGCTGTACGACGAGTTCGAACAGTTCCTGCAGCGCGAGACCCGCAAGGCGACACTGGTCGAGCAGCGCACGCGGGAATCCGAAAGGGGCCGTATCAAGTCCCGCCGCGCTCAGGAGACGGTAGACCAGGTCCTGCGGGAGCGGCTGGACGGACGGAATGTCCCGGAACACGTACACCAGCTGCTGACCCAGGGCTGGAGCCGGGTCATGTTCCTGGCCTATCTGCGCGATGACAACGAACACCGCTGGGCCCATACCGTCAGGGTTGTGGACGATCTGCTGTGGTGCCTGCGCCCCCAGGCGGAAAGCGATGGCCGTGAGCAGTGGGTGCGCCTTGTGCCCACCCTGATCAAGACCATCAGGGCCGGCCTGGAGGAAGTCTCCTACAATGCCAACCGCCTGGACGAGACCATGACAGGCCTCAAACGGGATCTCACCCAGGCCTTCCGCCGCCAGGCCCTGGCGGAAGCGGCCGAGGACGGCCCGCCCCCGGAACCTGTCGTACAGACCGCGGTCAAGCAGAGCCAGGCGTTCGAGGATGCCGCCATGGCGGAGCACTACGAGAAGCTGGAAACCATCAGCATCGGCGACTGGGTGGAATTTCACCTTGTCAACGGCACCCAATTCCGCTGTAAGCTGTCCGCAGTCATTGAGGATGCCGACAGCTTTGTATTCGTCAACCGCATGGGCCTGAAGGTGGCGGAAAAGAGCCGCGCCGACCTGGCCCACGAGCTCAGGCGCGGGCGCATGACCCTGCTCGAGCAGGGCGCACTGATCGACCGGGCACTGCATGCCGTTGTCGGAGGCCTGAACCGCAAGGCCGGCTAAAGCATGGACGGCCAACGGCCCTGGAGTACATGACAGAGCCCCCGAACCAACAGACCCCTTACCCGCTTGTACTGGCGCTGTCGGTGGCCCTTTTTATCCATGTGGTCCTGGGCACCCTGGTCAATGCGTGGCTTTCCCTGCCGGCTCCAGAAGAGCCCGCGCCGGCTGTCAGCGTACGCATCGCTCCGCCGGGCAGCAGCAACCAGCGGTCACCGGTGCAGCCGGAGTCCCCGCCCCGAACCCGGGACCAGCAGGCCCCGCGCGATGAGGCCCCGGGAACCAGCGCTCCCGAAGCCAACGCCACCACACCGGGCACAACAGACAGGTCCGCGGAGCCGACGGCTTCACCGGCTGGAAAAGCCAACGGAAAGGATGCCCCCCGGGAAACCGCTGGCCAGCCCGAAGAATCGCCTTCGCCGGACAAGGCGGCCAGTAACGCCGGCCACGATGCCCCGGCCAACGAGGCCGATACGCGCACACCGGTTACCCGGCTCAGCCAGGACGACAGACGGGAACGCTCAGACTACGAAATCGCACTGTGGGAACAGATTGCCCGGGAAGTGGAATACACGCCGCTTCTGGCGGAACTGGAGGAGCCCAGAGAGGTAGTCCTGGATCTGAGGCTTATGACCAATGGAGCCCTCAGGCGGGCCCGGGTGGGCACACCCTCGGCGATCCCGGAGCTTGATGGGGTGGCGCGGGAAGCCGCCCTGGCGGCAACGCCCTTCCCGGTGCCACCGGAGGGACGCCGCCGCTTCAGTGTCCGGCTCATATTCGAGCCGGCCCGGCCGGAGTGATCTCAGGCGCCGGAATTATCCTCAGTTGCCTCGGCGGCACTGTCCACCACTTCCTGGAGCTCACCGCTTTCGTGCATCTCCAGGATGATGTCGCAGCCACCGACCAGCTCACCGTTCACGTACAGCTGCGGGTAGGTCGGCCAGTTGGAATAGACCTTGAGCCCTTCGCGCAGCTCGTCGTTATCGAGAATATTCACGTAGGCGAAACGCTGGCCACAGGCCATGAGAGCCTGGACCGTCTTGGCGGAAAACCCGCACTGGGGCGCCTGGGGCGTTCCCTTCATATACAGCAGGATGGGGTTTTCACTGAGTTGTTGCTTGATGGTGTCGTTGATGTCCATTGATCCTCCAGCTGGAACACGCTGATCGTTATCGGGCTTCATTCTACAGGACATACCCATACCTGACCATTGTACTGGGTTATTCGCTACAGCCTTCCGGCGAAGCGTGCAGCCACCGGCCCGGTTTGCCAGCCCCCGAGTTTAACGCTAGTATTGGCTTCACACGGAGGCAGCTTTGAAGGCTGCCTTTTTTGTTTCAGTGAGGCCCTCTGCCATGGCGAACCAGCCATTGCTCAACACTTACGGTCGCCTGCCCGTCGTCTTTGAACACGGTCGCGGGATGTGGCTCTATGATACCGAGGGCCAGCGCTACCTGGACACCTTCACAGGTATCGCCGTATGCGGCCTGGGGCACAGCCATCCCGGCGTGGCGGGCGCCATAAGCCAACAGGCGGAACGCCTGACCCACTGTTCAAACCTGTTCCACTGCAAGCTCCAGCAGGAGCTGGCGCACCGTGTCTGCAGCCTTACCGGCATGGACGGTGCCTTCTTCGCCAACTCCGGCGCTGAGGTCAACGAGACGGCCATCAAGCTGGCACGCCATTACGGCCACCAGCGCGGCGTGACCAACCCCAGCATCATTGTGATGGAAAACGCCTTTCACGGGCGTACCCTCGCGACCCTGACAGCCACCGGTAACCGCCGCGTCCAGGCCGGCTTCGAGCCACTGGTCAGCGGCTTCGTGCGCGCCCCTTTCAATGATCTGGCAGCAATCGAGGCCATTGCAGAGGCCAACCATGATGTCGTCGCCATTCTGGTCGAGCCCGTTCAGGGCGAAGGCGGCGTGACCATTCCGGACCCGGACTACCTGCCCGGACTCCGTGACATCTGTGACCGCAACAACTGGCTGCTGATGCTGGACGAAGTCCAGACCGGCAACGCCCGCACCGGCACCTACCTGGCCTGCCAGCAGGCAGGGGTTGAGCCGGATGTGGTCACACTGGCCAAGGGTTTTGGCAACGGTTACCCGATCGGCGCCTGTCTGGCCCGGGGCGACGCCGCCCGGGTTTTCGGCCCCGGCAGCCACGGCTCCACCTTCGGTGGCAACCCCCTGGGCTGTGCCGCCGCCCTCGCCGTGCTGGATGCGATTGAACAGGATGCGCTCACGGATCGCGCCCGCGTTCTGGGTCAGCGGCTGCTCGACCGTTTCCGGGAACACCTGGAAGGAGCGGAATACATACACGACATCCGGGGCCAGGGACTGATGCTGGGCATTGAGCTCACCGAACCCTGCTCGGAACTGGTGCTGCTGGCCAAAGTCCAGGGCATCCTGCTCAACATCACCCGGGAGCGGGTGATCCGGCTGCTGCCACCACTGACCATGACCGACGACGAAGCGGATTACCTGGCGGACCAGGTCATCCGGATCATCAAGCTGTACGCCGCCGATGACCGTGACCGCCCGCGCCAGTAACGCTGCCTGCTATAAAGGGAAAACAGCATGACCGTCCGACACTTCCTGACACTGCTGGATCTGGACAACGATGAACTGACGCGTGTACTGGATCACGCCTCGGCCCTGCGCCGGGAGCGTGACCAGGGCATCCACCGGGACACCCTGCACAATCGCAGTCTGGGGATGATTTTCGAGAAATCCTCCACCCGGACCCGTGTCTCCTTCGAAGCGGGCATGACCCAGCTCGGCGGAGGTTCCATCTTCCTCTCGCCCCGGGATACCCAGCTGGGCCGCGGTGAGCCCGTGGAGGACAGCGCCCGTGTGATCTCGCGCATGGTGGATGCGGTCATGATCCGCACCTTCAGTCACGAGACGCTCGAGCGCTTTGCCACCTTCTCCAGCACACCGGTCATCAACGCGCTGACCGACGATTTCCATCCCTGTCAGCTCCTGGCGGACATGCAGACATGGCGCGAGCACCGGGGCTCCATCCAGGGCGCAAAAGTCGTCTGGGTAGGCGATGGCAACAACATGTGCAACTCCTACATCAACGCGGCACTGCAGTTCGATTTCGAGCTGGTGGTGGCCTGCCCGGAGGGCTATGAGCCCAACAGCGCCCTGGTGGCAGCCAACCAAGACCGGGTGCGGATCGTGAACGACCCGCAAGAGGCCGTACGCGACGCCAACCTGGTGGTGACCGACGTCTGGGCCTCCATGGGCCAGGAAGAGGAACAGCAGAAACGCATCAGGGACTTCAGCAGCTACCAGGTGTCACCGGAGCTGATGGAGCACGCCGACCGGGATGCGCTCTTCATGCACTGCCTGCCGGCCCACCGTGGCGAGGAGATCTCGGAACACATGCTGGAGCACCGCAGCAGCGTGGTCTGGGACGAGGCGGAAAACCGGCTGCATGCCCAGAAGGCACTGCTTGAGGGGCTGATCCTCGGCTTCGACCGGCTCGACTGAGCACCACTCAGCGCGAGCGCGTCACCTTCTCAACCGCATCCAGCCAGCCCTGGTAGGCGCGCTCACGCACCGCCGGGGCCATGGCCGGTTCGAACCGGCGGTCCACATGCCAGCGCTCGCGGATGCGGTCCAGCCCGTCGTACACACCGGTCTGGAGCCCGGCCAGACAGGCCGCGCCCAGCGCCGTGGTTTCGGTGATCGCGGGCCGGTCCACAGCCACGTTGAGGATATCGGCCAGGAACTGCATCAACCAGTTGTTCACCACCATGCCCCCATCCACGCGCAGTTCCTCCAACGGCGCGCCGTCGTTCTGGATGGCCCGGACCAGGTCCTTGGTCTGGTAGCACACCGACTGCAGGCCGGCGGTCACGATGTCCTCGATGCCCGTATCCCGGGTCAGCCCCAGAATGGCGCCGCGGGCGTGGGGATCCCAGTAGGGCGCGCCCAGCCCGGTGAAGGCGGGCACCAGGTAGACCGGATTCTCCACGCCCACGGATTCCGCCATGGGTTCGCACTCGTCCGCACTCTGGATCAGCTTGATGCCATCCCGCAGCCACTGGATGGCCGCACCGGCCACAAAGATACTGCCCTCCATGGCGTAGGTGGTCTGCCCTTCCAGCCGGTAGCCGACGGTCGTCAGAAGCCGGTTCTCGGAACGGATCGCCTCGCTGCCGGTATTGAGCATCAGGAAACAGCCGGTGCCGTAGGTGCTCTTGGCCATACCGCGCTCAAAGCAGGTCTGGCCGAAGAGTGAGGCCTGCTGGTCCCCGGCGATGCCGCCCACCGTCACCGCCTCGCCCAGCACCTGTGGATCCGTGCGCCCGAAGTCCGAGGCGCTGTCCTGTACGTCCGGCAGCAGCGCGGCGGGGATGCGGAAAAGCTCCAGGAGACGCTCATCCCATTTCTGCTCGTGGATGTTGAAAAGCGCCGTGCGCGAGGCATTGGTGGCATCAGTGGCGTGCACACGGCCATTGGTCAGCTTCCAGAGAACCCAGGTGTCGATGGTGCCGAACGCCAGTTCACCGCGTTCAGCCCGCGTCCGCGCCCCCTCTACATGATCCAGGATCCAGCCCAGCTTGGTGGCCGAGAAATAGGGATCCATCAGAAGACCAGTCCGTTCCACCAGCGTGGATTCCCAGCCCTGGCGTTTGAGGGTCTCGCACTGGGGCGTGGTGCGACGGTCCTGCCAGACAATGGCGCGATGGATGGGCTCGCCTGTGGCCCTGTCCCAGACGATGGTGGTCTCGCGCTGGTTGGTGATGCCGATACCGGCGACCTCACGGGCCGTAATGCCCTCCTGCTGCAGCACTTCCAGGCAGGCCCTGTGGGTGGTATTCCAGATCTCCATCGGATCGTGCTCCACCCAGCCGTCTCCAGGATAGAACTGCTGGAATTCATGCTGGGCGATCTGGCGGGGCTGACCATCCTCATCGAACAGGATAGCCCGCGAACTGGTGGTGCCCTGGTCAATGGCAAGTATTCGGGTCATGACGGATCCTCCGTGCGCGCGCTGCCCTCATGCTGATCCCGGGGCTGATGACGGGGCCAGACCAGCGTGAAGCAGGCTCCGCCCAGGGTCTCCGAACGCCCCACGAACGCCTGGCCACCGTGCCAGTACAGGATGCGCCGGACAATCGACAGGCCCAGACCATAACCCCCGGAGCTGCGCGTGCGACTGTCATCCAGGCGGGCAAAGGCGGTGAACACCTTGTCCCAGTCCTCCTCGGGAATGCCCTTGCCGTCATCCTGGACATCAATACGCATGGTCTGGTCATCGAAATGGCAGGCCACCAGAACCCGCTCACTGGCGTAGCGGGCGGCATTGCCCACCAGGTTCTGGATGGCCCTGTGTATGTAGCGGGGTTCCGCATCCGCCTCCGCGTGGGACCGCGAATCCCCTGGAATATCGGACTCGATGCGCAGCTCTGGACGGATACTCTGCTGTTCCTCGATCACCTGATCCACGACGTCAGCAATATCGAGCCGCTGCACCGCCATGATGGGACCGCCCTGCTCCAGGCGGGCATAGGTCAGGATCTCATCAATGAGCTCGTCCAGCTCCTGGATATCCCCGTCTATGGCACCCAGCTGAGAGCGCAGCATCTCAGGGTCCTCACAGTCCTCGATCATCTGGACCCCGAAGCGGATCCGGGCCACGGGCGTGCGCAGTTCATGGGAGACGCCGTGGATCATTTCACTCTGGACGCTGACCAGCCGCTGGATATGCTCCGCCATGCGGTTGAAGGCACCCGCCAGCCGCCTGCCCATGTAATCGCCTTCCTCACTGACGCGGGCGTCCAGTTCACCACGGGCGATACGCGATACCGCCCCTTCAATGCCACGCAGACGCCGGTGCAGGCCAGCCAGAAGGAAATAGACCACCGCCCCCAGAACCGCGGCCACCAGCCCTGCCAGCACCAGTGCCAAGGACCAGGACCAGTAACGGAACGGCGGCGGATGGGCGATCGAGACCAGGGTGCCGTCACCCAGCGCTGCGTAGCTGTAAGCGGGCTCACGGGGATGGGGCTGATGGTAGACAATGCCACCGCGGGCAATCCGGTCCAGCGCCGATGGCCCCGGCAGCTGCTCAGGAGTCTCCAGCGGAGTTGCGTGCACACCCAGAGCGGCCCCCATCGCGACGGGGTCTGAACCGCGTGAGCGCGCCGCCACATGCACCAGCGTGCTGGCCGCCAGTTCCGCCACATGCCGGTACGGGTCCTCGGCGCGCAGCTCCAACACCCCGGCATTCGGGGCCAGACGGTAGAAATAGACCGCGTCCCCCCGACGCTGGGCCAGCACCTGCCCGTACTCAAGGCGCTCCCGGGCCACGTCGTTCAGGGAGACCGCCTGCCTGGGCAGCAGGCGCAATCGGGAAGAGTCCGTTCTGGCGTTGACGGGATCAACCGACCGGGGATGCTGGGCGAGCCAGTCCAGAACCGGCTGGGGATGGTGTTCGAGAAACGCCTGCTTCCGCACACCGTTGATGGTCACCACCAATGCGGCACCCACCAGGGTGACGCCGAGCGCCACCAGGATCAGGGCACCGTAGACGCGGAGGTAGTAGCGCCCCAGAGACATTGATGCCTAGACGTCGCGAACGAACAGGTAACCCTTGCTGCGCACCGTCTTGATGCGGCGCGGGTGCACCGGATCGTCGCCGATCTTGGGCCGGATGCGCGATACCCGTACGTCAATGGAACGGTCCTGGCCGTCATACTCAATGCCGCGCAGGGACGTGAAGATCTCCTCACGGCTGAGCACACGCCCCGCGCTGCTGGCCAGCAGCCAGAGCAGGTCGAACTCGGCGCTGGTCAGGTCGATGCTCTCATCGTCCAGCCAGGCCTCACGCATGGAATGATCCACCACCAGATTGTTGAAGACCAGGCGCTCCGGCGCACTGTCGGACCCTGACTGGGTCGAGCCACCACCGGCCTGGGCAGACGGCTCACTGATGCGGCGCAGCAGCGCCCGGATCCGGGCCAGCAGGACCCGGGGGCGCACCGGCTTGGACATGTAGTCATCCGCCCCCATCTCCAACCCCAGAACCTGATCCAGGTCATCCGTGCGGGCGGTCAGCATCAGTATGGGCCCGTTGTAGAACGGGCGAACACGGCGGCAGATGGCCAGGCCATCCTCCCCCGGGAGCATCAGGTCGAGAACCACCAGATCCGGGGTTTCATCCCGTATCCGCTCTACCGCGTGGGCGCCGTTGGTTTCCAGCGACACCACCAGGCCGTTCTTCTCCAGAAAATCCCGGGTCAGCTCCGCCAGCCGCTCATCGTCCTCAACGATGAGAACGCGGGAGGCTTCACTGGTCTGTTCCACGGCATCCGTCTCGTTCGTTATTGTTTCCATTGTCAGTCCTGTCGCGGGATTGAGGCGCAGGCGCCGGGTCGTACATCAAACATTGTGTAACACAAGTATACACACTGAATGCGAGTTTGCATGTCAGCGCTGACTTCAGGCCAGCGGCTCTCCAGCCTCGATTTCCTCCGGGGTAGCATCCCGGGCTTCCAGTATTTCCAGATCGAAATAGAGGGTGATTCCGGCCAGAGGATGATTGGCATCCACCAGCACCTGCTCGTCCTCGAAGCCCACCACTTTCACCACCTGGGCCTCATCGCCGGAATCCGTCTGGAACTTCATGCCCTCTTCGAGCTTTTCAACGCCCTGGAACATACTGCGCGGCATTTTCCGGACCTTCTCGGGCTGGTGTTCACCATAGGCCAGCGCCGGGGGAATGGTCACTTCCAGGCACTCGCCCACCTCACGCCCATCCACGGCGCGCTCAATGCCCTCGATCATCTGCCCGCAGCCACTGACAAAGTGCAGCGGTTCCGCTCCCACGGAACTGTCCACAACCTCGCCTTCACGATTCTTCAGCTGATACCCCAGTCGATAAACCCTTTGTTCCGCCATGCTGTCGTGCTTTACCCCTGTTTCGATCATTGTGTACGGGTCACCCCTGTGACCCGCAGTGCATGTATGACAAGCCGCTGTTCCAGCCGTTCACGCCATCCGCCAGGCTGCGTCAGCCCCATGCGCTCCAGCGCCGGCCTTTCCGCCGCCCCGGGGGCGGACTGACGCAGGGCGCGCCAGAGTACTGCCAGCAGACCACGTCTTGAGCCGGTCGCATCGCGCAGCCACTGGAGAGCCTGGACCAGTCCCTGCTCCACCTCAGTGAAGTCCGTACCGAAGGGGAACGCCGGGAACAGCTGGTGATGATCCCGCAGCGGCGCCATGGCTTCCGCGATGCGCTGCGGGTAATTGTTGCGGTGTGCCCGCGGGACTTTCCAGTCCTTCGGGATCTTGCCGGCTTTCTTCGCCTCACGCATGAGCTCGTTCTGGAAGCGTGAATCCGCAATGCAGATCAGCCGCTTGTAGACTTCGACATCGGGCTGCCCACGCACATCGGCCACGCCGTATTCGGTCACCACGATATCGCGCAGATGGCGCGGTATGGTGCAGTGGCCATAGCTGAAGCGGATGTTGGACTCCGGTCGGCCCGCGCTGATGCGTGTTGCCCGAAGCGTCAGTATGGAACGCCCCTCGGGCAGCTCATGGGCCATGGCCACGAAGTTGTACTGACCACCCACACCGCTGACCACACGGCCATCCTCAAGCCCATCGGATACGGCGGCCCCGTTCAGGGTCTGCATCATCACCGAGTTGATGAAACGGCTGCGGCGGCGCTGGGCGGTCTTCAGTGCCTGATCGCCCAGCGGATGATCGTAGAGATGGTTCACGAACCCAACGCTGGTCATGTCAAAGCGGGCCCGCTGCGCGTCATCCAGCTCCCGCAACCCCTGGTAGAAGCGTTCCGGCCCCAGGAAGAAGCCACCATGCATGACCACGCCGCCGTCAAGCTGTTCCTTCAGGGCATACTGCTCAATCAGCGCGCGCGCCTGGTCATCAGCGAGGTCCGGGCGCACCGCCTCGTCGCCCAGAGCCAGGCGCCCGCCCTTAAGTTCGCATGCGTCATCAAGGAAACCGAAGCGCACCAGCCACTGCACGTCCCGCGCCTTCAGAACGGTCTCGATACAACCCGCCTCGCACAGCCGATCCAGCGCGGAGATATCAAGCGGATCCGGAATGACGCCGTCATCCAGAAGCTGCTGCAGGGCCCGGTCGGCCACCACCTGACGCTTGAGGATGCCCGCCTGATAGAGGTGCAGGAAGCCCTCCACCATCATTTCGCTACAGCCGTAGAGGCCTTCCTCGAAACGCCCCGTACCGCCGATCGCCGCCAGCTCCGGAAAGCGCGAATGGGCATCCAGGCGCCGGGAAAGCTCATTGAACAGCCCGTTGTCCCGGTGCCGGAAGAGGATGTTGTACACGACCGCCGAGCCCAGGGCGCCGATACCCACCTGCAGGGTGCCGCCGTCACGGACCAGATTGGCGGCGTAGAACCCGATCAGGTAATCCGCCGGTTCCACCGGCAGATCCGGCACCGGAAACAGGCGCATGGGCTGGTTGTGGGGCTCGAGAACGAGGTCAAAGGTGTCGCGGTCCAGCGCGGCGTCATTACCGAACCAGGGCAGCTCCGGGTTGAGTTCCCCGGCGATCACAACCGCTTGCCCGGAATCGCGCTGCTTCTCCAGTTCCGGCAGGATGTCGAGTGTGAGGTCCGGATTGCAGCTCAGACTCACCTGTCGGCCATCGCCGTCCGGCGCCAGCATCTGCCCCACCGCATTGACCCCGAGCGCCAGAAGATCCCGCACCACATGGGTGTAGTTGGTCAGAACCACCCGCTGCTGCTGGTCCGGATTGCCCAGGCGGCTGCCCGCCTTGAAGAAAAACTCGGTGACGGTGACATTGTCCGGCAGCTCGCCCCGGCTCACCGCCTGGGCGTACGCCAGCTCGGGCACGCCCTCAAAGACCCGTTCCACGAACGGCTCCATCAGGCGCTTCTGCAGAGAGTTCCCGCCTCCCGGCTTCTCCAGCGACAGCGCCGTCATGATGTGCAGCCGGATTTTCGGATCCTCACAGGCACGCCGGTAGAGCGCGTTGATCAGATGCACCGGCTTGCCCAACCCCAAAGGCAGGGCAATCCGGACATCGCCATCCAGGCGGCGGATCAACTCCTCGGCACACCGTTCCGCCTGGCGGAAATGCGCGCCTGTGCGTTCCTCACTCATGGGCAGCTCACGGGCAGGGGTAGGTGTAGCGTTGGTGCAGCGCCTCAATCCGATCGAGCAGCTCTTCGGAGAGCTGGATGCTGGCACTGCCGATGTTCTCGGAAAGCTGCTCCATCGTGGTGGCCCCCACCAGGTTGCTGGTCAGGAAGGACCGCGAATTCACCCATGCCAGCGCCATCTGCGCGGGGGACAGCCCATGCTCGCCCGCCAGATTCACGTACGCCTGGGTCGCCTCCTGGGCCTGCTCCGAGGTGTAGCGGGTAAAACGCGAGAACTCCGTGAGCCGCGCTCCGGCCGGCTTCTGCCCGCCCAGGTACTTGCCGCTCAGGGCCCCGAAGGCCAGGGGCGAATAGGCCAGCAACCCGCAATCCTCGCGCAGCGAGACCTCGGCAAGGCCCACCTCGTAGGAGCGGTTCAGCAGGCTGTAGGGGTTCTGGATGCTCACCGGGCGCGTCCAGCCCCGGCGCTCTGCTTCCTTCAGCCAGGTCATGGCGCCCCAGGCGGTCTCGTTGGAAAGCCCGATGTGCCGGATCTTGCCGGCTTCCACCAGTTCATTAAGGGCTTCCAGAGTCTCCTCGATGGGGACTGCATCCGAGTCGTCCACGGGGTTATAGCCGAGCTTGCCGAAGAAGTTGGCCTTACGCTCGGGCCAGTGCACCTGGTAGAGATCAATGTAATCCGTCTGGAGGCGCTTCAGGCTGTCGTTCACCGCCTGGTGGATCTGCTCCCGGGTCAGGCGTGGCCCACCCCGGATGTAGTCCATATCACTGCGCCCGGTCACCTTGGTGGCGATCACCAGGTCATCCCGCTTTCCACGGTTTTTCAGCCAGTTGCCCAGATAGGTCTCGGTCAGCCCCTGGGTTTCGGCACGTGGTGGTACCGGGTACATCTCGGCGGCATCAATCAGGTTGATGCCCTGATCCACCGCGTAATCCAGCTGCTCAAAGGCCTCCTGTTCTGTGTTCTGTTCCCCCCAGGTCATGGTCCCGAGGCCGATCACACTCACCTCGATGCCCGTCCGGCCTAGCTGGCGTTTCTCCATTACAGTCACCTCCTGCTGGTTGTCCCTGCATGCTAAGTCCATCCCGGGGTCACCGCAATGCCACACGTTGTCATCAGAACATCACACCCGTGTCAGAAAACGGTAACGCTCCCGGGGGAGACTGACCCTGTCCGCCCAGCCCCGGAGAATCAAGCATGCAGGAACAGCACATCGCACTGGTTACCGAGACCTTTCCGCCCGAGATCAACGGCGTCGCGGGCACCCTGGGCAACCTCTGCCGTGAACTCGCACGGCGCGGGCACCGGCTGACCCTCATCCGACCCCACCAGCGCGATGAACCCCCTGGCGGCCACAACCCACTGTTCGGGGAACGCACCCTGCGCGTGCGGGGCCTGCCCCTGCCCGGCTACCCCACGCTGCGCTTCGGCCTGGGGGCGCGCCGGCGGCTCCGCAGGCTCTGGCGCCAGAAGCCGCCGGATGCAATCTACGTGGCCACCCAGGGACCGCTGGGCTGGAGCGCGGTGGCCGCCGCACGGGAACTGGGCCTCCCCTGCCTGTCCGGCTTTCACACCAACTTCCACCAGTACAGCAGCTACTATGGCGCCGGTTTCATGGAGCCCCTGATCCGGAGCTACCTCGTTGCGTTCCACAACCGCACCGGCGCTACCCTGGCCCCCACCACCCGCATCTGCGATCAGCTCTCCGGCTGGGGTGTCCACACCACCCACTGCTGGAGCCGTGGCGTGGACAGCCAGCTCTTCAGCCCCGATCGGCGCAGCCGGGTCCTGCGGGCACAGTGGAACGCGGGCAACGCGCCTGTGGTGCTCTATGTAGGGCGCCTCGCGGCTGAAAAGAACCTGATGCAGGCCGTCAGCACCTTTGAGCGCCTGCGCGACTGTCACCCGTCCGCCCGCTTCGTGCTGGTCGGTGACGGGCCACTGAGACAGACCCTGGAACGGGCCCACCCGGAGTTCATCTTCCGGGGTACCCGTCGCGGTGTGGATCTGGCCCGCCACTATGCCTCGGCGGATATCTTCCTGTTTCCCAGTGAGTCGGACACCTTCGGCAACGTCGTGACGGAAGCACTGGCCTCGGGCCTGGCCGTAGTGGCATTTGACCAGGCGGCCGCCCGCGAGCACATCCGCCACCGGGTCCATGGCATGAAGGCGCCCCCCGGCGACACCGAGGGCTTCACCGCTGCCGCCCTTGAGCTCGCCGACAGACCCGGATTCCGACGCCAGATTGGCGGGAACGCCAGGGAGCACGCGCAGACACTGGACTGGTCCGTACTCGCGGAACGGTTCGAACAGCTCCTTCTGGAGCCCACCGAGGAGGCCGCTCAGCATGACGCCACACCGCCTGTCGCGGGTCTTCACCCGTATTGATCACGGCGAAGGGCGCTGGTGCCTGCGCCTGAACCGCAGCCTCGCCTTTCCAGCGGTCACGCCCTTCTTCCGGATCGTTAGCCGGCTCGGGGATGGCTGGCTCTGGTACGCCCTCATCCTGGCGCTGCCGGCCATCAATGGCCTCAAGGGGTGGGCCCTGGCGGCGTTGATGACGCTCACAGGCGCCGCCTGCACCCTGCTGTACAAGCTGCTCAAGACCTGCCTGGTGCGCGAGCGCCCTTTCATCAGCTTCCCGGCAATCCATTGCGGTTCGCCACCGCTGGACCGGGGCAGCTTCCCCTCCGGCCACAGCCTGCACGCGGTGTGTTTCACGGTGCTGCTGTTCCATGGCATGCCGTTGCTGGGATGGGCCGTACTGCCGTTCACCGTAGCGGTGCTGGCCTCGCGCGTGGTGCTGGGGCTGCACTACCCCTCAGACGTCCTCGCCGGCAGCCTCATCGGGGCTGGATGCGCTTTCATCGCCCTGCACTTCGCCCCCGCGCTCATTGCCCTGCTGCCGCTGCTGCCCGCCTGAAGCGGGTGTAACAGGCCGGCCGCCGGCATCGAACAGGGCCAGCTGGTGGCCGCCACGCCTGACCTCGGGCAGCCGCACGCCCAGCCCGAGCAGCCGCACGGGGCGCGGCACATCGCCATAAAGCGTATCCAGCAGGGGCGTAAAGTCAGCGGCGCCCGGATGCTCAGGGCGGCGCCACACCATCTCACGCGTATGGGTTTCGAAATCGGAAAACCGCAGCTTAACGAACAGCTTCTCAAACTGGCCCGCGTCGGCGCTGTCCAGGCCCTTGCGGCGCATGCGCCTCTCAAGGTCCGAGACCAGCCCCTCAAGAGCCCGCCGGCACTCGGCCAGGGTGGCCAGATCCTGGCTGTAGGTGTTCTCCACGCTGATCGACTTGCGCGGGCGGGTTACCTGTACCGGCCGATCGTCCTCGCCCCGGGCCAGCCCGTAAAGACGCGCCCCGTAGCGCCCGAAACGCTCCCGCAGGGCCAGTTCCGACCACTCCCTCAGGTCCCCGCAGGTATTGATTCCCAGTCCATGCAGTTTTTCCGCGGTCCGGGGCCCCACGCCGTGCAGCGTTGTCACCGGCAGCCGGGGCACGAAATCCGCCACCTCCTCCGGGGTGATCACACAGAGCCCGTCCGGCTTGTGCCAGTCACTGGCGATCTTGGCCAGGAACTTGTTCGGCGCCACACCTGCAGAAACCGTAATCCCCAGTTCATCCCGCACCCGTGCCCGGATATGCTCGGCCATGCGCGTGGCACTGCCCTGGAAGTGGTCAATGCCGGTAACATCCAGGTAGGCCTCGTCCAGCGAGAGCGGCTCCAGGACCGGCGAGGTCTCGCGCAGGATGGCCATGAAGTCGCGCGAAACCGCCTGGTAGCGGGGCATGTCCGTGGGCAGCAACTCCAGGTGCGGGCACAGGCGCAGCGCCTCCGAAACCGGCATGGCGGAACGCACGCCAAAGGCCCGTGCCTCGTAGCTGCAGGTGGCCACAACACCGCGCCCGGTGGCCCCGCCCACGGCAATGGGGCGGCCCGCCAGCGCCGGATTGTCCCGTATTTCCACCGCCGCGTAGAAGCAGTCCGCGTCGCAATGGATGATCTTGCGGGTCAAAGGGCATCTCCGGAGTTGCCGTGGATTCAGTGCAGGCTGTATCTTAGGGCGCCATAGAGCCCGTGTCAGGACAGCGATACCCGAAAAAGGATAGCCCGATGAGCGAACCCGCCGCCACGGCAACCGAGAACCGCGCCTGCTTCGAACTGCGCGGTGCCAGCCAGACGCTGACCGTGATGGAACTGCACCATTTCGACCCGGATGCTCTGGAGCGGGATCTGCGCGACAAGATCCGACAGGCCCCGAATTTCTTCCGCGACCTGCCACTGGTGATCGGGCTGGATCATTACGAGGGCAACGTGGCCGATCTGGACTTCTTCCAGCTCATTGGCATCTGCCGCACGCACTCCATCCAGGTCCTGGGCGTGCGTGGGGGTGACGACGATATCCGGCGCCTGGCCCGCAACGCCGCCCTGGCCTGGCTCCCCGGCGGCCAGGCCAGCGCCCCCAGGCCCGTGCCCGAACCTGAACAGGACACCGCAGAGAGCACAGAGGAAAGCGCCCCGGAAACCACCAGCACCGGTGCCGGCCGATTGGTTACACAGCCGGTACGCTCCGGCCAGCAGGTCTATGCCCCCGAAGGTGATCTCATTATCATGGCGCCGGTTGGCGCCGGGGCGGAAGTGCTCGCGGCCGGCCATATCCACATCTATGGCCCACTCCGCGGGCGGGCGCTCGCCGGCGTGCACGGCGACACCAGCGCGAGCATCTTCTGTCAGTCACTGGAAGCGGAGCTTGTGTCCGTGGCTGGGCACTATAAAATCTCCGAGGATCTGCAGGGCGATGACTGGCGGACGCCGGCCAGGATCCGCCTCGAGGGCGACGTACTGACAGTGGACCCGCTGACCCGTTAACGGAACGACAGAACAGCAAACAGGACAACAACCTTGGCACGAATCATAGTAGTGACATCCGGCAAGGGCGGGGTGGGCAAGACCACCACCAGCGCCTCCATCAGCACCGGCCTTGCGCAGCGCGGCTACAAGACAGCCGTCATCGACTTCGACGTGGGCCTGCGCAACCTGGACCTGATCATGAACTGCGAACGTCGCGTGGTGTACGACTTCGTCAACGTCATCCAGGGCGAGGCCACGCTCAACCAGGCACTGATCCGCGACAAGCGGGTCGACAACCTCTTCATCCTTCCCGCCTCCCAGACCCGGGACAAGGAAGCGCTCACGGCGGAGGGCGTGCAGAAGGTTCTGGACGAGATGAGCGAGACCTTTGACTATCTCGTCTGCGACTCCCCGGCGGGCATTGAACACGGCGCCCTGATGGCGCTCTACCACGCGGACGAAGCCATCGTGGTCACCAACCCGGAGGTCTCCTCGGTACGCGACTCGGATCGCATCCTGGGCATCCTCCAGAGCAAATCCCGCCGTGCCGAACAGGGCATGGACCCGGTCAAGGAGCACCTGCTGCTCACGCGCTACAACAGTGAGCGAGTGGAACGCGGTGAGATGCTGTCCCTCGAGGACGTGAACGACATCCTGAGCATCTCACTGCTGGGCGTGATTCCGGAGTCACAGGCGGTGCTCAACGCTTCCAACCAGGGTTCTCCCGTGATTCTGGAAGACGAAAGCGAGGCCGGTGGGGCCTACGCGGACGCCGTAGCCAGGCTGCTGGGCGAGGAACGCCCCCTGCGGTTCCTCGACGGGCAGAAGAAAGGCTTCCTCAAGCGCATGTTCGGAGGCTGAGATGAGTTTCTTTGACTACTTCAAGACCAAGAAAAAGTCGTCCGCGTCCGTTGCCAAGGAACGGCTTCAGATCATCGTGGCACACGAGCGCAACACCCGGGAGCAGCCGGATTACCTGCCCGAGCTCCAACAGGAGCTGCTGGCTGTGATCCGACGCTACGTTGAGATCGAGGACGACCAGGTCCAGGTCCAGCTTGATCGTAATGACAGCTGCTCGGTACTGGAACTCAACGTCACCCTTCCCGAGGAGGTCGCCGACCCCCAGTAGGGAGGCACACGGGGCACCGCCTGGCCATGCTGCGGAGGAATCGGCAGATCCGGTCCGGCGCCCCTGTCACCATGAGGGTTCCTTCTCACTGTCCGGATGCGCCCATGCGAACCGTATTGACCGCTCTTCAGACACTGGTCCTCCTGCTGACCACCGTCAGCCTGCACGCGGAAGTCCCGACCGACGACGAGAACTGGGAAAAGGCCGTGGATTCGGACGGAATCGAGGTCCACACCCGCAACCTGGAGAATTCGCGGATCGATGCCTTCCGCGCGGAAACAGTGCTGGATGCCCCTCTGGAAGCCGTCATGGCAGTGATGGCCAACCCGGAATCCTGCATGGAATGGGTCCACCAGTGCTCGCACGCCGAGAACCTGGAAGGCGGCAGCTTCCGGGACCGCTACGCCTATTCCATCAATGATATGCCCTGGCCGGTCAGTGACCGGGACTATGTCCTGCACATCACGACCCACACCGGCGAAAGCCGGGACCATATCATCATTGAGATGGAATCCGTGGACGGCCGTGTCGGGAAGAAGGATGGCTATGTGCGCATGCCCGAATCCTCCACGGTCTATGAATTCTCCCGTGAAGGTGAGAACCGCACCCGGATCGTCTGGTACCAGCATGCCGCCCCCGGAGGTTCCCTGCCCAACTGGCTGGTGAACCAACTGGCCACGGATATCCCCTACGAATCCCTGCGCACGCTCAACGACGTGGTCCAGAAAGAGCGCTACCAGGGCCACGAGCTGGCGTTCGATAAAGAAGGCCGGCTCGTGGACGTCATCCCCCCGGAGGAAAACGTAACCCCGGACAGCGAACCCACTCCCGATGCGGAGGGAGGCTGAATCATGGCCGTAACCGCGCAGGACATCATGACCCCCAGCGTGAAAGCCGTCCCCCAGGACTGGACCATGCAGCAACTGGCGGCGTTCCTCACGGAGAACGAGATCACCGGCAGCCCGGTGTGCGACGACAATGAACGCATCATCGGCATCGTCACCCTCAAGGACATTGCCGAATTCCGCTGGAACCAGGTCAGCGGTGAGCCGGAGAAGGAGCTTTCGGACGAAGAGAAACAGGAAGCACGTCAGATCCGGCAGATGATGCTGGAGGGCATGACTCGCATGCCCGTGGAAGTTCGTGACATCATGACTCCCAGCGTGATGTCCGTGGACGCCGATACCAGCGTCCGGACCATCGCCGACATCATGATGGCGGAGCACCTGCACCGCATCTTCGTGACGGAAAAGGAGGCCATCACCGGCATCATCACCACCTATGACATGCTCAAGCTGGTGGCGGAACCGGAGCTGACCCGGCGTTGTCTCGAGGCCGACGACTCCGGTACCCCCACCTGACGCCCAGCAACCGGCTCTGAGGTAACCAAGCCCATGCCCCGGGAAGACCAGTCCCAGATCAAGACCTACGTCGTCGACACCAATGTTCTGATCCACGATCCCACCGCCGTCCTCAACTTCGAAGAGCACCACGTGGTCATTCCCATGACCGTGCTCGAGGAGCTGGACCAGCTGAAGAACGGCAAGCAGGCCGTGGCCGCCGACTGCCGCCAGGCCATACGGACCATCGACCGGCTGATCGGCGACGCGGACCCACACGACATCGACAATGGCGTGCCCATCCGCCGCGGCGAGAAATCGGAACCCCTGGGCACCCTCTCCATTGCCATGGGCGGTCAGGACGACGTTGAACACGGGCTGCCGGATCACCTTAACGACAACCGCATCATCAACCTCCTCGCCCGGCTTCAGCGCCAGCACCGCGACAGGCCCATCATCCTGGTGAGCAAGGACATCAACATGCGCCTCAAGGCGCGTGGCTGCGGCCTGGAAGCTGAGGATTACCAGACCGACCAGCTGGTGGACGACGTGCGCTACCTGCCCACCGGCTACCACGAGTTCGAGGGATCCTTCTGGGATGGCATCGAGAAGGTGGAAACCGTCCAGCGCGAGGGCATCACCGAGCACCTGATCCCACGCACCGAGGCCATGGCGGACTACCAGATCAACGAGTTCATCCTCGACCATCAGGGGTTCATCGGCCGGATCACGGAGACCGAGCCGGAGCGGCTGGTGGTGGAGGATCTATTCCAGGACGACCTCATGCACCAGCAGGTCTGGGGCCTGTCACCCCGCGACATCTACCAGGGGCTGGCGCTGGAACTGCTGATGGATCCGAATGTGCACCTGGTTAACCTCACCGGCTCCGCCGGCTCCGGCAAGACCATCCTGGCCCTGGCGGCCGCCATCGAGCTAACCGTTGCGAGCAAGACCTACAAGCGCATCATCACCACCCGCAGTACCCAGGGTCTGGATGAGGACATCGGCTTTCTGCCGGGGACCGAATCCGAGAAGATGGAACCCTGGCTGGGCGCGATCGTGGACAACCTCGAGGCGCTGCACGAGGATGACGAGAACATGACCAGCAGCGTGGACTACATCCTCAGCAAGGTTCCCATGCAGTTCAAGTCACTGAACTACATCCGGGGCCGCAGCTTCCAGCACAGCCTGATCATCATCGATGAAAGCCAGAACCTGACCCCGCACCAGCTCAAGACGATCATCACGCGGGCGGGCACGGGCAGCAAGGTGGTATGCCTGGGCAACCTCTCCCAGATTGACACCGCCTACCTCAACCCCCTGAGTTCCGGCCTGACCTACATGACCGAACGTTTCAAGGGCTTCAAGCACGGCGGCCACATCCACCTGCAGGGCGTTCCCCGCTCGCCGCTGGCCGAGTACGCCGAGGAACACCTGTAACCGCCCTGGGTCAGGAGTCGCTGTTATTCGTCTCCTGGCCCAGATCGTTATCCCAGGGATGGTCCGCCATGGGCTCCTCGCCCTGGAGCGGCTTGTAGCGGTCGCGGAACGCATCCATGGTCTTCATGGCCTCATCCAGCTCATCGAACAGCGCCACGTGGTAGAGGGCTTCCCCCTCATTGACCATGGGCAGGTTGTTCATACCGATGACGATGCCATTGACGCTGCTGGTCACAGAGGACTCCAGCCGACCAAAGGGATCCGCAACCACTGCCAGTCTCTGCCCTTCCTTCACCCGGTGGCCAATGCCCGCAATGGGGCGCATGATGCCGTCGGTCTCCGCGCGCATCCAGGTGGAGTTTGAAGCCACTTCAGAGCGCTTCGCGGGCCGGTGCCGGCCGCGCCGGCGGCTGGGCAGCATCTCCAGCATGCGCATCACACGCAGTATGCCGCGCACCCCCGTATTGATGGCCACCTCGTCGAAGCGCAGCGCCTCACCAGCCTCATAGGTGATCACGGGAACGTCGGCGGCATCCGCACAGGCCCTGAGGCTGCCCTCGCGCAGGGAGGCGTTGATCACAATGGGAGCCGCAAAGATCTCCGCCATGTCCGCCGTCACTGGATTACGCAGCTCCGCACGGATCTGCGGCAGGTTGAAACGGTGGCTGGCCCCTGTATGCAGGTCTATCACATGGGTGGCCTTTTCCAGCACCTGGGTCCGGAACAGGTAGGCAATGCGCCCGGCCAGTGAGCCCTTCTCGGTCCCCGGGAAGCACCGGTTCAGATCCCGCCGGTCCGGCATGTAGCGGGACTGGTGCAGGAACCCGAACACATTGACGATGGGCACCACCAGCAGCGTTCCGCGCAGCCGCTTGAGCCCTGTGCTCCGCAGCAGCCGGCGGGCGATTTCCACGCCATTGATCTCGTCCCCATGGATGGCGCCACAGACCAGCAGCGTGGGCCCGGGGCGACGGCCGTGGATCACCTCCACCGGAATGTGCAGCGGCGTCTGGGTGTAAAGGCGCCCTATGGGCACCTCCACCTGAAGGCGCTCACCCGCCGGAATCCGTTCATCACCCAGACGGAAGGGCGCACGTTTCGCCATGCTCAGCCCCTTGCGCCTTTGGTGGCGGTACGCCAGGGCCGGGCCCGTTTCTCGATGAAGTCGATGATCATGCCGGCCACATTCTTGTTGGTGGCCGCTTCAATGCCCTGAAGGCCCGGCGAGGAATTCACCTCCATGATCAGCGGCCCACGACTGGAACGCAGCAGGTCCACACCCGCCACATTCAGCCCCATGGCCTTGGCCGCCATCACCGCCGTCTTGCGTTCGGTGGGCGTAATACGCACCAGCGAAGCCTGTCCGCCCCGATGGAGGTTGGAACGGAATTCGCCTTCGTTGGCCTGGCGTTTCATGGCCGCGATCACCTTGTCGCCAATCACGAAGCAGCGGATGTCCGCGCCCGCCGCCTCCTTGATGTACTCCTGCACCAGGATGTCCGCCTTCAGACCCATGAAGGCCTCGATCACGCTTTCCGCCGCCTTGCGCGTCTCGGCCAGCACTACGCCGATACCCTGGGTGCCTTCCAGCAGCTTGATCACCACCGGTGTACCACCCACCATCCGGATCAGGTCGGGCACGTCGTCCGGCTTGCTGGCAAAGCCCGTGATCGGCATACCCAGACCTTTACGCCCCAGAAGCTGCAGCGAGCGCAGCTTGTCCCGGGAGCGGGTGATGGCCACCGACTCGTTCGCCGGGAAAACGCCCATCATCTCGAACTGGCGCAATACAGCAGCACCGTAGAAGGTCACCGAGGCACCAATCCGAGGGATCACCACGTCGAACTCAGGCAGTTTCTCCCCCCTGTAATGCATGGTCGGGCTGGCCGGCGTGATGTTCATATAACAGTGCAGGAAGTCCAGTACCTGCACCTCGTGATCGCGTTTCTTGGCCTCCTCCACCAGGCGGCGGGTGGAATAGAGGCGCTTGTTGCGCGACATGATTGCAATTCTCATTGATTACTCCTCACGCGGTTTACCGGCCAGGAAAGAAGCTGATGGGTCCACCAACAGGCGCTCCTTCATGGCAGTGCGACCGATCAGCATACGAAAGCGCATTGTATCGCGATTGGTAAGCGTCATCTCCACGGGCCAGCACCAGGGCCCCATGCGCATCTGCGTCAGGATGACATAGCGCATTTCCCGGTGTCCCCCGGAATCCGTAACAACACGCTCGTCCAGCAGTGGCGCGTCACAGTGGATCACCCGGTTCAGGTTACGGCGGCTCGGGTGGATCGAGAACGCCACCCGGCGCTCGCCCTGGTGTTCATAGGCCTCCAGGTCAAAGGTGTGGAGGCAGGAAGTTCTTGCCCCGGTGTCGACCTTGGCCCGCAGGCGTGGAATGCCAAGCTCCGGCAGACTCACCCACTCGCGCCAGCCGACCCAGTGTAAGCCCGGCGTCTCCGCCCTGTCCGTCATGGTTTGTCCTGATGTTGATGAATGGCAACCGGTATCGGTGCTGAATGCTGCCCAGCGTAGAGGCTCGTATGGGGGAAGGGAATCTCGATGCCCTCGCGGTCGAAAGCCGCCTTGACGGCAAACATCACATCACTGCGGACCCGCCGGAGATCAAGGCCCCGCACCCAGAACGACAGCTGCAGGTCCACGGATGAGGCCCCGAACTGCTGCAGGTAAATGAACGGCTCGGGCTCCTCCAGGCAGTCCGGGTTCTCATCCACCAGCGCCAGCAGTACCGCATTCACCTTTTCAAGGTCTTCCCCGTAGGCCACACCAATGGGCAGATCCAGGCGCCTGACCGGAAAACGGGTGAAGTTGGTCACCCGGGTCTTGATGAGCGTTTCGTTGGGCACCCGTATGTAGAGATTGTCGAGGCTGCGCAGCTTGACGCTCAGCAGGTCGATCCCGACCACCTCGCCGCGCACACCATCCACTTCGATAAAGTGCCCCAGCTCGAACGGCCGCTCGGCCAGCAGGAAAAGGCCACTGATCACGTTACTGGCCGATGTCTGGGAAGCAAAACCCAACGCCACCGTCAGAATACCGGCCGCGCCCAGCAGCACCCCGATCTGGAAACCGGACTGCTGCAGCGCCAGCGCCACGGCAATCCCCAGCACCGTATAGAACACCAGACGCCGGAACAGCACGGCCTGGTGCCGTGTCAGGCGCCCCTGCCCGAACCGCTCCACCATGCGCCCGAGCATCGTGGCCAGGAACAGCCCGAGAGCCATCCATACCAGCGGCCGCAGCCACAGCCCGAGGGTCTCCAGTGTCATCCATTCCAGCATCGTGGCTCCTATCCGAAAATCCGGTCCATGGTGCGCACCAGATGGTTGCGTTCAACCGGTTGGCGCGCCGGTGCCAGGGCCGTACAGGGCCCAGCCTCGGGCGGTGGCGTCGCTTCCACCTTCAGCGACGCGGTGGCCAGGTCCCGCTCGCACCGGATGCTCAGCGTCGGCGTCCAGAGCGAGTGCGCACCGTCCACTCCCGGTTCACTCTGGCGGAACAGGGGCATGATGGGCGCCGGAAAGCTGAAACGGTCCAGCGTCAGGTAGTCGTCGCCCTCATGGCGCAGCCGTACCGCGGACATGGCCCGCCATGGGCGGCGTGGCAGATTGTCCGGCTCCAGGCGGGCCGCGGTAAGGCTGGCATAGCAGAGCTCGCCCTCCATGGTGTCCGCCCCCATCCAGGTCCAGGAGGGCTGGCGTACCGGCACTTCCATCAGCCTGCGGTCCTCGCCCACCATAAGCTGGAGCCAGACCAGGGTACTCATATAGATGGTTGTATCCGTGCCTGGCGGCAGGTGCAGAGGATGGTTGGGGCGTACAATCAGGGGCAGGTCCGCCAGCGCCGGCCGCAGTGCGACGCGGGGAGCCTCATTGCCCCGTGCGAACCGTTCCAGTCCCTCATCATGCTCCGGCAGGGCACTGTGACACCACTGGTGCCAGGCCGTCTCCTCCCGGGCCCCGGGGTGGCGCGCCACACGCACCTGCCACTCATGGGCCAGCAGGGTCACGGAGAGTGTCATGTCACTGAGGCCATTCCGCAGGGTGTCGCCCGGTGAAAGGGGCACAGACTCGCCCCATGCCGCGATGGGACCATCCGTACCAGAGGAGGACTGGGGTTGAGCCATAATGATTCCTGAACTCGGATTGCGGATTACTATAATCCAAAGCGCGCGGTTCAGCGAACAACCCAGCAGTACAGACAATCATACGGGGTGCCCGTGACCGAACTCATCTGGTTCCGCAATGATCTCCGCCTGGGGGACAATCCTGCCCTCACCGCCGCCTGCGCCGGCAATGCCGCCGTGGAAGCCTGCTTCCTGCCCGCACCTGGCCAGTGGGCGGACCATGACTGGTCCCCCAACCGCACCGACCTGCTGCTTCGCAGCCTGGACCAGCTCGGACAGGACCTGGCGGCGCTGGGCATTCCCCTTCACATCCGCTCGATTGACCGCTTTACGGATACCGATACAGAACTTCTGGCGCTGTGCCGGGAGCGTGGCATCACGCGGATCCATGCCAACGAGGAATACGCCTTCAACGAGCGCATCCGGGATCACCGACTGACCGGGGCACTGAACCACCAGGGCATCGCGCTCCACATCTACCGCGACCAGACCGTGGTTCCAGTGGATCAGCTGAAAACCGGCAATGGCACGCCCTACACCGTCTTCACGCCCTATTCCCGGCAGTGGTGGCGCTGGGTGGAAAGTCACCCGCCCCGGCTGCATCCCGCACCGGCAGCCAGAGGCGCGCCCCTGCCTCCCCCCGCGCTCCCTGAGCTGACCGCGTGGCGCAGCGAACACGTGGACTGGCTGGCCGGCGGTGAAGGCGCGGCCCACAGGGCACTGGAAGGATTCATCGACCAGCGCCTCGGGGCCTATGCGGATCAGCGGAACTACCCGGCAGTTCCGGCCACCAGCCAGATCTCGCCCTACCTGGCGCTGGGTGTGCTCTCGCCCCGCCAGTGCCTGGTCGCGGTGCAGCAGCGAACGGGCGCGGAATCCCCGGCCAGCGCCGCCCACACCTGGCTCAACGAAATCGCCTGGCGGGACTTCTACATCCAGCTGCTCTACCAGTTCCCGCGCCTGTCCCGTCACCAGGCGTTTAAGCCGGAAACGGAGGCCCTGCCCTGGGAGCCAGCGGGCGCCAACCTGGAAGCCTGGAAAGCCGGCCGCACCGGCATCCCCCTGGTGGACGCGGCCATGCGCCAGCTCAACACCACCTGCTGGATGCACAACCGCCTGCGCATGGTCACCGCCATGTTCCTGACCAAGAACCTGTTCGTGGACTGGCGACTGGGCGAGCAATACTTCATGCAGCAGCTGGTGGACGGCTACCTGCCCTCGAACAACGGCGGCTGGCAGTGGAGTGCCTCAACCGGCACGGACGCAGCGCCCTACTTCCGCATCTTCAACCCAGTGACCCAGAGCGAGCGCTTTGACCCGGAGGGCACCTTCATCCGGCACTGGGTGCCGGAAATCGCCCATCTGCAGGGGAAGAAACTGTTCAATCCGAATGGCACGGTTGCGGGTTATCCGGCACCCATTGTGGACCTGAAGCAAAGCCGGCAGCGGGCGATCGAGCGCTTCAAGGCCCTGGGCAAAGGCTGAGGCGCCGCTCCCGGGTCAGTCGCCGCAGATGGGGCAGGCGGGATCCCTGGGAACGCGCATCTCCCGCCACTGCATGCGCCAGGCATCCAGCAGCAGAAGCCGGCCGGTAAGGGACTCACCCACGCCCGCCAGGAGCTTGATGGCCTCCATGGCCTGGGCAGCCCCGATCATGCCCACCAAGGGCCCGATCACGCCGGCCTCGGAACAGCTCAGGGTGGCCTCGCCCACATCCGCGTACAGGCACTGGTAGCAGGGGGCGCCCGTCCGGCCACTGTCAAACACCGCCACCTGGCCCTCGGCGCGGATGGCGGCGCCGGAGACCAGTGGCACGGAGGCGTCCACACAGGCCTGGTTCACGGCGAACCGGGTTTGGAAATTGTCCGTAGCGTCCAGAACCAGGTGGTTGCGGGTCGCAGCGCGGGAAAGCCAGCGCTGTCTGGCGCGGCTCTGGATCGGCTCGACGGTGACCCCCGGGTTCAGGGCCATGGCACGTTCAGCCAGCGCCTCTGCCTTGGAACGACCGATATCCGCCTCGGTGAACGCGATCTGGCGCTGGAGGTTGGCCAGCTCCACGTGATCGTCATCCACGACTTCAATGTGGCCGACTCCGGCGGCCGCCAGATAGAGCACCACCGGGCAGCCCAACCCGCCGGCGCCCACCACCAGAACGCGACTGTGCGCCAGTGACTGCTGGCCGGCCACGTCGAACTCGGGCATCAGGATCTGGCGGCTGTAGCGCTCCAGGTCCCTGTCGCTCAGTGGATCCATACCGTCACTCCTCCCAGCGTCCGCCGCTCACCCGGGGATTACCCGTCAGGTCGCGCTGCATGAAACAGTCCCGGAAGCCCGCTCCCGCGAGCAGCTCCGCCACGGCCTCCGCCTGGTCGTAACCGTGCTCCAGAAGCAGCCAGCCGCCCGGGTTGAGCCGGTCGGGCCCCCGCGCAATCAGTGGCCGGATCACATCCAATCCATCCGCGCCAGCGGCCAACGCCCCCCGGGGTTCATAACGCAGATCCCCCTGGGCGAGATGCGGGTCATCCTCAGGGATGTACGGCGGATTGGACACGATCAGGTCCCAGTGTTCACCCTCGAAAGGTGCCAACCCCTCCCCTTCCACGAAGGCCAGGTTCAGCCCAAGGGCCCGGGCATTGGTTGCTGCCACCGCCATGGCCTCACTGGAAGTCTCACTGGCCGTGACCTGCCAGCCTGGGCGCTCCCGGGCCAGCGCCAGGGCCACAGCACCGCTGCCGGTACCCACGTCCAGAACCCGCGCCGACTCCGGCAGCGGGCAGGCCAGCGCTGCCTCCACCAGGGTTTCGGTATCCGGCCTGGGGATCAGGGTATCCGGGGTAACCGTCAGGGGCAGAGACCAGAATTCACGTTCGCCGGTGATGTAGGCCAGGGGCCTGCCACCGGCACGGGCCGCCACCAGGCTGCGGAAGGTCTCGGCATCGTCGTCCCCGACCAGGGCCTCGGGCCAGATGCGGAAACGGCTTGGACTGCAGTCGAGCTGGTGAGCCAGCAACATGCGGGCCTCGCCCCACGCATTGGGAAGGCCGGCGGCTTCAAGGCGGCACGCGCCATCATCCAGCAGCGCGTCGACCCGATCCGGCCCGTTCATGCCGATTCGGCTCCAAGGGCCGCCAGCTGGTCGGCCTGGTGTTCCTGCTGGAGGGCTCCAATGACCTCCCTCAGGTTGCCCTGGATCACCTCGTCCAGCCGGTACAGGGTCAGGTTGATGCGGTGATCGGTCACCCTGCCCTGGGGAAAGTTGTAGGTGCGGATGCGTTCCGAACGATCCCCGCTGCCCACCAGATTGCGCCGGGTATCGGCCTCCTCGGCGGCACGCCGGTCCTGCTCCATCTGCTGGAGGCGGGACTGGAGAAAGCTCATGGCCCGGTCCCGGTTCTTGTGCTGGGAGCGCTCTTCCTGGCACTCGACCACCAGGCCGGTGGGCAGGTGGGTGATGCGGATGGCCGAGTCCGTGGTGTTCACGTGCTGACCGCCGGCACCGGAGCTGCGGAAGGTATCCACCCGAAGGTCGTTCTTGTCCAGGGTCACGTCCTCGGGCTCGTCCACCTCGGGAAGCACGGCCACGGTACAGGCCGAGGTGTGGATGCGGCCCTGGGATTCGGTCTCGGGCACGCGCTGGACGCGGTGGCCACCGGATTCAAAGCGCAGCTGGCCGTAGACGCCCTCGCCTTCCACCAGCGCGATCAGCTCCTTGTAACCCCCGTGCTCGCCCGGGCTCTGGCTGAGCACGCTCACCCGCCAGCCCTGATTCTCGGCGTAACGCGAATACATGCGGAACAGGTCGCCGGCGAACAGGGCGGCCTCGTCGCCGCCGGCACCGGCACGGATCTCCAGGTAGGCATTGTTGCGCTCGTTCGGGTCTCGCGGGAGCATCAGGGTCTGAAGGGAGGCTTCGAGCTCTTCCAGCCGTTCGCGCCCCCGGGCCAGCTCCTCCTCCGCCATCTCGCGCATGTCCGGGTCACCGTCGTTCTGCAGTGCCTCGGCCTCGGCCATGTTCTCCTTCACCTGCCGGTATTCCCGGTAGGTCTCGACAACCGGCTCTATCTCGGCGTATTCCCGGGAAAGGTTACGGAACTGCTTCTGGTTACCAATGGTGGCCGGATCAGCCAGCAGGGCACTGATCTCCTCGTGGCGCTCCACCAGCTGGTCGAGTCGCCGCGCGATGGATTCCTTCATGATGGGTTCCGGGTGCTGGACTCGGTTGGGGAAACAGGCGCGCCCTGTGGTGACCCTTCACCAGTGTCGGCGTCCCCGGTCTCCCCGGAGATGGGCTCCATGCCGTGGAGCTCACGCAACCAGTCGGTCACCTCAACACGCCCTTCGGCGGTGGCCTTGCGCACCTGCACGGTGGGATGGTGCAGGAACTTGTTGGTCAGTGTCCGCGCCATGCTGCGCAGCAGGGTTTCAGGGTCGCCCCCGGAGGCCAGTGAACGCAGGGCCTTGTCCAGTTCCGCGTCACGCACCGACTCCACCTCGCCACGGAACTGTTTGAGCGTGGCCACGGCATCCAGGGCCCGCAGCTGATACATGAACTCGGAGGCCCCCTCCTGCACCAGGTGCTCCGCCTCCTGCGCCGCCCCTTCGCGGGAGCGCCGGTTCTCCTCGATCACGCTGTGCAGGTCGTCCACGGTGTAGAGGAAGATGTCATCCAGCTCGCCCACCTCCGGTTCAATGTCCCGGGGTACGGCCAGATCCACCATGAAAATGGGCTTGTGCTTGCGCCGGCGGATCGCATGCTCCACCGCGCCCTTGCCGAGGATGGGCAACTGGCTGCCGGTGGAAGCGATCACGATATCCGCGCCCGGAAGCTCATCCGGCACAGCGGAGAGGGAAACCGCTTTACCCTCAAAACGTGATGCCAGCTGTTCCGCCCGCTCGATGGACCGGTTGGCCACGGTCAGATCCCGGATGCCGGCCTGGGCAAGATGCTGCGCCACCAGCTCCACGGTCTCGCCGGCGCCAATCAGCAGGGCCGACTTGCGCCGCAGGTCGGAAAAGATGTGACGTGACATGGATACTGCCGCGTAAGCCACCGATACCGGGTTCTCACCGATCGCGGTATCCGTGCGCACACGCTTGGCCACCGAGAAGGCATGCTCAAACAGCCGGGAAAGGATGGTGCCCGTGGTACCGGCGGCGTAGGCCTGGTTGTAGGCCTCCTTGAGCTGGCCCAGAACCTGGGGCTCACCCAGCACCATGGAGTCCAGCCCACAGGCAACCCGCATCACATGCTGGGCGGCGTGCTGCTCCTCGTGAACGTAGACGCACTCCTCGAAGCTGGCCGGCTCCACGTCCAGCCAGGCGCCCCACCACTCCACCAGTGCCTGGCGGGTGATGTGCTCGTCGCCGACCACGTAGAACTCGGTGCGGTTGCAGGTGGACATGACCGCGAGCTCATGCACCCCGGGCAGCTGCAGTGCATTCTGCAGCGCCGGTGCCATTTCACTCTCCGGAAAGGACACACGCTCGCGCTTTTCCACACTTGCCGTGCGGTGGTTGATGCCCAGGACCCACAACGCCATAGACTGGTATTCAGCCCCCTCTGAATGTACGCTGCCCAGTGTAACGATCGACGGGCCTCAGTGCTACTGATACGCCTGTACGCACTTGGGCGTAGAGGCCGGGCTGTGCCATTATTGGAAGCCTTTCACCGCAGTGGATTAGAGATGCAGAAACTCGCCTGGTTCCATGTCCCCGCCCTTGCACTGACCCTCATCCTCGGGGGCTGCTCCGGCCTGGCCACCGATCCCGGAGAGGGGGACACTGCCCGCGAAGAGCAACCCGCCGACTCCCCTGACAGTGGTACGGATGACACCACAGAGGAATCCGTGGAATCCGCGGTCATGGATTCCGAGGAGATCGAGTACCGGGATTTTCCGCCCGATGTGCTCTTCGCCCTGCTGAGTGCCGAGCTGGCCGCCCAGCGTGGCCGTTACGACGTCACGCTGATGAACTACGCCCAGTCCGCTGCTGACACCCAGGACCCCGCGGTGATCCGCCGGGCCATGCAGATCGCCCAGGCGCTGGATGCCACCAACGCCCAGCGCCAGATCGCCGAGGTCTGGCTCAAGAAGGAACCCAACCACCCCCAGGCCCTGCGCATTGCCGCACTGGCGGAACTGCGCGAAGGCAGCCTGGAGCAGGCGCTGTCCTACATGGAAAAGCTCCATCAGCAGGGCGGCGAAGCCCAGTTCGACACCCTTGCCAACCAGGCGCGCGCGCTCCCGGCCGAACAGCAGCAACAGATGCTGGATCTCTACGGGCGGATGCACGAACGCCACCCCGACGCCACCGCCATCACCTACAGCCTGGCGCTGCTCAACGACAACACCGGCAACAGCAAGCGTGCCCTGGCGCTGACGGAATCCCTGGTAGCGCAAGAGAGCAACTACCAGCCCGCCGTGACCCTCAAGGGCAAACTGCTCTATGACCTGGATCGGGGCGAGGAGGCGATCGACTACCTGCGCGAGCAGGCCCGGCGCTTCCCGGACAACCGTCGGCTGGGCACCCTCTACGCCCGTGTTCTGGTCAACGAAGGCAAGCTGCAGGCCGCGGAGGACGAATTCGAGGCCCTGATGGATCGGTTCCCCGAAGCCACTGGCCTCAAGCTCTCACGGGCCCTCGTGGCACTGGAGAACGATCACCCCGATACCGCTGAAACACTGCTCAATGAACTCCTGGCGGAAGGGGTTCACACCAACCAGGCTCACTTCTATCTGGGCCGGCTTGCGGACAGGCGCGACAACCCCAACGAAGCGCTGCACCATTACGCCCAGGTGCAGGGCGGCAACCATTTCTTCCAGGCTCTCGCCCGCGCCAGCTACATCCGGGCCGAACAGGGTGAGCTGGAGGCGGTGCGCAGCAACCTGGAGAACCTCCGCTCACGCCTGCCGGGCCAGAGCGCCCGACTGTGGCAGATGGAGATCAACCTCCTGCTGGATCTGGGGGCGCCGGAAAAGGCTCTGGACGTTGCCAGTGATGCCCTCGAACAGACCCCGGACAACACCGAAATCCGCTACACCCGCGCCATGCTGCGCGAGCGCACCGGCGACATCGAGGGCATGGAAGCCGACCTCCGCCAGGTGCTCGAGGCGGAACCGGAGAATGCCGTGGCCATGAATGCGCTCGGCTACACCCTGACAGTGCACACCGAGCGTTATGAAGAGGCGGAAAAGCTCATCATGCAGGCGCTCGAAATGGATCCCGACAACCCGGCCATCCTCGACAGCGCCGGCTGGATCCACTACCACCGGGGCCAGCACGAGAAAGCCCTGGACTATCTGGGCAGGGCCTATGAGCGCCTCCAGGACCCGGAGATCGCCGCTCACCTCGGTCGGGTGCTGTGGGCCGTGGACCGCCGGGAAGAAGCCCGCACCCTGTGGCGCCGCACCCTGGAGGAAACGGACAGCACGGAAGCACTGAAGCCGCTCCTCGACATTCTTGAGGAACTGGACCTCGAACCGGAGACCCTGTAATGAAACAGGCCCAACGCCTGCTCGGCATGGTGGTTCTGGGGGGTCTTCTCCAGGGCTGCATGACCGCGCCGCCGGCGCCAGCCCCTGATGACAGCCTGACCCGCGCACAGCCGGAAGGCTGGCAGGCCCGCCAGGCCGAACTGCGCACGCTCAACCAATGGACACTCCAGGGCAAGGTGGCGGTGCGCCATGAGCAGGGCAACGACTCCGCGTTCATCCGCGAGTGGGTCCAGAACGGTGACCAGTTCCTGATCGAGATGTCCTCCGCCTTCATGGGCATGGGCAGCGTGCGCCTGGAAGGTTCCCCCACCTTCCTCACCATCACGGACTCCGATGGGCAACAGTACCTCTCCGACGACCCGGACGCCCTGATCCGCGAAACCCTGGGCTGGTCGCTGCCGGTGGAAGCCCTGTACATCTGGGTGCGCGGCCTGCCACTGCAGGACAGCCCGGCCGATGTCTTCTTTGATCAACAGGGCCGGATCAGTCATCTGCGCCAACAGGGCTGGGAAATCCATTACAGCAACTATGCCACCCTGGCCGGCGTTGAGGCAGTACCACACAGCCTCACGGCGACGCGTAACGACCTGCGCCTGCGGCTGGTCATCACCCGGTGGACGCCTGAAACCCCATGACCCCCCTGGACCTGCCCGCCCCGGCCAAACTCAACCTCTTCCTGCACATTACCGGGCGCCGGAATGACGGCTATCACGAACTCCAGACCCTGTTCCAGTTCCTGGACCACAGTGACCGGCTGCGGATCACCCCCCGTAATGACGGCCTGATCCGGGTGCATGGCCCGGAGTGGCTGCCGCCCGGTGATAACCTCATCACGCGCGCCGCGGAACGCCTCCGGGCACGCACCGGCACTGGCCTGGGCGCCGAGATCGAACTGACCAAGATCCTGCCCGCCGGCGGTGGTCTGGGCGGCGGCAGCTCCGATGCGGCCACCGCCCTGGTGGGCCTCAACCACCTCTGGGAAACCGGACTGAGCCGGCCACAACTGGCCACCCTGGGTCTGGAGCTGGGGGCCGACGTGCCCGTGTTCATTCATGGTGTTGCCGCCTGGGGCGAAGGCGTGGGCGAACAGCTCACCCCGGTTGTGCCCCCCGAACACTGGTATCTCGTGCTGGTTCCGGAGGTCGAAATCAGTACCGCAAAAATCTTTGGTCATCCCGACTTGACACGGGACACCCCGAAACGCAGAATACGCACCGCTTTTGAGGGTAGCGACGGGTTCCGAAACGACTGTGAACCCATCGTGCGTCAGCTTTACCCGGCCGTGGACCAGGCTCTTGAATGGCTTGGGCAATACGGTGAAGCCCGGCTCACGGGCACAGGGGGTTGCGTTTTCTGTCCTTTCGAGACACAATCCGCAGCCATTGACGCACACGCGGAGAAACCCTCAGGCATCAACGGTTTCATCGCCCAGAGCAGAAACCGGTCTCCACTGTACACGCAACTGGGTGAACTGGATTGATGCCGGATAAACGATCAGATGGGGTGTCGCCAAGTGGTAAGGCAGCGGGTTTTGATCCCGTCATTCGCAGGTTCGAATCCTGCCACCCCAGCCATCTTCCCCCTTCCGAACCGCACGAACGCTCAGACGAACCGCAGAGGGATTCAATCGTGTCCAACCTGATGGTGTTCGCGGGGAATGCCAATCCCCGACTGGCCCGCAATGTCTCAAAACGCCTGAATATCCCGCTCGGTGACGCCACCGTCGCGAAGTTCAGTGATGGCGAAACCACGGTCGAGCTCAACGAGAATGTACGTGGCCGTGACGTCTTCATCCTGCAGTCCACCTGCGCCCCGACCAACGACAACCTGATGGAACTGCTGGTCATGGTGGACGCCCTGCGCCGCGCCTCGGCAGCACGCATCACGGCCGTTGTGCCCTACTTCGGGTACGCGCGCCAGGATCGCCGCCCACGTTCCAGCCGGGTCTCCATCACCGCCAAGCTGGTGGCGGACATGGTCACCAGCGCCGGTATCGACCGCGTTCTGACGGTCGACCTGCACGCGGACCAGATCCAGGGCTTCTTCGACATCCCGGTGGACAACATCTACGCCACGCCGGTGCTGCTGGACGACATTGAGCGCCAGCACATCAACGAGGACTACGTGATCGTTTCCCCGGACGTTGGCGGCGTGGTGCGGGCCCGTGCCATCGCCAAGCTGCTGGACGCGGACCTGGCGATCATCGACAAGCGCCGCCCGCGCGCCAACGACTCCCAGGTCATGCACATCATCGGTGATGTAAAGGACAAGACCTGCATCCTGGTCGACGACATCGTCGACACCGCCGGCACCCTGTGCAAGGCCGCCAACGCCCTCAAGGAGCATGGCGCCAACAGCGTGCGCTCCTACATCGTGCACCCGGTTCTCTCCGGTCCCGCCATCGACAACATCCAGTCCTCGCGCCTGGATGAACTCGTCGTCACGGACACGATTCCGCTGAGTGACAAAGGCGCTCAGTGTGATAAAATCCGCTCCCTCGATATGTCGGGCCTGCTTGCGGAGTCCATCCGCCGGGTCTGCAACGAGGAATCCATCAGCGCCATGTTCGACTACAACATCGAGTGAATCGGTGCCGTGGTCGCGCGGCGTTATTGACTGTTAACCAGCCCCAAGGGCTGATTCGAACCGTCCACGGACCAGAGCCTGGTCGCGGGCCCCGTGGATGCCCAGGAGGAACCATGGCACAAGAATTTGAACTTGAAGCATTCCAGCGCGACGTCAAAGGGAAGGGTGCGAGCCGCCGCCTGCGTCGCGTTGAGCGCAAGATCCCGGCCATCGTCTACGGCGGCGAAGGCAAGGATCCGATGCCGATCACGCTCTGGCACAATGACCTGAAAAAGGCGATCGAGAACGAAGCCTTCTTCACGCATATCATTTCCCTGAGCATCGACGGCAAGAAGGAAGACGTGATCATCAAGGATCTTCAGCGTCATCCCTACAAGCCGATCCTGACCCACGCGGACTTCCAGCGCGTCGAGAAGGGCCACAAGATCAACGTCACGGTCCCGGTCCACTTCCTCAATGAGGAAAGCGCGCCGGCGATCAAGCTTGAGGGCGGTGTCGTCTCCCACGACGCCATGGAAGTCGAAGTGACCTGCCTGCCGGACGATCTGCCCGAGTACCTCGAGGTGGACATGAACGAGGTGGCACTCGAGCAGATCGTGCACCTGTCGGACCTCAAGCTGCCCAAGGGCGTCGAGATCGTTGCCCTGCAGCATGGCGAAGACCACGACCAGCCGGTTGTCTCCGTGCACAAGCCCAAGGGCAAGAAGGCCGAGGAAGCCGGCGGTGGCGGCTCTGCCGACAGCGACGAAGAGGAAGGCGGCGAGGAATAAGCCGCCCGTTCAGGCCCCGCTATGGCATCCGACGTGGTCAGGCTCATTGCCGGGCTCGGCAACCCCGGGCCCAAATACGCCGGAACCCGCCACAACGCCGGGGCCTGGCTTGTGGAGATGCTCGCCCGGGAAGCCGGGCAGCCCCTGCGTGAAGAGCGTAAGTTCCTGGGTTACCACAGCAAGGTGATCTGGCAGGGGCAGGATCTCCACCTGCTTTTCCCCACGACCTACATGAACCACAGCGGCCGTTCCCTGAAGGCGCTGAGTGACTTCTTCCGTATCCCACCCGAATCCATACTGGTTGCCCATGACGAGCTCGACCTGCCCCCCGGCACGGCACGGTTCAAGAAAGGCGGTGGCCATGGAGGCCATAACGGGCTGCGGGACATCATCAGCCATCTGGGCAGTTCGGACTTCCACAGGCTGCGCGTGGGCGTGGGTCATCCCGGCGACAGCAAGCAGGTCATCAACTACGTGCTCAGTAACGCCGGCAAGCGGGAAATGAACGCGATCGAGGCGGCACTGGACGAAACCGTGCGCGCCCTGCCGGACGCCCTCCGGGGAGACTGGAGCACGGCCATGAACCGCCTGCACGCGTTCCGTCACGAGTAACCATCATTCATCACGAACTCCGTTAAGGATCACAGGCTATGGGATTCAAATGCGGCATCGTTGGGCTGCCCAACGTGGGCAAGTCCACGCTTTTCAACGCGCTGACGAGCGCCGGCATCGACGCCGAAAACTTCCCCTTCTGCACCATTGAGCCCAACGCCGGTGTGGTCTCCGTCCCCGACCCGCGTCTCTACCGCATCGCGGAGATCGTCAAGCCGGAGAAGACGATTCCCACGACCATGGAATTCGTTGACATCGCGGGTCTGGTCTCCGGCGCTTCCAAGGGTGAAGGCCTGGGCAACCAGTTCCTGGCCAACATCCGCGAGACCGAAGCCATTGCCCACGTGGTGCGGTGCTTTGAGGACGAAGACATCATGCACGTCTCCAACAGCATCGACCCGGCATCGGACATCGAAGTGATCAACACTGAGCTGGCACTGGCGGATCTGGCGACCATCGAGAACACCACCAAGAAGACAGAGCGCGCCGCCAAGGGTGGCGACAAGACCGCCAAGGCCCAGCTGGAACTCTTCGAGCGCATCAAGCCGGTACTCAACGAGGGCGATCCGGTACGCTCCATGGATCTGTCCGAGGATGACCAGGCGCTGATCCGCGAACTGCACCTGCTCACGGCCAAACCCACCGTCTACATCGCCAACGTCAACGAAGACGGCTTTGAGAACAACCCGCACCTTGATGCGGTGAACGCCATTGCTGAACGCGAAGGCGCCGGGGTGGTCGCCATCTGCAACAAGATCGAGTCCGAGATTGCCGAGCTTGAGGATGAGGAAAAGACCGAATTCCTCTCGGAGATGGGCATGGAGGAACCGGGCCTGGACCGCGTGATCCGCGCCGGATACAACCTGCTCGGCCTGGAGACCTACTTCACCGCCGGTCCCAAGGAAGTCCGCGCCTGGACCTTCCCCACCGGCTCCACGGCGCCCCAGGCCGCCGGCGTGATCCACACCGACTTCGAACGTGGCTTCATCCGGGCCGAGGTTGTCAGCTACGACGACTTCATCGCCTACAACGGCGAGCACGGTGCCAAGGAAGCCGGCAAATGGCGGCTGGAGGGCAAGGAGTACATCGTCCAGGATGGTGATGTCATCCACTTCCGCTTTAACGTCTAGCCCCGTCCACCGGGTCTGACAGCATACTCGTTGTCAGACCCGGTAAACGCCCCCCCCCTGCCAGTCAGCCTTTTCTTTTCCGCCATTCCTTGCATTCCCCATCGCTATAAGCTTGATTTGGCAGAGACATTGCTTATGCAGATGCACTAGCATGAACGCTCGCACACAAGCCATCCGAGGACGACGACATGCAGATTGGGGTCCCGAAGGAGATCAAGAGCCAGGAGTTTCGGGTTGGGCTGACACCGGAGGCGGTCGGGGAACTGGCAGCAAACGGGCATTCCGTGTACGTGGAGACCGGCGCCGGCCAGGGTATTGACGCCAGCGACGAGCACTACCAGCAGGCAGGCGCCCATATACTGCCCCATGCTGAGGCAGTATTCAGCAACGCGGAACTCATCGTTAAGGTCAAAGAGCCCCAACCCAGCGAATGTGAGCTGCTGGGACCACAGCACATACTGTTCACCTACCTCCACCTGGCACCGGATAAGGCGTTGACCGACGCCCTCATGAACTCTGGTGCCACCTGTATCGCCTATGAAACCGTTACGGATGACCAGGGCCGCTTACCACTCCTGCGCCCGATGTCACAGGTAGCCGGTCGGCTGTCCGCCCAGGCGGGAGCACAGGCTCTGGAGAGCATCTTCGCGGGCCGTGGCCTGCTTATGGGAGGTGTTCCCGGGGTGATGCCAGCCCGGGTAACCGTCATTGGCGGGGGCGTGGTTGGGCAGAACGCCATCCAGATCGCGCTGGGCATGGGCGCGGAAGTCACGGTTCTGGATCGCAGTCCGGACGTCCTCGAGCGCCTGTCCCATCAATTCGGGCCAGCCCTGAAAACGCTCTATGCCACAGGATCCAGCCTGGAAGGGGCTGTTCTGGACAGTGACCTGGTGATCGGCGCTGTCCTTGTCAGTGGCGCCGGCGCTCCCAAGCTTGTTACGCGTGATATGGTCAAGCGGATGAACAGCGGTGCGGTGTTGGTGGACGTCGCCATCGATCAGGGCGGCTGCTTCGAGACCAGTCAGCCCACGACCCATGCCGACCCCACCTACGTGGTGGATGGTGTCGTCCATTACTGTGTGGCCAATATGCCAGGCGCCGTTCCCAGAACGTCCACACTGGCTCTCACCAATGCCACATTGCCACATGTCCTCAGCCTCGCTGACCAGGGCTGGCGCGAGGCATTGCGGGCGGACTCCAACCTGCGCAATGGCCTGAACGTAGCGGATGGCGTACTGACCTGCGTTCCGGTGGCACAAAGCCAGGGGCGGAGCGCCACCTCCCCTGAAGACATACTCGGCTGAAGCCGTCATTCCCATAGAAAAACCAGAACTGGAGGACTGCATGGAAACACTAATGAGCGCACTGGAGAGCATAAGCAGCGTCGTGTGGGGACCCGCGATGCTGGTTCTGCTGCTCGGCACCGGCCTCTTTCTGACGCTGGGGCTGCGCGGCATGCCCATACGCCGCATCGGTTACGGCTTCAAGCAAATGTTCCTGGGCCGGAGCTCCCAGGAAGAAGGCGAGATCACCCCTTTCCAGGCCCTTTCCACCAGCCTGTCCGCAACCATTGGTACCGGTAACATCGGCGGTGTGGCCACAGCCATTGCACTGGGCGGACCGGGCGCCGTGTTCTGGATGTGGATGACGGCGCTGGTGGGCATGGCCACCAAGTACGCGGAGGCCCTCCTCGCCGTTAAGTACCGCGAGGTTGATGAAGACGGGCGCTACGTCGGCGGGCCCATGTACTACATCAAGAACGGCCTGGGGGCGCGCTGGCACTGGCTGGGTGTCCTGTTCGCCTTCTTTGCCATGGTGGCGGCTTTCGGGATCGGTAACACTGTGCAGGCCAACGCCGTGGCGGATGTGGTCGAAGCCAACCTGTCGGTACCCCCATGGGTGACCGGAGTGGTACTGGCCGTGTTGGTGTTCCTCGTGATCATCGGTGGTATACGCCGCATCGCCCACCTCACCGAAAAGGTGGTTCCGCTGATGGCCGTGATCTACATCCTGGGCGCGCTTGCCGTCATCCTCTGGAACCTGCCCGAGGTTCCCGGCGCACTGGCAAACATCGTCACCGGCGCGTTCACTGGAACGGCGGCCACTGGCGGGTTCGCAGGTGCTGCTGTATGGGCAGCGCTGCGCTTCGGTGTGGCACGTGGCGTGTTCTCCAATGAGGCCGGCCTTGGCTCCGCCCCCATCGCGCATGCGGCGGCACAGACCAACAGCCCGGTACGCCAGGGCACCGTGGGCATGATGGGGACCTTCATCGACACCATTGTGGTGTGCACCATGACGGCCCTCGTGATTGTGCTTACCGGGGCATGGGAAACCGGCGAGTCAGGCGCGGCCCTGACCTCCATGGCCTTCAACCAGGGCATCCCTGGCGGTAACTGGGTGGTCACCTTCGGCATGATCTTCTTCGCCTTTACCACCATCGTGGCCTGGAGCTATTACGGCGAGCGCAGTGCCGAGTTCCTGTTCGGCGTCAAGGTGATCATGCCTTACCGTTACCTGTGGGTTGTCCTGCTGGTGCTGGGCGCCGTGGCCAACCTGGAGCTGATCTGGCTGATCGCGGATGTGCTCAACGCCCTGATGGCCATCCCCAACCTGATCGCACTGCTCGCCCTCTCCGGCACGGTATTCGCTGTTACCCGGGAGTACTTCGCCAAAGAGGGTGCTGAAGGTCATTCAGGCTGATCGGCCGTTCTGGCCACAATTCCCGGGGTGCCTTGACACCCCGGGGAAAAATCCAGAGAATACGCGCCTCAACGCCGAAGGTCAGGCGTTGGACGGGTTTGCGGCAAGGTAGCTCAGTTGGTTAGAGCACGGCACTCATAATGCCGGGGTCGGCGGTTCGAATCCGCCCCTTGCTACCAGTATTCAGAAAGCCGCAGTGAACGCTGCGGCTTTTTTTATGGGTCATCACGCCATGGACCTCTGGCAGATCATCGTACTGGCCATTATCCAGGGCCTGACGGAATTCCTTCCGATCAGCAGCTCGGCCCATCTCATTCTCCCCTCAGCGGTGCTCAACTGGCAGGATCAGGGCCTGGCCTTCGACGTGGCCGTGCACGTGGGCTCACTCTGTGCCGTGCTCAGCTATTTCCGCCGGGATGTGTTCCGCATGGGTAACGCCTGGGTACGGGATACCGCCCAGCGGACCGTCACCGAAGACAGCCGGCTGGCCTGGGCGGTCATCCTGGGCACCATTCCCGCGGGCCTGGCCGGTCTGCTGCTCAACGATTTTGTTGAGGACGAACTCCGCTCAGGCTGGGTCATCGCCGCCACCACCATCGGCTTCGGCCTGCTGCTCTGGTGGTCGGATGCCGCCGGTTCGCGCCGGCGCCAACTGAGCAGCGTTACGCTCAGGGATGCCCTGCTCATTGGTCTCGCCCAGGCCCTGGCACTGATCCCGGGGACCTCGCGCTCCGGCATCACCATCACCGCCGCCCTCTTCCTGGGCCTGCGGCGGGAAGATGCGGCGCGCTTCTCCTTCTGGCTCTCCATCCCGCTGATCACGGCCGCCGGTGCCCTCAAGACCCTGGAGCTCATCGAACAGGGCGGCGCCACGGACTGGCACGCCATCGCCTCGGGCACGCTGCTCTCGTTCATCAGTGCCCTGCTGTGCATTCACCTGTTCCTGCGCTTCCTGGAGCGGATCGGGCTCATGCCCTACGTCATCTACCGGCTGGCCCTGGGAGCGCTGCTGATCCTGGTTCTCTGGTGATGGATTCCGATTAAGATCCCTAAATGGGGGTGAATACGCGGCGTTTTGTATTAGGCTTGTCGGGTGCACATCCAACAACAAGCAAGAGAGGCGCCCAATGGCACAGCCCAAGACCCTGCCCGCCGCCGAGAACGCGCACAGCTACCCCCTGCTCATCAAACAGCTGCTGCTTTCCGGCCCGCGCTACAACCCGGACCAGGAGATCATCTACGCCAACCGCAGCCGCTACACCTACACCGACCTGGTCGAGCGCATCCACCGCCTCGCCCATGTGCTCACGGATGCAGGAGTTAAGCCAGGCGACACAGTGGCAGTACTGGACTGGGACACCCCGCGCTACCTGGAATGCTTCTTCGCCATTCCCATGATCGGCGCTGTGCTGCACACCGTGAACGTGCGCCTGTCACCGGAACAGATCCTCTACACCATGAACCACGCCGAGGATGACCTGGTTCTGATCCACGATGATTTCCTGCCCCTGGTGGAGGAAGTCAGCGACCAGCTGGAAACCGTCAAGGGCACCATCCAGCTCACGGACAACAACGCCGCGAAGAAAACCCAGCTGGAAACCCACGGCGAATACGAAGCCCTGCTGGGCAAAGCCAAGCCCTGCTTCGAATTCCCGGATTTCGACGAAAACGCCATCGCCACCACCTTCTACACCACCGGCACCACCGGCAACCCCAAGGGCGTGTTCTTCACCCACCGCCAGCTGGTACTGCACACACTGGTGGCCACCGGCACCCTGTCACACTTTGATGAACAGCCCCTGCTGCGCTCCAGCGACGTCTACATGCCGATCACACCCATGTTCCATGTGCATGCCTGGGGGGTGCCCTACGCCGCCACCATGATGGGTGTAAAGCAGGTCTACCCCGGCCGTTATGAGCCAGAGCTTCTGGTGGAGCTTCTGAAGACCCACAACGTCACCTTCTCCCACTGCGTGCCCACCATCATGCAGATGCTCATGGCCACTGACGGCATCAAGACCGCGGACCTGAGCAACTGGCATGTTCTGATCGGCGGCAGCGCCCTGCCCAAGGGGCTGTGTGATGCAGCGGCCAGGATGGGCATCAGCATGTACACCGGCTACGGCATGTCCGAGACCGGCCCACTGCTGACCGCCACCCACCTCAAACCCGAGGACCTGGACCTGCCGCCGGAACAGCAGACGGAGAAGCGCATCAAGACCGGTGTACCGGTGCCCATGGCCGAGATCGAAATCCACGACGAAGACGGCAACCCACTGCCGAAAGACGGCGTGGCCCAGGGCGAAGTCGTGGCCAGGTCACCCTGGCTGACCGCCAGCTACCTCAAGAATCCCGAAAAGGGCGAGGAACTGTGGGCCGGGGGCTGGCTGCACACCGGCGACGTTGCCAGCATCGAGCCGGACAACACCCTGGTGATCAAGGACCGCATCAAGGACGTGATCAAGACCGGCGGTGAATGGATCTCCTCGCTGGACCTGGAGAATCTGATCAGCCAGCATCCGGCCGTGGCCGCCGCGGCGGTTGTGGGCCTACCGGACGAGAAATGGGGTGAACGCCCGCACGCCCTGGTGGTCCTGAATCCCGGCCAGGATGCCGACGCCGAGACCATCAAGAGCCATCTCCAGGGCTTCGTGGACAACGGCACCATCAACAAGTGGGCCATCCCGCAGGGGATTGACTTCGTTGAGGACATCCCCAAGACCAGCGTCGGCAAGGTGAACAAGAAACTGATCCGGGACCAGCTCAGCAACGGCTGAGACAGCACTGGTCGGCAACCCCCGACCTGGCGTATGGTTTCGAACACAAGCCCAAACCAAGGGAGTTGAACATGACAGGCACATTGACCCGTGTGGGTATTCCGCTTGCTCTAACCGCATTAATCGCCGTGCCGGCAACAGCGGCCGTCCAGACCCAGGAGATTGAGTACAGCGTCCAGGGTCAGACCCACACAGGCTACATGGCCTGGGATGACAGCGTCAGCGGGGAACGCCCCGGTGTTCTGGTGGTTCATGAGTGGTGGGGCCACGGTGAGTTCAGCCGCAACCAGGCGGAAAAGCTGGCGGAAGAAGGCTATACCGCTCTGGCGCTGGATATGTACGGCGAAGGCAAACACGCCGAGCATCCCGAGAAGGCCAAGGAGTTCATGGAGCAGGCCAGCAGCAACATGGACCTGATGCAGGCCCGCTTCCGAACCGCCATGCAGCAGCTGCAGGAACACGACACTGTCGATCCTGACCAGATCGCCGCCCAGGGTTACTGCTTCGGGGGCGCCGTGGTCCTGAACATGGCCCGCCTGGGCATGGACCTGGAGGGCGTGGTGAGTTTCCACGGCAGCCTGGGCAGCCCCATCGAGGCGGAATCCGGTGAGGTGGAAGCAGCCGTGCGGGCCTATACCGGCGGCGCCGACCAGTTCGTCCCCTCTGAACAGGTTTCCGGCTTCGTTCAGGAAATGCACAGCGCTGACGTGGACTACGCGCTGCGCAGCTTCCCGGGCGTCCAGCACTCGTTCATGAACCCGAAGGCGGATCAGTACGCCAGGGAGTTCGACATGCCAGTGGGCTATGACGAACACGCGGCGGAAACAGCCTGGGAAGGGACCCTGCGTTTCTATGACGGGATCTTCGACTGACCAGCCATGGCCCCGGAGCCCCCATGGCGGGGACTGAACCGGGGCAGCTCCAGCGCGCCGACGACGGGCAGACGCTCCGGGCCACGGGTGACTGGACCCTGACCCATTACAGCGCCCTGCGCCGAAGCACAAGGGCCATCAGCAGCGCCCCCACCCAGGTGGTGCTCGACGGCATCCAGCATCTGGATACAGCGGGGGCCACCCTGCTGGCGGAACTGGTGGGCGGCGAGCGCCTGCGCCAGATCGCCGGGAACAGCCCGGAACTCCCGGAAGCCCGCCGGGCCCTGCTGATCACCGTGGCGAATGCCATGGCCGACTGTGGCACCCTGCCACCGGAGACCCGTTGGGGCCCCCTGGAGCTGCTGGCACGCATGGGCAAGGCGCTGACCGATGCCACCGCCAAGGCGCGGCTGCTGATCGGGTTCATCGGGGCCGTTATCGCCTGTGCCGGGCGCTGCCTGATCTCGCCCCGGCGCTGGCGGTTCACCGCGCTGCTGCACCACATGGAGACCACCGGCCTCAACGCCGTGCCGATTGTTGCCCTGCTCACCTTCGCCGTGGGCGCGGTCATCGCCTACCTGGGTGCCACGGTTCTGGGCCAGTTCGGCGCCAGCGTCTACACCATCGACCTGGTCGCCTACTCCTTCCTGCGGGAATTCGGTGTTCTGATCACCGCCATTGTCATGGCCGGGCGCACCGCCAGCGCCTTCACCGCCCATATCGGGGCCATGAACGCCAACGAGGAACTGGACGCCCTGCGCGCCCAGGGCCTGGACCCAGTGGAGCTGGAAGTCCTGCCACGGGTACTGGCCGTGGTGCTGGTACTGCCCATGCTCAGCTTCATCGCCGTACTCGCCGGTCTTGGCGGCGGTGGCCTCATTGCCCTGACCGTGGTGGATATTCCGGTTTCGCGCTTCATCACGGCCATCAGTGAAGTCCCGCTCAACCATTTCCTTGCGGGCCTGGTCAAAGCCCCCTTCTTCGCTTTCCTGATCGCCGTCATCGGTTGCCTGGAAGGCTTCAAAGCCGGGGGCAGCGCCCGCTCCGTCGGGGTACACACCACTTCCAGCGTGGTACAGTCGATTTTTGTGGTGATCCTTCTGGATGCCCTGGCGGCCATGTATTTCATGGAGATCGGATGGTGATGGATACCGCGCGCGGCGCCCTTATCGAGGTCAGCGGACTGAGTAACCGTTTCGGGGATCACAGGGTCCATGAGAATCTGGATCTGAGCCTGGACAAGGGGGAGATCCTGGGCGTGGTCGGCGGCTCCGGCTCCGGCAAGTCGGTACTGCTGCGCAGCATCATCGGCCTGCATGAACCCAATAACGGCCGCATCAACCTCGAGGGCGCCCCCCTGGACCACCGGGGCGCGCCGGATCCACGCCTGACCCGTCGTACGGGGGTGCTGTTCCAGCGTGGGGCTCTCTATTCCTCTCTGACCCTGTGCGAGAACATCTCGTTGCCCCTGCGGGAGAAGGCGGGCCTCGGAAAGGCCGATGCCGAAGCACTGGCGCTTACCCGGATCCGGCTCACCGGCCTGGAAGCCAAGACCGCAAGGCTCTACCCGGAAGCCCTCTCCGGCGGCATGGTCAAGCGCGCCGCCCTGGCCCGGGCGCTGGCGCTGGATCCGGATCTGCTCTTTCTCGATGAGCCCACGGCTGGCCTTGATCCCATCAGCGCCGCCGCTTTCGACGAACTGATCCTGACCCTGCGCGACGCCCTGGGCCTGACCGTGTTCCTGGTGACCCATGATCTGGACACACTCCACCGCGTATGTGATCGGGTAGCCGTGCTCGGCCAGGGGCACGTAATGACCATAGGTACCCTTGACGAGGTTGCCAACATGGACGATGAGTGGATCCGGGCCTACTTCCACGGGGCACGTGGCCGGGCGGCCATGCGCCAATCATCCACCAACCGGGAGAGTGCCTGAATGGAGACCCGTGCCCATCACATCCTGATCGGGCTCTTTGCCATCCTGATGGTGGCCGGTCTGCTGCTGTTCGGCTGGTGGTTGTCGGAAGGCGGTCTCCATCAGAAGCAGGCGGAATACCGCATCATCTTCAATGAGGCCGTCTCAGGGCTCACCGTTGGCAGTAACGTCAAATACAACGGCATTACGGTTGGTCAGGTCACCTCGCTTGAACTCGATCCGCGCGACCCACGCCGGGTGCTTTCCCGCATCGAGGTGGACCCAAGCACGCCCGTCAAACAGAACACCCATGCCCAGATCCAGCCCACGGGCCTGCTCTCCGGAACCGCCCATATCCGGCTCAGTGGTGGCACACCGAACAGCCTGGCCCTGGTGTCGGAACCCGGCACCACGCCGGAGATCCCGGCCCGTCCGTCGCCCTTCTCCCAGCTGCGCGAACAGAGCGGCGACATCCTCGCCAACATCAACCAGCTGGTGCAGCGCATGGAATCCCTGCTCTCCAGACGCAACCTGGAGAACATCGACCGGACCCTGGACGGCATGGCGGAACTGACCCGCAACCTGAACAACCAGCAGGAACGGATCAGCAGGACCCTGGAGACCTGGAACCGGACCGGCCAGCAAGCGCAGACAACCCTGAGCGAAGCACGGGCTCTGATCACGGATACCCGGCAGATGCTGAAGAAAGACGCGCCGCAGGCCCTGGCGGATACCGCGGAAGCCGCACGCGCCACACGCCGGGCGGTTACGGAGGTCGAGGCACTGGTCAGCGGCAACAGGGAAGCCCTGGAAAAGGCCATGCAGGGGTCCGCCAGCCTGGGCCCGACCCTGGAGGAAATGCGCCGGACCCTGGGCGCACTGCGTGATCTCAGCCAGCGGCTGGAATCCGATGCGGCCGGCACCCTCTTCAATCGGGACAAACTCGAGGAATACCAGCCATGAAACACACGGCCCATCTGCCGGCACGGCTTGTGATACTGCTTGCCGTCACCCTTGTGGGGGCCTGCAGCGTGCTGCCGGAACCCAACCGCTATGAGCTCTACCGGCTGCCGCCCTCCAGCCTGAACGAACAGCCCGTGGAGCCCAGCGCCACGTCACTGGTGATCCGGGCCCCCAGGGCAGACGACCTCACCAGCAGCAACCGGGTGGTCGTACTCCGCGAGGGGCAGCGCCTGAGCGCCTGGTCAGGCATCCGTTGGAGCGCGCCGGCTCCGGAACTCTGGCGGGATCAGGTTCTGGACGCCTTCCACAACACCGGCGCCTTCCGCACACTGGGCATCCGTGATGACAACCTGAACGCGGACCTGGCCCTGAGCGGCCATCTACGCGCCTTCCTGGTGGACCAGACCAGGGCAACGCCACGAGCCGTGATCCGGTTCGATGCGCAGCTGGTCGACAGACGGGAAGACGGCACCAGAGCCACCCGCCGGTTCAATGTCTCCGAACCGCTGGCGAAAAACACGCCCACGGCCGCAGCCCGCGCCATGGGCACGGCTACCGACCGCATGGCCGAACAGCTACTGGACTGGATGGCGTCCGAACGCTAGCGCCCGAAGCCGAACGCCTCCCCGAAGCTGGAGCAGCGTTCATACCGGACCACCTCACCGCTTTCCAGTTCCAGCGCCACCCGGTGATGGGTTCCGGTGTGGGGCCCGAAGCGCACCTCGCCATTACGCTCGGCACTGATGGCCACAACGCCACTGGCAGAGCAGGGGGCCTGTTGCTCCACCAGCCCCGTGCCGGTGGCGATATCCACCCAGCCCCCGAGCTCGGAACTGAACAGGCGCCCCTCAATCGTGGTCACGAAACGCGTGTTGAAGGAGGCGAAGTCACTGTCGCCCTCCCCTTCCTCCGGGGTGATCTCATCACGTACCCCCCTGAGAGCGGTATAGGTTTCGCCCAGCACCATCTCCATACGCTCGGTACTGCGCACCACACCGCCCTCAGCCGGGCGCAGGACCCGCTGCTCACCACGCAGAGCGATCGGCTGACGCTGGCTGCCTTCTCCCTGGTAGCCATGGACATCGAAGGACTCAATCACCTGCTCACGCCCTACCAGGGGGCGGAAGTCTCGCCGGTAATAACCGTTGAGCGATAGCATGGGGCCATCCCCAAAGTGACCACGGCACTGATCAAACTGGTAGAGCAGCTCCCTGGAGCCCGAGCGCTCGCCGTCCGGCCCCTGCCATTCCAGGTGGAAAACACCGCCGTCCGGGCAACGCCGGGTTTCACGGTCACCGCCTGAACCACCCAGATTCACGGCACCCTGAACATGGCTGGCCACGGGCGCCATGAAGGCCCGCGAGCGCATACGGTAGAACGCCGCCAGTGCGCGGCCCAGCGCCTCCGGCTCATCCAGCTGCGCGGGCCGGGAGACCTGCTCGCGTTGTTCAGCGAAGGAAGGTTTTGTCTCCCTGCTGCTATCGTCCGCGCCATCGCTGTTTTCCGCGGAGGCCGGTTCACTGGCGGCTTCATCCGCGGATTGGTGGGATTGTTGGCTCTGTTGGGGCACCTCGCCCACCCGCACAACCTTGGGGTCAACATCCGGCGGGCGAAGGCTGCAGCCTGTCAGGCCCACCAGCACCAGCGCTGCCAGCGCCAGTGCCCGACTTCCATCTGCTTTCAACAAAGATTCAACCTCGGTCGGCACCGGTGTCGGGGACCTGGTCCGCGTAACACACCGGTGAACTGGATTCGTTGGGGCCCATGGTCTCAGCCCACTCCTGTGCCAGAATCTCCGCCAATACCACCGCCTGGTTGTGCTCGCGGTCGCGGGCGGCATACAGGAGGGTCACGCAGCCCTTTTCCATCTGTTCCATAAGCCGGGAGAGCGCTTCAGGGCACTGGGCCAGCTCATCCCGGTAGGCCTCCCGGAACCCCTGCCAGCGTTCCGGGTCATGCCCAAACCATTTGCGCAGTTCCGTGGAAGGTGCCAGCTCACGGCACCATTCATCCAGTGCCGCTGCCTGCTTGCTGATGCCCCGGGGCCAGACCCGGTCCACCAGCACGCGGTAACCATCGTCGTCGGAGACGGAATCATGGATCCGCCGGGTCCTGATCCGGTCTGTCATTCCGGGCCTCCTTCCGCGGATGCCGAGGCCCTGATCAACCCGTTGTCCTCACGACCAACGAGCACCAACGTTCCATCCGCTTCCATGCGAGCGTTTTCAACCCGGCTCAAAGCCCCGATAAACCGTTGCTCGAAGCCCATGACAGAAGACGGACAGGCCATCCGGGTGGTGGCTGCCCGCTCAATAATCAAGCGATCCCCGACACGTTCCCAGGCCGCCATGAAGTGGTTGCAGCCGGACCGCCCCGCAAGACGGCCCTCCGGCATGAAGTTCAGGGTGACCGGCCGTGCCTGTTCCGGTACCGACGCGTCCTCCACCGCGAACACACGCCATTCGGGGGACTCCAGGCTCGCCCGGTCCGTATGCCTGCACTCGGGAAGACGCTCCCCGGCCAGGGTTACGGTAACCCGCTCGCCCTTGCTCCAGAACTCGGTGTCGCCGGAACGGCTGCGGTACAGGGCCCCAGTGGCACTTTCCTCGCGCCTGAGTTCCCGCCTGCCGTCCTCCATGTGCAGCTGCAGCCGGTCTCCGGCAACACTGTACCCCAGAGTGCGGTCACCACAGCTCAGCTGGTGATCCGCCGCCTCAGTCCCCTCCGGCATCAACTGACAGGCCGGCAACGCCAGCATCAGAACCAGAAGAGCAGGAACAGCCACGGGTATTCGCATGCACGGACTCCGGCAACCGCCTTTCAGAATGTGAAAACAGTATAAAGGCTTGATCGCCGGTTGTGGGATTACCTGTGCGAGTAACACCACCGCAGCGCCAGTGAGCGCGCGGCCGGAAGGCCGGAACAGTAACCGAGCCGCCCCTGCACGCTGCGCAACCCTGCACGGCGGAGCTTCAGGATGATGCGTGCGGGCAGCCCGGCCAGGATCAGGGAGACGCCATCGTGGTGCATTTCCCGGATCAGGGTTTCCAGCGCCACAATGGCCGTGCCGTCCATGCTGGGCACATCGTGCATGTCCAGGATCACGATACGGATTCTCGGGTCCACCAGACGCAGGGAGGTCACGGCCTTCTCGGCCGCACCGAAGAACATCGGCCCATCCACATCATAGACGGCCACCTCCGCAGGCAGCCCCTCCACCAGGGCATGGTCCTCAGCACTGACCTGCTCTACTTCCGTGAGCAGTGCCATGCGGCGGATGAACAGAGCGGCGGCCAGACCCACTCCCACGGCCACCGCCAGCACCATGTCGAACACCACGGTCAGGGTGAAGCAGACCAGCAGAATGGTCACATCCCCCGCCGGCGCGGAGCGCAGTGTGCGCACGAAAAGCCGTGCCTCGCTCATGTTCCAGGCAACCACGAACAGAAGTGCCGCCAGGGCCGCCATGGGCACCATTCCCAGAACGCCGGCCAATGCCACCACCGCAAGCAGCACCACCAGCGCGTGCACTACCGCCGCGATCGGCGAGCGGGCACCGCTGCGGATGTTGGTCGCCGTGCGGGCAATGGCCGCCGTGGCGGTAATACCACCGAAAAGTGGCGCGGCAATATTCCCCAGCCCCTGGCCAATCAGCTCCGCATTCGGATCATGCCGGGTCCGGGTCATACCATCCGCCACCACCGAACACAGCAGGGACTCGATAGCGCCCAGCATGGCAATGGCCAGAGCTGGTCCGATCAGCGCCTGGATCAGCTGGAAATCCACCGTCAGCGGCTGGCCATCAGGGCCCGGCAGGGACCACGGCGCCGCCAGCGTGGGCGCAATGGGCGGGATCCCGGTGCCGCTTTCGCCTCCCGCCTCCCAGGTGAAGCGCGAGGCAATGGTTTCCACTCCCGCACCACCGGCGAACCAGTGATTGATGGCATAGGCCGCAGTCGCCCCGGCAACCAGCCCCATCAGGGGCGCAGGCACCGGCAGCTTCAGGCGTGGCCACATCAGCAGTACCGAGAGCGTCAGCGCACCAATCCCCAGCTCGACCGGGTCAAAACGCGGCAGGGCCCCCAGTATGCGCCCCAGGTTGGCGAGAAAATGCTCTCCCATACTCACGCTGAGCCCCAGAAAGTCCGGCACCTGCAGTACCGCGATCACCACCGCGATACCAGCGGTAAACCCGAGGATCACCGGATAGGGAACAAACTCGATCAGCCGCCCCAACCGGGCCATGCCCAGTGCCACCAGCATGACGCCGGCCATCATGGTCGCGATGAGCAGCCCACCCAGCCCGTATTCCTGAACGATCGGGAAAAGAATCACCACGAAAGCCGCGGTAGGGCCGGACACGTTGAAGCGTGAACCTCCGGTCAGCGCAATCAGAACGCCGGCAACAATCGCTGTATAGAGACCGTGCTGGGGCGCCACGCCCGTAGCAATCGCCAAAGCCATGGACAGAGGCACGGCCACGGTCCCAATGGTGATTCCAGCCATCACGTCGTGGCGCAGATCGGAAAGGCCATAACCCTGTGCCCAGGCGGCACGCAGGCCAGTGGCGATGCCGGGAACATTCCTCAGGAAGGATCGATCAGTCATGGGAAAACAGACTCGCCTTTAGGGACTTCATTCAATGTTAATGGTATTAACATATAATACGCATACTATCATTGGAGAGCCGGAAATTCACCTCGCCACAGCGGCCACAGGCACCGAGACAAGCAACGAATACAACGGGGGAACCAGATGAAGCGCGAGGACATCATCGACCTGCACAGTCATCACAGGATTGATGCGGCACGGGTCATTCCCGCACCGTCGCAAAGTCGAAAGTGGATTCTTTTCTTTCTGGAAACAGAGGGGCGCAGTTATTTCCTGCTGAACGAGAACGACGACATCTGCCAGTTCCAGACCGTCGACGAGGCCATTGGGGAACTGCAGGCGCTCGGTTTCAAGTGGGCGGTGGTCCGGTTCTGAGCTACTTCTCCTCGCCGGAGACAGGAGTACGTGTGGGGTAATCCACACCATGGCGGGCGAGATAGTCCCGGATGAGCTGGCGCACCACCTGGGAGGTGGTCAGATCCTGGGAGGCGCACAGGTTTTCAAAGGCCTTCTTCTTTTCCGGATCCACCAGAACCGTCAGGCGTGCAGTCTTCGTTTCCATAACCATCTCCCGGCACAACGTATTTACATCGAATTATAATCCATTACCCATGCCATGTTCATCAACGCCCCGGTATGCCCCACCTGAACCCCATCCACTGGATAGGGCTTCTGGCCAACCTATCCGGCCACGACCCTGTTACGCCCCTGATGCTTGGCCGCGTACAGTGCCCTGTCAGCCCGGTCCTGCAGGGAGAAGAGATCTTCCCCCTGGCGCCACTGGGCTACGCCAAGGCTCATCGTGACCATGCCCGCGTCACCGAAAGGTTCATCACAGACAGCCGCCCGGACACGCTCCGCCAATTGGACACCCTGCTCAGCATCGGTTTCGGGCGCCAGAATCACAAACTCCTCACCACCCCAACGGGCCAGCGTATCAGCATCACGTAAAGTGCCTGCTACCCGCTGGGCGATGCTCCTGAGAACCGCATCTCCCTCGAGATGCCCAAAGCGGTCGTTCAGCGACTTGAAAGCATCCACATCCATCAGCACCAGGGTCACGTCCTGGTCATAGCGCGCTGCGCTTTTCAGGATGTTCTGCGCCAGCGCCTCAAACTTCCTGCGATTGAACAGGCCAGTGAGGAAATCGGTTTCCGCCTGCTTCAGCGTTGTTATATCCCTCACCACCGCATAGGCGCCGGCTACTTCACCATTACGCAGAATATGGGGCTCATACTGGGCATGAACGGTCTGATCACCACTGGCATAGGGGATTCGAGATTCATAGCTGACAGAGTTGCCGGACAGCGCAGCATCAAGATGGGGGCGGATGGTTTCATAAGCCTCATTACCCAGGACTTCCCATAAGTGCTTACCCCGGATGTCGGCGGCAGAAATGCCGAACCATTTTTCGTAAGCGGCATTCACTTCCTGGTAACGGCGGTCACGATCGATATAGGAGACGAGGATCGGTATCGCGTCCACCAGCAGGTTCCGCCGGCTGACTTCATCGTCAAAGGCTGCTGCGTTGAACAACGCTGATGCCAGAACGCCCGATGCCAGCTCAAGCAACTGGCAGTCTTCCTCGCCAAACGCGTGCGGTGTCGCCAAAAAGACCTTGAAAACACCATAACAACGGTGTTCATGAACCAGCGGCACCATAACCCCCGAAATAAACCCGATCCGCTGGGCCCCCTCCTTCAACCGGACCCGATCATCAGACCGCGAGTCTTCACAGAGCAGCACTTCCTGACGGCGGTAGCTCAGGCCGGAAAGGCTTTCATCGATCGGCAGACGCCAATGCAGTAATTCACCAGCGCGCCCCGCTACTGCGCGGTAAACCAGTTCATCGCCTTCCGCCTCTTCCACCGCGGCGGCATCAGCGTTGGTTATTTCCAGGGCTGTTTCGACAATCTTCTCGCGAACCCGCTGCAGATCCAGGCCACCCTGAGCAACCTCCCGCTGTATCCGGTTCACCGCTTCCAGTTGCTTGCTGCGACGCAATCGCGCGCGTCTGTCGGTAACATCACGCAGTGTCGCCAGATAATGAGTGACCGCACCACTATCATCCTTGACGGGGTAAACGGACCATTCCATCAGAAAGGGTGTTCCATCCCTGCAATAGTTGTAAGTCTCTCCCGTAAACGTTTCTCCGCGCTCCAGCGCCCCCTTGAGACGCTTCAGTACGGCTTTTTCCGTTTTCTCCCCCTGCAGAACCCGCGGCGTAGCTCCCAGAACATCCTCACGGGCGTAGCCCGTCATGGTTTCAAAAGCGCGGTTAACATAGAGGATCCGGGGCCCAGGGGTATCCAGTTGAGGGTCCGTTATCATGATCGCGTCATTGCTCTTTTCCAGAGCCTCTCTGAAAAGTCCGGGTGGCAACTCCATAGGACGTATCTCACTCGAAAGTACGACGAAGCATTCCCTCTGGACAGGGCCGCTGCCCCGTTAAACGCTCTAATGTAGCAGTCTAATACGGAATCGGGGATCCTGATTGGTTCCTGTCACCCCTGCTTGCGGTACCTGTATGGCGTCACCCCCGTCCACTGCCGGATCGGTTCCTCCAGCTTCGCCGCCGAGAACCGCATGCGCGTCACCGGCTGCTCGCAATGCACCGGCAACGGATCATGAACGAATCTGTCACATCATGACCATTCCCGGTCCGTTTTGACCAGCAGGATCAGCCCCCTGAATCACCGTTGAGGGACGCATCCAGAAAGTCCACTGCTTTTGCGGTTGCCCCGTCATTGAACAGGAAACTCAGCACGTGCCCGCGCAGCCAGAGCCGGTAGAGCCGCACGTCCACATCCTTCGCCCTCAGTGCCTGCGCGAAGTCTTCAGCGTGATCAATGGGCACCAGCGCATCCCAGGTGCCGTGGAACAGGAAGAACGGCGGGGCGCCTTCGTGGGCATGATGGATGGGCGAGGCTTCGCGATGCGCCTCCGGATTGGCCTCGTAGGTCACACCCAGCAACTGCTCCAGCCGCCGCCCGCCCTCGAACTTATCGAAGTCCGCCGGCAGGCCTCCCGCCACAACCGCACCGGGTTCCAGCTCGGCGCCACCCCAGGGCTCATTCAGCGGCGACTCCTTCCCGGAGACCAGGCCCAACATGCTCACCAGGTGCGCCCCTGAGGAAAAGCCCCAGGCCCCGACGCGCTCCGGGTCCAGGTCGTAATCACCGCCATTCTCCTGGAACCATCGCATCGCCACCTGGAGATCATGGAGTTGGGCAGGGAATTGGTATTCCGGCGCGAAGCGGTGATCGATGTTCATCACCACAAAGCCCTGCCGCGCCAGCGCATTCGCCCTATCACTCATGTCCGCGCGGGAGCGGTACTCCCAGCCGCCGCCATGTACCATCAGAACGCCGGCATGCTGTTTTTCCGCCTTGGTTTCGGGGTAATGGATGTCCGCCCTCAGGGTTTCAGGCCAGTCATCCGGCGTGAAAAGGATGGCCCGGGCAACGCCAACAGCGTATGGGGGTTCGTCAGGGATGCCAGGGCCACTGGCGCAGGCTACCAACAGGAAGGGTGCCAGAAGACCGATCGCAATGCGCATCGCAGGTCGCTTTTTACGAAAGTGGTCTTCTGGGTACGGCAGCGGGTAACGCCGGGATCAGCGCCAGCCCACCTCATCAAACAGCCGGACGGCCCGGGGATTATTGCGGCCAAGCACGCTGACATTAACGTCGTCCGTCTTGAAGTTGCCCCAGGATTCGAGAACCGGATCCGCGAAGGCGCTGTCCACCACCGGGAACTCATTGTTGCCGGAAGCAAAGATATTCTGGGCCTTGTCGGACGCCAGGAACTCCAGGAATTTCCGGGCCTCGTCCGCATTGGGGGCACCGGCTACCACACCCGCGCCACCAATATTGGCGTGGGCACCGCGACCTTCCTGGTTGGGGAAGATGATGCCGACCCGCCGGGCCGCCTTGCGGTCAGCGATCTTGTCGGATTTCAGAAGGCGCACGTAGTAATAGTGGTTCGCCACGCCAACACTGCACTCGCCCGCAGCGACAGCGCGGATCTGGTCCGTATCGCCACCAGCGGGGGACCGTGCCATGTTGTCAACGACGCCCTGGGCCCATTCCTTCGCCTTTTCCTCACCGTGATGGTGGATAAGACTGGCCAACAGGGACTGGTTGTAGATGTTGGAGGAAGACCGGATGCACACCTCGCCCTCAAGCTCGGCGCGGGTCAGGTCCTCGTAGCGCTGGACCAGCTCGGGATCGATGTTCTCCCGGTTGTAGAAGATCGCCCGAATGCGCTGGCTGAAACCAAACCACAGGCCCTCGGGATGGCGGAGTTGGTCGGGCAGGCGCTGCTGCAGGACCGATGACTCCACGGGCTGGAAGACACCCTCCTCCTCGGCACGCCACAGCCGCCCCGCATCCACGGTCATCAGGATGTCGGCCGGGCTGGCCGCGCCCTCGCGCTTGATCCGCTGGATCAACTGGTCCGAATCACCCTCCAGGGTGTTCACCTCAATGCCCGTCTCTTCGGTGAACGCGCTGTAGAGCGCCTCATCCGAGTCATAATGGCGCGCGGTGTAGATGTTGAGCTCTTCCGCGAGTCCAACACTGGGCAGGGAAAGTACGGTTAGAAACGGAGCCAGAACAAGGCTCTTTCGCCATGATGTCATTGCCGGTGCCCTCTTTCTCTGGTTGGTTCAGGGTTGATGTGATGGCTAGCATACCCGAACGAGAATGATTTGCATATCTGTTAATCGTCCTTCGCTGCCCCGGTACCGCGTCCAATAGGCGTTCTCACTTGAATTCATGTTATTCTGAGCTGTTTGGATTATTTCGCCGCATTGGTTGAGAAATCACTATGAACAGCCCGCGTGACGCTGCCTCCATGCCTTCCGATGCTCCCCCGGAAGCTGGGACTGCGACTGCCGCCACCGTACTTGCCCTGGAGGATGCCGGGTACGCAGCCGATGGTCACAGGATCGTCGAGCACGCCAACCTCGAAGTGCGGGCCGGTGAGGTCCTTTGCCTGCTGGGCCCCTCCGGGTGCGGCAAGACGTCGCTGCTGCGAACGGTTGCGGGTCTCCAGCCGCTTTCCGAGGGCCGGATCCTCATCGATGGCCACTGTGTTGCCGAGGCCGGTGGCGCCCACCAGCCGCCGGAGCACCGCCGTGTCGGGCTCGCATTCCAGGAGCCGGCGCTCTTTCCGCACCTCAGGGTCCTCGACAACGTCACCTTTGGGCTCAAGGGAACCAGCGAGAAGGAACGCCGCCAGCGTGCACTGCACCTTCTTGAACTCTTTGGAATGAGCGAATGGGCCCAGGCCTACCCCCACACGCTCTCCGGCGGCCAGCAGCAGCGCGTTGCGCTGGCACGGGCCCTGGCCCCCTCGCCCAAGATCATGCTGCTGGACGAGCCCTTTGCCAGTCTCGACGCGCGCCTGCGCGACCAGATCCGCGACGACACCCTCCACGTGCTCAAACGCCTTGGGGCCGCCACCATGCTGGTGACACACGACCCCGAGGAGGCCATGTTCATGGCCGACCGGATCGCGCTGATGCGTAACGGCCGAATCGTCCAGACAGGCACACCGCGACAGCTCTTCCGTGAGCCCAGCGAGCCCTTCGTGGTCTCGTTCTTCGGCGCCGCCAACGAATGGCAGGGTGAAGTGCGCAACGGGTGGGTTGAGACGCCGGTTGAGCCTGTCGCCGCAGGCAATCTCGCCGAGGGCACCCCGGTCCAGGTCATGGTGCGCCCCGAAGCCATACAGGTGACCCCTCTTCCAGAGCAACCGGGCGAAACCGACTCGAGCCACGTGCTGATGGCCCGTTTCCTGGGCCGGGGCAGCATGCTCCACATCTGCGCCCACGGCAGCGGCGACCAGGAGGCGCACGTGCATGCCCGCGTCCCCGGCCTGTTCCTGCCCCAGGAGGAGCAACCGGTTTCCCTGTCACTGGACCACGATCAGACCTTTGTCTTCCCGCTGCCCCAGGATCCCCCGCAGTAGGAGCCGGCGAGTCAGCCCCGTCAGCCCGTCCGGCGCTCTCCAGGGCGGGCGTGGCGCATGGCCCGGCTCAACAGGATAACCGGAATGATGCCCACGGCAACGATCACCAGTGATGCCGTGGCAGACTCCGCCAGACGTTCATCGGAGGCCAGGTTGTAGGCCCGGATCGCCAGCGTGTCGAAATTGAACGGCCGCAGGATGACCGTTGCCGGGAGCTCCTTCATCACATCCACGAACACCAGAATCCCCGCCGCCAGGAGGCTGCTTCGCATCATGGGCGTGTGGACGCGCCAGAGCGTGCCCAGCGGACTCTGCCCGAGCGTCCTGGCGACCGCATCCATGGTCGGCGTCACCTTGCCCAGGCTCGCCTCCAGCGTATTGAACGAGACCGCCAGGAAACGCACCGCGTAGGCATAGATCAACACAAAGGCACTGCCACTGAAGACCAGCCCCGCCGTCACGTCGAAGTACTCCCTGGTGAACAGGTTCAGGTGGTGGTCAAGCCAGGCGAGCGGAATCAGGATGCCCACCGCGATGACCGAGCCGGGAACCGCATAGCCACTGGCCGCCAGGCGCGTTGCCAGCCGGATCGGCTTCGTCGGGTTGAGACGGCTGCTGTAGCTGAGCATCAGCGCCAGCACCACGGCAACCACCGAGGCCACGGCGGCCAGCACCACACTGTTGAACGCGAATTCCAGAAAGCGCACCCCGAACAGCGGATCGCCTGTGTTGATTGCCATCTGCAGCAGCAGCGCCCCCGGCAGCAGAAACCCAACCAGCACCGGCAGCGCGCAGACCAGGAACGCCCCCAGCGCCTTCGCGCCACGCAACGGGTATTCCGGCAGCTGCTGGTACTTGCTCGTCGTATGGTGGTACTGCCCTCCACCCCGTGAGACACGCTCCAGCGCCAGAACAATCACCACGAAGACCAGCAGGCACGCGGCCAGCTGCGCCGCCGCCACCTGCTCACCCAGCCCGAACCAGGTGCGATAGATGCCCGTGGTGAAGGTATCCACCCCCAGGAACTGCACCGCGCCGAACTCATTGAGGGTCTCCATCATCACCAGCGCCACGCCGCCCACAATCGCGGGTCGGGCCAGCGGAACCGCGATCCGGCTGAACATGCGCCACTTACCCAGCCCCAGCGTCCGCCCCACATCCAGGACACAGACGGATTGCTCCGTGAACGCGGCACGCACCAGCAGGTAGACGTACGGATAGAGAACCACCGAAAAGAGAACCACCGCCATGCCCAGCGAACGCACTTCCGGGAAGGCGTAATCCCCGTGCTCCCAGCCGAACCACTCCCGCAGGGTCGTCTGCAGCGGCCCCGCATACTGCAGGAAATCCGTGTACGCATAGGCAATGACATAGGTCGGAACCGCCAGGGGAAGCAACAGCGCCCACTCGAACACCCGCCGGCCCGGAAAGCGACACATCACCACCAGCCAGGCGGTGCCCGTCCCAAGCACCAGGGTGCCAATACAGACCCCGATACCGAGCAGCACCGTATTCGTGATGTAGCGCTGAAGCACCGTGTCCGCCAGATGGCTCCAGATCTCACCGGAAGGCACAAAGACATGGAGGGCAATAACCGCCACCGGCAACCCAACCAGAGCGGCGACAACAAGCGTTCCCCACGTCCAGAAACCACCGCCCCCGGATTTCACCGACCCCGATTGATGCAGCCCCTCGCTCAACGAATGCCCCCACTCACGCCCAAGGACAGCGCCACCCGTCGTATACCGCGGGCGCGCCACCACAAAATTCGAGCGAATACTAACACAGCCAAAAGATAACCCTTCCCATCCACGCAACCGTAAAGGGATCAAACGCCCGGAACGCAACCATGACACCCACGCCAAAACTGTCATTTAATGACAACTTATTTGACCCCAAACGCCATGGATGGCGGCTTTTTTCCCCTTCAAACTGACAATAAATGCCGATTTTAACACCGCCGGCCGACCAATCCGGGCCACCCTGTAGGAGCGAGCTTGCTCGCGATATTTCCGGATCACTCGCGATTTTTCCGGATCACTCGCGATAGTTTCAGTATCGCTTGCAAGCAAGCTCCTACAGGCTGGACGTAAACGGGACGAATAATGACAACAACACCACTGCGCTTCATCACCTCCACCTCCCTGTTCGACGGCCACGACGCCGCTATCAACATCATGCGCCGCCTGATCCAGCAGAAAGGCGCGGAGGTCATCCACCTTGGCCACAACCGCAGCGTCGATGACGTGGTCAAAGCCGCGCTCCAGGAAGACGCGGACGCCATCGCCATCTCCTCCTACCAGGGCGGGCACAACGAGTTCTTCCGTTACCTCATCGACCGCCTGAACGAGGAAGGCATCGGCCATGTGGCCGTCTTCGGCGGCGGAGGCGGCACCATCACGCCGGAGGAGATCACCGAGCTCGAAGCCTACGGCATCGAACGCCTCTACCACCCCAACGACACCATGCACACCGGCCTCGTCGCCATGATCGACGACGTCGTCCAGCGCGCCGAGCAGCGCCGGAACCAGACGCGCAACCAGACACCGTCCGAGGTGGCTGCCCTGGCCCAGGACCTCTCCGCCCTCGAACGCGGCGACTACAACCACCCGATCCCGGACAGCACCACCCCGGTCATCGGCATCACCGGCACGGGCGGCTCCGGCAAGTCCAGCCTCACGGACGAACTCCTCAACCGCTTCCTGCGCTTCTGCCCGGACAAACGTGTGGCCGTCCTCGCCATCGACCCCACACGCCGGCGCACCGGCGGCGCCCTGCTTGGCGACCGCATCCGCATGAACAGCCTCCAGAGCGAGCGCGCCTTCTTCCGCTCCATGGCCACAAGGCGCCAGAACCTCGCCACCAGCGCCGAGCTGAACAACGCCATCGCCTACCTCAAACAGGCCGGCTTCGACCTGGTGATCGTGGAGACCGCCGGCATCGGCCAGTCCGACTCCGAGATCGTCGACCTGGTCGACCTGCCCCTCTACGTCATGACCAGCGACTTCGGCGCCGCCAGCCAGCTCGAAAAGATCGACATGCTCGACCTGGCCGACGTCATCGTCATCAACAAGTTCGAACGTGGCGGCTCCCTGGATGCGCTGCGCGACGTGCGCAAGCAGTGGAAGCGCAACCACGTGCGGTTCGATGTGGAAGATGAACAGATCCCCGTCTTCGCCACTAACGCCAGCCAGTTCAACGACGCCGGCGTCAGCGGCCTCTTCACGCGCCTCGCCGACTGGCTCCAGTGGGACGCCACCGACCGCTTCCCCTGGGCCCTGCCGGACAGCAACCCCCTGATCGCCGCCGACCGCACCCGCTACCTCGCGGACATTGCCGAGAACAGCCGCGCCGAACGCGACCGCATCGAGACCATGGCCGAGGCCGCCAACCAGGCCCAGGTCACCTGGAACGCCCTTCACACACTGAAGGACCCGGAACTGCCCGAAGCCCTGACCGCCTTCGACAACACCGAACACGAGAACGACGCCTTCACCACCCTGCGCCGCCAGTACAACCATGCGCTGAACCAGCTCGACCCAACCATGCTCGCAGAACTCCGGAACTGGCCCGAACGCAAGGCCGGCGTGGAAGCCGAACGCTACCAGTACCAGGTGCGCGACAAGCTCATCGAAGGCGACAACTACAAAGAAACCCTCAGCGGCCTCGAGATCCCCAAGGTCGCCCCACCCCAGACCCACAACTGGGGCGAACTGGTGCGCTTCCTCGGAAGGGAAAACCTCCCCGGCCACTACCCCTACACCGCCGGCGTCTTCCCCTACCGGCGCGAAGGCGAAGACCCCACGCGCATGTTCGCCGGCGAAGGCACCCCCGAGCGCACCAACCGCCGCTTCCACTACCTGGCCCTGAACCAGCCCGCGGCACGGCTCTCCACCGCCTTCGACTCCGTCACCCTCTACGGCGAAAACCCCGCGCCGCGGCCGGACATCTACGGCAAGGTCGGCAACAGCGGCGTCTCCATCGCCACCCTGGACGACATGAAGAAGCTCTTCTCCGGCTTCGACCTGTGCGACCCCACCACCTCCGTCTCCATGACCATCAACGGCCCGGCGCCCACGATTCTGGCCTTCTTCATGAACGCCGCCATCGACCAGCAGGTGGAACAGCACCTGCGCGACACCGGCCAGTGGGAAGAGGTGCAACAACGGATCGCCGACCGGGACCGCCCCGTCTACCAGGACGAACTCCCCGAAGGCCACAACGGCCTGGGCCTCGGCCTGCTCGGCGTGAGCGGCGAGGAAGTGGTGGACGCCGAAACCTACGAGCGCATCCGCGAACACACCCTCAAACAGGTGCGCGGCACCGTGCAGGCGGACATCCTCAAGGAAGACCAGGCCCAGAACACCTGCATCTTCTCCACCGAATTCGCCCTGCACATGATGGGCGACGTGCAGCAGTACTTCACCGACCACGACGTGCGCAACTTCTACAGCGTCTCCATCAGCGGCTACCACATTGCCGAGGCCGGCGCGACGCCCGTCACTCAGCTCGCCTTCACCCTGGCCAACGGCTTCACCATCGTCGAGTACTACCTCTCACGCGGCATGTACATCGACGACTTCGCGCCCAACCTGAGCTTTTTCTTCAGCAACGGCATGGACCCGGAATACGCCGTCATCGGCCGCGTCGCACGCCGCATCTGGGCCCGCGCCATGAAACACCGCTACGGCGCCAGCGAACGCTCCCAGAAGCTCAAGTACCACATCCAGACCAGCGGCCGCAGCCTCCACGCCCAGGAGATCCAGTTCAACGACATCCGCACCACCCTGCAGGCGCTCTACGCCCTCTTCGACAACTGCAACAGCCTGCACACCAACGCCTTCGACGAGGCCATCACCACCCCCACGGAAGATTCCGTGCGCCGCGCCGTCGCCATCCAGCTCATCATCAACCGCGAACTCGGCCTCAACGCCTGCGAAAACCCCTGGCAGGGTTCGCACATCATCGAGAAGCTCACGGACAAGGTGGAAGAAGCAGTACTGGCCGAATTCGAACGCCTGAACGAACGCGGCGGCGTGCTCGGCGCCATGGACACCATGTACCAGCGCGGCAAGATCCAGGACGAATCCATGGTGTACGAACACAAGAAACACGACGGCACCCTGCCCATCATCGGCGTGAACACCTACCTCCCCAAGGAAGGCCAGGAAGCCGGCGGCGAACTGGAACTGATGCGCTCCAACGACGACGAAAAACACCAACAGATCGACCAGCTCCGCGCCTTCCAGGGCATCCACGAAAGCAAGCGGGACCACTGGCTGGACCAGTTACAACAGGTGGCCGCCAACCGGGGGAACACCTTTGAGGTGTTGATGGAGGCGGTTAAGCATTGCTCGTTGGGGGAGGTTTCGGAGGTGTTTTATGGGGCTGGGGGGGCTTATCGGAGGAATATGTAAAACAACGATTTAGGCCTCTAATCCAAAATTAGACTGTGAACCTAACTTGCTTCATAGCTTACTACCAATATAAGCAATAACTGCACTCTTTTCTTCAACGTCCTCAAACTTTAAATGAATGCGTCCTGGCGAGGGAGTATATCTAGCATGATAATCAAAACACCTTTCCGCCCATCTGTGTTCATCCCAAAAATAACACAACCGCTTTCTAGCCTCATGCTCCGGAGTTATTCTTCCCCCAGTGGATGGGATAGCTCCACCGTCCCGCTGCCACTTTTTTACCAACTCATCAATAAACCATAACTCTTGTTTCACACCCCTAACATCGTTTGATTGTAATTCAATAAGCTCCGCCTTAACGTGCTCCAAAAACCTAACCCTTGGAAAAAGAATTCGTCTGAAATTCCAAATTTCTTCGCCATTTGAAATTCTGTTTAACACAACATTCCGGACACAATCTGATATTTCTTCATTCCCTGCACTTACACTCCGGCAGAAGACTCTATATTCCAAAACACCTTCTTTCTCATCTAAGACAAACTTATCCCCTTCAACAACTTCAACCCTATTCAGAGCTCCACCAACCCTAACCAAAAACTGACCATTTTCAACTGCAACACCAAAACCTCTTACATGCTTTCCATCTAAATAATAATCAGACTCTTCGTCCTCAAAGATTCCATCGGTTCTATCTTCTAAAGTTAATGCTAGCATATGCTTATCACTAACATCTTCGGACCACATCCTCTTCGAGACTTCGTGATTCAACTCAAGTGATCTATTAAAACAAAAACCGTAGTTCCAAACACCGAAACTATAGAGTTTATCTTTAAGGCCGGAAACGGTATCTACAAAAAACCAAAGATTATCAATAAGATTATCAATTATCACATCCTGACCCTTCAAAAAGGTATCATCAGAAACAAATATCGGTTTCATCACCCCTCCCACTACATTAACAGCCTTTCTAAAGACTTACCCCATTCATCAAAGAACCCATCAGGCCAATAAGAAAGCTTTCCACTATTTTTTATCTTCGGGCTTTCAACACTGCTTCTTCCTTCCGACACATTTCTGGAGAAATAATTCAAAACGACTTTATTGGCCGGAATATAATTCTCTTTGACTGAAAGGCGAATCCCATTAAGGACGTGATCACTATGAGTTTCGATTATTATTTGAACTCCTTGATTTGCAGCCTGAGACAGCATTCTTCCAATCTCAAATTGACCCTTAGGATGCAAGTGCGCCTCTGGATTTTCCACAACTAGAAGCGAGCCTTTTGGAAGAGCGAGACAAGACACAATCACCGGAAGCACATACGTTATCCCAAAACCAACGTTAGTAGGCCGATACCAATTAGTAGACCCCAGTTTGTCCACGCCTTTATATCGAAAACGAATGGAAACATTATCAGTACTAGGGATACTGCTAGCTTCCAATGAGACCTCTGGACTAATAACATCTAACCATTGGGCAACAGCATCAATGAGCTTCACTTTCCGTTCATCAGAATCGGCCATATCTCTTAACCTATCTCGATCCACAAAATGATCGCTATTCTTAGAAAGAAAGTCACCTGCGTATTCACCAAACTTGCCGATATAACAAGCGCCATAGCGTGAAGACGCCTTCTCATTGTAAATTGTCGCAGGAGAAACTCTATCAGCTGCTAAATACTGAAAGTCTTTATTTAAGACCGAATCCAAAACTGCATTATCGTCTTCGAGCGAAACATTCAAGCTACTCGAATCCTGATTTCCGTCAAACTCTATGACCGCCTCCCCGATATAATTTTTTAATTTAATACTGACAGAATCAGAATCACCAAATTCAGACAACAAATCACTGCCTTTCCCTAGAGCCACAAAGTCTCCATTCAAATTTATTTTTTCAAGTGACTTATTTTCAAAGTGACTTTGAAAGACCAAACAAATAGCCTGAACACAAGAACTCTTGCCTGATCCATTCAGACCAGCCAGCAAGGTTATATTACCAAACCATATCTCTTGACTGACAAATCCTTTAAAATTAAACAGCTCTACCGAATCAATCATCAACAATCTCGCTTATTGACTCATTTAAAGCTTCAATCCTAGTATTGGACGCCCACCCCCTGCCGGTTGCAGAATACATCGACTTATAAAAATCACCTTCCGCATCCAAAGACATCGCTGCAAACTTTTCCATGAACTGATCATTTTTATCTTGTAACTTAGCGAATTGATCACTATCCATTAGGGCCATAGCTACCGATTCGCTTTCAAAGAGCCCCTTGTTTATTGGTTTTCTAGATTGCGTCTTGTCGCTATATTTCCGGAACGCCAACCTTCCAAAAATCTGAACGGATCGCTCCATAGCCACAAAAAATGCAGACTTTACATTTTTCCAATCATCTTCCGTTAACTTTTGCAGCGTATCCTCTACCATATCATTCAGAAACGAATCCAAGTTCTGATCATCTTCTCTTTTTTTTGAGCTTGAAAACAAGATGTAATGACACACAAACCTCAAAACCAGTTCGTGATCTTCAAGCCTACTTCCTTTCACCTTGTACTCAGTAGCCTTCTTGAACTGCTCACTTTCAGCCAACTCCCTGACCACTTCTCTCCATTTTCCGGAAAATATCGCATTCCGAATTTCTTGTCCCTTCAGGGGCAAACCACCTCTATTGATTCTGGAAAATATATTAAATTTTACTTTTTTAGGTGTCCCAGGACGGATTATGTGAAGCGTCAACTCAGTCTCTTCAATCCTCCGCTGAAAAGGGCGAGGTAACTTTCGGAACACGTCACCCTCAAAATCTGTCAAAGAATTGAGCCGTCTCAATTTTAATGGATCCAGAGCAGTCCCCACTTCCTTATTGAGATCATGCACGTCATAGAAATGTGCTATTGCGCATAATCGCTGAAGCCCATCAACCACTTCATAATTGCCTTCCTCATCTTCCGATACATAAAGCGATGGTATCGGAATTCTTAGAAGCATAGATTCAATGAGTGAGCTCTTCACCGCGTCGCTCCATAGATTTGCTTTTCTCTGGAAATCCGGGCTTAAATTGAGCTCCCCCTCCCTTAACCGCTTCATTAGCAGATCCACAGTTCTTTGCTGAGTAATAACATCGATCTTCTTGGGATCAAAAGGTGTCTCAATGCCATCCTCGTCAAAACTATCTTCTGCTTCTATTCCTGTCCCTTCTCCTTTTCCATCGGTTTCTTCTAAAATTTCCTCTAGTGCCTTATTGCTCATCTAATCCTCCATAAAAAGCTGCGTACTTTAGAGCCTAGTTTGACCATGCTTGGCCCATGCCTAGCCGCACCAATTCAAGGATCGGATGCAGGCTAAAACGGGTCAACTCCACGCCCGATCTTTTTGGTGTTTTTGTTCCAAAAACACTCAAGTTCGGCCCATCTGTATCTATCCAGCGCCCCTGATGAGGACTACGACCAGGATCGATTTTTGCTCGGTGGTCCACATTGCCCACTTACTGACCACCCAATAACTTCTACGCCTCACCTACTTGAACCACCGGCCTACACTGTACATAATTACAGCTACGTTATTGGTTGATTGCATGGATCAAGTAGGGAAAAATGCGTGATATGCGATCACACGATCAACCCAGAGAAGGGACAAGGACATGCTGACTTCCCCCGATACCCCGTCAAACCCCTCTGAAAGCGCAGCTACGCAAGCTAAACAGTCGAACAGTGATGATCTCAACCTTCTGCAGCGGATTCATGAGATTTATGACCAGAAGCAGATCGCAGAAATGCTCGGAACAGTTTCACCGGGGCACTGGACTCGTGAAACCATCAACCGTGCATTACAGGGGAAAGCGGCGCCCCGTTTTTCGCATCATGAGTTTAACTACCTGCAGAGTATTCTCCCCTCCCGACCTGCACACTACGATGACCCGGAGTTCCGGTTCATCGATCTTTTTGCAGGAATCGGAGGCATTCGGAAGGGGTTCGAATCAGTGGGCGGCAAGTGCGTTTTCACGTCTGAATGGGATCACAGTGCGCGTCGCACGTATAAAGCCAATTTCTATTGCGACCCGGATCATCGGGAGCATGTATTCAACCACGACATCACAGACGTCACACTGAGCGCCGTCCCTGACATTGATGAAGAAGAGGCGTATCAGTTCATTGACGGGCAGATACCGGATCATGAGGTGCTTCTGGCGGGATTCCCGTGTCAGCCCTTCTCTCTTGCAGGCGTATCCAAGAAGAATTCCCTGGGGCGTCTTCACGGCTTTGAGTGCGATACACAGGGCACCCTGTTTTTCGATGTTGCAAGAATCATAGCCGCCAAGAAACCGCCGGTTTTTCTTCTCGAAAACGTCAAGAACCTCAAGAGCCATGACAAGGGTAAGACCTTCCGGGTTATCTGCGAGGCTCTCGATGAACTCGGGTACGAAGTGGCCGATGTGGATGCGCCGAAGGGACGCGACCCGAAGATCATCGATGCCGCAAATTTTCTCCCCCAGCATCGTGAGCGGATCGCCCTCATCGGTTTCCGACGTGATCGCGGGCTCCATGAGGGATTCTCACTCCGAAACATTTCCGAACACTTTCCGGAACGCATCCCCCGGTTCGGAGAACTTCTCGACTCCAACGTGGATGACAAGTACATCCTCACACCGAAGCTGTGGCAGTACCTTTACAACTACGCCGCCAAGCACAAGGCCAAGGGAAACGGCTTCGGCTTCAGCCTCACAAGTGCGAATGATACGGCCAGAACACTTTCTGCCCGTTATCACAAGGATGGCTCGGAGATTCTTGTGGATCGTGGCTTTGACCCGAATCAGGCATTTGATTCGAAGCATAACCTTGAATTCCGGCCACGGAGACTGACGCCGAGAGAATGCGCCAGGCTCATGGGGTTCGATGCACCCGGTGAAAGCACTTTCAGAATTCCAGTCTCGGATACCCAAGCCTACAAGCAGTTCGGCAACTCTGTTGCAGTGCCGGTTTTCACCGCGGTAGCTGAAATGCTGAAGGAACGGATCCCTGCGCCCCGCACATCGGAACCTGAAGCACCACAGCAACTCCGGATACCTCTTGCGGTTTAATGCTCCCGTCGGGCAGGATCAGTACAGATCTCTGCCCGACAGGAACAGCCGCAACTAATGACAAGACTCTCCGACCACTTCAGCGGCGTATCAGCAAAACGCCTCAGCATTGTTGAAACCAGCCGCAGCGACTCCAACCAGCACGAGTTCAACGGCACGGCCGGGATGAGGCAATATCTCGGCAAAGAGCGATCAACTTTCCCCGCCCGCTTTATATACATCGGAAATGATGAAGAAGATCGCCTGATGGTTGATGACCATGTCACCTGGTACGACTCCAGAGAGCGTCATCCGAATCGTTCCGAGCATCGTCTCTACTTCCGGGACAATGACGTAATGAACCTCGCCTCTGAAGGTGATGTCATGATTGCAGCACTCGACCGGGAAGGGAACATGCTGCTTGTTATCGTCAGTGATGTGAGCCAGTTGCTGGGAGACGTATTATGGCTTTTCGGTCTTGGTGAGCTTCCCGGCTCCGCTTTCATAACCATTGAGACAGCGGAAAGTTCTCATGCCTCAGATGCACTGTTCTACTACATTGCAGAACAGGCCGGGATTCAGATTGAGGAGAAAGTCAGCGATTCCTGGCTGGATCTGATTTTGGAAAGATTCGGCCCCGTCTTTCCCAGAAGCCGCCAACTCTCCGCCTTGGCCCTTGAGTCGCTGGACGGAGAAATATCCCCGGTTGAGGAGCCCGACAACACACTTATTCGGTTGCTGGACCGGGAAGAAAGGATGTTCCGGGAGCTTGAACGTCATATCGTTTCCAGTGAGCTCCGAAACAGGACTGAAACCTGGGCGGAGAACGTGGATGATTTCATTTCGTTTTCTCTGGGAGTACACAATCGCAGGAAATCCCGTGCAGGCCATTCACTGGAGAATCACCTTGAATGGATCTTCACGGAGAACAGGCTTGAATTCCAGCGAGGCGTTCATACCGAAAATCGATCCAAGCCGGACTTTCTATTCCCTGGATCCGCACATTATCAGGACCCGAACTGGCCCGCAGACCGTCTGACAATGCTGGGAGTAAAAACCTCATGCAAGGATCGCTGGCGCCAGGTTCTGAACGAAGCAGCCCGAATCCCCGAAAAGCATCTTCTCACCCTCCAGCCGGGAATATCCGAACACCAGACTCGAGAAATGGACGGAGCGAACCTTAGACTGGTGTTGCCGAGAAATCTCCACCGAACATACTCAACTTCTCAGCAAAGCTCTCTGATGGATCTGGATCTGTTCATCAATGAGGTTTTGAAGAAACAGGCGGCTTAAGGAGCAGCACCGACTCCGGGAGAAAAAAGCGTGGTGGACATCAAGAACAGGGACCAGCGCTCACACAATATGTCTGCGATCCGCGGGAAGGACACTAAACCGGAAATGCTTGTCCGGCGGTATCTTCATTCCTGCGGCTACCGGTTCCGCCTTCACCGAAAAGATCTCCCAGGCAAACCGGATCTGGTCATGCCGAAGTATCAGCTCGTCATTTTCGTGCATGGCTGCTTCTGGCACAGGCATGAGAACTGTCGATACTCAACAACCCCCTCCAACAGATCCGAGTTCTGGCAGGAGAAATTCGCGAAGAACGTTGAACGGGATTCCAGAAACAGGGAGGCGCTTCTTGAATCCGGATGGAGGGTGCTGATCATCTGGGAATGCGGGCTTAAACACGCTAAAGACGAACTGCCGGAGCTTTCCCGTCTTATTGAAAATAACACTGGTTTTCAGGTCTGGCCTGCAACTCCCCCAAAGCCGAGAGCGCTTTCTAACGTTATTCAAAAACGTGGCTAGCATGCCATTCCAATGCCGTCTCGTGCGGCATAAACCTCTCATTTTCCGGACGTCGCACAAACTGCCCGGAAAGCTCTTTCAGCTCATTATTGACCGGCAACGCACTCGCTGCCTCGGAGACCTGTATCTGCATCTCAGGTGTCACAGTAAAGAGACCGTTATCAAAAGCCCAGTGATGATTCGGGCACAAAGCCAATCCATTACGTGGATCATCAGTGCCTCCTGCCGCCACAGGAATAATGTGCGCCGCCTGGGCTGCTGCCGGTCCCTCGGGGACACTTAATCCCGAACCACAGACGCAGCAGCGATAGCCATATTCACTTAGAACCAGTCTGGAGAATGCTGCTCTTCTGACAGGCTTGCGTGCATTACTATTACGATGGTTTCGATCTGCAAACCCGAGGAATTCTTCCTGTGTCTGCGCCCAGAGGGTTGATTCTTCGTTCTCAATTCCATTCGTGCTTAAGACTTGCTCGCCAAGCACCCCGGAACGTCTATTGTTAACGCGAGATTGCAACTCCGCGTATCCGGAATCGTTTCGCCGAATAAGCTGAAAGCAATAACGTTCTGGCTGGTCAAGATGTCTCCGTATAAGAAGGAAGTCACCCGCTACTGCCTCGTTTAGTAGAGGGCGCAAGTTGTCAGTAACACGTGTCTCCGGGTTACGGGTAGCTCCCCATGTCTGGTACTGATACCGTGAGTTTACTCGTTTCAGGAACACAAGCCCCAGATAAAGGTCCGCCTGAATCCTCACGCCGGCAGTATTTTGTCCAAGTGGTAGTTCCGGAAAATATTGCCGAAGATCTGTAGGCAAAAGAAATCCGGCTTGATGGCCTCTTGCTTGCCCCGTGTCATTACGAGGCAAACGCTTAAAGAGGGGGTTGTCCCAGTCATTGACATTTGGGAGCTCGTTAAGAATTTCAGATAATGACATATAAAAAATTTCCGAAATTGAGCCAGAGCTCTACTTCTAACATTATAGAAAGAAGATTTTTTCATACATTGACCGCACCTTTAAAAGGGGGACGCTCACGATCGGTGCCGCTACTATAAGGTTGCAATTGTGTAGCTACCCATAATCATCCCTACAAGCGCTACTGCTCGGCAGCCCCATCCAAATCTTTACCGGGATCGTCATCCTCCTCCTTCTCAACCGGATCCCGCCGATTAATCCTAGGGGGCGGCGCCACCCAGGCCCGGAGCCTCTGCCCTACCTGTTCATAGAATCGCGGCACCGCTGCTTCCAGTTCATCAATGAAGACCTTGTTCCCGGCGAAGCGTCCGGCCAGGTCGACCATGTAGAAGACTTCAAACTTCGAGGGCACGACGTTGGTGGTGTCGGAATCTAGGGCGTTGGCGTCGTTCATCAGTGTTTCCAGTGGCGCCTGGGTTTCCTCGGCGTTGCCAGTGCGGAAGGCTTTCACGAACATGTCATTGGTTTCGGCCTTGGTGAGCTGTCGTGTCAGCCAGTTGACCCGGGCCGATGTGCGTTTCTTGTCCTTGGGCGCGCTTAGCTTCATGGAGCAGGAAATGGTTCGCTTGGTGAGGTTGGCAACCACCTCGATGTCCGTGGCGGCGTGGGGCACGTCCAGCACGCAGCGCAGGACCTGTTCGTTCACCAGCGTCTCGCAGTCGTCCTTGAGCCGTGCCTGGGGGTCGGTGCGGTGCGCGCGTGAGAGCTTGAGGCCGACGTTCTGGCCCAGCTTGCGGCTCATAATCAGGCAGAGATCACGCTGTTCCTGGTGCCAGCAGGAGACGGTGTTGATCACATCCTCGGAGTTCTTGCCCAGCGATGCCCCACTCTTCACGTGCCCGACCACGTCCTTCCATTCCGGGTTCATGCGGTCGAAGTTGGAGACGCCGCTGGAGTCGTGGCTGAGGTACCGCTGGACTTCCTCCAGCACGAACTGCTGGTCCTCGGATTCAACGCCGTCCTGTTCCAGCAGCAGGGTCGCCTGGGTGAGCGCGTACATCCAGGACCAGTGATAGAGTTCGACGCTCTTGAGGTATTTCTTAGGGAGCTTGATGGGGTGATGGGTGGGCAGCGCGACAAACTGGTTGGAGATGGTGATGACAGCGTCCAGCTTGTTCTCCTTGGCGATCTGCAGGTACTGCTTGAGCTGTTCCTCCCCCACCTCGGCGTTGCCGATCTTGGCTTCAATCAACGCCCGCCACTGCTTCTTGCCCGTGTCCAACACCAGCAACCCGTCCGGCCGCTCCTGCTTGGGCACCTTGGGATCAGACTGGAAGACCACCTCCGTCCACGCCTCCACCTTCGCCTTCTTCCCGACCCGTATGCCCAGGGAGTTGAGCATGATCTTCTGGAACTCATGCACACCCCGGAACGCGGCCAGCAGGATGGAGGCGGCGCGTTGCTCTTTGTTTGAGTCGGCGGTGACGGGGATGAGGCGGGCAATCTCGCCACGGGTAACGCAGTCCGGCAGGTCGATCATGGCTGCTTGTCCCTGGTTGGTGGTTCTCACGTCGCTGTGCAATGCAGCGGCTGAATACCCTGCCTTGCAAACCGGCCTTGCAAACCGGCCTTGCAAACCGGCCTTGCAAACCGGCCTTGCAAACCGGCCTTGATTCAGCGTAGCAGACAACAGTGCAATGGGGATCATAAAAGGCCATGGCGGTAGGGCCTTCGCTTGACACCGGAATCGACGGTTTGGAAGATACGCCTGTCGTCACGGAGACAGGGAAGACGACACCCAAGGACGAAACAGATTCAAGGAGCGAGCCCACCATGCCCCACGTTGTAAGCGCCCCCTGCGGAATGAGCAGTCGCCGGCTGGCGGAACGCCACCTCCGGAGCAACGACGACGAAACCACCCGGCAACTCCAGGAAAACCTCGAACGGAACAACTCTAGCAAGCTCAGTAATGGCACCACCAAGATGCCGGCGCTGATCGTAACGCCGGATGGAACCCGGGTGAGCGAGCGAGAGGAAACCGAATGCGACCGCCTGAGCAAGGACCTGGATCGGCTCCAGAGGCGGCTTGGCCAGGAGAACTACCGCAAACTTGTTGAGCTTACCAACACTGCCGGTCCGGAGGCGCTCAGCGTTGTTATGGCGGCCGAGCGGTGGGTTCAGAAGCATAAGGACTCACTGTCTATGGGCCTTGGCCTGACAGGTGGTGCGGTTTCCGGCGCAAAAAGCCGACTGGACGAGTTCGGCAAATCGCTGGCCCGTTACGAGGATGCCCTTAATACCTATCTGCTCAGTAAACATACACCAGCTGCCAAGCGTGCCAAGGCAAGAGAAGCGGCTCAGCGAGCCTTTAAGGATCTCAACAGTCGCTTTGCGGCGGAACTGGAAACGATGGCTCAGAGTTCCCGCTACAAAAATTGGGTCCACAATCCTTTCCGGAGCTTCGCTGGTGGCGTTGAAGCTTCCTTCAATAGCAGTGGCAGCCCCATCAATTCCCTGCCCGAAACCAAAAGGCTCAACCTGGGTCTTAGTGCAACGCGGGTTCTGAGTAAAGGGACGTTTGCGCTTGACCTTGTGAGTCGTGGGACTCGGGTCATGTACAGTGACAACAAGGATTATCAGCTGGCCAAGGAAGCAACGAGCCTTGCGTTTTCTCTGGGCGGTGCCTCAATTGTAGCCCAGGGCGTAACGCTCGGTTTAACCCTGGTGTTGGCTCCAACTGGGCTGACGCTAATCGTCAGCGTCGCAGCCGCATCCGCACTTTCTGCTGTCATTATCGATCTCCTTGTCCGAGATATTTTTGACGCGTCCGCTAACGCGTTAACCGACTGAGAGGGTTTCGTGATATTCATAGCCAATCCGTGCGACAGCGTCATTCTGGGTTATCTGATTCCGATTGTGATGTTCCCGGTTATCCCACTCATGATATTGGCGTATCCCATTTTAGGCCGACATTTTGACGAGAAAGTACACAACCGGGAATCTCCGGATTTCTGGATTGGGCCAATAGGGACTTTCATCGCGCGACCGGTGGGCTATGCGTTCTATATCGTCGTTAACGTTGATTGGGACAAGCTCGAAGCACGTGCGAGACGGCGTAACCCTGACCACAACCCTGTAGCCCTGCTTACCAGAACCTATGGCCACATTGATTTTCGCGGCGAGGCTAACACCCTGCAGATCGGGCTGAGCTGGCTTTACGTGCTATCGCTTTCCTTAACGGTGCTACTCGCTTTCATTCATGCTTTCTGCAAATACGTACTATGAAATGGCTATCCTCAATCGCCGGTCTACTGATTGTTGGCCTTCTCGGCTATTCCGGCCTGAGCTTCTACGTTCTGCAGGCAAGCAGCCCAGATACCAACGCGTCCTGCGCTATCGGTGACAGCGGGACTCATATCCCTCAATTCGCCTGCCGTTGGTATCTTGAGCATCAACTGACTAGTAAAAGAGAAAGCGGCGATGCCCAGAGTGTGCTTCACTTGGCAATCGGCGCTTACCCAACAGATCCCGAGCAAGCTCAGGAGATTATGGAGCTGGCCCTTTCTGAAGGCGCACAGATCAACGATTTCTCGCCGGTGACCGGTTATCCCCCATTGCATGAGGCGGTCCTGCTCAACGAGCCGCGGCTTGCTGAATTCCTCCTCCAGAGAGGAGCCGATCCGGAGATAGAGGATCAAAACAAGGAGGTGACGGCGCGTGAACTGCTGTCGGCTATTGAGGAGCGGAATCCGGAAAAGGATCTGTCAAGGATGGTGACACTGTTACAAGAGGAACGAGAATAGGAAAGCGGCAGGAACGGGAACATACGGCTGTCAATTCACTCGAGGCAGGTCAGCTCAAGCTGATCGAAGGCTTATGGCCAGAGCCGCTGCGGACAACTTTTTTCAGGGAACCTGTTTTTGTCTTTGCTCTTGTAGGCGGTCCAGGAGGGCTTGTTCTTCTAATCAGCACGGCTGCAGTTGGCAGGTTGGCCGCTTACGGCGGGGACTCCTTTGGACGCCTGCTGTTTGATACCGCTGCAGAACCACTGGTCGACTGAAAGGTCATTGTTATGGATGCCAGTTCGTTGTGTGAAAGCACCTTTGTTGGGATCCTGGTTCTCATAGTCGGGCTCCCTCTTCTTCCTTGTGTGCTGCTCGGCTATCCACTGCTTGGCCGACATTTCGACCCGTTGATCCGCGAAAGGGCCTTCCCTGATTTCTGGCTAGGACTCCTCGGGACGCTCATCATGCGACCGATTGGGTACGCCCTACTCGTTGTAGTGAATCCCGACTGGGAAAAGATCAGGGCCAAGAACAGCCATCGGGATAACAAAGGGGTTGATCTGGTCGCGATGTACCTCCGGACCTATGGCGGTATCGACTACCGCAATGAATCCAGTTGGCTGCAGTTCGGATTCAGCCTGATTTATGTGTCGTCGTTACTCCTGATAGTGCCGCTGGGCCTACTGCTTGCTCCATGCAGTTGGTCTGGATAAAAAAAAGCATGACTTCGGTCTTTTGCCTGACATTGACCTGTTCAGGCTGTGTAACAGCAGAACCCATGCCGGCGAAAGCCCGGTATATGGCTTTTGAGGAGGCCCTTAGCGATACAGACGATAACCGCACCTACGGCAAGTACCTCTCGAACCGACTTATGTCCTTTCATAAAAAGGCTGCGTCGAAGGAAGAGCAGGATTCCTACCGAAAACCGGGCGCTTTCCCGTTGTGGCTAACGGAAGAAACCGCATTCCACGAACGCAGCCGTGCTGAAGGGCAATGCGTGACGGTTTCAGGTAAGACATATGATGGCAAACCGGGCTATGTAGCCATTCGCTATATCAAGGAGCACGGCTCCTTGAAGGCAGATGACATTCACTATGAATACCTGGAAACGCGCCAGGATTTCCCTTCGGAAGCCATATGCCCGGATGAGATAACGCTGTCATTTCCCAGCGACGAAGATGGGCAATGAACAGCACCAAAGGACCTGGAATCTCGGTCCACAAATGGTTTTCCCTCTCGCGGGTACACTGGTTGTTGGTTTCCTCGGCTATACCGGGCTGGGGCTGGGGTTGCGGAGCCTGCACACTGCGGACATAGAGGATGTATCACTCTGCGTGACCGAGGACAATACCCACGAGGCCAAACAACGGTTAAGAATTCAATCTGGAAATGCTGCCCTGTGTCACCCCCCTTACTACAACACTATTCGAGCCACTCAATGCTCCCATCCAGCGCAACGAGTAAGAGTGAGAGTGTTGTCCTGGACTTGGCAAGGTCTGGGAGGCGATGCCACAAACCGCGGTACTGTTTCAGATCTGGCAGGGCGATAGAATATGAAGCATTAGGATCATCCATCCGTTGAAGCGTCTCTCCAAGGATCCCGAGAAAATAGTTAACCCTCATTGGCGATCTCGACCCCGGTCCTTTCACTTCAATGATCCAGCGCTCGGAACCACGATTGGCCTCGATATCGATACCCTGCACGCTGCCCCAGGCCACTTGAGTGCTCCAGCGGGCACGCTGAAGCCATTGATCCAGTACTTCCTTGATCTCATCTTCGGATAGCGCCTCCAGGTCATGGTTCTTCTGCTGGCTTCTGCCAGTAGGCGCCTCATGACGTTCAGCATTGCCTTTATAATTCCCAATCAGGCCATCTGCGCGCCTTTGCCTGACGACAACTCCTTTGGACTCCAATCCCCGCGCAGTCTGATTAACAGGTTGTTGAGGAGCACTGGCGCCTCGTAGCTGACTGGTAATCTCACGATCAGTCATCCCGGGTGATTTGGAGATGAGCTGAAGAATTTGGTCGGTCAGACTCCCCATTGGAAGACCTCCTAAGCTTCCGTTCCTATAAGCAGGACAGACACGCTATTTCACCAGTGACTCTATCCAGGAGAAAGCTTCCGGGTAATCACTCGTATCAAGCACAAACTCCTGTCCACGCGGAACACACTGGAGCCGGCACTGCTCCCCGTCCAACTGCCAGCGGCTCAGATCGTCATGCTGGCTCAATGGCCGTTTCCCTTCGGAAGGATAGAAAAAGCCTGGGAGTTGCCACACGCTGACCTTTTTGCTGCCCGGCACGGTAAGCCGTAGCTCATCGTTCATACTCTGGAACACGCCTGCACCCTGAATCCTCATGGGCCCTCGCCCCAGATCCAAGCTCTCGCGCGCAATATATAGCGTATTAGAGGGTTTTGCCTCACGGTGAAAGTGTGGGTGATCCTGCACCCACGGCAACCTTTCTCCCAATGCTCCATCAACCGGACTGACCTCTTCAACCTGAAGCCATCCCCAGAGGGCATGGAATGGAGCCGATTGCCTGTCAAAGCGCCATCGCCCATCGACACGCTCAACGCGACGGAAAAGACCAAAGAACAGGAACAGGTCACCCTCCGAGACGCCTTGATTTCGCAGATGCCCCTGAGCCTGATCAATCTGCCCCAGGGTGGGACGCCAACCAGGTTTTCGGGAAGTCAGTTCAGGTGCCAGGTCCGGATCCAGGTGAGCCCTGTGATCCCTCCGTTTAGGATTCCCGGTCAGGTCGGCAACCAGTTCACCGACGTTGATGCCTTCATACTGCAGATCGCTGTAACGTACCGAAGATTGTTTATCCGGTATGGGTAGCGACAGGAAACTGCCATCCGGAAATACAGGGCTCGGGCAACCGCCTGCACTGGAATCGAAACCTTTACGGCTCAGTATCAGCTTCATCAGCAGCTTCCGCAGGACTGTATCTGGGACGTACTTTCTTCATCTTTCCAGTAATGCGGCAATCCGTGACAACCTGGCTTGAACTCAGAGCGGACGTAGTCAATAAATTCCCTAGCTCGCGCCCGCTCCGTCCCCCATCCATGGGCCGCCTGCCCTTTCGGCACCTTAGGTCGGATTTCAGGAGGAAGGTACATCGGGTCCCTTCCAAAATAATAGAATTCGTCTGCTATCAGCACATACCGGCCGCCGATATCCGTCTCGCGGTGACCCAAATCAGGCCCGGATTCTGTCCAATGATTAGGATTTATCAATTGCTCAAAATGCGCTGGCTCGTGAGCCCATTCGCTCAGGGGCCGATAAATATTATCTCCGGTTTTGGGATAGGGCCCTTTAGTCTTCATGTTGGGGATTTTGTCCTGAAACCGCGGGTCCCAGAAGTAATCGCGAATCAGTGTCTTCTCCCCTACCCGCATCAGGTACACCAGTCTTTCATCACCAACCGGGTCTCCGTTCAGTTCCCCTGATGTAAACCCCGCAATCCAGTCACCGACACGTTTACATCGGCGAATTTCAGGCTTACAGGTGGCAAGCGTAAGCGTGTGGCCAAAAGGGTTGGGTGCGAAGCCTGAGTCATGGGTTATTTTGTACGAGAAGAGTCTCATTAAGCTCCCTTGAGGGCCTCGGCTTGCGCCACGTGCCTTCGCTCAGGCCATGGCAGAAATTCCAAACCTTGGAGTGGAGTTGACCCGTTCTGAAACTGGCCTTGATCCAGCGTAGCAGAGAACAACGCAATGGGGATCATAGAAGGCCATGGCTGTAGGGCCTTCGCTTGACACCGGAATCATCGGTTTGGAAGATACGCTCGTCGTCACGGACACAGGGAAGACGACACCCCAAGGACGAAACAGATTCAAGGAGCGAGCCCACCATGCCCCACGTTGTAAGCGCCCCCTGCGGAATGAGCAGTCGCCGGCTGGCGGAACGCCACCTCCGGAGCAACGACGACGAGACCACCCGGCAACTCCAGGGAAACCTCGAACGGAATAACTCAAGTAAGCTCAGTAATGGCACCACCAAGATGCCGGCGCTGATCGTGACGCCGGATGGAACCCGGGTGAGCGAGCAGGAGGAAACCGAATGCGATCGCTTGAGCAAAGACCTGGATCGGCTCCAGAGGCGGCTTGGCCAGGAGAACTACCGCAAGCTGGCTGAGCTTACCAATACCACCGGGCCAGAGGCGCTCAGCGTTGTTATGGCGGCCGAGCGGTGGGTTCAGAAGCATAAGGACTCACTGTCTATGGGCCTGGGACTGACAGGTGGTGCGGTTTCCGGTGCAAAAAGCCGACTGGATGACTTCGGCAAATCCCTGGCCCAGTACGAGGATGCCCTTAACACCTACCTGCTCAGTAAGCATTCCCCGGCTGCACAGCGTGCTAAAGCAAGAGAGGCAGCTCAGCGAGCTTTTAAGGATCTCAACGGGCGCTTTGCGGCGGAACTGGAGACAATGGCCCAGAATTCCCGCTACAAAAGTTGGGTGCACAATCCTTTCCGGAGTTTCGCTGGCGGGGTTGAGGCCTCCTTCAATACCAGTGGTAGCCCTATAAGTTCCCTGCCCGAGACACAGAGGCTTAATATCGGCCTGGGGGCAACGCGGGTACTGGGCAAAGGGGCTTTTGGACTTGATCTTGTAGCTAGAGGCTATCGGGTCGCGTATAGCGACAACAAGGACTATACCCTCGCCAAAGAAGCAGCAACCTTTGCAGTTTCCGGGCTTGTCACTTCTATCGTCGTTCGAGGAGCTGCGTTTGGGCTTACCTTGGTTCTGGGGCCGAGCGGGCTTGTACTACTGATCACTTTAACCAGCATTGGCGCACTTACAGCCTACAACACTGATCTGATAGCCCGTGATTTGTTCGACGATACGGCTGAAGCCCTCCTGAAATAGGATAGCTCTATGATTTTTGCCTCGAATCCCTGTGACAGCCTGATTCTGGGATATCTGATTCCGATTGCCATGCTGCCACTGATCCCGATGATGGCTCTGGCTTACCCGCTACTCGGTCGCCATTTTGACCCGATGATCCAGCATCGCGAGTCGATTGATTTCTACATGGGGCCATTGGGGACATATCTCATACGTCCTGGTGGATATGCTCTTTTCATCGTCATGAACATGGACTGGAAAAAGCTTGAGGAACGTGCCACACGCCGTAATCCGGACGTAAACCCTATGGGTCCCACAATTCGGACCTACGGGAGTATTGATTTCAAAAGCGAGGCGAACGCCTTTCAGATCGGATTCAGCTGGCTTTATATCCTGCTGGTAGCGCTCACCGTAGTGCTCGGCTTCATTTATACGTTCTGCAAGCACTTTCTTTGAGCGGAGCAGTGGTTCTCCATAAATTCATGAAGAAGGATCAGAAAATACCTGCTAAGGACATAAAGCTCGCGCGAGAGCGCATGAAGGAGGTGAAAAAACGATGAGCCTCGATACGCTTAAGAAGGAGGCCCTTCAGGACGACAAAGTGAAGGCCGAGTACGACAAGCTGGCTCCGGAATTTGAGCTGATTGACCAACTCCTTTCCATGCGTAATAGCGCGGGCCTGACCCGGCAGGAACTTGCTGAACGCATGGGGACGCAGAAATCCAACGTGAGCAGGTTGGAGCACGGACGGAGCAACCCGAGCTGGAGGATGCTCACCCGCTATGCGCATGCCTGTGGTTATGAGCTAAAACTAACGACACTGGAGCGCTCAGCGTAACCGCTGTCATCGCTCCAGCGTCCCCTTGAATTCCCCAGCACCTGAAGCTCTCCAAAGGTTCTTATTCCATCAGCAGGCATGTTGCACTCTACTAGGGTCAATCCGGGACTTTGGCGATTATGGACGTCTCTGGGAGGCGTGAACAGCGCACACTAGGGCCAGCTCCTACCTACCTCTGGTGTCTTGCCATACGCTACCGGCGAACTGCCAAGAAATCCTTGGTAGTTGCCAACCGACTCGGCACCTAAAGCGTTACCATTGCAGCTGCAAAAACCAGAAAGCTACTGGCCTCAACACTCTTTAACCCATATCCACCCTTCCTTGGTGGCCAGGGCCTGGTCTTCTGGCCCCATCACCTTTCCCCACAGAAAGTCGTGGGCGGCAAGCAGGCAGATCACCGCATCTAATGCATCTGACTTACTTTCCATGGCCGGAATCGGCACATCAATCCTGATGAGGGAACCAACGGCGTGAGCCACACGCTCTCGCGCCTCTTGGCCTTTGGCGGCCTTATACCCGGTACTTTCAATCCCGTGAGCCACCAGGGTTGCGGCAGGATAGACTTCGATGGCGCGCAGTCCCTCGACCTCCGGCTGCCAAGCCAGTGTGATCGGCCGCTGCAGTAAATGGCGCAGGGATTCCAATAACTCAAGCGCGGCATGCGCGGTCCGGGCAATTCGGTCAGCACCCACATCCAGGGACTGTTTACCGATTCGCTCGCGGATGAACCGGTCTGTTTCTCTTCGGAACAGGTAATTGGCGCTGCCAGCCAGTGAGTCACCGGCATTGTGATTCACCAGCGACTGCGCCATTGGTTCGGGCCAGCCCAATGGGGCATCCATCGCAAGCAGGGTCGGCCCGCTTCGGTTGGAAAGCCAATCCGCAATCGCCTGCGCCGGGAGCAGATCATTGCTCCCCAGTGCCGCTCCCTCGACAACGGTGCCATTCTCCGAGAAGGTGCCAAAAGCGTAGCCGACATTCCTGGGGTCGGAGGCGCAGTCAATGCCGACGATATTGATGGTCATACTGGTTCGCCACGGTTATGAAATACGTTCTCCTTGACCTGAGAGGCTCCTATTCGCCTCTCAAATCCACGCCAGCATTTCTGCTATAATGCTTTAAAGAGAGACTAAAGGCTCAGGAGGCTCCTGTGGCTACAACGGCTAGTCGCAAAAATCGTCGTGATGTAACTCGCGCGTCCATTCGACGTTCTGTTGCCAGTTCCACTGCCATTGAAACGGGTGAGAGCATTCAGGCCCTGGAAACCAAGCTCAAGCGCAACCGCAAGAAATACAGCCACATCACGCTGGCAAGCTAAAGGCGAGGCGCCTGCTTACTGGCAGATATCCAAAGCCTGCCGCACGAAACTGCGACTATCCCCTTCGCTGTAGTCCAGCGTTCCGAAACCTGCCTGCGCTGACATGACACTACTTACGCTTTCGGGGCCCAGGAACATCCAGTTCCTGAATATGACACTCAACACCGCTCTCGGTAACCCGTAGTCGTCCAACCGTAACAGGCAGGCTGAAGCGGCGTGGGCCCGCGCTACCCGGGTTGAAATAGAGCACGCCATCCTGGATCTCATTGAAGGGTTTGTGGGAGTGCCCGAACAGGACGACATCGCAGGATCTGTCCGGGAGTAGGGTCTCGATGTCCTGATGACGATGGACCATCTGGATACGTAGGCCGTTAACGGTGAGCTCCTGCGTTTCCGGATAGACCAGGGCCCAGTCCCCGTGGTCCACGTTGCCCCGTATCGCCACGACCTGCGCCTGCTCGCTCAGGGCATCCATAACCCCTGGCTTGCCGATGTCACCCACGTGAAGAATCAGCTCACAGTCGGCCAGAGCACTCAGGGCCTCGGGCCTCACCTGGCCATGGGTATCCGCAATGACGCCGATATCACTGCTTATGCGCACGGTTTTCCTCTCCCAATTCCAACAAGACTACGGGGTCCACCCTAAGCTTCGCTCCGCGTCATCTTCGTTAAGATGATCTCGTCATCTTTCATCCGAAAGAGCATGCACCAGCCAGAGTTGCCAGGATTGAGAATCTGCAACGACAGCTCTCCGCAGTGATGGCAGACTGGTGATTGCGATCAAAAACTTTGACGCCAATCACCGAGTAAGATGGAGACCCTATGAGTCACACCCCGCACGAACTGGCGGAAGAATTCCCGGAACACACCGATCGCATCTCTGAGCTCAAACAGTCGGACGCACACTTTGCCGAACTGGTGGATGAGTACCACGAAATAAACCGCACCATTCACCGTATGGAAACGGAAGTTGAGCCGGTGGCCACGCCCACAGAGGAAGATGCCCGCAAAAAGCGCGTGGCGCTTAAGGACCAGATTGCGGCGTACCTCAACAAGTAGCCCAGCGACAGCCGAGCCGCGACCGGGCTCGCGCTGACCGAAAGCACCGCCGGTTCCACCCGGCGGCCTTATCTACCTGAGAGTCCCCCATCCGCCTCTCAAATCCGCGCCACCATTTCTATTAGGGTGCTTTAAAGGGCTATCTGGAAAAGCTGCCGGAGCGCTAATCCTTTGATTTCAGCTCATCGAGCAACTGATCCTTGCGCTCCCAAAGTGCTTCCTGCCACTGCTTGACCTGTTGGCGGTGGTTTTCATCCTCGTTGTAATTGCCGCCCAGCAGATGCTGTGGAATGGGCACCTGCTCAACACGGATGACGATATGGGTGACCCGCCCGCACATGAATTCCCAGAGCCCGGGGCGGCCGTTGGGGTAGGCAATGGTAATGTCGAGCAGAGTGGAGAGGGTGTCGCCCATGGCTTCCAGAACGAAGGCGGTGCCGCCGGCTTTGGGGCGCAGCAGATGCTTGTAGGGGGATTTCTGGCTGTCGTGTTTCTCGGGGGTGAAGCGGGTACCTTCCGGGAAGTTCATCACGCTGACCGGGGTATAGCGGAATTTCTCACAGGCGCGGCGGGTGGCCTCCATGTCCTCGCCGCGTTTCTCCGGGTGTTTCTGCAGATACTCCCGGGAATAGCGCTTCATGAACGGAAAGTCGAGTGCCCACCAGGCCAGCCCGATCACCGGCACCCAGATCAGCTCCTGTTTGAGGAAGAACTTCAGGAACGGAATGCGCCGGTTGAAGATGTGCTGCAGGGCGAAAATATCCACCCAGCTCTGATGGTTGCTCATCACCAGGTACCAGCCCTCGCGGCTGAGCCCTTCCACCCCGGAGACATCCCAGGTGGTGCGGTGGGTGAGGCGCATCCAGCCACTGTTGCAGGCCACCCAGCACTGCGAGATCCCGATGATCAGGCGCGTGCAGAACACCCGCCAGGCACGGATCGGGATGATCAGCTTCAGTATGCCCGGGATATAGAGCAGCACACACCAGAAGACGGTGTTCACCGCGAGCAGCAGGGAGTTCAGTACGCCGAGTAAGGGTTTGGGGAGAAAGTTGAGCATAGAGCAAGCCGGCCATCGAATGATTCATCGCCATTGTTCGATGAGTTGGGCCAGGGATCAATGGGGAGCAGCCAGGTTGTTGGCCTTGATCACGCTGCGGATGAGCCGGATGTAGCCTTCACCCTTGGCGGAGTATTTCTCAAGACCCGCTGCAAGATCGCTCCCCTCCGGGGCCTGGCCTTTGTTGCGCGCCTGAGCCCGCCGTTCCCTCAACGGTTCGTAGACCGGATGGCTGTTCAGGTGGTGGATGTAGTCATTGACGGCTTCCACAATGGGCGCGAGGTAATCGAAGAAAGCCTCCTTGCGCTCGGGCCCGGCGGGGATGTCCAGAAAGGCCGGCATCGATTGGGCTCCGGCGCCCTCGTCAATCCGGGGTGGAATGGCAACCTGTTCGGATTCAGGTGTCGTGGCTTCTGTCGTGGCTTCCTCGCTCTCCTCCACGCCGTTGTCACAGGCGGAGAGAGCGATGACAACACCGACCATGAACGCGGCCGACAGGTATTGGCGCCTTTTGTGACTCAACATGTATGCTCCCGGATCAATGGTATGTTCATCGGCCTCACCCCCAGGGCGGTTCGACACCCTCAACACGATACTCCCGCTTCAGCGCCCGCTGCAGGTTGATACAGGCGAACGCCAGAATCACTGCCACAGGCAGACCGGCCGTTACTGAAGCCGTCTGCAGGCTGTCGAGCGCACCCGCGCCGCCCACCAGAAGCAACGTGCTCGCGACCAGGCCCTCTGTAATCCCCCAGATCACGCGCTGACGACGTGGTGAACGCTTGCTGCCCCGTGAGATCAGTGCGTCCACCACGTGTGTGCCCGAGTCAGAAGACGTGACGAAATAGGTTGCGATAAGCAGTGTGGCAAGTGCCGAGGTAATACCGGCCAGGGGAAGCTGCTCCAGGGTCACGTACAGTGCCACTGTGGTGTCTTCAGCGACGGCCTCGGCGATGCCACCGCCGCCCTGCCCCAATGCCATCTCGAGGGCGGTGCCACCGAAGGTGGCCATCCAGACGAGCACGAAGGCGGTTGGCATCATCAGCACGCCCACGATGAACTCGCGGATGGTTCGGCCATGGGAGATCCGGGCGATGAAGATGCCCACGAAGGGGGACCAGGCAATCCACCATCCCCAGTAGAAGATGGTCCAGCTCTTCTGCCATTCGGAGCCGCCCATGGGGTCGGTGGACAGGCTGAGCTCAATGAGCTGTGTCAGGTAGCCTCCGGTCGCATCGAGCAGGAAGCGGATAATGAAGAGCGTGGGTCCCAGCGCCAGGACGAACAGCAACATGACGAGGGCAAGCCCGAGGTTGAACACACTCAGCCACTTGAGGCCACGGTCCAGGCCGGAAATCACCGACAGAACCGCGACCCCGGTAATAAAACCGATGATCCCCACCTGGGACCACTTGGACACCGGCAGGTCCACCAGCACATTGAGCCCGGTGTTGAGCTGCATGGCGCCGAAGCCGAGCGACGTGGCGAGGCCGAAGAGCGTTCCAAACACGGCCAGGATGTCGATGAGGTGGCCGATGGGCCCGTAGATCCGATCGCCCAGCAAGGGGTAGAAAATCGAACGGATGGTCAGTGGCAGGTGATGGCGGTAGCTGAAATAGGCAACCGAGAGTCCCAGCACAACATACACCGCCCAGGCATGCAGCCCCCAATGGAAGAAGGTGTAGATCATCGCCTGGCGTGCCGCCGCTGGTGTTCCACCCTCCCCCGTCGGCGGATTCTGGAAATGGAGAATGGGCTCGGCGATGCTCCAGAAGACCAAGCCGATCCCCATGCCGGTGCTGAACAACATGCTGAACCAGGCGGCTTTACCGAATTGGGGACGGGCGTCGGGCTCGCCCAGTCTGATGCTTCCGTAGCGGCTGAACAGCAACCAGACCAGAAACCCCAGGAACACCGTGACAGCCAGCAGGTACACCCACCCCAGATACTCGGTAATAAATCCCTGGATCTCCCCAAACACCCGCCCTGCCGTCTCGGGAGCGCCCACACCAAACAGCACGAAGCCCACGACAATGACCGCGGAGGCGACAAAGACTGTCGGATTGACCGTTGAAAAGAAACGCTCTGGTCTGGCTGGTCGAAGATCGCGTGCCATCAGTCCTTCCCACCGTTTTTTTCAGAGGGATTGGCATCAACGATGCCGTTCAGGGCGGCTTGATCGAGAACATGCGCCTTCATGGCCCGCTCAAGTGCAGGACGGGTGGCACCAGCCTCCAGCTTTAGCTTGGTGTCCAGGGCCAGCACCGAGAACCGATAGTGATGGCGCCCCTCAGGGGGGATGGGACCCAGGTAGCCTATCTTCCCGAAGCTGTCTCTGCCGATGCAGCATTCCGCCGGCAGATTCACCGCGTCCAGTGATTGGGTATCGGGTGGAATGTTCCAGGCCATCCAGTGCGTGAGCGTGCCCAGCGGAGAGTCCACGTCCTCAATCATCAGTACCAGGCTGCATGCCCGCTCAGGAACATCCTGGATTTGAAGCGGAGGTAGTTCGTTCGCCTTCGGGGCCGTGTATTGCCAGGGAATGGGATCACCTTCGGAAAATGCTGGGCTGGACAAACGCATGGTTCCTGCTCCCTTCCATCTATAATCACGCCCCAAGTGCGAACGCTGGCCACTTTCGGCTTACTCTACACTATTGGCAAAACCTTAAAGTACTGGAAAATAGCACATGATGGCCGGCTGTAAGCTCCTGCTCTGTGTCTGCAGGTTTCAGGCACAAGCAGGAGAGCCGAAATGACCCTGGGAGCTTTGTTCAAGCGAGGCTCCCCCATATTGATGAACCCCAGATGCGATACCTGCAAACCCTCACCACGCTAACCGTAATCCTGGCCATCTCCGCCGCGCCCACCTGGGCTGCCGAGACGCTCAAGACCAACCGCCAATGGGATGTATTGCCCTCGCCGAATGGAGACGAGGGGCGGCAAACCCTGGCGGCGGCCGCGCAATCCCTGGCCTCGCTGGATGTGACGCTGGCGGCGGAGCCACTGACAGAGCAACGGCTGAGCCGGTTGGCGGCCACACCAGCGGAGGCCCCCCTCATCCGTGCGCTGCGGGAGTCACTCGGCCAGGCCATTGATCGGCGGGACTTCCTGTTGTTCCTGGACGATGTGGCCCGAGCCCAGCCGGAACGCGTGCGTGTGCACTCCGGGCGTGCGCGGCGGGCGGGCATCCTTCTGCACCCCGATGACGTCTTCAAAGGCGAGCCCCGCCGTTACGGCGGTCAGACGCTGGCTATCGCGCCACCTCCTCGGCCCCCCGATCTCGATCCCGCACCGGACGGCGCGCCGCTTGGTGAGCGCTGGAGCGCACGTTATCCCAATCCACCCGATGAGACGGAGCGCCTGCGGGCGCTGGAGGCGGCAGGCGGCGGCGACTTCCGAGAACGCATCGAACAGCTGATTGACCAGCTGCGTGACCAGGGGGCCGAGGTCCACGTGCTGTCCACCGTCCGCCGGCGCGAGCGGGGGTATCTGATGTATGGGGCCTTCACCCTGAGCCGGGCCAGCACCCGGGCGCAGGTGGAGCAACGGACCGAGGAACTGGATCGACTCAACCGGGAATGGGGTCTGGATATCCCCATCCAGTGGCAGCATCCGGATGGCTGGCGGACCACCATTGAGGCCGCAAAAGAGATGGCTGAGGCCTATAACGTGGTCTACGCCACGCGCCACGGCGCGCGCCATTCCAACCATTACGGTGCCGGGGCCATTGACCTGTCGGTGACCCGCCTGCCACGAAACCTGCGGCTGCAGGCACCGGACGGTGCGGAGCGGACCTTCGATCTAAACGGGGCCGACGAGCCACGGGACCTCAACCTTACCCCGCGTCTCATCGAGTGGATCGAGGCGCACTACGGTGTCCGCAAACTCCGATCCGACTATCCCCACTGGGGGAACGCCAGCGGGGACTAGGATCACTGCCCTCGAAGCGTACCGAACTCAACGCTCGCTTGGCAGAACCGCCACATGTTGCCAGAACCCTTCAACGGCTTCTGCGATCCGATAGAACTGTGAGAGCCCGAGAGGCTTGGTGATGTAGCAGTTGGCATGCAGTTCGTAACTGGTGTTGATGTCTTTCTGGGCCTGGGAGGAGGTGAGCACAATCACCGGCAGTACCTTGAGCTCCGGATCGCTCTTGATGGCCTCCAGAACTTCGCGCCCGTCCATACGGGGCAGATTGAGGTCGAGCAGGACAAGATCCGGCCTACCCCCCTCTCCATACTCGCCCTCCTGGCGCAGGAAACGCATGGCGTCCTCGCCATCCCTGACCGGGTGCAGACGAGTGCCATTACCGGTCTCGGCGAAGCTTTCCAGGATCAGGTCCACATCCGCAGGGTTGTCCTCAACCAGCAGAATTTCGAGCGCCTCGGATTGTGGCTTCATGGGGATTCCCCTTTTCCGGTGCGCGGCGTCTTTGGAAGTGAGAAATGGAAGCGCGTACCCGTTCCGTGCTGGGACTCGAACCCGATCCTGCCACCATGGCGCTCCACAATGCGCTTGGCGACAGCCAGACCAATCCCCGTCCCGGGGTAACGGTCCCGTTCGTGCAGACGCTGGAATACCTGGAAGACCCGTTCCGCGTACTGAGGGTCGATGCCGATGCCATTGTCCTGAATATGGAAAAGCCATTCGGCCGGCTTTTCCTCACAGGAGACATGAACCCGGGCCGGCTCTTCCCCGTGGAATTTCAGGCCGTTGAAGATAAGGTTCTGGAACAGCTGGACCAGCATGGATTCGGAGGCCCTGACCGTTGGCAGTTCATCCCAGGTTATGCTCGCCCCGGGCTGTTCAGCCAGCGTGACACTGAGCAGGTTGAGCACGTGGTTGACCACGGCATTGACGTCCACCTGGGAAATCTCCAGCTCACCCCGCCCCACCCGTGAGTACAGCAGAAGGTCATCGATGAGCAGCTGCATCCGCTCCGCCCCTTCCACCACGTACTTCATGGCCTTGGCACTCTTTTCGTCCAGATCCTGCCCGAGGTGGCGTTCCATCAGCTCGGTGTAGCTGCGCACCATGCGCAACGGCTCCTGGAGGTCGTGGGAGGCAACATATGCGAACTGCTCCAGCTCGGCATTGGAACGCGCCAGCTCATCGGCCTGACGCGCCAGCGCCTCCTCGGCCTGCTTGCGGTAGGTGAGATCAATGATGGCGCTGAGCACATGGGTGCCATCCGGCATGTGGATGGGGGTGAGGCCCACTTCGATGGGAATTTCCTCACCGTCCCGGCCCATGCCGTAGAGATCACGGCCCTGCCCCATCATCCGGGGCTCGGGCGTGGCCAGGTAACTTTCCCGGTACTTATGGTGGGAGCCCCGAACGGAGGCGGGAACCAGCATCTCGACGGAATTGCCCAGGAGTTCCTCTCGCTCGTACCCGAACAGCCGTTCCGTGGCGCGATTGACCAGAACGATTTCCCCGGCGGGGTTCACCAGTACCAGGGCCGAGGGTGATGCGTCGATGATGTCCCGGTACCGCTGGATTTCCGCCTCGAGCTCATTCATCGCCCTCCCTCCCGGCCGACCTCAGCCAGCCATGGAACTGGGAAAGCTCAACGGGCCTGCCGATATGGAACCCCTGCAGATAATCGCACCCGATACCGCGCAGGAACGCCTGCTGCTCATCATTTTCCACCCCTTCAGCGACCACTCGCAGGCCCAGTGCCCGGGACAGGCCCAGAAGGTTCTCGATGATGGCCTCAGTCTGGCGGTTGCTGCCGATCTCCATGACAAAGCTGCGATCAATCTTGAGTACGTCGACTGGCAGCTTGCGGAGATAGCTGAGTGAAGAGTAGCCGGTGCCGAAATCATCAATGGCAATGGAGACACCGAGCTCCCGCAGCCGCCGAAGGGTTTCACAGGTGCGCTCAAGATCCGCCATGATGGAGCTTTCGGTCAGCTCCACCTCAAAGTTCCCCGGAGGCAGTCCAGTGGACTCGAGGACACCGGCGATCTGGTCAAAGAGCCCCGGGTCGTACAGCTGGCGCATGGACACGTTGACCGCCATCCGCAGTGTAATCCCCAGTTCCCGCTCCGTCGCGACGGCCATTTGCGCCGCCTGCTTCATAACCCAGTAACCAACACGCTCGATGAGCCCCACATCCTCCATCACCGGGATGAAGTCCGCCGGGGACAGGACCGGGATGGTGTCGCCGGGCCAGCGCAGCAGGGCCTCGACGCCTACGGCCTGCCCGTCCGACGCGCGTATCTGGGGCTGATAGGCCAGCCACAGGGTCTCGTCCGCAACGACCTGGCGCACGGCCTGCTCCCGCACAAGCCGGGTCTCCACATCACGCTGCAGCTGTTCCGAGAAAAACTGGTAGTGATTCTGCCCCCGCTCCTTGGCCTGATACATGGCGGTATCAGCCGCGGAGTACAGTTCCTGGGCGCAGCTACCGCAATGGGGATAAGTGGCGATACCGATACTCAGCCCAACCCCGACACTGCTTTCGCTCAACCTCACAGGTTCGCGAAACACCTCAATGAGTTTCTCGGCAACGTGGGCTGCATCATCAGGCTGTTCAACATCCGAAAGCACCAGCGCGAATTCATCGCCCCCCAGGCGCGCGATAAAGTCACTGCTTCGACTGTTCTGGCACAGGCGCTCCCCGACGAGTTGCAGCAGCTCGTCACCGGCACTGTGGCCCAGGGTGTCGTTGATGTTCTTGAAGTGATCCAGATCGATGTAAAGCACGGCCACCATGCCGCCTTCACGGTCCACATGGGCAATCAGGCGGTCGGTGTGATCGAAGAAATGGTTCCGGCTGTTGAGCCCTGTCAGCTGGTCGAACTGCACCAGCTGTTTCAGTTTCCATTCGACCTTCTTGCGTTCGGTGATGTCGTGGTAGGCGACGAGTGTTGCCGGAGTCTCATTCCAGTCGAGCGTTGCCCGGCGCACCTCGGCCACACGCCCCCCAACCAGCTCCAGTTCTTCACCTTCCTCTCCCATGAGGTCCTGGCTCAGCTGGGTACCGATGTCCTCAGGCGCCCTCAGCCCAAGCATATGGCTGGCCGCCTGGTTGAGAAAGAGCAACTGAAGGTCCTCACCCATAACCACCATGCCGTCCGGATTCGTCTCCAGGATCCGCGCATACTGGGTCTGAAGGCGATGGCGCTCCATGGCGTGGCGGATGGCCTGGGAAAGAACCGCGGCGCTGAGATCCTGTTTGGCGCAGAAATCCTGGGCATGCTCGCGGATAACGCGGACGCCCAGCTGCTGATCACGGCTGCCCGTGAGCACAATGATGGGAATCTCAGGGGCAATGGCCCGGAGTTTGATTACAGAGGTTACGCCGGAGCTGTCGGGCAGTCCCAGATCCAGCAACACGATGTCGACAGCATGCTGTTCAAGCAGCGGCTCGACCTGGGCAAGCTGGCTGGCATGCAGAACGTTCGCCCGGGAACCAAAAGCATCGGCCAGATAGAACTGGCACAGATCCGCATCCGCAGGATTATCCTCGATCAACAGGATCGTGAACGCATGCCCACGGCCGGAACCTGCACTGGCTCCCTGCCCGGAATCACCGCTGGTAAAACTGTATTGGGTTAGATTCATCGATACCGCCCGCCCCCGATCAAAGTCCCTGGCCGACCCCAACCTCTGCAACCAACGTAGCCCTCTTTGAGATGCAGTTCAAACGGTGGCGGGAGCCGGTAATGTCCGTGCAGACCACGGTTGATGCGGGATCAGGTGCCCGCCAGGGGCAGGCGGACCCTGACCGTTGTGCCCTGGCCCTGCTCGGACTCAACCGCGATATCACCTTCCATCGCAAACACAAGCTCCCGAACGAGGCTCAACCCCAGGCCCGTGCCACTCTGGTTACGGCGTTTGTCACTGCTGTCCGCCCTCGCGAACCGGTCGAAGATCTGGTCCCTGAAAGAGGCGGGGATGCCCGTACCTTCATCAATCACGAGTACCTGTGCCCAGTCCCATCGCCGCTGAATGCCGACTCTGATGACCTGCCCCGGGTCTGAGAACTTGATGGCGTTGGAAAGCAGGTTGTCCATGATCTGGAGAAACCGCTGACGGTCAACGCGGACATTCACGTCCGCCGCATCGCATTCGATCTCACAACGCAGGACCAACTCATCCTGGCCGGCGAGGTGTTCGTTATTTTCGACCGCCTGCTGGACCAGCTCCGGCAGCTGTTCAAGCTCCAGGTTCAGGTCCATTCGAGCGGCATCAAGCCGAACGATGTCGAGAACATCATCCACCAGGCTCTGGATCCGGATCAGGTTCCGGTTGGCCAGATTGAACAGCGAGGCGGCCTTGGGGTCTTCCGCGTACTGCTTCTCAAGAAGACCCACGGCGCCACGGATGGAGGTCAGTGGTGTGCGCAGCTCATGACTGACAGTGTGAATGAACTCGGTCCGTTCCGCCACGCTGCGCGCCTGGAGCTCGCGGGCCATCTGGCTTGACCGCCACCAATGCCAACCCACAACCCCGAAGATCAGACTGAGCCCCCAGAGCGCGCTGCGCGCCACCCAGAGCGATGAGGCATCGATCCTCTCACGCATGATCATGCGCCAACGGAGGTCGCCGGGCAGTGTAACCTCCAGCGACTGGTTGACCGCAGGTTTGCCCACCTCCAACTGGCCCGCGATCGTCTCGTTGCCTTCAGACGTAAGCCTGACAAGCTCATAAACGCCCGAGTGCGTCTCCATAAAGCGCTCAATCACCGCAATGACCGAGTCAAATTTCATGACGGTACTGATCATGCCCCAGTACTCATCGTCCACAAACACAGGGCGGCGGTAGATCAGGCCGCGGCCTCCCTGGACCAGATCCACCGGCCCCACCAGCTTAGCCTCACCGGTACGCATGGCAGTCTCAACACTATCCCACTGATCTGGGAGATCGCGGTATGCCACGCCAACTACATCCTGGTTTCCCTTTTTCGGAAATACCGCCGTAATCCGGTTGTCTGGCGCGATTCCGATATTGCGGAGATGACGTGTTTGCCCAAAAAGCGCAGCCATCCAGCTTTCAATTTCACCGTAATCCGGCTGGCCGTTCTGGCTCTGGATGAAACTCGCCAGACCAATGGTGATGTAGAGGCCTTCGCTGATCTCGGCTTCCATCAGCGCTCGCGCATCGACCAGCTGAGAAAGGAGCTCCTTTTCGGTTTCTGCTCTGTGATTGGCATCGAATTGCCAGATCAGAAGCTCGCCAACCGCAACGAGGAGAGCAACGCCCATCGACACGATCAGCCACCGTCGGGCGGCGGGTCCTTTGAACAGGCGAGGGAATATGGACGTTACCGGCATGAGGGTGTGCGATTCCTGCTGTCATCAGGTTTCAGCATAGTGCCCAATGGCAGCGTCTACCAGATCGCGATCAGGCCCCCGGAACCCAGCACCAGGGCCCCGCCCACTTCCGCCAAGATCAACAGCCCCATGAACCCGTGAATTACCCAGGGTGGCAGGGTTGTCTTACCCAGGCGGTGCGGCTTGCGCATCTGGTTGCTGGTGTCCTGCAGGAGGCCATGAACGATGTAGGTGCTGATCGCGAACGCAAAGAAGCTCAATGCCGCCACCGCTGCCAGGGTGTTCAGCCAGCCGGGATAGATGCTGTAGCGCGCAAAGGTTGCCAGCACCAGCGCGGCGAAGCTGTACATCAGTGAGCTGCGATGGGCGATGTCCACGTACCGCGGCGCGGTCGCCTTGGGGCTGGCGGTCATGGCCGCGTACTTCCAGATCCCGGTCAACAGGCCGGTCATGAGGAAGATGAAGGCTGCCGTGAGACTGATTTTTTCTGCAAGGGGCATTGGTGTCGTTCCTGAGCGATTCACTCGATGTGAGCCGAAAAACGGACGTATTCGGCTCACCCAATGAGCCGAATAGCACTCATAATCGGCTCATCCTTTCACGAAGTCTGCATCATTTCCCATGTCCGGACTGACGGTCGGCTTAGACAAACAGAACCGGTATGCTGTCCAGCGACACGCTTCACGAACCTTCGACGCACTTTGAGATGCCCTAAGGAGACCGGGTCATGACGGATCAGACACAACCCACCACGGTACTGGTAACCGGCGCTACCGGCTATGTGGCCGGCTGGCTGGTGAAGGCGCTGTTGAAGGAGGGGCATACCGTTCACGCGGCGGTGCGTGATCCCTCGAACAGGGATAAGGTGGCCCACCTCGATGCCCTGGCGGCCGAGCAGCCCGGTGAGATCCGGTATTTCCAGGGGGATCTGCTGGAGGATGGCTCCTACCATGACGCCATGCAGGGCTGCGAGATTGTCTTCCACACCGCCTCGCCCTTCATTGCCAGCGTGGCGGACCCGCAACGCGACCTGGTGGACCCGGCCGTTAAGGGCACGCGCAACGTGCTCAACAGCGTGAACGCCACTGAGAGCGTGCGCCGCGTGGTGCTGACCTCCAGCGTCGCGGCCATCTACGGCGACAACGCAGACATGGCCAACAGCAGAACCGGCGTCTTCACCGAGGCGGACTGGAACACCTCATCAAACCTCGAGCACCAGCCCTACTCCTACTCCAAGACCGAAGCGGAAAAGGCCGCCTGGGAAATCGCGGAGCAGCAGAGCCGTTGGGAGCTGGTCACGGTGAACCCATCACTGGTGCTCGGCCCGGGCATCAAGCCGGACGCAACCTCCGAGTCCTTCTCCATCTTCAAGCAGATGGCAGACGGCACTCTCAAGCCGGGTGCGCCGGACCTGGCGTTCGGCCTGGTGGACGTGCGTGATGTGGCCGAAGCCCACGTGCGCGCCGCCTTTACACCCGAAGCGAAGGGCCGTTACATCACCTCAGGCCACGACTCGAGCCTGATGGGGATCGCTTCCATCCTGCGGGAATCCTTCGGAAACGACTGGCCCTTCCCTAAGCGCACTCTGCCTAAGTCCCTGCTCTGGCTGGTAGGCCCGCTCGCCAACAAGGCGCTCACCCGTAAGTTCATCAGCCGCAACGTGGGCTACCCGGCCTCGTTCGATAACACGAAGAGCAAAAAGGAACTGGGCATGAGCTACCGGCCACTTCCGGAGACAGTGGATGAGATGTTCCAGCAGATGCTGGATGCAGGCTCCATCCGCAAGCGCTAGCGGCCGAGACTCATGGCAACAGATCCCTTATCTCAAGGTCCGCTCTAGCCTGCACCCGCTCCCCGATCAGCAACCGGTGGCACTGCCGGGGATCGCGCTCGTAGCACATCATGCAGGGGGATTCAGTCCGGGCCAGGTCGATCAGGCTTCTGAGCGCCTGCTGGGCGGGGTCAGTATCCAGGTGCGCTTCATAGAGCCGGTTGAATGTGGCCGTGTCGCCCTGCCGGGCCGCGTCCCGGGCGGTTTCCGGTGCGCCCAGTACCGGCCAGCTTTCATAGCCAATGCCATGCTCGGCCAACGCGGGCCCAAGATGCTTATAGGCAAATTCACGGCGCCGGGAATGGGGCTGGGCCCGAACATCGATCAGGCGCGTAACGCCCACCTGGCTCAGCGCCTCCGCAAACTCCGGGAATCCGGATCTCTCATAGCCAATCGTGAATAACATTCAGTCGCTCACCTCGCCTTTCCGTTACCGGCTGCCATCATGCATAAAGAGACTCGACGGATGATTAACGTCCGTTTAAAGTCGATGGCAAGCGCGTTGTGTTTCCAGGATGAAGTCGGGCAGTTGTCGGGCGCTTTACAGGGAGTATTCCATCATCGGGGGAAACGACAATGCCAAGAATAATCGTGTCCGCGTGCCTTACCGCCACCATCATGGCGGCTCTCCTCTTCAGTGCCACCACGGCGCTTGCCATGGGGCCTTTCAGGCTGCCACCCGGCCTGCTCTGGAACATCGAGCTCTCCGTTCTCTCCAGCGACCCGCAGCAGGTGACCGGCGGCGACGCCCGGATTGCCATCAAGGCGCCCCCGGGGCAGCGCAAACGGCTCTCTCTGACGCTGAACGGCTCCCCAGTCGACCTGAATACGTTCAAGGCCAGCCGTTGGCGGCTGGAGGGCGTCATCGAGGGCCTGAATGAGGGCGACAATGAGCTGAACCTGGTCCACGACCGTTTCGGCCACGTCCGAACACTGACCCTGACCAACCACCCGGTTTCCGGTCCGGTCTTCTCCGGCCCGCAGCAGTCGCCCTTCATCTGCATGACGCCCAGCGAATTCGGCATTGAACCCAAAGTGGATGCCGCAACGCCCCCAGGCTTCAGGGTCTATAACGACGCCGGCGACACCGTGATCGGCTACAGCAGGAACTGCGCCATCGAGCCCTTCATCACCTACTCCTACCGCACCACGGGCGGCGAATGGCGGGACTGGCCGGAAGACGGAGAGCGCCCGGCAGACCTGGCGCAGACTGAGACCATTGACGGAAATACCGTCGACTTTGTGGTGCGCGTAGAACGCGGGACCATCAACCGCTTCATCTACAGCTACGCGATGCTGGTGGACCCGGAGCGCATCGGCAATGACGACGGGACCGATACGCACCGCTGGAACGGGCGCCTCGTCTACCAGTTCCAGGGCGGCGTCGCCATCGGCCATACACAGGGCGAGTGGTCCCAGCGCCTAGCCATGAACGAGGACGTGCTCGGGCTGGGCCACGCCATTGCCTACTCCACCGGCAACAGCACGGACGTGCACTACAACCTGCAGGTGGGCGGCGAGACCGCACTGATGACCAAGGAACGCTTCATCGAGCGTTATGGCGTGCCGAAGTACACCGTCGGTCTTGGTGGTTCCGGTGGCGCCATCCAGCAGTACGTCTACGGCCAGAACCATCCGGACCTGCTCGATGCGGCCATTCCCCAGCGTTCCTATCCGGACATGGTCACCCAGACCATCCACGTGGGTGACTGCGAGCTGCTGGAGCACTACATGGATGCCACGGACCGCAACAACCCGTTCTGGCAGGTCACGGACAACCGCAGCCTGCTGGTGGGGCTGAACGCTACCAACTTCCTCGGCAATCCCTTCTTCGACATCCAACGTGCGCTGGGCTTTGCCGCCGCCCCGGGCATGACCGAGTGCGTACCGGCCTGGCGGGGCCTGTCACCACTGGTGCTCAATCCCAACTTCGGCGGCGTGCCGGAGATGCAGCGCTGGGAACCCCAGTCCGACATCGCGGAGATCGAGTGGACCCACATGGATGACCTGCGCCACACCTACGGCATCGGCGAGGACGGTTACGCCAATCGCGCCGTGGACAACGTGGGCGTGCAGTACGGACTGGAAGCATTCCGCAGCGGCGAGATCGGGGCCGATCAGTTCCTGAAGGTCAACGCGGAGGTGGGCGGCTGGAAGCCGAGCAGCGAAGCCGTCCAGGAGGGCTTCCCCTTTATCGGCGAGCCCACACCGGCCAACTTCGACCCCTGGAGCCGTCGGAACATGATGCTCAGCGATAACGGCGAGCCGGCACCACGCCACGAAGGCGACCTGGAGGCAATCCGTTCTCTCTATGAGACCGGTATGATCTTCCATGGCGACATCCGGATGCCGATCCTGGATATCCGGGACTACATGGAACCCATCCTGGACATGCACAACGCCCACCAGTCCTTCGCCACCCGCCAGCGCATCCGCAATGAGATGGGAACGGCCAGACACCAGACGATCTGGTTCGCCAGTATCGGCCCCAAACCCTACCCGGGCTCCCAGTTCAATATGACGCTGAAGGCGCTCCGGGTGATGGACGAATGGATGGGGAATATCCTGCGCGACCCGAAACGGCGTATCGCCCGTAACCGGCCGGAGACAGCGGTGGATACCTGCTTCGGCTATCAGGGCAATGTCATTGCCTCCGGCAGGAACGTCTGGAGCGGCATCCTGGATAACGGTGGCGAAGGCGCCTGCACCCGGGAATTCCCGGTCTACACCACGTCACGCATTGAGGCGGGTGGCCCGATTACCGGGGACGTGTTCAAGTGCCAGCTCAAGCCGGTTTCCAGGGCGCTGAACGATGGCACCTACGGCAGCCGCCGCTTCACACCGGAACAGGTCGAGCGCCTGACGGCGATCCACCCCCAGGGTGTCTGCGATTACAGCCTTCCCGATGCCGGAAGGCCGGCCAATCTTTAACGCATCAGCCGGGGCCGATCCATTCGGCTCCGGCATTCCCCACCCCCGCATAAGATGCCCGCTCATGACGTTAAGGGCTCAAACCACTCGATTTGTGGCCTCTATCGCAAATAATCACCCATAACGGACCATAAACTGTCCTATAGTGGTACCAGAAGAGCGCTTCTCGCATTAAGCCTCCCTGAATGATTCGGATACCCGGTGCCGGGTACCCCTGACGTATCGAGGTCAGCATGTCGCCCCACAGACCGCCCGCTGCGGAGCCAACCGACAATCGCCTGCTTGCTCAATTGACGCCGGAAGCCCGGGAAAGCCTCATTCCGCATCTCAAGCTGGTCGAGCTCAAGCTGGGCGATGTTATCTATGAGGCCGACCAGGATCTGGAGTACGTCTACTTCCCCACAGACAGCATCATTTCCCTGCTCTATGTCATGACCAATGGTGCCTCGGCGGAAATCGCGGTCGTCGGCTACGAGGGACTGGTGGGCATTGCTGTCTTCATGGGTGGGGAGAGTACCCCGAGCCGGGCCGTGGTCCAGAGTGCCGGTTCCGCCTACCGCCTGCCAGCCGCTGAGCTGAAGCGGGGGTTCAACCGGGATCCGGATATGCGCATGACCTTGCTCCGCTACACACAGGCGCTGATCACGCAGATGTCACAGACTGCGGTATGCAACCGTCACCACACCATTGAACAGCAGCTGTGCCGTTGGCTGCTGCTTTCCCTGGATCGTCTGCCGACCAATGAACTGGTCATGACTCAGGAGTTGATCGCCAATATGCTCGGCGTCAGGCGTGAGGGCGTCACAGAGGCGGCCGGCAAGCTTCAGCGTTCCGGGGTTATTGAGTATTCACGTGGCCGCATCTGGGTACTGGACCGGGAGACCCTGGAGCAGATGTGCTGTGAATGCTATGCCACCGTCAAGCGTGAAACGGATCGGCTGCAGGGGATCCTGGCACCCTCATGAGCGCCGGACCAGTGAACCCGCCATCCGTGATGGACTCCCGGTGCTCCGGGGCGTGGTAGCGGCTGCCACCTTCGCCCGGGACAGGGACTTGCGAGCGTACATGGCGTCATCCGCTCGGTGCAGCAGTGTCTCCATGGTGAGGCCATCATCGGGGAAGACGCTGATGCCAATGCTCAGTGTCAGTGTAGTTCCATACCCTTCCAGCAGGCCGGGCTCCGAAATGGCCCGCCGCAGTTTCCTGGCCATCCGCCCAGGGTGACCGAGGCGGTCTATGTCACTGAGCAGCACGATAAACTCATCACCCCCGTAACGGCAGACAGTGTCGGTTTTCCGAACACAGCTCGACAGAATCCGCGCCAGGCTCACCAGCAGCTCATCTCCAGCCTGATGACCCAGTGTGTCGTTCACTTCCTTGAAGTTGTCGAGATCCACGAACAGCAGCGCCACCTTGCGCTGATGCCGCTTGGCAAGTGCTGTGGCATGGTCGAAGCTTTCGCTGAGGGCGGTGCGGTTGAGCAGTCCGGTCAGCGCATCATGGCGGGCCAGATAGGCCATCCGGTCCGTCATCGCCTGGGAGAACTTCACGTCGTGAAACACGATGACAGCCCCACAGACCCGCCCCTGCCGATTATGGATGGGCGCTGCCGAATCCTCGATCGCCACTTCCTCACCTTCTCGGTCGATGAGGAGGGTGTTGGCGGCGAGCGCAACGATGCAGTCTTCCTGAATGGCCCTCTCGGCCGGATTACCGACGGGCTCTCGGGTGGTGGCATCCAGAACCCGGAAGATCGTGGTAAACGGCTTCCCCCTGGCGTCTTCGAACAACCAGCCGGTCATCTGTTGCGCGACGACGTTCATGTAGGTAATGCGACCGGCGACATCCGTGCTGATCACGGCATCACCAATTGAATCAAGCGTTACCCTGGCCCGCTCACGCTCCTCGAACAGCATGGCCTCAATACAGGAACGGGAGGGCTCCAGCAGCCTGTGGGGATTGGCGCCATCCGGCGTATAGGGTACAAAACCTGCATAGTGGGTCATGCCTTCGACCTCCGAGCACCCCTGAAATGGGATCTGAAATCAGGATCGTAGAAGAATGCCGGACCGGTGTCCGTTCGGTACCACACGCAGATCCGGCATTGGCACTCATAGAAGGCTTGTTCTGGCCGTTAATCGCCGCTCAACCGGCGCGAATGCCAGTAGTTGGAGGCCCAGTAGCGGTTGTTGAGGTTGGACAGGGAGACACCCTGGCTCGAGGAAACGTGGAAGAACTGCTGATCCCCCGTGTAGATGCCCACATGGCGCGTCTTGTAACCGGTCTTGAAGAACACCAGGTCCCCCGGGCGCAACTGGTCACGGCTTATGGTGCGCCCCACTGTGGCCTGTCGCCGGGTGGTGCGGGGGATATCATGCCCGAGGCGGGCCAGGAAGGTCCGGTGCACGAGCCCGGAGCAGTCCACGCCATTCTGGCTCATGCCGCCCATGCGGTGCGGTGTGCCCTTCCACTTGGCGTACTGGTCCATCAGGATGCTGTGCACGGTCTGCCGCTCGGTCAGGTCCACGGCATCGCCCCGGGACGTGACAGGAGTGGGCTTCTGAAGGGAACCGCCGGTGCTGGCGCAGCCAGCAAGGGTGAGAAGCGCCAGGGCGCAGAGGATCTGTCGGGTCATAGCTCAGATTTCCGTGTTCTGTAACCCCATGTTAGCCGTAACGGCGAGGCTGACAAGTTACGATTCACCTCCGCCCGGCGGCATCACCACCCATTCGGGCTCATCGAACTCACCGATGGGGCGGATATCGCACAGGTGGGAGGCACTCCGGATGATCTCGGCCACCCTGGGATGCTGCTCCGACTCCATGGCATCCCGGTCCGCCTTGCTGTCCCATTCGGCAATGGCGATCAGCACATTGGGGTCGTCCATCTTCCGGTGCAGCGCTGTGCCCCGAGCGCCGGCGGCCTGCTGGATGATCTCGCTCGCCCGCACCCAGGCATCAGCGTACTCCTCCGCCGTGTGGCCTTCGCGGATATGGACCTCAAACAGGTATTTCATTGTGCCTCCGGTATTGTGGCTTCACATCCCCCCAGACTAAGGCCATTATTGGCCCATGTCGCTGTCCTGGCTGGAACCGCTGCCCATTGATGTTATCCGCGCCCCGGAGACCCGGGGGCGCATTGGCATGAGCTATTGCCCGGGCCGTTACCTGCGCGGTTGGGGCCTGATGGGCGGCCAGCGGGATCTGGATAAGGATCTGGACACCATCAGACGCTGGGGCGCCCGGACCATGGTGACACTGGTCCAGGATTCCGAGCTCCGGACGCTGGGTGTGCCACACATGGCGGAAACCGTACCCGCCCGGGGGTTTGACTGGTTCCACGCGCCCATCCGGGACTTCAGTGCCCCGGGCAGCGCCTTTGAACTGGCCTGGGCCGAGGCGGGGCCGGTCGTGCGGGAGCGGCTGCGCCAGGGCGAGGACGTGCTGCTTCACTGCCGTGCGGGTCTCGGACGCACAGGCACGGTTGCCGCCCGGCTGCTGGTTGAGTTCGGGCATGAACCGGAAGCCGCCATAGCCACCGTGCGCCGGGCAAGGCAGGGCACCGTGGAGAACGCTGAGCAGGTCGAGTACGTCCACAGCCTTGCCGAGCTCCAGAGCCTGGCCTGGCGGGAAATCAGCTGACCTCGATACTGCCGCGCAGATACTCCACGCAGCGCCCGCCGATACGCACCCGCTCGCCGAGCCACTCGCAGTCCAGCTCACCCCCGCGCGCCGAAACCTGCCGGGCGCTGAGATGATGGCGCCCAAGCTGTTCCGCCCAGTAGGGGATGAGCGTGCAATGCGCCGACCCCGTCACCGGATCCTCGGGCACGCCGGCGCCGGGTGCGAAGAAGCGCGATACGAAGTCAACGTCCGTTCCCGGTGCCGTCGTGATGACGGCAAACGTATCCAGGTTGGCGACCGCCGCCAGGTCCGGCCGCAGGTTGCGCACGGTGGCCTCATCCTCGAATACCACCATCCGGTCACGACTCTCCCGCACGTCCACCGGCCGGGCCCCCAGGGCCGCTTCCAGTTCCGCCGTGACGGCGCCCTGCTCGCCGGCACGCGCCGGGAAGTCGAGACTGAGCACATCCCCGGAACGGATGACGGATACCGTGCCGCTGCGGGTTTCAAAGTCAATGCGTTGGCGTTCGGGCATGTATTCGCGGAACAGGACATAGGCTGCCGCCAGGGTGGCATGCCCACACAGGTTCACCTCCACCGTGGGCGTGAACCAGCGCAGCTTGCAGCTCTCCCCGCCGGGAATCACGAAGGCTGTCTCGGCCAGGTTGTTCTCCGCCGCAATGGCCTGAAGGGTCTCGTCCGGGAGCCATTCGTCCATGGGGACCACGGCCGCCGGGTTGCCGCCGAAGAGGCGATCGGTGAAGGCATCAATCTGGTGGATGGCGTAACGCATGAATCGTCCCTGTAATACAGTTCTGGGTTAAAAAACCCAATTAAACCATTTTGGTTTAAAAAGACAAAATAACCTGATATGGTTTACTCTGTGATCACGCTCACTGGAGCTGGCACCATGAACCACCTGGTGATGATCGCCGATGTCATCGGCTCCCGACAACTGGCCAACCGCGGGCAGGTCCAGACACTGCTGGAAGCCGAGCTGCACACGCTCCACAAGGACAGGACTGGACTGGCCTCCCCCTACACCATCACCCTCGGCGATGAATTCCAGGCCGTATTCAAGGGTGCGGACCGGGTCTTCCCGGACATCCTCGCCATCCTGCGGGCACTGCATCCAGTCGGGCTGCGCTTTGCTCTCGGGATCGGGCCCATCACCACCCGGATCAACCCGGAACAGGCCATCGGCATGGACGGCCCCGCCTTCTACCAGGCACGTGACCTGCTGGAACGCATGAAGAAAGACAGACGGATCCTTGCTGTGGCTGGCCTCCCGGAGGACGATGGCCTGCAGGAGAGCGCCCTCGGCCTGCTGGACCACCAGCTCCGGAAATGGCGGCCCAACCGGCTCGACATCCTGCGGCTGCTGTTGCAGGGGTGGGAAGCGGGGACCATTGCCGACCATCTCGACATCACGGAACAGAGTGTGTACAAGAACATTCGTGAGGGCGGCCTTGAACATGCCATCCAGCTGACCCAGGCCCTGACCGGGCGCATGAACAACGCCCTGGCGCGCACCGACTGAAACGGAGTTCCCATGGCCATTCTTCTGTTCCTCAATGCCTGGCTGCTCACCCGTCTCTGGTTCACCTTCCGGGACCGGCCCCTGCCCACGCATGAATGGACCGGCCTGGCACTGGTCCAGGTGGTGCTGATCGGCGTGCTGACACCGGGGCTGCATACCCTGGCCCTCATTCCAGCCGTGATCGCCTCGCTTGCCCTTTCCGAGGCCTGGATGCCAAAGGAACGACTCAACGAGGGGCGCCTGGCGGGCGGTGCACTGGTAGCGGTAGTGGCCTTCCTTTCCGCCCATTACGGGATGCCCGGCTCCTGGCTGCTGCCCGCACATCCACCGGCGGTGCTGCGGCCGGCCCTGCTGGGTCTGCTCGGCTTCCTGTTGGTGGCGAACGAGACCAACCTCGCCATCCGTTCCCTGCTCCACCGCTTCCAGATGGAGCCCACCACCTCCAGCCACGGCGAGCCGGACACCGTGGACGACCGCGAGTACAACGCCGGCCGCGTGATCGGCATGCTGGAACGCTGGCTCATCTACCTGGTGGTGGTCTTCGCCCAGAACTACAACGTGATCGCGCTCATACTGGCTGCCAAGGGCTTTGCCCGGTTCCGCCAGCTGGAGGAGCGGGAATTCGCGGAATACGTCCTGATCGGGACCCTGGCCTCGCTGCTGTTCACCGTGGTGATCGGCCAGTCCATCCTCTATTTCTTCTGATCCATGCCAAGGAGGGAGACCCATGTCCCTGAGCCCTGCACGGTCCATTGATACCGAGCGCGGCCGTTTCACCTGGCGTGAAGGCGGCGACCCCGCCGGAACCCCGGTCGTCATGATCCACGGCTGGCCTGAGAGTTCCTGGTGCTGGGCTCCGGTCAGTGACCACCTTAAGCCCGGCCTGAGAGTGATTGCTCCGGACCTGCGCGGTCTGGGTGACAGCGAGCGCACGGAAGGCGCGGAACACTACCGCAAGCAGAACCTCGCTCAGGACGTGATCGCCGTGATGGATGCGCTGGGCATCGAGCACTTCCAGTTGGTGGGACACGACTGGGGCGGCGTGGTGGCCCAGGAAATGGCCCTGGCGGAGCCGGAGCGCGTGCAGCGGATGGTCATCCTGAACATTGCCATCATCAACAATCTGCGCGGCAATCAGGAGGTGATCGAGAAGGTTCGCGGCTCAGGCGGTGCCCAGTACTGGTATCAGCACTTCATGCAGACGAAAGGGCTCCCCGAGGCCATGATCCCGGGCGCGGAGACCGAGTGGCTGGGCTATTTCCTGAAACTGGCCAATCGCGAGCCCTTCCCGGAAGAGGCCTTCAACGAATACGTGCGCACCTTCCGGATACCCGGCACGCCTCACACCAGTGCCAACTACTACCGCACCTTCCATGACGACGCCAAACGCTGGGCCACCCTCGCCGATCATGTCTGGCCGATGCCCGGGCTCTACATCTATGGCAACCAGGACCACGTGATCCTGCCGGAATACCTCAACCATATTGAGGAGTGCTTCAAGTCCATCAGGGTACGCGAGGTGGAAGCCGGGCACTTCCTGCAGGAGGAGCAGCCAGAGGCGGTGGCGGAGCATCTGAACGGCTTCCTGGCGCCCTGAGTCGTCAGGGGCCGGCGCGCCGCAGCGTCAGGACGCCGTCCTGCTGGGAGAAGTCCACCTGCCCCAGGGCGCTCATGCCCAGCAGCGCCATGTCGTCGTCCATGGAGGGGCTGATGGTGCCCGGAACATTCCGGAAGCGCATATCACCGAGGCGCAGCTCCGGGATCGTGGTGCTCCAGACCGTGACCGTGCCGGCCGCAGTACGTGCCCTGCCGCGACTGTCGCGCTCGAGCCCCGCCCGCTGGGCAATCGCGTCCGAGACGGTCACCCGGGTTGCCCCGGTGTCCAGGATGAAGGTCACGTCGGCCCCGTTGATGCCGCCCCCCGCGACATAGTGACCCTGCCGATTGGCCTCCAGCTCAATGGACTGGACACCGTTGACCATTTCCGTTTCAGGAGTCTGGTTCGGGTTCCGCTGACTCTCGGTAATACCGCCAAAGAACCAGGTGGCACCCCCGATCAGCACCAGCCAGAAGCCGCCGAAATACAGCAGGTAACGGGTCTCGCTCGCCATGCCTAGGCGGCTCCTCTCTGGTCCGCATCCCGCATCTCCCGGGTCCAGTACACGGTGGCGCCACACACGGCCGCCGGCACCAGCACCAGGTTGACCAGCGGCACCATGGCCAGAACCGCCACCGGCACCCCGAAGCCCAGCGCCGTCAGCCGCTGGGTCGCCACGCGCTTGCGCAGCCCGTCGAAGGAAACACGGTGGTTGTCCGCCGGGTAATCCACGTACTGCAACACCATCATCCAGCTGTTGAACAGGAACCAGAGCAGCGCAGCCAGCAGGTTCACCACCGGGATCAGCCCCAGCACAAACAGCACCAGTGCCCGGGGCAGGTAGTAGACGATTTTCCGGACCTCCCGATACAGGGCACGGGGAATGTCCTTCACGATCTGGAGCCAGCCGTCGTCCGGTGTCAGCGTTTCCCCGGCGATTTCCTTCTCCACCAGTTCGGAGAGGTAACCGTAGAAGGGCGACCCGATAAGATTGGCCACCATCACAAAACCATAGGCCAGCAACAGAAGGATCACCAGGCCGTAGAGGATCCAGAACACCCAGTCCAGAACCTGGAGCCACTCCCAGTCCGGAAGCCAGCCCATGGCAGCGTCCACCATCACGGCGTAGCCCTCACCCAGCAACCAGATGAGCACACCGAACACGACGATGTTCAGGATCAGCGGCAGCACCACGAACAGGCGCAGTCCCGGCTGGCGGATCAGCCGGAACCCCTCGCCCAGATAGCCCATGCCACGGAATGGATTGCCTCGCACGTTGCACTCCTCCGGAGAACCAGTGATGACCCGGGAGCCTACCACGCCAGCCCAAACAGCGCTGCCCTGTGCAGCCCGTCTCCGGCGGGCCATAATAACGCCAGGATTACCGGATGGAGAAAGGCGACCATGAGTGATGAGGACGATACACGCCCCAGCCCGGGTGCCATCCGCGAGCCGGCCATGCGCCGCTCCGGCTGCGGCTTCCGGTATGAACCCGGGGAACTCAGCGGCGGCGTGGATTTCTCACGGGCCCATGAGCTTCTGAACGGTGCCAGTGAACCGCTACTGCGCGATGCCACCCCGGATGACGCTGATGCCATCGCCGAACGCGTGAACAGCGCCTACCGCGGCGACATCAGCCGCCAGGGCTGGACCACGGAGGCCGACCTTCTGGGCGGCCAGCGCACCGATGCCCCGATGATCCGGGAACTGCTGGCGGAGTCCCTGTTCCGGCTGGCATGGCAGGGCGACACCCTTGTCGGTACCCAACAGATTGAGCACCTGGATGCCAACACCGCGGAACTGGGCATGCTTGCCGTGGCACCGGAGCACCAGGGCGAGGGGCTTGGCCGGCGCCTGGTCACGGATGCGGAACAGACCGCCCGTTCACGCCTGGGCTGCCGTACACTGCGCATCCGTGTCCTCCATCAGCGCTCAGAGCTGCTGCGCTGGTACGAATCCCTGGGGTTCACACGCACCGGCGAAACCGCCCCATTCCCCGAGTCCCCACGCTTCGGCGAACCCAGAGTGGCCGATCTGTGGTTCCTGGTGCTCGAGAAACGACTCGACGCCGGCTGATTTGCCGTCCAGCGTCGGACATTCTATCTTCCTATCAACGTTCGATGACCCAGTCGGTCAGTACGGACAGGGCATACCCTCAAAATCAGGAATATCCACGGAGGATCCATGAGTTCAATTGCCAGGGACAGCGGCCGGGTACCCCCGGTCTGGGAACGTCTGCCACAGATCTTCGGCTACCCTTTCAAAACCGCCTGCCTGACCACGCTCGGGCTCGCCGCCATACTCTACCTGATCGGGATGGTGGTCCCGCTTCTTGGCCTTATCCTGGTGATCGCCGCCTGGGTGGTGCTCTACAAATTCGCCTATGACGTGCTCGAGGCCACTGCCCGGGGCTGGATGGATCCACCCGAGATCCAGCGCAAGAGCAACAGCTGGGTGCTGGTGAAAACCTTCGTGCTCTTCGTGGTCCTGGGGTTCGCGGTTACCGGCATTGCGATTGTCACCGGCTCCCTGACACTGGTCGCGGCTGCTGCCATTTTCATCGTACTGGCGCTGCCGGCGGCCATCATCACCCTGGCCATGAGCAACAGCCTGATGTCGGCACTCAACCCGGGCACCTGGGTCGGCATCATGCGCTCGGTGGGCTTTCCCTACTTCATCGCCTCGCTGCTGCTGTTCATGCTCTCGGTCAGTCAGGGCATGGCGGAATCCCTGGTGGCGGGCCTGTTCGGGCCCAGCCTGGCAGGCCATGTCGGGGTATTCCTGATTGGCGGCTACTTTCTCATCGCCTCCTTTCACCTGATGGGCTACCTGGTTTACCAGCACCATGACATGCTGGGCGTGGAACAGGAGGTCACCGCCGCTGACCGGGCCCGTGCCGCCAACCCAGACCTCAGCCCACTGCTCCAGGAGGTGGAAGGCCTGGTGGCGGAAGGCAGCGTGGACGAGGCGATTGAGCGCCTGCAGAAGGAGCTCCGCCAGAGCGGCCTCCAGCCGGAAGAGCACGAGCGCTACCGGAAACTGCTGCGCCTCCAGGGCCGCACGGATGAGCTGCTTGCCCACTCCCGGGAATACATCTCCACCCTTCTCTACGGGCTGGAACAGCCCAAGAAAGCCATGAGCATCGCCGAGGAAGCGCTGCGCGTTGATGCCAGCTTCCAGCCGGAACACCCGAAACAGGTGCGCGACCTGGCCCGCCTCGCGGACCAGTACGACCACCATGAGCTGGTCATCCGCCTGACCAGCCCCTTCGGCAAGCAGAACCCGAAGCACCCCCACCTGCCGGAGAACTACTTCCTCGGCGCCAAGGCGCTGTTCGAGGGCCGGGGTGATGAACAGAAGGCACTCAGGATCCTCCGCCAGCTCCAGAAGCACTTCCCGGACCATGAACTGCGCGAACGGGTGGATGAACTGGCAGAGCGGGCGGAACGCATCGCGACAAGCTGACCCGCCCTGCCCGGGCGGGCTCAGTCCTGGATCTGGCGCAGCGCCCGCATCATGGCCGGATCACTGGTCAGCCGCTGCACGGCCTCCATGTAGGGCCGGGCATCGTCGCTCCGGCCCTGGCGCCGCAGCTGCTGGGCGGCGATCAGGCAGGCCCGGGGCAGTTCCTCCGGTGTCTTCTTCAGCCGCAGCAAGCGGTCCAGTAGCAGCAGCCCCTCCTCCAGCGCCTCCCAGCGCAACAGACGGCAGCACAGATCCGTGACCTGGCTGGCTGTAAGCTTCAGGTTGGCGCGCTGGCGGTAATCCGCAAAGGTTTCCATGACCAGCGCACGCTCCTCGGCGCTATCCCCGGGCAGGGCCAGGATGCGGCCGGCGGCGTCGTGCAGATCCGGGTCCTCTTTCTGGATCTTACAGGCGTGATACCAGCTCTCCAGTACGGCGGTATCGTCGGCGTTACGCTCCAGCAGGGGCCGGAGCCGGTGTTTGGCGCGCGTCACGTTCAGGGCGGCCAGGTCCTGCCGGGCCGCTTCCAGTGCCTCCCGGTCATCCTCGCGATGGGACTCCTCCTGCAGGAACCCATCACGCTGCCACCCCAGGGCCCGCACACCGGCGGCGATCAGGGCGCCGGTGGCGATACCGCCCGCATGGGCCTCATAGGCCACATTGCTGCCCTCCGCCAGCAGGAACTGCAGCAGCTCCCAGCCCAGCCATACCGGCAGAAGCACAATGGCGGGCGCACGCACATAATCGAAATAGACCCAGACCCAGTAGAAGAAGCGCACCCTGAGACGCCCGTAGAGGACGGTGAACAGCCCCATGAGCCCAGCAATGGCGCCCGACGCCCCGAGCATGCCGGTTGGTGTGCCCCAGTGGACCGCCAGGGACAGGGCCGAGCCTCCAAGCCCCGCCACCAGGTAGGCCGTCAGGAACAGACCCGGCCCGAGCGCGCCTTCCACCAGAATGCCCAGCAGCAACAGGAACAGCATGTTACCGACCAGGTGCCCCACACCACCGTGCAGGAACATGTGGCTGAGCAGGGTCACCGGCTCCACATCGTCATAGTGCATCATGTACTGGCGCGTAAAGCTCTGGTCCATGAGCCGTTCGAACTCGGCCCTGTCGGCCTGCCAGTCGGCATACCGGTCGCTGTCCGGGTCAATGATGTCGCCGGATCGCAGCGCCGGCAGGAAATCCGGATGGGATTCCACCATGCGCGAGCGGGCAAGCGCGATGCGCCGGGCTGCCACATCATTCTCCGCCGCCCTGTCGAGCTGTTCCATCTGGTTGCGGAATTCCATTTCATAGCCGGGAACGAACTCCTCCAGCCAGGCCCACTCCCGCTTCTCGAGGCCACTCTCCTGATAGTACGAGGCCGCCTGCTGCATGACTTTGGTGTCGCCACCTTGAAAGATGGCGAACACGGCACCATTCAGGATTACCAGCAACAGGGTTACGAGCGGAAAGTTCTTCCGCGAAACAGCTTTATGGAGCGGAATGATCAGCATGGTTGGGCGTCCTTTTCTGTGTCCGGCTTCCTTTGGACCCGGGTCCGGGGAGAGCATAGCCCATTAACCGCCCGTAGCCAGCCCCGATCCCACTGACGGGATCCGTACATCACCACAGCGTGATCACCCACACGAACAGACAGGGGGAAACCCATGAAGATCCTGATGGTCCTGACATCGCACAGCGACATGGGCAACACCGGCCACAAGACCGGTTTCTGGCTGGAAGAGTTCACGGCACCCTACTACGCATTCCGCGATGCCGGAGCCGAGGTGACACTGGCCAGCCCCGCGGGCGGTCAGCCTCCGGTTGACCCCAACAGCGAGGCGGACGATGCCCAGACCGAGACCACTCGCCGCTTCCAGACGGATGAGGACGCGAAAACAGCGCTCGCGACGACACAGAAACTCTCGGACCTGTCGATCGACGGGTTCGATGCCGTCTTCTACCCAGGCGGCCACGGCCCGCTCTGGGACCTGGCGGAGGACGCCGACAGCATCCGTCTGATCGAGAACGCCGCCAGACAGGACAAGGTGATCGGTGCTGTCTGCCACGCCCCTGGTGTCTTCCGGCACGTTAAGGGTGCGAACGGCGAACCGCTGGTCAAGGGCCGGGAGGCAACCGGTTTCACCAATACCGAAGAGGAAGCAGTGGGTCTTTCCGAGGTCGTGCCCTTCCTGGTGGAGGACATGCTGGAGGCCAATGGCGCGGATTACCGCTGCGGGGATGACTGGAGTTCGTTCGTGGTCCGCGACGGCAGACTGGTAACCGGCCAGAATCCGGCCTCATCCGAGGAAACCGCGAAAGCGGTCCTGAATACCCTGAAGCAGTAACGGGCCCGTCTGGGCCCGTTCAGGGTTACTGGGTGGTGTTGTAGACGTAGGAGTCGACCGTGCCGTCCTCGTTGAAACGCACCACCAGGTCCGTGGTTTCCGCTTCACGGAAGGCGGACCAGCGGTACTTGGCATAGGTCCAGGTCCGCTTGCCGTCTTCGAGACCAGTGCGCCACGGATCGCCGAACATGGCTTCAATGTCCGAGCGGGTCGTCTCGCCGACATTGATCTCTTCCACCTTGTGAGTGGCAAAGTCTTTGCCGACACTGGCGCAACCGGCAGCCACGAGCATCACACCTGCCAGAAACACGCCTGCGAACTGCTTGCCTGTGCGCATTACACTACTCCCTTTACGGATGTCGCCCCTATCCTACCCAGAGCCTTCCGGCACTGAAAGTCACGACCAATTGCCGTTTATTCATTCCGCTACCACTTGCTTTGGGTCGCCCTGCTGACCTACATTGGTCGCGTTCCGCAGCGAGGGGAACTCCGGTGAGAATCCGGGGCTGTCGCGCAACGGTATGGTGGTTCCGCCACTAAGCCCGATTACCTCCTCGGAACAGAGACTGGAGCCTTCGCGTCAAGGGTGAAAGGTCGGAAAGGGCACTGCACCACTACCATCCCGTGCCCCTACCCTCCGTTTCGACTCCGCGTTGGCTTCTCCAATAATCCTCTGAAAGACTCAAGGAGAAGCCCGTGTTGGAAGCTACCATCCATTCCAATCCCGAATCCGTTCATACCGCCGGTATACACACCAGCGCTGAAACCGCTGGCCTGGACACCCTTATCCTGCAGAGCAGGCTGACCCGCAGCGCCCGGCGCCTTCTGGAAGCCATGGGGGTGCGCATTGAACCGGTGCGCTGGGACAGGATCGCCGGCCCCGCCGTCTACCGCCTGGCCTGCGCACAGCGCCGCCCCGTTCTCCACTGGCTGCCGCCCGAGGCCTCCGAGATGCTGATGGAGGATCTGCGCCGCGAGGAGGATGACCCGCGCACCCCCGAATGGGCCCATGACCTGCTGCGCCGCCAGCGTGCCGGCACCCTGCTGGACATGGATGACGGCATCGAGTTCGGGGACGACGGCATCGATGCCGGCCTCGTCCTGCATGATCTGCTGCGCCATCCCGGCGCCTGAACCAGCCGCCGGTCTCTGCGCTACATTCCGTCACAGGGATGGTGACGATGCTCACACTCTGTAATCGGCGCTGACAGCCATTCGGGAGTAGGCTGAATTGAGGCTTGCGACCAAACCAACAGGGAGGTTTGGCAATGGTGATGTCCGGCGGCTACCAGGCCCAGTCTTCTCATACCCTGATGCGGGTAGGGCTGGGCTCTATCGTCCTGCTGCTGGTTCTGGCGTTCGGGGCCGCCACGGCCCTGATTGAGTTCAAGACCGGGGTGCGCGCCTACGCGACCGGAGAAAGCCTCTGGTCCAAGGGGCGGCAGGCCGCCGTCTACCACCTGAACCGATACACAGAGACCGACGACCCGGCACACCTGAACCAGGCCCGCGAGGGCCTGGTAACGCCGCTGGCCTACCGCAAGGCACGCCAGGCGATGACCGCATCGCCCATGAAGGCCCAGCGCGCTGCCGAGATGTTCCGGGAGGGGGGGAGCCATGCCGATGACATTCCCCGTCTGATCAACGTGTACCGCTACATGGGGTATTCGAGCCTGTTCCATTCCCCACTGCAGATCTGGCGGGATGCGGACCCGCATATCCTTCGTCTCGAGGAGATCCTGACGCTGCTGTCGGAGGACGAGATCGACAGCGCCGAATACCCCAATCTCCGGGACGAGGTCGACCGCATCAACCAGGAGCTGGTGGCCATGGAGTCCGACTTCTCCTCGAGCCTGGGCCGCATCGACCGCACCCTGAACGGGCTCCTCCTGCTGACCGTGGCCACGGTTCTGGCGCTGGCCGGCGTGCTGGTGACAATGCTGTTCGTCAGTGCCGCAAGGCGCATGGCCCGGACCGAGGATGAGCTGCGCACCACACTGGAACACGCAGCCGTGGGCATGGCCCGGCTTTCGCTTTCCGGCATCATCCGCTCGGCCAACCAGCGCTTCGCCCAGACCCTGGGTTATCCCCAGGATTCCCTGGAAGGCATGCAGCTGGACCAGCTTCTGCTGCTCAATGAAGGCGAAACCGCCCTGGATATGCCCAGCCTGCGCCACAGGGTCCTGCGTCACGGCACATGGACTCTGACCCGCGATGAACCCTGGACCCGGGAGGACGGTACGCCGCTCTGGCTGGAATTCACCTTCAGCGCGGTACGCGACCACCGCGGCCGTATCGCGGACTATATCGTGGTGGTGGACGACATTTCCCACCACCGGAGCCAGGTGGAGAAGCTCAGCTATGAGGCCAGCCACGACTCACTGACCGGGGCCATCAACCGCCGGGAATTCCTCAACCGTCTGGCCATCTGCCTGGAGAACACCGGTTACGAACGCAGTCGCCATGCCCTGTGTTTTGTGGACCTGGACTATTTCAAGGAGATCAATGACACCCACGGCCACCAGGCCGGGGATGACTGTCTCATCCAGCTGTGCCGGATCATCCGCGCCCAGCTGCGCGAAGGCGATATCCTGGCCCGCCTGGGTGGCGATGAGTTTGCCCTCATCTTCACCTACTGCCCCGTGGATGTGGCCGAACGCCTTGCCGAGGAACTGCGGCAACGGATCGCGGATCACATCTTCAGCTCCGGCAGTATCACTTTCAGGCTGAGCGCTTCCATCGGCGTTACCGAGATCCGCAGTCATCACGGGGATCCGGAATCCGTCATGGAGGCCGCCGACCGGGCCTGCTACGGCGCCAAGGAGCACGGGCGCAATCACGTCTACGTGGTCAGCCTGGATGACCCGGATACCGAAAAGGCTCCCGGCGGCTCTTGAACGCCACCGGTCGATCAGGGAAAGTGTGCGTCATGACTCTGGACGCACAGCTTGTAGACACAGCCCGGGCAATGAACGCCACGGGCCTCAATCAGGGCCGGTCCGGCAATGTCAGCGCCCGTTGCGGCGATGGCATGCTGATCACGGCCTCCGGATGCCATTTCGACGACATCACGCCGGAACACCTGGTGGAAACCGACCTGGATGGCCGCTGGCGCGGCCCTCTCAAACCCTCCAGCGAGGCCTCTTTCCATGCCGCCATCTATCGCCAGCGCCCGGATGCCGGTGCCGTTATCCACGTGCACTCTCCCTGGGCCATGAGCCTGGCCTGTCTGCACCGCCGCATTCCCCCCTTCCATTACATGGTTGCGGTGGCCGGTGGCACGGACATCCCCTGCATCCCCTACGCTACCTTCGGCACAGAAGAGCTGGCGCAGCACGTGGCCCAGGGGCTCGCGGACCGGGATGCCTGCCTGATGGCCAACCATGGGCAGGTGGCACTGGCGGACACACCAGCTGCGGCACTGGAGTTGGCGCAGGAAGTGGAGCACCTGGCCCGCAGCTACGGGCAGCTCCTGCCCATCGGCGAACCGGTGCTTCTGGATGATGATCGGATGGCGGAGGTTCTGGGCCGGTTCAGCAGTTATCGCCGCAACGCCCAGACCACCGGAACCTAAGACGACACGATGTGCTGCAGCCCGCTGCACTCGACCATGGGGTCATCACAGTTCACCACGATGTCCGAGTGGGCCAGCACGTAGCTCTTGCCGGTGATGGTGTTCTCCACCACCTGGTGCGGGCCTTCCTGGTGGACGCCGGTGAAATTGCCGATGAAACCGGTCTCGCGCAGGGAGACCGTCTCAAGACGGTCACCGGGCTGAATACGGCCTTCGTAGTGCATCAGCGCCAGGCGTGCAGAGGTGCCAGTGCCGGTCGTGCTGCGACAGATCACTCCCGGATGCACATAGGTGGTGGAGCGGGAGCGGTAGAAATTGTCCGCCACCTGCTCCACCGGACCCATGAAGTGCAGGAACGGCAACGGCCCCACGTCCCCGAGGGTGTAATGGGAAAAGCCCCGCTCCGCCTGGATGGCCTCGACGATGCGATGGGCGCAGTCCGAGAGGTCATCCTCTTCGTCCAGCGTCAGGTCAAAGCCCAGGTCGGTGGCGTCCACCAGCGCATAGAAACCGCCACTGTAGGCCACGCTGTAGGTGACGTCGCCCAGTGAGGGCACATGGATGGTATGACGGTAGCTGTCGATGTAGCTGGGCAGCCCTTCACAGGTAATGGCCTCGACCACACCGTTCTCCACCCGGGCTTCCACCTGGACCAGGCCCGCCGGCGCCTCCAGCTGGAACCGCTGGGTGCCCTCCTGCTTGGGAACGATCCCCTGCTCGAGCACGGCGGTGGCGGTGCAGATGGTGTTGGAGCCGGAGTAGATGGGGTAGCCCATTACCTCCATGATGATGTAGCCGGCCGCTGCCTGCGGGTCCGCAGGCGGGACCAGCAGGTCCACGGACATCTCCGGGATCCCGTAGGGCTCGAACAGCAGCAGCTTACGCAGGCCGTCCGCGTCCCGTTGCAGGTACTCCATCTGCTCGCGCACGGTACTGCCGGGCAGTGGTGCGATACCACCGGTCACGATCCGGCTTACGTCCCCGCCGGCATGGGTGTCCATCAACCGCAGGGTCAGGTCATTGCTCATGATTGGGCCTCAATGGCGTAGGGCGCACCCTGCGCGTCCCACTCGCTGTCGGGAACGATGACGATCTTGCCCAGGTAACCACTGCCGCGATTGACGAAGTATTCCTCCGCCTCACGCAGCGCCGAAAGCCGGAAGGCCCCATGCAGGACGGGTTTCAGCTGCCCGGACCGGATCCAGGCCACCAGCTGCTCCGCCTCCTCGCGGGTCCCGTGGGACACCCCGAAAATCTGGACCTGGTACAGGTAGATCCGCGTCCACAGCACCTCACTGACGTTACCGGCGCTGGCACCGGCAATACTGAGCCGTGGATAGGTGCTTCGGCGGGTCATGTCCGTGATCATGGTGTCGATGAATCGGTCAGTCATCGTGCCACCGGCCAGGTCCATGACCGCGTCGATGGGCTCGCCACCGGTCTCGGCCATAACCCTGTCCGTGAAGCTCTCCATGTCCGAACGGTCCAGTACCGCCTCGGCACCCAGCTCCTTCAGCGCCGGAGCCTTCTCCTGCTGGCTGAGGGCATAGGGAATGGCGCCCATGATGCGACAGAGCTGGATCAGGGCCGTACCCACACCGCCACTGGCGCCGGTCACAAGGACCCGCTCACCCGCGGTCACACCGGCCACGTTCAGCATGTGCACTGCCGTCTGGTAGGAACACATGCCCAGGGCCGCGAGTTCGGCATCCGCCAGCTCCGGATTGTCCACCCGGTGGAACTGGTCCGAGGGCACCGCGATGTACTCGGCGAAACCACCATCGGCGCCGTGACCATAGTAGTCCGGCGTCAGGTTGATGTCGCGGCGGTCATCCGGATAGAGGTTGAAATCAAGAAGGCCGCGTTCACCGACGCGGCCCTCATTCACTCCTTCGCCCACGGCCACAACACGGCCAGCCACATCGGCCCCCTGGATACGGGGAAAGGTGAGCGTGGGCTCGCCGCCCATGGCGAACGAGGCCACCTCCTCTTTGTCCTTCGTGGGGTACAGGCCCTCGCGGGCCTTACGGTCGGTGTTGTTCTTGGCCGTGGCACTGACCTTCACCAGCACCTCGCCCGGTGCCGGGCGCGGTGTGGCTACATCCGTGTGGTACTGCAGCTGATCCACACCCCCGTGGCCCATCAGCTGCATCGCCGCCATGGTCTCGGGGACGGACACTTCGCTCATATCAGTCCACGAACTCGTCGATGATGGCGTTCAGGGTCTCGCTGGGCCGCATGGCCTGCTTGATCTTCTGGGCATCCGGGTAATAGTAGCCATCAATGTCCACGGACTGCCCCTGGATGTCGATCAGTTCCTGCAGGATCTGATCGGCGTTGTCTTCCAGCTTCTTCGACATCTTCTGGAAGTGCTCTTTCAGGTCCTTGTCCTCATCCTGGTTCGCCAGTTCCTCGGCCCAGTACCGCGCCAGCCAGACGTGGCTGCCCCGGTTGTCCAGCTCACCAGACTTGCGCGAGGGCGAGCGGTCCTCCTCCAGGAAGCGGGCCGTGGCCCGGTCCAGGGTCTGCGACAGCACCGCGGCACGCGGATTGCCCTGCTTGTCGCCCATGTGCTCGAGGGAGACCATCATGGCCATGAACTCACCCATGGAGTCCCAGCGCAGGTGATCCTCTTCCAGGAACTGCTGCACGTGGCGCGGCGCGGAGCCACCGGCACCGGTCTCGAACAGGCCACCGCCCTTGAGCAGCGGAACCACCGAGAGCATCTTGGCGCTGGTGCCCAGCTCGATGATCGGGAACAGGTCCGTGAGGTAGTCACGCAGCACGTTGCCGGTCACCGAGATGGTGTCCTTGCCACGGACCATGCGCTCCATGGTCCAGCGGATGGCCCGGTCATAGCCCATGATGCGGATATCCAGACCCTCGGTATCGTGCTCCTTGAGGTAGTGTTCCACCTTCTGGATGAGCTGGGCGTCGTGGGCCCGCTCCGGATCCAGCCAGAACACCGCCGGCATGCCACTGGCGCGGGAACGTTCAACCGCGAGGCGGACCCAGTCACGGATCGGCTCGTCCTTGGTCTGGCACATGCGCCAGATGTCGCCTTTCTCAACCTCGTGCTCGAAGACGGTGTTGCCGTCGTCGTCCACCACGCGGACGATGCCGTCTTCCGGCAGCTCAAAGGTCTTGTCGTGGGAGCCGTATTCCTCGGCCTTCTGGGCCATCAGACCCACGTTGGGCACGGTGCCGATGGTGCTGGGATCGAAGGCATCGTGGTGCTTACAGAAGTTGATCACTTCCTGGTAGATGGTGGCGTAGGTGCTCTCGGGGATGACCGCCTTGGTGTCCTTGAGCTTGCCGTCCGTACCCCACATCTTGCCACCATCGCGGATCATGGCGGGCATGGAGGCATCCACGATCACGTCACTGGGCGTGTGCAGGTTGGAGATGCCCCGGTCGGCGTCGACCATCGCCATCTCCGGGCGGTTGATGAAGCAGTCCCGGATGTCCTCCTCGATCTCGGAACGCTCGGAGAAAGAGAGGTCCTGGATCTTCTGGTACAGGTGGCTCATACCATCGTTCGGGTTCACCCCGATCTTCTCGAACAGTTCCCTGTGCTTCTCGAACACGTCCTTGAAGTAGACGGTCACGGCGTGGCCGAACACGATCGGGTGCGAGACCTTCATCATCGTCGCCTTCACGTGCAGCGAGAACAGAAGGCCGGCACGGCGTGCCCCCTCGATCTCCTCTTCCAGGAACTGGCGCAGCTGAGCCACGCTCATGAACATGCCGTCGATGACCTCGCCTTCCAGCACCGGCACGCTGTCCTTGAGGACCGTGGTCTTGCCGGTTTCCTTGCCTTCCAGCTGGATGCGGACATTGCCCGCTTTCTCCATGGTGGTCGACTGTTCACTGTGGTAGAAGTCGCCCTTGCGCATGTGCGCCACGTGGGTGCGCGAGGCCTGGCTCCACTTGCCCATGCGGTGCGGATGCTTCTTGGCGTACTCCTTGACCGCGTTGGACGCACGGCGGTCGGAGTTGCCCTGGCGCAGTACGGGGTTCACGTTGCTTCCCAGCACCTTGGCGTAGCGGTCCTTGAGGGCCTTCTCGTCATCGGTCTGGGGGTTCTCCGGGTACTCCGGCAGCGGGTAGCCTTTTTCCTGCAGCTCCTTGACGGCCGCCCGAAGCTGCGGGACGGAGGCGCTGATGTTGGGCGTCTTGATGATGTTGGCATTCGGGTCCTGGGTCAGCTCCCCGAGCTGCTGCAGGTAATCCGGAACCTGCTTGTCCTTCGGGAGGTAATCGGGGAACTGGGCAAGGATACGGGAGGCAAGGGAGATGTCGGAGGATTCGACCTTGATGCCTGCGGGCGAGACAAAGGCCCTGACAATGGGCAGAAAGGAGTAGGTGGCCAGCGCAGGTGCTTCGTCGGTCTCGGTATAGGTGATGGTTGGCTGTTTATCTGTCATGAGTGCCTCTGTCCTTCAGCGTTGTGGCGGGAGGGCAATTGCGCGCCTCCCGTTTGTAGATGACACCGGGCGGCGTCACTTCAGCCCGGTGAAGAAAGCCGTTGCGTTGTCCGCCAGCGACTCCAGGTGGTAGCCGCCTTCCTGGACCACGAGCGTGGGCAGGCCCAGCTCGCTGATCAGCCCGCCCATGCGCTCGAAGCCGCTCTGCGAGACTGCCACTTTCGCCTGCGGGTCGTCCTGATAGACGTCAAAGCCGAGCGAGACGACCAGCACGTCCGCGTCAAACAGGCGGATGGCGCTGCGCGCCTCTTCCAGACGCTCAAAGAAGGTCGACTCCGGGGAGCCGTGTGGCATGGGCATGTTGATGTTGTAACCGAAGCCCGCGCCTTCGCCGCGCTCGGTCTCATGGCCGCTGACCACCGGGTAGAAATTGGTGGTATCGCCATGGATGGAGATATAGAGCACATCGTCGCGGTCGTAGAAGATCTCCTGGATGCCCTGACCGTGATGCATGTCCGGATCCAGGATGGCCACGCGCTGGAAGCGGCTGCGCAGGGCCTGGGCGGCAATGGCCGCGTTGTTCAGGTAGCAGAAGCCGCCTGCGGCGTCGCGCCGCGCGTGGTGACCCGGCGGGCGCGACATGGCATAGGCGCGCTGCTCACCACCAAGCAGTTCATCCGCCCCGGAAAGCGCACTCTGGGCCGACCAGTAGGCCGCTTCCCAGGTCCCCTCGCCGATGGGGCAGCTGCCGTCCGCCTGGTAGCGGGCGCATTCGGCCAGGATGCCGTGCATGTGGTTAGGGGCGCGCACGAAAATGTTGGACATGACTTCCTCGCCCCAGTCCTCCGGCCAGCGCCGGTGCGCGGACTCCAGGAAACGCAGATACCCGAGGTCATGCACCGCCCCGATGGGAGCCATGCCGTGATCCACAGGCTCCGCAACCTGCATGCCCACGTTCTCCAGGCCCGTGAGCAGCTCCGGCGTGCGCTCTGGAATCTCCTGCGGCGGACGCATCTTGCCGCGCGTGAGGTAGGTCAGCGGACGGTGCCGGTTCTGCGAGGGATGGAAGAATGCTTTCACGGAGGACTCCTTTGGCAGTGTTCGGTGCTCGGATCGGAACTTGCTCAGCCCCCATCATAATAGACGTCCGGCGAGTCTGCCTTTGCGGATCACCGAAAGACCCGGCTTCGCTCCGGTTTCCGGGGACCCATTGTACGCTTCCCGCGTCCATTTTGCGTCCGACCTTGGTCGAAGATGCCACTGGTGACCCCGGTCGGCAATCCATGCGCTTTACATGAGAGTACAACGGAATACGCTGAACAACACACACACCAGCAGGGAGCATCCCCATGCTCAAGGCGCAATACAGCAGTCGCGGCCCCGTCCCCCAGGACGTTATTGAAGCCGTTTCCGAAGAAACCCCGAAACCCGGCAGTGGCCAGGTGCTGCTAGAGGTGCTGGCGGCGCCCATCAACCCGTCCGATGTCCTTACCCTGACCGGCGACTACGGCATCCTGCCAGAGCTGCCGGCGGTCGGCGGCAATGAGGGAGTTGGCCGCGTCGCCGAGGCCGGTGACGGCGTTTCCGGCCTCGACCAGGGCCAGACCGTGCTTCTGCCGGTGGGATCCGGGACCTGGTCCAGCCATGTTCTGGCAGAGGCGAAGGACCTGGTACCGCTGCCCAATGACGCGGACCCGAAGCAGCTCAGCATGATGACCATCAACCCACCCACCGCCCTGCTCATGCTGCAGGAGTTCGTGGATCTGAAGGAAGGCGACTGGGTCATCCAGAACGCCGCCAATTCGGGCGTTGGTGGCTACCTGATCCGGCTGGCGGCCCAGAAGGGACTGCACACCGTTAACGTGGTCCGGCGCGAATCCGCCGTGGCCGGTGTTGCGGCCCAGGGCGGCGACGTCACCCTGGTGGACGGTCCCGACCTCCACAAACGCGTGAAGGAAGCCACGGGCGGCGCCGACATCCGTCTGGGCATCGATGCCGTGGGCGGTGACGCTACCGACCATCTGGCCAACTGCCTGACCGCCGGCTCCCCCGTGGTCAACTACGGCATGATGAGCGGCCAGCCATGCCAGATGTCGCCGGCGAACGTGGTCTTCCGTGACATCTCGCTGCGCGGCTTCTGGCTGTCACGCTGGTTCAGCCAGGCTGGCCGTGACCAGCAGATGGCCATCTACAGCGAAGTAACCCGCCAGATCGCCAGCGGCGCCCTGAAGGCTCCGATTGCCGCCGAATACGATGTCAGCGACATCAAGCAGGCCGTGGCGGCCGCCGCCTCGGGCGAGCGCGACGGCAAGATCCTGGTCGTGCCACAGCACTGATGCTGGTCACTCCGGCTTCTGGCTGCCCATGATCGCGGGCATTTCCCGGGGCCGGGGTGCACCCTGCTTGGCCGCCAGTTCGCCATTCCCATCCCAATAGATGGTGGTGGGCGTGGCCCTGGCGCCCAGGTCCCGCATCAGGAAGTTGTTCTCCCGGACCTGGCCTTCCGCTTCCTTCACGAGCGCCTCGTCGGGCTCGATCCCGCCACTTTCATAGGCTTTCCGGTTTTCCGCCAGTTTCGCTTCAGGATCCTCGCTGCCGAGAATCGTGGCCGCCTTGGGCGTGCTGCTGCGCTTGATGATCCCGACCATGATGTGACGCAGCTGGACTCGGCCCGCTTCGATCCAGGGCGCGGCCTGTTCGCGGAACTGATCGCAGTAGGGGCAGTTGGGATCGGTGAAGGTGTAGATGATCCTGTCCGCGTCATCAGCGCCGTCCTGCACCCAGTTGCTGTCCTCCAGGGTCTGCCAGATGGCGTCGCCATCCATGGTCTGCTGCTGGGCGTGGGCCGGCAGAGCCAGAGCCAGGATCAGCAGGAGGCCGGCGGCAAGCCGGTAGGCTCCGGTGTTGAGGGGACTCATTGGTTGTTATCTCCTTTGTCGGTTTCGAATTCGGAAAGGTTATCCGCGAGGGTCGCGCTGGAGAGCTCACCATGATGGACGGTCACCAGCTGCCCGGATGCGTTGTAGAAAAGCGTCGTGGGCAGCCCCTGGCTGCCGGTATTGGAAGCCACCTCGCGCCTGCGGTCCAGGACCACGTTGCGCAGCGTCAGGTCATGTTCATCAAGGAAACTGTTGATGGTCGGTGTACCTTCCCCCTGATTGACGAACACAAAGGCGATATCCCCGTGGCTTTCCTGAGCATCTTCCAGCACCGGCATCTCACGCACACAGGGAGGGCACCAAGAGGCCCAGAGGTTGACCACCATGGGGCGGCCGTCCGCCAATGACGCCAGTGGCCGCTCACTGCCTTCGCGTGATTCCACCGTCAAATCCGGAATCCCCTGCCCCTGGACCTGCATCAGCTTGATCAGACCAAAGGGAAGCGCCCAGACCAGCACACCGACGGTCACCGCAATCCCGAGCGCCTGGCGCAGCGCCGGATGACGCCAGAGCTGCCAGGCGGTTACCGCGACACAGCCGATCAGGCCGGAAACCAGATGGAAGCCGCCGTCGCGGATATCGATGATGCCCAGCGGGTCATCCCGGTAGTGATCAAAGTAGAGCACCACGAAACCAATCCGCGCACAGACCAGCGACCAGAGCAGAATATCCGTCAGCGGCCCGCCCACGCTCACCTGCTCACGGCGCCCTGCCACGGCTCCGGCAAACAGCGCCACTGCAAAGGCCACGATCATCAGGACCTGGGCAACCGGAAGGCTCAGCGGCCCCACGGCGATTGATGACATCAATACCTCCTTCACAGTGACGACGCGCCCGTAGCGGAAAGCCTTTCCAGGAAGGCCTCGCTGCTGATCTCGCCGGTGACACGATAGCCACGGCGCTCCTGCCCATCCGGGCCGATCAGCATGATCGTGGGCGGTCCCACCACCTTCAGTTCATCCATCAGTGCCTGATCCGTGCGGTCGTTGGCGGTGACGTCCGCCTGGAGCAGCTGCACATCCGCCAGCGCCTTCTGGACCCTGGGATCACCGAAGACCTCTTCCTCGATCACCTCGCAGGTGATGCACCAGTCCGCATAGAACTCCAGCAGGGTCCACCGCCCCTGCTCTCCGGCACGGGCCACCGCCTGATCCAGGTCCGAAGGTGACTTGATCACCTCGAAACCGGCCATCCCATCATCGGTTTCTCCGGTGTCACCGGCGGGCTCACCGCCCCCCACAAAGGGTGTCAGCGGGGAGTACAGGGCACTGCCGCCGCCAGCCGCGCCGACCAGCATCAGAGCGCCCCAGAGACCCACCACCAGTGCCAACGCCGCTGCCAGAGCCCGTGCTGGTTCAGCAAGGGCGGCATGGCGCACTGCATTCAGCGCCAGAGCCGAGACAATGACCGCCAGAACGCCCCAGAGTGCCATGACTACATGATCAGGCAGGATACGCTCCAGGAACCAGACAGCGGTACCCAGAAGAATCACCCCGAACACCGCCTTGACGCCGTTCATCCAGCTGCCGGGTTTCGGGAGGAAACTCGCTCCAAGGGTGCCGAATGCCACCAACGGCGCGCCCATGCCCAGCCCCAGGGCGAACAGGCCCAGACCGCCGTTGAGCGCGTCACCGGACTCGGCGATGTACAACAGAGCGCCCGCCAGCGGCGCGGTCATACAGGGGCTCGCCAGCAGGGCCGAAAAGAAGCCCATCAGCGCCGCACCACCCAGATGGCCGCCCGTCTGGCGACCGTTCATCGCCTCAAGACGCTCCCGGATAAAGGCCGGCAACTGAAGCTCATAAACGCCGAACATCGACAGTGCCAGCAGCACGAAGAGCACCGCCAGGCCACCGATGAACAGCGGCACCTGGAACGCGGCCTGAAGATTGGCACCGATCAGCCCCGCCGCTGCCCCAAGCACCGCATAGGTTGCTGCCATGGTGACCACGAAAGTCAGCGACAGCCAGAACGCCCGGCCGCGCGCCGCCTGGCTGCCCACAATCACCGCGGACAGGATGGGAACCATTGGCAGCACACAGGGCGTGAAGACCAGAAGCAGGCCCAGCCCGAAGAACAGGACCAGATTCCAGGCCAGGCTGCTGTCCGCGAGGCTGCTGGCCAGGTATTCATCCTCCGCTTGTGGTGCTGCCCCGCCAGCCTGTTCAGCGTTGGGATTCCCGCCATCACCGTCACCGGGACTGGCCGTTTTTCCCTCCAGTGTCACAGTGGCACTCTGGGGCGGATAGCACAGGCCCTCGTCCGCGCAGCCCTGCCAGCTCAGCTCCAGGGTGCGGGCTTCCCCCGGGTCAATCAGCACCTCGGCCTGACCGTAATAGACCTCGGACTCCCCGAAATACTCGTCGGTGATGATCTCGCCTTCCGGGTAGCTCACGCTCGCGGGCTCAGCGTCCTGGCCGCTCACGGTCATACGTTTGCGGTAGAGGTAGTAATCATCCGCAATATCCCACGCCAGACGGTACTGATCACCGTCGGGAACCAGCTCGTACTGGAACGCCTCCTCCGGGGATAGAAAATCCGACTGATCAATGGCCGCCTGAACCGGTATCATGCCGGCAAGCATCAGGAACAGGGCTGCCATCACCGTCGCTGCTGACTGGGTGTGTCTCATTCTGTCTCCCTGCTGTTCACGCAACTGGCAGGATTGTGCAGGGTACCGATTAAGTGGGCATTAAGATGCATGTGTTGCTGATTGAGGACGATGATCTGGTGGCCTCCGGTCTGGTCAGCGGCCTGGAGATGGATTCCTTTGTGGTCGACCGGGTCACCAGTGCCAGGAGCGCGGAACACGCCATGGCGACGGTGAACACCGATATAGTGATCCTGGATCTTGGCCTGCCGGACGGGGATGGCCTTGAACTGCTGCGCCAGTGGCGGACCCGGGGCGTCACCGTGCCGGTTCTGGTACTGACGGCCAGGGACGCCATGGATGACCGGGTGACCGGGCTGGAATCCGGAGCGGACGACTACGTTCTCAAGCCCTTTGATCTGGACGAGCTCAGCGCCCGGCTGCGGGCCCTGCTGCGCCGCGCATCCGGCCGCGCCACGCCCGCGATCGAGCATGGCAGCCTGCGGTTCATGCCGGAACGCGGCGAGGTCACCATGAACGGGGAACCGGTCACCCTCCCGCGCAGGGAGCTCCTGCTGCTGGAAAAGTTCCTGCGGTCCGGTGGCAGCATCCTGACAGGAGAGCAGCTCAAGGACGCCCTGTACGGCATGGACACCGAGATCGGCAGCAATGCTCTCAATGTGCACATTCACCACCTGCGCCAGAAACTGGGTCGGGAGCTGATCCAGACGGTCCGCGGCATGGGTTACCGGCTGGGCCCTCCACCCGGCGATGACAGCGGGGAACCGCAATGACGCTGAAACGGCGACTGGTTCTGGGCGTGGGGCTGGCCCTGGGGGTTCTGTGGGCATCCGCCGCTGCGCTGCTGTTCCTCGACCTGCGCAGCCAGGTTTCCGATACTCTGGATGAGCGCCTGGCAGCCTCCGCGCGGATGGTCGCGGGTCTGGTCGCCCGTCAGCCCGGACTCCTGGAAAGCCCCCGAAGTGATACGGAGCTGGTGCAGCCGGAGTCCGAGGGCGTGGCCTGCCAGATCCAGGCCGCCGGCGGTGAGGTGCTGGTGCGCACCGAAGGCGCCAACAGCCAGGCCCTGGACGCCCGCGAGCCCGGCTACCGGAACACGATGATCAGCGGAGAACGCTGGCGTCTCTATACCCTTGAGCACAACGGGCTGCACATCACTACAGCGGACCGCATGACGGAGCGCGGTGAGCTTCGCGAAGGCATTCTCCTGGTGCTGGTTGCCCCCTTTGCGCTGGCACTTGCCGGCGGCATCGGCGTGGTCTGGTTCGGCATAAGCCGGGGTCTGGCGCCCCTTGAGCAACTCAGCCGTGAGGTCTCCCGACGCCGCCCCTCCATGCTCACCCCCGTGGACATCGGATCAGCTCCGGCGGAACTCCAGCCAGTGGTCTCAACGCTGAATGATCTTCTGGCAAGGGTGAACGAGGCGATACAGCGCGAACAGCACTTCGCCAGTCAGGCGGCCCATGAACTGCGCACGCCACTGACCGCCATCAAGACAAACCTGCAGGTAGCAGCACGCCAGGCACCCGAAGCCAGCCGGGCTCTGGACCAGGCGCAAGCGGGCATCCAACGCATGCAGCGCATCATCGAGCAGCTGCTGATGCTTGCCAGGGTTGAACGGGCGGGCGCACACGGCCATGAACGGGCAGCCGTGGAAACAGTGATCCATCAGGCCATTGCGGATCTGCCGGAGCGTGATCGAATCCGCATCGATTCGGAGGCATCACTCCCGGATCTGCCACTTCCCGCGCCACTGGCCTCAACAGCCCTGCGCAACCTGCTGGAGAATGCGCTGCGCCACGGCACCAACGGGGAAACGGTCGAGTTGAGGGTCCAGTGCAGCGGCACGGACCTCGTAATGACGGTGACCAATCCAGCCGGGGACCACGCGCCGGCAGACCCCGAGCGCAGCGACGGTCTCGGGCTCACCATCGTGCGTGCGATCACGGAACGATTCGATGCCCGGTTCGAATTCCGGCATCCACGGGAAGGGATGGTGGAGGCTGTTATCACCTGGCCGACTTGACCCGGTCCCCCACCCCCAACGATCATAAGCGCCCCTTTCGCAATATGGAAATGAGCGCATGAGTGATTCAGGCGTAAAAACCGACGAGAAAAAACAGCACTTTGACGATATCTATGTGGCGGAAACGCCCGTCCCCTTCAAGGAACGCATCCTCGACGAACTCGACTACGTCTCGGACAACTTCAACCGCCAGACCTTTGATCGACTGATCCTGCCCTGGGCCGAGAAGAAGGCCGCCAGTGGTGCCCTCAATGTTGTTGACCTCGCCGGATGCTTCGGCAACACCACCATGGCAACCATCAACGGTATGGATCTCAACGGCATCCGTGAGAACTGGAAGGACACGGAAGCCTGCAAAAAAGTGGCCCAGCCGCGCCGCTTCAACGCCAGTGTCACCGGCATCGACATCTCCGCCAACGCCCTGGCCTACGGCCAGTCCGCCGGCATCTACGACAACACCATCCAGGCTGACCTGAACACGCCGGATGCCGCGACCCAGGCGGAACTCGAAAAGACCATGAAGAACGCCAATATCCTGATCTCCACGGCGGCCCTGGTCTATCTCGAGCCCCACGCGGTGGAACGCCTGATGGATGAATTCGCCGCTGGCGACGACGAAGGCTACCTGCTGGTGAACTTCCTCAACCCCTTCGCACTGGAAGCGGCGGACGCCACCAAGCGCATCCTGCTCGAGCGCTTTGAGTTCGTCGGCAGCATGGCCTCACGCCACCGGCTCATGTCCGAGCTGGAGCGCTCCAACTACCCGGGCGAGGAATGGGCCCTGCTGGAAATCTGGGCGCTCAAGCGCCGCAAGTAATCCAGGTTACGGCGCCGCCTTCAGCAGTTGCCATGGGCGGTGCCAGACCGGCTGCCAGCCGGTCTGCCCTTCCCCCGCGCGCCACTCCGGCGCCAGCCAGAGATCCGCAATCGCCACCAGTTCCCCGCCGCCACTGAATACCAACGGCAGGTGTGCCCGTTCCCAGGGCGGAATGCGCTGCTCCTGCAGCCACTTGCGCAACGGGCGATGGGGCTGGCCGGGACCGGGGCGGAAACGCTCACCGCCGGAGCGGGCCCGGATCCGGAAACGCTCACCCGCATTCACAGCCAGGCCGCTTCCCTCATATCGCTCGGCGGACAGCCGGGTTCCGAACCACTCCAGATCGTTGCCCACAGACCATTCAACCGCCGCATCCCGGCCCACCACGGGTAGATCCGGAACCAGCCAGAGCTGATCCCGGAAACGGCAGACCCGCCAGTCTTCCCCGCGCAGTTCCGGTTGACCGTCATCGGGCGCGTGGAGCAGTGCCTCCAGCCCGGACGCCAGGCGCCGTTCACCCGGAGGCTGGCAACCGTGGCGGATCAGCAGATGACGCAGCAACTGTTGGCGCCGGGGCCCGCTCAGCTGACCCAGTGCCTGGACACTGATGCCCTGCCCGCTGGCCGCGCTTACGGCATCGATGTCGGCCAGCTCCGAAAGCAGCTGCTCCGCTTGCCGGCAGTGCTCAGCGCTGCGGCCCATGCGCCGGCCGCTTCGGGGCCAACGCGCTTCCAGGCGCGGCATGATCTCGTGGCGCAGGTAGTTGCGATCAAAGCGGGTATCCCCGTTGGAACTGTCCTCGCACCAGTCCAGCGCCCAGTCACGGGCCAGAGCCTCAATGCGCCGCCTTTCCATGCCCAGCAGGGGGCGTACGAGACGACCGCTGCCCAGTTCCCTTTCCCCTGGCATCCCGGCCAGCCCACGCACGCCACTGCCGCGCAACAGCCGCAGCAACACGGTCTCGGCCTGGTCGTCACCATGGTGTGCCATGAACAGGAGATCCCCTGGTTCCAACAGGGACTCAAAGCACTCATACCGGGCGTTTCTGGCCCGGGCCTCCAGATCCGGCTGCTCCGGATCAAGCGCCAGCCGCTCACTCACCAGCGGCACAGCCAGCGCGTCACAGACCCGCTCACAGTGCTGCTGCCACTGATCCGCGGCCGCGTTCAGACCATGATGGAGATGAATGGCATGCAGATGGGCATTGTGGCGTGGCGCCAGCGCGGCCAGGCAGTAGAGAAGAAAGGTGGAATCGCAGCCGCCGCTGAAAGCAACCCACCAGCGACGGCTTTCCGGCAGGTTGTGAAAGGCCCCGTTCAGATCCTGGGGCCAGGCCTCCGGCGCCGGCGGTTCACTGCTTGCTGGCATCGTAGCGGGTCAGGCGCTCGTACCGCTGCTCGACCAGTTCGGAAATGGAGAGCTGCTCCAGTGCGTCCAGCTCCTCAACCAGGGCCTCCCGCAGGCTTGCGCCCATGGTGGACTGGTCGCGGTGGGCACCGCCCAGCGGCTCCGGAATGATCCGGTCGGAGACGCCCAGGGACTTGAGCCGGTCCGCGGTCACACCCATGGCCGCGGCCGCGTCCGCGGCGTGGTCGGCGCTCTTCCACAGGATGGACGCGCAGCCCTCGGGCGAGATGACGGCATAGGTGGAATACTGGAGCATGCAGAGCCGGTCACCGACGCCGATGGCCAGCGCGCCCCCTGAGCCGCCCTCACCGATGACGGTGCAGATGATGGGCGTCTGCAACCGGGACATCAGTGCCAGGTTATTGGCAATCGCCTCGCTCTGGCCGCGCTCCTCGGCACCAATGCCGGGATAGGCGCCGGGCGTGTCGATCAGTGTGATCAGCGGCAGCTGGAAGCGTTCGGCCATGCGCATGAGCCGGGCCGCCTTGCGGTAACCCTCGGGTTTGGGCATGCCGAAATTGCGGTGGACCTTATCCTTGATCTCGCGCCCCTTCTGGTGACCGATGACCATCACCGGCCGGCCATCAAGCCGTGCCAGGCCACCCACAATGGCCGGGTCATCCGCAAAGCTGCGATCACCGTGGAGTTCATCGAAATCCGTGAACACTTCATTGATGTAGTCGAGGGTGTAGGGACGCTGGGGATGGCGCGCCAGCCGCGCGATGTCCCATGCCTTGAGGTCGCCGAATATGCTCTCGGTCAGGCTGATGCTCTTGTTGCGGAGCCTGTTGATCTCCTCCGAGATGTTGACGTCGGCATCATTGCCGACCAGACGGAGTTCCTCGATCTTGTCCTCGAGTTCGGCGATGGGCTGTTCGAAATCCAGGTATTGGGGGTTCATGGCGCTCCATCTGTTGTTTCTTGCAACCGTTTATTCATCGTATACCAAAGTCACGCGATCGTCGCCCAGCAGGTGGCGCAGGCTCAACAGCAGTTCGTCGTCCGGCTGCACCTGCCAGTCCTCACCCAGGCGGATCAGCGTGCTCGCATCCGGGCTGTAATAGGCCAGATTAACCGGGCAGCCGTTACCGCGATAGGGCCGCAACACTTCCTCCAGATGATCCAGGAAGCCGTTGGCGCACTGTGGCCGATCCACCGCAAGGCGGATGCCGTGGCTGTACTGGCGGCGGGCGGCATTGATGTCCATCACACCGTCCGCGGTCATCTTGAGCGATCCGCTGTAGTCATCGTAGCTGATGCGCCCTTCCAGGATCAGCACATTGTCCGCCTGCAGAAGATCCTTGTACTCCATGAAGGCGTCCGTGAACAGGGTCGCCTCAATGCGGGCGCTGCGATCGTCCAGGGTGACGAACGCCATGGGCTGGCCACGGCGGTTCTTCATGGTGCGCACCGCCACCACCAGGCCGGCAATCCGCTGGGTGCCTTTGCCCTGCTGCAGGTTGGCGATGGGCGTGGGCACGAAATGGCGGACCTCGCTCTCGTAGGCATCGAAGGGATGACCCGTCAGGTAGAGCCCCAGGGTTTCCTTCTCCGCCTGGAGGCGCTGCTTGTCGCTCCACTCGCGCAGGTGGGCCACATCCGCGAAGGGATTCTCATCCCCGGTGGAGACCAGATCCTCACCGAACAGGTCGCCCATGCCGGCATTGGCATTGCGGCTGAGCTGGCCGGCCTGCTGGATGGCCTTGTCGATACTGGCCATCATCTTCGCCCGGCTCGGGCCCAGGTTATCCAGGGCGCCGGCGCGGATCAGTGCCTCGATGGCGCGCTTGTTGACCTTGCGCATCTCCACGCGTGCGCAGAAATCGAACATGTCGCGGAAGGCACCGTCTTCCTGGCGCGCCGCCGTGATGCTTTCAATGGGCCCTTCACCCAGGCCCTTGATCGCGCCAAGACCGTAGACCACCTGGCCATCATCATTGACGGTGAAGCTGAACTCACTGGTGTTCACGTCCGGCAGCACCAGATCCAGCCCCATGCGGCGGCATTCCTCGACCAGCGTGACCACCTTGTCGGTGTTCTGCATGTCCGCGGTCAGCACCGCCGCCATGAACTCCGCCGGGTAATGGGCTTTGAGCCACAGGGTCTGGTAGGAGACCAGCGCGTAGGCCGCCGAGTGCGACTTGTTGAAGCCGTAGCCGGCGAACTTTTCCACCAGATCGAAGATGTTGTCCGCCAGTTCCTTGCTGATGCCGTTGTTTTCGCAGCCTTCGAGAAACGCCTTCTTTTGCTTTTCCATCTCGGAGGCTTTCTTCTTGCCCATGGCCCGACGCAGCAGGTCCGCCTGGCCAAGGGAGAAGCCCGCCATGACCTGGGCGATCTGCATCACCTGCTCCTGATAGAGGATGATGCCATGGGTGGGCTTAAGCACCGGCTTGAGGCCGTCGTACTGGAAATCCGGGTGCGGGTAGGCCTCGGGCTGGCGCCCGTGCTTGCGGTCGATGAAGTCGTCCACCATGCCGGACTGCAGCGGCCCGGGCCGGAACAGGGCCACCAGCGCGATCATGTCCTCAAGGCTGGCGGGCTCAAGACGCCGGATCAGGTCCTTCATGCCGCGTGATTCCAGCTGGAAGACCGCCGTGGTCTCGGCCTTCTTGAGCAGCTCAAAGGAGGGCTGATCGTCCAGTGGAATCTCGTCGATGTCGATATCCGCCTCGCCGCGCTCGCGCCGGCGACGGTTCACCATGGCCAGGGCCCAGTCGATGATGGTCAGGGTCCGCAGGCCGAGGAAGTCGAACTTGACCAGCCCGGCCTCCTCCACGTCGTTCTTGTCGAACTGGGTGACGACACTGCCGCCGTCTTCTTCACAATACAGCGGGGCGAAATCGGTCAGCTTGGTGGGCGCGATCACCACGCCGCCGGCGTGCTTGCCGGCGTTACGGCAGATGCCCTCGAGCTTCTTCGCCATCTCCCATATTTCCTGGGCTTCCTCGTCCTGCTCCAGGAACTCGCGCAGCGGCTCTTCTTCCTCATGGGCCCGTTCCAGGGTCATTCCCGGATCGAAGGGAATGAGCTTGGACATGCGGTCCGCCAGCCCGTAGGACTTGCCCTGGACCCGGGCGACGTCGCGCACCACGGCCTTGGCCGCCATGGTTCCGAACGTGATGATCTGGGAGACGGCATTCTTGCCGTAGCGCTCGGACACATAGTGGATGACCCGGTCGCGCCCTTCCATGCAGAAGTCCACGTCGAAGTCCGGCATGGACACACGCTCCGGATTGAGGAAGCGCTCAAACAGCAGATCGTACTGCATCGGGTCGATGTTGGTGATCAGCAACGCGTAGGCCACCAGCGAGCCCGCGCCGGAACCGCGCCCCGGCCCCACGGGCACCCCGTTGTCCTTGGCCCACTGGATGAAGTCCATCACGATCAGGAAGTAGCCCGGGAACCCCATCTGGTTGACGATGTTGAGCTCGAAGTCCAGGCGTTCGTAGTAGCGCGCCCGCTTCTCTTCATAGTTGGGATCCGTGCGGTCCAGGATGCGCTCAAGGCGCTTCTCAAGCCCCTCTTCCGAGACCTTGCGGAAGTACTCATCCATGGTCATCCCTTCCGGGATGGGGTACTGGGGCAGCGAGATCTCGCCCAGCTTGACCGGGACCGTGCACCGGCGCGCAATCTCAATGGTATTGTCGATCGCCTCCGGGATATCCTCGAACAGCTCGATCATCTCCTCCTGGGAACGGAGGTACTGCTGGTCGCTGAAGCGCCGCTCACGCCGGGGGTCATCCAGGGTCTTGCTCTCGCCGATACAGACCCGGGCCTCATGGGCCTCGAAGTCATCAGCCTCCAGGAAGTGGACGTCGTTGGTGGCCACCACCGGCAGTTCCAGCATCTGGGCCAGAGCCACCTGCCCGTGCACACAGTCCTCGTCATAGGGGCGGCCGGTGCGTTGGAGCTCAAAATAGAAGGCGCCGGGGAACAGGGCGGCCCAGTAGCGGGCCCGTTCCTCGGCCAGTTCCTGCTTGCCGGCCAGTATGGCCCGGCCGATGTCCCCGTCCCGGGCGCCGGAGAGCATGAGCAGGCCTTGCGCTCTCTGTTCGATCCACTCCCGCTCCACCAGAGGTATCCCGGTGGCCAGGCCATCGGTATAGCCCAGGGAGATGATCTCGGTCAGGTTGCCGAAGCCGGTCTGGTTGCGTGCCAGCAGGGTAATGCGGAAGGGTTTGTGCGGGTCCTCGGGATTACGCAGCCAGATATCCGCGCCAATGATGGGCTTGATACCGGCGCTGGTGGTGCCCTCGTAGAACTTCACCAGCGAGCACATGTTGGACTGTTCGGTCAGCCCGATGGCGGGCATGCCCATTTCCGCCGCGCGCTCGATCAGTGGCCTGATCCGGATCAGGCCATCGACCAGCGAATACTCCGAATGGATACGAAGATGAACGAATGTACGCGACACAGGGCTACTCCATGACCTCGACCAGTTCCTCCTCGGTCTGCTCACCGAAGCGGGCCTCGACCACGTCCCCCTCCGGGTTGATCACAAAGGTAGCAGGAAGGGAGACCGGGTGCTCCCAGCCGTAATGGGCCTGGGGATCGTCAGTGACGACGGTGAACTCGATGCCCATGTCCTCCATGAGGGTGCGAAGAGGCTGACCTTCCACCTGATCGAAGTTCACGCCCAGAACCCGGACTCCGTCGCGCTGATCCAGCGCGTTCAGTTCCGGGATCTCTTCGTAGCAGGGTTTGCACCATTCAGCCCAGTAGTTGACGAAGACCCACTGGCCTTCCAGCTCGCTGGTTCTGACCACGTCACCTTTGGCGGCGGCAAAATCGGCGCTGCCGCCCAGACCGCCGGGCATACCGTCACAGCCCGCCAGCGCGAGCATCAGCACGACAACCGTCGCGCGCATGAGATGAATCACCGCCAACCTCCTGATAGAGTAACGGGCAAAGCCGGATCGAACATTGTAACGGCAAAACCGGCCTCCGTAATCCATACCCGCTGAAGTGAATCGCCCGTAATGACCGAGACCGCACGCCGCCACTCCGACCTGCCACTGGCCCACTGGGTCGGGCTGGCAAGCTTTTTCTCACTCATGGCCATTCTTGCGCTGACCACTTTCTGGCCAGCCCCGGTGGAGGGCGCTTCCAAAGCCGCCATCCTGGCCATCAAACTCGTGCCTCTGGTCATTTTTGTGCCCGGGCTCCTGCGGGGCCGGAACATCACCTACATCTGGGCCTGTTTCATGATGATGATCTACTTCGCGCCCCTGTCGGTCAGCTCCTATCTGTACGGCTGGCCCCTGACGAGTGTTATTCCGCTGATCCTGACGCTGGTCTTTTTCGTGGCGGCCCTTTTCAAGCTGCGCCAGGACCCGCGCAACCCCGGCATCACCTCGGGCTGAGCAACCATGGCGAGAGCATCCAGCCCCGAGCGTGACCAGCCACTGAGCCTGCCCCAGGTCTGCGATGCCCTGGTCAGGGATGGGCGCATTTCCGAGGAGGAAGCGCGCGAGGTACGCAACGCCAACCTGGGCTCGGATGCCCAGAGGCACCCGCTGGAGATGATTGCGGACGCGCAGCTCCAGGATGCCAATACCGGCCGCCTCCTGGACCTGGATACCCTCACACAGTGGCTGGCCCACTGGTCCGGGCTGGAATACGTGCACATCGACCCGCTCAAGGTGGATGTACCCTCGGTGGCGGACGTGATGTCGTACGCCTACGCCCAGCGCAATGGCATCCTGGCCGTGAAAGTCACCCGCGATGAGGTCCAGGTGGCAACCGCCCAGCCGTTCCAGCGCGAATGGATCAGCAACCTGGAACACATCACCCGGCGGACGGTGACCCCCGTAGTGGCCAACCCGGCGTCCATCCGCCGCTTCACCGTGGAGTTCTACCAGCTGGCCAATTCCGTCAGCAAAGCGGGTGGCGAGGATGCCAGCAAACACGTCCAGAGCTTTGAGCAACTGCTCGACCTGGGCGAAGGCAAGGCGGACGCCAATGACCAGCACGTGGTCAGCATCGTCGACTGGCTGCTGCACTACGCCTTTGAGCAGCGCGCCAGCGATATCCACATCGAACCCCGCCGGGAGATGTCCCAGGTGCGGTTCCGGATCGACGGCGTCCTGCACACCGTCTACGAATTCCCGATCAACGTGGGCATTGCCGTGCTCAGCCGGCTCAAGATCCTGGGCCGGCTGAACGTGGCGGAAAAGCGTCGCCCCCAGGACGGTCGCATCAAGACACGCAAGCCGGATGAGAGCGAAGTGGAGCTGCGCATCGCGACCATGCCCACCGCCTTCGGCGAAAAGATGGTGCTGCGGATCTTCGACCCGGAGGTGCTGCTCAAGCCCTTTGAGCAGATGGGCTTCTCGCGCGATGATCGCGAGCGCTGGCAGCGCATCACCGACAACCCCTACGGCATCATCCTGGTCACCGGTCCCACGGGCTCCGGCAAGACCACGACCCTCTACTCCACGCTGCGGCAGATGGCGTCGGACGATGTGAACATCTGCACCATCGAGGACCCCATCGAGATGGTGGAACCGGCGTTCAACCAGATGCAGGTCCAGCACGGCATCGATCTGACCTTCGCCCATGGGGTGCGCGCCCTGCTGCGCCAGGATCCGGACATCATCATGATCGGCGAGATCCGCGACCAGGAGACCGCGGACATGGCGGTTCAGGCCGCGCTGACCGGCCACCTGGTGCTCGCCACCCTGCATACCAACGATGCTCCCAGTGCCCTGACCCGGCTGCTCGAACTGGGACTGCCAAGCTACCTGATCCGGGCCACGGTCATCGGGGTCATGGCCCAGCGCCTAGTCAGGACCCTGTGCACCGGGTGTAAAACGGAAGGCAGCATCGATCCGGAAGCCTGGCGAACCCTTACCCGCCCCTGGAAAGCACCCACGCCGGAACATCCCTGCGAGCCGGTCGGCTGCCTGCAGTGCCGCAACACCGGGTACCTGGGGCGGTCGGGGGTCTACGAGATCATGCCGGTGGAAGGCGTGGTTGAGGAACTGATCACGCCTGAATGCGACGTGAGCCAGCTGCGCCGGGAAGCCTATAAGCAGGGCATGATGTCACTGCGCCTGTCCGGTGCCCAGAAAGTCGCTGCCGGGCTGACCACCATCGAGGAAGTCATGCGGGTCACCCCGGAAAGCCAGCGGTAGGCGCGGCCACGGCCGCGCCTGCCTCAGGCGTTCAGCCGAACAGCTTCACTGCCTGCTCCGCCACATGCTTACCCTGGAACCGGGCGATCGCCTTCTCGCGCTCGTCCGCCTGCCGGGAGCCGTCACCGCCTGCCAGCATGGTCGCCCCATAGGGAGTGCCGCCGCCGGGCTGGGAGATGTCGAAAAGCTCCCCCGTACCGTAGCCGATCGGCACAATGGTCATGCCGTGGTGGGCCAGGGTCACCCAGAAGGTGGTAATGGTCTGTTCCTCACCGCCACCGGTACCGGTTGAACCGAACACGCTGGCGAGCTTGCCGTGCAGGGCGCCCTTCGCCCAGAGCCCGCCAGTCTGGTCCATGAAGGTCCGCATCTGGCCGGCCATGTTGCCGAAGCGGGTGGGCGTGCCGAAAAGGACGGCATCGTAATCAGCCAGCTCGTTCGGGGTTGCCACCGGCGCCTGCTGATCGGCCTTGCCGCCAGCGTTTGCGAAGGCGTCGGAGTCCATGGTCTCCGGAACCCGCTTGACCGTCACCTCGGCGCCATCAACGCTGCCCGCGCCTTCCGCCACGGTGTTCGCGAAGTCTTCCATGTGACCATACATCGAATAGTAAAGAACCAGTACTTTCGCCATTTTCCATCTCCTGTGGTGTTGCGTGTGATCTGTTACTGCTGGTCAGACTAGCGCCCTGCCCGCCCCCATCAAAGCGGAACATTTCGAGCGCCCTGTTCAAAATGACTGATGCCTCGATGCGGACTCCTTTCCGCACAGCAACGGGGATTTCTCAAGTATCGCCATATGCAGCCGTTAACTGTTGTCACAGCGATATAAACAGGCGGACTCTTGATGATCCCGCCGCTATCATCTGCCGTAGTCGTCATGACCAGTCCTTCAAGAGGAAATGCCTGGATGAGTGAAGATTCCAGTAATGTCGTGGTCCTTGGTGCCCAGGTGGACATCTCCATGGCGGGCATGCTGTACCAGCAGCTCTCCAGCGCCCTGGATGCTGACGGTACTGCGATTCTGGATGGTACCGATACCGAAAGGGTCGATACCGCGGGCGTCCAGCTTCTGCTGGCATTCCGGCGACAGGCTGAAATGCAGGGGCGTGACTGGGAATGGCGTAACCGCCCGCGGTGCCTTGCCGAAGCGGAATCCCTTCTTGGCACCGAAACTGCGTGACTATTCTGAAACGCCGGCAAGCGGCAAGGAGTTGACGATGGCAAACATTCTCGCGGTGGATGATTCCGCCTCGATGCGGCAGATGGTCTCACACACGCTCAAGCAGAACGGCCACAGCGTTGTGGATGCCCCTGACGGCAAAGCGGCACTGGACAAGGCCAAACAGCAGAAGTTCGACGCGGTCATCACCGACGTGAACATGCCGAACATGGATGGCATCACGCTGATCAAGGAGCTGCGCAAACTGCCCAACTACAGGTTCACGCCGCTTCTGCTGCTGACCACCGAGTCGGCCCCGGAAAAGAAACAGGAAGGCAAGGCGGCCGGCGCAACCGGCTGGCTGGTCAAACCCTTTGATCCGGAAAAACTGATGGGCGCCGTACGCAAGGTTGTGCGGTAAGCACCGAATTCACCGGAATCACAGGCCGGAGTGGCTATGAGCATCGACATGAACCAGTTCCTGCAGACCTTCTTCGAAGAAAGCTTCGAGGGACTGGACGACATGGAAAACGGCCTGCTCAACATGACGGCCGGCGAACCGGACGTCGAACAGCTTAATGACATCTTCCGGGCGGCCCACTCGATCAAGGGCGGCGCGGGGACCTTCGGCCTGAACTCAGTTACCGATCTGACCCACAAGCTTGAAACCCTGCTGGACCGCCTGCGGGAAGGCGAAAGCGAGGTGACCACCGACGGGATCAACCTGCTTCTGGCGTCCGTGGACTGCCTGCGCTCCCTGCTCCAGGCGGAGCGTGATGGCACTGAAGCGGATCCCCAGCAGGCGGCCGACATCACCACCCGGCTGGCGGCCATGGTCGACGCCGACGATGACGACGGCAGCAGCGACGGTAATGCTGGTGATGATGCTGGCAGCTCCGCTACGGCTGACGATGGCTCCGGCCCGGGCGGCGGCTGGCGGATCGGTTTTACACCCGAACCCCACCTGTTCATGACCGGCAACGACCCGCTGCGGCTGCTGGAGGAACTGAGCGAACTCGGCGAGATCCAGGTGAGCTGCGACAGCAGCAGTCTCCCCGCCCTGCCGGACCTTGATCCTGAAGAGTGTGTTCTGAGCTGGACCATTGACCTGTATGGGGATGTCGAGCGGCAAGCCATTGAAGAGGTGTTCGAGTGGGTCGAGGATGACTGCTCCCTGACCATTGAGCCTCTGGAGCCGGCCGGCGGGGATACCACCACCGCGGCCCCGGAAACAGCCCCGGAACCGGAGGCGGCCAGCGCCGGAGAGCCGGCGGGCGACGACGCGCACCAGAAGCCGGCGCAGCAGAGCAGCGGCGGCAATGCCAGCACCAGCAGCTCCATCCGGGTGGACACGGGCAAGATCGACAACCTCATCGATATGGTCGGTGAACTGGTCATCACCCAGTCCATGCTCAACGAGCTGGGCGAGAACTTCACCATGGACAAACTGGAGAAGCTTCAGGACGGCCTGGCGCAGCTTGAGCGCAACACCCGCGAGTTGCAGGAAAATGTCATGCGCATCCGCATGGTGCCGATCAGCTTCGCCTACTCGCGCCTGCCGCGCATGGTCCATGACCTGATGCGCCAGCTGGGCAAGAAGGTGGACCTGCAGCTCAACGGCGAGGAGACCGAACTGGACAAGACGGTGATGGAGAAGATCATCGACCCGCTTGTCCACCTGGTCCGCAACGCCATGGATCACGGCATCGAGCCCCCGGAAAAACGCGCCGAGCTGGGCAAGCCCGAGACCGGCACCCTGGAGATGAACGCCTACCACAAGGGCGGCTACATCGTCATCGAGATCAACGATGACGGTGGCGGCATCAGCCGTGACCGGCTGCTCAACAAGGCCCGCGAGGCGGGGCTGATGGAAAACGGTTCGGAACTCTCCGACGAGCAGGTCTTCGACTTCATCTTCCATCCCGGCCTGTCCACCCATGATGAGGCCACCGACGTCTCCGGTCGTGGCGTGGGCATGGACGTGGTCAAACGCAACATCAAGGCACTGGGCGGCAACATCACCGTCAACTCAACCCCCGGCAAGGGGACGCGCTTCGCCATCCACCTGCCGCTGACCCTGTCCATCCTCGACGGGCAGCTGTTCCGGGTGGGCGACCAGGTCTATGTGGTGCCGCTGATCTCGATCATGGAGTCGCTGCAGATGCAGGGCGGCAAGATCAAGCGCATGGCCGGCACCTCCGAGCTCTATGAGTGGCGGGACGACTACATTCCCATCATCCGCCTGCGGGAGCTGTTCAACGAGGCCGGCGGGGGCGATCTGGAGAACGAGCTGATGGTGGTCGTGGAAGAAGACGACCGTTACGTCGGGCTCCACGTGGACGAACTCCTCGGCCAGCAGCAGGTCGTGATCAAGAGCCTCAAGAGTAATTACCGGCCGGTGACCGGCTTTGCCGGGGCAACCATCCTGGGCAATGGCACCGTGGCGCTGATCCTCGACATTGCCGGGCTTCTTGAGCTGGCCCAGGCACGCGACGAAGTGCTCACGAAGGGAGCCAATAACTGATGAGCGAATCCGCAAGCGACAAGACCAACAGCGTCGCCACCACCCAGCAGGATGCCGCACTCCAGGGCACCGTGGGCGACGGCGACCAGTATCTCACCTTCACGCTGGGGGATGAGGAATACGGTGTGGACATCCTCAGGGTCCAGGAGATCCGGGCCTGGGATACCGCCACCCCCATTCCCAACACCCCGCCCTACGTGAAGGGGGTCATCAACATGCGAGGCACCATCGTGCCGGTGGTGGACCTGCGCGAGCGTTTCGGCATGGAAACGCTGGAATACACCCAGTTCACCGTGGTGGTGCTGGTCAAGGTCATCCACGGCAACCGGGAGCGGATCATGGGTCTGATCGTGGATGCACTTTCCGAGGTCTATGGGATCAACGAAGACCAGCTCCGGCCACCGCCCGAGTTCGGCACCGTGATCCGGACGGACTTCATCCGCGGCCTCGCCACCATGGAGGACAAGATGGTGATCGTACTGGACGTGGACAGCCTGCTCGGCGAGGACGCCGGGGTGGGCGGGGACGGCGACTGACCCATGCGTGCTGTCGCGGTCCTGAACCAGAAAGGTGGTGTCGGCAAGACGACCACCAGCGTTCACCTCGCCCATGGTATGGCACGGCTGGGTGAATGGGTTCTGGGCATCGACATGGACCCGCAGGGGCACATGGGCACCAGCCTGGGCGCGGACAACCGCCTGCCCGGGCTCGACCGGGTGCTCCTGAACGAGGAGCGCCTGGTGGATCACCGCCAGAACGTTCGCGAACACCTGGATCTGATCTGTGCCGGCCCCGGACTGCGCAGCTTCGAGACCCTGGACGAGGGCGGCCCGGAGCGCGGCTGGTGGCTGAACGAAGCGCTGTACGAACTGGAAACGGAAAGCGCCAGCGAGGCACCGGAATGGGTGATCATGGACTGCCCGCCCTCCTCCGGGCTGCTGGCCATGAACGCCCTGCTCGCCGCCGATGACCTGGTGATACCGGTGTCCTGCGATTTCCTGTCATTGCAGGGGCTGTCCACGCTGATGCAGACGCTTTCAAAGGTCGAGGAACGGATGCAGGGAGCCAGCCGCAAGTGGCTGGTCCTGACCCGCTTCCAGACCCGGCGGCGACTGTCGCGCGAGGTGCAGGAAACCCTGGTGAACCACTTCCCGGGGCAGCTGCTGCAGACGCCGATCCGGGAGAACGTGTCCCTGGCGGAAGCGCCGGGGTTCGGCAGAACGGTTTTTGAATACCAGGCCACCAGTAACGGCGCCGCCGACTACGCGGCCCTGGTGGAGGATCTGAGATTGGGGAGAGTGCGCTGATGGCCGAGAACAACCGCAGTAACCGCAACGACGGCTCCGGGCGCCGTGGCGGAGGCCGGCGGCAGAAACTGGGCAATGATCCGCTGGCATGGATGGAAGACAGCGACGGAACACCCCCGGAGCCGGAACCTGAACCGGCCACCGGCCCCAGAGACGAACAGAAGACACAACAGACCGAGTCACGGGAGAGCAAGACCATGGCCAGCACCAACCAGAGTAACCAGGTCACCATTGACCCGGCGGAATACGAGGCCCTCCAGCGCACCAAGCTGGCCCTGCATACCGCGACCACGGCAATGATGACGACGGACCCAGAGGGCCGCATCGACTACCTCAACGAACGCATGCAGGACCTGCTGCGCGATTATGAGCGCGACCTCGCTGAAGAGAACCGGGGCTTTCGTGCCAAGGGACTGGAGGGCGAGGATCTGGTGGATACCTTCCCCCAGCTGCGTTCCATTGCCCGCCAGATGAACAAGGTCCGCAATGACGCCATCCACGAGACTGTGGACATCGGCCGGCTGCGCTTCGACATCGCTATTACCGGGGAAGAGAACGAGCGGGGCGAATTCCTGGGCAACACCATTGAATGGTTTGATAAGACCGAGGAGCGCGAGCGCGAGGAGAACGAGGAGCAGGTCCGCTCGGAACTCAAGGATATGATCAACCAGGTCCGTGAGGGGCGGCTCGACGAGCGGGTCGACACCGACGCCATGTCCGAGGGCTTCATCAAGGATCTGAGCGCGGACGTGAACAGGGTCGTGGACGCCGCCCAGCGGCCCACTCAGGAAGTGATCCGCGTCATGAAGAACCTCGCGGATGGCAACCTGCATGACAAGATGCAGGGCGAGTTCGAGGGCGACTTCGGTCGACTCCAGGAGGCGGTCAACGAAACCGTGGATGTGCTGCGCAACACGGTTGAACAGATCACCGATGCCACCGGCAACATCGACTCCGCGGCCAAGGAGATCGCCCAGGGCAACCAGGACCTGTCCCAGCGTACCGAGGAGCAGGCCAGTTCCCTGGAGGAAACCGCCTCATCGATGGAGGAGATCACCTCCACCGTGAAGCAGAATGCGGACAACGCTCAGGAGTCCAACCAGCTCGCCACCGCAGCCCGCGAGAAGGCCGAGCGCGGCGGTGAGATCGCCCGCCAGGTGGTGGATGCCATGGGCGAGATCAAGAGTTCGTCCAGCGAGATCAATGACATCATCACGGTGATCGACGAGATCGCCTTCCAGACCAACCTGCTGGCCCTGAACGCGGCCGTCGAGGCAGCGCGTGCGGGCGAGCACGGGCGCGGATTCGGCGTGGTGGCCGCCGAGGTCCGCAACCTGGCCCAACGCAGCGCCTCCGCCGCCAAGGACATCAAGAAGCTGATCAAGGACTCCAGCGAGAAGGTCGAGCACGGCACCAAGCTGGTGGACGAATCCACCGAGACCCTTAACGAGATCATCAACTCGGTCCAGACGGTGACTGACAAGATCGCCGAGATCGCGGCGGCCAGCAACCAGCAATCCTCCGGGATCGACGAGATCAACAAGGCCGTTTCCCAGCTGGATGAGGTCACCCAGCAGAACGCGGCCCTGGTGGAAGAAGCAGCGGCGGCCTCCGAGTCCCTGGATGAACAGACCACCTCACTGGTGGATCTGATGAGCTTCTTCGGCGACAGCGGCGCAGGCAGCCAGAAGGCGGCCAGCGGGAGCCGTGCCGGAGGCGGACAGCGCCAGAGCAGCGGTGCGGGCAGCCGCAGCCAGGGTCAGCGTTCCACACTGGCCCAGCGTGGCAATAATGGTTCAGGCACGGGGGCCAGGTCCGCCCAGAGCAGTGCGGCGGGCGGAGCCAACACCGGCGCGACGGCCCGGAACACCGGACAGCAGGCAGAAGACGGCAATGATGACAGTGAATGGGAAGAGTTCTGAGCGGGAGTAGGCGATAGTGTCCCGGGAGCGGGAATTCCAGTTCACCCGTGGGGACTTTGAGTGGATCCGCGAGAAGGTGACTGGCGAAACCGGCATCCAGCTCAATCCCTCCAAGGACCAGATGGTGTATTCCCGGCTCGCCCGTCGCCTGAGAGCGCTGGGCCTGCCGGATTTCGCCTCCTACAGGAAACTGCTGGAACAGGACAATGGCGAGGAGATGGGCCAGTTCGTCAACGCCCTGACCACCAACCTCACGGCCTTCTTCCGGGAATCCCACCACTTCGATCATCTGGCGGGGATCCTTCAGGAATGGGCCGGCGAGCCCATCAACATCTGGTCCGCAGGCTGTTCCACCGGCGAGGAGGCCTACTCCATCGCCATGACGGTGCTGGAGAATCTCAGCGCACAGGATGCCGAAAGGGTGACCATCACCGCCACCGACCTGGACAGCAGCGTGGTGGAACACGGCCGCCGGGGCATCTACGACGAGGGACGGCTTTCCGGTGTGCCCGCGCTGCTGAAGAAACGCTACTTCCTCCGGGGAACCGGCCGCAATGCCGGCAAGGCGAAGGTGAAGGAGCCACTCAGGCGCATGGTCACCTTCGACACCCAGAATCTGCTCCACGACTGGCCCTTCAGCGAACGGTTCCGGATCGTGTTCTGCCGCAATACCGTCATCTATTTCAACAAGGAACTTCAGGCGCAGCTGTTCGAGCAGCTGCACCGCTACACCGCGCCCGGCGCATGGCTCTACATCGGCCACTCGGAATCCCTGTGGAAGGTCACTGAACGCTTTGTCTCCCATGGCCGTACCATCTACGAACGAGTGGACTGACCATGGCGGAAGCAGCGATCTCAACCCACCCAAGACAGCCCCGCGCCCTGCCCGGCTTTGAGCGGATCCGGCGCTACTGGGACCCGGTCAACCACGTCTGGGCGGCCAAACTGCTGCCCGGCGAGTTCTATGTGAGCCGGGGCGATGAGATGATCGTCACCACCCTCGGCTCCTGTGTGGCTGCCTGCATCCGGGACCCGAAACGCGGCGTGGGGGGCATGAACCACTTCATGCTGCCCACACGGGGCGGTGACCCGGAAAGCTGGGTGGACGACCCGGTCAACCTGGCCACCCGCTACGGCAACAACGCCATGGAGCAGCTGATCAACCGCATCCTGAAACTCGGCGCGCGCCGCCAGGACCTTGAGGTCAAGCTTTTCGGTGGGGGCCGTGTCCTGAAGGGTGTAACCACGGACATCGGGCAGCGCAATATCGAGTTCGCCATGGAATACTGCGCGACCGAATCCCTGGGACTGATCAGCCGGGACCTGGGAGGCGCCTACCCGCGCAAGGTACAGTTCTTCCCGGATACCGGGCGCGCCTTCAGCAAGAAACTCTACCGTACCCGCAACCAGACACTCATCGAACGCGAGGAGCACTACCTCCACGAACTGGAGGAAGAACCGGTGTCCGGCGGCGATGTGGATCTTTTCGAATAACCGATGAACCGGGAGTACCAGATGATCCGCACCATTGTGGTCGACGATTCGGCGCTGATCCGCCAGATGCTGACGGAAATGCTCAACGATGCCCCGGACATCGAGGTGGTGGACACCGCGCACGATCCGTATGACGCGCGGGAGAAGATCAAGGCCCACAATCCGGATGTGATCACGCTGGACGTGGAGATGCCGAAGATGGACGGCATCACCTTCCTGCGCAACATCATGCGGCTGCGCCCAATGCCCGTTCTCATGGTGTCCTCACTGACACAGGACGGCGCCGAGGTCACTCTGGAAGCGCTGGAGATCGGCGCCGTCGACTATGTCGCCAAGCCCCAGGTCAACGTCGCCAGCGAATTCCAGGACTACGCGCGGGAGATCCAGGACAAGGTCCGCATGGCCGCCTCCGCCCGGGTTACCGCCAGTTCCCGCCCGGCCGGGGAAAAGCGCAGCGCGGGCTCGGTGCTGCCCAAGCGCCGCCCCGGTGACCTGAAGAGCACCGAGAGGCTCATCGCCCTGGGCGCCTCCACCGGCGGCACCGAGGCCCTGCGCCACGTTCTGGAGCAGCTGCCCCCGGACAGCCCGGGGGTGGTCATCACCCAGCACATTCCCCAGGAGTTCAGCCGGGCCTTTGCCAACCGCATGGATGGCACCTGCGCGGTGACGGTCACCGAAGCCCAGCATGGCCAGCGGATCATTCCCGGCCACGTCTATGTAGCCCCCGGCAACCGCCACCTGACCGTCAAGCGTGACGGTGCCCGCTACACCTGCCAGCTCCATGACGGTGACCCGGTGAATCGCCACCGGCCCTCGGTGGATGTGCTGTTCCGCAGCGTGGCCAATGAAGCCGGAAAGAATGCCGTTGCCGCCCTGCTCACCGGCATGGGCGATGATGGTGCCAGGGGTATGAAGGAGCTGCACGAGCTGGGCGCCTACACCGTGGCCCAGAACGAGGAGACCAGCGTGGTCTGGGGGATGCCGGGAACAGCAGTGGAGATGGAGGCGGTCAGTGACACCCTGGCACTGGACCGGATCGCCGAAGCCCTACTGGGCCGGGCGCGTCAGTCCACCTGATCGGGGGTGAGCCGTTCCACGGCGGGCACGTCGTTACCCAGCGCGTCCACCAGGATCCGCTCGATCCCACCTTCCCGGCGCATGGCTTTCAGTGCCCGGTTGAAATCCTCGATGCGCTCGGCATTACCCGCCACCTCGCGGGAGAGAAGCAGATGAAGCCGGTCCTCACGGACCGGTTCGGGATGCCAGGTCAACGCCTTCGCCTCTTTCTTACTGAGAAGATCACTGATCATCCGCTGGCCGACCACCCGGTCCATGGGAAACAGGTCAATGCGGCCCGCCAGCAGCTTATGGAAATTCAGCTCATCCGATGACACGGTTTCCGTGATGGCAATCCCCTGGCTCGTCACCCGGTCGATCACGTCGCCATAATCGTAACCGCGGGTCAGTCCAATGCGGTACTCGGCAAGATCGGCTGTGTTTTCCCAGTCAAACGGCATGTCCGCCCGGTGGAAGAACACGTATTCGGTGACGATCACCGGCCGACTGATGAAGAAGTCCTCGCGCCGCTCACTGGAAGGCATCCAGACCGCGGTGCCGTCACGCTGGCCCCTGCGGGCAAGATACAGGGACCGGGCCCAGGGGTGGAATTCATACTCGACCCGGTAGCCGGCGCGCTCGAACGCCCGGGTCACGATCCGGGAGGCAATGCCGTAACCGGGCTCTTCCCTGCCCAGATAGGGTGGCCACTCGCCATTGGTAATGTGCAGCGTGCGGTCCTGAGGGACTCCCTCGGCCAGCGCTGGGGCTGGCACCATCACAGCCAGCGCCAGAAGCACTGTTCTCAACCATGCCATTATACCCTCCCCCAGCGGACCACCGGACTTTCAGAAAAATTCCCCGCAGGGACAGGGTGGCAATACCCGGAACAGCTGTCCACCGAAACGCGGATTCAGCGTGTAAGAAGCACCAGGACAGGACCGCGGTGGCCGGACGGGTCAACAGGCATGCGCCACTCATAACCGCTCCCGGTCAGCCATTCGCGGATGGCGTTCCATTCGGCCTCGCCACCATCGTGGCCACGGTACACCATCAGCGACAGACAGCCGCCGGAGGCCAGCATTGCCATCGACTGTTCCAGAGCAGGGATTGTCGTGTCCGCCCCGGTGGTGCGGGTGCGGTCACTGCCGGGGAGATAGCCCAGATTGAACATCACGGCATCCAGCTGCCGCTCCCCGTGGGGCCTAACCTGCTCCCGGATATGGGCATGGCTTTCACAAAGGAGGGTCACGCGCTCGCCAAGCCCGGCGTCGGCAAGCTGGTTTCGGGTGGCCTCGATAGCAGCAGGCTGGACATCCATTGCCCAGACATGGCCCGTGGCGCCCACCTGCTCCGCCAGGAACCGGGTGTCATGGCCATTCCCGGCCGTGGCATCCAGCGCCAGGCCGCCCTCGCCCAGCACCCCGGCAACCGCTTCATGGGCCTGCCGGGTCAGTCTCACACCACCCACCGTTCCAGGGTGCCGGCGGCGAAGGCCTGCAGGTTGTCGGCGCTCTGCTGCACCATGCGCTGCCGGGCCTCCTGGCTCGCCCAGGCACAGTGCGGAGTCACCAGCAGGTTGGGGATATCGTCGGCAAGCAGGGGATTGCCATCCACCGGCGGTTCCTGTGTCAGGACGTCCACGCCGGCGCCGGCAATGTCGCCCTGGCGCAGGGCATCCGCCAGCGCCTGCTCGTTAACGATACCGCCCCGGGAGGTGTTCACCAGCAATGCGGACTCCTTCATGGTCCTGAGAGCCTGCGCATCGATCAGATCCCGGGTGTCATCGCTCAGAAGGCAGTGCACGGAAAGCACATCCGCGACAGGGAGCAGCCTCTCCAGCGACTGCCGGGGGAAACCATCCACCTCCCCTTCCGGCTGCCCGGGTCTGGCCGCGATCCGCACATCCATCCCAAAGGCCTGCCCCAGCCGGGCCACGCCCTGCCCCAGATCGCCATACCCAAGCACCACTAGGGTCCTGCCCTCCAGCTCGATGATGGGATGATCCATGCGACAGAACATGGGGCTCTGCTGCCACCAGCCGGCGCGTACATCCTGGACGTAATCCACCAGACGGTTGGCCAGGGCCAGGATCAGGGAGAACGTATGCTGGACCAGTACGGGCCGGGCGTAACGGATGGCGTTGACCACACGGATGCCCCTGGCCTCGGCCGCTTCCAGGTCGATGTTATTGACCCCTGTTGCGGTGACGACCACGACACGGAGATCCGGCGCCGCCGCGAAATGCTCATCCCTTAGAACCACTTTGTTCGTGACCACGGCTTCGGCATCCGCGATGCGCTCGGCCACCTGTTCGGGAGCACTGGTTCCATGGAGGGTCAGATCCGCGGCGGCCTGCATCGGGCCCAGGTCCACGTCCGACCCAAGGGTATCGGCATCCAGGAAAACGGCTTTCACGGTGATGATTCCTCCTGATCGGGTACAGCGATGACAGGCGTTATTGTCACCGCTGACCCCCGTTGAGGCAATCAGCCGATCACCGCAGCTCGCTGGAACTCAATCCCAGCAGGCGCCGGGCAATGATCAGGTTCTGGATCTGCTGGGTGCCTTCAAAGATGTCCAGGATCTTGGAGTCCCGGGCCCATTTCTCCAGCAGTTCCTCCTCGCTGTAGCCCAGGGTGCCCGCCAGTTCGGCGCAGCGCAGGGTGATCCAGTTACCCACGCGCCCGGCCTTGGCCTTGCACATGGAAGCCTGAACCGAATTGGGCTGATGGTTGTCCGCCATCCAGGCGGCACGCACGGTCAGCCAGTAGGCGGCCTCCCATTCCGCCTCCATGCGGTAGATCTCGGCCTCAACGGCGGAGCCATTGTCCACGGGCTGACCGTAATCCAGATTCACTTGGTCGGCGAGGAGTTCCTTCAACCGTTCCAGCGCGGCACGGCCGCAGCCCACCGCCATGGCCGCCACCAGGGGACGGGTGTTGTCGAAGGTCTGCATGGCACCGGCAAAGCCCTTGCTGGTGTCGATCTCGGGACTCCCGAGCAGGTTCTCCGCCGGTACCCGACAGTCCTGGAAGTGGATGGCGGCGGTGTCCGAGGCCCGAATGCCCAGCTTTTTCTCCAGGCGCGCCAGCTCCATGCCGGGCGTGCCCCACTCCACCACGAATGACTTGATGGCAGCCTTGCCCATGGACGGATCCAGGGTTGCCCAGACCACCACGCAGTCCGCCCGCTCACCGGCGGTCACATAGATCTTCTCGCCATTGAGGACGTACTCGTCGCCCTCACGGCGAGCCGTGGTCCGGATGGCGCCGGAATCCGAGCCGCAGCCGGGCTCGGTGATAGCCATGGCCGCCCATTTACCTTCGAATCGCTGCTTCTGCTCATCCGTGGCAACAGCGGAAATGGCGGCATTGCCCAGCCCCTGTCGGGGCAACGAGAGCATCAGGGCCACGTCGCCGTAGCACAGCTCCATGGCGCCGAGACAGACGCCCATGTTGGAGCCGTTACGCACGCCTTCGGTGCCAGCCTCGCCACTGGCCCCGGTGGTCGCGGCGCCCGCCGAGTTGGAGGGATCGCCCTCGTTGAACCCATCCAGAATCGAAGCCAGCATATCCAGCTCCCTCGGGCGCTCATGCTCATGCCGGTCGTAATAGCGTGAAATGGGCCTGAAGGTGCCCGCAGCGACCTGGTGGGCATTGTTGACCAGTGAACGGAATTTCTTCGGGATTTCCAGGTTCATGCCATGCCCTCCCTTAAAGATGCAGGCCGCCGAAGGCGATACCGGTGGCCCGCAGGTCCCGGTACCAGCGTTCTACGGGGTATTCGTGGGTGTAACCGTGGCCGCCCAGGACCTGTACACCGTTGGTGCCAATGCCTATGGCCTTATCCTTGACCAGAGTCCGAGCCAGGTGCGCCTCACGCCGGAAGGGCAGGCCCTGCTCGGCGCGGCAGACAGCGCGCCAGGTGAGCATGCGCATGGCATCCAGCTCGATGGCCATATCCGAGATCAGGAAGGCCACACTCTGGCGGTGGCTGATCGGCTCGCCGAAGGCGGTACGTTCATTCGCGTAGGGGATCACGTAGTCCAGCATCGCCTGGCTGGTGCCGATGGCCAGGCTGCACCACGCGAGGGTGCCCAGGTCCACGAAGGCCCGATAGTCGAAATCACCGGCGCCGAGCCGGTTAGCCGCCGGCACCGTCACACCATCAAGGGTGACACGCCCCTGGCCGCCGGCCCGGACCCCCATGGCGAAATCCGCCTCGACACCGAGCCCCTGGCTGCCCCCTTCCACGATGAACACGCCGGGCCCGTCCTCGGTCATCGCGGCCACCAGGAAGAGCTCCGCCTGCGCCGCCAGCGGCACCAGGCTCTTGGTGCCTTTGAGCACGTAGTGATCGCCCCGGCGGCTGGCGGTGCAGGCCGGGCGCAACGGATCGAACAGGGGGGCGGGTTCGGAAACTGCGATGGTGGCCACCGGCGGGTGGTCGCCGGCGAATTCCACCAGGTAGGTCCCCTGCTGGTGGGCACTCCCCCACTGGGTGAGCGCATTCGCCACGGAAACAGGCGCGAGGATGGCAATGGCCTGCCCCATGTCCCCGTGCGCCAGGTCTTCCGCCACCAGCATTGAGGTGACCGGGGAACGTTCCGTGGCCGCACCCCCCAGCGCCTCCGGCACGGCAAAGAGCGTCAGACCGAGTTCGGAGGCCTGCTCCAGGGTTCCGGGCGCGATGCTCTGCTCCGCGTCCGCGGGTTCCCCGCGCTCCCGGAGCACCTCGCGGGCGAATTCCTGCACGCTTTCACGGATCATGCGCTGCTCGTCCGTGATGTTCAGATCGAACAGGTCACGGGTCTCGCCGGGGGCCTGCAGGCGCTGGGGGCGTTTGAGGGGATTGAGGTTGCGGAACTGGCGGGCGCTGGTGCTGATCGCACTGAAGCTGGAACGACTCAGGTAATAGCTGATGTTCTCAGCAGTGCGCCGTACTCCCAGGCGGTCAAGCACCCCTGAACCAGCCAGATGGTTGAGCGCGCTCAGGGCGTATCCCATTGCATCGCGGGCCATGAGCCTCTCCTCGGATTGTGACTGATAATCCGATTATGACGAATCTGGCGCCATTGCCATTGACCATAATGCCGGTACGGACTGCTAACGGTGCAGCTATCCAACCGGATTCATACGGTGAAATGTGGATGATTCATCAATTCCAGCCCCGAACTGGATGAGAGGATTGACCGGAAAAACAGGCATGCCATGATCCAGCCTCAATGGAAAACCAATGGGCTTCAGGGACACAACTTCAATGAAACGCATCATTATTTTGGGGGCACTGCTTCTCGTTACTTCTCCGTTTGCCGTAGCCGGGCCGCAACGCCCCATCGATCAGGGTACAACCTTCCTTGGAGCCCAGTACGCCCGCCTGACGTTCTCTTCCGACCGGCTGATCACTTCAGCAACCCCCTCGATGATCACCCTGAGGGGTGGCGTTTTCGTACTGGACTATATTGCCGTTGAAGCCCGCTACGGCACGGGTATTGAGAATGAGAGCGCACTGGCGCCGGATGGTGAGCTGGTCAACACCAAGGTGCAGCATTTTGGTAGCACGTACATGACCGCCCATGCGCCGATAGGCAGCCGATCCTCGTTCTACATCTTCGGCGGGTTCAGTGAGTTCAAGGCCCGCTTTGAGCGCCCGGATTCCACGTTGAATAAAAGCGAATTTTCCGGTTCCTATGGCGCTGGGTTCCAGATCAATTTCAGCCGCGCCGCTGGGCTGAATATCGAATACAATCGTTTTCTGGAAAAACAGGGACACCGGCTGTACGGTTTTTCCATCGGAACCCAGCTCTATTTCTGAGCCAGAGCGCATCCCCTGCTCAGGATTTGAGACGATACCCCGTGCGGAAGATCCACCAGACCAGCGTCAGGCACAGGAGCATGAAGAAGAAGGTCATGCCGAGGCTGACCAGCAACGGGACATCCGAGACTTCATAGAAGCTCCAGCGGAAACCGCTGACCAGGTAGACCACGGGGTTGAACAGCGACACGGTCTGCCAGAACTCCGGCAGCACATCGAGGGAGTAGAAGGTGCCACCCAGGAAGGTCAGCGGAATGACCAGCAGCAGGGGGACCACCTGGAGCTGCTCAAAATCTTCCGCCCATATCCCGATGATGAAACCGAACAGGCTGAACGTGAAGGAGGTCAGCACCAGGAACGCCAACATCAGGAAGGGGTGAGCGATGGGAACGTCCACGAACAGCTGGGCGGTGAAGAGGATGATCAGCCCCAGCACCAGGGATTTGGTCGCCGCCGCGCCCACATAGCCCACCACTACCTCCAGGTAGGACACGGGCGCGGACAGCACCTCGTAGATGGTGCCGGTAAAGCGCGGGAAGAAAATACCAAAGGAGGCGTTGGTCACGCTCTGGGTCAGCAGCATGAGCATGATCAGGCCGGGGACGATGAAGGCCCCGTAGGGAACGCCCTCCACCTCCTGCACCCTTGAGCCAATGGCCGCCCCGAACACCACGAAATAGAGTGAGGTGGTCACGATCGGGGAAATGATCGACTGTAGCCAGGTGCGCAGGGCCCGGGCCAGTTCAAAATGGTAGATGGCATACATGCCGCGCAGATTCATGATCCGTTCACCAGGTCCAGGAAAATGTCCTCCAGCGAGCTCTGGGTCGTATGCAGGTCCGTAAAGCGGATCCCCGCCTCCCCCAGCGCCTGCATCAGGTCGTCAATACCGGTCCGGGCGGACTGCGTCTCATAGGTGTAGATCAGCGCGCTGCCGTCCTCGGAGAGCCCGAGATCGTAATCCGCCAGAGCTGCGGGGATGGCCTCCAGCGACTCGCGCAGCTGCAGCACCAGCTGCTTGGTCCCCAGCTTGCGCATGAGCTGCTTCTTGTCTTCCACCAGAACGATCTCGCCCTGATTGATGACGCCGATGCGGTCCGCCATCTCTTCCGCTTCCTCGATGTAATGGGTGGTGAGGATCACGGTGACGCCACTCTGGCGCAGGTACTCCACCGTCTCCCACATGCCCTGGCGCAGTTCAACGTCCACACCGGCCGTGGGCTCATCAAGGAACAGCACTGACGGCTCGTGAGCCAGTGCCTTGGCAATGAGCAGCCGCCGCTTCATGCCCCCGGAGAGCATGCGCAGCTGGCTGTTGCGCTTTTCCCACAGGGAAAGATCGCGCAGCACCTTTTCCAGATAGGCGTCATCGCGCGGCTTGCCAAACAGCATGCGGCTGAAGCTGACCTTGTCCCAGACGGTCTCGAACGCATCCCGGGTCAGCTCCTGGGGGACAAGGCCGATGCGGGAACGCGTCTGGCGATAGTCACGCTGGATGTCGTAACCGTCCACGGTGACCCGGCCGCCGGTGGCGTTGACGATGCCGCAGATGATGCTGATCAGCGTGGTCTTGCCGGCGCCATTGGGGCCCAGGAGCGCGAAAATCTCCCCTTTGTGAATCGCCAGGTTGATGTTCCTGAGTGCCTGGAATCCGTCCGGGTAGGTCTTGTCGAGATTCTCAATGGAGAGGATGGGGCTCACGGGTCACCTCAATTGCTGGCAGCGGGGCAAAGGGTATCACACCCGTGCCGGGGCTGGCCCTTCAGGCGGGTTCATGGCCATTGGTGGGCGCCGCCCAGCGGGGATCGGCCGTAAACACCACATCCAGCACCAGTGACGGAACAATACGACGCAGGCGCCCGTCCAGATCGGTGCGGATACGGTCCTGCTGGCCCAGGGTTCCGTTGTCACTCGCCGCCGGAAGCACCACGTGCACCAGCAGGTAGAGAGTCCGGCCCGGGCGCACCATCCGCAGCGAAAAATCCTGTGCCCCCCATTCCCCCACCACGGCCTCCACCACATCATGCACCGGCTGACGCACATGCTTCGGCGGCGCCCGGTTGAGCAGTTCCTTGATGGCATCCGAAGCCATCCGGAAAGGCGTACTCAGGCAGAACAGCACCACCACCGTGGCCACCATCAGAGGATCCACATAGGGGGTGATCACGGAAAAGCCCACCGCCTCCGCCAGCGGGATCAGGCAGAAGGCCAGCAGCACCGAGGCCGAGATCACCGTGTTGATCCACCAGTTGGCGAAGTCCGCCTCCACCAGTGGACTGGTGGTATGACGCCGGGCACGGCGCAGCAACACAAAGGTCATAATGCTGCTGGTGGTTGCGATCACCGAATAAAGGATGGCCAGACCAGCGACGATCTCCCGGCCACCGGAGAGCAGCACCAGCACGGAATCCCCCAGGGCCAGCAGGGAAATTCCCAGGATGAGCAGGCCTTTGGCAGCATTGACCAGGGACTCGAAGTAGGCATGGCCGAAGGGATATTTCTCATTGTCCGGCATGGCCAGCAAGCGGGCGACCCGAACACTGAGAAAGGCCATAACGCTGTAGATGAGATTGAAGAGCCCATCGAGCAGGATCACCTGGGATCCCGTGATCACGGACAGGACCAGACCGGTCACCCCGAGAAAGAGTGCCACTCCGGCCGAAAGCATCAATGCGTCTGTCTCGGTTCGCATTCCAGAGCCATTTCGGGTACTTAGTCAGTGCATTTTACCCGCTCACGGGCTATTGTGATCGCATGATGCTGAAAAAACTTGGAAATCAGTACGGCAACATCCGTAAGAGGCTGTCGGATGACTTCCGCCTGTCCATCATCATGATGTTCTGTATTCCCGCCGCACTCGCCATCGGCGGCTTCGGCGTGTACCGCTACCTTCAGGGTGACTGGCTGATGACCATGGTGGACACCCTGCTGGTGGTGTTGCTGTTCAGCATCTCCGGTTTCGCCTGGATCACCGGCAATACAGTCCTCACGGGCATCGTGCTGGTGGTCTTTACCGGCATCGGCGTGCTCAGCGTGCTCTACCTGGCAGGGCTTGTCGGGCTTTTCTGGGCCTATGTGGACACCATTGCCACCTTTTTCCTGTCACCGCCCGCCTTTGCCATCCCCAAGGTCCTGTTCATGGTCGGTGCCAGCGTGGCTCTGGGATCCGCCAGCGGACTTGGGCCACTGGCGCTGATCTCATTCGCGACCACCGTCTTCGTGGTCTCGATATTCGCCTTTTCCTTCGCACGCCGCTCCCGCGCACAGGCGCGACTGCTGGAGGAACAGGCCATCCGTGATCCGCTGACCGGTGCCGGCAACCGGCGGGCCCTGGAAGAGGAGCTGTGCATCGCCATCGCAAGGGTCCAGCGGAGAGAATCCGGTGCCGGCCTTCTGATGCTGGACCTGGACCATTTCAAGGAGATCAACGACCGTTACGGCCATGCCAACGGCGATGAGGTGCTCAAGCGGTTTGCCGATCTGGTGCGTACCCATTCAAGGCATGAGGACCGCCTGTTCCGGTTCGGGGGCGAGGAATTTGTCCTGCTGCTCAATAACGTCCGGGATGAAAGCATGATCCTGGCCGCGCGCCATATCCAGCAGACCATAAGGGACCGGCTCAACACTCACGGCCAGCCCGTGACATGCTCGATTGGGGCCGCCCTGGCCTCGCCCCACGATGACTGGGAAAGCTGGCTTCACCGGGCGGACAATGCCGTCTACCAGGCCAAGACCTGGGGTCGGGACACCATCATTGTGGCGGATCATCTACCGGCAGGAAGGCGTTGATCTCGGCCTCGGTCAGGTCCCGGTAATCCCCCGGCTCCAGGCCCGGATCCAGATCGATGGGGCCAACCCGCTCACGATGCAGCCGGACCACGCGGTTACCCACAGCGCCCATCATGCGCTTGATCTGGTGGTAGCGCCCCTGGGTCAGGGTCAGCCGCAGTTCAGCCCTGCCGAGGCGCTCAATGTCATGGGCCACGGCAGCGGTATCCTCGCCCCTGAGCATGATGCCTTCTTCCAGGCTCGCCAGGGTTTCATCGTCAATGGGATCGGCAACCCAGACCCGGTAGGTCTTGGGGAACCCGTGGCGAGGCGAGGTGATGCGATGACTCCACTCGCCGTCAGTGGTGAGCAGCAGCAGACCAGTGGTGTCCTTATCCAGCCGCCCTACAGGATGCAGTCCGCGGCGCAGTTCCGGTTCCAGAAGATCCAGAACAGTGGGGTCGTAGTCGTCCTTCGTGGCACTCACCACGCCGGTTGGCTTGTTCAGCATCAGGTACCGTTCACCGGACTCCCTTTCCAGCTGCTGATCGTCCAGGAAAATCGCTTCCTCAACGCCGATCCGGGACTGGGCTTTCAGCCCCCCGATTTCACGGCCTTCGACCTCGATCCGACCGGCCTTGATCAGCTGCTTGGCTTCCTTACGCGTGATGCCGGTCAGCCGGGCAATCAGAAAATCGAGCCTGCGGCGCCGGCGTTTCTCAGGCTCCGTCATGGCAGCACTGCCTTCTGGGTTGATGCATGATTACTGGCGAGAACCCCCTCATTCTACATGAATGCCCCACCCCCGATGAGGGTTCTGACAGCATTTAAAACACAGTCGGCTAGGGGGATTACGCTATTGTACTACCGTCTGCAAACGCTACACTCAGTGCTCGGGCCCCAGTAACAAAGGCCTTTACCGATCACAGATTCAACAGGTGGGACAGATATGATTGTACGGGACATCAAGGACATCATCGGAACCGAGCGCGAGGTTGAGGGTCCGGGCTGGGTCAGCCGCCGGATGCTGCTGAAGAAGGACGGCATGGGCTTCTCCTTCCACGAAACCATCATTCCCGCGGGTGCCGAACTCCACCTGTGGTACAAGTACCATCTGGAAGCGGTCTACTGCGTCGCCGGTAACGGCAGCATCGAGGACCTGGCGACCGGCGAGACGCATCAGATCTACGACGGTGTCATGTACGCCCTGAACAACAACGACCGCCACATCCTGCGCGGTGGAACCGAGGACATGCGCCTGATCTGCTCCTTCAACCCGCCGGTTACCGGCCGTGAGGTGCATGACAAGGACGGCGCGTACCTGCCTGACGATTCCTGACACAAGCCGGCATCCTCCGCCCGGAGGGTGCCATTTTTTGCAAAAATTGACTCCTTGAACTTTAATCAGAGCGTCCAATCCACCAGCAAGGACAGCTTTGATCATGCCCAATGGGCAATATGAAGTTCCCAGCGGCATAGCCAGCCTGCCATTTGTAAAGAAGCCGCTTCTTCCCATACTGCTCCTGACTGCAGTCATGGCCGCTTCCACCCTTGTCCACAATGCGGAGTATTCGCCCTTTCTCCAGCAGCACAGCGCCGAGAACGGGCGCACCGCACCACTTGACCTGACCTACCGGGAAGGCTCCATTGCGGAACTCCACCAGGAAGGCTGGCTGCGCTCTGACAGCGGATGGCGTCCCACCACACCTTCCTATTCCGCGCTCGGTTTTACCGCTCAGCCGGTCACCTTCCGGCTGAAGCTGAGTAACGCGTCCCGGCGGCCACTACAGCGGTGGGTGTCCGTGCCAGCCCCCTACATTGATCGGATCCGCGCAGCCAGGCTGAACAAACATTCGGGCCCGCTGATGCCCATGCGAACCCAGGGCAGCCTGCAGCCGTTTTCCAGCCGCCTGATTCCCCTACCCTCCTTCCATTGGCCGGTCACGATACCCGCCAGCGCCACCATCACGCTGTTTTTCGAGGTTTCCGATGCTGGCCCCACGGTCTTCCCGGTATCGGTTCACGGGGATGATGGTCTGGTCCACAGCAGCGTTAAGCGGGCAACCATCAACGGCATCCTTCTTGGGCTTTCCCTGTTCCTGCTGGCCATCAATCTTTTCCTGACCCTGCGGTTCCGCACAGTCATGCTGGCCTGGCTGACGGTTCTCACGGTTTCCGTCATCCACATCCAGCTGGTTCTCAATGGTTTCGGAGCATGGCTTTTCTGGCGGGGGATGCCAGCGCTCGACGCGGTCATCACCACGTCCATGCTGACCACCCTGATCGCATTCGCTCAACACACCCTGATTGCCCTGCAGCCACCGCGCCTATACAGGCATCTGCTTAACGGCCTGTCCCTTGCAGCTCTCACACTCATTCTTGTCGAGTTCACCGGAGCAGAACTTCCGATACAGGCAGTTACCATTATGCTGGGCATTCTGGGGTGCGTACTCTCCCTGTTCATTGCCGCCAGCCGTTTCCGGCACTCGCTCTACGCACGGTATTTCACGGCAGCGGTACTGATCCTGACAGCCGGCCTCATCACCAGCACTCTGCGTACCGTGGGCGCGGTGCCCGTCAACGTGTTCTCGGATTCAGCCTTCTCACTGGGTACCATTCTCTCAGCCGTCGTTCTTGTCGCCGCCGCCGTCCACTTCTTCTGGCGCGAGCAACGGCTGAGGCGGATCGCCGCCAGCGAAAGGGTCACAGAGCAGGAGCGCCGCCTTGCTGTTCAGAACCAACTGGAAGACAGCCTCCGGAAACACAAGGTAACCGGAAGACCCAACCGCTCCGCTCTGGAAGCCAGCCTGGCCAATCAGACATCGGGAGAACTCCAGATTGTGGTTCTCCGGCTCAACCGATTTCACGAGATTGAACACGTGGTTGGTCACCAGGTTGCAGAAAGGTTCGTGCGGGATTATCTGACGAGCCTTGAAAACCATCTCAGGCAGATGGGACCGGATACCGTCCGCTACATCGACAGCGCTCCTGTCGTCTCAATCGAAACAATGGATGCAGCGTTCGTTCTAACCCGGAGGATCGACAGGGAGGATCCACTCTGGCAGCAGCTCATCGACTTTGCGGCACCGGATTGCCGCTATCAGGGATACACCCTGAACTGGCGATGCTCCATTGGGGTCGCCAGCCTGCCCGATCATGGCGACAGCATCCAGGAGGTTCTGTCCGCAGCCGGCTATGCCAGTCTCCAGCAGGAGCCGATCAATTTCTACGACAACGCGATTCATGAACACCAGAAACACCAGCAACTGTTGATGCTGGATCTGGAAGATGCTTTCCGCTCAGATCAGATCCAGCTTGCCTACCAGCCGAAGGTAGACATCGGTACCGGGCAGCCCGAATCCGTGGAAGCCCTGGTGCGCTGGTACCACCCGGAGTTCCAGATGATCCCACCGGGTGACTGGATTCCGCTGGTCGAGGAACTCGGCAGCATAACCCGTGTGACCCGCTGGGTATTGAACCGCGCGGCCAAAGACCTGGCCCAAGTCCGGGAGCACTTCGGCCAGCAGACCCGCACAGCCATCAACATTTCCTCCAGGGATCTTTCGGTCCCGGAACTCGCGGATGATCTGGAAAGGATTGTCCGGCATCAGGGCTGCACACCGGATGATTTCATCCTCGAAGTCACCGAGACGAGTGTCATCCGGGATCTGGCGCTCACCACTGATCGCCTGGGGCAGCTCCGACACTGTGGTTTCGGTATTGCGCTGGATGACTTCGGTACCGGAACCTCATCATTGTCCGCCCTGACTGAATTTCCACTCGACGAGGTGAAGATCGACCGCAGTTTCCTGACGAGGATACTCTGGGATCAGCAGCGCCAGAAAGTATTCCGGGCCACGGTCGAACTGGCCCAGTCGCTGAACCTGCGTACGGTTATTGAAGGTGTGGAGGATGAGCAGACGGTCCAGTGGCTCGAACAGTTCAGCGGGCTCAAGGGCCAGGGCTACTTCTGGGGATACCCAACCGTGCCGGAATCCTAGGCGGCCTGCCTCTTGGCCAGCGCCCTTAACACCACCTGACACTGATTCTCCCCATAGGTTTTCAGGCACTGCGCAGCCCGTGCCGCATCCCTGGCCAACACCGCCTCGATGGTTTCACGCATGCACTCCACGGACTGTGTCAGTTCCGTGGTTTCCTCACGCAGTGCCATGAATGAGTAACGCTGCAGCAGTGGCATCAGATCCTCGATGGCATCCGTCAGGTACCGGTTGGTGGTCAGTTTCAGTCCTTCCCGGGCGAGGTCGAACGCCAGTTCATGCACCCGCTCCCGATCCTGCTCTTCCGCCTGTGCCTCAAATTCCCTGCTGATCGCCAGGAAGGGCTCAAGCTGGCCGGTCTGCCAATTGTGGGCCACGTCGCTGGCCAGACGCCCCAGAAGCAGAAAAAGGAAGTCGTAGAGATCACGCACATCCGCCTCGCCCACATCGCACACCCGGGCACCACGGCGTGGCTGGATCTCCACCAGATGCCAGCCCTGGAGAAGCCGGAACGCTTCACGCAGGGAATTAGTGCTGACCTCCAGCTCCCGCGCCAGTTCACTCTCGGGTAAGCGCTCCAATGGCTGGCGCTGCCCCCGGATGATCTCCAGTGAAAGGTGATGGGCGATGCGCTCACTGAGACTGAGTTGTTGCGGTAGGGCCATACTCGGATCGTCCTCTGGTGCTGTGCTGACGATTCTACATCAATCCGCCCCCACCCAAAACATGAGTTGTTTGACAATTCATGAGATCAAGGATTAGCCTGAATCCACAATCACACAAACCGCTTACAATAATGACAGGAGGATGCCCCGATGCTTTCCCGAGTCCCCCCGCACGTCATGGTGCGCATCAAGCGCTACGCCTACCTGCTGGTACTGGTAGTACCCGCGATCGCGGCATGGGTCACCTGGCAGTTGACCCAGGGTGGAAACACGCTTTTCTGGGCCTGGTTCCCGGCGCTCTTCATCTTCGGGTTCATTCCCATACTCGATTACATCATTGGCAAGGATCCGGCCAACCCCGACGAGGAGGTTGAGGTTCCGGACATGACGAAGGACTGGTATTACCGGGCTCTCACCCTGGTCTGCGTGCCCATACATCTGGCCGTTGTCATCTATGCCGGCTGGGCATTTGCGACGGTGGAGATGGGGCTGGCCGCCCAGATTGGCTGGTTGGTATCAATCGGGGTGGTCGGTGGCATCATGGCCATCAACATCGGCCATGAACTGATCCACAAGGATACGAAGCTGGAGACATGGACCGGCGGGCTTGCCCTTGCCAGCGTGACCTATGCGGGTTTCAAGGTGGAACACATCATGGGTCACCATGTGCACGTATCCACCCCCGACGACGCCAGCTCCTCGCGCTACAACCAGGGCGTCTACGCCTTCCTGCTGCAGGCCTTCCCGCGCAACTTCATGAATGCCTGGAGGCTTGAGGCCAAGAAACTGCGCCGCAAGGGCAGGACCCCCTGGGGGCCGGCCAATGAGCTGATCTGGTGGTATGCGATTTCAGCCCTGTTCGCGGTCGCGTTCACGGTGGCCCTGGGCTGGGCCGGGCTGGTGTTCTTCCTGGCGCAGAGCTTCTTCGCCGCCGCCACACTTGAGGTAATCAACTACATCGAACACTACGGGCTGCATCGCCGGGTTCAGGAGAACGGCCGTTTTGAGCGGGTCACACCGGCTCACAGCTGGAACAGCAACTACCTGCTGACCAACCTCTTCCTGTTCCACCTGCAGCGCCACTCGGATCACCACGCTTTTCCCCGCCGGCGCTACCAGGTGCTGCGCCACTACGATGAGAGCCCACAGCTGCCGGGCGGTTATGCAGCCATGTTCGTCCTGGCGCTGGTGCCACCGCTGTGGAAGAAGGTAATGAACCCGCGGGTGGAGGCCTACTACGAGGGCGAGCTGGATCAGCTGTTCCGGGAACAGAAGCCCTACAGCAAGGCCTGATCCGCTCTACAGACGCTGCCACAGGGACTGGTAGCGTGGCCACCAGGGATGGGCGGCTTCCAGCTGGGCCGCCAGCTGGAAAAGCGTGCTTTCATCCCCGTGGGGTGCCCCGAACTGGACCCCCACCGGCAGCCCTTCATCCGACCAGTGCAGCGGCACCGACATCGCCGGCGTACCAGTGAGATTGGCAAGCTGGGTGAAGGGCGTCCGCGCCAGGTTCTCCTGGGCCAGCTCCTCGACCATGCCACTCTTCAGCGCCAGGCTGCCGGCGCGCAGTCCCACCAGCATCCGTGCGGCGAACTTCAGGTGCGTGGGCGTCTCAAGCTCTCCAATCCGTGCCGGTGGCTGACCGGTGGTGGGCGACAGGTAAAGATCGTAGTCGCCGAAGAACCGCCCCAGGGCCCGGGCGAAATCGTTCCAGCCACGACGGGAGCGCACATAGTCGACAGCCCGCATACTGCGCCCCAGGGCACCCAGCAACCGGGTCTCGATCTCAAAATCGCTGTCACTGGCCCCAGTCTGCGCCCTGGCCTCTTCCATGATGGTCGAGACCTCGCCGAAATAGAGGGTCAGGTAGGCGCGAGCCATGGCCATGCCATCAAAATCAGGCATGGCCGGCTCCACGTGATGGCCCAGTGCCTCGAGCTGCCGCGCCGTCGCCTCTACCGCTTCCACGCAGTCATTATCCACCTGCGAACCGTAGGGTGATTCGGTGAAGAAGCCAATGCGCAGGGGCCGGGGGGAAGACCGGATGGCGTCCGCCCAGCGTTGTTCAGGAGCCGGAATCGTAAAGGGGTCACCCTTCGGATTACCCGCGATCGCATCCAGCATGGCCGCGCTGTCGCGTACGCTGCGGCTGACCACGTGATCCACGCTCGCTCCTGTCCAGGCTTCGCCCAGATAGGGGCCGGGTGAAACACGCCCGCGCGAGGGTTTGAGGCCGAACAGCCCGTTGTAGGCAGCGGGAATACGGATTGATCCGCCGCCATCGTTGGCGCCGGCCATGGGCACAATGCCAGCCGCTACAGCTGCGCCGGAGCCGCCACTGGAGCCGCCGGGTGTGCGCTTCGTATCCCAGGGGTTGCGGGTCGGGCCCCAGAGCCGGGATTCGGTGATGGCCTTGAGCCCGAGCTCAGGCGTGGCCGTGCGCCCCATCATCAGCAGACCCGCCTGGCGCCCCCGCCGGATGTATTCGGAATCCTGGTCCGGAACATACCCCAATAGCGCCCTGCTGCCCATGGTACTGGGCATGCCCGCCATTTCCTGGGCCAGATCCTTGGCCAGGAAGGGGACACCGGCAAACGTACCCCCGGCCTCCGGCTGCTCCTGGCGGACCTTTTCAAAGCGCGGCTGGCAGATCGCGTTGAGCGCGGGGTTGATCTGTTCCGCGCGGTTGATGGCCGCATCCACTACCTCGCCCGGCCGCACCTGGCCCTCGCGGATCAGGCGCGCCAGCCCAGTGGCATCCTGCCCGGTGTATTCCTCCGGTGTCATGACCGCCCTCCGTTTGTTGTTATCAGCTCGCCGCCTCGGCGCGGGTCGGAGCATTATGGTCCCGGGCCAGCATGATGTAGAACCCTGGCAGCACAAAGAGTGTGAAGAAGGTCCCGAAGCCCAGGCCGGTGGCCACCGTCAGGCCAATGGCGAAACGGCTCACTGCGCCCGGCCCCGAGGCCAGCAGCAGCGGCACCATGGCCACGATCAGCGCCAGGGAGGTCATGATGATCGGGCGGAGCCGGATGGCGGAGGCTTCGATCGCCGCCTCGCGGACGCTCATGCCCCGGTCCTTCTGAAGCAGGTTGGCGAACTCCACGATCAGGATCCCGTTCTTGGCCACAACACCGATCAGAGTGATCAGCCCCACCTGGGTGTAGATGTTCATGGTGGCCACTCCGAGCACGATGAAGATCATGGCACCGGCCACCGACAGAGGCACCGACACCAGTATGATGAACGGATCCCGCCAGCTCTCGAACTGCGCCGCAAGCACCAGGTAGATCACCAGCAGCGACAGGAAGAAAGTCATCATGAGCGCACTGCCCTGCTGCGCCAGCTGTCGGGACTGGCCCTTGTAATCCGTACCAAAGCCCTGGGGCAGGGTCTCGCCGGCCAGATTCTCCATGTAGGCCATAACATCCCCCATGGCGGTGCCCGGCATGGGAACCCCCTGAAGTGTGATGGAATTGAGCTGATTGAACTGGGTCCGACTGGAGGGTTCCACCCGTTGCTCAAAGTCGATCACCTGGTCCAGGGACACCAGCTGACCGGACGCGGACCGGACGTAGTAGTCGCGCAGTTTCTCCTGATCACTGCGGAAGGGTCGCGAAACCTGCGGGATCACATCGTAGGCCCGCCCTTCCATGTTGAAGCGGTTCACGAAGCCCTCACCCAGCATGGTGGACAGTGTCTCGCCCACATCCGCCATGGACAGACCGAGGTCCGCCACGCGCTCACGGTCCACACTGATTCCCGTCACCGGGCGGTTATAGTCAATGCTCTTCTCCAGGAAGATGAAATTGCCGCTCTGGTTGGCCTCCTGCAGCATCTCATCGGCCACCTCGTTGAGCTGCTCAAAGTCGCTGCCGGTGGTCAGCACGAACTGGAACGGCAGCCCGCCGCCGGAAGCCGGCAGGGGCGGGCGCGGGAAAGTCGCCACACGCAGTCCGGTCACCCGGTCCATTTCCTCCTGGAGCATGGGCTGGACCTCGAACTGGGAGATCTCACGCTCACTGCTGGGCTTGAGCTTGAAACCGCCGAACACTTCATTGGGCGCCGTAGCCCCCATGAGCATGAAGGACTCCTCATACCCGGGCAGCGTCTCGAACCGTTCCTGCATCTCGGCGCCGTAACGTTCGAGATAATCCAGGTTCGCGGTCTGTGGCCCGGTGCCCTGATAGAAGACAATGCCCTGGTCTTCGTCCGGCGCCAGTTCGCTCTGGCTGAAGGTCACCATGAAATAGATCGCCACCAGTATGGCCACACCAAAGTAGGCGATCACAGGGAGGCTGCTGACCACGCTGGTCAGCGCCCGGCGATAGGCATTGGACAGCCTCTCGAAGAAGGACTCGGCCATGCGTTCAAAGCGCCCGGACTCCCCGGCTGGCTTGAGAACGTTGGCAGAGAGCACCGGCGACAGCGTCAGGGCCACAACACCGGAAATGACCACGGTTGCCGCCAGCGCGAAGGCGAATTCCGTGAAAAGCGCCCCCACAAGACCGCCCATGAAGCCGATGGGGGCGAACACCGCCACCAGCGTGGTGGTCATCGCGATGATGGGCACCGCCATTTCCCTGGCGCCGTTGATGGCGGCATCAAAACGCTTCTCGCCCCGCTCAACGTGGCGGTGCACGTTCTCCACCATGATGATGGCGTCATCCACCACCAACCCGATGGCCAGCACCATTGCCAGCAGGGTCAGGAGGTTCACGGAAAAGCCCATCAGCAGCATCAGGAAAGCGCCCCCGATCATGGACAGGGGCACGGCCACGGAAGGCACAACGGCGGCACGGATACTGCCCAGGCAGAGGAAGATCACCACCAGGACAATGATCAGCGCCTCAACCAGGGTGTAGATCACTTCGTTGATGGAATCCTCGATGAACTCCGAGGCATCGTAGGGCAGGTCAACGTTCAGCCCCGAGGGCAACTGGGATTCGATGCCGGGCAGCTCACTGCGCACCCTGTCCGCCACATCGAGCGGATTGGCGCCCGGCGCCAGCTCGATCGCCAGGTACGTCGCGGGGCTGCCCGCATAATAGGAAATCTGGTCGTTGTTCTCCGCGCCCAGTGCCACATCCGCGATGTCCTCGAGCCGGATCAGGGTGCCATCCACCTCCCGGACCACCAGCCTGCGGAACTGTTCCGGATCCGCGATGTCGGTATCCGCATCCAGGCCCACGCGGATCAGGTCACTTTCGATGGACCCTACTGCCGCCTGGTAGTTGTTGGCCCGCAGTACATCGACCACTTCACGGGGCGTGATATCAAGACTGGCGAGCCGGGTGGGATCCAGCCATACGCGCATGGCATAGGTGCGCCCGAAAAGGTCAGCCTTGCCCACACCGCTCAGCGCCTGCAGCTGGGGCTGCACGACACGTGTCAGGTAATCGGTGATCTGCGACACCGGCAGCGACTCGCTGTGGAAGGCGATGTACATCAGTGCCGTGGAATCGCCCGTTTCCGATTCAATCACCGGATCCCGGGAGGCCTCAGGCAGTTCGTTGCGCTGGCTGGCCACTTTCGCCTGGATCTCGGAGAGCGCGTCATTGGCGTCGTAGTTGAGGTCCATCTTGGCTTGAATGATGGAACTGCCCTGGCGGCTGGTCGCCGTCAGGTAATCAATGCCATCCGCCTCGGCAATGGCCTGCTGCAGCGGCGTCGTGACGAAGCCCTGCACCAGCTGCGAGCTGGCGCCGGGATAGGCGGTGGTCACGGTGACCGTAGTGCTTTCGAGCTCCGGATACTGCCGGATCTCCATTTCCATGGCCGAACGCACGCCCAGCAACAGGATCAGCAGGCTGACCACCGTCGCCAGTACCGGCCGGTGGACGAAGATATCGGTGAATCGCATCAGCCGTCTCCCTGTGCTGCACCACTGCCGCTGTCCTCAACGGTCGCTCCGGGCCTGTCATCCTCATCGGCGATCTGCACGCGCTGCCCTGCCCGCAGGCGCAGCAGGCCATTGGCAACGATCCGTTCTCCGGATTCAAGGCCAGACGCCACCTCCACCACGCCGTCACGCTCAGCGCCCGTCTCAATGCTGCGGCGTTCGGTCACCAGCTCGCCCTCTTCGTTCTCATTGAGCACGTACACGAAATCCCCGTAGGTGTTGAAGGACACCGACGTGCGCGGAACCACCACCGCCTCGCGAGGCTCGGGCTCGAGGGTGCGGACGTCCGCGAACATCCCCGGCCGCAGGGCGCCGTCCCCGTTCTCAAGGGTCGCACGCACACGGACCGAGCGGTTTTCCGCCGTGACGGAGCTGTTGATGGCGCTGATCTCACCCTCGAACACACGATCCGGGTAGGCGGCCACCGATACGGTTACGCGGTCTCCCACCTCGACACCGCTGAGGTGTTTTTCGGGTATGGAATATTCGGCGTAGATGGGATCCACCATATTGATCTCCACCGCCGGGGTCCCAGTGGGCATGTACTCGCCCTGATCCACCAGCCGCAGGCCGGTCTTGCCATCGAAAGGCGCGCGCAGGATCTTCTTGCGCAGAAGAGCTTCCTGCTCCCTGACCCGGGCCCGGGCCGCGTCGTAGGCCGCCTCTGCTTCATCGAACTCGGCCTGGGAAACCGCATTCCGCTCAACCAGGTTCGACACCCGCTCAAAGGTCCGACGGGCACTCTCGGCTTCCGCCCTCCGGGTCTCCAGGGCCGCACGATCGGATTCCACATCCAGCTCCACCAGCACATCGCCTTTCTCGACCATGTCACCGGACTCGAAGCGGATGGTCTCAACCACACCGGGAAGCTCATTGGCGACCTTGATGCCGTTAACGGCACGGATGCTCCCCACGGAATTCAACGAGGGCACCCATTCGCGGGTTCCGGCCTGAACCGCCTCAATGACGGCGGGGGGTTTTTCCTTGCTGAGCTGCTGCTGCATCATGCGGAATTCAAAGGCTTTCCAGCCAAAGATCCCGCCAAAAACGATCACCAGCCCGATGGTGACTACGATGAATCGGCTTGAAGTAGACATAACGTCATCCTGACCCGTTGATACAGGGCTGCGACAGAGCGCCCAAAAGGACGCTCAGTCTACTCTTTCGTTACGGGCTCGTCATGGTTTCGTTGCCGCAAGGACCTGGCGCCAGGACAACTGCTGGATGCCGAAGGTATGACGGATTTTCTTGCAGTTGAGCACGGCATTGGCGGGTTCCAGCCGCATCCAGGCATCTTCTTCGTCAATCAGATGCGGACGCTGTGTCTCCGGGAGCTCCTCAAGGAGTTCCAGCCCCAGATCGTAGAGGGAAAGGGTGTCACAGCCGGCGTACTGGTAGGTTCCCCAGGCCTCCGCGCCACAGTCCAACTGCTGGACAACGGCGGTCATGACCCGGGCGCAATCCGACCAGGTGGTAGGCTGCCCCCGATAGCGGCTGCTCAGGCAGAGGGGTTCGCTCGGATCGTGGCTACGCACACGCTCCTGCAACCGTTCCAGAGACCAGCCGGTACGCAGGATCAGATGCCGCGGCAGCCGACTGCGCAGGGACTGCTCACAGTCCCACTGGCACTGGCCCAGAACGGACAGCGGATTGCCCGGATTACTGCTGATGTAGGGCTGCTGCTTGCGCCCGTCAAAAACCTGGCTGCTGGACAGGTTCATCATGGCAATGGCATGAAAAGCGGCCCTTTCCGCCAGTGCCACCGGCAGGTCATGCAGGCGGTGTCGCGTCTCTTGTGGCACCGGCTCGGCCTGCTCCGCATCCACACTGGTGATGGCGTTGATCACCAGATCGAAACAGGGCTCAACCCAGGACTGAAGCTGATCCAGTGCCACATCCGAGGGACGGCTCAACAGCAGCGGCGTGGGTTCGAGCCCAGCCGCAGCGAGCCGTGAAAGCAGCGCTTCACCGAGTTCCCCCGGTTCGTAAACCACCAGTATCTTCAAAACAGGGTCGCTTGCAGGTCCAGAATGTGACGGGTTGCACGATACGACAGCATAACCGCCATTTCAGCCAATGCCCAAGATTGATGCAATGCGTGTAATGGCGGCCATACAAAACACTTGTACACAAAGGAGTATGACCAATGCCCAAGCATCAGCACCATCTGGTAGCCCCCCTGCCGGAAGCCCAGTACCAGAAGGCCCTCGAGGTCATCAGTGACATCCGCAGCAACGGCGTGAGCAAACAGCGCCGGGACGACCTCTACAACCTGATCATGGAACTCACGGAAACCGGCACCGACTTCTTCTTTCTGGAACCACTGCGGCGGATGAATGCCGGTTCCATGCTCCAGAAGATGGCCAGCATGGGCATAAGCAGCATGCTCAAGGGCACCCGGATGGTCATCCACAACGTGCTCAAGAAGGCGGACGACGAGCACATTGAGGGCATCCTGGTCTTCCTGGAAGAGGTTCTGTTCGAACCCGAGAGCAACGCCTGATCAGCCGCCGCCCAAGTATGTCCGGGGGACCCGCGGGGAAACCCCGGTCAGCAGCTCATAACTGATGGTGCCGGCCATGCCGGCCACCTCATCAACACCCACATGGTGCCCCCAGAGCTCGACCGGTGTACCGGTTTCCGCCTCCGGGCACTGGCTCAGATCCACGGCGATCATGTCCATGGAAACCCGGCCGATAAGCCGGCACCGATGCCCAGCCACTGCCACGGGGGTCCCGCTGGGGGCGTGCCGGGGGTAACCATCGCCATACCCGATCTCCACAATCCCCATCCGGCAGTCGGCTTCCGCGACCCAGGTGGCGCCATAACCCACTGACTCACCCGCTGCCAGCTCACGCACGGCGATGATCCGGGACTCCAGGATCATAACCGGCTGCAGGCCGAGTGCTGGCCCTGTCGTGCCAATCAGGGGCGTCCCGCCGTACAGCATGATCCCTGGGCGCGTCCAGTCACAGTCCGGTGCCGGGTCATGGAAGTGAGCCGCGGAGTTGGCGAGGCTGACCTGCAGCTCCGGATGGTCATCCCGGATGCGCTGAAAGCACGCCTGCTGACGTCGGGTCATGGGATCCGGGAGATCATCCGCACAGGCATAGTGGGAAAGGAGACCGACCACCCGCAGACCCGGCTGGGTCTCAAGGCGCTGCCGAAAGGCCGCGACCTCCTGCGGCGCCACACCCAGACGGTTCATACCGGTGTTGCACTTGATCCAGACCGGCACCTCCCCGTTCAGGGCTTCAGCCCCAGCCAGCTGGTGATAGCTGTGCAGAACGGGCTGCAGCTCCAGCGCCGAAACAACCGGCCAGTCCGCCGCCTCATGCACGCCCTCAAGCAGAACAATGGCCGTGGTGATGCCGGCATCGCGCAGGCGCTGTGCCTCCCCGACAGTGGCAACGGCCAGGCAGTCAGTCTCCCCGGCCAGAACCCGGGCCACCGGCTCAAGACCGTGCCCGTAACCGTCGGCCTTGACCACCGCCATGGAGGCCGACTCGGGGGCAAGCTGCCGGGCCTTCCGGAAGTTACTCCTGAGCGCGTCCAGATCGATACGGGCCCGGGTATGGCGCGGCATTAATAGTCGCCCCCGTAATCCCCGTAGGCCAGGTCCTCGAACTTGGTGTACTGACCGAGGAATGCCAGCCGAATGCTCCCGACAGGGCCGTTCCGTTGCTTGCCGATGATGATCTCAGCGATGCCCTTGTCGGTGCTGTCCTCATTGTAGACTTCGTCGCGGTAGATGAAGGCGATCACATCGGCGTCCTGCTCGATCGCCCCGGACTCGCGCAGGTCCGAGTTGACCGGGCGCTTGTTGGGCCGCTGCTCCAGGCTCCGGTTGAGCTGGGACAGCGCGATCACGGGGCAGTTGAGCTCCTTCGCCAGGCCCTTGAGAGCCCTCGAGATCTCGGAGATCTCAGCGGTACGGCCCTCGTTATTGCCGGGCGCCCGCATCAGCTGCAGGTAGTCCACCATGATCATGCCAAGCTCGTTTCCCTGGCTGTCCATCTCCCGGGCAATACGCCGCGCACGCGAGCGCATTTCGGTCGGGCTGAGCGCCGGCGTGTCATCAATATAGAGCGGCTTGTCCTTGAGCAGGCTGATGGCGGAAGTGAGGCGCGGCCAGTCATCCTGTTCCAGGCTCCCGTTACGGATCCGGGTCTGGTCAATCCGGCCAATGGACGAGAGCATCCGCATCACGATGGCATCCGCCGGCATCTCCATGCTGAACACCAGACAGCCCTTGTCGGTTGCCATCAGCATGTTCTCGACCAGGTTCATGGCGAACGCGGTCTTACCCATGGAAGGGCGTGCAGCCACGATCACCAGATCCGAGGGCTGCCAGCCGGAGGTGATGTCATCCAGATCCTTGAAACCGGAGGTCAGCCCTGTCAGCCCACCCTCGGTTTCGAACAGCGACTCGATGCGCTCCAGGGTTTCCCTGAGGATGGGATTGATCTCACGGGGGCCACCACTCTGCTGGACCTGGTGTTCAGCGATCCGGAATACCTGGCTTTCGGCGGCATCCAGAATCTCGGCGCTGGAACGCCCCTGGGGGTTGAATGCGGAATCGGCAATATGGCCGGAGACTTCAATCAGCTGCCGGAAAACAGACCGTTCCTTGACGATCTCGGCGTAACTTCGAAGGTTGGCCGCACCGGGGGTCTGTTCGACCAGTCGGCCGAGGTACTCAAGCCCGCCACAGGCATCCAGATCTCCGGCCTGCTCGAGCCATTCGCCCACGGTGACCATATCAAGCGGCTTATCATTGGCGATCAGCCGCTCGCTGGCGTGGAATATCAGGCGGTGTTCGGAGCGGTAGAAGTCCCCGGAAGTGATGAGCCCTTCCACGAGCTCCCAGCCCGCATTATCGAGCATCAGGCCGCCAAGAACGGCCTGTTCCGCCTCGATGGAATGCGGGGGCACCTTGACGCGGCTGGTGCGCTCGTCAGCTTCCGGTTCCTGCGCCATCAGCCGGGCACTCCCCTGCTCCGGGCCGGATTCAGCCCTTGACGATGTTCAGCTGGATCGTTGCCTGCACATCGGTATGCAGCTGCAGCGTGATCCCGTACTCGCCGGTCATGCGGATGGGGCCTTCCGGCAGCAGCACTTCGCTCTTGTCGACAGCGGTGCCGTTGGCGGAAACCGCTTCCGCAATATCACGGACGCCAATGGAGCCGAACAGCTTGCCTTCCTCACCGGCCTTGGCTTCGATGGTGACGGAGCTGCCCTCAAGCGCTTCGCCACGGGCCTGAGCGGCCTTCAGCCGTTCAGCAGCAGCCTTCTCAAGCTCTGCACGGCGTTCCTCAAATGCCTTGATGTTCTCTTCGGTGGCGGGAACCGCCTTGCCGTAGGGAACAAGGTAGTTACGCCCGAAGCCCGGCTTGACCTTCACCTGGTCACCCAGATCCCCGAGCTTGTGCATTTTTTCGAGCAGTATAACGTTCATCCCAATAACCTCTGTCTAAAGTCGCTGTCTGATATCAAGCCAGCTGTCGATGACGGCCGCGAAGACCAGCACCAGAAATAACCATGGAACCAGCACCACCAGGGCGATGTAAAAGCCCACAAGCCAGCCGGTACCGAGCCCGCGTTTGGCGAGCGTGCCATGTACCAGGGCGAGGCCCGCAAGCAGCAGCGGAACACCCAGCACCAGAAGGAGCAGCGTTCCATTGATCCCCACGAACTCGCCGACCGCCATGAGAACCAGCAGTCCCAGCGCCGTCGGCGCCGAGAGCCGGAATTCATGGAATTCCGCCTGCAGACCACCCGGATTGAAGAGCCGGGCCTGCCACCCCCTGGCAAGCAGGGACGCCGCAATGGCCAGCGCGTAGTTGAGAACCCCCAGTACCGCGATCATCATGGTGCGGATCACGTTTTCCGGATCCACATCCTCGGGCAGGTTCTCCATCATGCCGGCGTTCATGTCGCCGTAAACCTGCTGGGCCGTTGTGATCAACTGATCAAAAAATGCCGGCGCCACCAGCGGCAGTGCCTGGGCAATCCCTATTGCAAGCGCGGCCCCGGCCAGAAGGGCTTTTTCCCAGGAAACGGTCATCTGCAGCACGCTGCAGATGACCATTGTGATCAGCAGCACCACCAGCGGTGCCGGATCCATCCCGACCCAGAGCCAGGCTGCGCCCGGCAGCAGTGCCCAGAGCCCGGTAACCAGCCCTTTCTGGGGCCCCAGTCTGAGCGTTACGAGCCCAACTGCCGCAGCACCCAGCCAGAACAGGAACGGCAGGACCATACCCCCGACCGCAACAACGGCCGCAGGCATGGGGCCCCGCAGTATGAATTCGGCCAGACGCTGCATCAGCTAACCCGATGGCCGTTACTGGTCGTGGCTGTCGGCGTAGGGCAGCAGAGCCAGGTAGCGGGCGCGCTTGACGGCTGTTGCCAGCTGCCGCTGATAGCGGGCACGTGTGCCGGTGATCCGGCTGGGTACAATCTTGCCGGTTTCAGTGATGTAGCTGCGCAGGGTGTCGAGATCCTTGTAGTCAATCTCCTTGACCCCTTCCGCGGTGAAACGGCAGAACTTACGACGTCTGAAAAAACGAGCCATGAATCGGTATCCTCAGTTCTCTGATGCGTGTTACTCGGCGCTTTCGCCGGCTTCTTCGGTCTCGGAGTCGGAACTGTCTGTTTCCGTCTCCCCGGAATCACCGGAGGTTGTCTGCCGGCGCGGTTTGTCGTCGCCCCGTTCCTCGCGGTTCTCGGCCGCCTTCATGGGCGAGGGTTCAGTTACCGCCTCATCCTTGCGCACGATCAGATCGCGGATGACCGCGTCATTGAACCGGAAGTTGTGCTGCAGTTCACCCAGCGCCTCCTGGGTGCACTCGATGTTCATGAGGATGTAGTGGGCCTTGTGGATCTTGTTGATCGGATAGGCCAGCTGACGCCGCCCCCAGTCCTCGACCCGGTGGACTGTGCCGCCATCGTCGGTGACGAGCTTGGAGTAGCGCTCGATCATGGCGGGCACCTGTTCGCTCTGGTCAGGATGAACCAGTGTCACGATTTCGTAATGACGCATTATCGCTCCTTACGGTTTGAGCAGCTTCCGATCCGTCGCCGAAAGCAAGGAGTGGTGTTGACCCCGTGAAACGGGATCGCACATTTTATGCCCCGTGTACGCCTGATGCAATCGTACGCTGGCGACGGGCCTCAAAAAGGCAGACGCCGGTGGCCACGGAGACATTGAGTGAGCTGACCAGTCCGGCCATGGGGAGATGGGCCAGCTGATCACAGTGCTCGCGGGTGAGACGGCGCATGCCCTTGCCCTCGGCACCCATGACCAGGGCCATGGGGCCGGTGAGATCCAGGTCGTGGATGCCCGCCTCGGCGGCATCCGAGGTGCCGGTGAACCAGATGCCCTGCTCCTGGCACCGGCGCATGAAGCGCGCCAGGTTGGTGGCCCGCACCAGCGGCACGGATTCCGCCGCACCACTGGCAACCTTCATGGCCACACCGTTGAGCGGCGCCGAATGGTCCTTCGGCACCACCACCGCATCGACGCCGGCCGCATCGGCCGTGCGCAGGCAGGCCCCCAGATTGTGAGGATCCGTGACACCATCCAGGAGGAGAATGAAAGGCGGGCGCCCCAGTGTTTCCAGGCGCTCCAGCAGCGCATCCTCGCTCAGGGCGACAGGCGGCTTGATGACGGCCACCACGCCCTGATGATTGCCACCGTCACTGGCCTCATCCAGAACCCGACGCTGGCACTGCTCCACGGCAACACCGAAATCATCGGCAAGCTGGCGCACCCGCTTCTGGCGGCCGTCCTCACGCCCCTGCTGCAGCTTCAGGCTGCGCACCCGTTCCGGATGCCGCTCCAGCAGGGTGGTGACTGCGTGCCAGCCAAAGAGGGTATGCTGCGCCATCAGACGTTCTCCGGATCAGCCTTCGCTCTTGCCGCCGCCACCACGGCCACCACGCCGACGGCGGCGCCCGCCGGATTTCTTCTTGGGCGCGGCCTCGTCGCCGGAATCAGCCTCTTTCGTCTGTTTCTTCTTCTGGTCACCGCCCTGCTGTTTGCCGCCACCCTGCTGGCCCTTGCCACCGCCTTTCCTGCGGTTGCCTGATCCCTTTCCGCCACCTTTCTTCGCGTCCGGAAGGGATTCCTCCAGCTCCAGATCAATCTTGCGGTCATCCAGGTCCACCCGGACCACCCTTACCCGCACCTGATCCCCGAGCCGGAAGGTTCGCCCGGTATGCTCGCCGATCAGCGTGTGGCGGATGCGGTCGAAGTGGAAGAAGTCGCCACCCAGTGCCGAGATGTGCACCAGGCCCTCGGTGTAGACGCCGCCCAGCTGCACGAACAACCCGAAGCCGGTGACTGAGGCGATCACCCCATCAAAGACCTCGCCCACGTTGCCCTGAAGGAATTCGCACTTGAGCCAGGCCTCGACGTCGCGGGTCGCATCGTCGGCACGGCGCTCCGTCATGGAGCAGTGCTCGCCCAGCTGCTGGACGCGCTCCTGGGAGTAGCCGTACTGCGCGAGTTCCGGATCCGGTTTCTCCGCCGGCACCACGGTCTTCGCCTTCTGGCTGCCGAACAGCGCCTTGATTCCGGCCATGGCACCGCCCCTCGCCTTGCGATGGATCACCGACTTGATACCCCGGTGGATCAGCAGGTCCGGATAGCGCCGGATGGGCGAAGTGAAGTGCGTGTATTCCTCGAATCCGAGACCAAAGTGGCCCCGCTGCTCGGAGGTGTAGACCGCCTGCTTCATGGAGCGCAGCATCACCGTCTGGATGATGTGGGCATCCGGGCGGTTCTGCACCTGGCTGAGCACCTGCTGGTAATCCTGGGGTTCCGGGTCATCACCACCGGGCAGATCCAGGCCGAGCCCGCTCAGGAACTGCCGCACGTCCGCCAGCCGCTCCTGCGAAGGCGAATCGTGCACGCGGAAGAGCGTCGGAATCCGATGCTGTTTCAGGAAACGCGCCGTGGCCACGTTGGCGCACAGCATGCATTCCTCGATCACCTTGTGAGCGGCATTGCGTTCAACCGGCACGATCTCGCTGATCTTGCGGTCACGGTCAAACCGGATCTGGGTATCCGTGGTTTCAAAGTCGATGGCGCCGCGTTGCTCGCGCGCCTCCCGCAGCATCTGGTAACAACCGTAGAGCGTCTCCAGATGGGGCACGACCTGGCTGTACTCATCCCGCAGCTTCTGCCCGTCATTCGATTCTGGGTGTTCCAGGATGGCACTGACCTTGTTGTACGTAAGGCGTGCATGGGAGTGCATCACCGCTTCGTAGAAGCAGTACTGGGTGATCTTGCCTTCCCGGCTCAGATTCATGTCCGCAACCATGCACAGGCGGTCAACGCCCGGGTTCAGCGAACAGAGGCCGTTGGAAAGCTTCTCCGGCAGCATCGGAACCACGTGGTCCGGGAAGTAGACGGAGTTGCCCCGGTTCTGGGCCTCCAGATCCAGCGCCGTCTCAGGACGCACGTACCAGGCCACATCGGCGATGGCGACAATCAACCTGTAGCCGCCGCCCCGGCGCTTTTCCGCGTAGACCGCATCATCGAAGTCACGGGCGCTTTCATCGTCAATGGTGACCAGGGGCATATCCCGCAGATCAACACGGCCCTGTTTGGCTTCTTCAGAGACCTCGTCCGGAATGCTCCGCGCCTGCTCGGTGACCGCCGGAGGCCACTGATCCGGGAGGCCATAGGAACGGATGGCCACGGTGATCTCCATACCCGGCGCCATGTGGTCGCCCAGGATCTCGACCACACGGCCGACCGGCTTGTTGCGCACTGTGGGTTGCTTCTCAATGGTAACGGTGACGTACTGGCCATGACCCGCGCCCTGGCAGGCCTCTTCCGGCACCAGTATCTCCTGGTTGATCCGGCTGTTCTCCGGAATCACCATCGAAACACCGTCCTCACGCTGCATGCGACCCACAACCTGAGTCGTGTTGCGCTCCAGCACCTCAACGATGACAGCCTCGCGCTTGCCGCGGGCATCTCTCTGATCCTCACGCACCAGTACCCGGTCGCCGTGGAAGACCTGCCGCATCTGACGGGCATTCAGGAAAAGATCGTCACCGCCGCCTTCGGGTACCACAAAACCAAACCCATCCCGGTGGCCCTGAACGTGACCCCGGGTGAGATCCGCCTCGGATATGGGCAGATAGGCGCCACGGCGATTACAGATGAGCTGACCATCCCGCGCCATGGCGATCAGCCGCCGGCGCAGTCCCTCAATGCGGTCCTCGTCGTCCAGGTCAAACTCTTCACAGAGTTTCTGGTGGGTCGCCGGCGCACCACGTTTTTTCAGGTGTTCCAGGATCGCTTCCCGGCCGTGGACTGGTTTCTCGTATTTCTGGGATTCACGATCCGCGTTGGGGTCGTCCTGAGGGATACCTGAGGCCATTGATTCCGCCTGTGACTGTTTGTTCTTGGATCTCAATTAATGAGACAGGAGAGAAGGGGAGGATAAAAGAGTGGTGCCGAGGAGTGGACTTGAACCACCACGTCCTTACGGACACTAGCACCTGAAGCTAGCGCGTCTACCATTTCCGCCACCTCGGCACGAGGCATCTGACTGTGTTCGGGCGCTGCCCGAATGTGATGCGTACTTTAATGGCCGCCCGCGGGGCTGTCAAACATTTTTTGGATTCCAGGTTACTGACTCCGGGTTCCTATGGATTCCAGATAGTCAGCGAAGCGCATGTATTCGTAGCCGATGTAATACTGCAGGTTCGCGGAACTTCCGGAAACGGAAAACGCCTCCCCTTCATCACCGCAGAACCGGGCACTTCGATCCAGCGAGTCCAGCGCTAGAGCCCGCACCGACAGTATACGGTCTGGCTGAACAACATTATCGGGGTTCGCATCAGCCATACCATCCGTCGGATATTCATACTCACGCAGAATGACGCCATCACCGACTGGCGCCGGATAGGTTTCCGCAAGCACCCTGAAGACATCTTCACCACTGGGCACATGGCCGTACCGTGTAAGCGTAAGCTCAGGCTGAGCGTCAGGTTCTGACCCCTCACTAACCTTCACAGTCTGCTTGTGGGTAATAGGCTCCACTGGTGTCCCATTATCGCACTCGTCCAAGCCCCCAGGCTTTCCATAGGTGATTGAGAGGCTCCCGATACTTTTCAGTTGGTCACCGACAACTGGCATGGCAATTGGAATCTGAGGTACACCCGACTCCTCCGACTCCACGTTTATTGATGCATCCACAGTGTCGACACCACTCGCCAACGGAGGCCGGCGTATCAGCGCCGCTGCCCCATCGGGCTCTACGTAAACCCTCTCCAGACGACCATCCGGGTGATCATCAGTACTTTCACCATCAATCCACCTGGAATCCAGACCGATACTTGGAGTGGCCCAGTCAATAGCGCCATCCGCTTCACCAAAGCGCTCATCCAGAACTTCGGATGAAAGTGCATCTCGCTCCACCGCCTCATCCAGGGCTGGACCCGTCTCCATATCCAGATAGGGGGCGTACCCGAGATCGACAGGGTTTCCGCCATCTTCACCGGCAGAAAGAAACCGGAATGCGCTCATGGACGGACGGGTCTGACCCCGTACGCTGATACGGCTGACCCTGCCCCCCGGACCGTAATCAAAAAAGACCTGCGCGTTGAGTTCGGCATCCTCGGCTGTCAGACGCCCCAGTCGCACTTCGTCGCCATTGTCCCCGGTCTCTAGAGCGCCGGGAGCAAAGTTCTCTTCATTCTCAGGATTCTCAAGCCGCGTGAAATAACGCTGTTCCACGGGAACCAGCGGGTTATCAAAATCCGGCTTAAAGTTCCGGATACTGTCCAGCTTCCCGTCCGCAGGCAGGGCATAGCCATCAACACCTCTGGCGTCAATGTCAGCATCCACTGCCCTGATCACGTTTGCCGCCTGATCCAGCATCACTGACCCTAAAACCTGAAAATCGTTCAACTCGAAGAACACTTCCCGCTGGCCCGGAGTCATGTTTTCCAGGCCATCCTCTACCGCTTTTTTGACCTTGCCATTCAGGGCACCAGTGACCTGTTTCTGCTGCAGCCGCCGCAACGCCGTCGCATAATGCGGTGCCCGGGTCGCTCCCTGTGCGTTCAGATAATCCTGGTAGATGCTGACCGGCTCCTGGGCGTCCAGGAGGTTCTCCTGCTGCAGGCGGCTCGCCGCAGCCGCGGCATCCAGGCTGTCACCGCGAAGCCAGCGGATGGTCTCGGCGAGTGTGGTGAACGGTGAGACAGTGCTGACACCGGGCGGCGCACTGAGAAAGAAAGCCCGATCTACCAGCTCACCACCGTTGCGGGTCTCGCCGGGTACGGCCACCACCATCAGGGAATAATCGGAAGGGTCCAGATCAGCGGCCACGCTTTCGGAAAGATCCAGCGCACTGACATCGAGGTCCAGATTGCCGTCGGCATCCGTGATGCCCCAGGGTTCCGTTAGCTTGAAGCTGTTATCAACGTCCAGCCTCGCCTTTGTCTCGTCATCCGCATCAGCCAGAACGTCATCTTCATAATCCTGGTGATCGTAAACGGAAAGAGCCTGGTCACCATCCATATCAAGCCAGACCAGCGCCCGTTCCAGCCTGCCGTTACGGGCCTGCACCGGATAGGTACCAGGATCACCCGCTGCGGGGTTGCTCTCGTAGCGCGTGATGTCCTCATCGTACTCGTCGGAATCACTGTCCCCGAGGCAGCCGGCAAGGGCTGCAGCCGCCGCCAGAGCGAGACCGGTCCGGAGGATGTGTCTGATCATGGATGCGCCACCCGTTGTCCGCCTTGCGCCATTGTCCTGACGCGACTCTAACGGATGGGCCCACCCTGTACCTTGATCGGCTTGGCAATTACGGGAATCAGAGCGAGCGGGCGACGATCTCCTTCATGATCTCGTTGGTGCCGGCGTAGATGCGCTGCACCCGGGCGTCGGCCCAGGCCCGTGCGATGGGGTACTCGGTCATGTAACCGTAACCGCCGAACAGCTGCAGGCATTCGTCCATCACCCGGCACTGCAGGTCCGTGCTCCACTGCTTGAGCATGGCGGCGGTGGGCACGTCCAGCTTGCCCTCCAGGTGCATCTCCAGGCAGCGGTCCACGAAGGTGCGTCCGGCCGTAATGTCCGCCTTGAGCTCGGCCAGCTTGAAGCGGGTGTTCTGGAAACCGATGACCGGCTTGCCGAAGGCCTTGCGCTCCTTCACGTAATCCAGGGTCCACTCGAAAGCGCCCTCGCAGGCGGCCAGCGCCACCAGCCCCACCAGCAGGCGCTCCTGGGGCAGCTCCTGCATCAGCTGCATGAAGCCCTGCCCTTCCGCGCTGCCCAGCAGGTTCTCCCTGGGTACCTTCACGTCCTGAAAGAACAGCTCCGAGGTGTCCTGGGCCTTCATGCCCACCTTATCCAGATTGCGGCCCTTGTCGAAGCCCGGCCAGTCCGCCTCCACGAGGAAGAGGCTGGTGCCCTTGGCGCCCTCCTTGGGGTCGGTCTTGGCCACCACGATCACCAGGTCCGCCATCTGACCGTTGGTAATGAAAGTCTTTGACCCGTTGAGCACGTAATGCTCGCCATCCCAGATCGCCGACGTGCGAATCCCCTGAAGGTCGGAGCCGGCGCCGGGCTCGGTCATGGCAATGGCGGTGATCATCTCGCCACGGGCCATTTTCGGCAGGTACTTCTGCTTCTGTTCCTCAGTGCCGTAGTGGTGGATATAGGGGGCCACAATATCCGAGTGCAGGAAGAACCCGATCCCGGACAGGCCGAGCCTGCTGACCTCCTCCATCACCACGGCACTGTAGCGGAAGTCCACCCCGGCACCGCCGTATTCCTCGGGCAGTGACGGGCACAGCAGGCCCAGTTCAGCGCCTTTTTCCCAGAGCTCGCGGCTGACCTGGCCATCCTTTTCCCACTGGTCGTGGTAGGGCACCGCCTCGTTCTGGAGGAAGCGGACGACGGTATCGCGGAACTGGTGGACGTCGCTGTCGTAGATCGGGCGTGAAAGCATCGGGGCGGACTCCGGTATTGTTGTTTCGGTCGCGCTCAGTGTCGCGATGCGCCGGAGCCGCCACAATGACCAAAGCGTTCAATCGGGTTGGCTGGAAGTACTAGCCGAATTCACCGCTGAAGGCGCGCCGGAACTGCTCGGCCGTGCGCCCACTGCGCCCGCCCCGGGCCAGCGCGAACTGCAGCGCCGCCCGGTGCAGGGCTTCCCGGTCCTGAACGTCCGGAAACAGGGCATCCACCGTCTCCAGGTAGGTGTCCTGATCGAAGGGGTAGAACGACAGCCAGAGCCCGAACCGATCCGACAGCGAGACCTGCTCTTCCACGGCCTCGGAGGGGTGGATCTCGCCGTTGACCATGGTGGTGTCCTGATTGTCCTTCATGTATTCCGGCATCAGGTGGCGCCGATTGGAGGTGGCGTAGACCCGGACGTTCTCCGGGGGCAGCTCGATGGAGCCTTCCATCACGCTCTTAAGCGGCTTGTAGCCCGGATCGTCGATGCCGAAGGAGAGGTCATCGCAGTAGATGATGAAGCGCTCGCGGCATTCGCGGATGGGGTCCACGATCTCGTGCAGGTGGACCAGGTCGTCCTTGTCCACTTCAATCACCCGAAGGCCCTGGTCCCGGTAGCGGTTGAGCAGCGCCTTCACCAGCGAGGACTTGCCGGTACCCCGGGAGCCCCAGAGCAACGCATGATTCGCTGGTTTGCCATCCAGGAAGCGTTCGGTGTTGTGGGCCAGCTTCTCTTTCTGGGCCTCAATGCCGTGCAGGTCATCCCAGCGCACCGGGTCCGGGTGGGTAACCGCCCTCAGTTCCTGGCGCTGCGATCGCCAGATGGCGGCCGGAACCTGCTGCCAGTCAATCCCGCTCATCGGTGTTCTGTTCTCCTTTGGCGTCACGTTTCATGGCCAGCCGCGCCTCGCCCCAGCGCCCGACCAGGGTCTGCTCCACTCCCAGGTGGTCGAGGAGGCGCGCCACAATGAAGTCCACCAGGTCTCCCACGCTCTGCGGCTCATGGTAGAAGCCCGGGCTCGCAGGCATGATGGTGGCGCCCATGCGGGTGAGCGTGAGCATGTTCTGGAGATGGACTTCGGAATAGGGGGATTCGCGGGGCACTAGGATCAGCTGGCGCCGTTCCTTGAGAGCCACATCCCCTGCCCGCTCGATCAGGTTGTCGCTGGCGCCGTTGGCCAGCGCCGAGAGCGTACCGGTACTGCAGGGGCAGATCACCAGCGGCGCTTTCGGCCCTGAACCGGAAGCTGGCGGCGCGAACCAGTCCTCCCGCCCGAACAGGGTCAACTGCCCGGGCTCACCACCACAGCGTTCCGTCAGAAGCCGTGTGGCAGCATCGGTACTGCCCGGCAGGCGCAGGTCCGTCTCGGTGCTGATCACAACCTGGGCTGCCTTTGAGATCATCAGGCGCACCTCACAGCCGGCCGCCATCAGCTGCTCCAGCAGCCGCAGCCCGTAGGGGGCGCCCGAAGCGCCGGTCATGGCCAGGTTGACCACGGGTCGTTCAGCCAAAACAGGTCTCCAACTGGTTCCTGAGCCGTTCGCGCAGCCCGCCCATGCCACCATTGCTCATCAGTACGATGTGGCAGGGCCGGGGAAGGTCACCACAGAGCCCGGAGACCAGCTCCTCCATAACGCTGTAACGGCTGTGGCGTCCGTCGGCGCCGTCCAGCATGGCAGCGAGCCAGTCCTGTTCATCGTAGTCCACCCAGACCACCCGATCCGCCAGCATGGTGGATTCCAGCAGGCGGGCGCTGTGATGGCCCTGCTTCATGGTGTTGGAGCGTGGTTCCACCACTGCGACAACCGGATCCTGCCCCACCTGATGCCGCAGCCCGTCCAGAGTCGTAGCGATGGCGGTGGGGTGATGGGCGAAGTCGTCGTAGAGACGGATGCCACCCACGTCCGCGATCAGCTCCATGCGCCGCTTCACACCACCGAAACGCTGCAGGGCCGCGATGGCATGATCGGGCGTCACCCCGACGTGCTTGGCGGCGGCGATGGCGGCCAGTGCGTTGCGGACATTGTGCTGGCCCGTAAGGTTCCAGCGCAGCCGTGCCACGGGCTGCTCGTTGTGGACCACCATGAACTCGCTCCCATCGGCGGCGGTCAGTTCCGCACGCCAGCTGGCAAGATCCGACTCGCCACCAATGGCAGTACTCTGGATGGGCGTCCAGCAGCCCAGCGCCAGGGCGGAATCCAGGTTGCGATCGCGCGCCGGGCGCACAATCAGGCCCGTCGCTGGCACCGTACGCACCAGGTGATGCACCTGGCGTTCAATATCCTCAATGCTGTTGAAGATGTCCGCATGGTCGAATTCCAGGTTGTTGAGGATCAGGGTCCGAGGGCGGTAGTGGACGAACTTGGAGCGCTTGTCGAAGAAGGCGCTGTCATACTCATCCGCCTCCACCACAAAGAAATCGCTGCTGCCGAGGCGCGCGGAGTGCTCAAAGTCATTGGGAACACCGCCGATCAGATACCCCGGGTCGAACCCCGCCTGCTCCAGGATCCAGAGCATCATTGAGGCCGTCGTGGTCTTACCGTGGGTCCCCGCCGCGGCCAGCACCCAGCGCCCGTTCAGGACCTCCCGGGCCAGGAATTCCGGGCCTGACACATAGGGCATGTTGCGGTTGAGCATGTACTCCACGGCCGCGTTACCCCGGCCCAGGGCATTGCCCACCACCACCAGATCCGGAGCGGGCTTCAGGGCTTCACGGGTGTAGCCTTCGTGCAGACCGATGCCGGCCTGCTCCAGCTGGGTGCTCATGGGCGGATAGACGTTCTCGTCCGAACCGGTCACCTCGTGCCCGAGCTCGCGTGCCAGCAGCGCCAGGCTGCCCATGAAGGTACCGCAGATACCAAGAATATGGATGTGCATAGTCCGCCGTTCCGGCCCGTTGCCCATGGATCACGCCATGGTATTGGAAATCCCGGATAAACCCAATCCAATGCCTTGTGGATCATGCACAACCACGGTGCTTTCAAGTATCATGCGTCACCATTCAGTCGATTGCAGGAGGCTCAACAACATGGCGCCCAAGAACGCTTTCTATGCCCAGTCCGGGGGCGTGACCGCGGTCATCAACGCCAGCGCCGCGGGGGTGATCGAAACCGCCCGCAAACACGGCGACCGTATCGGCAAGGTATTCGCCGGCCGCAACGGTATTACCGGTGCCCTCAAGGAGGAGCTGATCGACACCAGTTACGAGACCGATGACGAGATCCGCGCCCTGATCCACACGCCCGGGGGCGCTTTTGGGTCCTGCCGCCACAAGCTTCGGAATATTGATGAGAACCGCCATGAGTACGAGCGACTGATCGAAGTCTTCCGGGCCCACGACATCGGCTACTTCTTCTACAACGGTGGTGGCGATTCCCAGGACACAGCCTTCAAGGTCTCCCAGATGGCCGAGCGCATGGGCTACCCGCTCAACTGCATCGGCATCCCGAAGACAGTGGACAACGACCTGCCCTTCACCGACTGCTGCCCGGGCTTTGGCTCCGTTGCCAAATACGTGGCCACCTCCACACTGGAGGCGAGCCTGGACATCCAGTCCATGTGCGACACCTCCACCAAGGTCTTCATCCTCGAGGTCATGGGCCGCCACGCGGGCTGGATCGCCGCCGCCGGCGGGCTGGCCGGGAAGAATCCGGGGGACGCGCCGCACATCATCGTATTCCCGGAGCACCCCTTCGAACGTGAGGCGTTCCTGAACAAGGTCGACCAGTGCGTAAAGGATCACGGGTTCTGCGTGGTGGTAGCCTCGGAGGGCGCCCAGTACGAGGACGGCCGTTTCCTCGCGGAAGCCGGCCAGAAGGACGCCTTCGGCCATACCCAGCTGGGCGGCGTGGCACCGACACTGGCCAACATGGTGAAGCAGTCCCTGGGCCACAAGTACCACTGGGCGGTCGCGGACTACCTGCAGCGCTCGGCGCGCCACATTGCGTCACAGACGGATGTGGAGCAGGCCTACGCCGTGGGTGAGGCCGCCGTGAACTACGCTCTGGAAGGCCGCAACGGCATCATGCCCATCATCAAGCGCGAATCGTCCGACCCCTATCGCTGGCACATCAGTGAGGCGCCGCTGAATGAGGTGGCCAACCAGGAGAAGAAGATGCCGATCCACTACACCACGGATGAGGGTTTCGGCATCACGGCGGACTGCCGCGAATACCTGGAGCCGCTGATCCAGGGTGAAGCCTTCCCGCCGTTCGAGAAGGGCCTGCCCAAGGTGGCGAAGCTTGAGAACCGGCCCGTGGAGAAGAAGCTCAAGGCCGACTTCAAGCTGTGAGGCGGTTCAGGACCCGGTGTCGTCGCTGCGACGCCGGGTCATGGAACGACGCTGGAACTGTTTCCAGAGTTCCCCGGTGCTCTGTTCCTTCAGATGTTCATCCAGAGTGCTCCCCGTGACCTGCATCCAGTCCAGGTGCTGCTTCCAGCGTTCTTCCGGAATCGTTTCCGGGCGTTTCATGTTCTCGTCATCGGCCATACCCGCATTTCCTCCCTCGTGGTGATTCAGGCCTGGTTCTGTTCAATGTACCGGGTGAACTCGTCAAAACCACCGACATGACGGTCCCCAACAAAGATCTGCGGTACCGTGTGCACGGGGGTTCCAGCGATCTCGCTCAGATCCTGCTTGTCCAGTCCTTCCGAGATCATATCGACCCATTCGTGCTCAAGGCCCCGTGTCTCGCACAGGCGGCGTGCGCCGCTGCAGAAACCGCAGGACATACGGCCGTAGATCGTTACTTTCTCCATTGCTGACTCCTCGGATCATGCCTGTTTCGGGCGCAAGGATAGCATGGAATCCGCGGTCAGCCGGAGGTGCTCCCGGATTCCCCATAGAGATAGTGGCGCAGTACCGGTTCGCCATCGAACTCCGCCGCCAGCACGGCGATGAAGGTGTAGACGCCCACCAGCTTGCGGTTGAGGAAGACGAACTCCTTCGGGGGCATACGGAAGTAACGGTTGATGGCGGACCGGGTAGCCTCGCGCGCCACGCGGTTGGGCAGGTCGCTCTGCTTCCAGCGGTATTCACCACGCTCATTGACCGCGTAGTCCGGCTTCTCCATGGCCTCGCCACTCAGCGGCTCGAGCACCCGCATACAGACCCCGCCAAACCGCTCGAGGACCGGCCGGGGCCAGTCAGCCTGCATGAAGTTGAGCTTGATACCGCCTTCAATGACGGCGTCCAGATCCTGCTCGTAGGACGCCCGGATCATGTCCCGGACCGGCCCCAGGAACTCATCGGAATACCGCTGCACCGCCCCGAAATCGAGCAGCACAATGCAGTCCCGATCCCCGGTCTCCTCGGCCAGCCGGATCCGGTAGTTCCCGAAGTTCGGATCGGTCTGGATTTCGTTCCAGATGAACAGTTCGCTCAGGAACAGCTCCAGTGCCCCCTTACCCAGCGCGGAGCGCCGCTCCAGGGAGAGAGACTGGACCGGCTCGGAGCCCACCGGATGACCGGATTCGTAGGTCGACGCAATCACATGGTCACTCGAGTATTCCTCGACGACCCGGGGCACGATGAAACGCGGATCATCCAACAGCTTCTGCCGGAATGACTCGGTGGTGCGGGCTTCCAGGCGGTAGTCCACCTCCCGGTGCATCATGGCGCGGACTTCCTCCAGCCACTCATCGAAGGCCGGCCCCCAGGAAACCACACGGGCCATCTTGAGCACCTGGGCCACAGAGTTCAGGTCGGAGTCCACGGCATCGGCCACGCCGGGGTACTGGATCTTGAGAACCAGCTCCTCACCATCCTCACGACGGCGTGCCCAGTGCACCTGGCCCAGTGAGGCAGCACCAATGGGCTCCGGGTCGACTTCCAGCTCGGACAGCCGTTGCTCACCCAGTTCCGCCTTCAGGGTCCGCTCGATGGTGGCCCACTCCAGGGAGGTGGTGCGATCCTCAAGGGTGTGCAGGGCCTCGGTGACTTCCTCCGGAAGGAAATGCTCGCCATAGAGCGCCATGATCTGGCCGATCTTGACCACACTGCCCTTGAGCTGCCCCAGCTCCTCCACCAGGTACCGCGCCTGGCGTGACAGCATGTCGCTGCGGCGCTGCTGACGGCTCTCACGGTTTCCAAACCAGTTGGTGGCGTAATGGCCCGCCATGCGGGTGCCGGCGAAAAGCCCGGCCCGTGTCAGGCTCAGGCGGCGCTCAAAGCTGCCGGTCTTGATGCGTGACACCGAACTGCGTTTCTTCTCGGAGCCCATTCACTCGCTCCCGGCCTGTTGCAACCGCTCCAGCAGGGTCCGCTGGAGTACATCCGATACCGCGCCCAGAGACACGCTCTCACCCAGCTGATCCCGCAGCTGGGTGACGGGCATGCCCGCATAACCACAGGGGTTGATCCGTTGAAACGGTGAGAGATCCATGTCCACATTGAGTGCAAGTCCATGGTAAGCGCAGCCACGCCGCACCCTCAGACCCAGTGAGGCGATCTTTTCACCCGCCACGTAGACACCGGGCGCGTCCCGGCGGGGGGCGGCCTCGATCCCCCAGTGTGCCAGCACTGCCACGGTGGTGTCTTCCAGCAGGCTGACGAGCTGGCGCACGCCCAGCCCGCGACGGCGGATATCAATCAGTGTATAGAGCATAAGCTGGCCGGGGCCGTGAAACGTGACCTGGCCGCCGCGGTCGACCTGGACCACTGGTATATCGCCCGGCCAGAGAAGATGTTCAGCCCGGCCGGCCTGGCCCTGGGTAAACACGGGGTCGTGCTCCAGCAGCCAGCACTCGTCACGGGTGTTGCCATCACGCTGGTCTGTAAAGGCCTTCATGGCCTCAAAAACAGGCTCATAGGCGCGCCGACCGAGCCACTCAAACCGGGGCTCCTCAGCAGGGGGGACAGACTGGCCCATCAGACCACCATGTGAACCTGACCGGTGGCCTTGAGTGCCGCGAACAGGTTCTGCAGCTGCTCTTCACCGGTGGCCCTGAGAGTAACGCGAACCGATATGAACCGGCCGTTGCGGCTCGGCTGGGCGGTGAGTGTCGCCGGGTCAAACGCCGGGTCGAACTGCTGCACAACCCGGGTCACCGTCAGTGCGAAATCTTCGCTGTGATCCCCGATCACCTTGATCGGGTAGTCACAGGGGAACTCGATCTGGGGATTCTGGCCTTCACTCATGCCCCTAGGTTACTGGAACAGCCCCAGGAAGAACAGCTTGATGGTGTCCCAGAGGCGGCGGAAAAGCCCACCCTGCTCCACGGAATGCAGCGCCACCAACTCCCTTTCGGCGAGTGTGCTGTCTTCATGGGTCACCGTCAGGTCCCCGAACACCTCACCGCGCTCGATCGGGGCCTCGAGGACGGATTCAACGGATACGGCAGGCTCCAGTTCTTCCCGCGCTCCGTTCGGAACCGTGAGATACAGATCTTCCTGAATACCAAGATCCACCCGATCGCCAGCACCTTTCCAGACCCGGGCATCGGTCACCTTTTCCCCGCCCTCGTAAAGACGGAAGGTTTCATAGTAACGGAAACCGTAATTCAGAAGCTGCTGGGACTCACGCGCCCTGGCTTCTTCGCTGGCGGCTCCCATAACCACACTGACCAGGCGCATGCCGTCGCGTTCGGCGGATGCCGCCAGGCAGTAGCCCGCGTCATCCGTATGCCCGGTCTTGAGCCCGTCGACGGATTTGTCACGCCAGAGCAGCTGGTTACGATTGGGCTGGCGGATGCCGTTGTACGTGTAATGGCGCTTGGAGTAGAGATCATAGGTATCCGGAAAATCACGGATCTTGGCGCTCGACAGGAGTGCCATGTCCCGCGCCGTGGTGTACATATCCGGGTCAGGCAGGCCGGTGGGGTTGGTGAAGTGGGTATTGTCCATTCCCAGCTGGCTGGCCTGCTGGTTCATCATCTGGGCGAATGAGCCCTCGCCCCCGGCAATGTGTTCCGCCAGCGCCACGCTGGCATCATTGCCCGACTGCACGATGATGCCGTGCATCAGTTCCCGCACGGTTACTTTGGTGCCTTCCTTGAGGAACATCCGGGAGCCGCCGGTCTTCCACGCATTGACGCTCACCGTGGTTTCCTCATCCATGCTCAGGCGACCGGCCTCCATCTCGCGGTCCGCGATGTAAGCCGTCATCATCTTGGTCAGGCTCGCCGGTGCCACCCGCTGATCCGCGTTTTTCTCGACCAGGACCCGCCCGCTCTGGATATCCATGAGAATGTAGGAGTCCGCACCCAGCTCCGGTGGCGACGGTATCAGGCTCGATGCCTGAAGCGGCGCCGCCGCGGAAGCAATGCAGAAAACCAGTAGAATCGAGAACAGCTTACGCATGGTTGTATCGTCCTGATGTTCAGCCCGTGCTACCGACGGGCCGTGTAATGATGATGGGCTGCCCCAGCTCGTTCCGCTCAATGGCGCGGCGAGCCTGCTCGGCCGCTCCCCGCTCCCGGAAAGGGCCAACCCAGACACGATGGATCTGCTCACCGTTCCGACCCTCTACCAGGTGGACGTCGCCGGCTGTCACCATGTGAAGCTGGGCCTTGAGCTGCGTGGCGGCGGTTAAGTTACCAAATGCGCCCACCTGAACAAAGAGACGGTCCTCTTTGTTTCCCGATGGTAATGCGGGCTTTTCAGCGGTTCCGGTCTCGCCTCCCCTGGCCTCGGGACTGGCGCCCGAATCATCGGGGCTGGCCGCAACGGCCTCAATATGCACACGCGTCGTACCCTGGCCCTCGAATCCAAGCACCTTGGCCGCAGCATACGAGAGGTCAATCAGACGCTCGCCGTGAAAGGGACCGCGATCGTTGACCCTGACAATGGTGGAGCGGTCGTTCTCCAGGTTGGTGACACGGACATAGGTGGGCAGGGGCAGGTTGCGGTGAGCCGCGCTGAGCTCGTACATGTTGTAGGTCTCACCATTGGAGGTCAGGTGGCCATGGAACTTGCGGCCATACCAGCTGGCCCGCCCCCGGGCCTCATACCCCTCCGCGGAGTCCATGACTTCATAGGTCTTGCCCCAGACTTCGTAGGGTGACTTGTTGCCGCCCTTGCTGGGGGGTTCATAACGCGGTTCCGGCTCCTCGATGCTGGCAATGTCGAGTTCCCGATCCGGGCCAGTGTCCTGGGACAGAGTGTAACGGTCATCGGATTGACGCTGCCCGGTACCGGCACACCCGGTAACCAGCAACACCAGCGCCAGCAACAGCAGTCGGGCCCCACTACTCATCCAGTGCGGCCTCCTGCAGACGCTGTGCCAGCGACCACGCCGCCATGGCGTACAGGTCGCTGTGGTTGTAGCGGGTGATGACGTCAAAGTTGGCATGCGCGATCCAGTCCTGTTGACGGCCCTCCACGGTCAACCGCAACAGCCGGGTCTCGCCAACGGGCCCACGCCACTGCTCCAGGGGCATGACCACCGGTGCTCCCGGATGCCAGTGATGTTCGTGGAAATAGTTGGCGACACTCCCAATGGCATCCACTGGGCTGTCGAACAGATCCACGACGCCATCACCATCAAAATCCACAGCGTAGTGCCGATAGCTGCTGGCGATGAACTGGCCATACCCCATGGCGCCCGCATAGGACCCCATGGGATCGCGCGGGTCAAACCCCTGATCCCGCGCCAGCAAGAGGAAGTGGCGCAGCTCCTCGCGGAAGAAATCGGCTCTGGGCGGGTAGCCGAAACCCAGAGTAAACAGGGCGTCCAGCACCCGGTCGTTTCCGGCATGACGGCCGTAGAACGTCTCAATCCCGATGATCGCCGCAACCAGCTCTGAGGGCACACCATACCGCCGTTCAGCCCTGGCAAGAGTCTCCCGGTGACGCGCCATGAAGGCCCGCCCCTGCTTGACCCGTTCCGGGGTCAGGAAGATTCCGCGGTACTCACCCCATTCCAGTACCTTTTCGGCGGGGGCACTGATGCGCTCGATCACTGCCTCATCATGGCGGGCGGCATCCAACCATGCGCTCACCTGCTCGCGTTCGAACCCCTCCTCCCGGACCATGCGCTCAACAAACCGCTCCCGGTCCGATGTGGCGGCCATCACAGACAGGCTGAAAAGGGCGATCAACAGAACAATCGGGAAACGGGTCATGGTATCGGGTCAGGACTCCAGCATGCGTCGATGGGTGTGCACGGCCATAAGAATACCGAAGCCCGCGAGCAGCGTCACGATGGACGTTCCCCCAAAGCTGACCAGCGGCAGCGGCACCCCCACCACCGGCATCAGACCGCTGACCATGGCGACGTTCACGACCACATACATGAAGAAGATGATGGCAAGCCCGCCGGAGAGAAGGCGACTGAACGAGGTCTGCGCCATGGACGCGATGTACAGGCAGCGGATCACCACCAGCGCGTAAAGGACCAGAAGCAGGGTCACCCCCACAAACCCGAACTCCTCCGCCAGAACCGCCAGTATGAAATCCGTATGGCCCTCCGGCAGAAAATCCAGATGGGACTGGGTGCCTTCTCCCCAGCCCTTGCCGTGAAGGCCGCCGGAGCCGATGGCGGTCTTGGACTGCGTGATGTTCCAGCCAGCGCCAAGCGGGTCACTGCCGGGGTTGAGAAGCGTCAGCACCCGCTCCTTCTGGTAGTCCCGCATCACGAACAGCCAGAGCATGGGTATGGAGGCGCCGCCCGCGGCCACCATCAACATGATCAGCTTCCAGCTCAGCCCGGCAAGGAAGAGCACGGCAAGACCGGAGGCGATGACAAGTACAGCGGTCCCCAGGTCCGGCTGAGCAATGATCAGCGCGCCCGGCAGCGCGGTCAGCCCCAGGGCCATGAGGATGGGCAACAGCCTGGGTGGCAGTGACAGTTGGGCCAGGAACCACGAGACCATCAGGGGAACCCCCAGCTTCATTGCCTCGGACGGCTGGAAGCGAGGCAGCCCCGGCAGCGCCAGCCACCGCTGGGCCCCCTGGGCACCGGCACCAAAGAGCAGCACCAGAACCAGTGACAGAATGCCGGCCAGATACAGCCAGGGCGACCAGCGCCGGTACAGCATGGGATCCAGTTGCGCGAAGAACAGCATCGCCAGCAGTCCCACCCCAATGCGCAGCGCCTGGCTCTGGACAATGGCCATGCCATTCTCGCCCGCACTGTACAGAACAACCAGCCCGCCCCCCATGATCAGGAACAGCAACAGCAGTAACCACGGGTCCAGGTGCAGCCGGCTCATCCACCCGCCACGGCGGTTCAGGTGATCCGGCTCAAACGCAATCTGGCGTACGAACTCATGGCTCACGGCTGCTCTCCCCCGGTGACCCCATCATTCATCGTCCATCGCCCCCGGCACCGCCTGTTCCGTCAGCACCTCCGGGAAGCCATTGATCCATGCATCCGTCACCTGGCGCGCCACGGGGGCTGCCGTAGCACTGCCGCTGCCGCCGTTTTCCACCAGCACGGACACAACGATTTCCGGATCGTCAGCCGGAGCAAAGGCAACAAACAACGCATGATCCCGCATGCGCTTGGCGATTTCATCCTCGTCATACTCTTCCCCCTCCAGACTGAACACCTGGGAGGTGCCTGTCTTGCCCGCCATGCGGTAATTAAGACCCGGACTGATACGCCGGGCGGTGCCCTCCGAGCCATGCACCACGTCCTCCATGGCGTTGATGACGTATTCCCAGTCCGACTCACTGGCCATCTCGACCGGAGGACGCACAACGTCCGGAAGCAGATGCCGGGCCGGAATGTCGCCCTCGATGTAGCGCAGGTGGCGGGGCGCATGACGTTCTCCGCGGCTGGCGAGCACGCTGGTCGTCGCCGCCAGCTGCAGGGGCGTGGAGAGGAAATAGCCCTGGCCGATGCCCATGTTCACGGAGTCCCCAGGATACCAGGGCTCATTGTGCACCCGGCGTTTCCATTCCGGGCTTGGCAGGATCCCCGGAAGCTCGTCCCTGACGTCCAGGGAGGTAACGGTACCAAACCCGAAATGTTCCAGATAGTCAGCCATCATACCGCCGCCCATCTCGTACGCCATCTTGTAGAAATAGGTATCGCTGGACAGCACGATCGCGTCATACAGGGTCGTGTCCCCATGCCCCTGCCGCTTCCAGTTACGGAAGACCTGGCTGCTGTTCGGCAATTCATAGTAACCAGGGTCATAGACGATCTCGGACTGGGTCACGGTATCCGAGGCCAGCCCGGCGAGGGCAAGCATGGGCTTGATTGTGGAACCCGGCGGGTACTGGCCGCGGGTGGCACGGTTGAACAGGGGTTTGTCCAGCGAATCCCGGAGCTCGGCATAGCTCTCGTGACCAATACCGGTAACAAATTTGTTGGTATCAAACCCGGGGGTACTGACCTGCGCCAGCAGCCCCCCCGTCTCGGGGTTAATGGCAACAATGGCGCCACGCCTGTCGCCCAGTGCTTCATGAGCCACCTGTTGAAGCCGGATATCCAGGTTCAGGGTCAGGTCCTGGCCCGGACTGGGGTCCTCGCGCTCAAGTACCCGCATGACCCGGCCACGGGCGTTGGTTTCAACATTCTGATACCCCACTTCACCGTGCAGCTCCTTTTCGTAGACCCGCTCAATACCCGTCTTGCCAATGTAGTGGGTGCCCGCGTATGCCACCTGATCAATGCGGCGTGCATCCTGTTCATTGATCCTGCCCACATACCCCAGCACATGGGAGGTCAGCCGGCCATAGGGGTAGTACCGCACCAGCCGTGCCTCCATCTCCACACCGGGCAGGCTGTGACGATTCACGGCGAGTCTGGCCATCTCGGCTTCAGTCAGGTGGTAACGCAGCGGCACGGGCTCGAAAGGCCGGCGCCGTTCATCCAGCCGCTCACGGAAGTTCTCAACATCCCCCGGCGGAACGTCGACAATATCCCGGATCTCACCAATGAGGGCATCCATGTCCGACACCTGCTCCGGGATGACCGTCAGACTGAAAACCGGGCGGTTTTCCGCCAGCAGCACACCATTACGGTCGTAGATCAGCCCCCTTGTCGGAGGCACGGGTTGCACCTGGACCCGATTGCGGTCGGAAATGGTGGTGTAGGTTTCGTGTTCGATGATCTGGAGGTAGTAGAAGCGGCCGATCAGGACCCCGGTCATCAGGATAACCACGATGATGGCCACGAAGGAGCGGCGCTGGAAGAGTTCCCGTTCCTGGCTGGTATTGCGGAGGGTGCCCCAGCTCATTGTCAGCCAGCCCTGTGGTAGGGATGGTTGCAGTTGATGCTCCAGGCACGGTAAAGCTGCTCAGCCAGCATCACCCGCACCAGGGGATGCGGAAGCGTCAGCGGCGACAGCGACCAGGCCTGATTGGCACGCTGCCGGCAGGCATCCGAGAGTCCTTCCGGCCCACCGATCAAAAAGGCCACGTCCTGCCCTTCCATCCGCCAGTGCTCTAGGCGCTCGGCGAGCTTCTCCGTGGACCACTGGCGACCGTCAATCTCAAGGGCGATCACCCATTCAGGGCCTCGCAGCGCCTTCAGCATCCGCTCGCCTTCATCCCGAACCGCGCGCGCCGTATCGGCCTGACGCCCCCGCCCACCGAGGGGCACTTCCGTCAGCTCCAGCCGCATTTCGCGGGGGAAGCGCCTGCGGTACTCCTCAAAGCCCGCATTGACCCAGTCGGGCAGTTTCTGCCCGGCGCTGATGACCTTCAGGTGCATGCTACTCCGTACCCGCGGCGCCCAGCCCCGGAGCATCCCGCCAGAACCGTTCCAGATCGTAGAATTCCCGGGTTGCCGGCAGCATCAGGTGGACGATGACGTCGCCCATGTCCACCAGCACCCAGTCACTGGTTTCACCGCCCTCGAGTTTGGGCTTGCTGTCCGCCTCCTGCTTGGCACGCTGTACCACTTCCTCAGCCAGCGAGTGGATATGGCGATTGGAGTTGCCCGAGGCGATGACCATGTAATCCGTCATGCTGGTACGGTCGCGCACATCCAGTACAGCCACATCCTGGCCCTTCATTGATTCGACGGCATCCACCGCCAGTGACTTCAGTTGTTCAGAATCCATAATCATCCTGTTTCAAGTCGGTACAGCCCCTGATCCCGAATGGTGCGCCAGACCGCATCCGGCACCAGGTAGCGGATTGATCGCCCGGCAACCGCCCGGCTCCGGACTTCCGTGGCCGCAATTTCCAGCAACGGCAACTCCATCACCAGAATGGAACCACTGGCACTGCGCTGGAGCTCAGCCGCTTCGGCTGCCCGGCGTTCCTGCAACATGGCTGCAACAGGCTCGGGGGGCGCCAAAGGAAATCCGGGTCTGTTGACCACGATTATATGGGCGAGCTCCGGCAGTTGCATCCAGCCGCGCCACTGATCGAAGGTGTTGAAGGCATCGGTTCCCACAACCATTGCCAGCGGGGTCTCCGCCCCCAGCTCAGACCGCAGCTGCTGGAGGGTCTCGCCGGTATAGGATACCCGGTCCTGGTCCAGTTCGCGGGAATCCACCATCAGTCCCGGCTCTTCCGCGACCGCGTCCCGCAACATTTCCAACCGGTGGGCGCCCTCCGCCCCCGGCTGATCACGGTGCGGCGGGCGATGGCAGGGCATGAGCCGGATGCGGGCACCGTCGAGACGTTCATGCAGCTCCACCGCCATCCGGAGGTGGCCGTTGTGGACGGGGTCGAAGGTGCCGCCCAGCATCACGTGCAGCATGCCGGCTCCAGGTCAATCACGGACATGGCCATCCCCGAACACAACGTATTTCTGGCTGGTCAGCCCTTCCAGCCCTACCGGACCCCGGGCGTGCAGCTTGTCGGTGGAAATGCCAATCTCGGCCCCGAGGCCGTATTCAAAGCCATCCGCGAAACGCGTGGAGGCATTGACCATCACAGAACTGGAGTCCACCTCCGTCAGAAAGCGCCGCGCCCGGGTATAGTTCTCGGTGATGATACTGTCGGTATGCTGGGAGCTGTAACGGTTGATGTGCGCCATGGCCGCATCCAGCCCGTCCACGACCCGGATCGACAGCACCGGCGCCAGGTATTCCGTGGCCCAGTCCTCCTCCGTTGCCTCACCGGCCTCCGGGAGAATGGCACGGGTAGTGGCGCAGCCTCGCAGTTCCACGCCGATACGCTGCAGCTGCTCGGCAATTGGCGGCAACAGGGATTCGGCGACGGGGCCATCCACCAGCAGGGTTTCCAGTGTATTGCAGGTGCCGTAACGCTGGGTCTTGGCATTGAGCGTCACGCTCACGGCCTTCTCCGGATCCGCGTCACGATCCAGGAAACTGTGGCAGATCCCGTCCAGATGCTTGATGACAGGCACCGAGGCCTCATTACTGATGCGCTCGATCAGGCTCTTGCCACCACGGGGAACGATCACATCCACGTACTCGGGCATCCGGATCAGGTGACCCACGGCCTCGCGATCGGTGGTTCCAACCACCTGCACGCCGGTCTCGGGCAACCCGGCTTCCCGCAGCCCCTGTGCCACGCATGCGGCAATGGCCTGATTCGAGTGCGAGGCCTCGGAGCCACCACGCAGCACCGTGGCGTTGCCGGATTTGATGCAAAGACTGGCCGCATCCACGGTGACGTTGGGACGGGACTCGTAGATGATGCCGATCACCCCCAGCGGCACCCGCATGCGCCCGACCTGGATACCGGACGGACGGTACTCCATATCCGTGATCACGCCCACCGGGTCCGTGAGCCCGGCGACCTGGCGCAGGCCCTCGATCATGGTATCGATGCGGCCGCCGGTGAGTTCCAGGCGGTCCAGCATGGCCTCATCAAGCCCCTTGTCACGACCCGCCTCCAGATCCTTACGGTTTTCCGCCTGCAGCGTCTCCCGGCTGGCGTCGAGCGCCCGGGCCGTGGCAAGAAGGGCCTCATTGCGCGCTCCGGTGCTCGAACGCGCCAGTTCGCGGCTCGCCGCCCTGGCCTGTTCACCCAGGGCCCGCATCATGGATTCTGTGCTCATATCCCTCCCAATCGGATTCCGCATCTGTTTTCAGGGCACTGCGGGAAAAGTACGCTATTATACGCGTGCGTGGGGCAGCGGATACAGCCTCGCATTGCAACACCGGGAGCTGATCATGGAAACGGAAACAGCAATGCCCGTACCACTGCGGTGGACGCTGCGGGCCGGATCCCTGCTGCTTTTGCTTCTGAGCCTCGCGATCTTCGCCGGGCACTGGCCCTGGCTGACGCCCCTGGCGTTCCTGGTGCCGCTGTCACTGTTCGCCGGCTGGGGCCTGTGGGTGGCAGGAGCCGGCTGCGCGGTTTTCCTGGCCGCCACACTCAGCCTGGGTCTGTCGTCCGAACTCGGCATGGCCCGCCACCAGTTCGTACCCATGCTGATCCTTGCCACCGGCCTGGCCGCGGTTTTCGTGTACCTGCGGGAATACAAGGCCGCCCAGCTGGCCCCCCTGCGACGCACCGACTCACTCACCCTCGCCTCCATCAGGGACTACCTCGACAGTGACCTGAACCGTGAGATCCGGCGGGGTGAGCGCGAAGGCACACCGGTTACCGTGGCTGTCCTGCATCTTGATGCCCCCGAAACCCCGCTCCCGGAACAGGATCAGAGCAACCTGATGGTGCGGCTCGGCCGGCTGCTGCATCGCACCCTGCGGGACTTCGACAGCTACTACCGCAATAATGAAACCGGTTTCATCATTGTGTTGCCAGCCACTGCGACACCCGATTCCGTCCGAACCATTGAAGGCATCCGCAGCCAGGCCAAGGACATGCTCACCCGCGAAGGGATGGAGCTGACGCTCTCGGCCGGCGTGGTGGGCGCCAATGTGGGCGATGACGCCCGCAGCCTTTCAGAAAAGGCCCAGGAAACCCTGCGCCGGGCCCAGAAACAGGGGGGCAACCGGACGCTTACATGGACGGACGCCGGAGGCACAGGTCATGACTGAAACCGCACTGCGCACCCGTACGAACAGCGTCGTCTATGCGCTGATGCTGCTGTGCTTCATGATCCTGGCGGAACGGAGCCTGCGTTACGGCTTCTACGAGCTGTTCTTCAGCGGCCTGACCATTACCGCTCTGGCGGCCGCCGGCATTGCCGCCACCCTGATCCGGCGACACCGCCAGCTTCAGACCCGCAGCCACCTGCTGATCCTGGTCCTGATGGCCATCATTATTCTCCAGGCCATTGCCCGGGAGCCGTCCCTTGCCTTCTACTGGCTCTACCCGATGCTGATGGCTGCCTTCCTGCTTCTCAGGGTCCACCAGGCCGCCGCCCTCTGTGCAGCTGGCCTGCTCCTCAGCCTGATCGCGGCCTGGAATCTGCCACCGCGGGAACAACTGACGCTCGCCGGCACCGCCCTGCTCCTGGCAGGCGGTGCCGGCTGGTTCGCGCGCCACTATCATGCCAGTGCCCGCTACGTGGACACGCTGACCATCGTGGACCCGGAAACCGGGGCCTACAACGAACGCAGTCTCAATGAGACCCTCAGCAGGGAGATCAGTCGCTCCGAGGCCACGGGCCACCCGCTGTCGCTGGCCCTGCTGAGGATCGATCACCGGGAGGAACTCTCCGGTGTTTACGGCGAGGACGCACTGACCGGGCTCAGTGCCGCCATCAGCCGGAGCCTGCGTACCACCATCCGGGCCGGGGACAGCCACTACCATCTGGGCGACGGCCGCTTCTTCCTGCTGCTGCCGTTCACCCCTGAAGAGGGGCTGCGGGTGACCGCGGAACGCGTGCGGCGGCTGCTGGGCGAGTCACGCTGGCCCACGGTGGAGAGCATCACAGCCAGCATCGGCTGTACCACGCGCTCGCCCGGGGAAACCTCGGCGGACTCACTGCGCCAGCGCTGTGAGAAAGCGCTCGGGGAGGCCCAGAGGCGCGGCCACGACCAGGTCTGGCACCTGGGCACTCAGGCTCACTCCATATCATCCACCAGCCGTGACAGCACTTCCAGCCGCTCCAAGGGGTCATCCATCTCCACCAGCGACTGACGCTGCTCAATAGCCAACGGCAACAGCTCCGTCAGCCGCCACCCGACCTGACGCGCATCGTCGTAGTCAATGGTCAGGCCGAGTTCCGCCACGGATGGATGCCGGCACAGCGCCGCCAGCAGCTCGGAAAGATCCTCGTGCCGCAAGGGCGTACGCGCCCGGGGCTCCTCGGGCAGAGCCACCACGTCACCGCGGTTGAGGCCATCCGTCTCCCGCCAGTTCCGGGCCACGGACACCTTGCCGAGACCTTCCACGGTAATGCCCAGCAAGCCGTTCTCCAGCGGCGAGAAATCCACCACCGAAACCTCACAGCCAATCGGATGGAAGGCGGCATCCGCGCTGGTATCACTGCCGCCCTGCTCAAGCAGAACCAGCACAAAGGGCTCCCGGGCGCGCAATGAATGGGTGAGCATGTCCATATAGCGGCGTTCGAAGAGCCGCAGAGGCAGGCGGCCGCCGGGAAGCACCACCGAGTTGAGAGGGAACAGTGCTCGATTCATAGCCGTGGCTCCCGGCGGACGGGGGTTACTCTTCGGGGCAACGCCCGTGCAGCATGGTCCAGTAACCGAACAGGTTCACGGACTCAATCCTCTCCACGTTCAGGCCCACATTCTCAAGCACCGGTTCCATGGGGAAGTCCGGATCAAAGCCAAGCGGCGCGGCCCAGCGCGAAAGCGCGGACTCGAACCGGCGGACAAGGGGATTCTCCTTGGCGAAGTGGTTAACGAAGATCACGTCCGCACCCGGCTTGGCGACCCGGCGCACCTCGCTCATTACCTTGTAGGGATCAGGCACCACGGAGAGCACGTACAGGACCATGATCTTGTCGAAGCTGTTGTCCGGGAAGTCCAGCGCTTCGGCGTCCATGTTGTACAGCTCGCAGTTGGTCAGGCCGTGCTTCTGGATGCGCTTCTCGGCCTTGTCGAGCATGTCCTGTGAAATATCAACGCCAGTAACATGGATATCCACGTCATCGGGATATTCCGGCAGCGAAAGGCCTGTGCCCACGCCCAGCTCGAGGACATGATCCCCGGACTCAAACTGAAGAGAGTCCATGGCCACATGCCGGCCGTTCCGGAACACCAGCCCGAACACCCAGTCGTACACCGGTGCGTAACGCTTATAGGCACCCTTGATGCTGTCGTTGTCCACTTTCTGTACTCCCTCGATTCAAGAAGGTTGATACAGTACCAATCACGGGTTCGCTCGTCATCTCCCTTGGGGGCAGACAGCCGGATTACAGGCGCGTTATAGTTCCCGGATCGGCTCTGAATCCAGGTCATACCATCGTGACTGACAACCGTTTCTCCGAGGAAAGCGCCCTGAGCGCCGCCGAGGCGCTCCAGCATGTGCTCGCCAGCCGTACCCACAAGCGCAAGGTTCTGGGTGAGGAGCGCATCGTGCCCGGCCAGCTTGGCGAGGCATTGGGCCTTCCTGCCATCATTCACCGCCTTCAGAGTCGCAGCGGCCCGGTCCGCAGCGAGGCCACGGAACGCTTCGAAGCCATCTGGGACACACTCTCCGAACGTTCACGCCAGCGCGTGCGCGAAGCGCTCGGCTGGTACGACCCGCGTGAACTCGACTGGGAAGACCCGCGCTCCAACCGCCGTCCGGTCGAGGATCACTGACTGCGCGAGTGCACGTGCTGCTGCAGGTAGAGCCCGGTGATGACCAGTGCCAGCCCCACCACCGTTGACCCCAGGATCGGCTCGCCCACGATGAGCGCTATAAAGCCCAGCGACAGCGGGGGTGAAAGAAAGATCAGGTTGCTCAGGCGCGAGGTATTGGTGGCCTTCTTCATGGCCAGCAGCCAGAGCACGAAGGCGATCCCCATCTCGAAGGCACCCACCCAGGCGGCTCCGGCCAGCCCCTGCCAGGCAGGCCACCGCCAGCCATCCCAAAGAGCCAGAACCAGAATCAAAGGCCAGGCTACCAGGAAGTTCAGCAGCAGACCGGCAACCGGCTCGCGGGTATCACGGGTATTGAAGATCCAGTAGAACGCCCAGACCAGTGTGCTCAGAAGGGCCAGCACCACGCCCGGCCCGTTTGAGAGATCAAATGCCAGCGGATCCCCGCGCGTGGCGATGATGAAGACACCGCTGTAGCAGATCAGTCCGGCAAGGGCGTCCACCGTCTTCAGCCGGTGGCCCAGAAACGGCACCGCCAGGTAGGTGAGCGTCAGGGCCCAGGTGTAGTTGATGGCCATCGCCTCCTGCGCCGGCAGCAGGTCATAGGCGCCGAACAGCAGGATGTAGTAGAGGATCGGATTGATGAGTCCGAACCCGAGGGACAGCAGCAGCCCCTTCCGCCCCGGGCGCAGGGTCTCACCCAGGCGCCTCTGCCACGCCTGCCAGGCCACGAGCACCAGTATGGAAAAGGTCACCCCCCAAAACATGAGCCCGGTGCGCGACAGGTGTTCCAGCGAGATCTTGAAGGCCGTCGCCGCCGTCGACCACAGCAGCACCGTGGTCACGCCCAGGATCATGGCCTGGCGCTGATCCTTCATCTCAGGCGAAAACCGTGACCGTCTGCTGGCTGCGGGCCACCAGCTCGCCCTCGGCGGTCCAGATGCCGGCCCGGGTAAGGCCATAGCCGTCCCGGGCCTGATCAATGGTGGCGCGGTAGAGCAGCCAGTCGGAGGGACCGATGGATGGCATGGGGTGCACCAGCTCCATGGTCCAGCTCAGGGTACTGGCCGGCGCCGGCTGGCTCAGGTGCGGCAGCACGGCCGGAGGCCAGGTATCCACCAGGGCCACCAGGTGCGAATGGGTGATGGCCGGCGGCGCCTCACTGAAGCGCATCCAGCCTCCCATGGTGCGGTCGCTTGAGCCACTGAACGGAAACCCGCCGAGACAGAACCGCAGATCGTAGTGGCGCATGAAATCCGGGGTTACGCCCTCGATCTGCGGCATCGGCTGCGCGGCCCCGGGATCCGGTGCCGTCGGGGCCGGCTCCTGATCCACCGAGACCACGGACTCCCGGCCGGACCCGAAACTGCCCATGGCCACCATGACAGTGTCACCGCCCAGGTGGATACGGCTCTCCACCTGGGTTACCGCCTTGCCCTGGCGCAGGATCTCCGCACTCACATCAACGGACTGATCCGGCGCCGCCGGCCCCACGAAGGAAACCGCCAGCGAGCGCAGTGGCCGCTCATCCACCAGCTGCCCCCGCATGGCCTCATGGGCCATGGCCGCCAGAAGCCCGCCAAACGTGGCACGCCCCTGGCCCCAATCCGGAGTCAGATCAGCCCGCCCTTCCCGGGCGGCGTGCATCAGGTTGTCGAAATCACTCATTCAGACCTCTCCCCGGTCGTAAACAACAATGCTGTAAGGGTAGCGGTTGGCTTCCTCGCCACCGGCATGATCCACGCGTGAAACCTCCTCCCAGCGGCTGAGATCCACCTCCGGGAAAAAGGTATCCCCCTCCACCTCGGCATGGACCTCGGTCAGATAGAGCCGGTCCGCCACCGGCAGCGCCTCCGCGTAGATCTGGGCTCCACCAATGACCACGGCCTCCTCGGCGCCATCGATCAGCCCCTGCTGTTGCGCCTGCTCCAGAGCCGCCTCCAGGGAGTGCACCACGCAGACGCCCTCCCCCGACCAGGCCGTATCCCGGGTGAGCACGATGTTGCTGCGCCCGGGAAGCGGGCGACCGATGGATTCATGGGTGCGGCGCCCCATGATGATGGGCTTGCCCATGGTGGCCTGCTTGAAGTACTGGAGCTCCTCGGGCAGATACCAGGGAAGACGGTTATTACGGCCGATCACCCGGTTCCGGGCCATGGCGACCATCAGTGCAATGCGCATGAACAGACCTCAGATGGCGATGGGGGCACGGATTACCGGGTACGGATCATAACCCGTAATACGGAAATCCTCTTCCCTGTATTCAAAAAGACTCGACGGGCAGCGTCGCAGCGCCAGCTCCGGCAACGGGCCCGGCGTGCGGCGCAGCTGCTCGTAAACAATCTCGTCGGTCAGGTGATTCTGGTACAGGTGCACATCCCCGAAGGTATGCACGAAATCCCCGGGCTCCAGGCCGGCCTGCTGGGCCATCATGCAGGTGAGCAGGCTGTAGGAGGCGATGTTGAACGGCACACCCAGGAACAGGTCGGCACTGCGCTGATAGAGCTGGCAGGAGAGCCGTCCGTTCTCTACGAAGAACTGGAACAGGCAATGGCAGGGCGCCAGCGCCATCCGGCCCGCGTGCACGTTCTCCTGCGGGCCCATGGACTCATCCGGAAGCTCCGCTGGGTTCCAGGCCGTCACCAACAGCCGCCGTGACTTGGGTCGGTTGCGGATACCATCCAGCACGTCGCTGATCTGGTCCACGGTGCTGCCATCCGGGCACTGCCAGCTGCGCCATTGCTTGCCATAGATCGGGCCCAGGTCTCCCTCTTCCGTGGCCCACTCGTTCCAGATCGAGACGTTATGCTGCTGCAGCTCACGGTTGTCGGTTGAGCCGCGCAGGAACCACAGGAGTTCATGGATGATGCTGCGCACATGGACCTTCTTGGTGGTCAGCAGCGGAAAGCCCTGCCCCAGGTCAAAACGCAGCTGACGCCCGAACACCGAACGGGTACCGACGCCGGTTCGGTCGCCCCGGTCAACGCCGTTATCAATCACATCGCGCATCAGCGCCAGATAGGATTCCATTCAGGCGGACCTCCCCTGTCGATAGGCCAGAAACAGCAGAATGACGCCGGCCACGATCATGGGCACGGACAGGACCTGCCCCATGGTCATCCAGTCCAGCAGCACAAAGCCCAGATGGGCATCAGGCTCGCGGTAGAACTCGGCCACGGAACGCAGCACCCCATAACCGGCCAGGAAGAGCCCTGAAACCGCCATGCGAGGTCGTGGCCTGGCAGAGAACCACCACAGCACCACGAACAGCAACACCCCCTCAAGCGCGAACTGGTAAAGCTGCGAGGGATGGCGCGGCAGGGCATCCCCAGCCTGTGGAAACACCATGGCCCAGGGCAGTTCCGGCGATGTGGGGCGCCCCCAGAGTTCACCGTTGATGAAGTTACCAATCCGCCCAAGGCCCAGGCCCACGGGAATCACCGGTGCGATGAAATCCGCGATATTGAAGAAACCGGTGTCGATACGGCGGGCGAACATCAGCATGGCCGCCAGTACACCGATGAGACCACCATGGAAGGACATACCACCTTCCCAGATCTGGATGAGCCAGAGCGGTTCCGCCAGAAAGCGTTCAAAGTGGTAGAACAGCACGTAGCCAAAGCGCCCGCCGAGGATCACACCCAGCGCCATATAGAACAGCAGGTCCCCCAGCTGCTCGGCGTTGACCGGCGAATCCGGGCGGCTGGTACGCAGCCGCGCCAGAGCCCAGCCCCCGACGAAGGCGACCAGGTAGGTCAGCCCGTACCAGTGGATGTCCAGAGGGCCCAGTGAAACAGCGACCGGATCAAATTGCGGATGTACCAGCATGAGACCTTCAACCTGAAATCAGAAACCGCACACCAATCACCACCAGCAGCAGCGCGAACAGGCGCTTGAGCCAGCGCTCATCCAACCGGTGTGCCAACAGCGCCCCAACGCGGGCAAAGGGAACGCTCATCAGTACAATACCCAGCAGCGCCGGCAGGAACACGAACCCGACACTGTACTCCGGAAGTCCCTCACGCCCCCAGCCCACGACCATGTTCGTCAGCGCTCCAGACACCGCAATGGGAAGGCCACAGGCCGCCGATGTGCCCACCGCGTGCTGCATGCGGACCCCGACCCACGTCAGGTACGGCACTGTCAGCGTGCCACCACCGATGCCGACAATCGCGGAAAGCCAGCCGATGCCACCACCCACACCGCCGAGTTCCGCTTTTGCGGGCTGGCGGTCGGATGCCATTGGGGACCAGCCGGTCACCATCTTAGCGGCAACCAGGAGCACGAAGACACCAATGATCCCCTGAAGCATCTCACCGCTGAGAAGCCCGGCCGTTACTGCGCCCAGCGCGGCCCCCAGCAGTATACCCGCAGCCATGGGCCGGAACAGCTCCCAGCGGACGGCGCCCTTGCCGTGGTGGGTTCGGATGGAACTCAGGGAAGTGAACACGACCGTGGCCAGCGAGGTACCGACCGCCAGGTGCGCGGAAATGCTCCCGCTGACACCCTGCCAGCCAAAGGCAAACACCAGCGCGGGGACGATGATGAGCCCGCCGCCGATTCCGAAAAGACCGGCCAGCGTTCCAGCAACGGCGCCCAGTCCCAGATAGAAAGCCAGTGCTTCGAGGATGCCCATCCGATTCCGTTCCGTTGTCCAATGAAGGCCGGCATGGTACCAGAGGATGGAAACGGCCGCAGGCCCGGACGCCGCGGTTCCGGATTACGGCCCGGCGCGGGTGACTGGGCCCGAGGGCATGCTACAATCCGGCCGTTCACCCGGTGGTGGCACCGGCAGCAACGGGAGTGGATGCATGAGTGAAAGTGACAGCAGCAACAGTGACAGCGGCAATGCCGCCACCTTCGAGACGAGCATCCAGGAGCTGGAATCCCTGGTTCGCAAGCTCGAACAGGGGGATATGCCACTGGAGGAATCCCTGAAGGCGTTCGAGCGCGGCGTTCAGCTCACCCGCTCATGCCAGCAGTCCCTGCGCGATGCGGAGCAGCGGGTGGAGCAGGTCATCGAGAACAGCCAGGGCGAGCTTGAAACACGTCCCTTCCCGGAGGACAGCTCCGAGGCATGACCGTCGACGCCTTCCTCAACGACACCCGTCAGCGTCTGGAGCTCGCCCTGGAACAGGCGCTTCCGGACCCGGACACCGAGCCCCGCCGCCTTCACCAGGCCATGCGCCACGCGGTCCTCGGTGGCGGCAAACGCCTGCGCCCCGCGCTGGTGCTGGCCGCCTGCCGCTGTGCCGGGGAAAGCAACGATGACTACGCCCTGCCCGCTGCAGTGGCGGTTGAGTTCATCCATGCCTACTCACTGGTACACGATGACCTGCCGGCAATGGATGACGACCACCTCCGCCGCGGGCAGCCCACCTGCCACGTAGCATTCGATGAGGCCACCGCCATCCTCACCGGGGATGCCCTGCAGACGCTTGCCTTCGAGACGCTTTCCGGCACTGACCGGCCGGCGACCACGGTTGTGGCCATGACCCTGGAACTCTCCGCCGCCTCCGGTCACCGGGGCATGGCGGGAGGACAGGCACTGGATCTGGACGCCACCGGCGCCCATCCCTCCATGGACGCCCTTGAGGCGCTGCACCGGCGCAAGACCGGGGCGCTCATCGAAGCCTCACTGGTGCTCGGCGCCCACTGCGCCGGAGGCGATGAACCACTCATCACCTCGCTGCGTGCGTTCGGGCGCAGTATCGGCCTTGCCTTCCAGGTGCAGGATGACATCCTGGATGTGGAAGGCAGCGCCTCTGTAACCGGCAAGCCCCAGGGGTCGGACACGGCTTCGGATAAAGCCACCTACACGACCCTGCTGGGCCTGGAAGGCGCCCGCGGGCGGCTGGATGAACTTCACCGTGATGCCCTGGGTCACCTGGAGCGGGTTTCCGGTGACGCCTCTCTGCTCGCCGCACTGGCCGCGTTCATCATCGAGCGCAACCACTGACGTCCCCCTGTTGTCACTGCCGGAGTGGTGGGCTTATTGTGCCGGGAAACGCGGAACTGATTCTCCGCGCCGATTTCTCTATAATGCGGGATTACCGTCAGGAACCGCCAAGGCAGCAAAGCCCGGATGCAGGACAAGACCGTTTTCAACAGCATACCCACGCAGCGCCCGGAGACGCCCCTGTTGGATCGCGTCAACACGCCGGAACAGCTGCGCACGCTCGGCCGGGACCAGCTGGTACCGCTGGCACGCGAACTGCGGGCATTCCTGCTGTGGTCCGTGGGCCAGTCCGGCGGCCATTTCGGGGCCGGGCTCGGAGTAGTGGAACTGACCCTGGCGCTCCACTACATCTTTGAGACACCAGAGGACCGCCTGGTCTGGGATGTGGGTCACCAGGCCTACCCTCACAAGATCCTGACTGGGCGCCGGGAACAGCTGCGCACCATCCGCAAGAAAGATGGCCTGGCCGCATTTCCCAACCGGGATGAAAGCCCCTACGACCATTTCGGGGTGGGCCATTCCAGCACCTCCATCAGCGCGGCTCTGGGCATGGCCCTGGCAGCCCGCCAGCAGGGGCGCAACCGCAAGGGCATCGCGGTCATGGGCGATGGCGCCATGACCGCCGGCATGGCCTTCGAAGCCCTGACCCATGCCGCGGACGTGCGCGCCAACCTGCTGGTGGTGCTGAACGACAACGAGATGTCCATCTCCCACAACGTGGGCGGACTCTCCAACTACTTCGGACGCCTCCTGGCGAGCCGGACCTACAATCAGGTGCGCGACAGCAGCAAGCGCGCACTGGCCAACACTCCCGGCCTCAAGGCCCTGGTCCGCCGCACCGAGGAGCACTTCAAGGGCATGCTGGCACCAGGCACCCTGTTCGAGGAGATGGGCTTCAACTACATCGGCCCCATCGACGGCCACGACCTGCCGCTGCTGCTGGAAACCCTCGAGACCATCAGCCAGCTCGACGGCCCCCAGTTCCTGCACGTGGTCACCACCAAGGGCAAGGGCTTCGGCCCCGCCGAGTCCGATCCGGTGGGCTACCACGCGATCAACAAGATCGAACCGGCACCGCCCGTCCAGCCAGCGGATGCTCCGAAGAAGCCCAAGTACTCGAACATATTCGGCCAGTGGCTGTGCGACATGGCCGAGCAGGATAACCGGGTAATGGGCATTACCCCGGCCATGCGCGAAGGCTCGGACCTGGTGGCTTTCTCTGAGCGCTTCCCGGAACGCTACTTCGATGTGGCCATCGCCGAGCAGCACGCGGTCACGCTGGCCGCCGGCATGGCCTGTGACGGGGCCAAGCCTGTGGTCGCCATCTACTCCACTTTCCTGCAGCGGGCCTACGACCAGCTGATCCATGACGTCGCCCTGCAGAACCTGGACGTGCTCTTCGCTCTGGACCGCGCCGGTCAGGTGGGCGAGGACGGCCCGACCCACGCCGGTGCCTTCGACCTGACCTACCTGCGCTGCGTGCCCAATATGGTGGTGATGGCGCCCTCAGACGAGAACGAGACACGGCACATGCTCTACACCGGCTGGTCCCACGAAGGCCCGGCCGCCGTGCGCTACCCCAGGGGCACGGGCCCCGGCGCGGCCGTCGATGAGCACATGGAAGCACTGCCACTGGGCCGTGGCGTGGTGCGCCGTGAGGGGACCCGTGTGGCCATACTGGCTTTCGGGGCCATGGTCACCCCCGCGCTTGAAGTGGCGGAATCACTGGATGCCACGGTGGCGGACATGCGCTTTGTGAAGCCACTGGACACGGCGCTGGTTGAAAAGCTGGCCGCCAGTCACGACCTGCTGGTGACCATCGAGGAGAACATGGTGGCCGGCGGTGCCGGCAGTGGCGTCTCGGAACACCTGCATGCCGCCGGGGTTGGCGTGGATCTGCTTCAGCTGGGCCTGCCCGACCGTTTCATCGACCATGGTAAGCCTGCTGAGCAACTGGCGGACGCCGGACTGGATGCAGAGGGCATCCACAGTGCCATCAGCCAGCGCCTTTCCCGGAACAGTGGCGACAGCGGCCTCGCCGTCGCCCAGACCTGATCCCTCACTCCTGTGAGGGCGGCGGATCGTCGTCCTGGTGGGTATGGAACCAGTGCCCCATGCGTGAGCGCTTGGTGTTCAGATAGGACTCATTGTGGGGATTGCGGCCCACCTCCAGCGGCACCCGTTCAACCACGTCCACGCCCAGATCCCGGAGCGAATCCACCTTGACCGGGTTATTGGTCATCAGCCGCAGCTGCTTGATGCCCAGATGTTCGAGCATGTCCAGGCACATACTGTAATCCCGCAGATCCGCAGCGAAGCCAAGGCGCTCATTCGCCTCCACCGTGTCCGCTCCCTCATCCTGCAGCCGGTAGGCCCGGATCTTGTTCAGAAGCCCGATGCCCCGACCTTCCTGGCGCAGGTAGAGCAGCACCCCACGCCCCTCGATGGCGATGCTGCGCAGGGCCTCTTCCAACTGGTAGCCGCAGTCGCAGCGCATGCTGTAGAGGGCATCACCGGTGAGGCATTCGGAATGGGTGCGCCCCAGCACGGGCCGGCCGTCCGAGACCTCGCCCAGACTGAGCGCCACATGCTCCTGGCCGGTGTCGATTTCCTCAAACCCATGCATATCGAACACACCGAAAGGCGTGGGGAGGCGACAGCTCTCGATGAATCGGACGACCACGGGCGATCCTCTCAGGATGAAAAGAGGCGGCAGTTTAACAGAAGGCGCAGCGCCGCTGAACGGGGTCAGGCCCCGCCTTCCTCCGGTGCCTGCCAGTGACCGGACTGACCGCCCTGTTTTTCCAGCAGCCGGATACCGTCCATGACCATGCCACGGTCCACCGCCTTGCACATGTCATAGAGCGTCAGCGCCGCTACGGATACAGCAGTGAGCGCCTCCATTTCCACGCCGGTTGCGGCGTTGAGGCGACACCGGCTTTCAATGTCGATGCCATCACGATTCTCCCGGGGCGTGAGCCAGACCTTGACCGAACTCAGGTTCAGCGAATGGCACAGGGGAATCAGCTCATGGGTGCGTTTGGCCGCCATGATGCCGGCGATCCGCGCGGTAGCCAGCACATCCCCCTTGGGGTGTTCGCCCGCCAGGATCATGTCCAGGGTTTCCGCCTGCATCCGGATCGTGCCCCCCGCTCTCGCCTCGCGCTGGGTCACCGCCTTGTCCCCGACATCGACCATATTGGCCGCACCGGTTTCGTCCACGTGACTGAGACCGCTCATTCATTCCTCCTTCAATGCCACCAGAAGCCGATACCGGCAACGCCACAGCCGCCATGCCGGCGGCTCTCCACCACATCATCGCCACCAACCCCACCCAGTGCATAGACCGGAAGGTCCAGCTCCGCCACCAGCGCCTCGAATCCATCCCAGCCCAGGGGGGAGCGCTCCGGGTGGCTGGCGGTGGGTCTGACCGGCGAGAGAAAGGCATAGTCCGCGCCCAGCCTCTGTGCGTGCTCCAGGCTGGCGCGATCGTGACAGGACACCCCAAGGCGGTAGGCACTACTGATGGGGCGCTCCATGAGAGCACGTGCCTCCCGCCAGGGCAGGTGCAGACCGTTGGCATCGGGAACCGCCGCGAGACGTTCCGGTGCGCCGTGAAGCACCAGCGCACAGCCCGCGTTTCGGGCCACTGGCACACAGGCGGAAGCCAGCCCCTGATACGCCGCATCATCGAGCTCCGGGCAGCGCAGCAGGCACTGGCTGCCCGCCCAGCCCCGAAGCCGGTCTGCGAGTTCATCCGCCGTCACGCCGGCACCGGTAACCAGCGTGCGTGCCGGCAGCGCCAGCACCTGGATCATGCGGCGGTTGGCGGCGGGAAAGTCACCTGGATCCAGGGTGGCCACATCGAGCCACATCAGCGGCTGGTCTTCCCGACCCTGGGGTTCTCCCGAGAATCCGGTGGCGCGGTAGAGATCCAGCTGGACACGGCGGTCGCCATAGTCGTGGGTCAGGCTCAATTCAAAGCCCAGGCCGCTTTCCGGCACCCGGAGGCCGACCTCCTCATCGAGTTCACGCACAAGCGCTGCCTCAGCGGACTCGCCGGGCTCAACCTTGCCGCCGGGGAACTCCAGAAGGCCGCCCTGATGCTGGTGCGCATGACGCTGTGCCACGAGCACCTGCTCGCGCCCACCCTCATGGCGAGAGACAGCTGCCACAGCAACGTGAACCGTTTTCACACTCTCAGGTCCGGTATTCGGCGTTGATGGTGACGTACTCATGGGAGAAATCGCAGGTCCAGACCCGTTCCAGTGCGCTGCCACGCCCCAGGTCAATGCGGATGGTCAGCTCCTGCTGGTCCATCACGGCCTGGCCGGCCGCCTCGGTGTACTCCGGGGCCCGCCCACCGTGGCGGACGATGCAGACATCATCGAGATGGATTGAGACGCCATCGATGGCGAGGTTCTCGATGCCCGCACGCCCCACGGCCGCAAGTATCCGGCCCCAGTTGGGGTCGGCTGCGTAGAGCGCCGTTTTGACCAGCGGCGACTCGGCCACGGCGAAAGCCACACGGCAGGCCTCATCGGCATCGGCGGCCTCGCCAACCTCCACGGTCACGAACCGGGTCGCGCCTTCCGCATCCCGCACAATGGCATGGGAAAGCTCCAGGAACACGGACGCCAGCGCCTCGCGCAGTTCCGGCACCACCTGTCCCCGGGAATCCACAACCTCGGCGGGGCTCTGACCGGTCGCTGCCAGCAGGCAGGCGTCGTTCGTGGAGGTGTCACCGTCAATGGTGATGCGGTTGAAGCTGGCGTCCGCCAGCTCACGCACCAGCGGCCTGAGTACGTCCGCCGGAATCGCGGCGTCCGTGGTAACGAAGGCGAGCATGGTGGCCATGTTGGGGCGGATCATACCGGCACCCTTGCTGATGCCGGAGATATGCACTGGATTACCGCCAATCATCACCCGGCGGGTTGCCCCCTTGGGCAGCGTGTCCGTGGTCATGATGGCAGGTGCCGCTTTCGCCCAGCCGTTGGGGTCCAGGTCCGTCACCGCATTCGGGATGGCCTCCAGCATGCGCGCCAACGGCAGTGGTTCGCCGATTACGCCGGTTGAGAACGGCAGGACCTGCTCCGCGCCGACCCCCGCGGCTTCCGCCACCGCCCGACAGCAGGCACGGGCATCCGAGAGGCCCTGCTCACCGGTGCCCGCATTGGCGTTGCCAGTGTTGATCAGCAGATAGCGGGGCCGGCCCGCCGCCAGCGCCTGCTCAGCCACGAGCACCGGCGCCGCGCGGAACGCATTGCGGGTGAAGACGGCACCAGCGGCGCTGCCCTCAGCCAGTTCCATCAGCACCAGGTCGTCACTGCCGGATTTCTTGATGGCCGCATCCGCGGTGCCCAGGCGCACGCCCGGCACCGCGTGGAATTCAGGAAGAGGTGCGGGATTGACCGCCATAACGCTTATTCCGCCTTGCCGTGACAGTGCTTGTATTTCTTGCCGGAGCCGCAGAAGCAGGGCTCATTACGGCCGATCTTGCGGTTATCGCGAACGAACGGCTGCTGGCCAACGCCGGCACTGTCCTCATCACTGTCACCCTGGCCGTCACCACCCTCGCCATCATCCGCGCGGGCGGCGGCCTGGCCGCTGGCCTCGTCATGACGGGCCTGCGCCCGCGCCAGTTCCTGCTGCAGCTCCTCACGCCGCTTGCGCTCCATCTCATCCAGCTCTTCCTGACGCTGGACGCGCACGCGTGAGATCACCCGCACGACGTCAAACTTGATGGACTCCAGCATGTTCTGGAAGAGGTTGAACGCCTCTCGCTTGTACTCCTGCTTGGGATTGCGCTGCGCGTAACCACGCAGATGGATGCCCCGGCGCAGATGGTCCATGTTGGCCAGATGCTCCTTCCAGAGGGTATCCAGCGTCTGCAGGAACACCTGCTTCTCGAACCGGCGCATGGTCTCAGCGCCGACCACCTCTTCCTTCTCCTGATAGACACGGATGTGCTCTTCGAGGATCCGCTGGCGCAGCTTCTCCTCGTACATGCCTTCTTCCTCAAGCCAGTCGCGTACCGGCAGCTGCAGGCCCAGTTCGCTCTCAAGCTGCTGCTCCAGGCCGGGAATATCCCACTGCTCGGGCATGCTCTGGGGCGGGATGTGCTGGCTGATGACCGAGTCGACCACATCCTCGCGTACCTGCTGGATGAGCCCGGAGATGTCCTCGGATTCCATCACCTCATTACGCTGCTCATAGACCACGCGGCGCTGGTCGTTGGCCACGTCGTCGTATTCCAGCAGCTGCTTGCGCACGTCAAAGTTGCGCCCTTCGACCTTACGCTGGGCCTTCTCAATGGAGTTGGTGACCATGCGATGCTCGATGGCCTCGCCCTTCTGCATGCCCAGTGCCTGCATCAGGTTCTTGACCCGATCCGGCGCGAAGATACGCATCAGGTCGTCCTCCAGGGAGAGGAAGAACCGGGAAGAGCCCGGATCGCCCTGGCGACCGGCACGGCCACGCAGCTGGTTGTCGATCCGGCGCGACTCATGGCGCTCGGTACCGATGATGTGCAGACCACCGGCCTCCACCACGGCATCATGGCGCCGCTGCCAGTCCTGTTTCAGGGCCTCGATATCAGCCTCGGAGGTGTTCTCGCCGAGATCGGCCAGTTCCGCGTCCAGGTTGCCACCCAGCACAATGTCGGTACCACGGCCCGCCATGTTGGTGGCAATGGTGACGGTGCCGGGCTTACCCGCCTGGGCGATGACATGGGCCTCTTTTTCGTGCTGCTTGGCGTTGAGCACGTTATGGGGGATACCCGCCTCATTCAGCAGCTTCGACATCACCTCGGAGGTGTCGATGGAGGCCGTACCCACGAGCACCGGGCGCCCGGCTGAGACCTCATCCCGGATCTCATCAATGATCGCCTGGTATTTCTCTTCCTTGGTCAGATAGATCAGGTCATTGTAGTCCGTGCGGTTGACCGGCTTGTTGGTGGGGATGCAGACCACATCCAGGCCGTAGATCTGGTTGAATTCGAACGCCTCTGTATCCGCCGTACCAGTCATGCCGGCCAGCTTGTCGTAGAGACGGAAGAAGTTCTGGAAGGTGGTCGAGGCCAGCGTCTGGCTCTCGGCCTTGATCTCGACGCCTTCCTTGGCTTCCACCGCCTGGTGGAGCCCCTCACTCCAGCGCCGGCCGGGCATGGTGCGGCCAGTATGCTCGTCCACGATGACCACCTGCCCTTCACTGATGATGTAATCCACATTGCGGTGGAACAGGTGGTGGGCCCGCAGCCCGGAGTGGATGTGATGCAGCAGGCTCAGGTTGGCCGCCGAATAGAGGCTGGAATCCTCCTCCAGCAGCCCGGCCTCGCGCAGCAGGGCTTCCACTTTCTCGTGGCCCTTCTCCGTCAGTTCCACGGAACGGGATTTCTCATCAATGGTGAAGTCGCCGTCCGGCTCCTCCTCGGCATCCTCGGAGGATTTCTCGAGGTGGGGGACCAGTTCGTTCACCCGGCGGTAGATGTCCGTGTCGCTTTCCGCCGCGCCGGAAATGATCAACGGCGTACGGGCCTCGTCGATCAGGATGGAGTCCACTTCGTCCACAATGGCGTAATGGAGCCCACGCTGGACCTTGTCCTCCAGGCTGAACGCCATGTTGTCGCGCAGGTAGTCGAAGCCGAACTCGTTGTTGGTGCCGTAGATGACATCACAGGCATAGGCGGCGCGTTTGTCCTCTGAGGGCTGTCCGGAGTTGATCACGCCCACACTCAGCCCGAGGAAGTTGTACAGATGGCCCATCCAGGCCGCGTCACGCCGGGCCAGATAGTCGTTCACGGTGACCAGGTGAACACCGTTACCAGTCAGCGCGTTGAGGTAGATGGGTAGGGTCGCCACCAGCGTCTTGCCCTCACCGGTACGCATTTCCGCAATGCGCCCCTCGTGCAGAGTGATGCCCCCGATCAACTGGACATCGAAATGGCGAAGGCCGAGAACCCGGTCACTGGCCTCGCGCACCACCGCAAACGCTTCCGGCAGTATGTCCTCCAGTTCGGCGCCATTGCCGAGCTTCTCCCGGAGTTCACCGGTCTTGGCTTTGAGCGCCTCATCCGAGAGCGACCCGAGGCTCTCGCTGAACTGGTTGATCTGATCAACCAGCTTCTGCATGCGCTTGATTTCACGGGCGTTCTTACTTCCGAAAAGACGGGTGGCCAGCTGTGAGAACATAATCCTGATTCGTTTCCCTATAAGCCCTGCCTGGACGGGCGCCGCGAAAGGGACAGGGCGGAACAGATGGAGTCGGCGCTGTCGAACACAATAAGGCACTGCATTCTAACGCCAATTAACTCGGAGGGAAAAGCAGTGGCCGGGGATGGCCCGGCCAGGGGAGTCACATGAAGTCCGTGGGGTTCTTCCGGGTACCGTCCTTAACCACCTCGAAATGCACATGCGGTCCGGTGGAGCGGCCCGTTGATCCCATCAGGGCGATTTTCTGGCCCTTCTCGACGATGTCGCCTTTTTCGACCAGCAGCTTCTTGGCATGGGCATAACGGGTCTGATAACCGTCACCATGGTCGATCTCAACGATGTAACCGTAGCCCCCCTTCTTGTGGGCCTCTGTCACAACACCGGCCCCGACCGAGATGACATCCCCGCCTTCACGGCCGGCAATATCCACCCCGGTGTGCCAGGCCCGACGGCCATTGAAGGGATCGGTACGATAACCATAGGGTGATGAGGTCCACCCCCAGGTCACCGGCCTGCCGTCCACTTCACGCTGACTCTTGAGCTCGCGATTGGCAATCAACCGGTCCAGGAGTGTCAGCTGCTTCTCGCGGGAGCTCAGTCGGCTTTCAAGGGCGCTGATCTGGTGTTCAAGCGCCGTGGTGGTCTGGCTTTCGCCCGCCATTTCGGGTTCCGGTCCCCCCATCGCAGGGCGGGACTCAAAGTCGAATTCCTCGCCGGAAAGATCCGCGGACGCCATCAGGTTCTGACCCAGGGCATCCACCCGCAGGACGCGGGCCTGCAGCTCCCCTACACGCCGTGTCAGCGCTGAGATCTCGCTCTCGGCTCTGGACTCGATCCGGTCCAGTTCCGCATGGGTCTCGTCCAGCCGCTCTTTCCAGCGCTCGACCATGTGACTTTCCGCAACGGTGCCCGTGGCGCCGGACTGGACCGCCAGCTGGTAACCACCCCAGCCAGCCCCGGCCATCATCAGTGCCAGGCTGGCACCCGCTGCGAACAGCGTACTGCGCCCCGGGGAAAATACCCGGGCTCTGCCGTGATGGCGGCCTACAAAAAGTATGTTCATAGGTTCAACCGAACTCTCTGTCTTGCGACTCTGTGTTCTGAGACCCTGCAGCATCCCCGACCGGTCATTGATCGTAGGACGGATGCCGAGCATACTCCAAGTGAGAGTCTAACGGAATCTTAACTGTGAGACAGGTCACGGAAAGGTTCCGTTACAATTTTAAGGTATTACCCCTCTGCAGGTAGCGCTGATGCCCCGGGAAAACCGTCCCTCTCACCCCCTCGACAGTGGCTCGGAAGGCCCGCTCAGCCGGCTTCTCAGACAGGCCGAACAGCACCGGCGTGTAGAAACCGTCATCCTCGAAGCACTGCCCGGTAACCTGGCCGAATGCTGCCGTTTCGGTGGCTATGCCAATGGTGAACTGACACTTCTGGTCCCAGACAGTACCCGCGCCAGCCAGGTCCGTTTCCAGCAGCGACGCATTGTCCAGAACCTGCGGCAGGATGAGCGCTTCAGTCAGGTCTGGCGTGTCCGCGCACGGGTCCAGCCCTGGCATGACCCACGCCCGCGAACGGCAAGGGAACGACCGGAAATGACGGCGGAGAATGCCGAGTTGCTCAGGGAAGTAGCGGAGGAAACGGAGGACAGCGGCCTCAGCGGGGTACTGAGACGCCTGTCCTCGCATGCCCGGAAGGGCCAGTAGCCGGATCAGCCCGTTGCGGCCAGACTCGGCTTGAAGTAGGAGATAGGGGCTTTGGCCTCATCGTCGAAGGTCACGACTTCCCACGCATCCTCCTCCGCAATGAGCTTGCGGAGAAGCTTGTTGTTCAGGTCGTGGCCCGATTTGAAGCCTCGGAACTCACCGATCAGACTGCTGCCCATCAGATAGAGGTCCCCAATAGCATCGAGCATCTTGTGACGGACGAACTCATCGTCGTAGCGCAGACCGTCCTCGTTCAGGATGCGGTAGTCATCCACCACGATGGCGTTATCCACACTGCCACCCAGAGCCAGATTCATGGAACGCAGTGCTTCGATGTCGCGCATGAAGCCAAAGGTCCGCGCCCTGCTCACTTCCTTGACGAAGGACGTGCTTGAGAAATCAACCGTGGCATTCTGGTTACGGCCTTCGAACACCGGGTGATTGAACTCAATGGTGAAGCTCACCTTGAAACCGTCGAAAGGCGTGAACGTAGCCCACTTGCCTTCTTCCTCAACGGTGATCTCACGCTTGATGCGGGTGAACTTCTTGGGCGCTTCCTGCTCGGCGATGCCAGCGGACTGCAGCAGGAACACAAAGGGCCCCGCGCTGCCGTCCATGATCGGCACTTCCGCCGCACTCAGCTCCACATAGCAGTTATCGAGCCCCAGACCGGCCATAGCCGACATCAGGTGCTCCACTGTCGCAACACGGACCCCATCCTTAACCAGGGTGGTGGAAAGCATGGTCTCGCCGACGTATTCGGCCCTCGCTTCCACCTCCACGACCGGATCCAGATCCACACGCCGGAATACGATGCCCGTATCCACCGGCGCCGGTTTCAGTGTCAGAAACACTTTCTCGCCGGAATGGAGCCCGACGCCGGTGGCTCTGATGGTGTTCTTCAGGGTGCGTTGTCTGATCATGATGTCATTGTTCCGTCATGGAAACGGCTTAAACTGGAAGCCGTAATTTTGCGCATACTGTAACAGATGGCGTGTCTGGACGCCATTTGTACAGTCTGTGGAAAACCGAGACATTGGCTTCAGTGACGCACAATGCCCCGGGATCCCCACGGCTTTCAGTCCGCCTGTCGACGCAGGAATGCCGGGATGTCGAGGTAGTCGACATTGGTATCCTGCTCACCCTGGCTGTCCTGATCCACGGCCGCATTCCCCTCGCTGGCCACTGCACGCCGGCGCAGTACCGCCGGGCGATCCAGCTGGTTGTAGTCGGTCTTGCCGTCCATGCTGCGGGTATTGTCCACCACCTTCTGCGGCGAATCCCCTTCGGCATTGAGCCCGGTTGCGACCACGGTCACCTTCAACTCGTTCTCCATTTCCGGATCGATCACCGTACCGACCACAACGGTAGCGGATTCGGAGGCGAATTCGCGCACGATGTCACCGACCTCGCTGAACTCGCCGAGGTTCAGGTCCATGCCAGCCGTGATGTTCACCAGGATGCCACGTGCGCCCTGCAGGTTGATGTCGTCCAGCAGCGGGCTGCGGATGGCACCCTCGGCCGCCTCGCGGGCACGTTCGTCACCAGTGGCCCGGGCAGTGCCCATCATGGCGTTGCCCATCTCTGACATGACCGTCTTCACGTCCGCAAAGTCGACGTTGATCATGCCGTTGCGGGTGATCAGATCGGCGATGCCCTGAACGGCACCCAACAGCACGTCGTTGGCCGAGGCGAAGGCATCCAGCAGGCTGGTGTTCTTGCCCATCACCGTCAGCAGTTTCTCATTGGGGATCGTGATCAGCGAATCCACGGTATCCTCAAGCGCCTTGAGGCCAGCGTCGGCCACTTTCATGCGTTTGCCGCCCTCGAAGCCGAACGGCTTGGTGACCACAGCCACGGTCAGGATGCCCATCTCGCGGGCCACCTCGGCCACGATGGGCGCAGCCCCTGTGCCGGTGCCGCCACCCATGCCGGCAGTGATGAAAACCATGTCCGAACCCTTCAGGGCCTCGGCAATGCGGTCGCGGTCCTCCATCGCGGACTGCCGCCCGATCTCCGGGTTCGCCCCGGCGCCCAGGCCCTTGGTGATATTGCCACCCAGCTGGATCAGGGACTTGCTGTCCAGATCCTTCAGTGCCTGGGCATCCGTGTTGGCGCACAGGAACTCAACGCCCTCGACTTCGCTTGACAGCATATGGCGGACGGCGTTGCCGCCACCCCCGCCAACACCGACAACCTTGATCACTGCGCTCTGCTCTACGTTGTCTACCAGTTCAAACATTCCCCTTCTCCTTCCTTCTATCCAGCGGCTTGTGCCGCTTTATTTGGATTCATTGAAAACCGATTCAGAAATTCCCGGTGAACCACTGCTTGATCCGTGCCAGGAGTGAATCTCCCGCAGCCGGAGAGGGACCGCCCCCGCGTCCCTTCTCCGCCTGCCGGAAGCCGTACATCAGCAGCCCCGCGCCAGTGGCGTACACCGGGGTGCCGATCACATCGCTCATGCCCGTCACGCCCGACGGTATCGCCAGGCGCACGGGCGCATGAAAAATCTCTTCCGCCAGTTCGACCGCGCCTTCCATCATGGAAGAGCCGCCGGTCACCACGATTCCCGCCGGAATCAGATCCTCGAACCCGCTGCGCCGCAGCTCGGACTGGACCAGGGTGAAGAGCTCCTCATAACGGGGCTCGACCACCTCCGCCAGCGCTGCCCGGGACAGATCCCGGGGCGCACGGTCACCAACGCCGGGTACCTTGATGGTTTCCTCGGCGCCGGCCAGCTGCGTCAGGGCGCAGGCGTAACGGGTCTTGATCTCTTCGGCGTTCTGCGTGGGCGTGCGCAGTGCCATGGCGATGTCATTGGTCACCTGGTCGCCGGCAATGGGGATCACCGCCGTATGCCGGATAGCCCCGCCGGTGAAGATGGCGATGTCGGTGGTGCCACCGCCGATGTCCACCATGCACACGCCCAGCTCGCGTTCGTCGTCCGTCAGCACCGAATAGCTCGATGCCAGCTGCTCCAGGATGATGTCGTCCACATCCAGGCCGCAGCGACGCACACACTTGTCGATGTTCTGGACCGCGTTCACCGCGCAGGTCACCAGGTGGACCTTGGCCTCAAGCCGCACGCCCGACATGCCCAGGGGCTCCTTGATGCCCTCCTGGTTATCGATCACGAACTCCTGGGGCAGGATGTGCAGCACCTTCTGGTCCGCCGGGATCGCCACCGCCTGGGCGGCATCAATGACCCGGTCGATATCGGCCTGGGTCACTTCGCGGTCACGGATGGCGACAATGCCATGGGAGTTCATGCTGCGGATGTGGCTCCCGGCGATACCGGCATACACGGAATGGATCCGGCAGCCGGCCATCAGCTCCGCTTCCTCAACCGCACGCTGGATCGCCTGGACAGTGGTCTCGATATTGACCACCACCCCGCGCTTGAGGCCGCGCGACGGATGCGAGCCAATGCCGGCAACCTCGATGGAACCGTCCGGATTCTGCTTGCCGACCAGCGCCACCACCTTGGAGGTGCCGATATCAAGCCCGACGATCATGTTCTCTGTGTCTGCCGATGACATAATCTGAGTCCCGTGATTCAAGAATCTCTCCAGCGCACAGCAACCCCGTTGCCATAGCGCGCATCCACCCCGGTGATATCCGCCGCCACAGGCGACAGCCGGGATTCGTAAACCGTCATGAACCGTTCAAAGCGCTCCCGAACCCGGTCCCGGCCCAGTGAGACGCTTATGCCGTTGTCCAGAAGCAGCGTCCAGGCGCCCCTGGGCTCCAGGCTGACGCTTTCAAGCCCCAGCCCCAGCGCAGCCAGCTCACCGCGGAAGGCCCGGGCCCGCTCCAGCACCTCGTCCGCACGCCCCGCCGGTCCATTAAGCCGGGGCAGGTCCAGGGCCGCCGGCGCCGCAGGCCGGAATACCGTACCCTCGCCGCTGATCAGCGCCTGCCCGTTCCACAGCGCCACGGGTTCGTGCTCACGCACACTGACCGTCAGGGTGCCGGGCCATTCGCGCCCAACGGCCGCACTCTCAACCCAGGGCAGCATCTCGAGCTGGGCCTTCACCCGGGACAGGTCGGTGGCGAAATAGCTCGTCCCGATGAACGGCTCCAGATGATTCTGCAGCGCCGGCTCCGTTACCCGCGTCAGCTCGCCCTGCACCTGGACGCGGTTGAAGTCCTGATCGAGGAACTGGACCCCCTGTCCAATAGCCCAGGGCAGCATCGCGGCGGTAACCGCCACCACCAGACCGAGCGAGACCTGACTCCAGGGCACTCGCCGTACAGCACCAGCCGCCATGCGCAACGCCAGGCGCAACGCGGAGGGATCCTCCACCATGGGACTGGCGCCACGCTGGCGCGCAGTCTTGGCGCGTGTATCCCGGATCCGCAGTGGCGACAGAAGCCCGTTCATGCCCGCACCTCCAGTGTCTGTTCCAGGATCCGGACACAGAGTTCCCGGAACCCGATGCCGGCCGCCTCAGCGGCCATGGGCACCAGGCTGTGGTCGGTCATGCCGGGAATGGTGTTCACCTCCAAAAGCCAGAAATCGCCGGCGGCGTCCTGCATCACATCCACCCGGCCCCAGCCGCAGCCATCAATGACCCGGAAGGCCTCGAGCGACAGCTCCCGGATACGCTGCTCGTGGGCGCTGTCAAGGCCACTGGGCAGCATGTAATGGGTATCGTCCGAGAGGTACTTGGCCTCGAAATCGTAGAAGGTGTGGTCGGTGGCCAGCCCGATCACCGGCAGTGCCTGGTCGCCCAGAATACTGACGGTGTACTCGCCGCCTGTTATCCATTCCTCCACCAGCACCAGGGGGTCGAGCTCGCAGGCCTGGATATAGGCCTCCTTCAGTTCGGCAACCGTCCCCACCTTGCCGATACCGATGCTCGAGCCCTCACGCGCCGGTTTGACACCGAGCGGAGCACGCAGCTCACCCAGGATGGCCTCTGCCTCCCCGACCGAGCGCATGAGCCGGAAGGCCGGCGTGGGAAGGCCGGCGCCCGCGAACGCGTACTTGGTGCGCAGCTTGTCCATCCCCAGCGCCGAGGCCAGAACCCCACTGCCGGTATAGGGGACCCCCGCCTGATCCAGTATGGCCTGGGGGGTGCCGTCCTCTCCGCCACGACCGTGAAGGGCGATGAAACACCGGTCGAACTGCCCTTCCGCGGCCAGCTTGAGAATCGCGTTACCCTGCACATCCACGGCATGGGCATCCACGCCCGCCGCCTGCAGGGCGTCGGTCACCGCCTGCCCGCTCTTGAGCGAGACACTGCGCTCCGCCGAATCGCCACCCATCAGGACCGCAACCCGGCCCAGGGCCTGTGTCTGTTCTGCACTGACGCGGAACTCATCAGTGACCGTCATGATCACCTCCGCTTCCGGTCAGTCCGTTCGACGCCAGACGCGCCGAGAGGCCCCCGATGTCGCCGGCCCCCTGGGTGATAAGCAGATCGCCGGGCTGGAGCAGGTTCTCCAGCAGATCCTCGACCCGATCCGTGTCCTCCACGAACACCGGATCCAGCTGGCCCCGCTGGCGCATGCTCCGGCACAGGCTTCGGCTGTCCGCGCCGGGGATCGGCTGCTCACCCGCCGCGTAGACATCCAGCATCAGCAGCACATCCACGCTGGAGAGCACCCGCACGAAATCGTCATAGAGATCACTGGTCCGGCTGAACCGGTGCGGCTGGTAGATCATGACCAGGCGACGACCGGGCCAGGCATCGCGCACACCCTGGATCACCGCCTCCACCTCACGTGGATGGTGCCCGTAGTCGTCCACCAGCGTGACCTCGCCCCCGGCTACCGGGTAGTCGCCGTAGACCTGGAAGCGACGGCCGACACCGGAGAAATGCTCCAGTGCCCTCAGAATATCCTCGTCCCCGACCCCCTCGTCCGTGGCCACGGCAATCGCCGCCATGGCGTTGAGGACGTTGTGCCGACCCGGCATGCGCAGGCGCACTTCCAGGTCCGAATAGCCATCGGGACGCAGCGCACGGAAACCGGTACTGAAACCGTCCGTGTTCACGTCCACCGCTCGATAGTCAGCGTCCTCGCTGAAACCGTAAGTGATCACGGCGCGCGAGATGCGTTCCGCCACTTCCCGCACCCGGGGATCATCACAGCACATGATGGCCACGCCGTAGAACGGCAGGCTGTGCAGGAACTCCACGAAGGTCTGCTTGAGCTTCTCGAAGTCACCGCCATAGGTGTGCATGTGATCCGCATCGATATTGGTGACCACGCTGATCACCGGCGTCAGATGCAGGAAAGAGGCATCGCTTTCATCGGCCTCGGCCACCAGGTAGCGCGAACGCCCCAGCTGGGCATTGGTACCGGCGCTGTTGAGCTTGCCACCGATCACGAAGGTCGGGTCCAGACCGCCCTCGCCCAGAATCGAGGCGATCAGGCTGGTTGTCGTGGTCTTGCCATGGGTACCGGCCACCGCAATGCCGTGGCGGTAACGCATGATCTCGGCCAGCATCTCCGCACGGGGTACCACCGGTACGCGGTTTTCCCGGGCCGTAACGACCTCCGGGTTGGATTCATCCACGGCACTGGAGACCACAACCACGTCCGCATCGGCACTGTTCTCCCCGCGGTGCCCGATGGCCACACGGATCCCAAGCTCTCCCAGGTGACGGGTCACGGCACTTTCACGGATATCGGAGCCGGTCACCTCATAGCCCTGGTTGTAGAGCACTTCCGCGATCCCGCTCATACCGGAACCGCCGATACCCACAAAGTGGATCCCGCGGATACGCCGCATCTCGGGCACGTCATGGACCATGGGGCTGGTATTACGCTCGGCCATGAGCCGCCTCCAGACAGTAATTGACAACACGTTCGGTGGCGTCCGGGACCGCCAGCTCGCGGGCCCGCTCCGCCATGGTGCGCAGCGCGTCCCGATCGTCATCGAGACGCTGGATTTCCCGCGCCAGACCCGCCGCATCCAGCTGGGACTGGGGCATCAGAAGGGCTGCACCTGCGTCGCTGAGATGGCGCGCGTTGACCGTCTGATGATCATCCACCGCATGCGGGAAAGGCACCAGCACGGCCCCCACGCCTACACAGGCGAGCTCCGCCAGTGTCAGGGCGCCCGCCCGGCAGACCACCAGGTCGGCCCAGCCGTAGGCTTCCGCCATATCCCCGATAAAGGGCACCACGTCCGCCGACAGACCCGCGTCCGCATAGGCCTTGCGGGTGCTGTCCAGGTGATCCCGGCCGCACTGATGGCGGACTTCCGGCTGTTCACCGGTTGCCAGCGACGCCAGCGCCTCCGGCACCACTTCATTGATGGCGCGGGCACCACGGCTTCCCCCCAGGACCAGGAGCTTAAGCCGTTGCCCGCGCCCGATACGTTCAGCCGGGGCCGGAAGCCCCGTCAGGTCCTGGCGCACCGGGTTGCCCGTGCAGCGGGTCACGGTTCTGCTGCCATAGGCACCGGGAAACGCCTCCAAGGTGACTTCGGCCAGGTGGGAGAGCCACTGGTTGGTCATACCGGCAACCGCATTCTGTTCATGGATCACCAACGGCCGGCGCAGCAGCCAGGCCGCCAGACCACCCGGTCCGGCCGCGAAACCGCCCATACCCAGAACGCAGTCCGGGCGGAAGCGGCGGATCACCGCAACCGCCTGCCACAGCGCCCGCATCAGTTTCACTGGTGCCGCCAGACGCGTGAGGCCACCCTTGCCCCGCAGACCGGAGACCTCGATCAGGTACAGGGGGATGTCCCTGCCACCAATCAGATCGGCTTCCATGCCGCCACTGGAGCCGAGCCAGGCGACTTCATGGCCCTTTTCCCGGAGAGCTTCCGCAGTGGCCAGTGCCGGGAAAACGTGCCCGCCGGTACCGCCTGCCATGATCAGGAAACGCTGGCTCATGATGCATCGCCCTCCTGCGCAAGCTGATCTTCCACTTCCATCTGGACCCGCGCGATCACGCCAATGGTGACGCAGCTCACCACCAGGCTGGAGCCGCCATAGCTGACGAGCGGCAGGGTCAGGCCCTTGGTGGGCAGAAGCCCGGTGTTGACGGCCATATTGATATAGGCCTGGAGCGCGATCAGCAGGGTCAGGCCGTAGGCCAGACAGGCGCCGAACGTCATGCCGGCGTCCCGGGCCCGGCGGGCAATACGCAGGCCAGTGAGAACGAGCACCGTGAATGTCAGCAGTATGCCCAGCGCTCCCAGAAGCCCGAATTCCTCGGCAGCGATGGCAAAGATGAAATCGGTATGGGCTTCCGGCAGATAGAACAGCTTCTGGATCGAGTTGCCCAGGCCGGTTCCGGTCCATTCTCCACGACCGAACGCGATCAGCGCCTGGGTCAGCTGGTAGCCGGAATTGAACTGGTCCTTCCAGGGATCGAGGTAGGCCACCAGGCGCTCAATCCGGTACGGCTGGCTGAACAGCGCTGCGGCGCCCAGGGCCAGACCGCTCAGGCTCACCACCAGGAAGCGGCCCAGCCCGACACCGCTGACGAAAATGACACCAAAGGCGGCCGCCATCAGCACCACCACGGCACCGAAATCCGGTTGCACCAGCAGAAGCCCGCTGGCCGCGCCCAGGATGGCCAGCGGCTTGAGCACCCCGGGCCAGGTATCCACCACTTCCGCGTGACGCCGGACCACGTAGCCGGCCAGATAGACCACCAGAAGCCACTTGGCCGCCTCCGAAACCTGAAAGTTCGCGACACCCAGTGAGATCCAGCGGGTGCTGCCATTAACGGTGACCCCCAGGGGCGTCAGTACCAGGATCAGCAGCAGGAAGGCACCGGCCAGCCACAGCCAGGCACCACGCAGCCACCAGACGAGCGGAATGTTGGCGGCAACCAGCCCCGCCAGGCAGCCCAGCACCACATAGACGCTCTGGCGCAGAACGAAGTGCAGCGGACTGCCATAGTTCTGTGCCGCCACATCCATGGAAGCCGATCCAATCATCACAATGCCCAGCGTCAGCAACACACCCGCACTCAACAGAAGCGCCGTGAGTTCCCGCCGCGGCGCGCGGATGGGCATATTCCCCGCAACCGCCGTCATAACGCCTCCACAGCCCGGGCGAAAGCATCGCCCCGGGCCTCATAGCTGCTGTACTGATCCAGACTCGAGCAGGCCGGGGAAAGCAGTACCCGGTCCCCGGCGCAAGCCTTGTCCGACGCGACCTTTACCGCTTCCTCCATCGTGCTGACACGCGTGCTGGCCACGAGGTTACCCAGAGCCTCTTCCAGGATCGGCGCATCCTGGCCCATGAGCACCAGATGGCGGACCCGCCCGGTCACCGCCTCCACCAGCGGGGACAGATCCGCTCCCTTGGCATCGCCGCCAGCAATCAGCACCAGCTGGCCCTCGGCGGGCGCCAGGCTTTCGATTGCGGCCCGTGTGGCGCCCACATTGGTGGCCTTGGAATCGTTCACCCAGAGCACGCCGCTGTGTTCCCGCAGGCTCTGGCTGCGGTGCGGCAGGCCCCGGAACCGGCGGGCGGCCGCCAGCATGGCGTCCATGGGCAGCCCGACCGCATTGCCCAGCGCCAGCGCCGCCAGCACATTGGCGATGTTGTGCATGCCGGCCACGCCCAGCTCGCTGGCGTGCATCAGGTTATCCAGACCATGGGTCAGCCAGAGACCGGTTTCGTCCTCGCGGGTACTGAAGACCCCGAGGTCCACCCGGAAGAGTCCGAAGAAATGCGGCACCATGCCCTCGTTGAGCAGCGGCTGGCTCAGGGGATCGTCCAGGTTCACGACGGCATTGCGTGCGCCCTGGAAGATCCGGTGCTTGGCCTGGAAGTAGCTCATCCGGTCCGGGTAGCGGTCCATGTGGTCATCGCTGACGTTGAGGACCGTGGCCACCTCGGCTTTCAGATCCGTGGTGCGTTCCAGCTGGAAACTGGAAACCTCCAGGATATAGAGCGGCACATCCGGGGCGATCAGATCCAGCGCCGGCGTACCCAGGTTGCCTCCCACACCGGCATTCACACCGGCCTCCGCGGCCATCTGCCCGAGAAGCGTGGTGACCGTGCTCTTGCCGTTGGAGCCCGTGATGGCCACCACCGGTGCCGCCACGGCTTCCCGGAACAGGTCCAGGTCGCCGGAAATCCGCACACCCGCCTCGGCGGCCGCCGCGATCGCCGGTTCATCCAGGCTGATCCCGGGGCTGACGATGAGTTCATCGAAACCGCAGAACCAGTCCGGATCAAAGGCGCCGGTGACCACTTCCAGATCCGGCCAGCGCTCGCGCACCTCAGCAAGACCCGGCGGCTGGGCACGGCTGTCCGCCACGGCCAGTTGCCGGCCGAGTGCATGGCAATGACGCACGCACGACAGGCCGGTAGCTCCCAGCCCGACGATGAGTGTGCGACGATCCGATGCAATCAGTGCCATGACTGTCTGCCCTACCTCAGCTTGAGGGTCGCAAGACCCACGAGTACGAGAATGACCGTGATGACCCAGAACCGCACGATCACGCGCGGCTCCGGCCAGCCCTTGAGTTCGAAGTGGTGATGCAGCGGTGCCATGCGGAAAACCCGCCGCCCGGTCAGCTTGAACGAAGCGACCTGAACGATGACCGACAGGGTTTCCACCACGAAAATGCCGCCCATGATGAACAGCACGATCTCCTGGCGGACGATGACCGCCAGGACCCCAAGGCCTGCACCCAGCGCCAGGGAACCCACGTCCCCCATGAAGACCTGCGCGGGATAGGTGTTGAACCACAGAAAGCCCAGGCCGGCACCGACAAGGGCGCCGCAGTAGACAAGCAGCTCACCGGTGCCGGGCAGGTTCGGAATCTGCAGGTAATCCGCGAAATTGGCGTGGCCTGAGGCGTAGGCGAAGATCCCCAGGGCCGCCCCGACCATGACCGTAGGCATGATTGCCAGCCCATCCAGCCCGTCAGTGAGGTTGACGGCATTGCTGCTGCCGACGATCACCAGGTAGCTCAGAACCACAAAGGCAACCGGCCCCATCAGCAAGCCGAAATCCTTGAAGAACGGCATAATGAGCGTGATTTCCTGGGGCAGCGTGGCGGTGGCGTACAGAGCCACGGCTGCCAGGAAGCCGGTTACCGACTGCCAGAAATACTTCCAGCGTGCCGGCAGCCCTTTGGGATTGCGATCCACAACCTTTCGGTAGTCATCAACCCAGCCAATGGCACCGAATGCCAGCGTCACGCCCAGCGTGATCCAGACATAACGGTTGCTCAGGTCCGACCACAGGAGTGTGCTCAGCGCCACCGCCACCAGGATAAGCGCACCGCCCATGGTGGGAGTTCCGGCCTTGCTCAGGTGTGTTTCGGGGCCGTCATCCCGCACCGCCTGGCCGATCTGATACTGCGCCAGATGCCGGATCATGGCGGGGCCGATGAGCAACGAGGTCAGCAGTGCCGTCAGCACCCCCAGGATGCCCCGGAGCGTAATGTACTGGAACACGGCAAAGCCGCTGATGTACTGCGCCAGAAAATCAGTCAGCCAGACTAGCATGCGTCGTCGTTCCTCTCTCTGAGACGGGTGACCGCCCGATCCATGCCCGCGCTGCGCGAGCCCTTGACCAGGATCGAAGCGACCTCCCCCAGTTCATCCCACACCCGGTCCGCCAGTGATTCCGGGGCGTCGCCGGTGTGGGTCCCGTCACCGAAGCCGTCGGCGTAATCGCTGGCATGGCTTCCGGTGACCATCAGTTGTTCAATGCCCAGCTGCCGGGCGAGTTCACCCAGGGCCCGGTGCTGGCTGGCCGCTTCCGACCCCAGTTCCGCCATATCCCCCAGCAGGGCAAACCGCGGTGCCGGCATGGCGGCCAGAGTCCGCAGGGCAGCCGCCATGGAGGCCGGGTTGGCGTTGTAGCTGTCGTTGAGAATGCGGATGCCCGGCCGCAGGGTGATGGGCTCCAGCCGACCGGCCACAGCCGGTGTGTTTGCCAGCCCGCGAGCGACCCGATCCATGCCCAATCCCAGACTGTGCGCCGCTGCGGCCACCAGAAGGGCATTGGCCACGTTGTGCCGGCCCGGAATGGGCAGCCGGATGTCGGTGGCGGTCACGGCATCACCGAGCAGTGTGAACGCGATGCCGTCGGCATCCTCGCGGATGGACTCCGCCCGGAAGCTGGCATCCTGGTCCCCCTGCGCGGAGATGCTGAGCACCCGCCGCATACCGGCCCGTGCCCGCCAGTCCTCAAAAGCAGCCTCGTCATGATTCAGGATGACGGTGCCTCCAGCGCGCACGGAATCGATGATCTCACCCTTAGCGGAGACAATGTTCTCCAGGCTGCCAAAGCCCTCCAGATGCGCCGCACTGGCATTGGTAATGATACCGACGTCCGGCGCAGCCAGAGACCCTGTCCAGGCGATCTCGCCGAGCCCGCTGGCCCCCAGCTCCACGACTGCGAACTCTGCATCCGGCCCGAGCTGGAGCAGGGTCAGCGGCGCACCGATCTCATTGTTCAGGTTGCCCTCGGTTGCCATCACGGAGCCGGCTTCTGCCAGCACCGTCTGCATCATCTGCCGGGTGGTGGTCTTGCCGGAGCTGCCCGTAATCCCGACCAGTTTCCCCGCGAATTCGGCACGGTTGAGCCCGGCGAGGCGCCCCAGTGCGTAACGGCTGTCCCGCACCTGGATCACCGGCATACTGGCATCCACCTTCTTCTCCGCAACGATGGCACAGGCGCCCGCTTTTTCCGCTTCCCGCACGAAGTCATGACCGTCGTACCGGTCCCCGCTCAGAGCCACGTAGAGACCCCCCTTCGCCAGCGTCCGGGTATCAATGCCGACACGACTGAAGAACAGGTCCTCACCCCGCAGGGTGCCCTGAACCAGGGGTGTGATTTCCGCCAGGGAGAATGCCCGCATCATGCTGCTTCCCCTCCCTCACCGATCAGTCTGCGCACCACGCCGGCATCGCTGAAGGCGGTACGGACGCCACCACGCTCCTGGGTGGTTTCATGGCCCTTGCCCGCGATCAGCACCAGGTCCGTCGTATCCGCTTCCCGGAAGGCGGTGGTGATAGCGTTGTCACGGTCATGGATGACCCGCACACCGGCGGCATCGGCCATTCCGGAAAGGATGTCCGCCACGATGCCCTCCGGTGATTCATCACGCGGGTTGTCATCGGTCAGAATCACATGGTCCGCCAGCCGTTCCGCCACTTCGCCCATGGCCGGGCGTTTGGTCTGGTCACGATTGCCGCCACAGCCGAAGACACACCACAGCTCGCCACTGACATGGGGCCTGAGAGCTGCCAGAGCGTGTTCAAGCGCCGCTGCTGTGTGGGCGTAATCAATCACCAGCTTCAGCCCGCTGGTCGCCGCATAGGGCTCAAGGCGCCCCGGAGGCGCTTCCACCCCGGCGGCCGCGGTCTCCACCACCCCGGGGGGAATCCCCAGGGCCAGTGCGGCGGCACTGGCGGCCGCCAGATTCTCAATATTGAAATGGCCCATCAGGCGGGTCTGCAGTGACAGCCGCCCCAGACGGGTATCGAGGATCGCGGCCATACCGTCGCTGGCGGGCCGGGCATCACGGATGCGGCATTCGAGCTGCTCCGCCGTGTACCCGTAACGCCAGAGGCGGGTTTCGGCCGGCAACCGACCAGGTAGCTGGCGGCCGAAATCATCATCCGCATTGACCACCGCAATGTCCGGCTCATGATCCATGAAGAGACGCGCCTTGGCGGCACCGTACGCTGCCATATCAGCGTGGTAATCCAGATGCTCGGGCGAAAGATTGGTGAATACGCCGGCATCAAACCGCACCCGGTCTACCCGGCCCTGCACAAGGGCGTGGGATGAAACTTCCATGACCACCGCTTTCGCGCCCTGATCCAGGAAGCCAGCCAGGAGGCTGTGCACCCGGGTCACATCGGGGGTGGTATGGCTGGCCGTCTCCCGGGATTCCCGGAAGGCGTAGCCAAGGGTCCCCATGGTAGCCGCGGGAATACCACCAGCCTCCAGAATGGCCGCGATGAAGCCGGTAACCGAGGTTTTACCGTTGGTACCGGTCACTCCGATCACGGTGAGGTGGGCGGATGGATGGCCATGAAAGTAATCGGCCAGACCGGCCAGGCAGTCACCCAGGCCGGCAACCGGAACCAGGACGGCCCCACGGTACTCTCTGGGGTCCCCGGCGCCATCCTCCAGCAGGATCGCCACCGCTCCGTTCGCGACGGCGTCATCCACGTACGCCCAGGCATCCCCGCCGGAACCCGCCAGCGCGATGAAGGCATCCCCCGGGCGGACCCGCCGGCTGTCAGCGCTCAAGCCATGCACCCAGACATCCAGTACCGATGGAATGGCAGCCCGATCCCTTAGAAGGTTCTTGAGACTGTGCGCGACGTGGCTCATCCCTGCCCCCCATCAGTCCCGGTGGATTCGTCAGCCATGGACGCCCCCCCGGAGGGGCTGACATTCAGCAGTCGCAGCGCGTCACCCATGATGCGTCCAAAGATGGGCGCGGCCACCTCACCGCCGTAGTACTCGGTGCGTGAAGGCGCATCAACAGTGACCACGGTGACCACCTGCGGATCATCAACCGGGCCCATGCCGGCGAACAGCGCCTTGTACTGGTCGGCCTCATAGCCGCTGGCGCCGACCAGGTGGACTGTCCCGGTCTTGCCCGCCAGACGGTAGATGCCCTGGTCCGCACGCGTGCCGGTGCCCTCTTCCACAACCCTGGCAAGCATCGCCCGCACCTGGCGCGCGGTCTCTTGCGACATGACCCGATGGCCCTTGGGTGCCTCATCGTTTTTAAGCAGGGTCACGGGATAACGGATACCGCCATTGGCCAGGGTCATGTAAGCCTGGGCCATCTGCAGCGCGTTCACGCTGAGCCCATAGCCATAGGAAAGCGCCGCCACCTCAACCGGCCGCAGGTTCACGCTCGCCGGCAGGATACCCACCGACTCCCCAGGGAAGCCGATGCCCGTGGACTGCCCGAATCCCACGCTGTAGAACAGGTTCTGGAGCCGCTCCCCGGAGAGCTCGGAAGCGACGCGGCTGATGCCCACATTCGAGGAACGGACAATGATCTCGGCGAGCGAGAGCCGGCCGTAATCGTGATGATCCCGAATCGTGTAGGCGCCCATCTGGCGGTAGCCAGGGCTGGTGTTAATGACGGTTTCCGGGGTGAACTCGCCAGACTCAAGAGCCGCCGCTGCCGTAAAGGGCTTGACGGTCGAGCCCGGCTCATACAGGTCGGTGATCGCGCGGTTGCGGACACGGGCCGGATCCCGTTGTCCACGGTCATTCGGGTTCAGCGCCGGCTGGTTGGCCATCGCCAGGATCTCACCGCTGTCCACATCCAGCATGACCACGGTACCACCGCGCGCACCATGGGCCTCGACGGCAGCCTTCAGCTCACGGTAGGCGAGGTACTGGAGCCGGAGGTCGAGGCTCAGATTGAGGTCGTTACCGGGATGGGCTTCACGGATGGGGCCAAGGTCCCGGATGGTGCGCCCACGGTTATCCCGGAGTACGCGCTTGCTCCCCTTCTCACCCGCCAGCCAGTGATTGAAGGACAGCTCCATCCCCTCCTGGCCCTGTTCATCGATGTTGGTGAACCCGATCACGTGTGAGGTCACTTCCCCCGCCGGGTAGTAGCGGCGGTATTCGCGCCGGCTGTAGACACCGGGAACTTCCAGCTCCATGACTTCCCGAGCCAGTGCAGGCTGCACCTTGCGGCGCAGGTAGAGAAATTCACGCTCGCTGTTGCTGGCAAGGCGCTCGCGCAGTTGTGCCGCGTCCAGTTCCGCCGCCTCTGCAAGCCGGGGTATGGCGGGATGGTCCGATGGCAGCTCGCCGGGATTGGCCCACAGGGTCTTCACCGGGGTGCTTATGGCCAGGGGTTCGCCATGACGGTCGCGGATCACGCCACGGTTGGCATCGATGGGTTCCACGCGGGCGGTGCGTGCTTCGCCCTGCTCGCGCAGGAATTCATTGTCCAGGACCTGAAGCTCCACCAGCCGAGCGCCGACAGCGGCAGCGGAGCCCAGTACCGCCACCAGCACCAGCAGGTGCCGCCACGAAGCCATAGCCACGCGGTCGTGCCTGCGAGCGGTCTGTTGGTGTTTTTGTCCCGCCATGAATCTACCGCGTTGTCACGACTACAATGTCATCGCGGGCGGGAACCTTCATTTCCAGTTCCCGCGCCGCGCGCCCTTCCACATGGCTGTGCGCGCTGAGCGCACTCTGTTCCAGAAGAAGCTGTGTCCACTGCCGCTGATAGGCATCCCGCTCATCCCGCAGATCAGTCAGGGTGCCGTACAGCGTCCGGTTGAGATGGGATGCATACACCACAGCCAGTGCCGAAACCGTCAGCACCAGCAGCATCAGCAGCGTCACCAGCACCCTGGAACCCCAGAGCCCCCGAAAGATACGACCGGAAATACGTGCCGCAGCGTCCAGCACTTCCCGCCAGCGCAGCGCGCGCCCTCCGGTTTCGGACCTGACTGCCGTTGCCCCCATGATCAGGCCTCCCCCGCACTGCTGCGTTCAAGCACACGCATCACTGCGCTGCGCGCACGCACATTCACACTGCGTTCAGCCTCCGATGCCTGTACGGCACGGCCCACTGTCCGGAATCCCGTCTCTTCCATCTCAGCCGTCACCGGCACACCACGTGGCAGTTGCGGGCCCCGGCTGCGGTCGCGCATGAAGCGCTTCACGCGGCGATCCTCCAATGAATGGAAGCTGATCACCACAAGACGCCCCCCCGGGCCGAGATGGTCCACCGCCTGGCAAAGAGCCTCGTCCAGCTGTGGCAGCTCCTCATTCACCCGGATACGGATCGCCTGGAACGAGCGGGTCGCCGGGTGCTTGTAGCGGTCCTCAAACGGCACTGCCTCACGGATCAGCTCGGCCAGCTGCGTAGTGCGGGTAACCGGCTGTTCCTGCCGGGCCTCGACAATGCGGCGCGCAATCCGCTTCGCGAACCGCTCCTCGCCGTAGTCACGCAGAACCCGCGCAATCTCCTTCTCATCCTCGCGTGCCAGCCAGTCGGCGGCGCTCTGGCCCGCGTCCGGATCCATCCGCATATCCAGCGGGCCGTCGTGCCGGAAACTGAAGCCACGCTCCGGCTCATCCAGCTGCGGGGAGGAAACACCCAGATCGAAAAGAACGCCGTCGACCCAGGACCAGCCGGCTTCATTCAGGAGCCCGGCCAGGCTGCCAAAGTCGCCGCGCTGTACACTGACCCGCGGATCCGCCTCCGCCAGTTCCCTGGCCACACGGATCGCTTCCGGATCACGGTCCAGAACCAGGAGCTGACCGGTATCATCCAGCTGGTCGAGAATGGCCCGGCTGTGGCCGCCCCGGCCGAAGGTGGCATCCACATACCTGCCCGCCGGCGTGGTCACCAACGCGTCAACGGCTTCCTGTTGCAGTACGGACTCATGAGCCATGGCCAATTCTCCAGTCCCCGCTAAAGCGACAGGGACTTCATCTCTTCCGGGATTTCCTCATCGCCGTCATCCTCCTCAAGCCAGGCCATCCAGCGGTCCTCGCTCCAGAGTTCCAGCTTGCGGCCCTGGCCGACCAGGTAGAGCTTCTTCTCCAGGCCGGCGTAATCACGCAGCGGCTGCGGCACCAGAATCCGGCCCGCGCCATCCAGCTCCAGCGGTGTGGCATAACCAATGAGCAGCCGCTGGGTGCGGCGTACCGCCTTGTTGAAGCTCGGCAACGCTTCGATCTTGGGCAGGATCTCCTCCCACTGCGGCTCGGGGTAGACCAGCAGGCAGCGTTCCTCGGTGTGGGCGGTCAGCACAATACGGCCACCACAGAGGGTCTCGAGGTCCTCGCGCACACGAGCGGGGATAGCCAGGCGCCCCTTGGCGTCCATATTGATCGCATGACTGCCGAGAAAATTCGTCATGGTCGATTCGCTACCCCGATTCAGTGGCCCGGATCACCAACTGACCCAATGCCACCACTCATTACCCACAAGACACCACTTGATGCCACTTTTTACCACTTGGCGACACTATAAGAAGACTCCCGGGGCAATGCAAGAAAACCCAAGCCGCCTGAATCAGGAAAAAATACCGTTGTGCCAGTGATTTAGAAGGAAAAGCAGTGAACGGAAGGTAACGTGCGCGTAACAAATTCCGCCTTTTCAGAAACCTGGAGAAAACTCCAAGAATTCACGTCAAGGTCAAGACTTTTTTGCTATAAGAGAAGTACTTCAAAAGAAATGAACAGAATAGGAAGGGTGGCCCGGGCTTCACTGTGGGAAGCCACGGGCCTGTTCGAGTCCGCCTGTAAGCCGGGTTCTGTCGCGTGCAGTCATTCCTCTGGGATCCGCGTCACCGCGGACCTCAAGCAGCCTACCCGAGTCCGGTGCGGGCCACACCTCTGGACTCCTATTTGGCCTTGCTCCGAGTGGGGTTTACCGTCGCCGTGGACTGTTGCCAGCCACGCGGTGCGCTCTTACCGCACCTTTTCAACCTTGCCGGCGGCCCGCGGGCCGCTTAGGCGGTTTCCTTTCTGCTGCACTTTCCGTCGGCTCGCGCCGCCCAGGCGTTACCTGGCACTCCGCCCTGTGGAGCCCGGACTTTCCTCCCTCCCCGTACGCTGACGGGAACAGCGACTGCATAGCGGGCTCAGGCAGAAAATTAACGGCTTCGGCCACATTTTACAAGGCCTTTATTCCCGGTTCTGCAGCGCCAGAGCCCGCTGATAGAGCCCACCACGCCCCTGACCTGTAATCCGTGCAGCCATGCGGGCGGCATCACTGACACTGAGACGGGTCAGCAGCTGCACCAGCAGATGGTCCACTTCCACATCCAGGCCAGCGGCTTCCGCCTCTGCTCCCGCAACCATAAGCACGAACTCGCCCTTGAGCGGAATCCTGCCATCCGCGACCTGGTCCGCGAGCTCCGCCAGCGTCCCCTGAACCGACTGCTCGTGGGCCTTGGTGAGCTCGCGCGCCACCACCGCGACACGGGAACCACCGAAAGCGCCGGCCATATCCGCCAGCGCTCCCGCTACCCGCCGGGGGGATTCATAGAACACCATGGTTCGGGTTTCCCGACCAAGGGCCTCAAGCGCGCGCCGGCGCGCCCCCGCTTTCGGGGGCAGAAAGCCCTCGAACACAAACCGGTCCGTAGGCAGACCCGCCACCGCCAGCGCCGCCGTTACGGCACTGGCGCCGGGAATCGTGACCAGAGGCAGTCCCTGCTCCCGCGCCGCCCTGACCAGAGCAAAGCCCGGATCGGAGATCAGCGGCGTGCCGGCATCTGAAACCAGTGCCAGCATCTCACCACTACGCAGCCACTCCAGAACCTGGGCGAGCTGGCGATCCTCGTTGTGTTCATGGAGCGGGGTCAGAGTCTTGTGCAGATCCAGATGCTCCAGAAGCCGCCGCGTCTGTCGGGTATCCTCGGCCAGAACCCGGTCGACGCCCGCCAGCACCCAGGCTGCCCGGGTGCTTATATCCCCCAGATTGCCAATGGGCGTTGCCACGACATAAAGGGTACCTTTCTGTAAAGTCTCGGCCATGCTCAGACTGCCATTACCTGTTAGAATCGCCGGATTCCAATGAAGCCGAATCACCTGCAACAACGCCAGCCGAGACGCCCATGACAATCCGTTTGCCGGTCCTGACTGTTTTCCTGCTGCTGTTCGTTGCCGGCTGTGCCGTGGAACCGGTCTCCACTCCTGAGCAGCAGCCCACCACCATTCAGGGCCTGCTCAGTGGCGCAGCGGACACCAATGATGCCAGCCTTCGCCGACAATATCAGCTCAAGGCAGCACAAATGCTGCAGACTGATGGGGAATACGCGACCGCACGCTCGCTTCTGGATGCAATGGATCCAGAACAGATCGAAGATGAACTCCGGGACCGTTACCTGTGGCTGAGCAGCCGTGATGCCGTCGAGCGTGGCGACACGGATGCAGCCAGCAGGCTGGCAGACCAGCTTGACCCGGAACTGCCCCTGCGGCTGCCCCCGGAACAGCGGGCCAGCGCCTTTGAATCGGTTGCCGGCGCCTATGAGCTTGCAGAACGACACCTGCCGAATGCCCGGACCCTGATCCTCTGGAGCGGCAGTGAGGCACGCCCCCCGGCGGCGCTCAATCAGCGCATCTGGGGGGCACTGCGGGAAGTTCCCCGAGCCGAACTGGAACCGGTGGCCGAGCGCAGCTCGGACTACCGGGAACGCGGCTGGCTGGAGCTTGCCCTGGCCCTCGCGGCCCATGACCAGCATGAGGTTGAAGCCCGTTCACAGGCTATCCAAAACTGGAAGAAGGTATGGCCCGACCACAGTGCTGCAGAGCCCTTCCCGGGAGAGCTCGCGCTCCTGCGCCAGCTTGATGAACTGCGCCCTGAGTCAGTAGCGCTGGCACTGCCACTGAGCGGCCCTCTTGGAGGCGCGGGCGAAGCCGTGCGTGAGGGGTTCCTCGCTGCCCACTACCAGGATCTCGCAGACCCTGACCGTACAACGCCCGCAATCAGCATCCATGATACCCACGCCAGGACCTTCAGCGGCATCTATGGGGACCTGCTCGAAACGGAGCCGGATCTTGTAGTGGGGCCGCTCAGCAAAGAGGCTGTCCAGGAGCTGACCTCCCTGCCCGCACTGACCGTTCCCGTACTTGCACTGAACTACCATCGGGATGCGCGCATCACCCCGGAGAACCTGTTCCAGTTCGGTCTCGGTAGCGAGGATGAGATGCGGGCAATCGCACAGCGCCTGAAACAGGACGGCCACAGCAACGTGCTTGCCTTCCTGCCCGAAGGTGACTGGGGTATACGGATGGAAAAGGCACTGCGCAGGGCAGCGGACAAGCAAGGTATCACCCTGCTGGAGACAGTCCAGTATGACGGAGACAATAACCTCAACCGCGTCGTGGCGGATGGCTTCAATATCAACCAGAGCCGCCGGCGCGCCAATGCCCTGATGCGACTGACCGGCACCACCATGCGCTTCGAGCCACGCCGCCGCCAGGATATTGACGCGATCGTGCTGTTGGCGTCTCCGGAGAACGCCCGCCAGATCAACCCGCTGTTCGCCTTCTATTACGGCGGCGATCTCCCGGTTTACGGCAGTTCCCTGCTGTATCGCGGTTCCCCGGATCCAGGCAGGGACAGCGATCTGGATGGTATCCGGTTCACCGATATCCCCTGGGTACTGGGTGAGGCACCACCGGAACGCGACGCCCTGCAGTCACTGTTTCCGGCCCTGGGAAACAACTACGACCGGCTTTTTGCCCTCGGCTTCGACAGCTACCGCCTGACCCATCAGATCCAGCTTCTGCGTGAGATCGAGGCCTACCGGTACCAGGGTGTTACCGGCATGATCCGCAACAGTGCCAATGGCAGCTTTCAACGCACCCCCGACTGGGCTGTGTTCCGCAAGGGGGAACCCAAATCTCTACCCGAGGCGGAAAAAGAGTCCAGCAGGCAGGCTGAATACAAGTAAGGGAAACTGGAGGGACGGGGATGGATACACGCAGCCAGGGACGGCAGGCGGAAACAGCGGCCGCGGACTATCTCGAATCCCAGGGGGTGCGCATCCTGGAGCGCAACTTCAACTGCCGCGCCGGCGAGATTGACCTGATCGGGCATGACGGGGAGTCACTTGTTTTCATAGAAGTCCGCGCCCGCCAGGAAGACGCCCTCGTGGATGGCGCCACCTCCGTGGATGAGCGCAAGCGCCGCAAACTGATCAGGGCGGCCCGATTCTATCTGCACCGTAACGGCCTGAACGATTGTTTCTGCCGGTTTGATATGCTTGCGGTCACCATCACCCGGAACCACCGCTATGAATTCGAATGGATTACCAATGCCTTTGATGCAACGCCATGAGTGACACAGAACAGCGCTTCAACCAGCACATTGCCAACCACATGGAATGCATCGGCGAGACAGCCGGCATCGTTGCTCCCGTCCTGGGCCAGGCCGCCAGTGCCATAGTGGAAACCCTGCTCAGTGAACGCCAGGTGCTGGTGTGCGGCAGCGGCAAGGCCAACGCCTTCGCCCAGTATTTCGCCAGTTCCATGCTCGCCTATCACGAGACGGAACGTCCGGCACTGCCGGTACTGAATCTGGGAGCGGACGCCACAACGCTGGCCGCCATTGGCCTCAACAACCGGATCCAGGAAGTGTTTTCACGCCAGATCCAGGCGCTCGGCCATGAGGGGGATTCACTGCTGCTCCTGACGGATGACGGCAACCGCTCAAGCCTGATCCAGGCTCTGCAGGCCGCCCACGATCGGGGCATCCGGGTCATCGCGGTAACCGGTCGTTCGGAGACGGACATTCATGCCCTGTTCCATGAAGACGATATCGATATAACACTTCCGGACGTGGGGGCCGCCTGCACCGCCGAACTGATGGTGGTGATCCTCAATACGCTCTGCACCGAGATCGAGGCGCACCTGTTCAGCGACGGCTGACTCTCCGACTACTTCACGACCTTGAGGTTCGGGCGCTTCGAACCGGTATCCCCGGCGCTGTCGCCCTCTTCCCCCTGGCTTCCAGAGTCCCCACTGGGACCGTCCGGCGGCTCGGGATCACCAGGCTCCTGGCCGAAGACCATACCCTGCCCGTTCTCCCTGGCATAGATGGCCATGACAGCGTAGACCGGCGCGTAAACGCTGACCGGCACACCGCCAAAACGGGCGGTGAAGGAAACGGCGTCATCACCCAGCATCAACTCCTTGACCGCAGAAGGGCTGATGTTGAGCACGATCTGACCGTTGGAGACGTAATCCGCCGGAACCTGAACGCCATTCATGCCAGCATCAACGACCAGATGCGGCGTCGCGTCATTATCCAGGACCCAGTCATTGAGCGCCCGGATCAGATAGGGTCGGCTCGATTTCATTACTCACTCCCGGTCTGCCTGATCCAATGAATCAGGTTCGCATGTCCTCTTCCGCGTCGGAAAGGCTGGCCCTGAAACCCCGACGCTCGAAAAGCCGTTCCATATACTGCTCCAGCGGCTTGATGCCCTTGGCCGGCAACTCAACCCCGAGTGCCGGCAGGCGCCACAGCAAGGGCCCGATGCAGCAATCCGCCATGGTGAACTCCTCACTGAGGAAAAATGGCATCTCCTGGAACAGCGGTGCCGATGCCACCAGACTTTCCCGCAACTCTTTCCGGGCCTGCTCGGCATCTTTGTCACTGCTGCCCGCCTCAATCCGGTCGACCAGGGAACACCAGTCGCGCCCCACACGCCACATCATCAGCCGGCTCTGGGCCCGCGCGACCGGATAGACCGGAAGCAGCGGCGGATGCGGGAACCGTTCGTCCAGATACTCCATCATAATATTGGGCTCATAGAGCACCAGATCCCGATCCACCAGCGTCGGCAGCGCATTATAGGGGTTCAGATCGGCAAGCTCCGAGGGCGGGTTGGAGGGGTCCACGTTGACCACATCAACGGTCACCCCTTTCTCCGCGAGAACAATTCTCACCCGGTGGCTGTAATGGCTCTGCGGGTCGGAAAAGAAGGTCATTGAGGACCGTTTGGTCACAGCAGCCATAGTGTTACCCCATGAGTTCGCCGATCGGAAAGAAGGGACTGAAAACGGATGGCCCGGTACGATGTACCGGGCACTGGAGGCGGGATTATACCGGATTCCGTCAGTGGATGTCTTTCCAGTATTCGCGGTTCAGCAGGTACGCGAAAATGAAGAAGACACCGATGAAGATCAGCACGTAAACGCCAATGCGTTTACGATCCATCAGGGCCGGTTCACCGAGATAGACGAGGAAATTCGTCAGGTCGTACATGGCCCGATCGAATTCCTTCGGCTCCATGCTGCCCTCAATCGCCCAGTCATCGCAGATGTCATCCCCAACCACCTCACCGGTGGAAGGATCAACCTCGGGTTCCTGACCGATATGCGGCGGCTCCGCACAGAGGCCGCCCTGATTGACCATCACATGGGGCATACCCACGTTGTCGAACACCGCGTTATTCACGCCATGAGGCCGACTTTCGTCCTTATAGAAGGCGCGCAGGTACGAGTAGAGCCAGTCCGGCCCATTCACCCGCGCGGTCAGCGTCAGGTCCGGCGGTGCCGTGCCGAACCAGGAAGCGGCCTGCTCCTCCGGCATGGCAATGTTCATCAGTTCCCCGAAGCGGGCATCCGTGAAAATAAGGTTCTGTTCATACAGTTCCTTCGGGATCCCGAGATCCTTCGCCACCCGCTTGTAGCGGGAATACTCTGCCGAATGGCAACCCATGCAGTAGTTAGTGAAGATCTGGGCACCACGCTGGAGCGAAGCCTGATCGCTCAGGTCCGGCTCCATACTGTCAAGGTGGCCCCCACCACCGGCCGCCGAAGCGACGACCGGCATGCACATAGCCAGTATTACAGTCAGAAGCTGTTTCATTTGGTAGTCACCCTCTCCGGAACCGGTTTCGTGGACTCCATCCGCGTGTAGAACGGCATCAGGATGAAGTACCCGAAGTAGATGGCTGTGCCGATCTGCGCAAGCATGGTCTTGATCGGCGTCGCCGGTTCAGCACCCAGGTAGCCGAGCATTACAAAGCTGACCGCAAACAGTGCCAGCGCACCCCGACTGAACCACCCCTTGTAGCGCATCGACCGCACCGGGCTCCGGTCAAGCCACGGAAGCACAAAGAGGATGGCAATGGCAGCGCCCATGACGACGACACCCCAGAACTGCGAGGACAGCCCCAGCAGATTGAAGGTGATCGCCCGCAGCATCGCGTAGAAAGGTGTGAAGTACCACACCGGTGCGATGTGATCCGGCGTCTGCAGCGGGTCCGCCTCCTGGAAGTTCGGCTTCTCAATGAAGTAGCCGCCCATTTCCGGGAAGTAGAAGACAACAATCGCAAACACAGCGAGGAACACCGCAATCGGCACCAGGTCATGCACTGTGTAGTAGGGATGGAACGGAATACCGTCTTTCGGCTTGCCGTCAGCATCCTTGTTCTTCTTGATGTCGATGCCATCAGGGTTGTTGGAACCAACCTCGTGCAGAGCAAGGATGTGCAGCACCACGAGCCCAAGGAGCACTATCGGCAGTGCCACCACGTGCAGCGCGAAGAAGCGGTTCAGGGTTGCTCCTGAAATCAGGTAATCACCCCGGATCCACAGTGCCAGGTCCTCACCGATGCCGGGAATGGCGCTGAACAGGTTGATGATCACCTGGGCGCCCCAGTAGGACATCTGCCCCCAGGGAAGCACGTAGCCCATGAAGGCTTCCGCCATGAGGATCAGATAGATCGCCATACCGAAAATCCAGATAAGCTCGCGCGGCTTCTGGTAGGAACCGTACATCAGGCCCCGGAACATGTGGAGGTAGACCACCAGGAAGAACATGGAGGCGCCGGTGGAGTGCATATAACGCAGCAGCCAGCCGTATTCCACGTCCCGCATGATGTACTCAACCGAGGCGAACGCGCCCTCGGCTGTGGGCGTGTACATCATGGTCAGCCAGATGCCTGTCAGCAGCTGATTGACGAGAACCAGCATCGACAGCACACCGAAGACATACCACACATTGAAGTTCTTGGGCGCGTAGTACTTGCTCATGTGACGCTCGAAAGCGTCCACAACCGGCAGCCGCTCGTCGACCCACTGAATCAGTTTATTCATGCTGCATCCTCCGGATCCAGGCCAATGGCGATGGTCTGACCGTCATCCTCATAGCGATACGGCGGAACCTCGAGGTTAGTCGGTGCAGGAACGCCCGTGAACACCCGACCCGCGAGATCAAACTTGGATCCGTGACAGGCGCAGAAGAATCCGCCGGGCCAGTCATCCCCCAGACCTTCAGCACCTTCCGTAGGCCGGAAGCTGGGCGAGCAGCCCAGATGGGTGCAGATACCGACCACAACCAGGAACTCTGGCTTGATCGAACGGGCATGGCCCTCAATATAGGAAGGCTGCTGGGGCTCTTTTGATTCCGGATCCTCCAGGCGATCTGAGATCCCTTCAAGATTTTCCAGCATTTCCGGTGTGCGCCTTACGACCCAGACCGGCTTCCCTCGCCACTCAACGGTTATCCGCTGACCGGAATCGATTTTTGAGATGTCCACCCTGCGTGGGGCCCCAGCTGCCTCAGCTTTGGCACTGGGCCACCAGGAACTGACAAACGGCACCGCGGCTCCAACAGCCCCGACGCCACCAACAACCGTCGTTGCGCCCACCAGAAAGCGCCGCCGACCGTGGTTCACGTCGCCATTGTTCATACTGGCCTTCTCCCATTAAGCATTCGCGTGCCGAGGCGGTCATTCGACACACTCGGTTGGCTCCTGATTCGGTCGCGATCAACCCGCATCAAAACGACCAAATGTTATTTAAATCAGTCACCGCTTACAAGCTTGCAACCTTCCAGTGCCCGACACAAAAAGGCCCGATCTGCAAATCGGGCCTTCCGGGGGCAGCCGCCGTAGACGGCTTAGCGCTTGGAGTACTGCGGCCGCTTGCGAGCCTTGCGGAGGCCGACCTTCTTACGCTCAACCGCGCGGTCATCACGCGTCACGTAGCCGGCACGGCGCAGCGCAGGGCGCAGCGTGTCGTCATAATCCATCAGCGCCCGTGTCAGGCCGTGACGGACTGCCCCGGCCTGACCGCTGGGACCACCACCGCTTACGGTGATCTTGATGTCGAATCGGTCCTCGGCGTCGGCAACAGCCAGAGGCTGCTTGACGATCATCCGGAGGGTATCACGACCGAAGAAGTGCTCCAGGGACTGCCCGTTCACTTCGATGTTGCCACTGCCGGGCTTGATAAAGACCCGTGCAGAAGACATCTTGCGACGACCGGTACCGTAGTTGTAAGTAGCTGACATAATCGCCTTCCGTTTAAATCTCGAGTTGCTGGGGCTGCTGTGCGGCGTGCGGATGCTCGTCGCCGGCATAGACCTTGAGCTTCCGGAACATGGCACGACCCAGCGGACCACGCGGCAGCATGCCCTTGACTGAGTACTCGATGACACGTTCTGGATGACGCTGGATCATCTCCTCGAAGTTCATCGAACGCAGCCCACCCGGATAGCCGGTGTGGCGATAATAGTGCTTCTGCGTACTCTTCCTGCCGGTCACGCGCACTTTATCCGCATTGATGACCACGATGTAGTCACCCGTGTCCACGTGGGGGGTAAATTCCGGTTTATGCTTGCCCCGAAGACGACGGGCAATTTCCGTTGAAAGACGCCCCAGCGTCTTGTCAGCCGCGTCCACCACGAACCAGTCGCGTGTAACGCTTTCCGGTTTTGCACTCTGAGTTTTCATGAATCCCGCCTTGAATCAAAAACCTATTACGTCACGTCCTGCGAGGGCCGCGACGTGTAATCACTACCAGGTATCGTACGGGTCCGCATCGGGGCTGGGCTGCGGATCCCGCCAAAAGCCAGGTGCGGCATTATACCGGAGCACCCGGCTTCTGCAAACCCTCGGTGTCCAGTCGTTGCATGAACAGGCGCCGGGTATTGTCGCGGATTGCCGCAACAATCTCCTCCTGGGGCTCTTCCCGGAGGCTGCAGAGGGTATCCAGTACCCATGACAGATTCAGCGGCGTGTTGCTGTCCCTGGGCACTCCGTGGGGAGGCAGGCCCGGCGCATCCGTTTCCAGCACCAACGACTCAAGAGGCAGCTGTGCCATGACACGCCGCGCCCTGCTGGCCCGTGGGTGCGTGATGATGCCACTGACGCCGATAAAGGCGCCCTGACGGACCAGCGCATCGGCCTGTTCCCTGGAGCCGCTGAAACCGTGCATCAGGAACGGAAGGGTGAACCCGAGCCGGCGCAGCAGTGCCAGCACCGTGTCGTGGGTTCCCACGCTGTGGATCAGCAACGGCCGATCATGGCGCCCGGCCAACCGGATCTGGGCCTCGAAAACCGACTGCTGCTGCGTCAGTGCCGGCCCCTGTTTCCGATCCAGCCCGCACTCTCCCACCGCCACGAGGTCGCTGTTGTCAGTAAGAAGCCGGTCCAGCTGTTCAAGACTGTCGCCCCTTGATCCATCCGCCCACCACGGGTGGAGGCCGGCGGCGGGAGCCAGAATGGAATAGGTGCGCGCCAGCTCCAGGATCTTCCGCCAGCCGTCAGGTACCGTACCCGGCACCACGATCCGGCGGATCCCGTTTGCCGCGCATTCGGCCAGCAGTTGCTCCCGCCGGTCATCAAACTGAGGGAAATCGATGTGACAGTGGGCATCGATCAGCCCCTGCGCGGATGCTTCACCGTTCCTTGGTCTTGTGGAAGGCCACATCCGGGTAACGCTCCTGCGCCAACTGGAGATTGACCATGGTGGGCGCGATGTAGGTCAGATTGTCACTCCCGTCCAGGGCCAGATTGTCCTGGTTCCTGCGTTCGAACTCCTCAAGCTTCTTGGGGTCCTCACAGGTAATCCACCGCGCCGTTGCCACGTTGATGGGCTCATAGACGGCATCGACCCCGTACTCGTTCTTAAGCCGCGCCACAACCACGTCAAACTGGAGCGTCCCAACGGCGCCCACGATCAGATCATTGTTGCGTACCGGCCGGAAGACCTGGACTGCACCCTCTTCAGACAGCTGGATCAGCCCCTTCTGGAGCTGTTTGGCCTTCATAGGGTCGCGCAGCTGGATACGGCGGAACAACTCCGGTGCAAAGTTGGGAATGCCCGTAAAACGATCTTTCTCGCCCTCGGTGAAGGTATCACCGAGCTGGATGGTGCCGTGGTTATGCAGCCCGATAATATCCCCGGCAACGGCCTCTTCGGCCCGCTCCCTGTCCCCGGCCATGAACGTCAGCGCGTCACTGATCCGCACGTCCTTCCCGATCCGCACATGATGGATCTTCATGCCCTGCTGATAGCGTCCGGAGACAATCCTGAGGAACGCGATCCGGTCCCGGTGCTTCGGATCCATGTTCGCCTGGATCTTGAACACAAAGCCGGAGAACTTCTCTTCGGTGGCTTCAACCGGGCGCTGCGTGAGCTCCCGGGTCTGGGGCGATGGCGCCCACTCGACCAGTCCGTCGAGCATGTGATCGACACCGAAGTTCCCCAGCGCCGTACCGAAGTAGACAGGCGTCAGCTGACCGCGGAGGAACGCATCCAGATCGAACTCATGGGAGGCCCCCTTGACCAGTTCGATCTCCCCGCGCAGTTCCTCCGCGTAGGTGCCAATCGCCTCATCCAGTTCCGGGTTGTCCAGCCCCTTGATCACATGGCTGTCCTGGATGCGATGTCCCTGGCCCGATTGATACAGGATAACCTCGTCCCGGAGCAGGTGATAGACGCCCTGGAACTGCTTGCCCATGCCAATGGGCCAGGTGATGGGTGCGCAGGCAATGTTGAGCACATCCTCGACTTCATCCATCAGCTCCACCGGATCCCGCACATCCCGATCCAGCTTGTTCATGAAGGTCAGGATGGGGGTATCCCGGAGACGCGTCACCTCCATGAGTTTGATGGTACGCTCCTCCACCCCCTTGGCCGCATCGATCACCATCAGACAGGAGTCCACTGCGGTGAGCGTGCGATAGGTATCCTCGGAAAAGTCCGCGTGACCTGGGGTGTCCAGCAGGTTTACCAGGCTGTCCTGATACGGGAACTGCATGACCGAGGTGGTCACGGAGATCCCGCGCTGTTTCTCCATCTCCATCCAGTCGGATTTGGCATGCTGCCCGGATTTCTTGCCCTTGACGGTCCCCGCGCTCTGCAGCGCATTGCCGAACAGCAGGACCTTCTCAGTGATGGTGGTCTTACCTGCGTCCGGGTGGGAAATGATCGCGAAGGTGCGGCGTTTACGGACTTCTTCGGTGAAATCGCTCATGGCGTCGGGTCTGCTCTCTCTCTGGTACGCTCCGGCGAAAGGACGGCGATTGTAGCAGGTCAGCCGTTGCCGGCACGAACCGGCGAAAGCCCCAGTGACATAATGCGCGCGGCCTCGGTTCCGTCGGCTGTGCGATAGTAGCCAGGGCGGCTTCCCTGGTCTTCAAAGCCTTCACTGGCATAGAGGCGGTAGGCCGCCCGATTGGACTCACGTACCTCCAGGGTCAGCGTTGCCATACCCGCACCCTGCATGGAGGCAAGCCAATAGCGCAGCAGGTACCGCCCTATTCCCTGCTGCTGGAACTGCCCGTGGACGCAGAGATTCATCAGATGGCCTTCATCGAGCATGCGCCAGTCCACAATGAATCCTACGAGGGCATCGCCATACCAGGCGCCAAGGAACCGGTATTCGGCGCCCATACAGGTCAGGTACTGCCCCTGGCTCCAGGGATGGCGGGAGGCGGTCTGCTCCAGAGCCATCATCCCGGGAAGGTCGAACTCATCCAGTGTGGTTATGGACAGCTGGCTCTGCTCCAGACGGAGACTACGCATTCCGGGGGTCACTCGCTCCGATCCCGCCCCACCAGGGGCTTCATACGCTCCCAGAGTGCCCGCTTGGCAGCCGGTTCCGCCAGAAGCTCACCCAGTGTCTGTTCCGAAGACACCACCACGGCATGCCCCTTTGATGACAGCGCTGAGGCCATTGCTGTACGCACCTCTTCGCCCAGGATGATCCACTGGCGTGAGGCCGAGCCACCCACAAGGCGCTCCAGAACATACTCAAAGGTGCCGCCATCACTACCGGGGAGCTCAGGATTATCAAACGGCGGCCAGCGGAAAAAGATGGCCTCTTCCCGCACGGCCTCATCAAGGGCCCGCAGGATATTGAGGCCCAGCCTGCTCCCGGTTTCATACGGAAACTCTCCGGCGGCGGAAGCGGCCAGGCTGAAGCGCTCCCCATGCCAGATCATGGCCGCGAACGCCTGCTGAGCCGCAACGGAAGTAGAACTGGCGTCGGTTTCAGGCGCCTCCTCAAAAGCGGGCTCCGCCGTTTCGGTGTCGTCACTGGACCCCAGAGCTTGCCGGACCGCATCCAGAGAGACACCCTGCCCCTCAGGGGCTGACTGGGGCGGCAGGCGGGTGACGCCCTTCGAAACCACCGGTTCGTCAGCCTGGACCGCCATCACAGGCTCAGCCGGAGATTCCGGCGATGGTGCCGCCCCCGGCAGGGGCCAGCGGGCGCACCAGGGCTCGATCCCCAGGGCAGTCAGGTAATAGCGGCGCAGACGTTCATCCATGGCCTCATTATCACACACAAAAAAAAGCCCCGCACGGCGATGCCGGCGGGGCTTTGGGTATAGGAGCCTGACGATGACCTACTCTCACATGGGATCTCCCACACTACCATCGGCGCTGGGCGGTTTCACTTCTGAGTTCGGCATGGGATCAGGTGGTTCC
>NZ_WMEX01000004.1 GCF_009856365.1 Vreelandella halophila
GGTGGCGGTAGTTGATCACCACCATCGCGTCCTGATCGTAGTTGTAGGGCTTGAAGCGGGGCATGCCAACGACTCCCTGTTGCTCGGTGCCAGCCTACCAAATCGGGGGTTTTTCTACAGTCTCAACGCCGAGCTAACCTGCTGGGTGGAGCGAAGCGGAACCCCACAGTCAGGTTGAGCGTCGTGTTAGGGCATATTTCACTCACGCCGGAATTGCACCCATCCGTCCTGCCCCAATTTGAATTGCCGCACTGCAAAGCCAGCTTCCCTCCAGGCTTTGGCCCATGGACGGTTGATAGTATCTTTCTGATTCGCCCAATATGCCTGGTACTCGAATGCCGATCGCGGGAGGTCTATACCGACGAGTTCTGGGAATTGATCGAACCGTATTGTCACATCAGCTGAGGTCTGCCTTTCCAAGAAATCTCGCAGCGCGGCGTACTTGGAAGTTCTGACCCTTTTCGTCGCGGGTCCCGGCTCGCCATACGCTTCATCTAACTCTACTAGTTCGGACTTCTCTGGCTTCACCGCCCAACGCGGCTCGGCCTCCAGCCGAAAGTCCTCGCCAAACCTCAATACGTACAGTCGGGGATTAGCGTCAAAAACCGAACACACCCTATAGATTGGCGTTCCCTCCTCGGACAGAGAATTGTACGAGGACTGGCTTGAGACTTTCAGCTGCCCCCACTCTATTCGCGATGAGGCCGCGCCCTTGACCTCGACAAGGAACTCCTCACCGCCGGGTACCCGCACGCTCAGGTCGGCCCCGGCCGCAAGGCGTGTGACCTCGCAACCCGGGTATTCCTGACGCAAGTAAATTTCCACAATTCTTTCCGCGCGCTTCCCAATCACGCCACTACTCTGGCCTTCGGGAAATTCCTCGTCGAGTTGTTCTAACTCATTGTCGGATAGCTCGATCGTTATCGATTCCACGCGACTCCCCCCGCTACTTTGCCCTACCAGACAATCGCGAGAATTCACTGATATTGATATTCGTGAATTCTAGATAGCGCTGCTTTTCGGCGTGTCCAAGGTGACTTTAAACCTCTTTTAGAACGGCACTTTAGCGCATGTGATGGCATGGCGCCATGGAATCGTTTTAATTCCCGGTTTTACGGATTCAATGAGACTGTATGGATTGAGTGGCCCTGCGGGGCAGGGAAAGGAGCCTGTCCTGGTTAAGCTGCTGTTGGTCACCAGTACTCAGATGCGGAGGTTGTGAGTGGGGCACAGATGGGACAAAAATGGGGCAAAAGGTTGACCCTTATATTCTCCTAGGGACCCTTGGGTGAGCGTAAGATGGCTGTGTAAGACGCTGATAATACGAGGTCATTAAGTGTCCTCCAGGGCCTGTAAGGGAAATTACAGTGTTATACGTAACGGGGTTCGAATCCCTGGCCCACCGCCACTTTTCAGTATGTTACCCGCTTCTCTGCACGTCTTTTCTGAGCCTGTCGTTCCCGAATAATAGACAGTTGTATATATAATTCCCCGACGTTTTCACATCGCATCCGCGGCTGTGTGGACGGTATCGTGTCCTTTTTTCCGTCAGTTCTGCGGCTGGTCATGTTGAAAGGATGGGGTTCCCTGCCTTTATCCAGGGACAGCGAAGGGAGCGGCTTTACGTGAGCGGGTAGGGAGAGGAAAAGAGGGCCGGCAGAACCGGCCCTCTGAATCGCACTTACTCGCGACCGTAGATGGCCATCTGAGTATCTGCGATGCTGAGGTTGGAGATACCAACATTACCAATGCTGGCGGTGGTGCCGTCTCCGCTGCCAACGTTAACCGTGGGCATCCAGATGCTGGTGGTCAGCTCATTGATGTCCACGCGCAGGGTTTCATCCGGCGCGCCATCAATACCAGCGTTTGTGGAGATAGCGGGACCCGCACCAACTTCCGCATTGACGGTTACACCGTTGATGGCAAGAGTGGCGCGGTTCAGGTCGCCTTCAGCACCCTTGAGGTTCTCCAGCTGGTCTGCACCGGCCATCCGGATACTGGGGATGCTTACCGCAGCAACGTCGAAGTCTGCACCAATATCCGCATGGAACACATTCCGGATGCGGATTGAGCCGGTATCGGGGTTACCATTGGCAATCTGGTTGTTTACGCGGGCAGTGATATCAAGCCGCGTGACCCAGAAATCCGCCGTGAAGTTCGAGATCAGAGTTGCTGAGCTGTCCCCATCACTTGAAGCGATGCCCAGGGAGTCCATGTCCACCCCAGCCTGAACGGGCGCCGGCTGGTTACCCAGGTTGCGCACCGAAATATAGGCATCGCCATCCTCTACAGGGCCGGCCGGATAACCATAGGGGGAACGACCGAGATCGTCGTTTTCCGTGATCAGGTCAACATTGACGTCGATATCAAGTGATTCGCCTTCGTCATGACCGCCGATACGGATACCGTTCATAAGTACGGAGCCAGTGTCCGCATCTGCGGTGCTCTGGCTGTACTCCACCTGATCAATGGTTGCAGCGGTGGACAGCTCGATGGTTACACCCTGCTGACCGGTAACATTGCCCATGTCCTGCTCGTTCATGGGTTGCAGGTCAGCAGACGCTGCCATCGGCAGTGAAGCGACTGAAAGGGCCAACAGGCTTTTCTTCATTGTCATCATTGTGATTTCTCCTCTTTGTTGTTTGGACGACCCGCCATGAGCGGGCCGCCCCTTCTGTTTCCCCGTTACTCCTCGAAACGGGGCGACAGTTCAAGCTCGATGGTGTTGCCCGGACCTTCGAAGAACTCGTTGAGGATCCCGGTCAGCAGACCGCAGCCTTCAAGTTCCGGAGCAACATAGGTACCAGTAACGGTGCCGCCCTGGAGCGGATCAAACTCTTCGCCTTCCGGGCTTGAGAGGTTGATGGTGGCCGGCTCTGCGGTCTGGCAGGAGTGGCCGCCGCCGATCCGGATGCCATCCGAGCCGAAGCCGAAGCCGATGATGGAAACCCGTGCCTCGGGAATCTTGATCGTCAGTTCACTTTCCGCGGTCAGCTGGCCGGTCTCGAGGTCAAGGGTTCCAGTGGTTTCACCAACCGGCTCGAACTCGATGTCCGCACGACCCTGGATCTTGTGGAACAGCTCGGAGATCTGGAACTGCGCCTGGGTGGGATCGAGCTGCAGGTCCGCAGTGAAATCACCGGTGCCCAGGTTGATCTGGCTGTCGATCTGGCCGTTCAGCGGTACGTCGGAGCCATTGGCCGCGACATTGGTGACGCCTTCCAGGTCAAAGGTCACGTCGATAGGCTCGGAACCCCCGTTGCCATTGTCGCCGTCGCCGTTGTCACCATCACCGTTGTCGCCGTCGTCACCACCGCTGGTGTCTTCGGCTGTGCCGGAAAGCGTTACAGTCCTGGGGGAGTCTTCAAGATTGGTGGCAACCTCAAGGTTCGCGCTGTAGTCACCGACCTGGTTGGTCTGGAAAGTGGCGGTAACCGTGCAGGATTGCTCCGGAGCAAGGCCGCTCGGGCAATCATTGGTCTGGGTAAAGGCACCGTCAGGGTTGTTGGTAATGCTGAGACCATTGACCTCAAGGGTTGCCTCACCCGTGTTGGTCAGATCCAGGGTCTGTTCAGCACTGCTGGTATTGGCAAGGTCAATGGTGCCGAAATCAACTTCCGGGGCGCTGAGCTCAAGCGCGGGCTCGGGCTGCTCTGTCGCCTCGGCACTGAGGTTAACCACCTTGGGTGAGTCTTCGGCATCCGGATCTGTGGAGTCGATCTGGACACTGGCACTGTAAGTGCCGGCCTGGCTTGCCTGGAAGTTCACATCCACGGAGCAGCTCTGACCCGGATCAAGCGTGGTGCAGTCGTTGCTCTGTGTGAACAGGTCGGCATTGGCCCCGGCGATGGTCACACTGTTGATGTTCAGCGCCTCGCCGCCGTCGTTGCCAACGGTGATGCTGCCATTGAGGGGGCTGCCGGCCATGGCACTGCCAAGATCCAGGGATTCCGGGTCAACCGTGATATTGGCCGGTTGTGTCTGGTCCGGAACCACCTCGAAGGTATGCAGCACCATGTCCTCCTGGTTGCCCACGAGGGTACAGTCGGAGGTGAACTCGCCCACCGGATCCGGAGCGATATTACCGCTGCCATCACGCACAACCTGGTTCAGTTGCAGGTCGCCGACGGTGATAGTGCCCTGTCCGGGATTGTCAAAAGTGAGCGGATCGACAGTGGCACTGGAATCCACTGTGAAGGAGCCGCTTTCGCCTGGAATTGGCTGTTGCGGAATTTCCAGGGTTACCGAAAGCGGCTGGTCACTTTCTGGAAGGGCAATGTTGTTCGCTGCGGTAGCGGTGCCTTCGAGGCTGCGTCCACCGGCGATATAGAGCCCCTGCCGGGAATTGTTGTTGATGGTGGTAACCGCGCTGATGTTCAACTCGCCGGTTGACTCACCGACGGTCACCTCGGAGGGCAGGTCGGCGCTGATCTCGGACACCAGGGGCTGCTCACCGATGATGGGCAGCGGGCAGGTGTGCTCGACGGTCAGCGAGACCTGTTCCGCGTTGGCTGTGGTTGCGCCCGTTGCAAGCAGCGCGGCAACGGCACTGCTGAGCAGCAGGCGCCCGGGCTTACTTATAGGCTTTTCGGTTATGGCGTTCATCAACGTCATCCTCATTGTTTGTTGTGTTCATGGTGTCGGGACCAGAAGACGCATCCTGTAACGGTCCCGGCACCTCCAACACTCGCGTGTCTTCTGGTCTGGGGTCATTGCTCAAAAAGGAAACAGGATTGTTAAAAACGGTTATTGAGGCGGTTGGTTGTCGAATTCGTGATGAACGTCAATTGGCGCCTGTGAACACAGAGTGAGCGGTTGTTCATTTCCGGAAGCGCGAGGGGAGATTGCAGGCTCGGCCACGCAAAGGGGGGCGACAGCAGGGTGGCCGGGAATTCAGGAGAGGTGGTGGTCAGATACGGCGGCGTGTCTGCCCGGGGGTCCGGCCAGTCCAGGAACGGTAGGCGCGGGTGAAGCTGGCCTGGTCACTGAAGCCGAGCTTGTAGGCGATGGTGCTCAGAGGCATCCGGGTATCGGCGAGGTAACGATCTGCGTAGTGGCAGCGGATCTCGTTGCGTAAATCCCGGAAGGAGCAGTCTTCGGCTTGCAGATGGCGGCGTAGTGAACGGGGCGTCATCTGGAGATTCTGGGCGACGCGCTCCAGTGTGCAGTTCAGACCGGGATCGTCGAGGATCTGGCGGCGTACCCGTTCGGTGACGCTGCTGTTGTCATCGGATGCCTTCAGATCCTGGCGCGACCGGTGCCGTGCAAGGAACGAGGACAGCTCCTGCCCCATGTTGGCGGTCGTATGCTGGGCCGGGTGCAGTGTCGCGCAGGCAGCGCCGGCATTGAAGCGGATTACCGCCTCGGGGGCCACCGCCTGCCATTCCTCGGGGGCAAGGTTCGTGGAGGTATCGAACTCAAGCAGCATGTCCCTGCAGATGTGGCGGGAGAGTTCATAGATGCTGCCCATATAGATCCGGATCATGAACGAGCGCAGGCTGCCCAGATCCCAGATGTCATGGAGCCTTATCTGTACGGTTTCGTCCTTCAGTGTCAGGCGCAGATCATGGATCGGCAGGCAGACACGCTCATACTCGATGATCATCTCCACGAGGCGGAAATAGTCGTTCTGCCAGAGGACAGCGGCACCGACCAGGCCGTGTGCATTGATGTCGAGCTGTTTGCCGAACTCAAAGGGGAGGCGCTCGTCCTCGGAGAGTTCGCTGGCGTGCCGAAGCAGTATGAGAAGCTCATTCATGGTCATGCCTTCCTCGCTGGTTTCCAGCTCGGAAGCGTCAAGCCCTGTGCCCTCCAGGAGAGCGGGAGGACGGATCCCGTACTGTTCCATGAAGCGCAGGAAGTGTGTCACATACCGCGTGGGCAGTATGGGAACATCGTAGGCCTGAGCATCCTGAACTGAGTGAGTAGGCACATCCATGCTGAGAGCCCTCCGGAGTCCGTTATTCCCGATAATGTAATTGTTTGGCAATCCTATGGGATTGGCCGGTTATTCGTTAATTAATGTCAAATTGACGAATCGAGACCCGGCGTACAGCTGTGGGCACTATACAGAGGCACGCGTGCGCGCCAAGTGCCTTGGCCGGAAATGAGAAAGAATGGCCGCTTTGATAATAACGGCCATTCAGGAATGTGAACTGTGCAACTCAGGTTCCACAGAAGGTTCTCGCAACCTGTTCTTCCGGTGCAGGCGGGTGCCGGTATGCGGAGGCGTCAGCGTTAGCTGAGAAGGGTGATTCCAGTGCTGCCATTAGATCATGGAAATGCCGCAGATCCCCCTGGCGGGCAGCGCTGATGGCCGCCTCTACCTGATGGTTGCGGGGGATGATGGCGGGATTTGCCTGCCACATCGCTTCGGGGGTGTCGAGCAGCGCGATCCAGCGTGCACTCCAGTCTCGCGCCTGCTGTGTGTCGCCCAAAAGCGCGGCTGCGGCCTCCTGCGCGTCGCCCTGATGGGCAAGCCGGGTCAGCTCTCGGAAAGTAGCGGTGAAGTCACTGCCGGTCTGCTGCATGAGCTCCAGCAGTTCGTGCACCACTGTTTCATCTTCCTGGGCAAGGCTCCTGATGCCGAGCTTGCGGCCGAAACGTTCACGCCAGGCGCTGTTGTAGTGTTCCCGGTATTCACCAAGGATGGCTTTTGCGGTTTCGACAACCTCTTCCTTGTTCCCATCGAACAGTGGGAGCAGGCATTCGGCAAAGCGGGCAAGGTTCCAGTATCCGATCTCGGGCTGGTTGCTGTAGGCGTAGCGCCCCATGGCATCTATGGAGCTGAATACCGTGTTGGCGTGGTACTGGTCCATGAAAGCACAGGGGCCGTAGTCGATGGTTTCACCACTGATGGCCACGTTGTCCGTATTCATGACGCCGTGGATGAAGCCAATGCTCATCCAGTCCGCAATCAGCTCGGCCTGGCGTTGCGCCACGGCCCTGAACAGTGCCTGGTAGGGCTGATCCTCGAACATCAGGGACGGGTAGTGCCGGGAAATGGCGTAGTCGGCCAGGGTGCGGATGGCATCGGTATCCTGCCGGTAGGCGAAGTATTCAAAGGTGCCCACCCGGATATGGCTGGCAGCCACCCGGGTCAGTACTGCGGCGGGTTCGGGGCGCTCACGCATGACCGCATTGCCCGTAGTGACAGCCGCGAGCGCACGCGTCGTGGGAATGCCCAGTGCGTGCATGGCTTCGCTGATGATGTATTCGCGGATCACCGGGCCTATGGGAGCCCGCCCGTCACCGCCACGGGAGAATTCGGTACGCCCTGCGCCCTTGAGCTGGATGTCGCGACGTTTCTGGTACTGGTCGATGACCTCACCGATCAGAATGGCGCGGCCGTCGCCCAGCTGGGGCACGAAGTTGCCGAACTGATGACCGGCATAGGCAAGGGCAGTGGGCTCGGCGTTCTCAGGCAGGCTGTTACCGGAGAAAACCGCGGCAAGCTCGTGTTCATCGGACTCGTTAACGTCAATGCCCAGCTCCTCGGCGAGCTGACTATTGAAACGGATCAGCTCCGGGTCAGGAGCCTGGGCCGGCTGAGCAGGCCGGTGGAAGTGTTCGGGTAGCCGTACATAGCTGTTGTCAAAAGGGAAGGGGGGTAGGGGCATGCAATCCTCTGGCGGTTGAACACATAATCCATTCTAGATGCGGAACACTACGTTTTGCATTCGGGATCGGACTTATTGGCCAGTCCAGCTTGACAGAAGTACGTCACAATCCTGATAATTCGCCCCCGTTGCGGCGAGTCCGCATCCCAGCCCTGAATAACGGCGTGTGGCGCAGTTTGGTAGCGCACTTCCTTCGGGAGGAAGGGGTCGCAGGTTCGAATCCTGCCACGCCGACCATTTTTATCCTCCAGAACCAGCCAGTCGCACTGGCATAGTCCAGCCTTTTGAGCCTGCAAAGCTGCTCGCCCTGCGAGACGGTTGTTGCGTTCCCCTGTTCGCGCTACGCTCTCTTAACGGTTGTAGAATGCAATCGGTTGTTCCCGTGGGTGTCCCCTTGAGTACGGGGTAGTCCCGGCTGTGGTTGGAAGTGCCGGTATCGGTGAAGGGAGTCGCGGAACTGACTCATTCATGTTCCACATCAGGGAAGGAACGCCATGACCCATCATCACGGCCTGCAGCCTCTGAAGGGGCTGTCAGAGCATTGCCAATCCCCCAATCACCCTATCAGTGAGGATCGTTTCGGGCGACTGTTTCCCGACCTTTCCGGTGCCTATACGGACCCCGGCGTTCTGGAGGGTCTCGGCGCTGCGGGTGGTCCGATGGACTCGGGTGGCAATGCCGTACGTACCCATTCCGTCCCCGCAGGGATGGTGATTTTTGGCCAGTTCATTGACCACGACATCACGCTGGACACGGAATCCAGTTTCGACAGAGTGAATCAGGCTGCGTCGACCGAGAACACGCGCTCGCCCACGCTTGATCTGGACTCCGTTTACGGCGCCGGACCTGAAGTTCAGCCCTACCTGTACCACCAGGGAGCCCAGTCCGATCCATTCCTCAATGCGAAGCTGGTTACCGGTGCCGACAGTGCGGGAGGTGATCCGCTCCGTGCCGATGACCTGGCGCGTGTAGCGTCCGGCGCGGCGACCATCGGGGATCCGAGAAACGACGAAAACCGGATCATCAGCCAGATGCAGCTGGCCTTCATCCGGTTCCATAACCAGCAGTGTGAGGCGTTGCACGCTGAGAACCCGGAGCTTGTTCATGAATCGCTGCTCGAGGCGGCCCGGCAATCTGTCGTCTGGCACTACCAGTGGGCGGTGGTGAATGAGTTTCTTCCGCTTATGTGCGGTGATACCGTGGTGGCGGATATCCTCGCCCACGGTCGCCGGTTCTATCGTTGCGGGTTCCCCTATATCCCGGTCGAGTTCGCCGTTGCGGCGTACCGCTTCGGGCATTCCATGGTGCCCATGACGATCCAGACCCAGAAGGGCGGTACGGCGTTTGAGTTCTTCGGCACTGTGCTGGGTGGCGGTTTTTCACCACTGGCGGATCAGCGGGCCATTGTGGACTGGCATGAACTCTTCGACACGCCCGAAGGCCGCCAGGTCCAGCGCGCCGACCGACTCAACACCAGCATGGCCCCGGAACTGCTGGAACTTCCGTTTGTTCCCGCAGATGGTGTGCGCTCGCTGGCGACCCGTAACCTGCTCCGGGGCAACAGCTTCCGGCTACCCGCGGGCGAGGCCGTCGCACAGGCCATGGAGCGTCCTGAGTCGGAGATCGAGCATGTGATGGACAGGGTCCGCGAGCGCTCGAACGATGCCATAACCGCCGGTGTACCGCTCTGGTTCTACGTTCTGATGGAAGCGGAGGTGATTGGTCGCGGTCGTTACGGTGGGCAGGCGGACGCCGGAGAGGGACTCGGGCCAGTGGGTGCACGGATCGTCGCGGAAGTGCTGATCGGTCTCATTGAACTGGATCCCCGGAGCTATCTTGGCTCGAACCGGAACTGGCGGCCGGACCCTGCCCATGACGCCGTCGGGAAGATGCTTGCCTCGGTCAATTCCAGCGCACTCTGAGTGGTTCAGGGGCAGGTCAGGGCCTGCCCCTGTTCTCAGCTTTCCAGTTCAACGCCAAGGTTTTTGCCCACACGCTGAATGAAGTTGCCGGAGGCCACCACGAAGGTGATTTCCGCAATCGCTGCGTCTGAGAAGTGCGTTTTAAGCTCCTCCACGGCTTCATCGGAAGCTTTCACGTCCCGGGTGGTCTCATAGGCGAAGCGGATCACCGCCCGCTCTGGCTCCGAGAATTCACCGCTGTCGAAACCGTCTTCACCCAGATCCTCAATCTGCATGTCCAGAAGCCCGGCCTGGCGTGCTGCCGGCACGTGATGCCCCTGGCAGTAGTCACACCCATTCAGGCGCGCCACGGTCAGGTAGGCGATCTCGCGCACGCGGTCGGTGATCGAGAGCTGGCCGAAGTAGATGTCGAGCAGGGTGCCGATGCCCTGGGTTGCCGGGCCGGAGTGGCCAAGCAGCTTGACCACATTGGGAACCAGGCCCATACCCTGTTCCAACTGCTGATAGACGTGCGTGGCGCCTTGCGCTTCCTGGCCTTTTTCGGCGTAGGGGATTCGAGCCATTGGTTTTTCCTTCTCGTGAAGTTGATTTTCCTCAAAAGGTGAAGTTGGATTATGGTGGTAGCGTCTCGCTTTGCCCGCCGGAGTCGATGACCTTTCATGCCAACAGGATCCTGCCCACTCTCTCCACTTCGGATATCGCTGATCTACCTGACGGTCAGTGTGCTCTGGGTGCTCTTCTCGGACTGGGTAATCATTCTGCTCATGCCGGAGGCAACGGGCGAGACACTTACCCTTGCCCAGACCCTGAAAGGCTGGTTCTTCATTGCCGGCTCGGCTGTGCTGATAGGTTATCTGATCCGGCAGCTTGTTCGCGACCTGAGCCAGGCGCAGTCTGAGCTGCGGCTGCGCGATGCGATCATCTCGAAGACCCACAACGGTGTCATCATTGCGGACGAGGACCAGACCATTCTCTATGTGAACGAGGCATTCACACGGATTACCGGCTTCAGCGCGGACTATGCGGTGGGGCGGACTCCCCGCATACTCAGTTCGGGATTCCACGACTCGGATTTCTATCGGAAACTCTGGACTGAACTCGAGAATGAAGGGGTCTGGCAGGGTGAAATCGTGAATCGCAAAGCGGACGGCAGTCTGTTTACGGAATGGATCACGATTACCCGGGTGGCGGATTCATCGGTGGATAAGGCGCGTTACCTCAGCATTCTCAGCGACATCAGTGAGCAGAAAGCGGGGCAGGAAAGGCTCCGCTACATGGCCTATTATGACCCGCTTACCGAGCTTCCCAATCGGGCCTTCTCGCATGAGGAGGTGCGGCGTCTTCTGACAAGGTCCTCGGGGACGGATTACCGCCTGTGCCTCATGTTCGTGGATCTGGACAACTTCAAGGTTATTAATGAAAGTCTGGGTCACGAAGCCGGTGACCAGCTGCTGCGTGAGGTTGCGACCAGGCTTCGTGAGGCGCTCGGGGCGGACGGGTTCATAGGGCGCTTTGCCGGTGATGTTTTTGTGGTCTGTTCCTGGGTGAAGCCGGTTGAGCGTGCAGGCGTCCTCGCCCGGACCGTGCTCGCTTGTTTTGATCAGAGTTTTCACCTCGAACCTCATCGGCAACTGTCGGTGCGGGCCAGTATTGGCATTGCACTCACTCACGGGACCGAAACCGGTTCGGATGACGAGATCAGCTTCCTGTTCAGCTGTGCGGATTCGGCTCTCAACGAAGCCAAGCGGCGGGGCAGATACACCTACGCCTTCTACACCCAGGCCCTGACCGAGGGATCCACCCGCAGGCTGGAGCTGGAACAGGCGCTCAAAGAAGGAATTGATCGCGATGAGCTGGTGCTTTTCTACCAACCGGTATTCGATGTGGAGACCGGTCAGTGCGTCGGCGCCGAGGCGTTGGTGCGGTGGGAGCATCCCGACAGGGGTATGATCAGTCCGGGCACCTTTATACCTCTGGCCGAGGATACCGGGCTGATACTGCCTGTTGGTTGCTGGGTGATGACAGAGGTCGCCCGGCAGGTCCGCGCCTGGCTCGATCAGGGACTGGATCCTGGCAGGGTGTCATTCAACGTATCCAGCCAGCAGCTGCATAATGCGCCCTTCGTTGATCTGCTCGAGGAGACGCTGCGGTCATCGGGGGTGCCTGCCGGGTCTTTGGAGGTGGAGCTGACCGAGAGTGGTCTGATGGCAGAGGAGACCATCGGACTTCTTAACCGGATCAGGGGCACGGGTGTTGATATCGCCATTGATGACTTCGGTACGGGGTACTCGTCGTTGGCCTACCTTCGCCGGTTTCCCGTGGAGAAGCTCAAAATCGATCGGGGCTTTGTGGAAGGCGTGGAGGATTCTCCGGAGGCGCGTTCGATTGTTGAAGGTGTTGTGGCAATGGCACGTGCTCTCGGTCTCCGCACCCAGGCTGAAGGCGTGGAGACCAGGGAACAGCTTACTGTGCTCAGTGCATTGGGCGCGGACCTTTACCAGGGATTCCTGCGGGGTCGTCCGGTGCCCGCGCCAATCTATGAGCGGCAATGGTTGATCACGGACACCGGGCGTTCTGTTTCAGACGGCGTCTGACTGCCGTCCTCGTACTGAGGTGGTTCCGGTTTTCCGGGGCTCCCGGAAAAGGGCCCTGCCAAGACTGAGGAAATAGGTTCCGAAAGCCTGGTTGATGGCCTTTCTCTGTGGTTCCTGTGGGTAGAGTCCGGCATGTGCCTCGTCCGACTGGCGGGTGCCCCGGACCAGAAAGGGGCTTTTGACCGGGGCGTCCTGCACGAAGGCCTCAAAGGCCCGCGCGCCCATTTCCTCAGGGCGGCTGTAGTAATAGGTGCCGAGCCTCTCATCCATGCGTGCGGATGCCCGGAACAGGGCACTGGGCTCGCCGCCATCGTCGCTTACCATTATGGCCCTGAAGCACTGGAAGAGCAGCGCGTTCAATGGGTGATCCACAGGGGGGACCTCCTTCAGCCAGGCGGCGCTGGCGAAACAGTCCGGGGGCGCGCTCCTGAAGGCGTGGGTCGCAAGGTAATGGTCGAGGGCATGAAACCATTCGTGAGCCAGACTGCCCGCGCCGGCATTCTTGGCCAGAGAAAGACTGCGTTTGGCGGGGGTGTAGTGCGCGGAGACACCTCTCTGGCCACCAATACCGTACTCCAGCGACAGGCTGCCACGCAGCGAAACGAGTGATTCCGGCCCGCCCAGAATGGTCTTGAGGTCTTCGAGGGCGGCGGCAAACCGGTGGGCCGCGCGCTGCTGCTCATCTCTGGTCACCCAGTTGCCGATGCCGATACTGCGGAAATCATACTGGCGCCGGATTGCTGCAAAGCCATTGTTACCCATGCCGGTACTCTAAAGGCGGTGGGCGGGTAACTGAAGAGGTGGTGTGAACCTGTGTCAGTCCTCCAGGCACATCAGAATGGGAAGGCCCATGAGCAGCCAGTTGTAAAAAGCGCGCAGGGCGGTTGGCGAGTAGGCGAAGCGCTCTGTGTTCATAGTCGTCCCTGAAAATCATTGATTTGTTGCATCGAGATTAGCAGGATGAAGGCCGCCGGCAAGGCGGATGGCCACGACATCGCGTGTCGCCGGTCACATTCAAGGTGAATGAATCAGAGGACCAGCCCGGAGCCGCCACTGCATGACTTTTTCCCTTCTCGCCGTTGGCGACCTTCACCTCGGTGCCCGCCCTAGCCGCCTGCCGGACGAGCTCACCGGGCGCTCCGCCGAGCTTGGCACCACCGGCGTCTGGCGACGGATCGTGGACCAGGCCCTTGAACAGGGGGTTAACGCCGTGGTCCTGGCGGGGGACGTGGTCGAGGACGAGGACGATTTCTTCGAAGCCTACCGGGAGCTGGCAACCGGTCTGGAGCGCCTGATTGCGGCGGATATCCGGGTTCTCGGCGTGGTGGGTAACCATGACGTGCGGGTGCTGCCGAGACTGGCGGACCAGCTTGCGGGTTTTGAACTGCTGGGCCGAGGGGGCACCTGGGAATCGGTGACCCTGGAAGCCGCCGGGACGCAACTGACCCTGCACGGCTGGTCCTTCCCCTCACCGCATTTCCGGGAAAGCCCATTGCAGGGTGCGAATCTGGAACGGGGCCCGGGTATCAATCTTGGCGTCCTGCACGCGGACCGGGACCAGCCTGCCAGCCCCTATGCGCCGGTGAGCAGCTCTGAGCTGAGGGATGCCGGCCCGGATGGCTGGCTTCTGGGCCACATCCATAAGCCCGACGCGCTCAGTGTGGCATCACCCAATGGCTACCTGGGGTCCGCAACGGGCCTGGACCCGGGCGAGTCCGGGCCGCGTGGGCCCTGGCTGTTTGATCTGGACACAGGCGGCATACGGAGTGTGACCCAGTGGCGGATTGCCACAATGCACTGGGCTCGTTTGCCGGTGGATCTTACCGGGATCACCACCCCCGAGGATGCTCGCGAACGCCTTCAGGTCGCCGTTCAGGAACTGGACGAATCCCTTGCCGCTCATCTGGTGCCGCCCGAAGCGGCCGCGCTGCGGGTTGGGTTCACGGGATCCACGGATCTGGGAGCTGAGGTTGCCCGGTTAATGGATCGCGAATCCCTGAGCGCACTTCACGCCGGCAGTGGCCGTATTCACTACTTCGTGGAGACACTGCGCTATGCCACCCGGCCGGTTATTGATCTCGCGGAGCTGGCCCGCCGGGCGGACCCGGCAGGGCTGCTCGCCCAGCGACTCCAGCTGCTTGAAAGAGGGGACGACGATCCCGAACGCCAGGCATTGATCCGGGAGGCCCGTCAGCAACTCAGGGAGCAGGCCGGTCGCTCGCACTGGCAGGCATTGCCCGGCCAGGGCATCTCGGAGGCCGAGGTAGTGGATTGGCTCCAGCGCAGTGGCATGGCCGTTCTGGAACGCCTCCTGGCTCAGGGGAGGGCGGCGTCATGAAACTGCAGGAACTGATCATCACCCAGCTTCCGGGCTTTGGGGAGGGGTTGAGGGTTGAAGGGCTGGCCCCGGGCTTCACCCTGGTTACCGGGCCCAACGCATCCGGCAAGAGCAGCCTGGTGCGCGCCCTGCGTCATCTTGTATCCCCCGGTTCTGAAAGTGCGAACGGGGCGATCACGCTCGAGGCCCGTTTCAGCAGTGGCGATGATGGCCTCACGGTGAGCCGCAGCGGGGAGCAGGTGGTCTGGCAGCGCAACGGCCAGCCCACGGATGCGCCCGAGCTCCCTGCCGGGGACTTCCTGCGCTGCTACTGGCTTTCCATGAACGACCTGCTTCAGGCCGGCGATACCGAAGCCTCGATAGTGGCACGCCTGCAGCGGGAACTGGCTGGCGGGTTTGATCTGGACTCGCTGCGCCAGGATCCGCTGTTCCAGGTGAAGCCCCAGCAGGGGCAGCGGGAGGCCAGGGCTCTCCGCGAGAAGGAACAGGCACTGGCGAAATGCCAGCGTGATTACGCGCATCTGGATCAACAGCGGCACAGGCTGACGGAACTTGATGAGCGCATTGAGGCGGCGCGGGCGGCGCGTACCGGTGTCACGCGTACCGAACAGGCCCTTGAATGGCTGGCGGCCCGGCAGCGGCGACGCGGTGCCGACGAAGAGCTGGCGGCCTTCCCGGCAGCCGTAGCGCACCTGAACGGTCAGGAGCGGGAACGCCTGGATGAGCTGGAGGCGCAGCGCGACCGACTGGTCCAGCAGATCCGCGACAACGAACGCCAACAGGACGACGAACGCCAGAAGCGGCGCGATTCAGGGCTTGAAGAGAGGGCTCCAGAGGCGGCTGATCTGGCAGGCTGCGAACAGCACCTTGCGGAAGCGGATCGCCGGATAGCGGACCGCGCCAGCCTGCGGGAGCGGCTGGATGAGGCCCGGGCGCGCGAAGCGAATGCGGCCGCCGCCCTGCAGCCGCCGGAAGGGCGGACGCCTGAACCAACCCCGGAAGCCGTCAATCAGGCCGGCGAAATGGCCGAGTCACTGCGGCGGGTCCGGCTCCGAATGCAGGAACTGGAAGCCCGGCTGGAGAACACGGAGGGTGACCAGGAGGACCCGGAGTCGATCCGCACCCGCATCAACGCGTTGCGGCGCTGGCTCCGGCAGCTAGAACCAGCCCGCCGTTACGGTCTTCTGGCGGGCAGTGCCGTGGCGCTTGGTGCCTCAATCGCCGGCGTCTACATGGGCCTTTTCTATGGCCTGCAGCTGCACTGGGCACCGGCGCTGGTCGCCGTGGTGGCCGCCGGCTGGTCCACGGTGCAGAGCCTGCAACTGGTCCTGAGGGCCCGTCAGGCGCGGGAGCGTGCCGAAGAGGCGGGTGTCACGCTGTCCGAATGGCAACTGGAAAGCGTGACCAGCCACCTGGAGGAGCTGGAAACTGAGCTGGCTGCGGCGGTGTACCAGCAGGAGCAGGCCCAGCAGGCGCGGGCCCATGCCTCGGAAATCGAATCACTCGAGAAACAGCAGTCCCAGCTGGAAGGTAACCGCCAGGCCCTGGCGGAAGCGGTTGGCTTTGACCCTGCGTTGAGCGGCGAGGGGGCGGCGCGCTTCCTTAAGCTGGCGGCGGACCTGGATCAGGCGCGATCGGATCGCCGCCAGTTGGAAGCGCGGCTGGCGAGCCAGGACTCGCAGATCGAGGGCGAGCTGGAACCGGTGCGCAGCCTGCTTGCGCGTCAGCATCTGGCCCCCGTTGATGACACCGCGACCGGCCTGCGCGCTGCGTTTGAGGACCTGAAGCAACGCTCCGAGACCGTCACCGAAGCGGAGCAGGCGCTTTCCCGACTTCAGGCCCGGCGCGAGGAACTGGAAGCGGATCATCACCAGCAGCAGGAAGCCATCAAGGCGCTCTATCACAGTCTCGACCTGCCGGAGGACGATCGCGTTGCGCTGGCGTCGCTTTGCGATCAGCTGCCGCGCTATCGCGAGCTGGTCACAACCCGGGAGGCGGAACGCCGCGCTGAGAAGGCCAGGGCCGAAGGGCTAGAGGAGGATCCGGACCTGGTCGCCCTGGTTGAGGCCAGTGACCAGGCCGGTCTGGAGGAACGTCTCGCCACGCTTCGGGAAGAAGCGGCGTATTACGACCAATGGCTCGAAGAGCGCAGCCAGCTCGCAACAAAGCTGGATCAGGCGGGTCGTGACCGGGCGCTGGAACAGGCCCGCTTCGAGAGGGACCGTGCCCGTGAAGCGCTGCAGAACGTCTTTGACGACACCATGGTGGCCGAGGCCGGCCAGTTCCTGCTCGGGCAGGTCGACGCTGCCCATCGGACCGAGCGCGAACCGGCCGTCCTGGCTGATACCCGTGACCGCTTCGCCCGGTTCACCCATCACCGCTATGACCTGTGGATGGATGAGCGCGGCCAGATTCGCGTCCGGGACAGGCTCCAGGAGCGGGACCAGGACCTGATTGAACTGTCCACCGGCACGCACATGCAGCTGCTGATGGCCCTGCGGCTGGCCTGGGTCCGTGCGCTGGAGCAGGGCAGTGAGCCCCTGCCCATTTTTCTGGATGAGGTTCTGACCACCTCCGACCCGGAACGGTTCCGAGCCATTGCGGCCAGCCTGCGCACCCTTGTGCAGGATGAGGGGCGGCAGGTGATCTATCTCTCCGCTGAGCCCTTGGACCGGGCACGCTGGGAAGAAGCGTTCGGCGCTCCCGTCACGCACATCGATCTCGAGGTGCTCCGGCGGGGCGCGGAGGTTCCGGAAACGGGGGATTACAGGCTGCCGGAGCAGGCGGCGCTTCCCTTTCCATCGAATGAGGCGCCTGACGAATGGGCGGCACGGATCGGTGTGCCCCCGGTTCAACCGGGCCGGGGCGCTGGCGCCATCCATCTCTTCCACCTGCTCAGGGATGACCTGTCCCTGGCGCACCATCTGATCCAGGACTGGCGTGTGGACCGGCTCGGCCGCCTGGAAACCCTGCTGCAGCAGCCGGCGGGCGCCAGTGCCGTTCCCGCTCCGGCGTACGCGCAGACACTCAACGCCCGAATTCGCGTTGCCCGCGTCTGGGTGGATGTCTGGCAAAGAGGCCGGGGGCGGCCGGTCGATCGTAATGTTCTGGAAGCGTCAGGGGCGGTGACGCCCAAGTTCATCGATCCGGTTGCGGAACTCGCGGAGCGCCTGGACGGCGATCCCGGTGCCCTCCTGGCATCCCTTGAGAACGGCGGTGTGGCCCGCTTCCAGACGAACAAGCTGCGGGAGCTGGAAGCCTATCTCGAGAATGAGGGCTACCTGGACACCCGCGACCCCCTGGACGCGGCGCAACGGGAGCGAACCGTCCTTCTGGAAGCCGGGCACGAGGCGGATGCCGCCGCCATCCGCCAATGGGTGGCCTGGCTTGAGGCAGGGCTTGCCTGAACTGGCAATCCCCTTGCATTCCGCACGCGTACCGCCCTAGGTTTAATGTCTTTCCAACGTTTGAGCTGTGTCGTCCATGAGTCGAAACCAGAACGTCATCCGCGTCCGCGGTGCCCGCCAGAACAACCTGCGCAACTTTGACGTCGACCTGCGCGTGGGCGAGCTGACCGTTGTCACCGGGCCCAGCGGTTCCGGCAAGTCCTCGCTGGCCTTCGACACCGTCTACGCCGAGGGCCAGCGCCGCTACGTCGAGACCTTCTCCCCCTACGCGCGGCAGTTCCTGGACCGGATGGACAAGCCGGCGGTGGATTCGATTGAGGGCATCCCGCCATCCATCGCCATCGACCAGACCAACCCGGTGCGCAATTCGCGTTCCACGGTTGGCACCATGACCGAGCTCAACGATCACCTGAAGCTGTTGTTCGCCCGGGCCGCGCTGCTCTACTGCGGCGGCTGCGGACGCGAGGTCCGGCGGGACAGCGAGGACAGCATCGTCGCCGACGTGCTGGAACGCGGCGCAGGGCGTCGTGCGGTGATCGCCTTCGATATGGCGCTTTCGGGGGATGTTGGCGAGGACCGGGTGCGTACGGAACTGGAACGCCAGGGTTACACCCGCGTGGAAACGCTCGACGACGGCACACTGCGCGTCACACAGGATCGAGTGCGGCTCTCCGAGGACCGGCGGGATCGCCTCACCGAGGCTATTGAGGGCGCCCTCAGGGCCGGCCAGGGCAGGCTCATCGTGCAGCCGCTGGACGATAACCGTGAAGCCGAGGCGGAATGGCTCTATTCCCGGGGGCTCCACTGCCCGGACTGCGACCGGGACTACACCGATCCCATCCCCAACAGCTTCTCCTTCAACTCGCCCATGGGGGCCTGCGAGGAATGCCGGGGCTTCGGGCGCGTCATGGGTATCGACTACCGCCTGGTGATTCCGGATGATTCGAAATCAATTGAAGAAGGCGCTGTAAAGCCCTGGCAGACGGAGAGTTATTCCGAGTGTCAACAGGATCTGATGACGAAGTGCCGCATGGAAGGCGTGGCCACGGACATTCCCTGGCGGGACCTGCCCGAAGCTGACCGGAAGTGGGTGATCGACGGCGATAAGAACTGGCGCTGGAACGTCAGCCGTGGCGGCTGGTACGGCGTGCGGCGCTTCTTCGACTACCTGGAGAGCAAGTCCTACAAGATGCACATCCGGGTGCTGCTCTCGCGTTACCGCTCCTACGACCGCTGCCCCACCTGTGATGGCGCCCGTCTGAAGACGGAATCGCTGCTCTGGCGCCTGGGCTCGAAAGCGGATGCGGACACGGTTGTCGATCCGGCTGAGCGCTTCCGGCCCGTTGGCGTCACCCTGCCGGAATCCACGCTGGAACAGCAGCCGGGCCTGAACCTGGCGGATCTGATGAACCTGCCGCTGGGGCGGGTCGCGGCGCTGTTTGAGCGTATTCAACTGCCCGCGCCCCTGGACGAGGCCGCGGACCTGCTTTTGGATGCGATCCGGGCGCGCATCGGGTACCTCGTAGCCGTGGGGCTGGATTACCTGACCCTGGACCGCCAGTCGCGCACGCTTTCCGGCGGCGAAGTCCAGCGCATCAACCTGACCACGGCGCTGGGCACCTCGCTGGTGAATACCCTGTTCGTGCTGGACGAGCCCAGCATCGGTCTGCACCCACGGGACATGGATCGGATCATCGGCGTCATGCACCGCCTGCGTGATGCTGGCAACTCCCTGCTGGTGGTCGAGCACGACCCGCAGGTGATGCACGCCGCCGACCGCATCATCGACATGGGGCCGGGGCCGGGCGAGCAGGGCGGGCGGATCGTGTTCGAAGGCTCGCCGGATGCGCTCATGGCGGACAGCCAGTCACTGACGGCGGATTACCTGACCGGTCGCCGCCGGGTGAACGCAGGCGAACAGGCCGCTGGCGCCCACCCTGTCGATCCGGGGAATGCCATCGGCATCCGCGGCGCTCGCGAACACAACCTCAAGAACCTGGACGTTGATCTTCCCCTGAACGCCCTGGTCGTGCTCACGGGCGTCAGCGGCTCCGGTAAGTCCACCCTGATGGAAAGCGTACTCTACCGCGCCGTTGCTGAACTGAAGGGCCGTCCCGGCGAGGTACCCGGCGTTCATGACGCCATTGAGGGGCATGAGCGCATCGATGATGCTGTGCTCATCGACCAGTCGCCCATCGGGCGGACCACGCGCTCGACACCGGCCAGTTACGTGGGCGCCTTCGATGCCATCCGCAAGGTCTTCGTGGGCCTGCCGGAGGCGAAGGAGCGCGGTTACACCCTGGGGACGTTCAGCTTCAATGCCGGTAACGGGCGTTGCCCCACCTGTGGCGGCAACGGTTTCGAGCACGTGGAGATGCAGTTCCTGAGCGACGTCTACCTGCGCTGCCCGGACTGCGATGGCCGGCGCTTCCGCCCCGAAATTCTGGAGATAACGCTGCCACCGTCCACGGAAAGCCCTGTGCCGCCGCAGTCCATCGCGGATGTTCTGGAGATGTCCGTGAACCAGGCGGTCAGCTTCTTTGCGGACTACCCGAAAGTGCTTCAGGGCCTGGAGCCGTTGCAGGCGGTGGGCCTGGGGTACATGAGCCTGGGGCAGCCGGTGCCGACCCTTTCCGGCGGTGAAGCCCAGCGCCTCAAGCTGGCCGGGCACCTGGCGAAGGCAGCCGGGCGCAAGGGCGCCAGTGATCACCTCCTGTTCCTGTTCGACGAGCCCACGACCGGCCTGCACATGGACGACGTGGCCACGCTTCTCGGAGCTTTCCGCCGGCTGCTGGCCGAAGGGCATTCTCTGGCCGTGATCGAGCACAACCAGGACCTGATGGCGGCGGCGGACTGGCTGATTGATCTTGGGCCCGAGGGTGGTGACCGGGGCGGGGCACTGATCGCCAGCGGCACACCGGAGCAGGTCATGGCGGTGCCCGGCAGTCATACCGGGAAAGCACTCTGGGACTATCTGGGGCAGGGCACGGAAGCCGAACCCCAGCCCGCGGTGGCCGAGGCACCGGCGCCGTACAGCGGTGATCCGGATGCGATCACCATTCACCATGCCCGCGAGCACAACCTCAAGAACGTGGACATCCGCATCCCGCGTAACCAGATGACGGTGCTCACAGGGCTCTCCGGCTCCGGCAAGAGCACCGTGGCCTTCGACATCGTCTTCAACGAGGGCCAGCGGCGTTACCTGGAATCCCTGAACGCGTATGCGCGCCAGTTCGTCCAGCCCGCCTCGCGGCCGGACGTGGATGCAGTCTTCGGCATTCCGCCCACCGTCGCCATTGAACAGCGCACCAGCCGGGGTGGGCGCAAGAGCACGGTGGCCACCATGACCGAGCTCTATCACTTCCTGCGCCTGCTGTTCGTCAAGCTGGGCACCCAGTACTGCCCGGACTGTATGATTCCCATTGACGAACAGACGCCGGAGGCGATCCGGGCCCGCATCCTGCGCGATGCGCGAGGCCAGGAGGCGACGCTGCTGGCGCCCATGGTGGTGGCGCGCAAGGGCTACTACACGGACCTGGCCACCTGGGCCGGCAAGAAAGGCTTCGAGTACCTGCGGGTGGACGGCGAGTACCAGCCCACGGGCAACTGGCCGCGCCTGGCACGCCACCAGGAGCACGACATTGACCTGCCCATGGGCACGGTCACCGTCACGCCGGGCAACGAGGCGATGCTGGACCGGCTTATTGGCGAGGCACTGGCCTACGGCCACGGCACCATGAAGCTCCTGAGCGACGCCGGTGAGACCATCTTCTCCACCGAGCGTGCCTGCCCCGGCTGCGGGCAGAGTTTTCCGGAGCTGGATCCGCGCCTGTTCTCCTACAATTCCAAGCACGGCTGGTGCCCGTCCTGCTACGGCACGGGGCTCGCGCTGAGCGGATTCGACGAGGAGCAGACCGGCGAGGAATCCGTCTGGCTGGAAGCGGACGACGACCATGAGCCTGGCGTCTGCCGCGCCTGTTCCGGGCGCCGGCTCAAGCCGGAGGCGCTGTCGGTCTACTTCCGTGATCGCAACATCGCCGAATACACAGCGCTCTCGGTGGCCGAGGCAGCCGGGCGCTTCGAGGCCCTGGCGCTGACGGGCAGGGATGCGGAGGTAGCCCAGGACATCATGCCCGAGATCCGGGCCCGACTGGACTTTCTCCAGCAGGTGGGGCTGGCCTATCTGAACCTGGATCGGGCCGCGCCCACGCTCTCCGGCGGTGAAGCCCAGCGCATCCGCATCGCCGCCCAGCTGGGCTCCAACCTCCAGGGCGTGTGCTACATCCTGGACGAGCCCACCATCGGCCTGCACCCGCGCGATAACCGCATGCTGCTGGACACCCTTGGCCGGCTGGAAGGCAAGGGCAACACCATCCTGGTGGTCGAGCACGACGAGGACACCATCCGCCGGGCGGAACACGTAATCGACCTGGGCCCAGGGGCTGGGGTTAATGGCGGGCGCGTGGTGGCGGAAGGCACCGTCGCGGAGCTGGAGGCCAACCCGGAATCCACCACGGGCCGCTGCCTGGCCGATCCCATCCGCCACCCGCTGATCGCCGAGGAACGGCGGCCGGCCGAGGCGGAACACTGGCTCTATGTCAGCGAGGCAAGCCTGCACAACCTGCGCGGGGTGGACGTGCGCCTGCCGCTGGAGCGGCTGGTGTGTGTCACCGGCGTTTCCGGCTCCGGCAAGAGCTCACTGGTGCGGGGCATCCTGCACGATAACCTGCGTGTTCTGAACGGGGCAGGACGGGATAGGAAGCCCACAACCCGGGGGTGTCGGCGAATCGAAGGGTGGCAGAACCTGGACCGGGTGTTCGAGGTGGATCAGACACCCATCGGTAAGACCCCGCGTTCCTGCCCGGCCACCTACGTGGGCATCTGGGACAACATCCGCAAGCTGTTCGCCGGCACCGAGGAAGCCCGCCTGCGTGGCTACAACGCGGGTCGTTTCTCGTTCAACACGAAGGAGGGGCGCTGCCCGGGGTGTGACGGCCAGGGCCTGAAGCGGGTAGAGATGAACTTCCTGCCGGACGTGTCCGTGCCCTGCGAGGTCTGCGGGGGCGACCGTTTCACCCCGGAGACCCTCGCGGTCACCTACGGCGGCAAGCATATCGGCGAAGTGCTGCGCATGAGCGTGGACGAAGGCGTCGAGTTCTTCCGGGCGCACTCAAAGATCCACCATGCGCTGGAGCTGATGCAGGCCGTGGGCCTGGGCTACCTGAGCCTGGGGCAGCCCAGCCCGACGCTCTCCGGCGGCGAGGCCCAGCGCCTGAAGCTGGTCACCGAACTGGCCCGCGCAAGACCGGACGTGCGCCGCCAGAACCAGCCCCATACCCTGTACATCCTGGATGAGCCCACGGTTGGGCTGCACATGGCGGATGTCGAGCGGCTGATCCATGTGCTGCACCGGTTGGTGGACGCCGGCAACAGCGTGGTGCTGATCGAGCACAACCTGGATCTTATTGCTGAGTCCGACTGGGTACTGGACATGGGCCCGGACGGCGGTGACGGGGGCGGCCGGGTGGTTGCTGAAGGCCCGCCGGAAGCCCTTGCGGGAGCGGGCAAGGAGAGCGAGACAGGGCGGGTATTGAAGGCGTTTCTGGACCAGCGGCGCCGTCATGGCAGCTGACCTGTACCGGGAGCGTCCAGCGGCGGGGAAGGAACGGAAATTTCGTTGCCCGTGAGCGTTTTACGGCCTCTGGCTCCATGCTGGTTCTGCTATACTCGCAGCGTTCACAATCGCATTATACGCGACAGCCGCTCCGCCCGGGCCAGGGTCGTCATTTGCCAGTGAGGCATGCTCTATGAAGGTTGTTGATTCGTTCCCTCGCACCGTCCGTGAAATCGAGAACACCTGGATCACCATGCCCGACGGTTGCCGTCTGGCCGCCCGCATCTGGTTGCCGGAAGACGCCGGGGAGCATCCGGTGCCGGCCATCCTGGAATGCATGCCGTATCGCAAGCGCGATTTCACCCGGTTAAGGGATGAGCCCCTGCACCATTATCTGGCCGGGCATGGCTACGCCTCGATTCGACTGGACCTGCGGGGCTCAGGGGATTCGGACGGGCTTATCCTGGATGAGTACCTGCAGCAGGAACAGGACGACTGCCTCGCGGTGCTGGACTGGATCACCAGCCAACCCTGGTGCTCCGGGCCGATAGGCATGTTCGGCATCTCCTGGGGTGGCTTCAACGCGCTGCAGGTGGCTGCGCACCAGCCGGAATGCCTGAAGGCGATCATCACGATGTGCTCCACAGACGATCGCTATGCGGATGATGCCCACTACATGGGGGGCTGTCTGCTGAACGAGAACCTCAACTGGGGCTCGGTGTTTTTCGCCACGGCGGCCTTTCCGCCGGATCCGGCGCTCTACGGGGACGACTGGCGCGAACAGTGGCGTTACCGGCTGGAGAACCAGGTCCTGTATCCGGCGGTCTGGATGCGCCACCAGCAGCGTGATGACTACTGGAAACATGGCTCGGTCTGCGAGAACTTCGACGACATCCAGTGTGCCGTCTATGCCGTGGGCGGCTGGGCGGACGGCTATCCCAATGCCATTCCCCGCATGATGGAAGGCCTGAGTGCGCCGCGTAAGGCGCTGATCGGGCCCTGGTCCCACGCGTTTCCGCATAACGCGCTGCCGGGACCGGCCATCGGCTTCTTCCAGGAGATGCTGCGCTGGTGGGACTACTGGCTGAAGGATATCGACAACGGCATTATGGACGAACCGCCGATGCGCGTCTGGATGGAAGAGCATGTGCCGCCGGCACCGCTCTACGAATACCGTCCAGGGCGCTGGGTGGCGGAACCGGCCTGGCCCTCTGAGCGCATCCAGAACGAAACCCTGTATCTCAATGTGCTGTCAATGGGGCGCAGGGCGGAGCCGGAGGACCGGATGCGGATTACCTCCCCCGAGACCACGGGGCTGGCCGGTGGTGACTGGTACGGCTTCGGTGGTGAAGGGGAAATGGCCATCGACCAGCGGGAAGATGACGGCAAATCCCTGGTCTTTGACGCCGATACGGTTTTGGAACGCATCGAGATCCTGGGCGCACCCGTGGCGGAACTGGAGGTAACGGTGGACCGGCCGGTTGCGTACGTGATCGTGCGCCTCAATGACGTGGCACCGGACGGGGCGTCGACGCGGGTCACCTGGGGCGTGCTCAACCTCACCCAGCGTGAAAGCCGCGAACACCCGGAGCCGCTGGAGGCCGGCAAGCGCTACCGCGTGCGTGTGCAGATGAAGGATGTTGCCTACGCCTTCGCCCCGGGACACACCATGCGCCTGGCGGTATCCACCAGTTACTGGCCCATGATCTGGCCGTCACCGGAGCCCGTTCGCCTGACGCTCCATACCGGGGTCAGTTCGCTGCAGCTGCCCGTGCGCCCTCCGCGCGCGGAGGATGAGCAGCTGCGCCCCTTCGAACCTCCGGAGCGCGGCCCACAGTCCGAGCCGGAAGCGCTCAGCTCCGGGGATTTTCGTCGCACCGTGGAGCGTAACCTGATCAATAACGAAACCACCTACCGCATCTACAACGAGGGTGGTGATTTCGGCGGTGCCTCCCTGGCCTATATTGAGGATATTGATCTCACTGCCGGGTACAGCCTGGGCAAGTGGTTCCGCATTCATGAATACGACGCCAGCGGGGCCGAGGCCCGGATTGACCAGAGCTGCGTTCTTCAGCGCGATGACTGGTCAGCACGGGTGGAGTGTGTGACCCGGCTGACGGCCGATCCGCAGCATTTCCGGTTACGCGCCACGCTCCATGCCTACGATGGCGATGCGCTTTTTTTCGAGCGCGAGTGGGACGAGCGGATTCCCCGCCATCTCATCTAGCAGGTGGGAACGGGGGCTTCCCCGCCCGCCTATCGATGGGCGCCGCTGCGCGCGAGGGCGGCTTCCAGGATCATGCGCAGCATGTCCGCATAATTGTAGCCCGCCCAGGAGGCCATCATCGCCATCTTGCCGTCCCAGTACCAGGTGGGGTTGGTATTGGCGTCAATCAGCCGTGGCACGCCGTCGGCGCCGCAGCGGAAGTCAATGCGCGAGTAGTCCCGGAAACCCAGTCGCTTGAACAGCTTGGCGCAGGCGTCGACCATCTGCCCCCGTGTGACGTCGTCCAGCTCCGCCTGTTGGAAACTGAGTTTGTCCCAGTAGGGCGAGTCCGGATCCGCCTTGGAGCCGTGGGTGAGGATGGGCGGAAGGTCGGAGTCCAGCTTGCTGTAGTCGATCACCAGGGGAGGCAGCACGGTAAAGCCGCTGGCCGGGTTGCCGATCATGCCCACGGTGTACTCATCGCCAGTGAGGAAATCCTGGCAGATGGCTTCCGGTGGATACAGGTCCTGCCTCGCGAGCCACTGCAGATAGACGTGCGCCTCGGCGGCGTCGTGCACAACGCAGTTTTCGGTGATGCCGAAACTGCCGCCGCCGCCATTGGGCTTGATCAGCGACGGAAAGGAGGTGGGCAGGGTCAGCGGGTCGGCGGTGAGATCCACAAAGGTCTCGTTGGGCACGGGGATGTCCAGGCTCACCGCCAGCGCCCGTACGATGGCCTTGTCGGTGCCCAGGCTGATGCCCATGGGGTCGGCGCCGGTGTAGGGAATGCCCAGCATTTCCAGAAATGCGGGAATGTTGCGCTCCAGGTCCCAGTCGTTGCGGAAGCCGGTGTCACAGAGGTTGAATACCAGGTCCGGCCTGTCGCTGCGCAGGTCGTCGATCAGGCGTTCGTGGTCGTCGTAGTAGGTGAAGTGATAGCCCATCAGCTCTCCCAGTGAGGTCTTCAGCTGGCGAACCGCCTCGATTTCCTCGTAACCGAACCTGTTTTCCACGGCGTAGGGGTAGGGCAGTCGGGGATCACCCAGGACGACACCGATTTCAGGGGGGTTGCTCGATTGGGCCATTGCGGTCTCCGTCCTCTGGTCGGGGGAAAGTGCTTATACAGACCTCTTGATCCAGCGTATCAAAACCCTTGCGTGGCGTCGTGCTTTAACCGATGCTCCTCCTGTACCGCTCTGTCGAAGGTTGAAACCGAGATGAGTTCCGAATCCCCAAGAGATAACGCCGTCAAGCAGGTGTATGTGCTCGGCATGAACGAGTTCAACCGGGCCAAGCTGGAGTCCCTGCCGGGCGCGGAACACTACCGTTTCCATGGTGTGCTGACGCCTGAAGAGATCCTTTACGCGGATGACTTCCCGATTGAATCGATGCTCAGCCGGGCCGAGAAACAGCTCCAGGAGGCGGATCCCGCCCCGGATGCCATCGTTGGCTACATGGACTTTCCGGTGAGCACCATCCTGCCCATTCTGACCGGGCGCCTGGGGCTTCCCGGGCTGGATCTGCGGGCCATGCTCAAGTGTGAGCACAAGTACTGGAGCCGGTTGGAACAGCAAGCGGTTGTGCCGGATTTCATTCCCCGCTTCCAGCTGGTGGATCCCTTTCTCGACTCGCCCGAGACCCAGCTCGAACTTGAGTATCCGTTCTGGTTGAAGCCGGTGAAATCGGCAGGCTCCTATCTCGGGTTCCGTATTGACGACGAAGCCGCCTTCCACCGGGCGGTGGCTGAGATCCGGGAGCACATCAACCGTATTGCAGAGCCTTTCGACAGGATCCTTGAATACATTGAGCTGCCCGACAATATCGCGGCGGTCGGTGGTCATTACTGTCTGGCGGAAGCGTTGCTCACGGGCGATATGTGCACCCTTGAGGGCTATGTCCATCAGGGCGAAGTCCATGTGCACGGGGTGGTGGACTCGGTGCGGGAAGCCAACAGCTCTTCCTTCGCCCGCTACCAGTACCCGTCCCAGATGCCGCAGTCGGTCACCGAGCGGATGGAGGAGGTGGCGCGCAAAACACTGCAGCGCATTGGCTTCGATGGCTCCGCGTTCAACATCGAGTTCTTCTGGGACAGCAGCACGGATAAAGTCAGCCTGCTGGAGATCAACACCCGGATCGCCCAGCACCACAGCGACCTGTTCGACAAGGTGCACGGGGTCTCCAATCATCAGGTCGCGGTCGAGCTGGCGCTCGGTCACAACCCCAAATTCCCTGCTGCCCGGGGCAGGTTCAATTGTGCCGCCGCCTTCTGGCTGCGCCGGCATGAGGACGCCTGGGTGGCCGATGTGCCCTCCGGGCAGACACTGGCGGCGATTGCCGAGGAGTACCCCGGTACCTACGTGGAGCTGGATGTGCATCCGGGCATGTGGCTGTCCGAGTTGCACGATCAGGACAGCTACAGCTACGTGCTGGCGCTGATCTATGTGGGCGCTGATACCCATGAGCAGTTGATGGCCAACCATAGTGCCATTGTTGAGCGGCTCAGCTTTGACCTCAGAGACGGTCCTGACCGCTGATGCCGCCGTGTTCGCTGACCCGGGCGGTTGCCCGGTTCGGCTCTACTATTGCCTTGTCGTTCGAGGAGATGTGAATGCACACAAGGAGCGATTGGCCCAGGGCGGTTCGGGAACTGGAAAACGTATGGATTCCCATGCCGGACGGCTGCCATCTTGCCGCGCGGATATGGCTGCCCGAGGATGCCGAGGCGCATCCGGTGCCGGCCATCCTGGAATACATTCCCTACCGCAAGGCCGACCTGCGCACCAAGGAAGATTCCATCAATCACCCTTATTACGCGGGCCATGGCTATGCCGGTGTGCGGGTGGACATCCGTGGCAGCGGCGAGTCCGAGGGTGTGCTCACGGATGAATACACGCAACAGGAGCTCGACGACGGACTGGCGATTCTGAGCTGGATCGCCGCGCAGCCCTGGTGTACCGGCCGTGTCGGCATCATGGGGATCTCCTGGGGTGGTTTTAACGGCCTCCAGATCGCCGCGCTCCAGCCACCCGAGCTGTATGCGGTGCTGACAGTGTGCTCCACGGATGATCGCTATGCCGACGATGTGCATTACATGGGCGGCTGCATGCTGATCGACAATGTCTCCTGGGCCGGAGTTATGTTCGCCCACAACAGCTGCCCACCGGATCCGCGCCTCTTCGGGGATGGCTGGCGCGACGACTGGTTCCAGCGCCTGCGGGACAGCGGGCTCTGGCTGGAGACCTGGAGCAGTCACCAGGCGCGCGATGATTTCTGGCGCCACGGGTCCGTGTGTGAGGATTTCAGTGCCATCCGTTGCCCGGTCTATGCGGTGAGCGGCTGGGCCGACGGCTATTCCAACAGCGTCTTCCGCCTGATGCAGCATCTGGATGTCCCCCGCAAGGGCCTTGTGGGTCCCTGGAGCCATAAGTACCCGCACCTGGGTCAGCCCGGTCCCGCCATTGGCTTCCTTCAGGACACGCTGCGCTGGTGGGATCACTGGCTCAAGAATGAGGCGACCGGCATCATGGATGAGCCGCAGGTCAGAGTGTGGATGCAGGACAGTATCCGGCCCGCGACCCGTTATGCGGAGCGTCCCGGGCGCTGGATCGGGGAGAATGAGTGGCCCAGCCCGCGCATTGAGGACCGGCAGCTTCGGCTGACCCGCAACGGTCTGGAGGACGGCGGCACGGCAGGCACCAGTGAGCCACTTCTGTGCCAGTCGCCGCTGCGCACCGGCCTGAGTGCTGGCAAGTGGTGTTCCTATTCCGCCGGGCCGGACATGCCGGGGGACCAGCGCGAGGCGGATGGGGATTCCCTGTGCTTTGATACGGAGCCGCTGTCGGAAGCGGTTGAGATCTTCGGCCCGCCCGTGGTGGAGCTGGTTCTGGCCAGCGACCAGCCTGAGGCCCAGGTCGCGGTTCGGCTGTGTGACGTGGCCCCGGACGGTGCCTCAACCCGGGTAACCTACGGGGTTCTGAACCTCAGCCACCGGGACAGCCACACCGAGCCGGCGTCCCTGGTGCCCGGTGAGGCCTATCGCGTGCGCGTCCAGCTCAATGAAATCGCCCAGAATTTCCCGGCCGGCCATCGTATTCGCGTCAGTGTAAGCTCAAATTACTGGCCCCTGATCTGGCCTTCCCCGGACGCCACAGCACTGAGCCTCTGGTCGGAGGTCAGCACCCTGACACTGCCGGTACGCCCGCCCAGTGAGGTTGATCGGCAACTCCCCGGGTTTGCGCCGCCCGAGGGCGCACCCCACGTGTCGATGACCGAAATCGAGGCCGAGGCAACCAACTGGTCACTGCATTACGATTTTGATGCCAACGCCCATACGCTGGAAGTCGATGATTCCGAGGGGATATTCCACATCGATGCCACCGGTACGGATGTCCAGAAGAGCGGTTACGAGCGCTACCGGATCGAGGGTGACGATGTTAACTCGGCCCAGGCTGAAACGTTCTGGCGCATGGGCTTTTTCCGCGATGACTGGCGAGTGAACACTGAAACCTGGACGCGGATGAGTTGCACCTCCGAGGCGTTCCGGATTGAGGCCACGCTCAGGGCGTATGAGCACGGAGAACTGGTCTATGAGCATGACTGGGATCGGTTGATTCCACGCCGGAACCTCTAGGAGCGGGCGTCCGGGACGCCCCCTGTAAGCAGCAGGAAATGACCTATTATGACGGACCATTGCGAATACATTGATGCCACCCGGGTTCGGCGGCGGCTGGTGGACCTGATCCGGATCCCGTCGGTGACCGGGCAGGAGGATGCGGTGATCGCCCGGCTTGCCGAGTGGCTCAATGAGCTGGGTGTGGAGGTTGACCACTGGAACGAGGGTATTGCGGATGTCCTTACGGATCCCAATTACCCGGGCCATGAGGTGGAGCGTGCCTGGCTGCCGGTTGTGGTCGGCGTGGTGCGGGGGCGCAAGCCGGGCCCCACGGTGGTGCTGACCGGGCACCTGGACGTTGTTCCACCGGGCGATATCAACCAGTGGACGATGGATCCGTATTCCGGGTATATGGACGGCGATACCGTCTATGGGCGTGGCGCCAGTGATATGAAATCCGGCGTAGTGTCGGCTCTGGAAGCCTTCGAGGCCTTTGCCCTGGGCCCACGGGACTTTGCCGGCCGGGTTGTATTCGTGGGCGTGCCGGCGGAAGAGGACAGCGGCCTCGGCACGCTCGCAGCCATCCGCAGGGGGTGGCAACCGGATGCCGTGGTGGTGCCGGAACCCACTCTGGACGACGAGGGTTCGCCCAAGCTGGTGGTTGCCCATGCCGGCGCCATGTCGTTCTTCCTGGAAGTGATGGGACTGGCGGCCCACGCCAGCCGTCGGCACCTGGGGGAGAGCGCTCTGGATCATTACCTGGCGATCCACAAGGCCCTGCGCGAGGACGAAAAGCGCATCAATGACGCGGAGGACCACCCGCTGATGCGGGCCCTGCACCTGCCGTACGCCACCAACGTGGGTCTGATCAATGGGGGTAACTGGTCGTCCAGCGTGATGGACCGGCTCACGGCGGAGATCCGCGTCGGGGTGACGCTCGACGAAACCGTGGAGCAGGCGAAGGCGCGGATTCAGCGGGTGATCGCTGAGGCCTGCGCGGGCGATCCCTGGCTGGAACAGAACCCGCCCCAGGCGCGGCTCATGGCGTCTGGCTTCGGGTCGGCGCATACTCCCATGGAGCATCCACTGGTCACCACAATGGCGGATGCGGCGGCCTCGGTTTTCGGGCGTCCGGCGCGCATCACGGGAGCGCCCTATGGTTGCGACATGTCGGCCTGGGTACGGCTCACCGGGGCTTCCACCGTCGTCTATGGTCCCGGCGATATCGACTGGGCCCATTCCGCGGACGAACGGGTGTCCCTGGAGGCCACGGAGAAGGTGGCGCACGTGCTCGTCCAGGCGACGGAGAAGCTGCTGACCTTCAGGCCCGAGGAACTGCGCCTGCAGGATTATGGAGAAGGCGTGACTGGAGGAGGGTGATGGCTTTACCCCTTATCGATGGCGCTGGCGCGAGCCACGCCCTATTATGCAGATAGTTGCAACAATCATGTGCAACATGACCCCGAAACCCGGGCTATAAGGAAAACAACCTAATTGAAAACCGTTACGTCCTTTCCCCACGCGACCAAGCACCTTGAACATGTATGGATCCCGATCTCCGATGGTACCCGTCTGGCGGCGCGCATCTGGATGCCGGAGGATGCCGAGAACAATCCGGTGCCGGCAATCCTCGAATACATCCCCTATCGCAAGCGGGACAATACCCGTTCCAGGGACGCGCTGAACCATCCCTATTTTGCCGGGCACGGCTATGCCAGCATCCGGGTGGATATACGCGGCAGCGGCGATTCCGAAGGTGTCCTGCAGGATGAATACCTGCAGCGGGAACTGGATGACGGGGTGGAAATCATCCGCTGGATCGCGCAGCAGGACTGGTGCAGCGGTTCAGTAGGCATGATCGGCATTTCCTGGGGTGGTTTCAACGGCCTGCAGATCGCCGCCCTTAGACCGCCCGAACTCAAGGCCGTCATCAGTGTCTGCTCCACCGATGACCGTTACGCGGACGACGTCCACTACATGGGCGGCTGCATGCTGACGGATAACCTTTCCTGGGCGTCAACAATGTTCGCCTACACCAGCCTTCCGCCGGATCCCGAACTGGTGGGGGAGAAGTGGCGCGATATGTGGCTGGACCGGCTGGAGCACAGTGGCCTCTGGCTGGAAAACTGGCTCGAGCACCAGCGCCGGGACGACTTCTGGCGTCACGGCTCCATCTGCGAGGACTTCTCGGCGGTGCAGTGCCCGGTGATGGCGGTCAGCGGCTGGGCCGATGGTTACTCCAACAGCGTATTCCGACTGCTGAGCAATCTCGATGTGCCCACCAAAGGGCTGATCGGACCCTGGAGCCACATGTACCCGCACATGGGTAAGCCAGGGCCCGCCATCGGGTTCCTGCAGGAATCCGTGCGCTGGTGGGATCACTGGCTCAAGGGAAAGGACACGGGCATCATGGATGAGCCGGATTTCCGCGTCTGGATGCAGGACAGCGTGCCCCCTGCGACGGAGTACACGCGGCGGCCGGGGCGCTGGATTGCCGAGCCGGGCTGGCCATCGTCCAATGTCCATGAAACCGTCTATGGTCTGAGTGAGGGCCACCTCGTCGATCCCGGTACGCCGGTCAGTGACACGCCCTTATGGATCCAGTCGCCGCTGAGCCTGGGCCTGTTCGCGGGCAAGTGGTGCTCCTACAGCGCCACGCCGGACCTGCCCCATGACCAGCGCGAGGAAGATGGCGGTGCGCTGGTGTTCGACACCGAGCCCCTGAGTGAACCCCTGGAGATCATGGGCGCGCCGGTCATCGAGCTGGAGCTGGAGGCGAACAAGCCCCAGGCAATGATCTGTGTCCGCCTCTCGGATCTGGCCCCGGACAACAAGGCCACCCGGAGCACCTATGGCATGCTCAATCTCAGCCATCGGGACAGCCACGCCGAGCCCAGCCCGATGGTGCCCGGCGAACGCTACCGGGTGGCGGTGCAACTGAACGACATCGCCCAGCGTTTCCCTGCGGGTCATCGCCTGCGGATCTCGATCTCCACGTCTTACTGGCCGCTTGCCTGGCCGGCCCCGGAGCTCGCCTGCCTGACCGTCCATCCCACGGGGAGTCGGCTGCGTCTTCCGGTGCGGCCATCACGTGATTCGGACGCGGCGTTGCCCGAGTTTGGCGAGCCGGAATCAGCGGCCGCCATTGCTACGCCCTACACGCAGGCGCCCGAGCAGAACTGGCGGGTGATCCGCGATCTGTCCAGAGACGAGTCCATACTGGAAGTGATCAAGAACGACGGGACATTCACCATCGAGGAGATCGGTCTCACCATGTGGAGCGATACCCGTGAGTGGTATACCCATGTGGGTGAGGATTTTGAATCCATGCGCGGGGAAACCCATTGCGTCAGTGGAATGGCCCGTGGCGACTGGTCCATAGAAGTAACAACGCGCACGGTGCTTACCGCCAGCCGGAGCCATTTCCACGTCTATGCGGAACTCGATGCCTACGAGGGCGACGAACGCGTCGTTGCCAGGAACTGGAACACCCATGTGCCACGGGATCATCTTTGAGCCACGAGGCCTGCATCTGAAGGAAGGAACCCATGATCTATCGTCACGTTAATGAGCTTGCTGATACCAACCGGGTTGTATCAGGACCCAACTATTCAAGCCGGCGCCTGATCCGCCGCGATGACCGTATGGGTTATTCGTTGCATGACACCATCATGCAGGCCGGAACCGAGAACCGTTTCTGGCACAGGCATCACATGGAAACCGTCTACTGCATCCGCGGTGAGGGGGAGGTGGAAACCATCCGGGATGGTACCCGCCACTCCCTCAACCCCGGAGCGGTTTACGCACTCAGTCAGAACGAGGAGTACGTTGTAAGGGCGCATACCGAGCTACAGCTCCTTTGCGTCTATTATCCGGCACTGGCCGGTGATGAGGTTGAGGACGAGAATGGCTCATTCAGCCAGTTCGGCGAGGAGACGGTTTTCGTTATCGGGCTGAACGACTTCAACCGGGAAATGCTGGCCACCATCGACATGGCGGACCACTACAACTTCGTGCCACTGCTCAACTCGCGGCAGATTCTGGAGCAGCAAAAATACGAGATCCAGGACATCATCCAGCAGGCCAAGAAACAGATCCGGGAGCACAAAGGGGCGGTGGACGGCGTTATCCACTACATTGATTTCCCTGTCAGCACCATTGTACCCATCATCTGTGACGCCTTTGACCTGGCTTCCGCAAGCCTGGAGTCCGTGCTGAAATGCGAGCACAAATACTGGAGCCGGATTGAACAGCGCGCCGTTGTTCCGGATAACATCCCGACGTTCACCGCCTTCAATCCGTTTGACGAGCAGGCCCTGGACAGGGTGCTTGAAGTCATGGACTTCCCGTTCTGGATCAAGCCGGTGAAATCCTTCTCCTCGTACCTCGGGTTCCGGATTGACGAGGCCAGCCAGTTCCACGAGGCCATGAAGGAAGTGCGGGACAACATCGGCCGTTTCTCGGGCCCCTTCAACTACCTGCTCGACATGGTCACCATGCCGCCGGAATTCGATGAGATTGGCGGTGAGTACTGCATCGCCGAGAGCATCATCGGCGGCATGCAGTGCACCCAGGAAGGCTTCTCCTGCAAGGGCGAAGTGGAGGTGTACGGCACCGTGGATTCCTTCCGTGAGGCCAACCTCACCACGTTCTCCAGTTACCAGTACCCGACCATTCTCCCGGACGAGGTGCAGGACCGGATGACAGAGATCACCCAGAAGGTGGTCAGGCGTATCGGTTACGACAACGCGCCGTTCAACATCGAATATTTCTGGGACCGGGAAAAGGACCAGATCTGGCTGCTGGAAATCAATACCCGCATATCAGAGTCCCACTGTCGGCTTTTCCAGAAGGTGGATGGCCGTTCCCACCATCAGGTGGCCGTGGAGCTGGCCGCCGGGCGTCGACCGACCTTTCCGCATCGTCAGGGCAGGTTCGAGGTCTCGGGTAAATTCTTCCTGCGCGAGTGGGAGGATGCCTATGTGGCGCAGGTTCCCAGCGAGGAAACGGTCCGCCGTATCGAACAGGAAATCATCCCCGACTCCACCATCCAGATCGTTGCCGAGCCCGGCCAACGCCTGTCAGACCTGATGGACCAGGACAGTTACAGTTACCGGGTGGCGCTATTGTTCCTTGGGGGTTCCTCCAAGCAGGACCTTGAGAAGAAGCGCCGCCAGTGCGAGGAATTGCTGTACCAGGAGTTCGTGTTCGAGCGCTAGCCCCACCGGCTCTGCCCGTTGACGTTCATCCGCCCCGAGAACTCACTCTTCCTTCATGGGGCGGACGGTTTCCCCATGGCTGAGGACACGGAACTCCGCTTCCGGGATGCCAGCCCGTTCCCGCGCCTCGGCGAGCTTTTTCGGGGGTTCGTCGAGGGGTTCATCGGTCAGCCCCTCAAAGGTGCCCCAGTGGATGGCGATGGCCCGGCGGGCGCCAACGTCCTGCATGGCCTGTACGGATTCCTCCGGGTTCACGTGGTTGCTCTTCATGAACCAGCGTGGCTCGTAGGCGCCGATGGGCAGGGCGGCCAGGTCATACCCGTTCGTGCGCTCGCCAATGTCTCGCAGGTCCTTCGAATAGCCGAAGTCCCCGCCGAACAGGAAATCGAAATCCGGGTGTTCCACCGCCCAGGCCCCCCACAGCATCTCGTTCTCGTCCCAGGGCGTGCGCGAGCTCCAGTGCTGGACCGGCAGGAAGCGCAGGGTGACACCCCGGAAGTCGTGGGTCTGCCACCAATCCATAGGGGTCAGGTGGGACTCGTCGCCGTCCGTGACGTTGTCGAGGAACCACTGGTCCATGCCCAGCGGGAGAAAGAACCGCGGCGGTCCGCCCTCCTGCTGATAGAGCGCCGTTACGGAGGCCAGGTCCAGATGGTCGTAATGGGCGTGGGAGATCACCACAGCGTCAATGTGCGGCAGGTTTTCAAGTGCCACCCCGGGTGGTTGGTGCCGGGGTGGGCCGGCGAAGGAAAGCGGGGATGCACGGTCGGAGAACTGGGGATCGGTGAGAATGTTCAACCCACCCACCTGCAGAAGGACGGTCGCGTGGCCGATCCAGGTGACGGCCACCTCATCGTCGTTGTTCTGGATGAATGACAGATCCGGATCAATGCCCCTGATGGGCTCGGTCGGCGGTTTGGGGAGGTCGTTCCACCAGCGATTCCACTGCCAGCGCAGGAAATCGCCACCCCCGGGTTTGTCCGGGTTGTAGTGGTTGGTGAAGCCCGACTGGGTGTGGTGCGGTTTGTCCGGGTCGTAGTATGGGTTCACGTTGCTGCATCCCATGCTCAGGGCCATCAGCCCAACCAGTGCCAGCGTGAGTTGTCGCAGCATGGCGCCAGCGTCCTTTGGATTCAATGGCTGCCCGGTATGATCGCACACCCGTAACGCTGGCAATAGCGCCGCTCCGCCCAGCGGTTGTAGGCGGCTTCGGCGAGTGGCCGGAGGCCAGGGATGAGCATCAGCCGGAAAAGGAATCCGAAAGGCGTATGACGCCAGGTCTGGACCGTTGCGCGGAGTCCCGTCCAGTAGATGCCTTCATCATCGAGCAGGTGCAGCCGCTGGAGCAGATGTTCACGGGGGATACCGGGCCAGACCTCCGAATCCTCGAGGCCGTGAACATCAATAAGTCTAAGGTGATCATCGCCAATGCGGCGCAGCAGACGGATTTCCTTCATGCAGAGCGGGCACTGGCCATCGTAGAACAGTGTATCCATGCGGTTTCCCCATGCAGACAGTGGACGTGCGGTGTTATACGGTCAGGGGCACCGTACGGACCAGCAGGGGTCCACAAAGAGGTTTCAAGCGTAATCAGGACAGATTCGCCAAAGCGTAGATGGGCTGGCTGGGATTTTTATGCAGAGCATCGAAACAGTCTGGGGCAAGATACTGGAGGCAAGAGCCAGGGGGCAGAGTCTGCCCGAGCCCTCAACCGATTCGGAACCATCGCCGGGAGAGCAGCTGCTGCGCGTGTTCCGGCCCCTGTGTCCCGGAGAAAACGGCTGGGTTATCGGGCAGCTGGGGCAGAGCCTGGATGGCCGCATTGCCACGGCTTCGGGCGCATCCCGTTACATTAATGGGGATGATGGGCTGACCCATCTGCACCGGCTGCGGGCGGTCGCCGATGCCGTGGTGGTGGGTGCTGGCACTGCACTTGAGGATAATCCCCGTCTTACTGTGAGGCGTGTGGCCGGATACCAGCCAGTGCGCGTGGTGGTGGACCGCAGGGACCGCCTGCCCGGGGACCACCACCTGCTCACGGATGGAGATGCACCCACCCTCCACCTGGTGGCCGGGGATGCCATTCCGGAGTGTGATCGGCCCTGCCCGGAAGCCGGCGTCATCCGCGTGCCCTGCCTGGATCCGGAACGCGAGACCATTGATCCGGACCGGGTTCTGGCAGTGCTGGCGTGTTTCGGCCTTGGGCGTGTCTTCGTGGAAGGCGGCGGTCGTACGGTTTCAGCGTTCCTGGCAGCCGGCCGGCTTGACCGGCTTCATGTGATGGTCGCCCCCATGATTATAGGCAGCGGCTATCCTGCCTTTACGCTGCCTGAAGTAGACCGTCTGTCTGATGCCATCTGGCCTGAGGCTCAGGTGGTGAATCTGGGCAGTGACGTGCTCTTTGACCTGAATCTCAGGCGCTCCGGGGCTTCCCACCGGGCACAGGAATAAGGCCCGGCAGGCCGCCCAGAAGGATGACCACCCCGTAGGCAATGCTGAGTGCCACCCCCTCGTTGGCGGGCAAGCCGGCCAGAGGCCACAGGGCTGCGGCAACGCCCTCGCGAACCCCCCATCCGGCGATGCTCACAGGCAGTACCATACTGAGCAACAGGCAGGCGTGAAGAGCGAGTTTTTCCAGTGTGAGCGGTTGCGTGGCGATACTGGCATCCAGCAGTGCCAGGGTCGCGAAATAGGTGGCCACTACCGCCAGCGAGAGAGCCAGCTGGATGACCGGTGCTGGCCAGCGAAAGAGGGCGGTATGAACATCCGCACGGAGCAGGGCGCTGTAATCCCGGACCCTGGGCAGACGACCTGCGGCGATCGCCAGCAACAGCACCAGGGCAGCGCCCCAGAGCCATTGCCCGCTGAGTTGCGGGCCAGGGAGGGCGAAAGGTGGGGCAATGACCAGGAGCGCTGTAATGGTGAGCACAAGGGCCAGCTGACCGGAGAGGCGCTCAATCATCACACTGTGGGCAGCCGCGCTGGTACGTGCTTCCGGATGCCGGGCACGCCAGGCGCGTTCCACATCCCCGACCACTCCGCCCGGCATGATCTGGTTGACCAGCGTTGCCCGGTAATAGGCGGCAACGCTCTCTCCGGCGCCCAGCGGAAGGTCCAGGCGATAGGCTGTGTAACGCCAGCGCAGGGCGGAAAGCACCACCTGGGGTATGGAAAGGGCAAGGGCGGCAACCAGGCTCCAGGCGGGCAGGCGCTGCAGAACCGTAACCACCTCCGCGGGCTTGATGGTCATCGCCACCACCCCCAGCAATGCCAGGCTTACCAGCAGTCGACCGTAACGCTTCACGGTTGCCGCGCTTCTGAGGGTGGAAGCGCAAGGAGGTCCAGGTGATCCACCCGAATCCGCAGCTGTCCGCTCCGCGCCTGGGCATTGCGCTGGCCCTGCCATCGGTCAATGGCGGATTGGTCCCCGGGCGCCTGTTCACGGGCAGCCTGGCACCATCCCGCCATGAGAACCTGCTGGAGGTGGGGGTCACGGTGATCCAGCTCCCAGGGGCTGGGATCGGTTAGGACCTCAAAGCCATGTGCTGTCAGGGCTTGGGACAGGATCCTGGTGGCGTCAGGGCCGGCAGCGCTGCCGGTGCCCTTGTCACGGTGCTGGTGCTCATTGACGGTCTTTCGAAGCAATTGATCGTATGAATCAGAAGGTTGAAGCTCAAAGTTGCCGCAGTAGTTGAGGGCCATCAGGAGGGGCTTATGGCGGTGGGCGGCAGTCGCCGCCAGGGCCTCAAGCCACTCGCGGCTCATCAGGTCGAGCAGGGCTGAGGCGGTGATCAGGTCCACTTCCCCCGGAATGACCTCATTCAGATTCGTCGCAGTGATCTGCTTCTGCCACCAATGGGTGGTTGTGCCTTTGCCCACTTGGGGCTGGTGGATCGTGGGGGCCAGCGCGGGATCCGGTTCCACCATCAACCACTGCTGGGGATCAGGGAGTCGGGGAGCCAGGTAGCGCTGGTTGGATCCGGTACCCGCGCCGAGATCGCAGATTGCGAGGGGCGTCGGGCGTGTCGCGATCCGATCCCGGAGTCTGGTGGTTAACCGCTCACTGCGGGCTTTGTGGTCGGCCCGCTCACGCAGCCCAAGCCAGTCGGCCTCGAAGACGGCGCTGCCTTGTTCCGGACGCCTGGTTTTCAGGGCGCCCTCGAATTCCCGGGCAGTCATGGACCAGCTCCGGAGACTGCGGGCTGACCCACAGGCTGCACGGGCCTGGCTGTGAAGCTGATCAGGGTGGTTAAGCCACGCGTGGATATGGTCCCTTAGTGCCGTATGATCGCCGGCTGGATGCAGGCGTATGCCGGGGCGATTGGCGGTTTCGGCAAGGGCGCCGCCATCAGAACTCAACACTGGAAGCCCGGCCGCGAGCGCTTCAGCGATCACCATGCCATAGCCTTCGTAACGCGCGGGCAGTATGAAACCGTGGGCGTGTTGCCATAGGCGGGTCAGGGTCTCGCCCTCCAGCTCCCCGGTGAGTGTGACCCGATCCGTGAGCCCGTACTGGGCCAGCATCCCATGAAGGCGGGCAGTGAAGTCGGGGTTCCGTGTGGTGCTTCCCGCCAGGGTCAGGTGCCAGTTTTCGCCTGCAAATGGGGCAAGGGCGGCAGCAAGAATGTCCTGCCCCTTGCGCGGTGCCAGGTGGGCAACGCAGAGCAGTTCAAGCGTGGTCCCCCGGTTGCGGGGCTTGCAGGGCTCCGGCAACTGCGCCATGGCAACGCCTGGGGGCGCGACCGTCACGCTGGCTTCCTGGACACCGTAGGCTGCCAGTTCGCGGGCCGTGCTCTGGCTCGTGGTGACGACGGAGGCCATGCTTGCAAGTGCGCGCCGCTCGCTGTCGAACAGGTGGGCCCGGCTCTCATCCGGCAGCCCTGTCTCCAGGGCCAGAGGGTGATGGATGAGCGCCGTCAGGCGGAGCCGCTGCGCGTGGCGGGCTATCGTTTCCGGCAGACCACCGAGCGCGAGTCCGTCAATCACCACGCTGGCCCCTTCGGGCAGGCGCTGAAGGCACTGCTCCATGGCCTTGCGGGCTCTGTCGTCGGCTATCGGGAACCGGCCGGAGAGGCCCTCGATCCGCACGGACCAGCCGCGGGCCTCCAGTGCACCCGCTAGTTCCCGCACATAGCCGTAGCCGCCGGTACGCTGGCCGGGATCCCCCGGCACGATGAAGGTCAGTGCGTGCTCAGAGTTCGCCACGGTAGCTGGCCCAGGCGATGTGGGATTCGCTGAGGGTGATCGCCAGGCCACTGATGCCGTGGGCGGACTCACCCAGGCGGCCGGCCTTTATGGCGTCGGCCATTCGCTGGAACACCATGCCCGCCATGAATTCGGTGGTGGTGTTGCGGCCCTTGAGATCCGGGTGGTCGTCCAGATTGCACATATTGAACTCACCCAGCACCTCGCCGAGCACCTGGGTTGCCAGGCCAATGTCCACAACCAGATCATTGTCATCGAGCCGCGGCCGCTCAAAGGTGGCATCCACCACGTAGGTTGCCCCGTGCAGGGCCTGGGCAGGGCCGAAGGCTTCACCAGTGAAACTGTGGGCGATCATCATGTGCTGTCGGACGGTCAGTCGGTACATGGCATCCTCGGGGTCAGTGGTTTTCCGGGTAGCGCACCCGGTGGCACAGGGCGGTGCTGTCGTCGCGGCAGAGCGCCGTCATGGTCTCGGGCAGCGCCTCGAAGTCGCTTTCACCATCAATGAGTACGTCCAGCTCCGGACTTGCGAGCAGCGACAGCGCCAGTTCCAGGCGGTCCCGGTGGGTCCACGCGGGGCGGCGTTCCGGGCTGACGCGGCCAACCTGGCTGGCCCTGAGAGTCAGGCGGCGGGAATGGAAGGCGCCCCCCAGCGGGACACTGACCGGCTGGTCGCCGTACCAGCTCATCTCGACGATCCGGCCCTCGGTGCCCGCAAGGGCGATGGCGTGGTCGAGGCCTGCCGGATTGCCGCTGGCATGGATCACCAGGTCATGGTCATCACTCTGGAGATCCGGATCAAAGCATACGCCCAGTTCCGAGAGGATGCCGTGGCGGGCAGGTTCTGTATCCACGGCTGTTACCCGTGCACCCGGCAGGCGCTGGCAGAGCCAGGCCATGAGGGCCCCCACAACACCACAGCCAACCACCGCGATGCGCTCCCCAACCGCGGCCTGTGCGTCCCAGACACCGTTGATGGCTGTTTCCATGTTGGCAGCAAGGATGGCGCGCTCTGCCGGCACATTGTCGGGTACCGGTACAACCGCGGAAGCGGGTACCCGGAACCGCGTCTGGTGGGGGAACAGGCTGAAGACAGTACGGCCCTGCAGTTCGGCGGGCCCCTGAACCACACGGCCAACGTTGCTGTAGCCATGGCGTACGGGCCAAGGGAAATCACCCGCCTGGAAGGGGGCCCGCATGCGTCCATGCTCGGAGCGGGGAATGCGGCCATTGAACACCAGCGACTCCGTGCCACGGCTGATGCCGGTGTACAGAGTGGCGATCTCCACCGTTGGTTCGCTGTCAGGGGCGTCCAGGTCCGGGTTGGTGGGCTGGATCTCCCCATGGGCTGGGCCAGTGATCCAGAATGCGCGTACTCTTGGAGTGTGATCAGCGGTCATGATGGGCGCCTTGGGATTGGTTCGGGACCATTATTGACCCTGCCGGGGGTCACGACAAAGGGGAAGAAATGGTCAGTGAGAAAATTCCGGATCGAACCGGTGCCAGTCGGGAACTGCTGTTGACGGCGTTGCCATTCACTGTGGTTACGGGCGGGATCTGGTGGTGGATAGGCATTTCGCTGGTTTCTCTCGCCCTGCCATTGTCGGGGTATGCCCTGCTTGCCTGGGTGGTCGTGACGGGCGTCACAGGGCAGCAGGGGATCGGTCCCGCCAACAGGGTGACTTTCTACCGTGCGCTGGGTGTGGTCATTCTCGCCGGCATTCTGCTTGAACCGCAGCTGCCGGCCCACGCCCAGTGGGCCTGGGTTATGCTGGCGCTGGCAGTCCTCATTCTGGATGGCCTCGACGGCTACCTGGCGCGCCGTTTCAAGGTGAGTACGGATTTCGGGGCACGTTTTGACATGGAAGTGGACGCAGCGCTGATACTGACGCTCAGCCTGGCGGTCTGGGGGGGCGGCATCACCGGGCCCTGGGTTCTGCTGCTGGGGCTGATGCGCTACCTCTTTGTGGCCGCCGGCTGGATCTGGCCCTGGGTCAATTGCCCCTTGCCCGAAAGCTTCCGGCGTAAGACCATCTGTGTATGGCAGATTGCCAGCCTGGTGATCGTCCTGGTGCCGATCACGCCGTCCTGGCTTGCGGTCTGGATACTGGCGCCAGCACTGATGCTGCTGGCGTACTCATTCACCGTGGATCTGGCCTGGCTCTACCGGGCGGGAGGACAGCATGAAACGCAAAGGCATGGCGCTGAAACGTAACGCACTTGTTGCGGGCATCCTTACAGTGGGACTTGTGACCGGTGGCAATGCGGTTGCGGAACCTCAACAATACACCATCGATGATGAACACTTCACCATGACCTTCAAGGTCATGCACATCGGCTATGCCCGGGTGATCGGGATGTTCCGCGATGTGGAGGGGCAGTTTGTCTATGACCCGGAGACACAGACTGTCAGCGATGGCGAAGTCGTCTTCCAGGCGAACAGCGTGTTTACCAATCATGAGGAACGGGACGAGCACCTGCGGGGCGAAGACTTCCTGAATGTTTCCGAGTACCCGGAGATCCGCTTTGAGGTTACGGATTTTGAGATGACCGGGGAATCCACCGGGAAACTGACCGGGGATCTGTCGATGCTGGGCGAGACCAACCCGGTCACGCTGGATGTGGTGCTGAACAAGGCCGCAGAGTACCCCATCGGACACGGTGACTATACGCTGGGGCTGTCAGCACACGCTGTGATTGAGCGCAGTGACTGGGGGATGACCTATGGGGTTGCGGATGACCTGGTAGGGGATGAAGTGAGGCTGCAGTTTGAGTTCGAGGCCAACCGCGACGATGGCGGCTGGTTCTGAGGGCCGCGCCGGGCGGCCCGCAGATCCTTTCAGGCAACTCTCACCAGACGCTCACCCCCGGAAGACTGGGCGACCTGTTCCGCGACACGGTTGAACACGTGGTAGGCCTCAGGGGCATGGGTGTCCAGTGCGGTGCCGACGTATCCGAAGTCATCCCCGATGGGGTGCCCCGAGGCGATGACCCGGAAGTCCACCCTCGTCTCGGGTGTTCCCGCCTTCAATGGGACCTCCACCCACAGGTGAACCCGCTTCTCGGCGGGGATGTACTCGGTACGCACAACCCGGAAGCCATCGGTCAGTGTCAGAGAGGTATCGTTGCCTGAGGCGTCGAGGCGGTACTTGAGGATGGTTTTCATGGCCGGTCTCCTCTGTTGATGACAGCCACAGTATCCGTGCCTCAACGAATCGAATAAATAAGGTTTTATGAGTTTCGGAGACGAAAAAATCTGATAGTCAGCTTTCGGAGCAGATTGCCTGTATCCCGGGATGACGCATTCCCTCCACGCCATAGAGGGCGTAGATCTGATCGCGGACTGCTTCAATGCTGGCAATCTCCTCGACCTGGTACTGGCGACAGACTTCCTCACGGATCACCGTTGGTGCCGCGAACACCCCAAGCCCCGCACGGCCGAACACCTTGATCAGCGCACTGTCATCAATCTCAGCGGCCTCATGGACACGGATTCCCTGGTCCCGGAACCACTGCATCAGCTGCTGGTAATAGGGCGCTTCCAGGGCACTGGCAAGGAAGGGAAAACCCTCCAGGCTGTTGGGGAATCCGGGGGCCAGGCGCTGCGCCAGCGCCGGTTCCGCAAACAGGCTGATGGCGGACTGGCTCAGGGGGTTCAGGTACCACCGGAAATCCTCGTCGCCCGCCGGCGGTCTGTCGGTGATCACCACGTCCAACTCGTGGCGTGCGAGAGCGCTGGTGAGGTCCTCCGGGGTTCCGGTGCGGCACCTGAGCTTGACGGGTGTGGTGGTTTCCAGCGCTGGTGCGATAACCCGGTATGCAAACAGCTTGTGGATTGAGGCCACAATGCCAACCCGCAGCTTACGGGCCGGTGCCGCCTGCGCGTCGTCCAGCCATGCCTCCAGTTCCTCCGCAGTGCGGAACATCGGGTCAGCATACTGGAAGACCCTGTGCCCGGTGTCCGTCATGACCAGACGGCGGCCCCGGCGTTCAAACAGGCGGGTTCCAAGGTCCGCCTCGAACGTGCTGATCTGACTGCTGAGTGTCTGGGGTGCGAGATCCAGCGCTTCGGCGGCGCGTGCGACCGAGCCCTCCCGGGCCACGACCCAGAAATGGTGCAGATGCCGGTAATTCAGCCGTCGGCTCACGTCCGGTCCTCTTTCAGGTTGGCAGGATACCGGTCCCCTTATACAGTTAGACGGTCCCGATTTGAAAGGTCGTCCTTTGATTCCGATCATCCACCACCCATGCTACAGCTTCCCCTTCCCGGGCTCGCATCGGTTTCCCATGAGCAAGTTCGGCCTGCTCATGGACCACCTCAATGAAGCCGGGATCGCCTGCTCCGGGAACCGTTTCCGGCCGGGGCGGTGCCGGCAGGAGTGGCTGCATGCGGTGCACAGTCCGGATTACATCGAACGGTTCCGTAACAATGGCCTGACTCCCCGGGAACTCAAGCGTGTGAACCTGCCCTGGAGCGAAGGGCTGGTGCGGCGAACCGTTACCTCACCGGCGGGCACGGTCCTGGCAGCGCAGCTGGCACTGCATTACGGCGTTGCCTGCCATCAGGCAGGGGGGACCCATCATGCCCAGTACGACGTCGCAGCTGGGTTCTGCATTATCAATGACCTGGCTGTAACATCCCATGTACTGCTTGAACGGAATCGGCTGGAACGGATCCTGATCTTTGATTGCGATGTGCATCAGGGCGATGGCACTGCCCGCCTGTTGGCGGATGAGCCCCGAGCCATCACCTGTTCCATCCACTGTGGCCGCAACTTCCCCTTCACCAAGGCCCTGAGCGACGTGGATGTAGCTTTGCCGGACGGACTGGAGGACGATGACTACCTGAACGAGGTATCCAACTGCCTGCACGCGCAGCTGGATCGGTGGCAGCCCGACCTGGTGCTGTACGCCGCAGGGGTGGATATCTATGCCGGCGACCCGTTGGGGCGCCTGGGTGTCAGCCTTGAAGGCATCCGCCAGCGGGAGGCGTTGGTACTGGAAACCCTGAAACAGCGCGGGATCCCAGTGGCGACCGTGATCGCTGGCGGCTATGACGACGATCGTCAAGCGCTCGCACGGCGCCACGCCATGGTCACGGAGGAGGCGGCCCGGCTCTACGCTTCCTGAGGTTCCAGAAGCCAGGCCCTGAGGTTGGAGAGGATCCGGTCGGCAATCCGGTGTGCCCGATCCGCATAGGGTCCGTCGAAGCGCTCATTCAGGGTTGCATGGAAGTGAGCGCCCCAGCGCTCGAAGTGTTCGGGTTCCAGCGGCTGCTTCGCGTGAACAGCCTCATGTTTGGCAACCATGTTCCGCGTGTACGCCCCACGCTCGCCCAGCAGCATCTTGCGCCAGTAGGCTTCGATGGTCGGCAGGTGATGATCCAGATCGATGCCCGCGGTTTCCAGGAAGACGGGTGCCATGACGGGGTCCTGAAGCAGGCGCCCATAGAACGCGTGAACAAACTGGTGGATGGCTTCCGGGGTGTCGAGATCCATGTAACCGGGGTTTGTGACGGAATATGCCTGAATCATCCACACCAGCTGGTCTCCCTGCAATGGCGAGAGGCTATCCAGGCAAGAGCCTTCCCGTATCGGGCTCTTTTATATTATTATATTCTAATATAAAAAGTCATAGAAACCGACGGGGTACTCTTGATGGACACAGCAAGTCTTCTCAATGGTGTCGCCGGAGGCGTTCTCATCGGCGCCTCCGCCGTTTTTCTCATGGGGATGATGGGCCGCATCGCCGGGATCAGTGGCATCGTTTCCGGAATGCTCTACGAGCCCGTAAACAGTGAACGCATCTGGAAGGGTGCCTTTGTGCTGGGGCTGGTTCTTGGGCCGTTCATGCTTACCCAGCTCGCTCCCCAATGGGGCAACGTGGCGGGCGTAGCTGAAGGGGCGATCGGTGCGCCGATGGCCAGCGTGCCCGTTATGGTCGTGGCCGGGCTGCTTGTGGGCCTGGGCACAGGGCTTGGTGCGGGCTGTACCAGTGGTCATGGTGTCTGTGGCATGGCACGCCTTTCCACCCGCTCGATCATGGCGACCCTGGTGTTCCTGGCCTGCGGCATGGCAACAGTGTTCGTTGTAAGGCACCTGCTTGGAGGTGGCGCATGAAGGTACTGGCGGGTCTTGTCGCGGGGCTTCTGTTCGGTCTCGGGCTTGCTGTTGGCGGTATGACCGATCCCCAGCGCGTTCTCGGTTTTCTGGATGTTGCCGGTGCCTGGGATCCGACGCTGATCGGTGTCATGGGGGGTGCCGTGGTGACCAGCTTCATTGGCTATCGCCTGGTCTGGCGGATGGGCGCACCCAGACTGGAACCGCACTTCTTCATTCCGACTCGCCAGGACCTGGACGCGCGGCTGCTGGGCGGCGCTGCCCTCTTTGGTATTGGTTGGGGGCTCTCCGGCTACTGCCCCGGGCCAGCGGTTGCGTCGATCAGCGGCCTGACCGGGCCTTTGGCGGCGTTCGTGGCTGCCATGGCGGCTGGCTGGTGGATGGCACGCCGACTGAGTAATCGTCAGGGGTAGGGCAGAATCTAGATTTCGTGGAGTTCCCTACGGTTCATGCGATGCAGGGTCAGCAGTCCGAGTACCGGCCCGGGCAGCAGCCACCACAGTACATGCAGGGACTGGCTTGCCCAGAGGCTGGTGGTGAGCGCGATGGCGGGGATCGTGACCGCGAAACCAACGGCGTTCATGATCGCCAGCGCTGCGCCCACGTTTTCCCTGGGCGCGGTTGCCGAGGCCAGCGCTGAGAACTGCGGTGAGTCAGCGATCACCGTGGTGCCCCAGACGGCCAGCAGCGCCAGAAGAAGCAGTGGGGGCGCGGCGCCGAGAAGCGGATAGACCAGGCAGAGGGCGCCGGATACCGCTAACGCCCCCCGCGCTACGTTGAAACTTTCCAGCCATCGGCTCATGCGGCCACCCTGGACGCAGCCCGGTAATCCGAGCCCGATGATCAGGAACGCGACCCAGGGCGTGAGCGCCGGGTCGGAACCGAGGCGCTCGAGTTCCCTGCTTACGAGGAACGGCGTCAGGGTCCAGAAGGCGTAGAGTTCCCAGCAGTGACCGAAGTAACCGAAAGCCGAGGCCCGGAAATTGCGCTGGACGAAGGCTTTTACGCCAGCACCAGGGCGGATGCCAGGGGACGCGGCGGGCAGATGCGGGCCATCTCCAAGACTGTGGATCAGGGCTGCGGCCACCATGGCCAGCGCGGAAGCCAGAAGCAGGGGCCATTGCCAGGGGAGTTCAAAGGTCGCACCCCGGAGCAGATGGGGAAGGGCGGTACCCAGTGTCAGCATGCCCACAAGCCACCCCAGGGCCGCACCGGCATAGCGGGGTGTCCAACTGACCACCAGCTTCATGCCCATGGGATAGATACCGGCGAGGCACAGCCCCGTGATGAAACGTGCCGCCGTCGCCAGGTAGAGGTCTGCGGCAACCAGGATAAAGGCGGCGTTGATAAGGGCCCCCGTAACCCCGGCGATGGCAAAGAGCCGGCTGGCCCGGATGCGGTCCGCGAGGCCGCTGATTGCGATGATCAGGGTGCCCGTCACAAAACCGGCCTGAACGGCCATGGTCAGGATTCCGAGTTCGCTTTCACTGAGGCCCACGGCCCCCGCCAGTGCGGGCGCGACGCTGTTGACGCTGAACCAGAGGGAAGTGCCGAACAGTTGGGCGATGACGATGACCGCGAGTGGGGTGCGGGTGAGCAGGGAGTGGAGCATGAGTGTCAGGGCCTTTGGCGGGTAACGGACTACATGCTCCAAAGGGTAGCTGGTGTTGGGGGTTGGTTCACGAAAGGAACCGATAGAACCTGGGGAGCTGGCGTGGTTGGGGCTGACCGAGGGAGGGATTATGGGCCCTGCGGGCCTCACCCCTTCGGGGCCACCTTCGCGGTGCGAAGGTGTTCCTCAGCCTGCCGGGAGGCAGGCTTCGGTCGAACCCATGAGGGGTCTCGTCCGCCCGCTAAGCCATTACCAGAGCCCACCCAAGGTGGGCTCTGGTAATGGCGGAGAGGGAGGGATTCGAACCCTCGGACCGCTTACACGGTCGCCGGTTTTCGAGACCGGTGCAATCGTCCACTCTGCCACCTCTCCGCAGCGGACAGCGCGCATTCTAACGGCTCCGACCCTTTCGTAAAAGCCGGAGTCTGTCCCTGTGGGAGCGGCCATTGGCCGCGATTGGTGGAGGCCGATGCCGGAAGATGTTAGAAATAGGCCCTTTCCAAACTGGACTGAGGAGTGTCTGAACCATGTCAAAGCAGATCCCGATCGTTGATCCCGAAGGGCTTCTGGAATATTCCGTTGTGTTCAACGACCGTTCCCTGAATCATATGAGTAAGGAATTTCAGGGAGTTATGAATGACATTTCAGGTACTCTGAAAAGCGTCTACAACGCCAGTGCCACCATCGTGGTGCCTGGTGGCGGGAGCTACGGCATGGAGGCGGTGGCACGCCAGTTCGCCAACGATGCGCGCTGCCTGGTCGTGCGCAACGGCTGGTTCAGCTACCGTTGGAGCCAGATTCTGGACGCGGGGCGTATTGCCTCGGAAACGACCGTCCACAAGGCCCGTCAGCTGGAGCCGGGCAGTCAGGTTCCGTTCCGTCCGGCGCCCCTGGAGGAAGTGGTTGCCTCCATCCGTGAAAAGAAACCCGAGGTGGTGTTCGCTCCTCACGTGGAGACAGCCGCCGGCATGCGCCTGCCCGAGGATTACCTGAAGCAGGTTGCGGGCGCGGCGCATGAGGTTGGCGCAATCTTCGTGCTGGACTGCGTGGCCTCCGGTGCGCTCTGGGTGGATATGCAGGCCATCGGCGTGGATGTGCTCATCAGTGCGCCCCAGAAGGGGTGGAGTGCCTCGCCCTGTGCGGCCCTGGTCATGCTCAGTGATAAAGGCCTGGAGCGCCTTGAGGCGACCACCAGCAGCAGCTTCGCCTGTGACCTGAAGAAATGGCACCAGATCATGCAGGCGTATGAGGGCGGTGGCCACGCCTATCACGCCACCATGCCCACGGATGCGCTCAAGGATTTCCGGGACGCTATGAACGAAACCGTCAACGACGGTCTGGATGTCACGCGCGAACGCCAGGAAGAACTGGGACGCCGCGTCCGGGCACTGTTCTCCGAGCGCGGGTTCGTGAGTGTTGCCGCCGAGGGGTTCGAGGCGCCGGGTGTTGTGGTGCTCTATACGCAGCGTGATGACCTGCATAAAGGCAGCGGTTTTATCGAGCAGGGCCTGCAGACAGCAGCCGGTGTGCCGCTGGCCTGTGATGAGCCCGAGGATTACAAGACCTTCCGGATCGGCCTGTTCGGGCTGGATAAGCTGCGTAACATCGATCGCACGGTTGACTGGCTCGCCGAAGCACTGGACGGTCTTGGCGCCTGACGGACGGGCATGATCGACGTTTTTCTGCCGGCAGCGCTGGATCCGCTGACCGCGGGTCTGCTGCTGGCCGCCTCCCTGGTGACCTCGATGATCACAGCGGCCCTGGGGGCCGGCGGTGGTGTGCTGCTGCTTGCCCTGATGGCCCTGTGGTTGCCACCGGTGGCAATCATACCGGTGCATGGACTGGTTCAGCTCGGCTCCAATACCGGGCGCTTCGCCATGACATGGCGCCGGGCGGATTGGGGGGCTCTGGCCGCCTTCGCCCCCGGGGTCATCCTCGGCATGCTCGCTGGCGCCCTGGTGCTGGTGCGCCTGCCGGAGCAGCTATGGCAGGTAACCATCGCAGGGTTCATCCTGTTCCTGTGCTGGGGGCCGTCACTGCCCGCTGCCGCCCTCGGGCGCACGGGCATACTGCTGGCATCCACGGTCACCAGTTTCATCACGCTGTTCGTTGGTGCCACAGGTCCGCTTGTGGCTGCGTTCATCAAGCAGCTCCATGAGGACCGTTTCCGCACCATTGCGACCTTCTCCGGCGCCATGACGATGCAGCACCTCCCCAAGGCGCTGGTGTTCGGTTTGGCCGGTTTCCACTTTCCCGAATGGTTACCCTGGGTGGGCGGAATGATCGCCTGCGGCCTCGTGGGTACCCGGCTGGGGCTGCACCTGGTTCACCGCATGGGCGATCATACGTTCCAGCGACTGTTCAGCATCATCCTGACGCTGCTGGCACTGCGCCTGCTGTGGCAGGCGCTGGCCTCCTGATTACTTCCAGATTTCCCCGTCCACACGATCCTGGAGTTCCGGATAGTCACTGAGCTGGAAGTGGGGTATCCGCCCCTGCTTCCGCTGGGCGAGATAGTCCCTGGTCAGCTTCACCACGGTGCCCGAGAGGAAGACGATGGCGATGAGGTTCACCGTGGCCATCAGGCCCATGGAGGCGTCCGCCGTGTTGAATACAGTGATCACCGCCTGGTAGCCACCCCAGATCACCATCGCCAGTGCTGCACCGCGCAGGGCGTAGAGCCAGGCGCGTGACTGGGCGCCCAGGTACACCAGCGCGTTCTCGGCGTAGGAGTAGTTGGCGACAATGGAGGTGAATGCGAAGAACATGATGGCGATGGCGATGAATTCACCGCCCAGATCACCGAGATGACTCTCCATGGCAACCTGGGTGAGCTCCGCCCCGGTGACATCAGCACCGCCTTCCATAACCCCCGAAAGCAGGATCATGACCGCGGTGGCGGTGCAGATCACGATTGTGTCCACAAAGACCGCAAAACCCTGGATCAGCCCCTGGGACGAGGGGTGGTGAGGAACCGGTGTGGCGGTGGCAGCAATGTTCGGCGCCGAGCCCATGCCGGCTTCATTGGAGAACAGGCCACGCTTGATGCCGTTGAGCATGGCGGCGGTGATGGAGCCGGCCGCGCCGCCGGCAGCTTCGCCGAAGCCGAAGGCGTTCTGGACGATGCCCGCCAGGATGCCGGGCACCTCGGAGATGTTCATGATCATGATCCCTATGGCCAGGAGAACGTAGAGGCCGGCCATAATGGGCACGATCAGCTCGGCGAAGCGGGCGATTGAGCGCAGTCCGCCGAAGATCACCAGGCCAGCGACCACAGCGACAATGATGCCGACCAGACCCTGGTTGATCCCGAAGGCACCCTCAACCGCCGTGGCGATGGCATTGGACTGCACGGCATTGAACACCAGCCCGAAGGACAGGATCAGGCAGAGCGCGAAGATCACTCCGGCCCAGGGGGCGTTCAGACCACGGGCCATGTAGAACGCCGGGCCACCGCGGTACTGGCCCTGCTCATCCCGAACCTTGTAAAGCTGGGCGAGGGTGCTCTCGGCATAGCCTGTGGCCATGCCGACCAGCGCCACCATCCACATCCAGAAAATAGCGCCGGCACCGCCCAGGTAGAGCGCCACCGCAACACCGGCCAGGTTGCCTGTGCCCACGCGCGAGGCAAGACTCGTACAGACGGCCTGGAAGGGCGATATGCCGGACTTGTCGCTCTGGCGGGAGCCGCGGATGGCGCGGATCATCTCACCGAAGTTGACGAACTGCAGGAAGCCAAGGCGGATCGTGAAAAACACGCCCACGCCCAGCAGCCCGTACACGAGGATGTAGTTCCAGAAGATGGTATTCAGAAAGCCGACAGTGGATTCCAGCAAAACGGGGCCTCTTGCAGGTGGCTGGTCAGGTGGTATTTTGAAGGTTTACCGCGAAACCATACCAGCTGAGCAGCCCTTATATGAATGACAAGAACAAGGAAACGGTCAGTCCGACCCTGGATCGCCAGCGTGAGATCTATCTCAATGGACTCAGTGGTGACCGCCCGACGGTCCCCGTGGATTACGATGAGCTTGAGGTGCGCGCGGAGCGGGCGCTTGCGCCGGAGGCGTTTGCCTACATCGCGGGTGGCGCCGGGCATGAGCACACCATGGACAGCAACCGTGAAGCATTCGGCCAGCGTCGCATCCTGCCGCGCATGCTCAACGATGTCTCCGAGCGTGATACCAGCGTAACGCTCTTTGGAAGGCGCCTGCCCAGTCCCTTCCTCCTGAGCCCCATCGGTGTGATGGAAATGGTTGATCCGAAGGGGGATGAGCTTGTGGGCCGGGCCGCGGCCTCGGAAGGCGTGCCCATGATCTTCTCGAACCAGGCTTCCCAGCCCATGGAGCATGTTGCCGGCGCCATGGGCGACGGCCCGCGCTGGTTCCAGCTCTACTGGAGCAAGTCCGACGACCTTGTGAAAAGTCTGGTGAGCCGGGCCGAGGAAGCAGGGTCTGAGGCCATTGTGGTGACCCTGGACACCACCATGCTGGGCTGGCGCACCCGTGACCTGGACCTGGCCTACCTGCCATTTCTGCGCGGCAAGGGCATTGCCCAGTACACCAGTGACCCGGTCTTTCTGAGGCGCCTCGAACAGGCGATCCAGGAGGGTGGTGACGCTGCCCCCAAGCCAAGAGTGACCATGGAAACGCTGAAAGTCCTCCGGGACGTGGCCCAGTCCTGGCCCGGAAGTACTCTGGAGGGACTTCGCTCCGGCAAGGCGAGGGCGGCGGTCCAGGAGTTCATCAACACCTACTCAAGGCCCTCGCTGACCTGGGACGATCTCGCCATGCTGCGCGAGCATACCCGTCTTCCCATCCTGCTCAAGGGCATCCTGCATCCGGAAGACGCCCGTATGGCAGTGGATTACGGCATGGATGGCGTCATCGTCTCCAATCACGGCGGGCGTCAGGTGGACGGGGCAGTCTCAAGCTTCGAGATGCTGCCCGGCGTTGTGGAGGCGGTGCAGGGCCGCGTGCCCGTGATTCTCGACAGCGGCATCCGTGGCGGGGCGGACGTATTCAAGGCACTGGCGCTGGGCGCTACGGCCGTGGGGCTGGGCCGCCCCTGGGTCTACGGGCTGGCGCTCAATGGCGAAGAGGGTGTGCGTGAGGTCCTGCGCAACCTGAAAACGGATTTCGAGCTGACCATGGGGCTTGCGGGTTGTTCCTCCACAGCGGAGATATCGCCGGAACGGTTGGCCTGACACGCGGCGGCTGCCCGTGATGCGCTATGGCCGGCGGGTGTGACCAACAATCCGGCCAGGTGCTGTTGCCGTCTTCCGGTTTAGGTTTCACAATTCAGCACCACGGATCCTTTTGGGAGAAACGGATGATGATCAGGGCTCTGAACACTTTCTGCGCAGCACTTGTGCTGCTTCTGGTGGCTCTGCCGGCAATGGCGCAGCCACTTTCTGATGATCGGATTGAGCGCTTTCTTGCAAGCCTCGAGGATCTGGAAAGCCTGGGCGAGCAGGTTGAGAACACGGACATGTTCGGGGACATGGGCCAGGAGATCCAGGAACAGGCCATGCGCAAGGGCGAATTCCGGCCCATGCGCATGATGGTTGAGAAGATGCGTGACCATGAGATGCACGATGAGTTCGCGGCCGCGGTCTCCGATCATGGGTTCCAGCGTCCCGAGGACTGGGCGGATACAGGCGACCGCATTATGCGCGCCATGGCGGCAATGGAGCTGAAAAAGCACAATCGTGGCGACATGCAGGCGGAAATGGGCGCCATGATGGAGCAGATGGAGAACAACCCCAATATCTCCGAGCAGCAGCGCAAGCGCATGCGCCAGCAGATGGAGCAGGCCATGGCAGGGATGAAGGCGATGGCCGATGCGCCCGAGGAGGACATTGAGGCCGTCCGGCCCTATCGTGACCGGATCCGTGGCGCGATGAACGACTGAATCCAGTCAGCGGGAGGAAACAGCGTGATCCGGATTCTGGTTGTGGATGATCATGAGCTCGTGCGTACCGGCATAACACGGATGCTGGCGGACGATGAAGAAATCGAGATCATGGGTGAGGCCGACTCCGGTGAAGCAGCCGTGGACCAGGTCCGGCAGGACCCACCGGACGTGGTTCTGATGGACCTTCGGATGCCCGGCATTGGTGGACTGGAAGCCATGCGGCAGATTCACCGGATCAATGACGACGTGCGGGTGATTGCCGTGACCGCCTGTGCCGACGATCCCTACCCGACGCGGGTGATGCAGGGCGGCGCCCATGCCTATATCACCAAGGGCGCGGATCTTCAGGAGATGCTGCAGGCGGTGCGCCGTGCCTCGCTCGGTCAGCGTTACATCAGCCCGGAGATCGCCCAGAAGATGGCGCTGGGCCGGGTCAACGGGGGCTCGGAGGAGTTCAGCGCCTTCGACGAACTCTCGGAGCGTGAGCTCCAGATCGCCACCATGATCGTGCAGGGCCAGAAGGTACAGGTCATCTCGGACAAACTCTGTGTGAGCCCCAAGACTGTGAACACCTACCGCTACCGGATCTTCGAGAAGCTCGGTATCGACAGTGACGTGGAGCTGACCCTGAAGGCGGTGAAATACGGCCTGCTGGATGCCGATGAAGTCTGAAACCGCTGAAGCTTTTGATTCCGCTGCTTTTCTCAAGCAGGTAACCGAGAAGCCCGGCGTCTACCAGATGTACGACGCCAATGGCGACATTCTCTACGTGGGCAAGGCCTCCAACCTGCGCAAGCGCCTGGCCAGCTACTTCCGCAAGCAGGGGCAGGCGATCAAGACCCAGTCACTGGTCAGCCGGATCGCTGACATCCAGGTCACGGTCACCGCCAGTGAAACCGAGGCGCTGCTGCTGGAGCAGAACCTCATCAAATCGCAGCGCCCGCCGTACAATATCCTGCTGCGCGACGACAAGTCCTATCCCTACATCTACCTCTCGAATCACAGCGACTATCCGTCGCTCACCTTCCGGCGTGGCAAGAGCAAGCGGGATAAAGGGACCTTTTTCGGTCCCTTTCCGTCCGGCGGGGCGGTCCGGGAGAGCCTGAACATCCTCCAGAAGGTGTTCCGCATCCGCAACTGCAGCGAAAGCTACTTCCGTAACCGCACACGCCCCTGCCTGCAGTACCAGATCAACCGCTGTACCGCGCCCTGTGTGGGCATGATTTCCCCAGAGGACTACCAGCAGGATGTCCGCCGTGCCCGGCTCTTCCTGCAGGGTAAGAACCCGGAGATCATCCAGGAGCTGATGGACGCCATGGAGCAGGCGTCGACCAGCCTCGATTTTGAAAGGGCGGCCCAGTTCCGGGACCAGATCAATTACCTGCGCCACGTGCAGGAGCAGCAGGCCATCGAGGGCGGCAGCGCGGAGCTGGACGTGATCGGCCTCAGCCAGGAGGCGGGCGTGGTCTGTGTGGTGGTGCTGTCCGTGCGCGGTGGCCGGATCGTTGGCACCCAGCATTTCTTCCCCCGGCTGTCCATGGACCAGGAGGAGAGCGAGCTCATCACCGCTTTCATTGGCCAGTTCTATCTGGGGGAAGACAACCCAAGGGAGATTCCCCGCGAGATCATCGTGGCGGAGGAGATTCCGGACCGGGAAGTGCTGGATCAGGCACTGTCCAACCAGGCCGGCCGGGATACCCGTGTGCGCCATCGGGTGCGCGATGAGCGCCGGCGATGGCTGCAGATGGCCCGCACCAACGCCGAGGAGACCCTGCGCAGCCATCTATCGAACAAGGAGACCGTCTACCGGCGGCTGCTGGCGCTGCGGGAGCTGCTGGAAATGGACGAGATCCCGGCCCGCATGGAATGCTTCGACATCAGCCACAGCCAGGGCGAGAACACGGTCGCATCCTGCGTGGTTTTTGACGAGAATGGACCCCTGAAGAGTGACTACCGGCTCTATAATATTGAAGGCGAAACGGCCGGGGATGACTATGCGGCCATGGGGCAGGTTCTGCGCCGCCGCTATCGCCGCATCAAGGCGGGCGACGGCAAGCGCCCGGACCTGGTGTTCATCGACGGGGGTCTCGGCCAGCTCAATGTGGCGCGCACGGTCTTTGATGAACTGGGAATTGACGACATTACCCTGATCGGCGTGGCCAAGGGCGAGGCGCGCCGCGCCGGTATGGAAGAGTTGATCGAGGCGTTGACCGAGAACCGTTTCCGGGTACCACCGGACTCGCCGGCGCTGCACCTGATCCAGCACATTCGGGACGAGGCTCACCGGTTCGCGATCACCGGCCACCGGCAGCGACGTGACAAGAAGCGCAGCAGCTCCACCCTGGAGGGAATCCCTGGCGTGGGGCCGCGCCGGCGCCGGGACCTGATAAACTACTTCGGTGGCCTGCAGGAGCTGCGTAAGGCCAGCGTTGGTGAGATTGCCAAGGTTCGGGGGATCAGTGAGACCCTGGCCGAATCCATTCACTCAGCACTGCACAACGAGTAGCGCATGAATCTACCCAACATCCTCACCTTTTCGCGGATCGCCATGATCCCGCTGTTCCTGCTGGTCTTCTTCATGCCGTTCCAGTGGGCCTACATGGCGAGCGCCGTCATTTTCGCGGTGGCGGCGGTAACCGACTGGCTGGATGGTTTCCTGGCCCGGCGCTGGGACCAGTCAACACCGCTGGGTGCCTTTCTGGACCCGGTGGCGGACAAGCTCATGGTGGCCGGGGCGCTGGCGGTGCTGATCCACGATTACGGCTCCCTGTTCCTGACCATCCCGGGCATTGTGATCATAGGCCGTGAGATCGTCATCTCGGCATTGCGCGAATGGATGGCGGAAATGGGCAAGCGCGCCAGTGTGGCCGTCTCGCTCGTCGGCAAGGTCAAGACGGGCTTTCAGATGGTTGCCATTGTGATGCTGCTGGCCTATCCGCCCGGTGAGCCTGTTGCCATGGCCGGGCTTGCGATGCTGGCGATAGCAGCAGCGCTCACGCTCTGGTCAATGTGCGTCTACCTGAAAGCCGCCTGGGAGGAGATCAACGCGACCTGATTACGGCCGGAGTGTTTGGCGCGGTACAACAGCCCGTCCGCATGCTGGATAAAGGCTCTGAGAGTCTGGCTGTGGTCGTACTGGGTAACGCCGATGCTCACTGTTACCGGGGTATCACCGGCATGGATGCTGGTCTCGGTGGTCTGGCGCAGGGTTTCCGCCACCTGTTGTGCACCCTCCAGATCGGTATCCGGCAGGATCACAAAGAATTCCTCACCGCCCCAGCGGCCCAGGGTGTCGGTTGAACGCAGGCGTTCGCTCAGGATGACACCCAGCTGAACCAGAACCTGGTCACCCATCTCATGCCCGTAGTGATCATTGACGGACTTGAAATGATCAAGGTCCAGCGCGAGCAGTGACAGCGGCTGACCGCTGCGGTGGGCCCGGTTGAGCTCCTCCTCCAGCACCTGCTCTGTCCGGCGCCGGTTGGGGAGGCCGGTAAGCTGGTCTTCGTGGGCCATGCGCTCAAGCCGCTGCTGGAGCTGGCGCGTTTCGGTCATGTCCCGGGAGAAGCCAATAAAGCCGGTGAAGGTGCCGTCCTCACTGAGCAGAGGCACTTTCTCGGTCTCATAGACCCGTATGCGACCATCCGCTGCTGTAAAGGTCTCCTCGCCCTGCTGCGGGGCGTACGTGGCGAGCACCCGGTCGTCCAGCCCCCGGCAGTTTTCCGCTGTCTCATGGGAAAGTAAGTCCTCGTCCCGTGCGCCGACGATGGCATCGGGATCATGGCCGTAGAGGGCCGCTGTCCTGTGATTCAGGTAGACGTAGCGCCGGTCGGTATCCTTCAGGTAGATACAGGCGGGGGCATGGTCGAGGACGGTTTCAAGAAGGGCCTGTTTCTCCCGCAGCGCCCGTTCCAGCTGTACCTTCTCGGTTATATCGGTGCAGGCGCCGCTCATGCCGTGGATACTGCCGTCGGCGCTGACAAGAGGCCGCTTCACGGTCCAGAACCAGCGTTCCTCACCGGTGGCGGCGATGACGTTGCGCTCCTGGGTCTCAATCGCACGCCCCTGGCGCAGGACCTGTTCGTCGTTCTCGCGCAGATCCCGGGACTGATCCAGCGAGAAGAAGGTGCTGTCGTCGCGCCCCAGTATGGCTTCTTCCGGAAGGCCGAACAGGTTGCGGACGCGCTCGTTGACATAAGTATAGCGCCCCTGAAGGTCCTTAATGAAAATGAACGAGCCAAGGCTGTCCACCGCCGCCCTCAGGTCATCCAGTTGCTGGCGGGTATCCGTGGTCGCCTGCGGTTTTCCGGTTTCCATGCCACCGCTTCCCGTATTGGATACTGGTTGATCGCATAAATTACTTCAGTGATTCCTATGATGCAAAAAATCCTTTACCGGGTACTGCCTGGTGACTGGTTATGGGGAAGAGCGACAGTGCCTGTCGCACGACGCCGCGACTATGGTCGCGGCAGCGCATGGGCTATCCTGCCCATCGCACCCGACGTTGATGGACGGCCGCCAGGAGCAACCGGATGATCCACACCTTCCCCGGCAACCAGCTGGAACACCTTGTTGGCCCGCTCGCCAGGCTCCTCGCGATGCCGGTGAGCAACCCGCTGCAGCCGGATGTGATCATGGTCCAGCATCCCGGCATGGCGCACTGGCTCAACATGGAACTGGCTGCGGAACCCACCCGGCGGGTGGCGATGAACCTGGAATACCCGCTGCCGGTGCGCTACTTCTGGACCCTCATCCGCCGGATCCTGGGCTCCGACCGCATGCCGGAGGTATCGCCCTATCAGCGTGAGATCCTGGTCTGGCGACTGTATGCGCTGCTGGCTTCAGAGGCGGTGACCAGGGACCCTGCCTTTACCGAACCGACACGCTACTGGCAGCAGCAGAGCCCACGCCAGCAGCCTTTGCGCCGCTTCCAGCTGGCCGGAGAACTCGCGGACCTTTACGAGCAGTACCTGATGTACCGGCCGGATTGGATCCGGGATTGGGACGCAGGGCAGGCGGATCACTGGCAGGCCCGGCTCTGGCAGGCGCTGGTCGCGGAGATTCCGGATCACCCGCTACGACTCATGGATGAGGCCCGGGAGCACGTGACCGAACCAGCGGAAGCGTTACCAGAACGTCTGTTCATCTTTGGCATTAACAGCCTGGCGCCCCTGTGGCTGGAATTCATCAGTGAGATGTCCCGGAAGGCGGGGGTGGATTTCCACATCCTTTACCTTAACCCCTCGGATGAGTACTGGGGGGATGCCATCAGCGATCGGCAGGCCGCCCGCCAGCGGGCACGCTGGCTGGATGAGCACGACGATGACAGCGGCCTGGTTCTGGATATCGGCAATCCGCTCCTGACCGGCCTCGGCCACCAGGGGCAGCAGTTCGTGCGCCTGCTCAGCGAGGTGGCGGACGAGGAAATGCCGCTGTTCACTGAGCCGGACAATGATGACCTTCTGGCCCGACTTCAGAGTGACGTGCTGCATCTCCGGGATGGCCGTGAAGCCCCCAGCGACCACTGTGACAGCAGCATCAGTATTGTCAGTGCCCACAGCGCGCTGCGTGAGGTCCAGGCGCTGCATGACTGGCTCCTGCACCGTTTCAATAACGATCCGGAACTTGCGCCACGGGACGTGGTGGTGATGTGCCCCAATGTGGAGCAGTATGCGCCCTTCGTGGAGGCGGTGTTCGCCGGTCGCGGCGAGGCGTTGTCCGAAAGGGTGCCGCCGTTGCCCAGTTCCATTGCCGACCGCAATCCGGGGGATGCGGACCCGGCAGTGGCTGCATTCATTGAACTGCTGTCACTGCCGGATGCGCGCTTTGAAGTGAGCCGTGTTATCAGCTGGCTCCAGGTGCCGGCCATACAGCAGCGATTCGGGCTCGATACTGAACAGGTAACCCAGCTCAGCCAGTGGCTCAACGCTGCTGCGATCCACTGGGGGCTGGATGCCGAACACAAGCAGCAGTGGCTCGGGGAGGGCGCCGGGGAACGCTATAGCTGGGATCAGGGGCTGGAACGGCTGCTGATCGGGTTTGCCTGGGGTGATGAGGAAGTGGTGCTGCGGGACCGCCTTTTGCTGCCCCAGGTGGAAGGCGGGGATGCCGTGGTGCTCGGCCGTCTGATCGCCTTCCTGAGGGCGCTCAAGGCGCTACGGCGGGATATGGCCCGGGCGCGCACAATCAGTGACTGGCAGACGTTCCTGCATGAGCGGCTACGCCAGGCGCTGTTCAGCACCGAACGAAGCCATGAATGGATCCATGAACAGCTCCGGGAGGTGATCCGGGAGCTTGGGCAGTACGCCAGCTACGCGGCATTCACGGACCCGGTGCCGCTCACGGTCATACGCCATGCCCTTGAACAGAACCTGCAGAGCCCGGCCCGGACCGGTCGCCAGTTCATGACAGGGCAGATCACTGTCTGCTCCATGGTGCCCATGCGCTCCATTCCATTCCGGGTCGTGGCGATCCTGGGACTGAACGACGGCGAATTCCCGCGCCAGCGCCCACCTCTGGGTTTTGATCTGATGGCCAATGATCGCCCGCGCCCGGGGGACCGCTCGCGCCGCGGAGATGACCGTTACCTGTTCCTGGAAGCCATACTCTCGGCCAGGGACCATCTCTATCTGAGCTACCAGGGGCGGGATCTCAATACGAATGCGGAGCGTCAGCCATCCCTGGTGCTCACGGAACTGATGAACTATCTGGAAGGCGCTACCGGCTGGCGCCGCGACGCCATCAGGGCATTGCCGCTGCAGCCGTTCAGCCCGGCCAACTACCAGGGCCCGGAGCCGAGCTTTGACCCGGGGTGGCTCCGCCTTACCGAGTCCGGGGAGGAGCGGGAGCAGGCACAGCGCCTGCCGCCGCCTGATCCTGAACCCGACCAGCTGACCCTGGAGCAGCTGGTCCGGGCCCTGGAGAACCCGGCCCGTCACCATGCCCGGCAACGCCTTGGCCTCTATCTGGAGGAATCCGAGCTGCCTGAACTCGAGGATGTGGAGCCCTTTGCGGCCAATCATCTCAGCCGTTATCTGATCCAGGAGGCACTGATCCACTGCGAGCTTCAGGGTGTCGATGACACCCCGGTGCTGGAACGCGCACGTCTTTCCGGGGAGCTTCCGGACCATGCGCCGATGGCCTCGGAACTGGCGGACTGGCGGGAACAGGCCAGTGGTTTCGCGCAGGCTCTGATGGATTCAGGAGCCGCAGACGTCCAGACCGCCGCAGTGGAATACAGCATTGATGGCCTGACGTTGGCCGCAGAGCTGACAATGGCAGCGGATGGCCGTCTGGTTCTGTGGCGCATGGCGAATCCGAAAGGCAAGGATCTGCTGCGGCTCTGGTGCCATCACCTGATGGCCAACCTTGGGGCGGAGCGGTCCTCGGTCGGTATTCACCGGGGCAGGGACGGCGCTCTCCGCGTAATGCAGCTGGAAGCCATGGGGCGAGGGGAGGCGGAATCCCAGCTGACGGCGCTGGTGGAAGCCTGGCGGGAGAGCCTGTGTGAGCCCTCGCGCCTGCACGCCGACCTGATGCGTGAGCTGGCCACCATGGACGCTGATGCGGATGGGACGAAACGGCTCCGGGCGCTGCGCAAGGCCTGGCTGGGCGACAGCTGGAACGGCTTCCCCGGGGTCAAGGATGATGCCTATGTCGGATGGTTCTTTGATGAAGACACTGATACAGAATCCCTTCTGGCTGCTATCGACCGCCGGTACGGTCCGTTGATGGCCGCCGTGACGATCACCGACACCACGGAGGCGGTGTGATGCAGGAGCTGGACGTTACCCATCTGCCGCTGGAAGGCATACACCTGATCGAGGCCAGTGCGGGCACTGGCAAGACCTACAACATCACACGCCTCTATCTGCGCCTGCTGCTGGAGCGCGAACTGGAGGTGCAGCAGCTGCTGGTGATGACTTTCACACGTGCCGCCACCGCCGAGCTGAAGGGACGTCTGGCGGGCGAAATCCAGCGTGCCCATGATTACTGGGAGGAGCTGGAGGAGCCCTTCTATGTGGCGCTGCGGGCACGTTTCCCGGACACAGACCGGGTGAAGGCCCGCCTGCGCAACGCTGCCCTGCACATGGACGAGGCGGCCATCTACACCATTCACAGTTTCTGTCGGCGAGCCCTGACGCAGGAAGCCTTTACCAGTGGCATAAGCTTTGAGGCGGCCATGGAAGTGGACAGCAGCGCACTGGTGCGTGAAGCGCTGGAGGACTGGTACCGCCAGGAGGCACAGGGGCCGTATTTCCAGCAGCTTTACGCCTATCAGCCCACGCCCGACGCCTTCGCAAAGGTCTGGGAAGCCACCATCAAGGGCACCGAGACGCTTCCGGAACCGGAGGTGCCGGATCTGGCGACAGCCTGGCAGGGATTCCGCCGCCAGTGGCCGGAGGAACGGGAGGCCTTCGCGGCGCTGAATGTTGCCGCCCGGAAAACGGCGGATACCAAGGCCCACTGGCAGGCCGTTCAGGAGGAGCTTGAGCGCCTCAGCGGTTGTGACTGGGATGGCAGTATCCCGGACGTTTTCCAGGGCAGGTTCCTGAAGGAGGCGTTCAGCAGCGCGAAGAAACAACAGAGCATGCCCGCGCTGTATGAGCTCGCCAGCGGCATGGCCGGCCTCCAGCGGGCGCGTGAGGCCTGGTGGGCCTGGAAGGGCGTGACCTTCGCGCGGGCGCACCTGGCCGCCAGTAAGGATCGGCTGGACCAGCTGGATTTCAGTGATCTGATCCGCCGCCTGAGTGAACAGCTGGCCTCGGAGGAGCGCGGACCGGCCCTGGCCCGGAGCCTGGGAGAACAGTTCCCGGTGGCACTGGTGGATGAATTCCAGGATACGGACCCGGACCAGTACGCCATCCTCCAGGGGATCTACGGTGAGGCCAGGGAACAGGGCCGGATGCTGTGCATGATCGGCGACCCCAAACAGGCCATCTACGGTTTCCGTGGCGGGGATGTCTTTGCCTATCTCACCGCCCGCAATGACGCGGATCACCAGTGGGTCATGGGCGCCAATTACCGCTCGGCGCCGGAAGTGATCCGGGGCTATAACCGGCTCTTCCATGGCGGGGCCGTCCCCGGGGATCCACGCGATGCCATCCCCCATGACCGGATCTTCGGTTATGGCATCCAGTACCCGCCAGTCAGTGCCGGCAGGCCCGACCGGGAGCCGGTTCACGGACCGGCGGGACGGGCGGCTTTCCAGTGGGGGCTGCTGCCGGTTGCGGATGACATGGAAGGGCTCAGCAGCAAGGGCACCGGCTATACCAAGGAGGGGCGTCAACCCCTGGCGCAATGGACGGCCCGTGAAATCCTGAGGCTGTTGTCTGACGCAGAGGTTGATGGTGAAACCGTGGCCCCCGGGGATATCGCTGTCCTGGTCCGGGACCGCACGGAAGCCGCCCTCATGCAGGAAGCGCTGACCGCCCGGGGGCTGGATTCGGTCTACCTGAGTGCCCGGGACAATGTGCTGGAAAGCCCGGAATCCCTCGATCTGCTTCGGGCCCTGCGGGGCATCCTGAACCTCGAGGATGACCGCCAGCTGATGGCGGCGCTGGCGACCATGCTGTTCGGTTACAGCACCCGGGAGCTGTTTGATCTGCGCAACAGCGAACGGGACTGGGCCCGGCTTCTGGACGACGTTACGGCCCTGCGCGAGCGCTGGCACCGCAAGGGTTTCATGAGCATGGCGCTGCAGCTTGTTCAGTGGCGGGCACGGCCGGAACCGCATCGGCATGAGCGCAGCCTCACCAACCTCATGCACCTGATGGAGCTGCTGCAGGAGGCCAGCCAGCAGCACCGCCAGCCCGAGGCGCTGCTGCACTGGTTTGAGCAGGCGCGCACGGACAGCACCGTCCAGAACACCGAACTCCGGCTGGAAAGCGACGGCCACCTGGTGCGGGTGGTGACCATGCACGGAGCCAAGGGGCTGGAGTATCCCATCGTGTTCCTGCCGTTCGTCAGCTATGGCAAACAGGGCGGCCGCGGTCGGGATATGCTGGTGCGTTACCACGATCCCCGTGACCACAGCACGCACCTGGCGCTGAACCCATCGGACGAACAGCTTGATCTTGCAGCGGAGGAGGAAGCAGCGGAGAGCATCCGTCTCCTTTACGTGGCCGCCACGCGGGGCGAACGGCGGGTCTACATGCTGGCCGCGGCATTTGATCAGCTGGCGTCTTCGTCGCTGGCGCGCTGCCTTGGGGTCAGCAGTTTTGAGGCGCTGGAAGGTGCAGTACGGCAACAGTATGGCGAAGGAGCCTGTGGCGTACTGACAATCACCAGCACCGATGAGCCGGTGAGCAGTGCTCCGGCGCCGGCTTCCCATGACGGGCTGGCCGCGGCTGAGTTCCATGGACGTATTGAAAGGGACTGGTGGCTTTCCTCCTTCTCCGCGCTCACGCGCAATGCCCGCCACGGCGGCACCAGCGCCCGGGACCGCGATCAGGACGAACAGGAAGAGACCCAGCCCCATGCGGAAGCGGACAACATCCGCTTTTGCCTCCAGAAAGGTGCCGAAGCTGGCAACCTTCTGCACGACGTGCTGGAGTGGCTGGATTTCAGTAACCCGGACCTGGATGGGGTTCTGGACCAGGCCGAAAGGCGCTACCCGGGCCTGATGGCCCCTGCTGAAACCACACGTGAGCCGATCAAAGCCTGGCTGCGGGAGCTGCTGGCCGTAAAGCTGCCCAGCGGTGCAACCCTGGGAGCGTTGGCGCCGGAGAAGACCCTGCGGGAAAGCGAATTCTACTTTCCCATGAACGCGGATCAGCACCCACCCCTGGGCCGCATCCTGGCACGCCACAGAGGCGTTGATGCTGCGGTCACGCTGCCACCACCGGCCAGCCTCAACGGCATGCTCCAGGGCTTTATCGACCTGGTCTACGAGTGGCAGGGGCGCTATTACATCGTGGACTACAAGTCCAATCACCTGGGCAACGGCTTTGGCCATTACAACCCGGAGGCACTGACCGCCAATATGCGCGAGAGCTTCTACGACCTCCAGTACCTGCTCTATATGCTGGCACTCCACCGTTTCCTGCGGATCCGCATCCCGGACTACGATCCTGGGCAGCATCTCGGGGGCGTGCACTACCTTTACCTGCGTGGAATGGCGCCGGGCCGTGATACCGGTGTCCACGCACGGGAGCCGGATCTGAGCGCACTGCTCGCCCTGGATGCCCTTTTTGAGGGCCGGGAGGAGGCGGTATGAGCGCGGTTCTCAACCCGGTGCGGGAAGGCGAGGCCCCGGAAGCCATCGACCAGGCGCTGGCGGATGCGCTGTGCGAGTGGATTGGCTGCCGGGAGGACTGGTTCCGACATACCCTGATGGCCGTCAGCGAGGCACTGCAGGAGGGCCATACCTGCCTGCACCTGCCGTACTGGGCGGGTCAGACCCGCTGGCAGAGTGACACCTTCCCGGGCATCCGGTTCCCGGAGCTGGCAGAGTGGCGTCAGGGCCTCTCGGCATTGGCGATCAGCCCGGATGATGATGCCCCCGTGGTGTTTGAGCGGGATCGTTTCTACCTGCGTCGTTACTGGCGTTTCGAGACCGAAGTGGCAGCGTCCATCCGCGAACGACTGGCGGTCACTGGCAGTGCGGATACGCCCAGCGCCCGGGCGACCCTTGAGCGGCTCTTCCCCGGTGAGGCAGGGCAAGCCGCGCCTGACTGGCAGAAGGTGGCCGCGGCTAACGCACTGTTCCAGCGTTTCAGTGTGATTGCCGGTGGGCCCGGCACCGGAAAAACGCATACGGTCACCCGGCTTCTGGCACTTCTGATCGAGATGTCCGCGTCCGGTGGGGAAATGCCCCGGGTGCACCTTGCGGCGCCCACCGGCAAGGCGGCCCAGCGCCTGGCCGAGTCCGTGGTGAAGGCACGCTCCGGACTGGCGTCGGATTTGGAACCCCGGGTTATGGAGGCCATCCCCCAGGAGGCCACCACGCTGCACCGGTTGCTGGGCGTGATCCCGAACAGCCACCGATTCCGCCATAATGACGATAACCCGCTCAATGTGGACATACTGGTGGTGGATGAGATCTCCATGGTGGACCTGCCGCTGATGGCGCGGTTGTTCCGTGCACTGCCCCCGGAGTGCCGGGTGATCCTGCTGGGCGACGCCGACCAGCTGCCCTCGGTTGCCGCGGGGTCGGTGCTGGCGGACCTGGCACCCCGGGATGTAAAGGCCTACAGCCCCGAACGCTGCCAACAGCTCGCTGCCCTCGGCATTGAGCTTGACGCCGCCGACGACGGTTCGGGTGGTGTGGACTACCTGAGTTTCCTGAGGGAGAGCCGGCGGTTCGGTGGCAGCAGTGGTATCGGCCAGCTTGCCGCTGCTGCCATCAGCGGCCATGAGGAGGGTACTCTCAATGTTCTCCGGGGCGCTCACGAGGACGTGGTCTGGCAGGGCGGCGGTGAGCTGTCCGAACAGCTTGCTGCCTGGACGGAGCAGAACTACCGGCCCATCACGGAAGCGACCGACCTGAAGGAGGCCTTCGCGCGGCTGCAGGCCTTCCGGATCCTCTGTCCCGCCCGCGTTGGTCCCAATGGTGTCCAGTCAATCAATGAGCGTATTACCGCTGCGCTCAACCCGGAGCGGCAACGTTTCTTCCGCGGCCAGCCCATCATGATCACGCGCAACCATTACGGGCTTGGCCTCTACAATGGCGATATCGGCCTGATCTGGCCGGACAAGGCGGAGCGGGAAGGCGAGGCGCCCCCGCTGCTGGCCTGGTTCCCGGCTGAGGAGGGGTTTATTCCCATGGCGCCGGGGCGACTGCCCGACCATGAAACGGTCTACGCCATGACCATCCACAAGACACAGGGGTCGGAGTTTGATTCCGTGGCCCTGGTGCTGCCGGAGCGGCCGTCCGCGATTCTCAGCCGGGAGCTGATCTACACTGGGATTACCCGGGCCCGTTCCCGATTGATGGTCATCGGGGGTGAGGCCGTCTGGCGTGCCGGCATCAGCCAGGCCGTGGAGCGCCATTCCGGCCTCGGCGTGCGGCTCAGGGGTGACCCGTCCGAACACCGGTAAGCATGACAAGGACTGTATTCCCATGATCATTTCCTCGACCCAGGATTACCGTGAGGCGGCACGCCGGCGGCTGCCGCCCTTCCTGTTCCACTACATCGATGGCGCCAGCTACGACGAATACACCCTGCAGCGCAATACCCAGGACCTGCGTGAGCTGTCACTGCGCCAGCGGGTGCTGCAGGAAGTCGGTGACGTCGACCTCTCAACCCGTCTTTTTGGTGAGGATCTGAGTCTGCCAGTGGCTCTGGCGCCAGTGGGGCTGACGGGCATGTATGCCCGGCGCGGCGAGGCCCAGGCCGCCCGGGCCTCGGCCGCAAAGGGGGTTCCCTTTACGCTGTCCACCGTGTCGGTGTGCCCGATCGAGGAGGTGCAGCAGGCCTCGGATCGGGCACTCTGGTTCCAGCTTTACGTGCTCCGGGACCGCGGCTTCATGAAGAACGTGCTGGAACGGGCCTGGGAGGCCGGTGTGCGGACCCTGGTGTTCACCGTGGACATGCCTGTGCCCGGCGCCCGTTACCGCGATGCCCATTCCGGCATGTCCGGCCCGTACTCAGGGGCCCGCCGTATGCTGCAGGCCGCCACCCATCCCGCCTGGGCCTGGCATGTGGGGGTTCGTGGGCGCCCCCATGATCTGGGCAATGTCTCCGCCTATCTCGGTGAGACGATCAGCCTCGAGGACTATGTGGGCTGGCTCGGCAGGAACTTTGATCCGTCCATCGGCTGGAAGGATCTTGAGTGGATCCGCGAGTTCTGGAAGGGCTCCATGGTGATCAAGGGCATCCTGGATCCCGAGGACGCCCGGGATGCGGTGCGGTTCGGCGCCGACGGCATTGTCGTCTCCAACCATGGCGGCCGCCAGCTCGACGGTGCCCTGTCCAGCGCCCGCGCCATGCCGATGATCGCGGATGCGGTCGGGGATGAGCTCACGCTGCTGGCGGATTCCGGTATCCGATCCGGACTGGATGTGGTGCGCATGCTTGCCCAGGGGGCTGACGGTGTTCTGCTCGGCCGAGCCTATATCTATGCGCTGGCGGCGGCGGGAGAGCAGGGCGTTGCCCACCTTCTGGGGCTCATAGAGAGTGAGATGCGTGTGGCGATGACGCTGACCGGTGCCAGGTCCATCGGGGATATTTCCCGGGACAGTCTGGTGTCGTCACCCTGATCAATTGCGGCTTAAGCCCATGACGCCCGCAAACCAGACGGGGTATCATAGCGCCGTTTTTCCATTGACTCGGGACCTGCAATGACCACCAAGTTCCTGCTCGACGAAAGCCGCATTCCCACCCATTGGTACAACCTCCAGGCGGATCTGCCGGAGCCGTTGCCGCCCGTGCTCAATCCGGCAACCCATGAGCCGGTGACGCCAGCGGATCTGGAGCCGCTGTTTCCTGCGTCGCTGATTGAGCAGGAGGTAACCACAGAGCGGGAGGTGCCGATCCCTGAGCCGGTCAGGGACGTTTACCGTCAATGGCGGCCCGCGCCCCTGTATCGTGCCCATGCTCTGGAAAAGGCGCTGGGAACCCCGGCGAAGATCTACTACAAGTACGAGGGCGTGAGCCCTGCCGGCAGCCACAAGCCCAACAGCGCCATACCCCAGGCCTTTTTCAACCGCGAGGCGGGTATCCGCCGTCTCACCACGGAGACCGGGGCGGGGCAGTGGGGCACCTCGCTGGCCTACGCCGGTGCGCTCATGGATATGGACGTGCAGGTCTTCCAGGTGCGGGTTTCCTACGATCAGAAACCCTATCGGCGGGCAGTCATGGAAACCTACGGGGCGCGCTGTATTGCCTCTCCGTCGAATGAGACTGAGTTCGGCCGCAGCGTACTCGCGGACAATCCGGACCATACCGGTAGCCTAGGTATCGCCATCTCCGAGGCGGTGGAGCTGGCAGCCCAGGATCCAGGCACCAAGTACGCGCTGGGCTCGGTGCTGAACCATGTCCTGCTGCACCAGACGGTGATCGGCCAGGAAACCATGGAGCAGATGGCCATGGCCGGGGATTCGCCCGATGTGATTGTGGGCTGCACCGGTGGCGGCTCCAACTTTGCCGGTTTTGCCTTCCCGTTCATCGGCCAGTCACTGCGTGGTGGTGAAAGCCCGCGTGTGGTTGCCGTGGAACCCTCATCATGCCCGACACTGACCCGTGGCCAGTACGCCTATGATTATGGTGATACGGCGAAGATGACCCCGCTGACGCGCATGCACACCCTGGGGTCAGGCTTTACGCCGCCCGGTTTCCACGCCGGCGGGCTGCGCTATCACGGCATGGCGCCGCTGGTTTCGCACGCTAAACAGCTGGGCCTGTTCGAGGCGGTTGCCTATCCCCAGAAGGCCTGTTTCGAGGCAGGGATTCTGTTCGCGCGTAATGAGGGGATTGTGCCGGCGCCGGAAGCGAACCACGCGGTGCGGGGTGCCATCGACGAGGCTATCCGCTGTCGGGAAGAGGGCAGAGCCGAGACCATCCTGTTCAACCTGTGCGGCCACGGGCACTTTGATATGGCGGCTTACACGTCCTATTTCGCAGGCGAGCTCAGCGACCATGAGTACAGCGATGGGGAACTCGCCATGGCCCTTTCGGGTCTGCCGTCCGTCTGAACGGCAGTTCCAGGGCAGCTCAGCGGTTGTTGCTCGGTCCGCAGGTTTTGATGCCAATGGGGCGACGGGGCGATGAGCGCAACCAGCCCTCAGAGTGTCTGAGGGCCTGGAAATAACAGGGCTACCAGAACAAGGAACAATCTCCCTGTTCATGGGATGTGCGATTCGGTGGCAGCGTGGCTATTCCCCCAGGAAGCTGCTGTACATCCAGGCGGTTTTCTCCTGTTCAGTGATGTAGTCACTCATCAGTGAGTTGGTACCCTCATCGCTGGCCTCTCCGGAGGCTTCCAGGATGTCCCGTTCCAGCTTGATGAGCACAGAAAGCCCGTCGAGGATCTCCTTCACGCACTGGTGCCCGTCGGTTACGTTCGTCCGTTCTGGAATCCGGGACAGGTTCATGTACTCCGAGTAGGCGTGAATCGGGCGGTAGCCGAGAGTCAGGATGCGCTCAGCGATCTCATCCACCTTGAGGAGCAAATCCGTGTAGAGTTCCTCGAACTTGGTGTGCAGTTCGAAGAATTTATCGCCTTTGATGTTCCAGTGATAGCCGCGGACGTTCATGTAGAAGATCTGGTAGTGGGCCAGCAGTTCGTTCAGCTGGTCAGCCAGGCCCTGAGCCTTGCTTTCTTCAATGCCTATGCGGTTGGTCGACATGGGTGCTCCTTGGTTTTCTTGTTCATAATATTACGCCTCATTGGAATAATGGTGTCTGGGCATCTCGTGTTCAACCACCAGGAAGCATTAAATGGATAGGCGTTTTCAATCCACCTGATTGCTCAACGCCAGGTGGGCCGGTAGCGTCCATGGGCACCGCATGGCGTCGGCTGTTTTTTCAATGTCTTCAGACAGCGCCCGGTCGGAGGTGAGCAAGGGGGAATGGGCACGGACCCATACCATCATCTGCGCTGTTGCCTGGGAACGCAGATCAGGCTCCGCACGCAGCTCAAGGGCCTGGACCGCCATCAGGGCATCGATCGCCAGAAGCCGGTAGAGCAGGGCCAGCAGGTGATGCGTTCTGCGCGCCCCGATGGTTCCCATGGTCACCACATCCTGGTTGTCGCCGTTGGTCGGGATGGACTGGATCGAAGCGGGTGCCGCCTGGGTGCGCATCTCCGCTAGCAGGGCGCTTGCCGTAACCTGTGCTCCCATGAATCCGCTGTTCAGTCCCGTTTCCGAGCCCGTCAGGAAAGCGGGCAGGTCCTGGTTCAGACGGGGGTTGGCCAGGCGGGCAATGCGCCGCTCCGCGTGGACCGCCAGCGTGATGACGGCGTTGGCCAACGCATCCGAGGCCAGGGCTACGTGCTGGCCGTAGAAGTTGCCGCCATGAAGTGCCTGATCGAAAGTGTCCGGGAGGACAGGGTTGTCGGTCACACTATTGAGTTCCGTGGTCACGGTCTGCGTATGCCAATCAATCTGGTCCGCAACAGCCCCAAGAAGCTGGGGCGCACAACGGAGACTGTAGGGATCCTGAATGGGCGCACTGAGCTGGTGCAGGGCGTCTGTTGAGACCTGGCCCTCATCGGTCATTGCATCAGGTGGGGCATCATCCAGAATGGCCAGCCAACGATGCAACTTCTTTTGGCCCGGATGTGGCCGCAGTTCGCCAAAGGCACTGTGCCAGGCCTCACGGCGTCCACGCAGAGCCTGGGCGTGAGCCACGGTGATCAGGGTGCTCCAGCGCAGGGCTCGTTCCGCCAGACGGTCATTGAGTGCGGCAATACCCGTCATGGCGGAGGTGCCATTGACCAGGGCAATGGCATCTTTACCGGCGGGTTCCAGCGGTTTCAGTCCCAGGCGTTCAAGAACTTCCGCCGCAGGTTCAGCCCCGCCGTTAGCGTGCCGGATCCACCCTTTGCCCATGAGAGCTCCGGCGATGTGGGCCAATGGGGTCAGATCACCGCTTGCGCCAACAGTACCCATGGCGGGAACGACCGGAAGCGCGCCTGCGTTAAGGCAGCGCAGAAGCTGATTGAGGGCGGATGGAGAAATGCCGGAGGCGCCCAGGCCGAGGGCACTGATGCGCGCCGCCATGGTGGCACGCGTCTGCTCCTGAGAGAGGGGCTCTCCCACGCCAGCACTGAGGTGGGCAATAAGATTCCGTTGAAGGGCCTCGCTGTAGTCACCGCCTACAAGGGTATCCGCCAGGGGCCCGTAGCCTGTGGTTACACCATAGATGAGGCGCTGTTCTTCCAGGTAACGGCTGAGCCGTTCGTGGCTCTTGCCGATCCGGTGCCAGGCGTTTTCACCGAGAGACAGCGCTTCCCCAAGCGCGATGCGCTCCACGTCCTCGGTGGTTGTGCCATGCCCCGGCCAATGAATTCCGTCACCAGTCACTCAGTTTCCCCATTTCATTGCGCGGTAGCGCTGTTCCGAAATCAAACCGCACTGGCCGCTCCGGTGTTGCGAGGTTGGCATTCACCCATTGGCGCAGGGTCTCTTCAAGTGTCTCCCGGTCAGCACCTTCCACCGGCACCACGAACGCCTTGAGCCGGATCCCGCTACCTGTGTCGAAGGGCCGGATTGAGCACTCCACAACACCGGGGTGATCTGCGAGCATTCGTCCGATGGAGGCGGGGTCAACATTGGTCCCGGCAACCTGTACCGCTCCGTCCTGTCTTCCCGTGGGTACCAGCGTCCGCTGGTCGTACCAGTGGAGTTCGTCAGGAGCGGCAACCGTGGCTGCCAGGGGCCGGAGAAACAGGCTGCGGGTATTGCCGTCAGCGGCGCGTTCCCAGTGTTCCAGGAGGGTGAAGGGCGAATCCGGGTCTGATCGCCACCCAATACCTCCTGTCTCGGATGAGCCATACACTTCGGTCATGGAATCAAGCTTCTGATTTTGGAGCGCTCGGATCACCTCCGGCGGGCAGGGCGCGGTAGAGGTTACTCCAGCAACGTCAGTGTTGAACTCAGTATGGCGACCACTGCGATAACGCCACCACTCCGGGTATGCCACGACAAGATCGCCGGGCTCCGGGTCCAGTGCAAATTGCTGTGCCGTGTCACCATGGCAATAGGGCACCTGCAGCACGTCAGCGAGCAGTGGTCCCCAGATGAAGCCATAGATATGATGCGGGGGAGCGACCCCGACTATACGGCACCGGTCTGAAAACGCGCTGGCAAGCAGTGAGACCTCGCTTTCAAGATGGGCTAGCGGCAGACGATTAAGCCTTGGCTCTCCCGTCGTGCCCCCGGAGCGGAATCCAATATGGGTAGTGCCATCAGCGAGGCCTTCCCGGATCAGAGCCACCCAATCCTCAACGGCGTCTTTTCGCAGCAGCCATTCATCAAGGCCACTGGCTTCCAGGTCAAAAAACTCGTTGACCACTCGAGCCAGCGCCAGTTGTTCTATTGAGTCAACCGCCAGTGGGCCGTCTCTGAGAGAGTTCCCGGCGGTGGCTTTGCTCACCAGATCGGCACTGCTGGCGCCTCGCTGGCTGGCCAGTTCGCTGCCGATCAGGTGGCTCAGTACCGCCAGGGTGGGGTGGGTTCCGAGCTGCATCAGACGCGCTTGACGAAAACCCAGTAGCTATTCCCATCGAGGGACTTTTTCATGTGCACCTTCACCTTCGTCGGCTTCATCTGATAGTCAAAGGTGTACTCGAACATGGTGCTCAGGTTGCCGCTCTTCACGCCTTCCTGAAATTTCCCGAAAAAGTCGTCCGTCTTGGTGCAGGGAGCGACTTCCGTGAAGAAGTTCTTGCCGATCACCTCTTCCGGCTTACGTCCGGTGATCTCGCCTTCTGCTTTGTTATAGCTGAGAATTTTGCCATTGGCATCAAGGTTGATGGCGCCAAAGGCCAGCTGGTCGATGTCACGATCACTCATCTCAGCAAGCTTGTTGCCGATATCTTCCGAACCAAAGTTAACGCGTTCCATTACTGCTCCTGAATTATTGAAGTGTGCACTGTTAACTACGCACATCGATCAGGCAGCGGACACTGGAGTTTGTAACGGAATGTAGCGCGGCGCCCGGTCACGGTTACTCCGGGCGCCGGTACCGACTCAGGGCTCCTCGTAGGGTCTGTCAAGATCCTGAATGACGGAAAACGCTCCTCTCAGATCACCAGGCTCGTAGCCTGTCGCCTGGTCAGCCGGATACTGTTTTTCAAGCGCGGCCCTGATGGCTTCGGACTGGTTCTCTTCCGGTCCATGACAGCCCATGCACTGGGGTTTGACGCCGATCGGTTTCATGTAGCGCAGATAGCGGGAGTCGGCCACTTTCTGAATACTACTATGTTCAAGGTTTTTCATTGTCGCTCCCTGATCCAGTTGCTCCTGGAACCGGGTGAGTACCCGCGACTCATGGGCATCTGGCATACCCAGAAGCGGATTCCGTACCCGGGTCCCGACCCGGGTTATCCGCCAGCCGGTTTTGCGGGAAAGCCGGGATTTAATGGCCGGTGCGCGATCTCTGCACACCCGGATTGCCGCCTCTGGACCTTCTTCCTTCATCGCGGACCTGAGCTCAGAAGCAAGTTCGGTTGCCAGCTGATTGACGACTGACCGGGCGCCCTCTATGCGTTGATCTCGCTCGTGAACCTGAACCGGCTCGGATGGGATGGCAACTGCGGGGAGCAGCAGCAGGAATGCGAGTATGCGGATACAGTGAGTCATTGGATGGCCTGGTTTCAGTGTGCATTAGAATATTCTCACATTATTGCGATTAGGTTCTCTGTGGCAAATCGGAGTGTCCGGTTTTTGATGATTTCGGGTATGCGCGTCTATCCGTCTGATCGCGTTGGGTAGGATTTAGCTTTTGCATTGATTATTATCATGTTCTTTGTCTGCATTACGGGGCGTGATCCACCATGAAGCGAACTCAAAACAGCCAATCGCTGCCATCGCTGCAGTCACTGGTGGCTTTTGAGGCAACTGCGCGGCTGGGCTCCATGACGGCTGCTGCTGATGAGGAGCGCACGACTCAACCTGCGATCTCGCAGCGCATTCGCGCACTGGAGGAGTGGGCGGGCATGCCTCTGTTTGACCGTAAGGGTGGAAAGCTTCAGCTCACGGCCAAGGGAGAGCGTTTCCGTCGGGAGGTTTCATCTGGCCTGAGCGGGATTCGGGGCGCTTGCGACCGGCTGTTGCGTGAGGGAGAAGGGCCGGCGCCCTCGGTTGTGATTGCGGCCGGCTCGGGATTTCTGCACCTGTGGTTGCTGCCACATCTTCCGGCGATGAAGCAGGCGTTCCCCGAGGTCACATTCACACTCAAGCCTATTGACCGGGCGGACGACCCTGAGCTGCAGGCAGCAGATATTGCCATTCGTTTCGGCCCCTATCTGCCCCAGGAAGAAAGCCAGCTCCTCGCCAGGGAAGAGGTCTTCCCTGTAACCAGCCCTGACTACGCCCGCAGTAACGCCCTGGGCAGTGAGCTAAAGGCATCCGATCTGGACCACGTCACACTGCTGCACCAGGATATCCACGAACCGCGCTGGCTCGACTGGCTGCAGTGGTGTGATCAGGTCGGGATTGAACTAGCGCCAAGGGAAGATTATTTCGCCTATCACAACTATGCGCTGCTATTGCACGCGACGCTGGCGCGCCAGGGGGTGGCGCTGGGGTGGTCTATCCTGGTGGAGGAGTACCTGAAAACCGGGCAGCTGATTGCGTTGGGGCCGCGAATAAAGCGCACGGAGTATGGCTACTGGCTGAGCGCGAAACACCACCGCAGCGCGGTGGTGCAGCCTATCTGCGACTGGCTGATGGCTGCCATGCAGCCGTATCAGCCAGTCGATGCCAGGTATTAGGCGTGCTCACCTGTCTGCGCAAGCGGCTGCCGCGGTTCCTGAACCAGCGATAGCAACACGCCAAGGGTCATCAGGATGATGACGAAGCTGACGGGGAGTGCGGCGGCAATCAATGCCGTCTGCAGAGCGGAAAGTCCACCCAGCACCAGCAGTACGGCAGCCACCAGCCCAATCATTGCACCCCAGTAAACGCGGAAAACATGTGGTGGCTCCTCGTCACCCAACGAGAGGATGGTCGTTACCACCAGGGTGCCCGAATCCGACGATGTGATGAACCAACTCATCAACAGGAACACCATCATTGCCGAAAGCAGCCAGCCAAACAAACCGGTACCGGCGATGCCATCAGCCGTGGCGAACAGCGCTGCGGGAAGCTTCCAGCCATTGACCAGTTCAATAATGCCTGCCGCGCCAGCTCCGCCGGAAGCAGACAGCTCCTGGTGAATGGCGGTACCTCCAAAGATCACCAGCCATGCAAAAGCGATCAGAGTTGGCACGAACAGAACGCCCAGAACGAATTCACGAAGCGTTCGGCCTTTGGAGATCCGGGCAATGAAAAGACCCACGAAAGGTGCCCAGGCCAGCCACCAGCCCCAATAGAAGATGGTCCAGGCCCGCTGCCATTCTCCGGTCTCCGGGGAGTCCGCTTTCCACAGACCCATGGGAACCACGTTGACGGCATAGTCGAAGAGGGTCTGAAAAAAGGTGGTTAGCAACCAAAGCGTAGGGCCCCCAACCAGGAAAACACCGACCACCATTACCGAGACCCAGATATTCATCTCGGAAATGATCCGGATGCCTTTTTTGACGCCCAACGCCGCCGACAGAATCGACAGGGTGGAAATCACCAGGATCAGTATGAGCTGGGTAGTCAAACCGTCGCTGATTCCAAACAGTCGCTCCAGTCCGACACTCATCTGGCTGACGCCAAGACCCAGTGAGGTTGCAACGCCGAATACGCAGCCGAGCACCCCGAAAATGTCGAAAACATGGCCTACAGGTCCGAAGATCCGTTCACCAATAAACGGATAGAGTGCTGAGCGCAGTGCCAGTGGAAGACCTTTACGGAATGCAAAGTACGCCAGGGACATACCGACGATCACGTAGATGGCCCAGCCATGGAGACCCCAGTGGAATACGGTGACCCGAAGGGCATCAATGGCGCGCTCCTGATTGAGTGACGTGGCGCCGGCCATATCGGCATGAGGATTATTCGGGTAATCGAAAGCGCCGGTATTATCAAAATAGAAAATCGGCTCTGCCACTCCGAAAAACAGAATCCCGATCCCAATACCCGCTGAGAACAGCATGGAAAACCAGGAAAAGTTCCCGAACTCCGGACGGCTGTCATCCGTTCCCAGGCGGATACTGCCGTAACGGGTGAAGATCAGAACAGCGCAGACCGCAAGCAGCGCCATGACTGTCACCAGGTAATAGCCGCTGAAAGTTGTTTCAATCCAGGTTCGGGCTGCGCCAAATACGGTGTCGGCGCTACCTGACAAGCCGGTGAACAGAACGAAGAGCAGGATGAGCAGGGTTGCGCCAATGGTCATGCGTTTGTGCATGCCACGGAACAGACCGCCCTGGGTAAGTTCGGTCACCTTGTAGTCTGTGGTGATAACCGCGTGGGGGTTGTCTTCCTGCAGATTAGGCGTTGGAGCGTCGTTTGAGGTAGCGATAATTGTGTCCTCTTTAAAGTCGGTCATCGGGCCGACGATCCCGCTGCATGCCCGGTTTGGGGGGAATGTAGTGGCAGCTGCGCGCAAATACAGGGCGCCTGCCACTCATGCAGTGCGTGACAACAGGGGCTTACCTTTAAGCCGGTTCCTCTTGACCGATCACGGCCGGATCAAAAGGCGCGCGCGAGAAAACCCGCCGCAACAGCGGTTCAAAATGGTCCAGCGTGGGTGTTGGGTAATCCGGGTCGAAAGAGGCCTGATCGTAGCGCTCGCAGAAATCGATGCAACTCTGGTACCACGGGTGGTCCCTGTAGCGATCGCGCTCATAGGGGTCCTCGCCGAAATGATGCGCATAATAGACTTTCTGGAAGAGGCCATGGTGCCGCACCACCCAGGTCACCTCCGCGCGCACGTAGGGTCGGATGATCGAGGCCGCGAGCTGAGAATGGTTGTAGGGTGCGAGCTCATCGCCCAGATCGTGGAGGAGAGCGCCTGCAATCATGTCGTCGTCCGCGCCATCGGCCTCGGCGCGCGCGGCCGTTTGCAGCGAATGCTCGAGGCGTGAGACCTGGTAACCGCTGAGGGTGTTTTCCAGATTGCGTAGCGCCTGCATCAAGCGATCCACCAGTCCCTGATTGAACGCCTCTTCCAGCTCATCCAGCAGCACGTAATCCTCGCGGGTGCCGTCTTTCATCTGACGAAAGGAAACCTGTTGCATTTATGCGACCTCTTCTGTGGTTTGATGCAGTTTCTGAAGACTTGCATAGCGCTCTCGCGGCCCGTCAGCGTCCAGGTAGCAGCCCTGGAGGTGGCGGTGCCCCTCACTGGGGTCATAGCTGGTGCGCCCGTGCAGTACCCGGCTGTTGTCGAACATCATCAGCTCGCCGGCATTGAGCGTGAAGCGTGCTTCGTAAGCGGGGTCGGAAAACAGCTGACCCAGGCGCTGGCGTGCCTGGTGGAACAGGCGTGTGTCCGCATCCGAAAGAAGCGGCAGGGCATCCAGGCGCGGACTGTAATGCACGCCCGTCGGGTTGCCGTGATCATCCGTCTGGATCATGGTGCGTTGGGTGGTCAGCTCGGTGCCTGCATCCACAAAACGAAAGCGAACCGGCGTGCGCTTGAGCAGCTCATAGCCTTCCGGGGTTTCGGCGCGCAGCTGCTCCAGCACTTTGAGGCTGTCCGCAAGCGTGGAAAGGCCGCCGCTGGTTTCGTTTACCAGGCAGTGCAGCAGCTGGATACCGGGGACCGGATTACGGTAGGGATTATCAGTGTGCGGTCCCAGAGCCACGCTACGGTAGGCCAGGTCATTACCAGTGGGCCGTGAATAGACTTCGAAATAGCGCCCGAAGTTGGTTTCCTTGACGTAGCCGAAATGGCTCCCCACCTCCAGGATGCGCTCTGGGTCCGTCGGCACGTTGTACAGGATCAGGTAGCCATACTGCAGGTAGGCTGACAGAGATGCCTTGAAGTAGGCGTTATCCTGCTGGACACGCACCCAATCAAAGCGCACGCGCTGCTGGTCCAGGCTGGAATCCCAGGGCTCCGCGGCTGGGAAAGGCGCTGTATTGCCCAGCTCCTGGGCCAGGGCGGTCAGGTCATACACTTCTTCATGACCATCGCTGAACGACAGTGAAACGCGGTCGGTGCCCACAGGTTCAGCCTTTTTCAGGGTCAGCGCGTCGTCGATGGCGTGGGAATCGAACAGACGCTGCTGTGTCATTGGTTCCAACTGGTCAGGCGCCTGCGTCCGCTCCCGCAGCCATAGCGGGCTGACCTCCATCGTTGAACGGCCGTCGTCGATGTGCACGGCTGCGGGCTGCTGGTGAATGATGAACGGATGCTGTGGCATAAGAACTCCCTCGGCTTGTTTGAATGCGGGCTGACGCTAGCGACGCGGCGTTATGATGGTTACTGCTGGCGCGAGGGAGTAGGGCCGGAGGCTTATCCTGCTCTATGCAATTTTCTTATGGGAAGCCTTTGCCTGTCTTCCGGATTTTGGCCGGCTGGTGTTAAATCAGTCACCTGAAAACAGCTATTGACGACAGATGCGGCGTCAGTAAAATACACACCCGTTGTCGAGGGCAGCACACAGCCCCATCAGAGAGCGGGAATAGCTCAGCTGGTAGAGCACCACCTTGCCAAGGTGGATGTCGCGAGTTCGAATCTCGTTTCCCGCTCCAGTTTCCTTCCCTGTTTCAGGCGCGGTGGCAGAGTGGTCATGCGACGGACTGCAACTCCGTTTACGCCGGTTCGATTCCGACCCGCGCCTCCATTAATCCGATGTCACCCCCTTTTCCGTGTAAGTCGCCCCAGTCGTGCGATGGCTGCGTCCACGCGGTCCGCATCCGCAACGCCACAGTTCACCCTGAGATAGCGCTGGAACCGTTCCGTTGAGGAGAACAGCGGACCCGGGGCGATGCTGATGCCTTCTTCCAGTGCGTGCTGTTGCAGGTTAAGGGTGTTGGCGTGCTCCGGCAGTTCCACCCAGAGCACGAATCCGCCCCGTGGTCGGCTGACCCGGGTGCCCCGGGGGAAGTGCTCCTGTATGCCGCGCGCAACACGGTTGACCTGGCGCTGATAGATCCGCCGGATACGCCGCAGGTAACGGTCGTAGCCGCCCTGGTCCAGGAACCGGGCGAGCGCGAGCGTCTGCAGGGTTGGGGCGGCCTGGTTGGTCGCGTACTTGAGGTAGGTGAGCTGGTCGCGGAAGCGCCCGGGTACAGCCCAGCCGATCCTCATTCCGGTTCCCAGTGTCTTGGAAAAGGAACTGCAGTACAGAACACCCCCGTCCGTGTCCCAGGCCTTGGCCGCCCAGGGCCGATCACCGGAGAACCCCAGCTCGCCGTAGATGTCGTCCTCGATCAGGGGAATGCCATTGTCCGCAAGCAGCCGGACAGTCGCTTCCTTGCGTTCATTGGAGGCGAGGTGGCCCAGCGGATTGCCGTAGTTGGGCATGGCCACACAGGCCTGTATCGGCCATCGCTCGATGGCGCTTTCCAGGGTCTCCGGGTGGATGCCGCCACCGGGCTCGGTCGGTAACTCCAGAGCCCGCATGCCCTGGGATTCTATGGCCTGAAGAATGCCGTAGAAGGTGGGTGACTCAATAGCGATCACGTCTCCGGGATTGGCCACGGCGCGCAGGCTCAGGGAGATTGCTTCCTGGCAGCCACTGGTGATGACCACGTCATCCGGGCTGATGTGGCAGCCGGCATCCGCCATCCGCCGGGCGATCTGCACACGCAGGGATTCATCTCCGGGAGGGAAGTCATAGCCGGCCACACGGTTCCTGTGGACCCGCCGTGCATGCCCGATACAGCGGTCCAGGGCCGTAAGTGGCAGCAGCTCGGGATCGGGCACGGCGGTTCCCAGGGGAAGCAGGGCAGGGTCACCATACTGGCGGATCAGCTCCAGTACGCGGGCCTGGCCTGTGACCAGCGTGGGTCCGTCCTCAGTACTCTCAGGCTTGCGCCACTCCACAGGGGCGGCATCCGGTTCCTGAACGTAGAATCCGGAACGGGGCCGCGCACGGATGATGCCGCGATCCTCCAGAAGCTGGCACGCTTCCACGGCGGTGGCCAGGCTGACCCCGAACTGCTGTGACAGTTTGCGTATACCCGGCAGCCGGTCCCCCGGGCTGTAGACACTGTCCTCAATCTGCTGGGCGATCTGTCCCGCCACATCCTCGTAGAGCCACTTGCCCATCTGTACTCCTTAACTACATCGCCCCCTGATGCTGCCATAGGGGAAAACCGAAAACTGTAATGGTATCTTTTTTACGTTTCTGAATCTGTACCGTCAACGGAAATCTGCGTACAGTTCGTCTTGGTCGTGGTCGGACGCCGGCATCAAACCCGCCCGGCGTTCCCGTTCCCATCGCTGGCCAGCCTGGTCCTTCAGGCGGTGGTGCCAACCACCTACCGATGGGGAAGCGGTATGCAATACCTGCGTACGGTTAACCACGGCAGGACTCCCTATCTGATTCAAGCGGATGTTCCTGCGGACCAATTTTCAAGGAGAAACGAATCATGACAGCTGTAGAAAACGCGAATGCCGGCGAACAGTACGAGCAGTATACCCCCAGTTTCGCCGAATACTGGGATGACCTGGTCGGCTGGGACGATCGCCTGGAACGCGATGGACCCTTCTACGGACGGCTGCTCAACGCCCACGGCGCAAAAGACGTCGCCGACGTTGCCTGCGGTACCGGCGTCAACGCCGTAGCCCTGGCTCTGGGGGGCTTCAAGGTCACCGCCACTGACGGCTCAGAGAACATGCTCGAAAAGGCGCGGGAGAACGCCAAGGCACGCGGTGCGACTTTCAATAAATCCTGCGTAGCTGACTGGCTGACCCTGGACGATACTCTGGGCAAGGAACAATATGACGCCATCGTGTGCCTGGGTAACTCCTTTACCCACCTGTTCGACCACGAGCAGCGCCGCGATGCCCTGCACGCCATGTTCCGGACACTGCGCCCGGGTGGCATGCTGATCATCGATCATCGCAACTACGACACCATGCTGGACGAGGGCTACAGCTCCAAGCATGCGTACAACTATTGCGGTGACGGTGTGGATGTGGGCCCCGCCCAGCTGCATCGCGGTCTGGCGCAGTTCCACTACACGTTCAAGGACGGCAGCACTTTCCAGCTCAACATGTATCCGCTGCGTCAGAACTACGTAACGCACCTGCTCGAGGACGCGGGCTTCGTTAACGTTGAACGCTACGGCGACATGCAGCGTCCGTTCATCCTCAATCAGGTGGACTTCATTCAGCAGGTGGCTTTCCGTCCGCCGGAAGCATAAACACCGCTGCGTGATTGTGTTGAAACCCCGCGGTTACCGCCGCGGGGTTTTCTGTTTCTGAACCTCTGATTGCGTTTCCTTCCAGGGGTTTATACAATCCTCCCGCCTTTCCTGATCCTTCTGCGGCTGTGGTGGAATGGGTAGACACTGGGGACTTAAAATCCCCTGCCTTCGGGCGTGCCGGTTCAAGTCCGGCCAGCCGCACCATTTCCAGTCTGAACATTGAGCCGCTGCCAAAGGGGTAGGGAACCGTTCCCGGTCTCTCCGGTTCCGCTTTGTCCGAAGTGTGCATTCCCGGGGGCTGCCCAGGGCGTCAGCGGGTGAGTTCCTCGGCCCGGGCATTATTTCCGGCTTCCCGGTGCACGGCAGCAAGATGCTCCCGGATCTCCGCGGCCTCGGGCGCCAGCTCATGGGCGGATTCCAGGATCTCGATACTCCGCTCAAGATCCCCGTTGCGGAAGAGTATCCAGCCGTAGGTATCCACAATGGAGGCGGCTTCCGGATTGGCATTATAGGCTTTTTCCGCCAGTTCCAGTGCCCGCTCCGGTTCGTCCTCATGAAGGAGCCAGGCAAGGTTGTTCAGGGCAACGGCGTTCTCGGGCGCCAGCTGCAGGGTCCGTTCGTAGGCGCTACGCGCCGCTTCCCGGTTGCCGGTACTCTGCTCCAGCATTGCCAGTTCGAGGTACAGCCTTGAGGACTGGGGGAACTTTTCGGTGGCTGCCTCAAGCACCTCAATGGCACGGCGACCGCGCTCCGCCTCACGCAGCACGCGCACCTGGCGTGCGACAGTCTGAGGCGAATCGGATTTGTCCCGGGCGAGCTGGTACAGGTCCGCTGCCTGGGAGTAGTTGCCCTCGCTGGCCATATAGTCCGCCTCCAGCAGGAAGGGCCGGGGAGAGCCGGGGTGCTGGGTCTTTATCGAGCGGAGAATGTCCCGGGCATCCGAGGCACGCTCCGCCTCAAACTGAAGCCGTGCCTCAAACAGCGCAAGTCCTTCATGTTCCGTATAGCGCTGGCGGCCCTGGCGCACGAGTTCCCGGGTGCGGCCGTCATTGCCACGGTCGGCGGTGGTGCGGGCAGCAGCGAGATAGGCGCCTGCAATCACAGAGACCTTCTGGCCGCTGTCATCGAGCCGGTTCTCGATGGCGGCAACCAGCTCGGAGGCCCGTTCATCATCACCACTTTCCAGTGCCACTTGCAGCAGATAGCGATGGGGGGCTGTTGCTGAATCACTTTCGTCGGCCACGCGGGCAAGAAAATCCCGCGTGGCGTCTTCAGCATCGTGATTCGCGGCAACGGACACAAGATCCCGAAGGTAGCGTGGGCTGTCCGGGGCGAGCTCAACAGCCCGACGCAGGTGCTCCAGGGCAGGCTTCGCGTTGCCATCCCGGGCATGGAGTGCACCCAGGGCATGGTGGCTGGCGGGAGACTCATCCATTCCGATGGCCTCCTGATAATGTTGCCGCGCCGCGTCCGAATCCCCGCGGAGCTGTGCTATGTCGCCAGCCAGGTTTTGGGCAAGGACACTGTCAGGCTGATCACCGCGCCACTGGTCCACTACCTTCCGGGCGGCTTCGTGCTCGCCTTGCTCAGCCAGGAAGCGGGCAAGAAACGCCCGTGGCTGTTCCGCATCCGGTGCGCGCTCAATGGCGGTTTCAAGCTGTGTCCGCGCCTCCTGATTGTTGCCCTCGGAGGCGAGGTATCGGGCAAACCGTACCCGCAGGTCGGTGTTGTCCGGCGCCATCGCCAGGGATTGCTCAATCATGGCACGACCGAGCTGGTCCTCACCGCTGCTGAGCGCGGCGACGCCGATCAGTGCGACCACTCCGGGGTCGTTGCCTTCGGGATCCAGCTCCTCCAGCATCCGGCGCGCTTCTTCAGGACGCTGGAGCTGGATCCGGGCCGCGGCCAGCATCTTGGTAAGCTCACCGGAGTCCACCTTATCCTGGTATTCCGACAGAAGTGACTCGGCATCATCCATACGACCCTGCTGGAACCGGATGATGCCCAGCAGGATGCCGGCGTCGTCATGACCTGGTGCCTGAGCAAGTACCTCCTCAAGATGGCCGGCAGCAATGGAAAGGTTACCCTCACCATAGGCCTCGCGGGCAGCCCGCATACCAGACCGGATGGTTCCCGGAGCGGAATTCGCCAGCATTTCCTCGTAGACGAATGCCTGGGAGGCATTGCCGTTCTCACGCAGCACGTCGATCAGCAGGGAAATGGTTTCGTATTTGCGACGGGTCATCACATCGTAACGTCCGATGCCCTCAAGGGCCTGGGTGTAGGCTTCCGCAGCCTCCTCGAACCGGCCTTCCTGATGGGCGATGCGGGCGCGCCAGAGCCACACCTCGGAGTCATCGGCGTCCTGCTCCCTGGCGGCTGCCAGATGTTCCCGGGCGGCCTCTTTATCACCCTGCTGCCAGGCGAGCCGGGAAAACCCCAGATGGGCCATGATGGCGCCCGGGTTGGTATCCAGGGCCCGCTTGTACGCTTTGCGGGCGGCGTCGGCATCACCCGCCTGACGGTGGGCATCGCCAGCGAGCCGGTGCGCGGTAATCTGCTGGTTGCGCTCAGGCTCCCGGAGGGAATCGAGAGCCTCAATAGCACCGTCCCAGTCCTCGCGGATCAATCGTGCCTGGGCGCGGGCGAGCGCCATGCGGTTGAGGTGATCCCGGTTCTCTGGGTCTTCCGTATCAATCCTTTCAGCGAGCTCATCAAGCTGGCGTTCCGCGGTGTCTCCATCCCCCGCAGTAATCAGGTTTCTGATGACCAGGAACCAGGGCTCGAACTGGTCCGGCTTCAGCTCCATAGCATTGCGGGCCTCCTGGGTGCTGGCCTGGAGCTCACCCTGTTCGCGGAAGAACTGCGCCTGATCCATATGACTCAGAAACTCGACTTCCTCCTGGCTCATCTGGTCGTCGTTGCTGCAACCGGCCAGAAGAGCCAGAAGCAGGGCCAGCGGAAGCCATGGCTGGATAGATTTCATTGGACCCCCTGAGCGACCGAAGTCGCGATGCTGTACTTGTCGGTGAGGTTATAGAGTGTTGGTCGCGTAACGCCCAGAAGCCGTGCTGCCTGCGCCATGTTGTAGTCGGCGCACAGCAGTGCCTGGGTAATGGCGCGCCGCTCCGCCTCCTCACGGACCTGGCGCAGGTTCAGGGCGGAACCGGTGCTGTCGTCCGCGGCGTCGAGCTCCAGATCAGCGGCTGTGATGCGCTTACCTTCGGCCATGATGGTGGCGCGCTTGACCTTGTTGATCATCTCACGGACGTTGCCTGGCCAGTTATAGGCCCGCACTGCGCGCAGCGCATCTTCCGAGAAGGTCAGGGTGGTCCGGTTCATCTGGCCAGCAAACTCCCTGAGAAGGGACTGGGCGATCAGAACAGCATCGCCTTCACGTGCCCTCAAGGGGGGAACTGGTACGGTGATCTCGCTCAGGCGGTAATAGAGATCCTCACGGAACTGCTGATTGCGGATCAGGGTCTCAAGATCCTGATGAGTGGCGGCCACCACCCGCACATCCACCGGGATGGAACGCACGCCACCAACACGCTCGATGACCCGCTCCTGCAGGAAGCGCAGCATCTTGACCTGCAGCGACAGCGGCATATCGCCAATCTCGTCCAGGAAGAGCGTGCCACCGTGTGCCATCTCCACCTTTCCCTGTTTACTCTGGCTGGCACCTGTGAAGGCGCCTTTCTCATGGCCGAACAGCTCGCTTTCGAGCAGGTTCTCCGGGATGGCCGCGCAGTTGATGGCCGCAAAGGGCTTGTTGAGCCGGGGGCTGAGATCGTGCAGTGCACGTGCCAGCACCTCTTTGCCGGTTCCGGTTTCACCGGTGATGAGTGTGGTCACGTCCGCAGGTGCGATCTTCTCGATCGTTCGGCAGGTGGCGATCATCTGAGGGCTTGAAGCAATAATGCCCTTGAGGCGGGCGCCATTATGACCAACAGCCAGCCGTTCGTTCTCCCGCTCAAGTTCGTGGAGGCGGAAAGCGCGGCTGACGACAAAGTTGAGGATATCGCTGTCCAGCGGCTTCTGATAGAAGTCCGCGGCGCCCATGCCCACGGCTCTCACCGCGTTCTCACGGTCTTCGCGCCCGGTTACGACAATAACCTTGGTGGCAGGTGCCAGGCCAAGGATATCCTCTAGAAGACGGAAGCCTTCGCTGGCGCCACCGGGATCCGGTGGCAGTCCCAGATCCAGAGTCACAACCTGCGGTTCACATCGGCGAAGGGCGGCCATGGCCTCCTCGCGGTCCTCTGCGACGGTGACCTCGGTACTTCCGTCAAAACACCACCGCATCTGGCTCTGCAGGCCAGGGTCATCTTCTATGATGAGCAGACGACGTGCTTCGGCATTTCCCTGCATGGATTTTCCTTACTGCGGTCAGCGCGATCAGCGCCCCTCAGGCTGAGCGTATGCTTTCTGCCTGCTGATGCCAATAGTGAATGATCATTAACGTGATTTCTGCAGCATTTAGGGCTCTGAATGGGCATCAGGCGAGGCCAGGGGCAGCCGGATGGTGAAGCAGGAGCCCACTCCGGGTTCGCTGGTGACGTCCATGGCGCCCCCGATCTGTTTGACGTATTCCTGGGCCTGGTAGGCCCCGATACCCATTCCGGTCAGGCCCTTGGTGCTCTGGAAAGGACGGAAGAGCGAGTCCCTGATAAAGGTTTCACTCATGCCGTCGCCGGTATCCTGCACAAACAGCACCGCGGCCCCGCTGCCCGCCTTGAGGGTGAGGCTCACTTCGCCGTCCCGGCGCGTCGCATCCTGGGCGTTCTGCACCAGATGGGAGAGTACGTTCTGCAGCTGCTGTGGATCGGCCCGGACAATCACATTGGATAAGGGACCCTCATAGACCGGCGCGGGTTCCTGGTTACCGCGCTGATCCACCACCTGCTGAGCGAGGGCGGCAACATCCAGTTCGGTTTCCCGTTCCGCGGTTTCCGGTTGACGGATGTGTTCGACAAGTCGCGACATCTTATTTACGGCGTGATCGGTGGTGGCGATCATGTCATCGATGAACTGGGGGTTGTCGCGGTGTTTGGGGGCGTTGCTGACCAGCAGGGAAAGTTGGGCGATCAGTGTCTTGAGGTCGTGCACCATGAACGCGGAAGCCTTGTTGACGGCCTCGAACTGCAGCGCTCTGGAAAGGCGGCTCTGGGCGTCCGCCTGGGCGAGGAAGTTGCTCAGCTGGCGGCCCACCACGCGGATCAGGTCGAAATTCTCCCAGTTGAGCTCAACCCGGGTATAGGGAGAGCCAACGAGGGCGATGCCATAGAGCTCCCGCCCGAGGTAGAGAGGAATGATGAGCCACTGGTCGTTGAAACCGAGAATGGCATCGGGAATCTCGAGCAGGTTGTAGCGCACGGGATCGACGGAGTATTCGTCCATGTCCAGGATCCATTCACGCTCGCGAAAGAATGCCGTCAGTTCCGCATCTCCGTCGATCTGTGTGTGTTTGGGCGGCACCAGCCCCACGGATGCCTGGAATGAGAAATGGCCTTCATCGTCCCGCAGCCACAGGGCTCCGGTGCGACTTTCGACAAGTCCGGCAAGGGTGCGGATGGCCCGTTCCGGCAAGGGGGGGTCCTCGTTGAGGTTGCTGAAGGTCTCGGTCATCTTCAGCCACTCGTCGCGGTAATCGTACTTGTAGTCAAAGAAATTCTGGCTGACGAACATCATGACCCGTGCCCGGAACCAGCTGGAGGCCATCAGCAGCACAAACAGGAGCACGAAGGCAGCGATGAACACCACCTGCAGGCCTTCCCCCCACTCCCCCCCGGCAAGCCGGACATAGTAGCCCCCGATCGCGACGATCAGCAGATAGATGCCCGCGAAGACCAGCGTGCCGGCGTGAAAGACAAAGGTGCGTGACAGCTGCAGCTGGACGGGCTGACGCCGGGCGTTGATCAGGTTGACGGCGAAAAGGGGCGTCAGCAGGGCGTTGACCGCGCCACGGGCGTCCCAGAGTCCGCTGGCCATACGGTTGAAGAGCAGTGCATCCGCATAGAGAAGGAATTCATAGAGGAAAACGCCAGTGATGCCGAAGCACAGATAGCGGATACTGGAACGCCCATAGGCCGAGGCATTGCGCCAGATCTGTTCCAGCACGCTGATTCCCAGCAGCGAAATGGCAAGCTGTGCGAACAGCATCGCCCGCGCTGACAGCAGGTTTATATCCAGTGCCCATCCTGTCAGGGCGGAAACGATGAGGACGGCCAGAATCGTGAGCAGAGCACCACTGGCAAACAGCAACAGCCGGCGGGAGAACAGGCTGTGATCCCGGGCATCGCGGATCAGCGCGAAGAGCACCAGGATCCAGGCGCTGTTACGGGCGAGTTCGATAACATAGCGCAGGGCGAATTCGGGCCAGCCCCAAAGGGTCTGCGCCACGATAGCAATGGCCCAGAGTGCGGTTAGGCTCGCGGCCAGAAACAGGGCCCTGTCGGTACCCCGACGCAGGTAGCGGCAGGCGGTAAAGCCTGCGAGGACACTATAGACCACCGCCGCCGCAAGGTGGCTGACAACACCGAACTCCAGCAACTGTTACTCCCTTTGCTCATTCGGAGTCGCGGGCGTTCAGGACTGGTACCGAAGCTCGCGATAGTAACGGAAAATCGTCTCCAGGCGGCGTTCCGGCTCGAACTGGAAACGCTGGGCGAACTGGCGACCATCAATAATGACAGGATACTTGAAAAAATCCATCAGATAGGGTGGGAAACGTCTCATATTGAGAGCCCGAAGCAGGGTGCGGGGCAGCATCGGGGGGATGGAGGGAACGGGAATCGGCCGACAGCCGCAGGCCTCCAGTGCATCGCGGTAGTCCACCCAGTCCTGGGGTGCGACATTGAAGATGCCCGTGTGCGGCTGGCGGTAGGCCGTTTCGATCGCGCGAGCCATGTCCTCGCTGTGGATGAACTGCATCATGGGCGAGAAACCGGCCATGACCGGCGCATTGTGCGAGGCCAGGAGATTGCTGATGGTGTTGCGCACACCTGGGCCCACGATGTTGCACGGCCGCAGGATGGTGATGTTGAGATCCGGGTTCCGCCAGAGATAGATGGTGGCCAGGTTCTCCAGCTCCACGGAATCCACCAGATCCATGCTCAGCCCGGCGCTCTTGAGTGGGTAGGATTCGTCGATCAGTGCGGGATTGAACGCATTGGCACCGTAGACATGATAGGTGGACAGGACGATGACCCGGCGTACGCCATAGCGGTCACTGAGCGACAGCAGCCGGTCGGTGCCCAGCACATTGGCGTTGTAGCGGCTCATCCGGGTCCCCTGGCTGGACATGATGCGACCGAGGTGGACAACGCCGTCAAAGCGGTAGCGCCGGAATAGATCCTCGAAACCACGTTTCTGGAAGTCCACCCGGTAACTGGCGACGTCGGGGCCGAGCCAGACCTCCTCGCGGAAGTCCACGGCAACGATCCGGTAATCCGCCCGCAGGCGCTGTATGACCTGCTGGGCCAGGGCACCGCCGGCACCGGTAACCAGCAGGGTGGGCCTGTTCTCCGCTGAACCGCTCAAAACACCCGCTCCCGTTCGCTCAGGCCCTGGTCGATCAGATCACTGATGGCACTGCGGACCCTGTCCACATGCCGTGCCATGGTCTCTTCGGTCATTTCCGGGTCCGGCTGGAAGTGCATGGGTTCGCCGAAGCGCAGCAGCACCCGGCTCGGGAGAACCACAGGTGCGGCGACGGGCACATAGGGGACACCGAGCCAGCGTGCCAGAGGACGGACGTTACCGAACGCCGGCATGGTTTCCTCACAGCCCACAACCCCGACAGGAACAACGGTGGCGTTGTGCTCCATCGCCAGACGCATGAAGCCGCTGCCAAAGCGCTTGAGCTGGTAGCGCTCGCGGTAGGGCTTGCCGGAGCCCCGGATGCCCTCCGGGAAGATGATCACCGCTTCGCCGTTTTCCAGCATGCGGGCGCAATTGGCAGGGTCACCGAGAACGGCCCCTACCTGGTTCAGCAGGTTGCCCAGCCAGGGCACGGTGGGGAAGAAGCGTTCGATCATGGCGCGGGGCAGGCGGGGGTTCCTCGCCCGGTTGGCGAGGGTGTACCCGATCATGAGGCCATCCAGGGGCAGCTGGCCGCTGTGGTTGGCCACCAGCAGTACTGGCCCTTCGTCCGGTACGCACTCTTCACCCCGGCTGTCCACCCGGAACCAGTAATCGTGGATGGGCCGGACCAGTGTCATACCGATCTTGGCGGCGTCCTCCTGAAAGCCCCAGGGATCATGGCCAAGGCTGCCGGTGACCTTGCGCATGCGATCCACCTGACGGTCGACCGCCTCGGGCACAATCCGTTTCTTCAGATACTGTCTCAGTTTCATGCCGGGCCCCGGGTTCAGGTATAATGGGATTCTCACAGAAAGCATGCGCCGGAGTCCAAGCCCATGGCGGAAAATAAAGACGAAGACCCCAGCACTGAAACCAGCCATGAACAGCAGCAGATGGCCGAGCGGATCAAGGATTCCGCCCGCCAGATCTGGCTGGCGGGGCTGGGAGCCTATACCAAGGCGGAGGAGGACGCAGGCCGGTTCTTCGAGCGTCTGGTCAAGGAGGGCGAGGACATTGAGGAACGCACCCGTGGGGTCGTCAACCGGCAGGTGAAAGCCGTTGAGGACAGTGTGGACGGAGTTCGGGAACGCGCTTCCGGTACCTGGAACCGGCTGGAATCCGTGTTTGACGAACGTGTTTCAAAGGCACTGGATCGGCTGGGTATTCCTGCGCCTGGACGGGTCCGTGACCTGGAGCATCAGGTACAGCACCTGCAGGACGAGGTGGAAAAGCTGCGCAGAGAGCTGGAACAGCAGCGCGGTGACTGAGCCCGCCTAGAGATAGTCCTCGCTCATCGCCTCCAGTGCCTCGCGCTCCTCGGCGCGCAGGTAGGGGGCGACCAGAACCATGACCTGGTAGACACCCCGCCCCAGATCCACCGAATCCTTCTGGTTCAGGTGTGACAGCATCTCGAAGCTCAGCCAGTAGGTCAGGGTCAGCACGATCTGGTGGCACAGCGCCTCCACTTCCCGGTCGCTTGCCGAGAGGATGCCCTGTTCACGGAAACTGGCGCAGATACGGCGCGTGGCCTGGTACTTCTGTTTCACAATGCGCTGGAAGCGCGGCTGCAGGACCGGGTAGCGGGAGAGGACATTGACCAGGTCCTGGTAGAGAAAGCGGTAGCGGGCGATGGTTTCGAACAGCAGATGCAGGAACAGCCACTGGTCGTCCACCGAGATTTCGACCTCCGGTACCGCAAGCAGCTCCTGGATCTCGTGTTCATAGCGGTCGTAGAGCTCGGTGACGATCTCACTCTTGCTCTTGAAGTGGTAATACAGGTTGCCCGGGCTGATGTCGATCTCGTCAGCGATCTGCAGCGTGGTCACGTTGGACTCCCCGTCCGCGTTGAACAGCTCAAGGCTGGCGTCGAGGATCCGATCACGGGTCTTGCGCTTCATGCGGCCGCACCATCCCAGTGCTCGGTTTACCGGCGAAAGTCAGCCCATACCGGACAGTGGTCGGAGGGCTTGGTCATACTCCGGATACTGTAGGAAATACCACCGTCTGTCACGCGCTGGGCCAGGGCATCCGTCGCCAGGATCAGGTCGATCCGCAGGCCACGCTTGGGATCCCGCTCAAACCCACGGCTGCGGTAGTCAAACCAGCTGAAGTCGTCATCGGTCTCGGGGTAGAGATGGCGGTAGACATCGTTCAGCCCCCAGCTCTTGACCTGCTGCAGCCATTCCCGTTCTTCCGGCAGGAAGGAGCACTTGCCTTCGCGCAGCCAGCGCTTGCGGTTGTCCTCACCAATGCCCACATCAAGATCGGTGGAGGAGATATTGAGATCCCCCATCACCATCAGCGGGTGTTCGGGTGAATACTGCTCCCGCAGCAGGCGCTGGAGATCCTGGTAGAACCGCTCCTTGGCGGGGAACTTGGTGGGGTGATCCCGGCTTTCCCCCTGTGGGAAATAGCCATTGATGACCGTCACTGTTTCATCCCCCACCGGAATGTCCGCCGTGATCAGCCGGCGCTGGGCATCGTCGTCGTCCCACGGGTAGCCACGCTGGACACGTACCGGCTCGTTCCGGCTCATCAGCGCCACACCGTAGTGGCCTTTCTGGCCGAACCAGTTCACGTGATACCCCAGCTGTTCCACCTCCGCGGCGGGAAACTGGTCATCCGCAACCTTTGTTTCCTGAAGCCCGATCACATCGGGCTGGTAATCGTTCACGAGCTGCTCGAGCTGGTGCATCCGTGCGCGGATGCCATTCACGTTAAAGGTAACGAAGCGCATGAGGTCCGGGTCTTTCTGCATGTGTGCGAAGTCGGTGTACAACGGCGCCATACCCTACCACAGCTCGACCACGGGTGCAGGGGCTCAGTGGCAGCCGGGCGTGTTTTCATGCTCATAGCGGATGTGCGCCCTGTGATTGTCCTCGGGATTGCGAAGAATGTTGGTGAGCCCATGGAAATCAGTGAGCTGGCGCTTATCGTTGAAGGCAAGGTGAAGGGGGTCCACGAACCAGCTGGAGACCCAGCCCGCCACGCTGATGCGGAACACATGCTCCCCATCCAGGGCCTTCATTTGTGCGGGTTCGGCATCGAAAGCGTAGAACTTGCCCCTGGTGGGAACCAGGAACTGGATGCGGACATCCTCACCGTCCTCGACCAGGGTTTCCCAGTTCTGGCGCACCATAACCTCAAATCCGGCGTCGATCACGCCATTATCCGGGGCCTTGATGCGATAGCTGGACTCGTCTCCGCTGCTGGCACGGTAGCGGATCCGCACCCGTCCATTTTCCGGGTTGCGAACCTGCATGCGCTCACCGAAGCGCTGATCTTCCAGCGTGAAGCTCGGACGCGAGGGGGTATCACCATAATCCAGGGTTTTCTGGGCGATGATGTCACCCTCCGGGTCGCGGTAGGTCACTTGGTGTTCACGGGGCGCCCAGAACCCATTACGGCATTCGCCGGTCTGACGGTGCTGCTCGGTATAGACGATTTTCCCGGAATCAAGGGATTCGGCGCTACCGCTGAAGCGGATTTCCTTCTCCGCCGATGCCGTGATCGTGATCCCGGCCAGCAGCAATCCGGCCAGAAAGCGGTTACCAGCGTTGTTCATAGAGAGGCACTTCCTCAATGGATTCCAGCCACTGGCTGATACGCACCAGCACAGGGTATATCAGCCCCCAGCCAACGCCGATGGCCACGATGCCCCAGAGGCCGTAACCGATCTCGATGGTGCCGACGCTTTCAGCCGCAGCGTAAGCGAGAGCGCCCGCGAACGGTGGCAGACCAAAGAGTACCAGCCGGTAATGACGCATCCAGTAGAGGCAGTGGTTCACGGCGGTGGCAAAAACCGCCCAAAGCATGACCAGCCATACCGGAATCATGCCGCTGGCATAGGCGCCTTCGTGGCCGGGGAAGCTGAGAATGCCGAGGTTCTGGTGGAGAACATCCAATACGCTGCCGAGCACGGTGGCCATGAGGATGAAGCGGAATTCGCGCTGCGGAAAGGCGCTGATGAACATCAGGTGAGCAGCGACCACGGCCACGCCGGCGAGAGCCGCCAGCTGGCCGGGATACAGCACGGCCACGAACCACCCGAGCTGGAAGAGGATGAAGTTCGCGAGACTGCGCATGCTCAGGTTCTCCCATCGGTGAGGTCGCCGGCGGCCACGATGCAGGAGCGGCGGTTGTCTGGCTTGCCCATCAGCAGCTGGATGTTGCCGATGCGCCGCTCCGCGAATCCAGCCTCGCAATAGGCGAAGTAGTACCGCCACAGGCGGATGAACGCGTCAGAGTACCCGAGGCTGCGGATGGCGTCACGGTTGGCCTCAAAGCGCTCCCGCCAGCAGGCGAGGGTGCGTGCGTAATGCAGGCCAATGTCCTCTGCATGGCTGAAGACCAGGTCCGAGTGGTCCCGTACTGCGCCCAGTATGGCGCCCAGCGATGGGATGAAGCTGCCCGGGAAAATGTAGCGCTGGATGAAGTCCACGTTCTTCAGGGCACGCTCGTATCGCTGCTCAGGGAGTGTGATTGCCTGGATCAGGGCGAGGCCGTCCGGTTTGAGCAGCGCGCTGAGCTGTTCCATGTATTCGCCAAGAAACTGCGGCCCCACCGCCTCGATCATTTCGATGGAGACGAGTTTATCGTAGGTCCCTTCAAGGTTGCGGTAATCCTCGTAGAGCAGCGTTATGCGGTTATCCAGACCCTGAGCCGCAATCTGTTCCCGGGCCCATTCGTACTGCTGGGCGGAGATCGTTGTGGTGGTCACATGGCAGCCATAGTGCTGTGCCGCGTGGAGGGCGAAACCGCCCCAGCCGGTGCCGATTTCCACCACCTGGTCCCCTGGGCGCAGATCCAGCTTCTGGCAGATCCGGTCCAGCTTGTAGCGGGAGGCCTCTTCCAGAGTACTTTCCGCAGAGGGGAAGATGGCGGCGGAGTACATCATGGTTGGGTCGAGGAAGCGCTCGAAGAGGTCATTGCCGAGGTCGTAGTGTGCCTCGATGTTCTTGCGCGCGCCGGTGCGTGTGTTGCGGTTGAGCCAGTGGAGGGAGCGCCGGGCCGGCCGGGTTACCCAGGAGACCCGGTCCTCGAACCCGTTCATGCGGTCGTTGTTACGGGCAAAGAAGCGCAGAAGACCCGTCAGGTCGGGGGAGTCCCAATCTCCGGCCACATAGGCCTCGGCGGCGCCGATGCTGCCACCGGAGACCATGTCCCGCCAGGCGGAGGCGTCGTGTACGGTCAACTGCACCGGATGGTGTAGACCGTCGTCGCTGCCGAACCAGCTCTCACGGTCGCCTTCAACCACGCGCAGCTGACCCTGTTCGAGATTGCGCAGCGTTGCCGTAACCAGGACGCGAGCCCAGTGATCGACGGGCGCCAGTGATGAGCGCGGTGCTGTTATTTTCAGGTTTTCCATGATGTTACCGTTCCAAACTGATCCGATGATGCATTGGCTGGCACGCCCAGTGCCGGTTCCAGATTGCTGGCGGAGGCACCCTCCCACTGGGGGTGATCGTGGAAGACCGCCCCCTTACGCCAGAGCCGGAGGGCGTTGAGGTGAATGCCAAGGCTGGCTTTCAGGGTCTCCGCCGGGAAGCGCCGCAGCGCACGTCCCGCCACTTCCGGGGTGAGGGGCTGACGGTCGGTGGCCAGTGTGGCATCGAAGACCCGGCCCTCATGGCCACGTACCGTCATGTGCACACGCAGCGCTTCGGGATGGAACCCGAACAGCCATTCGTAATCCTGTTCCATGGGGTTGAAGGGTGAGACATGGAACTGCTTGGCGAAACGGTAGCGACGGCTCTGCCACCCGTTACCTGTTTCCGTGATACTGCCGCCCGAAAGCACGTAGCTGTGGCGTTGCTCCCAGGGCGTATTGGTGATCTGGGCCAGTATGGCCTCGGGCACCGGGTTCCTCTGGGCGTCCGCGTCCCGGGCGTAGCAGAAGTAGAAGCTCACCGGATTGAAGATCCAGCCCCAGTAACGCGGATGGGTGATGAGCTCGATCGGCCCGGTGGGGCGGTTGCCGGTGGCAATCTCAACATGACGGCGTACGGCCCCGTCCAGTGATCCGTTACCGGGCTGGAAATAGTCGCGGCGCCGGAACCAGACCCGGTTCGGGCGCCTTGTTGAAATGCCGGGGTTAAGACCCTCCAGCCTGTCCCATTCGTCCAGGCGCACGGCGTACATCCCCATGGGATACTCAAAGTCATGCCTTACCGGCATCATTCGCCGGTGGCGGATGCTGCCTTCGAGAAATCCGCTCTTGAGAGGCTCAGCACTCATTCCAGTGTTTCTCCCAGTGCTTCACAAACGCGCAGGGCGCTGCGCACGCCATCCTCGTGGAACCCGTTGAACCAATAGGCACCACAATAATGAGTACGATGGTGGCCCCCGATCCGTTCATAGCGGCTTTGGGCATTGATGCCCTCCAGGGTGAAGCGCGGGTGCGAATAGCTGAACCGCTTGATGATGCGGGAGGGGTCAATGGCATGCGTGCGGTTCAGCGTCACGCAGAAAGTCTCTGGGGCGTCGCGGAAATTCTGCAGGATGTTCATGTTGTAGGTGACGGAAACCGGCTCATCCGCCGACTCTGGCAGATGGTAGTTCCAGGCGGCCCAGGCACGGCGGCTGCGGGGCAGTACCGAGGGGTCTGTATGCAGGACCACGTCATTGGGCTGGTAGGGCAGTGCGCCCAGGATGGTGTTTTCCGCTTCCGTGGCGTCCGACAGCATAGCCAGTGCCTGATCGGCATGGCTGGCGATAATGACCTGGTCAAAACGTTCATTGCCGCGCCTCGAGGTCAGTGTGACCCCTTCCGCGTCCCGGGTGACGGTATTAACCGGCGTATTGGTGTAAACTCGTTGCCCCAGGGGCGCGGTCATCGCCGGGATATAGGCCTCGGAGCCGCCCTGGATGACCCGCCATTCAGGCCTGTCGGAGACGGACAGCATGCCGTGGTTGTTAAAGAACCGCAGGAAGAAACGCACCGGGAAACGGTCCATATCGCTCTCCGAAGCGGACCAGATCGCGGCTCCCATGGGAATGATGTAATGCTGCCGGAAATACCGCGAAAACCCATGGCGCTGCAGGTAATGACCCAGTGTTTCCGTCTCTGCGATCCGGTCGTTGGCCAGGTCGTCCCGGGTAAGACGGTTGAAGCGCAGGATTTCGCCGACCATTCCCAGGAACCATGGATTGACCAGATTGCGGCGCTGGGCAAACAGCGCGTTCAGGCTGGTGCCGTTGTACTCGAGACCCGTGGCGCCTCCGTGCACGCTGAAGCTCATGGTCGAGGTTTCCGAGGCAATGCCCAGCTGATCCATGATCCGGATGAACCCCGGGTAAGTCCAGTCGTTGTAGACGATGAAGCCGGTATTCACCGGCCAGCTCCGGCCGTCGGCCTCAACGTGTTCGGTGTTGGTGTGGCCACCCAGTTGATGCTCGGCCTCGTAGAGATGAACCTCGTGCCGGCGGCTCAACAGCCAGGCGCAGACAAGTCCCGAGATGCCACTGCCGATGACGGCAATTCGCTGTGGTTCAGTCATGGAAGTGATCAGTCGTTTGATTCCTTGGCGTTACGGGACATGGCCGCCGCCATACGGTCCCGCAGTGACCGTGGCAGACAGGCGAACAGCTTGAGCATCAGCGTGAACCGTCTGGGGAAGTGGATATCCGGCCTGTGTCGCGTCAGGTCCCGAACCATGATGCGCGCGGCATCCTCCGCCTCCATCAGGAAGGGCATCGAGAAATCATTCTGATCGGTAAGCGGTGTGCGCACGAATCCGGGGGAGATCAGTGACACGTCGATCCCTTCTCCCGCCAGGTCAGCGCGCAGCGATTCCGCAAGGTAGGCCAGGCCCGCCTTGGAGGCGCCATAGGCTTCCGCACGGGTGAACGGGAACCACCAGGCGGAGGAGCCGACCACTGCCAGCAGGGGGTGGCGCTCCCGGTTCCGGCTGGTCCGGAGTACCGGCAGAACGGCCTCAATCGCCCGGGCTGTGCCGACAATGTTGGTGTTGACCACCCGGGAGACCAACTCCGCGTCGAAATCCGACACATCCATGTATTCACAGGTGCCCGCGTTGAGAATGGCCCAGTCAATGGGCGCCATGGCGTGCAGCTGTTCGCGGAAGTAGCGGCAGTCCTGGGGGCTGGTCACGTCTCCCGCCAGGGGGGTGACCGCGTTACCGTATTCAGCCACGATCTCATTGAGCCTGTCGCGGTTGCGCCCGGTTGCAATGACCCGGTGCCCCTGACGGACAAGTTCGGCGAGAACCGCCAGCCCGATGCCCGAAGTAGCGCCGGTGAGCCACACCGTCAGATTGGTGGTGTTGTGCTCGTTGCTCATACCGCTCTACTCCTGATCCACTGAATGATCCGGCCGAGCACCGGAATGTTCTCGTAGAGAAGCTCGCCCGCGTCGTAGTAGTCGCGGTGGAAGACGATCAGATCATCCTGCCCCTTCAGGAGGCTCACCCCTTCGACGATGAAAGACCGGCCATGGGCCAGTTTGGGGTGCTCCAGCGTCATACTCCAGGGCAGCATGACGCTGTGGGCATTGCTTGCCGGCTCACCGAAATCGAACTCACAGCTGGTGACATTGACATAGGCCGAGCGCAGATACTGCGCCAGTGATTCCGTACCCCGGCGCTCCACCAGTGGGTCCCGAAACAGGACTCGGTCGTGGTAGCACTCCTCCATCAGGGCCTCAATGTCCGGAGGTGCACGATTGAACAGCGACTGGAAGCGCGCGACCTGTTTACTGCTCAGCGTCATGGCCATGCCTCTGTCGATCCCTTTCCAGGGTCTCCTGATAAACCGCTTTGGGAATGGGTTTCAGGTTATGGATGATGCCGGCCTTTTCCATCAGCCAGAGCAGGTAGAAGGTGATGTCGATCTCCCACCAGCGAAAGCCCTGGCGTGCGGATGTCGGGCAGCGGTGGTGATTGTTGTGCCAGCCCTCGCCGAGGGTGAGCAGGGCCAGCCAGAAATTGTTGCGGCTGTCGTCAGAGGTCTCGAAGCGCCTCCGGCCCCATACGTGGGCCAGGGAATTGATGGAGACAGTGCCGTGGAAGACCGCCACGGTTGAGATGAAGAAGCCCCAGATCGTCAGCTGGGGGCCATTGGTGCCAAGGGCCGGAGCCCAGGCGGCCAGAGCCTCACCCAGCGCGTAGATGCCAACCACGCAGGCCAGCGGAACAATGGCGTCAAAACGGTTCAGGAACCGGAGCTCCGGGTAGCGGGCCCAATCCCCAACCCGGCGGTAATCAGTCAGGAAAGCCGCGTCACAGGTAAACCAGCCCACGTGGGACCACCAGAACCCCTGCTGCTCTGGGGAGTGGAGATCCTTGTCGGTATCCGAGTGCTGGTGATGATGGCGGTGATGGGCGGCCCACCAGAGTGGTCCACGCTGCACGGCGCTACTGCCGATCACCGCGAAGATGAACTGCCAGAAGCGGTTGGTACTGAAAGTCTTATGGGCAAAGTACCGGTGATAGAAGCCGGTTATCGCGAACATGCGCAGCACGAAGAAACCGATGGCGAACCAGACGGCAAAGGGACTCACGCCGACCCAGATCACCCCCAGGCATGCCAGGTGCAGGCCAATGAAGGGGATGATCCGGATCCAGTTGAGCCGGGTGCTGCTGGCATCAATGTGTTCAGCGCCCGCTTCGGAGTCGAACCACCTGAGGAAGCTGTAAAGGAGATTGCGTGCCTGTGCCATGATATTCCGACCTTGGGATTCTGTAACCGCTATTGCGCTGATGCGACCATCATACAACGACCTATACGCCGGTGTAGTAGGGGCGGATCAAAAACGCGGCTGGGGGGGTGGGGCAATAGGGGAGATTGGGAGAATCAATCATGCCCGTAGAGGCTCGGGCAGTCTGTAGAAATGGACGATGGTGCTGTCAGCGAACTTCTGGAAGAAGGTGGACATGTCCGTAATGCGCTCCAGATGGCGCTTACCGGTCACCGCGTCGCGCGCAAGGACCTGAATGCCGTCGAAGTGGTCGCGAATGTGGGAGAAACGGGCATGCATGGTGCAGGTCACAATCTCCTGAACCGGGGCCTCAAGGGCACTGGAGAGGTAGTGACGGTGGGCCTCAATGGCCTCGGGATCCAGCCCCTCCCGGGTGTCGACGTGCTTCAGACGGACCCGGTCCACCACACAGCGCGAACAGCTGGCCGGGTTGGCGCGGGCCTTGCGCCGGAAAGCTTCCCAGAAAAAAGTGTCCGTAATGTCCGCGAAGTTACGGATGTCGCCAAGGCACTTGTCCACCCAATCAAGTACGTCCCTGTCCTCAAGCACTTCGTTGATTGCTTCCCGCAGCAGCCAGTCAAAGCCCAGCGCCGTCTTGTGGGCATAGACCTTGCGGTACATCTGGTAGCGGGAATAGACGAAGTCCTCGAGTGCCCCCAGCCCTTTCTGGGTGACAGCCAGTCCCAGCCAGGGGGAGTCCAGGCTCCAGCCGAAGCGCAGGTTGTTCAGCAGGTGATCCAGGTTGAAACCACCAATGGTCACCGAGGAATGGAAGCCGTCCCGCAGCATGTAGTCGGCGCGGTCGGCATCGATCTCGCCAGAGACCACCGAGGACAGCAGATCCATCACCAGGCGTGGGACCGCGCTCGTCTCAAGGGCGCCGGCGTGAGCGTCCGGGCCGGCGATAAAGGCCCAGAAGGTGTGGGCGTGCTGCTGGAAGCGTTCGCTGGGCGCGGGCTCGGTGGTCTCCATGACGCCGAGCACATCCTGGATCTCAATGCCGGAACGTCCCGGCAGGTCCATATCCGAGAGCACTTCCCAGGCAATGCGCACCGAGTAGTGCTCGTGCTCCAGTACATCTGGCAGTTCAGGATAGAAGGTGCTGGCATCGATGCCCGCCCAGAGCTGATCAAAGCGCCCCGGAGCCTGCATCAGCTGCTGGATGCGGTCGGCCTGGTTGAACTGGTGCGAGAAACTGGAATGACCACTGTCGTGGAGCAGGCAGGCCAGACGGATGACCTTGGCCATGTAGTCGATCGCATCCAGCTGCTCAAATGTCAGTTCGGGATGGCGGCTGAGCTGGCGTTCTCGCAGGTAGGCGTCCATCATGGCGCGGAACATCCGGTCACCCACGTGCATCACGCCAATACTGTGCAGGAAGCGTGAGTGGGTGGCGCCGGGAAACACCAGACTCAGAATGTCATTCTGGCAGATGTTGCGCAGGCGCTGGAAAAGACGGTGGTCAATGACATCCACCTCATGGCGGTGGAGCCGTATGCCACCATGGACAGGGTCCATGATCAGCTTGTCGTAGGCACCGAGCAGGTCATCCAGGGCACTTCGCGTCATCGGGCTTTCCGCTTGCCTAAGTTGCGCAACAGGGCCAGACTCTAGCACATCAGCCGCGCCCGCGTACCGCCGCGCCGGGGGGATATTCGCTGTCTTTGGGAGCGGTGCCCATGGCCACCCGCACGGAACACATTCTCATCATTGATCCGGAGGCTGACAGCCGCAATGAGCTGTGCCGCCACCTTCAGGTCCGTGGGTATTACGTGACCGCATGTGAAAGCCTGATGGAGGGGGTTGCCAGTCTGAGTGCGACACCACCGGATCTGATCTTTGCCGATCTGCCGGCTGCCCATATCAGCGATCTTGCGCGCGAGGCCACGAGCGGCGGCGTGGAGGCGCCCGTGATCGCACTGAGTAGTGCCAGCACAGCGGATGAAGTGGTTTCAGTCATGCGGGCAGGCGCCTCAGAAGTGGTGCTTAAGCCCCTGGATGACAAGAATGCCGTGGACGACGCGCTGGCCAAGCTTTTTGAACGGATACGGGTGGCCCGACTCAACGAGGTCTACCGTGAGGAACTGGAACGCAAGAATCTGAACCTGCGCGAGGGGATCTCCGAGCTGCGTGCGGACCAGAGTGCCGGGCGCAAGGTACAGATGAAGATGCTCCCCGACCCGGACCAGTCAATGGCCGGGGTACACATGACGCACTGCATCCAGCCATCGTTGTACCTCAGCGGTGATTTCCTGGATTACATGAAGCTTGATGAGCACCTGAGCCTGGTCTACATCGCCGATGTGTCCGGGCACGGGGCCAGCAGCGCCTTCGTAACGGTACTGCTCAAAAACCTCACCAACCGCCTCCAGCGCAATCTGCGGCGCGGCTCCAGTGAGGACATCCTGGATCCGGAGCGGTTCCTTCAGAGGGTCAACCATGAACTGCTGGAAACCGGTCTGGGTAAACACGTGACCCTCTTTGTGGGCCTGGTGGACACCCAGGCCCGTGAACTGCGTTACTCCGTGGGCGGCCACTTCCCCATGCCGATCCTCCTGGATGGGAATGGCGCACGCTTCCTTGAGGGCAGCGGCCTCCCTGTAGGGCTGTTCAACAAGCCGGACTGGGCCCATTACAGTGAGCGGCTGAACCCCGGCTTCCGGTTGATCCTGTTCTCGGACGGCATTCTTGAAGTGATCGATGCCCCCAGTCTGGACGAGAAGGAAAAACGGTTACTTGAACTCGTGCAATCTGGACGTCACACTGTCGAAAGACTCAGTGAGTCGTTACAGATCGAGGCAATGGACGAACTTCCCGATGACATTGCCATAGTGACGGTGACCGACGGACGTGCTGCTGATGAGTGATTGCAAGATTCTGCAGGCTCAGGAGCGGGGTATTTACGTACTCAAGTTCATCGGAGAAGTACGTCTCAATCTTTGCTCAACGCTGGACCAGATCATTGATGACATGTTCGGAAACCCAGAGTTCCGGACTGTGGTGGTGGATCTCACCGAGACGGAAGTGATCGACAGCACCACACTCGGGCTGCTGGCCAAAATCGCCATGGCCTCCGAGGAACGCAGCCACTTCCTGCCCACGCTGATCACCACCAACCCTGACGTCACCCGCATCATCCATTCCATGGGTTTCGACCGCATCTTCCTGATCGTGCGCGAACCGGCACGGGATCCCCAGGAACTCGAGGAGATTCCGCTCATGCGCGCCAGTGAGCAGGAAGTGCGGGACAAGGTCCTGGATGCGCACCGGACCCTGATGAGCATGAACCATCACAATCAGGAACAGTTCCAGAATCTGGTGCGTGCCCTGGAATGCGAAGCCCCCTGAACCCATCTGAACAAACCGAATAAGCCCGCTTCATGGAGAACGCGATTCAGACCACTGTGTTGGGTGGTGGCAGTTTCGGCACCGCCATGGCCCAGGTACTGGCCGAGAACGGGCATCCCGTCCGACTCTGGATGCGCAGTGCCGAGCAGGCAGAGGCCATCCGCCACACCCGCATCAACCACCAGTATTTCCCGGAACTCGAGCTGGACTCCCTGGTTGAACCCACCACCGACATGGGTGGTGCTATCGAGCAGGCAGAGCTGGTGTTCGTGGCACTGCCCAGCAAGGTCTTCCGTGATGTGATCCGAAACGCTGCCGGCCATTTCCGCGACCAGCAGATGGTGGTCAGCCTCACCAAGGGGATTGAGCGCGACGGTTTCCGGCTCATGAGCCAGGTACTGAAGGAAGAGCTGCCCGGCACCCGGGTGGGGGTCCTGAGCGGGCCCAACCTGGCCGGCGAGCTCGTCCAGCATGAGATTACCGCTTCCGTGATCGCTTCCGAGGACCGGGAACTGCGGGAGCGTGTCCAGCAGGCCCTGGGGAACGCCTATTTCCGTATCTATGCCAACCTGGATGTGTACGGTGTTGAGCTTGGCGGCGCACTCAAGAACATCTATGCGGTGGTTTCCGGCCTGGCCGATGCCAGGGGTATGGGCGAGAACACCAAGTCCATGCTGATTACCCGCAGCCTGGCGGAAATGAGCCGCTTTGCCGTGAGCATGGGGGCCAACCCCATGACGTTCCTGGGGCTGGCCGGCGTCGGGGACCTGATCGTGACGTGCAGCTCCAGTCTGAGCCGCAATTACCGGGTCGGCTATGCCGTCGGGCAGGGCAGCACTCTGGATGAGGCCGTGACAGAGCTCGGGCAGGTGGCAGAGGGGGTCCGGACTCTGGAGCTGGTCCACGAGAAAGCCATCGAGCTGGACGTCTACATGCCCCTGGTGCGGGGGCTCTACCAGATCCTTTACCGGGGAGCTTCCATCACCGATGTGGTGGGAGCGCTCATGAATGCCACCCAGAACAGCGACGTGGAGTTCATTCTGCCCCGTCAGGGCGAGGGTTCCGCCATCTGATCAGCCCTGGCGCACGAGGCGTTCCAGGGTGTCCAGGGCCTGCTCCAGTGCGGCATAAGGGGTATAGAAGTGGGGCGAGAACCGTACCCCGCCGCCGCGGCTGGCGCTGATAACCCGGTGCTGGGCCAGCCGGTCACAGAGATGGCGGTTGTCCAGCCCATCGACCTGTACGGTGTAGATGCCAAGCCGGCGCTGTGGCTCCCGGGGCGTCACGGGGGTAATGCCCTTAATGCGATCCAGACCGCTCGCCAGGCGGCTCACGCGCTGGTCAATCAGGCTCCTGACCTGATCCAGTCCCACTTCAAGCAGCAGACCGGTGCTGGCCTCAAGGGCATGGGCTGCGAGCAGATTGGGGCTGCCGCACTCAAAGCGCCGTGCGTCCGGAGCCGGGGCCCAGTCCTTACGGTCGAAGTTGCCGGGGTCGGCAACCATGTGCCAACCGTATTCATAGAGTTTCAGTGACTCCCGCCATTCCGGTGCCACATAGAAAAAGGCCAGGCCTTCGGGTCCCAGCATCCACTTGTGGCCATCCGCCATGGCAAAATGGGCGCCCGCGGCCTGGACATCCAGCGGCTCGGCACCGGCACTCTGGATGGCGTCCAGACAGAACAGGATGCCATGGCTGTCACAGAGCGCGCCCAGATGGGCGGCGTCAAGACGCAGGCCGGTGCCATACTGGACTGAGCTGACCGACATCAGGCGGGTTCTGTCAGTGATCAGGTCCTCAATCGCGCCTTCCGGTGTGACGTCCTGGCGGTCGATATCCGCCACCCGTATGCGGACGCCACGGCTCACAAGAGACTCCCACACAATCCGGTTGGAGGGGAATTCCTGGCTCGTGATGATGATTTCATCCCCTTCATGCCAGTCCAGGCCAGCCGCAACCATGGAAAGCGCTTCGGAGGTGTTCTTGCACAGGGCGATGTCCTGCGCGGACGGTGCATTGATCAGCCGGGCCAGGTTGTGCCTGAGCTGGTCCTCAACCGTGAGCCACTGGGGATAGTGAGTGGCCCCCAGGTGGCTGTTCTCATGGGCGAAGCGGGCAACGGCATCACTGGCACGCCGCGGCCAGGGTGCCACGGCCGCGTGGTTGAGATAGGCAAGCCCCGACTCAAGCGGGAATTCACTCAGCAGCTGCGTGGCTGAAAAACGCTCCGTCATGCTCCGTCTCCGTCATGTCCGTCATTGAAGGGGAGGGCTCGCACCGCTAGTATCGGACCTGTTCCATGCACTGATTGCGCCGGAGGGCTGCAGATGGGGGAACCCGATTCCCAGGCGGAACTGGCCCGACAATTCGAACACGTCGCCCAATACGATACAACCGGAAAGGGCCCGCCGGTGGATCAGTGGGATCCGCCGTTCACGGACGACCTGGAACTGTTCATCAACCGCAATGGCCGCTGGTTCTACCAGGGCCGTGAAATTGAACGGCTGGCGCTGCGCCGACTTTTCGCCTCCATCATGCGGCGTGAATCAGATGGTTACTACTATCTTCTAACACCGCACGAAAAGTACCGCATCCAGGTGGAAGATGTTCCCTTCCTCGCACACAGCGTTGAGCAGGAAGGTGAGGGGGGTGGGCGCGTTCTCTGGCTGCATACGGATGTGGAGGACCGCTTCCCGATCGGTGACTCGCACCCGCTGATCGTTCGAACGGATGATAAAAGCGGCGAACCCCAGCCCTATGTGATGGTACGGCGCGGGCTCCAGGCCCGGATCGAGCGCAGTGCCTTCTACCACCTCACGGAACTGGCTGAGGAGCGGGCCATCAACGGCGCAACCCACGTCGGGGTGGTCAGTCAGGGCAGTTTCTTTTCCCTGGGCCGGATCGGCTGATCACGGTTTTCAAAGCCGCCATTATTTTCTATCATGGAGTATGGGTGCCTGTATTGAGCAGCACCCTTGCGTCCCGGATCGTCGTAAGTCCCTCTGTACAGGCCGCTGTTCAGCAACACTTTCGATCCACCGCACTATTGTTATTACGACGTTTCTGTCCTATACGCAAGGAGTCAACATGACCGAATCCCGTGTCGTCAGCATCCACTACACCCTCAAGAACGACGAGGGTGAGGTTCTGGATTCTTCCCGCGAGCGTGAGCCGCTCAGCTATCTGGAAGGGGCCCAGAACATCATCAGTGGCCTGGAAGAAGCACTGACCGACAAGGCCCAGGGTGACGAAGCCCAGGTATCCCTGGATCCGGAGAACGCTTACGGCGAAGTCCGCGAAGAACTGGTCCAGCCCGTCCCGAGCTCCGCTTTTGAGGGCGTTGAGAAGGTCGAGCCCGGCATGCAGTTCCAGGCGGAAACGCCCGGCGGCCCGCAGATCGTACGCGTGGTATCCGTTGAGGATGAGACCGTGACCATCGATGCCAACCATCCGCTCGCCGGCCAGCGTCTGCACTTCGATGTTGAGGTGGTTGATACGCGTGAGCCGTCCGACGAAGAGAAAGAGCACGGCCACGTGCACTGAGTCTTTCTCCAAGCACTGAATCAGCAGCGTTTTCAGTGCAACGGACATAAAAAAGGCGACCCGCGGGTCGCCTTTTTTTGTACCTACCCCTTACATATTGGGATAGTTGGGGCCACCGCCCCCTTCGGGGACCACCCACTGGATGTTCTGGGCCGGGTCCTTGATGTCGCAGGTCTTGCAGTGGATGCAGTTCTGCGCGTTGATCTGGAACTTCTTGCCGCTGCCGTCCTCGGCATCCACCACCTCGTACACGCCCACCGGGCAGTAACGCTGTGCCGGCTCGTCGTAGGTCGGCAGGTTATCCCGGATGGGAATCTCCGGATCCTTGAGCTGCAGGTGGCAGGGCTGGTCTTCCTCGTGATTGGTGTTCGACATGAACGCCGAGGACAGCCGGTCGAAGGTCAGCTTGTTGTCCGGCTTCGGGTAGTCGATCTTCGAACACTCAGAGGCCGGCTTAAGCGCCGCGTGATCCGGCGTGGTGTCGTGGAAGGTGATCGGCAGCGGCCGGCGCAGGATGTTCTGCTCCAGGTAGGCGATGCCGCCACCGATCACGGTGCCGAACTTGTGCATGGCCGGGCTGAAGTTGCGCTCGGCGAACAGTTCCCGGAAGAGCCAGCTGTTCTCGAACTTCTCCGCAAAGGCAGTCAGGTCGTCGCCGCCTTCAGAGCCCTTCTGGATCGCCTCGAAAACCGCTTCAGCGCCCAGCATCCCGGACTTCATGGCGGTGTGCGAGCCCTTGATCTTGGACGAGTTCAGCGTGCCCGCGTCACAGCCCAGCAGCAGCCCGCCGGGGAAATGCATCCGGGGCAGACTGTTGTAGCCGCCCTTGGTGATGGCCCGCGCCCCGTAGGATACCCGCTTGCCGCCTTCCAGGTGCTGTTTGATGGTCGGGTGCGTCTTCATCCGCTGGAATTCCTCGAACGGCGAGACGTAGGGGTTGGAGTAGGACAGGTCGGTGATCAGCCCGACATAGACCTGGCCGTTTTCCAGGTGATACAGGAACCCACCCCCGGTGGAGCCGCTCTCGGACAGCGGCCAGCCCGCGGTGTGCACCACCAGCCCGGGTTCGTGGTTGGCCGGGTCGATGTCCCACAGCTCCTTGATGCCAAGGCCGTAGTGCTGCGGGTCCTTGCCCTCGTCCAGGTTGAACTGCTGCAGCAGGTCCTTGCCCAGGTGCCCCCGGCAGCCTTCGCTGAACAGAGTGTATTTCGCCCGCAGCTCCATGGGTGGCATGTAGCCGTCCTTGTGGTTGCCCTCGGCGTCGACGCCGAACTCGCCGGTGAGGATGCCCTTGACCACGCCATCCTCGTACAGGACTTCGGCGGCCGGGAAACCCGGATAGATCTCGACGCCCAGCTGTTCGGCCTGCTCGCCGAGCCAGCGGCACAGGTTGGCCAGGCTGATGATGTAGTTGCCATGGTTGTGCATGTTCTTTGGCACAAAGGCGTTGGGCGCCTTGCGGGCACTGTCGGCGCCGCGCAGGAAGTAGATGTCATCCCGGGTGACCGGCGTGTTCAGCGGGGCACCGCGCTCCTTCCAGTCGGGGAAGAGCTCATTGAGGCTGGTCGGCTCGAAAACGGTGCCGGCGATGATGTGGGCACCGACCTCGGATCCCTTCTCGACAACACAGACGGTCAGTTCCTGCTCCGCCTCGTTGGCCAGCTGCTGGATACGGCAGGCAGCCGAGAGTCCAGCAGGGCCCGCCCCCACGATCAGGACGTCAAACTCCATCGATTCGCGTTCCACGATAGTCTCCTCAGGATTTCCAATGGGCAATCTGTGGCTTTACGTTGCCACAGGATATATCATCATGGAAATCAAACAAACGTTTGTTTGAATGACATTGAGCAATGGCATCCCGTCCCTGGAGCTATTGACCCCCTGTGGTTTTGTCGTCAGTATTAGGGCGCTTTTGCCGGGGACGCCCGCCGCATGAACATTCTAAACCCATGGCAGGAAACGAGGAATCTATGAAGGTTCTGGTCGCTGTAAAACGAGTGATTGACTACAACGTCAAGGTTCGCGTCAAGCCGGATAACACCGGCGTGGACCTGTCCAACGTCAAGATGGCAATGAACCCATTCTGCGAGATCGCCGTTGAGGAAGCGGTCCGTCTCAAGGAGAAGGGCGTTGCCACCGAGATTGTCGCCGTGACCATCGGTCCCAAGGTCAGCCAGGAGCAGCTGCGCACCGCGCTGGCACTGGGCGCTGACCGCGCCATCCAGGTCGAGACGGACGAAGATGTCCAGTCCCTGGATGCGGCCAAGATGCTCAAGGCCGTCGTGGACAAGGAAGAGCCGAACCTGGTGATCATGGGCAAACAGTCTATCGACACCGATAACAACCAGACTGGCCAGATGCTGGCCCAGCTGGCCGGGATGCCCCAGGGCACCTTTGCCTCCGAGGTCGAGGTGGAAGGTGAAAAGGTCAAGGTGACCCGTGAGATCGACGGCGGCCTGATGACCGTTTCCCTGAACCTGCCGGCCGTGGTTACCACGGATCTGCGCCTGAACGAACCGCGCTACGCTTCGCTCCCCAACATCATGAAGGCCAAGAAGAAGCCGCTCGAGACCATCAGCCCGGCCGATCTGGGCGTCGATGTTGCGCCGCGGCTCAAGACACTCAAGGTTGAAGAGCCGCAGCCGCGTCAGCCCGGTGTCAAGGTCGAGAGCGTTGAGGAGCTGGTCGACAAACTGAAGAACGAAGCGAAGGTGATTTAAATGAGTACACTGGTTATTGCAGATCACAACAAGGGTGAGCTGGCCGGGTCGACACTCAGTGTTATCGCCGCTGCCAAGTCTGCTGGTGGTGACATCGACGTCCTGGTCGCCGGCAAGGACATCGGCGGTGTTGCCGAACAGGCCGCCAAGGCGGACGGCGTCAACAAGGTGCTCGCTGCCGACAATGACGCTTACGGGCATGACCTCGCCGAGAATCTCAGTCTGCTGATCGCGGAAGTGGGCAAGGGCTACAGCCATCTGTTCGCCTCCGCCGGCACCGTTGGCAAGGACACCATGCCGCGTGTTGCCGCCATGCTCGACGTGGCGCAGGTTTCCGACATCATCGGTGTGCAGTCCGAGGACACCTTCGTTCGCCCGATCTACGCCGGTAACGCGATTGCGACTGTGCAGTCCAGCGACAGCGTCAAGGTGATCACCGTTCGGACCACCAGCTTTGACCCGGTTGCGGCTGAGGGCGGTTCAGCTTCGGTTGAATCCGTGGAATCAGCGCACGACGCCGGCCTTTCCGAGTTCGTCAGCGAAGAGCTGGCCGAATCCGATCGTCCGGATCTGGCAGCTGCCGACGTGGTCATCTCCGGTGGTCGCGGCATGCAGAATGGCGACAACTTCAAGATGCTGGAGTCTGTCGCCGACGTTCTGGGCGCCGCCATCGGCGCGTCCCGTGCCGCCGTCGACGCTGGGTTCGTACCAAACGACATGCAGGTCGGCCAGACCGGCAAGATCGTGGCCCCGAACCTCTACATCGCCGTCGGCATTTCCGGTGCCATCCAGCACCTGGCCGGCATGGGCGATTCCAAGTTCATTGTGGCCATCAACAAGGACGAGGACGCGCCCATTTTCCAGGTGGCGGACTACGGCCTTGTAGCGGACCTGTTTGATGCGGTACCGCAGCTTGAGGAAGAACTCAAGAAGGTGGTCTGACGGAACGCCCGTATCAGGCTATGATGAAAGCCGTACCCTCCGGGGTGCGGCTTTTCTGTTTACAACGATCCGAAAAGTGGACTCATGCTGACGCAGACGCACGCAATCGCTGGCGCTGCAACACTCGTTGCGCTGATTGCCTCAGTCGTTCTCCACTGTATGGCCGCTACGGCGCTCATGCGGCGCTTTGATGGCACCAGCCTGCACCAGTCCCTATGTATGGTCCTGATGGTTCTGGGGCTTTTTGTAGCCCACGTCATTGAGATCTGGCTGTTCGGTTTGGTCTCTTGGACGCTGGCCCAGATTGAGGGTGCGGGTTCTGTAACCGGAGGCCATGTGTCCGGCGTGATGGACTACATCTACTTTTCCGCCGTGACCTATACCACTTTGGGGTATGGGGAGGTTTATCCTGTTGGCCCCATCCGTTTCATTTTTGGCGTGGAGGCGCTGATCGGCTTCATGCTGATCACCTGGTCCGCCTCCGTTACCTTTCTTCAGATGCAGCGTTTCTGGCGCTGACTGGCTGGAACGGTCAGGGCGTAATTTGTGCGACCGCCTGCTCCGCGGCTTCACGATACGGGTGAAGAATCAAGTCCACGTTCCTGTTTTTCCAGTTAATTTCGTCATCCTCCCGGAAGCTGGCAATGGCGATGCGCCCGGATCTCGCAAAAAGGGCGAGCCCCTGCATCAGAATTTCGTTCACTTCGCGCCGGGGCAGTGTGCTGACAACCCACTTCGCGGTGTGGACCGGCAGATGGGACAGGAACTCAATGTCCTCCGCGTCACCAAAGACGGCATGTATCCCCTCGGTCTGGGCCCGTTCGACCCGTCCCGGATCAATATCAACACCAATGACGTCTTCCCCGCGTTCGATGAGTTGACCGGCAATGCGTCGCCCCAGACGTCCCAGTCCAATGATGATGATCGGAGCCGCCTGCCCCTGTGTATAGTCGTCGAGTTCACGGTAGGTCAGAGTACGCTCGAACGGCGAGAGCCACCCCCGAACCCGCTCAAAAAGCTGTTCGGAGTAGAGAATCATGTAGGTTGAGGTCGTGATGGTCACGATACCGACCAGCGTCACCACACCGAGCACGTTATCGCCGATGTGGCCGAGGCCCAGCCCCATGGTTATGAAGATGATCGAGAACTCGCTGATCTGAGCCACGGTCAGCCCCGCCTTGAACCCAGTACGACGCCGATACCCCATGCCTCCCATAATGGCCATGACGATCAGGGGATTGCCGATCAGAACGAACAGGGAGAGAACCAGGGCAGGAAAGAGGTTGTCTCCAATAAGGCTCAGGTTGAGCTGTTCACCCATGTAGATGAAAAAGAACAGGAGCAGGAAGTCCCGCAGGCTCGTCAGCCGGCTTGTGATCACGTCCTTGACGGCCGTGTTGGCCAGGGAGAAGCCGGCAATGAACGCCCCGACTTCCTTTGAAAGCCCCAGGATGTCCGCTCCCGCCGCAAGCATGGTCCCCCACGCGATGGCGAACAGCATCAGCATCTCGACGGAGCGGGCCAGGCTGCGCATCAGCCCCGGAATCACATACCGCATCAGCAATGGCAGGACGACCACCATGAACACCACGCTGATGCCAAGGCCCTGAAGCGGCGGGATAAGCTGGTCATCCGCGGTGGGGATGGTGAGGTTCAGGCCCAGCATGGCGAGAACAACCGCGATGTCCTGGACGATCAGGAAGCCCATGGCGATGCGGCCATGCAGGGATTCCAGCTCGCCTTTGTCGGAAAGGAGCTTGACGATGATGATGGTGCTGGAAAAGGTCAGGGCGATGGCGATATAGAGCGCATCGATCGGGGAAAAGCCGAGCAGAAGCGTCAGACCGAAACCGATCAGGATGGTGAATGCAAGCTGACCCAGTCCCGTCGCCAGGGCCACAGGCCCCAGGGAACGCACAATCCTCAGATCCAGTTTGAGACCAACGACGAACAGCAGAATGGTGATGCCCCAGTGGGCGAGAAGGTCAATCTGTGTGTGGGCGGAGACAATGCCCAGTATGCTGGGGCCTACAATGATGCCGACCGCCAGGTACGCAATAAGCAGTGGCTGGCGCAGGAGCATGGAAAAATAACCCACAACCACGGCGATCAACAGCAGTAACGTGAACTCCTGATAGATTTCCATGCGAGATGCCTCCGTTATGATCCAGCCATCAATGCTACAATCCGGCTTTTGAGTGCGGTACCCGAAGCCCGCGTCCGTGATAATCAGGACACAGCCTAGTCAATGTTAATCGAAGTTGTCTCTCTTTCATTTGCGTTTGTTTTCGGTCTCATGGTGCGCCAGGTCGGTCTGCCGCCTCTGATTGGATTTCTCGCCGCCGGGTTTGCGCTCAACCTTTGGGGGCAGGCATTTGGGCTCCCGCCCCAGGCAGGGCCGTTCCTGGATCATGTGGCGCATCTCGGCGTCCTCATGCTGCTGTTCTCGGTCGGGCTGAAGCTCAAGATCCGGCATCTGGTGGAGCCAGCCGTGGTGGGTGGCGCCATCCTGCATTTCATGATCAGTGTCGGCATCCTGGGAACAGGAATCCTCTATCTTCTGGAGATCAGCACGGCGAATGCGCTGCTGCTGGCAACCGCCCTGGCATTCTCCAGTACCGTGCTGGCGGCCAAGGTTCTGGAGGCCAAAGGGGAGCTTCGCTCCTTCCACGGGCGGGTAGCCATCGGCATTCTCATCCTGCAGGACCTCATTGCTCTTGTGGTGCTGAGCGTGGCCGGTGGGCAGACACCCTCGCCCTGGGCCCTGGTGGTGCTGGCACTGCCGCTTCTGCGCCCGGTCATGCACTGGCTGATGGATGTAGCCGGGCACGAGGAGCTGCTGGTTCTGATGGGCGTGGTCCTGGCGGTTGCTGTTGGGGGCTATGGCTTTGAGGTGGTGGGACTCAGTCCGGAGGTGGGCGCCCTGGCAATGGGCGTCCTGCTGGCGAATCATCCCCGGGCCCAGGAGCTGTCCCATTCCCTGTGGGGGCTGAAGGAAATCCTTCTGGTCGGTTTTTTCCTGCAGATCGGTATGTCGGGTCTTCCGGACCAGCAGGCGCTGCTGTTCGCGCTCGGCATGGCGCTGTTGCTGCCCCTCAAGGGCATCCTGTTCTTCTTCCTGCTCATTCTTTTCCGCCTGCGCAGCCGCAATGCCTTTCTGGGGGCGCTCAGCCTGATGAGCTACAGTGAGTTCGGGCTGATTGTGGCTGCCAGTGTGCTTGAGGCCTGGCTGGTGCCCCTCGCGATTACAGTCGCGGTCTCCTTCCTGGTGGCAGCACCGCTCAACCGCATCGCGCATCCGCTGTTTGACCGGATGGAGCCCTGGCTGAGGCGGTTCGAGCGGTCCAGTGATCACCCGGACCAGCAGCCGCTGTCACTGGGCCAGGCGGACATCCTGATTGTTGGGATGGGGCGCACCGGGCAGGCGGCGTACACCGCTGTTGGTGCAGGTGGACTCACCGTTGTGGGCATGGACGCGGATCCGGACAAGGTGGCAAACCAGTGCACCCGGGGCCACAACGTGGTCTACGCGGACGCCGAGGATATCGAACTGTGGCAGGGGCTGGACCTGGAGGGCCTGCAGGCGGTCATCCTTGCCATGCCACACCTGGAGGGGAAACTGATCGCAGCCCGCAACCTCCGGAAGATGGGGTTCACCGGTCCGATTGTTGCCAATACCTTCCATGACGACGAGGCGGCACCGCTGCAGCGAGCCGGCGTTTCCGAAACCTACCAGGCCATGGCCGGCGCCGGCATCGGTATCGCGGACAAGACCCGCGAGGCGCTCAGCACAACTCACGCCCCGCCTGCGGGCGCCTAGTCCCGCAGTTGCGCCAGATTCCGGAAATGGTCCAACGCGTTCGGGTTGGCCAGCGCCTCACGGTTCTTCACGGATTCACCGTGGATCACGTTGCGCACCGCCAGCTCCACGATCTTGCCGCTGAGCGTGCGTGGAATGTCCGGTACCTGGATGATTTTCGCCGGCACATGGCGTGGTGTGGTGTTCTCCCGGATAACGTGTCGTAGGCGCTCGCAGAGCTCATCGTTGAGCGCCACGTCCTCGCGGAGTCGCACGAAGAGCACGACGCGCTGATCGTCACCCCATTGCTGGCCCACGGCGATGGATTCCAGGACGTCATCCAGTTTTTCGACCTGACGGTAGATCTCGGCGGTTCCGATGCGTACCCCACCCGGGTTCAGTACCGCATCCGCCCGGCCGTGGATGATCATGCCGCGCTGGGCGGGAGTGTCCTCTGTCGCCGGGTGTTCGCGGATTTCACCAAAGTCTCCGTGGGCCCAGGTGTTGGGGAAGCGGTTGAAGTAGGCGCTGTGGAAGCGCTCGCCCTCAGGGTCGTTCCAGAAGCCGACCGGCATGCAGGGAAAAGGCGCGCGGCACACCAGCTCGCCTTTCTGCCCGGCCACCGGCTGCCCCTCGTCGTTATAGATGGCTACGTCCATGCCAAGGCCGAGGCACTGGAGTTCGCCCCGGTAGACCGGCAGGGTCGGGTTGCCGAGGGCGAAGCAGGAGACAATATCGGTGCCGCCGGAGATGGAGGACAGGCAGACGTCCGGTTTCACGTCCCGGTAGATGTAGTCAAAGCTTTCATGGGCCAGAGGGCTGCCGGTGGAAAGAATCGCCTTCAGCGGATCCAGGCCGTGGGTCTCCGCGGGTTCCAGGCCCTGTTTCCCGCAGGCGGCGTAGTATTTGGCGCTGGCGCCGAAGACGGTAATGCCGTGTTCCTCGGCCAGGTTCCAGAGGACCTCCGGCGTGGGGGCCATCGGCGAGCCGTCGTAGAGGACGGCGGTGGCGCCCAGGGACAGGGTGCTGGCGAGCCAGTTCCACATCATCCAGCCGGTGGTGGTGTAGTAGAAGACCACGTCGTCCGGGCCTACATCGGTGTGCAGACCCAGCTCCTTGAGATGCTGGAGAAGGGTGCCGCCGATGCCGTGGACGATGCACTTGGGCGCGCCGGTGGTGCCGGAGGAGTAGAGGATGTAGAGCGGGTCGTCAAAGGCCATGGGGGTAAACCCGGCGGCGGGTTCGGCCATCAGGGCGTCCTTCCATCCGACGGTGTTGGCGGCCTCGTCCCAGGGGCAGTCGGGCTGGTTGTCGATCCGGATCTGAACGGAGAGGCTGGGGAGTGCGCCTGCGAGCTGTTCGACGCGCGCGCGGGTATCAATCGCCTTACCGTTGTACTGGTAGCCATTGACGGCGATCAGGGCCCTGGGTTCGATCTGGCCAAAGCGTTCCAGCACACCCTGGAAGCCGAAGTCCGGAGAGCAGGAGGACCATACGGCGCCCAGGCGGGCGGTGGCCAGCATGCCGATGATGGCTTCGATGCCGTTGGTGATGAAGGCGGCAACACGATCGCCCTTGCTGACGCCGTGTTCCTGGAGGGTGCCGGCGAGGCGGGCGCTGTGTTCACGCAGTTCGCCGTAGGTCATCTGGCGGCCGCGGCCGTCTTCGCGTTGCTCGATAAGGGCGACACGGTCGGGTTCGCCGCGCAGAAGGTTTTCGGCAAAGTTGAGGCGGGCGCCGCCGAACCAGGTGGCGCCGGGCATCTGGTCGCCGTTCTCGAAGATGCGGCGGGCCTGGTACTGGCCGCGGACGTCGAAGTATTGCCAGATGGTTTCCCAGAATGCCGCGGGGTTGTCGATGCTCCATTGGTGGAGGCTCTGCCAGGTGTTGCCCGGTTGATGGCCCTGGGTCTGGAGCCAGTTGTGGTAGTGGGTGATGCGGGCGTTCTGGATTCGTTCCTGTGACGGTTGCCAGATTGGGGCTTCAGTCATGGGTTGGGTTCCTGGGTTGTTTTGGCGCTTGTCTGCCGCTCAGCTTAACATTGCATCGCCTGCGCGACTTTCGAGGGTGTACGTCGATCAAGTCTGTGGCAGATGTCGTTGCCGATGCGGCATACCGCCTCGAGGTCGACGCCGGTGTGCAGGCCCTGGCCTTCAAGGAGGTACAACAGGTCCTCGGTGGCGAGGTTGCCGGAGGCGCCTTTGGCGTAGGGGCAGCCGCCGAGGCCGGCGACGGCGCTGTCGAAGGTCCTGATGCCGCGGTTGAGGCCCTGGAGGATGTTGGCAAGGGCCTGGCCGTAGGTGTCGTGGCAGTGCAGGGCGAGTCGCTCTGCCGGCACGAGAGGGAGGACGGCATCCAGGATGGCATCGATTTCCCTGGGCCGGGCGACGCCGGTGGTGTCGCCCAGGGAGATGTCGTCGCAGCCGAGTCCCAGCAGGCGTTCGGTGACGTCGGCGACGGCCCCGGGCTGGATTCGGCCGGCGTAGGGGCAGGCGGCGATGGTGGAGATGTAGCCGCGTACGCGGAGGCCGGCGTTATTGGCCGCTTCAATCAAGGGGGCGAAGCGCTCGAGGCTTTCGGTGATGCTGCAGTTGATGTTTTTCTGCGTGAACGCATCGGAGGCGGCGGTGAAGACGGCGATGCGGTCCACCCGGGAAGCCAGGGCAGCGTCGAGGCCTTTCTGGTTGGGGATCAGGGTTTCAACGGAAAGACCGGGGCGCCGCTGGATGCCGGCGATGACCTGGTCAGTGCTGGCCATCTGGGGAACCCATTTCGGCGAGACGAAACTGCCGGCCTCGATCCGGTTCAGGCCGGCGTCGGCGAGGGCGTTGAACCAGCGGGCGCGGGTTGTGGCGTCGACGGGCGTGCCTTCGTTCTGGAGGCCGTCGCGCAGGCCGACTTCGACGATTTCGGCATGGTCGCTCATGGGGTGTCTCCGTCCGGTTCGAAGGCGAGCAGGGTCTGGCCGGAGCTGAGGCTGTCGCCTTCACTGCAGTAGAGTTCCGTGACCGTGCCGTCGGCCGGGGCGGTGATGGTGTGTTCCATTTTCATGGCTTCCATGACCACCAGCGGCTGACCCTTGTTGGCCCGCTCGCCAGCGGCGCAGTGCAGCGCGACCACGCGCCCGTGCATGGGGGCGGTCAGGTTGCCGGTGTCCGCTTCGGCCAGATCCATTTCCGGGTGGTTAACGCGCACGGTCCAGGCTTCGCCCTCGGCAAAGAGCGTCACCCCTGCCGGTGGGCGGCTGATGGCGGTGAGGGACAGTTCCCGGCGGCACCGTCCGGGGGATTCCACCAATACCGTGCCCTGATGGCCCCGGCGGTGCCAGCGCAGGGTCAGGGTGTGATCGGAGAGGCCCCGGACCCGGACCTGATGCCAATCGCCGGTCCTGGGCTGGAGGGCGTATTCCAGGGTATGGCGTTCGCCGTGGTGGACTTCCGCCCGCTGCCACGGCTCGCCAACGAGGCGCCATCCGGTGAGGGCATCCCAGGGGTCGGCTGAGGCGGTTTCCGGCTGCTGGAGCCAGAGCCAGCCCAGCAGGCCCAGTGCCAGGGCGGTGTCCCCGGTGATTGCTGGCGCTACCAGATCCGCTTCATGTTGTTCCGCAAAATGTGTCTGTAAATCGCTGTTAATGAAAGAGTCATGGTTCAGTATCCGGCACAGGTAGCCGATATTGGTGGGGAATCCGCCCAGATGGTAACGCATCAGGGCCCCGCGCAGGCGGCTAATGGCGGCGTGGCGGTCCGTGCCATGGGTGATGACCTTGGCGAGCATGGGGTCGTAATGGTTTGAGACCGTCAACTCCTGGGCAATACCGGAGTCAATGCGTATGCCGGCCATGTTTTCGGGCTCATCCAGATACTGGATGCGGCCGCTGGTCGGGAGGAACCCCTGGTCCGGATCTTCGGCATAGACGCGCGCTTCCATGGCGTGGCCGTTGATCGCCAGCGCCTCCTGGGGCCAGGGGAGGGGGTCGCCCAGGGCGATGCGGATCTGCCACTCCACCAGGTCCAGGCCGGTAATGGCCTCGGTGACGGGGTGTTCCACCTGAAGGCGGGTGTTCATCTCCATGAAGTAGAAGCGGCCGTCGGGCCCGAGCAGGAACTCCACGGTGCCGGCGTTGCGATAGCCGATGGCGTGGGCGCAGCGCAACGCGGCGTCCGCCATGGCGTCACGCGTGGCCTGGGTGAGACCCGGGGCCGGTGCTTCCTCCAGGATTTTCTGGTGGCGGCGCTGGATGGAGCAGTCACGGTCAAACAGGTGTCGGCCGTTGCCGTGGTGATCAAACAGGACCTGGACTTCCACGTGCCGGGGCTGGTCCACAAAGCGTTCCAGCAGAACCTGGTCATTACCGAAGGCGGCGCTGGCCTCGCGCTTGACGCCATCCAGGGCGTTGCGAAGCTCACTGAATTCACGCACCACGCGCATGCCCTTGCCGCCCCCGCCGGCGCTGGCCTTGATCAGCACCGGAAGGCCAATCCGGCGGGCTTCGGATTCCAGGTGGTCCAGGGACTGATCGTCGCCGTGGTAGCCGGGCACCAGTGGTACGCCGGCATCTTCCATCAGTCGCTTGGCGGCGGTTTTGTCGCCCATGGCGGCAATGGCGTCGGTGCCCGGACCCACGAACCGGATGCCAGCGTCCTCGCAGCGCCTGACCAGCTCCGTGCTCTCGGATAGGAAGCCATAGCCCGGGTGGATCAGGTCGGCGCCGGTCTCCCGCGCAGCCCGCAGGATGCGGTCCGGGTCCAGGTAGGATTCCCGGGCCGGCGCCGGGCCGATGGCGACAGCCTGGTCCGCGGCGGCCACGAATGGGGCATCACGGTCCGCCTGGGAATACACGGCCACGGTACGCAGGCCCATGCGGCGGGCGGTGCGGATGATGCGTGCAGCGATCTCGCCCCGGTTGGCGATCAGCAGGGTGAGGTCATTCATCGGGGCTGGCCTCCTGCCAGGCGGGGGTATCCTTTTCCAGGAAGGCCCTCAGGCCCTCCTGACCCTCGGCGCTGGTGCGGACCCGGGCGATCATGGCGGCGGTGAACTCATCCACGCCCTCGCCAGCAGCCGGATCATCCAGCCCGCGCAGCAGGAGCTTGCACTCGGACTGGGCCTCAGGCCCGGCCTGCATCAATTGCCCGGCAAGCGCCTCGACCCGGTCATCAAGCTGTGCCGGATCCGCCAGTTCGTGGATCAATCCAAGCGACCGGGCCTGTTCCGCCTCGAGCAGCTCCGCGCTGAGCATGTAGCGCCGTGCCTGGCGCTGACCCAGGGTGCGCACCACGTAGGGGCCAATGGTTGCCGGTACCAGTCCAAGGCGCACCTCGCTCAGGCAGAAACGGGCATCGGTGGCGGCGATGGCAATGTCGGTACAGCAGATCAGCCCCAGCGCACCCCCGAAAGCGGCGCCCTGGACCCGGGCCAGCGTGGGCTTGGGGCATTCGTCCAGAAGGCGCATAAGGCGGGCCAGCGCCAGGGCGTCCTCCCGGTTCTCTTCCGCGCCCATGGCGGCGGTGGAGCGCATCCATTCCAGGTCGGCGCCGGCGGAGAAGTGCTTGCCCTCGGCCGCCAGCAGAACAGCGCGTATTTCATCGTCACGCGCTGCCGCTTCGATGGCGCTGCTCAACTCCGCGATGATACCGGCATTGAAGGCGTTGCGTTTGTCCGGGCGGTTGAGTCGGATGCGGCGCAGTCCTTGCCGGGGTGTGTCGACCAGCACGGCGTTATCGATATTATTCATCTGGGGCTCCTTACATCCGGAAGACGCCGTAGCGGGTGTCGGCCTCGGGGGCATTGAGCGCGGCGGAGAGGGCCAGGGCAATTACCTCACGGGTTCTGGCCGGGTCGATGATGCCGTCGTCCCAGAGCCGGGCGCTGGCGTAGTAGGGGTGCGACTGGCGCTCGAACTGTTCGACCACCGGCTGCTTGAAGGCGGCTTCGTCCTCATCGGACCAGGTCTCCCCCTGGCGTTCGATGGCGCCGCGTTTTACATCCGCCAGCACTCCGGCAGCCTGTTCGCCGCCCATGACAGCGATGCGCGCATTCGGCCACATGAACAGGAAGCGTGGTTCATAGGCGCGACCGCACATGCCGTAGTTGCCGGCGCCGAAGCTGCCGCCAATGATAACCGTGAACTTGGGCACGCTGGCGCAGGCAACGGCATTGACCAGCTTGGCGCCGTGGCGGGCGATGCCGCCCTGTTCCGCCTCGCGTCCAACCATGAAGCCAGTGATGTTCTGCAGGAACACCAGCGGGATGCCGCGCTGGCAGCACAGCTCCACAAAGTGCGCGCCCTTTTGGGAGGACTCCGAGAACAGGATGCCGTTGTTGGCGATGATGCCCACGGGCATGCCGGCCCAGTGCGCGAAACCACAGACCAGGGTAGTGCCGAAGCGGGCCTTGAACTCGTCAAACTCAGAGCCATCCACCAGCCGGGCAATGACCTCGCGGACGTCATAGGGCGTCTTGAGGTCCGTGGGCACCACGCCGTACAGCTCGTCGGCCGGGTAGAGCGGCTCGCGTGGCTCGCGGCGGCGCAACCAGTCCCCTTTGTGCCAGTTGAGGTTGGCGATGCAGGCGCGCGCACGTTCCAGGGCGTCTTCCTCACTGTGCGCCAGGTGATCCGCCAGGCCGGAGGTGCTTGTGTGCATCTCGGCGCCGCCCAGCTCCTCGGCGGAGACGCTCTCACCGGTAGCGGCTTTCACCAGGGGCGGCCCCGCCAGATAGACGGTGCTCTGGCCATCGACCATGATCGCCTCGTCCGCCATGGCGGGCACGTAGGCGCCGCCGGCGGTGCAGGGGCCCATGACCACGGCGATCTGGGGAATGCCGTTAGCGGAAAGGTTGGCCTGGCGGAAGAAGATGTGACCGAAGTGATCGTGGTCCGGGAAAACCTCGTCCTGCTGGGGCAGGTTGGCGCCGCCCGAATCCACCAGGTAGATGCACGGCAGGTGGTTTTCCGCGGCGATGGTCTGGGCGCGCAGGTGTTTCTTCACGGTCAGCGGGAAGTAGGTGCCGCCCTTGACCGTGGCGTCGTTGCCCAGGATGACGCACTCAACCCCGTTGACCCGGCCGATGCCGCCCACCGCACCGGCGGCGGGAACCTCACTGTCGTAGACTTGGTAGGCGGCCATGGGAGCCAGTTCCAGAAAGGGGGACCCCGGGTCCAGAAGCCGGTTGATGCGCTCGCGCACGGGCATCTTACCCTTGGTACGGTGGCGTTCCCGAGCCTTTTCACCACCGCCTTCGCTGATGGTGGCGAGCGTTTCAGTAAGGTCGTCCACCAGCGCCTGCATATGCTCCCGGCGCTCCCGGAAGAGGGCTCCGTCGGTGTCCACGGAGGATTCGAGGATCGCCATGGCTTACTCCGTTTCCTTGAACAGTTCCCGCCCGATCAGCATACGACGGATCTCCTGGGTGCCGGCCCCGATCTCGTAGAGCTTGGCATCACGGAGCAGCCGCCCGGCGGGGTATTCGTTGATATAGCCGTTGCCGCCCAGGATCTGGATAGCCTCAAGCGCCATTCTGGTGGCTTTCTCGGAGCAGTAGAGGATCGCCCCCGCAGCGTCCTTGCGGCTGGTTTCGCCCCGGTCGCACGCGGCGGCCACGGTATACAGGTAGGAGCGGCAGACGTTGAGCTCGGTGTACATGTCCGCCACTTTGGCCTGGATCAGCTGGAACTCGCCGATGGCCTGGCCGAACTGTTTGCGGTCGTGCACGTACGGCAGCACCAGGTCCAGGCACGCCTGCATGATCCCTACGGGGCCGCCGGCCAGAACCACGCGCTCGTAATCGAGACCGGACATGAGCACGCGGGCGCCGTTGTTCTCTGCGCCCAGAATGTTCTCTTCCGGGACCCAGGCGTCCTCGAAGATCAGCTCCGAGGTGTTGGAACCACGCATGCCCAGCTTGTCCAGCTTGGGGCCCTGGCTGAAGCCGGGAGTGTCGTGTTCCACCAGGAAGGCGGTGATGCCACGGGCTTCTTTCTCGGGATCGGTCTTGGCGTAGATCACATAGACGTCCGCGTCCGGGCCGTTGGTGATCCACATCTTGCTGCCATTGAGGCGGAACCCGTTACCGTCTCGGGTGGCCCGCAGCTTCATGCTGACCACATCCGAGCCGGCATTGGGCTCGCTCATGGCCAGTGCGCCCACGTGCTCGCCGGTCATCAGTTTCGGAAGGTATTTTGACCTCTGTTCCGAATTGCCGTTGCGAGCGATCTGATTCACGCAGAGATTGGAATGGGCCCCGTAACTCAGGCCCACGGAGCCGGAGGCGCGGCTGATTTCCTCCATGGCGATGACGTGAGCGAGGTAGCCCATGCCAGTGCCGTTGTCGTCTTCCGGGACCGTCATGCCCAGCAGGCCCATATCGCCCATCTGGGGCCAGAGATCGCGAGGGAAAGTATTGTCACTGTCGATGGCTGCCGCGCGCGGTGCGATCTCGCCCTGAGCGAACTGGCGAACCTGGTCCTGGAGCATCGCCGTTGTGTCATCGAGGTTGAAATTGAGGCCGGGGTAGGTCATGGAGAGGCTCCGCTTTGTTGTTGTTCAGTGATTCATGGCATCGAGACAGCGCTGTTCCGCTTCATCAAGCTCCACCTGCATGAGCTGGAGCTCACGCATCTGGTCGTTCAACTGTTCACGTCGTTCCCGAATTTTGCTCAGTAACGCATTGAGTTGCCGCTCATTGCCGGAGGAGGGATCGTACATCTCGATGATGTCCCGGGATTCCGCCAGGCTGAAGCCAAGGCGTTTACCCCGCAGGATCAGTTTCAGCTTGACCCTGTCCGCGTCCGTGTAGATCCGTTGTTGACCCTCGCGCCTTGGCTCCAGAAGGCCGGCTTCTTCATAGAAACGGATGGTGCGGGTGGTGATGTCGAAATCCCGCGCCAGGTCGCTGATGGTATGGGTGGTCTGGGTTTCAGCGTTCATGCCGGCCTCCATTACGTCTTACGTTGACGTTAACGTAAAGCACGAGGAAGCCGCAATTGGATGACACGGAAAGGAGGGAATCAATTACCCGTGACGTTGAGCATACGGTTACGGAGATGACGCCACTGTTCGACTTCGTCGGCGCTGCCGACACGACGGTCCGAGCGTTCGTCCCGGCTGAGCCAGAGGTCTGTGCCGTTGAAACTGTAGACGGGCTTGAGGTCCTGGCGCCGCGATGCGGGCTGGATTTGATCCACCAGGTTATCGAGAATCATGGGCTCAGCGCCGGGTTCGGGGTACCAGGCCAGCACCATGTGTGCCTGTTCCAGGTGGAGCGCGTCCACATAGGTGATACGGAGGTGTTCTTCGGGCACCCCCATGGCACGCAGGGTCATGTACTTGGCATTGGCGAATTCCTCGCAGTCACCGGCATTGGTGGCCAGGAACTCAACCGGCGTGGCCCAGTAGTCCTGGCGCCCCCAGTGCGACTGGTCGGTAACGAAATCACGCTGGTTGAAGAAGCGGTTCACCACCTGCATCTGGCGCGCTTCGCTGGCACCCTCGTGCTCGGCCACGAGCTGCTCCCAGGCCGTCAGCCGGGCGCGGGCGTCACCGCCGAACTGGCGCTCGACGTACGCAAGCAGGTCCTGTCCAAGGTCAATGCCATGGGCCAGGCCCGCGATCAGCAACACCGTTAATACAGCCAGGCGCATGGGCGGCCTTACCCGGTCAGTTGCTCAGGCGTTCGCGGAGTTCTTCCAGCCGGCTCCGGACATCCGAACTGGAGCGCTCACTGGGCGTCGAGGTGTCCGTGGCTGCATCGTCCGCCGCATCACTGCTGCTGTCGCCGGCCGATGACCGCTGGTTGCCGTTAAGCGCCAGCTTTCCCCCCTGGCTCTCTGGGAAGGTCAGGGTTTCCAGGGCACCGGCACGCTCAATGACGATACGGCGCTGACGCACCTCGCGCAGGCTCGCATTGCCGGGCAGGGCGTCCCCGACGCGGTAAACCTCGGTCTTGCCGTCGGGCCCCTCCACCAGGGCGCTGTCGCGTTTTTCCGTGTCGCCGGCCATCACGCCCCGCAGCATAAGCTGTAGGTTGGTTTCGGGAAGGGTTTCCGCACGTTCAACCGACTCAGTGGCCTGTTCGCCCGGCGTTCCGAAAAAGGCCAGATCCGCAAGTTCTGGCGCTTCACCATCGCCACTACTGCTGCTGTTGCCGGGGGGGTCCTCCCCGCTCGCGGTCTGCGGCATCTCGGAAACCCGGTCCTCCATGCGTAGTCCCTGCCAGCCGATTACGGCCGCGATTGCCACAGCGAGCACTGCTGCTGTGATCATGGGCATGGCATTGATGCGTTTTTCCATGGACAATCAGCCCTTTCCGGTGACCGGGAATGACGGTTGCCTTCATTATCCCGGGATACTAACGTAACCACAAACCAACAGCGCACGGTTTGCGACATGGGCGAAACCCTGAACGAGACCCGCACCACGGAGGCCAGACTGCCCTTCAGTTTTGCCCGACGCAATGGCGTTGTGCTGACACCGGACGAGCAGGGCGAACTGGAGCTTCTGGTGCGCCCTGGTGCCTCGGCGCGGGCCATTGCCGAGGCCACGCGCCTGAGCCGCGGCCGTGCCCGCATCCGTGAAATGGAAGCCGAGGCGTTTGATGAGGCGTTGACCCGCGCCTACCAGAACGATTCCGAGGAAGCCATGCAGATGGTTGAGGGCATCGGCGAGGACATGGACCTCGCCAGCCTGGCGGAATCGGTTCCCGAAACCGAGGATCTGATGGAGCAGGAGGATGATGCCCCGGTCATCCGCCTGATCAACGCCATTCTGACCGAGGCCATCAAGAGCGGCGCTTCGGACATCCACATCGAAACCTACGAGAAACGCCTGGTTGTCCGCTTCCGGGTGGACGGGGTCCTGAGAGAGGTGGTGCAGCCCAAGCGAGCCCTGGCGCCACTGCTGGTCTCGCGCATCAAGGTCATGGCGCGGCTGGACATCGCGGAGAAGCGGGTCCCCCAGGACGGACGCATCTCGCTGCGCGTGGCCGGGCGCGAAGTGGACATCCGTGTGTCCACCATGCCGTCATCCAACGGCGAGCGCGTAGTGCTGCGGCTTCTGGACAAGGAGGCGGGGCTTCTGGAGCTGGATTCCATTGGCATGGCGGAGCGCGACCTCAGCCTGCTCAAGGATCTGGTCAACCGCCCCTATGGCATTCTGCTGGTGACCGGGCCAACCGGCTCGGGTAAGACCACAACACTCTATGGTGCACTCACCGAGATCAACGACCGGTCGCGCAACATCCTGACCGTTGAGGATCCGATTGAGTACAACCTGCCCGGCATCGGCCAGACCCAGGTGAACCCGAAGGTGGAGATGACTTTTGCCCGGGGGCTGCGGGCCATCCTGCGCCAGGACCCGGACGTGGTGATGATCGGGGAGATCCGGGACCTGGAGACCGCGGAGATTGCGGTCCAGGCCAGTCTGACCGGTCACCTGGTGCTCTCCACACTGCACACCAACACCGCCACCGGCGCCATCACACGCCTGATCGACATGGGTGTCGAGCCCTTCCTCATCTCTTCCAGTCTGGCCGGCATTGTCGCCCAGCGCCTGGTGCGGGTGCTGTGCCCGGAGTGCCGGGAACCCTATACGCCGGATGCCACCGAATGCCGCTTTTTGGGCGCCGATCCCGACAATCCGCCCACCATCTATCACCACGGCGGCTGTGACGCCTGCAACCAGCTGGGTTACCGGGGCCGTATGGGCATCTACGAGGTCATTGGCGTCGACGAGGGCCTGCGGACCCTGATCCATGACCGGGCCGCTGAGCAGGCGCTCGAGCAGGCGGCGCGCGAACGTGGCCCGAGCATCCACGCGGATGGTGTCTCCAAGATCCTGGACGGCACCACCACGGTGGAGGAAGTGCTGCGGGTGACGCACCGGGGATGATCCATGGCGGCATTTGAATTCAGGGCTCTCGACACGCGCGGCAAGCAGAAGAAGGGCGTTCTGGAAGCCGACAGTGCGCGCGCTGTTCGCCAGCAGCTGCGGGACCGTGGCTGGGCACCGCTGGAGGTATCACCGACCCGTGAACGCCAGCAGCGCTCTGGATTCACACTGGGCCGGGGGCTGTCCGCGGCGGATCTGGCGCTGGTGACACGCCAGCTCGCAACCCTGATCCAGTCCGGGATTCCGGTGGAGCAGGCCCTGTCAGCCATTGCCAACCAATCCGAAAGACCGCGCATCAAGAGCATGATGCTGGCCATCCGCGCCAAGGTTCTGGAAGGCCATACCCTGGCAGGCAGCCTGAGCGAGTTTCCTTCAGCCTTTCCCCATCTCTACCGCGCTACCGTCGCCGCAGGCGAGCACGCCGGGCACATGGACCTCGTACTGAACCGTCTGGCGGACTACACCGAAGCCCGCCAGGAGGCCCGCCAGAAGATCCAGCTCGCGGCCATCTACCCGGTGATTCTGACGTTCGTGGCCATCGCCATCGTGATCTTTCTGCTGACCTATGTCGTGCCGGACATCATCGAGGTCTTCGTGCGCAGTGGCCAGGAGCTGCCGGCGCTGACCGAAGGGCTGTTGGTCGTGAGCAGCTTCTTTGTGGACTGGGGCTGGCTGCTGTTGCTGTTGCTGGTTGCCGCGGGCATCGGGTTCCGGCTTGCACTGCGTCGCCCCTCCTTCCGGCTCAGAGTCCATCGGCAGCTTCTCCATATTCCCTTCATCTCCCGTCTCATCCGTGGCCTCAACACCGCGCGCTTCGCCAGTACTGTGAGCATCCTCACAACCAGCGGCGTTCCGTTGGTGGAGGCAATGCGTATCGCCGGTGAAGTGTTGTCCAATGAGTACCTGAAGGAACGGATCCGGGAAGCGACCCAGTCCGTGAGCGAGGGTGGGTCGCTTAAAAATGCCCTGGAGAACACCGGGTATTTCCCCCCGATGATGATCCATATGATTGGCAGTGGCGAGGCCAGTGGCGAACTGGACCAAATGCTGGAACGCACGGCCACACACCAGGAGAATGACCTCCAGGGCAAGATCTCCGCACTGGTGGGGCTGTTCGAGCCGCTGATGCTGCTGGTGATGGGTGGGGTGGTACTGATCATCGTGCTGGCGATCATGCTGCCAATCATGAATATGAGCCAACTGATGGGTTGAGACGTTGATGACAATGAAACATGCAAATCGCAGTGGCGGTTTCACGCTGATTGAGATCATGGTTGTAATGGTGATCCTCGGGCTGCTGGTGGCGCTGGTGGCGCCGAATATCATGGGCCGGGGAGATGAGGCCCGCGTGACGGCCGCCGAGGCACAGCTGCGCAACATCAGCAGTGCCCTGGACCTGTACCGGCTGGACAACAGCCATTATCCCTCCACGGAACAGGGGCTCGAGGCACTGGTTGAGAAGCCCACTGGTTCCCCCGAGCCCTCCAACTGGAACCCTGAGGGCTACATGAACGCCATCCCGAAGGACCCCTGGGGCAATGAATACCAGTATGTCCAGCCGGGCTCCGAAGGGCCCTACGACCTGTATTCCTATGGTGCGGACGGCCGCGAGGGCGGCGAAGGCGTGAATGCGGACATCAGCGTCTGGGACGTGGAAGAGTAACCCCGGAATGGGGCGCTGGCGCTCAGCAGGGTTCACGCTCATCGAGCTGATGGTGGTGCTCGTTGTGGTTGGTCTTCTGATCAGCCTGGTCGGGCTCAGCATTGGCGGCGGCGGCGAACGGCGGGAACTCGAGGAGATGACGCGCAGCCTCTATCTCAGGATGCAGGCGGCCTCAGAGCAGGCTGTCATGACCAACCGGGAGATCGGTGTGCGATTCCGTGACGACGGCTATGGGTTTGTCCAGCTGGATCGCGACCAGGCCCAGTGGACCCCGCTTCCGCGTGGCGGTCTCACCGGAGCCAGCATGCCCGAGTGGGTTGAGCTGGAGCTGATCACCGATGGCGGTGAGGCGGATGCCCTGGAAACCCAGGAGGAAGACCAGCCGGAACCGGACCTGGTGTTTTTCTCCTCCGGCGAGTCCACCGCCTTTGACCTCTACCTCTGGTGGGAAGGCGCCGATGATGGAAGTGCCCAGCTTCTGACCAGTGACGGCGCCACCGGGGTGGAATGGCGCCAGCCTGGCGATCAGGACTACAGGGAGCGCCTGTAATGCCTGTCATGCCGGCCCGCGCGCGTGGCTTCACGCTCATGGAGGTGATGATCGCGCTGATGATCTTCGGCCTGCTGGCAGCCACACTGCAGCAGGTCGCCTCCGGCTACATATCCAATTACCGGCGCATTGAAAGCCAGACCATGGCCTCCTGGATCGCCCAGAATCGCCTCACGGAGATGCGCCTCCAGGATCAGATGCCCGCGACCGGTGAGTCCGATGATGAGGTGGCGTTCGGGGGCCACGAATGGGAAATCGAGACGGTGGTCAGCGCCACCGAGGATCCGGCAATACGGCGGGTTGAGATGACCCTTTACCGGGTCGCCCCGAATGGTGATCCCGTGCAGCAGCTGGTTTTCACGGGCTTTCTGGGGCAGCGTAACCGATGAGCGGAACGGATACGGAAAAGGGCTTCACGCTGCTGGAGGTTCTTATTGCTGTGTTCATCACCAGCATGATCTCGCTGGGGGTATGGCAGGTCATGAACACCCTGATGAATTCCCGCGAAGGCATCGAAAGGGTCTCAGGGGCTTTCCGGGACGTACAGCAAACCGTCTCACTTCTGGAACGGGATCTGCTGCAGGCGGTCAAACGCCCGGTGAAGGATGCCTACGGCGAACGGCTGCCTGCTCTTACCAGCCGAATCAACGACTCCGAACTTGAACTGACACGCCAGGGCTGGCGGAACCCGCTGGGAGACAAACGCAGTGAGCTCCAGCGCGTAGCCTGGGAATACGACGAACTGGAGGAGCGCCTGATCCGCCGCTACTGGCCGGTGCTGGACCGGGCCCAGGGCACGCGCAGCCGCGAGCAGGAGCTGCTCGGAAATGTGGAATCCGTGGAGGTGCAGTTCCGCGACAGTAATGGCCAGTGGCTCAGCCAGTGGCCGGGTGACAGCGGCGACAGCAGCGGATTTGCCGATGCCGAGGGCACAGAGGTACTGAGGATGCCCATGCCCCGTGCCGTGGAAGTGGTCATCGAGCATGATCGCTTTGGCACCCTGCGGCGGGTCGTCGCGCTGGGTGAACCCATGGCGATGGGCGCACAGGTTCCGGACCGGCGCAGACAGGCTGACGGAGACAGCGGGAACAGTGGGAACGGAGGGGAGGGCGAATGAGATCCCGCCGTTTCACACGCCAGCAGGGGGTTGCGCTGATCATTGTCCTGATGGCCTTTGCGCTGGGCTCGATCCTCGCCTCCGGCATGCTGACGCGCCAGAGCGTGATGATTCGTGGCGCCACCACCTACCTGGCCCAGAATGATGCCCGCAGCCTGGCACTTGGGGCAGAGGCCTTTGCCCGCCAGTTCCTGGCAAGGGACCTGAAGGGGGGAGGCAATACCCCGGAGGAAAACCAGGAGGGTGACCAGGGCACTGACGGCGAACAGGAGGGAACGGCCACCCGCCGGGAAGTGGATCATCCCGGTGAGGACTGGGCACGGGCCGCACTGGCTCTACCGGTGGAAAAGGGCGTCATCGAGGCCCAGATCAACGACCTGCGGGGCCGGCTCAACCTCAATGCCCTGACGGAGGTGGACGGGACCGTGAATGAACGCCAGCGCAACCGGCTGGAACGGCTGCTGCGCGTTCTGGAGATCCGGAATGTCAGGCCGGCAACCTTTGTGGACTGGGTGGATGCGGACGACCAGCGCAGTGGTGCGGGCGGTGCGGAGGACAGCGATTACATGCTCCTCGATCCGCCCTACCGGGCCGGTGATCAGCCGTTCGTCAGCGTGACCGAAGTGCGGCTCCTGGATGGCATGAGCGAAGCAGCCTACCAGCGCCTGCGGCCGCACATCACGGCGCTGCCGAACCGGGATGGCACGCTCAACGTCAACTTTGCCTCCACGGCCGTGCTACGCTCGCTGCACGACCGCATCAGCCAGGGGCAGGCGGAGAGCATCCGGGAGACGCTGCGGGAATCTCCGGCTGAAAGCGTGGAGGAGTTCCTGGCGCTGCCGGAGTTCGCGGGTCTCGGGCTGGAACCGGATGGGCTCGGGGTGAGCACGGACTTCTTCGAGATCGCCGCAAGGGTCAGTGTCAGTGGTACAGTGTATCGGCTGGTTTCGATGGCCCAGCGCACACGCAATGGCACGATACGGATTCTGTCACGGGATACCGGCAGAACCCAGCTGATCACGAAAGAACAGGTTCAGGCGTCCGAGTAGGCGCCTGCGAACAGGGTCAGAGAAGACGGATAATATGGCCTATCAACTCTACATAAGGGCAGGTGCCGGAGCCGGCGAAGGCTCCGATGCCGATGTTTTTGACTGGGTGCTGCTGGATGCCTCCGGCCATTTCGGCGGCGAGGGGCAGGGCGACTCACGGGAGAACCTGGAAGCCCGGCTCGAAGCCATCGGAGTGGAAGCGGCAGAAGTCATCGGCATCATCCCGACACTGGATGTCACCCCCTGTGCCGCCCGTATTCCCGGCCGCCAGAAACGCATGATCCGCCAGGCACTGCCCTTCGCGGTGGAGGAGCAGCTGGCGCAGGACATTGATTCGGTCCATCTCGCCCTGGGTACCCAGAAGCGCAATGAGTGGCAGGTGGCCGCGATCGACCGTGGGCGGATGGATGCCTATGCGGCCTGGTTTGACACTTTCGGTTACCCGGTGCGCGCCATCCACGCGGACGCGATGCTCCTGCCGGCCGGCCAGCACCAGTGGACCATCCTCGTTGAAGGCAGCCAGGCGCTGATCCAGGAACACGACAGTGGCTGGTACGAGGTGCCTGTCGAGGGCCTGTCCGTATTCCTGGATTCGCTCATTGAGGCCAACGGCACCGAGGCACCACCGAGCGCCCGCGTTCTGGTGACACCGCAGGCGGCGGAGCAACACCGGATGGCCCTGGCCTCACTGGAACAGCACCCGGACGCCCTGATCCACGTGAAAACCCTGGAACAGCTTCCATTGCACCTGATGGTGGAAAGCCTGGTAGCCGGACATGCGGAAGCGATCAACCTGTGCCAGGGGGATTACGCTCCCGAGTCCAGCGGGCATTCCCCTTTGAGACGCTGGCGGCCTGTGGCCATTGTGGCGGCAATTGGTATTGTCGCCCAGCTAGGCTTCATGCTCGCGGAGGGCATCTATTACCGGAACCAGGCGCAACGGTTTGATGAGCAGGCGGTCGCAATCTATCGCGAGTATTTTCCCGACGAAAGCGGCACCCATGCCGGCAACCTGAGACGCGTGGCCGAGGGCAAAATCCGCGCGGCCCGTGACGGAGGCTCCGGAGGCGATTTCCTGGCGATGCTGCGAGCCACTGGGCAACAGTACCAGGGCCTGGATGATCCGGAGAGTCTGCGCTTTGACACCATCCAGTTCAGCCGCAGCCGGGGCGAGCTCCGCATTGAGCTTCGGGGCGAGAGCTTTGCCCAGCTCGACGCCATGCGCAATGGACTCAGTGGCTCCGGATTCAGTGCCCGGATCGGCTCCGTGGTGAACAGTGACGACGGCACCGAAGCCCGGCTCACGGTCAGACAGGGAGGTTGAGCCAGATGCTTGAGACAATCCGGAAGATCCCGGCGGTGCGCGCCGCGATTGCCCAGTATGATCAACTGAGCCACCGTGACAGACGCGCCCTGCAGATCATGGTCACCGCGCTGGCTGCGGCCATCCTGTATCTCGGGGTCTGGCAGCCCATTGTTGAGTTCCGCAGCGAGGGCTACGAGCGCATGCAGCAGTCCCGCGAACGGGTCGCCTGGATCAGTTCCCGGGAGCAGGCCCTGGAGCGCATTTCGCAGGTGAATGAAACCGGGCAGGGCGGCTCACTCGGTGATGCGGACCTGCTCAAGACCGTTACGGATTCAGCGGACCGTTCCGGGCTCCCGCTGCAGCGCTTTGAACCCAGCGGTGATGATGCCATGCGGCTCTGGCTTGAGGCCGTACCGTTCACGGACCTGACCCAGTGGTTGGGCCACCTCCAGAGTGAGTATGGCCTGACCGTGGATCAGGCCTCTCTGGACAGAACCGACAAACCCGGTCTGGTGGATGCCCGCCTGACCCTTGAACCCTGACGTGGAGGTAGGAGTGTCGAAAACCCCTGATTACGATCTTGTTGTCATCGGAGCCGGATCCGGTGGTGTCCGGCTCGCGCGCATGGCGTCCCAGGCAGGAGCGCGCGTGGCCATTGTGGAGTCCGCAGACCTGGGAGGCACCTGCGTCAATGTGGGATGCGTGCCGAAAAAGCTCTTCGTCTACGGCGCCCACGTGCGTGAGGACATCGAGGACGCCAGGGGGTATGGGTTCGATGTGGCGGATGAAGCGATCCGTTTCGACTGGGCCACACTGCGGGACAACAAGACGAATGAAATCCGGCGTCTCAACGATATCTACCGCCGCTTAATCGATAACGCGGGCGTTACCCTGATCGAGGGCACAGCGCATATTGAGGATGCCGGAACAGTCAGGGTCGACGGCACCGCCGTAACAACAGAACGGATCACCATCGCCACCGGCAGCGAGCCGGTTGTGCCGGAGATCCCCGGCAGCGAACACGCTCTGGTCTCCGACCACATGTTCTACCTGGACAGCCTTCCTGAGACCGCAACGGTCTGGGGGGGCGGCTACATTGCCGTGGAGTTTGCGGGCATCCTGGCAGGGCTGGGCGTACGGACCACGCTCATCTATCGCGGGGAACGCTTCCTGCGCGGCTTTGACGGCGACATCCGTGATCATGTCGCTCAGGAGATGGACCGCAAGGGGATTGACCTGCGTTTCAACACCAACATTGAATCCATCACGACGTCCGGCGGGGACTATGAACTGACCCTGACCGACGGCAGTACCCACAGGACAGGCCTGGTCCTGGCCGCAACCGGCCGTGTGCCGCGCACCCAGGGTCTCGGTCTGGCATCCGTTGGCGTGGAAACCGACGAGGGTGGGGCCATCATCACCGATGACCAGTTCCGCACCAGCGTGCCAGGCATCCACGCGCTGGGGGACGTGATCGGAACGCCACAGCTCACGCCTGTGGCCATCGAGCAGGCCATGGTCATGGTGGATCAGCTCTATGGCACCGGGCTCAAGCGCATGGATTACACCAATATTCCCACAGCGGTATTCTGTCAGCCGCCGATCGGCACGGTGGGCCTGACCGAAGAGGAGGCCCGTGAGGCCGGCCATTCGGTCACGATCTACCGCACGTCCTTTCGGCCCATGAAGCACACCCTGTCCGGGCGCGAGGAAAAAGCGCTGATGAAGCTGGTGGTGGACCCGGATACAGATCGGGTTCTGGGCGCGCACATGGTCGGCCCCGAGGCGGGCGAAATGATGCAGGGCATTGCCGTGGCGCTGAAAGCCGGTGCCACCAAGGCGGTGTTCGATGCCACGGTTGGGATCCATCCAACCTCCGCCGAGGAATTCGTGACCATGCGCGAACCGGTCAGCGACTGACACCGTGCCTAGAGGGGGAGCAGCCCCCTCAGCGTGTCCCGCAGCCCGTGACGCCGAACCGGCTTGGGCAGGTAGGCGTCCATGCCGGCTTCAAGGCAGGACTGCTCGGTATCCTCGAAAACGTCCGCCGTCATGGCGATGATGGGGGTACGCCGGCCCTGGCCCTGGCGTTCACAGGCACGCAGGCGCCGCGTGGCCTCCCAGCCGTCCATCCCCGGCATCTGGCAGTCCATCAGGATGACATCGTACCGGTTGCCGTTGTCACAGATGTCGTCCACGGCGGCCGTTCCGCTGGCGGCACAGCGTACGTGAAAGCCAAGGTTCTCAAGCTGTCGGGCCGCGACCCGCTGGTTGACGGGGTTATCCTCCACCACCAGGGCCTCGCGTGTGCGTGTTCCAATAGCCGGCGTGGACTCAGACACACCAGTTGCTTCATCCAGCCCCGGCAGGCGGTCGTGGACTTTCATCGGAATCACAAACCGGAACCGGCTGCCGCATCCCGGCTCGGTGTCCACGGCAACGTGCCCGCCCATCAGCTCAACCAGACGCTGGACCAACGGCAGACCCAGACCGGTCCCGCCGCTACCGCGTGAGGCCGAGATATCCATCTGCTCGAAACTTCCGAACATGTCGCCAAGCCTTTCGGTGGGAATGCCGGAGCCACTGTCGCTTACCTGGCAGATCAATGTTCCCTCGGACTCGTTGTCCAGGCGCCAGGTGGCGCTGACCGTCACCTCACCCTCGGGGGTGAACTTGATGGCGTTGCCTATCAGGTGTGCCAGAACCTGCCGCAGACGGCCCGGATCCCCGAATACTTCCGGTGTTTTCTGCCAATCACCCTCAAATACCAGCCGATAGGTGAGCTGGTTGCCCTCGGCATCGTGGCGGAAGGAGGCGAAACAGTTCTCAATGACGCTGCGGAGATCAAAAGGAGCGTCCTCAAGTTCCAGTCTGCCCCGTTCGATGCGTGAAAAATCCAGAAGATCATTGATGATCACCAGCAGATCCTCGGTGGAGCGGCGGGCAGTGACCACGTAATCCGCCTGGTGGGCGTTCAGTGGTTCCTCCTCAAGGAACTGAAGCATGCCAATAATCCCGTGCAGCGGGGTGCGCAGCTCATGGCTCATCATCGCGAGAAAATCCGATTTGGCGCGGTTGGCCTGTTCCGCCTTGTCCCTGGCCTGGTCCAGTTCCCGGAAGCTGACCTCCCGTTCCGCTTCCGCCGAACGCAGGCGGTAGGCCATTGCCTCAACAGCCTGCTGCAGGGAATGGAGTTCCCGTGCCACACGGGTGTCACGCCGGGATAGATCCGGATCCTCCTCAGGCAGTTTCTGGACAGTGTCCGCCAGGCGTTCGATGGGCCGGCTCAACCGATGGGCGAGGCGGCCCGAGAACAGGAAGGTGGCCGCGAACAGGATCAGGCCGATACCGGCGGACGTCCATAGGATCTCCTCCTGCTCGCCCGCCAGCTCGGCCTCCGAAACCGCAATACGGATTTCGCCCAGGCGCCGGCCGCTGCTTTTCTTCCAGTCTGTGTTCGTTGTCGGGTTGATCAAGCCCTGTGAAGTGGCATCCCCAAGGTTGATGGCGGTCTGGCGCACTGGGCTTGAGAACCGGTGAACCGGCGTATCCGACGGCGTCTGCTCCGAGACCTCTGCCACAATCCGTCCGTCCCGATTGACCACCTCGATGCGGTGAGCGGCGGAACGCTCCAGGGTCTGGGTGATGATGCCCCTGAGTTCCGCCTGGTTACCGGCCATAAGGGGAAACTCCACGGCAGGAGCGAGATTGTCCGCAGTCAGCTGGGTGCTCTGGAAAAGGCCCTGGCGGGCATCCTCCAATCGTGCCTGTGTGAAGAACAGCAGCATCAGCACGAACATGGCGACGGCTGGGAGCATGCCAAGCAACAGGAGCCGATGATAGAGGGTCCAACGAGCGGCTTTCATGGCTTGACCTCCTGACGTTCCAGAATCCGGTGCAATTCCTCTTCGGAAGGCACAAGCAGGTCCATGGAGCGGGCAACCTGGTTATTGACCGCCACACTGAAGGCCTCCGGATAACGGGCGCTGCGCAGCTCACCGTGGTCCAGCCAGTGACGGATCAACTTGCCCGCCTCAAGAATCTGGGTCCGGGCACTGGTGTAGGTTGAGGCGACGGCACCCGCATCCACAAAGGCCCTGGAAGGACCGATAACGAGCCGGTTACTGCGGTAACTGGTCAGCAGCAGCGGCTTGACGGTTTCACGGTTGTAGATGGCGGGGTCCGGCGTCCCCAGAAGGAAGTCTCCATAGCTGAGCGCCCGCGCGAGATTGCGGATGAGCTGATCCTGTGAGGGAATCACAAAGACCCGTGATTCCAGACCGGTCGCTGTGAGCCTGCTTCGGAGTTCGCTATAGTCACCGGCCTGTTCGGGGGAGGCCAGGATGGCCACGGTGCCGGCCCGGGGAATGATCAGCTGGCCCAGTCGGGCCTGACGCGGCAACGGCGGATCCGAATAGATGGCGGAAAAATGCTCCCGGTCCTGGATGATCGAGTCAATGGCCCCGGAGGACGTGAAAAGAGCCAGGACGGGTTGTTGCGGTGCATTGGCCCGGATCTCGGAGAGCGTTGCCTTATCCAGGGTAATAACCAGTTCTCCCGCGTCGCTGCCGGGAGACCAGGCACGCACGGCCGCACCACTGATTTCGTCGCTCAGAAGTCGCCGCACCTGCTGGAATCGAGGGTGATCCACGGGGGCGATATAGACCGTCTGCTGTGAATCGGGCAGGGCAGATACGGGATACAACAGTGCCGCAAGCGCCAGGAGTAGACTCCCTACGCCGATCCCTGCCTGCCTGAATTGGTTACCCATAATCTGATCCCTCAGAATCGAAGGCGCGCCTCCGCGAACAGATGGTTCTGGTCCGCCCAGTTATTGTCCTTGCGGTAAAGCGGATCCTCCGTTAGATAATGACGGTATACGCCGGCTAGTTCCACCATGGTTGTATCCAGATGCCAGCGACGGGACACGCGGGCATCAAGGCGTTCGAAATGGAAGTTCCTGAGCTGGTCTGTGAAATAGTAGGACACTGCTCCCGAAATGCCTCTCCCGAAGCGCTGAATCCACGCAACACTGCCACTGTGACGGGCATTCAGGCGCTGTTCCAGCCTGACCAGTTCGCGCTGCCTCTCCGGATCACTTTCCCTTTCGCCCGTATAGCGCCCTTCTGTGTCCAGATAGCCATAGGTAAGCCGCAGTCGGCTTCCCCGCATCTCAAGGTTCGCTTCCAGCTCGAAGCCTTTCTGGGTCTGGTCAACATTATTTTCCAGATCCCAGCGGGATTCATCATTCTCATTCAGTCCGAGATTGGTCACGCCTGATATTAGGTTGTCGAGCGAATCACGGAACAGTTTGATTTCGCCCTGGAACAGGCCGGTCGTCATGCGTTTCTGATACAGGTAACTGATTTCCCGTGACGTTATCGTTTCTTCTTCAAGCGGTCTGACCTCGGGGCTGGCCGTACTCAGGTTGGGCCCCCGCCTCTGTCCCTCAAGAAAGGGACGGAGCTCCTCGGGCGTGACGTTCTCCCCCCGGTACTGCCAGTCAGGCCGGCTCTCAAAAGGGTCCGGCAGGCGGTGGGCACGGGAGAAGACAAAACGCAGCGTCTGATTGTCACTGAAATGGATATTCGCCGCGCCGCGGGGTGAGAAGAAAGAGCCACTCAGACTGTCGTCCTCCCACATGCCCCCAAGATTCGTGGTCAGCCAGGGTGTCGGCTGATGTTCAAGATTGGCGAAAACCCGGCTCCGGTTGGTTTCTCCGCTGCCATTGAAGAACGTATCGGATTCATAACGGTCTTCCCTGTAGCTGGCACCAAACACCAGTTGTGTGGTGGGAGAGAAGACGTTGGTCTGCTGGAACTCGATATGCGTGCGTGTCTCTTCAAGATCCTCATTAACATCGGTTTCAAAGGCGGGGATGGTGACCCCATCCGGCACGGCACCATCATCCAGAACCGCTTCCGGATCCGGGAAGGAAGCACGCCAGCCCTGGCGACGGTCCCGGGTCTGGTGATAGAGCTGCAGCTCGAAGAAACGATCTGCAGAGGGTTCATGGTGCCAGGTGATGGAACCGTGCCAATCCTCCCCGGTGATATCCGGGTTTGTGATGGGGTTGAAGCCATCGTATTCCGATGGATCAACCTTCTCGTTCAGCTCATGGTAACCCGTCTCCACCGCCAGCCTGTCGGTGGCGCCCAGTGCCAGCTCCCCGGAGTAGTTGATGGAGAGGGTGTCATACCCGTCCCGACTGTTCCGGGTGCGGTCTGTACGACTGCCTGATGCGTCCCGCCTGTAGCGGAAATCGAAACCGTCACTACGGCGCTGGTTGACCGAAAGCCGCCAGTCCAGTGGGCCGGTCTTTGAGCCCACTGAGCCGTAATAGTGACCGAAACCATCGTCACCGCGCAGGCCTTGCGTTCCCCGCAGTTCGACACCGTGGGTATCACTGGGGGAGCGGGTTATGATGTTGATCACAGCAAGGAAGGAATTAGCCCCATAGGCGGCGGCGTTCGGTCCACGGGTCACTTCAATGCGGTCGATCGCATCAATGGGCACAGGAAGATTGGTCCAGTCCATGTCCGCCAGGCTGGCGTTATAGTAGGAACGCCCGTCGACCAGCACCTGGAGGCGGCGCTGCTCAACCGCTACGGTCCCGTGATAGGAGACAACCGGATCATTGCTGCCGACATAACCGACCGTCATCCCTGGAACAAGGCGGAAGGCGTCCCAGAGGTTGAGTACACCGAGATCTCGCAGCAGCTCGCCTTCCAGAATGGTGACGGTACCGGGCGTTTGCGCCTTTGACTGCCTGAGACGACTCGTGGTGAGAACCTGGGGAAGGGCGTCTGTATGCGGGGCGTCCTGGACACCGGCGCCGCTCCACTCCTGTGCCGCTACCACACCTGGCACAGCCCCCCATACCAGAAGAAGGGCGAGAAGAGCAGGGGCGCATCCAGGCATGCGCAACAGGGCATGTCGCATGGCAATGTCCTCTGTGGTCAGAACATACGGGCCAGTATCGATTCCGGCAGCCGGCGCAGGAGAAAAGCTATGGGGGTCCAGGGCCAGGGCGGCACGCACGCCACGGGTCGGCCCTTCTCGATAGCCGCCACCATGGCCCGGCACCCTGTCTCAAGATCCACCCGGAAAGGCGCGTTTTTCACGTCTTCGTTGATGGCCGTGAGAATATAACCGGGGAGCAGGGTGGTTACACGGATGGGCGAGGCCTTTTTGCGCAGTTCAACCCGGAGCCCTTCAGCTAGAGAGGCCACTCCCGCCTTGGTGGCCCCATAGACCGTCATGGTGCCCGGCATTCCACGGACTGCCGAGATCGAGGAAACGGCCACCAGATGGCCGTGATTCTGGCGGCGGAAAATCGCCATGGCCGCCTCAAACTGGGCCAGAGCGGCCACGAAGTCGGTCTCGGCGGTTTCCCGGTTGGCATCGAAGCGGCCGGTGCCCAGTGGCTGCCCCTTGCCGATACCGGCGTTGACCAGCACCCGGTCAATACGCCCGAACTGCTCGCAGAATGCATCAAATACCTGGAAAACGGCGTCATGGTCATTCACATCCAGAGTGGCAACCCGGACGTCCACACCCGGATGATCCCGCTGGATGTCAGCCTGGAGCTGCTCCAGACGGTCCATCCGGCGAGCACAGAGGGCGAGACTGCAGCCACGGGCGGCAAACTCGCGGGCCATGCCTTCTCCGAGCCCGGAACTGGCTCCGGTAATGAGTACCACAGATGTCATGACGATGCCTCCTCTGCAAGTGGATCCTGGAGCTGGCGGACGTCCAGGCCGGATGACCTGAGAAGCGCATTGGCGTAGACCCCGAGAAACCAGGGGTGCTGTTCCGGCGACATGCCGCGCAGTCGCCCGTCCAGCCATTCATGGGCCTGGCGAAGGGCCTCCCGCTCGGGCATTTCCACGCTGTCGGGCAGGGCGGATACCTGATTGCGGGTGGCCAGCTTTTCCGCAGCGGCGTAATTGACCGGGAAGAACCGGGACAGCCCCAGAATCTGGTCATCCACCGCGGCCGCGACCTTCTGTGCGCTTTCGAGCCCTTCGCCGAGTGGCGAGCCGAAAGCCACATGGACGCGCCCCTTGTGACCGGTAATGCCGCGCACGATGCTTTCCATGTCCTCTCCCGGACGTTTGCTGTAGCTGCCGCTGCGGTAGTGGGATTCAAGCTCCCGTGCCTTGTCACCATCACATGGATCAAACTCATAGGATATGGCAACGGGCACAATATTGAGATCCCGTACCGCTTCCGAGAGACTCACGCCATCACGCTTGTGGCTCATGTGGAGCATCTTGATGATCGCCGGATCCGTAACGTCGATACTGTCCTTGGCGCGGCCCTCGCGTTGGGCCATCCATACGGAGTGCCCATCACCGAGCGATTCCCGGATGTAGCCGGACAGGGTCAGGAAAGCATTGCGCATCTCGCGGGGATTGGAGAGGTTACGCCGGACGATGAAGCTTTTGTTGAGCCGCATCATGTCCGCCACCATGGGGTCATCAACCAGGTTGTCGCCAATGGCGATACGGGTTGTGGCATGGCCGCTCTTATAGAGAACGAAATTGACCAGCGCCGGATCCAGGACAATGTCCCGGTGGCTGGACAGGAACAGACAGGGCTGGTCCGAACGCAGGTTATCCAGACCGGACCAGCTGATGGCATCCGTGGTATTGCGCAGCCCGCGCTCGATCAGCGGCGCCACGCGGTGCTGGAGTTCGTCGACGGAATCAATGCTGCCGAGCAGGCGCTGAAGCTGCCAGCGGACCCAGAATCGAACCACACCGGGCATAAAGCGGTGCAGCCATTCCGCGCGGAAGCGCCCGATCAGGTCCTGGAATTCAGGCTGCCTGATCAGGCGCTCGATAACAGGCTGAACCTCGTCATCCGAAAAGGGCCGGATATCGTCTGAATGGGACATTGCCGCTCCGTTTGGCCAAATTCAGACGGGCAGGATAGCCATCTTTCAGGCCGACGTCATGTCTCCAGCGGCAGGAGCTCCCGGACGTCGCAGCCCAGCGCCTCCGCAAGCCTGTAGACTTTCTCCAGGGTGATGTTCACCTGTCCACGCTCAATCCTCCCCATGTAGCTGCGGTCGATCCCGGCACGCAGCGCCAGCTGATCCTGGGAAATGGCGCGGGCTCTGCGGACCTCGCGGACATTGCTTCCGAACTTCTTTGCGTTGTATTTCATGACTCGCCTCTCATGCGGCTGAGACTATCCCGATTCTGACTTTTTGGCGCTACAGTCTATAATCCTCTGACTGTCCAGCGATTTTTCCGCATTTTATATCTAGTTGTTTTGCGTCCCTAATTGATTGCATAGTTCCATAAATAGTTCCACTGAGAAAGTACCAAGCGTTTCCGGAGGAAATCCCTTGCCTGGCGCCTAACTGCGCCGTCGCTATGCCTCATGTACCTTTATTACGCATAATGTATATTATGTTAAATGAGGTCTCGGAAGCCGGATTGCAAGATTTCTCTTCATGTACATTACGATTTCCAGCATTCCCCACCGCGCTCTGCTATAACAGACAATGCTGCGATGCATGGAACGCTGTCCCACGCAGCCCCTTTACCCATTGGTTTCACCAGTCGATCACCACGAGGTTGATCAGGGATGCGGCGACTCATTCTTACTCTCGCTTCGGCAGCGGCACTGACCGGCGCACCGGTTACCCAGGCGGTACTCGAAGTGCCCGAGCCTTCCGGTGAACCGGCCGTTCCGGTTGTACGCTCAACGGATGACAATGCGTCACTGGAACAACAGCGCGAACGCTTCCTCAAGGCGGAAAAAGCCCTTTCGAAGCTGGATCTGGAAGCTTACGAGTCGCTGAGCAAGGGGCTGGAAGACTATCCGCTCCAACCGTATCTGGAACTGAAACACCTCAGTAAGCGCCTTTTCGTTGCCACACCGGCGGAGATCGACGCCATGATGGCGGAGTACGGCGACATTCCCCTGGCCCACACACTTCGCCGGCAGTGGCTGATCCACCTGGGGCGAAGCGGCCAGTGGTCAACGCTACGGCAGGTCCATGACGGCACCAGTGGCGGCGACCGGCTGCGCTGCCTATCCCTGCGCGCGCACCTCAAGGACGGCCGGCACAGCCTGGTGATGGACCAGGTACCGGAACTCTGGAAAAGCGGTTATTCACTGCCCAGGGCGTGCAATCCGCTGCTGGATTACTGGCGGGAGCACGGTGGGCTTACACAGGAACTTGCCTGGACGCGGTTCCACCTTGCGGTAACCAACGGCGACCCCGGGCTTGCCCGCTACCTGCGCCGTTACCTGGATCAGGACGACCGCCCACTCTCCCGGCTGCTGCTGGACGTGCACAGCAACCCGGAGCGGCTGCGGAAAGCACGCGATTTTAACCGTAACGACAAGCGCGTCGGCCAGATCGTTGCCTATGGCATGCGGCGACTGGTGAACCAGGATCCAGAGCGCGCCGCGGAGATATGGCCCTTCTACCGCGGGCGTTTTCCATACGAGCCGGGTGCAGTGGCGGCAATCGAGAAACGCCTTGCACTGCTGCTGGCAACCCGGTTCCACCCGGAAGCGGCCACCTGGCTCGCGCAGGCACTGTCCCACGGTGAGGATGAGGCCCTGCGCGAGTGGCAGGTGCGGGTCGCGCTCCGGGACCGGAACTGGCCCAAGGTGCTTGAGCGTATCGGTGCCATGGGCCGGGAGCTCCGGGAAAAGCCCAGATGGCAGTACTGGCAGGCTCGCGCACTGGACCAGATGGACAGACCGGCAGAAGCACAGGCCCTCTATGAGACGCTTTCCGATCGTCGCACCTTCTATGGCTTCATGGCAGCGGATGAGCTCGGCAAGCCCTATTCCCTGAACCACCAGGGCGTCACCATGAACAGCGAGGCCATCGAACGGGTCCAGGCCACCCCCGGCGTCCGCCGGGCGCTGGAACTGTACCGGCTGGACCGGCTTGATGCCGCCCGCGCGGAATGGCGACAGGCCATGGAGAAACTGGAGAAACGGGATGTGCTTGTGGCCTCACGCATCGCTCAGGGCTGGGGCTGGCATGAACAGGGCGTTCACGGGGCGATCGCGACCAGCGCCTGGGACCATCTGGGCATGCGGTTCCCCCTGGCCCATCGACAGAGCTTCCACGGCGCGGCGCGGGATTACAACCTGGACGTCAACTGGGTCTATGCACTGGCCCGCCAGGAGAGCGCATTCCAGCCGGATGCCCAGTCCCACCGTGGCGCCTTCGGGCTGCTGCAGCTGCTGCCGGCAACCGCCCGTGAGACAGCGCAGCAAGCCGGCCTCAGCTTCAAAGGCATTACCACCCTGCTCGACCCGGAGGCCAACATCCGGCTTGGCAGCGCCCACCTGAGCAGCCTTCTGGAGCGTTTCGACAATAACCGGATTCTTGCCACGGCTGCCTACAACGCCGGCGAGTACCGGGTGAGCCAGTGGATTGACGAGGACAGCCGCGACCTGGCGTCCGACATCTGGGTCGAAACCATGCCCTACCATGAGACACGCCAGTACGTGCGCAACGTCATGGCGTATACGGTCATCTACGGGTACCGGCGCGGTGAGCCGCCGGGCCACCTGCTCACCGAGCGTGAGCTGGCGTGCATGTGCCTCGACGACGTGCAGTAGCAGGCGTCAGACCGGGCGGACCTGATAGTTCGCCTCGGCCCGTGCGACGACTTCCCCGCTGGTGTCCTTCAGGTCGAGTTCGATGATGAGTTCGGCTTTACCGTTATCCGCTACATCCTGCTCAATCCGGGCCTTGCGTTCGGCATCCAGTGTCAGTTCCACCTCCAGGTCCGTGCGGGCCGGCTGGTCGTAGAAGATGTGCAGATCCTTAAGAACCGGAATCAACCGTCCCTCGAACTCCACCAGGGCCATGGCCCCAAACGGAATCTCCGCAAGCAGGAACTGGGCGCCGGCATAGACCGTGCCCAGGTGGTTGCGGTTGCCCTTGCGGGTCAACCGCGCGCGCAGATAGCCATCACGCAGCTCCACCACACTGAAGCCATTGCGGCGGGTGAACGGCACGCTGGCCGCAATGAGGCGGTTGAGCAGGCCGTAGCCCAGTTTCTTCTCGAACCGGGCCAGCCCGGGGATGGGCCGCCCGGCTTCCTCGAGCTGCCCGAAGTAGCCCCGAACCCGGGGCGCAACCGTATTGAACACCTTCATGACGCGTCCTCTGTCAGACCCTGAAACGCGCTACCTTATCATGAAGTGTGCTTCCGACTTCACTGATTTCACTGCTCAAACGGTCGTTTTCCGAGGCCGCTTCGGCCGCATCCTGTCCCTGGTCGGCAATACGCGTGATGGAGCTGTTCAGCTCGTCCACGGCCGAGGTCTGCTCCTCTGAGGCGGTCGCGATCTGGCTGGTCCGGTCGCTGATATCGGAAATGGACTGGCTGATCCGCTCCAGGGCTTCCATGGCATCCCGCGCCTTCTCCATGCTCATGTTGCTCACCGCCTGCGACTCCTGCATGACGCTCACCGCCTTGTCAGCGCCCTCCTTGAGGCGGGTGATCATGTTGTTGACCTGCTCGGTGCTGTCCTGGGTGCGCTTGGCGAGCGCCCTGACCTCGTCCGCCACTACCGCGAAGCCGCGGCCCGCCTCGCCAGCGCGGGCCGCCTCGATCGCGGCGTTCAGGGCCAGGAGGTTGGTCTGCTCGGCAATGCCCTCAATCACCTCCAGAATCCCGGTGATCTCGCCCACGTCATTGCCCAGCTTATCGATCACCTGCGCCGCTTCGCCGATTTCGCGGCCCAGGCGTTCAACAGCCTCATTGGAGGACTGGACGGTCTGCAGGGACTCCTTGCTGTCACTGTCCGCATTGCCCGCCGAATCCGCCGTGCTCTGGGCGTTCTGGGCGATCTCGTTGACGGCTGCCGACATCTCGTTGATGGCCGTGGCCACCTGGTCAATCTCCTGCTGTTGCTGCGTCACGCTGTCCCGGCTGGTCGCACTGGCATTGCGCAGTGACGACACATGCTGCTGCAGTTCGCTGGCGCTCTCCTGGGCTTCGGCAACGACGCCACGCACATTCTCAACAAAGCCATTGAATGCTTGCGCGAGCTGCCCGAACTCGTCACGGCTCTCAACCTCCAGGCGCTTGGTCAGATCGCCCTCACCCGAGGCAATCTCGTTCATGGCGCTGAGCAGGCGCCGGGCGGGTCTGAGGAGGACATTGAGACTGACGTAGATCAGACCCAGTGTGATTAACAGGGCCACAACCGTGCTCCCCAGGGCGTTCCAGCGCCCCTGGATCACCGGTGCCCAGGCCTGGCTCTCGTTCACCATCAGGCCGACGTACCAGTCCACGCCCTCGGCTTCCGAAATCGGATGGAAACTGGCCAGGTAGCTTTCACCATTGAATTCGACCTGGTGCCGCGACCCATCCATGGGAACGCTCTGCCCCAATACGCTGGAAAGCGAGGCGTTGATATGGTCGGATTCCGGGTGATACAGCACCTTGCCCTCATCGCTTACCAGCATGGCGTAGCCATTACCCGCCATGGTGACGGGTGAAAGCACATCGTTGATGGCATTCATGCTGATGTCGGCCCCGGCCACGCCCTCGTAGTCACCGGCGTTTACCGGAGCGGTAGCGGTTATGATAAGCCCGCCGCCGGCGGCGTCCTCGTAGGGCTCAGTGAATCCGGCCCCCTCACTGCGGGCTTTTTCGAACCAGGGCCGCTGTGAGGGATCAAAACCGTCCGGCAGCGCGCTTTCTGCCTGCCGGTTCTCCATCAGCATGGTGCCGTCGGCGGCGCCCACATAGAAGTGTTTCAGACCGAGGCTCTCCGCTGCGGTCGATGACAGGTTGCGAATGCCCTCATCGCTGGTCACGGATTCGGCCGCCTCTGCAAAGCGCCGGGTCGCGTTCAGCCGTGTGTTGAGCCACTGGGCGATGGTCGCCGTACTCTGGTCGACCACCTGTTCCGTGAGCGCATTGAGGTTGCGCTCGGTATGGGCACTCAGGCGGGTGTTGTTGAGAAACGCGGTGGCCAGCATGGCAAGGACCAGCAGGGCACCGAATACGATCAACAGCTTCTGGCTGAAGGAAAGCGACTTCATGGGGGCGCTCCGCTTATCTGATGGGAATTAGTGGGCAGTATAGTCTTTAACGGCAACCATCGCCTGAGCTTGAACCTGGGTTATGATGGGCGGCGTGCATTGTACCGATTCACCGAGTAAGGAGAACCAGCTTGATGGCCCACGATGAACTCCACCTCCAGACGCGCAACCTGGAGCTGCGTGATTACCCGCAGCTGCGTGAGCTCATGGATATGGTCTATGAGGACATCGGCGGCGCCTGGCCACGGGATACCATCAAGCACATGATCGAAAAATTCCCGGATGGCCAGATCTGCATCGAGGACAACGGCAAGCTGGTGGCGGTCGCGCTCACGGCCCGAGTGGATTATCAGCGCTTTTCAAACCCGCATACCTATGACGACCTGGTCATGAAGAATGACCGGATCCTGTACAACCCCGAGGGCGACACCCTCTATGGCCTGGATGTGTTCATCCACCCGGACTACCGCGGCTATCGCCTTGGCCGGCGGCTCTATGACGCTCGCAAGGAACTCTGCCGCAGCCTCAACATGCGCGCCATTCTCGCGGGTGGACGCATCCCCGGCTACCGCCAGTACGCGGATGAGATGAACCCGGCGGAGTACATCAAACAGGTGCACCGCAAGGAGGTCTACGACCCGATCCTCTCGTTCCAGCTCTCAAACGATTTCCAGGTCAAGCGCCTCCTTCACAAGTACATTCCAGAAGACGAAAAATCAAAGGGGTACGCAACACTCCTCGAGTGGAACAACATCATGTTCGAGCCGCCCTCTTCGGTGCTCGAAAGCCGCAAGAGCCAGGTCCGGCTCGGTGCCGTGCAGTGGCAGATGCGGGAATTCAATTCGGTGGACGAGGTGCTGCGCCAGGTGGAGTACTTCGTGGATGCGCTCTCCGACTACAAGAGCGATTTCGCCGTCTTTCCGGAGTTCTTCAACGCCTCGCTCATGGGGCTGACGGACCAGACGGACCAGACCAAGGCCATCCGTTTCCTGGCCGCCTTTACGGAGAAGTTCCGGGACGAGATGTCGCAGATGGCAGTGAGCTACAACATCAACATTGTGGCCGGCTCCATGCCGCTGTTCGAGGACGACCGCATCTACAACGTCTCCTACCTCTGCCACCGGGACGGGCGTATCGACGAGCAACGCAAGATCCACATCACGCCCCACGAACGCCGGGACTGGGTTATTGAGGGCGGCAACGAGCTGGGTGTGTTCGACACCGACGCCGGGCGCGTGATGATCCAGATCTGCTACGACGTTGAATTCCCGGAACTGACGCGCATCGCCGCCACCCAGGAACAGGGCGTGGACATTGTCTTCGTACCCTTCTGGACAGACACCAAGAACAGCTACCTGCGCGTGCGCAACTGCGCCCAGGCACGCGCCGTGGAGAACGAGTGCTACGTGGTCATTACCGGCAGCGTGGGCAACCTACCCCGCGTGGAGAGCCTGGACGTACAGTACGCCCAGTCCTCGGTGTTCTCGCCCAGTGACTTCGCTTTCCCCCACGATGCGGTGATGTCCGAGTCCACGCCGAATACCGAGATGATCATGTTTTCGGACCTGGATCTCGACAAGCTGAAAGTGATCCGGGCGGAGGGCTCCGTCACCAACCTCAAGGATCGGCGGCCGGACCTCTACGAACTCAAATGGCGGGGGTGACCCACGCTGGTGAAATGTTAGACTGATCGAGCTTTAAGGGCTCTGACTCACAGGCATATTCAGGGAGCAATACCGATGGGTAAGAAAAAGAAACTCGGCATCAGTTCGCTGGTGGAGCGCGTGGAGCAGCTGGTCAATGATGCGCTCAAGCGGATCGACACGCTGCAGAACCAGGTGAACGACCTGCGTGAACAGCTTATGGAGCGGGCGGGCTTCAGTGACAAACCCTCCGATAACGAAAAGTCCGGTGCGTCAGGCGGCACGAAGCCGAATGCCGCAAGCAAGTCCACCTCCAGCACGAAACAGTCTGCAGGCAAAAGTACCTCCGGCAGCAGTGCTTCCAAGGCAGGCTCCGGTTCCGGCAAGGCCGCGAAATCCAGTACGGCAAGCAAGGATGATCTGACTCAGATCAAGGGCATCGGCCCGGCCACTGCGAAGAAGATGCAGGCCAAAGGGATCACGTCCATCAAACAGCTCGCCAATCCCTCCGCGGATGACAGCAAGAAGCTCGAAGAGTTCCGCAAGCTCAAGAGCTTCCCCAGCTGGCAGGCGGAAGCGAAAAAGCTTCTGTAAACAAGCCTCAACGCCTGCGATCGGGGCCATTACCGGCCCCGGTTCCCCCCTACCAGAGCAAGTGTTACTATCGGATACATCCATTAACGTGCGTTAACACGTAAAATCTTCGTATATCCCAAGCCAAGTGTGACGTAATTCCCTACGATAGAAAGGATCTTGTCTAGTGTGGAAGCTGAAGCATCCGCACAAGGAATAACAAAGGATGGCGCTGATGGCACTGGGAACCCTTCCAGCCTGGCTAACCCTGACCGCAACGGTAACCGCCGTGGTGGTCACGATGGTCCTGATCGCGGCCACGGCTGTGCTCAGCTTCCGGCTCGCACGTTCGCGCAGGGAGCAGAACGAACGTGAGACCACGCTGACCAAGTTCTCCAGTGCCGTCATGAACAGCGGCGCCATGATCCTCATCACGGATTCGCAGGGCCGTATCGAGTTCGTCAACGACCGGTTCTGCCAGCTGACCGCCTTCTCCAGGGATGATGTCCTCGGCCACTCCGTCGCCACCCTCAGTGCCACTGTGAACCTGTCCGGTACCGAAACCGGTGTTCTGACCAACTTTCTCGACTGCCTCCAGCCCCACTGGAAGGGTGAACTGCTGTGCCGCACCAATGGCAGCACACCATTGTGGACGGCCGTCACCACCTCCTCGGTACTCGATGATGACGGCCAGCCCGTCAACTACATCGTCTCCGCGGTGGACATCACCGAGCTCAAGCTGGCCCATGAACGCATGGAGCAGCTGGCACTCTTCGACAGCCTGACCAACCTGGCGAACCGGCGCCTGTTCCAGGACCGCCTGGAGCAGGCACTGCAGAGCGTTGCCCGCCGCCAGACCCAGATCGCCCTGCTCTTTCTCGACCTCGACCAGTTCAAGCAGGTCAACGACAGCCTGGGCCACGACGCCGGGGACATGCTGCTTCTCACCGTGGCGGACCGGCTGAAGTCCTGTGTGCGCACCCAGGATACCGTGGCACGACTGGGCGGCGATGAGTTCACCATACTCCTGCACGATGTCTCGGATACCAAGGATCTGACCATGATCGCCGAGAACATGCTGGCCAGCCTGAAGGCGCCGATTCGGCTTAAGGGGCAGGAAGTACTGATCTCAACCAGCATCGGGATCACCACGGCCCCAGCCGACGGTGAAACCCCCGACACGCTGATGAAGAACGCGGATCTTGCCCTGTATCGCGCCAAGGACAAGGGCCGCGACCAGTACGACTTCTATACCGAGAGCCTGAATAACCGTGCCGAGCAGCTGATGACGCTGGAGCGGGAGCTGCGCCATGGCTTGCGGCGCGAGGAATTCTTCCTGCTTTTCCAGCCCCAGGTTGATCTCAACACCGGCGATATCACCGCCATGGAGGCCCTGATCCGCTGGCAGCACCCGGAGCGGGGGGAAATACTGCCCGATGAATTCATCCCGGTGGCCGAGGATACCGGGCTGATCATGCCCCTGGGCAACTGGGTGCTGCAGCAGGCCTGCATGCAGATCAAGCTTCTGCACCAGCTGCTCGGGCGTGGCGTGCGCGTTGCCGTCAATATTTCCGCCCGCCAGTTCCGGGATCCGGGGCTGGAAAACGTGATCGACTTTGCACTGCGTACGTCCGGCCTGGAACCGCGCTTTCTGGAGATCGACATTCACGAGGGCATGCTCTCGGATGAGCCAGAGGTAGCACGGGACCAGCTTGCGCGCATCCGCAGGACCGGCGTCACCATCACCATTGATGACTTCGGAACCGGCTTCAGCAGCCTCCGGCAGCTGCGGTCGCTGCCCATCGACATGCTCAAGATCGGACAGACCTTTGTGAAGGAGATCCCGGAAGACGGCCCCAACACGGACATCGCCACCACCATCATCGGCATTGCCCAGCAGATGGAGAAGCAGGTGGTGGCGGAAGGCGTGGAAACGGAACAGCAGGAGTACTTCCTGCGCATGCACGGGTGCTCACTGGTACAGGGCTACCGCTACGCCTCACCCATGAGTTTCGATGAACTCTACCGCTACTTCAGCGACGACAGCGAGCGGGAACTCAAGGCCTGAGCCCCGGGCTCCGCGGTTACTGTACTTTCTCCGCCAGCCCCTGATGGCGGTTGAGGATGCCCTCGATACGCTGCAGTGATTCACGCACGCCCTCGGAAGGGTCTTTCTCAAACTCCAGCCCGAAGAAGTAGCCGTGTTCATCCGTCTGGGAGTGACGAACACTGGCTGCCACCTGATCCACCGTGATCTCCCCCACTTCCGTGTTCAGGCGCAGGCTGACCTGTACCTTACTGTCTGGTTTCAGCAGGTCGTCCGCCGCGATGATCCCGATGCCCAGCCGGTTGTAATCCACAACCTCCACATCAACCCATGCGGATCCAATCAACCCCTTGCGGACCTTGATCCTGGCATCCATGGATACCCATGGCAGGCGCTGTTCACGGCGGCGCTCGTTCATCCTGGCAGTCTCCTTTCAGTACCTTTCTGTATTGTGGTCAAGGCTTCTCAGGGGGTAAAGTCCGCACTCCATTCGCTCTGTGAAGTGGCCGCTGTTTTGCCCGTCTCGAATACTGCTAAATCCGACCTGCTCTTTGTCGCAGCCGCGCTCCTGGCTGCCATCAGCTGGATGTTCTCCCGCGAGGCCGTTCTGGCAATGCCACCGCTGCTGTTCCTGTCGCTGCGTTTCCTGCTTGCCGGCGGCGTTCTGGCCGTCTTCGGCTGGCGGCAGCTGGCAGGCCTGAGCCGCGAGCAGCTCCTGCGGGCCGCGCGCGTGGGCGTTGTTTTCGGTGCCGGCATGAGCAGCTGGGTTACCGGGCTTCACCTGAGCAGCCATATTGGCGAAGGTGCCTTCATCATCAGCCTGAACGTGGTATTCGTGCCCATTATCGCAAGGCTGGTGTTTTCCGAGGAGCAGCCGGTAACAACCTGGGTGGCTCTGCCTGTCGCCATGGCGGGGCTGGCATTGCTCTCGCTGAATGGCGGTTTCAACCCGGAAGCCGGCCAGCTCTTCTTCCTGCTCGCCGCCGTGATCCTTGCCTTCTACTTCACGCTCAATTCCAGGGCCGCCAACAGCAACCCGGCAGGCCGACAGTCTCGCCGTGCCGCCCTCCCCGTCTTTCCCCTGACCACAATCGGGTTAACCATGGTGGGACTCGTCACCCTGGTGCTCTCATTCCTGCTGGAACCGTGGGAGCCCACGTTCAGTGACTTCGGCGGCAACCTGGTCCTCTGGATTGTGCTCAGCGCCATTGTGGGGACAGCAGCCCGGTTCTTCGTGCAGACCTGGGCCCAGAGCCTGGCCGCACACAGTCATGGTGTGGTGATCCTCTCCATGGAACCGGTCTGGGTGGCCCTCTTTGCGGCAGGATGGTTTGGCGAGACCATGGTGCTGCAGCAGTTCGCCGGCTGCGCACTTATTCTCACGGCGCTGCTGGTCAACCGCTGGCACACGGTGCGGGCACTGGTGCGGGATCTCCGAGGCGCCTAACCCTCGCCCCAGAGCTCCTCCAGCCTGGAGTCCCGCCCGCAGCTTGTGCGGTAGTACCAGTAACGGATCGGGTTCTTGTCGTAATAGTTCTGGTGGTAGTCCTCGGCCGGGTAGAACGCCTCCAGTTGCCTCACGGGCGTCACGATCTCCTGATCAAACCGCCCGGACTCAACCAGTTCCTGCTTTGACGCCTGTGCAGCCTCCTGCTGCGCCTCCGACTGCGTGAAAATGGCGGTTGTGTACTGGTAACCCCGGTCACAGAACTGCCCGCCGTCATCCAGGGGGTCGATATTGCGCCAGAATACCTCGAGCAGCTTCCCGTAAGAGACCTCATCCGGGTTATATCGAACCCGAACGACTTCCAGGTGTTCAGTCCGCCCGGAGCTGACCTGCTGGTAGCTGGGGTTCTCAAGATCACCGCCCGCGTAGCCACTGGTCGTCTCCGTCACTCCCTCCAGTTTGTCGTAAGGCGGCTCCATGCACCAGAAGCAACCGCCGGCGAATACCGCGGTCTGGGTATTCTCTTGGGCATGGCCAGTCAATGCGGTCATCAATAGCAGCACCGGAATCAGAACGCGCATGCTTACCCCCTCAACGCCGGAAGTGTTTCACCTTCCGGTACAAATGTCAGCGCCAGGCCATTGTTGCACCAGCGTTTTCCCGTCGGCTCAGGTCCATCATCGAAGATATGACCCTGGTGCCCGCCGCAACGTATGCAGTGATATTCGGTCCGTGGCCAGAAAGCCTTGTAATCGGTCTTCGTGCCCATGTGCTTCTCATGGGCCGCCCAGAAACTCGGCCAGCCGGTGCCGGATTCGTACTTGGTCTCGGAGCTGAACAGCGGCAGGTAGCAGGCCGCGCAGACGAAGGTGCCGTTGCGGTTCTCCCCGTTCAGTGGGCTTGAGCCAGCCGGCTCCGTTGCCTCCCTGAAAAGGATCTGCCAGGCGTCGCTCGATACCTTGCCACGCCACCATTCTCCCTTGTGCTCCAGAGGCTGAAGCGCCGCATCCGCAACGGAAACCTCGTGGAAGTACCGGATGTCGCGGGCGAACGCCCATGAACATGGCAGGAGCGACAGCGTTCCACCGGCCAGTAATGACGAGAGCAGGTGCCTGCGTTTCATGATCGCCTCCGCGCGCTGGATACCTCTCCCTATTCTACGCCTGGAGGGCGGTTTGAGATGAACGGATGCGGATATCTTGAAGCAGACAACCAGTGATGGAATAATCCAAAAATCGCCCCACAGGGAATTCAGGGATCTGAAGCTTCGGGGCAGGCAGGACCAAACACAAGGAGAGAGTGCATGCCGGAATTCTATTTCCCCCGCAAAGCCGAGAACGCGACACAACTGTGTGGCTCCGACCCGGATATCCGCGCCTCGTTCGGTGACTGTAATGGGCTCTACCGTAACGACACCCTCAAGCCCGGCTTCGCCTACGATGTAAGCTTGGATGGTCTCAGCTCAAGCCGCGCCGTTTCCCGCATCCTGAACAGGCCCTCACCTCAACAACGAACCTATCTGGCTGAATGTACGGCCCAGTTCGGACAGGATACGGTCACACTGGCCCGTTTTCATGAGAAGTTTCTGGACGGTGTTGATCTATGGGAGCTGGGGCAGGAAGCCAATAGCCTGCTGAGCTCAAGCGCAGCAGTAGCGGTTGGTCGAGCTGAGAGCTTCAAGGGTGCGTTAAGGGATTACCAGAAGGCCTTGATTGCCCTTAACAAGTTTGCCCGTTCTGTGACCAAGGACGCCGCCCAGAAGGCAAAACTGCGCAATAATCTCAATAAGGCTTACGAACAACTGAACACAAAATTTCGACAGGAGTTGAATACCCTGATCCCCGAAAGCCACCGAGGTAAAAACAAGGGGTCTGCACTTACGAGCGCGAAGCGTGGCCAGACCTTGGCGGAACAACCCAAAGGAAGACGAATCAATGTGGCCGACCTGGAGCAAGGGAAAGCTGTTAGCCGGTTTTCAGGAGCTTTGAGGTTTGCAGGAAGAGGAGTCGCGGTTCTTGATGGAGGAATGCGTATCCATCAAGTACATTCGAAGTATCAGACGGGAGAAGACTGGCAAAGAGAATTGGCGGTTCAGACGGCAGGGATGAGCGGCGCGGGTGTCACCGGCTTTGCGACTGGTCGTCTGGTCAAGCATGGCCTGTTACGCATCGGTCTAGCCGCCACTCCCGGTGGCTGGTTGATTCTGATCGGTTCTACGATTATCACTGGCGCACTGTTGGCCACGCAAATGGATGAGAAAGCCCAGAGCATGGCAGGACGGGCTTGGGACTGGATGTTCAAGGAATAAAACGGATGAACTTCGATCTTATCTTTTCCCTGGTTTTCGTCGCCACTCTCGCGACCGCAACCGTCACCTGGTTTGTATTTCTTGTCTTTTCAGTATGGAGAATTGAGAAGAGAATCATGGAAGAAGGGAAAGCAAGGCCCTGCTTATGGGATGGCCTCGGAGGGAGAGCATTCTGGTATTCCTGGACTATCGCATTGCCCGACAGGGTCTTTAATGACGAGGATGACAGCTTCCTGAATACAGCTGACGTCAAACGCTACACAACCCCCTGGGATTACTTTCTGGCGTGGGTTTTGATGCTCTCATCGTACTCGATGGTTGGGATTGGGGTGATAAGCTTGATATTTGGTATTGGTTAGCGCCCGCCAATATACCTTGGGTTTGGATTTCGGTGTGAACGACGGACCCAAGCCTCGTTATTCGACGGAAAATTGATCAACAGCCGCCTGAAGATCCGGCCGCAGCTCTGCGGCCAGTTCCGAAACTGTAGCCTGGCCATCGCACTCGCCGCAGTGAATCCCCACGACCATCAGTGACCCGTCCGAGCGGGCATTGAAGGTGCCGAGCAGTTGCGACAGTTTGGCGCGGATCTCGTCGGTCTCCCAGAAGCTCTCCACATAGTAGCTGTAGGCCAGGTGCAACCGCTGTTCGGAAGCACGCCGCCTCAGCGTCAGGCCCTGCCACTGGATGCCGTCGCCGGTATCCACGGCGAAGGTCTCGTCCGGAAGCCAGTTCGCCCGGTCGTACAGCCGATTCCCGTACATAACGGCCTCATGCCCACCCCGCTGGGGGTTGTAGGTATAGAGCCCCACAAACCCCGTCACACGGTCTTCACCCGGGTCACCGCTGTCCTTGCGGAAGAAGGTTTTCTCCAGGGAGCGATCCGTCCCCTTCATATGCGGGCGCCAATCGACCAGTTGCCGCTGGAACAGAGGGGCCCAGCTCTCGGAGGATAGCGGGTCCAGCGAATAGGTCTGCATCCGCGTCTCGACCTGGGCCTGGCTGCTGGAGAAGAACAGCACCATGACCAGGGGCAGCGCCACAGTAACGCCCATAGCCCAACGATCACTGTTTCGGTGAAGCGGCTGGGCTGGAACGCGATCACCGCTGTCAGCCGGGGTCTCGCGCTCACCCGCCCTGCCCTCGATCAGGCGCGCAATGAAGAACAGCGGCACCAGCGTGCCTGCGAACACCCACCAGCCGAAGGCATCATGATCCTCGATCAGGCTGGTCTCCATGTCCGTCAGGTAGCCCGCCAGGATGATGATGAAGACGCGGATCCAGTTCGCCATCAACGAAAAGGCAACGCCAACAACCAGGAGCAGAATGCGGCTGGACCAGCGCTGGAGGTTCAGGTGGCCGTAAAGCGAGCTCAGTGTCATCCCCACCAGCAGATACCGCAGCCCGGAGCAGCCATTGGCAATCTCGAAGGCACCAATACCGATGAGATAGACGAAAACGCCTTCCACCTCGAAATCGACCCCGTAGGCGCCCAGAAGAAGCTGGTTCACGGAGGTTGTCATGAGCTGCAGCGGCCAGCTGATGAAATCCCAGACCGGCATCGCAAAGAACAGAATGCCTATGGGAATCAGGAAAGGCACAAGTTGGCGCCAGCCCCAGAGAACCGCCAGGCCCACGAGAATCAATGGAACCAGCGCAAGCTGACGCAGTGCCTGAACCCCGAGCAGATCCCCAATTGCGTACCCTGCCAGCCCCAGAACAAAAGGAACCAGCCAGAGTGGGTAAAAGCCGACTACAGGGCGCTCCCGGTGCCACGCCTGCCACGTAAGGAACAGAGAAACCACCAGAAGAAGGAACCCATGGGAATAGGATTCATCAAGCTTCATCCAGCGATCCAGGGTCAGCCACCAGGTGCCGGCCGTGCTGCCAAGCAATGCCAGAAGCATCAGCGCCGGGGCCAAACGATTCAAGCGGCCGGAGCTGCTTGGGGTACCTTCCATGTGCGTCATTCCATGCGGGTAATGGTTAACCGGATTCTGCGCTCAGTGGCCTCTCACGACAATAGATAGAAGCTGTTTCCATGCCCGGGGCCACAGAGGCCGGTACATTAACGCCCGTAAAGCACAACCCAAGGCATCCCCCGTGCCTCCATTCACCACAATGGAAACCGAGCGCCCCCGGTAAAAGCCTGCCAGACAGCGGCGCGCAAAGCGTGAGGGGACCACCCCGGGGAGGTTTTCCAGGGCATATTCCAGAGCCTCTCCCCGAGCTTCAGAAACAGGGTCAAGACAGGCCGGATATTGACCTTCGATGGGCCGGATATTGACCAGAGATGTCCCGCCACACGGCTGAATGGCTGTTTTGCACGTCAGCCAGATCAATAACGCATGGTCGTTAGCAAGCCAGAACCGCATCCCGGTTTTTTCCAGAGGCTTTAAAACCTTACGGCGGATCAGTAACGCTGAAAGCACAAGCTGTGGCTTCTCGAACAGATCCTGAACCATGGTTTGGTGTCGGGCATCCCCGGGAAGCGTCCAACATACCTCGTCCCCGCTTCCAAGTATATCCGATGGCGCACAGGTTATTCCCGTCTTTTCAGGGCTCTGGTCGAGCTTCTTGCAAAGTTGGGTCAGAAAACCAGGAGACCAGAGACTGTTGGGGTCCGGAAATGCCAGGTACTGCCCCCTGGCCTTACTGAGCGCCTGGCGCCGCCCAATGGCCTTATCCGTCTCCTTAATGGACTGTACCCGGACACGGAAATCGCCAGCAGCGCGCGCCTCAAGCACCTCGAGGGTAGCGTCCTGGGATCCGCAGTCCACCGCTATCAGTTCCCAACGGTCTTCCTGTTGCGCCTGAATGGCATCCAGTACGTCGCCCAACCATTCAGCCCTGTTCGCCGTGACCAGGATAAGGCTGACAAGAGGTTTTTCACCACCCTGGCGATCACCGCTCATCGGTCAACTCCACTAGGCATTCTACTGCCCTGACTATTTCATGAACCACACTATCCCGCAATGAGCTTGCCGGGCCCCTCGCAAGAAGAGGTTTCGCGGCGCACTGCAGGGCCAGCCGGGGCGCTGGTTACCTTTGAGGGGCCGTGTTAGGATCCCAGCTGCGAATCAGCTGGGACGAAGGCCGATCACAGGCATCGTTGGAAATCCTTAACTCCTTCAGACCAAAACGACAACATGAGTTCAAGCGCCCAACCGACATTCCTGTGCATCGGCATACAGAAGGCCGGAACATCGTGGCTCTACCGCATGGTAGAACAGCACCCTGAGGTCTGCTGCGCGGACCCCAAGGAGCCGCATTTTTTCAATCGCCACTACCACAAGGGCCTTGACTGGTACCTGGCCCATTTCCAATGTGAGGAACAAACCAGGGCGGTCGGCGAGTTCACACCGGACTATCTATGGGTACGGGACGCGCACAGCGAGGCACGCGGATTCGAGGCAACGCCGGACGTCCCGGCCCGAGTGGCCGAGCATTTTCCGGACGTCCAGCTCATCGTCATCCTGCGGGATCCGGTGAGCCGTGCTGTCTCCTCGTACTTCCACCACATCGGTGCCAACCGCGTTAGCCCCAATCGACGCATCAGCGAGGTGGGCGACCAGTGGGGCATCCGCTCCATGGGCCACTACGCTGAACACCTGGAACGCTGGTTCAGGTATTTCCCGAGGGAGCGTTTCCAGATCCTGATCTACGAGGACGATCTCACCGGCGACGCGCGCGTCGACACTCTCTCCAACGTTTTCCGCCACATTGGTGTTGACGACAACTTCCAGCCGGAACATATGGACGCGCGCTACAACAAGCGCCGATCCCCCTTCGATTACCGTCTCTCACGGCTCCCGGGACGGCTGCAGCATATGGCCCGCAAATACGTTCCGGAGGTGGTCAAGCAAAGCCGATTCTGGGACATCCCGGTCTCCGAGGACGAAATGGAAGAACTACGTCGCTACTACGCGCCCCACAACGAACGTTTAGCCCATCTTCTCGACCGGGAACTGCCCTGGTAACCCGCTAACGAGACGCTACACTCTCTACGGATTGCTCACCAGCACCCTGGCGAAGTCGATAATTCTCCGCCGCCAGACGATCCACCGTCTCGTTGAGCTCATCAACAGAATCCCTGAGGTCATGAATAGAGGAAGTTGAGAGGTTGTAGGACTGCGCCCGCGCCACGGCGAGCAGGCGTCGGCGCACCGGGCTCGGCAGCAGAACCCGGCGCAACGCCTGGGCAAACGCCTTGCGCCAGCCATAAAGCGTCCCGAACCAGAAGGCGTTACCAGGAGACTCCAGGGCGCGGTAGAAATAGCGCACATCACGGGGAACACTCCCCGGTCGCCGCAGTACTGCCCGCCCCTCACCGCCGAGGCGCTGCAGGAACTTCCTCAGTTCCTCCTTCATCGCAGGACGGTGCTCGGGGGCGAGCTGGAAGTAAGCGCCACGGATGAACCCCAGTGCAAACGGATACCATGCCCGCAGGAGCCCCTTGGGATCCCCCAACTCTTGGAGATCCTCCCTTATCGCCTCCATGACATGAATCACCTGGATAAACCGTGGCCCGATGGTGCCGGTCACCGAGTTCGCGTGCACGCGGTAGTGATACAGCGGCTCCGGCACCACGCTCACCTGTTCCGCCAGGGACATTGTCTTCCAGTGGAAGATCACGTCCGCCTTGCTGTAGAACTCTTCACGGAACCGAAGGCCATGCCGCCGCAAAAACTCCACGCGGTACAGTTTCATCCAGACATAACCGAAAGCCAGGGGGAAGCCGTCAGTGTAATCCCCACGCTGCCACTTCCGAAGATTCCAACGCCGGACATCCGGTGATCGATAAGGCCCACTCAGGTAGTCCCAGCCGACCAGGGTAATATCGGCGCTATCCGTCTCGGCACGGTGAACAAGCCGCTCGACGAATGCGGGTGAGACCACATCGTCACAATCGACGGAGAGCATATACTTGCCGCGCACCAGCTCCAGGCCCACATTACGAGTCGGATACTGCCCCCGATTGTCCTGATGCACCACACGCATCCGCTGGTCCGAGGCCCCGTAGGCATCAAGGATCTCGCCGGAGGCATCCTGGGAGCCATCATCAATGCAGATGAGTTCGAAATCGGTAAAGGTTTGCGCGAGTACGGAGTCCAGACACTCGCGCAGAATACCCTCTACGTTGAATACCGGCATGACGATGGAAACAAGAGGTCTCATTAGCGCATTTCCCTGTTTGCATGCGGAGGACGAACCGCGCGGGGGCATTGTTCAGGCCTGATTCCCTTGGCACGGACCGCACAGACAAAGTATGTTAGTGGCGATTAACGCCTAATTTATGCCCGGATCGGCATGGTAGCGGCTGCCCATTACAAGGTCCATGCAACGGATACTATGAGCCAAGGAATAGAGCTGAGGATGACTGAGAATCCATGGCGGGAGCAGCTCGTATACTTTGTACATCGAGGCCTGTCGGACTGGCAGGACCTGGACCAACAGATTGAGCGCCACGGGCTCGATCAAGTGCTTCTTGGCTGCCGCAACGGTCGGGATGCCTGGGTTATCAGTACCTACACGCGATTGCGTAGCCGTGACTATCCGGTGAAGCTTATTGATCATTTTGTTCCCGGCGCACTCTGTATCGCTCATCGAGACGATATTGCCAGCGCCCCAGGGGTATGGCGATCATTTAACGTCGCCATTCGTGCCGATCGGGAGCGGACCTTCATCTCAGACCTGGAAGTCGTCCAGAGCCCTGCCGTCGTCGACGCGCCGGGTGTTTACTATCTCCCGCACTGGCCACAGCCGGCACTGATCCCACGAGATCCTGAACGCGGTGACAGGTTTGAGCGCCTTGGCTTCTTTGGACCGAGAAAGAATCTGGCGGCCTGCTTTCGCACCCCGGAGTTTGCCGAACAACTCCAGGCTCTGGGCGTCGAGCTCGTCATCCAGGAGGAACGAGAGCAATGGCACGATTACTCGGACATCGACGCTGTTATCGCCGTCCGGGACGGCCTTCCCTATTTCCTGGCCGGCAAGCCGCCTGCGAAGCTGTTCAACGCCTGGCGCGCTGGGTGTCTAGCCTTCGTCGGTTCTGAACCCGCTTTCCATCACTACCGACAATCAGAAGACGATTTCATTCACGTCATCAATGCCGAAGAATTACTGGATCGCATAAGAGTTATCAAGGAAACACCCGGCTTGTACGACCGTTTACGTCTGCGTGCCGAACAACTCGGCGCAACCGTTGATGTTCAGCACATTGAGGACACCTGGATCGCCTTCCTTGAAAGCACTGCTCTTTCCGGATACAACGACTGGTGCGCCCGTTCTTTGTGGCACCGTTATATCCGGTCCCTACTTTCACACGGCTATAGGCTCTTTCGCAGATTCCTCCGAGGTAACCTTTATACGCGGGGCTACGATGTGGAGGGTAATCCGCTAGGAAACCGGCGCACGTTCAAGCGGCGCCTCGCACTCATCGCGGATGGTTTTTTATCTGCCTGGGATCGTCGTCAAAGGGCGCGTAACCCCTGATCTTTTGGGTTAAGAGCTACGGTGTCTAACGCACTCACTTGGGTAGATAAATGCAATCAAACTCAATAGCGTGCGGAAACCTTGATTCACTTAACGAATATAACCCGCTTACTTCAAAGCCTTTTGACTTGAATGCTTGGAGAGAATCCTCAAAAGCTGGCATATTTTTGTATATCGGCATGACCGATACTTCAGTTTGAACCCCATGAATCAGATTAAGGCACCCAGATGCTCCATCGAACACTTCCAGATCAAACCCCTGCGTATCGAGTTTCAAAAATACATTGTTAAATGTGTGTGTTTTTTTTATATCTTTGATTACCTCATCGAGCCTTTTTGTTTCAAGTCTTATTGTCTTTATTACTGAGTTATTCTTAAATGCTTCTGTCTCCGAACTATCAGGCTCAAGAAATGAATTGAAAACACTTTTTTTCATTATATGAAAGTCAAGCGGTTTTCTATCCTTGCCAAGGGCGTAGCCATAAACGATCCATTTTTCGTCTTTTTTCTGCGCCTCATGAAGTGTTTCAAGATTTTGAGGATCTGGTTCAAAGGAAATAATTAAACCATCATAGCCTACATTTGTTCTCAAAAAATCGCGATATTGACCAATATTTGCGCCAACATCGAAAATGCAGTCAATTTTATACTCAGAGATTATTTTTCTGATCCTCATTGCAAGAAAATATGAGTCTAACCGCCATTCGGGAATAGCTACAACTCCTAACTTTCTTGCTATTAAAAAGAAAGAATTACGAAGTACCTTTCGTAGTGCCATGATTTAATTACCTTTTTGAGTTAAGGTGATAACTGCAGTACTTTGGTGTGGCTGGGTAGAGGTAGGAGAGCCGCCGCCGGTACCCTCATCGGCTTTAGCAAGCAGCAGACCCTATTACTGGCTTTTCAACGGCCATTGCGCCGCGAAGCGCAACCGAGCGTTGTTCGAAAGAAACCTGCCGCTCGTCGCCCACCTAAGCGCAGCCCCTGCGGAACACTGACGAGGGACAAGACGGTCATTAATAGTTTGGCGTACGCTATTTGGGATTGTGTAATCGACGACTTCCGCAAACTGTAATACATCGACCTTACCCACTGGCTCGCCATACTTTCGAGCGACTTTTCTTTAATAAGACGCCGCAGCGCCCGAACCGTTGACCTGTCACCTGCAAGTGCCGCAGCCCCATGGGGGCGAACCCATGGGTGTGCCAAACAAAAGCGCAGCGCCGGATTGTTACGTACCCTTGGGCCAATATCGCTGGGCAGGGACTCAAGATCGGAGTACACATATTGCCACAGGCCTCGACGCGCCATGATATTCGCGCGTATCAGCCGGGCCAGGCTGTCACATTCTTCCTGTTTGAGATCGCTTTTCGCCGAGGCAGGGACATACTCCTCTAGGTTCATGGTTTCATAGAAATAAGGATATATCAGCTGGTCCGCCATGAACCAATGACGTTCTTTATCACGCACATCAAAGCGCTGATTAGCTGTCCCCCGAGCGCCCTCATGTTTACGTAAATAGAAGGTTGGATTTTCAATTCTCGCTCCCCGGTACCGCCTCGCTACTCGAATGGCGTAATCGACATCCATATTACGGATCAGGTCCTCCCTGAACTCACCAATATCCGAAATCACGCTCGCACGAAGAAGCGAGCCTTGTAGCAGACAAAAGATGCGAAACATGACCTGAAGCAGATGGTAATCCCTTTCAAAGTCCGGGAGCCTTGACGCATGACGTGGTTTTATCCGGCCTTGCTCGTCCGTGTCGGAAATATAAGGGGGGCTGTACGTAAAACCAGCGCCGGGGTCTGATGAAAGCGCTTCCAAATGCCGCTCAAGCGCATCATTGAATGGCAGATCATCATCAAAGAACCAAAGGTAATCCCCCGTCGCGTATTGCAACGCGGTATTCATTGCTCTGGGCCTACCGGCGTTTTCCTGATACAGAGCAACGACGCTCGATGACCACTTATCCAGTACGTCACGCGTCCCGTCCGTAGAACCGTCATCTACAACGATGATCTCATCCAGCACCACAGATTGCTGCAGAAAACGGTGCAGCGCTTGTTCCAGGTAGCCGGCGCGATTAAATGTGGGGATGATCACACTTATTGATGGATTGGACATGCTGTTCCGGGTTCTACCCGTTTCCACGGACGACATCAAACAGAATGCGCAGGAATGACCGCCACGCCCCCGTTAGCTCAGGACCATAGCGTACAGCGCGCATCCCTGAAACAAGAGCTACCCAGCGCCGGCCATCGCTAGCCTCATGACGCCCCTTGCGCCCGTAGAAGCGCGATAGCGCGTCGCGCACCTGCCGGGCATCCAGTTGATCGGCGTGTTCGTGAACAAATGAGTGAATCAGGGACTCGTTGGCATCCAGGCGGGTCAGCTTGTCGCTGGAGATCTGGTTTTCCATGATCCGGTAATAGGCCCAGCACTCGGGGACGTAAACGAAGGGGGCATGGAGCGAGACATGCAGCCAGAGACCGTAGTCCTCCGCATGACGGTCTGTGGGGTCGAACCCGCCCACCCGATGCAACAGCTCCGCGCGCGCCATGGTGGTGTTCATGCTCACGAAGTTATCACCCAACAGTTGCTCCGTGATCCAGCCGCTGCGCCGCCGCATGTTGCTCAGCGGGAGCTGATTGTCCAACGCATCGACGAAGATGTAGTCGCCATAGACGACCCCAGCTTCGGGGTGACGCTCGAAGACTTCAACCTGCTGCCGCAGTTTCTCCGGTAGCCAGGCATCGTCAGAGTCCAGGAAGCAAATGAACTCGCCGCGACTGTGCTCGATACCAAGGTTCCGCGCAACGCTCTGCCCCTGGTTCTCCTGGCGGAAGTACCGGATGCGTTCATCTTCATAGGAACTGACCACACCTGATGTGTTATCCGTAGAGCCGTCGTCCACGATCAGGTGCTCGAAATTGGCATAAGTCTGTGCCAGCACGCTGTCGATGGCCACCGGCAGATAATCGGCCCGGTTATAGGCCGGAGTCACGATACTGATGAGTGGACGGGCTGCCACCACGATCAAAGAGCCTTTCTGATCTTCCGGATGGCCCTGATCAGGTCATGTCGGTCATCGGAATCAAGCACACCAAAGACGAAAAGCGGAACATAGACAACGACACCAAGAGCAACAATTCCCAGGAACGGGTACCAGCCGTCCGCGGGGAAGACCTGCAGCGCAACAACGAGACAGGCCATCATCACCAGTGTTGACCCAAGGATTGGCAACAGAGTGGTGCGGACATAGGTTGTCGGAGACATGGCCAAATGCCTGAAAACCGCAGCCCATACGAACGGTGCCGTCACCAGTTGCCCGATAAGCGTCGCGGATGCGACCCCGACAAGGCCAAAGGGCCGGACCAGGAGCAGCGTCAGAACCACGTTGATCACCGCGCGGGCTGAGTAAATGATTGCCAGTATTCCATGGCTGTTAAGAGCCATGAGAAAGCGATTGTGCAGCGGCAACGCACCCCCGACCAGAGCAGTCGCCGCCAGGATCCAGATAATCGGTCGCACCTCAGCGCCATACTCCGGCCCAATCCAGAGACTGATGAATACGTCCCCGATTGCGGCGAGCCCCGCACATGAAGCCGCTGCGAGGCCGTAGATGTACTTCGTACCGGTCTGGAAATACTGATCCATCGTTTTCTGATCACTTGCGGAATGCAGTGTCGAAAACGCCGGCATGAATGCATGGCCCATGATCTGCGTTGAATCTTTGACTTTTTCAAGCAGCATGGAACCGAGGTTGAAAAAGACGATCTTTTGCGGACCAAGAAAGGCCCCGATGATGAGCGGGTCTGCACGTTTTGAAACTTGCCCGGCGATTCCCTGTGCCAGGGCCTTGCCCCCGAAGCGGAGCATACGGAACATCATCGACGGACTGAAGTGCCCGGGATGGAATCGATACGACCCATAGGAAGGCGCGTGCAGGATGGCAAAGAGCAGCACCAGCTTCGACGCGGTCATCACGACATTGACTGTAATCAGCAACAGCAGCGGATCGAAGTGCGGGAGATAGTGGTAGAGAAAGGTTGCACTGATAATCGAGATGCCAATGGAGATATTGTTCTTGGTTGTATAGAAGAGCCGCCCCTCGTACGTACTCTCGATCGAGAAATAGGGAAAGGACAGAACAACGTGAACCGCAAAAATCTGGATCAGCGTCGCGTAACGCCCTACGGAATCGCTATCGGGAGCGAGCACCCCCGGGAACGTCATCGACCAGGTCAGTAGCGTCATGCTGATCAGCAGGCCCACCGCTGCCATCATGCATAGCGATGTGGCAAAGAGCGCGCTCTGTTCCGCAGGATCGTCACTCCTGCTCAAGTAGGCGGTGAAGCGAGAGATGGTCGGCCGCAACCCCATATCCAGGAGGCCGAGATAGCCGACCACAGACATCATGATTTCCCAGATGCCGTAGTCGTAGTTCCCCAGTTCACGGATATACACCGGCGTCATCACCAGGGTGATGATCGTCGTTACGGCGAAACGGGAGCCGTTGGACGCAGTGCTCGCGAGGAGGCTTCGAAGCATCAGTGCCCCGCAGCCGCGGTTACAAGGCACAGAATTCGGCAGGGAACTCCAAGCATGCCTGTCATACTAACGGACCACATCAAACAGAATGCGCAGGAATGACCGCCAAGCCCCCGTTCGGCCGGGCGCATAGCGCACAGTGCGCACCCCTGACGCCAGGGCTACCCAGCGCCGGCCACCGCTGGCCTCATGACGCCCCTTGCGCTCGTGGAAGCGGGATAGTGCTTCACGCACCTGCCGGAAATCCAGTTGATCGGCGTGCTCCTGGATGAACGACTGAATCAGGGACTCGTTTGCCTCCAGGCGAATCAACTTGTCGCTCGAGATCTGGTTTTCCATGATCCGGTAGTAGGCCCAACACTCGGGGACGTAGGCGAAGGGCGCATGGAGTGAGACACGCAGCCACAGGCCATAGTCCTCCGCATAGCGGTCGGCGGGGTCGAAGCCGCCCACCCGGCGCAAGAGCTCAGTGTGCGTCATGGTGGTGTTCATGCTCACGAAGTTATCACCGAGCAGGGCCTCGGTGATCCAGCCGCTGTGCCGCCGCATGTTGCGCCTTGAGAACTCACTGCCTTCCGCATCAATGGAGATGATGTCACCGTAGACGACACCGGCCTCCGGATGGCTTTCAAAGGCCTCGAGCTGCTGACGAAGTTTGTCAGGCACCCAGGCGTTGTCAGAGTCCAGAAAACAGATGAACTCACCGCGGCTGTTCTCGATGCCAACATTCCTCGCAACGCTCTGCCCCTGGTTCTCCTGACGGAAATACCGAAGGCGCTCATCACCATAGGAAGCGACGACGCCCGCGGTGTCGTCCGTGGAACCATCGTCCACGATCAGGTGCTCGAAATTGGCGTACGTCTGCGCTGACACGCTGTCGATGGCCTCCCGCAGATAGTCAGCCCTGTTGAAGGTGGGAGTCACAATACTGACGAGTGGACCACTAGTCATGAACCGCTTCCTTTATGGCAAAACCGAGATGCAGCGTACCAATGGACCGCTTCGGAACACGCTGCTACCGGCTGAAGGTTATAGATCGTTCCTTGCGCGCGGGGCCGCAGGCCATCGTGACCGAAAATCCCGTGTATCACGAGCTCGCAGCGCATCACCCGTCTGAGAGAAATCACGGGCAAGGGATCGAGCAAAGGCGACACAAATACCTCCATAGAGGTACCAGTATTCCTGGGACAGGCCGTAATAGTTGATGCTGTAGACGGCATAGATCCAGAAAACCGCCAGAAGCGCCTTGTTAAGCCGGTACTTGAAGCTGTCGATCTCCGCACCGGAATCCATGGCTTCCCGAAGGCGCGACAGATTGCGGCGCACCAGCCTATACAGCCTGACGATATAGGTCATGACGATGATAAACCCGATGACCCCCACTTCGATCAGCAGCTCCGCGTAGAAGTTGTGCGCGGCTTGGCTTCGCGCGCCCAACTTGTTCACCTTGGCTTCCGAGGTGGTTCCCACGCCATGACCAACAATCGGTCGCTGAAGCCCGAGCAGGAACTCCGTCTTCATGCCTTCGAAACGTCCCTCGACCGTGCCGCTGTTTTGCGTATCCTCGCTGATCAGCGACAGGTAGCGGTCCTGATGGAAATCGGACATCTGGCCCCAGGCCACAACCGCACCGAGTAGCACCACAGCCGTGAGAAGCACCTTCCGCTTCGCGTCCCGGAACATGAAGAACAACAGCACGAGAAAGGTAATGAAGGCGCCGCGCGACCCCGTCAGGACAAGCGCGTAAAGAAACGTTGGCAGGAGCAGGTAGTAGGTCCAACGCACCAGGCGGCTGGGGCTGCGGAGCATCAGGAAGTGCATGAACCCGAGCGTGGTCACGATCACGAAACCAAGCCCATTGGCATTGATCACGTCCGCCGGAGCGCCATTCAAGCGACCCGCAAACTCGCCCCCGACATAGGTGCTACCGCCGAGAACGCCTGTCGTGAAGTAAAGGAACAACGGCTCCAGAATGCGGAACGCCTGAAGGCTGACAAAAAGATAAACGAGCGTCTTCAGGCGCCGGTCCGTGTCCGCAATGATGGCGACAAAGAAAAGAAAAACGACCGCCTTAACGAAGTCCTGGATGTTTTCCCGGATCACGCTGCCCGGCCACTCCACCAGTGGCAAGGACAACAGCACGTAAAGAAGAAGAACGACGATAATCCTGAGAACCGGCTCACTGAAGCGGTCCTTGACCTTATCCGCCTGGGAAAAGAGCGACAGGGTGATGGCGGCGACCAGCAATAACGTCGGCCGAAAATTAGGATATACAGGCAGGCGGGCGGGCAGGCGCCCAAAGTAGTCGATCATGAAGTAACAGAGCAGGACGAAAAGCGCCGCCGGCACGACGCGCTCGTGAACACTCGACGCACGGCGGTAAGCGGTCGCACTCAGCGGCTGACTGTTCACGACAGGCCTCCCCGCCGCCAACGCCGTCCGAGCCACTCGACCCCCGAACTGGCCTTATAGAACTGGAAAGGATTGGAGGAGCTGCTGTGCCGCCGCAACTGGTAGACGTCCTCGTGTCGGGCGCCATCAGCATACGCCATTACGGCCCCTGTGAATCCGGCATCCTTGACAGCCGCGCGAACGGCCGGGGTCACATCACCTGGTTGTCCATTGGGGTAGCAGAACGGTCGCGGACGCATACCCAGTTCGCTGTCCAGGCGCTCCCGGCACCGATGGATTTCCTCCGGTAGCCGGATCTCCGGCATCCGCGCCAGGCTGGGGTGGGTATGCGTATGGCCACCGATCTCGATACCGCTGGCCTCCAGCACCCGCAGTTCATCCCAGGTGACCGGCGCATACCCCTCGGGCGCCTCGGATGGCAGATCACAGCCCAACTGTTCGCCCAACTCCAACGGCGCGCGCAACCGGTTATCGTCGGACACCGCCAGAATACGGTCCACAATAGCCTGCCAGGGGGTGTCTCCAAGCTCCAACGGCGCCCCGGCAATCTGCACACGTTCCGGAAGAGTCCCACACTGCCCCAAAAGCCAGGTCACCTGATCGGGCCAGAGCCAAAGTTCCCGGTCAATAAACCCCGTTGCTGCGAAGAGAGTGGCTGGCACATTGTGCCGTCTCAGGATCGGCCAGGCGAACTCGAAGAAATCCCGATGACCGTCGTCCACGGTCATTACAACCGTGTGAGGGGGTGGGCGCTCTCCGGCGTGGAAATAGGCCAGGAGCTCGCCGAGAGTCATTGCATTGAAGTGCTTGGCCAGATGACGCACCTGTTTCTCGAAGACATCAGCCATAGCCGGGTCCGCGGACGCGTCGCCGGTAAAGCGGTGATACATGAGAATGCGCGGGTGGTTTCGCGTGTACTGGCGCGCGAGCGCATACCCGCCCCAGCGACCGGCAAAGTCAACCCAGGCGGAGGGAATCATCAGCGTGATCTCCACTCAAGCAATTCGCTGTATAAGGCCATGTGCGCGTCAACCATCGTCTTCATCGAGAAGCGCTCCTGCGCAACCCCACGGCCCTTCTCGCCCAGCCTCTGTCGATACTCAACGTCGCCGGCCAGGCATTGCAGATGGGTTGCCAACGTCTCCACGTCGCCGACGCTATACAGGAGACCCGTTTCCCCGTGCTCCACAGCCTCAGGATTACCACCAGCCTCAGTACAAACCACGGGTAACCCGGCGAGCATGTATTCAATCAGGGCATTCGAGAAGCCCTCGGACTCGCTGCAGAGAACGCCGATATCCAGGGCATTCAGGCAGTCTGGGACATCGTTGCGGCTTCCCAGACAATGCAGCCGGTCGCCAACACCCAGTTCATGGCCCAGATCACGCAGCGGTTCCTGGTCACCGGCCCCGATAAGCACCACATTTAACGCCGGGACCTCATCCTTCAGCTGGGCCAGTGCACGGACCAGATCCTGGATACGCTTGATCGGTCTCACATTGGCAACCAACCCGACGAGAACCCGACCATTCGACCGCAGCGCATCCAGATCCGCCGCGCCCTCAGTGCTGGCGCCATGCTCTATCGGAAAGCCGTTATAGATTACCCGTGTCCGCTCCGGCTTCGCCCATTCCTGAACAATCGTCATATCCGCAACGGCACGGCTGTTCGCAATCCAGGCCGCTACCTGGCTGCGCATCGCCCGAAGCAACCAAAGTTTGCCCAATGTATGCCAGAACCCCATATCGCGCCGCGAAATGACAGTCCGGAACCCTGCCAGGCGCAGCATGGGCGGCGCCACAACGGATACATCATTGAAAAACGTATGCGCAATCATGAACCCCTGCGCCCTGAACCGCCGACCCGCAGTATACATGGCACCCCAAATCCCGGGGCGTCCCAGAGAAGTGTGACCCAAAACGGTATACGCACACGGGAAATCTTCGTCCAAGAGGTAATCAGATGCCGTAAGCACAACCAGATGACAGTCAATCCCTAGCGCCACCAACGCCTCAACCAAAAGGTACAGTTGACGCTCACTACCGGCATAAGGATCCTTGAACGAGTCGATCAGGAAAAGAACACGCGGAACCTGCAATCCCTGCTCAGGATTACCCACGCCAACTCCTTCATGCGGCATTACTCTATCCCTAATTCAAAGCCTGACGAATCGGTTGATTGACTGGCGCAGGCGCCCCGGAAGCCAGGACTGTAACCGGTAAATGTACCGCATTACCGGATGGCGCGCATACTGGACGGTCAGAAAATGCACGAGCTCGCCCTGGAAATGGCTCTTATAGAAGGTCTTTTTCCCTTGCCCGGCCAGCAGATCGTAATAAAGCACTTGCGGATCCCTGAAACTCTGCTCGATGGCAAACCCGAGGTGCAGGGTTCCCAGAGCCACCTTGGAATCGAACGACTCCAGAAAACCGGTCTGAAGGTTGTACTGGCTGTCCCCTACCCGAAGATCATAAAGCATGGAAACCGGTTCCCCATTGAATTCCAGCACGGAAAGCGCCCTGTTATCCCGCGTCAGGCGTGCAAGGAGACGCTGATGAAACCGTAAGGCGTCCGGTTCAAAACAGGGCTTGCCCCATCGCCATTCATGAAAACGGTTCAGAGAGCGGAAAAAATCATCCGTTTCCTCCTCCGACACATACCGGCACCTCAACTCACCCCGCTGGTTGAGATAATTCCGCCGGTTATAGACCTTGAGGCGCGTATTGGGTCCGAGTTGCCCGAGCCAGTCCTCGAAACTCCCATCCGTGACCACGCGTACTCCGGAATCGATGACTCTTGGAACGGTACTCACGGTCTGTCCGATACGATCGAAGGTTTCCTGGCACTGAAGAAGATCCTGGAAACCCTGGTCACACACCACCATCTCCTGCCAGTCGAGACGACAGACCTCCGACATAACCTGTTCCACGACCGGATCTTCCCATCCCCGGCGAATGAGCAGTCCGCAGTATTCAGTACGCACCGTCGGGCTTATCCGCCAGGCATTCCCAAGGAAATGCAGCCGCCGTAACTCATACCCCAGTGGCAACCGCAAATGGTGGCAGTAGAACGGTGCCAGTCCCACGAGCATGCCTTCCTCTGTGAAGACGCCAAAAAGGGCCAGTTCCAGTCCCAGCGACTCTGCCCAGGTCTCCCACCAGGTGTACAGCCAGGGCCAGCCCATAAACAGTGGATCCGAGTCGGAATCAAATACAAGCTCCTGCCAGGATGACGCCATATCCGCAAAATACTGCTCGGAAAGGCGCACCACCTGGAGGGTCTCAACGCCCTGCCCGGAACGCGGAGTCTCCGGCATCAACGCCCTCGCCTTTTCAGCAGTATCCCGCTCATACCTTCACTCCACCTTTAAACTCTTCCCGCGCCGCCGAAAGCAGCTCTCCATCGGAATCACCACCCATAATGAACCAGCCCTTTTCAGGGTTCGTGTCGCCCGGCAGTGTGGAGCGCACATAAAACGAGGGCTGCGTCCGACTCCTGAAAAAACCGCACTTCTCCAGCGATAGCCCCATGCGGTCATGGCTGGTCGTTACAGAGAATACACGGGCATCGTGGTAGCTGCGGCGGCATTCGATCACCATGGAAGCGACGAGGTCCTCACGGGCCGGATCGCCAATCCAGTCCACGATCCGCACCGATTCGCCCTTCCGGCGCACCACCATCAAAGCTTCCAGTGTGCCCTGCTTATCCCGCCCCAGCAGAAACGCATAACGCGCCATGGGGTGGCGCTGGTACTTCCATTCCATGTACCCGTGAGTGCGATAAACCGACTTATTCAGGGATGGAGCCGTGCGTTCCCAGAGAGCATCAACCTCCCCTGGCCCGGGCAAAGAGTCTGCCCAAAAAAGATTTCCCGTGTAGCCTGGTGCACGGATACCGCGCAACCTATTGAGCCCCTGCAGGAACTGCAACGCAAAATCCCGTAATGACAGGCTGCGCCGGTAATGGCGGTAGTTCCAGACTTCGTCGCTGCGTTGCCACCCCAGATGCTCCAGAACAGCCGCCGCCTTAGGACTTACCCCGAACGACATCACCACAGGCGCCTTTTCCATCAGCGTTTCCTTGATCATGCGCCCCAGCCCCTGACCCCGATGACTCGGGGCAATGTAGAAATCGCAGCTCCAGAGCCCTTCCACATACTGATTGCCGTATTTGAGCGGCGCCGCCATCACGCCGTTGAAGCCCACAACGGCATCACCGTCGACCAGCACGACGGGATCGAAGTGGCCGCACACGGCCCGGTCCTCGAACTGCCAGTCCCAGACCCGCGCCTTGAAGGGCGCGTCGTCCAGCAGTTCCAGGATTCCCTGGTAATGGTCTGGCCCGTATGCAACCACCTCCACCATCAGTGCGTTCTCCGTTGCTCGTCATACCAGGCCTGGAACATCAATATCCCCCAGAGTTCAAAGCTGTAATCCTCACGCCCGCTCACATGCTCGTTCCAGAGCCAGCGTATGGGCTGCGGGCGCCACCAGCCCTGCTCCCTCAGCCGCTGCTCACCGAGCAGGGCTTCCGCCCAGTCACGCAACGGGCCACGCAGCCACTGCCCCACCGGAACCGCAAAACCCTGTTTGGGCCGGTCGATCAGTTCCCTGGGCACATGCCGGTACAACACATCCCTGAGCACCTGCTTGCCGTTGCCACCGCTGTAATTCAAATGGGCAGGAAGTCCCATGGCGAATTCCACAACACGCCGGTCCAGTAAGGGGATGCGCGTTTCAAGGCTGCACGCCATGGCGGCCCGATCCACTTTGGTGAGAATATCATCCGGAAGGTACCAGTTCAGATCCCGCCACATCAGGGTCTTGAGCGGATCATCCCCGAGTTCACTCGGCGTGGCGGCGGTAAGTGCATAGGCCGGTTCCCGCGCACCATGCAGCGCTTCCCCAGGTGCTGGCCAGAATGAGACACGCTGGCGATAGAACTCAGACAGGTCCCCCGCCCCGGCAATACAGGCTTCGGCCACCAGACGGCGCCGGATCGCGCCGGCGGAACGCCCCCATTGGGAAGGCGCCAGCGTGCGGATAAGCTGAGCCGTAAGGGAGCGCGGAAACCGCGCAAGCAGACGCCTCAAGCGCGACGAAGTCCCCCACTGCGCCTGCCAGGCCTGCTCCGTTGCCCAGTAGCGGGGATAGCCGCAGAACAGCTCGTCGCCCCCGTCACCGGACAGGGAAACGGTGACGTGCTCCCGGGTTAGCCGGCTGATCAGGTAAGTAGGGATCTGCGAAGAATCCGCGAAGGGTTCGTCGTAAATACGCGGAATATCGGGAATCAGCGGTAGTGCATCTTCCGGCGTTACATAGAGTTCCGTGTGGTCGGTGCCCAGATGACGCGCCACCGCTGCCGCATGCTCCGCCTCGTTAAAGCCCGGTTCGTCAAAGCCGATGCTGAAGGTGCGCACCGGCCGCGAGGCCTGCTTCTGCATCAGGGCCACCACCGTGGACGAATCCACACCCCCTGAAAGGAAGGCGCCGAGGGGCACATCCGAGACCATCTGGTCACCAATGACATCCTCCAGAAGCGATTCAAGCTGACGGGAAGCCTCCTGGGCCGTACCGGGCCAGTGATTACAGATGAAGGATTCCAGTACCCAGTACTGTTTCGGCTCCGGCCAAACCTGAGCCCTGGTGTTTTTAAGGTCCAGCGCGATATAGGACGCCGGCGGGAGCTTGCGGATATCTCGATAAATGGAATAAGGCGCCGGAATCAGATTATGGCGAAGCAACAGGGGCAACACAGTATCGTCGATCTCCCCCTGCCAGTCCGGATGCTGCCTGAGTGCCTTGAGCTCCGAACCAAACAGAAAGGTATTGCCCTGCCATCCGTAATAGAGCGGTTTCTCACCCATGCGGTCGCGTGCCAGGTAAAGGCGCTGCTCGCGCCGATCCGTGAGCGCGAAGGCAAACATGCCATTGAAACGGTCCAGCGCGCCCTCAATACCCCAGTGCTCAAACCCGGCCAGCATCACTTCCGTGTCCGAATGGCCACGAAAGACTTCACCCGATGCTTCAAGATCCTTCCGCAGCGCATTGAAATTGTAAATCTCGCCATTGAAGGCGATGACGTAACGCCCGGATGGCGACGTCATGGGCTGGGCGCCGGCGGGAGATAGATCCTGGATCGACAGGCGCCGGTGGATCAGCCCCAGTCCGGTGGTTTCATCGGCCCATGCCCCCTCGGCGTCGGGGCCGCGATGCTGGAGTTCCTGGCCCATCGCAGCCAACACAGCATTGTGCCCTTCAACCCTCGCGCCATTCAGTGGCCAGAAGCCAGCCAGTCCACACATCCTTTGCTCCCTGTTTCATTAGTCGTCGGCTGCCGAAGCAGACGCTGGATAAGCCATAAAGCTTCATTTCCGTAGATGGCTTAGATTGATGTAGCTCCAGAGCCAGCAATTTGGCCATGCATCATCAGACAATGTCGTTATACAGATTCCTTAATTTAGTAGCCGGCCTGTGGATCGAGAAGCGTTCTACTGCCTCGGCTTGGTACTCCAGGAACGCCTCTTTGCGTTGGGGCAATTCGTTAAGATCGGCCAAAATATGGTCCAGCAAGGATTCGCTGTCTCCATTTCGGCTGATCCTTGCAGGAGTACCTTCCAAGACCTCTCTAAGACCTACGCAATCGCTTCCAACAATGGGGACACCCGAGGCAAGCGCTTCCATTGCCAGAAGACCGCAGGCCTCCCAGCGTGATGGCATCGCCACGAGATCAACGCCCTTCAGTGCCGCAGCCATATCGTTCGTCTGTTCTGCCTGATGAAAATAGGATCCCAGCCCCTTTTCCTGAAGATACTGATAATCCTCTCTTATGAAACCGCCCCAACCAAACGTGATTACATGGGGCATTGAACCTAGAAGCTGCCTGCTGCGGATCTGCTCAATCGTATCAACCAATAGACGGAAACCCTTCTGGCTCATGAAGCGCCCGAAAAAGCCAATGAGCGGTATCGATTCATCCAGGCCGAATTCACTCCGAAGATTTCTCGCCCTCCCTTCCTGGAAATACTCGGTATCCACGCCGTGCAGGATTCCGTGGAGCCTCTCCTCCCTAACCCGCGGGAAAAAGCTCTTTAGATTGTTCTTCGCATCCTCCGTGACCGTGTGGATTGCCGTCATCCTTGTGAACAGCAAACTCATGGCCGCTTTCGTGACATGGCCCTTAACCCCGCTGAACTGCGCAGACAGGAAGACATCATGGGCGGTCATCAAATGGGGCGTCCTCAGCCCGGTCCGCCCTATTTCGGTCAGCAACCCGGCTGAGAACCCATGGGAATGAATAAGATCAAAATCACCACGCCTTAACAGACAGCGAATCTGGCGAACGAAACGTGAATATCCCTGTTCGGCAGTGATCAGTCTGAAACGACCAGAAGGCAAAAACTCATCCAGATAATCGGAAAGCCCTGCATCTGGGGCGATCAACGTGAACTGACAATCCGAAAAACAGTTTTGACCAAAAACGTACCGGAAGAAGGTTCGGATACCGCCACCCGGTTGGAGAGCGGTCATCAATATATCCACAGATTACTTGATCCCTTAATCTTGTTATCGCGATAGGTTACCAGGTGGTATCACGGGGCTATTTTCCTGTATAACCTCTCCCATTCGGTTCGGATTGCCTCCGGCCTCAACGCTTCTGCTGCCCAAGCCTTACCGTTATCAGCCATCACTTGCCATCCTTCAGCATCACCAAGGATCGCTCTTACCGCATCCACCATCGCCGCGACATCACCGACAGGGAAAGTAACCCCTGCCCGGCTGTTTCGGGCGATATCCGGTATTCCGGCAACGTCGGATGCGACAAAGGGCGTTCCGCACGCGCATGCCTCAAGAAGCACGGTTGGAAAGGCTTCCGAGTAGGATGGCAGGATTAACAGCTTGGCGGACCGCAGGATAGATTGAACCTCTCTTTCCCCAAGCCAAGGATAAAGCTGACATTGACCCTCTACGGTGGGGTTCAGAGTATTCGTATAGCACTCAAAACGCGCGATATCTGCCAAGTCCTCAGCCGCACGCACCATGTCACCCACACCTTTTTCCCAACTCCAGCGCCCGAAAAAGACGACGTCCCCCGTACGGTCGTGCAGGCTTCCTGGGGAGTCCGACCTTATCCATGTCTCATCGATGGCATTCGGAATAACAAATAAAGCGTCGTGAGCGCAGAATACAGTTTCAAAATCTGTCCTGAGCTTCTCACTAAGGAATACATGGGCTTCTACTGAGCGCCACGTCAACACAATTAATGCAACTGGAAAAAAACGGGGCAGATAAGCCCGAACCACATCCGAGCTCTTGTGGTGTTGAATGCACAGCGGGAGCCCGGCTAGTTTTGAGAACCAGATATAGGGCAGCGTTCTTACGGCATCACCGGACGAACCCACTATGACGTGCACAACGTCGTAGGATTTCCTTATGCGGTACAAACCGAACAAAAAGCTTAGAAGGCTTTGGAGATAGGTTCTCACGGCCCGCGATTTTGGCCTATAGCAGTGATGAAATACATGGAGGTCCATCCCGGGATAGGCCTGCCTCAGTGTTTCGGTCACCTTGACGACACCACCATTCATCCTTGGTGAGTAACCAACTACGAGAACCCTGGGTGTTTCATCACTACCCATTTGGTTGAACTTCCTGTTTGAATTGGTTCGACCATTTCTCAATGTTTGAGACCGGGAGTGAAATGTCTATTGTACGCTCATCCAGAACCATTGATTTGAGTTCCTCGAATGGCCTATAGCGGTCAATCACGGGAAGGTTGATGTCCTTACCCATACTGTTCGCCCTGTGATCGACGCCTATAATGGTCGCTCGGCGCCTGTGCTTCAGTGCGTAGATCCCGCCATGAAGCCGATTGCCAACGTAATCCAGCGCCAGGGATGAATCGCTCAGTAGCCGGTTATACGCCCTCAAGGTTGGCGGAATAAACTGGAAATGACGATCAAAGCCTAAACTCCGGACGTAGTCCAGATCCCCGGAGCCCTGACACCAGAAAAAGCGGTTAGCGTACCTGGAACAGACCAGGTCAAGAAGCTCGGCGTCCCTTTCTTCATTGCGGCTGTAATCCGTAAGCACGCAAACGGCTGACTCACTTGGGGTTTGTGGAATACTGGCACAATGATCGGGCGTAAGGCTCCAACAGGTCGGACAGCCGGTGTTCAGCACATTGTCAAAACCAATCTCCCTGAGCCGACTTTCAGTATAGGAATCCCGTACCGAATGGTAACGCTGAGAATCAAGCAGACGGTTCAATAACCATCTTGTGTAGAAATCCGTTTTCCGGGAGGCCTGACTCCGCCACCCGATACCCATAAGCACCACGGGCTTCAGCTTGAATGCGTCAATAAAGCCTACATTCCATTGCTTAATCAGCCCCATATGGGCATGGAGCAGGTTCGTCCCGCAAGCGATGTTATAGCAAAGCTGCTTTTGAATGCGATAACTGGTTCTGCTCAACTTCTCGTGGGTCGGGAAGTAAAACGCCTGCGCGTTCAACAGTGAATTCAGGACCTCCCTGGCCGACTCCATGATGATGAGATCACCCGTATTCTCAGTCGCAATGCTTGTATCCAGAATACCCACTTTTACGGTGCCATCTGTCATTTGAATCCTTTTATCAGTTCGTCAAAATTCACCATCTCCAAAGGAGGCGAGTCATGAGCATGAGTGATGCGGTCCCAAACCCCGGGGCGAACCCCTGAAAATCGCGGGCAATGAGTGCGCAGGCTATAACAAACTGTAACGGATAACAGGCTTGTAACCTACCGCTGATCGATTTAACTTGATTTAACGGCATAGGTTGCCTGCCACCTAAACCCCTTTTTGGAGTTTCGACATGAATACGCTTGGCTTCCGGAAAATCGCCTGCCTTCTCTCGGCTTGCTTCGCATTCGCTACAGCCTATGGCCAACCCAACATCTCCGCCGTTGAACCTGTCGATCGGGCCGAGGACGAGGGAACTCAGTTCTTCCGGGTTACCGGATCCGGCTTCGGGGACAAGCAGCAAGGCCCCCCCGTACTGCATGACTTCGGCACATACACTTTTGAAAATGGCGAGAGGAACGATTTCCAGGGAAACTTCTTTTCTCATGGACAGTACATGCACGACGCCAACGACGACCCCATGCGCATCTGGGACGGCGTCGGAACCCCCGGGGGGGCTATTGATCGGGCGCCGACCGCTTTTATCCGAGACGGTGACCACAGACATGAAGCCGTTGGCGCCCATTATCGTATGCGTGGAGGCGCTTTCGTTGGCCTCCCAATGGCTTACGGCGGGGATCATGACCTGGATCCGGACTTGAGGCGATTCGCCCGCCCCGACGGCAACACCCAAATATACGTGTCCTGGTGGATTCGAACTGAATTTCATCCTAACCGCCATGTAAAAATAAAGCCGACCGGAATTGACGGCAACTTCGACTTTGGGGAGTCCGAATTAACCCGCGGCGAGCGCTTTGTTGTTCCCGGCGGTGGGGCGCAAGGTATCGATGTCGATGGCTGGGTTATCGGCATCAACGACGACGGATGGCTCGAAGTGGAGTTTGACACCATGTCGAACCTCCTGCGCCTCGCGGGCAAAACGCTGGTTGGGCAATCGACTGGTGCAGAGGCTTACATTTCAGACGACACCGGAACGATTGAGTCATTCACCAGTCCAGAAAAATACGCGCGCATCTGGGAAACAGGCGGCGGCAACAGCGGCATTCGGGCCTCTTGGGCACTCGACAGAATCTATGTTGCTTCGAGCACGGGCCCTGGTGACGGGGGCAGGGACTATTTTCGACCCGACCTGACCCCCCAAGCCTGGAATTTAATGGAATTCATGATTGATAAATCTCGCGGCACTGCCGAGTACTGGGTTAATTTCGAAAAGAAAGGAAGCTTCAATTTTGACCCCTCAGTTGCCGAACACGTCGAATCCAGCCCAACCCTTCAAGTGGTAGGTCAAAATACTGGAGACTTTGGGCTAAATACCTTTGAAATCAGTGAACCCTACATGGATAGTACCTGGCAACGAGTTATTGTAGCCGATTCAAAAAACCTCGAGTCAGCAACCTCCTACGAGTTGCAGCGACCACTAAGTTGGTCCCGAAATAGCCTTGAATTCGCCTTTACTCGAGGTCAGCTACCCCCGGAGGATAACACCTATTATCTCTTTATTTTTGACCGCAATGGCACGAAAAATCCAGAGGGATACCCTCTCAAAGTGGTCTCCCCCCCGAATCCCCCGTCTATAGAGTCGATACAGTGACAGGTTTGATCATTGTCTGGAGCACTCTGCCCGTTTGGGCGAACGTTCGAGCCTGGAACAGAGTGCCGCTTCACTGTCAGGATAGTTAGAACCTCATCCGATGTTAGTGTCCTACACTGGACCGGGGTAGTTAAGCTCAGACCCGTCTGCCGTCCGTGAATTCTTCTTATCAAGCATTGCAGGCGAGCTACTTTTTATTTACCTAATTGATTTTAATCGATATTTATATTATCCCCAAGAAGTCAGACCCTAGCATCGGGTGGAATAATAATTCCTCGAATGTTATAACGAGCACTCCCTGATGGTCCTATGGTGTAAACCTATTCAAATGTGAGTCTGCAAATGGAATGTGTAATCGTCTACAAGGAAGAATATCCATGGGATGTGCGGGTGGAGAAAATCGCACTCAGTTTGGCGAAGCATGGCTACTCCGTCACAATCCTCGCTCGTAATCTACAGCAACGACCAACACTGGATTCTCAGGAATCAGTGAGAATCCAAAGGCTACCAAGATTTAAAGGGCTACCGAGGGCCCTACGCCAGCTTCTAAACCTACCTCTCTGGTTTAACCCGGTATGGCTTTGGCACCTTTTAACTGTACTACCTAAATCTAGCCCCTCAGCTCTTATCATCCGGGATCTTCCACTTGCCAAGATCATCATACCCCTTAAAAAACTCCGAAAAATCCACACCGTCCTTGATATGGCCGAGTGTTATCCGTTGATGTACAACTCAATCCAAACGTTTTCATCATCGAACGGTATGGGACAAAACCCCTTTAAAAACCCCCGCGTCGCGCAAAGGTATGAGCGTAAGGCGATACACCACTTCGATCATATCTGGACCATGATCGAGGAGTCTCGCGAACGCACGATTCGAATGGGCATTCCGGACCATCGGGTCACCATAGTCAGTAATACCCCCCCATTGGACAAAGTTCCGGGCGACAGGCCACCACATTCAGGGAAACAAGTACGAATCGTATATGTAGGTTTCTTGAGTCGACTGAGAGGCTTGGACACTCTGCTCCAAGGTGTCAACATATTCCTGAAGGACAACCTACGTGAACACATTAAAGTCGATATAATTGGCAAGGGAAGAGAAAAAGAAAGTTTGTCGCGCCTAATAAAAGAGTTGAAAATAAGTGATGTCGTCACCATTCACGGCTGGCTAGAACAAAAAGACGTTGATAACCTTCTCGCCAATGCGAATGTTGGCGCCTTGACTTACCGCGACTGTGACCACTGGAACCACACGATTCCCAATAAAATATTCGATTATATGGCCTCATCGCTCCCCGTCCTGGCAACCCAAATTCGGCCAATATCGCGTATTATTCAAATCGCAGACTGCGGCGTAGTCTGTGAAGATCAGAACCCTCAAGACGTTGCAGATAAGCTTTCATTGTTGACTGATCCAATGGAACGCCAAAGGATGGGAAGCAATGGACGAACTGCAGTCATCGAGCGATACAATTGGGAGAATGACGAGTCACAGTTATTATTTGACATAAGTAGAATTTCGACCCAATAAAAACAATTCATTTTTTTAGTTCTGACTTGGTCTTTACTAGTACTGCATAGATCCTAGAGTATCTTTTTAGAAAACCTTTAATTCGCGGCAGTATTCTAAGATGGTATCTATACCTAGCTGATAAGGGCATTCGATAATCTAACCCCCTCTCCATCACAATGATACAGGGGCGGCAGGTCCCACATGGAGAGCCCGCCTTCGTCGGTGTATGGCAAAACCAGGTCAACTCCATCACATCCATGAATCCTTGCTTCTCACACCATTCCTTCATGTCAATTTTTGAATATTTTATCAAGGGGAATTCAAGGCTCTGAAAAAGAACACCAAAAGGATATTCTTCATCGTTATAGTGCTTTCGAAGGAATTCATTATCACTTTCCACAGATACTTCAATACTATCCAGCCCTTCATGCCTGCAATATTCAGGGATCCATCTGTACTGATCACCGATATATCGAATCTTGATCAGTTCATTGTAGGCTTCTTGTATCTCCTCAACGGCTGGATAATCGTACCTGGATACAATCTTAGATTCGTAGAGTTGGCCTGAAACCCCGGGATGATTCTCTAACAGCTCACGCAAACGCCTCATTGCAGCAAGCTCGGATTCCGTCGATGGCCTCCCGGGATCTCGTATGTAATGGGGCTTCACATTCTTCCCGTCCGCTAAGAGTTTAATCACCCTGAACGTTGAATCCCAACCACCAGTCCAGAAAACATCCACTGGTTCTTGGCTACGCTCTTCTTCACCATCGCCATTTTTAAAATCTGATTTACCCACACCAGTCTCACTTATTTTCCAGACAACCTTCTATGAAAAGTCCTTAAAATCGATTGAATTATAAACAACAGAGAATAAGTCCGAATATTTTTCTTGAAATATTTATACTTCCTAGGCCGAACATATATGAGTTTTTTTTTGTATTCTTCCCAGTATTCAGAATCACTTTTATTTATTGAATCAGCGATTTCATCCTTGCTTCCGTAGAGGACCTCCATAATCTCCTTGGTTTTCTCCTCGCTCGCTCTGATTGGCCTAAAGGATTGATCCGCTTCCAGCGTTTCAATATTAACCTCGGGGACGCAGTCTTCTTTCAAATCAATGGTTGCTATCATGCGCACTTTGGTTTCAGGATGCCAAAGATCAAAAAGGAAATCGCCCAAGCTATATAAAATGACTCCCTGATTATAGTATTCGATAGGTTGAATAACGTGGGGGTGATGGCCAATTACCACACTAACGCCTTCGTCAATCAGCCGTCTTCCAATCCTTATTTGGGACGGCCCAGGATATGGAAGATACTCCAGCCCCCAATGAATTGATACAATAAGAAATCCATTGTGCCGGGATCTTAGGGCCCGGACCTCCTCAAAGATATGCTCTTCGCTCTTTCTGAAGCTATAGGGAATGTCATCAGGTGACCATTCTTCAGGTCGCATCGAGAATGCGACAAGTACATGCTCCTTGTTGCCCTTTCTATAGACGAAGGGTTTGGTCGCTCCATTTACGGGATCATCAACTCCAATTGCTTCCATCCCATATTGGCCAATATTTTCGACCGTATCCTGGAAAGCTTCCTTCCCATGTTGCATTGCATGGTTGTTTGCAACACTCAGAATATTAAATCCTGAATCTTCAAGCAGGGCCAATGACGCGGGCTCGCCTCGCATTTCATAGGATGGCAGATACCAAGATCTCAGATTTTTGTTCGAGGCTACGGTTTCCAGATTACCCACAGTAATCTCAGCGGCATTGAGTATGTCCTTGACCTCACTGAAGAGGTCCGCGCCATTCTTGGCTAACGTGTGGCGCATACCGTGGCCTACACAGACGGGGTGATCGCCAATCGAGATATCCCCTACTGCCGCAATCTTCATGCGAACGTCTTCAGTCATGTTGCTGGTCTATGTTTTGAATGAAATAACCGCTTTTGTTTATCAACAGCCCTGAATCGGCCGTTACTGTAACCTTGATGTCGATATTTGCATTGTGCTTTTTCTTAACATTTTCGCGTAAATAATCAGAAATATGGTGTTGCCCTTTTCTAGGACAAGGCGATACAGTCATGGAGAATGACGTGTAGTCATTCTGTTCAATCTGAAAACGAAATACGTCACCGTACTCGTTTTGGTATTGGTTGATCATCTGAGAGAACTCAGATGCATGAAATTTTTTTGATTCCGATAGATGTACGAAACGGTTGGCACTACGCCCTTCGAGTTCCTCGACGACAAATCTTCCTCCAAGGCCATCACATGCACAACGTGTAAGTCTCAGCGTATCTCCAATAACATACCGTATGAAATATTGTGACCGGCGAGACACATCGGTGATTACACATTGCCCATTAACCCATTCTACAATCAACCATGGGTTAACCAAGTGCAGATGCCAATCTTTACACTCAAAGGCAATGATATCGAACTCGGTCGCACCATACTCTTCGACGACTGGTGCATTAAATATACGCGCGAGGTAACGTTTCTGGCTTTCCAGGATCTTTTCAGCAGTGCAAATAATGCAGCTTACCTTTGGCGGTCGCCAACCATTAGCTTCCATCAATCGTGCGGCCTCGAGAAGAAGCGACACATAACCGTAAATGTATGCTGCGCGTGTCTCGGTCAGCCTCTTTACCTGACGAACCCCATCCGCTGCTCCTGGATTATAGGTCTCACGATTGAGAAGCAAATCTCCAATCCTTGCTTTGAGGCTGTCATCTACCCGCCCCCACAGCCGAGCTTCACGTTCTCCAAGTTTGATTCCGTAATGGCGGAAACAATAATCCCTAACTCCAAGCAGACGACCAAGCTCGGCTTTGGTTAGACGGACACTTGTTGGCTCACCAGTACTACCGGAAGTATGCCGACCAAATCCCTTTTTGTGACTTGAATTGTTGCTCTGTTGTCTAAGGCCCTCTTTTGTCAGGGTTTGAGCAACCTTAAGATCGCCCAAGGAGGCCACAATCTGCCCATTTGCACTCCTCGGCATCCCTTCCTGTAAGCAGGTGTCATGAAGCTGCATAATTTCCTCGTCACTTTTCCTCCAGAGTTCTTCGACAACTTGACGCCAATAGCCAACCCGCAGGCCCAGAAGGGCAAAAAATGAACGTGTTAAAAGAAAACGAAAGGAAACCACACTACGCCTCTTTCTGGAGGACTGATTTATAGATATTGGAATATTCGAACGCAGTCTGTTCTGCTGCGTACACCTCTCTCACTTGCCTGCAAGACCAAGCAACTTTCCTATTGCGCTCCTCCGGATTATCAAGGCTATGAAGTAACGTGCGAGCAATTTCGGAGGGATCTCTACTCTTAAGGAGCCAGCCACCTTCTTCCTCTCCTAGTAAAGCTGGGATTGCTCCGACCGGGGAGGTTACAATCGCGAGTTCCATTGCCATCGCTTCAAGTATCGTTATAGGCAAGCCTTCTGTCTTTGAAGGCATTGCCAGCACGTCCGCGCCCTTCATCAGTGCGGGAGTATTGTCGCAAAAACCGGGGATCAATACGCTATCCGTGAGACCCTTGGCGGCAGAAAGCGCTTCAAGTTGAGCTTTCAGTCTACCTTCTCCGACAATTATCAACCCTGCATCGGGCCGAGCGTTTTTCACCAAAGCAAACGCCTCCACCAAACTGTCAAAGCCCTTTTCCTGAGCCAGTCTTCCAACCCCGAGGATAATCGGACGATGCTGTTTCAGGAACGCTGATAACCCCCTATCCAGCTCGCTCGTTGCTCTTTTATCAACTTCCTGAAAATCCATTCCATTCGGAATCACAATTACTTTGGTCTTTGGGAAGGCTAATCCCGACAGTTCGTCTCGCATGCTCTCACTGACCAGAATAACTGCGGAGAATCTTGCCAGAATCAATCTGTCTAATAATTCGTATATCCACATCTTGGTAAAACGCCGAGCGTGAACATACCCATGAAGTGTGGCGATCAATGGCATTCCCCGCCACTGGCGTGGCCATATCCCTGCCAGGATGTTGAATTTATAGCCATGTGAATGCATCAGGTCATATTGCTCATCCTTCGCCCAGCGAACGATTAGTGCCATTTCCTTTAGATTAAGACCAGGCTTCATCCGCCAAGGGATGACCGGCACATTCAGGCGTCTGGCTTCTGATTCAATGGGCTTCTCCTCAATGCCGGGTTCACCGGCACTGAGTATCATGGGGTCAAGGCCTTGCTTGATCTGTTCGGTGACCAGTGTGAGCAGCATTTTCTCGGCGCCATAAAGGCCACCGCTATCAATCAAGTGTAAGATTTTCATAGCTCGGTAACAGAAGCGGGGTAGGTTATTTTTTTTCGTCTTCGCACACTTCAGGGCCTAGTTTTTTCAGACGATCCATTGCTTCCACCGGCACTAGGAAGCCGTTGTGTGAGCCATGAATCATCATGGTGCGGTAGTTCGAAAGATTATCTACAAGTTCAGTCAATTCTGCTCCGGTAACCTCAAGCATCACAACCGGGCGATCCCTAGAGATGATATCGGCACACTCTCTAACAATCTGTGAATCACAGCCCTCAGCATCGATTTTCAGGAAACTAACTCGAAAGTCCTGAGGCAGGAAGTTCCTGAGCGGGTAACCCATAACCACAAAGTCTCCGCCTTCAGGGGTCATGTGAGATTGATAGAGGTTACCGTTCGGAATCACGAACCCTAGAGGGCCCGCTTTATTGGTGACAGCCGCATTGATCAGAGTGATGTTCCCCAGTGCGGTCCGCTGTACGTTGGAGCTCAGCAGGTCAAACGTCTGAACAATCGGCTCAAACGCAATTACTCTGCCCTCATTCCCCACCAGTGACGACAAGAGAAGCGTGTAGTGGCCAACATTGGCACCAATATCCACCACCCAGTCATTGGGTTGAACAATGTCCCTTAATATTTCGAACTCTTTTTCTTCAGAGCGGAATTGATTCCGGTCAATAAGCTTGCCATAGCGCCACCGGCGCACTTCCTGCTTGACGGAAGGCGGCAGCTTTCGGAATAAACTGGCTTTCATTCCCATAGAGTTAACCTTTCCTTGGCGCCCAGGTGGTCCGCTTCTCTCCGCGCTGAAATGCCTGGGCGGCGTAAAGGCAAGCCAGATTGAGAAGCACAAAGTAATACGGTATCGCGAACAGGCTCGAGAGTTCTTCCCCTTTGCTCTCCTTGCTATGCCCGGCACAGGCCACGCCGTAAAAGCCAATCTGGGCCCAGAAGGCCAGCGTGTACCACACGCCGTCGTTGGACAGGACTGTGGAAACCAACGCCAGAATTGCCAACGGCACGAAAGCGTAGTATCGCAGAACCTTATGGGACAGCAGCTGGAATGCGTAAAGGCCATGGTTGAACGGGTTGAGTAGTTGCCTCATGTCGTACAATGCCCAGATGGCCCGAAGGGAGACGCGTAGGCGCATGGCGAACTCGCTTTCCGAGTCCTTAAGGGCCTTTTCCTTGAGCAGTGCGTCAGGTTCGTAGATGGCCCGCCACCCCTTCTCTACAACCTTCAGGGGTTGGACGAAGTCCGGGAGCTGATCCGGACTCAGCGGCTCATACAGATTCCGACGCATGGCATCGATGCCGCCATCCACACCCACGATGGAGCCCACGGCCGTTTCCTTTGCACGCAGCCAGTTCTCGTATTTCATGTAACTGCTGCAGCCATCGCCCATCAGGGAGCCGTCGTCGTGGGTGTAGACCATCTTGCCCGTCACATAGCCCACTCCCGGGTCCGCGAAGTTGCGCACGAGCTTAGCCACGGCATCTGGTGCCCATTGGGAATTGGCATCGGAGAAGATGATGATCTCGCCCTTGGCCTCGGGGGCGATGAGGTTGAGGCCGGCGGTCTTGCCCTGGCGGGGGGTCTGGCGGAAGAGGCGGATGCTGACGTCGGACTGGCGGGCGTAGCGTTGGACGATTTGATCGGTGTCGTCCTCGGATTCGTCGGAGACGACGAGGATTTCCAGGCGGTCCCTGGGGTATTGCTGGGCGATCTTGTTCTCCAGCGTCTCGGCAATGTCCTTCTCCTCATTGTAGGCGGCGATGAGGATGGAGACGTTGGGCTGATAGTTGTCGTCGTACGCTACCGGGCGCTTTTTCAACGCCAGCAGGCCCATGAGGGCGGGGTAACCAATGTAGATGTAGACGACCAGGGCAGCGGAGAGCCAGAAGAGCGTTTCGAGCATCAGGTGGCGGCTCTCAGGTTGAAGGTTTCAAGTTGGGTGGTTTTCTGGTCCAGGACGTTGGCGACCGTGGTGAACTCGAAGTGATTGACGAGTTTTTCCAGGCGGGCCTCGCACTTGTCCAGGTTGTTGTAGTGGCGGAACTTGGAGAACCATTTGACGTCGAACCGGGGCTGGCCGGGGTCGATCTCCCAGGGGTGCAGGTAGAAGATGAAGGGCTCGCCCTGGCGGTTCGCCTGGTTCAGGCCCCACTGGCTGAACGGGTACGGGTAGAGCCGGAAGTAGCCGCCGCCGGCGATGGGCAGCGTGAAACCGCCGAGCTTGAGCGTTGTCAGCGGGAACTCGATCAGCTCATGGCCCTTGTCCGTGGTCAGGCGGTGGGGCCAGCGGGGGCTGCCCGGCATGCCGTAGCGGTCGTGGCGGACCGGGAATATGGAGGAATCCCAGGTAAAGCCGGCCTCGGCCAGGATGTCCAGGGCCCAGCGGGACTCGTTGGTGATGGAATAGCTCGCGGCGCGGTAGCCGTTCACGGGCTGCTGCACCTGGTCTTCCAGCAGGGCCTTGGACTTGATGGTTTCCTCGCGGAAAACCTCCGGGGTCTGGTTGTAGACGAGTTGGTGGCTGTAGCCGTGGCTGGCGATCTCGTGGCCGGCTTCGGCGATGCGTCGCACCAGCGCGGGGGATTTCTCCGCCACCCAGCCCAGTACGAAAAAGGTTCCCTTGACGCCCGCATTGTCGAAGATCTCCAGCAGACGGTCGGTGTTGGCCTCACAGCGGTATTCCATGGACGACCAGTCCTCGGGGCTGATCACCTCGGAAAGGGCCGCCACGTGGAAGTAGTCTTCCACATCGATGGTCAGTGCATTGGATATGCTGTTCATGGGTTACCTGAGGTTGTAACGAACGCCGATCTGGATCCAGTTCTCGTCGTAGTCACGAGCACCCTGACTGTCGGCGGATTGGGTCTCGTGGCCAATGCTGGCGTTCAGGGTGAGATCCCGCGTCCGGCGGTAATCCAGGCCCAGTTGCCCGCGCACGGTATCCCGCTGGTCATCGCCGCTCTCGCCAAACTCCTCCCGCGCGTATCCCACACTGCCCCGCCCTGTGAGATTCGGGGTGAGCTTGTGGCTCAGGGCCAACTCACTGCTGAGCCGGTCCTCGGTCGTGCCTGAGGCTTCATAGTCGGATCGGGTGGCGGAAATGCTGAGGTCCGTCCGGGTTCGCCCTGTCCACTGCTGACCGGCGCCTACGTTTAACGCTGTAATCACAACGGCCGAGGTCTCGGTCAGATTCAGGTCCAGTCCGGGTATTCTGAGATCCACTTCTGAAGAGACATCTGTGATGGAGCGGCGGAACTGCGCGAATGCGCTCGTCCCCTGCCCCCACTGGTGGCTGTAGCCCAGCTCGCCCGTCATGCCTTCCGAGTCGTTCACCAGTGGGCCCTGCTCACTCTCGAGCCAGGAGTAGCCCAGCTCCCCATTCCAGGCGCCATTGCCCCGCTGCCAGCTGAAGAACCCGTTGGCGCTCCGGCGCGTCAGTTCTTCCTCGGTGCGCCGGTACTCGATATTGCTCTGGCTGAGCGCCAGCCCCCCGTTCAGGTTGCGGGTGAACAGGCGCTGCCAGCGACCGGTAGTCACGAGCCGATCACTGTCGTCATCCGAGGACTCCTGAAAGCGGGTCATCTGGTATTCCACATCCAGCGTCAAGGTATCCAGGCGGCTCGGGTAGGCAATAAAGCTGGGGCCGGTTGCCAGGAAACTGCGCCGTTCACGGTTAGCCGGGGAATCCGGCACCTGGGTGGTGGTTCGCACGTCGCGCACGCTGCCCCGGGCACTCCACCGGACGTTGCGGTTGGGCTGGCAGTTGCCGGAGGCATCCAGATCGGCGCTGACCTCGTCGCTGTTGGTGTCGCGCTGGTAGGTCACGAAGGCGACGTCGCCACCGATGGCCGTTTCACAGGTGCCCGGGTCCGAGGTCTTGTTGATGCCCAGGCCGACCCGGTGCTGGAAGTCGCCTTCCTCGTTGCCAGAGGCGCGCTTGTCGATGTTATCCGAGTAACGGGTGTTCGCGAACACATCCACGGTGGGGGGATTCGCCCACGCTACCGCCATGGGCCACAGTGTCAGGACTGCACCGAAAATCGCTTGTTTTGTTCCGTTCGTCCTTGAACCGGGACCTTGAAGGGTCCGTTCAGGCATTCAGTATGGCTCCGACGAATTTGTTGGGGTCGATGCCCCCAACGGCGTTTTCCACCTGGGTGGTGGTGACCTTGCCGTGGGGAACCACGAGCATGGTGTAATCACAGAGTTCGGTCAGGATCCGGGCATCCGGTGAATCCGCGATGCTGGAGGTATCCAGGATGATGAATCGGTCCGGGTAACGCTCGCGGATAGCGCTTATGAATTCCTCCATCCGCCAGCTGGTAAAGAATTCCGAGGGCGACTCCCGCCGGCTGCCCGCAGGGATCAGGCGAAGGCGCGGAATCCCTGTCGGATAGATGATCCGGCCAATGTCGTACTCAGGATCCTCAATGAAATCGGTCAGTCCCGCGTCCGGCATGATGTCCAACAGCGAATGAAGGCTCGGATAGCGAAGATTACAGTCCACCAACAGGGCCGTCTTGGACTGGTCGAACGCGAATGCAGCCGCAAGGTTCACTGACATGAAAGACGCGCCAGCGCCTTCCACGGCACCTGTTACCACCAGTGAGAAATTGGTGTTGTTACTGACTTCCAGCAACTGGGTCCGCAACTGGCGGAAACGGTTGACCAGGTTCCGGTCCGGCGATTCCGGGTAGATGATGCGTCGCTCATCCAGATCATCCCGATTCAGACGCCGGGGCTCCTGCATGTTGGCGATCTGCTTGCTGGCCTGGATTTTCTCGCTCAGATCCCCCCGCTTACTGACCAACTCGTGGCCGTCACTGCTCGCCCCCTGGGTCTGGCGCTTCGCGTGGGGCCCGCCATCGCTTTTTTCGGTTGCGTCCGGCGGGACCCGATCAAAACTGGCATCACCACCCCACTCGTTCCCGGTGCTCGGCGATACTTCCCGATCCTGGTCGTCACGCCCCCGCCCTGAATCACTCATCCAAGTACTCCCGTCATTCTCAGGAACACCACGGCACCGTAAGCACCGCCTACCGCGGCAACGCAGACCACCATAAGCACGTAGCCCCGCTTTTCCCGCCGTCGCTCGTAGGGTGTCCGCACCCTTGGAATACTTCCCAGCAAGGGGATATCCAGCGCGTCACGCATCTGTTCCGTGGTCCTCACTCTGGGATCGATCTGCAAGATACCGACCAGCAGGCCAAACGGCGCCATCAGCCCCAGGAGCCACCCCACCGAGGCGAAGGTCTCGAACTGGAGACCTGACGGATTGAGGGGATACCGTGCCTGCTCATGGACCTGGAAGGACATGCCCTGCCCTTCAACATCCAGGTGCATTGAGACTCTGGCCCGCTCGCGACGCTTGAGCAGATCATTGAAGATCTCCCGGTTCACCTCGAGATCCCGGGTCAGTTCCGACCTTTCCGCTTTGTTCTCCTGGATCGTTTCCATCCGGTTTTTCTGCTCGGCAAGGCGCCTTTGGAGAGCACTGATGCGGGTTCGGAGGGACTCCTCGCGAGCGGTAACACGTGACAGCTCTGTCTTGAGTTCCTGATAAAACGGGTTGAACATCAGGTTGCTACTGTCATTCTCGGGCCCGGCAGGCTGGCCACTGGACTGGCGTTCCTTCAGTTCCCGGATCTGCCGCTCAAGGCTTGCCACATCTGGGTAGGAGTCCTCGTAGCGGAGCCTGAGTTCATCCAGGCGTTCTTCCATACGACTGATACGTTCGGCCAGTGGGCCCGCAGCGGCATTGCTTGAGCTGCTCACCCCTTCACCGCTGGAAACCTGTTCCAGCTGTTCTTCCAGCGAGCGCTTCTGGGCCTGAACCTCTTCCAGCTCCAGTTCAGCGCCATCGATGTCGCTGCGGATGCGCGCCATCCTGGAGTTGGCTTCCTGCTCCGTGCCCTCAACGTTGCGCGACAGGAACTCCTTCAGTTTCTGTTCGGTGTTGCTGATCTGCTGCTCGTAGGACTTCACCTGCTTGTCGATGAACTCGTAAGCACTGCGGCTTTCTTCACGCTTGCGCCGATTGGTTTCGGCAAGAAACAGCTGCCCCAGCCGCTGGGCGATCAGGTAGACCTGCCTGGGGTCCGTATCCTGGTAGCGGATCGTGAAGTAGCTCTCGCCCTGGGCGCTGACACCGATATTACGCCTCAAACGTGAATAGAGCCCTTCCAGGCGCTCCGTGGACATCTGGGAAATGTTCTCGTTGAAAATCCGTTCGGACTCCAGAAGCCGTTCCAGAACCCGACGGGAGTAGAGCAGTTCGCGCGCGGATGAAGTCTGGTCCGAGATCCCTGTCATCTCCGCGGATCCCTCCATAAGGGGCCGGATGATATTGCTGTCATCCACGAATATGACCACTTCCGAGCGGTACTGATAGGGGTAGATGAACCCAACCGCAAGCACCGCAAAGCTGACCAGGGCGAACAGCCCGACAGCCGCCCATCGGTAGTGGCGGAGCTCACGCAACAGCTCAAAGGGAAGGCGTGACAGTGGCAATGCCATCGGTATTTACCTCCAGGGGCCCGTCAGAAGCGACGTTCCGGAATTGTTATGATATCGCCGGGAACCAGGCGATGGTTCGTACTGATGTCCCCGTCATTCAGGATGGCCTCGAGATCCAGGGGAATCGCCACCACCTCACCATCCATCTGGCGATACAGTGTTGCCGCATCCCCGTTCGCAAACTCATTCAATCCTCCGGCGCCCAGGACCACATCCATGACGGTCATGCCCTGACGGTAGGGCTGGGAAGCTGGCTGGCGCACGGCACCGGTGACCCGGACCCGGTGACTGAATTCGTGGCTGCCCATCTGGGTCACGATAACGCTGACTTCAGGCTGGCGAATGTAGGGATCCAACCCCTTCTCGATCTCCCCGGCCAGGTCTTCAGGGGTCTCGCCGCTTGCGGGAACGTCCCCAACGAGCGGTACCGAGATCCGGCCATCCGGTCGTACCGGCACCTGGACGCTGAGGTCCTCGTTGCGCCAGACGACAACGCGGAGGACATCCGATGGGCCAATCCGGTATTCCTCAACCGGCTCAGACTCACGCTCCAGGGCCTTCTGGATACGGTTCTCAGAAGAATAGGGGCTCCCTGAACAACCCGCTATAAGCATGAATACCAGCAGGAGCAGGCTTACGCCCTGAATCCGCCTCATTGTCAATCTCCATGGCCGCTTCGGATCCCTTTGACCCTTGTATGATTCTGTCAGACCTTGCCGGGATCTTTCGGTGAAATGCATTACAGATTGCGCACCCATCATTGCGCTCCTTTCTTGAACAGCACCACTTCCACTGTCTGTACCATGGTCAGAATATCGAGAAGCAGGCTCTGGTTCTTGATGTAATAGAGGTCATACCGGAGTTTCTCCCGTGTGTCCTCCTCGCTGTCCGCATAGGCGAAGCACAGCTGCGCCCAGCCTGTGAGCCCCGGCTTGACCCGGTGGCGTTCACTGTAGAACGGAATACTTTCGGAAAGCTGATCAACAAATACAGGGCGTTCCGGACGCGGCCCAACAAAGGCCATCTCGCCCTTGAGCACATTGAAGATCTGCGGCAGTTCGTCGATACGGACCTTGCGGATGACATGCCCAACCCGCGTGATCCGATCATCGTCCTTCTGGGCCCAGACAGCACCGCCCTTCTCCGCGTCAGTGCGCATGGAGCGGAATTTGTGGACCCGGAAGATCCGGCCGTTCAGACCAACACGCTCCTGGCTGTAGAGCACCGGTGCTTTCAGGCCATCCTCAAACTTGATCGCAATCACGGTCAGAAGCATGAGCGGCAAGGTAACGGCCAGCAGAACCAGAGAGGCAGAGAGATCAATCAGCCGTTTACTCAATCGCGAAATGGCGGATAGTGAGAATCCTTCCGAGAACACCAGCCAGCCGGAGGTGATCATCTCCAGCGCCACCTTGCGGGTCTCCCGCTCATAGAAGCTGGCGCCCTCAATGATCCTCACACCACGCATGCGGCACTCCAGCAGCCCCTCCATCGGGAGCCCGCCGTGACGCCGGTCATCCACCGCAATCACGATCTCATCAATCCGCAGCCGGTCAATCAGGCCAGGCAGATCCTCGTCTTTCTTTTGATGGCACAGGCGCTGCTCATCCACCTGCACTGAGTCCTCATTCGCGGGCAGGAATCCAACCAGCACGAACCCCTTGCGATTCATGGGGGACTGCAGCTCCTGCTCCATCTGGTAAGCCCGACGCCCCGCCCCCAGCATCAGAACCCGGCGGCGGAAACGGTTCGCACCGATCAGTCGGAAGAACAGACTGCGGACGATACCCAGCATCAGGAAGCCGAAAACAGAGGCGGACGTCACAACGCCTTCGCCCCCCAGATACCAGAAGTAGTCCGGCAGCAGGAACGCCAGGACGTAGGAAAGTGGCAGGCTGAGGATCAGGGTCATGATGGTCCGGAGCATCATGCCGGTGAGGCCCTCCTCGAGCTTTGCCTGGTGAACCGCCAGCGCGACCATGACAACCAGGTTTACAAGCCCGAAGGCAACGGCCGAGGGCAGGACATAGGTCCAGTACTCGGCCAGCATGGCGGGATCACCGAAATAGCGGAAAAACACCGCCAGATACAGCGCGAGCACCAGGGCCAGAAAATCAAGCAGCCCCAGAATCAGAAATGGGACATGAAGATAATGTCGAAACAAACGGACGTGCGCCACAGCATCTCCTTCCTTGCGCCGTCACAGAGCGGGACAGCTGGCAGCACACCCTGTGCCACCGGGCCTGAAGCCCTGCTCAACTGACTCCAGTCTACACTGGATTAAATCAATTTCAATTTGTAACGCTGCTGGTTTTGAGGTTTTTCTCACTGTCTCGTCAACCCAGTCACCATGAGGCACAATATCCGCTCTTCATCAACGAGGGACAGCAGCAACATGGCAACCGTTCAGGACGTTCGGATCGGAATCATCGGGCTTGGTTACGTAGGGCTGCCTCTGGCAGTGGAATTCGGCAGGCTGTATCACACCACCGGTTTTGACATCGACAGCCAGAGAATTGGCCAGCTCCAGGATGGGTTCGATGACACACGTGAGGTGGAACCCGATGAGCTGGCGGCCTCAGAGCGGCTCCGGTTCTCCTCTGAACTGGAAAGCATCCGTGACTGCAACGTCTACATCGTAACCGTCCCCACACCAATCGACGCCTTCAAAACACCCGATTTCGGACCTCTGAGGGCTGCTTCCCGATCTGTCGCCCAGGTGCTCAGTAAGGGGGACACCGTGATCTACGAGTCCACGGTCTACCCCGGGGCTACCGAGGAAATCTGCATTCCTATCCTGGAAGCCGAATCCGGCCTGACCTTCAACCAGGATTTCTTTGCCGGCTACAGCCCGGAACGGATCAACCCGGGCGACAAGGAACACAGGGTCACCAGCATTCTCAAGGTGACGTCCGGCTCCACGCCGGAAACAGCGCGCTTTGTCGATGACCTGTACGCCTCTGTTATTACGGCGGGCACCCATCTGGCCAGCTCAATCCGGGTCGCGGAAGCCGCCAAGGTCATTGAGAACACCCAGCGGGACGTGAATATTGCTCTGGTCAACGAACTGTCCCTGATTTTTGAACGCCTGGGGATCGATACCGAGGAAGTGCTGCAGGCCGCCGGGACCAAGTGGAACTTCCTGCCCTTCCGCCCCGGGCTGGTGGGTGGCCACTGCATTGGCGTGGACCCCTACTACCTGACCCACAAGGCCCAGGCTGTCGGCTACCACCCGGAGATGATCCTATCCGGGCGACGTCTCAATGACCGTATGGGCGCCGAGGTCGCGGAACGCGTGATCAAGATGATGACCCGCAGCCGCATCCAGGTGGTGGACTCCAACGTCCTGATCATGGGGCTGACGTTTAAGGAGAACTGCCCGGACATCCGCAACACCCGCGCCATCGACCTGGTCCACGAATTCCAGGACTACCATGCCAACGTTGACGTGTGGGACCCCTGGGCGGACGCGGATGAAGTCCGGGAGGAATACGGTATCGAGCTGGTTAAGAGCCCTGCCGAGGGGCATTACGACGCGATGATCCTCGCGGTGGGTCATCGGGACTTTGTGGCGCTCGGTGCGGAGAAGCTGCGGGCCCTGGGTAAGCCCGCCGGCTCCATACTGTTTGATGTGAAGTACGCACTGCCCAAGCAGGCTGTCGACGGACGACTGTGAGGCCTCGGTGATCGCTCTCGCGAGTGTCAGTTTACTTTACAGGCAAAGGACAAGTGGTCCTCCGAACCACTTATAACTAACTGTATTTTAAGGCTATAAATTTATGGCCTGCTCCTTGCATAAGCTTTCATGCGTTCCACATCATATGCAAGGAGCATAGTGCGATGAAAACCTATACAAAATTGTTTAGCGTCGGTCTGCTGGCGGTAGGGGTAGCTACAGCGAATGCAGCGCCTGTATTGAAAATCAGCGGTGAGGGCGCAGCCAACGCCAATGCGGCCCAGGCCTCGTTCCTCAGCACGCTGCAACCCGGCTATGCGCCGCCCGAGGATTTTGAAAGCTACGACGTAGCCACCGACTTTAACGGTCAGATGACGTCCTTTGCCACCAGTGTCGGGACCTTTGACGTGACTCAGCCGGCTTTTAATTCACCGACTGATAGCTGTAATGATGAAGGTTTCCAGTGTGGTGCTGGCATTGCGGTCCTTAACGCTGATGAGACACCGTTCAACGGCCGGTTTGCCACGTCCCCCAGCCAGTGGCTGGACAGCATGGATGCGCAGAGCGTGAAGTTCACACCGGATGCTGATAACAACGCGGTCGGTTTTTTCATGACTGACCCGAATGACGCGGGCGGCCGCTTCAGCATCGATGGGTTCGATTTCGCGTTCAGCGACGTTTTCGGGAAATCCCTGGGTAGTGGCGGCCTGTTCTACATCTCACTGTATGATGGCGAGGGGCTCGACAACTTCGAGATCCACTCCAACGATCCGAACGATGGTTATGGCATCGACGACGTCACCGTCGGCCGTGTGCCGGAGCCTGGCACCCTTGCGCTGCTTGGCCTGGGTCTGGCGGGTCTTGGCTTCAGCTACCGCCGCCGTGCCTGATTGCCCTGTAGGGCTTAGAACTGGAACGGCACCCTTATGGGTGCCGTTTTTCTTTCTGGATACTTAACAGAAAATAAACGTCAGTTCATTTAACACCCTTCAAACAGGTCCATGAACTCGTTGACCGGGGTATTCTCGAGCGTCTTCTGATCCTTGCACAGGCTGAAGATCTGCTCGGAGCGCTTCTGGGTGAAGCGGGTCGCCAGGTTGTTGCGGAACTTCTGCTCCAGCAGCGGAATACCGTCTTTCCGGCGGCGGCGATGCCCGATCGGGTACTCAACGGCCACATTCTCGGTGCTGGATCCGTCCTTGAAGAACACCTGGATGGCGTTGGCAATGGAACGCTTGTCCTCTTCCAGGTACTCCCGTGTATAGCGCTCGTCCTCCTGAACCTCCATCTTGCCCCGGATCTCGTCGATGATGGGGTTGTTGGCGTGGAAGTCGTCCTCGTAATGCTCAGCCGTCAGGTTGCCGAAGATCAACGGCACGGCGGTCATGTACTGCAGGCAGTGGTCACGGTCGGCGGCGTTGGCGAGGTTGCCTTCCTTGGAGATGATGCGGATCGCGGATTCGTGGGTCGTGATAACGATTCTATCGATCTCGTCCAGCCGGTCCTTCACCTGGGGATGCAGTGTCACGGCGGCTTCAGCGGCGGTCTGGGCGTGGAATTCGGCCGGGAAGGAGATCTTGAACAGGACGTTCTCCATCACGTAGCTGCCGAAATCCTGGGGCAGCTTGAACTGGCGCTCCCCTTCCGGTTTGACCTGCTGGTCACGGTTGGTCTTGCTGAACAGCACGTCGTAAAAACCCCACTGCGGCGCGCTCAGGGCACCCGGAATGCCCATTTCCCCACGCTTGGCAATGTCGGCCAGACGCACGGCGCGGGAGGTGGCATCGCCGGCGGCCCAGGACTTGCGCGAGCCGGCGTTGGGCGCGTGACGGTAGGTGCGCAGGGACTGGCCGTCGACCCAGGCGTGGGAGAGCGCGGCCATGATTTCCTCGCGGCCGCAACCCATGAGCTTGGCGGTCACCGCGGTGGAGGCCACCTTCACCAGAACCACGTGGTCCAGGCCAACGCGGTTGAACGAGTTCTCCAGTGCCAGCACGCCCTGGATCTCGTGGGCCATGATCATGCCCTCGATCACGTCGCGCATGGTCAGCGGGTCCTTGCCTTCAGAAACACGCTTCTGTGAGAGGTGATCGGCAATGGCGAGGATGCCGCCAAGGTTGTCTGATGGGTGACCCCATTCGGCGGCGAGCCAGGTGTCGTTGTAGTCGAGCCAGCGGATGATGCAGCCGATGTCCCAAGCGGCCTTGACCGGATCCAGGCGGAAGGGGGTTCCGGGCACGCGCGCGCCGTTGGGAACCTGGGTGCCTTCAACGATGGGGCCGAGGTGCTTGGTGCACTCGGGGAAACGCAGGGCCAGCAGACCACAGCCGAGGGTGTCCATCAGGCAGTTACGGGCGGTGTCCAGGGCTTCCTTGCTTTTGATGTTGTAGTCGAGGACGTAGTCCGCGATTTTCTGGATGATGTCGTCGTAGTCCGGGCGGACGTTGGATTCTACGTTGGCGCTCATGATGTTTCCTTAATGGATTTTCCTGATAAAACCAGCTTGTTGATACTCCAGCCTACTCGCTACCGCTTCACTTGTAGGAGCGGGCATGCCCGCGACAAGGGCGGCCTGGCGCTGACATGGCGGCATCGCGCGCATGCGTGCTCCTACAGGGGGCTTCAGCGCTCGTCGATCGGCAGCCAGTCCTGGTGCTCCGGGCCGGTATAGTCGGCGCTCGGGCGGATGATGCGGTTGTTGGCACGCTGCTCCTTCACGTGGGCCGTCCAGCCGGAGACGCGCGACATCAGGAAGATGGGCGTGAACAGCTTGGTCGGGATGTTCATGAAGAAGTACGCGGAGGCGTGGAAGAAGTCCGCATTCGGGAACAGTTTCTTCTCGCGCCACATGACCTCCTCGCACCGCTCGGAGATGTCGTAGAGGCTGGTGTCGCCGTAATCCTCGGCCAGTGCGTGGGACCATTTCTTGATGATGGCGTTACGCGGGTCGGCGTCGCGGTACACGGCGTGGCCGAAGCCCATGATCTTGTCCTTGCGCTCCAGCATCCCGAGGAGTTTCTCCTCGGCGTCGTCCGGATCGTTGAAGCCTTCGATCATTTCCATTGCGGCTTCGTTGGCGCCGCCGTGGAGCGGGCCGCGCAGGCTGCCGATGGCGCCGGTGACGCAGGAGTGGATGTCCGAAAGCGTGGAGGCGCACACCCTTGCGGTGAAGGTGGAGGCGTTGAACTCGTGCTCAGCGTAAAGGATGAGCGAGACGTTCATGACATCGGCGTGCAGCTGGCTCGGCTTGCGACCATGCAGCATGTGCAGGAAGTGGGAGCCGATGGTGTCGTCGTCCAGATCGGTGTCGATGCGCACACCGTCGTGGCTGTAGCGGTACCAGTAACAGATAACGGCCGGGAGTGCCGCGAGCATACGGTCGATGTGGTCATCCTGCTCGTCAAAGCTCTGTTCGGTCTCGAGGTTGCCCAGCATGGAGCAGCCAGTGCGCATCACGTCCATGGGGTGGGCATCCGCTGGGATCCGCTCCAGCACCTCTTTAAGGGCATCCGGCAGGTGACGTTTGGCTGCCAGGCGTTTTCTGTAGGCTTCAAGTTCCCGCTGGTTGGGCAGATGGCCGTGGATCAGAAGGTGCGCCACTTCCTCGAACTGGGCATTGTTGGCCAGATCGGTGATGTCGTAGCCGCGGTACGTAAGGCCGGTCCCGGTCTTGCCAACGGTGCAGAGTGCGGTCTCCCCTGCTACCTGGCCACGCAGGCCAGCGCCGCCTTGTGGTTTATCGCTCATGGTTCTTTCCTCTCACCTGTCATGCTTTTTGTTGCTGCTAGTTTTTCTGCGCAAAAAGTTCGTCGAGCTTGGCCTCGAATTCGTGATAGTCGAGGAAGTCATAGAGCTCGTCACGGGTCTGCATCTGGTCCACAACGGCCTTCTGGTCGCCGTCGTTGAGAATGTGCTGGTACACGTTGAGCGCGGCTTGGTTCATGGCCCGGAAGGCACTGAGCGGGTACAGCACCATGCCTACGCCCACATCCGCCAGTTCCTGCCGATTGAACAGCGGCGTCTTGCCGAACTCAGTGATGTTGGCCAGCACGGGTACGTCCAGCGCCTCCACAAAGGCCCGATAGTCCTCCAGGTCCGCCACCGCTTCCGCGAAGATGGCGTCCGCTCCGGCGTCCACGCAGGCTTGGGCGCGGTCAATCGCGGCATCGCGACCTTCCTGGGCGAACGCGTCAGTGCGCGCAATGATGAAGAAATCCGGGTCCTGCCGGGCATCGGCCGCGGCCTTTACCCGGTCAACCATCTCGTCCTTTGAGACGATCTCCTTGTTCGGCCGGTGACCGCAGCGCTTCTGGGCCACCTGATCCTCAATGTGCACAGCGGCCACACCGGCGCGCTCCATCTCGCGGATGGTGCGGGCGATGTTGAGTGCCCCGCCCCAGCCCGTGTCGATATCCACAAGCAGCGGGATGTTCGATGCGGCGGTGATCCGGCGTGCATCCTCGACCACATCGTTCATGGTGGTCATGCCCAGATCCGGCAGGCCGAAGGAGGCGTTGGCGACGCCACCGCCGGAAAGATAGATCGCCCTGTGGCCGCTCTTCTCAGCCATGATGGCGGTATAGGCATTGATAGTGCCGACGATCTGGAGCGGCTGGTCTGTCAGCGCATCGCGGAAACGCTTACCGGGGGAACGGGAATCTGTCATGAGAGCACCTGTCGTGTCGGATCTCTATAAATGGGGCTGTCAGCACGGAATACTCGTGACTCAGCGCACAACTGTCAATCACCCTGCGTTGCCGATCAGCCTTGGCTCAATTTCCAGCGCCACGCCAAAACGGGCCCGTACATCCTCCCGGATGCGCTCGGCCAGCGCCAGCAGTTCCGCCCCGGACCCATTGCCGTGATGGATCAGGACCAGGGCCTGTTTCGAATGCACCCCGACATGCGCCTCCCGGTGTCCTTTCCAGCCGCACTGCTCAATCAGCCATCCGGCCGCCAGTTTGACCCCGCCGGGATCCGGATGGGCCACCAGTTCCGGAAACCGTTGCCTCAGCGCATCGCCGGTAGTCTGATCCACCACCGGGTTCTTGAAGAAACTGCCGGCATTGGGCAGTACAGCAGGATCCGGCAGTTTCGCCAGACGGATACGGCTGACCAGGTCGGCGATGGCCTCCGGTGTCAGTTCCTGTTGCGGGTCGTCATAACCGGCAACTTCCCGCGCAAGCTCGCCGTAATCCAACCGGAACGCCGCCGAGCGCGACAGGCGCACCCGTACGCGCACAATGATGAAGCGTTCGGGGTCACGCTTGAACAGGCTGTCCCGGTAGCCGAAGCCGCACGCTTCCGGTCCCAGGGTCCGCAAGCGCCCTTCCTGCCGGTCCCAGGCGTCGAGGCTTTCGAACACATCACTCAGTTCCCGGCCATAGGCCCCGATATTCTGGATGGGCGCCGCTCCCACGGTCCCTGGGATCAGGGCCAGGTTCTCCAGCCCACGATACCCGATGGAGGCGGCGTAACGGACCACCGAGTCCCAGTTCTCCCCGGCTCCCAGACTCAGGATGGCCCGGTCATCATCAAGAACCTGCCACTGGCGTTCATGGATGGCCATGCCCAGCACCAGGCCATTGATATCCGAGCGCAGCACCACGTTGCTGCCGCCGCCCAGAACCTGAACCGGCAGCTTCTGGTCATCCGCCCATTCCAGCAGCTCCGGAAGCGCCTCCGGGTTCACGATGTGGGCGAACCACTGGGCGTGACCCGGCAACCGCAGGGTATTGAACGGCTGCAGGTCGACCCCCTGTTCAAGAACCCCCTGGTTCATAGGCCATGCCGCGTACGCAACTCGGCAAGCAGACCTTCGCCCGCATCCGTGATCAGGTCCAGAACCCGCGCAAAGCCGGACTCTCCGCCATAGTAGGGATCCGGCACCTCCTGCGTATCCGCATGGCGGGCGTAGCTGAGAAACAGTTCCACAGAGGCATCCGCATTGGGCGGCGCCATGGCTCGCAGATCCCCGTGGTTGGCAAGGTCCATCGCCAGGATGTGGTCAAAGGTGTAGAAATCCTCCAGCGAGACCTGGCGCGCCCGCTGGTCCGTCAGGTCAATGCCGCGCTGGCGGGCGGCGTCGGTGGCCCGGGGATCCGGGGATTTCCCCACATGCCAGTGCCCTGTGCCCGCGGAATCGATCCGGATACGGTCCTGCAGCCCGGCATCCTGCAGCTGCTTTGCAAACACGCCCTGGGCCGTGGGTGAGCGGCATATGTTGCCGAGGCACACAAACAGAATGGAGACCGGTTGTGTCATAGTGCGTCACTCCTGATGGGGTGATGGGCCGGCAAGGCGTGCACGGACCCGTTCCAGGTCCACTTCCGTATCCACCCCTGCCGGCGGGGTCTGTTCAGCAATGCCCACCTGGATCCGCGCGCCGTGCCAGAGCGCCCGCAGCTGCTCCAGGGATTCCGCGCGTTCCAGCGGCGCCGGCTGCCAGCCCACAAACTGGTGCAGCAGGCTGACCCGGTAGGCATAGAGGCCAATGTGGCGGTACCAGCCGGCTGTCTCCGGCACCCGTTCCAGCCGGCGCCGGTCCTCGAAGGTCTCCCGGTCCCAGGGAATGGGCGCACGGGAGAAATAGAGCGCCCGCCCGGCTTCATCCATGACCACTTTCACGGCATTGGGATTGAAGAGTTCCTCCGGGTCCCTGATGGGCTCACAGAGGGTGGCGATGGCGGCATCCGGCGCGCCCTCGAGCAGCCCGGCCACCTGGTTGATCAGCCCGGCGGGCAGCAGCGGCTCATCCCCCTGGACATTAACGACGATCGCATCGTCCTCCAGTCCCAGTGTGGTGGCCACCTCCTGAAGGCGATCCGTACCCGAGGGATGATCATCCCGGGTCATGACGGCCTCGCCCCCAAACCCGCGTACAGCCTCACCAATGCGCTCGGAGTCGGTAGCAATGATCACCCTGCCCGCCCCGCTTTCCGCGGCCCGGTCCCAGACGTGCTGGATCATGGGCCGGCCACCGATGTCCGCCAGGGGCTTGCCCGGCAGGCGGCTGGAGGCATAACGGGCGGGGATGACGACAGTAAAGGCCATGGGGAATCCGCTCAGCGTACCGGCGTAAGCCGTTCGTCAGTGGTCAGGGAGCGGCCTTCCTCGGGCAGCATCACGGGGATGCCCTCGCGGATGGGGAACGCCATGGCATCATTGCGGCAGATGAGTTCCTGCGCCTCAGCGTCGTAGATGAGCTTGCCGTGGCACACGGGGCAGGCAAGCAGTGCGATCTGGCGTTTATCCATGGGTTCTGTCCTTCCCCGGCAGTTCAAGCTTTTGATCCAGTTCGGTAACCAGTGCGGCGTCCGGCCTGGCGATCACGTCCAGGACCCAGACATCGTCCCTGGCGATTGTGCGGCATTTTACGCCATCCTTGGCGGTCATCACGACCGGTCCATGTGGAAAGTCCAGATCATCCGAACGGAAACGATGGTGGTCGTCGAACGGATGGGGAATGACCCGGGCACCGAGGTCGTTAAGCGTATCAAAGAAACGCGCGGGGTTCCCTATCCCAGCGACCGCGTTCACCACGCGCCCGCTGAGCCATTCCAGGTCCCGGGTCTCACCGCTGCTCAGGTTGCGCAGCACGGTTGGCACCAGGGTCACTGCGTAGCACTGCTTAGCGCCCGGCAACCCGCCCCGGAACGTAGCGTGCTCAGGTTGGCCCGTGGTCAGGCAGAAATCCACCGATCGTACCCGTTCCAGCGGTTCACGCAGCGGGCCCACCGGCATCAGTGCCCCGTTGCCGACACCCCGGGCGCCATCGAAAATGCAGAACTCCAGGGTCCTTGCCAGGGCGTAGTGCTGCAGGCCGTCATCACAGACCAGCACATCCCCCAGCTTTTCATGTTCCGCATACGCTGCGGAGCGGGCGCGTCTGGGATCCACGAGAACCGGCACACCGGTCTGCTGCGCCAGCATCACCGGCTCATCACCACAGGCCGCGGGGTCCGAGTCGGGGGCCACGGCACAGGGATAGTGATCCGGCCTGGCGCCGTAGCCCCGGCTGAGGATGACCGGTCGCCACCCCTGCGCTTTCAGATGGCTTACCAGCCAGGCCGTGAAGGGGGATTTGCCGGTACCGCCAACCGTGATGTTGCCAACAACCAATACCGGCAAGGGGGAATGATGGACGGGGCGCCGCCCATTCCGGTAAGTCCTGCGGCGCCGATTCACCAGCCAGCCGTAAAGCCACGCCAACGGTGCGAGCCATCCCAGGGGGCGTCTATCCGTATACCAGAGGCGTTCCAGCGTATCCCCCATAGTCCGCGGCCCTGTGCTCAGGCGTCGTCTGAGAACTGGAGGCGGTGCAGCGCCGCGTAGGCCCCGTCATGCTCAATCAGCTCACGGTGGCTACCGATCTCCACAAGGCGCCCGCCATCCATGACCGCGATTCGATCGGCGGATTCAATGGTCGAAAGACGGTGGGCAATCACCAGCGTGGTCCGCCCGGCCATGACCTCTTCCAGGGCCTCCTGGATATGACGCTCTGACTCGGTATCCAGCGCGGAGGTGGCCTCGTCCAGGATCAGGATCGGGGCATCCTTGATCAGGGCCCGAGCGATCGCCAGGCGCTGGCGCTGACCACCGGACAGCAGCACACCATTATCCCCGACCATGGTGTCAAAACCCTGGGGCAGATCCTCGATGAACGACAGCGCATGGGCCTTGCGTGCCGCCTCCCGCACGACCTCCCGGCTGGCGCTGCTCATCTCGCCATAGGCGATGTTATTGGCCACGGTGTCGTTGAACAGGACCACGCTCTGGGTCACCAGCGCGATCTGGCGCCGCAGTGCTTCGAGCTTGAAGTCCCTTACGGAGACATCGTCGATCCGGATATCCCCATCCGTCAGTTCGTAGAACCTCGGGATCAGGCTCACCAGGGTGGACTTGCCGCTGCCGGAGCGCCCCACCAGCGCCAGGGTCTCCCCGGCCGCCACGTTCAGGTTGATGCCCTTGAGCACGTATTCGTACTGCTCCTGGTAATGGAACCACAGATCCTGGAAATCGATGCGGCCATCCACGCGGCCCGGATCCCGGGTCCCGGTATCTTCTTCCTCGGGATAGTCGATGCTTTCGAAAATACTCTGGGACGCCGCGATCCCCTTCTGGATCTTGGCGTGGACCGAAGTCAGCTGGCGCACGGGCTTGGCCATGGTGGAGGCGGCGGTGATGAAGGCAACGAACTGGCCTGTGGTCATGGCGTCCCGGAATTCCGGAGACAGGGCCACCCAGATCAGGAAGCCGATGGCCAGCGAGACCAGGACCTGGACCACAGGGGTGCTGATGGCCTGGGTCTTGGCCATTTTCAGGCTCTGGCGCAGGTTGTCCCAGCTGACCTTGCGGAAGCGCCCGGATTCACGCTCTGCGCCCCCGAAGGTGCGCACCACCCGGTAGCCGGTGATGGCCTCCGAGGAGACATGGGTCACATCTCCCATGGAGTACTGGATACGGCGGCTGATACGACGGAAACGACGGCTCACATAGCTGATGATCCAGCCGATGATCGGCCCCACCGCCAGGAACAGTAAAGTCAGCTTCCAGTTGGTGTAGAACATGAACCCGAGCAGGCCGACCACGGTCAGCCCCTCCCGCAGGATGATGGTCACGGCCTCGGTGGCGGCGTCCGTCACCTGCTCGATGTTGAAGGTGATCTTGGAGACCAGGTGCCCTGAGGATGTCTGGTCGTAGAACCTTGAGGGCACCCGCATGAGATGGTCGAACACCTGCACGCGCATCACATTGACGATGTTACGCCCGACATAGTTCATGTAGTACTTGCTCAGGAAGAAACCGACGCCGCGGATCGTGAACACACCGATGATCAGCATCGGCAGGAAGCGCCGGTTTTCGGGCGTGGGGTTCTGCAGCGCCTCGATCACGAACTCCATGGACCAGGCCATGGCCGTGGAGGCACCGGCATACACCGCATTGCCCAGGGTCGCGACGGCAAACGCCACCCAGAACGGGATCGCGTACCGCAGGAGTCGTTTATAGACCTGCCAGTTGGTCAGGTCTGAGATATCGGAATCATTCGCCATTGGCGTCGGGGCTGTTCTGGGTGCTGATGCTCAGGCCGGTAAACCCGAGGCTGCCGGCCACGTCCATTGCACGTACCACCAGCTCGTGGCGGGCATCGGCGTCGGCGGTAATGATGAACGGAAGCTCGGTATTGCCTTCGGCCACGCTCTGGATGCGTTCATTCAGAGCCTGGCGTTCAACGCCCTCAAGGCGTTCGCCGTTGATGGAATAGACACCATCGGCACTGATCTCCACTTCAATGCGCTTGTTTTCCTGCTCCGCCTCGGTTCCCTCGGCCTCGGGCAGGTCGATCTGGAGCTCAGTCTCACGCGTGAAGGTGGTCGAGACCATGAAGAAGATCAGCAGCAGGAACACCACGTCGATCAGTGGCGTGAGGTTAACCGAAACCTCCTGTTGCGACTGACGCCGGAACTTCACTGCTCACCGCCCTCGTCGACAATGATGTCACGGTCACCGTGGACCACTTCCACCAGCTTGATGGCTTCCTGTTCCATATTCACGACCATCTCGTCCACACGACGGATGAAGAAGCGGTGGAAGACAAGAGCCGGGATGGCCACGGTCAGGCCCGACGCAGTCGTGATCAGGGCCTCGGAAATGCCGCCCGCCAGAACGCCGGGGTCACCCACGCCAGCCAGCTGGATCTGGGAGAACACCTTGATCATACCGATGACCGTACCCAGGAGACCCAGCAGCGGCGTGATGACCGCGATCGTTCCCAGCGGGTTGAGGAAGCGCTCAAGCTCATGCACCACCTGGGAGGCTTCGTGTTCGATGCTCTCCTTCATGATGTCACGGCCATGCTTGGCGTTACTGAGCCCGGCCGCCATGATCCGGCCAATGGGCGAGGATTCCTGGATCGCCTTGAGGCGGCGTGAGTTCAGCTCCTTTTTCTTGATCAGCCGCCAGAGCTCATTGGTGGTCGCCGCCGGCGCCACACGACTGATCCGAAGCGCATAGAACCGCTCAATGATGATGGCCAGCGCCAGGATGGAACAGATCAGCAGCGGAATCATGATGAATCCGCCGGGCCTCAGAAGCTCGAGCACACGCCTTCTCCATGCTGTTGAACAAGCGCCGACACTTTAGCACAGGCGCACCTTCTGGCCACAATCCCGCGCGGGTTCCACGCGCCACCCGCCCTCTTCCGGCAGCAATCGCAGTTCCCCGGTGCGCGGAGTGAACAGCACCCGCGTCGCCGCGTTCTCATATCGCTCAAGGGCCGGCGCCCCGGCCTCTCCCTGATACCAATCGGGCGGTGCCAGCACCGAAACCGACGGCGACAACGCCTCAATGAAGCCGAGTTGCGAGGACCGCCCCTGACCACCCCGTGGCGCCATAAGCAGATCGACCTCCCGGCCCTTGCCGAGTTCCCTGAGAATACGCCTCTCCCCACGACGGTCCACGGGCCCGGCAAGCAACGCCGTGCGTTCTCCACTGCGCAGCAGCAGACTGCACTGTCCGCCCGCAGCCATCCCACTCAGGGTAATACGCCCCCTGCCGGTGTGTTGCTCCAGCGTACATGCGGGCGCTTGAATAACACGGCGGACATCCGGAAGCCTGGGGGACACCCAGTATTGCTGCGGGTCCATATCCGGATCCCCCAGCACCAGTTGATCGATCACGCTGATCCCCAGCGTATCCAGCCAGGCACCTATTCGGTCACGGGTAATCGCCCGAGTCCGCGAACCGGGCTCACGCCCATCAAACAGCACCGTCCACGCCCCATCCCGGATCACAACCACCGGCCCACCCACGCCATCCGCCACCCTCACCTCATGGGCACTCCCAACGGGTGCCACCGGCTGATGCCCAGCCAGGGGAACCAGGCCCAGCACAGCGCCGGCAAGCAGGCGGTAGGGCCAGCCAACTGGCAACATCGCACACAGGACAAGAGCAGCACCCACCAATGCGGTGCCGGGGGCGGGCACGGGCAGTTCAAAAGCCCACTGCTGGGCCCAGCCCAGGGATGACCAGAGCACGGTGACCGCCATATCCACCCCAGGAAGGACCCAACTGGCGGACGCTGGATGGAGCAGCAATAAGGGTGCGGCAACCAGAATCACCGGCATCACCACAACGGAAAGCCAGGGAATGGCAACCAGATTCACAGCAAAGGCAACGCCGGACGGGGCCATTCCATGCCACAGCAACAGCGGTGCTAGACCAGCCACAACGGCAAACTGGGCCAGCACCAGACCACTCACGGCACCGGGGGAACGGAGGCGGGCGCCCAGCCCCAGTATGAGGCAGGCCACGGCGCCGAAGGACAGCCAGAAACCCGGCCCCCACAGGGCCCGTGGCTCCAGCACCACCACCATCATCAGGGCCATCAGCCAACCGTCCCAGAGCCGCCATTGGCGTCCGGAGGCGAGCATCCAGCCCGCCACGGCCACCATCACCAGCGCGCGCTGGGTCGGCACGGTCAACCCAGCAAGCAGCGCGTATCCCGTCGCCACCAGCCCGACCAGGACAAAAGCGATCATCCGACCCGGGGCAGGTCGCCTGTGGGCCGCGCGGGTAATGGGCGCCCCCAGGACCGCGCCGGCAATGGCGGCCACCAGTCCCACGTGCAGGCCGGAAATGGCCACCAGATGCTGGGTCCCCGTGGCATCAAGCCGACCCCAGTGCTCTTGCTTGAGGCCCGCGCGGCTGCCAAAGAGCAGCGCCTCCACCAGCTCAGGATTTCGAAGGCGCTGTCCGTGACGATTGAGGCGGTGGATCAGCCCAACGCGGGCTGCATGGTAGTGGCAGGCGAGGCCACAGAATTCGGGGGCGGGCTCCATGCTGCGGACCCTGGCAATGGCGCCGATGCGCTCGCGCCAGAGCCACTTCTCAAATCCGCCACCGCCGGCGTTGAGCGGGGCACGCGGCGGATTCAGGCGAGCTTCAAGCACCACGCCGCCACTGATCCGGTGGCGGGAAGCCTCGCCGTCCAGCGTGGCCCTGATCCGGGCAGGCAGTTGTCCATCCCCACCGCTGGTACAGACCACAAAAGCCAGGTGACCGCCGCTGGTGGGCCGGGCGGGGTCACAGACATAGCCCTTAACAGTAACCGGCTCCGTCCATGCCTTTGGCTCTGTGGGTGGCTGTACCCCCGGCCATTCCAGTAGGATAAGCACAACTGTCAGCGCCAGCATCCCTGCGCGCATAGCACCCTTCCCTGTCATACCGTGTTTTCGTTCGGATGAGGTGAGCTTCACTCATGGACAGACGTTTCTTCAGGCGCCTCATCCCTCACCCGGATCAGCTCCGCCGGTTCCGTGCCCTGAAGCTGCTCGGCGACGTCCTGCATGAACCCAACCTGTGGCACATCAACCGCCACTCGGTGTCCAGGGCCATCCTGCTCGGCGTGTTCTGGTGCATGGTGCCCATGCCGTTCCAGAGCCTGCCGGCTGCCATGACGGCCATCTGGTTCAATGCCAACCTGCCGCTGACACTGATCACCCTCTGGATCAGCAACCCACTGACAATGGGACCACTGCTCTACGCCGGTTACGCCGTCGGTGTCCTGGTGCTCGGGCGCCCCGGGGAGGCCGAGCAGTTCCAGCTCAGCTGGGAGTGGATCAGCAGCCGCCTGATCGAGGTGGGTGTGCCGCTGTACATCGGGTCCCTGATCCTGGGCGTGGTCTTTTCCCTGAGCGCCTATCTCGCCATCCAGCAGTTATGGCGCCGGCGTGTGCGCCAGCGCTGGCATCAGCGCCAGTACGAACGCCGCCTCAGGAATCGGTCTCACTGAGCCCACCGTGGTCCAGGCGCAGCACGCGTCCCATCCCCTGAGCCAGCTCCAGGTCATGGGTGACCACCACGAAGGCGGAATCCAGCTGCTCGTTCAGTTCGCGCATCAACCCCTGGATCCGCTCGCCGGTATCGTCATCCAGATTGCCCGTGGGCTCGTCCATCAGCACACAGCGCGGATCGTTGACCAGTGCCCGCGCAATCGCCACCCGCTGGCGCTCACCGCCGGACAGCTCCGATGGCTTGTGCCTGAGGCGCTCACCCAGGCCAACACGCTCCAGCAGATCCCGGGCCTTCGCCCTCGCCTGGCGGGGACTGTAACGCCCCAGCGCCGCCGGCAGCGCCACGTTGTCGAGCGCACTGAACTCCGCCAGCAGGTGGTGGAACTGGTAGACGAACCCCAGGGTGCGGTTGCGGAAGCGGCAGCGCTCACGCTCGCGCATACCATGGATGGCCTCGCCGTCGATCCAGACATCCCCCTCGCTGGGCCGGTCCAGCCCACCCAGCATGTTGAGCAGTGTGGTCTTGCCGGAGCCGGAACTGCCCACAATGGCCAGGGTTTCCCCGGGCGCAACGCTCAGGTTCACGTCCGAGAACACGCGCAGGGTTTCGCGCCCTTCGCGGTACGTCTTGGCCAGGGTACGGCACTGGATGATCGGTGTCTCACTCATAGCGCAGGGCCTCCGCCGGCTGCACCCGGGAGGCGCGCCACGCCGGGTAGATGGTTGCAAGCAGGCTCATGGCAAGGCCGGCGCCACCGACAATGAGCACGTCGTTGAGCTGCAGTTCCGACGGCAGGTAACTGATGAAATACACATCCGCACTCAGGAACTGCATGCTGAGCACGCTCTCGATCCACTCGATCACGCTGCTGATGTTGAGCGCCAGCAGTACGCCCAGGCCGGTGCCGATGAGGGTGCCGCCCACGCCGATCACGCCCCCCTGGATGATGAACACGGCCATGATGCCGGCCGGGGTCATCCCCATGGTCCGGAGAATGGCGATATCCGCCTTCTTGTCCGTCACCACCATGACCAGCGCCGAGACAATGTTGAATGCGGCCACGGCCACGATGAACATCAGCAGCAGACCGATCATGGTCTTTTCCATCTGGATCGCCTGAAAGAGGTTGCCGTGGGTCTGGGTCCAGTTCATGGTCCGATAGGCGCCCGGCAGCGACTGCGCGATCTGATTGGCCACCCGCGGAGCCTGGAAAAGCTCCTCCACCTGGATCCGCACGCCCTGAGCCTTATCCCCGAGACGGAGCAGTTTGCCGGCATCCCTGTAGTGGATCAGGGTGTAGCTGCTGTCGAGTTCCGCCCCGACACTGAAGGTGCCCACCAGCGTGAACCGTTTCATTCGGGGCAGCACACCCGCCGGGGAAACGGACGCTTCCGGCAGCACCACGGTCACCCTGTCCCCCATGCGGATCCCCAGGCGCCGTGCCAGTGCTTCACCCAGGATGATGCCGAACTCGTTCGCCTTGAGGTTCGACAGACTGCCATGGGTCATGTGTTTCTGGATGATCGAGACATCGGGTTCGTATTCCGGGTCCACGCCGTTGATCAGCGCACCCTGAACCTGGCCCCTGCCCGTGAGCATGCCCTGGGCCCGTGAGAATGGCGCCACGCCCGTCACCCTGGGGTTGGATTCGGCGACCCGGGCCACATCGCGCCAGTCCTCCATGCCGTCCGGGCTCTCGACCACTGCGTGCGGCACCATGCCGAGAATGCGTTCACGCAGTTCCCGGTCAAAGCCGTTCATCACTGACAGCACGGTGATCAGCACCATGACCCCGAGGATCAGGCCCAGCATTGAGACCAGGGAGATGAAGGAAATGAAGTGGTTGCGTCGTTTGGCGGCGGTGTAGCGCAGGCCGATGAATACGGAAAGGGGTCTGAACATAGATGGTTACCGGAATCCTTGGGCAGGTCGGCCGCGCCTGCACTGTCATGAATCACTGTTACACTCAGGAGGATCGGGTCCAGGAGAACGTCATGCCATCAGAACACGATCCCGAGCGTCGCCAGTTCTACCGGATCGAGGACCGCGTGGGCCTCGAATGCCGTCAACTCGAGGGGGAGCCAACCGGTCCCCCGGAAACCCTCTTCGAGGGCGGTGAAACGCTTCCGCTGGAGGAGGAGCTGCGCCGGCATGATGCGGAGATCCGCCATCAGCTCGGGCTGCTTTCGGAAAGCGACCGGGTCCTCTCCCAGCTCGCCCGTGCTCTCAACGAGAAGCTCGACACGGTGGCGCGGATTATGACCTTTCAGCAGAATCCCTTGCAAGACAGTGAGTGGGTTCATGTCACCCTCAGCGAGGGAGGCCTTTCCTTCATCACCACGGACCCGGTGCCTGAGCTCGATTCACTGATGGCCGTGCGCCTGACCCTGATGCCCGAACTCAGCCAGGTTGCCGCCTATACCCGCGTGGTGTCCGTGGATGCCACGGACGACGGCACCCGCCTGCACCTGCAGTTCCACAACATGGAGGATGCCGAGCGCCAGCAGATCGCCCGGCATGTGCTCCGGCTGCAGGCCCGGGAACGCCAGCAGGCGCGACAGCGCCGTGAGCAGCACGGCGACACCCCCTGACTCGACGCAGCCGGCTCGTGCGCTATAGTTAGGGAAACACTCATGGATCACCGAGTCTGACCGGAACCACAATCATGCGAACACTGACTCCCCGGACACTTTGTTGCCGGATCGCCACGCTCACACTGCTGCCGCTGGCGGCCTCCATGGCTTCTGCCCAGCAGATGGCCAACCCCGAATCCGACGCGGCCAGCGCCCGCGCCCAGCAGCAACAGCAGGCCGAACGCACGACCCGTCCCCTCAGCCTTAAGATCCAGCAGGAAGGCAATATACGCACTCCGCGCCGGGGTGAGAGCATGGGCTCCGTCCAGGACCGCTTCGGCGATCCGGAGGCGCGTCAGGGCCCCGTGGGGGAGCCGCCCATCACGCGCTGGCAGTACCCGCGCTTTGTCGTGGTCTTCGAGGATGAATGGGTCATCGACACCGTTGTGGAGCCTGACAGCGCGGACTGAACCCGGTATTGTTGCGCGCCCAGAATCGACACCGGAGGTTCCCGGAACCGTGAGCCGTTTCCGTCTTGCCGCTGAATGGGCGAAGCAGGGCTCTGTCCTGATGGCATGGCCCCAGCCCGATTCCGACTGGGCCGCGCTGGCCGATCGCGCCGAGCCCACATTCACCGCCATAGCCCGGGCGATACTGGCCGAGCAGGATCTTACCCTGTGCGTCAGCAGTGAGCGCCAGGCCGTTGATCTTGAACGGCTTCTTGTTTGCGAATATGACCTGGGCCGGCTACATACCGTGGTCGTGCCCACGAACGACACCTGGGCCCGCGACTTCGGTCCCCTGGCGCTCAGCAATGGCGCCGAGTGGCGACTTCTGGACGCCACCTTCAATGGCTGGGGCAACAAGTTCCCCGCTGATCGGGACAACGCGGTCAACCGCGCCCTGCACGCCCAGGGCGCACTCGGCAGTCTGCCCCTGGAGAGCGATCCACTGGTGGTGGAAGGCGGCGCACTCGAGACCGACGGGGTGGGCACGCTGCTGATCAACCGCCCCTGCGTTCTCAATCCCAACCGCGGCAACCCGGAACCGGCCGCCGAGCGGATGACGCAATGGTTCCATGAACGGCTGGGCGCGGAGCGCATCCTGTGGCTCGATCACGGCCACCTTGAAGGCGACGATACCGATGGCCACATTGACACACTGGCCCGCTTCGCCGGGCCGGGGCACATTGTCTACCAGGGCTGCGATACCCCCGGGGACAGCCACTACACGGAACTCCAGGCAATGGCCCGGGAACTGGCGGCGCACACCGATGGCAACGGCCAGCCTTACCGCCTGACGGCCCTGCCCTGGCCGGATCCGGTCCACGACGAAGAGGGCAACCGGCTGCCGGCCACCTACGCGAACTTCCTGATTACCAACCATTCCGTGCTCGTGCCATGCTACGGCGTCGCCCAGGATGACGAGGCCTGCCGGGTGATTGCAGGCTGTTTCCCGCAGCGCCGGGTCCAAGGCATCCAGTGCCGGCCCCTCATCCACCAGGGCGGAAGCCTTCACTGCCTGACCATGCAGCTGCCACCAGGAGCCGTGCCCGATGGCTGATCAACACGCCTTCACCGCCGCCGCCATACAGCAGAGCTGCGGCGCGGACCGCGAAGCCAACCTGGCCCATTCCGCAGGCCTGATCGAAAGCGCCGCCGACCAGGGCGCTCAGCTGGTGGTGCTGCAGGAACTCCACACCGGCCCCTACTTCTGCCAGGAAGAGGCCACGGACGTCTTCGACCGGGCCGAAACCATTCCCGGCCCCACCACCCGTTTCCTGGGCGAGCTGGCCGCGGAGCTGGGTGTGGTCATCGTGGGCTCCGTCTTCGAGAAGCGCATGGCGGGGGTTCACCACAATACGGCGGTAGTGCTGGACAGCGACGGCAGCCTGGCCGGCCGTTACCGCAAGATGCACATCCCTGACGATCCCGGATTCTACGAGAAATTCTATTTCACGCCGGGCGACGCTTCCGCGGATGCCTTCCGGCCCATCCAGACCTCACTGGGGCGGCTCGGCGTTCTCGTGTGCTGGGATCAGTGGTACCCGGAGGCCGCCCGGCTCATGGCCCTGGCCGGCGCCGAAGTGCTCATCTACCCCACTGCCATTGGATGGGACCCGGCAGACGACGCCGACGAACAGGCTCGCCAGCTGGATGCCTGGATCACCGTCCAGCGCGGTCACGCCATTGCCAACAACCTGCCCGTCATCGCGCCCAACCGGCACGGTTTCGAGGAGGCGCCGGACGGCTCCGGCAACGGCATCCAGTTCTGGGGCAACAGCTTCATCTGCGGTGGCCAGGGCGAACTCCTGGCCCGCAGCAGTGCCGAGGGTGATGACATCCTTCTGGCCACCATCGACCCTGATCGGACCGATACCCTGCGGCGTATCTGGCCCTACCTGCGGGATCGCCGCGTGGACGCTTACGATCACCTGACCCGACGCGTGAGGGACTGATGAAGAATGCCGACCTGCTCCAGCAGACCACCGACCAGCTCAACCGGGTCCTGTTGGGCAAGCGTGACCAGGTGCGCCTTGCGCTGTGCTGTGTGCTCGCCGGAGGGCACCTGCTGATCGAGGACATTCCGGGCATGGGCAAGACCACCCTGTCCCACGCGCTCTCCGGCACCCTGGGGCTCAGCTACAACCGCATCCAGTTCACCAGCGACCTGATGCCGGCGGACCTGCTGGGGTTCTCCATGTACGACAAGGAAGCCGGCGACCTGGTATTCCACCCCGGCCCGATCTTCGCCCAGGTGATCCTGGCGGACGAGATCAACCGTGCCTCGCCCCGCACCCAGAGCGCCCTGCTGGAGGCCATGGAGGAACGCCAGGTCTCCATTGAAGGGGAAACCCGTTCCCTGGAAGAGCCCTTCTTCGTCATCGCCACCCAGAACCCTCTGGATCAGCGCGGCACCTTTCCCCTGCCGGAAAGCCAGCTGGACCGTTTCCTGATGCGCCTGACCCTGGGCTACCCGGACGAACGCGCCGAGCGTGAGCTTCTCATGGGTCGGGATCGGCGCCACATGACCGCGGAGCTGACACCACTGCTGTCACCGGAATCCCTCCAGCGGATGCAGGCGCTACTGCCCGAGATCAGCGTCTCCGACGCCCTTCTGGATTACATCCAGCGCATCCTCGCCTACAGCCGGGACATCCCCGGCGTTCTTTACGGGCTTTCCCCCAGGGCGGGTCTGGGCCTGCTGCGGGCCGCCCGCGCCTGGGCGCTTCTGGAGGGCCGTGGTCATGTGCTGCCCGACGACGTCCAGGCGGTCCTGCCCAGTGTGGTTGAACACCGCCTGGTGGATGACCACCACAACCGCCAGGAGATGCTCTCCCAGCGGATCCTGCGTGACGTGCCCGTGATCGTGTAGCGCCCGCCCCTGCGCCGGCGTTACCATGACTACCATTGATTGACACCGTTTTCCCGATAGAGGAACAGCATGAGCGACAGCAACCACCATCGCCTGATCATTCTCGGCTCCGGCCCCGCGGGCTACACCGCCGCCGTCTACGCCTCGCGCGCCAACCTCAATCCCACGCTGATCACCGGTATCGAAGTGGGTGGCCAGCTCACCACCACTACAGATGTCGAGAACTGGCCCGGGGATATTGAGGGGCTCCAGGGCCCCGACCTGATGGAGCGCATGAAGGACCACGCCCAGCGCTTCAACACCGAGCTGGTGTACGACCACATCAACGGTGCTGACCTCAGCCAGCGGCCCTTCACCCTCACCGGCGATTCCGGCACCTACACCTGTGATGCGCTGATCATTGCTACCGGCGCCAGCGCCATGTACCTGGGCCTGGAGTCCGAGGAGACGTTCATGGGCCAGGGCGTGAGCGCCTGCGCCACCTGCGATGGCTTCTTCTACCGCAATCAGGACGTGGCCGTGATCGGCGGCGGCAACACCGCCGTGGAAGAGGCGCTCTACCTCTCCAACATCGCCAACAACGTCACCCTGGTCCACCGCCGGGACCAGCTGCGCGCGGAGAAGATCCTGCAGGACAAGCTGTTCGCGAAGGACAACGTCAGCATCATCTGGGATCACACCCTGGATGAGGTACTGGGCGATGCCACCGGCGTCACCGGCGCGCGTCTGAAGAACAAGCATTCCGGCGAGACCCGGGATCTGAATGTTGCCGGCGTTTTCATCGCCATCGGCCACAAGCCCAACACCGACCTTTTCCAGGGCCAGTTGGACATGAGCGGCGGCTATATCCGGATCCGCAGCGGCCTTGAAGGCATGGCGACGGAAACCAGCGTGCCCGGCGTCTTCGCGGCGGGTGACGTGGCTGACCACGTCTACCGCCAGGCGGTGACCTCGGCCGGCTTCGGGTGCATGGCGGCGCTGGACGCCGAAAAGTACCTCGACGGCCTCGCCTGATCCCTGCTCATGTCCGCGCTCCCCTGGCTGGACACACGCTCCCACTGGTTCCCGGATCCGGAAAGCGCTCTGGATGAACCGGACGGGCTTCTGGCCATCGGGGGCGATCTGCACCCCGATCGCCTTCTGAACGCCTACAGCCAGGGGATCTTCCCCTGGTTCTCCGACGACCAGCCCATTCTCTGGTGGTCTCCCAACCCGCGCTGTGTCCTCTTTCCGCCACACGTACACATCGCCCGCAGCCTGCGCCGCCGGCTCAACCGGGATGAACTGCGCATCACGGTGGACTGCGCCTTCGAGGACGTCATCCGTGACTGCGGCCGACTGCGCGAGGAAGGCACCTGGATCACCGGCGACATGGAAGCGGCCTACTGCCACCTCCATGAACTCGGCCATGCCCATTCCTTTGAGGCCTGGAACGCCGACGGCCAGCTTGTGGGCGGCCTCTACGGTGTTGCCGTCGGCCGCTGCTTCTTCGGGGAATCCATGTTCAGCCGGCAGCGTGATGCCTCCAAGATCGTGTTCGTGCACGTGGCCCGTCAGCTTGAACGCTGGGGCTATGCTCTGCTGGACTGTCAGGTGGAAAACAGCCACCTGTTGAGTCTGGGCGCCGAACGGATTTCACGCCGGCGCTTTTTGACTATACTCAGAGAGAATGTGGATCATCCCGCCGGACACGACTGGCGGATGGACTGGTTCTGGGGCCGGGAGTCCGATACATGAGCAGTCTCAAGACGCTGATCTTCTTCGCTACCCCCGAGCATCCGTGCAGCTACCTGACCGACCGTCAGGCAACGACCATGTTCGTCGATCCCCGGGCCCAGGTGGACCGCAACCTCTATACCCAGCTCACGGAACTGGGCTTCCGGCGCAGCGGCTCGCATTATTACCGCCCGCACTGCCGTGGCTGTAACGCCTGCATTCCGGTGCGGATTCCGGTCGAACGCTTCCAGCCGGATCGCTCCCAGCGCCGTGTGCGGCGCGACAACCGCGACCTGACCCTGATCCAGACGCCGGTGCGCTTCGACGAGGAAATCTACGACCTCTACGAGCGCTACGTTATTGAGCGCCACCACGACGGCGACATGTACCCACCCAGCCGGGAACAGTTCACCTCCTTCCTCATCGAAGGCAGCATCGACGGCTTCTTCCTGGAGATGCGGCGCGAGGGGCGGCTGATCGCGGTCGCCGTGGTGGACGTGCTCGATACCGGCCTGTCGGCCATCTACACCTTCTTCGAGCCCGGCGAGGAAAAGCGCAGCCTGGGCACCTTCGCCATTCTGTGGCAGGTCCAGGAGGCCCACAGGCGCGGCCTGCCGCACCTGTATCTGGGGTACTGGATCCGCCAGTGCCGCAAGATGAACTATAAGACCCGCTTCCGCCCGCTGGAGCAGCTGATGAATGGACGCTGGACCGAGCTGGTCACCAGCGACGGTATGCTGCACAATTCGCCCGCCTGATTTGGCAATGAACGCAAATTAAGGCAGAATTGCGCCACTCTGCCCCGGCATACGCCGTGTTCTGTTCAATCCCTGCCGGGCGCATACCAGCGTTTCATCAAAGTACGGAGTAGCAACTGAATGGCAAAGTCCGATGCCGTTGAAATGGAAGGCGTGATCGTCGATACCCTTCCCAACACCATGTTCCGTGTGGAGCTGGAGAACGGGCACACCGTTACCGCTCACATCTCGGGCAAGATGCGCAAGAACTACATCCGCATCCTGACTGGCGACAAGGTCAAGGTGGAGCTCACGCCCTATGACCTGAGCAAGGGCCGGATCACCTACCGCTACCGTTAACGGCTCCTTCCATTAAAAAACCCCGGGATCCGAATGGATGCCGGGGTTTTTCTGTTACGGGTCAACTCTATTCGACGGGTTCGGCTGGCTCTTCCGTTTCGAACTCGAACGCCAGGTCGTCGTCCTTCACATGGATGGAGACGTCGCCGCCGTTCTTCGACAGCCGCCCGAACAGGATCTCTTCCGCCAGGCCCTTCTTGATCTTCTCCTGGATCAGGCGGCCCATGGGACGTGCGCCCATGTTCTCGTCGTAGCCGTGCTGGGCCAGCCAGAGCTTGGCCTCGTCGTCCACGTGCAGCACCACCTGTTTCTCGTCCAGCTGGGCCTGGAGCTCCGTAAGGAACTTGTCGACCACGTGCGAGATGATTTCCGGACTGAGCGAACGGAACTGAATGATCCCATCCAGGCGGTTCCGGAACTCCGGCGTGAAGGTCTTGTTGATGATCTCCATGCCGTCGGTGCTGTGGTCCTGGTTAGCGAAGCCGATGGAACGCTTGGTCAGCACCTCCGCGCCCGCGTTGGTGGTCATCACCAGGATCACGTGGCGGAAGTCCGCCTTGCGCCCGTTGTTGTCCGTGAGCGTGCCGTGGTCCATAACCTGCAGCAGCAGGTTGAACACTTCCGGGTGCGCCTTCTCGATCTCATCAAGCAGCAACACACAGTGCGGATGCTTGTTCACGTTCTCGGTCAGCAGCCCGCCCTGGTCGTAGCCCACGTAGCCCGGCGGTGCCCCGATCAGGCGTGATACCGTGTGGCGCTCCATGTACTCGGACATATCGAAGCGCACCAGCTCGATCCCCAGCAGGTTCGCCAGCTGGCGAGTAACCTCGGTCTTGCCCACGCCGGTGGGGCCGGCAAACATGAAGGCCCCCTCGGGTTTCTCCGGCGCTTTGAGCCCGGCCCGTGCCAGCTTGATGGCGGTGGAAAGGGACTCGATGGCCTCATCCTGGCCGAAGACGGTCATTTTCAGGTCACGCTCGATGTTGCGCAGCACGTCCTTGTCCGAGGAGGACACATTCTTCGGGGGGATCCGTGCGATCGCCGCCACGATGTCCTCAATGGCCCCTTCGTTGATCACCTTGCGGCGCTTGGACACGGGCAGCAGTTGCTGCCGCGCCCCGGCCTCGTCAATCACGTCGATGGCCTTGTCCGGCAGGTGACGGTCGGTAATGTACCGGCCCGCCAGCTCTGCGGCGCTGCGCAGCGCCTTATCGGTGTACTTGAGCTCATGATGCTTCTCGAAGTGGCTCTTGAGCCCCTTGAGGATCCGGTAGGTGTCCTCAACGCTCGGCTCGTTCACATCAATCTTCTGGAAGCGCCGCGCCAGGGCACTGTCCTTCTCGAAGATCCCGCGGAACTCGGAGAAGGTGGTTGAGCCGATGCAGCGTATCTCGCCGGAGCCCAGCATGGGCTTGAGCAGGTTCGAAGCGTCCATGACACCACCCGAAGCCGAGCCGGCACCGATGATGGTGTGGATCTCGTCAATGAACAGGATGGCGTGCTCGCGCTTCTTCAGTTCCGCCAGCAGCGCCTTGAGCCGCTTCTCGAAATCACCCCGGTACTTGGTGCCGGCCAGCAGCGCGCCCAGATCCAGCGAGAACACTTCCGCATTCTTGATGACATCCGGCACATCACCATCCACGATCTTCTTGGCAAGCCCCTCGGCAATGGCGGTCTTGCCCACGCCGGCCTCACCCACCAGCAGCGGGTTGTTCTTGCGCCGGCGGACCAGGATCTGGATGGTGCGCTCCACCTCATGCTCGCGCCCGATCAGCGGGTCGATGTGACCCTGGGTGGCACGCTCATTGAGGTTCTGGGCATAGGCTTCCAACGGATTGGAGCTCGTGCCTTCCTCCGCGCTCTCTTCCTGCTGCATCGATTCCGACTCCGAGCCGCCTTCTTTCTCATCCGGGCCTGACACCTTGGAGATGCCGTGGGAGATGAAGTTCACAACGTCGATGCGCGCGATGTTCTGTTTCTTGAGCACGAACACCGCCTGGCTCTCCTGTTCGCTGAAGATGGCCACCAGCACGTTGGCGCCGGTCACCTCCTTCTTGCCGGAGGACTGCACATGGAAAACGGCGCGCTGCAGCACACGCTGGAACCCGAGCGTCGGCTGGGTCTCGCGCTCACTGTCATTGGAGGGAATCAGCGGCGTCGTGGAATCCACGAAGTCGTTGAGCTCCTCGCGCAGTCGCGGCAGGTCGGCCCCGCAGGCTTTAAGCACGCGTACGGCGGATTCGTTGTCGAGCAGTGCCAGCAGCAGATGCTCCACCGTCATGAACTCATGACGCTTGTCCCGCGCGTTACGGAATGCCTCGTTGAGGGTCAGTTCGAGGTCTTTACTGAGCATGGGCCACCCCGGTTTCAGTCAGCTCGTTCAATCTCACACAGCAGCGGATGATCGTGCTCGGAAGCATATTGATTCACCTGGGCCGCTTTCGTTTCCGCTATATCCCGAGTATAGACGCCACAGACCGCTTTGCCCTGAGTGTGTACCGCCAGCATGATCTGTGTCGCCTTTTCCTCCGGCATGGCGAAGAAGGTCATCAGAACCTCCACGACGAAGTCCATCGGCGTGTAGTCGTCGTTCATCAGCACCACCCGGTACAGCGAGGGGTGCTTGACCTCGGGTTTTTCCGTTTCAACGGCGGTGCCGTCGTCCTGGCCCGGGTCCTCTTCTCCACCATCCTGATTCCATACTAGTAGAGCCTGATCCATCTTTACGAACCTGTCTTCAGTCATAATGTGTCGCCATGTACGGATTCCAGGCCATGCTCACCATCGCCCGGCTTGATTTTATCACGTTCATCCCGCGCGACACCCGCCCCGGTCACCCGCGACCAGTCCTCAAATCGGTTATACGCCACTTGACTCTGGTGGATTTTTAGTCAACAGTTTCCATAATGATTTTACAAAGCGTTACATTCATTCACCCGCTGTGACCAGGAGCTGTTTCCGGGGGAACCGGCTCCGGACGCCAACCAGGCAGTCGGCAGGCAGGGATTCTCTGAGAGCAAGGAGGAAGTGATGCATCAGGGCAAGGTCAAGTGGTTCAACAACGCCAAGGGGTACGGCTTCATCATCGAGGAGGGAGAAAGCGAGGATCTGTTCGTCCATTTTTCGTCCATCCAGATGGAAGGCTACAAGACGCTCAAGGCGGGCCAGCGTGTTGAATTCGAGAAACAGCCCAGCGCCAAGGGCATCCACGCGGTCAACATCATCCCCCATGAAGCACCGTCGCGGCGCAGGGAAAGCAGTGAGTCCGCGTCCCAGGAGGAAAGCAACGCTGGTACCGGCAGCGAGTCGCGTGCCCGACAGCCGGAGTCCCAGCAACAGACAGCCTGAACTCCCCACCCCGGTACCGGGGCATCCATGGTGCCCCGGCGGGCGCACTGCGTCCGCTCTTCCCTTCCGCCGCCGAGCGTTCTAGAGTCTGCACCCATTATGTCAGACCGGAGTTTGCCCGATGCAGTGGAAGCCCAATGCCACCGTGGCCGTTGTTGTCCCCGATGCGGATCGGTTCCTGATGGTTGAGGAGCACAGCGAGGGCGCCGTGGTCCTCAACCAGCCTGCGGGCCACATCGAGGAAGGCGAATCCATACTGGAAGCCGCACGGCGTGAGGCCCTGGAGGAGACCGGCTATCCGGTAACGCTCACAGCCTTTCTCGGCATCTATGTGTTCCGTTCGCCCCATAACGGACTCACCTATCACCGCTATGCCTTTATTGGAGAAGCGGGCCCGCGGGAAACCGACGCGCTTGATGATGGCATTATCGCAGCACACTGGCTTACCCCCGGTGAGCTGGATGCCCGCAGTGATCAGCTGCGCAGCCCTCTGGTCGCCAACTGCATCAGCGACTACCGCAGCGGACGGCGTTTCCCGCTGGACCTGATCCGGGAGGCCACCCCGCAGTGACGCACCCGCGCCAATCCCCTACAATAGGCGCCCTATGACCGAAGTCCAGAATCCCGGCAACGCAAACGCCCCCCACGTCATCGTCGGTATGTCCGGCGGTGTTGACTCCTCCGTGGCCGCCCTGCTGCTCAAACAGCAGGGCTACCGCGTGGAGGGTCTGTTCATGAAGAACTGGGACGAGGCGGACGGCACCGAGCACTGCACCATCATGGAGGATCTGGCGGATGCCCAGGCTGTGGCAGGGCGCATCGGGATTCCGCTGTATACCGCCAGCTTCTCCGGTGAATACTGGGACCGCGTTTTTGAGCACTTCCTGGCCGAATACAGCGCTGGCCGCACCCCCAACCCGGACATCCTGTGCAACAAGGAGATCAAGTTCCGGGCCTTTCTCGATCATGCGGTTACGCTCGGCGCTGATTACATTGCGACCGGCCATTACGCCCGCCGGCGCGTGATCGGCGACGGCAGCCAGGCCCAGCTTCTGCGGGGGCTGGACGGCAATAAGGACCAGAGCTACTTCCTGCACGCGGTGGCTGGTGAACGGCTGGCCCGCACCCTCTTCCCGCTGGGCGACATGGACAAGACCGAGGTCCGCCGGATCGCGGAGGACGCTGGCCTGGTCACCCACGACAAGAAGGACAGCACAGGGATCTGCTTTATTGGTGAACGCCGCTTCAGCGATTTCCTCAAGACCTATCTGCCGGCCCAGCCCGGGAACATCGAAACCCCGGACGGTGATGTGATCGGGCGCCACCAGGGCCTGATGTACCACACCATCGGTCAGCGCCAGGGTCTTGGAATCGGGGGGCTTTCCGGTTACAGCACCGAGCCCTGGTACGTGGCGGACAAGGACCTGGACCGCAACGTCCTGGTCGCCGTCCAGGGGGGCCAGCATCCCCTGCTGTACCGGCAGGGTCTGTACACCTGGCACATCGACTGGGTTACCGGGGCGCCGGAACTGCCCCTGCGCTGCGTTGCCAAGAACCGTTATCGCCAGCCGGACCAGAGCTGCACCCTGGAGGCCGCCGGTGACGGCTATCGCGTCCTTTTCGATGAACCCCAGCGCGCGGTTACACCCGGCCAGTCGGTAGTCTTCTATCAGGGCGAGGTCTGCCTGGGTGGCGGCGTCATCGAACGCACCTTCATGGACGAGGCGGGCTCGCCCGGCGAATCCATTCCCATGCAGGGGCAGTCCGCGTGAGCGCCAGTCTGCGCGACCAGACCCTGGCGCTGGCCGGCATCTTCCAGGCTGCCAGCCTGGTACACCAGACGGCCACCAAGGGCCAGTGTCTGCAGGACCCACTGGAAACCACCATCCGCTCCCTGTTCGAAACGGATCCGGGCAACACCCTGGATGTCTACGGCGACCTTTATGGCCTGCGTGAAGGCCTGAAAACACTGAGCCGGGCCATGGGCCAGCAGCCCGCCAGCCAGGACGCGCAGATCCTGCGCTACAGCCTGAGCCTGGTCCAGCTGGAGGCGCGTCTGCACAAACAGCCGGACATGATGGACACCATTGGTGAGCGCATCGAACAGGCACGGCGGACCGTTGAGCATTTCGGCCCGACCCACCCGAACGTGCAGCGCAACCTGGCCAGCATCTACCAGGACACGCTCAGCACGTTCCGGATCAAAATCAACGTCAACGGTCACCGCCAGTACCTTGAAATTGAAGAGAACGCGGCCCGCATCCGTGCCTGCCTTCTGGCCGGCATCCGCTCGGCCGTGCTCTGGCGCCAGCTGGGTGGCCGGCGCTGGCAGCTGCTCTTCCGCCGCAAGCGCCACGTCGCCATCGCCGACGGCATTCTCCACGACCTCGACTGAGCGCCTGCCTGCAGCCCGTCCGCTCGTGTATAATAGGCCCTTTACCCATTGCACGAGAGGCTTGTCTCCATGGATCTGAACGCCCTCACGGCGATCTCGCCCGTCGACGGTCGTTATGGCAGCAAAGTGGCGCCGCTGCGTGAAATCGTCAGTGAATACGGGCTCATCCGCGCCCGGGTGACCGTCGAAGTACGCTGGCTCCAGCACCTGGCCGCGCAGCAGGACATCCCCGAAGTCCCTGCATTCTCCGAGGCTGCCAACCGCTTTCTGGACGACATGGTGACCGGTTTCAGTCTAGACGATGCCGAGACCATCAAGGCCACCGAGCGTACCACCAACCATGACGTGAAGGCGGTGGAATACTTCATCAAGGAGCGCATCGCATCGGTCAGTGAGTCACTGCCAGAGCTCACCGAGGTCTCCGAGTTCGTGCACTTCGCCTGCACCTCAGAGGACATCAACAACCTCTCCCACGCACTCATGCTGCGCGAGGCCATGGACACCCAGATCCTGCCAACCATGGATGAGCTCCTGGAGCGCCTTCAGGGCATGGCGGAAGAGCTTGCCGAGCAGCCGATGCTGGCCCGCACCCATGGCCAGACCGCCTCGCCCACCACGGTCGGCAAGGAACTGGCCAACAGCGCCTACCGCCTGTCCCGCCAGCGCGAGCAACTGGGCGGCACAGCGCTCATGGGCAAGATGAACGGCGCCGTGGGTAACTACAACGCGCACCTCTGCGCCTACCCGGAAGTGGACTGGGAAACGCTCAGCCGCGACTTCGTGGAGGGGCTTGGCCTGAGCTGGAACCCCTACACCACCCAGATCGAACCCCATGACTGCGTGGCTGAGCTCTTCAACGCCCTGAGCCGTTTCAATACAGCGCTGACCGATCTGGATCGGGACCTGTGGGGCTACATCTCGCTCGGCTACTTCAAGCAGCGCACCGTTGCCGGCGAGGTGGGATCCTCCACCATGCCCCACAAGGTCAATCCCATCGACTTCGAGAACTCCGAGGGCAACCTGGGGCTGGCCAACGCCATACTCGACCATCTCGCATCCAAACTGCCCATATCCCGCTGGCAGCGCGATCTGACCGATTCCACGGTTCTACGCAACCTGGGCGTGGGCCTGGCGCACAGCCTGATCGCCTGGCAGGCCACCCTGAAAGGACTCTCCAAGCTGGAGATCAACCCCCAGCGCCTGGACGAGGATCTGCAGCAGGCGTGGGAGATCCTGGCCGAGCCCATCCAGACCCTGATGCGCCGCTACCGGGTGGAAAAGCCCTATGAGAAGCTCAAGGAGCTCACCCGCGGCAGGGATATGACCCCGGAGGCCATCCACACGTTCATCGACGGTCTGGATATCCCCGAAGCGGCGCGTGAGCAGCTGCGCAGCCTGACACCAGCCCGCTATACCGGTAATGCCGCGGAACAGGCGCGTTCAATCCGCGCCCGTTCCCCGAAGTGACCCCTGAGACCGAAGGCCCGAAAACCCCATGTCCGTACTCGGCGAAACCAGCATCGAGCGCTTCCTCAGCGACTACTGGCAGAAGAAGCCACTGATCATCCGCAACGCCTTTCCGGGTATTGAATCACCGGTCTCGGTGGACGAGCTCGCCGGACTCGCCTGTGAGGAGGCGGTGGAATCCCGCCTTGTGTTTGAAACGGAGAACGACAAGCCCTGGCAGCTCCACAACGGGCCCTTCGAGGAGACCTACCTGCAGTCGCTTCCGGACCGGGACTGGACCCTGCTGGTCCAGGGCCTGGATCACTGGGTGCCGGAGGCGGCGGAGCTGCTGGAACACTTCCGGTTCGTGCCCAACTGGCGCCTGGACGACATCATGGCCAGCTTCGCGCCTGTCGGCGGCAGCGTCGGTCCCCACTTCGACCGCTACGATGTGTTCCTGCTCCAGACCATTGGCCAGCGGCGCTGGAAGATCGGGGGCGTTCACGACAACACCTCACCCCGGGTCGAGGGTACGCCACTGCACATTCTCGCGGATTTTGAGACTCAGGAAGAAGCCGTACTCAATCCCGGTGACATGCTCTATCTGCCCCCCGGCGTGGCCCACTGGGGTATTGCCGAGGACGACTGCATGACCCTGTCCATCGGATTCCGCACGCCCAGCCATGCGGATGTGGTAACCGGTGTCGCGGACTCTGTGGCCGACAGCCCCGCGCTGGATCGCCAGCTGGAGGATCCGGCGCCCGCGCTTCAGGATAACCCGGGGCGCATCAGTGACAGCCAGATCAAGGAACTGCAATCGATCCTTGAGAAAGCACTTCAGAATCCGGACACCATCGCCAGCTGGTTCGGCCAGGCCATGACCGAACCGAGTCACGAAGGCATTGTCGAGCCACCGGAAGACCCGATGGATGCCACAACCCTCCAGGAACTGGTCGCCGAAGGCAATCCCCTTGTCTGGAACGAGGGCAGCCGCTTCAGCTTTTACGACCTCCCTGACGACGGCGGCCGCCTGCTGTTCGTGGACGGCCAGCGCTTCCGCCTGACCGGCAACGCCACCGGCATTGCCGCCGTCCTCTGCGCCGGCCGGCATCCGGACATGGGCGCCCTCACCGACTATATGCGGGAATCCGCGCTCGCGGATCTGGTGGTCTCGCTGGTCAACCAGGGCAGCCTCTACCCCGAGGATGATGAGGGGGAGGGGGAGGAGGACGACGAGGCATGAGAATCGAGGCGCACCCCGCCGGCCAGCTGCCGGAAGCCGCCATAGCCCTGCGCCGCCAGGTGTTCACGGCTGAACAGCAGGTGCCCGAGGAACTGGAGTGGGATGATACCGACGCCAGCGCGGTGCATTACCTTGTCCATGACGACACCGGCGAGCCCATTGCGACGGCGCGTCTTTACGAGGCACAGACCGGATGGGGCGCCATAGGCCGTATGGCGGTCGCCGCCAGCGCACGCGGCCAGGACGTGGGAACACGCCTTCTGACCCGGATGCTCCAGGATGGGCTTGCGACCTGGAGCCGCTTCACACTTGGCGCCCAGGAGACAGCCGTCGATTTCTACCGGCGGCTGGGGTTCTATGTGGTCTCGGACAGGTACATGGATGCCGGCATCCCCCACAGGCGCATGAACTGCACCGCGCCCTCGCTGGTCACCCAGCAGGAGGCCGAAACCCGGTGCCCCTTCCTGCTGGCCTCGGACACCACCAGCTGGCAGCTCGGCGCCAACGGCGATCAGCTGGAAGCGCTCCTCGCCATGGCGGAACAGGCAACCCGGCGGCTCTGGATTCATGACAGCACCCTCAGCCATGCCCTCTATGACGACAGCGAGCTGGAACAGGCGGTGTCACAGCTGGCCCGGCGCAGCCGCCACAGCGACATCCGGTTTCTCATCCATGACGACAGCCCACTGGTGAAGCGCCGGCACAGCCTGGTGGAGCTGATGCGCCGACTGCCCAGCCGCATGGGCCTCAGGCTGGTGAATACAAGCTACCCCCACCCCAGTCGCCCCGTGATTCTTGTGGACGACAGCGGCGTCATCAGTCGGCATGATTTCAATGCGGCCGAAGGCTTTGCCAACGCCTCGGCGCCGCGCCGGGTGCGCCCCTTTGCCGAGGAGTTCGAGCGTGCCTGGGAATACGGCCGCAGCTCCGTGGAACTGCGCGACCTGCCCCTCTGAGGCTCAGCGTTCCGAGGGATGGGCCGGTTCCGGACCGGCCGGGATGAAATCCGCCGCAAAGGGCTCGAAGGCCTGATTCAGCTCCTCCGCCCCCTCCACGATCCGCTGGCGCAGCCACTGATGATCCGGATTATGCTGCAGCAGGGGGCTCCAGGCCATCTTGAGGTCAATCGGCGGAATCGGGAACGGCGGCGCCTTGACCACCAACCCCGGATTGTCCTTCTGCAGCCAGGCCGCACGGCATGGCAGTGTCGCCATCACATCGTGCTGCTCCGCCAGCAGGGTCGCCACCTGATAATGGCGGGTGAACACCGAGATCCGGCGCTTGCGGCCCAGCTTGCCCAGCGCCTCATCCACCCACCCCAGGCGCTGCACATCGCGCGGGTTCACGCCCACGCCGACACCGAAACCGGTCTTGCTGACCCAGATGTGATTCGCCTGAAGGTAGGTGTCCAGAGTGAACGGCTCGCGCAGCACCGGGTTCTCATTGCTCATCAGGCAGGCGAACCAGTCGGTCCAGAGGGTGCGCTGATGGAACGACTGCGGGATGGTGTCAAAGCGGTTGATGGCCATATCCACCCGCCCCTGCTCCACATCCAGAAAGCTCACGTCCGAGGGGGTCAGCACATCCAGGGTCACGTGCGGCGCCAGCCTGCGGATCAGGCGCAGAACCCGGGGCATGAGCGTGGATTCCGCGTAGTCGCTGGCCATGATGCGGAAAACCCGCTCACTGGCCCCGGCATCGAAGGACCCGGTCTTCTGGACTGTCTGCTCCACCTGGGCCAGGATCTCGCGTACCCGGGGCTGGAGCCCCAGGGCCCGCTCCGTGGGGCTCATGCCCTCGCTTGTGCGCACCAGCAGCGGATCATCAAACAGTTCCCGCAGCCGGCGCAGCCCATTGCTCATGGCGGGCTGTGTCAGGCCGAGGTAGCTGGCCGCTCGCGTGACGCTCTTCTCGCGCAGCAGCACATCCAGATACACCAGCAGGTTGAGGTCGATCCGGGACAGATCCATGCCATCTCCAGGGTCAGAAGAGCGGCCATTATGCCGTTACAGCGGCGTGCCAGACCAGTCTGGACCGCTTTGCTCGTCCATTCATGCAGTTATCAGGCATCTCGTCTATACTGGAACCATTCCGGATACCACAGCGTGTACTGACTATGACCACTATCGCCATCATCGGTGTTCTGGCGCTATTGCTGATCATCGGCCTTGTCCTGATCGTTGTCAGCCAGATGCGTGAAAAGGCGCGCGTGGAACGCATGCGCCGCGTCAAGGCCCTGGAGGATGGCCACAGCCTCCTGCGCCGGTTCGTTGACGAACTGCCCAACTCCTTTCTGGACAAGGCTCTGCGCCGCCTCATACTGCAGCGGGCACTGGAACTGGCGGGCCAGCTGCGGGAACTCAATGCGCCGGGTAACCCGAAGGCGCTGGAGGAAGCCGACCAGGCCGCACTGTCGGCGCTGGAATCCGGCCAGGTCGAGGGCCCCGGCGAGTTCCCGATGAACGACCCACAACGGGTCAAGGAAATCCGCAGCCTGCTGCAGATGCTTTTCCGGTTCGTGGAACGCCAGAAGAAGGCGGGACGGGTGTCCGCCGAAGCCTCGCGCCAGCACCTCGTCAACATTCTTTTCCTGGTACACCGTGTCTATGCCGAACTGATGGTTTTCCAGGCACAGGACCATGAACAGGCCAAACGCTACCGCAAGGCCATCCACTGCTATCACCTGGCGGCAAGTGAGCTGGAGAAATCCAAGGATCACCCGGATGCGGCTGAGCTGGTAACGCGTTACCGTGAGCGCATCAAGGAACTCAACCGGCTGGCCGAGGGACAGGATCCCAATGCTGAGCGCACTGAAGCGGTCATGCCCAGCAGCGTGAACCGTGAATGGGAAGAGTTCATCCACGAGGAAGAGGCCTGGAAGAAGAAAGCGGATTACGACAGCTGAGGCCTCCTGAGGAGGTTCTGGAACGATCGCCGGAGGCAAGGCCTCCACTGAAAAGGGACAGACCGGCGTGGATTCAAGGCTTTCACAGCGTTTATCGTTCCGCCTGACCCGCAATGTGGTACTGGCAGCACTGACCCTCGGGGTCCTGCTGAACCTGGGCGTGGTCACGCTGGACTACTTCAACGCCCGCTCCAACATGAACAGCGAGATCCGGGCCCTGATGGAGATCAGCCACAGCCCGGCCTCCCAGATCGCCTACAACATCGATACCCGGCTTGCCGAAGAACTGCTGGACGGCCTGCTGCGCCACCCCGCCATCGTGAGCGCGCGCATTGAGGATCCCCAGGGGCGCATTCTCGCCCAGCGCCAACGCCCCACCTCCGATAGTCCCTACCGCTGGTTGAGCGACTCCCTTTTCCAACCACGCCGTGACTACAGTGAGCAACTGCACGTCTCCCAGCTGCAGGAGATGGAACTGGGTCATCTCCATGTGACCATCGACACCTACCCGTTCGGCAGCACCTTCCTCCAGCGTGCCGGCTACACCCTGCTCAGCGGCTTCATCATGAGCCTGGCCCTGGCGGGTCTGCTGCTGGTGATCTTCTACCTGATGATCACCAAACCACTGCTCCGGGTGGTCAGCGGGCTCCAGGACGTGGACTCGGACAACGCAGAGAAAGCGCGCCTGCCGACCCCGAGGCGCCATGAGCATGATGAGATCGGGCTGCTGGTGCACATCACCAATGAGCACCTTGATACCATCGACAACAGCCTCCAGAAGCTGCGCGAGGCGGAAGGCCGGCTCAAGGAGTACAACGAGAAGCTGGCCCAGATCGTTGAGGCCCGGACCTCCGAGATCCGGGACAAGAATGAAGCCCTCCAGCGTTCCAACCGGGCGCTGATCGACGCCCGCGAGGAAGCCCTGGAAACGGCGCGCGCACGGGCGGATTTCCTCGCCAGCATGAGCCATGAGATCCGGACGCCGCTGAACGGGCTCCTTGGCATGCTGCGCCTGGCACTCGAGAACCGGCTCAGCGCCCCCCAGAGGGAGCGTATGGAGCTGGCACTGAGCGCCGGCGAGAACCTGGTGGCCCTGGTCAATGACATCCTGGACATTTCCAAGGTCGAGGCCGGCAAGCTCACCCTTGAACACATCGGCCTGGACCCCGGGGCACTCGCCGAGGAGTGCGCAACCCTGTTTGCCCAGCAGAGTGTGCGCACCGCGGATGTCGCCATCGTTACGCGCATTGCGCCGGACATTGAGCCGGTCTACCTGGGGGATCCCACCCGTCTGCGCCAGATCATCAACAACCTCATGGGCAATGCCATCAAGTTCACCTCCCGTGGGCAGATCACCCTCAGCCTTGACCCCCACCACGACGGCCTCGAGCTGGTCGTGACCGATACCGGTATCGGCATGTCCAGGGAGGCCCAGAAGATGGTTTTCTCGCCGTTCTCACAGGGACAGGCGGACACCGCACGACGCTTCGGCGGGACCGGGCTCGGCCTTACCCTGTGCCGGCAGCTGGTGGACCGGATGGGAGGCACCATCGAAGTCTCGTCACAGGAGCAGGAAGGTACCCGCGTCAGGGTCCACCTGCCGCTCGAGGTCGACCCGGAAGCAACGCCGCGCAGCGGTGAGAGCGACTTCGGAGGCATGCACACACTGCTGCTGACAGGGCGCGACAACCCCCATGCCCCGCCCCTTCAGGATCATCTGCGCTACTGGGGCGCACACGTGCGCCACCAGACCACGTTACCGGAGACAGGTGCCGGACTGGATGTGAAGAACCAGGATCTGATCATCATCGACAGTCAGGACACTGGATGGCGCGCACTGCTGGACCGGGCCCAGCGCTGCCCACCGGTTGTCCATCTCGGCACGGATGGCGACGGTGCCGACCGTTCCGAGACCATCCAGTTGCCCCTGGTGCGCCGTCAGCTGGTCAACACCCTGCGCATCGCCATTGGGCTCACTGCCGTGGGCTCCCCCTCACACGAGGGGGCACCACGTTCATCCGTCGCACTGGATGTGCTTCTGGTGGAGGACAACCAGGTCAACCAGATGGTGGCCAGCGGCATGCTGCGTAAACTCGGTCACCGGGTCGTGGTCCGGGAAAACGGCCAGCTGGCTCTTGAATACCTGCAGAGCAACCACTGTGACCTGGTTCTGATGGACTGCCAGATGCCGGTCATGGACGGTTTTGAGGCCACGCGGACAATACGCGCCACCGAAGGGCTCGCGCATTTGCCGGTGATCGCGGTCACCGCCAACGCCATGGAAGGCGACCGCGAACAGTGCCTCAGCGCCGGTATGAACGATTACCTCACCAAGCCCTACAGTATCGAGGCCATGCGCGAGGTTCTGGAACGCTGGGGCGCGGGGGCGGAGGCTCAGTCGTCCCGGGGGTGAAGCTCCAGCGCCGCCGAATTGATGCAGTATCGCAGCCCCGTGGGCTCAGGCCCGTCCGGGAACACATGCCCGAGATGGGCGTCACAATGGGCACAGAGCGCCTCGGTACGCACCATCCCGTGGCCGCGATCGACCCGCTCGGTAACGGCCCCGTTGCTGGCCGGCTGCCAGTAACTCGGCCACCCGGATCCCGAATCGAACTTGTGCCGGGCATCAAAAAGCGGCTCACCACAGCAGACGCAGCAATAGACCCCGTCCTGCTTGCAGTCATTGTATTCACCGCTGAACGGCCTCTCCGTGCCACCCTCGCGGGTGACCCGGTAACTTTCCGGGGACAGCCGCTCAAGCCATTCCTGATCGGACTGGTTTACTTTTGTCATCTCGTGAGCCTCCGCTACAATACCGAGTGCGCCAACTCAGGGGTTTACAACAGAATGCAGCAATTTGAGAAATCCGCCAAGCTTGAGAACGTCTGCTACGACATTCGCGGTCCCGTCCAGCAGGAAGCCCACCGGCTCGAGGAGGAAGGTCACCGGATCCTCAAGCTCAACATCGGCAACCCCGGCGCATTCGGCCTGGATATCCCGGAGGAGATCCAGCAGGACGTGGTGCACAACCTGCCCACGGCCCAGGGCTACTGTGACTCCAAGGGGCTGTTCTCCGCGCGCAAGGCGGTGATGCAGTACAGCCAGCAGCTCGGTATCCCGGACGTGGACATTGACGATGTCTTCATCGGCAACGGCGTCAGCGAGCTGATCGTCATGGCCACCCAGGCGCTGCTGAACACCGGCGATGAAGTCCTCATTCCCGCACCGGACTATCCGTTGTGGACGGCCGCGACCACCCTCTCCAGCGGCCGGCCCGTGCACTACCGTTGCGACGAGAAGCAGGACTGGTACCCGGACATTGACGATATCCGCGCCAAGATCACCACGCGCACCCGGGCCATTGTTCTGATCAACCCCAACAATCCCACGGGCGCGGTCTACTCTGCCGATCTGCTGGAACAGGTGATCCGGCTGGCGCGCGAGCACGATCTGGTGGTACTGGCTGACGAGATCTACGACAAGATCCTGTACGACGGCAACAAACACATACCGGCCGCCTCCCTGGCGGATGACATCCTGTTCATGACGTTCGGCGGCCTCTCCAAGAACTACCGAGCTGCCGGCTACCGCGCCGGATGGATGATCATCAGCGGCGCCAAGCACCGTGCCGAGGGCCTGATCGAGGGCATCAACATGCTGGCCTCGATGCGCCTGTGCGCCAATGTGCCGGCCCAGACCGCCATCCAGACCTCCCTGGGGGGCTACCAGTCCATCAATGACCTGGTGGTTTCCGGTGGCCGCCTCTGCGAACAGCGGGACCTGGCCTGGAAGATGCTGAACGACATCCCCGGCGTCAGCTGCGTGAAACCCTCGGGTGCACTGTATCTCTTTCCGCACCTGGATCCGGAGGTCTACCCCATCCGCAGCGATGAACAGATGGTCTACGACCTGCTGCGACAGGAACAGATGCTGCTGGTACACGGCTCGGCCTTCAATCTGCCGGACACCCAGCACTTCCGGGTGGTCTTCCTGCCCAGGGTGGACATGCTGGAGGACGCCATTGGCCGTCTCGGCCGTTTCCTGGAGCATTACCGGCAGGACTGAGGGAGAGCGCCCATGGCCGATCTCCACATTGAGGATTTCTACCGGGACACGGCTGCGATCCTGATCCACCTCTACAACCGCTTCCCGCGCAAGGGCGCGGTTTTTGTGGAGGACATCGCCGGCGACGACGAGCCCGACGAATTCGGTCTGCACAGCAACCGCCACATGGCCTGCTTCGGCACCATGCTCTGGCTGGCCGACGAAGGGCTGCTGCGGTACGAGTCCGTGATCGGCCAGGATGCCGTGGACCAGGCCGTGCTCACCGCGGAGTGTTTCAACAGGCTCTCCACCCAGCACCCCGAGGGCGAAGCGGCCGGCGGCAGCGGGCTGATCCGGGAAGCCGCCCTCGCCGTGAACCGCATCCGTCAGTGCATGGCGAACGGGACCTCGACGGAACTCTCGGAAACGGTCCACCGGTTTCTCTTCGATCCGCCCACACGTCTCTGAACCTTCTGTAATACACGTATTCCGCGCTTGAATCCCGCCCTGGAACCCCCAATATAAAGCGCTGGATAACAGGTCCTGATCCGGGAGAGGACGACCCATGAGAATACTGCTTCTGCTCGCCACCAACCTGGCGGTGATCATTCTGGCCAGCGTCACGCTGCGCCTTCTGGGCTTTGACAGCTATTTCGAACAGCAGGGGCTGAACTTCACCGCCCTGCTGATCTTTGCCGCGGTAATCGGCTTCGGTGGCTCTTTCGTCTCGCTTCTGATGTCCAAGTGGATTGCCAAGAAGTCCACGCGGGCCCGGGTTATCGAGAATCCCTCAAACCCGGCGGAGCAGTGGCTGGTTGAAACCGTGCAGCAGATCGCCCGGGAAGCGGGCGTGAAGACGCCCGAAATCGCCATCTTCCCGGCCCATCAGTCCAATGCATTCGCCACGGGCTGGAACCGGAACGAGGCGCTCGTGGCGGTCAGCGAAGGCATGCTGCAGCGCTTCAACAAGGATGAGATCCGGGCTGTTCTGGCCCATGAGATGGGGCATGTTGCCAGCGGCGATATGGTGACGCTGGCTCTGATTCAGGGCGTTGTGAACACCTTCGTGATCTTTCTCGCGCGAGTGGTGGGCTCATTCGTTGACCGCGCCGTGTTCAAGAATGAGGGCGGCCACGGTATCGGCTTCATCATGGTGACGATCGTTGCCGAGATCGTGCTGGGCATCCTGGCGAGCACCATCGTGTTCTGGTTCTCACGGCGCAGGGAGTTCCGGGCGGATGCCGCCGGCGCCCGCTGGGGCAGCAACGAGGGCATGATCTCGGCGCTGCAGAGACTCAAGCGGGAGGCGGGAATGCCGGATGAAATGCCGGACAGCATGCAGGCCTTCGGCATCACCAGTGGTGTGCGTTCCGGGCTCCAGAAGCTCTTCGCCAGCCACCCGCCGCTGGACGAGCGCATCGAGGCGCTGCGCAACCGCACCCATCAGTAGATGAGCGTGAAGCCGGCGGCTTCCAGCTGGCGGTTCAGGACCGGGTCACTGCCCGCTGACAGATGGTGGAAACCCAACTCCCGGCGGACCGGATAGTCCCTGCGCAGACGGTCAAACGCACTGGCCCTGCTGGACCGGGAACGGTCGAGGGTCGCACGGAGCTGGTGGGCGTCGCGGCGCGGATCATAGGTGGCCAGCAACACCTCCTCCAGGGTGGCGGGAAGCGCATCCAGTGTGGCCGGCTCGGGCACCAGTGCTTCCAGGGCTGGCTCCGACTCCACAGCCAGCCAGCGATTCAGGGCCTGGGCCAGCATCACGGTTCCCCGCAGCTTGCCTTCCAGGCTGTAGCCGGCGATGTGGGGCGTGGCGATGCGGACCATGCGCGCAAGCTGCGGATCAACCAGCGGCTCTCCTTCCCAGACATCCAGTGCCGTCCAAGGGCCACCGTCAGCAGCCTCCAGGCGTTCACGCAGGGCGGCGTTGTCCACAACCGCGCCACGTCCCGCGCTGATCAGCACCTGATCCGGCCTCAGGGCCTGAATGCCCCCGGCATCCAGCAGGTGTTCCGTGGGCCAGCATCCGCCCCGGACCAGTGGCGCATGCAGCGCGATCCGGTCACAGGCCAGAACCTCATCCAGTCCGACCAGGCCCGTGACACCGCTCCGGGCCAACGGTGGATCGGTTACCCGGGTTTCAATGCCGAGCGCCTGCAGTCGCCTGTGAACACGGCTGCCGACATTGCCGAAACCCACAATCCCGACGGCACCATCCGTCAGGGCCTTCCCCTGTTCAACGGCGGCCAGTGCCAGCACGGCCAGCACGTAATCGGCAACCGCTTCGGCATTGCAGCCCGGTGCTGAGGCCCAGGCAATGCCCTGCTGCTCAAGCCAGTGGGTATCCAGATGATCCGTGCCGATGGTGGCCGTGCCCACCCAGCGCACGGGCGTTCCCTCCAGAAGGGCCGCGTCGACACGGGTAACGGAGCGCACCAGGAGAACGTCCACATCCTGCAGATCGGCCTGGCGGATGGAGCGCCCCGGCAGCGTCCGGATCTCACCGGAACCACCGAAGCAGGCCGGCAGCGCGGGAATATTCTCGTCCGCCAGGATGCGCAGTCCGCTCATCCGGAGGCGTCTTCTTCCCGGCGCTGGCTGCGATTGCGATTACGCTGGCGCCCGGGCTTGCCGTCTCCGCCCTCCGAATGCTCAGGCTTAGGCTTTTTTGCCGGTTCCGGCAGCGGCACCATCAGCGGGTCCGGTGGGCGTACAAAACTCAGTGACTGGTTCAGGTAGTTCTCCAGATCCGGGAGCACAAAGCTGTCATCCTCACCGGCCAGGGTGACCGAGGTCCCGGAGGCGCCAGCCCTCCCGGTGCGCCCGATCCGGTGCACGTAATCCTCGGGATTGTCGGGCAGGTTGAAGTTGAACACGTGGGAGACGTCTTCCACATGGATGCCGCGGGCCGCCACATCCGTGGCCACCAGCACCCGGATATCCCCCTCCTTGAAGCGGTTGAGGGTGCTGATGCGCTTGTTCTGGGGGATCTCGCCAGACAGCAGCGCCGAATGCACCCCGTGAGCGCGCAGCTTCGCCTCCAGATCCCGGGTCTGGTCCCGCCGGTTGGCGAAAACAATGGCGCGGCTGACCTCGTCCCGCTGGAGGAAATTGATCAGCACCATCTCCTTGTCGGAATCGCTGACCGTGAAGAAGATCTGTTCGACCCGTTCAGCCGCCTTGCTTTCCGGCTCGATCTCGATGAATTCCGCGTTCTCACTCCACATGGCAGCCAGGTTGAGAACATCCTGGTTGAAGGTGGCACTGAACAGCACGGTCTGGCGTCCGGACTTCGGGGTGCAGTGTCGGATGATCTTCTTCACGTCCGGGATGAAGCCCATGTCGAGCATCCGGTCCGCCTCGTCCAGTATCAGAAGATCAAGCTGATCCAGGAAGACGTCCTTGCTGCCAAGGAAATCCAGCAGCCTCCCCGGCGTCGCCACCAGGATATCGATGGCTTCATTGCGGATCTGCTTGCGCTGGCGGTCGTAGTTCATACCGCCCACAGTGGTCACCACGTTATGGCCACTGTGACGGGTCAGCGCTTCCGCATCCCGGGCGATCTGCATCGCCAGCTCACGGGTCGGTGCCAGTGCCAGAACCCGGGGTTCACTGGCATAGCGCTGCTCAAAGGGAATGGGGTTCTCCAGCAGACGCTGGATGGCACTGATCAGGAAAGCGGCTGTCTTGCCGGTGCCGGTCTGGGCCTGGCCGATGAGATCCAGCCCCTTCAGGGTCTTCGGCAGCGCCTCGCCCTGAATGCCGGTGCAATGCTCAAAGCCAAGCTCATCAATAGCGCGCTGCAACCGCTCATCCAGATTGAAATCCCGGAATCGGGGCTGCGGCACCGCCTCCTGATTGTCCTGACTCTGGTTCTGCTCCTGGCCCTGCTCCACCTTCTCTGGCTCTGTTTCCGCAGGGGTTTCGGCCTGGTTGTTCATTGAACCTCCTCTGATCCAATCAGTTGGGCCCGGGTGAAGGGGTAGCCCTGGAAATAATGCCGGGTGCCGTAAAAGGCCTGCAATGCGTCCAGAAACCGGGCGGCCCTGGGGGGCATGGCCTCATCCAGGCAGCGCCGCACCTCGGCATGCACCCTTTCGGCAAAGCGCTCCCTCTGCCCGGGCACCTCACCGGCCAGGTTGTCCATGCTCAGATGGAAACGGCGACCCGCGGCCACCGTGAACAGCCACTCAAGGGCCTGGGGCCTGGCCTCGACCTGCTCAAACATGGCCTGGCTATCCCCATCACGACCATCGGGTTCATACCAGTAGCCGTAGTCGTAGAGCTGACGGCGACGATGGCCGGCTATGCACCAGTGGCTGACCTCATGCAGGGCACTGGCGTAGAAACCATGGGCAAATACTATCCGATTCCACCGGCACTCGCCATCGGCCGGCAGGTACTCGGGTTCATCCCCACCGGGCACCAGAATGGTGGCGTGGCTGGGCTGGAAAAGGCCGTTGAACAGCCGTACTAGATCCGCGTAGGAATCCGGGAGAGGTTCAGCTGACATCATGGCGCCAGTCTAGGGATTGTGCCGCAACCTTCAAGCATTCGTTATAATAGGCGCGCTCAGCCCACTTCCGAGCCATAGGAGTCCCCATCATCCTGACACGTCTGCTGATCCTGCTGTTCGCTCTTGTCGGCCCGGCTGCCGCCCAGTCACCGTTCTCCGACGGCAGCGGCGGTAACTTTCCACCGGTCGAGGAAGCTTTTCCGTTCACGGCCTGGGCGGAAGACGGTGAGCTCGTCCTGAACTGGGACGTGACGCCAGAGTACTACCTCTACGAGAACCGCATCAGCATCGAGACCGAACCGGCGGATGCCCTTGCCCTGCCCCCGCGGTTCAGCATTGACAGTAACATCAAGGATGATCCCTATTTCGGCAAAACCCCCGTCTTCTACGAGCCAGTCAGTGCCAGCCTGAGCCCCGCCGAGGGTCATGGTAGCAGTCCCATCCGTGTCACCGTGGAATGGCAGGGGTGTGCCGAGGCCGGCCTGTGCTACACGCCCCAGACGGAGACACTGCGCTACAACCCCGCCGACGGCAGCGTGATGTATCCGGCACCGGAGAAGGACACCGCCTCCAGTGCCTCAGCGGGCAGCGACAGTTCTCCCCCCTCCGGCGGCGATGACGGCCGCTGGCGTGGCGGCAGCCTGGAGACACTGCTGAGCAGCGACTCCCTGCTCTGGGCCATGCTGGTGTTCTACGGCCTGGGGCTGGGGCTGACCTTCACACCCTGCGTGCTGCCCATGATCCCGATCGTCTCGGCGGTTGTCGCCGGCCAGCGCCAGCTCAACACTCTGCAGGCCTTCTACCTCTCCCTGGCCTATGTCCTGGGTATGGCGCTGACCTATGCCGCGGCGGGCGTGCTGGTGGGCCTGCTCGGTGCCTCCTTCAACATCCAGGCCCATCTCCAGGCCCCCTGGGTTCTGGCCCTCTTTGCCGGGCTGTTCACGCTGCTGGCACTGGCCATGTTCGGCGTTTTCGAGATCCGCCTTCCGGAGCGCGTCATGAACCGCCTCACGCGCCAGAGTGAGCGCCTCAGCGGTGGTAATGTCGCCGGCGTGGCGGGCATAGGCGCTCTCTCCGCCCTGATTGTCTCCCCCTGCGTCACGGCACCGCTGGCCGCCGCCCTGGTCTATCTGAGTGCCACCCAGAATGCGGCCATGGGCGGACTTGCGCTCTTTGCCCTGGCGCTGGGCATGGGTACGCCACTGATCCTGGTGGGTACCGGGGGACGGCGCTTCATGCCGCAGCCCGGCCCCTGGATGAACCGCATCAAGGCGGCTTTCGGCATCCTCATGCTGGCCGTCGCCATCTGGCTGCTGGAACGGGTGATCCCCGGCCCGGCCACACTGGTGCTCTGGGCCCTCCTGCTGGCGGTCACCGGGGTCCAGCTGGGCGCTTTTGAACCCCTGGGCGAAGGCTGGCCACGCACCCGCAAGGGCATCGGCGTGGTACTGGTGCTGGTGGCCGCCATGCTTCTGGCCGGGGCCATGGCCGGGGCCGGTGACCCTCTGCGGCCCCTTGAGCCCTTCCGTGCCGGGTCCGGAAATGGCGCCTCCGGGCTACCGGAAGAACCCTTTGAGCGGATCGTCGACGCTGATCGCATCGAAGCCCGTCTGGAACGGGCAGCCGAGGCCGGCAAGCCGGTGATCCTGGATTTCTACGCGGACTGGTGCATCAGCTGCAAGGTGATGGAACGTCAGGTATTCGACACCGAGCCGGTCCTGGAAGCCATGAAGGGCTTCGAGCGCCTCCAGGTGGATGTAACGGAGAACACGGCCGCCGACCAGGCCCTGCTCGACCGTTTCAACCTTTTCGGGCCGCCCACCCTGCTGTTCTTCAACGCCCAGGGAGAGGAGCTCAAGCAGGCGCGCATCCTTGGCGAAATGGACCAGGACGAGTTCCTCGAGCACCTTGAGCGTGTCCGCGAGCGGACAGGCGTCTGAGCGTGGCCGGTTTCAGCCTGCGATCGCCCCTGCACCAGGGCGCCGCCTGTGTTCTTGCCGGCGAACTCCTGCTCGCCCTGATGGGAGCACAGGTCAAGGCACTGGCCCCGGAACTCGACAACACCATGCTGGTGTTTGCGCGCAACGCCCTGGGGCTCAGCATCATTCTGCCCATCATGCTGTGGCGCCAGGGGCCGGACTGCCTGCGCACAACCAACCTGCGCTTTCATGTGGTCCGGGGTGTGGTGGGCGTCTCAGCCATGTACTGCTACTTCTTCAGCCTGGGGGGACTGGCGCTGACCGAGGCGGTGCTGCTCAAGCTCACATCGCCCTTCTTCATCCCGCTGATCGCCTTCCTATGGCTGGGAGAACGCACCTCACTCTGGGCCCTGATGACCATTGTGCTGGGATTCTGCGGGGTGGTGGTCCTGCTGCAGCCCGGTCATGCCGGCATGCAGGACGTACTCTTCGTGACGGCGGGGGTCTCGGGGGCGGTTCTGGGTGGCACGGCCAAGGTCGCGATCCGCCGCATGGGCACGCGCGAGCCCAGTGCGCGCATCGTGGTCTACTTCGGCATCGTGGCAACCACGGTCTCGGCGCCGGCTGCCCTGCTGAACTGGACCTGGCCCACCCTGTGGCAGTGGCTCGGGCTGGTTTCCATCGCTGCCTGCGCCACGGCCGCGCAGATGCTGATCACGACCGCCTACCGCATTGCGCCGGCTGGCCGTATCGGCCAGTTCACCTATTCGTCGGTGGTTTTTGCGGCGCTTCTGGGCTGGCTGATCTGGTCGGAACCGTTCACCCTCAACCAGGCCATCGGCTGCGTGTTCATCGTCGGGGCTGGGCTCCTGAACATGCGACGCTGACGCCGTTCAGACGGTGCGCTCGATCCAGTAGGTATACTGCTCGTCGCCAGCTTCCTCCTCGACCAGACGATGGCCGAGAAACTGGCAGAAACGCGGAATGTCACGCTGCGTGGACGGATCCGTGGCGATCACCCGCAGCACCCCGTTAACCGGCACATCCGCAATGCGGTTATGCAGCATCATGACCGGCTCCGGGCAGACCAGACCGGTGGCATCAAGGGTTGCATCGTACTCCCGGGTCAATGGCGGAACCTCCGTACACGCGTTTTCCGAATTTTCTGCCAGAATTAGGGTAAGGATACCATATTCAAAGGTAACCGCATGAGTAACAGGGAGCTTTCGGGGAGAGAACAACCATGATCCGTGTCATCATCGAGCGCTATATCGCTGAAGCCATGGAGAGCACCTATGATGCCCAGGCCCGCCAGGCCCTGCGCAACGCTGTTGAGATTCCCGGGTTCATTTCCGGCGAATCCCTCAAGGATGAGTACAATTCCCGTCACCGGGTGATCCTCTCAACCTGGCGCTCAACCGCGGACTGGTACCGCTGGTACGATTCCACGGAGCGCCGGGAGAAGATCAATCGTATCCGGCCGCTGCTGGAGTCCGATGAGCGCATCACGGTGCTGGAATACGCAGTCCCTACCGGGAACGTGTGAGCGGCGCCACACAGCAGGTGATCTCCTCCCGGTCGTGATACAGGTGAGCGGCTCTGACCGTCAGGTCCGCGCCGCTGGCGGCGATGCTTTCCTCCAGGCGCGCCCTGTACTCCTGCCAGCACGCCCAGCGCTGCTTCATGGGCAGCTTCAGGTTGAACACCGCCAGCCGGCACAGCCGGTTCTCAAGCCACTCCGCCATCAGCTCCACGACCCGGGCAGGCCGATCCACAATATCGCAGACCAGCCAGTCCACCGGGTGCGACGGCCGCCAGCTGAAGGCATCCTCCGTCCTGTGGGTCACCAGCCCGGAGGCCATCAACGCCTCGTCCATGGGCCCGTTGTCCACCGCGGTCACGGCCAGCCCACGCTGCACCAGCTGCCACGTCCACCCACCCGGAGCGGCGCCCAGATCCACCGCCGTCATGCCATGCCGCAGCAGACGCTCGCGCTCATCCGTGGTGAAAAACCGGTGAAGGGCCTCCTCCAGTTTCAGCGTTGAGCGGCTGGGGGCCGTACCCGGCATCCGAAGGCGCGGGACGCCTTCATGAAAGGCCGATGACAGGGCTGGATCCCGGCGGGCGAGCAGGGCCCGACTGAAATCCGGGAGCAGGATTTCCAGACCCGGTGCACCCGCATCCCCATCGGGGTTCCCCTGCAGGATGCCCGCGCCGCGCAGCGCTTTCGCCAGTGGGCTGGTCCACTTGCGGGCAAAGCGCGGTAACGCCTCTTCAGTCTCCCCCAGGGGCACATGCACATCCACACGCCCGAAGGGCCCGCTCTCTCCGGCATCACGCAGCCCCTCGAGAACGGCACCAACACGGTCCTCGCCAGGCAGCGGATCCACTACACCGATGCCGGAATACCAGTCCCGCACGAAGACCAGGTTGCGCAACGACACCGCCCGCATGACCGGTTCCGCGGCCTGACCGGGCAGCTCAAAGCGTATCCAGCCGGCGGCTTCCGGGACAAAGAAACCATAACCGCCAACCTCTGCGGCGCGGCTGACCAGTTCCTGCCCCGCATCCGCCTCAAAGCCGGGCCGGCACAGCGCCCGGATCACACCTGTTTCAGTCATTACCTGTCCGTCTCCGTTGCCTTCACGAAAGCCCGCGCACTCTCCGCGGCTGTCGCCAGAACCCGCTCCGGATCCAGGCCGCTGCGGCGTGTGGGCATAAGCTCATGGTCTCCATCGGCCACCCACTCCAGATGGACCGGTCCGGGAAATGGCATGCGTGGCTCCAGCTCGCTTCGCTTCCCGAAGGGATCGCGCTCCCCATGCGCGATCCAAAGGGGCCGCTCAAGTTCCGCGAAGTGATCCGTCCGCCACTGTTCGGGCCTGCGTGGCGGATGGAAGGGGTAGCCGAACACCAGGGCTCCGGACACGGGTTCCGGACGCTGCTCCGGCGTCAGCAGCATGGAGGCCGTACGGCCCCCCAGGGATCGCCCACCGATCCAGAGGTGGTCCGCATCCGGCTCGCGGCGCCCAACCTCTTCGATGACTTCTCTCCAGACCTGGAGCAGAACGGGAGGACGATCCGGTGGACGTCGCTTGCCGGTGGTACGACGCTGCGCCATGAACGGAAACTCGAATCGTCGGACACGGAAGCCTGCCGCCGCCAGCGCGGTGGCAAGCCGCTCCATGGGCACGGAATCAGCAGGTGCGCCGGATCCGTGGGCGAGAACCAGAACAGGCCCCTGTTCGCCATTAAAGAGTATATCCAAAGGCACTACCGCATTAAGGTTTTGACATATATCATTGAGCACCAGCGCTGCGTTGCCTACGCTGCGCATACCCTCCAAACAGTCCCGGAAGAGCCGAACATGGAAACACAGACGTCCGCGGAAACCTATAACTACCGGGTGGTCAGGCAGTTTGCCATAGCCGCCGTGGTATGGGGTATCGTCGGAATGGGTCTGGGCGTGTTCATCGCTGCCCAGATGTTCCTTCCCCAACTGAACTTTGACCTGCCCTGGACAAGCTTTGGGCGCCTGCGCCCACTGCACACCAATGCGGTCATCTTTGCCTTTGCCGGCAGTGCCCTCTTTGCCACCTCCTACTATGTGGTGCAGCGCACTTCCCAGGCACGGGTGATCTCCGATCAGGCCGCCGCTTTCACCTTCTGGGGCTGGCAAGTGGTGATCGTTCTGGTCGCTATCACGCTGCCACTGGGCTACACCACCACCAAGGAATATGCTGAGCCCGAGTGGCCCATCAATATCCTGATCGCGGTGGTCTGGCTGACTTACGCCTACGTGTTCTTCGGCACTATCGCACGGCGCCGGGTCAAGCACATCTATGTGGCCAACTGGTTCTACGGCGCCTTCATCATCACCATCGCTATCCTGCACGTGGTCAACAATCTGGCCATCCCGGTCGGCTGGTTCGAATCCTATTCGATCTACCCCGGAACCATTGATGCCATGGTGCAGTGGTGGTACGGCCATAACGCGGTGGGTTTCTACCTGACGGCGGGTTTCCTGGGCCTGATGTACTACTTTGTGCCCAAGCAGGCCAACCGGCCCATCTATTCCTACCGGCTCTCGATCGTGCACTTCTGGGCACTGATCGCGACCTACGTCTGGGCCGGTGGCCACCACCTGCATTACAGCCCGCTTCCGGAGTGGGCCCAGACCGCTTCCATGGTCATGTCCCTGATCCTGCTGGCTCCAAGCTGGGGTGGCATGATCAATGGCATCATGACCCTGTCCGGCGCCTGGTACAAGCTGCGCACTGACCCCATCCTGCGCTTCCTGATCGTGGCGGTTTCCTTCTACGGCATGGCCACCTTCGAGGGCCCGCTGATGTCGATCCGTACGGTCAACGCCCTGTCCCACAGCACGGACTGGACCGTGGGTCATGTGCACTCCGGAGCTCTGGGCTGGGTTGCCATGATCAGCTTTGGTGCGCTCTATCACCTGTTCCCGCGCCTGTACGGGCTCAAGAGCATGTTCAGCATCCCGCTGATCAACCTGCACTTCTGGCTCGCAACAATCGGCGTGGTGCTCTACACCGTCTCCATGTGGATCAACGGCCTGCTGCAGGGCTTGATGTGGCGTGCCGTGAACGATGATGGCACCCTCACCTACAGCTTCGTAGAAGCGGTTGAGGCCAGCTATCCCGGTTATGTTGTGCGCTTCATCGGCGGCGCCTTCTTCCTGGCCGGCATGCTGGTAATGGCCTACAACGTCTGGCGGACTGTTGGCCAGAGTGAAACCGGCGCCCTTGATGATTCCACTGACGCAGTGCAGGGAGCGAACGCATGAGCCACGAGAAAGTTGAGAAAAACCTTGGCCTGATGGTCGGGCTGATCATTGTGGTGGTCAGCCTCGGCGGGTTGGCGGAGATCGTTCCCCTGTTCTTCGACTCTCAGGTCAACGAACCCGTTGAGGGGCTTGAGCCCCTGAGCGCTGTTGAGCTTGAAGGCCGTGACATCTACATCCGTGAGGGCTGCCACGTGTGCCATACCCAGAAGGTACGGCCTTTCCGCGCGGAGACGGAGCGTTACGGCCACTACTCAGTGGCTGGTGAGCACGTCTACGACCATCCCTTCCTGTGGGGCTCCAAGCGCACAGGGCCGGATCTGGCCCGCGTGGGCGGTCGCTATTCGGATGCCTGGCACCGCCTCCACTTCTATGACCCGCGGATGGTGGTTCCGGAATCCAACATGCCGGCCTATCCCTGGCTTTTCGAACAGAAGGTGGACCCAACCCAGACCGCAACCAAGATGCGGGCCCTGCGCACACTGGGCGTTCCCTACACCGATGAGCAGATCGCAAACGCTGAGGAGAACGTCCGCGGGACTTTTGAGATCCAGGCGCTGATCGCGTATCTGCAGCAATTGGGCACCGCTATACCGGAGCAGAGGTAACAACATGCCGTGGGAAACGTTGCTCAGTCAGTTCAAGGGCATTCATACGCTGCTGATGATTGCTCTCTTTGTGGGGATCTGCATCTGGGCCTTCAGCCCTTCCCGGCAACGGGAAAACGAACAGGCCGCGCACCTGGTTTTCGAGGACGAGGACATGGAAGCGCGCACCATCGAACAGCAACGGAGAGACAACCACGATGAGTAGTTTCTGGAGCATTTGGATCAGCGCGCTGATCCTGATTGTGGTCCTTGGGTGCTGGTGGCTGGTCTGGATCGTACGCCGGAACCAGCCTTCCGACCGCGTGGAGAACCGCAGCGTGGGCCATGAAGTCGATGGGATCGAAGAGCTGGACAACCCGCTGCCGAAATGGTGGTACTGGATGTTCATCGGGCTGATCCTGTTCTCCCTGCTCTATCTGGCGCTGTATCCAGGACTGGGCAACTACCAGGGTCTCCTTGGCTGGAGCCAGACCGAAGCATGGGAGCGTGAGATGGAAGCGGCACGCGAGAAATACGGACCGCTTTTCGCCCAGTACGCCGACACTCCCGCACCGGAGCTGGCGCACAATGGTGAGGCCATGCAGGCAGCCCAGCGTCTGTTCTCCAACAACTGCGCCACCTGTCACGGCTCCGCCGGGCGCGGCGGCTATGGTTTCCCCAACCTCACCGACGATAACTGGATCTGGGGCGGCAGTGTGGATGCCATCAAGCACACCCTGACCAATGGCCGTCAGGCGAACATGCCAGCACGCGGCATCAACCCGAACCTGAGCAATGATCAGCTCGGCGACATTACCGAATATGTGCTTTCGCTCAATGACCGCAGTGACGTGAATGAAGCAGCCGCGGAACGGGGCAAACCACTTTTCGCCCAGGCCTGCTCCACGTGCCACGGTCAGAATGCGAAGGGCAACCAGAACATGGGCGCCCCCAACCTGACCAACGACACCTGGCTCTATGGCGGCGATCGTGGCACCATCATGGAGACCCTCCAGTATGGTCGTAACGGTCATATGCCGGCTCAGAAGCAGCTGTCCGAGGACCAGATCCACCTCATGGCCGCCTATGTTTACCGGCTCTCCGGCCAGCATCGCGAGAAAGGAGCGGAATGAGCGACATACCCGTACGCCAGGTTGACGCCGGGCCCAACCCGGACCGGATCTACGTCCGCAGCACCACCGGTTTCTACCAGAAGCTGCGGACCGTCACTCTCTGGACGCTCATGGGTCTGTACTTCGCTGCTTGCTGGATCCAGATCAACGGGCGGCCATTGGTCCACTTTGATCTGCCGGAACGCCAGTTCCATCTCCTGGGGACCACCTTCTGGCCCCAGGACTTCTTCATCCTGACGCTGCTCCTTATTATCGCCGCGTTCGGGCTGTTCTTCGTCACCACGCTTTTTGGCCGTATATGGTGCGGGTTCACCTGCCCCCAGACCGCCTGGACCTTTATCTTCATGTGGGTCGAAGAGAAGGTGGAAGGCAGCCGAAACCAGCGCATGAAGCTTGACCGAAAGGGGTCACTGAGCCAGTGGCTGCCACGTAAGGTCCTAAAGCACGCCCTCTGGCTGGGGATAGGGTTCTGGACGGGTGTTACTTTCGTCGGCTACTTCTACCCCATCCGCGAACTGGTGCCGGATCTGTTCACCTTCAGCGTCACCACTGGCTGGGCCGTTTTCTGGATTGGCTTCTTTTCGGTGGCCACCTACCTCAACGCAGGCTGGATGCGTGAGAAAGTCTGCCTCTACGTCTGCCCTTACGCCCGTTTCCAGAGCGTCATGTTCTCTCCGGACACGCGGACAGTCACCTATGATGCCAACCGGGGCGAGCCCCGAGGTCCCAGGCGCAAAGATACAGACCGCGCTGAGGCGGGTCTTGGTGACTGCATCGACTGCAGCATCTGCGTGCAGGTATGCCCCACCGGTATTGATATCCGCAATGGCATGCAGTACGAATGCCTCGACTGTGGCCTCTGCGTGGATGCCTGCAACCAGGTTATGGACCGTATGGGCTATGACCGTGGCCTGATCCGGTACGCGACGGAGCGGGAAGTTGAAGGCCAGCCCCGCCGCCGTTTCCAGCCCCGGACTCTTGGGTACGGAGTGGCCATGGCACTTCTGCTTGGAACCATGGCCGTCCTTCTGATGCAGCGTGACACGCTGGACATCGAGGTCTCCCGCGACCGGGGAGGGCTCTACCAAACCGGCCCCAACGCAACCATCGAGAACTCCTACAGCCTCAAGTTGAGCAACCGCACCAATCAGACACGCGAACTCAGCGTGCGGGTTGCCGGTCCCGAGGGCACCCATCTGCTCGAGCCCATCGCCATGGAGCTCGGGCCACTGGACACGCGCTCTCTTCCGGCAGTGGTGAGAATCCCGCAGCGTGAGCTTGAGGGAATGAGTACGCCCGTCACCTTTGAAGTCATCGCCGAGGGCTCCGAAGCGCGCAACAGCGCTGAGACCCCCTTCATCGGCCCCAGACCCTGAACAACGCCGGAACCACCATGACAGACGACGACACCAAGCGCCCCTGGTACCGCGAGCCCTGGCCGTGGGTCCTTATCGCGATCCCTGGGATCACCATCCTCTGGAGCATCTTTCTGATTCTGTTTTCCATGGAGCAGCATGTCTCGATGGTAGAGGATGACTATTACGATGAGGGCATGGGTATCAACCGCGAGCTTTCGCGGGATATCAAGGCCGCCAATCTGGACCTGACGGGCAAAGTCAGCTTCACCGACGGTGAGCGCCTTAACATATTGCTTGAGTCCCCGGAGCAGCGGAACTGGGAACGGCTCCAGGTGGAACTGACTCATGCCACCCTGGGCGACCGCGATCAGACCACCATCGCCCAGCGTGTCGGGGAAGGCCGCTACCGTGCCCGTGTGCAGCCCCTCAGCGACGGGCGCTGGTACATTGATATCCGCAACACCGGTAATGACTGGCGCCTCAGGGGGCCGCTTGTAACGCCTCTGGAACAGCCACTTACCCTGAAACCCATCCGGGAGGCGCGTCAGCAATGACGGCGGCTGCCGGCGCCTGCTTCCACTGCCGGGAACCCCTGCCGGAAACACCCCCCGTCACCGGCGACATCGCCGGCCGGACCGAGGCGTTCTGCTGTGAGGGCTGTCTCGCGGTCTCGCGCATCATCCGCAACGAGGGGCTCGACCGCTTCTACCAGCAGATTGACGGCCCCATCACCACGCCGGACCCGGTTGACGACCGTGTCCGTGCCGAGTGCCTGCACTACAACGACCGTCAGCTCCTCGACGAGGTTGTCCATGCCCGGGATGATGGGCTCCACGAGACCTGGCTGATGATCGACGGTCTCAGCTGTGCCGCCTGCATCTGGCTGATCGAGCATCACCTGGCCGGTTTTGAGGGGCTTGAGTCCATCCGCATCAATCACAGCACCCAACGCGCCCATCTGGTCTGGCACCCTCAGGTCACCGGGTTGGGCAACCTCCTGCTGGGGATCCGCGAACTGGGGTTCCAGGCATCTCCTTTCCGCCCCGGCGAATGGGAGGAGCGGATACGCAACCAGCAGAAACAGGCCATGATCCGGATCGGAATCGCGGGCATTGCAGCACTTCAGACCATGATGCTGGCCTACCCGCTCCAGTTCGGGCTCAGCACGGAATCCGACCCGGCCATGGTCCAGCTGTTCCGCTGGGCCAGTTTCGTCATCGCCACACCTGTGGTGCTCTACAGCGCCGTTCCCTTTTTCCAGGCAGCAGTCCGGGACCTCCGGCACCGTCATCCGGGCATGGATGTGCCCGTGTCCATCGCGATCCTTGCCGGCTACCTGGCGAGCGTCCATGTGACCCTCTTTGGCGGCGAACATGTCTATTTCGAATCCATCTCGATGTTCACCTTCTTCCTCGGCCTGGGGCGATTTCTCGAGGGCCGCGCCCGCTACCGGGCGGGCCTGGAAAACCTGTCGCTGATCAATGCCATGCCCGGCACGGCACTGCGCATCGATGGGGACACCGAGACCGTGGTGCGTGCCCGTGACCTGAACCCCGGTGACCGTATCCGCATACGCCCTGGGGATACCCTGGCCGCGGATGGCCATGTGGCCTGTGGCCAATCCGCACTGGATGAATCCATGCTGACCGGTGAATCGCTGCCGGTCTCCCGGGGACCGGGCGAGCCAGTCTCGGCGGGCACGGTGAACACCGAGCACCCCCTGGAGGTGATCGTGGACCAGGCCGGGGACAACACCCGGCTTTCCGCCATCACCCGGCTTCTGGACCGGGCCCAGGCCGAGAAACCCCGGACCCAGCAGATCGCGGACCGCGTTGCCGGTATTTTTGTCACCGCGGTGCTGGCGGCTGCCACTGCCACCTTTCTGGTCTGGTGGCTTCTGGACCCCCCACGGGCCTTTCCGATCACCCTGGCGGTTCTGGTTGCCACCTGCCCCTGCGCCCTGTCGCTGGCCACCCCGACGGCGCTGACCGTGGCAACCAACCGGCTGCGCAGGGCCGGCTTCGTTCCCACGAGAGGTTCGACCCTGGAGACGCTCAATACAGTGGACACCCTGGTGTTCGACAAGACCGGCACCCTTACCCGGGGCCAGCTCAGTATTGCCTCTGTCACCCCGTCGTCCGGCATTTCCGAGGCGCACTGCCGGGCGCTGGCAGCCGGACTGGAACGCGGCTCCGAGCATCCCATCGCACGGGCCTTCCGGGACGAACCGGCAGCAGTCATCAGCGAGCGGGAAAACCATCCCGGCGGCGGCGTCACCGGCTTCAACGAGGGTCTCAGGCTGGCCCTGGGCCGGGCGGATTTCGTCGCCGCTGAACTCAACCTGCCCTCTGCGCCGGAAACCGATGACGATGCCGCCCTGGCTGTTCACCTGGCGAGCGAGACCGGCTGGCTGGGGCGGATCACCCTGGATGATACGCTGCGCGAGGACGCGCAGCCGGTGCTGGCGACCCTGCGTGCCCGGGGCTGGCACTGTGTGCTCCTCAGTGGCGATCATTCCGGCCAGGTGGCAAGGGTCGCCGGAGCACTCGGCATCGACCGGTATGAAGGGCGTCTGTCACCGGAGGCCAAACTGGAGCGCATCCGTGCCCTCGAGGCGGAGGGCAACCGGGTCATGATGGTGGGTGACGGACTCAACGACCTGCCCGGTCTGGCGGGAGCCCGCCTGTCCGTGGCCATGGCCGGCAGCAGTGATATCGCCCGCCTGCAGGCGGATGCCGTGGTTCTGGGTGAGCGGCTGTGGCCGCTGATGGAAGCGCTCAAGGTCGCTCCCATGGCACGCCGGGTCATCCGCCAGAACCTGACCCTGTCGCTGTTGTACAATGCGGCGATCCTGCCTCTGGCAATGGTGGGTCTGGTGATCCCATGGATCGCGGCCGCGGGCATGTCCGCCAGCTCGGTGGCTGTGGTGATGAATGCGCTGCGTCTGGGAGGAATGAAGCCCGATGGCAATACTCTACATACTGATTCCGCTGTCACTGATCCTGCTGGCGATCGCCGTCCGGGTACTCATCTGGGCAGTGCGCAACGACCAGTTCGATGATCTGGAAGGGCCTGCTCACCAGATCCTTTTCGATGACGACGAGGACCGGATTCCCCCGGAAGCCCGGCAGCATACCGAACAGACCAGTCGCCAGCGTGAAGGGAGCGATCCGGAATGACTGATGCCCTCATCACCACCCTGGGTTCAGCGTTCCTCATCGGGTTCCTGGGCAGCACCCACTGCCTGGGCATGTGCGGCGGCATCGCCAGCTCACTCAGCCTGGCCCTGCCTGTTGGCCCGGGTTACCGGCGCCGTCAGCTGTCACTGCTGGCGGGATACAATCTCGGGCGGATCCTGAGTTACAGCCTGATCGGGCTGATCGCGGGCCTCCCGGGCGCGCTCCTGACCGAAGGCGTCCCCGGCGCCGGCATGGTCCTGCGCACCCTTGCCGGTGTTGTGCTGATCCTGCTGGGCCTGGCCGTGGGTCAGTGGTGGCAGGGCATCATGAGCCTGGAACGCATCGGCGCGCCCCTGTGGCAGCGGCTCTCTCCCCTGACCCAGCGTTTCATGCCCGTTGACCGCCTGAGCCGTGCCCTGCCGCTCGGGCTGCTCTGGGGCTGGCTGCCCTGTGGCCTGGTCTACAGCACCCTTGCCTGGGCCCTGACCCAGGGGGATGCGGTTCTCTCCGGTCTGCTGATGTTCAGCTTCGGGCTCGGCACGGTGCCGGCAATGGTGGCCACCGGCCTGCTGGCAAGCCGCATTACCCGACTGCGCCAGTCCACGGCCTTCCGCCGGGTTACGGGCCTGGCCCTGATCGTTTTCGGTCTCTGGACCATCCCCTGGATCCAGCATCTGATTCTTTCCCATTAAGGCGGGGTTTGACCGATATCAACAGGTCCAGCCGCAGGCTGCGTTAGGCTGTGTGCAGCACAGAACCTGCCGTCGGAGGACACCATGGCTTCGGAACGCATCAACCTCCTCTGGGACCCGGATCTGATCGCACGCTACGATCTGTCAGGCCCCCGTTACACGTCCTACCCGACGGCGCTGGCCTTCAGCGAAGACTTCAACGGCGAGGCCTACGAGCGGACCCTTGAACGAAGCCGTGCCTCGGGCGCGCCGCTCTCACTCTATCTGCACATCCCGTTCTGCGCGCACCTGTGCTACTACTGCGCCTGCAACAAGATCGTGACCCGCAAACGGGACCGGGCTGCTCCCTATCTGGAACGGCTGCACCAGGAGATCGCCATGCGCTCCCGGCAGTTCGGCGGGCAGGAACGACCGGCGACCCAGCTCCACTGGGGCGGCGGCACGCCCACTTTCATCAGCCACGATGAAATGCGCGAACTGATGAGCGTGCTGCGCCAGCACTTCCAGCTGGCGGACGACGACAGCGGCGACCACTCCATTGAGATTGACCCCCGCGAGTGCGGCCCTGAAACCCTGGAAGTCCTGCGCTCCATCGGTTTCAACCGCATCAGCCTGGGTGTTCAGGACTTCAACCCGACCGTCCAGAAAGCGGTGAACCGGATCCAGCCCCGGGAGATGGTGGCCAACCGCATTGTCACAGCCCGGGATCTCGGTTTCCGGTCCATCAACATGGATCTCATCTACGGGCTGCCCCACCAGACCCGGGAGACATTCCATGAAACCCTGGACCAGGTGCTGGAGCTGTCGCCGGATCGGCTGTCGGTGTTCAACTACGCCCACCTGCCCGACCGGTTCATGCCCCAGCAGCGCATCCGCGAGGAGGATCTGCCCTCCCCGGAGGAAAAACTCCGCATCCTTGAGGACACCATCAACCGGCTGCTTGAGGCCGGCTACGTCTACATCGGCATGGACCATTTCGCCAAACCGGATGACACACTGGCCATCGCCCAGCGCAACGGGGAACTGCACCGGAATTTCCAGGGCTATACCACCCACGGGGAATGCGACCTGATCGGCATGGGGGTCTCCGCCATCAGCCAGGCCGCCGACAGCTACTTCCAGAACCATCATGACGAAGGCGCCTGGAACCTGCAGCTGGATTTCAACCGCACACCCCTGAAAAAGGGCTATGAGCTCAGTGACGACGACCGCATGCGCCGCGCCGTGATCATGGAGCTGATCTGTCACTTCTCGCTGGACAAACAGGCCTTCGCCGCCGCGTGGGGGGAGGCCTTTGATCAGGTGTTTGCCGATACCCTGCCGGCACGCCAGACCATGGTGGAAGACGGCCTGATTGAAGAGGATGCGCAGCGGTTGACGGTGCGCACACCCGGCCGCCTTCTGATCCGGGCCATCTGCCAGCTGTTCGATGCCGGCGCCCAGCAGGCGCAGACCGGGCGCTACTCACGGATCATCTGAGCTGGCGCTCAGATATTGAGCACCTGGACCTGGCCGTATTCGGTTCCGGGCTCCGCGCGCTGGGGCTCAGCAACCTGTTCCTGCGCCTCGCCCCTGCCGGAGAAGTCAAACAGCTGCGGATCCGCCAGATGGGAAGGCGCCACGTTCTGCAGGGCCCGGAACATGTTCTCGATCCGCCCCGGGAAACGATGGTCCCAGTCGTTGAGCATGTCCTTGACCATCTCCCGCTGCAGATTCTCCTGAGAACCACAGAGGTTGCAGGGGATGATGGGGTACTCCCTCAGTTCGGCGAAGCGGGCAATGTCCTTCTCACGGCAATAGGCCAGCGGCCGGATCACGGTATTGCGCCCATCATCGCTGAACAGCTTGGGCGGCATCGCCTTGAGCGTGCCCCCGTGGAACATGTTGAGCATCATGGTCTCAAGGATGTCATCCCGGTGATGGCCCAGTGCGATCTTGGTGCAGCCCTGCTCTTCCGCGAAATTGTAGAGAATCCCCCGGCGCAGGCGTGAGCACAGACCGCAGGCCGTTTTCCCCTCGGGAATCTTCTCCTTCACGATGCTGTAGGTGTCCTTCTCCAGAACCTGGAACGGCACTTCAAGCTGCGCCATGTAATCCGGCAGCACATGCTCGGGAAAACCCGGCTGCTTCTGATCCAGGTTCACCGCCATAAGCTCGAAGTTCACCGGCGCCCGATGACGCAGGACCATCAGCATGTCCAGCATGGTGTAGGAATCCTTGCCACCACTGAGACAGACCAGGATGCGGTCGCCTTCCTCAATCATGTCGAAATCCGCGATGGCACGCCCGGTCTCGCGCTGCAGCTTCTTCTGCAGGCGTTTGCTTTCGTCGCGCGGATCGGTGGAGGTCTTGTCCAGCATTGATTGGCCCCGGTCAGACTGTGTGGCTGCGGATTATACCGGAGAGTCACGGGCTGCCACCAACCGGGATTTGCATTGCCCGCTCTGGCAACGCATAGTCTGGACATGATGGATTCCACCGCCTCACTGAACCGGACCGGCGAAACCAGCGACAGCGCCCTGGAAGCGCTGGTCGGGCGCATCATGGACGCCTGCGAGGCATTGCTGCGCACCCACCCGGAAGGCATGAGCGAACTGGTGATGCTGCGCACCCTCCAGGGAGAGCCCTGGTATCTTTTCGGGACCATCGACTTCAGCAGCCCGGCGGCCCTCTACCCGGTGCACTTTCTCCTGTTTCACAGCCTCTACCGGCAGCGCGAACGACTGGCTGCCGAGAGCGGGGAAACCATCGACATCAACGCGCTGAATATCCGCATTCGCCAGACGTACAACGCCGGGCAGCAGGAGGCGGGGCAGCACGATGCGCTGCACGCCTTCTACCGGGACCTGTCCAACCATGACCTGGGCGAGAGTACCATCAACCGCATGCTGGATGACTTCTGGCAGGGCATCACGCGCCCGGCGGATGATGAGCTCACCCAGGCCTGCCAAACCCTGGCGATCGACACGCCACCTCCGGATCTGGCGACCGCACGGCAGGCGTTCCGGCGCCTTGCCATGCAGCATCACCCGGATCGGGGGGGCTCCAACGAGCAGCTCCAGGCCCTTAACCGGGCCATGGCCACCCTACGACATCACTTCAGAGGACACCCATGAGTCGAGTGACCCCCCTGACCCGTATTGCCGTCACTACAGCCCTGGGCCTGAGCATGGCCTCCGGTGCCCATGCCGGCGTTGCCACTCTGGCCTATCACCATGTCTCCACGGAGACACCTCCCTCCACCACGACCTCTCCATCACTGTTCCGGGACCAGCTGGCACTGATCGAGGAGCTCGGCGTGGAGCCGCTGTCACTCACCCCTGAGCGCATCCAGAAGACCCTGGACGGCGCGGATGCGGAGAACCAGCATGTCGCCCTGACCTTTGATGATGCCTACGAGAGCGTCTACACCGAAGCATGGCCGCTTCTCAGGGAAAAAGGTATTCCGCTGACGGTCTTCGTACTCAGCGGCTCTGTCGGCAACAACGGTTACATGAGCTGGGACCAGCTTAAGGATATGGCCGAGCACGAGCTGGTGACCATCGGCAACCACAGCCTGGATCACGGCACCATGCTCCAGCGCCCGGATGAGAGCGCGGAAGAACACGCCAAACGCATTGCTCGGGAACTGGACCGGGGTGCTGATCGCATCGAGGAGAAAATCGGCGTGGAAACCGAGCTCTATGCCCACCCCTACGGTGAGTTCTCCCAGCCGGTCCTGCAGGCACTGGAGGAGCGCGGCTGGTATGGATTCGCGCAGCATTCCGGGGTTATCGGTGAGCACTCCCATCCCGGTGCCATGCCGCGCTTTGCCGTGGCGGATGCCTACGGCGGCATCGATGCCCTCAGGAACAAGTTGAAGGCGCGCAACTTCCCGGTTACCAGAGCCAATCTTCCGGCCCCGGTGATCGGCGACCAGAACCCGCCCCTGCTGGACATGACGGTCCCCGAGGGCTGGGATAGCGGCCGATTGAACTGCTTTGCCTCTGGCGAGGGCAAGATGGAACTCGACGCGGAGACCCTTGCCAACGGCGTGCGCATCCAGACCCGAGCCCAGAACCCCATTGAAGCCCGTCGTTCACGCTACAACTGCACCTACCCGGCGGGTGATGGCCGTTTCTACTGGCTCTCCCAGCCCTGGTTCAATCCGGAGGCACCGGAGGGCTGAGGTCAGTCGACAAGCCGCAGTGACAGGCTGCCCACGGGCTCGTGGGTCAGCCTGCGGCGCTTGCCTTGCTCGCCGACCCTGGTGCCGGACTCAAGGTCTTCCGGGCGGGTAAAGACAACCAGCCAGCGCTCACCGGAATCCGGCTTCAGCGCCAGCCTTGCCTCCATATGCCCATAGCGTCGCCAGGTTTCGGGACTGTATTCCATCACGATGTCGGTCACCATCCGGACAGGACGGAAGCCACCGTCAAGAAAAACGGCATTCGGCAGAAAGAAGCCGCCGTCGCGGATGAAACTGCGGACGCGCAGGAGTGATTGTTCAGGATCCTGTGGCAGGCGTACCAGAGCGAAACGGCTGTCGCCCGTGGCAAAACGGTACACATCGGCCTCTTCGCCGAGATCGACGGGCAGGGTCCGCTCGGGCTCCAGCTTCTGGTAGTCCAGGCGCGGCAGCGCCCCGCAGCACTGCTGCGCAAAAGCATCCAGCCGGGTCTCCGACCCCTCGCCCACCCCCAGAATGGCGGCAGCTTCGGAATCCCGACGGAACCCTGGGGCGGCTGCCGCGCCCGAGGTGGTCACCCGGGCCTCGGAAGCCCGAACCGGCTCCGGCTCGCGCATCACCTGCCCCAGGGCCTCTTCCCCGTAAAGGTAGGGCGTATTGTGAATGCGTCCCTGGGCATCCCGCCAGCTGTAGAAAAGCTCCTCGGATTCCCGGCTGCTGTTTTTATCCCCGGCATCCGGATACTGTTCCAGATTGAATTCCGGATGGGAGGATTCCGCAGCCCGCGTCACCCCCGTTTCACCGGAGCCCTTCTTACCGGTGGTCTCGCCAGAGGTCTCAGAGGCGTTGCTGGCGGCCGGTGTGTATCGGACCTGCCCCCGCTCATCCACCCATGCGCGCATGCCCCCTGCAGCCCCATCCCCAGCACCACTGGCACAGCCGGCGGTCACCAGCACCACCAGAACCAGCAGCGCCGGCCTCAGCCGGTCAGAAACGGCTGCGGATGGTGAGGTTGGCAAAGGTGATGGTGGTTTCGGTTTTGACATCCAGGCCTGCGTAGGGGTTGTACACAATGTTGGTGATGTTCGTGCAATTGATATTGCAGCTCGAGTCCGCCGGGATGTTCTGGGTACTTTTCATCTGGCTCAGACTCATATCGATCTGGGTGTGCTTCGACCACCTGTACCCAAGCCCGACGCCATACATTGTGCCATCCCCGATGGGCGAGAAAAGACTTTCCGCCCCTTTGGGGATGACGGTGCTCCGGTTCTGGGCCCCCGCCCTCAGATCAAGACGGTCGTTCACGTGCAGTGTCGCACCATAGCCAAGGTTCCACACATCCGTGAACTCACGGCCAATCTTCAGACTGGTGGGTGTTGCCTTTTCCGGTGACAGGATGCGGGCCGCATTCAGGAACTCCAGCTCACGGTCAAACTTGAGCTCCAGATACTTCTGGGAAGACAGATCCACATAGTCCATATCCGCATTCAGGGTGAGGAACGGCAGCACCCGCATGCTGACGCCGGTGGAGAAATGCTGCGGGTAGCTCTCCTTGATGGAGACATGGCCCTCCTCCTTCGGAACGCCGGAAGGCAGGCTCAGGATCGCGGCGCCTATGGCGCCGAGCACAGAACTGTTCACACTCTGCCAGAACGCGGCCCAGTCCTCAGTGTAGTCGATCTGGAAATCGCCCTTGAGGTTCATATCATCGCCGGAACTGTACTGGGCGCCCCAGGTGAACCAGTCAGTGGGCTCCCAGAGCACCCCCACCTTGTAGCTGGTGGAGAGGCTCTCCTCGGCCCGGAAGTTGACATTGCCGATGTCCTGGAAGGGGCCGATCTTGCCGCCACACAGGGCCAACCAGGGCGCCAGGGGTTCCTGGGCCTCCTCGTCACAGCCAAAGGCATCCTGAAGCGTGGCCCCCACGCCCACCAGCATGTTCGGGGCCCGGGTCAGCTGGTTCACCTCGATCCCCTGGTGCGAGAAATGGATACCGGCGCCCACGGTCCACTCATCATTGATCTCATAGGAAACCGTTGGTGAAAGGTAGGTGATCCGCTGAATGGCGGCCTGGGTCGGCTGATACCGGCCCGGATCATCCTCCTCACGGGAGAAGCCACCGGAGTTCTCGATGAACGCGGCATTGCCGAACGTCAGCTTCGAGCCCGGGGGCTGGACACTGAACCCGGCATTGAACGGCGCAGCGGGTGCAGCGCTTTCCATCAGCCCGATGCCCGGTATGTAGTTGGCGCCGACGTCGGTACTGCTCTTGCTGTTGGCTACCGGATCATTCTCCGCGCATTCGATGCCGAAGACATCACAGCCCTCTTCCGGCACCGTGAACGTCGCATCGAACTGCGTCATCGGCATGGCACCGCCAAGTTCCCACTGGCGCCCCTCAAGACGACTCAGTCCGGCTGGATTACGGCGGATGGCCATGATCCCGGGCGGATCCGCGGTAACCGCGTTGCCGAGCGCGGCGGCCTTCGGATGCACCAGCAGCTGATGGCTGAACTGGGCCTGCGCCCCCAGGGACACGGCCGCCAGTGCCAGTGCGCCGAATACACGTGTGCCGACGCCATTCGCTCGCATTACTTCCTGCTCCTTATCGCCCTTGATCCACGCATCAGGATGATTCAGACAGCCCGGAAATATTGATGGGCATGGAGAAGCCGATGGTGAAATCCGGTGCTCCCCTCGTCATACCAAAACCAACACTGGTATTGACGATGGTCTGATCACTGATCCGCGTGCCCAGTGACATATTGATGATGCCCGCCATCTGGGAACTGGCCGTTGCCTCGGTGCCATCGCTGAAGCTCAGGACGGTCTCATCGTTGTAGGTAAGCTGGACCGACAGGCTCAGCGATATGTCGTAGGACAGCGAATAGGAGAAGCCACCGGAGCCGGAAAGCGTGAAGCCGGGCTCAAGCTCCTGCAGAAGCCGGGCACCGCGCACCTGTTTGAGATCCTTCACTTTGTGGTTGTAACGGAGACTGCCGGAGCCGAACAGAACCACCGGATCCAGCACCTTGGAAACACTGGCGCCCCCGCCGATCGAGTAATAGCCACTGCCGGTGGACAGCTGACGATTGACGTCGATCTCGTAGGGACTCACGCCGGTCTTGGAGCTCAGCGTCCCGAAAAGCGTGGTGGACATGGTGCCCGGGATATGGGGGTTGGGTTGCCAGCGCGCGGTAAAGGAGATATCCCCCACGTCGTTGACGTTCAGATCCTCCTGGGTATCAAACTTGGTGGTCAGGGGAATCCGCGTGCCCAGCGTCAGGTTGTCGTAGAACCCGTAGTCGTAGGAGAAGGCGTTGGTGAAGTTGTGGGTGGCTTCCGGCGTCACATCCAGATTCCGGACCTGGCTGTTGATGACCTCCAGGTCCAGGTTCTGTGTTCCGGAATAGGAGTAGTTAAAGGAGTAGTTCAGTGACTGACGCCCAGCCTGCAGCAGCGAGTAGTTCTTTTCCGCCGCCTGGAAGACTTCTTCCAGCTGTTCGGTGGAATCCTCATCCCCTTCCTGCTGGGCGAGCGCCTCCCGGGCCTCATCCACAGTGGCACCATCGTCTTCCTGCTGCTGGGCCGCGGCGGGCACCGCCAGTGCGCAGAGCAGCACGAGAACGGCCAGAAGCCAAAGCACAGAGCGCGTCATAGCGGGTTCCCTGTATCCAGTTCGATGCATAAAACCACCAATCACCTGTCGTCCGTGAACTTCATCGATCACGGAAATAGAGCTGTTTGCGCGTGTTCTCAACGCTGCCGTCCGGGTTGTTCTTGAGCCGCTCGAGTTCATTCTGGATGTCCCACATGAGCGCTTCGTGGAATACCGGGAACTCCTGGCGTGCCTGCAGCGTCAATGTCTGGTCATCCACAAAGCGCATATCCTCTTCCTTAAGGGCCAGATTGTTCAGGGGCGGTTCCTCGCCCGGGAAAACGATGAAAAGAACGTTCTCCGCCCATTTCTCCTGGAATTCATGCAGCGTGAATGACAGATTCCCGGCGGCCGGATCCGCGACAAAAACACGCCCTTCGCGGATGTCACGCACCACCACGAAATGCTCGAAACCGGCATGGTTGATGGGGACGATGGCCGGATGGTCGAGCTCGGCCAGGTCCGAAATCTCAGCCCGGAAACCGCCGGAGGGGAAGCCAAGCTCAGTGACCAGGCGCTTCATGTCCAGAAGCGAAAAGGCACGACGCTCAACAATGCGCTCACTCTCCCCGTACTGGAGCAGCCCTTCCATGACCTGACGCTCATTGAGGTTCTGGCCCACGTAATGGCGCAGAATCGTTGTGAGCGAGGCCGCGCCGCAGCTGTAGTCATACTGCTGGCGCACCACGTTGCGGAATTTCTGGGCCCTGAGCGGTTCCACCTGATAGCGGTGTAGAAGGGAATCCGGACTCTCGTTGTAATGCTGCTCATAGATGAAGGTCCCCCTTGGATGGGGCTCCACCTCGACGACTTCCTGCGTCATGGAGAAAGTCAGCAGTGATCCGGCCAGAACGAAGAGCATGAACGCCTGTCCCTTATAAACCCGACGGAAGACGGTGTCGGAAGGGACCATAGCGAATTTAGGTGAGGCTGAAAGATAACTGGTCCTCAATTCTCGGTCTCTTAAACCGTTGGAATTCGGACCATTCCCGGGCGGGAATCAATTTTGTGACACAGGTGGAAAGGCGATGGAACCGGGTTTGACGACCCGGCTCCATAGGGGGGAGTCAGTTGCGGTTGATGTCCGCTTCAGCTCTGAGGGACTCAATGTAGGCCTGATAGGCCATCTGGCCATGGCGCCGCCCCAGAGAGGCTCCAAGGTTCGAGGCCATCATGCTGACCGTGGCGGAATCCGGCGGATTGACTGCATCAAGACGGATCAGGGCGACAGCATTGGGCAGATCCACAATACGGGTGCTGGCACCGCCGTTCTGTGGCGCCGGCATCTCAAAGGCGGCATCCCGGACCACGGCCTGCGCCTGCAGGGAACGCCGGTTGACGCCCTCAAAGGACTCCCATTCCGTACCGGTTCCCATATCCGGTTCAGGCAGCCCGGCATCCGCCGACATGTCCGCGGCCATGCCTTCCAGGGATTCCCTCAGCGCCTCGCGAGCCTTTTTCTGGCGCACAAGCTCCGTGACCTCTTCGCGTACCTGGTCAAAGGACTTCTGTTCGCGCGGATAGTACTCGCGCACCCGCGCCACCACGGAGACGCCATCACCGGTTTCCACCACCTCAGTGTTGAAACCTTCCTTGCGCACCTCCTCTGTGAACAGCTGCTCGCGCAGTCCTTCATGGTCGAAGGGAGCCCTGGCCTGATCGGGCCGTACCCCATCACGGGTCTGGATGGAGGCATCAATGAGCTCAGCGGGTGCCTGGAGGTCATACTCGGAATAGGCCATGTCCGCCAGCTCCTCGCTCAGCTCCACATAGCGGCGCTCTGCCCTCTCCCGGGCGATGGTCTCGCGCAGGGACGCCTCCATGCTCTCAAAGCTCGGAGGCTCCTCTGAGCGCACATCCAGCAGCTTGATGAAATGCTGACCGAAGGAGGTACTGACGGGCCCAACCACCTTACCGGTCTCCTCAATACTGAAGAGGGCCTCGGAGAAGGATTCGTCAAAGTCATCCCGTGAAGAGAAGCCGAGCTTGCCACCCTCATCCGCGGTGGCTCCGTCATCGGAGTATTCCGCTGCCAGCTCGGCAAAGGAGCGGCCCTGCTTCAGACCTTCCTGCACCGCCTCGACAGCGGCTTCGGCATCTTCCCGGTCCTCACGGATCAGGATATGGGCCGCATTGCGCTGTTCATCAGCCTGCATGGACTCAACACGCTCACGGTAGCGGTCCCGGACTACTTCCTCTTCGATCTCGGAGGGATCCACCAGCTCGGAACGGTCCAGTGTGATCCAGGACGCATCAACGGATTCGCTCTGGACAAAGCGCTCCTGGTTGTCCTCGTAGAAGCTCCTGAGTTCCTCGTCAGACACTTCCATGGACTCCGCGCGCTCGCCAACCGGAATCTGAAGGACAGAAAAATCCCGGGTCTGGGTCAGCAGCGAGGCCACCCGTTCCGTTTCGGAGGGCGCACTGAAGGCGCTGCCCTGGATCACAGCCTGGATGACACGGCTCAGATGATCCTGCTCCAGCATGGTCCGGAACTGGTCCACCGTCATACCCTGGTTGCGGACCGCCTGTATGAAGCGCTCCTGGCTGAACTCACCGTTGACCCGGAACTGCTCGGCACCGGTGATCATGCGGTCCAGATCGGATTCCGAAACCTGGAGCCCGCGGGAGCGGATGTCCTGACCAATCAGCTTGTCCCGGATGAGTGAATCCATGACCTCTTCATTGAGTGCGTCCATGTCGATCCGGGATGAGTCCGGGTTTTCCATTTCCTGCAGCCGCTGCTGCCGCCGGATCTGGACCGCACGTTCGAATTCCCGCTCGGTGATGGGCTCACCGTTGACCGTGGCGATCTCGTTCTCGCCGCTGCCGCCCACGATGGAGTCCAGCCCCCAGATGGACAGGGACAGGATCAGGACCACGATGATGGTCTTGGCGATCGTTCCCTGGGCGTTCTCCCGGATGTTCTGAAGCATTCCGCGTTCCCCTGTGTGCCCGCACTTCCACGGGTGACCTGTGTTTAACGTAAAAGGGCGCATCCCTTACGGCATGCGCCCAAAGTCTGGCGGAGCGGACGGGACTCGAACCCGCGACCTCCGGCGTGACAGGCCGGCATTCTAACCAGCTGAACTACCGCTCCGTCGAAACAGAATGGCGGGATCCGCCGTTACTGGACGGCGTCCTTCAGGGCTTTGCCGGCCTTGAAGCTGGGTACCTTGGAAGCGGCGATCTTGATCTCCTCACCGGTCTGCGGGTTGCGGCCGGTGCGTGCTGCCCGCTCCTTGACGGAGAAGGTCCCGAAGCCTACCAGCGTGACCGGATCACCCTGCTTGAGGGATCCGGTGATGGAATCAACCATCGCGTCCAGTGCACGACCTGCTGCGGCCTTGGAAATATCGGCAGAATCTGCGATAGCGTCGATCAGTTCGGACTTATTCACACTAAACCCCTTTTTCTATCTGGTTCCATGTTGGACGTTGTGTTTCTTTTTCGGCGCCAATGACTATGGCACACGCCATCGGAGAATTCCATGGCCGCAGGCCGGGACATCCCTCACCCTGCGAGCCCTGACAGGGTGGCCCATGGCTCCGCTGAGAGGCGAAATACGTTATACCAACGGCCTTTAAACAGTGTCAATGACTCCACCTTTCAGTGGGTATTCACCCGTTCGTTACCGTCGGCATCCTCATCACGGCTGCCCGGATGGGCGGGAGCATCCGCGGGCAGCGGTTCCGGCTGCCGGGTCAGCGCGATATCGAGCACCTGGTCGATCCATTCCACCGGACGGATTTCGAGAGATTCCTTGATGTTGTCCGGAATTTCCTTCAGATCGCGCACGTTCTCTTCCGGAATCACCACTGTCTTGATGCCGCCCCGGTGTGCCGCAAGCAGCTTCTCCTTGAGACCACCGATCATCAGAACGCGGCCACGGAGCGTGATCTCGCCGGTCATCGCCACGTCCGCGCGCACCGGAATGCGGGTGAGTGCGGAAATCAGCGCGGTGCACATGCCAATGCCCGCGCTGGGACCATCCTTGGGGGTCGCACCTTCCGGCACATGGATGTGCAGGTCCTGCTTATCCTGGAAATCCGAGGACAGCCCCAGCCCTGGGGCACGGCTCCGGACCACTGTCAGGGCCGCCTGTATGGATTCCTGCATGACGTCGCCCAGTGAGCCGGTCTTGACCACCTTGCCCTTGCCGGGCGTCACAGCGCACTCCAGAGTCAGCAGTTCGCCACCCACCTGGGTCCACGCCAGGCCCGTGACCTGCCCGATCTGGTTCTCTTCCTCAGCCAGACCGTACTTGTGGCGCCGGACGCCGGCATAGTGCTCCAGTGTCTCGGGGGTCACCTCCACGGCATGACGCTCGCCGGCTTCCACGTGCTCACGCACCACCTTGCGGCAGATCTTGGCGACTTCGCGTTCGAGGTTCCGCACACCCGCCTCACGGGTGTAATACCGGATGATGGCCTGCAGTGTCTCCTCGGGCAGGCTCAGCTCTTCTTCCTTCAGCCCGTTCGCCTTGAGCTGCTTCGGCAGCAGGTAGCGGCGGGCGATATTGACCTTCTCATCCTCGGTATAGCCGGGAATACGGATGATCTCCATCCGGTCCAGCAGGGCATCCGGGATGTTCATGGAGTTCGACGTGCATACGAACATCGTATCCGACAGATCGTATTCGAGCTCCAGGTAGTGGTCACTGAACGTGTGGTTCTGTTCCGGGTCCAGGACTTCCAGCAGTGCCGAGGACGGATCACCACGATGGTCCATGCCCATCTTGTCCACCTCGTCCAGCAGGAAGAGCGGGTTCTTCACGCCCACCTTGGACAGACGCTGGATGATCTTGCCGGGCAGCGCCCCGATGTAGGTGCGGCGGTGACCACGGATCTCGGCCTCATCGCGCACACCACCCAGCGCCATCCGGGTGTACTTGCGATTGGTCGCGCGCGCGATGGACTGCCCCAGTGACGTCTTGCCCACACCGGGCGGGCCCACGAGGCACAGTACCGGCCCTTTCACCTTGCGGACACGGCTCTGCACCGCGAGGTACTCAAGAATGCGCTCCTTGACCTCATCCAGACCATAGTGGTCTTCATCCAGAATGCGACGCGCACGGTCGATATCGTGGCGCACACGGCTGCGCTTTTTCCACGGAATGGCCAGCATCCAGTCAATGAAGCCCCTGACGACGGTCGCTTCCGCGGACATGGGCGACATCATCTTGAGCTTGTTGAGCTCCTGCTCGGCTTTCTCCCGGGCCTCCTTGGGCATGCCGGAAGACTCGATCTTCTGCTCGAGCTCCTCAAAATCCTGGCCGCTGCCGTCGCCGAGCTGCCCCATCTCCTTCTGGATGGCTTTCATCTGCTCATTCAGGTAGTACTCACGCTGGCTGCGCTCCATCTGCTTCTTGACGCGGCCACGGATGCGCTTTTCCACCTCGATCAGGTCAATCTCGCTGTCGAGCTTGCCCAGCAGCTGCTCAATACGATGGCGCAGGTCCAGGGTTTCAAGCAGTTCCTGCTTCTCAGCCACCTTGAGTTCCAGGTGGGAAGCCATGGTATCCGCCAGGCGGTCCAGCTCCTCGATGCCCTGCAGGGAGTTGCTGACCTCGTTGGGCACCTTCTTGGACATGCGCGCGAATTTCTCGAACTCCTCCATCAGGGTCCGGACGAACACCTCTTCCTCACGCGCCTCAACTCCGGTCTCCGGAAGCTGGCGGCAGCTGGTGGTCACATACTGGTCGTCGCCACCCAACTCGTCCACGGATGCCCGTGCATGCCCCTCAACCAGGACCTTGACGGTCCCGTCGGGCAGCCTGAGCATCTGCAGCACCGTGGCGATGGTGCCTATGCCATAGAGGTCATTACGGCCGGGATCATCCGTCTCCGCATCCCTCTGGGCGACGAGCAGGATCTGCTTGTCGTTCTCCATGGCGGCTTCAAGGGCATTGATGGACTTCTCCCGCCCGACGAAGAGCGGAACCACCATGTGCGGAAACACCACCACATCACGCAGGGGCAACATGGGGAGTTCAAAAGGGGTATGGCCCTGGGGCTGCTCTGTCATGATCTGACCTCTGAACTGGGGAAGTGGGCGACGCCGGGATCCTGAGAGTGGGCACAGTCCCGTTTCGCTGACTCTCTAGAGAATGGGGGTTAAGAGGGGCGGCTTCAACCCGCCTGCCAGCCGGAAACTGACAGACGGGCTGAAAACAGGGATACCGGAATCAGTCCTCCGGAACCGCGCGGGCGGTTTCATTGTTGGCGTAGATCTTGATCGGGTCGGATTCCCCGTTGACCACACCTTCATCAATCACAACCTTGCACACATCCGGCTCGGAGGGGATCTCATACATGGTATCCAGAAGGATGCCTTCCATGATGGAGCGCAGCCCCCGGGCACCGGTGTTGCGTTCCATGGCCTTGCGGGCCACTGCACGCAGTGCGTCCTCGCGGAAATCCAGCTCCACGTCCTCGATCTCGAACAGCTGCTGATACTGCTTGGTCAGCGCGTTCTTGGGCTGGGTCAGGATCTCGATCAGGGCATCCTCGTCCAGCTCCGTGAGGGTCGCCACAACGGGCAGACGGCCCACGAACTCGGGAATCAGGCCGTAGCTCACCAGATCCTGCGTCTCAATGTGCTTCAGGATCTCGGATGTGCTCTTGCTATCAGACTGACCGACCACCTGGGCCGCAAAACCGATACTGGTCTTCTCGGAGCGCTCCCGGATCACCTTGTCCAGCCCCGAGAAGGCACCGCCACAGATGAACAGCATGCCCGCGGTATCCACCTGCAGGAATTCCTGCTGCGGATGCTTGCGGCCACCCTGGGGCGGCACGGATGCGACCGTGCCCTCAATCAGCTTGAGCAGGGCCTGCTGCACACCCTCACCCGAGACGTCACGGGTAATGGAGGGGTTGTCCGACTTGCGCGAGACCTTGTCGATCTCGTCAATGTAGACAATGCCGCGCTGGGCCTTGTCCACATCGTAGTCGCACTTCTGCAGCAGCTTCTGGATGATGTTCTCAACGTCCTCACCCACATAGCCAGCCTCGGTCAGCGTGGTGGCGTCCGCAATGGTGAACGGAACGTTGAGCATGCGTGCCAGCGTCTCCGCCAGCAGCGTCTTGCCGCTGCCCGTGGGGCCGATCAGCAGGATGTTGCTCTTGCCGAGCTCCACTTCCGGGCGCTTCTCACCGAAACGCAGACGCTTGTAGTGGTTATACACGGCCACGGACAGCACCACCTTGGCACGGTCCTGGCCGATCACGTACTCGTCCAGCGTTTCCTTGATCTCGTGGGGAGAGGGCAGACGGTCGCTCGGCTCTTCCTCGGTGGTCTCCTGGATTTCCTCGCGGATGATGTCGTTGCAAAGATCCACGCATTCATCGCAGATGAACACCGACGGGCCCGCGATCAGCTTGCGGACCTCATGCTGGCTCTTGCCGCAGAAGGAACAGTACAGCAGCTTGCCGTTATCGTCGCCCCTGCCGCTACCTTTCTCTGCCATTGGATTACCTCTGTTCTGGTTCCGGCCGCCTTGCATTGACCGTGTGCCACGGTCGAGCGACAGAAATCGGGATTGATACCAGTATTAGGTATTCCCCGAGCGTTTATCAAGTACGGCATCAACGAGGCCATACTCCGCTGACTCCGCAGCGTCCATGAAGTTGTCCCGGTCCGTGTCCTGGGCGATCTGTTCATAGCTCTGGCCGGTGTGCTCCGCCAGGATGCTGTTCAGCCGCTCCTTGGTCTTCAGGATCTCGCGGGTGTGGATCTCAATGTCCGAGGCCTGACCCTGGAAACCGCCCAGCGGCTGGTGGATCATGACCTTCGAATTGGGCAGACAATAGCGCTTGCCCTGCGCGCCCGCTGCCAACAGCAGAGCACCCATGGACGCCGCCTGGCCCACGCAGAGCGTGGAGACATCGGACTTGATGAACTGCATGGTGTCATAGATCGCCATGCCGGCAGTCACTGCCCCACCCGGCGAGTTGATGTAGAAATGGATGTCCTTGTCCGGATTCTCGGACTCCAGGAACAGCAGCTGCGCAACAATCAGGTTGGCCGTATGGTCATCCACTGGCCCCACCAGAAAGATCACGCGCTCCTTGAGCAGCCGGGAGAAGATGTCAAAGGACCGTTCACCCCGGGCGGTCTGCTCGATCACCATCGGGATCAGACCGGAATTGGTGACGTCGCTCGCGCCGTCGGATATCTGCTGTGTCATGGGTATTGTCGTCTCCCGGTTGTTGCCTGTATGGCGGGTTTCAGAACCCCAATTGTAGACGAGCTGGCCGGGTTTTCACCCCCGGAGGCTCACGCACCCTGCTGGGGCGGCTTCACAGCATCCTCATACTTGTATTTCTTCTGCTTGACCTTGGCATTTTCAAGGACGTGGTCCACAACCTGATCCTCAAGCACCGAGGATTCAATCTGCTGCTTTTCTTCCTGGTTGTTGTTGTAGTACTCGACCACTTCATCCGGATCCTGATAGGTGGAGGCGATCTCGCGGATCTTCTCATCAACCCGCTCGCTGTCCACCTCAAGATTCGCGTCCTGCACCAGCTGCTGGAACAGCAGACCGGTCTTGATGCGGCGTTGGGCCTGATCCTGGAACAGCTCGGAAGGCAGCTGTGACGGATCCATCTGGCCACCGAACTGCTGCACCGCCTCCTGCTTCATGCGCTCGATCTCCTGATCGACCATGCCCTGGGGCACTTCCAGCTCTGTAACCTCGAGGAGGCCGTCAATGACCTGCTGCTTGATGCGGTTCTGGATGCCGTTCTTGAGCTCGCGCTCCATGTTCTTGCGCACTTCCTCGCGGAACTCCTCCTCGGTCTCGGCTTCAACGCCGAACTGCTCGAAGAATTCCTTATCGAGGGTGGGCAGCTGCGGTTCCTCAACCTTCTTGACCGTCACCTGGAACTGGGCCTGCTTACCCGCCAGTTCCTCGTTCTGGTAATCTTCCGGGAAGGTCACATCAAGGGTATGCTCCTCACCGGTCTTGGCGCCTACCAGCTGATCCTCGAAACCGGCGATCATCTGGCCGTCTCCAAGAGTCAGCTGCTGGTCCTCGCCGCTGCCGCCCTCGAATTCCTCACCGTCGATGGTGCCGGTGAAGTCGATGGTCATGACGTCCTTCTTCTTGGCCTTGCGCTTGACCTCTTTGTAGGTCGCCTGCTGGCGGCGCAGGTTGTCGATCATCTTGTTGATGTCCTTGTCCTGTACTTCGGACCAGGGCTTCTCAACACTGATCTGGCTCAGGTCGCCCACCTGGATCTCGGGCATGACCTCGAAAACGGCAACAAATTCAAAGTCCTTGCCTTCCTCCACGGTCTGGGGCTCAAACCGCGGCTGGCTCGCCGGCTGTACGTCCTGCTCCTGGATCGCCTCCATCCAGGCATTACGCATCACTTCGCCGAGAACTTCCTGGCGTACGCCCTGGCCAAAGCGCTTGCGCACGACCTTCATGGGAACCTTGCCCGGACGGAAACCGTTGAGACGAACCTGTTTCGCGGCTTCGCGCAGGCGTTCATCGACCTGCTGCTCAACTTCCTCCGCGGGCACGCCAATCGTCATGCGACGCTCGATGTTGGACGTCGATTCAAGGGAGACTTGCATGGAATATCCTCAGTTATTGCCGTTCCGATTCAATGTAAAGCCGGGGATCATAGAAATGTGAACGCGACTTGGCAAGGCCGCGGCTTTCGGGGCGCTGATTCTATCACGTTCTGACCGCGCACTCCGATAGGGAAAGATCCGGGAAAGGGAAAGAAGTGGTGCGAAAGGAGAGACTCGAACTCTCACGGGTTGCCCCACTGGAACCTAAATCCAGCGCGTCTACCAGTTCCGCCACTTTCGCCCATAAAAAAGAGGTCAGCCCTGATGGCCGGAAATAGAAAAAAATGGGGTGGACGAAGGGGATCGAACCCTCGACCGCAGGAGTCACAATCCTGAGCTCTACCAACTGAGCTACGTCCACCACTGAGAGGCGCGATTCTAACGCACCTAAAGGACTTCACCAAACGCCGCGTGCCAGAAAGTTGGCGCGCCCGGCAGGACTTGAACCTGCGACCTACGGCTTAGAAGGCCGTTGCTCTATCCAACTGAGCTACGAGCGCACGTTCATCCATCCGCCCACAACGGCCCGCCCAGTGAGTACCTGAAACTGGTCGGGGTAGAGAGATTTGAACTCCCGACATCCTGCTCCCAAAGCAGGCGCGCTACCAGACTGCGCTATACCCCGAAAAACTCACCCACGCCGGCTCTCAGCGAAGTTGGAGCGAATCATACCGGGGGCTGTGAACAGCGTCAACATGATTGGCGGCTGAGCGTAAAACTGCGACAATGCCGCTTTTCCCGAACCACCGTCACAAGGCCCTTACATGACAGCGCAGATCATTGACGGCAAGGCCATCGCCCTGGATCTCCGCCACTCCGTAGCGGAAAAAGTGAGCCAGCGGATCAGCCAGGGCCTGCGGCCGCCGGGTCTGGGTGTTGTGCTGGTGGGCAGCGATCCCGCGTCCAACCTCTATGTGAAGCGTAAACGCGAAGCCTGTGACGCCGCTGGCCTGCATACTGAAGATCACCATCTGCCGGCGGAAACCACTCAGGACGAACTGAACCAGTTGGTGGACCGGATGAACGAGGATCCGAACATCGACGGCATCCTCGTGCAGCTGCCCCTGCCCGAGCACATGAACCCGGACGAGATCCTGCTGCGCATCCGCCCGGACAAGGATGTGGATGGCTTCCACCCCTACAACCTGGGCCGCCTGACCCAGCGCCATCCGGAACTGCGCCCCTGCACACCGGCCGGCATCATCCACCTTCTTGACCATATCGGCACGCCCTACAAGGGCCAGCACGCGGTCATCGTGGGTGCCTCCAACATCGTCGGCCGCCCTCTTTCCATGGAACTGCTGCTGAAAGGCGCCACCGTTACCGTAGCGCACCGGTTCACTGGTGACCTGCCCCGCTTTGTGGCGGACGCGGACCTTCTCATTGCCGCCGCCGGCAAACCGGGCCTGGTCCATGGCGACTGGGTCAAGGAAGGCGCGACGGTCATTGATGTGGGCATCAACCGCAACGAGGAAGGCAAGCTGATCGGTGACGTGGAATTTGCCCCGGCTGCCGAGCGCGCTGCCTGGATCACCCCGGTGCCCGGCGGAGTTGGCCCCATGACCATCGCCATGCTGCTGCAGAACACCCTGGAAGCCGCCGAACGCCACGGCTGACTCCCCGAAAAGCGCCTGAGGAAGGTGGCGGGTAACGCTGTCCGGGACTGTCTGGAGCCATGGATGGCGGAAGACAAGCGTACAGGGGTTTACGCGACTGAGCGTAAACGGGCTTACAGGAAGTAAGCCCTGGACCTTTTAGCGGAGCAGGACAGCGCAGCTAAAAGGTATTCACAGCGTGTCCCGGACAGCGTTACCCGCCACCTTCCCCCCGCACACAAAAAACCCCGCCGAAGCGGGGTCTTATACCAGTCAGTTCAACTCCTGCCTCACTGACCGTACTTGGCCTTCGCCTTGCGACGATAGGCGTGCAGCAGAGGCTCGGTATAACCACTGGGCTGCTCACGGCCCTTGAAGATCAGGTCACAGGCCGCCTGGAAAGCCACGTTGCCCTCGAAATCATCCGCCATCGGGATGTAGTTCGGGTCGCCTTCGTTCTGGCGGTCCACAACCTTCGCCATGCGCTTGAGCGTCTCCATCACCTGCTCTTCCGTGCAGATGCCGTGATACAGCCAGTTGCACAGCAGCTGGGACGCGATCCGCAGCGTGGCGCGGTCCTCCATCAGGCCGACATCATTGATGTCCGGCACCTTGGAGCAACCGACCCCTTCCTCGATCCAGCGCACCACATAGCCGAGGATACCCTGGGCGTTATTGTCCAGCTCCTGCTTGATGTCTTCCTGGCTCAGCACGGACGGATCCTTCATCAGCGGCACGGTCAGGATGTTGTCCAGGCTGGCGCGCTCACGCTTGCTCAGCTCTCCCTGCACATCCATCACGTTCACCTGGTGGTAATGAATGGCGTGCAGGGTCGCTGCCGTCGGTGACGGTACCCAGGCCGTGTTGGCGCCCGCTTTCGGGTGGCTGATCTTGGCATCCATCATCGCCGCCAGCTTGTCCGGCATGGGCCACATGCCCTTGCCGATCTGCGCGCGGCCCTTGAGGCCGGTTTCGAGGCCGATGTCCACGTTCCAGTCCTCGTAGCTGGTCATCCAGGGCGCCTGCTTCATCTCGCCCTTACGGATCACCGGCCCGGCTTCCATGCTGGTATGGATCTCGTCACCAGTGCGGTCCAGGAAGCCGGTATTGATGAAGATGATCCGGTCCTTCGCCTGGCGGATGCACTCCTTGAGGTTGACCGTGGTGCGGCGCTCCTCATCCATCACGCCCACCTTGAGGGTATTGCGCTTCATGCCCAGCGCATCCTCGACGCGGCCGAAGAGTTCGTTGGTGAAGGCCACCTCGTCCGGTCCATGCATCTTGGGCTTCACGATGTAGACACTGCCGGTACGGCTGTTGCCCACCCGGTTGTTGCCCTTGAGGTCATGGATGGCGATCAGGGAGGTGATCATGCCGTCCATGAGGCCTTCCGGCACCTCGTTGCCGTCCACATCCAGGATGGCATCGTTGGTCATCAGGTGGCCGACGTTACGCACCAGCATCAGGCTGCGGCCGTGAAGACTCATGGGCTTGCCACTGGCATCCAGGTACTCACGGTCGCCAGCCATGCTCCGGGTGACGGTCTTGCCGCCCTTCTCGAAGCTTTCCTCCAGGTTGCCCTGCATCAGGCCCAGCCAGTTGCGGTAGACGCCGGTCTTGTCCTCAGCGTCCACGGCTGCCACGGAGTCCTCGCAGTCCATGATCGTGGTCAGCGCGGATTCCATGAGCACGTCCTTGACGTGCGCCGCGTCGTCCTTGCCAATCGGGTGGCTGGCGTCGATCTGGATCTCGAAATGCACGCCGTTGCGCACCAGCAGGATGCCTTCCGGCTCGCTTTCAGAGCCCTTGTAGCCCACGAACTGGGCCGGATCCTTCAGGCTGGCCTCGCTGCCACTGTTCAGGGTTACTTTCAGCTGCCCACCGTCAACCCGGTAGCCTGTGGCGTCCGCATGGCTGCCGCTGGCCAGCGGTGCGGACTCATCCAGCATGGCGCGGGCGTAGGCGATAACCTTCTCGCCACGCACCGGGTTGTAACCCGGGCCCTTGGTGGCGCCGCCTTCCTCGGAGATGATGTCGGAACCGTAGACGGCGTCATAGAGACTGCCCCAGCGCGCATTGGCGGCGTTCAGCGCGAAGCGTGCGTTGGAGATCGGTACCACCAGCTGAGGACCAGCCACCTGGGCGATCTCTTTATCCACGTTCTCCGTGGTTGCGGTGAAGTCTTCGCCTTCCGGCTTGAGGTAGCCGATGTCCTTGAGGAAGGTCTTGTACTCGTTCAGGTCGATGGACTGGCCCTGGTGCTCGCGGTGCCAGTCGTCCAGCTTCTCCTGCAGTTCATCCCGAACCTTGAGCAGTTCACGGTTGCGCGGCGCCATGTCTGCCACGATGCGGCCGAACTCGTTCCAGAACTGGTCGGCGTCCACACCGGTTCCCGGCAGGGCTTCGTTGTTAACAAAGTCGTACAGGATTCGGGCGACCTGCAGGCCGCCTGCATTCACGCGTTCTGTCATCTTTGTGCCTCAGATTGCTGTTTTTAAGACGTTTTTATGCGGAATAACCGGACCGGTAAGCGCTGGCCCGGCGACCACGTATTCTGGGTGTGCGTATTCTAAGCCAAACGTACCGCAAAAGGACAGGCGCCCTACTCCCGGCGCCAGGTCGTGCCTTCGCGGCTGTCCTCAAGGACAATACCCTGTTCGAGGAGCTTATCCCGGATGCGGTCGGCCTCGGCAAAGTCCTTCGCTTTCTTGGCCCGGGAACGCGCTTCAATCAGTTCCTCGATGCGCTCTGGTGTGAGATCCCCGGTGCCGCCCTGGAGGAAGTCGGAGGGCGCCCGCTCCAGCACGCCAAGCACGGCGCCGAGCCGTTTCAGAACCCCGGCCAGCCGGGCCGCTTCCGCTTCATCCCCGTTGCGCCGCGCCCGGTTCAGTTCGCCCGTCAGGGCATGCAGCTCGGCTGTGGCCTCAACGGTATTGAAGTCATCGTCCATGGCTTCCACGAAGCGGCTGTCATACGCCGTCTCCGCCGGGTCCGTCTCGGGCTCGATGCCATCCAGCGCCTGGTAGAACTTCATCAGTGCGCCCTTGGCTTCCGCCAGGCTGTCCGGGGTGTAGTCAATCTGGCTGCGGTAATGGCTGGCGATCAGGAAGTAGCGCACCACTTCCGGATCGTGTTCCTGGAGAATATCCCGGATAGTGAAGAAGTTACCCAGGGATTTTGACATCTTTTCGTGGTTCACCCGCACGGCCCCGGCGTGCATCCAGTAGTTCACGAATGGCTGCTCATGGGCGCACTCGGACTGGGCGATCTCGTTCTCGTGGTGCGGGAACATGAGGTCCGGGCCGCCGCCATGGATGTCGAAGGTCCGCCCCAGGTGTGAGCGGGACATGGCCGAGCACTCGATGTGCCAGCCAGGGCGCCCATCGCCCCAGGGCGAGGGCCAGCTGACCTCACCGGGTTTGGCGGCCTTCCACAGAACGAAATCCGCCGGGCTGGCCTTGGCCTCGACCACGTCCACACGGGCGCCGGCCACCAGGTCCTCGAGCTTCTTGCGGCTGAGCTTGCCATAGCCGTCGAAACTGGACACGGCGAAATACACATCGCCGTTGTCGCCCTGGTAGGCATGGCCCTTCTCAACGAGGGTCTCGATCATGGCCACCATCTCATCAATGGTCTCGGTGGCCCTGGGCTCCTCGCTAGGGCGCAGCACGCCGAGGGCACCCTCGTCCTCGTGCATGGCGGCAATCATGCGGTCGGTCAGCGCCCGGAAGTCCTCGCCGTTCTCCCGCGCGCGATCCAGGATCTTGTCGTCAATGTCGGTGATGTTGCGCACGTAGTGCACGTCGTAACCGCGGTGGCGCAGGTAGCGCGTTACCACATCGAAAGCCACCAGCACCCGGGCATGGCCAAGGTGACAGTAATCGTAGACCGTCATACCGCAGACGTAGATGCCGACCTTTCCCTCCACGATGGGCTGGAAGGTTTCCTTGCGACGACTGAGCGTACTGTAGAGCTGGATCACGGGGTCTCCATCCTTTCCGGTCTCGGTTTACTGGCCGCTGATCTTGGCCCAGGAGTCACGCAGGGTGACAGTGCGGTTCATCACGATCCGATCCTCACTGCTGGCCTCGGGATCAAAAAAGAAATAGCCCTCGCGCTCGAACTGGTAGGGAATATCCGTGCGCGGCGAGGCGAGGTTCGCCTCTCCCTTGCAGCCTGTCAGAACCACGAGGTTGTCCGGGTTGAGATCCTCGACAAAATCCCGCTCCTTGTCGGTGCCCGGATTCTCCACCCCGAAAAGCCGGTCATAGAGGCGCAGCTCAAGGTCCACCGCGGTCTCGGCAGAGACCCAGTGGATGACACCCTTGGGCTTGTAACCCTCGGGATTCACTCCCAGGGTCTCCGGGTCGTACTCGGCATGGATCTCGGTCACATTGCCTTCGTCATCGACAACAAAATCATTGCAGGTGATGACATAGCCGCCACGCAGGCGCACGGCATTGCCCTTTGAGAGCCGCTTCCACTTCTTGTTGGGCGGCACCTCCACGAAGTCCTCCGCGTCGATGTACATCTCGCGCGTCCAGGTCACCTCGCGGGTTCCCATGGATTCGTCCTGGGGATGTACCGCCGTGGTCAGGGTCTCGGCCTGCCCTTCCGGATAATTGGTCAGGATCAGTTTGACAGGCCGCAGGACACACATGGCGCGGGGCGCGTTGCGGTTCAGGTCATCCCGGATGGCGTGTTCGAGCATGCCCAGGTCCACGGTGCCGCCGGTCTTGTTCACGCCCACCATATCGCAGAACTGGCGTATGGAAGCCGGGGTGAAGCCGCGCCGGCGCATACCCGAGAGGGTCGGCATGCGCGGGTCATTCCAGGCATCCACATGGCCCTCGTCCACCAGCCGCATCAGCTTGCGCTTGCTGGTGATGGTGTAGTTCACATTCAGGCGTGCGAACTCGGTCTGGCGCGGGCGGCACGGCGGGGTCACGTGTTCCAGAACCCAGTCATACAGCGGCCGGTGGTCCTCGAATTCCAGAGTGCACAGGGAATGGGTCACGCCCTCTTCCGCATCGGAGAGCGGATGCGTGAAGTCATACATTGGGTAGATGCACCACTTGTCCCCGGTCTGGTGGTGCGTCAGGTACCGGATGCGGTAAAGGATCGGATCGCGCATGTTCATGTTCGGGGACGCCATGTCGATCTTCGCCCGCAGCACATGCTCACCTTCGGCGAATTCCCCGGCCCTCATGCGCCGGAAGAGGTCCAGGTTCTCCTCGACGGAGCGATCCCGATAGGGGCTGTCCGTGCCGGCCTGGGTCAATGTCCCCCGATACTGCGCGGCGGTTTCCGGATCCAGGCTGCAGACATAGGCATGGCCGCCGCGGATCAGCTCCTCGGCGTATTCATAGAGGCGCTCAAAATAGTCCGAGGCGTAGCGGACCGGCCCTTTCCACTCATAACCCAGCCATGTCACGTCCCGTTTGATCGCCTCGATGTACTCCTGGCTCTCTTTCTCCGGGTTGGTGTCGTCAAAACGCAGGGTACAGTCGCCGCCGAACTGCTCGGCCATGCCGAAGTTGACTACGATCGACTTGGCGTGACCGATATGCAGGTAGCCATTGGGCTCCGGTGGGAACCGGGTGACGACGTGGTCATGACGGCCTTCGGCAAGGTCGTCCTGGATGAGGGTTCGGATGAAGTTGCTGGCCGGAGCTGATTCGGAACTCATGGATGCTGTGACACCACCGGGTTGATTTGAAAGCCGCCATTGTACCTGCTCACCGCCACGATCTCATGCATGGCGGAAAACGATGCCTTACAATACGGCCCATTTGGACGCGAAAGGATATAATCTCATGGTCGTTCTGGAAACCAGCGAAGGCCGCATCCTGCTGGCCACCGACGCGGAGAACGCCCCCGTCACCACCAGGAATTTCCTTGCCTACATCGATTCGGGTTTCTACAACGGCCTTATTTTCCACAGGGTCATCAGCAACTTCATGATCCAGACCGGCGGCTTCGGCCCGGACATGGAGCCCCGCAAACCCGGTGAGCCGATTCCCAACGAGGCGGACAATGGCCTCAGCAACCGGCGCGGCACCATCGCCATGGCGCGCACCATGAGTCCGCATACCGCCTCGTCCCAGTTCTTCATCAATGTCAACGATAACGGCTTCCTGGATCACACCGCCAAGACCCAGGACGGCTGGGGCTACTGCGTCTTCGGTAAGGTGGTGGAAGGCATGGACGTGGTCGACCGGATCCGTGAGAAACCCACCACGGGCCGCGCCGGGCACCGCGATGTGCCGGTGGAGGATGTCATCATCCATCAGGCCTATCGCACCAATGAGGGAGCGGACGCATGACCACGCGTTTCATTGCCGACCTGCACCTGGAGGAAAGCCGCCCGGACATTACCAACGCTTTCCTGGGATTCCTCCCGGCCTACGCCCACAACATTGACGCGCTCTACATTCTCGGAGACTTCTTCGAGGCCTGGATCGGGGATGACGAGCACACGCCCCTGCAGGAAACGGTTGCCGAGGCACTTCAGGCGGTGACAGCCACCGGCACCGCCCTGTACCTGATGCACGGCAACCGGGATTTCCTCATCGGTCAGGACTTCTGTGACCGGGTGGGCGCCACATTGCTGGATGACCCCACAGTCATCGACCTCCATGGGGAACCCACCCTGCTGATGCATGGCGACAGCCTCTGTACCACGGATGAGGAATACCAGAAATTCCGGGCAACCATGCGCAACCCCCAGTGGCAGAAGGCATTCCTCCAGCGCCCCCTGGCGGACCGCCAGACCGTGGCCCGCCAGATGCGCGAAATCAGCCAGGCGAAAAACCAGGGCAAGGAACAGACCATCATGGACGTCACACCGGAAGAGGTGGTGGCGGACATGGAACGCCACGGGGTGCAACAGCTCATCCATGGCCATACCCACAGGCCAGCAGTGCATGAGCTGGAAGCCAATGGCGCTCCCGCCAGACGTTATGTGACCGGCGACTGGCACGAAAAGGCCTGGTACATCGAAGCCCGGACGGGAGCCGCCCCCGAACTGCTCAGCGTGCCCTTCGCGCAGCTGGCCGGCTGATCACAGCCAGTCCGGCACACCACTGTGGAAGCGGAAGCTGTCGTCCGGTGACTGGATCAGTTCCGCCTCCACCGCCAGCAGCGTCGCAACCCGCTCCGTCACTTCGTCACCCGCCGCTTTCTCCGCAAGCCTCAGATAATCCTGATAGTGGCGGGCCTCGGACTTCAGCAGTGAGTCGTAGAACTCCGCCAGCTCTGAATCCAGCAGTGGGGCCACCGCCGCAAACCGCTCACAGGAACGGGCCTCAATGATGCCGCCGATGATCAGGGTATCCACCAGCCGCCCCGGCTCCTCCTTACGGGCATGCTGGTGCAGCCCCTGGGCGTAGCGGGCCGGTGTGAGATGCCGATACTGGATGCCGCGTTTCTGCAGGATCGACAGCACCTGCTCGAAGTGCCGCAGCTCCTCGCGCGCGAGCCGGGACATCCGATGCAGCAGATCCGGATCCTCCATATAGCGATACATCAGGCCCAATGCCGTTGAGGCGGCCTTCTTCTCGCAGTGGGCATGATCAATGAGCAGCAGTTCCTGGTTCGCCAGTGCGGCGTCGATCCAGGCCTGTGGTGTTGCGCAGGGAAGAAAGTCATGAATGGGGGAAAGATCAACCCGGGCCATGCCAGCGCTCCGTCAAAAAGCGCCAAGCATAGACCCGGGCTGATCCGGGGTGCAAGGCCGCCCCCAGGGGCAGCCCATGGAGTCAGCCGTTAACCTTGGCGAACTCGTCAGCAATCTCCTTCTCCGGCTCGCCGGTCGCCATGGAACCGATCACAACAGCAATGGCTGCGAACAGGAACCCGGGCACGATCTCGTACATGTCGAACAGACCGCCGGAGAGCTGCTTCCAGACCACCACGGTCAGGCCGCCGACAACCACACCCGCGAGTGCACCCATCTTGTTCATCCGGGGCCAGTACAGTGACAGCAGGATGACCGGACCGAAAGCGGCACCGAAGCCGGCCCATGCATAGGAGACCAGGTCCAGCACCATGCTGTCGTCATCCAGCGCGACCACACCGGCGATCACCGCGATCACGATCACGGCGACGCGGCCGATGCGGACCAGCTCCACAGCATCGGCGTCTGGGCGGAAGAAGCCCTTGTAGAAGTCCTCCGCCAGCGCGGACGACGAAACCAACAGCTGCGAGTCAGCCGTGCTCATGATGGCGGCAAGAATGGCGGCCAGCAGGATGCCCGCAATCACGGGGTGGAAGAGCGCATCCACCAGCATCATGAACGCTGTCTCACGGTCCTCCAGCCCCTCGGGCCCGAAGTAACCGACGGCCGCCAGCCCTACCAGCACAGAGCCGACCAGAGTGATGGCAGTCCAGGAAACCGCGACCCGGCGGGCATAGGGTACCAGGGACTCATCGCTGATGGCCTTGAAGCGGGCAAGCACGTGGGGCTGCCCGAAATAGCCAAGCCCCCAGGCCAGCGAGGAGATGATCGCAATGGCTCCCAACGCTTCTCCATCGGCACCTGAGAACAGCGAGAGCGTACCCTGCCCTTTCTCAAGCAGCGATGCTTCCATACCGGACCAGCCGCCAACCTCACCACTGTTGATTGCGAGAACCGGCACCAGCATCAGAGCAGCCAACATCAGAAGCCCCTGGACCACGTCTGTCCAGGATACCGCCAGGAAGCCACCGAACAGCGTATAGGATACCACCGCGAGTGTGCCCACAATCACTGCCCACTGGTACTCGAGGCCAAAGACGGTCTCGAAGAGCTTACCGCCGGCAACCAGCCCTGAACTGGTATAGAACAGGAAGAACAGCAGAATGAAGAAAGCGGCGATAACCCGCAGCGCCCGTGTGTCATCCCGGAAACGGTTCTCCAGGAAGGACGGGATCGTGAGCGAGTCCTTGGCCGCCTGCGAATAGTTTCTCAGGCGCCTGGCCACAAACAGCCAGTTCAGGTAGGTGCCCACCAGCAGCCCGATGGCGATCCAGCTCGCGCCAACACCATTGGCAAAGGCCGCCCCGGGCAGCCCCAGCAGCAGCCAGCCGCTCATATCCGAGGCACCGGCACTCAGAGCCGAAGGAATCGGCCCCAGGTTCCGCCCGCCAAGGATGTAGTCCGACAGGTTCTGGGTGCGCATATAGGCAATGACACCCAGCGCCAGCATTACTGCAAGGTAGAGAATAAAGGTCCAGGTGACCGCAACTGTGTTTTCAATCATGATCCGGCTCCATCGGGGAATGCCCGTTTATAGTTGTTCATCCGATTTCCTCCACACCCAGCGACAGGAGGGTCGCATTGCCACCCGCCGCCGTGGTGTTGTTTGTCCTGACACGCTCCGTCGCGAAACGCGGCAGGTAGTTGGGGCCACCGGCCTTGGGGCCGGTCCCGGAGAGTCCACGTCCACCAAAGGGCTGGACGCCGACCACAGCACCAACCTGGTTGCGGTTGATATAGGTATTGCCGACTTTGACCCGCCGCTCAATATAGGCGGCAGCGGATTCACTGCGGCTGTGAATGCCCAGGGTAAGGCCATAGCCCGCTCCGTTGATCTCGTCGATCACGGAGTCGAGCTCGCGCGCCTCGTAGCGGACCACGTGCAGGATGGGCCCGAAGAATTCACGGTCCAGATCCTTCATGCCGTTGATCTCATAGGCCACAGGGGGCACGAAGTAGCCTTTCTCCGCATTGTCGGGCAGCGGAGCCTCACCGATCAGGCGGTTACGCTCACGCAGCTCAGCCACATGCTTCATGAGATCATCATAGGCTTCCTGGTCGACCACCGGCCCGACATCCGTTTCAACCCGGATGGGATCCCCCAGGCGCAGGTCCCGCATGGCACCGGCAAGCGTTTCCTCGATGATGTCGGCAACATCCTCCTGTACATACAGTACGCGGAGCGCCGAGCAACGCTGGCCGGCACTGCCGAAGGCGGACATGATCACGTCCTTGACCACCTGCTCCGGCAGTGCACTGCTGTCCACGATCATGGCGTTCTGGCCGCCGGTTTCCGCAATCAGCGGAATGATCGGCCCTTCCCGGGCGGCCAGTGTCCGACTGATGTGATGGGCAACACCAGTGGAGCCGGTGAAGGTGACACCCGCAAGGCGCTGATCGGAAAGCACCTGGCCGCCGATGCCCGCACCGTCACCAGGCAGGTACTGGATCACGCCCGGCGGGAAGCCGGCCTGCAGCATCAGTTCCGCGCACCGGCCACCGATCAGGCTGGTCTGTTCCGCCGGCTTGGCCAGTACCGTATTGCCCGCCGCCAGCGCCGCCATGATCTGGCCGGTGAAGATCGCAACCGGGAAGTTCCAGGGGCTGATGCACAGAAACACCCCGCGGCCTTCCAGGTAGTATTCGTTGGATTCCCCGGTGGGCCCTGGCATCTCCATGGGCTCGGCAAACTGCCGGCGCGCCTGCATGGCGTAGTAGCGGCAGAAATCCACGGCCTCGCGCACCTCGGCAATACCGTCCGGCAGGGATTTACCCGCCTCACGGCTGCACAGGGCAATCAGCTCATGCTCATTGGCCTCCAGCAGATCCGCATAGGCTTCCAGGCACTTCGCCCGCTCCTCTGCTGGCGTACGGTTCCAGGACTCGAAGGCCTCGTGGGCCGTACTCAGCGCCTTCTCGACAATGTCCTGACGGCTCCAGGCGATCTCGCCGGCAACCCGGTCACTGTTGTGGGGATTGATCACCCGGGTCCTGGTATTCGAATCGCAGCGCTCCCCGTTCACGATCGGCGTTGCCTTCCACTGGTGTTCCGCCCACCGCTCCAGACCCTGCTGGAAGGGCCTGAGATCGGACAATACCGCCAGGTTGTGGCCACGGGAATTGCGTCGTTCACTCCCGTAAATCTCCGGGGGCCGGGGAATCCGTAGATCCGGCAGGCTGCTGTGGGCCCGCAGTGCATCCGCGGGGTGCCCTATGAGATCCTCAATCGGCGTCTCGGCATCCACCAGGCGGTGAACAAAGGAGGAGTTGGCACCATTCTCCAGCAGCCGCCGTACCAGGTACGGCAGCAGATCCTTGTGGGCGCCCACCGGCGCGTAGATCCGCACGGGAACCCTGGGGACCTCGCCCATCACCACGGAATAGAGGGCATCGCCCATGCCGTGGAGCCGCTGGAATTCGTATTCCGCGCCGTTCTCATCGGCCATGTTCAGCACCGAGGCCACAGTGTGTGCGTTGTGGCTGGCGAACTGCGGGAAGATATAGCCCTGAGCGTAGTCACTGAGCAGGAACCGGGCACAGGCCAGATAGCACACATCCGTGCCTTCCTTGCGCGTGTAGACCGGATAGGTCTCAACACCCATCATCTGGGCGTGCTTGATCTCGGTATCCCAGTAGGCTCCCTTGACCAGCCGCACAGGAATGCGATCCCCCTGGCGACGCGCCAGAGCGGCAATCCAGCACAGCACCGGCAGCGCCGGCTTGGAGTAGGCCTGCACGGCGAGACCCAGCTCCCCCCAGCCCTTCGCGGCTTCGGACTCGTAAACACTGCGGAAGATCTCCAGCGAGAGCTCAAGGCGGTCCATTTCTTCCGCGTCCACCGTCAGGGGCACCTGCTTCTCCCGGGCAAAGGTCACCAGCCGGGTCAGCCGCCTTACGAGTTCCGTCTTTGCCCTTTCCTCCTGAGCACGCTCATAGCGCGGGTACAGCGCGGACAGCTTGATGGAAACCGAGGGCACCGGACGTTCGCCACGGGGATAACGGTCATTGCCCACCGCCTCAATCGCCGTCCAGTAATCATTGAAATAGCGCGAGGAGTCGGACTCGTTGAGGGCCGCCTCCCCCAGCATATCGAAGGAGTAGCTGTAGCCCTGATCCCGGTACTGGCGGCCTTCCTGAAGGGCTTCATCAATATCGCGGCCTAGCACGAACTGGCGGCCCATGATCGCCATGGCCTGGTACATGGCCTTTCGGATCACCGGCTCACCGGCACGGTTCACCAGCTTGTGCCAGATGGATTTGGGATGGCCGTCCAGCCCCGGGTCCATCTTGACCACACGACCCGTGAGCAGCATGCCCCAGGTGGAGGCATTGACCATGACGGATTCGCTCCGCCCCAGGTGCCTGCGCCAGTCGGCGTCACCCATCTTGTCGCGGATCAGCTCATCAGCGGTATGCGCATCCGGAATCCGGATCAGCGCCTCCGCCAGGCACATCAGCAGGATGCCTTCTTCAGTATCCAGGCTGTATTCCTGCAGAAGCGCATCCACCATGTGGACGGAATCATCCTGCTCCCGGACCTTGCGGATCAGCCCTGTGGCCCGGTCCGCAATGGCCTGGCGCTCGCGCCCATCGGGCTCCGCCAGCGCCAGCAGTGACTCAAGGTAGGCCGTTTCATCGGTGTAATGGTTATCAACGATACCCTGCCAGAGAAAATCGGTATCATCGTGGGGGAACGACGGGTCAAGCACCCGACTGGCATCAAACATAGCGTTCGGCCTCCAGCAGCTCTGGGCGTGATACCTCTGCCCGCATGGTCTATCCATTCATTAAAGCAGAGGTTGTGAAACCCTGCACAACAATCATTGCAGGGACGGCCACTCCCTGTGGAGTTCCTCCATCGTCCTTCGAACAGCGTCCGCGACCTCATCCGCTGTCACTTCTGCATCAATACGCCGGTAACGGTTGGCAGGATTGCCGGCGCGCGCCTCGTAAACCTGGCGCACGCGCTCAAAGAACCGGACCCGTTCGTGCTCAAAACGGTCCGGCTCCCCACCACGCCCGGCAACCCGGGCCATGCCCGTTTCCACTGGCGCATCGAGCCAGAGTACGGCATCGGGGCGCAGCGTTTCCCCCTGGACCAGGGATTCAAGCTGCGCCACCGGTGCTGAATCCAGCTCTCGCCCACCCCCCTGGTAGGCGTAGGTGGCATCCGTGAAACGATCACAGAGCACCCACTCTCCCGCTTCCAGCGCCGGCCGGATGACACGGGCCAGGTGCTGTGCCCGGGCCGCGAACATCAGCAGCAGCTCGCAGGTGCGGTCGACCGGTTCCTCCCGGGAACGCAGGAGCAGTTCCCGGATCTCCTCCGCCATGGGCGTACCACCCGGTTCACGGGTCACACGGTGCGCCACACCCTTTTGCGTAAGCCAGTCACTGGCACCGCGGATAGCGGTGGACTTTCCCACCCCCTCGGTCCCCTCAAAAGTGATGAAAAGCCCGCGCGCCATCAGTCTGCTCCGTTCTCCGGTGCCGGAAAGGACCGGTAGTCCTCGCTGCGATTGAGTTGATACCGGCGCACCGCCTCATTATGCCCTTCAAGCGTGCTGGAGAACTGATGGGAGCCATCACCCTTGGCGACAAAATAGAGGGCATCGCCTTCCGCCGGGTTCACCACCGCCCGCAGCGACGCCTCTCCCGGCATCCCGATGGGGGTGGGTGGCAGACCATCGATCCGGTATGTGTTGTAGGGCGTGTATTCCCTCAGATCGGCGTGGCCGATGCGGCCCTGGTAATCATCGCCCATGCCATAGATCACGGTGGGATCCGTCTGCAGACGCATTCCCCGCTCCAGCCGCCGCACGAAAACACCGGCGACCCGGGGTTTCTCTTCACTGAGCGGCGTCTCGAGCTCGACAATCGAGGCCAGGATCAAGGCTTCATAGGGGCTATCCAGAGGCAGGTTTTCCTGGCGATCCCGCCAGACCCCGGAGAGAATCCGCTGCATGCGGTCATGCGCCCTTTCCAGAACATCCAGGTCCGAATCGCCATGCTCATATTCATACACCGCCGGGAAGAACCAGCCCTCGGGGTGCATGCCTGAGCGCCCTAAACGCTCCATCACCACCTCACCACTCATGCCCTCCAGCTCATTGCGCAAAGGCTCCGCGTCAGCCAGGCGTGCGCGGACCCGTTCGAACGTCCAGCCTTCCGGTATGCGCACGGTCCAGGTCTGGGTATCACCTGCTACCACACGACGCACAAAGGCCAGTGGGGACATGCCGTCCTCCAGCTGATACACACCGGACTGCAGCTGCGTCAGTTCAGGCTCCAGGCGCGCCCGCAACCGGAGCCAGAAAGCGCTGGGAAGACGCCCCCGCGCCTCGAGCTCACGCGCCAGTCCCTGCAGGGTGGTCCCGCGCTCAATCTCGATGGTGACGGGATGCTCAAGCGCCAGCGGCTCCTCCATGCGCTGGAACTGCTGCTCGATGAACAGCCAGCCCGCGATTGCCGCTACGGCAGTCAGGAGGAGCATGAAACCAACAACACGCTTAACCAACCGCATCACCCGAGTCCAAGCTCCCTGTTCACATCGTCAACCAGCCGTGTAGCCTCAACGTTGGTCGGCACGATACTGTCACCACACTCGCTGACGGGCACCAGGCCCATGACGCTGTTACCCAAAAGCAACCCGTGGTTCCGGAAGTCGGCGCCCAGCAGAGCCCGCTCCTCGACCGCCAGGCCGAAGCGGCCCGCGTTGCGCACGACCCACTCCCGCAGAGTTCCCGCGACGGCGAGCTGCTCCCGTGGCGGCGTCACGAGAGTTCCATCGACCACGGAAAACAGGCAGGTACGGGTTCCCTCGACCCAGCCGGAACCTGCGCCCGCGGCCATCAGGCCCTCGAACTCACCGTCTGAGAGTTCGGCACTGGCAAGCACCTGCTCCAAGCGTGCCAGGGTCTTGTAGCCGCCGCCCGCTGCCATGGAAGACAGGGGCTGCTGGCAGAGACGGACCCTGGCGCCTTCACGCGGCACCGACGGAGCCGGCACCAGGGCCGAGATCACCCTGGGAGACACAGTGTCAGGCGGCCGATACCCCCTGCCACCCGAGCCCGCCGTAACCGTGACCTTGAGCACAGCCGGCGCCTGCGGCGCGAGCAGCCCGCGTTCGGCGGCCTGCTGCTGCCAGGCATCCAGCCCGTCCGCATCAAACGGGATTCCAAGCGCATGGCAACCGGCCAGAAGCCGCTCCCGGTGCGCCTCCAGCAGGACCGGGCCGGCCGGGGTCACCCTGAGAGTCTCAAAAACCCCGTGCCCGTAGGCCAGCCCCCGATCATCAGACGGAACCACCGGGTCATTTCCCGGCCAGATCCATTCGGGCATCAGCTCCGCTCCCGCTGCCTGAACCAGTCACGATCAAAAAAGCCGCCCATTCTCAGGGCGGCTTTGGTACCGATCGAACCGCGTTGGTCCGTTCAGCTGCTGTGGGATTCGATGTAGTCCACCGCGTCCTTGACCGTGGTCAGCTTCTCGGCTTCCTCATCCGGGATCTCGGTCTCGAACTCTTCCTCAAGAGCCATGACCAGCTCAACCGTGTCCAGGGAGTCGGCACCCAGATCCTCTACAAAGGAGGAAGTGCTCTGTACTTCAGACTCTTTTACCCCCAGCTGTTCACAGACAATCTTCTTAACGCGCTCTTCAACTGTACTCATAATGTCCTCATTTGTGCGTCCAGCAGTGCTGGCGTGCCAGTTTAGTTGAATCCCCCGGGCCGGACAACCAACCCGGAAGGGGCTGACTGGAAGCCGCCCCGCCCTGTGATGGCGGGAACGCCCTCCTTCAGTTCATGTACATGCCACCGTTGACATGAATCGTCTCACCATTGATGTAGGCCGCCCCTTCGGAGGCGAGGAACACAGCCAGGTCGGCCACTTCCCCCGCCTCGCCGAGGCGACCCGCCGGAATGGCTGACAGCATGGCATCACGCTGGCTTTCGTCAAGCTCTCGCGTCATGTCCGTTTCGATGAACCCCGGAGCAATGGCATTGACGGTGATACCACGGCTTGCCACCTCCCGTGCCAGAGAACGGGTCATGCCCTCGATGCCCGCCTTGCTGGCGGCATAGTTCATCTGCCCGGCGTTCCCCATACGGGCAACCACCGAACTCAGGTTGATGATGCGCCCGGTGCGCGCTTTCATCATGCCCTTGAGCACGGCCTGACTGGTGCGGTACACAGCCGAGAGATTGGTGTTGATCACCTCATCCCAGTCCTCGGGCTTCATGCGCATGGCCAGACCATCCCGGGTCACACCGGCATTATTGACCAGCACTGTTGGTGTACCGACATTCTGGCCAATCGCCTTGATGCCCTCGGTGACACTCGCTGCATCACCCACGTTCATGACCACACCGTCACCCTGCCAGCCCTGCTCGTTGATACGGCCCGCGATGGCGGCAGCGCCGGATTCCGATGTTGCTGTTCCAATCACCGTGGCACCGGCGCGGGCAAAGCGTTCCAGAATCGCACTGCCAATGCCACGGCTCGCGCCGGTTACCAGAACCACCTGTCCTTCCAGCATTCTTTTCTCCCGTTGAGCGTCGCCGTCAGGCGCCTTCGCGAATCGCTTCCAGCGCCTTCGTCATCTGTTCAGGGGTTTCCGTGGGATGGCATCCCATGCTGCGGTCAATGCGCCGCGTCAGCCCCGACAGCACCTTGCCGGGCCCGCATTCGGCCATGACACCGACACCCTGTTCGCCCATGTAGCGTACGGATTCGGTCCACCGCACCGGCGAAATCAGCTGCCAGTAGAGATTCTCACGGATGGCGGCCGCGTCGGTCACTGCCCCCGCGGTCACATTCTGGACCACGGGAATGCCCGCGTCCTGGAAACTGACACCCGCCAGAGCACCCGCCATACGGTCCGCCGCGGGCTGCATCAGCGCACAATGGGAGGGCACGCTCACATCCAGAGGCATGACCTTCTTAGCGCCCTCTTCACGGGCGCGCTCCACGACCCGGTCCACCGCAACGGTGGAGCCGGCGATGACCACCTGCCCCGGGGCGTTGAAATTGACCGCCTCAACCACGCCATCGGCGACATGCTCCTGGCAGAGACTGATCACAGCCTCGTCATCCAGTCCCAGTATCGCGGCCATGCGCCCCGCGCCTTCCGGCACGGCATGCCGCATGGCGTCGCCGCGGATACGCACCAGCTCAACGGCATCGGCAAAATCCAGGCACCCCGCCGCCACCAGTGCGGAATATTCCCCGAGACTGTGGCCCGCCAGATAATCCGGCTGCGGGCCGCCCAGATCCTGCCACACGCGCCAGAGCGCAACACTGGCAGTGAGAAGGGCGGGCTGGGTCACATCGGTACGGTTGAGCTCTTCCGCCGGGCCCTGCCGGCAGAGTTCGGCCAGGTCGTAACCCAGTACGCCGGAGGCCTGCTCAAAGGTCTGCCCGACCAGCGGCCACTCAGCAGCTGCTTCGTCCAGCATTCCAACGGACTGGGAGCCCTGACCGGGAAACACCAGTGCTGTCGTCATCTGTCCTTCCTGTTCGTCTCTAGAATTCAACCTGTTCCAGCAAGTCCCCGAGCCTGCGCGGCAGTTCATGGTCGACCTCACGGGCCGCCTGTTCAATAGCCGCCACCAGTCCGGTCACGTCCGCATTGCCGTGGCTTTTGATCACCACGCCGCGCAGGCCGATGAAACTCGCGCCATTATGCCGTGCGGGATCCAGGCGCCGCTTGATCCTGCGTAACACCGGTGCAGCAAGGACCGCGACAAAGCGGGAATACCAGCTGTCCGCGAAAGCACGCCGGATGAGATCACCGATCAGTTCCGCCACGCCCTCTCCGGTTTTCAGTGCCACATTGCCGACAAAACCGTCACAGACCACCACATCGGCCACTCCCCGGAAAAGGTCGCTGCCTTCAATATAGCCAATGTATCCGGATTGCTCCCGCGCCTGCAGCATGTGGCCGGCCAGCCGGACCTGTTCATTCCCCTTGACGGCCTCCTGTCCCACATTGAGCAGTGCCACTCGGGGCTCCTGGACACCATCCACAGCCTGCGCCATGAGGCGCCCCATCAGAGCGAACTGCACGAGATGCTCGGCGCTGGCGTCCACGTTGGCGCCCAGGTCCAGCACATAGCAGTGGCCGTCATGGAAGGGGATGCGCTTGATGATGGCGGGCCGTTCAATGCCCGGCCAGGTCTGGAGGGTGTTGCGGCCCAGGGCCATGAGTGCGCCGGTGTTGCCCGCACTGACGCAGGCATCGGCGTCGCCGCTGCGGACCAGCGAGAGCGCACGCGCCATCGAGGACTGCTGGCCGTGGCGCAGGGCATGGGAGGGACGTTCCTCCATGGTGACCACGTCGGGGGCCTCCTGAATCTCGATGCGATCGTGGCCCGCAGACAGAAAGGCCTCGAGTGCCGTGCGCCTGCCCAGCAGCACGACCCTCAAGGCCCTGTTGTTCGAAACAGCAATTTCCGCGGCGCGGACCACCGGTTCACAGCCGCGGTCGCCACTCATGGCGTCAACGGCAATGGTGGTCTCAGCCGCCACCGGTCACTCAGTCTTCCGGTGTTTCGATCACCTTCTTGCCCCGATAGAAGCCATCGGGGGAGATGTGATGCCGACGATGCACTTCCCCGGTAGTCGGGTCCATGGAAAGCGCGGGCTTGCTGAGCCCGTCGTGGGAGCGACGCATGCCGCGCTTTGAACGGGTCTTGCGATTCTTCTGAACGGCCATAGCAGATTACTCCTGGAGTCTTGCCTTTCTCTTGAATTACGAATCCGTTCCGCCCTGGTCCTGCCCCCCAGTGCCAAGGCCGGCCAGTACACGGAACGGGTTGTCTGTATCATGCTCGCGCGCCTGAGCAACAGCGTCGTCGGCATCCCGGTTGATGCGCTCCAGCGTGGCGGATGCTTTGCAGCCTGCTTCCTCATGCACCGGATAATCCGGCAGACTCATGATGAGCTCATCCTCCAGAAGCTCATGGATCGGCAGATCCCGCTGCCCCGACACCATGGGCTCAAGAGTGGCTGGCAGCTGCTCTGCCATCACCTCTGTATCCACCACACCTACCCGGAAGGTTGACTCCACCGGCAGGCGCATGGCCTCAAGGCATCGCTGGCACAGTACTTCCAGCTCCGCCCGGATCCAGCCTTCAATGACGCGACGCCGCTCGTCATCAAAAAAGAACGCCAGCCTGACCGCCGCCTCGCCGTCTGTTTCCAGAATCAGCGGCTCCAGCCGGTTCATACCGGCAAGGGCCAGACTGCCCTCTTTTACGGTCCCCTGTTCGAACGGCTTCAGCGCATCGACCGACAGGGGTATCTCCGGGTTCGACATAAGGCCGCGATTCTAGGGTTCCCGCCGGTGATTGTCAAAGCTCAGCGCAGCACAGGGCCGCTGTTCATGAGCGTTTCCGTAACACCCTGCCCGACCGAGCTGCCCAGGTCACGCATGATCCGCTGGAACGGAGACGGCTCATAACTGTAGTCCACGATTTCCTCGGCACCGACCACATTGCGGGCCACCTGCCCCGGGGAGTTGAAGCTGTCGACGAGCCCCAGCTCACGTGCCCTCTGGCCAGTCCAGATGAGCCCCGAGAACAGATCCGCCTCGGATTCCTTCAGCTTGTCACCCCGTCCTTCGCGCACACGCTCGATGAACTGGTCATGGGTGCGGTCCAGCACACTCTCCCAGAACGCAACCTGTTCCGGATCCTCCGGCAGGAAGGGGTCCAGGAAGGCTTTGTTCTCGCCCGCTGTGTACAGCCGGCGCTCTATGCCCAGTTTCTCCATCGCGCCGGTGAATCCGAAGCCACCGCCACGCACGCCAATGGAACCAACCAGGCTGGAGGGATTCGCGTGGATCCGGTCAGCGGCGGCGGCAATGTAATAGGCTCCGGACGCTCCGATGTCCGAAATCACCGCGTGCACCTTCTTGTCGGGGTACTCGTCACGCAGCCGGTTGATGGCCTGATAGACGTAATCGGCCTGGACAGGACTGCCGCCCGGGCTGTTGATGCGCAGGATCACGCCTTTGGACTGCTCCGCCGAGAAGGCGTTCTCCAGCGCGGTCACCAGATTGTCGGCACTGGCATCCTGGCCCTGGACGATCGCACCCTCCACATCCACCAGCGCGGTATGGGGCCCGCCTGCGCCAGGTGTGAGATCACCAGAGCCGAAGGGTGACCCGAACGTGAACAGAAGCGCGAACAGGTAGAGCAGCCCCAGCGTCTTGAACAGTATGCCCCAGCGCCGGCTGCGACGCTGCTCCGCCTGCATCGACATCATGGTCTTCTCGATCAGGCGCCATTCCTTGGAGTCCTCCCGGGCCTCCTGGGTACGTCCTTCCGGTCGCTGAGCGGATTCTTCCCGCGTCACGCCCCATTCCGCATTTTCCGAATCCCACTCGGACATGGTGTCTCCTTGCAGTTATTCACGGGTGCCGCCGGAAGCCATCAGCTCCCGCAGCTTTGAGATGTCAGAGGCAATGGCCATGGGGTTGTGTACCGAAAGCTGCTCCTCCGAGTGCACCCCCCAGGTCACGCCAATAGCCGGCATGCCGATGCGGCTCGCCATTTCCATGTCGTAGATGGTATCACCGACCATCACCATGCGCTCCACGGAGGCACCAGTTTCGGACACAATCTGGCGCAGCATCAGAGGGTCGGGCTTGGAGGCGGTCTCATTGGCACAGCGGGTCAGAGGGAAAAACCGCCCCAGGCCGCTTGAGCCCAGCGCCCGATCCAGCCCAGGCCGGCTCTTACCGGTGGCCACCGCGAGCATGGGGCCACCATGCAGCGTTTCGAGCAGCTCATCCACCCCCTCGAACAGATCCGCCGGTGTGGTATCGCGCTGAAAGAAATACCGGGCATAGACCTCGCGCAGCTGTGTCATCTCTTCACGGGTGATGCCCGGCCAGAGCTGGCTCAGCGCCTCTTCCATGCCCAGCCCCACAATATGGCGCAGCGCCTCGCGCTCACGCACCGGATAACCCAGATCCCCTGCGGCCAGCTCAAGACTGTCCGCGATATGGTCCACGGAATCAATCAGGGTGCCATCCCAGTCAAAGATCACTACGTCAAAGTTCATTGGCGCTTTCCCAGTCGCTGAATCTGCGCTTCGAAATCATCCGGAACCGGCGCTTCAAAAGTCACTCTTTCGCCCGCGGGCGTCTCGAACGTCAGCTGCTGGGCGTGCAGCATCAGCCGGTCACCACCGCCCCGCTGCCAGGCCGCCTGCGACGCTCCGTCAAGATACTTGGCATCCCCCGCGACCGGGCACCCCTGGCAGGCCGCATGCACCCGGATCTGGTGCGTACGCCCAGTCAGGGGCGTGGCCTCCAGGAGGGTGTAGCCTGAAAAACGCTCCAGAACCCGGAAATCCGTCCGCGCCGCCTTGCCCTGGTCGGCGCTGACCCGCACCAGCCGCTCGCCGGTCCCACCGGTGACCCGCTGCAGGGGCGCCTCCACGCGATTCACCGCCTGCGGCCACTCCCCGACTACCAGTACCCGGTAGACCTTGTGCGTACTCTTCTGCCGGAACTGATCCTGCAGTGCCTTGAGGGCGGAACGGCGCCGGGCTACCAGGATCAGCCCGGACGTGTCACGGTCCAGCCGGTGCACCAGCTCCAGGTAACGATCATCGCGCCCGGCACGCAGGGTCTCAATCAGCCCGAAATCCACACCACTGCCACCGTGCACCGCGATGCCCGCGGGCTTGTTCACCACCAGAAAATCCGGTGCCTCATGCAGAACCGCCGCTTGCATGCGCCGCTGCACCCGACGGCCCGGCTGGGCACGATCCGGCTTCTGCTCGGGCTCATGCAGTGGCGGCACGCGGATCGAGTCACCGGCAGCGATACGATAGTCAGGCTTGACCCGCTTACGGTTGGCCCGCACGGCCCCCTTACGGATCACACGATAGATAACGCTTTTCGGAACGCCCCGGAAACGCCCCATGAGGAAGTTGTCGAGACGCTGTCCGGCCCACTCCGGCGCCACCTCCAGCCACTGGACCCTGGGTCTGGATTCGGCGCTGTCATGGCTGCCCGGGTGCCCTGGCATTATGTGTTTCTCCTGGGATGCGGAGCCATTCCGCAGCTCGTTGATGAGGCAGGGGATTACTGCTATATTGACTCTGTTTTCCCACTCCGCTCGGCCGACGATCTTGGCCGGCTGGACTGGCGGAACACGGTCAGCGATTGAATCCGCAATTATAGAGCCTTCGGGCCCGGTATGAAACGAGCAGCGGACGCACCGGTTCCACCTGGCAGGAAAACAGCGAGAGCCAACAGAATCACACAGGCGCGCGTCTGAGTCCTTTCACCCGCTGGCCGGAGCTCAGGAGGCTCCTCCGGTGGACGGTCACGGAAACTGAGAACAACGCGCGTCGTGATGGGTGTTCCGCCCGGCTGGAGTCAAGGCCGGAGGAACTGATGTCAATCCGGGCGGAAGCGCGCGGCAGGGTCATCGCAACGGTTTGAAAACACAGAAGCACCGGTTCGGGCTGTCCTGATCATGAATATGACATAAGACCTCGTAGCCGGTACGGGACAGACTTCGGTGGCATGCGGCCACAGAACCGCATGCCTCAAGCACGGGGTGGCCATAGAAGGCCCCCGGCTTTGCTGAAGCGGGCGGACGCAGGCCCGCTGTCTCGTCATTGCGCCCCGCACCGCTTCCGTCGCAGAACGATGGAAGTTTGTTCCACATGAAAAGAATGCTGATCAATGCAACTCACGAAGAAGAGTTGCGTGTCGCCCTGGTCGATGGCCAACGTCTGGTCGATCTTGATATCGAATCCAGCACCCGCGAACAGAAGAAGTCCAACATCTACAAAGGCCGCATCACCCGCATCGAGCCCAGCCTTGAAGCAGCCTTCATTGATTACGGTTCCGAACGCCACGGCTTCCTGCCCCTGAAGGAAATCGCCCGCGAATACTTCAGCAAGGCCCCGTCCGATATTGATGGCAAGATCAACATCAAGGACGTGCTCAACGAGGGCCAGGAACTGATCGTTCAGGTCGACAAGGAAGAACGCGGCAACAAGGGCGCAGCCCTGACCACCTTCATTACCCTCGCCGGGCGCTACCTGGTACTGATGCCGAACAATCCCCGTGCCGGCGGCATTTCACGCCGCATCCAGGGGGATGAGCGCAGCCAGCTCAAGGACGCCATGTCCGGGCTCAAGGTGCCCAAGGCCATGGGCGTGATCGTCCGCACAGCCGGGATCGGCCGTGAAACCGAGGAACTCCAGTGGGACCTGGACTACCTGCTGCAGTTCTGGGACGCCATCACCCAGGCCGCGGAAGCGCGCAAGGCCCCCTTCCTGATCTACCAGGAAAGCAACGTAATCATCCGTGCCGTGCGCGACTACCTGCGCCAGGACATCACCGAGGTGATGATCGACTCCCCGAGTGTGTACGAGGATGTCCTCAATTTCGTACGCGCGGTCATGCCCTCTTTCGAAAACCGGATCAAGCTCTACACGGATGACATTCCGCTGCTCAGCCGGTACCAGATCGAGGCGCAGATCGAGACCGCCTTCCAGCGGGAGGTATCCCTGCCTTCCGGCGGCTCGCTGGTGATCGACCCCACCGAGGCACTGGTGTCCATCGACATCAACTCCTCGCGTGCCACGCGCGGCGGTGACATCGAGGAAACCGCCTTCCAGACCAACCTGGAGGCCGCGGACGAGATCGCACGCCAGCTGCGCCTGCGTGATATCGGCGGTCTGATTGTCATCGATTTCATCGACATGTCCCCCAACCGCCACCAGCGCGAAGTCGAGCAGCGCATCCGGGAGGCACTGGAGCTGGATCGCGCCCGGGTCCAGCTTGGCCGCATCTCCCGCTTCGGCCTGCTGGAAATGTCGCGCCAGCGGCTGCGGCCCTCACTGGGCGAGACACGCAGCGAGGTCTGCCCACGCTGTAATGGCCAGGGTTCCATCCGCAGCATGGAATCCCAGGCGCTGAGCATCATGCGCCTGATGTACGAGGAATCCTCCAAGGACAAAACCGCGGAAGTAAGGGCACTGGTGCCGGTCACGGTCGCTGCCTTCCTCCTCAACGAGAAGCGCGACGAGATCAACGCCATTGAGCGGCGCGAGAACGTGCGGGTACGGGTCATCCCCTCCCAGAACCTGGAGACACCCCATTTCGAGGTTCAGCGCCTGCGGACCGATGACACCGAAGTCACCGTTGGTGAAGCGAGCTTCGAGATCGCTGCAAGGCACGAAGACGAACCGGAAGACGCCTGGTCCGTTGGCCAGAACACGGGCGAGCGGGAAGAAGCTGCGGTGAAGGCGGTTACCCCCGCCAACCGCACCCCTGCCCCGGAAGCCAAAGCCGAAACCCCGGAAGCCGCTGAGCCGCTTGGGTTCTGGCAACGGGTTGGGCGCAAGCTCCAGACCATGTTCGCGCCACAGGAAGAATCCGGCAGCCCCCAGCAGGAGACCGGTTCAGGCACCCAGCGCCAGGGCAATAATGCCTCCGACCGGAAACAGGGTCAGAGCGGTGACAGCCAGCAGCGTCAGCAGGGGGGCAGCCAACAGCAGAGTGGCCGTCAGGGCCAGGATGGCAACAACCAGCGCGGCGGCCAGAACAGGCGCCGCCGTGGTGGTCAGAACCGCAACCGGGGCCAGGGTCAGGGCCAGCAGGATTCGGATAACCAGCAGAAGTCCGGTGGCAAGCAGGACGGCGGCAAACAGGAAGGTTCCGGCCAGGGTGGCAAAGGCGGCGGCAATCAGTCCCGCCAGTCCGGTAAAGGCGGCGGCGGACAGAAATCCGGTGGCGACCAGAAGTCCAATGCCGACCAGAAACCCAAGGCCGACCAGAAGCCGAAGGGCGAGCAGAAATCCGGTTCCGACCGCAAATCCGATACCGACCCGAATGCCGGTGGCGGAAACAAAGGCGGCAGTAACGACGGCAGCCCCCAGAAATCCAAGGGGGGAGGTAACCGTCGCAATCGTGATTCGGACCGTGACGAGCCGCAGAAGGAGGAGTCCTCTGACAAACAGTCCCAGGGCAGCGGCAATAAAGCCCCTGAGAGCAATGGCGACGACCAGGGCCGCTCGGACAACCGCAGAAAGAACCAGAGTCGTGGCGGCTCCGGTGGCAGAAACCGCAACCAACAGGAAAGCGCCGAGGACGAAACACCGAACCCGGAATTCCAGCGTCCCCGCCGGCCCCGCCATAAGAACGGCAAGCCTGCTGATCAGGAATCCGCCGAGAGCGTGAAAACGGAAACCGGAAACGCCAAGGCAGAGAGGGAATCCGGCGCTGGCTCCGAAGGGCAATCCGAAGCCCCCAAGGCAAAGCAAAGCGCCGCAAAAGCTAAGGAGACCCCGGCTGCCGAAAAGGATGCTGGTTCCGCTAAGGAAAGCGCCGCTGAAAGCGCACAACAGAAACCCTCCAAGGCGGCCACTGATAAGGCAACCTCAACCGATGAGGCGCCTTCTGCCGGGACCGAAGCCGGGAAACAACCGGAAGCGGAGGGCCGTGGCGAGCCTGCCAGTGGCGCCGACGAACCCGCCAGCGCCCAGGCGGATGAAACAACGCCCTCCACGGAGGCGTCCGGTGCCCCGTCTCAAGCAGAGCCCCAGACAGAGACTGCTCCCCAGGCTGAATCGGCATCCGCCGCGCCTGAGCAGCCAGCCGCAGCGGAAACCGGAACCGCTGAGGCGGAGAACAGCCCGGCGGAGGATGAGGTTCACCTGGACCCGATCAAGGGGCGCGCCTACAACGATCCCCGGGAGATCCGCCGACGTCAGGAGGAGTTCCGCAGGGCCCGCAACCAGGCACAGACCAACGAACAGGAGTGAAACCAGGTTATGCTGACTGATCAGGACGTGGAAACCCTGGAATCAATCCTGTTCGCCCCCGGACAGGGCGATGAGGCACTGGATGTGTTTGGCCTGCACGGCGTGGTCACGGCCTCAGTCGTGGGGCCGGCACCGGTGTCGGCGGAGCGCATCCACGCGATTGCCACCGGCCAGCCCGAGGCCGGTGGCGACGCCATGCCCGACGAGTTCGGGACACTGGTATCGCGGCTCGCCAGGACCATCCAGCAGGAGCTGGAACAGGGTCAGACGCTGGAGCTGCCCGAACCCGAGGATGACGACACCGCCGAGGAGGCGCTTGAGAACTGGTGTGCCGGTTTCACAGACACCTTCCTGCTGGATGAGGATCAGTGGCTGGGCGAGGACGAGGAAACGGTGGGACAGCTGATGACGCCTATCCTGACCCTCTCAAACCTGTTCGATGATGAAGCCTTCCAGCAGGCCCGCAGGGACTCCAAGCGCCTGGCGGACTATGCCGACGCCATACCGGAACTCCTGACGGATCTCTACCTGCACTATCATTCGCCCTGAAGACGGGCCTGTGTTTCCCAGCGGAAGTGCCGCCAGACCGGGTCAGGCCCGGCGGGCAGATCCGGAAGGCGGCCCAGCTCCGACCAGGGCCGTTCCGGCCAGTGGAAGTCACTGCCCCCGGAAGCCCAGAGCCCACCATCCAGGCACAGGCGCGTGAGATAGCCGCTATCCTGAGGCGAATGGCCGCCACTGAGCACCTCCAGAGCCTGACCTCCCGCATCCTGGAACGCCTGTACCAGCTTCCTCAGCTTATTGTTGGTCAGCCCGTAACGCCGGGGGTGGGCCAGTACCGGAATACCACCCGCCTCACGGATCCAGCCAACAACCACTGCCAGTTCCGGCCAGCAGGTCGCCACGTCTCCCACCTTCCCGGTTCCCAGATAACGCTGGAACGCCTGCCGCTCCCCGGCGACCACACCAGCATCAACCAGCGCCCGGGCAAAGTGGGGGCGCCCCGGAACACCGGCTGCCAGATCCCGTGCCTGTTCCAGCACCGAGGGCAGACCCTGTTTCCGGAGCCGCTCGTCAATGGTCCCCGCGCGCTGGTGCCGGACACTCTCCTGCCCTTCCAGCACCTGCAGAAACCCCGGCTCGTCCGGATCGAAATCCAGGGCCACCACATGGATGGTCTGGCCACGCCAGAGGCAGGACAGCTCCACGCCGCTCACCAGGTGCATGCCGTCAGCCACAGCCGCCTCCCGGGCCTCGCCCATACCGGCAATGGTGTCATGGTCGGTCAGCGCCAGGACGCCCACACCGTTCTCCGAGGCGCGGGCCACCACTGAGGCCGGTGAAAGGCCGCCGTCGGAGGCGGTGCTGTGGCAATGCAGGTCCGTTAGCAGCGGACTGTGTCCGTCGATGTGCATAATACTCCGGGAAATAAGGCGCCGTGCCGGGATTGGCGTAAAGACGGGGGCAGCTTATCATAGGCGGCTGTTGCCACTCATACGCACCCGTTATTCTAGGCAGGAGATCCCTATGTTCTACGCCATCATCGCCAACGATGTCGCAGACAGTCTTGAGCGCCGCAAGCAGGCCCGTGCTGCGCACCTTGAGCGCCTTGAGGCTCTCAAGAGCGAAGGGCGCCTGCTCATGGCCGGCCCCTTTCCGGCCGAGGATACCACTGAGCCGGGAGAAGCTGGTTTCACCGGGAGCCTGGTGGTAGCAGAGTTTGAATCCCTGACCGCGGCACAGGCATGGGCCGATGCGGACCCCTATGTGGAAGCCGGAGTTTACGAGAAGGTTACAGTCAGACCATTCAAACCGGTACTCCCCTGAGCCTCACTGGGCAAGGCGAATACGCTGTGGCAGAATCCGGACTTCGTTTAACAGGGAATAACATCATGACCCCACAGAAAGGCATGAACAGAGCATTACGTTGCATCGTGCCGCTGCTGCTTGTGTTTGCCTCCGTGGCACAGGCTCAAACCAAGTATGTGGACGACGTAATCTACGTCCCCGTCCGCACCGGTCCGGGCAACGAGTACCGGATCATTGAGTCCGCCCTGCGCAGCGGTACCGCCGTAGAGGTGCTGGAGGAAGATGAGGAGACCGGCTACTCGCGCGTGCGCTTTGGTGATGGTGAGGAGGGCTACATCGCAAGCCGGTTCCTGAGTTCCGAGCGCATCGCGGAAGAACGACTCCAGGATGTAAAGCAGCAACTGGCCAGCACTGAAGAGGATCTCTCCGGAGCACGCTCACAGCTGGAGGAGACCCGATCAAAGCTCGAACAGGTCCAGCAGGAGAAACAGTCCCTGGAATCGGAACTCAGTGAAACCAGTGACGAGCTGGAGCGCATCCGGTCCATCTCCCAGGACGCGATCAACCTCGAGAAACGCAACCGCGAACTGCGCGAGGAACGCCAGGAGCTGCGCAAGGAGGTTGAGCTTCTGACCAACGAGAACCAGCGCCTCGAGGACAGCCGTGAATCCAGCTACCTCCTCACCGGTGGCGGCCTGGTGATTGCGGGCATTTTCATTGCGGTTATCTTCCCGCTGCTCAAACCCAGTCGCAAGAGCGACAACTGGGCCTGACCATGGTCAGGCTCAGCGTTTGACCTCCTCGATCCGCAGACCCACCCGCCAGCGGCCGCCATCAATCGACTCGCTCCTCAGCACGGTGGCAACGGTCTCGAACGGCGGAAAATCGGGGTTTTTTGAGGGCAGCGAGGTGTGCACCCGCTGCCCCTCAGCCAGCTCCCGTTCCATCTCTACCGCCATGCCCGTGGCGCTCAGGTCCACGCAGCGTCCTTCCATACGCTGATCGCTGCCCTCCTCGAAAAGCTCAATCACCGTATCCACGTGCATACGGATGAAATCGCGCTTCTCGGAGGTATCCCGCATTGAATCTCCAGTCATGAGATTGTCCCGTCCCAAGGTTGTTATTGTTACTGGTTCAATACGTTATACCGGGAGGGGGCAGCAGGCGTCAAAGATTAAGGCGCCTGTTACACGGAGACTTCCGGCAGTGGCTCGGCGGATACGATGATGCCGTTGTTGTCGGCATAGACGTAATGACCGGGTTCAAAGGTGACACCGCCGAAACTCACGGCCACGTTAAGATCTCCCAGACCACGCTTTTCACTCTTGCGCGGGTGGGTGGCCAGGGCCTGGACACCGATGTCCGTCTCACCGATCACGTCCACATCGCGGATGCAGCCGTAGACAATCACGCCCTGCCAGCCATTCTTCGACGCCTTCTCCGCCAGCATGTCACCCAGAAGGGCGATGCGCAGCGAACCGCCACCGTCGACAACGAGAACCCTGCCATGCCCCTCCTTGCCAACCTGCTCCTTGACCACGGAGTTGTCCTCAAAGCATTTCACGGTCACGATCTCACCACCAAAAGCGCTGCGCCCGCCCAGGTTAACGAACATGGGCTCCACCACAGCCACTTCCGGATGCTCATCCACAAGATCCGGTGTAACGATTGTCTCTTGCGACACGATTTCCTCCTGATCCAGTTGCGATTTCAGTCAATACTGTCCGCCCGCAGGTCGCGGGTATGTTCTGTCAGCCAGGCGCGGATGTCATCCTGAAGCGCCGTTCCCAGGACACTCTGACCGGCGGCGCTTCTGCCCCCTTCCCCCGGCCCCAGGGTGTGGCGGACCTGTCCGCCAAGATTGCCCGCGAAACCGCGCACAGTGGCCTCATCATCCTCGACACCGACCACCAGACCCGGGCAGCGGATGACGCGCAGCCCCTCGTGGGTGGGGTGTCCCTTGCCCCTGCGATAACGTTTCTGGGTCCGGTAAAGGTCCCGGAACAGGGCGCTGGGCTCATCCTCCGGCCCCCAGCCGTGCAGACCGCCAAGGAAACGCTGGCGACGACGGAGCCCCAGTTTCTCGCCCATGGTGGCCTCGGATTCCGTCCAGTGGGCATCCGCCCGGCCGGGGTCCACAAAGACCGCAGCGGGCACCAGGCGCAGAAAGCGATGATTGTTGATCAGGGCATGCGCCAGCATGCGGGCACCAAGCCCCTGCCCCAGCCAGGCCGGGGGCACGCCGCTCTGCTCTTCCACGAACCGCTGCACCGGAGGAAGGTCCTCCTCCGCCAGCAGCGCAATGTGACCCAGGGCCCAGTCGCGGTTACGGGGGGACATGCCATGGCCGCGCATCTCCGGCAGCCAGACGTCAAATCCGTAACGGGCAAGCAGCCCCGCCAGACCCTCCCCTCCGGGCGAGAGCCACTGGCGTTTGTTCTGGAACTCCCGGTGGATGAGCACCACCGGCACGCGCCGGCCCTGCCAGGCCGGATCACGCACCCGCGTCACGGCGATGCGGACACTGGGATCCGGGCTCACGCCCGGGTTCAGCAGATACACGTCCTCATAGAGGTCAGCGGCCATTTCGGTGGCCGACAGGGTCACCGGAAACAATCGGCTGCTGCTCTGCATACCCGCCTTCCTCAAGCCTGCCTGGGGTTCCACCGGACGATCAGGAGTGCTGCCCTTCCGCCAGGAAGAACCAGGTGTCCAGAACCGAATCCGGATTCAGAGAAACACTGTCGATGCCCTGCTCCATCAGCCATTTGGCCAGGTCCGGATGGTCCGAGGGCCCCTGGCCGCAGATGCCGACGTATTTATTGGCCTTGCGGCAGGCGGCTATGGCACTGGCCAGCAACGACTTGACCGCCTCGTTACGTTCATCAAAGAGGTGGGCCACGATCCCGGAATCCCGGTCCAGCCCGAGCGTGAGCTGGGTCAGGTCATTGGAGCCGATGGAGAAGCCGTCAAAATGCTCCAGGAATTCCTCGGCCTGGAGGGCATTGGCTGGCAGCTCACACATCATGATCACGCGCAGATCCTCACGACCGCGCTCGAGACCGTTCTCCGCCAGCAGTTCCACCACCTGGCGCCCCTCACCTGGGGTGCGTACGAACGGCACCATGACCTCTACGTTGTTCAGGCCCATCTCTTCCCGGACCCGGGTCAGTGCCCGGCACTCAAGTTCAAAGCAGTCCCGGAAGGAATCCGAGATGTAGCGGGAAGCCCCCCGGAAGCCGAGCATCGGGTTTTCTTCATCCGGCTCGTACAGGGTGCCCCCGATCAGGTTGGCATACTCATTGGATTTGAAGTCCGACAGCCGCACGATGACGGGCTTGGGATAGAACGCTGCCGCCAGTGTGGAGATGCCCTCCACCAGTTTGTCGATGTAGAAATCCACCGGCGAATCGTAACCGGCGATGCGCTTCTCGACCGTCTGCTTGATGTCCCCCGGCAGTGATTCGAAATTCAGCAGCGCCTTGGGGTGAACACCGATCATGCGGTTGATGATGAACTCCAGCCGGGCAAGGCCCACACCCTCGTTCGGCATGGCCTGGAAATCGAAGGCCCGATCCGGATTGCCGACGTTCATCATGATGCGGAACGGCAGATTCGGCATGGACTCAACGGAATTCTCGCGCAGTTCGAAATCCAGACGGCCGTCGTAAACCAGCCCGGTATCGCCCTCAGCGCAGGAAACCGTGAGCTCCTGGCCTTCGTGAATGAGTTCGGAAGCATTGCCGCAACCCACGACGGCGGGAATACCCAGCTCCCGTGCAATGATGGCCGCGTGACAGGTACGCCCGCCACGGTCTGTGATGATCGCCGCCGAACGCTTCATGACCGGCTCCCAGTCGGGATCGGTCATGTCCGTTACCAGCACGTCCCCTTCCTGGACGCGGTCCATCTCGTTGATGCTGGTGACGATCCGGGCCGGGCCGGCACCGATGCGGTGGCCGATGCTCCGTCCCTCAACCAGCACTGTCCCCTTCTCCTTGAGCAGGTAGCGCTCCATGGTGTGCAGGCCCTTGCGACTGCGGACCGTTTCCGGCCGCGCCTGCACAATGAACAGCTTGCCGGTGTCACCGTCCTTGGCCCATTCGATGTCCATGGGCCGCCCATAGTGTTTCTCGATCGTCAGGGCCTGGCTGGTCAGCTCGGTGACGTCCTCATCGCTGAGACAGAACCGGTTACGGTCCTCGGCATCCACCTTGACCGTCTCCACCGAGCGGCCCATTTCACCGTCACCGGCATAGACCATCTTGATGGCTTTGCTGCCCAGATTGCGCCGCAGAACGGCAGGGCGCCCGGCCTCGAACGTTGGCTTGTGCACGTAGAATTCGTCCGGGTTCACCGCACCCTGCACAACGGTCTCACCCAGACCATAGGAGGCGGTAATGAACACCACCTCCTGGAAACCGGATTCGGTATCGAGGGTGAACATCACACCACTGCTTCCGGTCTCGCTTCGCACCATGCGCTGGATACCGGCGGATAGCGCCACCTTGTTGTGGTCAAAGCCGTGATGCACCCGATAGGAAATCGCCCTGTCATTGAACAGGGAGGCGAACACCTCCTTGATGGCGAGCTTGACGTTGTCCAGCCCCACAATATTCAGGAAGGTCTCCTGCTGGCCCGCAAAGGAGGCGTCCGGCAGGTCTTCCGCCGTCGCCGAGGAGCGCACCGCCACCGCCATGCGTTCGTTCCCCTCCTGCATGGCGCCGAAGCGGTCCGCAATCGCCTGTTCCAGTGCCGGCGGAAAAGGTGTATCGATGATCCACTGGCGGATCTTAGCGCCGACCCTCGCCAGTTCGTTCACATCATTGATGTCCAGACTGTCCAGGGTCTCATCAATGCGCTGGCGCAGCCCGTCCTTCTCAAGAAACTCGCGGTAGGCCTGTGCTGTGGTGGCGAACCCACCGGGTACCGTCACACCGGCATTGGCGAGGTTACTGATCATCTCCCCGAGGGAGGCATTCTTGCCGCCCACGCGTTCGACATCGTCCATGCCGAGTTGCTCGAAACCGATGATGAAATCGTCCAAAGCCCATCTCCCTCGTTATTGCCTGTCACCCGGGGCGCCACGCGCCCTGCAGAGCCCGCGTATCATACTGTAACCGGCGGGGTCATCTCCACCATTGCGCGGTCCGGGTTCACACACCGACCGTATCGGCCTAGGATACCGGAAAATCAGGAGGGAGCCCCTCGCCCCATGAAACGCACCGCATTCTTCATCTCCGACGGCACCGGCATTACCGCGGAGGCCCTTGGCAACAGCCTCCTGGCGCAGTTCGACAGCATCCAGTTCGAGAAGATCACCCTGCCCTACATCGACTCCGTGCAGAAGGCCCGGGAAGCGGTGGCGCAGATCAACAAGGCGGGCGAACTTGATGGGGCACGGCCGTTGACCTTCGACACCATTGTGGACAGCGAGATCCGGGGCGAACTGTCCGGGGCCGACGCTTTCATGGTGGACATCTTCGGTACCTTCCTGTCGCCACTGGAGAACGAACTCCATTCCAGTTCCTCCTACACCGTGGGTAAATCCCACGCCATCTCCCGCGATGGGGGCTATGAAGAGCGGATCAAGGCGGTGAACTACGCGCTGGAGAACGACGACGGCGCCCGCACACGCTACTACGACGATGCCGACGTCATCCTGATCGGCCCGTCACGCAGCGGCAAGACGCCCACATGCCTGTATCTGGCCCTGCAGTACGGGATCAAGGCAGCGAACTACCCGCTCACCGAGGAGGATATGGAGGAGCAGCGCATTCCCTCGGCCCTGCAGCCCCACCGGCAGAAGCTTTTCGGGCTGACCATTGACCCCAACCGGCTGTCGGCGATCCGCAATGAACGCCGCCCCAACTCCGGTTACGCGTCTCTGCGCCAGTGCATGATGGAAGTCAGCGAAGCGGAGAGCATGTACCGCCGCGAGCGGATCCCGAACCTGAACACCACAGACTACTCGGTGGAGGAAATCTCCACCCGCCTCCTGGTCCAGACCGGGATCGAACGCCGGGCGCGCTGATCAGATTTCGAGCACCTTCATGCCCAGATCGGCCAGCTTCTGACGGTTGCCGTGGCCGGTCACAACGGCCGTGCTGGCCCGGTCAGGCGTGAGCCAGCGTTCGGCAGCCTCCTGCATGGAGGCCAGGTCCACCGCCAGAACCCGTTCCCGGAAGCGCTGCTGCTGCTCGGGCGTGCGCCCGAACAGCCGGCTCTGATACGCGAAGCGTGCTTCGCCCGCCGGTGAGCGCGGCCGGTCCAGCTGGGAGATCACGCCCAGTATGGCCTCTTCCACGGAGGCCGCAGTCTGCCCACCAGCATGCAGCCACTCCAGTGAGCGATCGAAGTCGGCCAGGGTCTCCTCGAGGCGCGGGTCGCGATAGGAGAAGAAACGGAAAACCCCGTTGGCGCTGTCCTGCCCCGCGCCGCTGCCGTAGGCGCCGCCCTGCTCCCGGATACTGCGGTGCAGGTTGTCATTGCGCAGCAGCACACCCAGAACGCTCAGCGGCGCCGCATCCGGATGTTCCACCGGCACTGTCGGAAAGGCCCGGGCGCAGAAGTTCACCTGGGTCGCGGTCAGCCAGCCTTCGTTGACCTGTTCACTCACCGGATCCAGATGGAAGCCACCTTCAGCCCGATCCCCATCCAGGGACCAGTGGCCACGCACAGCGGCCTCGGAGCCTTCCAGTCCACTGCTCTCGCCAATCAGCAGAAAGTCCGGCCCGCCCGCGTGGATCCGCTCATGAAGCTCCGACAAGCGCTGGCAGAAGCGGTCAAGCTCGGCGCTGTCGTCCAGGCGGTCATCCAGAGCCACAAGCTGGCGGATGCCCTCGAGCCCACCGAGTTCATAGGTCAGGCGGGCGCCGGGGCTGGCCCCGTGTGAAGCCGCACCCATGGCCAATGCGTGACCGCTGCCGGTGATGGAATGTTCCCTGCGGGCGCGCATCTGCGCCACCAGCTCACGCACCCGCTCTTTTTCGTCAAACCGTGCGGCAGAGGCAACGTCATGCAGAAGCCCGGCGAGATCGTCGCTGTTCGCGGCCAGGGCCTTGCCGCCCAGGGTAAAGTAGCCGCGCACGGACTGGACATCGTCAACGTTGCCCTTGATAGTGGCCGCCCCGCTGATGCCACCACTGCCCGCCGAGATGCGGTCCTGCATACGCAGATAGTCCTCGGAGCCCGCACCCACCTCGCTCAGCATGCTCGAATAGATGGGCAGAAGCTGGCGCTGTTCCGGGGCGAGATCCGGCAGCGGCGCCACAAGCTGCTGGTACACCAGGCCATTGGTGCCCATGTGATAGCGGGTGATGCGCCCGGACGCGTCGGACTCCCCTTCCGGGATCTTCAGCGACGCCGGCACATCCTCGATGCCCACGCGCGGCAGCATGCTGTCGTCCGCTTCCTGGTTCTGGCGCGCCTGCAGGGCCTGCGCCTGCTCGACCAGGGTCCGCTGCTCCTCTTCGGTCAGGCTCGCCTTCTGCTCGTCCAGCGCCTGCCGCACCGCCTGTTCCCGGCGTTCGTTGAGGCCGGTGTCCGGCGCCAGTGCCAGGCGCACCCGGTGAGGGTTGTCCAGAAGCAGGCGCCGGATCAGCCCGGGCACATACTCCGGATCCCGGATGCGTTCACGAAGCCGTTCCAGTACCGGCTCCAGGTCGAGCAGATCCACCGGATCACCACCGTGCACCATGGGCGAGAGCGCCTGCATGATCAGTTGCAGACCGTAGGGGAACCCGTCACCCGAGATCTCGCGCTGCTGCAGTTCCAGCTGGTGCACGATGGCCTCCAGCTTCTCATGGGCGACGCCCTCGCGTGCCACCTGCTCCAGTGTCTCAAGAATCAGATTCTCCACGTCGCCGGCCTGCTCCGGCTCCGTGCCTTCGATGCCGCAGACAAAGGTCATTTCCCGGTTGGAATCCTCGAGCCCGCACAGCGGCGAGGGTGCCTGCCCCAGGCTGGTGGTCTCCAGAGCCTGCAGCAGCGGCGAGGCACTGTTTTCCAGCAGAACGGCTGTGAGCAGTTCCGCCTCAAGGTTCTTCTCCAGGTCGAAACTCTCCCCCAGCAGCCAGCCCATGACCACATGGGTCCGGTTGTCAGTGCCCTCGTCCGGGTCCACGCCGTAATGCTCCTGAACCCTCAAAGGGGCGTAGTAGCGCTTCTCATTGCGCACCGGCAGGTCGATCTCCGCCGCCTGGAACCGGTTCAGCGCCAGGGACTCAAAACGCTCCTGGTGCTCGCGCGCCGGGATATCGCCGAAGGTGGCGAAGATCGCGTTGCTGGGGTGGTAGTGGCGGCGATAGAACTGGACCAGCTGGTCATAGGTCAGGTCCACGATATGGTCCGGCTCGCCGCCGCTGTTGTAATGATAGGTCGTGGTCGGGAACAGATGCTTGGACAGCGTCTGCCAGAGCTGTGACACCGGCGAACTCATGGCGCCCTTCATCTCGTTGTAGACCACGCCCCTGTGCACCAGTGGCGTACTGGGGTCGTCCGGAGTCTCGAATTCGAGCCGGTGGCCCTCCTGGGCGAAATCCAGCGGGTCCAGATTGGAAAAGAACACGGAATCCAGATAGACCGAGAGCAGGTTGTCGAAATCCTTCCGGTTGCGACTGGCAAACGGATAGGCAGTCCAGTCACTGCTGGTCAGCGCGTTCATGAAGGTGTTCAGCGAACGCTGGATCATCATGAAGAACGGATCGCGCGTGGGGTAGTTCTCGCTCCCGCACAGGGCCGTGTGCTCGAGGATGTGCGCGACCCCGGTGGAGTCCATGGGGAAGGTCCGCAGTGCCACGAGGAAAACGTTCTCGTCGTTGTCTGAAGCGAGATGCAGATGGCATGCCCCGGTGGCCCGATGGCGGTACTCCTCCACCTCCAGGTGAAGTGTCTCGATCCGGTGATTGCGTACCCACTCGAAAGCCGGGTGAACCTGCGGTTCCGCCTGATCCAGCATGCTCTCGTCCTGTCCGATGAATGTGCCGCCATTCTAGCGGTTGCGCGCCCGTGTTCCCACAGCCGTAGCGGGGTGGCCTCTGGCAACCGCTCACATCTTGTTTATAGTGAGGGGACACTGGGCAACTTATGCATGGACAATCATTGACCAGCCAAAACGAGCATACCGAGACTTCCGGATCCCGTCCGCGGGTTGAAGCCTACTGGGTTGAACGCAAGCGCTACCTGGAAGAGATCCGGGGCATACCGGAACTGCGGCGGCGATACGTCAACGCGCTGGCGATCTATCTGATCCGCCGGATCCTCTGGTCCTTCGGATTCTTCCCGGTATTTCTGGGATTCTGGATTCCGCTGGTGTTCGCCCGCTTCAATCCCGTGGCGCTGGTGGACAACGCCCTGCCGCACCTGGAGCGCTTCGTGGACGCAACCGCCCAGGTCCAGGCCACCACCCTGGAGACGCTGGTACTGTCCTGGCTTTCCGTGGGCCTGCTTTTCGCGGTCTTTGACCTGGTCCTGACGCCGTTCAAATCGCCCTACGAGTACGAAGCAGACGTGCACATGCGCGCCTGGGAGGAACTGCAGCAGCAGAGCCGCTCGGAAAACGCCTGAAAAGTGCGTCACTTCACGCAGCCAGTACCCGTTCTCCGATAACATGAAGTCAGACTGAACAGGTGGCCGCCATTGCCTCCTGCCTGACCCGCGGTGCCGCAATGAACGGAGTGGCATGCAATGATCGACTACAGACCACTGCTGTTTGCGAATTTTCTCGCGATCATGCTGCTGGTGACGGCCGGCTTTGCCACCATCCAGCGCTCTCCGGAGCTGGTGGGCTCACGCATTCCGGCGGTTTCCCCCTCCTCTTCCGGGGAGACGCAAACCAGCGCGGGTGATGAGCGCGCCCCAGCAGACAGATCCCAGGCCAGCGCCGACAGGATTCCTCGGGTCATCCCGGCCGTTTCCGTACCTGATACGGGTAGCAGCTCCGAAAACACGCCTGATGACGCTCGCGCCGAAATGGCAGCTGATTCCCAGCCCACCGCCGGCGGAAAGGCGGAGCAGAAGAAAAAGCAGCAGCCGACACAAGCCCGGCTGACACTGCGCTCCAACGTCTACGACGACCAGGTGCGGATCAATGGCAAGCCCCGGGGGTCCACCGCCATGGACCTGGAGCTGGCCCCCGGAACCTACACCATCGAGATCAGCAAACCGAAACACAGTACCTGGCGCGAGCGGATCCACCTGGATGCCGGCGACTCTCCCACCCTGATGGCGCGCCTTGAGCGCTACACCACTGTCCGTTACCGCAACGGCACCTGGGAACACGGCGTGAAAACCGGCGAAGGCACCTACCGCGACAGCGACGGCCTCACCTACGAGGGCGAATTCCGCAACGGTGAGTTCCACGGCGAGGGGACAGCCCACTTCCCGGACGGGCGCATCTATGAAGGCGAGTGGCGGCAGGGCACCATGCATGGCGAAGGCAACCTGCAGCGCCCCAATGGTGATGTCTATGAGGGCGATTTCCAGGATGGCGAGTACCACGGCCGTGGCACACTCACCGCCAGCAACGGCGACACCTTCACCGGTAACTGGGAAGACGGCGAGCTTAACGGGCACGGCACCCTCACCACCGCTGAAGGACTCATGTACGTGGGTGATTTCCGGGACGGCGAGCTGCACGGCGAGGGCCGCCTGACCTATCCCAACGGCGGCTATTACCGTGGCGAGTTCGCCAACGACCGTTTCCATGGCGAAGGGGTCCGCACTTTCAGCAGTGGGCGCCAGTACCGGGGCCAGTTTGTCGATGGCCGTTTCCACGGCGAGGGCGAGATCCGTCATCCCAGCGGCGCCAGCATTGAAAGCACGTTCCGGGAAGGCGAACCCTACGGCGAGGTCCGCATGACCACACCGGAAGGTGAGGTCTTCATCGCCCGCACTTCGGAGCCGGGAGTGTGCTACCGCAAGGGCAGCTACCGGGAAACCCAATGTCCATCCATGGAGGCGTGGTGACCCATGTCAGCCCATCCGGTAACAACGCAGTACGCAAGAGGAAGCCAGATGACCATCAATACCGCTCTGCTGGTGGACGACTCCAAAGTCGCCCGCTTCGCCCTGAGCAAACTCCTTGAGAGCCGGAGCATGGACGTAAGCATGGCGGGCTCCGCCGAGGAGGCTCTGGATCTGCTGAACAGCGAACAGCCACCGGACGTCATCTTCATGGACCACCTGATGCCGGGCATGAATGGCGTGGAGGCCACCAAGGCCATCAAGCGCAACCCGGCAACCGCCTCCATCCCGGTGGTCATGTGCACCTCAAAGAAATCGGATGATTTCATTCAGGAAGCGCAGGGATACGGAGTCTACAACATCCTCACCAAACCCCCGCAGGCGGACGGTCTCGACAGCATCCTCACGGCCCTGACCCAGGACCTGAACCAGGGGACCCTGCCCGAACCACCGGCCCCCGAGGATGTGGCCGAACCACCCGAGGATTCCGAGCCCCTTGAAACCGGGGCCAGCGTGCGGCTTGCGGACAGCCCCCAGAGCACGGGCACCGAGGGGGACACCGTTCCCCTGACCACGGAGCTGATCGAACAGATCGCGCGTTCAGCGGTGAAGACCCACATCCACAACCGGCTGCATGAGCTGCTTTCCAGTCTCTTCGACGAACAGCACGACCATGTCCGCCGCCTGATCGAGGACAGTGAACGCCGGCGGGAAGAGGCGATTGAAAAGCAGACCGCGGATTTCCGTGAACTGGTGGAAAACCGACTGGAGGCGCTGAAGAATGAAGTGGCCGCTGAAGTCACCCTCAACCTGGGCAATGAACTCAGTGAACTGCGCCGGGAGCTGCGGGAGCAGAACCAACAGGGACTGACGGAAAGCGACCTGAACGCCCTCAAAGATCACCTGACAGCGACACAGACGGTGGATACGGAGTTCTGGCAGTCCCTGCAGTCGGAAGCGGTCCAGCAGGCCCATGACATCGCGCGGGACACTTCCGAGGAGGTCGCCCAGCGTACCCTGGACCTCTACCGGCGCGAGCAGAAAACCACGGCAGCGCGGATCTACACCATGGCACTGGCCGTCAGCCTGGGTATCTTCAGTCTCGGCATTGCCTGGCTCGGCGGGCTTATAGGTTGAGCCGCTGCCCGCCGCATGGCGTGATCTGCTACCATGCGGCCTTTTACAGCGCAGGCAGCCACCGGATCATGAACCGTCTTTTCGTTGATAACCTGACCGTCATTGACTTTGCCTACCTGGACCGTCACCGCGGCCTGGTCGGCGAAAGCTGGATTGTGGACATTGAACTCGCCGGCGAGCTGAACGATGCCGGTATGGTGTTCGACTTCGGCCATGTCAAAAGCACCATCAAGGCGCACATTGACGACCAGGTGGATCACCGGCTGCTGATCCCCGCGGATTACCCCCAACTGCAATGGCTGGACCCGGAGTCCCCCGGGCATTTCCGCTGGCACCTGGAGGACGGTACCTGGATCGAGCACCGCTCGCCGGAACAGGCCGTTACCACCGTCCCCGGAGAAGCCGTTGAGCGCCAGGCCATAGCCACCCGGCTGTCAGAAAGCCTTCAGCGGGTCCTCCCGGACAATGTCCACGACGTACGCATCAATCTGCGCCTGGAGCAGATCGACGGTGCCTGGTACCACTACGCCCACGGGCTCAAAAAACACGACGGCAACTGCCAGCGCATCGCCCACGGCCACCGCTCCCGCATCCAGATCCTGCGCAACGGTGAGCGGGCCCCGGACCTGGAGCACTACTGGGGCGGGCGCTGGCGTGATATCTACCTGGCAACAGCGGACGACCGGAGCGCAACCTTCGAGGACGCGGGCATCTCCTATCACCGGTTCAGCTACGAGTCGGACCAGGGCCATTTCGAAATCACCCTGCCAGCGGCCCGTACGGAGATCATGGGGCCGGATACCACAGTGGAATGGATTGCCTGCTACCTGCGGGATGAAACCCGGAAGCTGGAACCGGAAAGCCGGATTGAGGTTTACGCCTTTGAAGGGGTGAACAAGGGAGCCATCGCGGAGGGCTGAACCGGAATCCGGACATAAAAAAAGCCGGCCAAGTGGCCGGCTTTTCTGTATCTGGCGTCCCGTAGGGGACTCGAACCCCTGTTACTGCCGTGAAAGGGCAGTGTCCTAGGCCTCTAGACGAACGGGACTGAAAAAGTGGTGGAGCCAGGGAGGCTCGAACTCCCGACCTCGGCGCTGCCAGCGCCGCGCTCTCCCAGCTGAGCTATGGCCCCACTGCGTCCAACGGGTGCGTATATTAGTGGCGACCCAGGGGCGCGTCAACCCCTGATTGCCGCCTTTATTCGCCGGTCTCCAGTGCCGCGTATTCCTTCTCGACTTTCTTTGCCTGTTTCTTCGAAAAACCGCCCAGCACATTCAGCGCGTGGCGCAGGCGCGCCCGACTCACGTCCGGGCCCAGAAGCCCCATGGAGTCCACCACTGACCAGGAGTTGGGTGTCCCTGCCACAGCCACGAAAATCGGGAACATGAATTCCCCCAGCTTCAGACCCATGGCACCCGCAAGCGCCTTGAGATCGGCAAAGACCGTATCCCGGCTCCAGTGGCGTTCCGCCTCTAGCCGCCACAGGGCGAACTGGAGAATCCGCCGCACGGTCTCCTCCTCCAGTTTGCGGTGCTGGAAATCCTCGGGGCGCACATCCAGCATCCCGGAGAACATGAACGACGCCATCGGTGCAATATCCGAAAAGGTCTCAACACGGCTCTTGAGGTGCGGCACCAGTGGCGCCAGCTGGTCACGGCTGAACCACCAGTCCCCCACCCGGTCCATGAAGGCCTCGTCGGTCAGTGTCTCGCGGATCCACAGGCCGTTGAGCCAGCGCAGCTTGGCCTGGTCGAACACGGGCCCACCAAGCGAGACCCGATGGATATCGAATTCCGCCTGCATCTCATCAAGCGTGAACCGCTCCCGCTCATCCGGCATGGACCAGCCCATGCGCCCCAGGAAGTTCAGCACCGCCTCAGGCATGAAACCGAGCCGCTCATACAGGTCGATGCTGGTGGGGTTCTTGCGCTTGCTGAGCTTGGTTCCGTCCTCATTGCGCAGCAGCGGCATGTGGCACAGCGTCGGCATGTCCCAGCCGAAGTAGTCATAGAGCAGCCTGTGCTTGGGCGCGGAGTTGATCCACTCCTCGCCCCGGATCACATGGGTAATGCCCATCCGGTGGTCGTCGACGACGTTCGCAAGGTGATACGTGGGCATGCCATCGGACTTGAGCAGGATCTGACAGTCGATCTGGGTCCAGTCGATGGTGACCGTGCCCCGCAGCATGTCCTCAATCTCGCACACGCCCTCTTCCGGCACCTTCATCCGGATCACGTAGGGCTCACCGGCGTCCATACGACGCCTCACCTCATCCGCCGGCAGCTCCAGATCCCCCTTGATGCCCGGGTTGAGGCCCTGCTCCCGGCGGGCATCACGGATGGCATCCAGCTCCTCGGGACTGCGGAAGCAGTAGAACGCATGACCGCTCTCGACCAGCTGTTCGGCATAGGCACGATACTCGTCGCGCCGCTCGGACTGACGGTAGGGACCGTATTCGCCGCCCACATCCGGCCCCTCGTCCCATTCCAGCCCCAGCCAGCGCAGGGAATCCAGGATCGCCTGCTCGGATTCCGGGGTGCTTCTGGCCTGGTCGGTATCCTCAATCCTCAGGATGAACTGCCCGCCGTGCTGGCGTGCAAAACACTGGTTGAACAGCGCGATATAGGCCGTACCCACATGCGGGTCGCCGGTGGGCGAAGGGGCGATTCGGGTTCTGACGGTCATGTCGGTTCCTGGCTCCTCGAATAGGTCGGCATCGGCTCGATGAAAGCGCGTATTATAACGCCTCCACCGGGCCGGGTCGTCCTTCCGTATCCTCCCCTATGGTCGATCCCGCCATGATTGGATAGAATAGCTCCTCCACCAACATGTTATGTTATAACGATCTATGATAAGACGACGCCTGCTGTGCCTGTTGCTACTCCTTCTGGGCTTCACTTCGTCCCCGGCCTGGGCGGAACGCCCGCTCATTGTCACCAGCACCCACCCCCTGGCACTGATCGTCAAGGAAGTGGCTGGCGAGCAGGCGGATGTCCGGGCGCTGGTGCCCGCGGATGTCAGCCCCCATCACTACAGCATGCGGCCCTCCGAACGCCGCAGCCTCGCGGAGGCGGACCGCATCTACTGGCTGGGGGCCGGGCTGGAACCCTACCTGCAGGGGACCATGAGTGACAGCACCCTGGTCGGCAAGACCCGGACGCTGGTCGGGGCGCCACAGAATCCCCCGGAAAATGATGATCATGGGCACCACCACGCCACCGGCGAGGATCCCCATGTCTGGCTGTCCCCTGAGAGGGCCCTTGCCATGGCCCGGCGTGCCCGGGGAACCCTGGGCGCACTGGACGGGGTGGACGACCAGGCCATTGAACGCAATTACCAAGGTTTTGAGCAGAGGCTTGTTGAAACCACCGAGCGCATCCGTGCACAGCTTGAGCCTCTGCAGGTGATTACGCTGTTCACCTATCACGATGCGTTCCACTATTTCGCGGATCACTTCGGGCTGACCATCGCCGGGACGCTCACGAACAACCCGGAGCGCAGCCCCAGCGCACGGCATATCGCCGGCCTCCAGCAGTCCCTTGAAGCGGCACGATTCCCCTGTATCATGACGGAGACCCAACTCGGCGGTGACTGGTGGCGAGGTCTGGATGTACCCCAACCCCTCGCCGTGAGCCGCTGGGACCCAGTCGGGGGTGACATCCCTATCAGCGTGGGCGGCTACACAGCGTTCCTGGAGTCCCTTGCGGACGCGGTGAGCCGCTGTCGCCCCGAACAACAGCCCGAGGAAAAGTAGACCGGCATGCAACGCCCCGAACCGGATCGCCGATTCAGCATCGCACCAATGATGGACCACACCACCCGGGACTACCGCTGGTTCGTCCGGGGCCTGACCCGTCATGCCCTGCTCTACACCGAAATGGTAACCACTGGCGCCCTCATCCATGGCGACCGGGCACGCTTCCTGGACTATGACGCGGAGGAGCATCCCGTTGCGCTGCAGCTGGGGGGCGCAGACCCTGCGGAACTCGCCCAGTGCGCGGCCATGGCCGAGGCCTGGGGCTATGATGAGGTCAACCTGAACGTGGGGTGCCCCAGCGACCGGGTCCAGAACAACCGTATCGGCGCCTGCCTGATGGCGGAGCCGGACACTGTTGCCCGCGCGGTGGCCGCCATGAAGGCGAGCACTGCCCTGCCCGTCACCGTCAAACACCGCATCGGCATCGACGGCCACGAGCAGTGGGAGGACCTGGTCCACTTCATCGAGCGGGTCGCGGAGGCCGGATGCCGCACCTTCATCGTACACGCGCGCATCGCCATCCTTCAGGGGCTCAGCCCCAAGGAGAACCGGGAGGTGCCGCCACTGAAGTACGACTGGGTCCATGCCCTGCGGAAACGGTTCCCCCAGCTGGAAATCATCATCAATGGCGGCTTCTGGCAGATGGACGCCATTCGCGAACAGCTCCGGCACGTGGACGGCGTCATGATCGGCCGCGCCGCCTACCAGCAGCCCTGGCTGCTGAGCCGCGTGGACCCGGAGATCCACGGCACACCAGAGCCCTGCATCACGCGTACAGAGGCCATTGAGCGGTTCATTCCCTATCTGGAACGGCGCCTGGCCGAGGGCGTCCCCCTGCAGGCGATGAGCCGCCACATCATGAACCTTTTCCACGGCTGTGCGGGCGGCCGCCAGTTCCGCCGCCATCTCAGCGAGAACGCCCATCGCGCCGGGGCCGGCACCGGGGTTGTCCGGGATGCGCTGGCGCTGGTCCAGGAAAAGGCCGATGCCGCCTGACAGGCGGATTCCGCGCTTGTGACACCGGCGACAGCGCGCTATCGTGACTCGGGTTACCCTTCAGGGTTCCAGACACCCGGATGCACAATGGACGCAACCAGCCGATGACTTCCAAACTTGATCAGCTCCGCCAAATGACCACTGTGGTCGCCGACACCGGTGACCTGGACGCCATCCGTCAGTGGCAGCCGAGGGACGCCACAACCAACCCGTCGCTGCTGCTCAAGGCCGTGTCCTCCGACGCCTATCGCAACCTGGTGGAACAGGCACTGGCCTGGGCCCGGGAACAGGACCGGAGCGCCTCTCCGGACCCGGTTCTGGCCGGGGACTGCCTGGCCGTACTGGCGGGAGAACAGATCCTCGAGAGCGTGCCCGGCATGGTGTCCACGGAGGTCGATGCGCGCCTGTCGTTTGACCGTGATGCCACCATTGCCCGTGCCCGCGAGCTTACGCAACTCTACCGCCAACGGGGCGTGGACACCGACAGGGTCATGATCAAGATCGCCGCCACCTGGGAAGGCATCCAGGCAGCCCGGGTTCTGGAGCGCGAAGGCATTGCGTGCAACCTGACACTGCTGTTCTCATTCACCCAGGCGATGGCCTGCGCCGATGCCGGCGCCACACTGATTTCGCCATTTGTGGGGCGTATCCTCGACTGGCATCTGGCGCAGGCGGGCCTGGATGCCATTGATCCGGCTGAGGATCCCGGTGTGCGCTCGGTACAGCGCATCTACGACTATTACAAGGCACACAACTACCGCACCATCGTCATGGGGGCGAGTTTCCGCAACCAGGGCGAGATCGAGCACCTGGCCGGCTGCGACCGGCTGACAATCAGCCCGCAGCTGCTGGAATCGCTGTCACAGGATACCGGCACTCTGGAACGTCGCCTGGATCCCGGGAACGCCAGCCAAACGGAAACATACCCCCCGCTGGATGAGAGCGGCTTCCGCTGGCGCCTCAATGAGGATGCCATGGCCACCGATAAGCTTGCTGATGGCATCCGGCGCTTTGCCGCCGACCAGCGTCAGCTGGAGAAGAATCTGGGAGACTGGATCCAGGCCGCCTGAACGCCATACAGAGACCCGGAGGGCCCATGCTACTGATACTTCACCCGGATACGGCTCGCGACAGCGAAGCGTACCGCGAGACCATGAACTTCCTCGATCAGCTCAGCAATGTCGAGGTTCGTGTCCATGACGTGCTCGGGAGCCAGCAGACACTGACCGAGGTCTACCTGATCGGCGATACCAAGGCCCTCGACGCCGGAGAGATTGAAGCACTGCCCGCCGTCGAGCGGGTCATCCGCATTTCCGACGATTTCCGTGTTCTGGGCAGGCACAGTGACGCCGAACGCCAGACCGGCTTCGACTACAACGGCATCCACTTTGACCAGGACAACCTCAATGTCTTTGCCGGCCTGTGCGCGGTGGACAACCCCACTCACGTGGAGGAGATGCTCCGCGCCCTGAAGGACAATGGCCAGCAGTGCACCCGCATGGGCGCCTACAAGCCCCGCACCAACCCCTACTCCTTCCAGGGCCATGGCGCCGACTGCCTGCCCTGGGTGTTCGAACTCGCGGGCCGGTACGACATCCGGGTAGTCGCCATGGAGGTGACCCATGAGAATCATGTGTGGGAGATCGAACAGGCCCTTGAGCAGACCGGGCATCCGACCGGCGTGATGCTCCAGGTCGGGACCCGTAACACCCAGAACTTCGAGCTGCTCAAGGCTCTGGGTCGCCAGAGCACCTTCCCGGTGCTGCTCAAGCGTGGATTCGGCATCACCCTGAACGAATCCCTCAACGCGGCTGAATACCTGGCCACCGAGGGCAATACCAATGTGATCTTCTGCCTTCGGGGCATGAAAACCGAGGCCGGCAATCCACACCGCAACCTTGTTGATTTCGCTCACATTCCGGTGGTCAAACGCCTGACCCGCATGCCGGTCTGCATTGACCCCTCCCACTCCGTGGGTGTCCGCGACCGGGCACCGGATGGAATTTCCGACATCGTCCACGCCACTGCCCAGGGGGTGATCGCCGGGGCCAACATGATCCTGGCGGACTTCCATCCGAACCCGGAAAAAGCCCTGGTGGACGGCCCTCAGGCAATGCTGCCCCGGGATCTGCCCCGGTTCCTGAAAGACGTTGAACTCTGCCACGAAACGTACCGCAAACGGCGCGCGCTCTACGCCGATAACGGATGAAGGAGGCATCCGCGCCCATGCTGATCTACGGCCATCGCGGCGCCAAAGGCGAAGCGCCCGAGAACACCCTTGCCGGCTTCATGCACGCCTACCGCCATGGCATCCGCCGCTTTGAAATGGACATTATCCTGTCCCAGGACGGAGTCCCCGTGGTCATCCATGATCGCTCCCTGCTGCGGACCACGGGCAGTGACCGGGCTGTCAGCTCGGTGTCCGCCCTGGAGATGAGTACTCTGGACGCCCGCCAGAACACCGCGAGCTGGCACCACGCCACGGGTATTCCCAGTCTTGATGATGTGGTTCAGGCCTGCCCTGACTACAGGCATCTGCAGCTGGAAGTGAAGTCCGACGAGCGGGGCCGGCTCAACCGGCTCTGCAACCGCCTGGTCGAGTGGATCCAGCGGGAAAACCTCTACGAGCGGATCACCCTGACCTCAAGCAATACCGGTTTCCTGCGCTCGGCCCGCAGGCTCGATCGCCGGGTGAGCCTGGGCTATGTGGCGGAACGGCGCTTCCCTTCCCCGGTCCGGCAGGCCAAGAGTCTTGACTGCCAGTACCTGTGCTGCAACCACCGGATCTGCAGCGCGGGTCTGGTCAGCGACGCCCGCAACAAAGGCATGAGCGTGTCCACATGGACGGTTAACCGGATCCACGACATGCTGATGCTGGAGAAAATGGGTGTGGCGTCCGTGATCACGGACTACCCAACCAGCGCCCTGGTCTACTTCGAAAACCGGCGTCGGCTGGGGCATCAGGTAGAGAGCCTGCGCGGCCCGGAGACCGACACAGACCCGGAACCGTCTCTCAGAAAATCCGGTTGAGACCGTTGAGAGCCGCCACCCGATAGGCTTCCGCCATGGTGGGGTAGTTGAAGGTGGTGTTGATGAAGTAATCCAGCGTATTCGCCTCACCGGGCTGGTTCATGATCGCCTGCCCGATGTGGACGATCTCCGCCGCCTGGTCCCCGAAGCAGTGGATGCCCAGAAGCTCCTTGGTCTCTCTGTGGAACAGCAGCTTGAGCATACCCACCGGATCCCCGGAAATCTGCGCCCGGGCGAGATCCTTGAAGAAGGCCTGCCCCACTTCATAGGGCACCTTGGCTTCCGTCAGCTCGCGCTCTGTCTTACCCACGGAGCTGATCTCCGGAATGGTATAGATGCCAGTGGGTACGTCATCCACATAACGGAAGTACCGGTCCGCCATGATGTCCGACGAGGCCGAGCGGCCCTGATCGTACGCGGCACTGGCAAGGCCCGGCCAGCCGATCACATCGCCTACGGCATAGATGTTCGGGACCTGGGTCCGATAGTGATCGTCCACGGCAAGCTGGCCACGGTAGTTGGTCTCAAGCCCCACGTTCTCAAGGCCCAGGGAGCCGGTGTTGCCGCTTCGGCCATTGCACCAGAGGAAGGCATCGGAGCGCACTTTCTTGCCAGACTCAAGGTTCAGCACCACCCCGTGGTCATCCCCCTCCACCGACTCGTATTTCTCGTTGTGACGGACCAGCACGCCGTTGTTCCGCAGGTGGTAGCTGAGGGCGTCCGAAATCTCATCATCCAGGAAGGACAGAAGACGGCTGCCAGGGTTGATCAGATCCACTTTCACGCCCAGGCCGCAGAAGATGGACGCGTATTCACAGCCGATCACGCCCGCACCATAGATGGTGATGGTGCGCGGCGTGTGGGAAAGCGTCAGGATCGAGTCGCTGTTGTAGATCCGGTCGTGGGAGAAATCCACATCCGGGGGCAGATACGGCGATGACCCCGTGGCGATCACGAAGCTGTCCGCCGTAATCCGCTGCCCACCTGTCTCCTCGTCATGCAGTTCCAGCTGGTTCTGGTCCAGGAAACGCGCGCGGCTGTGGAAGCGCTGTACCCGATTGCGGGCATAGAACCCGGTTCGAAGTTTAACCTGCTTGTTGCGCACGCGTTCTGCGTTCTGCAGGACCCGGGGAAAGGAGAACCAGCGTGGCTCGCCGATATCGCGGAACATCGGATTGGTGTTGAAGTTGATGATCTGCTTGACCGAGTAACGCAGCGCCTTGGACGGAATGGTTGCCCAGTGGGTGCAGTTGCCGCCAACCGTCTGCTTGTCATCCACAATGGCAACCCGCCGACCGTGCTTTGCCGCGTTCATGGCGGCCCCTTCGCCTGCAGGCCCGGCACCAATTACCACAACATCAAAATGCTGATCCGACATCCGCTCACTCACTCCTCTATCTACCTGAATTCCGTAACCGGTGCCGCTTAAGCCCGCCGGTCGCTGTCTGCATTGTAGGTCAGGTTATCCGCTTCTCCAGCGTCCGGCGCCTCGTCATCGTCGGAGCAGCTTCCCGAGGACCGCCCGCAGACGGAGCAGCCGCTGCCACCGCCTACCTGATTGCCCACGCCCCCGCACGAGCCGCTGATGGGCTTGCGCCCAAAGATGACCCCGATCGACATGCCGGCAATCAGCACCATCACAAGCACTACTGCCAGAACAAATGTCTCAAACATGATTACCTCCATACACGGACCCACCTATTGCCATGGTGACGCCCGGGCGCCAGTGGATTCAACCAAAAACACCCGACCTTGGTCGGGTGTTCGCGGGATCAGCCCCCGAAATCATCCAGGGCTATGTTCTCATCCTCGACGCCCAGATCCTTGAGCATCTTGATGGTCACCGCATTCATGATGGGTGGCCCGCACATGTAGTACTCAATGTCCTCGGGCGCCTCATGGTGCTTCAGATAGTTCTCATAGAGGACATTATGGATGAACCCGACGTCCCCTTCCCATTCGTCCTCGGGCAGTGGATCGGACAGCGCCACATGCCAATTGAAGTTGTCAAAGTCCTCCTGGAGCTGGTTGAAGTCCTCCACATAGAACATCTCACGCCTGCTGCGCGCGCCATACCAGAAGGTGATCTTCCTGTTGGTGTTGATGCGCTTGAGCTGGTCGAAGATATGCGCCCGCATCGGAGCCATACCGGCACCACCACCAATGAAGCACATCTCCGCATCGGTATCCTTGGCAAAGAACTCGCCGAAGGGACCCATCACCGTCATCTTGTCACCCGGTTTCAGGGAGAAGACGTAAGAGGACATCTGCCCCGGCGGATGGTTGGTCCCCGGCGGTGGCGTCGCGATCCGGATATTGAAGCGCAGCTCGCCCTTCTCTTCCGGATAGTTGGCCATGGAGTAGGCCCGTACGATATCTTCCTTCACCACCGACTTGATGTCCCAGAGACCGTGCTTGTCCCAGTCCTCGTGGTACTCCTCCTCGACGTCGAAGTCCTTGAAGTGCACCTCGTGCGCAGGCGCCTCGAACTGCACATAGCCCCCGGCACGGAAGTCCACTTCCTCACCTTCCGGCAGGTTGAGGATGGTTTCCTTGATGAAGGTGGCCACGTTGTGGTTCGACTGGACCGTGCACTCCCACTTGCGCACACCGAAGAACTCCTCCGGTACCTCAACCTTCATGTCCTGCTTCACGGGCACCTGGCAGGAGAGGCGCCAGCCTTCACGCTGCTCCCGCGGCGTGAAGTGGTTCTTCTCCGTTGGCAGCACGGAGCCGCCACCCTCGTGAACCTTGCAAACGCACTGGCCACAGCTTCCGCCACCGCCACAGGCGGACGACAGGAAGATGCCCTGCTCGGCGAGCTTACCCAGGAGCTTACCGCCGCCCTGTGTCGTGAAGCTGTGTTCCGGGTCACCATTGACCTCGATCTCAATGTCACCGGAACTGACCAGTCGTGCCCGCGCACCAAGGATGACCGCGACCAGCGACAGGACGATCACGGTGAACATCACCACGCCCAGTATGATTTCTGTAACCATGACTCCGCCTTCTGCCTTGTATCCGAATACGCCGTATTACAGCGATATGCCCGAGAAGGACATGAAACCGAGCGACATCAGCCCCACGGTAATGAATGTGATGCCGAGTCCACGCAGTCCCGGCGGAACATCACTGTACTTGAGCTTCTCGCGGATGCCCGCCAGGGCCACGATGGCCAGGGCCCAGCCAACGCCGGCACCGAACCCATAGGCCACGCTCTCACCGAACGCATAGTCACGCTCGACCATGAACAGTGACGCGCCCAGGATCGCACAGTTCACCGTGATCAGCGGCAGGAAAACCCCCAGCGCGCTGTACAGTGCCGGCACATAGCGGTCCAGGAACATCTCCAGAATCTGGACCAGAGCCGCGATCACACCAATATAGGTCAAAAGCCCGAGAAAGCTCAGGTTCATGTTGGGCAGCCCTGCCCAGGACAGGGCGCCATCACGCAGGACATAGTTGTAGATGAGGTTGTTCACCGGGACCGAGATGGTGAGCACCACCACCACGGCAATCCCCAGTCCCATAGCGGCTTCTACCTTCTTGGAGATGGCCAGGAAGGTACACATCCCCAGGAAGAAGGCCAGCGCCAGGTTTTCGACGAAAACGGCCTGGAGGATGAGGCTGATATAGTGTTCCATCAGAACGCCTCCCGTACTTTATGGGGCTGCATCTCGAACTCCTCCTCCTCGATCTGGTCCGGATCCCAGATCCGCACGGCCCAGATGAAGAAGCCGATCAGGAAGAAGGCGCTCGGCGGGAGCAGCATCAGGCCGTTCGGGACATAGAAGCCGCCCTCACTGGCCAGTGGCAGTACCGTTAAGCCCATCCAGGTACCCGCACCCAGGATCTCCCGGAACGTGGCCACCACAATCAGGATCAGGCTGTAGCCCAGGCCGTTACCAAGACCGTCCACAAAGCTCAGCCAGGGCCCGTTCTGCATCGCGAACCCTTCGGCCCGGCCGAGGATGATGCAGTTGGTGATGATCAGGCCCACGAACACCGAAAGCTGCTTACTGATCTCGTAGGCGAACGCCTTGAGGAACTGGTCCACGACAATGACCAGAGAGGCGATGATGGTCATCTGGACAATGATCCGGATACTGCTCGGAATCTGTTTGCGGATCAGCGATACCGCAAAGTTTGAGGCACAGGTCACCGCGATCACGGAGGCACACATCACCAGACTCACCTTGACGCTGGACGTAACGGCCAGAGCCGAACAGATGCCCAGAATCTGAAGTGCGATCGGGTTATTGTGCAGTATGGGTCCAAACAGGACGTCTTTGGTTTTCAGTTCCGCCATGGCTCAGATCTCCCCGTTGCGCACCTTGGCGAGGAAGGGCGCATAGCCCCGCTCGCCAAGCCAGAAATTGATCGTACTTTCAACACCCCGGGATGTCAGCGTCGCCCCGGAAAGCGCATCAACCTTATGCTCGCGGCCCTCGGTGTTCTCGCCCACACCACCCTTGATCAGGCGGAAGTTGGGGGTCTGCCAGTTGCCCGGCTCGTAGATTTTCTTACCCTTCCACTTGGCAACCCAGTCCGGGCTCTGGATCTTCGCCCCCAGCCCCGGAGTCTCACCGTGCTCGTAGAAGCGCAGGCCGGCTACAGTGTTCGCATCCCCTTCAAGGGCAAGGAAACCGTACATGGTGGACCAGAGTCCATAGCCGTGAATCGGTAGAACCACCCGCTCCACCGAGCCATTGTCCTTCAGAACGAAGGCCTTGCGGTACATTGCCTGGCGGTTGATGCCGGCCGGATCATTCTCAAGCCCCCGGGAGATATCCGGATCGCGGGAAGCCCGGCGCTGGTCATAGGATTCCACGGATTTCGCCTTGGCTTGTTCAGGCGAAACCGTCTCACCGGTTCCCATTTCCACCAGCAGCACATCAAACCGGTCAAACGTTTCCGCGACCCTGTCATTGGATGCATCCGCCTCAATGATTCCGGCTGCGGCAAGCATGTTGGAACGGGTGCTCAGAGCCTCATTCCGCTCCTGAGCCGGCCGCAGCGTGACCGCCGCGCCCGAGACAATCACGGAGAAGACGATGCTGAGCGTTACGGCGACGATCAGGATCTTGCTGACGGTATCGTTAGACTGCGACACGGGCCTGCCTCCGCTTGATATTCGCCTGAATGACGAGGTGGTCGATGAAGGGTGCGAACAGGTTCGCGAACAGGATTGCGAGCATCACCCCTTCCGGGAATGCCGGATTCACAACCCGGATCAGTACCGTCATCACGCCGATGAAGATGCCGAACACCCAACGCCCGGTGTTGGTCATGGACGCGGACACCGGATCCGTCGCCATGAACATCATGGCAAACGCGAAACCTCCGATCACAAAGTGCCAGTGAGGCGGAATCTCAAACATCGGATTACTGTCGGAGCCCACCGCATTGAACAGCAGCGCCGTGCCGATCAGACCTATCAGCGTACCAAACACGATGCGATAACTGGCGATCTTCATCAACAGCAGCACAGCACCACCGATCAGGATCGCCAGTGTTGACGTCTCACCGACGGACCCCTGCATGAACCCGAAGAAGGCATCAAACCAGGTCAGATGATTACTCAACCCCTCCATGCCACTGGAAGCAGCGACACTCAGTGCGGTCGCACCGCTGAAACCGTCCACGGCGGTCCAGACCTCGTTGCCCGAGATCTGGGCGGGATACGCGAAGTACAGGAAGGCCCGCCCGGTCAGTGCCGGGTTCAGGAAGTTCTTGCCGGTACCCCCGAAGATCTCCTTGGCGACAACCACACCGAAGGTGATGCCCAGCGCCACCTGCCACAGGGGAATAGTGGGCGGCAGTATGAGCGCGAACAGAATGGAGGTGACAAAGAACCCTTCATTGACCTCATGCTTGCGCACGGTCGCGAAGAGGACTTCCCAGAAACCGCCAACCACGAAGGTCACGAAGTAGATGGGAACGAAATAGGCGGCACCGAAGATGATGTTATCCCAGATGCTGCCGGGGTCATTGCCCGCCAGTGCGGAGATGAAGGCGGCACGCAGCCCCTCGTCCGCCATGGCCATGCCCTGCTCGGCCAGATAGGTGTTGGCCTGGTAACCCGCGTTCCACATACCGAAGAACATGGCCGGGAAGACACAGAACCACACGGTGATCATGATCCGCTTGAGATCAATGCCATCACGCACATGGGCGTTGGTCCGGGTCACCGATGGCGGTGTATAGAAAATGGTGTCCACCGCTTCGTACAGGGGATACCAGCGCTCAAAACGCCCCCCTTTCTCGAAGTGCGGCTCAATCCGGTCGAATATCTGTCTCAGCCCCATGAATCAGCCCTCGATCTCAATGCGCGTCAGATTCTGTCGGAGAATCGGCCCGAACTCATACTTGCCGGGACACACGAAGGTGCACAGAGCAAGGTCTTCCTCGTCGAGTTCCAGTGCCCCGAGTTGCTGGGCCTGTTCGGTGTCCTGAACGATCAGCGAACGCAGCAGCTGGGTGGGCAGAATGTCGAGGGGCATCACCTCCTCGTAGACTCCGATCGGAACCATGGCCCGCTCTGAGCCATTGGTGGTGGTTGTGAAGTTGAACCGCTTACCCGGCATCAGCTTGGAAAGGTAGATATTGAGGCGGGAGAACCGGTTGGACCCGGGCGAGAGCCATCCCATGAAGTGCCGGCGATAGCCTTCTTCAAGGGCGGTGACCTGGGTGGCCGTGCGTGCCAGATAGCTTACCGGCCCACGTGCGGCGCGGCCGCCCAGCACGGAGCCGTTCACCAGCCGGATATCCATATCGCCCTGCTCCAGCTCACCTTCGAGCAGTTCCTCGAGGCTGGCACCGATACGGGTGCGGAGCAGACGCGGCTTGGCGGCACAGGGACCGGTAATGGCCACGATCTGTTCCGTGGGCAGCATGCCGGTGGTGAAAAGGCGGCCGATGTCCATCACATTCTGGTAGCCCACCGTCCAGACCACTTTCTCACCGCCCACGGGGTCAATGAAGTGGATATGGGTGCCGACATTGCCGGCGGGATGGGGGCCATCAAACGTATGCTGCTGGAACTGGTCGCCCGAGGGCATCGATATCCGGGCATCCGGGCCACTGCCCAGGTGGACGGAGCCACTGGTCAGCCGTGAGAGTACGCGCAGACCGTTCTCGAACGCCTCGGGATCCTCATTGATGATGGTCTGGGGATCCGGTGCCAGCGGATGGGTATCCATCGCGGAGACGAAAATCGCGTGAGGCTCCGGCGCATCAATCGCCGGCACCTTGCTGTAGGGACGGGTTCTGATCACCGTCCACATGCCGGAATTGACAAGGTTATCCACCACGTCCTGACGGGCAAGCCCGTCAATCTCGGAAGCGCTGTAACGGCTGAAGGTTTCCGCCTCCTCATTCTCATCCACTTCGATGACGAGAGACTGGAAAACACGCCGTTCCCCGCGGTTGATTTCCCGGACGGTGCCACCGGCCGGAGCGGTGTAGACAACGCCTTCGTTCTTCTTGTCCGTGAAAAGGAGCTGCCCCCGCTTAACCTGGTCGCCCTCCCGAACCTTCAGAGTCGGCTTCATGCCGATGTAGTCAAAACCGGTCAGGGCCACATGCCGTACAGGCCGTCCCTGCTCGATGGTCGGTTCGGGCGCGCCAGTTATCGGAAGATCGAGGCCTTTCTTGATCTTGATCATTCGCTTTGCCCAATCAGAACTGGATGGAGTGAAAAACCGGCCCAATTATAGAGATACCAGGCACAGGATTCCACACAGAACCGGCCCTGAGCACCTACCCCATAAGTGGGAGGCGCGCCGCGGGCCGGTCATGCAGGGATGCAGTCAGTGGTCCGCAGCGGTGCCGCGCTCCGGGAAGATGGGGAAGGACATACCGGCCATCTCGCTCACCAGCCGGATGACCTGAGCGCTGTAGCCCGCCTCGTTGTCATACCAGACATAGAGCACAACACGATTTCCATTGGCGATCGTGGCCTGGCCATCCACAACCCCTGCATGGCGGGAGCCCACAAAGTCGGAGGACACCACCTCGGGGGAACTCACGTAATCAACCTGCTTCTGTAGATCCGAGTGCAGCGCCACGTCCCGCAGGAACTCGTTCATTTCATCACGCGCTGCCGCCTTCTCAAGGTTCAGATTGAGAATGGCCATGGACACGTTGGGCGTGGGCACCCGGATGGCGTTGCCGGTGAGCTTGCCGTCCAGGTCCGGCAGGGCCTTGGCAACCGCCTTGGCCGCCCCGGTCTCGGTCAGGACCATGTTCAGCGGCGCGCTGCGCCCCCGGCGCTCACCCTTGTGGTAGTTGTCGATCAGGTTCTGGTCGTTGGTGTAGGCATGGACCGTCTCCATGTGCCCATCAACAATACCGAACTGCTCCTTCACCGCCTTGAGAACGGGGGTGATGGCATTGGTGGTACAGGACGCCACGGAGAGAATCCGATCCTCGTCCGTGTACAGATCATTGTTGATGCCCGGAACAATGTTCTTGATGTTGCCCTTACCGGGCGCTGTCAGGACGACACGGCTGGCCCCCTTGGACTTGAGGTGCAGGCCCAGACCTTCGTCATCACGCCACTTACCGGTATTGTCGATGATGATGGCGTTGTCGATGCCGTACTGGGTGTAATCCACCTGATCCGGGCCATCGGAGTAGATGACCTTGATGTAGTTGCCATTGGCGATGATGGCCTCGTTTTCCTCGTCCACCGTAATGGTGCCGCGGAAGGAGCCATGCACGGAGTCACGGCGCAGCAGGCTGGCGCGCTTTTCCAGGTCGTTCTCGGCTCCGCCCTTGCGCACGACGATGGCACGCAGGCGCAGGTTGTTGCCGCCGCCGGCCTTCTCCACCAGGATCCGGGCGAGGTAGCGCCCGATCCGACCGAAACCGTAAAGGACAATGTCCTTGGTTTCGCTCTCGCTCGCGGCTTTGGCCTCCTCGTCGTACCGGTCAACGACCGGATTGACCGCTTCACGCAGGAAGTCCTCCAGGCTCTGTTCGTCACGCACCTGGTTGTACTGGTTCGCCAGCTTGCCGACGTCGATGTGCGCCTGACCCAGGTTCAGCCGATCCAGTGTCTCGAGGACCGGGTAGGTGTCGTGGACATCCAGCTCTTCCGCCTCAATCTGGCGCACGAATCGGTGTGCCTTGAGGATGTTGATGACCGACTGGTTGATCAGCGCGCGGCCGTACATGGACGTCACCACATTGTTGCGGCGGTACAGACGGCCGATCAACGGAATCATGGCTTCAGCGATGGCTTCGCGCTCGGTCCAGTCGGAAAAGTAGCGGTTGAGTTGCTCCTGGCTCACGATCAGGGTCCTCTGAAACAGGGTGTATGTCGGGTCATGGCCTCTGGCCCTTGCGGGCTGGCGTATTATCCAGTTTAAAGCGCTCCGGCGCAATCGACTCCGCCGCGCCGGGGTGGCAGGCACGGCGCCTCAGGCTTAGAATGGCGCCTCCGCACACCAACCATGCAGCGTTGATGAACCAGACCAGCACCCAGTCCCCGCTCCTGCCCGCCGATCCACCCACCCGCGGCGGCGATCACCGACACTGGGGATCGCTCCCCGGCAGCGCCCGCTCCCTGGCCATACTTGAAGCCAGCCGGCGCTTCCCAGGGCTTACTCTGGTGATCACTGGCAGCACTGACGAAGCCCAGGCGCTTGAGCAGGAACTGGCGTTCTACCGTGATGATGAACAGGATGATGCCCTGCTCTCTCTGCCGGACTGGGAGACACTCCCTTACGATATGTTCTCGCCCCATGAGGCGATCATTTCCCAGCGCATACGGACCCTGCACCAGCTGCCGCGAATGCAGCGCGGCCTCCTGGTACTGCCGGCCAGGACCCTGATGCACCGGCTGCCGCCACCCTCGTTCACCGAGGGCAACACACTTCTGCTGGCGACAGGGGATCCGCTGCCGATTGACGACTGGCGCCAGCGGCTCGAGGCCGTGGGCTACCGCCATGCCGATAACGTCCAGGAACACGGCGAATACGCCGTACGCGGCTCAATCCTCGACATCTACCCGATGGGAGCCGACCTCCCCTACCGGATCGAACTCTTCGATGATGAAGTGGAAACACTCCGCACCTTCGATCCGGAGACCCAGCGCTCCATTGACCAGGTGGAACGCATTGAACTGCTCCCCGCCCATGAATTCCCCTGGGACGAGCGCTCGCGCCAGCGCTTCCGCAACCGCTGGAACGAGGCATTCCCGGAGGCACCGCGCGAGGCCCCGGTGTATCAGGACGTGGCCGCCGGCATCCGGCCTCCGGGGATCGAGTATTTCCTGCCGCTTTTCTTTGACGAAACCGCCACCCTGTTCGACTACCTCCCGCAGCAGTCACTGGTCCTGACGGATCCCGACCTCCAGGGGGCGCTGGATCACTTCCAGGCGGAGGTTGATGAGCGCTACGAGGAACGCCGGTACGACCGTTACCGACCGATACTGTCCCCGAAGGAGGTGTTCCTGCGGACCGAGGAATGCTTCCGGCACATCCGCCGCCTGCCCCGGGTCACCTGGTTTGCCGGGGAACAGCCCGAGGGTGCCGGTGTGCTCAACATGCCCTGTGCACCGCTGCCCGACATAGCACTGGACGCCCGCGCGGAGGATCCGGCAGCGAAGCTGCGGAGCTTCATGGACCAGTATTCACCCCGCGTGCTGTTTGCAGCCGACTCCGCCGGCCGCCGCGAAGCGCTTCTGGAGCAGCTGAAGCAGTATGGCTGGGACCCAAGGGAAGTTGATCACTGGCAGCAATTCCAGACCGGCAGCGACACCGTGGGCCTTTGCACGGGCCCTCTGGAACACGGCGCCTGGCTCGACGAATCCGGGGTCTGCGTCATCGCGGAGGCGGAACTCTACGGCCAGCGGGTGATGCAGCGCCGGCGGCGCCAGCGTGCCACCGACTCGGACACCGAAGGCAGCATCCGGGATCTTTCCGAGCTGCGCGTCGGCGCTCCTGTGGTGCACATTGACCACGGCATCGGCCGCTACCAGGGGCTGCAGACCATCGAGGTGGACGGCCAGCCCACCGAGTTCCTGACCCTGCAGTACGCCAATGGCGCCAACCTCTATGTGCCGGTCTCCAACCTGCACCTGATCTCACGCTACAGCGGCGTGGATGATGCCACCGCGCCCCTGCACAGGCTTGGTTCCGAGAAATGGAACCAGGCCAAACAGAAAGCACTGGAGAAGGTCCGGGACACCGCCGCCGAACTGCTGGACGTGTACGCCCGGCGCGAAGCCAGCCAGGGTTACGCCTTCCCGCAGCCGGATGACGCCTACCGCTCCTTCTGCGCCGAGTTTCCGTTCGAGGAAACACCGGACCAGATGGCGGCCATTGAAGCCGTCGAAAACGACATGGCCAGTAAGCAGCCCATGGACCGGCTGATCTGCGGCGATGTGGGCTTCGGCAAGACGGAAGTGGCCATGCGTGCCGCTTTCCTGGCGACCCACGCCGGCAAACAGGTGGTGGTGCTGGTGCCCACCACCCTGCTCGCCCAGCAGCATTACGACTCCTTCCGCGACCGTTTTGCCGAGACCGGCGTGCGCGTGGAACTGCTCAGCCGCTTCCGCAGCCAGAAACAGCAGCAGGCGACCATGGCGCGCGCTGCCGAGGGCGAGGCGGACATCATCATCGGCACCCATAAGCTGCTCCAGGGGGACCTCAACTTCCCCGACCTGGGACTGGCGATCATCGACGAGGAACACCGCTTCGGCGTTAACCAGAAAGAAAAGCTCAAGCAGCTGCGCGCCCAGGTGGACGTGCTCACCCTCACCGCAACGCCCATCCCGCGGACCCTGAACATGGCCATGGGCAACCTGCGGGACCTGTCCATCATCGCCACGCCGCCCGCCCGGCGGCTTTCCGTCAAGACCTTCGTGCGCCGGCGCGAGGATGCCCTTGTGAAGGAGGCGATACTCCGGGAAATCCTGCGTGGCGGCCAGGTCTACTACCTGCACAATGATGTGGAATCCATTGAGCGCCTGGCCGAAGAGGTCCGGACCCTGGTTCCCGAGGCCCGGGTGGGTGTGGCCCACGGGCAGATGCGCGAGCGCGAACTCGAGCAGATCATGTCCGACTTCTACCACAAGCGCTTCAATGTGCTGGTCTGCACCACCATCATCGAAACCGGCATCGACATCCCGAGTGCCAACACCATCCTCATTGAGCGCGCGGACCGCTTCGGACTGGCCCAGCTGCACCAGCTCCGGGGCCGGGTCGGCCGCTCCCATCACCAGGCCTACGCCTATCTCCTGACACCGGAAGGCAAGAAGATCACCGGCGATGCGGAGAAACGCCTGGATGCCATTGCCGCCGCCCAGGACCTGGGTGCCGGCTTCATGCTCGCCACACACGACCTGGAGATCCGCGGCGCCGGCGAACTGCTGGGCGACGACCAGAGCGGCCAGATCCAGGGCGTGGGCCTGACCCTCTACATGGAACTGCTGGACGAAGCCGTGAAGGCCATCCGTGAGGGGCGCACGCCCAATGCGGACCTGCCCATCCGCCATGGTACCGAGATCAACCTGCGCATCCCGGCACTGATCCCCGAGGACTACCTGCCGGACGTCCACCAGCGCCTGATCCTCTACAAGCGCCTGGCCAGCACCCAGAGCCAGGAACAGCTGAAGGAGCTTCAGGTGGAAATCATCGATCGCTTCGGCCTGCTGCCCGAGCCACTCAAGAACCTGGTACGCCAGACCGGGCTGCGCATCCGGGCTGAAGCGCTCGGGATCAGCAAGGTGGATGCAGCAGGCTCCTCCGCCACCATGGCATTCAGCGCCGATACCCGGGTGGATCCACTGGTGCTGGTGGAACTGGTCCAGAGCTCGCCCGCGGACTACGCGCTGGAAAGTGGTGACCAGCTGAAGTTCCGGCTGAACGGGGAAACCGCGGATGATAGACTCAATGATCTTGATCGCTTCCTGACGCTTCTGGAAGAACGCGCCACGGAGAGCAAAGGAACCCAATAGAGGAGACTGCCGTGCCGAGTCGCGGAACCCGCCGCATCCTGGTCAGCATGCTGCTGCTCTGTGCCACTGCCATGCCGGCAACGGGGGCGGAACTGTACCGGGTAGAGCTGCTGCTGTTCGAACGCCTGCAGGCAGAGCCCGAGCTGCTTTCGGACCCCTACGCCCCGGTTTCCCTTCCGGAAAGAGGTGTTCCGCTATGGGTGGACAGCCAGTGGACGCCGGAGCCCCGGGACACTGGCGATATCGACACGGAATCCGAGACTCCCGGGGAACAGGTCCCGGAGATCCTGGCTCTTCCGCGGGAAGAACTCCGGCTCAACAACATCGCCCGGGCGCTGGAGAACGCTTCCGGTTACCGCCTTGTGGCCTTCACCGGATGGCAGAACCCATTCCCGGATGGCTACCGTACCGTTCCCCTGGTCGTGGATGTCGCGGCGGATGAGGCGGGCGAGCAACGGATCCAGGGCAGCCTGCAGATCGAACGCCGGCGTTACCTCCATGTGCAGGCCTCGCTGCATGACACGCACCTGAAGGTACCCGCACTGGATGTAGCACCGATTCCCCGCTTCCCGGTGGCATCAGGGTTGATTCTGCCCCTTCCCCGCTACCTGGCTCCCGAAAGTCCGGCCTTCAGGGAGACAGCAACCCGGCTCACCGAGAACCGGCGTATGCGCAGCGAGGAGGTACATTACCTCGACGCGCCCACCTTTGGTCTGGTGGTCTATTTCCACCCTATTACCAAAGAGAACGGGGACGAGGAGGAAGGGGGCTGACCGGCGCCGGGCGTCGCTCAATCCGCCCGGAGACAGGCTTCCAGAACCTGCAGCACCCGCCCGATGCCCGCATCCAGGTTCGAACGGATGTCATCCATGGTGATGACCTCGCTGGTTCTGCCCGCCGCCCAGTTCACCACCAGGGCGAGACAGGCATAATCCAGCTCCGCCTCCCGTGCCAGAACCGCCTCGGGCATGGCCGTCATCCCCACGACATCCGAACCGTCCTGTTCCAGGCGCCGGATTTCCGCGGCTGTCTCCAGCCTCGGCCCCTGGGTACAGGCGTAGACACCGCCGTCACGGAACGCCACATCCACCTCCGCCGCTGCCGCCCGCAGGGCATCGCGGATCGACTCTGAATACGGCCAGGTGAAGTCCACGTGCACCGCGTGTTCCAGGTTCTCCTCATGGAAGCTGGGCGCACGCCCCCAGGTGTAGTCAATGATCTGATCCGGCAGAACCAGGCTGGACGGGGTCATCGCCGGGTGGATGGATCCAACCGCATTGACCGCGATGATCCGGTCAACGCCGGCCTGCCTGAGCGCCTCGATATTGGCCCGATAGTTGACCCGGTGGGGCGGAATCCGGTGTGGATCGCCATGGCGGGCCAGGAAGACCACCTTCCGCCCACCCAATCGACCGATCCGCAGAGGCGCGGAGGGCGCCCCCCACACGGTTTCGGTTTCAAGGGTTTCATCAACCTCCAGTGAATCAATGGCGGTCAGCCCTGTACCGCCAATAATGCCCCACACTGGCTCACTGCTGCCCATTGGCTCCTCCGCCTGTCGTTGCGGGCTGCTCGCCCTCCGCCGCCATGCCTTCGCCCAGCACAGCCTGGGGCCCTTCGCCCGCAATGTGCAGGGTGCGCGTCGGGAAGGCCACTTCTGCCCCGTGTTCACGGATGATGCTGCTGATACGGAGCATCACGTCCTGTTTCACCGTCTGGTATTCAACCCACTGGCGCGTATGGGTAAAGGCATAGACCATGATGTCCAGAGAGGAGGCATTGAAGGTGGTGAAGTTGACGATCAGGAACTGGTTGGCATCGATGTCTTCATGCTCCTCCAGCATGCCGCGGATGTCGGCCACAATCGGAGCGACCATGTCCACATCGCTGTAGCGCACCCCGACCATTTCATAGATCCGCCGGTTCATCATCCGGGACGGATTCTCCACGGAAATGGTGGTGAAAATGGCATTGGGAACATAGAGCGGGCGCAGCTCAAAGGTCCTGATCCGGGTCACCCGCCACCCGATGTGTTCCACCACCCCTTCAATGCTTGCGTCAGGAGAGCGGATCCACTCCCCCACCTTGAAAGGTTTGTCCATGTAGACAACGGCACCGCCGAAGAAATTCGCCAGCATGTCCTTGGCCGCGAAGCCGACGGCGATACCACCCACGCCGCCGAACGCCAACACACCGGAAATGCTGTAACCCAGATTCTGGATGATGACCAGAGCGGCGATGACGAACACTGAAACACGCGACAGCTTGCCGATGGCGGAAACCGTGGTGTAATCCATGGGCTCGGAGACACGGCTCGAAACCAGCAGCTCCTCGGTGCCCTGTATGAACCGCAGCAGCGCCCAGACCAGCAGCAGTATGAAACCGAACCTGAGGCCCAGCCCATTGAGGTTGAGCAGATCGATCTCGTAGAAGCGGGCGCTCGCTTCCGAGGCGAAATACAGACCCAGAAGCCAGATGTACCAGTACAGCGGGCGCCGTATGGCATGGATCAGAACGTCATCCCAGAGATTGCGGTTATTCCGCAGCTTGTTCTCAACCGCCCGGATCACCCACCAGACGACAAAAGCCACCACGAAGGTGGTCACCAGGATCGAACCGGCCCAGAGCAGCCCGCGGAATTCCGGGGCAATCCCCAGACCGGAGAGGACACCATCGAGGCCGGAAAGCGTCATGCGGGCGCCTCATCCAGCATGCGAAGCAGTGCCGCACGGGTATCCCGATACCGGGCCGTACTGCGGAAAGCACCACGTGGCCCGGGCAACGGCTTGCCCCGCAGCGACACCAACCCGGCCGACGCGCGCGCGCCGGCCTCGCTCAGGCTTGCGGCCACAGCATCGGCAGCTTCGGGATCGTTACAGACCAGCAGCAGGTCACAGCCCGCATCAAGTGCAGCCTGTGCCCGTTCCGGCGGTTCGCCGGCCACAGCCGCGCCGGCCATGGTGAGATCATCGCTGATCACAACGCCACGGAACCCGACCTCGCGGGAAAGCACGTTCTTCAGCCAGAACGGAGAGAAGCCGGCCGGCTGCTCATCCACGCCCGGGTAGACCACATGGGCGGGCATGACAGCATCCAGAGTCTCCGCCAGCTCCCGGAAAGGCACCGCGTCGTGCTCCAGGATCTGCTCCAGGGTGCGCCCGTCGCTGGGCAGTTCGTGATGGGAGTCCGCAGCAATGGCCCCATGGCCGGGGAAGTGTTTGCCCACTGCTGCCATACCGCCCTCATGCATGCCATCAATCCAGGCGCCGGCGAGTTCGGCCACCACCTGAGGGTCCGAGTGGAAGCTACGATCACCGATCACACTGGAAACCCCGTGATCCAGGTCCAGCACCGGTGCAAAACTGAAATCCACATCCATGTCCCGCAGCTCGGAAGCCATCAGCCAGCCCGCGGCATGGGCAATGGCACGGGCATTCGCGGGATCCCGCTCCCAGGCCAGACCGAAGCTGCGCATCGGTGGCAGCCGTGTGAGCCCGGACTGGAAACGCTGTACCCGGCCACCCTCCTGGTCCACGCCAATCAGGATGCGCGGCCGGATCTGGCGGATGGACTGCACCAGGGACCGGAGCTGGGCCGGTGACTCGTAATTACGGGTAAACAGGATCACTCCGCCCACCGCCTCATGGGCCAGTCGTTCACGCTCGGAGGCGCTGAGACGTGGCCCCTCGAGATCGATCATCAATGGTCCGCTCACCGGGCCTCCCTAAACGACACAAGAACGGCCCGGGCCCGCCTCACTGAACAAAGACAGGCGTGCCCGGGCGCACCCATTCCCAGAGCTGAAGAATGTCATCATTGCGCATCCGGATACAACCGTGGGACAGCGGCTGCCCCATGGGTTCCGTATCCGGAGTGCCATGGATGTAGATGAACCGACGCATGGTATCAACAGCGCCTCCGCGGTTATACCCGGGCTCTTCGCCACAGAGCCAGATAATCCGCGTCAGTATCCAGTCACGCCCGGGATACTCACGGTGCAGCTGCGGGCTCCAGACCTCGCCGGTGGGGCGCCGACCGCGGAACACCGCCCCCCGGGGCTGGCCGGCCCCGATGCAGGAACGGACCCGATGCCGCCCCAGCGGCGTCCCACCGGAACCGTCCTGCTGACCGGCGCCGGCGGCGGCCGTGGAAATGCGGTAACACAACCATGGGCCTGCGCGCCCATGCAGAGTCATGATCTGACGGGCCAGCTCCACCTCGATCCGCTCGATCGGATCACCGCCGTCAGGCACCGCTGTCGGAATTCCCTCTGTTGCCATGGGCAACAGTATGCGCCTGCATTCCTGCGGCAAGAAAGGGCACGAGGTGATCCACGATCTCCTCGTTGGGGGTCTCGACCCCCAGTTTGTTCCAGAGGATCTCCGTGAGCGCATCACTGCTGGAGAGGGTGAAAGCCGTGGCGCCAAGCATGAACTGGTTGCGCCAGTAGCGCTCCACGGCGGACAGCTCCGGGGTGGCGTTCTTGAGAAGCCGCATGAAGCGATCGAAGGTGTGGCTGTACTCGGCTTCCAGAAAGCGGCGCAGATGCCCCTGGGACTGGGTGTAGGCAAGCCCCTGCAGGCGCATGTAGATGGCGATGCTGCGGTCGTGCTGGCGTGGCATCTCCACCAGGGTACTGGTGAGCACCCGCAGCACTGACTCCAGGTCGGGCGGCTCCGGGGCCGCTTCCGCCTCAAGGCGGTCAAAGGCCGCCTCCAGCGCGATACAGAAGGGGGTAAGGAAGCGTGCGAATACCGCCTGGATCAGCGATTTTTTGGAACCGAAATGGTAATTGACCGCAGCCAGATTCACGCCGGCCTTACCGGTGATCATGCGGAGAGAGGTCTCGGAGAAGCCTCTTTCGGCGAACAGCTCCTCCGCCGCATCCAGAATCCTGTCCACTGTATCCGTCTGCGCCATGGAATCCCGCTCAAACATTTGACCAAACAATTGTTTGAAACATACGTTTGAGCCGGAAAGGTGTCAAGACGACCGGGCAGATGGGTTGCCTGTATGCGCTGGAGCGCCCTCACCCCCGGCTTCCGCGGATTCAGGTGGCACCGGATCGGACTCGGGCACCGGCACTACGCTGGGGTCGCTAGACTGGGCTGCCGCGTTCAGCGGCTCCACATTCCCTTCATCCAGCATCTGCTCGTGGGTCCGCAGGTATTCCTCCCGCAGACGGTTATAGGCCTTTTCCGCTTCCAGAGCAAAAATGAGATAGAGCTGGGCCTGGGAGCGGTTGCGTATGCTGTCCACCAGCTGCCCTCTCTCGGAAAGGCTGTAGAGGCCGGTGTAACGGCTGCGACGCAGCGCCGGATTATACTCGGCCAGCGGGCGGCATGCAGCCGCCAGCCCGATCGGCCCTTCCAGGTGTTCAACGTGTTTGCGGGCACGGTGCAGCAGGCGCCGCCGTTTCAGCAGCAGCTCCATATGGGAGGCCTGATGGGTGAAGACGTGCCGCACGCCCGGCAGCCCCCAGAGCGCGGCCAGCGCCAGGGCACCAAAGGCCACCCCACCGATCAGTGCCGGCACCAGGTTGCCCATACCCGCGAGAACCAGGGCGGCAAGCACGCTCAGCAGCAGCAGCCAGCTGTCGCGCCGGCGCCGCGCCAGATTCAGCTGGTGGTGATCCGGCCACCCGGGCATGGCCAGGGTATCGAAGTCCAGCAGAAGCAGACGCTCGCAGTCGTGCAGCAGCCTGCGCCGGCGCTGCTGGCGCTTACGCTCAGCCTCGCGCGCCGCCCGCAGGGCAGCTTCGGGGTCCGCATCCGCTGACGCCTCCTCATCTTCGACCGGATCACCGTCCAGCCCATTCACCGGGCTCCCGGAGTCCACCGACTGATCCCCCGCCTGGGTTTCCGGTCCGGGAACCGGTTCCAGTCGACCGCCGGGATGAACCCGCGGTTCCTCCGGCCGTTCAGGCTGATGCTGCGCCATCCCACTCTCCGCGTGCCTGTACCATCACTGGTTAACGGCTGATCCTTCCGGGTCTTGAGTGCCCGCTCCCATGCTCTGGCATGTATTGGCAGCGTAGCGTATTCTGATTCACCCTGACGGCTGTGGAACAAACTTTTACAGAGGCAAGGCTCCATGACGACCACTCCCAAGATCCTGGTACGCGACTACATGCGTTCACTGTCCCTCTGGTTCTCCCCTTCCGACCCGATCGAGAAGGTGGCGGCCACGCTGGTTAAGCAGGAAGAGCTGGGCGCACCGGTTCTGGACGAGCACAAACGTCTCATCGGCTTTGTGACCGAGCAGGACTGCATCAAGGAGATGCTCAATGACTCCTATTACGCCCAGGAGCACCAGCTGGTGAGCGACGTAATGTCCCGCAGGACCGTATCCGTGGGGCCGGATGAAGATGTGACCCACCTGGCGGAGGAAATGCTTGGCGCCAAGCCCAAGATCTATCCGGTGGTCGACAACAGCCGGGTTATCGGGGTCATCACCCGGGGTGATGTGCTGCGGGCCCTGAGCCGTGTTCGCAACAGTGGCCACGGCCACATCTGACGGGCGCTGGCGTGTTTACAGGAATCGTACAGGGCATCGCCCAGGTAGCCACCGTTGAGCGGCTGGCCGGGCTCCACCGGATCAGCCTGCGCTTTCCGGAAAACTTCATTGACGGCATTGCGATTGGCGCTTCGGTGTCCGTCAACGGGGCCTGCCTGACAGTTACCGAAGCCTGGCCGGAGAGCCACCTGGCGGCCTTTGATGTGATGATGGAAACCCTGAGGGTCACCACCCTGGGGGAGCTGCAGGAAGGGAGTCCGGTCAACGTCGAGCGCGCCGCCCGGATCGGCGATGAAATTGGTGGCCACCTGCTTTCAGGCCACGTCCACTGCATGGCCAGGGTCAGCTCGATTGAGGAGCCCGAGAACAACCGTCGGATTGCCTTTTCCGTTCCCCATGCGTGGCGCCCCTACCTGATCAGCAAGGGCTATATCGCGGTGGATGGAGCCAGCCTCACCATTGCCGAACTGACCAGCGACGGCTTTGCCGTCTACCTGATCCCCGAAACGCTCAGGGCCACGCGTTTCGGCGCGCTCGATGAAGGGGATCACGTGAACATTGAGATCGACCACCAGACCCAGACGATCATCGATACCCTTAACCGTCTGGACCTGGTACCCCGCGGGGCCGACTGACCCCGCGGTGGCCATTTCCAGCGCTGTTCTAGCGCTGGTAGCCAGGGCGCAGGAAGGGCATGGCGGAAACCGTCATGCTGCGGCGCTTGCCGCGCACATCCGCCTCAACGGTGGTGCCTTTCTCCGCCAGGTCCGCGCGCACATACCCCATGGCAATGGGCGCGCCGACACTGGCGGCAAAGTTGCCACTGGTCACTTCCCCAATGGGCTCATCACCACCTTCCGCATAGAGCACAGCGCCTTCGCGTACCGGCGCCTTGCCTTCAGCAACGAGCCCGACGCGCTTGCGCTCCGGCGCGCTGTCGCGCATCTGCTGCAGAACCCGCTGCGCCCCCGGGAAACCGCCCTCACGCTCACCACCGAGCCTGCGGGCCTTGCCGATGGCCCAGCCCAGGGAGGCCTCAACCGGCGTCGTCCGGGTGGTGATGTCATGACCATACAGGCAGAGTCCAGCCTCGAGGCGCAATGAATCCCGGGCACCAAGCCCTACCGGCTCCACATGGTCGTCCTCCAGCAGACGCCGGGCCAGGGTCTCCGCCACCTCAGCCGGCACCGAGATCTCGTACCCATCCTCGCCGGTGTAGCCACTGCGGGAAATGATCGCCGGACTGTCGAGCAATGTCATGGGCCAGTTGTCCATGAACTTCATTTTCCGGACCTCCGGCTGGAGTTTCGCCAGAGCCTCCTCCGCCTTGGGCCCCTGGAGAGCGATCAGCGCCCTGTCGGTCATCTCGGTCAGTGTGACGGAAGCCGGCAGCCCGGCCCTCAGGTGCGCGATGTCCTCGGCCTTGCAGGCGGCGTTGACGACCAGATAGAAGCCATCCTCATGGCGGCTGATCATCAGATCGTCCAGTACCCCCCCGTCCTCGTTGGTGAACAGGCCATAACGCTGGCGATGCATGCCCAGCCCGACCAGGTCAGAGGGCACCATGGCTTCCAGCGCTTCCGCAATGCCCTCGCCGCTGAGCCATACCTGGCCCATGTGCGAGACATCAAAAAGACCTGCGCCTTCCCGTGTATGAAGGTGCTCCTGCTTGATCCCCGCGGGGTATTGCACCGGCATGCTGTAGCCGGCAAACGGGACCATGCGCGCACCAAGTTCCTCGTGGAGGGCGGTCAGCGGGGTTGTAAGCATTGCCTGATCGTTCGCCATGAGCCTGTCTCTCCTGTTGCTGTTTCGGAGCCACCTGTACCTGCGGCTCCCGCTGAACTGGGTTGCCCCTATGATGCCGTATTTCCGATTGGAAACAAAGTTTCCTGTCAGGCCGTCACCCAGAGAACTTCCGCATCCTCCTCGCTCACGGAAACCAGCATATGCCCCATGGTGCAGTCGTAATAGGCACTGTCCCCGGCTTCCAGGCGCACGGGCTCATAGAACTCCGTATAGAACAGGATGGCCCCGCTCAGCACATACAGGAATTCCTCCCCATCGTGCCGGATCCACTCCGGGAAATCCCCGAACGCACGCGCGCGCACACGCGTTGTGAAGGGCACCATCTTCTTGTGGCTGAGATCCGTCGCCAGCAGCTCGTGCTCATAGGTGGCCGTGGGGTGAGGCTTGCCCTCCCCGCGACGCGTGATGTCGCGCCGCCCCGACGGCTGGGCGCTGTTGCTGGGTTCTGAGAACAGCTGCGGCAGGTCGATACCCAGCCCGTTGACCAGCTTGTGCACCACCGAAAAGGTGGGTGAAATCTGCTCGTTCTCAATCTTCGACAGCGTGGAGCGCGCAAGTCCCGTCAGTTTGCTGGCCTCCTCCAGGGTCAGCCCCTGGCCCAGCCGCAGGGACCGGACGCGCTCTCCCAGCCGCAGGGGCTGCAGTGAGGCTTCGGTTTCACCGCGCTGGACCTGCAGGGTCTCGTGGAGCGGCTCCCGCATGTTCTCGCTGTCCTCAGACATGATTCGCGTGTTTCCTATAGGAAATTTACGTTGTTTGTGGGAAAATCCGTTGTTAATCTAACACAGACAACACCACAACCACATGACCCTGCAGCAGGAGGACGGAGCGATGACAGCGACGCCCGAGGAACTTCTCTACACCCCCAGCCACGAATGGATCCGTGACAACGGCGACGGCACCGTAACCATGGGCATCACCGACCACGCCCAGGACCAGCTCGGCGACGTTGTCTTCGTGGAGCTTCCCGAAGCCGACCAGAGCTTTGCCAAGGGCGATGAGCTGGCGGTTGTGGAATCCGTGAAGTCCGCCTCCGACATCTATTCCCCGATCAGTGGCACCGTCCAGAGCGTGAATGAGGCACTCGAGGACGCCCCCGAGACCGTGAACGAGCACTGCTACGGGGACGGCTGGATGGTACGCATCAAGCTGGACAACCCGGACGAACTCTCTGAACTCCTGTCGGCTGAGCGCTATCAGGAGCTCGTTGCCGACGAAGCCTGACCCAGGAGGTAGCCCATGAATGCGAAGTCTTCCCTGGCCAATGCGACACTGGCCCAGATGAACGACCGGCCCTTCAGCGACCGGCACATCGGCCCCAACGCCGATGATCAGTCGGCCATGCTGGCCACCCTGGGGCTGTCATCCGTGAATGAGCTGGTGGACCAGATCATTCCGGGACCCATCCGTATGCCAGGGGAACTGGCCCTGGACCCCGGCCGCGCGGAACACGAAGCGCTGGCCGAACTGCGCGGCATGGCCCAGCGCAACCAGGTGTTCCGTTCCTACATCGGTCAGGGCTATTACCCGACTCGCATTCCCTCGGTCATCAAGCGCAACGTACTGGAGAATCCAGCCTGGTATACAGCCTACACGCCCTACCAGCCGGAAATCTCCCAGGGTCGCATGGAGTCCCTGGTCAACTTCCAGCAGATGGTGATGGACCTCACTGGCCTGGATCTGGCCAATGCCTCGCTGCTCGACGAAGCCACCGCCGCGGCGGAAGCCATGGCGCTGTGCCGGCGAGCCAACCGCAAGAGCAAGAGTAACGTGTTCTTTGCGGCAGAGGAGCTCCATCCGCAGACCCTGGATGTGCTGCGCACGCGGGCTGACTACATGGGCATTGACCTGGTGATTGCCCCCGCGGAATCGGTCGGTGACCATGAAGCCTTCGGGGCGGCATTCCAGTACCCCGCCACTGACGGCAGCATCCCGGACCTTGAGAAGCTGGTCAAAGCCGCCGGGGATCAGGGCGCCATGACCGCCGTGGCCTCGGACCTGCTGGCACTGATGATGCTGCGCTCCCCCGGTGAGCTGGGCGCCGACATGGTCTTCGGCTCCGCCCAGCGCTTTGGCGTACCCATGGGCTACGGCGGCCCGCACGCGGCCTTCTTTGCCACCCGTGACAACCTCAAACGCCAGGTTCCGGGCCGCATCATCGGAGTCTCGAAGGACAACCGTGACCAACCGGCTTTCCGCATGGCCATGCAGACCCGCGAGCAGCACATCCGCCGCGAGAAGGCAACCTCCAACATCTGTACCGCCCAGGCACTGCTTGCGAACCTGGCAGCCTTTTACGCCGTCTACCACGGGCCGGAAGGCCTGCGGAACCAGGCTGAGCGTGTGCACCGCCTCACTGCCATCCTTGCGGAAGGCCTGCGCGCCGGCGGCGTGGAGCCCCAGGAGCGCTACTTCGACACCCTGAGCTTCCATGCCGATGAGGGCGTTCACAACCGGGCCCATGCCGAGGGCTGCAATCTGCGGGCCCTGAGCGATGGTCGCACCGGCATCAGCCTGGACGAGACCACCACTGAAGAGGATGTGGAGCGTCTGCTGCGTATCGTGCTGGGTGACAGTCACGGCCAGTCGGTGGCGGCCCTGGATGAGGCCATTACCCAGGGTGGCGAAACCGGCATCACCGATGCCATGCGCCGGCGTGATGCCGTCCTTACCCACCCGGTATTCAACCGGTATCACAGCGAGACCGAACTGCTGCGCTACATCCGGCGCCTTGAGAACCGGGATTTCTCCCTGGTGCACGGCATGATCCCGCTGGGTTCCTGTACCATGAAGCTCAACGCGGCCGCGCAGATGGAGCCGATCAGCTGGCCCGAATTCGCGGAGATCCATCCGTTCGCCCCGCGGGAACAGACCCAGGGCTACCAGCAGCTCCTGAAAGAGCTGGATGAGCAGCTGCGGGAAATCACCGGCTACGACGCCTTCTCCCTGCAGCCCAACTCCGGGGCCCAGGGCGAGTACGCTGGCCTTCTGGCCATCCGTCGCTACCAGGAAGCAAAGGGTGAAACGCACCGTAATGTCTGCCTGATTCCGGCCTCGGCGCACGGTACCAACCCGGCCTCCGCCGCCATGATGGGCATGAAGGTGGTCATCGTGGACTGCGACGATGAAGGCAACGTGGATCTGGAGGACCTGCGCGCGAAGGCGGAGAAGGCCGGAGACCATCTCTCCGCCTGCATGATCACCTATCCCTCCACCCACGGGGTGTACGAGGAAGGCGCGCCGGAGATCTGCCGCATCGTGCACGAGCATGGCGGCCAGGTTTACATGGACGGCGCCAACCTCAACGCCCAGGTGGGCCTGGTGCAGCCGACGCTGGTGGGCTCCGACGTATCCCACCTGAACCTGCACAAGACCTTCGCCATCCCGCACGGCGGTGGTGGCCCGGGCATGGGGCCCATTGGTGTCCGCGAACACCTGGCGCCCTACCTGCCCGGCCATAATGAAAGCGGCGTCGCTGAAGGCGCGGTAGCGTCCACACCCTTTGGCTCGGCGGGCATCCTGCCGATCACCTGGATGTACAACCGCCTGCTTGGCCGCGATGGCCTGCGCCACAGCACGGAAGTCGCCATCCTGGGCGCCAACTACATCGCCAACAGCCTCAAGAACGACTACGACGTGCTCTACAAGGGGCGTCATGACCGCGTGGCGCATGAGTGCATCCTGGACCTGCGCCCGCTCAAGGAATGGTCCGGTATCACCGAGGAGGACGTGGCCAAGCGCCTGATGGACTACGGCTTCCACGCCCCGACCATGTCCTTCCCTGTTCCGGGAACGCTCATGATCGAGCCAACGGAATCCGAATCCATCGAGGAGCTGGACCGGTTCATCGAGGCGATGAAGGGCATCCGCAAGGAGATTGACCGGGTAGCCAATGGCGAATGGCCGGCGGACAACAACCCACTGGTCAAGGCCCCCCACACCCAGAGCGATCTGGTGGATGAGTGGGACCGCCCCTACAGCCGTGATCTGGCGGTATTCCCGTCCCAGGCGGTGCGTGACGGCAAGTTCTGGCCGACGGTTAACCGCGTGGATAACGTCTACGGTGACCGGAACCTGATCTGCAGCTGCCCCAGCCCGGAGGCCTATCGGGACTAGAGTTTTTACTCGGATTAGGGTGATTATTCTAATTTTTCACCCTAATCTGGGGTCAGAACTCAAGGGCAGCAATGGAGGTAACCCATGGCTGAGAAGTCCGCAGACAGGCAGAGTAAAACCATGAGCGATCTGACACGCAGGATTCAGGAACAGGCCAGCCAGCAATGGCAGAAGGCTAACGAGGAACTGCAGCGTGTGCTCAGGGATCTCGGAGCGCGGGATTCAGAAAATGAGTCCTTCCAGGAAATGGTGCGGGATATCCGTGAGAAAAACCCCTCCTTCCGGGACTTCATGTTCAGCCTGGACGCCGCCACCTACGACACACGCAAGCGCCTGTCGTGGAACGCGCACATGACGTCCGCCTACCTCATGAACCGGGTGGAAGCCTCCTACACCCATGATCTCAAGCCCCTGGTGGCCAACTACCGCCAGCAGGCGGGCGAGCGGCTCACGGCCCTGAAGCAGCAGCTGCGCAGCATGCGCGAGCGCTTCCAGTCTGCGGCTTCTGACAGCGCTGCCACGCAGAAGTAACCCCCTGCCTGACACACACAGGCATACCCCTCCTCCCCGTGCCCTGGCGCACGGGGTTTTTATGCGTAACGCACACCCGTGCCCGCGAGCCCGCAGTAACCACCAGGGTTCTTGTGCAGATACTGCTGGTGCCAGTCCTCCGCGTAATAGAAGGTCACGCCCTGCGCCAGTTCGGTGGTGATACGCCCCTGTCCGGCGGCATCCAGCGCCTTCTGATAAGCCTCCATGGAGGCCTGCCCAATCCCAAGGCTCTGCTCATCCGGAAGATAGAGCGCGGAACGGTACTGTGTTCCCACATCATTGCCCTGGCGCATCCCCTGGGTGGGATCATGGGACTCCCAGAACACCTGCAGGAGCCCCTCCAGCGACACCACCTCCGGGTCATAGATAACGCGGACCGCCTCCGTATGGCCCGTGCGCGCCGTACACACCTCCTCATAGGTGGGGTTGGGGGTGTAACCGCCAGCATAGCCCACCGCCGTTGTATACACGCCCTCCAGCTGCCAGAAGCACTGCTCGGCGCCCCAGAAACAGCCCATGCCCACAACCAGTTCCCGGCAGTGATCCGGGAATGGCGGGATCAGGGGAGTTCCCAGCACCGCGTGGCGGTTGCTGACCGGCATTTCTGAGGAACGCCCCGGCAGCGCCTCTTCCGGCGTTACCATCCGCATCTTTTCCCTGCTGAACAGGTGCCACATCTCCGGACCTCCCATAACCCGATAATGCTCCAAGCATAACGGACAGATGCGCACAAAAAACCCCCTGCCGGCATCCGACAGGGGGTTCTTTTATCGGCGCGGCCCTTGGGCCGCAACACCGGAACCGGTCTTAGAACTGGTTCATGGTGTTGTCTTTACCACCGGCCTTCAGGGCTGCTTCGCCCGCGAAGTATTCCTTGTGGTCGTCACCGATGTTGGAGCCGGCCATGTCCTGGTGCTTGACGCACGCCAGACCCTTGCGGATCTCCTGGCGCTGGACGTCGCGCACGTAAGCCAGCATGCCTTCCTCACCGAAGTAGCCCTTGGCCAGGTTGTCCGTGGACAGGGCCGCGGTGTGGTAGGTCGGCAGTGTGATGAGGTGATGGAAGATGCCGGCGTGCTTGGAACCATCCTTCTGGAAGTTCTGGGTCCAGCGGTCGGCTTCCGCAGCAAGTTCGGAGTCGTCGTACTTGCTGTTCATCAGGTCGGAGCGGTCGTACTGGGACACGTCCTTGCCTTCTTCCTTCCAGGCGTCGAACACCTGCTGACGGAAGTTCAGGGTCCAGTTGAAGGACGGGCTGTTGTTGTAGACCAGCTTGGCGTCCGGAACCTCTTCCTTGATGCGGTTGACCATGCCCGCGATCTGGCCGACGTGCGGCTTCTCGGTCTCGATCCACAGCAGGTCCGCGCCGTTCTTCAGGCTGGTGATGCAGTCCAGAACCACGCGGTCTTCGCCAGTGCCTTCCTGGAATTCGTACAGGCCGTTGGGCAGACGCATCGGCTTGTGCAGCTCGCCCTTCTTCTTGATGACCATGTCGCCTTCCTGAACATCCTCGGCGGACTTGACCGGCTCGGTCTTCAGGAAACCGGTGTAGGTAGCCGCCAGATCGCCCGGCTCCTGGGAGACCGGAATCTTGTGGGTCAGGCCAGCGCCCAGGGAGTCGGTACGCGCAACGATGACACCGTCTTCAACACCCAGCTCGAGGAACGCATAGCGAACCGCGTTGATCTTGGCGATGAAGTCCTCGTGGGGGCAGGTTACCTTGCCGGCCTGGTGACCGCACTGCTTTGCGTCGGAGACCTGGTTCTCGATCTGGATGGCGCAGGCGCCTGCCTCGATCATCTTCTTGGACAGCAGGTAGGTCGCTTCCTCGTTACCGAAACCGGCGTCGATGTCGGCGATGATCGGCACAACGTGGGTCTCGAAGTTGTCGATCCTGTCGATCAGCTCCTGGACCTTCTTGTCATCACCGGCTTCACGGGCTTCATCAAGCTCGTGGAACAGGTGGTTGAGTTCGCGCGCGTCCGCCTGCTTGAGGAAGGTGTAGAGCTCTTCGATCAGGCTCGGTACCGCAGTTTTCTCATGCATGGACTGGTCCGGCAGCGGGCCGAACTCGGAACGCATGGCGGCGACCATCCAGCCTGAGAGATACAGGTAGCTGCGCTTGGTGGTGCCATGGTGGCGCTTGACGGCCATCATCTTCTGCTGGCCGATGAACCCGTGCCAGCAACCCAGGGACTGGGTGTACTTGCTGTGGTCCTTGTCGTACTCGGCCATGTCCTCACGCATGATCCGTGCGGTGTAGCGCGCGATGTCCAGGCCGGTCTGGAACCGGTTCTGGGCGCGCATGCGGGCCACATACTCAGGCGTAATGTGGTCCCATTTGCCGCCCTGCGACTTGCGCAGTGCAGCTGCTTCTTCAATGTCCTTCATGTAGTTCGACATGATTCACCTATGCTTCGGGAGTGGAACAACACGATTGGTCGGCGCCTCCCCTGTGGCGAGGAGTCGTGCCTCGAGCGCTGGCGTATTCTATCCGGATTCATACCATAATTAAAATCAATGCAATCAATTCCCGACATTCTTTCCATGAATGTTACGCCGTGCTGAATAGACCCGGTACCGGCCATCGTCTGACAGGCTCCGAACCGGGCCTATGGAGCGGATCATCGGCTCCTGGTAGGGCAGAAAGGCATTGGCAACCAGCCTGAGTTCAGCGCCCGGCTGCAGGAAATCCGGCAATGCCCGGAACCATTGGTTGATCGGATCCAGGTTCTTCTTCTGACCCTGATGGAAGGGCGGATTGCTGAAAACGCTGGCATAACGGCCTGTGACACCAGCGAGACCGTCAGACGCGACAATCGTCACTCCCTGCGCTCCCTCGAAGAACGCACGGGCACAGTTCAGGGCCTGCCAGTGCACGTCGGCCAGTGTGACCGCGAGCTCCGGCCACTGGTGGCGCAGCCAGGCGGCAATCACGCCGTTGCCGCAGGCCAGATCCAGCACCGGCTCGGCTGGTTTCTCCGTTACCGTTGCCAGCAGCTGGCGGGTGCCCTCATCCAGCCGCCCCTCACTGAACAGACCGGGAAGGCTGTAGAGTTCAAGATCGGCGCCCGGGGCCACCACGGTGACCGGTTCCAGCCAGTCCCAGACACGGAAAGGCGCTGCCGGGGTCTCCAGCGTCGCACACCAGAGCTGGCAGTGCCGGGCACTGTCGATCCGGAAGGCACCGGGGAAACGCTCCCGGAACTGACGGCTGCCACGTGCAATGCCTTCACGTTTCGCCCCCACCAGCCACAGCTCGCCACCAGCGGCCAGCCGGGCGGCCGCCCAGGCCATGCGCATCTCCAGCTCCGAGCGCGCCTTGGGCATCAGGATCACGATGGTGTCAAACGCATCCGGTGTCTCCGGATCGTCATAGCCGAAGAGCCTGCCTCCGTCAGCCCCGCCACCGTGCCCGTGAACACCGTAATGGGTGGTCAGCGCGTGCAGCCGGCATCCCTGCCAGTAGGGCATGGGGCCATCATGGCCGACAAGGCAGACCCGCTCCCCCAGCCGGTCCAGTGAGCGTTCCAGAATGCTGAGCGCCGGGCTGGCTTCAGTCATCATTGTTCAAGGGTTCTCCCGAATAGGTGAATCGCAGGTTCTGGTAATAGCGGCGCACAATGGCGGGCGAATCCGGCACACGATACCGCCCCACGGACCGCACCGCACGCAGTGCGCTCTCATCCAGGCCGCTATGGCCGCTGGGCAGATGCACGCGGGAGGTCTCAAGATAGCCCTGGGCGTCCACGGAGAAACGGATCTCACCGCGGTGACGCGCATCCGCCCCCTCTGGCTGTTCCCATCGGGCCATGATCTGGCGCTTCATGCGGGCCAGATATTCATTGGCCATACGGATCCTGCGCTCCTCGATCTCGCTGACCATGGACTCGCCGCGGATGGCATCCATTTCCCCCTCATCCAGTGCTTCCATGCCCGTATCAGCGCCGATTTCCGGCCCCTTCCCGGCCTCCGGCGCCGTCTCCGGCTCCGCCTCTTCCTGGCCCAGGGACATACTGGCACTGGCCGGATCCGGTTCGCTCCGGGCCTTTCCCTCAGTCGCTGCATCCGGACTGGGGGCGCCGCTGTCCGGCGACGGCTGTTCATCCGCCCCCTCCCGAGTGTCCTCCGGGGATTCCGGGCGGCTGGGGGCCTCAGAGGTCTCCGGGCTGGGCGCGTCGCCAGTGGCGCCAGGATCTTCCGGCGCAGCGGCCGGCTCTTCCTCGGCCTTGGGCGCATCCGTCCGGGTACCATCCAGGTCAGTCACCTCATCCGTATCCCGCGGCATATGCTGTTCATCCGGTTCAGGCTCAGGTTCTGGCTCAGGTTCTGGCTCAGGCTCGGGTTCCTCCGGTGCGGGTTCGGGCTCAGGCTGCGGAAAGGAAACGCGCACGTCCCGCTGAAGGGGCTCCACCTCCGGCATACGGGGCAGAATGGGAGGGAGAAGGCTGACAACCAGCAGGTGCAGTGCCAGGCTGAGCCCGAGAACAAGCCACCAGAGCCGGCGGGGCATGGACGTCCTGTTTCCCATGGTACCCCCGTTCAGCAGGCGGCGGTGGCGACGGATCCCCAGCCGGGGTAAGGACCCGGGTTCCGGCCGGCACACCCGCCTGTGGTATCCTCTCCGCCCTTCAGAAGCCGGCCCGGGTTCGCAGCGCGATGGCTGGCTCCACCCGTGGCGGGGCCCACAAGCTGCGGTACGGGCCGATTGATGTCAGTGATTGTGCGGGAGCCCTGATCCATGGCAACGATGATAACCGGAGAGCATCAGGAGCGCGAACCACTCCGCATCCTTTACCAGGATGAACATCTGGTGGCGATGCACAAACCCTCCGGCATGCTGGTGCATCCCACAAAGGTGGATCGCCACGAACAGCGCATCGCCCTGCCCCTGCTGCGCGATCAGATCGGCCAGTATCTCTACCCGGTCCACCGGCTGGACAAACCCACCTCGGGGGTTCTGGTGTTCGCGCTGGACCCGGACACAGCCCGCGAACTGGCCAATACGTTCCAGGCCCACCGGGTCCGCAAGGACTACCTGGCGGTCGTGCGCGGCTGGCCACCGCTCGGCGGCATCATCGACCAGCCCCTGGCCCCGCGCGACCCGGACAGCCGCAAGCGCAAACGCCGCAAGGCCCCACAGTCGGCCATGACCCTGTACCACCGCCTGTCCTGCACTTCGATCCCGATCTCCGTGGACGGACGCTATACCCATACCCGCTACAGTCTGGTACGCCTGCGCCCGGTCACCGGGCGTCGGCACCAGCTCCGGCGTCACCTCAAGAGCCGCAACCACCCCCTGATCGGGGACGTGAACTACGGCAAGGGCATACATAACCGCTTTTTCCGGGAGCAGTACGGACTCAACCGCCTTATGCTGTGCGCGGTGAGCCTGTCCTTCGAGCATCCGGTGACAGGCGAACCGCTTCAGATCCAGACCGCGCCGGATGGGGATTTCACGGGCGTGGCTGAGGCCGTGGGCCTATCCCTGGGAGAATGGACCGGGGCAGGCGCCTCACCCTCCAAGCAGTGACTCGAACAGCTGCCGGTATTCCGGGATGACACGGGTCCGGCGGTAGCGTTCCGGCATCAGGGTCTCCGGCCCGGGCCGCGGTTCCACCAGGACAGCCATAAGCCGCTCCGCCGCCGCCTGCCCTTCCAGTTCGGGTGCCTCCCTGGAAGGGTAACGGAAATCCGCCGGCACATACTCCGGATAGGCAAGACGGTCCGGGACAATGGGCACGCAGCCGGCCGCCATGGCTTCCTGCACCGCCAGCCCCTGGAAGTCATGCAGCGCGGTGGAAAGCACCATGTCCGCCTCCTCCAGAAGCCGATCGTAGGCCTCCCGGCTTTCCATGTAGCCCAGGTTGACCAGTTCCCCGGCGAATTCCTCCCGGATGTGCGCGAACGCCTCCGGCGCCTGACGGAACCCTTCACCCACCAGGCTCAGACGAAAGGGTTGTCCACGCCCTCGCAGGGCCCGCAGCAACGCGAGGAGCCGTTCCGGGCCCTTGTCGTATTCCCAGCGGTGATTCCAAAGGAGATGGGGGACCGCGGGCCAGTCCCGCTGCAGTGCCGTGAACCGCTCATCGGGGATCGGCACAGGCACCACCCGCGAACGCGCCTCGATGGTGGCCACGGCGGTTTCCGGCTTGCGGTCCGGCATGCGCCTGAGCAGCTCCCGAGCCCCTTCCAGAAAACTCCTCCGGTTCCATTCGCTGTTGAACAGTACCTGGTCGGCCGCAAGAGCCGTGTACAGATTCACCACCTTCGGCTCGTTACTGGCCACCCGCTCATGTTGCTCCGGGTAGGCAAACTGGTTCTCGTGGAAATAAACCACGGTGGGCGCGGCTGCAATACCCCGGTTAAGGCCGCGGACCACGGCCAGGTCCACCATGCTGGTCGCGAGCACCAGATCCGGTGCCTGCTGCAATTCCGGCGCGTCGTACCAACTCAGGGGGTTACCCCGGATCCGCCACCGGAAATGACGCGCCGGCAGCGCGAGGGCCTGCCAGTGGTAGTCCGGCAACCCCCGCCCCAGCCGTTCCCGCCAGAGCCGATGACTGGCCGCCTCATAGGCGGAGAGGCACAGCACCCGGGAGCGTTCAGCGCCCATGGTAATCCAGATCCAACGGGCCCATTTCTCCGGCAATCCGTTCGCTCAGAAGCGCTGCCGACCCACAGGCGTTGGTCCACCCCAGTGTTCCATGGCCGGTATTCAGGTAGAGCCCCGGCCAGGGGGTTGCACCCACAAAAGGCACACTCGAAGGCGTCGCAGGCCGCAACCCCGCCCAGAAACGGGCCTGATCCCAGTGCCCTGCCTTGGGAAAGCAGTGCGCCAACCGGTCCAGGATCTGGCGGCAGCGTGCCGGATCAATGTCCTGGCGCCAGCCGTCAATCTCCGCCATGCCCGCCACGCGCAGCTCATCCCCCAGACGGGAATAGACCAGCTTGTATTCATCATCGATCAGGCTGACGGTGTAGGCCTGTTCCGGATCCCGCACCGGTACCGTCACGGAATAGCCACGCGCCGGATATACCGGCAGGTTGATGCCCTGGGGCCGCAGCAGGGGCGCCGAGAAGCTGCCCAAAGCGACCACCACGGCATCCGCCTCCAGGTGGGTAAAGGCCCCGGCCTGATTCAGCCGGACCCGCCGCACCGCCCCACCCTCGGTTTCAAGCCCCATCACCCGGCTGTTGAACAGGAATCGCACGCCTGCCGCACCTGCCATCCCAGCCAGCTGGCGGGTGAAAACATGGGCATCACCGGATTCATCTCCGGGCGTCCAGGTGGCACCTCTCAGCTCCGGCTGCAGCGTGCCGAGGGCGGGCTCCCTCGCCACTGCGTCAGCAACGTCAATCACATCGCGCTCGCAACCCAGGGCCCGCATACGGGCGGCAGGGCCATGGGCGGCCGCATAGACGTCCGGATCGGTGTAGAAATGAAGGATGCCTTCCCGGCGCTGGTGGTACTCGATCCCGGTGCGTTCGCGCAGTTCCGAAAGGCATTGCCGGCTGTACAGGCCGAGCCGCACGACGGTCTCGAGATTCCGTGCATAGCGGCGACTGCGGCATTCGCTGAGAAAACGCAGCCCCCAGGCCCACTGGTGGGGATCCAGACGCGGCCGGAAGCGCAGGGGCGCATCAGAGCGGAACAGCCAGCGCAGGAGCTGGGCAGGGGCGCCCGGGCTGGCCCAGGGCTCGGCGTGGGACACCGAGACCTGGCCGCCGTTAGCGAAGCTCGTCTCCTCGCCCGGGCCACCCCGGCGTTCCACCACGGTCACATCATACCCGGCCTCACGCAGGTACCAGGCTGTGGTGGTGCCGATCACACCGGCACCCAGGACCGCCACATGCATCCGCCGCTACTCCAGATTGAGGGTGCGCGGCAGTGTAACCGCCAGGCCTGCCCGCCACCAGAGCACGGCCACACCAATGCCGTGGATGTTGAGGAGCACAATCAGGATCCAGTCAAAGGCATACTTGATGCTGTCGTAATCAACCGCCGGAATGGACTGAAGGATCAGCGTCAGGATCGCGATGCCCAGAGTAACGCCACTCAGCGCCAGCAACCGGGCGCCGCCACGCTGCAGCAACGGATAGCGCGAACGCCACAGTACACTGCCCAGCAGGATCTGGACGATGCCCGTCACGCCCACGTAGCCCGCTGTGCCGATGCGCCGTGCCAGCGCGAAAGCATCTCCGGCATGGCCCAGGCTCAGCACATAGGGCAACAGGAAGGCCGCTGCCAGCGCACCGAGCCAGCCCACGGCCTTACCACGCGGGTACCCCAGCGCCTGCAGCCAGCGGTGATTGATGGCCCAGAACAGGACCTGGAGCGTAATCGCCGGAATCATGACGCCCTTGAAAATGAAATAGGCCAGGCCGTTGCGCCCGGTGGCGCTGATGGAAGTACAGGCATCCCAGTACGGAACACACCAGGGCACATAGCCATTCCACGCGGACAGCAGATAGGTGGTGTGGAACGTCAGTATCGGCAGCAATGCGGTGACGAATCCCAGCCAGGCGAGCCGGATTTCCCGGTTCTTCAGTTCATGCACCATCGGCCGCCTCCATGGTGCCATTGAGTCCGGTGGTTTCACGGCACAGTTTCAGCCACTGATCCACGCCGGCGCTGCGATACTTCTGGCGATGCAGGATGAAATAGAACGAGCGGGCCAGATCCCGGTGAGGCACGGGAAGCGGGATCAGGTCTCCACGGTCGAAGGCATCCCTCAGGGCCACCTCGGACAGGCAGCCCACGCCCATACCGGTACCCACGGCGCGCTTGATGGCCTCGGTGTGCTGCAGTTCCAGCAGCACGTTGAGATCCGGCAGCAGCCCGTGCATGGCCCGATCAAAGGTCTGGCGCGTTCCGGAGCCGCCCTCGCGCAGGATCCAGGTGGCTGCCAGAAGGTCTTCGTCGGTCAGCGCCTCACGCCCGGCCATCGGGTGGTCCGGGGCGCAGAACACCGTCAGCCGATCGCCACGCCAGGGGATTACCTCCAGCTCCGGAGAATGGATTTCTCCCTCAATAAGGCCCACATCCAGTTCAAAATCGGCCACCTTGCGCCCGATGGTGCGGGTGTTGGCGATCTCCAGCGAGACATTCGCGCCCTCGTTTTCGCTCATGAATCGTGCCATAATCGGCACCGCCATATAGTTGCCGATGGTCAGTGTGGCACCCACCTTGACGTGCCCCACCTCGGCATGACGCGCCAGCGCATGTTCCAGCTCGTGGGCTTCATCAAGCAGCGCGGCGACTCTCGGGCGCACCAGCCGGCCCAGCTCATTGAGCTGCAGGCGCTTGCCCATGCGGTCGAAAAGCTGAACGCTGAACTGGTTCTCGAGATCACGCAGCGCACCGCTGGCAGCGGACTGGGACATGGCCAGCTCATCGGCCGCGCGGGTTATGTTTTCATTACGGGCCGTGGCAAGGAACACCTCAAGCTGGCGCAGCGTGTACTTCATAATCGATTGTTCCGATAGAACATAGCCTGATAATCCATTCAACCAATACATACGTTAAACACTGGGTATCGTCCAGGCAACTGCCTGCGCCCACTCACCCGGTGAGCCATCAGCGAGGTAGCATTCATGGGCAAACACAATGTGGAGAAAGTACTGGACGTTCACCACTGGACGGACGAACTCTTCAGCTTCCGCACAACCCGTGATCCGGCATTCCGGTTCAAGAACGGCCAGTTCACCATGATCGGCCTGCAGCTGGAGGACGGCAAGCCGCTGATGCGGGCCTACAGCATGGCCAGCGCCAACCATGAGGACACCCTTGAGTTCTTCAGCATCAAGGTCCAGGACGGCCCCCTGACCTCACGCCTGCAGCACCTTGAGGTGGGCGATGAGGTGCTGGTCGGCCAGAAGCCCACGGGCACTCTCATCGGCGGCAACCTCCTGCCCGGGCGCAACCTCTACCTGATCGGCACCGGCACTGGCCTGGCACCCTTCCTGAGCATCATCAAGGACCCGGAGATCTACGAGCAGTTCCAGAACGTCATCCTGGTCCACGGGGTGCGTTACGTGGATGAGCTCGCCTACCACGAAGCCATCACCAGCGAACTGCCGCAGCATGAGTACCTGGGCGACATGATCCGGGACCAGCTGACCTACTACCCCACGGTCACGCGTGAAAATTTCGAGAACCAGGGCCGCGTTACGGACCTGATCGAAAGCGGCGAGCTGACGAAGAACCTGGGCATGCCCGACCTGAGCCTGGAAGAGGACCGCTTCATGATCTGCGGTAGCCCGGGCCTGCTCAAGGACATGGTGCGCATCCTCACCGAGCGCGGCTTCCAGGAGGCCAAGCAGGGCCACCAGGGCCATTTCGTGATTGAACGCGCCTTCGTGGAACAGTGATGCGATAATGATGGCAGCGCCGGCGGTTGTCGTTACACTGGTACTGACGGTGAGCGGCAGCCGGAGGCGCCCATGAACCCCGAAGAGTTCCTCAGAAAATACGGCATCGAGTCCTCGGACCAGGAGCGGGAGCATTCACTCCGCGAGAATTCCTGGGAACGGGCGGTGCGTCTCCATCAGCCGAACGCCGGTACGCCGCACGACTGGGAAGAGTGGGAACACGCCAGCGAACGCTATGGCGTGGAGGTGGAAACCGGCGAAGATGAAAGCGACCCCACCCGCCCCCATCACGAGGAAGCGGAGATGATCGATGACCGGCCCACTGTCATGGACTGGCTGATTACCCGCTGGCGTCGCCTGCGCAAGCGGGTACTGGGTCACTGAGTGCGGAAACGCCCCATGGTGGTACGCAGCTGATTCATCTGCGCCTGTATGGCGCGGGCCGCCTCAACCGTCTGACCCGCATCCGTGTCCGTCTGTTCGGCCACCTCTGAAACGGCCTCCATCCGCCGGCTGATGTCGTCCGACACCTGACTCTGCTGTTCCACGGCAGCCGCGATCTGATCGTTCATGCCCTGAATCTGGCTGATCGCTTCCATGACCCGGTGGATGGCCTCGGACGTTTGATTGACCGAGGCGACGCTCTCCCGGCTGGCACGGGCACTGGCCTCACTCTCGCTGACCAGGGTCTGGACCTGCTGCTGGAGCCGCTCAATGGTTTCCTGCACCTGGTTGGTGGAATCCTGGGTCCGCTGCGCCAGGTTGCGGACCTCATCCGCCACCACGGCGAAACCGCGGCCCGATTCACCGGCCCGAGCGGCTTCAATGGCCGCGTTCAGCGCCAGCAGGTTGGTCTGATCGGCTATCTCCCGGATCATTCCGAGCACCTTACTCACATCCTGGGCGTCCTGCTCCAGGCTCTCCATGGTGCGTGCCGTCTCCGCGAACCGGGTATCCAGATGATCGATGCGCTGGCGCGCCTCGCGTGCCACGCTGTCCCCCTCGTTCGCGGAATCCGCCGCTTCATGGGCATGGCTGGCCGCGCTCTGGGCATTACCGGAAACGTCCTGAATGGATGAAGCCATCTGATTGACCGCGGTCGCCGCCTCGCTGACATCTCGGCTCTGGCGGTCCGCCCCCTCGTGGGTCTTGGCCGTGACGTCCAGCACCTGCTGCAGGCTGTTTTCCGCCGTGGCCGTAGCCGCATCGATCTGGCGCAGCAGGTCGCCCACATGGGCAACCATCAGATTGTAGGCCTCCAGCATCTCACCCACTTCATTCTCGCGGATCTCGATGCTGAGAGTCTCCGAGAAATCCCCGTCAGCCACCTGGCGAAGTTTCTGTCGCAGCCGCTCCACCTGTTCCATGAAATGGAAATTGCCATAGATGCGACCGATCGCCAGCATGCCGACCATCATCACCAGCAGCGCCATGCCTGCCATGGCCGCCTGGCGACGAGCGCTCTGATCAGCCTTCCTGAGTGCCGCCACGCCCTCCACGAGCGCATTCCGCACCCTGTCCGAAGCCTGCAGGAGAGCTTGTGCTTCCGGAGCGGAGCCACCACCAGCCTGCTCGACCAGGCGTCGGTAATCCTGCCATGGGGCATCCAGCGCACTGAATGCCGCCCGGTCCCCGGTCAGTGACCCCAGGGTGCGTTCCAGCTCATCCAACTGATCCCCGGCGCCAGCACCATCGGAAACCCGTTCATTAACCGCAGCAAGCTGCTTCTGCGCCGTCACTGCAGTGGCAATGGCATCGGGCTCCGGAACAAGATTGCGCCAGAGACTCGCCGCCAGCCCCGCCAGCAGCACAAAAATCAGGATGAAGGAAACAAGAAACTGGGCGTTAAAGGTTCTCAGACCGACAAGGGCCATCATCCGGAAAACCAGGTTGGCGACCCACTCCCGCATAGACTGCTCCACGAATACCGTCTGAATGGAACCGGTTCCGGGATCCTCAATGGAGGACCGGAAAAATCAATAAAGAAGCCTCTACCGAATATTGTAGAACAATCAAATGTCCTTCAATTTCAGCTTCTTAGAGGCATTTTGTGAGACCGGTCATGGATCCCGACTCCAGCTTAAGGCCTGGATCACAATTTGATCATCAGCCCCTTCTTAACCCTCACGATAGCCGCTCATGATGAGTCTGGACAGACTGTTCTTTATACCGCAACCAGGGATCAGTGGCGATGACAATTCTCATGAAACAGCAATTCCTGGGCGACTGGCGTGAAGGGTTGAGCGCCGCGCAGTGTCGCCCGCTGATCCAGCACTACGGGCGGCAGTCCAGCGCCTACTTCAACCTCCAGTCCGACGTGCGCCGCTTCGGGGACCCACGACTCGGGTTTGTCGCCTATGCGCCCGTCAACACCCTGCTCGGGCGCGTCAACATCGTTTTTGCCAACCCCGTCTGCGCGCCTTCCATTCAGTCCCTGCTTCTTAGGCAGTGCCTGGAACAGGTGCCGGGCCAGTTTCTGTTCAGCGGCATCGACGACAGTGTGACCGGCGACCTCCAGGCACTGGGGTTCACCATCAATGCCATGGGTACGGAATTCCGGGTACGCATCCCGGCGTTCGACACAGTGGGGCGCGACAAGAAGCAGCTCCGCCACGCCGGCAATCTGGGCAGGCGCTGTCAGCTGCGCGTGCGGGAACAGCAGGCCCGCGAGGTGGACACCCGGCAGATGGAACGCATCTCCCGGCACTGGCGCCAGCACAAGCGGGTGCGCAGCCACGAGCTCCGGCTGCTCACGCGGCCGCCGGTATTCAGTGACGAATGGGGGGTACGCCGTTTCTACGCCTACGACAGGGACGACCGGCTGCTTGGTTACGTCTTCTTTGATCCCTTCTTTGAGAACGGTAGCGTCGTTGGATACACCGCCAACATCCTGCGCCAGGACATGGAGCAGAGCCCCAGCGGCCTTCTCGATTTCATCATCCTGGAGGCCATGGAATGCTTCCACCGGGAAGGTATCGAATACCTGTCCCTTGGGATATCCCCCCTGCACAACATCGAGGCCATCCCCGGTGACAATCCCCTGATACGGCATGTGGCCCAGTTTCTATACCGCCACGGCAACCGCCTCTATGCCTTCCGGTCGCTGGCCTACCACAAGACCCGGTATCGCGGTGAGGAGACCCGTTGGTACCTGGCCAGCCGCGAGACCAGCACCCCCAAGGTGGCCTGGAGCCTGCTGCGCGGCACCGGGATCCTGGGAAGCCCGGATTACGTCCAGCCCTCAGGGGATTCATCGGTTCCTGTCCCGGGCTGATCCACACCACCCATTGCCGGGCATCGCCACAGCCCCTATACTGTATATATAAACAGTTCTGAGGTGGCGATGTCCGTTCATCCCCGCACACAGCTTGAACAGGATCCCCGCCTGTGGCGGGCCAGCCAGCAGAAATCCGGCCACTCCCGGGGGGTTGCCAGCGGTTTTGAAGCCCTCGACCAGCTGCTGGCCACCAGCGGCTGGCCACAGGGAGCTCTGATCGAATGCCACAGCGCCCTCAACGGCATTGGCGAGCTGCAGCTGTTTGCCCATGCCATGCGCCAGTGTGTCCGCAACGAAACAGCCCTGTTCTGGGTGGACCCACCCCATGCGCCCTACCCGCCGGCTCTGGAAGGCATGGGGCTGCCCCCGGAGCACTGCTTCCTGGTGCGCACTGGCAGCCGTTCGGATCACCTCTGGGCCCTGGAGCAGCTCCTGGGCAACAATGCGGTGGGTATGGTGATGGGGTGGAGCCGGCGGCGTGATCCTGCCGCACTCCGACGACTGCAGCTGGCTCTGGAAGAACGCCGCACCCTGGGCGTCCTGATCACTCCGGAAACAGGCGCCAGCCAGGCCTCGCCCGCCCCCATGCGCCTGAGCCTTGAAGCGGTGCCCGGGGCAAACCAGCTGCGGGTGACACTGCTGCGCCAGCGCGGCGGTCAGGCAGGAAGCCGAACCCTGACACTGCCTCCCGTCATCCCCCGTCAGACGGTGTGACCCAGTGCTGTGGCTGTATCTCCATCTGCCCTCGCTGTTGCTGGATCACCACCAGAGCCACGATGCGCCGGTGGCACTGAGCACAGGCTCGCCCCCGGTGATCCAGCAGCCGGACGAACAGGCCCGGCAGACGGGTGTCCGGGCAGGCCAGTCCATGGCCACAGCCCGTGCTCTGTGCCCGCAACTCGCCCTGGTCCCCTTCAGCGACGCCCGCCAGGCGGAACTGCTGGAGCAGCTGGCAACGGCACTCTACCAGCTGGCCTCCCCACTGGCCCTGTGGCCTCCGGATGGCCTTCTGATCCGTGCCGACCGGCTGCGCCACCTCTACCCGCAACCCGAGGATCTGGCGACAGTACTTACGCAGTACCTGTCACAGCATGGACTGAACGGCCACATGGCCACCGGCACCAGTCCGCGCATGGCCCGGCTTCTGGCTCGCCACGGCAGCGCTGTATGCACGGATGATCCGGAAACCATGCACCATGCCCTGCGTCGCCTGCCGGTCACGGCCACGGACTGGCCTGCCAGGGTCCGCCAGCGACTGACCCGAATGGGCCTGCAGCACCTGGAGGATCTGCTCGCGTGCTGCCCCGCGGAGCTGACCACCCGCCTGGGACCGGAACTGTACGACGACCTGCAGCGGATACTCGGGCGATCCGGCGATCCCGTTCAGGAGTTCCACCCCCGGGCAGCGTTCCATCAGAGCCTGACGCTGACCCGGGAAACCCGGAGCACCGACCATCTGAAAGCCCCTCTGTCGCATCTTCTGGAAGCCCTCGAGACCTTTCTGCGCCAGCGCCAGTGCCGCTGTGACCGGCTCAGCCTCACCCTTCACCATCCCGACCGGGCACCCACCTCCCTGGCACTGGAAACCAGCCAGGGAGAGACCAGGGCAGAGGCCTTCCTGGAGCTGGCCCTGCTGCGACTGGCCGCGACCTGCCTGCCCGACGACGTAAACGCCCTGTCACTGGCAACAGAACGCACGGTTGCCCTTGATGCCACCGAAAGCCACGACCTGTTCGACAGCGGTGAAAGCCGGCAGCAAGCCCGTGAAACCCTGCTGTACCGGCTGCGGGCCCGGCTGGGGCGGGACAGCATCCAGTCCCCTGGCCGGACCCCGGACCCGCGTCCGGAGCGCTGTGCCCACTGGCAGCCCGCCCGGCAACGGGGCACCAGCACACCCCCGCGTTCAGGGCCGGCACGCCCCTTCTGGCTCCAGCAGCCACCACAGCCGCTGCAACGCCCCCCGATCCGCTGGCTCAACGGCCCCGAGCGCATCCAGGGCGGCTGGTGGGATGGCGACTATGTACGCCGCGACTACTACATCGCCCTGCTGGACAACGGCCAGCGCGCCTGGCTGTTCCGCAACCGACAGGATCAGTGGTTTATTCACGGATGGTTCGGATGACAGAGGATTACGCCGAACTCCACTGCCTCAGCAATTTCAGCTTCCTGCGCGGCGCCTCGCATCCGGAGGAGCTGGTCGAGGAGGCCGACCGTCTGGGGTATCAGGCCCTGGCGCTGACCGATGAATGCTCCCTGGCTGGCGTCGTTCGGGCCCATGCCAGGGCACGCTCGCTGGAACTGACCCTCCTGGTCGGCAGTACGTTCAGGCTTCAGGACCTGCCCGGCACCCTGGTTCTGATCGCCCCGGACCGCCAGGGCTACGCCGCGCTCAGTCAACTCATCACCCGGGGGCGCCGGCGCAGCGACAAGGGCCATTACCAGCTCTGGTCCGAGGATCTGGCGCTGTGCCAGAAGCAGTGCCTGGCTCTGTGGCGCCCCGGTTTCAGCCAGTCGGATGCGGAGCACGGCCAACAGCTCATGGCGATGTTCCCCGGCCTGCGGCTGATGGCCGAACGGCCTCTGGCCCAGAACGACCGTCAGCGCCTGCGCTGGCTGAAACAGCTCTCGGCCCGCCTCGGGTGTGCAGTGGTGGCCACAGGCCATGTCCTGATGCACCGGCGAGGGCGCAAGCCCCTACAGGACCTGGTCACCGCCATCCGCCTGGGCCGCCCCCTGACGGAGGCCGCCGACCATCTCCAGGGCAATGCCGAAGCCTACCTGCGCCCACGCGAGCGACTGGCGCGCCTGTTCCCCCCTGCCTGGATCCGTGAAACCCTGAATCTGGTTCAGGAGTGTCGTTTCGGTCTGGACGAACTGCGCTACGAATACCCCGGCGAGCTCGTTCCCGAGGGCCATACGCCCACCACCTGGCTGCGGGAACTGGTTGAACAGGGCCGTCACTGGCGCTTCCCGGACGGCGTTCCGGATACCATTGACAGTCAGCTCAGCCATGAGCTTGAGCTGATCGAGTCACTGGCCTATGAGCCTTTCTTCCTGACCATCCATGACATCGTCCGGTTCGCCCGCGAGCGCGGCATTCTCTGCCAGGGGCGGGGCTCGGCCGCCAACTCTGTGGTCTGCTACTGCCTGGGCATCACCGAGGTGGACCCCCGGCAGATCAACCTGCTGCTGGAGCGCTTCATCTCGAAGGAGCGCGGCGAGCCCCCGGACATTGACGTGGACTTCGAGCACGAGCGCCGCGAGGAGGTCATCCAGTACATCTACCGCAAGTACGGGCGCGAACGCGCCGCCCTGGCCGCTACCGTCATCTGCTACCGCCCGCGCAGCGCCCTGCGCGATGCCGGCAAGGCCCTGGGGCTGGACCCGGTGCACATCGAACAGCTGGTCCAGGGCATCGACTGGCGCGACGGCGAGGATGACTGGGAGCAGCAGCTGCGCCGCAAGGGCCTGCTGGACGACCAGGGCCCGGCCCGTCACCTGCTGCCGCTGGCACGCGAACTCATCGGCTTCCCGCGCCACCTCTCCCAGCATGTGGGGGGATTCGTTATCGCCTCGGAACGGGTCGCCGATCTGGTCCCGGTGGAGAACGCCGCCATGGCCGGGCGCACCGTCATCCAATGGGACAAGGACGACCTGGAAGCCCTGGGCCTGCTCAAGGTGGACGTATTGTCCCTGGGCATGCTCACGGTTATCCGCAAGGCCCTGGCGATGGTGGGCGAGCGTGGCGGCCCGGCCAGCCTGGCCGACGTCCCGCCGGAATGCCCGGCGGTCTACCGCATGCTCCAGAGAGGGCACAGCATGGGTGTATTCCAGGTGGAATCCCGGGCCCAGATGAGTATGCTGCCGCGCCTGAAACCGGATAAGTATTACGACCTGGTGGTCGAGGTGGCCATTGTGCGCCCCGGCCCCATACAGGGGAACATGGTGCACCCCTACCTGCAGCGCCGGAATGCGCCGGACGACGTGCCCTACGCGGACGACCGCATCCGCGAGGTGCTCAAGCCCACTCTGGGGGTGCCCATCTTTCAGGAACAGGTCATCCGGCTCGCCATGGTGGCGGCCGGCTTCAGCGCCGGTGAGGCTGACCAGCTGCGCCGGGCCATGGCCGCCTGGAAGCGCCACGGCGATCTCTCCCGGTTCCGGGAAAAGCTCATAGATGGCATGAACAGTAATGGTTACAGCACTGAATTCGCAGAAAATCTATACCTCCAGATGAAAGGCTTCGGCGGTTATGGCTTCCCGGAATCCCACGCCGCCAGCTTCGCCCTGCTGGTCTATGTCAGCGCCTGGCTCAAGTGCCATCACCCGGCAGCTTTTCTATGCGCCCTGCTCAACAGCCAGCCCATGGGGTTCTACTCGCCGTCACAGCTGGTCCAGAACGCCCGGCGGGAAGGCGTCGAGGTGCGGCCCGTGGACATCAACCAGAGCCATGAGGCACACCGCCTGGAGGACGACGGCGACACCCCCGCTGTGCGTCTGGGCCTGAGGCTGATCGACAGCCTCGGGCGGGACGCCGCCCTGCATGTGGTTGAATGCCGCCCCTGTGGCGGTTACACCAGCCTGCAGGACCTGCGGCGGCGTACGGGGCTCGCCAGCCCCGATCTGGAAGCCCTGGCCGCCAGCGGTGCCCTGCAGCCACTGAGCGACAACCGCCACCAGGCCCGCTGGGACCTGCTGGAGCCGGATCATCCCCTGCCACTGGCGGGGGATGGAGGGCAGCCGCCGCGGGATTCCCGCTCCCGCATGCCGGCCCCTGATGAGGCCCAGCGGACGCTCGAGGACTGCACCAGTCTCGGGCTCACACTGGAACGCCATCCACTGGCCCAGCTGCGGGACCGGGGCCGACTCCGTCACTGCCTGCGGGCCGTGGATCTGGAGAACGCCGAAAGCAGCCGGCCCGTGGCTGTATCAGGACTTGTCACCGGCCGACAGCGCCCCGGTTCCGCCGCCGGCGTTACCTTCGTGACCCTTGAGGACGAGACCGGCAATATCAATGTGATCGTCTGGCGGGACACCGCCCGCTGTCAGCGCCGCCCCCTGCTCAACGCCCGGCTGTTGCAGGTCCGTGGCACCCTGGAGCGTCAGGAAGGGGTTATCCACGTGATCGCCGGGCGCCTGGATGACCTCAGCCATCTCATTGACAGGCTCAACGTCAGAAGCCGAGACTTCCAGTAATTCCCGACTCCGCGAGGCGCCCATGGCCACCGACGCCAACGGCTACAATCCCGAACAGGACCTGACCATGATCCTGGCGCATTACCAGCCCACGTCCGTCGTACACAGCGCCGGTCTGGCCGAACAGTGCCTGCAGGAATGGCCGGAGCGACCGGCAGAGGCCGAGTGCCTGCGTCTTCCCGCCGAAGACCCCAACAGTGCCTTTCCGCTACCAAGGCTGTTCGATCTGGCCCTGATCACCGACACACTGGAGGAACTGCCACAGCAGCAGGGCCAGAAGCTGCTCGGCCAGCTCCGGAACATGGGCGCTACCCGGATCGCTGTCTATGTCCGCGACGGCAGCCCCTGGCGATTCCAGGATTTCATCGGCATGGGGTTCACCCGCCTCTACCACTACACCGATCCCGTGAATGCCACACTGTTCGCCTATGATCTGGATACCTACAATTACGTGCGCGAGTGGAACAATCCGGAGAACTGGGCCAATCCAGAGATGTGGGACAAGGCCCGCTGGTAGGAGGACAACGCTATGGCAGAGACCTGTATCCTGGCCCGGGTGGAGGGCCGCGTTCAGGGCGTAAGCTTCCGTGACAACACCCGCGCCCAGGCGCAGCGGCTGGGCGTCACCGGCTACGCCCGCAACCAGCCCGACGGCAGTGTGGAAGTACTTGCCTGCGGCGGTGAGAACGCCGTCAACCAGCTGGTGGACTGGCTTCACCATGGCCCACCCGCCGCCTCAGTAAGCCGTGTTGAAACCCAACCCAGTGACGCCCACCCCCCGGGCACTTTCTCCATCGGCTGATCCCCTTTGACAGGGCCACGAAGACTGTATACATTGACAGTACCTGTACGGAAAAACAGTGGCCCTGACTATGAACCTGACGCCAAGACAGCAACAGATTCTCGACCTGATCCGCGAGCACGTGCATTCCACGGGCTACCCGCCCACGCGGGCTGAAATCGCCAGCACCCTGGGTTTCAAATCCGCCAACGCGGCGGAGGAACACCTCCGGGCCCTGGCCCGCAAGGGCGCCATCGAAATGGTCAAGGGCGCCAGCCGCGGCATCCGGCTCCCGGAAGTCGAGGAAAGCCCCGGCATCCCCATCGTCGGTCAGGTTGCCGCCGGCAACCCCATCCTCGCCGAGGAGAACATCGAGGATCATTGCACTCTGGAGCCTGGATTCTTCACCCCGGCAGCAGACTATTTCCTGCGGGTGCGCGGGACCAGCATGGAGAATGTGGGCATCCTCGACGGCGACCTGCTGGCCGTTCACCGCACCACGGACGTCCACAACGGCCAGATCGTGGTGGCACGGCTGGAGGATGAGGTCACCGTCAAGCGCTTCCGCCGGGAGGGCAGTACCGTCTGGCTCATTGCCGAGAATGATGAGTTCGACCCCATCCAGGTGGATCTGACTGACACACCACTGGATATCGAAGGGCTGGGCGTGGGCGTCATCCGCCGCGGTGATCTGCACTGACCCACCCCACAGAAGCTGACAGGAGCCCCATCATGGAACAACTGGATCTCACCCCACAGGAACAGCGGAATCCCCCTGCCACCGAGACCGCCTCGGGAACCGGCGAAGGCGGCGGGAGTCACGCTCCGGAGGCGCCGGAGGCGAACGTGACGGAGATTATCCTGCCGGAGGAACAGATCGAGAACTTCCAGCTGCTGCTGCCGATGCTGACCCAGCTCAACCAGGAGGAACGCTGGCTGGCCTGGATCGACCCACCGGCAGGACTGGTTGGCAAGTGGCAGCAGCATCACGGCATCATCCAGCACCAGCTTCTGATCCTCCGCTCCTCGGCCCAGCACAGCGCCGAGACGCTGGCGGAAAAAGCGCTGTCAGCTGGTACCTGCCATGCTGTGGTGCTCTGGACCTCGGGACTGAGCCGCCACAGCTATGGCCGCCTGGAGAACGCCTCCGTACGCGGTCACAGCCATGGAGTCATACTGCGGCAGAGACAGACCCATTCTCAGTGAACGGTCTGGTTGTAGGCGGGGGGCATGGTGTCTTCTTCTTCCATCTCCATGTCACCGATGTCATCGGTGGTGGACCCCGCCGCCTCCAGGCCGGCGGTGATCATGGCCTTGGCCACGTTCAGGTCATTGTCCTGGAGCATCTCCTTGGCTTCATCTGAGAAACGGATCCGCACCAGGGGGGTACTTTCATCATCCGCCCGGCGCAGCGCGTACTCACCGGTGGGCAGTTGAATGATTTCCAGAAAGGATGTGGGCATAGACAACGCCTTTTACCATTGGTCATGACGTTCCACGAACGTCTCAAAATAATCCCTGAAGTCACTGATCAGTGATCGAAGGGCGTCGGGAGAACAGTCCGGCCCTGCCGCTGCAACGGCGATCAGCGCCTCGTCACGCGGTCGCGATGCACGCCTCCCGGGCTCCTGCTGACGCGTCAGCAGTACTTCCAGCCTCGACCACCAGCTGTTACCGTCCGCGGCAGCAGCTGACAACACCTGAACCTCACCGGGTTGGTCGCCAACCCTCGCGCGCAGGGTCGCCAGGGAATCGACATCACCCGCCTCATCACTGGCGCTTTCAGCCACCAGCTTCAGGAGGAGTGCTCTGGCCTCGGCAAGCAGAGCCACAGTGCCCTGAAGCAGTGCCTCGCCCGTTACCACTGTTTTCGGAGAACCAGAGTCCTCCGAGAGACGCACCAGCTGGCCCGCCAGGGTCAGTTTTTCCCGGATCAGTGAACACCTGTCGGCATCCGCCATCTGCGGTTCTCCCGCGCAGTCACGTAAGGCCATACTATCATGAACACGTCCTGCTGACTTCCCCGCCCCGATCCATGTGAAAAATCCAATGCACCTGCTACCTTTCTGGAATACGTTACTGGGACTGACCTGGTGCCTTTCTCCCCCAATTTTCCGGAGCATCGATGTCCACAGGCGTGATCATCTGCGACGACTCCTCCATGGCACGCAAACAGATGGCCCGGGCCCTGCCTGCGGACTGGGACACCACGCTGACCTTTGTGGAGGACGGCGATGCCTGCCTTGAGGCGATCCGTGACGGTAAGGGCTCTGTGGTCTTTCTCGATCTCAATATGCCGGGCTCCGACGGATACGTGGTGCTCGAGCATGTACATCGGGAAGAACTGCCCGCCCTTGTACTTGTCGTTTCCGGGGACATCCAACCCGAGGCTTACAGGCGGGTCCTACGGCTTGGTGCGCTCAATTTCATCCGTAAACCCATCGACCCTCAGGTTCTCGCGCAGACCCTGAAAGACTATGGACTTTACAGTCCCTCTGGGCATGGCACGGAGAATGTAACCGCACCGCCCACTCCAGGCTCGGATCCGGATGTGCCCTGGCAGGATGCGCTTCAGGAGATTGCCAATATTGCCATGGGTCAGGCAGGCGACCTTCTGGCACGGCTGCTGGATGTATTCATCAAACTTCCCGTGCCGCGCGTCAACATGCTGGCAGCCTCGGAGCTGCGAATGGCCCTGAACATCACGGATTCGACCTCCACCTGGTCAGGCGTGTGCCAGGGATTCAGTGGCGCCGGCATCACCGGGGAGGGCCTTTTACTGTTCAATAATGCCCGGCTGGAGACACTGTCCCACCTGCTCGGCTACCCGGAGGAGGACAATGCCAGCAACAACACCGAACCGCTCATGGACCTTTCCAGTATCATGGTAGGGGCGTTCCTGCGCGGCTTCGGGCAACAGATGGACAGACAGTTCGGACTGAGTCACCCGGTTGTTCTCGGTACGCATCTGGACATCAGCGATCTCCTGGACGGAAGCCAGTATGCGTGGCAGCAGATCCTGACCATCGAACTCACCTACACCATCGAATCCCACGACCTCGAGTGCGACCTGCTTCTGCTGTTCAGTGAGGAATCCGTAGCTCCGCTGCGCGAGGCTCTCGCGTGGCTTCCCGATCCCAGCACGGGGGGTTCAGCATGACGGAATCAAGAAATACTCTGCATGAATTCCACTGGATCATGGATATGCTCCAGACCATTGAGGTTGGGCTGGTGGTACTGGATCGCCAGCTCCGCATCCAGCTCTGGAATGGGTTCATGGAAAATCACAGCGGCTTCAGTGCCACCCGGGTCCAGGATTGCTCACTCTTAGAGATTTTTCCGGAAATCCATGAAGGCTGGATCTGGCGCAAGATGGAAACCGCGCTGACACTGAACATGCGCACCTTCACCACCTGGGAACAACGCCCCCACCCGTTCCCTTTCCGTAATGCACGACCGATTACGGGCACCGAGCCCTATATGTACCAGAACATCACCTTCAGCCCCCTAACCAGTGCCTCAGGGGAGGTGGACCATGTCTGCCTGGTGGTTTACGACGTCACGGACAGTGCGACTGCCAAACTCCGGATGGAGCGTTCCAACGCCCGCCTGCAGCAGCAGAGCCAGAGCGATGGCCTGACCGGGCTGCTCAATCGCTGTGCCTGGGAGTCACTCCTGGCCAGCGAATTTGAGCGATTCCGCCGCTACGGGAGCATCGGAACGCTGCTGATGCTCGACATTGATCACTTCAAGCCCATTAACGATACCTGGGGACACCAGGCCGGTGACGATGTTATCCGGGCGGTTTCAGGGATGATCTCGGAACGCCTCAGACAGACGGACATAGCGGGTCGCTACGGAGGCGAGGAATTCGCCGTGATACTGCCGGAAACGGATATCGGGGGCGGTGAGATACTGGGCGAACGGCTGCGGCAGTCGATCAGCACCATGGAAGTGACGACCGAGGCCGGCATTATTCAATGCACGATCAGCCTCGGCGTCGCCCAGGTGAGCAGCACGATGGGCGATCACCACCAGTGGCTGTCACTGGTCGATAAGGCGCTCTATGCGGCCAAGGACAATGGCCGCAATCAGATCGCCCTCGCTGAAACCCAGCACCCGGTCAGCCGCTGATGCCCACGTGCACAGTGCTCTGCGCCAGATCCAGCAGTTCCCGCAGGGCAACGGAGAACATAGCGTATTCCGGCGTGTTCTGACTGCGCAGCTCCCCCATGATGCCGTGCCAGCGCTCGATCAGACCGGCATGCTCACTGGCCCAGGTCTGGAGGGTGGTCTGTAGATCCGTACCCGGAGTACGTGACCGCAGTATCCCCGTCGTCAGCGCACGCTGCTGCCAGTTCAGGTCCTCGCGGAAACTTTCCCGGGCCAGCGCCTCCCAGTGGCTGCGGGGCACCAGCGCGGATATGGCGCTGGCGAACCAGTCCAGCTCCAGCTCGTCTCCCACCGCGAAGTAGAGATGCGCCACTTCCTTGAGGTCCAGACCGGTTTCCTCGCGGGCATCGATGATCCCCAGCCCGGAGAGAAGGTGGCCGGAGCCGGCGACAACCCCGGCAAGCGGCTCGGGAACGCCCTCACCCGTCAGCCGGTCGCGCTCCTGCTGCCAGAGATCCAGCGCCCGCTCACCAATGTAGGACGGCAGATCACCCGCCATGGCGTCCAGCCGGGTCTGGAAACGTTCAACCTGGGTCGGCATGTCGATTTCACTCCGCCGGTTGCGCAGAAGCCAGCGCGCACCGCGCCGCACAAGGCGCATCAGTTCACTCTGGAGCTCAATCTGGAGGTCGCTCGAGATGCTGTAGTCCAACGCCTCCACCTGCTGCCACCAGTAATCCAGGCGATAGATCCTCTTGGAGATAAGATAGGCCCTGGCAATGGATGGCAGTGCTGCGCCGGTGGACTGCTGAAGCCGTTCCACAAAGGTCATGCCCATATGATTGATCAGATCATTGGCCACCCGTGTGGCAATGATCTCGCGCCGCAGCTGGTGCTGCTCAAGCGCCTGGTCGAAACGTTCGACCAGCTGTGAGGGGAACATCTCCCGGATCATGGGCTTGACCCCGGGATCCTCCGGAAGATCGCTGGCGACCAGCACCTGCTTGAGGTCTGCCTTAACCATCGCGATCAGCACTGACAGTTCCGGGCGGGTCAGCCCCTGCCCGTTCAGCTGGCGCTCGTTCAGCGCCTCTTCGTCGGGCAGATTCTCGAGCCCACGGTCGAGCAGGCCCCGGTTCTCGTACCGGACCATCAGGCGCCGGTACTCCTCAAGCCTCTCAGCCCCTTCCGAGTTCGCGATGGAAATCGCCTGGGTCTGGCGGTAGTTGTTCTCCAGCACCAGGCGGGAGACATCCTCGGTCATGCTGGTGAGGAACTCATTGCGCTGCTTGAAGGTCAGATCCCCCTGGGCCACCTGCCGGTTGAGCAGGATCTTCATGTTGACCTCCCGGTCGGAGCAGTCCACCCCACCGGAGTTGTCAATGAAATCGGTGTTGCAGCGACCGCCATGGCGCGCAAACTCCACGCGACCGGCCTGGGACATGCCCAGGTTGCCGCCCTCGCCCACAACACGCGAGCCCAGTTCGGCCCCGTCCACTCGCAGTCCGTCGTTGGCCTTATCTCCCACATCGCCATGGGATTCGTGGCGGCTCTTGACGAAGGTGCCGATACCACCGAGCCAGAGCAGGTCATGCCGCATTCGCAGCAGGTGGGAAATCAGCATGTTTGGCGGCATGTGATCGGAACGGGTGCCGAGCAGCTCCTTGACCGGCTGGCTCAGCGGGACCGACTTGGAGGCCCGGCTGAACACGCCCCCGCCTTCGGAAATCACCCCGGTATCGTACTCCTCCCATGAGGAGCCCGGCAGCGCGAACAGGCGCTCGCGCTCACGGAAGCTCGCCTCGGGGTCCGGATCCGGGTCCAGGAAGATGTGCTGGTGATTGAAGGCCGCCACCAGACGGATCTTTCTGGACAGCAGCATGCCGTTACCGAACACGTCGCCGGCCATGTCACCGATCCCGACGACGCTGAACTCATCGGTATCGGTGTTCACGCCCAGCTCGCGGAAGTGGCGTTCCACGGACACCCAGGCCCCTTTGGCGGTGATCCCCATCTTCTTGTGGTCATACCCATAGCTGCCGCCGGAGGCGAAACCGTCCTCCATCCAGAAGCCGTATTCGTTGGAGATCTCGTTGGCCAGATCCGAGAAGGTCGCCGTCCCCTTATCCGGTGCCACCACCAGGTAGTAGTCGTCCTCATCGTGACGGATGACACCTTTGGGCGGGATCACTTCGCCATCAACAAAGTTGTCCGTCACATCCAGAAGCCCCCGGATGAAGCAGCTGTAGGCGGCACGCCCGGCGGCCTGCACCTCCTGACGGTCGGCGTCCCGGTGAATCTGTTTGGCGACGAAACCGCCCTTGGCCCCCACGGGCACAATCACCGCGTTCTTGACCTGCTGGGCCTTCACCAGCCCCAGGATCTCGGTGCGGTAATCCTCGAACCGGTCCGACCACCGCAGCCCCCCGCGTGCCACCTTGCCACCGCGCAGGTGAACCCCTTCCACCTGGGGCGAGTACACAAAAATCTCATAGACCGGCCGCGGGCGCGGCAGGTCGGCAAGCTGGGAAGGATCAAATTTCAGGCTGATGCAGTTGCTGTCCCCGTTGCTCCCCTCCTGGTAGAAATTGGTCCGGGTCGTGGCCTGCATCAGCTCAAGGAACAGCCGCAGAACCCGATCCTCGCTCAGGTTCGGTACCTCATCCAGGCCACTGCCGAACTCAATGGCGATCTTTTTCTGGGCCGCCTCGCACTGGCGCTCGCTCTGGTAACGCTCTGGGTTGAAGCGCACATCGAAGAACTGCAGAAGCAGTGATACCAGCTTGCCATGTCGTGCCAGGGTTCCGGCGATGAAGGTCTGGCTGTTGCTGATGCGGATCTGCTGCATATAGCGCGCATAGGCCCGCAGCAGCGAGATGGAACGCCAGTCCAGGTAGCCGGCCAGCAGCAGCTGGTTGAAGTGGTCGTTCTCCCCCTCGCCATGCCAGACACGGGTGAACAGCGATTCAAAGATGGGCCTGATGCGCTCAATGTCGATGGGCTCGCCGGAGCGTGAGCGCAGCGCGAAATCATGGATCCAGTGGGTATTGCCGCTGCGGTCCGTGATCTCGAACGGATGCTCGCCGATCACCCGGAAACCGATGTTCTCGAACACCGGAATCACGTCGGAAAGCGGCAGCTGCTGATGCGGATGGAACAGCTTGAAGTGCAGCGTGTTGGCGCTCTCCTCCGGATCCCGGTAGAAGCTCATGGCCATCCGGCCGGTTTCATGGATCCGGTCCAGGTATTCCACGTCAATCGCGGCACGCCGTGCCGAGAACATGTCCCGGTAGCCCGCCGGAAAGGCATTCTCATAGCAGGCGGAGAGCCGGGTCCCGATCTCTTCACCGTGGTGCTCGATCAGAGCCTCCTGCAGGGTGTCCTGCCAGGAGCGCGCCAGTTCCACCAGTTTCTGCTGCAGTTCCTCCACCGGCAGAACCCGGTTCTCCTGGGGCTGAACCCGTACTGTGAACTGGGTGCGCGCCAGCACGGATTCCGAGAAATAGGTGGTGAAATCAATGCCCTCGGCATCCAGCGCCCGCACGATGGCATTCTGCATGCTCACCCGCAGCTGGGTTGAATACAGTTCGCGCGGCACGAATGCCAGACAGGTTACGAACTGGCCATAGACGTCCTCGCGCATGAACAACCGGATCTTGCGCCGTTCCTGGATATAGAGGATGGCCTTGGCCACATCCACCAGCTCGTCCCCCCCGATCTGGAAAAGCTGGTCCCGGGGGTAGACCGTCAGGATCTGATCCAGTTCCTTGCCCGCGTAGTCCTCACGCGGGAACCCTGACTGGCTCAGCACGTATTCGATCTTGCGCCGCAGCAGAGGAATCTCATCCGGGCGCTCATGGTAAACCCGTGAGGTGTAGAGACCGAGGAAGCGACGCTCGCCCACGACACGCCCTTTCTCATCCAGTTTCTTGATGGCGATGTAGTCCGGATACGCCGGCCTGTGGATGCGTGAGCGCTGGGCGGACTTGCCGAAAATGAACAGACTGCTGCTGTCGGTCATGGCCTCGCGCGTCTGGCGCGGCATGTCCTTCATGCGGATGCTGCTCGGCCGCTCATTGTAGGTTCGCAGAATCCCCAGTTCGGAATCCGGCACCTGCCGGATCTCCGTGCGCCGGTTCTCACGCACGAAGTCGTACTCGTCATAGCCCAGGAAGGTGAAACGGTCATCCACCAGCCATTCCAGAAAGGCCCTGGCCTCGCTGACCTCCTCCGACGACAGCGTCTTCGGCGGGTCCGCCAGCTCATCCAGTATGGCCGTTGCCTTGTCGCGCATACGGGGGAAGTCCGACACCGCAATCCGGACCTCTCCAAGTACCTGCTCCACGTCGGCACGCAGGGCACTCAGGGCGGCGCTGTCCGAGTGGCGATCCACTTCCATCACGATCAGGGCTTCCTCGCCCGGCTCGAGCGGCTTCTTCACGGCCTCGTTAAGCCGCACCAGATCGCCTTTTTCATCACGCTCGGGATTGAGGATGGTGTAATGGATGGTATGGATATTCAATTCCCGGGCATTGACCTCCATGCGCATGGAGTCGATCAGGAAGGGGATGTTCGGATGCAACACGAACATCACCGTATGGCTGGACTCCCAGCCATCCTTCTCCAGATCCGGATTGAACACCCAGACCCGCGACTCCTGGCCCGGACCCTGCTGGACAAACTCCCAGGCTGAGAGCACAGCTCCGTAGGCATCAAGGAAGCGCTGCTGGACCAACTCAGCGAAGGGCATGTGTTCGAAATAGCGCTGGGCGAAGTCGCTGATGCGATCCGCCTGGTCTGCCGGAAGACGCTCTCTCAGCGCCCCATCGAGCTTCTGCTGGAACTCCGCCATGGTGGAGAAGGTTTCCTCATTCATGATGGCATCCTGTGGCCGTCGGTCTGCGTTCCCTCAGCATAGACAAAACCACGCCCTATGGCCCATGGATTTGCGGTAACTCCTTATGGATGGCCGCATTCAATTACGATTTGGAAATAACCCGGCTGATCCGGAACTGTGTCCCGTTCCGTGGCTTGAGCCTTGCCGCCGGGTGCGCGAGGATGTGACACGGATTGCCCACCCGGACCAGGAGCAACTGCGCTGTCATGCGGATCTGTCGGATTACCCTGTGCACTTTTGCCCTGCTGGCGATGCTGACCGGCTGGAGCAGTATCGCCGTGGCGGACCTCACCGCCTCGGCCAATCCCAAACGCCTCTATGCCAATGAACTGATCACCCTCACCCTCGACACCGAAACCGAACTCGACTTCAGTCTGGGCTCACTGCTCAACCCCGCGGAGATGGATATCCCCCATCCCAACACAGCCCCACTGGAGCACGATTTCCGGATTCTGGACCGCCACCAGCGCATGGCCATCCAATCCAAGAACGGCGTCAACCGGGGGCAGGTCACCTGGACCTTTCTCCTGGCTCCCCGAAGAGCGGGCGAGCTGACCATTCCCGCACTGCAGTTCCAGGACATGCAGAGCCGCTCCATTGACGTCACCGTCATGCCCGGCGTGGCGCCCGCGGAACGCGCCGAACCCGAAGCCCGGCTGGACGTCAACCTGAGTGAGGGGGAAGTCTATGTGCAGCAGCAGATCATCCTGACCCAGCGCGTCTACTATGAGCCACCCCTGGCGCAGGCGAATCTATCCTCACCCACGATTCCTGATGCCATGGTCAAACCACTGGGTGAGCAGCGCGAATACAGGGCCGAAAGGGACGGGCGTGAATGGCAGGTGGTGGAGCGGCGCTTTGTGATCGTCCCTCAGTCCGCCGGCACCCTGATTCTTCCCGAACAGCGCTTTGAGGCACGCAAGCAGACCGAAGGCGGCGATCTGGTACCCGTAATCGCCACCGCGCCGTCCCAGCGCATCAAGGTAAATCCGCCACCGGAATCCTTCAGCGGCGAAATCTGGCTGCCCGCGCGCAACCTGGAACTCACTCAGAAGTGGTCGGATTCCCCGGATTCGGTGCACGCCGGCGACAGCATACGCCGTGACATCCATATACGTGCTGTGGGTGTGGCTCCCGAGTCTCTGCCCCGACTCACCATCGGTTATCCGGACAGCCTGAGGGAGTACCCCAGCCCCTGGAAATCAGAGTCACGCTTGACCGGAGACAGCATCGAGGGGCGGCTGCGCAAGCGTTCCAGCCTGGTCCCCATTGAACCAGGCCGGATTACCCTGCCGGAAGTCCGCATTCCCTGGTGGGACGTGGAAGAGAATGAGCAGCGTGAGGCTGTGCTACAGGCCCATGAAATGAAGGTTGAGCCCGCGGCCGGCGCCGAAGCCAACGAAAGCGCCGAGAAGGACGTCAGGGAGGCACTCTCCAGGATCAACCTCTCCCGCCCCGGCAGTACCGCCCTGCCTCCGCTGTGGTTCTGGCTGGCTGTGGTGCTCGCCTCCGGGTGGCTGATCACGGGCATCGCGTGGTGGCGCAACCGCCACACCAGGGACGACACGCTGGCGCTGAGCACTGAGGAGAAAGCCAACCGGGAGCGTTTCCGTGCTCTGTGTGAGCATGCCCGCAGGGGCGAGGCGGACACCCTGACCCTGCTGCCCCACTGGGCGGCGGTACATTTCAATCGCCCGTCTCTGCGTACTGTGGGCGATGTCACCGCCTACCTGAATGACCCCCAGCTCACCCGGGAACTTCAGGCGCTGGAGCGCCATCTGTTTGCCAATCCGGATGAACGTGAGGCCTGGGAGGGGGATGAACTGGTGGGCGTACTGAGGCGGCTCGCCGGCCGCCCCCGCAACGGTTCCTAGCTGCCCGATTCGCCGCTCTGATTGCGGTCCTCCTGACGGAGGTCCTCGGGCACCGGCTCTCCAAGCTCTGAATACGCTGCTGCCACCCCCCGCCGGATGCTGTCGGCCTGCGGGTGATCCGGGGCGATCTCCAGAATGCGCTCCCAGTAGTCCAGCGCCTCGCGGTAGTCGCCACTGCGGAACGCCTCAACGCCCAGAAGGCCCAGGCTGTTGACCTCATCCGGGTTACCCTCGCGGGCACGGCTGATGGCATTATCAACTTCAGCGGTCACCTCCCCCTGGTTGGCCATGAACAGGGCCTGAGCCCGCAGCCCAAGGGCTGCTGCCGGGTTCCCGTCTCCGGCACGCTCAATGGCGCGCGCCAGTTCGCCATAGGCTTCGGCAGCCTGCCGGAAGCGCTCGAGCTGCATGTAGCTGCGCCCCAGCATGGCCCACCCCTGTGGATTATCCGGGTCCGCCTCCAGCCGTGCCTGAAGGCGCTGCACCATGGCATCCACATCGGACGCATCCATACCGCCCTGCATCATCTGCTGACGTTCGCGGAACTGCGCCACCTGGTCACTGGCGCCCAGCGAATCATAGAGCAGGAAGGCCCCCACCGGCAGCGCCAGCACCAGCACCAGCGTCGTGATCACGACACCAGCGCGCCCCCGGGAGCTGCCGTCACTTTCTGTGCCCTCCACCTCGACATCGCGCAGAAGACGCATCTCCAGTTCATCCTTGAGGGACTCGAACCCCGATTCATCCAGGGCTCCCTCATCCCGCTCGCGTTCCAGCTCGGCAAGACGGGCTCGGTAGGTGGCAAGGTTCTGCTCGCGATACTGCACCATGGGCCTGGAGCGGCGGGCGAACAGCATCGGATAGATGACAAAGACCAGCGCCAGGATGATCAGAAGGAGGACGGCAAGCCAGAAATTCAGGGGCATAAAAGCTCACTCGGGTTGGGATTCATTCATCACGCAGCCACTGCTCCGCGCGGCGACGCTCTTCGTCGGACAGCGGGGTTGAATCAAGCTGTCGGCGTGCGCGATTCCGCGCCACCAGAGCAAGCACCACGCCGACACCGATCACCAGCGCCACAAAGGGGCCGATCCAGAGTGCCCAGGTGCGGGGGGCGAACTCCGGCCGATAGCTCACGAAACTGCCGAAACGATCCACCATGGCCTGGCGGATCTCCTCATCCGTGGCACCCTCGCGCATCATCCGGCGAACGCGCTCGCGCATGTCCTCAGAGATGGGGGCTCCGGATTCGGCAATGGATTCATTCTGACACTTCGGGCACCTGAGCTCCCGCGTGAGTTCGCTGAAACGTTCACGCAGCTGCGGGTCCTCGAAACGCTCCTGGGCCGCAGCCGGCATGGCAAGCAGCATCACAGCCAGCAGCAACAGGACGGCTTCAACCGTCTTGACGGTAACGTTCATAGAGCGGCTCAAAATCGGACTCCCAGACGTCTTGATCCACCACGCCCACATGACGGTGGCGGACGATGCCCTCGGCATCGATCAGATAGGTTTCCGGTGCGCCATAGACACCGAGGTCAAATCCCAGGCTGCCTTCCGGGTCATAGATCACCTGGGTGTAAGGGTCGCCACGCTCGGCCAGCCATTCCACAGCCTTATCCCGCTCATCCTTGTAGTTGAGCCCCACAATGGGCACCCCCTGCTCCGCAAGCCGGTTAAGGTGTGGATGCTCCACGCGGCAGGCCGCACACCAGGTCGCCCAGACGTTCAACAGCTGAACCTTGCCCTTCAGCATCTCCGGCCTGGCAGGTGATTCGGCTTCACGAAGCATGGGCAGTTCGAAAGACGGCACCTCACGGCCCACCAGCGCGGAATCCAGCTCACTGGGGTCCTCACCGAGGCCCCAATAGAGGACTACACCCAGCGTGACCGCTAGAACCAGCGGCAGGAAAAGCCAGATCCGGTTCATGACGCCGCTCCTTCAGCCACGGGCTGGCTGGCCCTGGGCTTTTCGGCCACGGTGACCGTCTGCCTCTGGCGCACGCGGTAACGCCGATCACTGACCGCAAAGGCACCACCGAGCGCCATGAAAAGGGCGCCGCCCCAGATCCAGCGCACCATGGGCTTGTACTGGATGCGCACGCTCCAGGCCGTCTGTCCCTCAACATTCTCACCCAGAGCCACAAACAGGTCCTTGAGAACCCCGGCGCTGATGCCGGCATTGGTCATGACGCTGTCCCGGACCGGATAGTGGCGTTTCTCCGGGTAAACGGTGGTCACTTTCTCACCCTCCCGGTAGATGTCAAAGGTTGCCCGCTGTGCCGTGAAGTTGGGCCCCTGGCGTTCCCCCAGATCCGCGAAATGCCATTCATAGCCGGCAACCTCGAGTCGGTCGCCCGGGGCCATCCGCCGGTCCTGCTCCACCCCGTGGATGGAGACCATGGTGGCGCCGGCGATCGACATGGCCAGGCCCACGTGCCCCAGAACCATGCCGTTGTAGCTGCGCGAAAGCCGGCGCAGGCCATGCCAGCGACCCTGGCGGCTGGCTGTCTTGTCCCAGACGTCCCTGAGCGTGGTGAAGGCAACCCATGCCGCCACCATCAGACCGATGACGCTGAGGACACTGAGTTCCCCCACCATCAGCAGTGGCGTGACCACCGCAACGATGACACTGAGCACGGCCGGCACCAGCAGCTTGCGCAGCACCAGGTCCACGGGCGTGCGCTTCCAGCGTGTCAGCACCCCGAAGCCCAGAATGACCCCGGTCATCAGGGCAATGGGCACGAACGTGATGTTGAAGTAGGGTTCCCCCACGGACAGGGTTCCGCCTCCCATGTAATCGAGGATCAGCGGGAAAATGGTTCCCAGGAGAACCACAAAGGTCGCTACCACCAGGAAGACATTGTTCAGCAGCAGCAGGGCTTCCCGGGAGAACAGGGTGAACCCGGTACGGCCCTGCACCGCCGGCGCCCGGATCGCGTAGAGGGCCAGAGAGCCAACCACGGTGACCGCCAGCATCATCAGTATGAAGAAGCCCCGTTCCGGATCGGTGGCGAACGCATGCACCGAGGTCAGCACCCCGGAGCGCACCAGGAAGGTCCCCAGTATGCTCAGCGCGAACGTCATGATGGCCAGCAGCACCGTCCAGCTCTTGAAGACACCACGCTTCTCGGTCACCGCCAGTGAATGGATCAGAGCCGTGCCCACAAGCCAGGGCATGAACGAGGCATTCTCGACCGGGTCCCAGAACCACCAGCCGCCCCAACCAAGCTCGTAATAGGCCCACCAGCTGCCCAGGGCGATACCAAGGGTGAGAAAGGCCCACGCCACCGTGGTCCAGGGGCGCGACCAGCGGGCCCAGACGGCATCCAGGCGGCCACCCAGCAGCGAGGCGATGGCGAAAGCAAACACCACTGAGAAGCCCACATAGCCCATGTAGAGCATCGGCGGATGAACGATCAGACCGAAATCCTGCAGCAGCGGGTTCAGGTCGGCCCCATCCCGGGGAATATTCGGCAGCATGCGCTCAAAGGGATTGGAGGTGATCAGCGTAAACAGCATGAAGCCAACTCCGATCAGCCCCATGATGGACAGCACCCGGGCCCGCATCTCGTCCGGGAGGTTGCGGCTGAACAGGGCCACCGCCAGCGTCCAGGCCCCCAGGATCAGCACCCAGAGCAGCATCGAGCCCTCGTGACCGCCCCAGACTGCACTGAACTTATAGTACCAGGGCAGCATACTGTTGCTGTTGTTGGCCACATAGCCCACGGAGAAGTCATCGACCATGAAGGACCAGGTAAGGCAGGCGTAGCTGAGCACGAGCATCACAAACATGCCCGCCACCAGCGGCCGGTCAAAGGCCATCAGGCCCGGATGGCGGATCGTCGCCCCTGTCATGGGCACCACCACCAGCGCCACCGCCATAAGCAACGCCAGGATCAGTGCGAAATTGCCGAGTTCAGGAACCATTATTTCTCCTGCGTCAGAGTCACTGCCACCAGCACCTCAGGTGCCGCTGCTACTGCTGTTACCGTGATCCATTCCTTCTGCCGGGTAGTCACCCCCTTCCTTCAGGCGCCCGGATTTCTCCAGGGCCTTCTTGACCTCGGGCGGCATGTAGTCCTCATCATGCTTTGCCAGGACCTGGTCCGCCCTGAGCATGCCGTCCTCGTTCAGCTCACCAAGCGCCACAACGCCCTGGCCCTCCCGGAACAGGTCCGGCAGGATGCCCTTGTATTCAACCGGCACCCGCCCCTGGTTGTCCGTGATGACAAAGCGGACCTTCAGCGAATCCGGATCACGCTCCAGGCTCCCCTCCGCCACCAGGCCACCGGCCCGGATCCGCTGCTGAACCGGCGCCTTGCCGGTTGCAATCTCGGCGGGGCTGTAGAAGAGATTCATGTTCTCCTGCAGGGCGACCACCGCCAGCGATACGGCCACGGCAAAGCCCGCGAACAGAGCCAGAACGATGGTGAGACGGCGTTTACGCACCGGATGCATTGTGTGTCTTTCCTCCACTGCCATGGCGTTGTGCCTCACTGCGCATGAGGCGGCGATGATGCTTAATGACCTGCCGACGCTGGATAGCGGTGGCAAGGATCAGCCCCAGGATCACCAGTATGAATGTGGCGTAACTGAACCAGACGTAGGCCCCGTGGCCTCCCATCGTGATCAGTGCCTGGAATGAATCGAACTGCATATATCGCCTCCGAGGCCCCTATTGTGCCAGAACCCAGTCCCGAACCCAGCGTGCGCGCCGCTCTCTTAACAGAATGTCATTACGCATGCGCCAGAGAATCAGCCAGGCCACAAGCAGGTGGAATCCCAGCAGGCAGATCAGCAGCGGCACCCACATGCTGGCCGGCATGGAGGGCGCCTCCGTCACCTTGATGGTTGCCGGCTGATGCAGCGTGTTCCACCACTCCACCGAGTACTTGATGATGGGGATGTTCACCACGCCCACAATCACCAGGATGGCGCTGGCGCGTGCACGCACGTCCGGATCCTCCATGGCACCACGCAGCGCCATCACCCCCAGGTACAGGAACAGCAGCAGCAGCATGGAGGTCAGGCGCGCGTCCCAGACCCACCAGGTGCCCCAGGTGGGTTTGCCCCAGACCGCCCCGGTGAGAAGCGCCAGGAATGTCATGGCCGCTCCCACCGCCGTGGCGGAAGCGATGAAGGTGTCCGCCATCTTCATCCGCCACACAAGCCCCACCACACCGGCGACGGCCATGGCCACATAGAGTGACTGCCCGAGATAGGCTGAAGGTACATGGATGAAGATGATGCGGTAACTGTCCCCCTGCTGGTAGTCGGCGGGCGCGAACAACAGCCCCCAGACCACGCCCGCTGTCAGGACAATCAGGGCCGACCATCCCAGCCAGGGCATCAGCCGGCCGGCGATGCCAAAGAACCACTTGGGGGAGCCCAGTTTGTGAAACCATTGCCACATGTGGCGATCCTCAGTTCATTTCACCCATTGGAAACGCTGATGCGCAACGCTCCGGCGATGGCCAGCGGTGCCAGCACCACTGCCAGCGACAGCATGGCCCCCAAAAGGGCCAGATGCCCGGTGATGGAAGCGCCTTCCACGGCGGCCGTCACCGCTCCGGTGCCAAAGATCAGCACCGGCACATAGAAGGGGGTCATGATCAGAACCAGCAGCACACCACTGCCACGCAGGCTCACCGTCAGCGCGGCACCGATAGCGCCAACCAGCACCAGAACGGGCGTACCCACCAGCAGCGTCAGAACCAGAACCAGCCCGGTGCCCGGGCTCAGGTGCAGCATGACAGCCAGCACGGGCACCAGCAGCACCAGTGGCAACACCGTGGTGACCCATACAGCGGCAACCCGTGCCAGTGCCAGCAGCGCCAGCGGCTGGGGGGACAGCACCCATTGTTCCAGATGCCCATCCGCATAGTCATTGCGGAACAACAAGTTCAGGGACAGGAGTATGGACAGCAGTGCTGCCACCCAGACGATGCCCGGACCGGCCTGCCGCAGGAACTCCGGCTCAGGGCTTACCCCCAGCGGGAACAGCGAGACAATGAGTACAAAGAACACCAGCGGATTCATCAGATCCTGGCGGTTGCGGAATGCAATGAGCCATTCCCGGCGCACGGTCTCAACAGCCGCGCGCGGCCAGCCGCTCTCCTGTTCCTGGAGGCGTACCGGAACCCTGGGTTCAGACCGCATCATAGCCCTCCCCCAGTGTCAGTACCTGAACCCCTTCCAGCGCCAGGCGGTGATGGGTCGTCAGGATGACCGCGCCTCCGGCCCGCACGCGGTTGGCAAGCAGGGCCTCGAGTTGGGCCACCGCCTCCCGGTCCACGGCCGTGAAGGCCTCATCCAGAATCCACAGAGGGGCGCTGGAAAGATACAGGCGTGCCAGTGCCACCCGTCGCTGCTGCCCCGCGGAGAGCTGCGCCGCCGGGAGGTCCTCATACCCGGAAAGCCCCGCATCCGCCAATGCCACCATCACCTGCTCAGGCACCGCGGGCGTGCGCATGGCCTGCCATCCGGCGAGATTCTCATAGGCGGTGAGAGAAGATGAAACGCCCGCATTGTGCCCCAGAAACAGCAGATTCGCCTGGTACTGGGTCCTGACCCGGTGCACCGGTTCCCCCTGCCAGAGCAGCTCCCCCTCGAAAGCGGGATTCAGGCCTGCCAGTATCCGTAGAAGAGTGGTCTTGCCCACACCATTGGGTCCGGCGATCCGCCACAGTTCACCGCTGCCGACCCTGAAGTCAAGGCCGCTGAACAGGGGGCGGTCATCGCGTTCACAGTGGATCTGCCGGGCTTCGAGCAGGGTACTGGTCATGGTCCATCCGGCCGGTGGGTTCTGCGGGTTGGGTCTGCCCCCGCCGGGCGCCTATTATATAGAAAACGACCGGCTTTTGCCGCCATCAACGGCCACGGGGAATACCGTCGTGAAAGTGCCTGTTCTTTCGCTGCTGACTCGAACCGGCAGCAGCCAGCCCACCGGAGCCGACCCCGCCCGTCTGGCGACACAGCTTGAGCGCGCGGGGCTGCGTGAGGGCGAGCCCCGACTTGCCCGGATGCTGCAGGCCGAGGGTGGCAGCCGCGCGGCCGGTGACGGCACCCGGGCGGCCCCTGGGACCCGCCTGCTGCTGGAGGTAGGAGGCCAGAAGCTGCCCGTGCGCAGCGACCAGCCGCTGGATACGGGCACCATGGTGAAGGTCATGCGGGCGGGCAATGAACTGCGCCTTTTAGAGAGCCTTCAGCAGCCTTCACGCAGCACCCTGAGCCAGTCACTGGCCAACCGGATTCCCTTTCAGCATGACCTGGGGCAGGGCCTCAGCCGCCTCGCCGCCCAGACCAATGACCCGGCGCTGCCCCAGCAGATCCGTCAGGGTCTGGCCCAGCTTACCCAGCTCATGCCCACGGCACCGCGATCGGTGCAGGGAGCCATGGGCTCAAACGGAGCGCCCCCCCAGTCTGCGGCAACGCCCGGGGTGGGGATAGCAACTGGTTCCGCAACGGTCACCACCAACAGCGCCAGTGGCCCTACCGGACTGCCAGCCCTGGACAGCATGAGCGGCGCCCAGGTCCGTGAATGGATAAGCCAGAGCGGGCTCTTCCGGGAGTCCAGCATGCTCCACCAGCCCCCATCAGGCGCCACGGAAAGCGCTGCCCAACCCCGTGCCGACCTCAAAAGCCAGCTGATCCAGCTGGCCGCCCAGCTGCTGCCCCGGGTGACCGGCACCTCGTCCGATCAGAGCGGCGCCAGCCTTCACCGCCTCATCGGCCAGCTTGGCCCCATGACCACCTCCTCAATGGACGACACCGGCGCCCTGCGCTTCCCCACATCGCCAGCGACCGGCTCCAGCAGCGGCGCGGCCCCCGGCGGCAACAGCAGCTCCATGGGGGCCGGGGAAATGCTCCGGCTCCTGGCGGGCATGATCAATCGGCTGACCGTGAATCAGCTCCATTCACAGGCCGCCAGCGCTGGAGCCGATGCCAATGCCCCCAACCAGACCTGGATCCTGGAGCTGCCCTGGGTATCAGGCAACCAGGAGGTGCGGATTCTCCAGGGGCGTCTGGAGGAGTACGGCCCTCGGGATGCGGACCCGGAGGATGCCAGTGACAGCCGATCCCTTGAGCGGGAATGGCAGCTGACGCTGGCCCTGTCCTTCGATACCACGGGTCCGCTTTACTTTGAAATCAACCTCCGTGGACGCCAGCTCAGAACCCAGGTCTGGGCCGAGAAACCGGCGACCGCCGAGCTGATTGAAAACACCCGGGAACGACTGGAAACGGCGCTTTCGAAACTGGATCTGGACGTGGTACCGGTGGAATGCATGGAGGGACAGCCTCCGGCCCGGATCACCCGGCTCACCCAGCAACTGGTGGACGAACATGCCTGACAACCGCGATCACGAGGCGGCCATCGCCCTGACCTATGACGGCGCGAACGCCCCCACTGTCTCGGGCACCGGCCAGGACGAACTGGCCCGGGAGATGATTCGCGTTGCACAGGAGAATGGGGTGCCGCTCTATGAGGATCCGGACCTGGCGGCCCTGCTCAGCCGGCTGGATCTCGGCGAGGCGATTCCCGAAACACTCTATCGGGTCATTGCCGAGATCCTGGCCTACAGCTTCTATCTCCAGGGATTCACCCCGGAAGATTTCCAGGATGGGAGACGGAAAGGCTAGACGATCTCGTCGGTCCCGGCATGCTCTTGGCTCCGGGTCTGGCCCTTGCGCAAAGCCGACACCAGCTCCGCCTCTGGGCGGGAGATACCGCAGGAGTTCATCAGATCCTCGGTACCGGCACCCAGCTCCACCAGTTTGGAAGCTTCGTCATAGGGCACCCGGAGGGGGTCGTTCAGCCGCATTTCCTCTAGGGCACCACTGAGGCGGTGAAGGGACTGTTCACAGGCCACAAGGCGACGCCCTACCCCCATGCTGCCACTGCTGACCGCGTGCAGCTCCCGGCCCAGGTCATCACAGCGCTGGCGCCAGTGGGCCTCCATACGATTCATCCGGACCCGGTTGGCGACGCCCTGCGCCGCCACCAGTGCAATGGCCAGAGCCGTAACAGCCCAGGGAAGAAGTGTGTCGATCATGTCCATGCCAGCCTCCTTTCGCTGACCACCTAGAGCGCCTCGATCTCGGCCCACTCCTCGTCGGTCAGCATTTTCTCGAATGCCACCAGAATCACCAGCTCACCCTCACGGTTACAGACACCGTGAATGAAGCGGGCACTTTCCTCGTTACCCACATTGGGTGCGCTCTCAATCTCGCTCTGGCGGATGTAGATGACCTCGGCCACAGCGTCCACCAGGATGCCGATTACCTGCTCCTCTGCCTCAAGCACCACAATGCGCGTGGAATCCGTGACTTCACCATCCGGCAGCCCGAAACGCCGCCGGGTGTCGATCACCGTCACGACATTGCCGCGCAGGTTGATGATGCCAAGTACGTAATCCGGCGCCCCGGGCACCGGCGCGATTTCTGTGTACCGCAGCACTTCCTGGATCTGCATGACGTTGAGGCCATAGGTCTCATCCGCCAGCCGGAAGGTCACATACTGCAGCACCGGGTCATCACTGCTCTGCTGGGCCGCGTTCTGAATGCTCTGGGTCGCCATATCCGCCTCTCTGTCCGGGCAACTGTCAATATTTCATCACTGCGCACCCTGCACTATAGAACAGAGCACAAACTGTGCCACTCCCCGCTATTCTCAGCGGTCAAGATCCGGATTGCGCTCGGTTTCCGCTTTCTGCAGAAGTGCAGCCATCCGGGACACATCCAGCAGGGCGCACATTTCCTTTTTTATGGTGCCTGCCAACCACTGCCTCCGGCCACCCTCACTGCGCCACTTCACCTCGTCCGGCTGGACGTGGAAGGACTGGGCCACGTTGTCGCACGCCAGCCCCCAGGCGCTGTCCCCGAGCTGGATCACGAAGCGGTAGCCGTCACGGAACTCATCCCGGTAGCGTTCCGGCATGACCCAGCGTGCTGTATCGGCAACCCTGATGGTATGCCCGCCCACGCGCAGCAAGCCCATGAACCAGTCCGGCCGACCGAACAACGGGGTGAGTTCCCGCTCAAGACGGTGCACCTGCCCCAGCAGCACCAGCGGCACCGCCAGCTGAAGCCCCGCCACCCGGAAAATGAGGCACTCAAACCCCTCCTGGGCCCAGGGCGGGCGACCATTACGCCAGGTTCCCGTCTCCGCAACCGGTTCTGAGGGGGCGTCCACCACCTCGGAAATAACCTGTTGCCGCTCTGGCTCTGGCTCTGGCTCTGGCTCTGGCTCTGGCTCTGGCTCTGGCTCTGGCTCTGGCTCTGGCTCTGGCTCTGGCTCTGGCTCTGGCTCAGCAAGCGTATCAGGTTCGGACAGTGCTTCAACGTCCGGTTCTGGTTCCGGTTCCGGCTCAGGTTCCGGGGGGTCTTCGGGGGCCTGCTCAAGGCTCCGGATGACCGGACTCACCAGCGCCTGGTTCAGAGCCGGTCTCTCCGCCTCGGCCAGCTGCCGGGAGCTGGGCTGGGCCCGGCGCGCACGGGCCCGCCGACGTTCCGGAGCTCCACCATCGCCCTCCTCTGCCCAGGGACTGTCATCACCAGGCGACAGGAGTTCATCAAGGTAATCCCCGATGATGGAATCCGGTCTGTTGCTGCCACGCCCTGCCACTGTCCGGTCTCCTCCGCGGATCTACCGCGCCTCCGCGCTCTGGGGGCTACGCCCGTCATCACCCAGCTTCTCCTGCAGATCGGAGAGCAGGCGGCGATACGCACGTATCCCCTGGGAATCCCGGGAGACAGCCGTCGGCACCACGCCTTTCTGGCTGGCGTCCCGTAAACGTGTGTCCACCGGGATGGCGAACCGCCAGAGCTCGTCGCCGTAATCCCGTCGCAACTGGTTCAGGCTCTGAACCGAGGCCTGGGTCCGCCGGTCGTACATGGTTGGAATGATGGTATAGCCCAGTTCGTTCTTCTGACTCTTCATAACCATCTGCAGCGTATGCAGCATCCGGTCCAGCCCCTTGAGGGCCAGGAACTCAGTCTGCACCGGCATCAGCAGGTGCTGAGCCGCCGCCAGAGCATTAATCATCAGCACCCCCAATGAAGGGGAATTGTCGAGCAGAACATAGTCGTAATCGTCCCAGAGCGTGGACAGCGAACGTGAGATCACCAGCCCCATGCCCGAAACACCAACACTGCGGCGCTCCAGCGTGGCCAGGGCACTGGAGGCCGGCATCAGGTGCAGCCCCGGGTGAGCAGTCTCGGTGATCAGTTGCGCTGGCAGCCCGGGCGCCACCTTTCCCTCGTGCTGGAAAAGGTCGTACACCGAATGCTCAATCGCATCCGGGTCATGGCCGAAATAGGTGGTCACCGAGCCATGGGGATCCAGATCCACCATCAGTACGCGATGCCCCGCATCGGCAAGCAATCCACTCAGTGCAACCACGGTGGTGGTCTTGCCCACGCCACCCTTCTGATTCGCCACTGTCCAGATTCGCACCCTTTACTCCCCTGACGTTCATGGTCCTGCCGCGGCCAACCCTTGCCGCCGGAAACCCGCTGCGGCGGCTCCGTGCCGACGCCGCCCCTTCATTACCGGGTGTCGCCGTCCATTTGACTGCTGACGACGTAGAAGCAGATTCCATGCCAGCTTCAGCGTTGCCCCGGTGCCGCCGGAATGCTCCCCTCCGCGCCAATAACCAGGGTGACACGGCGGTTACGCGCCCGCCCGCGTTCAGTGTCATTACGGGCCACGGGGTGATTGTCGCCATAACCGAGCGCTGCCAGCCGCTCACCATCGATCCCGCTGTCCTCGAGCAGGCGCACCACGGCCCCCGCACGCGCTGCGGAGAGTTCCCAGTTGGAGGGGAACCGGCCGGTTCGGATCGGCAGGTTGTCGGTATGGCCCTCGACCACAATGGCATTATCCTGCGATGCCAGCACACCGGCGATACGCACAATTGCGGTCTGCGCCTCGGGGCCGGGCAACACGCCGCCGCTGCGGAATACCAGATCCCCGGGCAGTGTCACTTCCATCCACTTCGCACCTTCACGGAAACGGATCTGGTCGCTTCCCACCAGCCCTTCCAGCGCACTGCCCAGCTCCTCTCGCAATCCCGGATCGGAGAACCCCTGGTCAGCGCTGCCCGATTCAACCGGGGCGGTAATCGGTTCACCGATGGGGATGGGGGTCATGGTCCGCGGCGCTCCCGTGAACACGCCCTGGACGGCGTCAGAAAGCTTGCGGACCTGATCCTGCTCGGCGGTGGAAATGGCATAGAGAAAAACAAAGAACCCGAAAAGCACCGTGACGAAATCGGCATAGGACACCAGCCAGCGGTCGTTGCTTGGTCCTTCGCTGTCACTGCGGCGGCGTCTCATGGTGGGCTCCTCAGCGGTGCATGAAACCCTGCAGCCGCAGTTCAATGGTGTTCGGGTTCTCTCCTTCCAGCACACTGAGAAGGCCGTCGATCATCATCTCCTGATAGCGGCTGCGGTAATGGACCAGACTCCGGAGCTTGCTGGCCACCGGGAAGCACAGCAGGTTCGCCAATGCGATGCCGTAGATGGTGGCCACAAAGGCGGTGGCGATACCCGTTCCCACCTGGGCCGGATCCTCGAGGTGCGTCATGACCTGGATCAGGCCCATGACCGCCCCGATGATGCCGATGGTGGGCGCATACCCCCCCATGGACTCAAACACCCGGGCGGCTTCCAGGTCGCCCTGCTCCCGGGATTCCAGGTCGGTTTCAAGCATGGAACGGATGGTTTCCGGCTCCAGACCGTCAACCAGCAGCTGCAATCCCTTGCGGGCAAAGGGCTCGGTTTCCTGCTCAGCCACCGACTCAAGGCCAAGAATGCCGTCTTTACGGGATTTCATGCTCCAGCCGACCACTTTCTCAACGCCGTCACCCATACTGACGTCCGGGGGCGAGAAAACCCAGCGCAGCAGCACCGTGGCCCGGCGCAGCACGCCGCTTGGTGTCTGCAGGGTAATGGCCGCAAGGGTGCCGCCAATGACAATCACCACGGCGGGCAGGTTGATCAGCGAACCCAGGGTGCCACCCTCGAGGACGGTCCCCCCGAGCAGCGCGGCAAATGCCAGTATGACCCCAAGCAGGCTGAGCGGATCCATCAGGTGACGCCCTCGATCAGCCGGGCCGCAATCCGGTCCAGCGGCAGCACTTCATCGGTCAGCCCCGCCTTGGCCACGGCCATGGGCATCCCGTAGATCACCGAGGTTTTCTCATCCTGGGACCACACCACGGAGCCGGACTGCTTCATCAGACGGCAGCCCTCCTTACCGTCCGCGCCCATGCCCGTCAGGATCAATGCCAGCGTCTTCCCGGGATAGCCACGCGCGATGGAACCAAAAGTGACATCCACGCATGGCCGGTAGTTGAGGCGGCCATCGTCCGGTATCACCCGGATGCGGCCGGTTCCCCCCTTCTTCTCAACCAGCATCTGCTGTCCGCCCGGCGCCAGCAGTGCGACGCCGGGTTCAAGGGGATCACCATCCTGAGCCTGTCGCACCTTGATGCGGCAGAGCTTGTCCAGCCGGTCCGCGAAAGCCAGCGTGAAACTGGCCGGCATGTGCTGGACCAGGATGATGGGGGCCGGAAAGCTGGCGGGCAGCTCCGCCAGCACTTTCTGCAGGGCGATGGGCCCTCCCGTGGAGGTGCCGATGGCCACAACGTCGTAATGACGCGCCGCCGTCCGGCGCTGGCTGCCACTACTGCTTTCGGCGGGTTCAGACGCCACGGTGGCTGACTGACGGGAATCGGACCGCTGCCGGCGTTCCGGCGTCGCTGGTCGACGGGGAGCCTGCTCACGGGCGGCGGGGGAAGCAGTATCACTGCTTCCGCTCGCCGGCGCCGATCCTGCACCGGCGCCGGTGCCTCCACCACGGCCGGGATGACTCCGCGCCACTTCAAGCAGGCGCTTGCGCAGGATCTCCTGGAGCCGGCTCGAGGAGCGGGCGATCTCCTCGAAGTTCTTGGGCAGGAAATCCACCGCCCCCGCCTCAAGGGCATCCAGAGTCACGCGCGCGCCCTCGTAGGTCAGCGAGGAGAACATCAGGACCGGGGTGGGACGGCTTTCCATGATCTTCCGGACTGCGGTAATGCCGTCCATGACCGGCATCTCGTAGTCCATGGTGATCACATCCGGGCGGTGTTTCTCAACCAGGCTCAGGGCCTCCTGCCCGTTGGTGGCGGTAGCCACGACCTGAAGCTCTCCGGTGGCGGAGAGAATCTCGCTCAGGCGTTTTCGGAAAAACCCGGAATCATCAACAACAAGGACGGAAACCGTCATCCAAGACTCCAATCACTGGGTCCGGCCCGCGGTGCTGCTGCGCCGGTGAGGCGGACCGGTTGTCAGGCGTAATGCTGCAGGAGGCTGGGCACGTCAAGAATCAGCGCTATAGTGCCGTCCCCGGTGATGGTGGCCCCGGCCATACCCGCCGTTCCCTGGAGCATCTTGCCCAGCGGCTTGATGACCACTTCCTCCTGACCGATGAGCTGATCCACCACAAAGCCCACGCGCTTGGTACCGACCGCAACCACCACCACATGGGCATCGGTATCGTCGGTCTCCACGGAGGCACCCTCGACCAGCCATTTCTTGATGTAGAACAGCGGGTACACGTGATCCCTGACCACGATGCACTCACGCCCGTCCACGATGTTCTTCTTGCTCAGGTCCAGATGGAAGATCTCCACCACGTTCACAAGGGGCAGCGCGAACGGCTGATCCTCGAGTTTCACCATCAGCGTCGGCATGATCGCCAGGGTCAGGGGCACCTTGATCACGATGCGCGAGCCCCGGCCCAGCTCCGAGTCGATATCAATGGAACCGTTGAGCTGGTTGATCTTGGTCTTGACCACATCCATGCCCACCCCACGCCCGGAGACGTCTGAAATCTCGGCCTTGGTGGAAAAACCCGGGGCGAAGATCAGCTGGTAGCATTCGTTCTCCGTCAGGCGGTCAGCCGCTTCCTGCTCGTACACGCCCTTCTCGACCGCCTTGCGGCGCAGCGCCTCGGGGTCCATGCCACCGCCATCATCCTCGATCACCAGCTGGATGTGATCGCCCTCCTGCTCCGCGGACAGCGCCACTCGGCCGACGCGCGGCTTGCCGTTGCGCTCGCGCTCATCCGGCATCTCGACGCCATGGTCCACGGCGTTGCGGACCAGGTGCACCAGCGGGTCGGAAAGGGCTTCGACAAGGTTCTTGTCGAGATCAGTGTCCTCACCGCTCATGCTGAGGTTCACTTCCTTCTCGAGGCTGCGCGCCAGGTCCCGGACAACCCGGGGGAAGCGCCCGAACACTTTCTTGATCGGCTGCATCCGGGTCTGCATCACGGAAGACTGCAGGTCCCCGGTAACCACATCCAGATTGGACACCGTCTTCTGAACGCGCCCGTCTTCCAGTTCATCACTGAGGCGTTTGAGCCGGTTACGGATGAGCACCAGCTCACCCACCATGTTCATGATGTCATCGAGACGACGGGTATCCACCCTGACAGTGGACTCCGCGGCAGCAGCAGCCTGGTCCTTGCCACCGCCCCCACCACCGGAAGCGGGCTTCTGGTCTCCGCCTTTCTGCCCTCCGCCGGCGCCTCCGCCCGCGGACCGGGCCGGTTCGTCCGGCGGAGCCGTCGCACCAGCGCTTCCGGCACTGGCCGCCTGGCCTTTATCGGGTGAAGGGGCGGCACTCTCCTTCTCAGGAGCCGCCGAGGCGGGCGCTTCGGGTTCACTCCCAGAGGCGCCACCCTGGCCGGCGGTCTCCGCCGCATCCGGCTTGAACTGGCCGGGACCGTGCAGCTCATCCAGCAGGGATTCGAACTCATCCTCACTGATTTCATCGTCACTGCCGCTGGACTGGGTCTCGTCTACGGCCTCTGAGTTCCCGCCGCCATCAGCACCGCTACCCCCGGTGCTGATGGCATCCGGATCCGCCGGCGCACCGGCGTGCTTCCCCTCACCGTGAAGCTGATCCAGCAGGGCCTCGAATTCATCCTCGCTGATCTCGTCATCATCGTCCGATGAGCCCGCACCCCCCGAGCCGGTGGACTCACCCGCAGGCGCACCGCCAGAAGCCTCCTGGTCCCCGGGGTTGATGGCATCAAGCAGTTGCTCGAACTCATCGTCGGTGATATCCCCTTCCTGGCCCTCGGCCTGTTGTCCTGCCTGCTGCCCCCCGGCCGGCTGGGCGGATCCGGCGCCACCGGTATCCTCGCTTTCCGGTTTCGCCAGCCGCGCCAGCTGTTCAAGAAGCTGTGGGTCGGCGGGTGTGGGCGCCTCGCGGCTGCGGACCTCGTCAAACTGGGTATTGACCACGTCCAGCGCCTTGAGCACCACATCCATCAGGTTCGAATCGACGGTGCGTCCGCCGTTACGCAGCGTGTCAAAGACATTCTCAGCCTTGTGACAGCAGTCCACCAGGGCATCCAGCTGCATGAAACCCGCACCGCCCTTGACGGTGTGGAACCCCCGGAAAATGGCATTGAGCAGATCCATATCATCGGGGTTGTTCTCAAGCTGAACCAGCTGTTCAGAGAGCTGTTCCAGTATCTCACCGGACTCAACCAGGAAGTCCTGGAGGATCTCTTCGTCCGCATCCAACGCCATGCAACGTCTCCTTAAAAGCCGAGACTGGACAGCAGGTCGTCAACCTCGTCCTGTCCGGAAACCACATCCTGCTGCGAGTCGTCGATCTGGGGACCCTCGCCTTTGCTGCTCACGCCGTCTTCCTGACTGCCCTCCTCCTGATCGTGGACCACACCGGTAATGCGGTCCACATCACTGGCCATGACCATCAGCTTCACCAGATGATCCTCCACTTCCTTCACCAGCGAGGTCACCCGCTGGATCACCTGGCCGGTGAGGTCCTGGAAATCCTGCGCCAGAAGAATCTCGGAAAGATTGCCATGCAGACGATCCGAGTCCGAGACAATGCGATCCAGAAAGGCATCGATCCGCTGGTAGAGTTCCCGGAACTCGGACGGCTTCATCTCGCGGCGACGCAGCCTTCCCCAGTCCTCGCGGATGGCATTGGCCTCCTCGCGCAGGTTGGAAGCTACCGGCATGGTGTCCTCGACCAGGTCCATGGTCCGGTTGGCCGAGCGGCTGGTCAGCTGAACCACGTAATCCAGGCGGTCCGACGCATCCGCCATTTTGGAGAGTTCTTCCTGCTGCTCACGGTTCTCGGCCTTGATCTCGAAATTGCGCAGGGCTTCATGGAGGCTGCGTGTCAGGCGCCCAACCTCACGGTAGAGGCTGCGGTCGCGCACCTCACCCAGCTCAGCGATGCGCTGCATGGCATCGCTGATATTGCCCTGATCGAGGGCTTCCTTGAGGCCAGCGGCGTGCGCTTTGAGTTCCTCAGCCACTTCCTCGGTAATGTCTTCCCGGTTGAGCTCACTCATGCCATCTGCACCTGGTTCACTCGACGCGTTCAAATATCTTCTCGATCTTGTCCTTGAGCACCGCGGCCGTGAACGGCTTGACCACATAGCCGTTCACCCCCGCCTGGGCGGCGGCCACGATCTGGTCCCGCTTCGCCTCAGCGGTCACCATCAGAATCGGCAGATGCTTGAGGTTCTCATCCGCCCGGACCGCCTGAAGCAGTTCCATACCGCTCATACCCGGCATGTTCCAATCAGTCACCAGGAAGTCGAATTTGCCGTTGCGCAGCATCGGCAGCGCGGTATTACCGTCATCCGCCTCCTCGATGTTGTTGAAGCCGAGGTCGCGCAGCAGGTTCCTCACGATCCGTCTCATCGTGGAGAAATCATCCACAACAAGAATCTTCATGTTCTTGTCCAAAACAGCCTCCAAACACTCCGGTTGTTGTCACGTCTGCCTGGGCGGCCCGTGCACCAACACTCACTTTCACAGTCTAGACGTTTGTCGAGATCTAACCAGTCAGCCCCCGGTACGTTCGAGCATGCGGGCCCGCAGCCGCGCCGCAGCCTGACCGTGGATCTGGCTTACCCGTGACTCGCTGACCTCCAGCACGGCACCGATTTCCTTCAGGTTGAGCTCATCCTGATAGTAGAGCGACAGTACCAGCCGCTCCCGTTCCGGCAATTGATCAATCTCACCGGCCAGCGCACGTCGGAAATCCGCATCCTGAAGCTCGCCCTCGGGTCCTTCCTGCGGGGCCTGATCATTGATGTGTTCGTTTTTCTCCGTCAGCTCATCCAGGCTGAACAGGCGGCCGGTGGTCGCATCACTGGCACGGCTGTGGTAGTCATCCAGAGACACGCCCAGCTCATCGGCGATCTCAGCGTCCTTTGCATCACGTCCTTCCCGGCCCTCAACCGTCTGGATGGCCTCGGAAATACGGCGGGCATTGCGGTGGACTGAGCGGGGCACCCAGTCCCCACGTCGGATCTCATCCACAATGGCGCCGCGGATCCGGATGCCCGCATAGGTCTCGAAGGTCGCACCCTGGCCGGACTCATACCGGCGTGCCGCCTCCAGAAGCCCGATCATGCCGGCCTGCATCAGATCCTCAAGCTGGATATGGTCCGGCAGGCGCGCCATCAGGTGCAACGCGATCTTCTTGACCAGCGGCATGTGGGTCTCGACAAGCTCATCCACATCCGCCCGGCGCGTCTGTGTATAGAGATCCAGCGGCCCGGACTGCGTCATGGTTTGGCCACTCCCGTAAGCCCCTGCTCAAGGATGGAACGCCCTGTCAGTCCTGCACAAGCCGTTCAACAAAAAATTCAAGATGCCCCCTTGGCGATGATGGCAGCGGCCACTGGTCCACCTTCTTCGCCAGATCCCGGAATGCCTGGGATGCCTTGGCATTCGGGTACAGCTCCATGACCGTCTTCTGCCGGCGAACGGCCTTCTTCACCTGTTCATCCAGGGGAATGCTGCCCACATACTGCAGGGCAACGTCCAGAAACCGCTCAGTGACCCGGTAGAGCTTGTCGTAAAGAGCCTTGCCATCCTGCTCCGTGCGCACCATGTTCGCCAGTACCCGGAACCTGTGGGTGCCATAGTCCCGATTCATCAGCTTGATCAGGGCATAGGTATCGGTGATGGAAGTGGGCTCATCATTCACCACCAGCATCAGTTCCTGGGAAGCCCTCAGAAAACTGACCACGGACTCCGAGATCCCAGCCGCCGTGTCTACTATGAGTACGTCGATGTCATCGCCGAGTTCACTGAAGGCGGAAATGAGACCGGCATGCTCCATATGGCTGAGATTGGTCATGCGCTGGGTGCCGGAGGAGGCGGGCACGATGCGGATACCCCCGGGGCCGTCCACTAGGATGTCCGTAAGGCTGCATTCCCCGGCGAGCACATCGGAAATATTGTAGGTGGCACTGATCCCCAGCAGCACATCGATGTTCGCCAGCCCGAGGTCGGCATCAAGAACCACAACGCGCTGGCCCATCTCACTGAGGGCTATACCCAGGTTGACCGAGACGTTGCTCTTGCCGACACCGCCCTTGCCCCCGGTGACCGCGATCACCTGTACCGGTTTACTCATGCGGAATGGGCTCTCCCGTCCTGTTGCTGTTGCATTGTGAGGAGACGCCCGATCCCATGTCAGGCGCCCTCGGCCATGGCGCTTTCACCGCGATTGAGTGCCTGGTGACGGCGCACCGCCTGCTTGACCAGATCCCCGGCGCCCGCGCGGTGCAGGTCGTCGGGAATCTTCTGACCGTTGGTGTAGAACGCGACCGGCAACCGGCTCTGCGCCGCAAAGCCCACCACCTCGCCAAGCGTCAGGGCTTCGTCCGTCTTGGTCAGGATGCAGCCCGCCAACCCAACGGCATTATAGCAATGCCACGTGGATTGCATAATGCGCGGCTGGCTTGTCGCCGAAATCAGCAGATAGGGCCGCACCGGATGGCGGCTGCTGACCAGCTCCTCGATCTGCTCCTGCCAGCCACGATCCGCTGCCGTGAGGCCAGCCGTATCAATCAGGATCAGCTTGCGGTCCGACAGATCATCCAGAATGGCATCCAGGCTGTTGGCCTCGTCCACCACCCGCACCGGCACATTCAGAATGCGCCCGAACACGAACAGCTGCTCATGGGCGGCCACACGATAGCGGTCCGTGGTCACTAACGCCAGCTTTTCCGCACCGTGACGCAGCACGAACTGCGCCGCCATCTTGCCGATGGTGGTTGTCTTTCCGGAGCCGGTGGGGCCAAGCAGGGCGTAGATGCCGCCACGTTCCAGTGGATTCTCACGCACGGTTTCCACTCGGGCCGCCAGAGCCTTGAGCGCGCTCTTCCACCCGGCGTCGAGCCGCCCCTGGCCATGTTCAGCAGCCAGCTCACGGCCCTGATCGCGCGGCAGCCCAAGATCCTGAAGCCGGTCCGACAGACGCTGCTCGACCACGCCCTGGGTCTTTTCACCGGGCGTGGCGGTGCCCTGCTGGCCGTTCATCTGCTGAAGCATATCCCTCAGGGAATGGATCTCGGCCCGCATGGAGCTCAACGCATCGCCCTCCCCGCCGGGAGATGGGGTGTTTTCCGTCTCCCTCCCAGACTCGGAACTGCCAACGGCCGCTGGCCCCACCGGCTCCTGGCCGTGGTGCGAGCGCTGCTGCACCTCGCTGATGTGGGCACGGGATTTCGCCATGGCCTCCTCCAGATTACGGTGCTTCTCCGCCTGAAGCTCGGCCAGACGCGCGGCGTTGGCCTTGTCCTCGTCCGCCACGCCGAGCTGGCTTCGGACCTCACCCTCGTCGTAATCCAGTGCCGTCACGATTTCGACGCCGTCTTCCACCCGCTTGCTAGAGAGGATCACCGCATCATCACCCATTTCACTGCGGACCATCCGCAACGCCTCGGGCATGGTGGGAGCAAAAAAGCGTTTGACTTGCATGGCAGGGAACCTCCGCCGCCGTCAGTTTATTGGCCAATGGATGACACAATCGTGACCTGCTTGTTCTCCGGAATTTCCTGATAGGAAAGAACGTGCAGCCGTTCCACCCCATACCGGACAAACCTTGCCAGTACCGGTCGCAGGGGGGCCGATACCAGCAGGATGGCGGGTTTGCCAACCGCCTCCTGTTTCTGGGCCGCATCCGAGAGTGAGCGCTGGAGCTTCTCGACCATATTGGGCTCCAGGATCATGCCGATATCATCGGCCGTGCCGGATTGTTGACCCTGCTGTACAGACTTAAGCAACATCTGTTCCAGCTGCGGATCCAGCGTGATCACCGGAACCTCGCTCTCATTGCCAACCAGCTTCTGCACGATCATGCGCTTGAGCGATTTACGCGCCGCGGTGGTCAGAACGCTCGGGTCCTGACTGCGTGGCTGAACATTGACAATGGCTTCGGCGATACTGCGCATATCCCGGATCGGCACCTCCTCCAGCAGCAGGTTCTGCAGCACCTTAAGGAGCAGGCTGATGGAAACGGTGTTGGGCACCAGCTCCTCGGCCAGCTTGGGCGAGGCCTTCTCGAGCTGGTCCAGCCACTTCTGGACCTCCTCGTGGCCCAGCAGCTCGTGGGCATGCTCCTGCAGCACCTGGTTCAGGTGGGTTGCAACCACGGTGGAGGCGTCCACAACGGTGTAGCCAAGCGTCTGCGCCTGATCACGCTGGGCGGGCTCAATCCAGGTGGCATCCAGGCCGAATGCCGGATCCTTACCGGCAATCCCCTCGACCTTGCCGAACACCTGCCCTGGATCAATAGCCAGCTCCCGGTCCGGATGGATCTCCGCTTCCGCCAGCGTCACGCCCATCAGGGTAATGCGATAGACGTTGGGCATCAGATCCAGGTTGTCGCGGATGTGAACCGAGGGCATGAGAAAGCCCAGATCCTGGGAAAGCTTCTTGCGCACACCCTTGATCCGTGCCAGCAGCTGCCCCCCCTGATTCTTGTCCACCAGCGGGATCAGCCGGTACCCGACCTCAAGGCCGACAATGTCCACACTGACCACATCTTCCCAGGCCAGCTCCTTGGTTTCCCCGGTGCCGCCACCGGGCAATGCCTGCTGCTGGTCCTCAGTGATGGTCCGCTGCTGGGCGCCGCCACCCTCACCACCGGCGGCCTGGCGGGCCACCGGCGCGCTGCCGGCACCTTCCTCAACGACCTGCTGGCCGCGCTTCCAGATGAACCAGGCGACAGCCACCGCCATGCCCCCCAGGCCCATGAACGCCACCGTGGGCATGCCCGGGATCAGACTAAGTCCGATCAGGATGCCGCCGGCAATGCCGATGGCGTTCGGGGAGGAGAACATCTGCTCGACGACCTGGGAGCTCATCTCCTGGGACTTGCCCACCCGCGTCACGATGATGGCGGCAGCGGCGGAGAGCAGCAGCGAGGGGATCTGGGCGACCAGGCCGTCACCGATGGTCAGCAGCGCGTAGTTCTCAACCGCCTGACCGAAAGCCAGCCCGTGCTGGAACATGCCGATGCTGACGCCACCGACAATGTTGATGAAAAGGATCAGAAGGCCAGCAATGGCGTCGCCACGCACAAACTTGGAAGCGCCATCCATGGAACCGTAGAAATCCGCCTCACCGGCCACCTCGGCCCGGCGGTCCCGAGCTTCGTCCTGGCTGATCAGGCCGGCGTTGAGGTCGGCGTCGATGGCCATCTGTTTGCCGGGCATGGCATCCAGTGTGAACCGGGCACTGACCTCGGAGACCCGGCCCGCGCCCTTGGTCACCACGATGAAGTTGATGATCATCAGGATGGCGAACACCACCAGGCCCACGGCGTAGTTGCCGCCGATCAGCACTTCACCGAAGGACTCGATCACCTTGCCCGCGGCGGCACCGCCTTCGTGCCCGTGCAGCAGCACGATCCGGGTGGACGCCACGTTCAGCGCCAGCCGCAGCAGTGTGGCCACCAGCAGCACCGTTGGGAATGCCGCGAAATCCATGGGCCGCATGGCGTAGATCGCCACCAGGATGATCACCAGCGACAGGGCGATATTGAAAGTGAAGGCCACGTCCAGCAGGAAGACCGGAATGGGCAGGGTCATCATGCCCAGAAGCACCATGAGCATGAACGGGATCGCGACATTCCCGTCCAGAATGCCCTTCAGGCCTCTGAGTTGGTCGATTGCCCCCGCCCGATCCATGACCGTCCGGTACCTCCAAGCGCTGATAAGTGATCAGAGCGCCGTTTTTCTGGCGCCAAACCGGGTTACAGGATGGTTAGTGCAAGCGCCATACCAGATCCGTCATTCATCGCGTTTGAGGTCATCAGGAATCGGCAACGCCGGCATGACCGGTTTCTTACCCCCATTGCGGCGGTACTGCCGGAGCTGGAAGAGGTAGGCCAGAACCTGGGCCACGGCCATGTAGAGGCCTTCGGGAATGTTCTCCCCAATCTCCGCGTTGTGGTAGACGGCCCGTGCCAGCGGCGGCGTGCGCAGCACATCCACCCGATGCTCCCGCGCGATCTCCATGATCTTGGTAGCGATCTCGTCCGCCCCCTTGGCCACGACCACCGGCGCTGCCATGCTCTTGCCGTCGTACTTCAGCGCCACGGCGTAGTGTTCCGGGTTGGTGATCACCACGTCCGCGCTGGGCACATCCTCCATCATGCGCCGCTGGGTCATCTCCTGCTGCAGCTGACGGACCTTCTGCTTGACCTCGGGCTTGCCCTCGGTCTCCTTGAACTCGTCCTTTACCTCCTGCTTGGACATCCGCATCTTCTTCTGGTGATCGTGGATCTGGAAGGGCACATCGATCACGGCGATGATGATGGTGGAACAGGACAGCAGGAAGAAGCTCCAGGCCAGTGTCCAGAGCGTATGCTCGGTGGCACGGTTGGGGGATTCACTCGATATTGCAAGCAGGTCTTCCGTGCGGATATCGAGGATCGCCATGGCAATGAGGCACACCAGGGATACCTTGGCCACGCTTTTCCCCAGCTCCACCAGCGAGCGAATGCCGAACATCCGCCCCAACCCCTTGATCGGGCTCATCCGGCTGAGCTGCGGCGCCACTGCCTTGCCGGAGAGCAGGAACCCGCTGAGCATGATCGGACCCAGGAAGGCAGCCACGGCCAGGGCGATGAGCAGCGGCGTTAGCGCGACCGCAGCCGTGGTGGCAGACTGGCCCAGGTGCTGGAGCATCTGGGAGGTGTCAAAAATCTGACCCCGCTCCAGCGCGAAATTGAACTCGAGCATCTGCTTGAGTTCCCCCCCGATGGAACCGCCAAACAGCAGCAGCCCCGTAGCTCCTGCCATCAGGACCAGCGCGGTACCCAGATCCTTGGACTGGGGGACCTGCCCTTCTTCGCGGGCCTTATCGAGCCGCCTCGGGGTCGGGTCTTCCGTTTTTTCCTGGCTGTCATCACCACCACCTTCCGCCATGGAAGCACCTCCTGATCAGGTTCGCTGCATCTCACGCAGGAAGATGAATGTCTCGCGGCTGAATTCCTGGAAGTGTGGCGCCAGATCGCGCATCAGAACCCAGTTGGCGAAGAGCCCGAACAGCAGCGCGACCGGAAAGCCGATGGCGAAGATATTCATCTGGGGCGCCGCGCGTGTCATCACGCCGAAGGAGATGTACACGATCAGGACCGCCGCCATGGCCGGCAGTGCCAACAGCATGGCGCTGGCGAACAGCCAGGTCATGCGGTGGGCAAGCTGGCGGAAGGACTCGATGGCCAGGCCGTCTGTTGCGATGGGTATGGTGTTGAAGCTCTCGACCAGCACATCGAACAGCACCAGGTGCCCGTTCATCGCCAGGAACAGCAGCGTGATGCCGTTGAGGTAGAACTGGGAAAGCACCGGCACGTTCACCCCATTGGCAGGATCCACCATGGACGCAAAGCCGAGCCCCATCTGCATCGCGATCATCTGGCCCGCCACCACGAACAGCTGGAACAGCATGTAGACCGCAAACCCCATGGCGCTGCCGATCAGCACCTGCTGGATCGAGATCACCGCCATTTCCGGCGAAATCGAATCCAGCACCGGCACATCCCCCAGCATGGGCATCACCAGCACCGTCATCACCAGCGCCAGCCCTATGCGGATGCGGGCAGTGACCAGCTGGGTCCCGAAGATGGGGATCACCATCAGGAAACTTCCAATGCGGAACAGCGGCCAGAGGAACTGCCCCAGCCACTGCCCGATTGCATCCGGTCCCAGTTCAATCGGCATGGCCCTACCCGATCATGTTCGGAATGTTGTTGATCAGTTCATTGGTGTGATCCAGCAGCAGGGTCAGCAGCCAGGGCCCCCAAACGATCAGCACCAGCAGGGTCACGATCAGACGTGGCAGGAAACTCAGTGTCTGCTCGTTGATCTGGGTCGCGGCCTGGAAAGTGGAGACCACCAGCCCCACCATCAGCCCCGGGCCAATGATGGCCAACGCCATCGTCACAATCAGCCAGAGGGCATCCCGCATCAGCTCTATCACCATTTCCGGTGTCATAACGCCTCCCCTCTATAGCCCGTAACTGGCCGCCAGCGTGCCCATCACCATGACCCACCCATCCACCAGCACGAACAGCATGATCTTGAACGGCAGCGAGATGATGATCGGTGAGAGCATCATCATGCCCATGGCCATGAGCACGCTCGCCACCACCATGTCGATGATCAGGAAGGGGATGAACAGCATGAACCCGATCTGGAATGCGGTCTTGAGCTCACTGGTGACAAACGCCGGCATCAGAATCCAGAAGGACACGTCCTCGGGCCCCTCATAACTGTCCTCTTCGCCCGCGATCCGGACGAACATATTCAGGTCCGTCTTACGGGTCTGACCGATCATGAACTCCCGGAAGGGCTGGCTGGCACTCTCAACCGCCTCCATCGCGGCCATGTCCCCACTGAGATAGGGCTGCAGCGCCTCCTGATTGGCGCGCTCGAACACCGGCGACATGATGAAGATCGAGAGAAAGAGCGCGAGCCCGATCAGGATCTGGTTGGAGGGGGTCTGCTGGAGCCCGATGGCCTGGCGCAGGATGGCGAAGGTGACAATGATGCGGGTGAAGGACGTCATCATCATCAGTGCCGCCGGCAGAAAGCTCAGCGCCGTCATCAGCGCCACAATCTGCAGGGTTACGGAGTACTGCTGTTCGCCGTCCTCGGTGGTGGTGAGCGAGAGCGCCGGGATGCCCTCAGGCGCGGCCTGAGCCAGTAAGGGGGCGAACAGCAGCAGTGCCCCCGTTATCCAGGCGTACCTCGATGTCATGGATGATCCCCCTACACGTCATTGGAACCTCCCGTTGCGCCGCGCCCCATCACCTGCTGGAGCTTACGGGCGAAGTCACCACTGGCCGCGGATTGCGCCCCGGTGACAACGGGTTCATCAAAGACATGCAGGGTTCGTACCGATTGTGGCGTAATGCCTATAAGTATCTGTTTATCGCCAACTTCAACAAGAGCCACACGCTCTTTCTGGCCGACGGAGAGGACCGCGACCACCTTGAGCGCCTGAGTATTGACGCCGCCCAGGCCCTGGACGCGACGGGCGATCCAGCCGCTGAAGAGGATGAACGCCAACACCACGATCAACCCGGCTCCCAGAGTGAGCGCAGTCGTCATGGTGTCCGGCGTGCTGGCGCCGATTCCGTCACCCCCGGTTTCCTGCTGGGCTTCCTGGGCCTTAACCAGAAGTGGCATAAGCCCGGCAAGGCCCAGCGTCCAGCGAGCGTAAAGCACGGACCGGTTCATTTGGACAGCTTGCGGATGCGTTCGGAGGGGCTGATCACATCGGTGAGGCGGATGCCGAACTTCTCGTTCACCATCACCACCTCACCGTGGGCGATCAGCATACCGTTGACCAGCACATCCAGTGGCTCTCCGGCCAGCCGGTCCAGCTCAATCACCGAGCCCTGATTGAGCTGGAGCAGGTTGCGGATCGGGATGCTGGTATTACCCACTTCCATGGAGATGGTCACCGGAATATCCAGGATCACATCCAGATCCGGGTGCTGCTCCCCGCCGGGCTCGGGCTCATGGGTAAAGTCCTGCATGGGCGCCTGGCGCACATCCTCGCCGCGGCCACTGGCACCGCCCTCGCCACTGCCACCGGCTTCCGCCATGGCAGCCGCCCATTCATCACCCCGGTCATCCTCACCGCCTGAGGCCTCGCCTTCACCGGCGTCACCCATGGCCTGCTCCCATTCGGCGGCGAGCTTCTCGTCCTCGGTCATTTCCTCGCCGTTGCCGTTGTGTTCGTCTTCAGCCATTGTCCTGAACCTTCAGCTTGTTGGTGGTCTCGGGCCGTTTGATCTGATCCGTGACCCGCAGCGCCATATTGCCGTCGCGGGTGCCCAGGTTCCCCTTGTAGATGGGAATGCCATTGGCGGTCATGGTGGCGTCCTCGGGCATGTCGATGGGAATGATATCCCCCGCCTCGAACTGCGCGACCTCACGCAGGGAAATCTGGCGCTCAGCCACGGTCACGTTCACCGGCACCTCGACTTCCTTGATGTCCTCCTGCAGGGCATTGACCCAGCGTTCATCAACCTCGTCCACGTCACTCTGAACGCCGGCGTCCAGAAGCTCGCGGATGGGCTCAACCATCGAATAGGGAATGGCGATGTCCATCTCGCCACCGCCGCCGTCCAGCTCAATCTGGAAGGTGCTGACGATCACCACCTCGCTGGGGCTGACGATGTTCGCCATGGAGGGGTTCACCTCCGACGACAGGTACTCGAAGTCCACCTTGAACACCGCGCTCCAGGCCTCCTTCATGTCCTGGAATACCTGCTCCAGCACCATCTGCACAATGCGCGTCTCGGTGGGCGTGAATTCCCTGCCCTCGATCTTGGCGTGGCGCCCCTCCCCTCCGAAGAAGTTGTCCACCAGCTTGAAGACCAGCTTGGCGTCCATGATGTAGAGCGCCGTGCCCCGAAGCGGCCGCATTTTGACCAGATTGAGGCTCGTGGGCACGAAAAGGGTATGGATGTATTCCCCGAACTTCATGATCTGGATGCCGGCCGCGGCCACATCCGCGTTGCGACGCAGGAGATTGAACAGACTGATCCGGGTGTAGCGCGCAAACCGTTCGTTGATCATCTCCAGCGTCGGCATGCGCCCGCGGACGATACGGTCCTGGGTCGCCAGATCAAAGGTCTTGGCTTCACCCGTATCCTCTTCGTCATCGGTGTCCACGTCGCCATCGTCAACACCGTGGAGCAGCGCGTCGATTTCATCCTGCGACAGCAGATCCTGCATGATTATTCCCCAGCCCGGGTCCGTATCCCCGGGTCACTGCATGACAAAGTTGGTGAACAGTACCTGCTCAATCGAAGACGCGTTTTCCGCCTTAAGTACAGCGTTCACGGCGTCGCGCATATCCTCGAGCAGTGCCTGCTTGCCCTCGCGGGTGCGGAGCTGTTCAAAAGACTGCTCCTGCAGCAGCCCCCGGAGCCGGCTGCGTACAGTGGGGCGGTGACGTTCAAGCGCGGCCGAGACATCCTCCCCACGCATGACAAACGCCAGATGCAGCTGCAGATAACGCTGCTGATCCCCACTGACCGACACCACCAGCGGGTCCGCTAACTCGAAATAGCTGGCCGGCGTATGGGCTTCACTCTGCTCCTGGCTGTTGCCGCTGCCGCCTCCGAAGCTGGTTTCACCCAGAAACCAGAGGGTACCGGCTACCGACACACCAACTGCCAGAATCACACCCAGAACTGCGATGATAATGGTTTTGAACTTGCCGCCTTTACCGTTCCCGGCCATGCCGTAATCCCGTCGCTCAGTGACAGCTGCCCAAGGGCAGCAATTCGTGTGCCACCAATATAGTTGACCGGATCGGGTCAGGGCCAGCCCCGGCCTCACGCATAGGTATCAATGCCATCGTCGAGGGTGATGGTGGACTCACCGGTCGCAACCGTTTCGCCGGCGCCGCTGGCCGGACCGGAGCCGTCACGCTCACCGGATTCCCCTTCCGCGGCTTCCTCGCCGTCACCTCCCGCAGCCTCGCCGGAGACATCAAAGTCAGCCAGGTTGAGCCCCTCCTGTTCAAGCATTTCCCGCAGTCGGCTGCTGTTGAGTTCCAGCATCTCCCGCACCTGGGCATTCTGGGCATTGACGGTCACCTGGGCCTGATCATTCTGGACCGAGACGCGAACCTCGATCGGCCCCATATCCGGCGGGTTCAACTGGATATCCGCAGACTGGATGCTGCGCCCGGCCAGCCAGGCAATCTTGCCGGCAACCTGCTCACTCCACTGCTTCTGGTTCTGTACCGGGGTTTCGACGGTTGTGGTGTAGTGCCGCAGGGTGGCATCACGGGCCGCCTCGGAACGGGTGAAGCTCTGCTGGGTCAGCCCCAACGCCTCACTGCTGCGGCTCCCTGACTCCTGGCCACCACTGTTCTCCACCGCCACCAGGCGCAACCCCTCAAAACGCAGATCGGTGCTGCTGGCCTCACTGCTCTGCCCGTTCGGGCCATTCAATGCCATGCCGGAAAGCAGGTTCTGCAGGAAATTGCTGGTGCTGTTGCGGGCACTGCCATCACTGATTCCGGGCGCACTGGCTCCCTTCCCCAGGAGCTCACCCAGCGGCAACCCATTGCCTCCCCCATTGTTCGAGGATGCCTCGCTCCCATTGCCCTGACTACTGCCCTGCAGCCCATTGATCCCAGCCAGGGCTGCCAGAACGCCCTGCTGCTCGCCACTGGTCAGGTTCTCAAGCTGCTGCAGCCAGTCCGCCTCGCCTCCGGCTTCCGGACTGACATCCAATCCGCCCGAGAAAAGAGCCTGCAGTGCCTCAAGCCCGCTCCCCTCCTGTTCCTCCAGCAGGTTAGACAGCTTTTCCAGCGGAATGCCCGGCCCCTCGCGTCCCTCAAGAGCCAGGCGCAAGTCACCGCCATCGCCCCTTACGATACGACCGACCACATTGCCTTCCGCATTGCGCAATACATCGCCGGGCTTCAGGCCGTCACTGCCTTTGCCCATGAGGCCACGGTGGAGTTCGCCGAAGGCGGATGCGTCAGCACCCTTGCCATCGGCACCATTACCGGAGCGGCCGGAAACGGACGCGGTCTCGGGGGAGAGAATATCGGGCATTTGCATGGCAGAACCTTGCCTCCTGAATGGATCAGTTCAAGACTTAACGCCATGCAAGCAATTTGGAGGCCAGATTGGAAATGCGGGGGAATTATCCATCCCGGAAATGCGCCAGTTCCTGGCGGACTGCTCCCAGCTCCGCCTCAATCGCACTGATGCAGTCATGGATGTCGGAGAGATCGCCATCACGGCCACGCTGCTCCGCAGTCCGGCAGCGCTCGGCCAGTTCCGGCGCGCCGATATTGATGCAGCTGCCCTTGAAACTGTGTGCCATCTTCCGGACTTCCTCGGCGTCTTCCGAGGCCGCCCCCGCGCGCAGCTGCTCCAGACGATCATCCGCATCCTGAAGGAAGGTATTCACAAGGATCGCAAATTCATCCTCCATGACATCCCGCAGCTCCGCGAGAGCATCATGGTCAATGTGCTGGTGTTCACTCATTGCGGCTACCGTATCAGCTTCTGCCAGAAATCTACTCGGCACGCCAGATGTATTCTGCTTCCACGCAGTTGCCCGTGTCGTTCCAGCGTACGTCATGGCAAAGCGTCTGCACAAGCGCGATGCCACGCCCTGAAAGCTGCTCATGATCGAGCGAGGACGCGGTCTCACCCGGATCGAATCCGGGACCGCTGTCGGCAACCGTTACCAGCAGGGTACCGCCGGTGCCATCCTCATGGGGCTTGTGAGCAAGCGTGATGGAGACCCAGCCGTTGGCAAGCTGCCCCAGGAGCCGTTCACGCTCGCTGTAGTAGCGCGTGAAGCCACTGGGTGAATCCTTGAGGCCCGACGGCAGACGCAGTACGCCATGCTCCAGGGCGTTGGTGAACAGCTCGCCGATGATGGTGTAGACATCACCACTGCAAAGGCGCAGTCCCGGCACGTCCATGCACACATGCAGCAGCAGCGGCACGGGGTTGAACTGTGCCAGCGTCCGATCCTCAAGGTCATACTGGAGCCGCCACTGTTCCGGCCCGGCCCCGGTGTCCGGAAGCATCTCGTGCTCCACCGTGTTCAACGCCGACTCCGGGACCATAGCCAGATCCAGAATGGTGATATCATCCTCGCTCACCACCCCTTCTCCGAAACGATGCACCGCCTCACGCAGGCACTCAAAGCCCCCGTATGGCCCGGAGCGCTGGTTGATGGCTGCAATCGCCCGCTCTTCGCCGAACAGCTCTCCCTCGCTGTTGGAGCTTTCAATGACCCCATCCGTGGCCAGCAGCATGTGTTCCCCCAGCGCGAGGGTGTGGCGCTCACAGGCCGCGGAGAAGCGTTCCGCGGAAAGAATCCCCAGAGGCAGGTGGCGCGACCGGAGTTCATCCTGGGTGCCATCATGGCGGAGTATCCAGGCCGTGGGCAGGCCTCCGTTCCAGACTTCCGCATGGCCCGAGCGCAGGTTGAGATCCACCATTGCCGCACAGCAGAAGAAGCCGGTTGGCAGGATGTTCCGGAGCTTGCGGTTGATCTCCCGCAGGATGTCGCCGATGGCGAACCCCTTGGCGGTCATGCCATAGAAGATCTCGGACATGGGCAGGGCGCCGATGGCCGCCGGCAGACCGTGACCGGTGAAATCCCCCACGAAGAGGTGCATACCGCCGGACGGCTTGGGTGAGGCGAAAAGCACATCCCCGTTGAAAATGGACATGGGGGAGGCCTCGAACCGGATATTTTCCGCTCCCAGACAGCCACGATCGGCAATGTTGTCGAACACCCGGCGGGCCAGTGCCTGCTCGCGCATCATCTGATGGTTGCGCTGATCGGTCCGGTCACGCTCCTGTTGCAGACTCTGGTGCAGATCCCGCATGCGCTGGAAGGCGTTGATCTTGGCCCGGAGAATCACCCGGTTGTAGGGTTTGGAAAGAAAGTCGTCACCGCCGACCTCGAGACAGGAGGCCAGCGATTCGGCGTCACTGAGTGACGTCAGGAAAATGATGGGAACCAGATCCTCACCGGCAGCCGCCTTGATCCGCCGTGCGGCTTCCAACCCATCCATGTTGGGCATGAGCACATCCAGAAGCACCATCTGCGGCTTTTGCTGCTCAAAGGCCTCGACCGCCTGCGCGCCATCCTCCGCCATGATTACCTCATGGCCCTGCCGGGTCAGGATGGCGTTGAGGATCATGCGATCCGTCTGGTTGTCGTCCGCGATCAGTATCCTGAGCGGCGTTGCGGAACCGGCATCAGTCGTCAATCTGGAAAAGCTGCTCGAAGTTGGAGACCGTCAGGATACGGCGCACATCCCCGTTGCAGTTGACGATCCGGACATCGGCCTTCTCACCACCGGCATAGTCCCGGAGAAGCAGAAGCATGCCCAGGGCCGAACTGTCCAGGTAGGTGGTGTCCCGCATATCGATCACGTACTGGGAAATGCCCTGTCCCTCGCCCTCGTACGCGTGACGGAACGCCTGATGTGAGCTGAAATCAAACCGCCCTTCGATCCGGATGGTCAGCTCGGACCCATCCCCGGAACGCTCTGTGGTAATCGACATTGTTCCCCCTGTCGTGCACGACCACGTCATTCATCAGAGCATAGATCAACATGCCCTGATGTCACGTGACCGATTGCCACTATCCCTGACGCTGCATGGCACGGGCAAAGCGCTGGTTGGCGGCCTCGTCCAGCGCCTTCTGTTCCCGGCGCTCGTCCTCACGGGCCTCACGCCGGCGACAGGTCTCGATATAGCGCGCCATGCCCTCTCGCCGCTGACGCGCCGCCTGCCAGTGCTTCCGGGCCTCCTCCGCCGTGGCCCGGTAACGGTCCACCTGCTGTTGCTGCTGGGCAATCGCCGCCACGAGCTGGCTGATGAACTGCTGCCCGGCCTGGAGTCTGGCCGCCGAGGTGGTTCCGGAGGCCTCGGATCGGATCTGGTGCTGGTACTCCTCATGGTAGCGTTCCAGCTCGTCGAGCCGCTGCTGCTGTTCAGCCAGCGCCTGCTGCGCCGTCTGGAACCGCTCCCGGGCCGCCTGCTCCTGTCGGTCCTCCATATCGAGAACCACCTGCAGCCGCTGCGAACGCCGTTTCATGAATCACCCATTACCGTGCACCTGTTTCGGCATCGCCATTGCCGTTCCCCTGTCCGCCAACAATGGCGTCCAGTGCCTTTGAGGCTTCCGTGAAGCCCGCACTTTCATCGAGCCCCTGTTGTAGAAACTGACGCATTTCCGGCATTTTGTCGATAGCCAGATCTGTCTCCGGGTCTGCGCCCTTCTGGTAGGCACCGACACTGATCAGATCCCGGGACTGCTGGTAGCGGGAATACAGCTGCTTGAAACGCTGCGCCTGGCGCAGATGGTCCGCGGAGACCACATGGGGCATGACCCGGCTCACGGAGCCTTCCACGTCAATCGCCGGGTAGTGACCTTCCTCGGCCAGCTCCCGGGAAAGCACCATATGGCCATCCAGAATGGCACGGGCTGCATCCGCAATCGGGTCCTGCTGGTCATCACCTTCGGTCAATACGGTATAGAAGGCTGTGATCGAGCCCCCCTCACGCTCACCATTGCCGGCGCGCTCCACCAGTTGCGGAATGCGCGCGAACACCGACGGCGGATAGCCCTTGGTCGCAGGCGGCTCCCCCACCGCCAGCGCGATCTCCCGCTGCGCCTGGGCATAGCGGGTGAGTGAATCCATCAGCAGCAGCACCTTGCGGCCGCGGTCCCGGAAGTACTCGGCGATGCGGGTGGTCAGCATGGCCGCGCGCAGGCGCATCAGCGGCGAGTCGTCCGCCGGGGCAGCGACAACCACGGAGCGGGCAATGCCCTCGTCACCGAGAATCTCCTCGATGAACTCCTTGACCTCACGGCCCCGTTCACCGATGAGGCCAACCACAATAATGTCCGCTTCGGTGAACCGGGTCATCATGCCCAGGAGCACGGACTTGCCCACACCACTGCCGGCAAAGAGCCCCAGGCGCTGGCCCTCACCCACGGTCAGAAGGCCATTGATCGCGCGGATGCCGACGTCCATGCGCTGGCGAATGGGCGTGCGGTTGAGCGGATTGATGACGGCGCCGGTAAAGGGAACATAGTGCGTGGCCTCCAGCGGGCCCTGGCCATCCAGGGGTTCTCCGGCGCCGTCCACAACGCGGCCCAGAAGGCCTTCTCCCACGGGCACGCGGCTGGCGCTTTCCATGGGAGTGACCAGTGCGCCGGGCCGCAGACCACTGATGGCGGTCAGTGGCATCAGGTAGAGCCGGTCGTTCTCGAAACCGACCACCTCGGCTTCCACCTGATTGCCGTCTTCTGCGTGGATCAGGCAACGGTCGCCCACTTCCATGGGGCAGCCCACGCATTCCAGGGTCAGCCCCACCATGCGCGTGAGTCGGCCACTCAGCTCCGGGCCGCTGGCTTCAGGGAGGGCCTGGGTAAACCGGCCCAGGCGGTCAGAGAGTGTCATCGCCGTCACCGTTTCCGTCTTCAGGCTCATCGCCTGATTCCAGCACGTCCCGGTGGTAATCGCTCATTTCGCCCATGACCGCGTCCAGTTCCCCGTGATCCCCACCCCCACCGTCACTGAGCTGGGCTTCGAGCATCCGCTGGACCTGTTTCTGGAAGCGCTTCTCCACGGTGTAGTCCACCAGGCTGCGACTGCTCGCAACGATGCAGCCGCCCGGCAGAATCTGTTCATCCGGTGCCACCGTGGCATGACCGCCTACACCGTCAATCGCCTGACGCACCATTTCCGCGTCGTCCGGATGCACGCGGATACGCATATCACTGTCGCTTTCCGGCAGGCTCTGGATGGCACGGCGCACGATGCCACCAATCTGGGAGCTGTCGAGCTGGAGTTCCCGATGGATCACGGACCGGCTCAGGGCCATGACCAGATTGAGAACGGCCGCCTCGGTGGCCTCCTCCTCCTGGCGCAGCGGCTGGGTCAGCGCCTCCATCAGTTCCTGCAGCCGCTGCTCCTGCTGCCGGACCCGCTCGCGACCCTCTTCCTGTCCCTGCTGCTCCCCGGCCTCGCGCCCCGCCGCATGGCCCTCGTCATAGCCGACCCGGTAGCCCTCACGGGCCCCCTGATCCATGCCTTCGGTCTTGCCGGCCTCGAAGCCGGCATTGTAACCCTCGTCCCGCGCTTCATTGTGGATGGCTTCCAGCTGTTCCGCGGTCAGCGGCTGGACCTCCTCCTGCTCCACATCCTCAACGCTCGCACGCCGCTTCCCGTTCTCGTCCAGCAGCGGCATTTCCCAGCGCTCATAGGCCGTGAGGTCGCCGGAAGGAATCCGGTCGCGATGCGAGTGGCGGGTCATCTAGAGCATTTCCTCGCCGGAGCCACCCAGCACAATGTCGCCGCTTTCGGCCATGCGCCGGGCAACGGTGATAATCTCCTTCTGGGCCGCCTCCACCTCGGAGACCTTGACCGGCCCCTTGGCCTCCAGGTCGTCTTTCAGCAGTTCGCCGGCACGCTTCGACATGTTCTTGAAGATCTTCTCCTTCACTTCGTCCTCCGCGCCCTTGAGCGCCACTACCAGTACGTCCGAGGAAACCTCCCGGAGCAGCGCCTGTATGCCCCGGTCGTCCACGTCCTTGAGGTTGTCGAAGACGAACATCAGGTCCTCGATCTCGCTGCCCAGATCCGGATCCATGTCCTTCACCGAATCCATCAGCTGCCCTTCGATGCTGCGATCCATGTAGTTCATGATGTCCGCCGCGCGCTGGATACCGCCTATGCGGCTGGCCTGGCCACCGGCGCCCCCGGAGAACTGCTTCTCAAGGATGTTGTTGAGCTCCTGCAGCGCCTGCGGCTGGATGGACTCCAGGGAGGCCACACGCATCATCACATCAAGGCGCACCTTGTCATCCAGCGACGCCAGAATCTCGGCCGACTGGTCCGGATCCAGGTAGGAGACAACGATTGCCTGGATCTGGGGGTGTTCATACCGGATGATGTCCGCCACCGCCCGGGGTTCCATCCACTTGAGGGTATCCAGGCCGGTGGTGTTGCCGCCGATCAGTATCCGGTCAATGAGGCTTCCGGCCTTCTCCTCGCCCAGGGCATTGGTGAGCACCGACCGGATGTAGTCATCAGCGCCAACGCCCAGACCGGTCTGGCCGCCAACCGCCTCGAAGAACTCACCCACAACGTAGTTCACGTCGTTCTTGGGCACGTCCTGCAGCTGGGACATGGCCATCCCCACCCGCTGGACCTCCTTCGGCCCCATGTGCTTGAGGATCTGCGCAGCATCCTCCTCGCCCAGGGTCATCAGCAGTATCGCAGCCTGCTCAATGCGGCCCAGTTTGCGCGAGGGCTGGGCCCGGCCGGCTGTGTTCTCTTCCTCACTCATCCGCGTTCACCCACTGACGAACCACCTGCGCTACCCGTGCGGGATCTTCCGCAATCAGGCCTTTAACAGCGTTCAGCTCCCTATCATAGCTTTCACCGGTATCGGGCAAAAGCCGATCGTCGCCACTGCCCATGGCCGAGCGGATCGATTCACTGCCTTCAATATCGTCCAGACCACCAAGCCCTTCAAGGTCCGACTCACCAGCCTCGCCACTGCCCCCACCACCACCGCCGGAGGCCAGGGTCTTGAGTGTGGGCCGGACCAGAAGGAGGGCCAGCGCAATGATCACCAGGCCCGCGATCACCGGGCGGATGCTGTCCTGAAACCAGGGTTGCTCATAGAAGGGCACAGGCTCAATCTCGGGCTCCTGCTGCTCGGCGAAGTCCGTGTTGACCACGGTCACGCTGTCTCCCCGCGCGGCGGAAAAGCCCACGGCATCCCGAACCAGACGGGTCAGGCGCTCCAGTTCCGCCTGGGGCCATTCGACACTGGTGGTCTCCCCGGTTTCCGGGTTGGTGCGCTTGAGATCATCCACCGCTACCGCCACGCTCATACGGTTGACCGAGCCAGGCTCCTTGCGCGTGAAGCTCAGCAGCCGATCCACCTCGTAGTTGCGGGTCGATGAGGTCCGCGAACTCCGGGAGCCGCCCCCTTCGCCGCCGCCCTCGCCGCCGGCCTGTTCCGGTGCTTCGGCTTCGCCGGGAGGCTGGTTCGAGAGCGCGCCGGGAATTCCACCGGCCTCGCCCTGGCGGTTGATCTCTTCCACAGTCTGCTCGCTGCGCAGAGCCTGCTGCTCGGGGTTGAAGATCTCCTCGGCCTGCTCCACTGCCTTGAAGTCCATGTCCACCGACACTTCCGCGTTGAAGCGGTCGCGCCCCATGATCGGAGCCAGGATTCCCGCGACCCGCTCCTTGAGCCGTTGCTCCACGCGCCGCTGCATCTGGAACTTCTGGGCCATCTCCTGGGCTTTCTCGTTGTTCACATTGGCGGACAGGTGGTTGCCCCGCTGGTCCACGACCGTGACGTCCTCCCGGCTCATCTGGGGCACACTGCCCGCAACAAGGTTGATGACCGAGCGCACCTGGGTTTCATCCATGCGCCTTCCGGAGCCCAGATCCACCATGACCGAGGCAGAGGGGTTGCGGTTGTCACTGACAAAAACGGAATCCTCGGGAATGGCCAGGTGCACGCGGGAATTGCGCACATTGCCCATGGCCCTGATGGTGCGGGCCAGCTCACCTTCCAGGCTGCGGTGGAAGCGGGCCTTTTCCATGAACTGGGAGGTGCCCAGGCCCTGATCCTGCATGATGATCTCAAAGCCCATGCCCTTGTCCTCGGTCACACCTTCCCGGGCCAGAGCCAGGCGGGCTTCATGGATGTCACCCGACGCCACCAGAAGAGCGCCACTGCGGTGCTCAATCCGGTAATCCACCCCGGCGCTGTCCAGCACATTGGTGAGCTCCGCAGGGTTATACTCACTCATATCGCCCACCAGGGGCTTGTAGTCCGAGCCCTGGGCCCAGAGCACCAGTGCCACGGCCAGTGCCACACTGGCGGCAAGACCGACGATAAGCCCCACCTGACGCAACAGGGTCAGCCGGTTGACGCCCATCAGCAGGTTGCTGCCACCTCCAGTGGCACTGCTTTCGCTCCCGCCTCCCCCGCCGCTGGCCGGCGGGTTGGTCTGTTCCGTTTCAGCCGGTACGTTGGCCATTGTGCGCTCCTGTCACCGCACACCGCCCGCGGGCGGATATCCCGTTGAACCGAATCAGATCGGCATGTTCATGATTTTCTCATAGGCCTGCACGACGCGGTTACGCACCTGGGTCGTGGCCTCGAATGCCACCGAAGCTTTCTGGCTCTCGACCATCACCCGCGTGATGTCCACATCCGGATCACCCTGGGTATAGCGGGTCTTGAGGTCCGAGGAGGTCTGCTGCAACTCGTTAACCTGATTGACCGCCCCCTGGAGGGTGTCCATAAAACTCGGGCCCTCGCCCTGCTGGGCCTCACCCGGCTTCTGGCTGGACTGCATCTGCTCCGGCCGCAGCTGGTCCGGCTGGATCTGCTGGCGCTGCTGCATCTGCTCGCGCAGCGCACGGATATCGGACAGCACGGAGTTCACATCAGCTCGTTCAACCATTGTTCCTCTCCCAATGCTCAGGGCTCTGCCATGGCAGATTCATCTCGATGACAGAAAAGCAAACAACGGGCCAGAATGAATTTTCCATTCCATTACAGGCTCTTGAGAGAGTTTCTGAGCAAAATCCGGCTGGAAGGGGCGGAATGGAAAAGTGTGCTGACGTGATTTTGACACAAAAAAGCCCGGGCCGGAGCCCGGGCAGGCAGGAGGAAGGGACGTCAGACGAACGCCAGCTCCTCTTCAGGGTTGATGCCATGATCCCGCATCTGGGCAAGCTTGTAGCGCAGGGTACGGGGACTGATGCCCAGCCGTTCGGCCGCCTGTTTGCGGCGGCCACGCTCATCACGCAGGGTCTGCAGGATGATCCGGAACTCACGTTGGCGCAGGTCATCTCCCAGAGAGGCATCCTGGGGCTCACCGGCTGCCTCAACGGCTTGGGGGGCAGGCGCGTCAGCCTCCGCGCCCGGTTCAACAGTCTCTTCCGCATCAGGTTCCGGAACAGCCGATCGCGGCGCCGGTGCGGCGCCGGTGATGCTCTGGTCCAGGCTCAGGTCCCGGTCCGTAATGACCTGCCCCTGCTGCAGGATCAGGGCCCGCTGGATGGCGTTGTCCAGTTCCCGCACATTGCCCGGCCAGTCGTACTGGTAAATAACCCGGCGTGCACTGGGGTCCAGCGTAACCCCGGTCATGTGCATCTGACGGGCGTGCTTTTCCAGCAGATGGTCCGCCAGCGGCAGGATGTCGTCACGGCGCTCGCGCAGCGGCAGCCACTGCAGTGGGAACACACCCAGCCGGTAATAGAGGTCCTCACGGAAGCGGCCCGCGGCCACATCCTCCTGGAGATCCCGGTTGGTGGTGGCAATCACACGCACATCAAGCTGGATGCTGCGGCGGCCACCCACCCGTTCCACTTCGCGCTCCTGAAGGACCCGCAGGAGCTTGGCCTGAAGCCCGATCTCCATTTCCGAGATCTCGTCCAGAAGCAGCGTGCCGCCATTGGCCTGCTCAAACTTGCCCGGCGACGTCTGGTGTGCCCCGGTGAAGGCCCCCTTCTCGTGACCGAAAAGGATCGCCTCCAGCATATTCTCGGGGATAGCGGCGCAGTTGAGGGCCACAAAGGGCTGTGAGGCGCGACTGGATTCGTCATGGATGTAACGCGCCAGCACCTCCTTACCCGTGCCACTTTCGCCACAGATCAGCACAGTGGAGTCCGTGGCGGCCACCTTGCGGGCCAGCTGGAACATCCGCCGGCTGGCGGCATCCTCGGCAATGGCGCGGTTGGCACTGGTAGAGGCAGGGCCTCCCAGAACCCGCGAGACAATGTCCGTCAGCACCTGTGGCTCAAACGGTTTGGCCAGGTAATCCACGGCACCGGCCTGCATGGCGGAAACCGCCTGCTCGATGCGGCCGTAGGCGGTCATCAGCAGTACCGGAATGCCGGGATGATGGCGCTGGATCTCTGCCAGAAGGCTGATGCCGTCCATGCCGGGCATCTGCACGTCACTGATCACCAGATCCACCGGTGCCGAAGCCAGTTTCTCCAGGGCTTCCTCACCACTGGCCGCCTCACTGACCCGGTAGCGCTTGACCTCCAGAGTGGTGACCAGTGCCTCGCGGAGTTCCCCGTCGTCCTCAACAATCAGTATCTTCTGTTTCGCCATGACTACTTCTCCGATGAATCCCCGGGATCACCCGTTGTGCGGCGCGGCCAGCGGCAGCGTGATAATGGCGCTGGTGCCGCTGTGACCATCCGAAACCAGCTCAAAACGCCCCTTGTGGGCCTGAACCACGGCGTTGACCACTGCCAGACCCAGTCCTGTGCCGTGGGACTTGGTAGTGACGAACGCCTCGGTCACGCGCTCGGCCTCTTCCGGAGAGAGGCCCGGCCCGTTGTCTGTGATACAGAAACGGACCTCGCCGCCCTGCCCGGAAACCTCGAGCGCCAGCTCATCCGCGCCGGCTTCCAGGCTGTTGTTGATCAGGTTCAGGCAGGCGCCAATCAGGGCCTCGCGATTGCAGGCGATGGCCCCCTCTGGCCAGTGATCCGGTGTGGTGAGCGTGGCCCGGCGTGTCTGGAGTGACGTCTCCGCATTCTGGACAACGGCCTGAACCCATTCGCCGACACCCAGCTGTTCGGCGAGCCGGATATCACCCCGAGCGAAAATCAGCATGTCGCGGACCTGCTGCTCCAGATGCTGGAGGCGTGCCATCAGCTTGCCGGCACAGCGCTCGCGCATCTCAGCATCCAGGTCCTCTTCATACAGGTGGCCGGCGTAGAGCATGGCTGCCGACAGTGGCGTACGGATCTGGTGAGCCAGCGAGGCAACCATCCGGCCCATGGAGGAAAGCCGTTCAGAACGCGCGAGGCGTGACTGCAGCTCGCGGGTTTCGGTCAGATCGGTAAGGAGAATCAGCTGGCCGGGCTCGTTATCCATGGAGCGGATCTCGATGTTCACCCGGCGGCCATCATTGAGGGACACTTCATGGCCATCATCACGCCGCGGCGCAAAGGCCCGCTGGATCACGTCCACCCAGCGCTGGCCTTCCAGGGGTTCTTCCAGCAGTTCAACCGCCGCCGGGTTGCACTGACTGATGACGCCCTGGCTGTCCAGCACCACCACGCCGGCCGGCAGCACGTCCAGAAGGGTCGAAAGCCGGTTGGCGACCTTCTCGCGCTCCTCCAGCTCATCACGGCGGCGGCGCTCCTCGCTGCTGAGACGCCCCGCCAGATCATTCACCCGTTCCTCCAGCGTCCGGTAGGAATCCGTGATCTGGCGCGACATCTGGTTGAACAGTTCCAGCGCCTCATCCACTGGGCCGGTCTCCGGCTCCTGCCGGGCACCGAAAAGGGAGGTCACCTTGTCGTTGGCATCCGCGGCCGCACTGTCGTGGGACGCGGCTTCGTTCCGCTCGGATGTCTGCTGGCTCATGGGCTTCTCCCGTACCGACGCCGCGCCCCGTGCGCGGGTTATGTTCAGTTCAGGGAGATGCTAGCAGGTTTCATGCCATTCTGATTTTTTATTGATTGATCAGTGGCTTGGGAAAAAGACACGGAAGTGGCAGCCAAATTTTTGTCGCCGCTCAGGACTCGGTCTCTTCCCGGAGACCGTACTTCCTGACCTTCTCCACCAGGGTGGTGCGGCGGATGCGGAGCTTCTCGGCGGCCCGGGCAACCACGCCATCCGTCTCGTTGAGCGCCTGCTCGATCAGGGTCCTTTCCAGGTTCGACAGGTAGTCCTTCAGATCCAGGCCGTTGACCGGCAGCAGCGCCGGGGAATCCAGATTGTTGATGCCCTCAATGCCCGCAGGCATACCGGAGTCCTCGGTTTCATGGGACTCATCGAGATCGTCCACATAACGGAACTTACGGGGCAGCTCCTGGACCCCCACCACACCGTAGGGATGCATGATGGCCAGGCGTTCCACAAGGTTCGCCAGTTCCCGGACGTTACCCGGCCAGTCATGGCGGCAGAGACTCATGATGGCGGCGGAATTCAGGCGGATGGAGCCACGCTTTTCCTTCTCCATGCGGGAGATGAGTTCATTGATGAGAAGCGGGATATCCTCTACCCGCTCACGCAGGGCCGGCATTTCCAGCGGGAAGACATTGAGGCGGTAATACAGGTCCTCGCGGAACTCCCCGTTCTCGATCATGGTTTCGAGATTCTTGTGGGTTGCAGCGATCACCCGCACATCCGTATTGATGGTGCGGTTGCCGCCCACCCGTTCATAGGTGCGTTCCTGCAGCACACGCAGGATCTTGACCTGCATGCTGAGCGGCATATCACCGATCTCATCCAGAAAGAGCGTACCACCCTCGGCAAGCTCAAAACGCCCGGCGCGGGAGCTGATCGCTCCGGTGAAAGCGCCCTTTTCGTGGCCGAAGAGCTCACTTTCAAGGAGCTCGCCGGGAATGGCGCCGCAGTTGACCGGAACAAAGGGCTTATCCCGGCGCGGGGAGTGATAGTGAAGGTTGCGCGCCACCACTTCCTTGCCGGTTCCGGACTCGCCGGTGATCAGAACGCTGACTTCCTTGTCCGCCACCTGGGACATGAGCTGCCGGACGTGCTGGATGCGCCGGCTCGTACCCACCAGGCTGCGGAACAGCTGCACCTCGCGCTGCTGTTTACGCTGGCCATTGCGGGCATACTGCTCGCGGTACACCTGGGCACGGTAGAGTGAGTCCACGAACTTGGTATAGTTCGGGGGCCAGGCGATGCGGGCGATGATGCGGGATTCCGCCTCCGCACTGAGCCCTTCCAGACTGTGCTCGCCAATCTGCAGGAAAGGTACACCGGACTGACGCTCAGCCAGTTCATTGAGATGTCCAACCGCGGCATCGCTCTCGCCATCGACGACCACCGCCCCCAGCGTCTCCGTCTGTTCCAGGGTGGTGATCCATTGCTCAGGATCCGCGGCGCACACATCCTCGCCGATGAATTCCAGAATCAGGCGGAGGTCATGGCGACGCTGTTCATCGTCCACAACGAGAAATACGGTGGCAGTCTCGGACATCGGAGCAGCAGCCTCGGGTCAGGCGTTAATGACAGTTCCATGAACTCTTCGTCATGGGATTGTCACGCATTTAAGACGCTGAGACCGCTGGAGTCAATTTTATGACGCTGTTTTTATAAACATCCTGTTGTTCCCTGGTTACTGATTGTCCAGATAGGCCTTTGCCGCCTTCTGCGTCCGGTTGTTCGCACGCAACGCTGCAGCCGCTTCATCACGTTCCTCCTCGGATCCTTCCCGGGCCTGGTCGTAGAGGGCCTGAAGCCGTTCCACCCCTGCCCTGACCCGCTCCTGGCCGAGCTCTCCGGCATCCGCAACAGCCTCATCCACACACCGGCGGACCTCGTCATCAAGTTCCGCCAGAGCAGCCCAGTCCTTCGCGGCGACCAGTGATTCCACCCGGCCGACCATGTCCTCAAGTTCCGCCATAGCGATGCTCCCCGAATAACGTGACACAATTGGCTGCCACAGCAGCCGGTTTCCTTTGAAAATGGGCCGGATTGGCATTAATGTCGAATCCGTCACCCTGTCTTTCCCAATGAGCAAGCGACCCGACACCATCATGCAAGACCAGCAGAACGACGCCTACATTGCCATTGCCAGAGCCTGCCTCAAAGCCATCAACCAGGCGGCTGACGATGGGCGTGACCGCGCCGAACAGATCCAGATGGTCTATCAGGCCATCGACGAAGCCTTCCAGGAACAGTTTGAGCCCTACCGCCAGCAACTGCGGGACTACCACTCCATTCTAGATCGGATCGCCAGTGGCGAGCTGAGCGCTCAGCAGATGGTGGAACTGGCGGAGGCGGCGGTTGCCGAGAGCACCGAACGCGATCAGGATGATCCCCTGCACTGACAAGGAGCCCCGACCATGACCGCTCGATTCAAACTCCGTCCCACCGCACGGCTGGCAGGACTTGCACTCGGGGCCCTGGTGGGCCTCACCGCACAGTCTGCGGCTGCTGATGTCTCCCAGCGGACCTCACCACAGACCGGTCCCGGAGCCACCGCGGACTACCGTTACCTGACACTGGAGAATGGGCTGGGCGCCCTGCTGATATCCGATCCCCGGGCCGACAAGGCCGCCGCCGCCCTGGATGTGCATGTGGGCGCCGGAGCCGATCCGGAAGACCGGGCGGGGCTGGCCCACTTCACCGAACACATGCTGTTCCTCGGCACCGAGACCTACCCCGACCCCGGCGAGTACAAGTCCTTCATCAACAGTCATGGTGGCTCGCACAACGCTTTCACCAGCTCTCTGGACACCAACTATTTCTTCAACGTCGAGCCCGAGTTCCTGGAGCCGGCACTGGACCGGTTCTCCGAACAGTTCCGGGTGCCAACCTTCGCCGCAGAACTGATCGAGCGCGAACGCAATGCGGTCAACTCCGAGTTCTCGGCACACCAACGCAATGATGGGCGGCGTTTCTGGTCGGCGCTCAAGCAGACTTTCCCCGAAGGTCACCCTCTGGCGGGCTTTACCGTGGGCAATCTGGACACCCTCTCCAATGAGGACGGCGAGCTGCGCGCGGAAACCGTCGAGTTCTACGAGCAGCACTATTCCGCCAACCTCATGGAGCTGGTGGTGATCGGCCCGCAGCCGCTGGACGAACTGGAATCCATGGTGGTTCCCCGCTTCTCGCCGGTCGCCAACCGTGGCCACGACGCACCCCGCTATACGCAGCCCTTCCTCGCAGGCAGCCAGATGCCCCGGCTGCTGGAAGTGGATGCAATCCGGGACACACGCCAGCTGCAGTTGACCTTTCCGATTCCCTCCACGGAAGAGGACTACCGCAACAAACCGCTGTCCTACCTGTCGCACCTGATTGGGCACGAAGGTCAGGGCAGCCTGCATGCCGTCCTCAAGGAGGCCGGTCTGGTGGACAAGCTCTCCGCCGGCCAGAGCATGGACACCGGCGATCAGGCCATGATGAACATCAGCATGTCGCTGACGCCTGACGGCCGCGATCAGTGGCGGGAGGTGGTACGCCTGACCTTTGACTACCTGGACCTGATCCGGGAGAACGGCATCCGCCAGGTGTATTTTGAGGAGCAGCAGAAACTCAACGACATCGAGCTGCGCTTCCGGGAGCGGGACAAACCGATCCACGAAGCCAGCTCACTGGCGAGCCGCCTGCACCGTGTGGCACCGGATGATGTGGTGATCGCCCCCTGGCTCTACGAGACCTATGAGCCCTCCGTGTACCGGGAGCTGATGAGCCACCTTCAGCCGGACAACGTCCTGGTGTCCCTGCTGGCCCCCGTGGAGGAAACGGATGACTGGCAGACCACGCCCTATTACGACACGCCCTACCGGCTGACGGATCTGGAGGCGGAACAACTTGTCGGCGGGAGTGAGCGGAGCGCGCAGCTGGCACTTCCCGAGCCCAATCCCTTTATTCCGGAGGACCTGTCCCTGGTCTCCGGCGAAGACATGCCCCGTCCCCGTGCCATGGGCGGCAATGGGCCTCTGGAACTGTGGTACGCCCGTGACACCCGTTTCGAGGCACCACGTGCCAACGTCTACCTGTCCCTGCGCTCCCCTGCGGCCACAGGCTCCGCGCGCAATGCGGTGCTGACGCGCCTGCTTGCCGAAACCGTCAGGGACGAGCTCAACGCCCTCGCCTATCCGGCCCGCATCGCGGGACTGGACTACCAGGTCTACAGCCACCTTCGGGGCATTACCGTCAAGCTCAGCGGTTACAGCGACAAACTGCCCCGCCTCATGGGGGACGTCCTTGAACGGGTGCGCCATCCCGAGCTTGACCCGGAAAGCATCCGTACACGACTCCAGCAGATCCGTGATGACCTCGCCAATGCGGCCGAACGCCCTCCCTATAAGATCGCGTCCGGGGCCATCCATGAGCAGCTGCTTGCTAACGTCTACTCCCACGCCACACGACTCGAAGCGGCCGGGGATCTGTCCCCCGAGGATCTGGAAGCGCATACCGCCAGCTTCTACAGCGCCCTGGATCCGGTCATGCTCGTCCACGGCAACATGACGCGTGCAGCGGCGCTCAATATCCGCTCTAGGGTCACCAGTCTGATCATGGAGGATGTGGAACCCACGGATGTACCCCGTGCCCACGTCCGGAAACTGGCCGCGGAAGAGCAGAGCCTGGATGTCAGCGTCCGGCATTCGGACCAGGGGTACCTGCGCTATATCCAGGGCGCGGATTCGCACTATGCCACCCAGGCCCGCTTCCGTCTGCTCGCTCAGCTTCTGTCCTCACCTTTCTATGAGAGGCTGCGAACCAATCAGCAGATGGGCTATATCGTCCAGGGTACCTACTATCCGATGCTTGAGGCGCCTGGGATCGGCTTCATCGTCCAGTCCCCCAGGCACAGCTTCAAGCGCATCGATGAAAGCGTGACCACCTTCCTGAAGGAGCAGGAGAAACGGTTGGCAAACCTTGACCCGGAAAGACTCGAGCGGCAGAAGCAGGCCGTGGTCAGCCGTCTGGCGCAGGACGACACCCGTCTGAGCCAAGTGGCCAACCGCTACTGGCAGGAAATCGACCGCGGAAACCACGACTTTGATAACCGTGAACAGCTCATCAAAGCCGTGAAGGCCATAGACCATGAAGCGCTGATGGCCACCTACCGGAATGCCGTTCTTGAGGACCCCAGAGCCCTGGTGATCAACGCCCACCGGGATGTCCCCCGTGAGGCTGAGTCACTCCAGGGCCTGGACTATGACGGCAGCTTCCCCCGAACCGTCACAGGGACGGAATAAGCGACTCGCCGTAGAACTGGAGGTCCTGCAGCAGTAACTGGTCACGCCGACTCAGGGAGGAGTCGGCCATGCGCTGCTGCAGGTCCTCGAAAAAGCCCGGAAGACTGCGCCACCCTGGTCCCGGCTCCATGAGACGCTGATAACGGAACCGCTCCCACTGCTCCTGTTCCTCGGCACTGAGGCTCTGCGGGTAGTTGCGCGCCCGGTACCGGAAGAACAGCTCTGCCAGACGCGGATCCTCAAAGGCCGGTTCCAGCTCGCCCATAATCCCCGGTGGTGTTTCCACAATCTCCTGGAGACGGCGGCGGTCGGCATCCCCGATGAAGCCTCCTGAATAGAGCGCCTCATCCGGATCCCGTTCACTGTTCTCCGGGGATTCTCCGTAGACGGACCTGAGGCGCTCGGCCAGCCCCTCCATTCGTCTCAGCGTATCAAGATTCGCCCGAAGCGCCTCCCGGTCGAGTCCGAAGCGCTGGAGGCGCTCTTCCGGCAATTCCTTCAGCAGCGCGGCCGGCGCCACAACGGGGCAGGTGTTGGCACGGATCTCCTTGAGAGCTGGCCTTGGCCCGTCGCTCTCCGTGCGTTCCTCCGAGGGCTTGAACAGCTGCTCCCGGATGCGCTCCGGAGACAGCCCCTCAAGCTGCCGCGGATCCTGTCTCAGATCAAAGACGATCACCGAGTTGCGGTTCACCGGATGTGCGGCCACTGGCACAACCAGGGCACAACAGCCCTGCTCCGATGGATACATGGAAGACACGTGCAGTACCGGCTTACCCTTTGAGGTATCCAGCATGGAGAGCACCGAGCGCTTGTCGCGGTGCTGCAGCACATAGTCGAAGAGTTTCGGCTGGCGATCCCTGATGAGCCGGGCAACCTCGATGGTTGCGTACACGTCCGCCATGGCGTCGTGAGCCTCACCGTGCTCGATCCCGTTCGCACGGGTAATGTCCTCCAGGCGGAATGACGGCCGTCCATCCTCATGGGTCGGCCACTCAATGCCCTCGGGCCTGACCGCATGGGCGAGCCGCACCATGTCGATGATGTCCCAGCGGGAGTTGCCATTCTTCCACTCGCGGGCATAGGGATCCTGGAGGTTACGGTACAGCGTGTGCCGGGTCACCTCATCATCAAAACGGAGACTGTTGTAGCCCACGGCACAGGTGCCCGGCTCCATGAACAGCTCATTGATCCGCCCGATGAATTCCGCTTCCGGAACCCCCTCATTGAGGCAGTCCTGAGGCGTAATACCAGTCACGAGCGTCGCCACCGGATCAGGGACGTAGTCTTCCGCAGGACGCGCGTAAAGGGTGATGGGCTCCCCGATGATATTGAGCTCCGGGTCCGTGCGGACACCGGCAAACTGCGCGGGGCGGTCATGCACCGGGTCGGCCCCGAAGGTCTCGTAGTCATGCCAGAAAAAGGACTGCAAACCGGTTTCTCCTGCTCAGTACAGCAACCGCTCAGGATAACACCGCAGCATCCCCCGGAAGAATGGCAGCTTCAGAACAGCCCCTCGCCACGGTCGATATATTCTGTACGGGCACGAGGTGAAACCACATCATTGGTCAGCTTCTGAAGCTCAACACGCATGGCGGTAGGAATGTTCATGAAGACGCCGGCATCCGCCTGGACCGAGCCGTCAGCCCCCGGGGTATCCCACTCCACGGCCTGGTTCTGGAAGGAAATGAAGAAGTTATTGGTGAAATCAGCGGGATTCCCGTCCCCGCCATAATCACCGATCTCCAGGGTTTCAAAGGCGCTCAGAGCCGCGCAGTCCGCGCCTCCGGCACTGCAGTCCGCGGAGTCCGCAAGGCCATAGTGGGTAGCCCGCTGGCTGGTGGCGTTACCACTCCCGTCAAGAAGCTGACCCTGCTGGACATTGCCACTGCCGTCTTCCAGCTCCAGGCCCAGCCGCCCCGTCAGGGAGCTGATATCACCGGACAGCGTCCCCCTGGATTCCGTGAAGCCGACCCGGAAACCAACCACATTGCCGTTCTTGTCATCCGCCAGTTCCAGATAGGGATCGCGGCCAATGAAGGGAACAATATCACCGGCATCGTAGTTACTGCCGTCAAACTGCTGCCCCGACTGCCGGGCAATGTGGCCGAAGGAAAGGTTGTTGACGGCGATATCCGTACCATTGGTGGTCTCACCAACTGCCAGTTCTTCCATGTTCATCTGGAAATCGGCTTCCAGACCCATCGTATAGCGGGTGAAATCCATATCCCCGGATTCCGTCACATCCAGGGCAAGCATGGACTGACCGGTGACGTCTCCCATCTCCTGATCGCTCATGGGCTCCATCTCGGCGTGAACCGCCGGGACGGGAGCAATCAGCAGCAGACCAATGACGCTTTCCCTGATACGCATTGGAGGTCTCATGCCTGAACGGTGAATGGCGTTGTCATGCCGTCAATCTAGCCTTTCACCACAGGCTGTACTGTGACCCTCATCATGCAGCGGGACCAGCCCAGGTGACCATTCATTAATCCGTGAAGGTCATCACGACTGGCAGGACAAAAAAAAGCCCCGAACGGCGATGCCGGCGGGGCTTTGGGTATAGGAGCCTGACGATGACCTACTCTCACATGGGATCTCCCACACTACCATCGGCGCTGGGCGGTTTCACTTCTGAGTTCGGCATGGGATCAGGTGGTTCC
>NZ_WMEX01000005.1 GCF_009856365.1 Vreelandella halophila
GGTGGCGGTAGTTGATCACCACCATCGCGTCCTGATCGTAGTTGTAGGGCTTGAAGCGGGGCATGCCAACGACTCCCTGTTGCTCGGTGCCAGCCTACCAAATCGGGGGTTTTTCTACAGTCTCAACACGGCGCTCAACGTGACTGGGTTACGCTTCGCTTCACCCAGCACGGTTAGCTACAAGAGGATAATCATGACTCAAGAAACGCCACTATGCGGAGTCGTACTTCCAATTTCCGCGATTGAGGATTGCTCCGAGGCGCATTGGACCGAAGTTTTAAGTATTCTGACTCAGGCTATTGAGGCTGCTGGCTTCGAAGCCAATGTTGTCAGTAACTCTGACGAAGTAGGGGTCATACACAAGCGGATAATTCAGAATTTATACGATAACCCAGTCGTCGTAGTCGATGTTAGCGCCAAAAATCCAAATGTAATGTTCGAGTTGGGCATGCGGCTTGCGTTCGACAAGCCAACTATAGTTGTTAAAGACGATCAAACACTCTATTCGTTCGACACATCCGCGATCGAACACATTGAATACCCAAGAGATCTACGGTTTTCCCAAATTGTTGAGTTCAAAGAACGCTTAGCCGAGAAGATCGTGGCAACACACAGGAAATCCATTGAGGATGCAAACTACTCAACATTCTTAAAACATTTTGGTCAGTTCAAAGTTGCTAAAATTGAAGAAACGGAGGTTTCCGGACAAGAGTATCTTCTTGAGGAAATGAGGTCTTTGCGGAAATCTGTAGCGCGACTGGAACGAACGACTATGGCACCCAAGAACTATGGGTTTAGCCGGCGCTCAAAATTTTACGGGATGGGTGAGCCACTTGATATTTGCCTCAAACCCTACGACGAAGCGGGGGTTGAACGCGTCTTCAACATGGTTCAATCCCATCCTCGTGTTATCGAAGTTCAATTAGAAGAGCGAACAAAGGACCATTTCCATATTGTAGGTGCGGCGCAGGATCCGGAAGCGGTCCAAGAAATCGAAGACTCCGTGCCAAATCTTATCAATAAGAAAAATGTGCGGCCGCGAAAAAAGCCTGATAGCTAACAAGCAGCTCCACGCGGATAAATTACTCGCTATGCTCCTAATTTACCGGTGAGCAAAGCGTTATGCGGGGCGTTCGTCTTGACGTACGTACCCGGAGGCGTACACTTGATGAAAAGTTGAACACGCAAGAGGTGCGTCATGACCGGAATCACAGCAACTGAGGCGCGCAGCAACCTATATCGGTTGATCGACGAGACCGCCGAGTCCCACCAACCAATCGTCATCATGGGTAAGCGGAACAAAGCCGTCCTGGTTTCCGAGGAAGACTGGTCTGCAATTCAGGAAACACTTTACCTGCTCTCCGTACCAGGTATGCGGGAGTCTATTCGTGAGGGGATGGATACCCCCATGGATGAATGCAATGAGGAGCTGGACTGGTGACATGGAAGTTGGTTTACACCAAGCAAGCCCAGAAAGATGCAAAGAAGTTGGCCTCCAGCGGCCTCAAACCAAAAGCTCAGGAACTGTTAGCGCTGATAGCTGAAGATCCATACCGCAGGCCGCCTCCGTTTGAGATGCTCATTGGTGATCTTGCGGGGGCCTATTCACGCCGCATCAATATTCAGCATCGTCTTGTCTACCAAGTGCTCGAGGACGAGCAAGTGGTGAAAGTCCTCAGGCTCTGGAGCCACTACGAATGATGCATAACCAGCCGCTGTTGCCGGGCAATTTTTCCACCGCTTCGCGGCTCCAAAATTGCCGCAAAGCTTCGAGTTAGCTGGGATTGCCCCACCTGAATAGTGATACTATAGTATCACTGTTGGTCTGATTCAGAGTGAACCCATGAAAGTTGAGCTTGTTACGAACCTCAAGCGCCAAGCGACAAAGATTCTGGCAGATCTGCACTTGTCTAAAGAGCCGATACTGATCACGGAGCATGGTCAGCCATCTGCATACCTTGTTGATGTGCAGGATTACGAGTTCATGCAGCGCCGACTTGAGCTGCTTGAGGGGCTCTCACGGGGAGAGCGTGCTGTACTTGAGGGAAGAACGTACAGCCAGAGTGAGGCCAGGGAGAAAATGAGTAAATGGCTCAAGTAATCTGGACGGAGCCTGCCCTTCAGGAATTGGACGCACTCGCTGAGTACATTGCTCTGGATAACCCTACCGCCGCCAGTCATCTGGTTCAGGAAGTTTTTGATAAAACCGAGCGTTTGGAAGGTTTTCCTCAGTCCGGACGGGTTCCTCCGGAGCTCCCCGATTCGGTGTACAGGGAGGTGGTGATTCCACCGTGTCGCATTTTTTATCGTGAGGATGAGCAGCGGGTTCTCGTCCTCTATGTCATGCGAGAGGAGCGCCAGCTTCGGGCGTACATGCTTGGGAACAGCTAACCAGGCGCGTCACTCGGATGCCTTTGTCTCCGCTTCGCTACGCTACGCCAAAGCCACCGGTGCGCTCAGCGGTACCTTGGCTCGGTGAATCACACAATTGGCAAAGGCCCACCAGCTTTGGGTCTTGGAAACAGCTGTTCCAGCTCATCAAGCTGGTCCCGGTTCAGGGTGACCTCGGCTGAAGCGTGGTTCTCGGCCTGCCGTTCCGGGGAACTCGTTTTCGGAATGGCGATGACATCGTCCTGTGATTGCAGCCAGGCGAGTGCGGCCTGCGCGGGGGTAATGTCGTTACGTTCGGCTAATGCGCGCAGGCCGGGTTGTTCCAGAAGCCGGCCCTGGCCGAGCGGGCAATAGGCCATGGCGGGGAGGCCGTGTTGGCGCATCCACGGCAGTGGATCGTGCTCGATGGTGCGCTCGCCGAGGTGATAGAGAAGCTGGTTGGCGCTGCAGGCGTCACCGCCGGGCACCGCCCAGAGATCCGCCAGGTCTGCGGCATCGAAGTTGCTCACGCCCCAGTGGTGGATCAATCCCTCACGCTGCAGCTCCTCAAAGCCAGCGACGGTCCCGGCCAGGTCGGCGCTACCGCGCCAATGCAGGAGGTAGAGGTCGAGCCGGTCGGTGCCCAGGCGTTCCAGGCTTGCCTCGCAGGCGGCGCGGACGCCGGCGCGAGAGGCGTTGTGGGGGAAGACCTTGCTGACGAGGAAGAGCTCATCCCGCCGATGCCCCATGGCCTCGCCAACGATGCGCTCGGCCCCGCCGTTGCCGTACATCTCCGCCGTGTCGATCAGCGTCAGGCCGGCTTCGATGCCGGCACGTACGGCCGCGACTTCGCGGTTGTGATCACTGGTGCGCTCGCCCATCCGCCAGGTGCCCTGGCCCAGCGCGGGAATGCGTTCGCCGCCGTGCAGCTTAACCTGTTTCATGAGCGCTCCTTATCGCAGATCATGTGGCTTCGGACGTTGCCGGGCGCTTTGTGCGTACCGGCCAGACTTCCAGTACGCCGGCGCTGAGCACCAGCAGGCCGCCGGCAATCTCGATCGGCGCCAGGTGTTCGCCGGCAATTACAGCGGCTGAGACCACACCCACCAGGACCTCCGCCATCAGCAGGATACCGACGCGGGCAGGCTCGAGCCGTGCCGTTGCCCACATCAGGCAGACCATCGAAAGCCCCCACCAGAGACCACCGGTGGCAAGCGCCCAGCCGAACGCGGGAATCGCCGCCTCGATTGCGAGACTCGGCAGGGGCTCAAACACCGGCGCCAGAACAGCCGCCCCCACGCAGGCGCCCAGAGCGAAGACGAAAGCTGCCTCAACGGACCCGGTCTCGGGTTGCGAGCGGATGCCGGTTGTGGCGATTGCCCATAGCAGCCCCGAACTCAGCCCCAGCCAATCCCCAAGGCCGTGCGGCAGCGGCAGCCCCCCATCAGCCCCCAGCACAACGCCCAGACCGATGACGCCCACCACGATGGCAAGCATCCGCAGCCAGGGCGTTGGCCAGCCCATCCCATAACGGGCGATCAGGGTGCTCCAGACCGGCGTGAGAAAGAACAGCAGAACGACTACTGCGACACGCCCGTAAACGAGGCCTATCGAATAGAGTACGAAGGCGACACCGCCCAGTGCAATGGACGCCAGCGCAACCGGGCTGGAGCGCAGGAGACGGTGCCTTGCCCGGATGGCGGCAGGAGTCAGTACCAGTGCGGCCATCGCGACAATGGCCAGGGTCCCCCAGGCACCGGGCAGGCCGTTGGCTGCCAGATGGCGGACCGGCAGCCAGTAGAAGCCCCAGAGACTTCCGGTTCCGATGACCAGCAGTGTCGCGATGATGGTGATGCGGTCGTTATGCATGGTGGGTCGTTACCTGGTGCGTTTCATGGTTCGTTCACTCGCGAGCGGCAGAGCGCACGATAGCCGCTGTCGCGGGACCGACGCCATGGTTTCGCGGCCGGAAATGCAAAAAAGGCATGTCAGTCTGAAACCGGGTGATCGGGACCCATCTCTGGCATACTCGGGTGACGGTTAGAACCAATCAAGCACCGCCGGAATAAACCGGGAAGCAGTGGCTTAGTGGGGATCCTGAATGGCCGAACATGATGATGGACACGTAACAACTTCCCAGCGGCCCCTGGACGAGCGGAATGGGCTCCATCAGGAGCTGCCGATCGACTTTCCCGATCCTTTCTTTCGCGGACTTCACCGGGTCATTCGTTTTGCGATCCGCGTGCTGGCCGTTCTGATGGTTGCCGTCATTCTCTGGGGCGTGGGGGATGTTATCTACATCATTTACGACAGGTTGATCACGCCGCCCTTCCTGCTTCTGGATATCAACGATATTTTCTACACTTTCGGCGCCTTCATGGCGGTGCTGATTGCGGTGGAAATCTTCATCAACATCCGGCTCTACCTGGGGACCAATGTGTTTCCAGTCCAGTTGGTGGTTGCCACGGCGCTTATGGCCATTGCCCGGAAAGTCATTGTGCTGGATTTCGACACTCTGACCCCCATGTATCTGATTGGTATTGCGGCGACGACGCTGGCGCTTGGCATTACCTATTGGCTGTTGAGGCAGGGCAATCAGTACCATGAGTGGGACGACTGATGGCGCGCTGGCCAGGCTCCGTCTGGCCGCTCACTCCGCCGTTACCCCTACCTCCATAGCAATGCGTTCGTTGCCCCCCGGGTCGATCTTGTGTGGGGTGAGAACACGCACCCGGTCGGCATCGATACCGTTTCCGCTGGCATCAACCAGAGCGTCCTGAACGGCTGAAGCGCGGGCTTTGGCCAGTGCTCTGAGATCTGCGTCCGTGACCGGCTGTGCCGCGATAATCCTGTCAGCCAGATGATTGCGATAGGCCAGGGAATCAAAGCCACTGCTGTCCGATGAATCACCCTGCTCTTCCGTGAAGCGCGACTGGATGGCCGCCAGATCTGCCTCCGGGTAATGCGTGGTGAACATTGTCTCCACAACGTCCTGGTTGGCCTCGGCCGTCAGGTTCAGCTCTCCAGTCTCTCTGTCCGCCTGGGCTAGGCGTTGGCGAAGGGCGTCGATGGCTTTCCCGCGCTTCAGGATGGGGCCGTCGAACGTGTGGTTGAAGGGGCCCGTGAGCTCCAGCGCCAGCTCTGGGCGCTGGGTGAGGGCTTCACGAAGCTTGGCGACACGCTCGCGCTGGGGTGGGAGCAGGTCGGAACGGCCCGGCGGGAATTCAACCCGGCCAAGCTCTTCCGAGCCAGCGCCTACCAGGTTGGCGAGGAAGCGGAATGGCGATTGGACAACCGATTTGATGGTTCTGGTCAGTGCCTGGCGGACGACCCCGCCGACGTCGAATTCCGGGCTGCCCACATCGCCGGTCACCGGGAGATCCAGATCGATGACGCCGTTGCTGTCCTTGAGCAGGGCGATAGCCAGATCGAGCGGCAGATCCATGGCATCGCTGACGGCCATTTTCTCGCTGAGCCTGAGGTCACGGAGCACGAGGCTGTTGCGCCCGTCGAGCTGCTGTTCGCTGACGGTATAGTCCAGATCCAGGTCCATGGTGCCCCCCGCTATCCTGCGGCCGGCAAAGCGCACGGTGTAGGGGGAGTATTCCGGTATCTGGAGGTTGCGGAACCTCAGTTTCAGGCTGGTATCGCGCATGGGGTGCCAGGCGTGGATGGTGCCGTCCACGCGCGTCAGTCCGTAGTCCGCGACCTGGCCCTCAAGGGCGACCTGTGCTGGCTGGTCCGAGCTGGAGCTCAGGGTCGATACCTGACCGTTCAATGTGTGGATGCTTGTTGAGAAGGGCAGTGGCAGTGAACGGTCCGCAAACCGGAGGGTGCCGTCGGTCAGCTCAACGCCCTCAATGGTGATGTCGAATGGGGCCGTTTCGTCGTCCGTGTCATCCATGCGCGCGGCCCCGTCATCTTCCGCCTTGGCGGGGGCCGTCGCCATAAGCTGGCTGAAGTTGGTGGTGCGGTCCTCGTTGATGATCAATCGCCCGAACAGGCCGTTGAGGCTGATGGGAGCGGTCTCGAGCCGCCTTTCATCCAGATTCAGGTCGAGTTTTTTGGTGTGGAGGCTCTGCCACCCGATGAGGGCGTCCTGATTGGAGCCCTCACGGATGTTCAGGGTTTCAATGCCTGCGGAGCCCTCGAATGCAAAGGGCTGCTCTGCCCCGGTCTGCATCCGCCCGTCCAGGTTGAGTGTGCCGTCACTGAGTTGCACGTTCGCGAACTGGCGCAGGTAGGGTTGGGCCTGGTTGAGTGCCAGTTCATTGATCCGGGCGTTGCCCGCCAGGACGGCTGTCGGCAGGAGTTGAAGTGAGCCGTCGAAGGCCAGCGTGCCGCCGCCCTCGAGCTGTCCGTCCAGAGCGACCGGGAAACGTGCGCCTTCCTGCAGCGAGAGGTCACTGGCGGAAAGCATTAGGTCCTCCAGTGCCAGCGATACCCGTTTCGGTTGATCCGTTTCTGTTGTCCCATCCCGCAGGTTATCCGTAAAACGCAGAGCAGCCTCTGTCACGCGCAGCTCATCCACCTGCAATGCGGGCAGTGACGAGGCCTCGTCTTCGGCAGGGGCGTCCTCCGACGGCTCGGGCGCAAGTCGGGAAAGGCGTGTCTTGCCGGAGGCGAAGCGTTCTTCGTGAATCATTGGTCTGTCGAGGCGTATGGTCTGGAACGTCCAGGCTCCGTTGAGCGCGCTGGACCAGGCCAGGTCGACGAAGAGCTGCTGCCAGCCAAGAAGCTGACGGTTGTCGGTGTCGTCCAGGGCGAGCCCGTCGATCCGGAGCGTGAGCGTGTACGGATTGACGTGGACGGCCTCAATGCGGAGCTCGCGCCCGAAGTCTTCCTTGGCGGTGCTCGCGGCCAGGTACTGGATGAGCCAGGGCGCGATGAGAAAGCCCAGCAGGGTATACGCGATGACCAGCGCGAGCAGCCAGAACCGGATCCGGCGCGGGGAGGCCCATCGTGTTCGCAGGTAGCCGCCGAAACGACGGAGTGAGTCACTTGGCATGGGGACCACATCCATGGGCATTGAAATGAACCGTTCTGCATAGACTAAACCTGCCCGAGCCTGGCGTCACTTCCTGCCCATCCCAGGTGCTGATAAGCTGACGCCGACACCCCTTCCCTTGGATACAGACCATTGCTGACCGCTGCGCGTAATCTCTGGCGGAAACACCGGTTTCTCTTTATTGCATTCATCACGGCGCTGGTGGTGACGGCATTCTTTGCCGCACGCCTCGTGCTCTTCAGCCTGTACTGGGCCGAGCCGGCCCATCAGGATCAGCCAGTGGAAGGCTGGATGACCCCGCGCTATGTGGCCCTTTCCTATGACCTGCCGCCCGGGGTGGTGCGTGAAGCGCTGGAGCTGGAGCCCGTTGATGGTGAGCGCCACACGCTCGAGGAGATCGCTGAGGCCTCCAGCCTGACCCTCGAGGAGATACAGCGCCGTATTGACGAAGCCGTACGTGCCCAAAAGGGTGACAGGGAATGACGGACACGGTCTTTCTCCTTGTTGCCACCTACGGCAGCGCCGCCCTGTTTGCCGTAACCTTCCTGAGCTGTCTGGCGGTGCCCGTGCCGGCATCGCTGATGATGCTCACCGGTGGTGCCTTCGCGGCCTCAGGCGACCTGCCTCTCGCTTCGGTGAGCCTGGCGGCCTATGGGGGCGCCCTGAGTGGTGACCAGACCGGCTATCTGCTCGGGCGCTCATGCGCGGGGTGGCTTGAGCGCTGGGCGGAGGCCCGCCGGGGCCGGGCCGCACTGCTGGGTCGGGCGCACGCTTCTGTTGAGCGTTGGGGCGGTATGGGCGTTTTTCTGAGCCGATGGTTCGTCAGCCCGCTCGGGCCCTATGTCAACTTCGCGGCGGGCGCTGGGCGCATGCGCTGGGCGCGCTTCAGTGTATGGAGTGTGGCCGGGGAGACGGTATGGGTGGCGCTGTATGTGGGCCTGGGGTATCTGTTCGCGAGCAGTCTGACTGCCGTCGCCGAGTTCGCGGCTGACCTGAGCGGATTGGTCGCCGGTGCTGTGGTCGCCGTAGGGCTCGGGTTCTGGCTGCGCATGATGCAGAAGCGCCATGGCCGCGTGAAGGGGTGATCCTTTTCAGTCCGTTATCCGTTACCTTCAGCGGGCCTCTTCCCCTTCCGTCATAAGTTCCCTGGCTACGTCATGGATCTGCTCCCGTAACCACTGATGCGCCGGATCCTGCCGGTAGCGCACATGCCAGCCCAGGTGCACCGGGAAGGTGCCAAGGTCTGCTGGAGGTGTCACGACCCGCAGGCGCGGGTCTCGCACAAAGCGCCGGCAGATCAGGTTGGGGAGCGTAGTGCAGTAGTCCGTGGTGGCGATCAACTCGGGGATGGAGAGAAAGTGGGTTACGGAGACGGCCACATCCCGTTCCAGACCCTGCCGGCCGAGCGCCTCAAACAGACCCTTCTTCAGGCGGCCGGGAGGTAGCATATTGACGTGCTTCAGGCTCTCGAACGCGTCGCGCGTGAGCTGATCGCCCTGAAAGGGATGGTCCGCCCGCAGGACACAGGCCAGACCGTCCTCCATCAATGGCTGCACCACCAGGTTGTCCGGTGGGTCCACAATCCGCCCCAGTACAAGAGCGGTATCTCCGGCGGCCACGCCGGTCTCCGCCAGGTCCGCGCCGTAGGGAACAATGCGGATCTGAATACCCGGTGCCCGGTACTGCAGGCGCTCGACAAGTCTTGGTACGAACACGTATTCCACGTAGTCATTGGCGGCGATCACAAACCGCTGGGTTGTCGTCGCCGGGTCGAAGGTCTGCTGCTCCAGCACCAGATGGTCGATTTCCCCCAGCGCATCGCGGATGGCAGGGCCAATGGCGAGGGCTTTCTCGGTTGGCCTCATGCCATAACGTTCGCGGATGAAAAGCGGATCCTGGAACAGTTCCCGGCAGCGGGCCAGGGTGTTGCTCAGTGCCGGCTGGGTAATGCCCAGGCGCTTGGCGGCGCGCGTGACGCTGCGCTCTTCCAGGAGTGCGATGAAGGTTCTCAGCAGGTTCAGGTCATAGCGCATGGATATGTCATATTAAAATATCTGGAATAACAGAGATAAATTAGATGAATTTTACCCAATACCCCATGGTGTCCGCCAGATCAAACGGCTCAGGCCGCGGATGATCGGTACTCGCAAACAGGCGACCCGGCAATTCAAATCACGAGGAGTTATGACCATGTCCGACATTATGGGAAAAACCGTCATCATCACCGGTGCCAGCAGTGGCCTGGGTGAGGCCACTGCCCGTATGCTGGCCGATAAAGGCGCCAGGCTGATGCTGGCAGCACGGCGTGAAGACCGACTGAAAACACTGACCGATTCCATCAACGCGGCGGGTGGCGAAGCGAGCTACCAGGTGGCGGATGTGACTGACCGCAACGCCATGCAGGCGCTGGCGGATCAGACCCGGGAAACCTATGGCCGTATTGATGTGCTGATCGCCAATGCCGGGCTGATGCAGCTGGCGCCGCTGGACAAACTCAAGGTTGATGAGTGGGATGCCATGATTGATATCAACATCAAGGGCGTTCTGTATGGCCTGGCGGCGGTGCTGCCGACCATGCGGGAGCAGCAGTCCGGCCATATCATCAATCTTTCCTCGGTTGCGGGCCACACGGTCTTTCCCGGCGCTGCGGTCTATTCCGCCACCAAGTACGCGGTCAAGGCGCTCTCGGAAGGCATCCGGCAGGAGTCGAACGGTGAGATCCGCGCAACCAATATTTCGCCCGGCGCGGTTGAAACCGAGCTCACCGACCATATTACGGACCCGGGCGCACAGGAAGCGGCAAATGAGCTGTATTCCGTTGCCATCGGCTCCGATGCCATCGCCAGGGCCATAACCTATGCCATTGAGCAGCCCGGTGATGTGGATGTGAATGAGCTGATCATCCGGCCCACGCAGCAGCAACTGTAATCCCTGGAAATCGGGTATCCTCTGGGTACCCGAACGTGTTCATCTGCAGTGAGGATTCATGAATTCAGTTATCGAGCTTCTGAAGTCCCATCGCTCCATTCGCAAGTTCACTGAGGAAAAGATTCCCCATGAGCTGTTGCTGGAGCTGGTGCGTGCCGGCCAGAGCGCGGCGACCTCCAGCCACATTCAGGCCTACAGCGTGATCCACGTAACCAGGCCGGAGAACCGTGAGCAGATTGCCGAATTGGCCGGCGGCCAAGGCTATATCGCGAGCTGCTCGGATTTCCTGGTGTTCTGCGCCGACATGAAGCGGCCCACGGATGCAGCGGAGCGTACCGGCGCCAACGTGGTGCGGGGCATGACCGAGCAGCTTCTGGTGGCGAGCGTGGATACCGCGCTGATGGCCCAGAATATGGCGGTGGCGGCCGAATCCGAGGGTCTGGGGATCTGCTACATCGGCGGTATCCGCAATAACCCGCAGGCCGTCAGTGACCTGCTGCAGCTGCCGGAGCATGTCTACCCGGTCTTCGGCATGTGCCTTGGCTATCCGGCCCAGGATCCGGAGGTGAAGCCCCGCCTGCCGGCGGAGGCGATCCTTAAGGAGGATGTCTACAGCGAGGACCCGGATGAGGTTGAGGCCTTCGACCAGACCATGCAGGGCTACTACCAAGCCCGTACTGGCGGCAATAAGGACAGCAACTGGTCACAGAATCTGACGCCGCTGTTTGATACCAAACTGCGTCCGCACATGCGGGATTTCCTGGTGAAACGCGGTTTCGAGATGAAGTGACAAGCGTCCAGCGGCTTCCCGGCTCTGGGAACGTCGAACACCGAGGCATCGATATGATTTACAATGTGACCCTTATAAGGGGCAGTGGACCAGCAGGGGGTGGTGTGAAGCGTTCAGTATCGGTGCTTATTGTTGCACTGTTTGCCGTTTCCGGGTGTCAGACGTCCAGCCAGCTTACAGCGGCGGTTTCAGACGAGGAAGGCGTCAGCTGTGGTGAGATCCGGCAGGCGTTCCAGGCGTATGAGCGTGATCGCCAGTCCGCACAGGCGCTGAAGGAGCTGTCTCTTATGCTCAGTCCCTCAGCCGGAGCTTACGCCGCCGAGGGTATTGAATCGGCTGAAGGTTACTACGAGCAGATCCGGATCAGCACCAACCTGGCACTGGCCACAAGAGGGTGTGATCCGGTCCGCTGATCGGGGCTTCAATCCCAGAACTTCCACCAGCCCTGGCTGTTTTCCTGGCGCTTCTGCTGGCCCTTCTCGCTTCCTTTACCGGCCTGAGGGGCGCCATCCTTTTTGGCGAGTCCGGCGGGCATGTCGTCTCCCTGGCGCTTGCTCTGCTTGCCTTTTTTCTCTTTTTGCCGATCATCCCGGTCGCGAGCTTCCCTTTCGCGCTCTTTCGCCTGTGCCCGCTTTTCTTCAGCACGTTCCTGGGCTTCCTCGCGCTTTTCCTCAGCGTCTTCCCTCGCGTCTTCTTCCTGCTCCTGGGCTTGTTCCCGTTTTTCTTCAGCGCGCTCCTGCGCTCCTTCACGCTGCTCTTCTGCCCGCTCGCGAGCCTTTTCCGCGCGTTCCTTACCCTTGCCGGCGGCGTGATCCGGAGGGCCATCCTGCCCCATCGCCCCTGAGCTGAGGGTGAGGGTCAACGCGGTTACGATCATCAAAGCGAGTTGTCTGTACATGTCTGCTTCCTCGGGCATGGAAATGGTTGCGTCTGCAGTTGAACAGACGCTCATGGTCCGCTACCGGTTCCATGTTATGAAACACCGGGCGTTTTGTCAGAGGTTCCGGGGTCGGGCAACCGCGAGACAGGACGCCCGGTCGCCGTGGGTTTCGAGGGTTGTGAAGGTTTCCAGCTCCAGCCCCGCTGCCTCGATCTGCGCCCGGAAGTCGGCCTCGTAGGTGACCCGTCCGAAGTCGATGCTGGTAAGGCGTCGAAGCACGGGCTTGAACGCCTCCATCATTCTGGAGTGGCTGTTCTGGATGGTCTGGGTGAAATGGATCCGGCCGCCGGAATTCAGGAGCGTGCAGCAGTGGCGCAGTGCCTGTTCAGGTTCGGGCAGCAGCATGAAGCTGGCAGAGAAGTAGATGGCATCATAGGGGCCGCCCTGGTGAGCGTAGACGGATTCCTGGTGGACCACGACCCGATCACTCAGGCTGGACTGCGCCAGCCGCTGCTGTGCCCGTTCCACGTAATCCCCGTCGATATCGATACCGGTGATGTGCAGCTGTTTGCGGGTGACATGCTCGGCATTGGCAATAAGGGCGCCGGCGGTTCCGATGCCGACATCCAGTACGGAGGCGCCCGCAGGCAACCGTTCCAGCACTTCAGCGTACCAGCGGCTGGTCAGCCTGAGGATCAGTGTGTCGTAGATAGCGCTTCGGATCATGGTTGCCAAACCTATCACAGCAGCCAGTTGGTAACACGCTTGGTTGTGGGTGAAACCATTCCGGTTCCAGGGTGAGCCGGCTTGGTCTGGGGATAGGGTGGCGGGGTTCAGGGGACGCCACCGCCACCATCATCAATGGCGGTGGCGTGGGGCATGGATCAGAAGTAGTAGTCCATGGTCACGTACATGGCGTCGAAGTCCGACTCGTAGATATCGCCGTTGCCATCGATATCACCATTGGAGTTCAGGTACTCGACGTAAACCCAGCCAGGCCCGTAATCATACCGGACGCCCGGAGAGATGCCGTAAACGGTATCGGCCTTGTTCGTATCCGTATCCGTTGTTGCTGCGGTCGCATCCAGGTAGGCGAACCAGTTACCTGACGTGTAACCGCCCTGAACCGCATAGCGGGTGTTTTCTATATCCGCTTGAACGCCAGCATCGGGGATATCGCGTTTAACGCGGATCACTTCCGCTTTGGTGGTGATGGATCCGTATGATCCTTCAAAGTATGCAGCAAAAGCGCTGTGCGAGCCGTCATCGTTAGTGCTGCAGGTTGTCGTGTCGCATTTGTTTCCGAGGTCTTCAATGTCCTGGAGAATACCCGTCTGTGCCGATAGGCCGAATGTCGAGCTGTTCCCTTCTTGCTCAAAGGTGTAGCTGACGTCGGCGACACCTGTCTTAATCTTACGGTAGGTCGCGGGAATCCCTTTGAAACTGCCCCAGTGCCCGTTGTCGTCGACAGTGTCAGTGCTGGTTTCACCCCAGTCATCCTGATGGAAATAGGCAATCGAGATATCCAGATCGGACATTTGCCCTGTGAATTTGGCGCCAACATCCATCTGGTCACCGTAACCGCCCTGAAGCATGTCACCAGGCCAGAAGTTCACGGTCTTCCAGCCAAACGGCACCTGAGACTTACCGATTTTAACGTCCCAGTTCTCGTTCAGGTCCCGTCCGACCCACAGCTTGTGGATCGCGAATCGGTCACCCGTTGAGTTGTTCACTGGGTCGGTGAAGCTGCCTGGCCCAAAGCGCACCTCAGTCGATAAACGCCATGGCCCGTCATCCTGAGTGTGGTCACCATACAGAATGAAGGTTTCTTCACCGATATCGCCCCCGGTCTCGTTATCCAGGTTCTCATTGAACTTGAGCGAGCTGAAATCGGAATTGGTCACGTGCCGGTAGGTCGCCCAAACCCCCGCTGAAATATTGGTCGTCGCAACGGCCAGTGAGGGGGCGGTGGCTGACATGGCGGCTGTTACTGCGGCACCGATCAACTTTTTCTTCATTGCATAGACTCCTTTTCTAAGGGATTTCCGAAACTCCGAGTTGCGAGAGGGTAATTTTATTTTGATTGAACGTCCAGTTAAAAAAAGAAACACCGATTCTGTCGGTGATGGATTCCAGCGTTGGGCCTGCCTCCTGGGCGAATTAACCGATCATTGCAATTCGGGCTCGTGATCGGTCACAAATAACATTAACCTGACGCAATCGAACCAGGTTCATGGGTAGGCGATCGATGAGGCGGAATGGATGCTTTCGTGCATGCCTCGTGCTGGCGTTGGTGCTGACATCAGGAGCGGGTGTGCATGCTGGCCAGAGCGTGACCGTGGCGGCGCCCAATCTGGCCAACCTGATTGAGCCGGATGGTTCCGGCATCTATCAGCGGCTGATGGCGCGCGCCCTGGAGCCGCTGGATGTGAAGGTGGAACCGGTTTTCTACCCATACCGGCGTGCCCTTCGGATGTTTGAGGAATCCCGGGTTGATTGCCTGCTCTCACTGACGGATGTGGTGCGTCGGCGCATTGGCAGCGACGCCATCGTCTACAGTTATCCCCTTGGCAGGTTCAGCTTCCATATCTTCACACTTGCTGAAGACCCTCCGATTGAGTCCCTTGAGGCGCTGGAAGGCCGGGTTGTCGGGAGTATCAAGGGGCATGAGCTGTATCTGGGCCCGACCATAAAGGGAGATATGGCGCTGGAGTCGGTACCCTCAGAGGCGCAAGCGGTCCAGATGCTGAAAATGGGCCGTCTGGACGCTCTCATCGCCGCCCTCCCGGACATCCGGCCCCATCTGGATGGGCTGAACTATGACCCGGACCGCCCCCTGCTCGAGAGCTACGACCGCATCAACTGCCATGATACGGCGAAAAACCGGGCCTTCATCCAGGCCCTGTCCCGGGAACTCAGGGGTCTCAAGGAAAAAGGTGTCTACCAGGAGGTTATGGGGTCGTTATATATGCCGTTTAAGGATCCTCACTGAGCCCCTTTAGAAACGGGGGCGGGCTCCTCCTGGATCCAGTCGACGATGTGCTCCTCATAGTCCTCCGGGTCGACGATGGGCTCGGGAAGAACATGACCCTGCACCGAGATTCCCGCTGTATGGACGGTGGCGCGTGAACCGGAAACCAGGGGGTGCCACCAGGCCAGCCCCCGACCCTCGGCGATCCGCCGGTAGGCGCAGCTTTTGGGCAGCCAGTCGCTGTTGCGCGCGATCGAGGGGGTGACCTGGAGGCAGTCCGGCACCTCGCTCAAGCGGTTGGGGTAGTCCGAACACAGGCAGCTCTCGCAGTCGAGCAGCCGACAGGCGATCTGCGTGGCATAGACGTCACCGGTATCCGCGTCTTCAAGCTTATGGGTACAGCAGCGCCCGCAGCCGTCGCAGAGAGATTCCCACTCATCAGCCGTCATTGCTTCCAGCTGCTTGCGCTCCCAGAACGGAACGGTTCCATCAGTATTGGTCATGGCCTACCCCCTGTTATCCGCGAGGGTACGGTGATCGCGCGGTGCCTTCAAATACTTGTTCGCCCGTGGCTGCTCCCCTATGCTCGAAAGCCCCGAAACCGGTGAACAAGGAGCGCCTCATGCTGGAATCCGTCCTGCAACGCATCGATAACGGCCTCGAGGGATCCATCGAGCGCTGGGCCGACCTGTTGCGTATTCCCAGTGTCAGTACGGATCCAGCCTATGAGAGCGCCATGCGCGAGGCAGCGCAGTGGCTTCTGGATGAGCTGGCGCCGCTGGGATTCCGCGTTGAGATCCGCGAAACCGAGGGTCACCCGGTGGTGATCGGCCATCATGAAGGCCCCGGGGATGATGCCACCCACGTGCTCTACTACGGCCACTATGACGTGCAGCCGCCTGAGCCGTATGAGGAGTGGCGCAACGAGCCCTTTGAGCCGACGCTCGAGGACAGTCCCCATGGCCGGAAGATGGTTGCCCGGGGCGCGGTCGACGACAAGGGTCAGTTGATGATGTGGGTCGAGGCCCTGAAGGCCTGGCATGCGGAGCACGGCGGTCTGCCGATACAGGTGACGGTGCTGCTTGAAGGGGAAGAGGAAGTTGGCAGTAGGAACCTCCGACCAGTGCTGGAGCGCTACCGGGACGAGCTCAAGGCCGACGTCTGCGTGGTGAGCGATACCGGCATGTGGGACGTGGACACCCCTGCCATCACCTACACCCTCCGTGGCCTGCTCTACACCGAACTGACCTGTCGTGGCCCGGGCCATGACCTGCACTCCGGCTTCTACGGCGGTGCCATCGAAAACCCGATCAATGGTCTCACAAAAGTACTCGGCGCACTCCAGGATGAGAAGGGCCGGGTTCAGGTGCCCGGGTTCTACGACGGCGTGGTGGAACCCTCCGACGAGGAGCTGGCCGCCTGGAAAGCCCTCAATATGGACGATACCGGCTTCCTTGCCTCCGCTGGCGTGACCACTGCAGGCGGTGGTGAGTCGGACCGCAGCCTGCTGGAACGGGTCTGGTCGAGGCCCAGCTGCGACATCAACGGCATCATTGGCGGTTTCACCGGCAACGGCGCCAAGACGGTGATCCCCCGGGAGGCCAGCGCCAAGGTGAGCTTCCGGCTGGTGCCGGACCAGGACCCGGACCGCATTATCGAGAGCCTGCGCCGCTTCATTGATGACCACACGCCGGCGGGCTGTTCCATTGAGCTCACCGTGCACTCGGCGGCCCCTGCCATCCGTATTCCCACGGAATCCCGGTACCTCAAGGCCGCCCTGAGCGCATTGGATGCGGTCTATGACCGCGAGCCGGTTCTGCTGGGCAGCGGCGGCTCTATCCCCATTGCGGCCTGGGCGCGGGACATCCTCGGCATCGATACGCTGCTGATGGGCTTCAGCCTGGAGGATGACGGCATGCACAGCCCCAATGAGAAATTCGAGGTGACCTGCTTCCATCGTGGCATGCGGGCCCATGCGGCACTTCTGGAGCAGCTGCGCTGACGGACTGTCCGGAAGTCGCAGGCACTGCCGCAGCTCACTGTCTATACTGCAGCCGGTAAGACACAGGCTCAGGAGTATCCATGGGCAGGGTCGCATTGCACATCTGGACCGCATACCGGGGCGCCGTTGGAGCGATGCTCGCGCTGGCGCTTGTGCTTGCGAGTCTGTCCGCTGCGGGCGCGGTTACGGTACTGCCCGGCACCACCAGCCAGAATCCTACCCACAGCCTCGAGTACTGGTCTGAGCCGGCCGACCGCTCTGTGACCATGCCCGCTATTCTCGCAGGGGAGGTCAGCCCGGACTGGTCGCCGGTGGAGGGGGATGTGGCCAATTTCGGCTATACCGCGGGCACAAACTGGTATCGGATGCGGCTGGAAAACCCGCTTCAACAGCCGGTAGAGCGGCTTCTGGAGATCCGATACCCGCTGCTGGATCATATAGAGTTCTATCGGGTGCGTGGTGGGACCATTGTCGAAAGCCACCTGACCGGGGACCATTACCCTTTCGAGTCCAGACCCATGGGCCACCGGACCTTCATTCTGCCGATGGAGCTCGAGCCGGAGTCAGAGAGCCGGATTTATCTTCGGGTCAGGACGTCCGGTTCCCATCAGGTTCCGATGATGTTGTGGAAGCCAGAGACCTTTTTTGAGGTGAATGAGACGGACATGGTGGGTCGCAGCATGTTCTACGGCATGCTACTGATCATCATCACCTTCAATGTCTTCCTTTATGGCGCACTGCGTGAACGCAGCTACCTCTACTATGTGCTCACCAATGCCACGCTTCTGGTGCTTATGGCCAGTCTCCACGGCATGGCCTTCCAGTTCCTCTATCCGAGCTATCCGGAGATCAATGAGCGTGTGACCCTGGTGTCCTCCGCCATGATTGCGCTCTTTTTCAGCCTGTTCGCACGGACCTTCCTCAACATCACGCCGGAGATGCGCGTCCGGAGCAATGTTTTCCATGGCCTGACCATTGTCACTGCACTGAATACCGTGGCGGCATTCTTCATCAGCTATGACCTGTCCACCCGGCTGTCCGTGATGCTGGCGGGCATGGTGAGTCTCATCATGTTCCTCATCGGCCTTGCGATGATGGTCCGGGGGCACCGGGCTGCCCGATACTTCATGGGGGCCTGGATCATGCTGCTGGTGGGATCGATGGCCTGGATACTGCTGGTGGCCGGGCTGGTGCCCTCCAACTTCCTGACGCGCTATGGCGTGGAACTGGGGGCGGTCTCCCAGGCGCTGGTGCTGACGTTCGCGATGGGGCAGCGCTTCAGCTATGAACAGCGCGCCCGCCTGAAGGCCATGGAGGAGCGAGAATCCATGGAGCAGAGCCTGCTGGAGCAGGCGCGGCACCATGGCCTGACAGGGCTGCCGGGCCGCAATCTTCTGGAGGTGGTGCTGGGCGGGTGCACTGAGCGTGTGGACCATCGGCGGGACTGCAGCCTGGCGCTGGTGCTGATCCATTTCCGGGGCTTTGACGACATCAACAAGACCCTGGGCCATGAAAACGCGGACCAGCTTCTGTACCAGCTGGCATGGCGGATGAATGAGGTGGTCCTGGGACTCCCGGATTCGGTCATCATCGAGAACATCAGCGGTAACCCCTGTGCCGTTGCGCATGTGGAGGGCATTACCTTCGCCTGCGCCTTCCATCCGCGGGAGACAGAGGCCATGCATGGCCAGATGGAGGCGCTCGTGGAAGCGCTGCGCCAACCGATGGAGTTCCGCGGGCTGAGCCTGGATATGCGGATGGTCGGTGGCTGTTCCTTTTACCCGGAGGACAGTGCCGACATCACCACCCTGCTCCGCCACGCCTTCATCGCCTTTGATCAGGCCGAGAGCGGCGTCAGCCACGTGGCGACCTATACCGAGTCCATGAATCCCTACAGTGAGCGCCGCCTTACCCTGATGACCGAGCTCCGCCGGGCCATCAGGGAGGACAGTCTGGCGCTGTACTTCCAGCCCCAGGTGCGGCTGAGCTCCGGGGAGGTGTGTGGCTTTGAGGTGCTGCTGCGCTGGAACCATCCGGATCACGGATTCATCCCCCCGGATGAATTCATCCCCATGGCGGAGCAGACCGGCCTTATTCAGCCTCTGACCCAGTGGGTTCTGGATCGCTCCCTGCTCTTTGGCGCTTCCATGGATGCCGCCGGCCATCCCGTGCGCATGGCGGTGAACATCTCCGCACGCAATCTGGAGGAACCGGCGTTCGCGGACATGGTTCTGGGGTTGCTCGAGCGCCATGGACTGCCCACCGGGCGGCTGATTCTGGAAGTGACCGAGACCGCCACCATGGTTAATCCCATCAACGCCCTCCAGGCATTACGCGGTCTCTATGACGCCGGCATCCGCCTTGCCATTGACGATTTCGGCACCGGGTATTCGTCGCTGTCCTACATCCGCAAGCTGCCGGTTCACGAGATCAAGATTGACCGTTCCTTTGTGCGGGAAATGGACGCCAACCGGGAGGACGCCACCATCGTGCGCACCACCATCAACATGTGTCATGATCTTGGTTTCGAAGTGGTCGCCGAAGGCGTGGAAAGCGATGACACCTCGCAGCTGCTGCGGAACATGCAGTGCGACATCATGCAGGGCTATCATCTCAGCAGGCCCATGCCGGAGGAGCATGTCGCCGGCTGGCTGTCGACCTGGTATTACACCAGCGGTTCAGGAGGCTGAGACCCTATGGCGCTGACCGAGACGGTACCCGTGCCCTGTCCCTGCTGCGGGGAGGTGATCGATGTCCTGGTCGACTGCTCCCTGGGTGACCAGACCTATGTGGAGGACTGCTTCGTCTGCTGTCAGCCGCTGGTGCTGACCGTCTCTGTAGACCCCGAGACCGGCCAGCCAGCAGTGGATGCCATGCCCGAAAACGCCTGAACCGAGGAGACTCCATGCTCGCACCCGCGACTGCCTTCTATGCTGTTGTCTTTGTGGTCCTGAAACTGATCCTGGTGTGGCGGGTCGTGGCGTTGCGCCAGCAGTTGGGGGTGGGTGTTGGTGATGGCGGGCATCAGCAGCTGAATGTGGCCTCGCGCATCCACGGCAACTACATCGAGTCCATGCCGCTGATGCTGGTGCTGATGTTCATTGCGGAGATGAACGGGGTGGCCTATGCCGCGTTGCACACCGTGGGAGGTCTTTTCCTGGTCAGCCGGATCGGCCACGCGTGGGGCATGCACGAAGCCCAGGGGCGCTGGCATGCGGCCCGCGCAGCGGGCGTTGCGGGCACCTGGCTGGCGCTGCTCGGCGCCTGTGGTCTGCTGGTGTACAACGTGCTGACCATCCGTTACTGATTTGACCCCCCGTAACCGATCTCGGGTTACACCTACAGTTCTCTGTTCATTTCCAGTACAATCCGCCACCGATCCGGGCCGCTTGAATAACCGCTGTCTGGTATAATCGGCCCGTCGAATAACCCTACATAGGGAGGATGCCATGTCGCCTGTCGATAGTTTCAAGACCGCCCAGACCCTCGAGTCTGGCGGCAAACAGTACCGGTACTACAGCCTGCCGGAAGCCGAGAAGCATCTCGGTGACCTGCAGCAGCTGCCGGTTTCACTCAAGGTTCTGCTCGAGAACATGCTGCGTCACGAAGACAATGAGACCGTGACGAAGGATGATGTCGAAGCCATTGCCGGCTGGCTGAAGAACCGCTCTTCCAGCCGTGAGATCCAGTACCGCCCGGCGCGTGTTCTGATGCAGGACTTCACCGGCGTGCCCGGTGTCGTGGACCTTGCCGCCATGCGTGATGCGGTCAAGAAGGCCGGTGACGATCCCGAGAAGATCAACCCGCTGTCGCCGGTGGACCTGGTTATCGACCACTCAGTGATGGTCGACCAGTACGCCACCTCCGACGCTTTCCGCGCCAACGTCGACATCGAGATGACGCGGAACCGCGAACGTTACGAATTCCTGCGCTGGGGCCAGGAAGCATTCGATAACTTCCGCGTGGTTCCGCCGGGCACCGGCATCTGCCACCAGGTCAACCTGGAGTACCTGGGCAAGGTTGCCTGGACCAAGGAGCAGGACGGCGAGACCCAGGTCTACCCGGATACCCTGGTCGGCACCGACTCCCACACCACCATGATCAACGCCCTGGGCATCCTAGGCTGGGGTGTTGGCGGCATCGAGGCGGAAGCCGTGATGCTGGGTCAGCCGATCTCCATGCTGATCCCGGAAGTGGTCGGTTTCCGTCTGACCGGTTCCATGAAGGAAGGCGTGACCGCGACGGACCTGGTACTGACTGTGACCCAGATGCTGCGCGAGAAGGGCGTGGTTGGTAAGTTCGTCGAATTCTACGGCCCCGGCCTCGACAACCTGCCGCTGGCCGACCGTGCCACCATCTCCAACATGGCACCGGAATACGGCGCGACCTGTGGTTTCTTCCCGGTCGACAACGAGACCCTGAACTACCTCAAGCTCTCCGGCCGCAGCGACGAGCAGATCAAGCTGGTCGAGGACTACAGCAAGGCCCAGGGCATGTGGCGCGATTCCAGCAAGCCCGAGCCCAAGTTCTCCGACTCGCTCGAGCTCGACCTGGGCGACGTCAAGGCCTCCCTGGCCGGCCCCAAGCGGCCCCAGGACCGGGTCGACATGCCGGCCATGAAGAGCACCTTCGAGAAGCTGCTGGATGATGCCGGTGTCCAGGACAAGGACAAGCGCGTGCCGGTCAAGGGCCAGGACTACGACCTCGGCCACGGCGACGTGGTGATCGCGGCGATTACCTCCTGCACCAACACATCCAACCCGAGCGTGCTGATGGCCGCCGGCCTGGTGGCCAAGAAGGCCCGTGAGAAGGGTCTGGACCGCAAGCCCTGGGTCAAGTCCTCTCTGGCACCCGGCTCCAAGGTGGTAACCGACTATCTGGATACCGCCGGTCTGAGCAAGGAGCTGGATGCGCTTGGCTTTAACCTGGTTGGCTACGGTTGCACCACCTGCATCGGTAACTCCGGCCCGCTGATGGACGAAATCGGCGAAGCCATCAACGAAGGCGGCCTGCAGGTCTCCTCCGTGCTCTCCGGTAACCGGAACTTCGAGGGCCGTGTGCATCCGGATGTGAAGGCCAACTGGCTGGCGTCACCGCCCCTGGTTGTGGCCTATGCCCTGGCCGGCACTACCCGTGTCGACCTGGAGAACGAGCCGCTGGGCAACGACCAGAGTGGCAACCCGGTCTACCTGAAGGACATCTGGCCCTCCAATGCGGAGATCGCCCACGAAGTGTCCAAGGTCGACGACGAGATGTTCCGCAAGGAATATGCGGATGTCTTCAAGGGCGACGAAGTCTGGCAGGGCATTCCGTTCAGCAAGGACGAGACGTACCAGTGGGACGACGAGTCCACGTACGTGAAGAACCCGCCGTTCTTCGAGGGCATTGAGAAGCCGCTGCAGCCGCCGAAGGATATCCAGGGTGCGAACATCCTGGCGCTGTTCGGTGACTCCATCACCACGGACCACATCAGCCCGGCCGGCTCGATCAAGCCGGATTCCCCGGCAGGCAAGTACCTGCAGGAGAAGGGCGTGCATCCCAAGAACTTCAACAGCTACGGCTCGCGCCGGGGTAACCATGAAGTGATGATGCGCGGTACCTTCGCCAACGTCCGCATCAAGAACGAGATGCTGGACGGCGTCGAGGGCGGCTTCACCAAGTTCGTGCCCACCGGTGAGCAGATGGCCATGTATGACGCGGCCATGGAGTACCAGAAGCAGGGTACGCCGCTGGTTGTGATTGCCGGCAAGGAGTACGGCACCGGCTCCTCCCGTGACTGGGCCGCCAAGGGCACCCGCCTGCTGGGCGTGGAAGCGGTCGTGGCCGAGAGCTACGAGCGGATCCACCGTTCCAACCTGGTGGGCATGGGCGTTCTGCCGCTGCAGTTCAAGGATGGCGAGAACCGCCAGACTCTGGGCCTGACCGGCGAGGAGAAGATCAGCATCAAGGGTCTGGATGAGAATCTGGAGCCGCGCCAGGTGCTGAAGCTCGTTGCCGAGCGCTCGGACGGCAGCACCACGGAGACCGAGGTGATCTGCCGCGTGGATACCGCCAACGAGATGAACTATTACCTGAGCGGCGGCATCCTGCACTACGTGCTGCGCAACATGATCGCCAAGTGAACTCTGGCGGTTGATGGGTTAGCCTCTTCGGGAGGCTGATCCGCGGAAAACGGGTGGCTTTCGGGCCACCCGTTTTTGTTTCTATTGTCACCAGATTGTTGATTGGTAGCAGGCAGGCGATCGGGGAGGGCTTTCAGGGAATCGCCACGAGTACATCCATGTAGGCTGCTCTTCCGCCATCCCTGGCTCCAGAGCTTCCCTGAAAGCCCTCCCCGATCCCCTGCTTTCGAACGTGTTGGAGACGCTGATGTCCCTTGAAACTGACGGAATTCCTGAAAACGACGACGAACTCCGCGCCAAACTCCACCAGGAGACGGCCCAGATCGGCTGGGTGGAGCTGCAGCGGTTCTACGCCCGCGGCAATGTGGTACGCGTTGCCCCGGGGCAGGATCTGATCGAGGTTGGGTTGTCACTGGTGCGGGATGACAAGGCCCGTTTCCAGCAGTGGATCCAGGATGGGTCCGTGGGTGAGGTTAAGCCGGATGAGGCTCAGGGGTGGCATGATTCGGATGCGACAGTCTGGGCTCTGGTTGTCGCTCCCTGGGTTCTGGTGCAGCCGAATCACCAATAACGCCTGATCGGTAAGGGGAATGGGGGAGTGCTCTCCGGGAAGCTCTGGAGCCAGGGATGGCGGAAGAGCAGCCTACATGGATGTACTCGTGGCGATTCCCGGAGAGCACTCCCCCATTCCCCTTACCAGGCAACGATTTATCAGTTCTGCTGACTGAAGAACACCGCTTCACTGTTCCGGTAAGCCTGCGCCAGGAACTCTTCGACTTCCAGCCCCTTGTGCTGGGCGATGAACTCCCCCACAAACGGCAGGTAGTAAGGCATGTTCTCCTTGCCCCGGTACGGGACCGGCGCCAGATATGGCGAATCTGTCTCCAGCAGGATCCGGTCCGCCGGCGTCAGGTCGATGATCTCACGCACATTCTCCGCCTTCTTGAACGTGCAGATCCCGTTGAACCCGATGTACCAGCCCTGCTCCAGCGCATAGCGTGCCAGCGTCTCACCCGAGGTGTAGCTGTGCACAACGCCCCGCTGCTTCAGTGACCCCTCGAACTCTTTCAGGATCTCCATGGTGTCCTCATCGGCATCGCGCGTGTGGATCACCACCGGCTTGTCCAGATCCGAGGCCATCTGCAGCTGCTTGCGGAAGACCGACTTCTGGGTCTCCGGGTCGCTGAAATCGTAGTGGTAGTCCAGCCCGATCTCACCGATGGCCAGCAGCCGCTTGGGGCTTGCCGCCATGGCCTCCCGGATGAAGGGGTCGAGCCCGTCGTGCCAGTTGTCCGCCTGGTGCGGGTGAATCCCCTGGGTGCCGTAGACGCGCGGGTGGGCGCCCACCAGGTGCTGGACGGTCTCCAGATTGTCCGGCGAGACCGTGATCGTGATCAGTCGCTCGATGTTCACCTGTTCGGCGGCCATGACCACGTCTTCCACCGGCTCTCCCTGGAGATAGTCCAGGTGGCAGTGGGTCTCGATGATCGGATGTTCGAAGACCGGTACGGGACGGCGTTTGTGTTTGCTCATGGGCGCGGAACTCCACCACGGGTGCCTGCTACAATGGACCCACATGATAGCGGAACCGACGAGGTCCTGACATGGGGCATCTGCTCCTCAACCTGCGCAACGTGCCCGAAGATGAATACTTTGAAGTCAAAACGCTTCTTGAGGAGCACGGCATTGCGTATTACGAGACGGAGCCCAGCCGCTGGATGGTGTCCTTCGGAGCCATCTGGCTCGATGACCCATCACGGCTTGAGGAAGCGGAGCAGCTGTTGGCCGACTATCAGGCCGAGCGCGCCGAGCAGGCCCGGTCCGACCATGAAGAGGCGCTCGCCCGTGGGGAAGCCGAGACACCCGCCCAGCGATACCGGCACAATCCCCTTGCCTTCATTGGTGCCCTGATCGGAATTGGCGTGATCCTCTACCTGGCGTTGATGCCCTTTCTGACCCTCTAGCCCGCAGGGGCAGCTCATCCGAAAGTATAAGGGCATCCGTGCTGGCTATAATCTAACCTCTCCTGAGACCTTGAATAATAAGACAGACAAAGGGTGGCTGGTATGGGGGCGCTTCAGAAACAGGTAGTACTACGGGCCTGTGCCGGTATGGGCGGGAGTCTCCTGGTTGCGGTGGCATGCAGTTGGTTGCCTGTCCCGGAGCTGTACCGTTTTCTTCTGGCGGGGGCTCTGGGGGCAATCGCCGCAATCCTGCCCCTGATGGCACTGCTGCAGCGTGTGCAGGGGGAGGCGCACGCGGACGCCCAGGCGGAACACCCTCTGTTGCAGGCGCTCATGCCCTCCATTTTCCGCAAGGCACGGACCGGTGAAGCACTGGAGCAGACGCTGGTGGAAGGCGCTGACGCCAATGCCGTCTCGGCCGCCCAGGTTTCCTATGCCGCGGACCGCCTGCGCAGTCGTCTCGATCGTCAGGTGGAAAACACCAACCACATGACGGACTACGCCGGGCGGATCATGGAAACCATCCGCCAGTCCGCGGAGCAGGCGTCGGAGGCGGCGTCCGCCGCCAGCCAGGCCAGCGAGGTCAGTGATCAGGGGCAGACCGCGTTGAGGGAAGCCATCGAGCAGGTCCGGCGGGTGCACGAGCAGTCCTCGGAGACGGTATCGCTGATCCAGGCGCTGAACGACAAATCCGAAACCATCCAGAATGTGACCTCGGTGATCGAGGGCATCGCCGAGCAGACCAACCTGCTCGCACTCAATGCCGCCATCGAGGCAGCCCGGGCCGGTGAGCAGGGTCGCGGTTTTGCGGTGGTGGCGGATGAGGTGCGCCAGCTTGCCGGCCGTACCTCGGAGGCGACCAAAGAGGCGTCCAGCACACTGGAATCCATACAGCAGGACACCGGCCACATTGTTACCCGGGTCAAGGAGCTGGCCACCAGTGTCGAGAATGGCCTTGATTCGGTAGAGGCCGTTGGCCACCAGCTGGATGAGATCAATACTGGCTCAAGGAAGGTGGAGGAACAGGTGCGGTGGATTGCCGAGGGCGACCAGCACAACGAGGAGAGCCTGGGGCAGATGTTCGGCTCCATCGAGAGCCTGCGTGATGAGATGCGCGACAGCGATGAGGCCGTTGCCGAGCTGGCGCAGCAGGCTTCAAGGCTGATGGAGCTGGCAGAGCAGACCAACGCTGAGTTCGCGCTGTACAGCAGCGAAAGCTACCATCGCCGCTTCTACGAAGCGGCAAGGACCGGGGCGGCGGAGATTGCGCGTTGTTTTGAGCAGGCCCTTGAGCGTGGCGAGCTGACCCGGGAACAGCTGTTCAGCAAAGAGCGCACCCCGATCCCGGGCACCGACCCGCAGAAGTACCACAGCCCCTTCGATGCCTTTACGGATAGGCATCTTCCCGCCATTCAGGAGCCCGTGGTTGAGTCGCTGGAGCCCATTGTCTTCGCGATCACCGCCGCGCCGGATGGCTATGTGCCCACCCACAACAATGTCTTTGCCCATGAGCCGACCGGGGATCCCCAGGTGGATCTGGTGAAGAGCCGCAGCAAACGCCTCTTCAATGACCGCACCGGGGCCCGCTGTGGCAGCCATACCCGCGACATGCTGCTGCAGACCTACCGGCGGGATACCGGGGAGATCATGCACGATCTGTCAGTGCCCATCTATGTGAACGGTACCCACTGGGGTGGCTTCCGGCTGGGCTACCGCCCGGCGCAGCACTGAGCGCGGGGCGCTTCAGAACCAGCGCGGGACGCGCTCCCGGTACTGGCGGTAATCCGCACCAAGCAACGTGTTCAGACTCGTCTCCTCGGCCAGGGCCTGACGTCTCAGGACCGCGACGCCAACCACCAGGCACACCAGCGAGAACAGGCTGGGCAGTGCCAGGAAGAAGCCGAGCTGTCCCAGCATGATGATCAGGAACATGGGGTTACGGCTCCGGGACCAGGGCCCGGTGGTGAGCAGTTTCGGCGGGTTTTCAGTATCAATCCCGGAGCGCCAGTCCTCGTGCATGTAGGCCTGCAGGTAGTTGATGCCCGTGAAGGCCGCACACAGAAGAACCACGCCCGACAACAGTACCGGCGCGCTGTAGAGTGGCTCGATGATGCCCAGCCAGGGATCCACCGGAAGTCCGATGCGGAGAACACTGATCAGCAGGATAGCGGCCCTGAAGACATTGAATATGTGGCGGTTCCACCAGGGGCGTGAGCCCACGTGACCATAATGGATATGGGAGTGGCGGGTACGCGCGCTCAGCCCCAGTGTCCGCCCGGTGAAGAACAGGCCGATCAACAGGAAATAGGTGGCGACAAAACATCGGGTGAACAGTTCTGCGCTCATGGAGCGAGCGTCTCCGGTCCGGTTTATGTCTCATTCTAGCCGGAAAAGACGCTATGGTTCAGCCGGCTCCTATAGGATCTTCCAATTCCATGTATTGCCCGGGGCGGGTAACCGTGGCAGTTTCGGGCACTGCACGTCTTCGGGAGAGGTTCCATCAATGCTCTGTTTTGCCTATGGCTCGAACATGTCCATTCGCCGCCTCCAGGCCCGGGTCCCGGAATCCCGTTTCCTGACGGTTGGCTGGTTGCACCGTCACCGTCTGGTCTTCCACAAGCGCAGCCGCGAAGACCATTCGGCCAAATGCGATGCCTTGCATACTGGCGATCCGGGTGACTGGGTCCTGGGGGTGGTCTATGACATCCCGGATCGCGAGAAACCGATCCTGGACCGGATTGAGGGGCTGGGGAATGGCTATGAGGAGGCGTTGATCCGGCCCCGGACCCCGGAAGGGGACTCCCTGGAGGCGGGGATGTACGCCGCCACGGATGTGGACGCCTCGCTGACACCCTACAGCTGGTACCGGGCGCACGTGCTGATCGGGGCCCGGGAGAATGCATTCCCGGCCGATTATGTTGATCGCATCCTGCGGACACCAGCGCAGCACGATCCGGATTTCGCACGCCACCAGAACGAACTGGCCATCTATCCGGAGGATGTTCTGCCGCATGGGGCCGTGACATGAAACCCGCGATTTCTTCAACCCGTTGGCTGGATCGGATCGAGCGGGCGGGCAATGCCCTGCCGCATCCGGTCACCCTGTTCGCCATGGCCCTGGGTCTGGTCATGGTGCTCTCCCAGGTGGCCGCCTGGGCGGGCTGGTCCGTGCGTAAGCCCGCGGGCGCGGCCGGCGAGGGCGAACTGGTGCAGGCCCGAGGATTGCTTGAGAGTGATGGCCTCTGGTGGCTGCTCTCGCACCTGGTGGACAATTTCATGCAGTTCCCGCCCCTGGGGCTGGTGCTGGTGGCCATGCTGGGGATTGGCGTGGCGGAGCGCTCCGGCCTTCTGCCAGCGCTGCTTGCCCGGCTGCTGAGGCTGACGCCCAGAGCGCTGCTGGCGCCTATGGTCGTCCTGCTGGGGATTCTGTCTTCGGTCACCCTGGATGCGGGCTACGTGGTGCTGCCGCCGCTGGCGGCGATCCTGTTCCACGCGGCGGGACGCTCGCCCCTGGCCGGGCTGGCAGCGGCCTTTGCCGGGGTCTCCGCCGGGTTCAGTGCGAACCTTGTGATCACGGCCCTGGATCCATTGCTGGCGGGGCTGACTGAGGCGGGGGCGCGCATACTGGACCCCGATTACGCGGTTGCGGTCACGGCCAACTGGTGGCTGATGATTGTCTCCACCCTGGTGCTGGCACTGCTCGGGTGGTGGGTCACCGCCCGGGTTGTGGAACCAAGGCAGGCCGGCGTTGAGCTTGCCGGGGCGCATGTGAGCCGGGCGGATGACGATGTGGGTGCAGACCCCGGGCGCGGGCTGCGCCATGCCGGGTTTATATTCGGGGTTACCCTGGCCCTGGTGCTGGCCGCGGTGCTGGTTCCCGGGGCGCCACTCCACGGCGAGGGTGAGAACTTCGCCCGCTGGGTCGAGGCCATGGTCCCCCTGCTGCTGATCCTGTTCCTGCTGCCCGGCCTGGCCTACGGGTTCGCGGCCGGCACCCTGAACAGCAACCACGACGTGGCGCAAATGCTGTCGGCCACCATTGCCGCACTGGCGCCCTATATTGTGCTGGCGTTTGTCGCGGCCCAGTTCATCGAGGCTTTCAACTACAGCCAGCTCGGGCTGCTGCTGGCCATCACCGGTGGCCAGTGGCTGGCCTCTCTGGCTGTACCCGCGCCGGTGCTGGCGGTCGGCTTCATCCTGATCGCCATGCTGGCCAACCTGTTCATCGGTTCCGCTTCCGCCAAGTATGCCTTCCTGGCACCGGTGTTCGTGCCCATGTTGATGCAGGCGGGCCTGAGCCCGGAACTGACCCAGGCGGCCTACCGCATCGGGGATTCGGTGACCAACATCATCACGCCCCTCAATCCCTACTGGGTCATTGTCCTTGCCTTTGTGCAGCGATGGCGGCCCGAGGCAGGCATCGGCACCCTGATGGCGCTGATGCTGCCCTACGCGATCGCCTTTGCCGTGGTATGGCCGTTATTACTGGCGGTCTGGGTCGCTCTGGGCATTCCGCCGGGCCCGGGGGCCCCGGTTATACTCGGCTGACGCTGACACAGGGAGAGAACCATGAAGACGATCTTCATCACCGGGGCAGCCGCTGGCATCGGCCGTGCCACGGCCCAGCTGTTTGCCGGGAAAGGCTGGTTCGTGGGAGCCGCGGATCGGGACGAGGCGGCATTGCGGACCCTTCAGGAGGGACTGGGTGAGGCCAACTGCAGTGTCCACGTCATGGATGTGACGGATGCCGCGTCGGTACGCCAGGCACTCGCGGGGTTCGCCGCGCGCACCGAGGGCCAGCTGGATGTACTGCACAACAACGCCGGCATTCTGCGGGTCGGGCGCTTCGAGGCGATTCCGCTGGAGGACCACAGGGCCCAGGTGGACGTGAATCTGACCGGGCTGCTGAACGTCCTCCATACCGCGTTCCCCTGGCTCCGTGATACGCCCGGCGCCCAGGTGGTGAATATGAGTTCGGCCTCTGCGATCCATGGCACGCCGGACTTCGCGTCCTATTCCGCCACCAAGCATGCGGTGCGCGCCATGACCGAGGCGCTGGACATTGAATGGCAGGAGTACGACATCCGTGTTTGTGACCTGATGCCGCCTTTCGTCGCCACGGGGATGGTGAACGCCAACCGGGCCGGATCCGATATGTTCGACGGTATGGGGGTGAATCTGGGCGCGGAGGATGTGGCCGCGCAGGTGTGGGCCGTAATCCGGGGCGGGCGCGGTGTGCACCACCCGGTTTCCTTCCCGATGAAAGGGCTCTGGTCCACCTCCGGGGCCATGCCTACCGCAGTCACGCGCCGCATCATGAAACGGCTCTGGGGGCGCTGAGGGGGCAGTGCCTTTCCGGCTCGCGCCCCAGCACCACCAGTTGGTCCCCCGCTGACAGGTTCAGGGGCTCTCCGGGATCCGGGTTGAGGGTCAGGTGGCGCCCTTCCGGGGTTGGTTGCGCCCGGTGGATGCCAAGGGCGGTTTCGCCGCTGGTGGCAACCGACTGTGCCGCCGCCCGGAAGTCCGTGTCGGCTGCCAGAAGCTCTGCGGGAAGCGCACGGAAGCCGATCTCGGCACCGCCCTGGGTGAAGAGTTCGTCATACACCAGGCGAAGCTCCCGGCGGAGGGCGACCTGGGCCAGCAGGTGGCTGAGCATAACGGGGCTGAGGAAGATCTCACTGTTCCGCGCCAGAAGCAGGGCCTCATTGTGCGGGTCAGTGAGTTCCAGCAGGATCTGCGGCCACGTCCCCGCCTGCTGAAGGTGATCCTGGAGCTGCAGGTAGCCCACCATGGCCCGGGCGTCCGCTTCTTCGTTGCTGCCCATGCGGTCACTGGTCAGCAGCATGACGGTGTCATAGCGTTCGGGGGCCAGTCGGGCAATCTCACCCTCCATCAGGAAGTCCGTCTTCACGTGCTGGCAGCCGACGCGTCCAGGCTCGGGCACATAGCCGTTGATCATGTTCTGGCGGTCTTCCACGGGCCAGAACGAGGCCACTGTGACGTCCGCCGTTTCGCCCGGGTAACTGTCCAGTTCCTGCAGCAGTGCCGGCACCCTGTGGTTCCAGCCCAGGATTAGGATACGCCGGTGACGGGAGGGTGGCCTCTCCCCCTCATTGCGCGGCCGGCGATGCAGTGGCTCCAGGGTCTGCCCGCGTGCCGGATTGGTATCCTCGAACCGTCGTGCCAGCAGGATGAGCCCGTCACCCTTGCGCAGGCGTTGTTCGGACGGCGCATTCATATGGACCACCCACCCACTTCCCGCTCGCTCAAGCACGCCCAGTACAATCGCGCTGGGCCGCCGGCTGTCGAGGCTGGCCAGGGGCTCGCCAGCCCACTCATCCTGGAACCGGATGTAGAGTTCATTGCCATCGGGCAGGATCATCATCTCCTGGAAGACCTCGGCCAGACCCGGATGACGCAGTGTCTGGACCATGAAACGGCTGAGCGTGGCGTCCCCGGCCACCAGTTCCAGGTCCCCGCCAAAGGCGCTGTGCAGGATGCGTTCGCGGCGCGGGTCCTGCAGTTCCGCCACCACATAGGGTAGGGGCCGGCGCTGGTCCTTGGCCTGGGCTGCGATGGTGAGAAGGATCTTGATGGTCTCGGTATCCGCGTTAAGAAGGCTGTTCGTGGCCTGGGTACTGCCGGGAATGATGACCGCGGCCGCATCCAGGCAGGCCACACGACGCAGGGCCTCGGACTGGAGCGGGTCACCGGAGCGCAGGATGACCTGTCGGGCACGGCGGCCGACGCCGCTCTCGCTGCGCAGTTGGTGCTCCCGGCTGGCGGAGACTTCCTCGGCCAGCGCCACCAGTCGCAGGCGCTTGGTGTCATTGCGGTGCAGGAACAGCCGCATCCGGCCGGTGGTGCTGAGCAGTTTGGTGATCAGGGGCAGGGTGCGGCTGGTCCAGCCCAGCACCGCAATGTGGTGCTTCAGCGAGACCGGCGTGAGCCCGCGTTCCAGATTGGTCATGGCGCTGATCAGCCACCGGGTCATGATGGCCACCAGGGTGCCCATGAACACCACATAGCCGCTGATGGTCAGCAGCGTGGCAACCACCCGCCGCCAGCTGCCCTGGTCATCGCCCAGATACCCCGGGTCCGTCAGCCGCAGGAACGCCCACCAGAGTGCTTCACCCAGGTCCGAGAAGGCTCCCTCCAGTGGCAGCACCAGCAGACCACCGATCAGCGAGATCAGGGCAATGAGCAGCCCGACCACCATCAGCTGGAAAAATGCGCCGCGGATGAGCTGGCGTTCAAGGAAGAACTTGAGCCGGTCTATGAATCGGAGCGGGGTCATGGACCTCCCGGTGGCGTCGCGTGCTGTCGCCAGTGTAGCGGAAATCCGAAAATGCATCCTGTCGGCAGGCTACTGATCTGAAAGGTTTCTGTGGTTGGGTTACCATCAACCTATCACGCGCCTGTTGATCAATGGCGATCAGCAGGCTATCCTTATTTTAATTGAACGGTTAATCAACTTATGCCCAAGGTCGGAGTACAGGAAGAACGCAGGCGCCAGCTCATTGAAGCCACCCTTGAAGTGGTGGGTGAGCTGGGGCTCCAGAGCGCCACCATTGGCGCCATCAGTCGCACCGCCGGGATGTCGTCCGGCCTGATCAGCCATTACTTCGGCGGCAAGCAGGCACTGATCGAGGCCACGCTGCGCCAGCTGCTTGAGGAGCTTAAGCTCGCGCTGCTGGAGCACACCCAGGCCGGAACACTCACGCCGCAGCAGCGGCTGGTGGCGATCGTGGAAGCCAACTTCAGTGACTTCCAGCGGTCCACGGCCACCACCCGCACCTGGCTCAGTTTCTGGGCGCGGGCGATGCACGAACCGGGGCTGGCGCGCCTGCAGCACATCAACAACCGCCGTCTCTACAGCAACCTCTGCTATTCATTCCGGCAGCTGTTGCCGGCAGAGGCGGCCCGGAGCGCCGCGAAGCAGACCGCCGCACTGATCGACGGGTTCTGGCTGCGCAGCGCTCTCTGGCCCGACCAGGAAGAGGGCTTCCGCGAGAGCGAGGCGCTCTGCCGGGCGTTCATCAACGACACACTGACACAGCACGGAGTCGAACCATGCCACTGACCCGCTACCAGAACTTTGTGGCCGGCCAACCCATGGCCAACAGCACGGGCGAAACCTTTGAAGTGGTGAACCCGGGCACTGGCGAGGTGATCTATGAAGTGGAGGTGGCGGACGAAAGCGTGCGCCAGGCCGCACTGGAAAGCGCCCGCGAAGGCTTTGCTACCTGGTCCGCCATGACCGGCATGGAGCGGGCACGCATCCTCAACCGGGCCGTGGCGATGCTACGCGAACGCAATGACGAACTGGCAAAGGTGGAAGTGCTCGACACCGGCAAGCCCTGGCAGGAAGCCAGTGAGGTGGACGTGAACACCGGCGCGGACTCCCTGGAGTTCTACGCGGGGCTGGCTCCGGCGCTGGAAGGCAATCAGCAGGACCTGGGCGGCGACTTCTACTACACCCGGCGCGAGCCCCTGGGTGTGTGCGCCGGCATCGGGGCCTGGAACTACCCGCTGCAGATCGCCTGCTGGAAGTCCGCACCGGCTCTGGCCTGCGGCAACAGCATGATCTTCAAGCCCTCCGAGGAAACCCCGCTGGGCGCCCTCAAGCTCGCGGAAATCCTCATGGAGGCGGGCATGCCGGCCGGTGTATTCAACGTCGTCCAGGGCGCGGGCGAAGTCGGCAGCTGGCTGAGCCACGAGCCGGGTATCGACAAGGTCTCCATTACCGGCGAGGTGGGCACTGGCAAGAAGGTCATGGCCGGCGCCGCCACCACGCTCAAGGAAGTCACCATGGAGCTGGGCGGCAAGTCGCCGCTGATCATCTTCGATGACGCGGAAATCGATAATGCCGTCTCCGCCGCCATGCTGGCGAACTTCTACACCCAGGGCGAGATCTGCACCAACGGCACCCGGGTGTTCGTGCACGAGGACCTGTACCCGACCTTCATCGAGAAGGTGCTGGAGCGTACCCGCAACAACATCATTGCCGGTGACACGCTGAACCCGGAGACCAACTTTGGCGCTCTGATCTCCGCGAAGCACCGGGACCTGGTCATGGACTATATCCGCAAGGGCGTGGAAGAGGGCGCGACCCTGGCCTGCGGTGGTGAGGAGCTCTCACCCCAGGGTGTTGAAGGCGGCTATTTCGTGGCTCCGACCGTGTTCACGGGCTGCACCGATGACATGACGATCGTGAAGGAAGAGATTTTCGGCCCGGTCATGAGCGTCCTGACGTTCCGCGACGAAGACGACGTCATCCGCCGTGCCAACAATACCCAGTATGGCCTGGCCGCCGGTGTCTTCACCCGCGACATCAAACGCGCGCACCGGGTGATCCACCAGATCCAGGCCGGCATCTGCTGGATCAACGCCTACAACGAATCACCCTCGGAGATGCCGGTGGGCGGCTACAAGCAGTCCGGCATCGGCCGCGAGAACGGCGCGGCGACCATTAACCACTACACCCAGCTCAAATCCGTTTACGTCGGAATGGGTGATATTGAAGCACCGTTCTGAACCGGCGCCTGCTGACTCTGTAGCAGGCGAGGGCGGGGATCCCCGCCCTCGCCCGTTGGCATCTTGGAGTGGATCCTATGAGTAAACACCAATACGACACCATCATCGTCGGTGCCGGCTCAGCCGGCTGTGTGCTGGCGAACCGGCTCACAGAGGACCCGCACCACCGGGTCCTGCTGCTGGAGACCGGCGGCAGCGACCGCAGCATCTTCATCCAGATGCCCACGGCGCTGTCCATTCCCATGAACACAAAGAAGTTCGCCTGGCAGTTCCACACCGAACCTGAGCCCTACCTGGATAATCGCCGCATGCACTGCCCGCGGGGCAAGGTTTTGGGTGGCTCCTCCTCCATCAACGGCATGGTCTACGTGCGTGGTCACGCGAAGGACTTCGACGAGTGGGAGGCGCATGGTGCCGAGGGCTGGAACTACCAGAACTGTCTGCCTTACTTCAAAAAGGCCGAAACCTGGGTCTTTGGCGGGGACATGTACCGTGGTGATGCCGGCCCCGTGGGGACCTCCAACGGCAACAACATGAAGAATCCCCTGTACCAGGCCTTCATTGATGCCGGGGAACAGGCTGGCTACCCCGTAACCCGGGATTACAACGGGCACCAGCAGGAAGGCTTCGGGCCCATGCACATGACCGTGAAGAATGGCGTGCGCTCCTCCACCTCGAACGCTTACCTGCGGCCAGTGATGAAGCGCCCGAATCTCACCGTGCTGACAGGCGCACTGGTGCACAAAGTGCTGCTCAAAGGCAAACAGGCCGTGGGCGTGCGCTACGAGCGTGGCGGTAAGGTGCAGGATGTGAAGGCCAACAGCGAGGTCATCCTGTCTGCGGGCTCCATTGGTTCGCCGCATATTCTGCAGCTTTCCGGCATCGGTAACCCGGATGTGCTCAACAAGGCGGGTATCGAGGTGAATCACGCGTTGCCTGGCGTGGGGTCGAACCTCCAGGACCATCTTGAGTTCTACTTCCAGTTCCGCTGTAAGCAGCCGACCTCCCTCAACAGCAAACTCAACCCGCTGAGTAAGGCGTTGATCGGCGCGCGCTGGATCCTGAACAAGGATGGCCTGGGTGCCACCAACCACTTCGAGTCCTGCGCCTTCATCCGCTCGAAAGCAGGCGTCGAATGGCCGGACCTGCAGTACCACTTCCTGCCGGCGGCCATGCGCTACGACGGCAAGGAGGCGTTCGCCGGCCACGGTTTCCAGGTGCATGTGGGCCACAACAAACCGAAGAGCCGTGGCCACGTGCATGTGCGTTCCGCGGATCCGAAGGCCGCACCGGAGATTCTGTTCAACTACCTCCAGCATGAGGACGACCGGGAGGGCTTCCGGGACTGCGTGCGGCTGACCCGGGAGATCATCAATCAGCCGGCCATGGATGACTATCGCGACGAAGAGATCCAGCCAGGGACCGATGTCACTTCGGACGAAGCCATCGATGCTTTCGTGCGCCAGGCCGTGGAAAGCGCCTACCACCCATCCTGCACCTGCCCCATGGGCACGGACGCGCAGACGGTGGTCGACCCGGAAACCCGGGTGCACGGCATCAGTGGCCTGCGCGTTGTTGATTCCTCCGTTTTTCCAACCATCCCCAACGGCAACCTCAACGGGCCGACCATCATGGTGGCTGAGCGGGCCGCGGACCTGATCCGTGGGCGTCAGCCCGAGGCGCCGCTGGATGCGCCGGTGGGGATGGACGAGCACTGGCGTGTGCGCCAACGGGCCGGAGAGCCCGAGCGCGTGCTCCGCTAAGCACCTCTCCTCTCCAGTGTTGACAGCGCTGATACGGGTCGCCTGTAAACGGCTCCAGGCGGCCCGGGAGGGGAATTATTGCCATAAGAAAGCAAATTGACGCCGCAACCAGCAAAGGAGTTGGTTTATGTTGACCTGGCTAAGTATCGGACTGGTATTCACTTTCACCATGATTGCAGTGATTCTCCTGCGATGGGGCAACCTGCAGGTGGTGGGCGTGACACCAGTGCGTACCTTCACCTTCATGGCCATTCTGTTCACTTCCGGCCTCGACGTGGGCCTGATCATGTTCCCGCTCACCGAATTCGGTGGCTATGCGGAGGACTACAGCGTCACCAACCCGCTCGCGATCGAGTTCGGGTTCTGGGCCTTCCTGATCTGGGGCTTCTACTTCCTTACCTGTTTCTACTTCTGCGTGATCGAACCACGGATCAAGTTCTTCGAGATTCCGGTGGTGAAGGTCATCAACAACGTAGTGATCATCGGCACCTGTGCCTTTACCGCCTATCTGCTGCTGAAGAACCTGCCCTGGTATCTTCCGGAAATGGGCGATGACGGCACCGCGCAGACGGTTTTCTACGGCATCGTTTTCGTGTCCATTGCCATGGCCGTCTACTCCAGCACCAGCCTCAAGTATGTGCGGGTGCTGAGCGTGAGCACCAGCTGGATGTTCATCGGTCTGATCGCACTGTTCTGGTACTACGCCTTCATGACCGATAACGGCACCTTCGGGGACTTTGCCGGGACGCTGAGCCTGCTGGGTGGCTACTTCGGCAACATCCATGAGTTCATGCTGCCGCTGAGCGACTACCATGCCTTCTACCTGTACTGGTGGTTCGCCTGGTCCATCATGATCGGCCAGTTCACTTCGCGCTTCGTGGGCGGACTGCGCACCTGGCAGCTGCTGCTGGCGATGCTGTTCCTGCCGTCGATCGCCATCGGTATCTGGTTTACGGTGCTGTACTACTACCATCTGGAGGACATTGGCACCACGGGCGTGTTCAACATCCTCATGGTCACGGTGGGCATCACCATGGTCATCAACTCGCTGGACTCGCTGATCCGCCTTTACACCGACAACCTGAACCTGACGGTGAAGCGCTTCGGTAAGGGCCCCTACTTTGCGGGCAACCTGGTGGCCATGATCGGTCTGACCCTGCTGTTCCAGCTGGAGTTCCTCAGGATCCAGTGGGTCGGTGCCCTGGTGATCGGGATCTACTTCGCGTGCATCCTGTACATCATCGGCCGAAACTGGCGCACCGTGAGCAGCATCAACAGCTCGCCGGAAGAGAACAAGCTGGACTACAGCCTGGTCGATTCCGCGAACTGACCTTCTGATGGGCCGTTGTGGCCGGAATGACTGGATAACGTCTGAATCTTTCTGGTAGAAAAGGACGTTGTCCGGCATTCCAACAACAACACAACGGAGTCCATCATGGATCAAACCCCAAGGGTCGCGGTCATCGGGGCCGGGCCCAGCGGTCTCACGGCAGCCAAGAACTGCCTTGAGGCCGGTCTGGACGTCACTGTGTTCGAGCAGAGTGACCAGGTCGGTGGCAACTGGGTCTTCAACAGTCGCACCGGCCATTCCAGTGTCTACGAGAACACCCACATCATCAGCTCCAGGGCGTGGTCGGAATACGAAGACTTTCCGATGCCCGAGGACTACCCTGAATACCCCAACCATCGCCAGCTGCACGCCTACTTTGAAAGCTATGCGCGCCATTTCGGCGTCATGGACGTCATCCGGTTCGAGCACTGGGTGGATCAGGTTACCCGTAACGAGGACGGCACCTGGCACCTGAAGGTGACAGGGCCCGACGGCATGGCCGTGGAAGAGGATTTTTCCCACCTGATGGTGGCCAACGGGCACCACTGGAATCCCAAGAACCCCGACTATCCGGGCACGTTCAACGGCACCTGGATGCATTCCCACGACTTCAAGGGGGTCAGTGATGAGTGGCGAGGGAAGCGGGTGCTTGTTATCGGTGCCGGTAATTCCGCCTGCGATGTGGCGGTGGAAACGGCCCGGGTGGCGGATCACGTCGCGCTGAGTATGCGCAGTGGTCAGTGGTTCATGCCCAAGTTCATGTTTGGCAAGCCGACGGATGTGCTGGGCTCCAATATGCCCACCTGGGTACCGAACCGCATCCGGCAGCTGCTGTTCACCGGGCTTCTGAAACTCCTCCAGGGGGATTACTACCGCAACTACGGCCTGCCCAGGCCCAGACGGCCGGTGCTGAGCCATCATCCGACCATCAACTCGGATCTGCTGGATTTCATCCGCCACCGGCGCATCCACCCGCGCCCGGCCGTCCGCGAGCTCAATGGAGACAGCGTGATCTTCCAGGACGGGCGCGAGGATGCGTTTGATCTGGTGGTCGCCTGCACCGGGTTCTGGATCAGCTTCCCTTTCTTCGACCCGTCGTTGATCGACTTCAGCAGTGCCGAGCGGGTACCGCTGTACCGGAAGATGATGCACGCGGACTTCAGCAACCTCTATTTCATCGGTCTGTTCCAGCCTCTGGGCTGCATCTGGCCGCTGGCGGACTACCAGGCGAAGCTGGCCTGTCAGGAAATCCTCGGGCATTACGCCCGTCCGGCCAACATGCGCCTGGCCATCCAGGAGGAGGCCGCCAATCCGCACCTGGATTTTGATGCCGGTGGGCGCCACTCCACCGAGGTGGACTATCACCGGTTCCGGCGGGACCTGAAGAAGGAGCTGCGGAAAGCCGGGGTCGAGATAGGCCGCCCACCCGCCGGCAAGCCCGGGCGCTACAAGGATTTCAGCAGGGCATCATGAAGGGGCAGGCACTGCACTGTTTGTGATCCGCTTCCGCCCATTGATTCAAATTCTGGAGAGAATGTGCCATCGAGGCCAATGCAGTGACAGGGGAAGTTGAATAGTATCCCGACGTTTATACCTTTCCAATAAACCATAACAATCAGGAGCTCTTGGATGATCAAAGTTGATGACAGGCCCACCACGCTGCACAGCCTGTTCTACTGGGCGCAGCGTTCTCCGGACATGGTCTATATGAACCAGCCCTATCCGGACGGTTCGGTGGAGGAGACCACCTGGAAGCAGGCTGCGGACCAGGTGCTGCGCATGGCCGCCCACCTCAGATCCCTGGAACTGCCGGAGAAAAGCTGCATCGCCATTCTGGGCAAGAACAGCGACCACTGGGTCATGGCGGATCTGGCCATCTGGGCTGCCGGTCACGTCTCGGTGCCGCTGTACCCCACACTCAATGGTGACACGGCCGCCTATGTGCTGGAGCACAGTGAGGCGAAGCTGATGATGCTCGGCAAGCTCGATGGCACGGCCGACGGCTGGAACGACATCAAGAACCACATCCCGGCGGATCTTCCGATCATTTCCATGCCCATGTCGCCGCGCAGGGATACCGAGCAGTGGAAGGACATCGTCGCGCGCACCGAGCCGTTGGCTGAGCCGCACCTGCCGTCACCGGATGAGCTGGCCACCCTGGTCTATACCTCCGGCAGTACTGGCAGGCCCAAGGGCGTGATGCACTCGTTCGGAACCATGATCTCGGTGGCCGAGGGGCTCAAGCAGATCTTCCCCGTGGACCAGAACGACCGCATGCTCTCCTACCTGCCACTGGCCCACGTGGCCGAGCGCGCCGCTGTCCAGACGTCCTCGCTGTACTTCGGTTTCCCGCTCTATTTCGCCAACTCCCTGGACACCTTCCAGGAGGACCTGCAGCGGGCGCGCCCGACGCTGTTCTTCTCCGTACCGCGCCTGTGGATGAAGTTCTATCTGGCCATCTGCGACAAGCTGCCGCCGAAGAAGCAGAAGGTGCTGTTCCGGGTTCCGCTGCTCAACCGGGTTGTGAAGCGCAAGATCCTCAAGCAGCTGGGTCTGGACCACGTGCGTGCGGCCCTGACCGGGGCGGCCCCGCTGGCGCCGGAGATCATCCACTGGTACCGCAACATCGGGCTGGAGCTGCTTGAGGTCTACGGCATGTCCGAGAACTTCGGGTATTCCCATGCCAACCGTCCGGGTGACGCCAAGGTTGGCACGGTGGGTCTTCCGAACCCCGGTGTGGAACACCGCGTGACGGACGAGGGCGAGCTTCAGGTGAAGAGCCCTGGGCAGATGCTCGGGTTCTACAAGAACGATGAGAAGACCAGGGAAGAAATCACCGAGGACGGCTTTCTCAGGACCGGCGACATGGCGGAAGTGGATGCCAATGGCTATACCCGCATCACCGGCCGGGTGAAGGATCTGTTCAAGACCGCCAAGGGCAAGTACGTGGTGCCCGTTCCCATCGAGGGCCGGTTCACCCATCCCAGGGTGGAGGTGGTCTGCGTGGCCGGCGCCAATCAGCCCCAGCCCTGCGCCCTGATCACCCTGTCCGAGGAGGCCCAGGCGGAGCTCCAGAAGGGCGGCGACCGCGCGACCATCGAGAAGGAGCTGGCGGAAGAGCTGGACCGGGTCAACTCGGAGGTCGAGGACCACGAGAAGCTGGCATTCGCGGTGATCGTGAAGGAGCCCTGGACCATGGAGAACGGCATGCTGACGCCGACCATGAAGATCAAGCGCAACGTGATCGAGGATCACTACGCTGAGCGGCTGCCGAAGTGGTATGACCAGAACAAGAAGGTGATCTGGGAGGAATGAGCGCCTGCTGATCAGTCGTAAACCAGAAAACCCCGCCCCGGTGGTTCCGGCGCGGGGTTTTCTGTTTCCGGGCGGTGGCAGGCGGGTCAGTCGCCGTGGATGATCTCCTCCAGACGGCGGATCTCGTCGAGGCTGTCCAAGCGCTCCTCATTACTCATGGCATCCCGGTACAGGCGCTGGTTCTTCCGGCCCTGGGGGCTGCCGTTTTCGGCCGCCAGGGTTGACCAGGCATAGGCCTTTTTCAGGTTCCGTTCGGTGCCCTGACCCTCGCCATAGAGGTAGCCCAGGTTGGCCTGGGCCCCTACATGGCCCTGCATGGCGGCCTTCCGGTACCAGCGGTAGGCGGTGTCCGCGTCTTTCTCCACGCCTTCGCCCTGGAAGTGGACGAATCCAAGCATGGCCTGGGCACCGGCGTGGCCGCGCTCTGCGGCCACCCGGTACCAGTAGGCAGCCAGTTCCCGGTCTTTCGGAGCGTTGTTGCGGCCCTCAAAGAGTTCGTCCCCCAGCTGTTTCTGGCGGTCCGGGGAGCTGCGGGCGATCCGGATTTCGCGGGCGAGCAGGCCATCATCCTTTTCCAGATAATCAGTAGCCGGCTGGTAGCCTGCCTCCGCGGCGGCTTCAAGGTGGTTCTCGGCGGCCTCCAGTTTCCGCTCTTCGCGCAGCATCCGGCCGAGCTGGTACCGGGCTTCCGCGATGCCGTGTTCGTTCGCCAGGGTCTCGAGCGCGGCACGGGCCTTGGCATCCGACTCAAAACCTGTGCCGGTTTCCCGGTAAAGGTTGTACAGCTTCATGCGCGCACCGGGATTGCCCATATCGGCAAGCTCGCGATAGAGCTCCGCGGCGGCCTTGTGGTTGCCATCAGCGCGCATGCGGTCCGCATCTTTCAGGGAAGGGGCCGCGCAGGCGGCAAGCAGCAGGACGGTCAGTAACAGCGTGGTTTTCTGCAAAACGGGGAACCTGTTGGTTGTGTGGGCCTCCCGGCCTGCCCGCCCATCAGACGTGGTTGCGCAGGCCGAGCTCGTCCGGGTAGGGAGTAAGATAGTCCTGGCGCTCCAGATAGGCAACGGGTTCCCGCCTCTGGGCCATGCGCAGCAGGGTCATGGGCACCACCAGCGGCACCTGCCCCTGCTGGTACAGGTCGATCTGTTCGTGCAGCATCTCGCGGTCCGCATCGCTCATGGAACCGCGCAGGTAGCCCATCAGGTGCTGCATGGCATTGGCGTGGTCGCCGCGCGTGATCTGTTTCTGCATGGCCTTCATGAAGGCGTTGATGTAGCGTTCGGCGATATCCGCCAGCGGTTCCGCCTTGAGGTCGGAGAGCATGGGGCCGAGTTCCCGGTAGGTCTTCTGGCAGTGCGCCAGGAGCTGGAACTTGTGCCGTGTGTGGAAATCCAGAAGGGCGCTCCGGGTCAGCCCCGCCTCGATCATGCGACACCAGTCGTCGTATACAAAGACGCGCTCGATGAAATTCTCGCGCAGGTGACTGTCATTCAGGCGGCCCTCCTCCTCCACCGGCAGAACCGGGTAGGCTTCCATCAGCGCCTGCGCGAAAAGCCCCCTGCCATCCCGCCGGATGACCTGCCCTTCCTCGTTGTGGATGCGGATGCGTTCCATGCCACAGCTGGGGGACTTGGCCTTGAGGATGAAGCCACGCAGGTCCGTGAGCGAGGGCAGGGCGTCCCGGATCCAGTGCTCCATTGAGGCGGTATGGTCCGCATTGCCACTGGTGGTGATCAGGCGCAGGCCGTCCTGGTGTTCACGCAGGTGGATCGCTGGCCGGGGCACGCCCAGGCCGGCTTCCAGCTCCGGACACAGGGAGCGGAACTCGAAGTAGTGTGAGAGCACCTGGGAACAGTAGCGGGCATGCTTATGGCCGCCGTCGTAGCGGACTTCCTCGCCAAGGAGGCAGGCGCTGATACCCACCGGGATTTTCCGGCCCTGCTCGTAACTCATGGATGACCTCCGGAGACAGACGTATTTCCTGTTTATACGCTCCAGACTAGCAGTGCGATTGAAAGCTGCCGCCCGGGTTCACTTCGCCGGGCAGTGGATCACCGGGCAGGCCGCCGTGCTGCCTGCTGGTGTGGGGGCTTCCGGAAGAGTCGTGTCGGCGCAGCCCGCCGCGTGCCGGGCTGCCAGAGGGCAGCCCCTGCGTGCCAGGAGCGTGGCGAGGTTGAGCCATCCAGCGGTAAGCTCCGGGGCTTCCCGGGTCAGAGTGATGAACTGGGACAGAGCCTGCTCCGTCTCCTCCTGTGCGTAGAGGCTGTTGGCGAGCCCAAAGCGGGCGGCCGAGGCATCCGGCCAGTGTGCCAGGGCGGTTCGATAGGCCTGCTCCGCCAGGGGCAGTTGCCCCAGCTCTTCCATATCACTGGCCGCGGCCAGCCAGGGCAGTGGCCGTGCTGTGGCCGGAAGGCGATCCGGCGGGGTCATGACCATGGCCCAGTGGTCGGCGCGCGCCCAGCTGGCCAGGAAGGGACGGACCGGTTCCGCATGCCGGGGCCGGGTGTCGGTGTGCAGGATGATCCGGTCACGGCCGCGGTCGTAGCCAATGACCACGGCATAGTGCCACTGGGGCCACCAGTCGAGCCCCAGGTTCTGCATCACCAGCACCGGGTTACCCGCTTCCACCTCCCGGAGGATGGCTCCCAGCTCCGGTTCCAGTGGATAGGCCAGCAGGCCGTGGGCGCGGGCGGTGGCAACCATTTCCACCTGGAGCGAGCCGCCGCGTTCCGGCACATAGACCTGGTCCACGAGACGTTCCGGTGTGGTGGCGACGGAGCGGTGGTTCAGGACCGTGGCCAGAGCTGCGGGGCCGCACTGGTAGGCTTCCTGGGGATGGAACGGGACCCCGTCAATGACGTGGCTGGCCGAGGAGCCGGTGTGTTCCGGCCACTGGGGCTGGCTGGCGCAGCCGCCCAGAAGGAGGACGGCGGCCAGCAGCAGGGCTGTCAGTTGATGCAACGGACGAACGAGAAGATGTTGGTGGCGCAGAGCATGTCGGTAACAATGAACACCAGCACAAAGAGCACAATAATGCCCACGACGCCTTCACCGGCGGGTGCCTGGGAAAGCTGTTCGTTGAAGGAGGCCAGCTCCTGCTGTGTCAGGTTGTTGATGCGTTCCGACACCTGGGCGCGATCCACGCCCATGCGCTCCAGGGTTGCCTTGACCTCGTCCCGGTCAAGCATGGCGCGCAGCTCCTCACGGTCGTGCTGGAGCTGCTGGTCGGCCACAACGCTGCCGGTTTCAATCATATCCGCTGAACCCATGAGCGGCATGCAGGCCAGAAAGAGCATGGCCAGAATCTGGATGAACGCCACACGGCGCATGGGCAGACGCTGGTACAGCATGGTGTGCCTCCTTCTTTACGGATTTCCCCGGAGTCTAAAGTTCTGGCGGGGATTCGTCACTGGCCGGAACGCGACCTATAATGGCTGCTTCAATCAGGAGGGGGTGTTTTGGAGCGAGCCCGAGTCGTTGCCGGCCTGATGGCCGAGGCCTGCCATGAGCTGCATAACGCCTGGGCGCCGGCATGCCGGCTGCGCACGCGGGTGGGCTCGGGGCGTGCTACCTGGCACCGCTATGATCCCCGCCGTGATGACCATTGCATTACGATTGGTACACTCATGGTCGCGGACAAGGCCCAGCCGGCTCTCTGCGGCGGCTGGCTTTCCACACGGGAGATCCAGGGGCGCGGCTACTTCGGCGGTGCCGTTTCGGAGCTCAACCTGCTCGCCCATGGCTGCTGCCACGAGTTCGCCCACCTGCTCCAGACCCGTTCCGGCGGGCGGCGATACGGCCAGGTGCATAACGCCGCTTTCTATCAGTGGCTGGATCAGCTTCACAGCGCCGGCGCCGCCCATGCCCTGCGCGGCCGGCTGGCGGAGGAAGCCCAGACACGGGGAGTCGTGCTGGCCACTGACATCGTCAGTACCGCCGGAGAAACGGCGCTCCGGGACTTCTCCCCCGGTGACCGGGTGCGTTTCGGACCCGGCCTCCAGGGGCGGATCCGGCGGGTGAACCGGCGCACCTGCACCGTGGACGGCACCGGGCCCTGCCGCGGCCGACGCTATCGGGTACCACCACAGATGATGACTGTTACAGGCTGATCACAACCCCATGAACCAGACCCTGATCCTTAATGGCCTTGCCACCGGCGAGCTGGATGCGATTGACCTGACGGTGCCCCCGGGAGGCATCGTCTGTCTCTCCGGCCCTTCGGGCTCCGGAAAATCACGGCTGCTGCGTGCGGTGGCCGACCTGGATCCCCATGAGGGGGAGGTCCGTCTCGATGGGACTCCGGCACACAGCCTGAAAGCCAACGAGTGGCGCCGCCGCGTCATGCTGGTGCCCGCCGAGAGCCGCTGGTGGCATGACACCGTGGGCGAACACTGTGGCGTACCCCGTGAGTCCGACCTAACGGCACTGGGGTTTGAGCCTGATGTCCACCAGTGGCCCGTCAGCCGCCTGTCGTCCGGCGAGAAGCAGCGCCTGGCCCTGTATCGCGCCCTGTCACTGGACCCCGAGGCCCTGCTGCTTGATGAGCCCACCGCCAACCTCGACGAAGCCACCCGTGACCGGGTCGAGCAGTGGCTGGTCAAGCGTATCCACGACCAGGGCCTGCCGGCACTCTGGGCCACCCATGACCCCAGCCAGATTGCCCGCGTGAGCGATACCCACTACCGCATCAACGGCCGTCGGCTGGAGGAGGCCTCCCATGGAACTGATTGAGCTCCAATACTGGCAGCTGGCGCTTGCCTCCGTGCTGGTACTGCTTCTTGCAGGCTGTTCCTGGTGGGTTCGCCTTGGTTTCGGCCGCTCCCTGGTGATTGCCGCAGTGCGGACCACCATCCAGCTCTCGCTCATTGGCCTCGTTCTTGAGGCCCTGTTCAGCGTCGGCGCCCTGGGCTGGGTGGCCCTTATGGGCGTGGCAATGGTGATACTGGCCGGTCGTGAAGTCATGATGCGCCAGCGCCGCCGCCTCAGGGGTGGCTGGGCCTTCGGCATCGGCACCTCCGCCATGTTCGTCTCCGCCTTCACCATTGCCGTGATGACCCTGCTCATCGTCATCCGCCCCGATCCCTGGTACCAGCCCCAGTACGCCATCCCGCTGCTGGGCATGATGCTCGGCAACACCATGAACGGCATCGCCCTCAGCCTCGACCGCCTCACCGACACCGTCTGGCGCCAGCGCGAAGACATCGAAGGCCGCCTCATGCTCGGCCAGCGCTGGCAGGACGCCATCAGCGACATCCGCCGGGAAGCCATGCGCTCCGGCATGATTCCCACCATCAACATGATGGCCGCCGCCGGTCTCGTCAGCCTCCCCGGCATGATGACCGGCCAGATCCTGGCCGGCAGCCCACCCGCCCTGGCGGTGAAGTACCAGATTCTCCTGATGTTCACCATCGCCGCCGGCACCGGCTTCGGCACCATGCTGGCGGTGACGGCGGGGAGTTACCGTTTATTCGATCAGAGACAGCGACTCCGGACTGACCGGATCACGAACCCAACGCATTAGGTCGGACTATTCGAAAACTCAGGGATCGCAGGGTGGAGGAGGTCTTACCGGGAAGCTCTGGAGCCATGGATGGCGGAAGAGCAGCGTACACGGATGTATTTACAGCGATTCCCGGTAAGACCTCCCCCACCCTGGGAGCCCGTCTTTAACAGTCCGGACACAAAAAAGCCGGCCCCGCGAGGCCGGCTTTTCAATCCAGGTTCACCTGTTCAGGTGATTACTGGGTCTTCTTGAAGCGGAAAATCCCCCAGGTCAGGTAACCACTGTTACCGCCGTTGACCCAGTTCTTCAGACCCGTCTTCATGCGGTCAATGTACTCTTGGGACACCAGGTTCTTCTCGACCAGCTCCTTCTCACGACGCTCAGTCTCCTCCAGAACCCGACCGTAATGACGCGGAAGGTGAGGCGTGTTGTCCTCGAAGTCCACTTCTTCCATGCCATTGCGACGGCAGGCATCCCGGTAGAAGCCAGGGGAGCCCAGAGTATCCAGATGCAGGCGGTCCAGAATCGGCTGCAGAACGCCATCCGGGCAATCATCCGCCATCATCGGATCCGTGAAGATGAACAGACCGCCCGGCTTGAGAACGCGGCCAACCTCCTCGATCACCTTCTCACGGTTGCCGCTGTGAAGGAACGAATCCTGGGAAAACACCACATCAAAGGTACCGTGCTCGAAGGGAAGCTCCTCGAAGTTGCCATCCACGACCGTGATCCTGTCCTCAAGGCCCGCGTCCTTGTTGAAGCCGCGGTTGCGATCGTTCTCGACCTCGGACAGGTTCAGGCCCGTTACATCCAGCCCCAGCGCCTGGTGGAGGTAGCGACCGGAACCGCCGAAACCGGAGCCCAGGTCCAGCAGCTTCTGGCCGGGCTGCACGTGGGGCTTCATCAGCTCGCCCATGTGCTCAACGATCCGGCGGCTGGCGTCAAGGATCGGCTCCTGATCATCCTTGTAGAGGCCAACGTGCAGATCCTCACCTCCCCAGACGTGGAAGTAGAAATTATCGGCATCGGTGCTGTTGTAGTAGTCACGTGCTGTGTTGACGGCTTCACTGTCATACTTCTCGGTCATGAGATCAGACCTCCTCAGTCTGTTGCTTTCCTCGGTAAACGGTTTCCCGCAGCAGCGGATGACGCTTCACACCAGACGATCCGGGGACGATAACCATAGCCACCGCCACGTTACGACGCTGTCCGGCTGGCCGCTCGCCTGCGCGCAGCGGCGCTGCCTGTCTATTTCTGAATCAGTTCTTCTGGTCAGGGAAAGTGTCCATCACGTGTCCGACGAACGTCAGACCAGACCATGCGGGCAGCTTTCCTGCTCAACGGCCTCTCGGTGAGGCCAGACCGAATCGCCCCGCCGGGCAGCGCCATGCGGGACGGGGATTCAAGCAGCGGGGTCACAGCCTTCTGGCTGAGCCCGGGTGGTTGCGGGTTTCGTTTACACCCTACCGGCTTGAGAGAAGATTTCAAGTCCCCCTGGTGGATCGCGGGGGCTCTGATGCTTGATTCAGTCGGGCGCTGGAACCATAGTCGGTACGTGGAAAACCCGATTCAGCCCGGAGGAGGTTCCCATGAACCCGTCCTATGAGAGTGATGATGCGCTCATCGTTGTGGATGTCCAGAACGATTTCTGTCCCGGCGGCGCGCTCGGGGTGGCAGAGGGCGATGCTGTGGTGCCGGTGCTGAACCAGGCCATCGAAGCCGCCCGTCAGGCAGGTGTGCCCGTGGCCGCCTCCCGGGACTGGCATCCCCAGAGCCATTGCAGTTTTGAGGCCCGGGGTGGTCCCTGGCCGCCGCACTGCATCCAGGAGACCGAAGGCGCTGCCTTCCATCCGGATCTGGTACTCACGGACAATGCCCACCTGGTCTCCAAGGGCACCTTCGAGGGTGAGGACCAGTACTCAGCACTGGATGGGACGGGCCTGGGTGACTGGCTGAGGCACCAGGGTGTCCGCCGGCTCTGGATCGGAGGCCTGGCGCAGGATGTCTGCGTTCGGGCCACGGTTCTGGATGCCCTCAGGGAAGGCTTTGCCGTGAATCTGATGCAGGAGGCCACCCGGCCCGTGGATCCCGATGGCGGTCGCAGGGCACTGGAAGAAATGCGCGAAGCCGGCGCCAACATCGTCTGAAGCTGGGAGCGCGCATGCTGTTCACCGACCTCTACGAACTCAGCATGGCCCGCGTCTACCACGCGGAAGGCCTGAACGGGGATGCTGTTTTTGAGCTCTTTTACCGGCGTCTTCCGCAAGGCCGGAACTATGTGCTCAGCTGTGGGCAGACCCGGGCGTTACAGGCGCTTCTCGATTTCCGCATCACGCCGGAAGAGATTGATTGGCTGGAAGGGCTGGGCCGTTTCCCCGGCGACTTTCTGAAAATGCTGTCCGGACTGCGCTTCACCGGGGACGTGGATGTCATCCCGGAGGGCAGCGTGGTGTTCCCGCTGGAGCCCGTGCTCCGTGTGCGGGCGCCGCTGATCCAGGCCCAGCTGGTGGAAACCCTGCTGCTCAACACACTGCATGCCCAGAGCGTGCTGACCAGCAAGGCAGCGCGTGTGGTGCAGGCCGCGGCGGGACGGCCGGTGATGGACTTTGGCGCCCGCAAGGCCCATGGCCGCGAAGGTGCCATGAATCTGGCCCGTGCGGCCTGGGTCGCTGGGGCTGCTGGAACCTCCAATGTTGAGGCTGGGCGCGCGCTGGACATCCCGGTTCTGGGGACCATGGCGCACAGCTTCGTGCAGGTTTATGGCGATGAGGCGCAGGCTTTCCGCGCCTTCAGCCACTACTGGCCGGAGACCACGCTGCTGGTCGACACCTGGGACACCCTCAACGGTGTGGATCGGGTGATCGAACTGTTGCGCAGTGCCCGGGAAGGGCCGCGGCCTGCTACTGCTGTTCGGCTGGACTCCGGGGATCTGCTCGAACTATCCCGCGCTGCCCGTCAGCGCCTGGATGCGGCTGGCTTCCCGGAGGTGAAAATCATTGCGTCTTCCGGGCTCGATGAGTACGCGATCCGGGATCTGGTTGGATCCGGTGCCCCCATCGACGGCTTCGGCGTTGGCACTGAATGGGCAGCGGTTTCGGACGCGGCAAGCATCGATTTCGCCTACAAGCTGGCCGAATACAAGGGTGAACCGCGGATCAAGGCCTCCAGCAATAAAAGTACCTGGCCTGGTCCTAAGCAGGTGTGGCGCCACAGCGAGCAGGGGCGAATGGTCGGAGACACAGTGGCTGCCGCCGACGAACCGGCGCCGGAAGGTGCCGAGCCTCTGCTGCGGCCGGCTATCCGCGCGGGTGAAGTCTGCACTGGGGCCCTTCCCCCGCTGCAGGCAGTACGTGAACACGCCGCCCGGGAACTGGCTGCCCTGCCGGAGGCACTCCGGTCGCTTACACCAACGGATACCCATTACCCCGTTGCCATCAGTGATAGACTCGAAAGCCGTAAACAGCAACTGATTCAGAGGTATCGGGGCAGAAAGGGCGATGACTGAGGAACTGGATCCGGAAACCTGGCGACAGCGGCTCCTGGATCTCCGCGAGGAGCTGCAGGCGATTGAGCGTGAAGGCGGGAGCTCGACCGGTACAGTGGAGCTGGACCAGCAGCGCATGGGTCGGCTTTCACGCATGGATGCCCTGCAGGGCCAGCAGATGGCGCAGGCCTCGGCGCGGCGCCGTCTGGAGATGCTGACGCGTATCGAGGGCGCTCTGCGGCGCATTGAGGCCGGGGATTTCGGGGACTGCTTTGTCTGCGGCGAGGCCATCGGTGAGAATCGGCTCAGTGTGGACCCTACCGTTACGCGCTGTATTGACTGCGTCAACGCCTGAGAGACCTGATGACGGACCCTGGAACCACCGTTACACACCTGATCGTGATCGGATTGCTGCTGAGTGTCAGCGTTCTGGCTGACGCCATCGCGACCCGTACCCGCCTCCCCCGTATTTCTCTGCTGGTATTGATCGGCGTCCTGGTCGCCGCAGTGCAGCAGGGCATTCTGGGGTACGCTGAGGCGCGCCCGCTGGGCGAGCTCAGCGAGCCACTGATCACCCTGGCACTGGTTATGGTGGCCTTCCTGCTGGGTGGGGAGCTGACCCTGGACCGGTTGCGTGCTACCGGGCCGGCCATCCTTGTGATCTCGCTGAGTGTGATCGGCGTGGGTGCGGTCGCGGTGGCGGCCGGGTTGCTGGGAGTGGGCTATCCCCTGGCGGTGGCCTTCTCTCTCGCTGCCATTTCGGTGGCCACGGATCCGGCGGCCGTGAGTGAAGCCATCCGTGAAACAGGAAAGGATGACACCCAGTCCCGGGTGATACGCGGAATTGTGGCCATTGACGATGCCTGGGGCATCATCGTGTTCGGGCTGGTGATGGCCGGGCTGGGTTTTCTCGTTTCCGGGGATGGCGCAGGCGCGCTTCTTGAGGCTGGCTGGGAACTGGGCGGGGCGGTGCTTGTCGGTGTGGGGCTGGGCCTTCCGGCGGCCTGGCTGACCGGCAGGCTGCGGCCAGGGGAGCCGACCCAGTCTGAAGCACTGGCACTCGTCTTCCTGATTGCAGGCCTGTCCGAATACCTGCATCTCTCATCCCTTCTGACCGCGATGGTTGCGGGCTTTGTGATCGTCAACGTCACTCACCACCACACCCGTTCCTTCACCGAGATTGAGCACATTGAATGGCCGTTTCTGGTCTTTTTCTTCGTGCTTTCCGGAGCCAGCGTGGATTTTGCGTATCTGGGGTCGGCCGGGGGGCTGATTCTGACCTATATCGGCCTGCGGGTTTTGGGGCGTTATGTGGGCGGACGCCTGGGCGTGACTCTGCTTGGCCACCGGGGGCGGGATTTGAGCCCGGGTATCGGGCTGGCGCTCACACCGCAGGCAGGGGTTGCCATGGGCATGGCACTGCTGGCAGCCGAGCGTCATCCGGAGCACGGCAGTCTGATCGTGGCGACCGTGGTGACATCCACCATTGCGTTTGAGCTTCTCGGCCCCCTGCTGGTGCGGCGGGTGCTGTCACGCGCCGGGTAGGACCATAGGGGCGGCGACCTCGTCGCGCTTCGCCCGGCCGCACAGATGTTCCACCAGCGTCAGGGCGAACGCCAGTGCCGTGCCGGGCCCCTGGCTGGTCATGCAGTGGCCGTCGACCACCACCCGCTCACCAATCCGGCTCTGGTTGGTGAGCTTGCTCTGGAAGCCGGGGTGCGCGGTTGCCGCGTGGCCCTCAAGCAGTCCATTGGGTTCCAGTGCCACAGCCGGGGCCGCACAGATGGCCCCGTAGAGTCGGCCGGCTTCCTTCTGGGCCCGCAGCATCCCCACCAGGGGGGCACTGTCGCCCAGGTTCCGGGCTCCCGGCATGCCGCCGGGAAGCGCTATGAGGTCGAAGGTCCGGTCGCTGCAGTCCGTAATCAGGGTGTCGGCAGTGATCCGCGTCTCCCGGGCCGCGGTGACAGTGGCATCAGCGTGCACACTGGCCACGGTTACCTCGACGCCGGCGCGGCGGAGTACGTCAATGATGGTGACGGACTCTATGTCCTCACTGCCGTTGGCAATGGGGACCAGTGCCGTTGCAGTCATGGATCCTCCTTCTGTGGGGGCTTAAAGGCCTGCCTCAACAAAGGTGGGGCCAAAGCCGAAGTTCCACAACAGGCCGGTGGTCGCCAGGGTACTCACGAGCAGTACCAGTGCGAGCGTCAGGATGCCGCCGCAGTAGACCATCGACTGTTCCTTGCTCATGCCCATCACTACGGGCACCCCTTTCCACATCAGCCAGGCGCCATAACTGGCGGCTGCCAGCAGGATCATGGCATTGCCCCAGGGGTCCGGGTAGAGCAGGGTCAGGCCGGCGATGTACATGGGCGTGAGTGAATAGGCCACCAGGGCCAGGGCGTTGTTGCCGTTCTCTTCCTTCTCCGCGCCAAAGGTGGTGGCCATCCAGTTGATGCCGTAACCCAGGGCGAAACTGCCTGCGAGAATGGCCAGGTAGGTCAGGATGACCAGCTGCATGGCACTGTCCGGTGTCAGCTTGATGAGCCGGTCACCGATGGTCCACCCGGTTTCCACGGTGCCGATATAGGCGGAGATCGGTCCGATCAGGGCCAGGATCACGATGTAGAGGCCGTAGACCACCATCGGTGTGGGTTTTTCCTGCTTGATGGCCGCCCATTCGGTTTCAGGGCGGAAGAGCATGCCAAAGGCGTGACTGAGGATCATGGTGCAATTCCCTGTTTTGTTGTTGGAGCGGGACCTTTCAGGCCCGGAACGGTTACCAGTGTAATACACCATGGAGACAGTGCGTTAAGCGCCGCATCACTGCATTGCGTTATATCAAGACGGGCACGCGGATCCGGTTCTGGTAGACTGCGCGCTCCATGCTTGGGAGTGGTGGATCATGGCGGAACTGGCGCTGTATCAGATACTGCTTGCGAATCTCGTGGTTCTGGCCGGAGCCTGCCTGCAGGGGGTTGTGGGCTATGGCATCGGCACCCTGTCCGCGCCATTGCTGTTTCTTATCAGCCCCGTGCTGGTGCCTGGTCCGCTGACCCTGAACGCCACCCTGCTCACCGTCATGATGCTGGTGCGCAACCGGATGGCGGTGCGCGTCCGCGAGGTGCGTCTGGCGATCGGCGGCGGCGTGGTCGGAACCTGCCTGGCCGCTGCTACCCTTATGGCGATTTCACCCCGTGGGTTCGAACTGATATTCGGCGTGCTGATCCTGGTGGCTGTGGGGCTGAGCGTGGCTGGCTGGCGACCGCGCCTGAGCGGGCGCAGCAGTGTTCTGGCCGGCATGGCCTCGACCTTCATGGGGACCATTACCGCCGTGGGTGGCCCGCCCATCGCCATGATCTACCAGAACGAGCGCGGCCCACTGGTACGCGCCAACATGTCCGCCTTCTTTCTGTTCGCCAGTCTCCTGAGTCTGAGCGCGCTGGCATTCTCAGGCTATCTGGGAGCGCGCGAGTGGCTGCTTTTCCTTGTGACCTTCCCCGGCGTGATTGCCGGATTCCTGCTGTCCGCGCATTTTGTGGGGCGGATTGATGGCGAACGGCTGCGTGGCCTGATTCTGGGCATTGCCGGCCTCGCCGGGGCGGCGGCCCTGGTGCGGGGGCTTTTGAGCCTGTAGTCAGCACCGGAACCGTACCATGTGGTGGGCTCAGTGGCAGGGCGTATTCCGCCAGCTGCCCGGCGGCTGGCGGTGCCAGCGCTGGAAGGCACGGGTAAAGGCGCTCTGCTCGGAATACCCCAGCAGCAGGGCGATGTCATTGAGGCTCAATGCCGGGTCGGCGAGGTACTGGTGGGCGAGCCGATTACGGGCGTGGTCCAGCCACTGCTGCCAGCTCAGGTCATGACGGCCCAGGCGGCGTTGGAGCGTGCGTGGTGCCATGTGAAGGGCCCGGGCCATGCGTTCAAGGCTGGGGTTACCCTCGGCGAGAAGACGCAGCAGATGGTGGTTCAGGCGTTCTTCCAGGCGCTGGTCGTCCGGCAGCAGCCCCAGCTGGGCACTGGCCTGGCGGTCGAGCAGGGCCCGCAGGGTTGGGTCCCGCCGGGGCATGGGCAGCTGCAGGTGCTGCACCGGAAAGCGCATGCGCACGTGGGTATCACCGAAGGTAACGGGGCATCCGAAGAAGGCCTCATAGGCACGGGCACGCTCGCTGTCCGCCCGTTCGTGGAAGCTCACGGATAAAGGTGGAGGCGGGTCTTCCAGCTGTCGGCGCAGGAAAGTGACCAGGGCCGCAATAGCGGCGCCGTCGGCCTGCAGTCCCAGCGGTTCCGGCCCCTGGGGCCACCGGATCTCGGCATCGGAACCGGTTACGTCTATTTCGGCCAGTTGTTCGCCGTAGAACAGGCGCTCGTAGCGCTGGTAGGCGAGCATGGCATCACCCAGGGTGTCGCAGGCCAGTACCAGGTAACCCAGGACCCCCACGTGGTGGGGCTGGACGCAGGCCCCCACCGCCAGTTCCGGGGCCGGCTCGCTTTCGGCAAGTGTCAGCCCTGAGGCCAGCAGGTCCCGCCATACCGGTACGGGCACCGTGTCGTCCGGGGCATAACGGGCGAGGCGGTCCCGGGTGTCAGGGGCGTCCAGCCGCTGCTCGTCGAGCCAGTCCGTCAGCAGGCCGGTCCAGGCACCGTTGATCCGCATGGCCATCTCCCGTCAGGCGTTATGGCGTCAATCATCAAAATGGTGGCGTGAAAAGTCAATATGGGCGCTGGGCGTTGATCAATACTGGTGTCGTACGAACGAACCCGGGAGGGGCAACAGGCATGACACTATTTGAGATGATGCACGCCGTTCTGGCGGACAGCGGCCTGCTGGCGCTGTGGGTGATCGCCAGTGAGTGGCTGGCCCTGGATGCCCGGCAGCTGGTGTTCGTGGTGGCGACGCCCGTCTTCCTGCTGGTGGCGCTTTGGGAATACCAGAAACTCAAGCATGATCCGGACCGGATGGACGGTCGCGAGGGTGTGAAGAACTTCATGCTTGGGGCCGGCTATCAGACCACCGAACTGCTGTTTGCCGGGGTCATCGCGTTTCCCGTCTATTCACTGCTCTATCACTACCGACTGTTCGACATTGAGCTGAACCTGCTCACCGGACTGCTGACCTTCATCGGCGTGGATTTCTGCTTTTACTGGCAGCACCGGGCCGGGCACCGCATCCGTTGGTTCTGGGCGGCGCACGTGGTGCACCATTCCTCGCCACGGCTGAACTTCACCACCGCCATGCGCCAGAACGCCACCAACATTTTCAACGGCACCTGGCTGTTCTACCTGCCGCTGGCGTTTGTCGGCTTCAATCCGGTCTGGATCGGCATCGCCTATGCCCTGTCGCTGGTGTACCAGTTCTTCATCCACACTGAGCTGGTGGGCAAACTCCACCATTGGGCCGAGTTTGTGTTCAACACGCCCAGTCACCACCGGGTTCACCACGGCTGCAACCCCGGCTACATTGACCGCAACTACGGGGGCGTGCTGATCATCTGGGACCGCCTTTTCGGCACCTTCGTGGATGAGAAGGAAAAGGACCCGCCCGTCTATGGCATCACCACCCCGGTACCGGGCGATGACCTGATCACGCTCTGGACCCATGAATACGTGGACATGTTCCGTGACATGAGGATCCGGGGGCCGGTGGCGCAGAAACTCAAGCACCTGTGGAAGCCGCCCGAATGGCAGCGGGAAAGCGACTGAGCGGGCCGGGGGTCTGTGCCGTGACACAGTCCCCGGATCGAGGGCGTTTGTCCCGTGGCACAATGCGGCCTGGATGCAGGCCGGGATGAGGGACCTATGGACAGAGAATCAGGAGCGGATGCCATGCCCCTCCTATCGGAGTGGCGCAACTGGTCCGGCCACCAGAGCGCATTACCGTGCAGGTTGGAACAGCCGGGGGATCCGGAGAGTCTGCACGAGGCGGTGGCGGAAGCGCGTCGGCTGCGTGTGGTTGGCGCAGGCCACTCCTTTACGCCACTGGTGCCGACCGATGGGACCCTGATCAATCTGGATTGCATGGCCGGGGTTCACGAGGTGGATGTGCGGGCTCGAACGGCCTGGGTCGGTGGCGGCAGCCGTCTGCGGGATCTGTCTCCGGCCTTCCATGAGCAGGGCTTGGCCTTCAACAACCTGGGTGACATCGATGCCCAGTCCCTGGCCGGTGCCGTTGCTACCGCCACTCATGGTACGGGGCGCAACCTGCCGTGCCTTGCCGCCGACATCACCGGGGTGCGACTGCTGACCGCTGCGGGTGAGGATCTGACGATCACACAGGAGGAGGATTCCGACCGGTTGCGGGCGGCCCAGGTGTCATTGGGAGCGCTGGGCGTTATCCACGGGCTGCGCGTGGCGTTGCGACCGTCCTTCCGGTTGCATCGCCGGACCTGGGCGGAACCACTGGGGTCGATTATTGCGGATGCCGCCGCCCGCTGGGAACGTCACCGCAATTTCGAGTTCTTCTATATTCCCTTCTCCGGCTGGGGCATGTGCATTGCTCATGATGAGACCGCCGCGGCCCCCACGGAACGCGCGCCCAGCACGGATGACGAGGACCTTATGAAGGCGAAGCGCCTGCGGGATCTGACCCGCTGGTGCACGCCCCTGCGCCGGGCCATTCTCAGCCGGGTTGTGCGCGGCGTGACTCCCGAGGACGTGGTGGGCGACAGCTGGCGGCTTCTGGCCAGCGAGCGTAATGTGCGCTTCAACGAGATGGAGTACCACCTGCCGCCGGAGAATGCCCTGGATGCGCTGCGCGAGGTGATCGAGGTGGTGGAGCGTGAGCGCCGGGACGTGTTCTTTCCCATCGAGGTGCGCCAGACGGCGGGCGATGATGCCTGGCTGAGCCCGTTCAATGGCGGCCGGCGCATCTCCATTGCCATGCATACCCACGCCCCGGATGAAGACGAATGGCTGTTCCGCCGGGTCGAGCCGATCTTCCGCCGCGCCGGTGGCCGTCCGCACTGGGGCAAGCTGCACTCGCTGGGAGCCCCGGAACTGGCGGAGCTTTATCCGAACTTCGAACGCTTCCTGACACTGCGCCGGGAGCTGGACCCGAACAACAAGCTCGTGAACGCGCACACTGCCAGGCTCTGGGGGGAGCCGCACCATGACTGATCCAGGGCGCGATGCCTATTTCCAGGCCCTGCAGTCTGCGCTGATCGACGCGGGGGTAGCCGGCCCGACCCTGGTGGTGGACCGCGCTCGCCTGGACGCCAACATCGACACCCTCATGGGGGACCTGCCGGAGGGCATGGGCTACCGCATCGTGACCAAGTCACTGCCGTCGCCGAAGCTGCTGGCGCATGTGCGCGAACGCACTGGCAGCGATAAGCTGATGACCTTCAACCAGCCCATGCTCAAGGCCCTGGGTGAGCTGATGCCGGACACGGATCAGCTACTCGGGAAGCCGTTGCCGGAGGCGGCGGTGTGGGCTCACCTCTCGCAGCTTCCGGAGCCCCGCCAGCAGGCACTGGATCGGATCCAGTGGCTGGTGGATACGCCCCAGCGCCTGGCCCAGTACGAGCGGCTGGCGGAGGCGTTCGGGGTGAGGCTTCGAATCAGCCTGGAGCTGGACGTGGGGCTCCATCGCGGTGGCTTTGTGACGGGGCGGCGGTTGGGGGAGGCCCTGGAACGGTTGGGCAACAGTGACCGGCTGATGCTGTCCGGCTTTATGGGGTATGAGCCGCATCTGGCCTCCATACCGGAGCTCCTGGGGTGGCGCCGCCATCTGCTGAGGCGTGCTAAGACCGCTTACCGGGCGGTCATCGAACAGACGGAATCCGTCCTCGGTGCCGGTGTGGTGGAATTGCTGACCCGCAACGCGGGCGGCAGCCCGACCTACCGCATGCACCCGGAAACAGACGTTGCCAATGAGGTTTCGGTGGGGTCGGCGCTGGTCAAACCAACCCATTTCGATATCCCGGAACTGGCACCGCACAAGCCGGCCTGCTTCATTGCCACGCCCGTGCTCAAGGGACCGGCGCCCACCCGCATACCGGGCCTGGAGTGGGCGAGCGCCCTGGGGCGGCGGCTGCGGCCGAAGACGGCCAGTGCACTCTTCATCCACGGGGGCAACTGGCAGGCGGATCCGGTGGATCCGCCCGGCCTTCATTACAACCGGATTCTGGGTCGCTCCTCCAACCAGGAGATGCTCAACGGGGACCGCCGGCTGGCCATTCAGCCGGACGAGTTCGTGTTCTTCCGGCCCCACCAGAGTGAGGCCGTCTTCCTGCAGTTCGGCGACATCGCCGTCTACGAGGACGGCGCCATCGTGGACTGGTGGCCGGTGCTGCCGCCCTCCGCCTGAGAATGGCTCAGTGCCGGGTGGCGTGGGCCGCGATGGCCTGCTGGTAGGCCTTTTCCGCTTCCTCGGCCAGCTCATCCAGCCCCTGCAGGTGGTGGCTGTTGTTCTGGTGCCAGGGGTGGAAGCTGTACTTGAAGTACTCCAGCCATGACGGGATCTGGCGGCGCAGCAGGCCGGGGCGGCCGAGCAGGGTGTTGAGCACCGTCAGGTGACCACGCCAGCCTTCCCGTTGGCAGGCCTCGCTGGCGGCCGTCATCTGCAGGTAGAAGCGGGTGACGTTACTCCAGAAAAGCGTGGTGGCCCGCATCATCCCCACGACCCGGTGTACATAGGCGCGCGGGCCACGGCCCACGCACTTCTCCCAGACGTCGTAGCACACCGACTTGTGCTCGACTTCCTCCATGGCGTGCCACTCCCACATGCGCCGGTAGTCTTCCTGGGAGCCCTCGAAGATCTCGGGGTGGTCCAGCATGAAGCCGCCCATGAGCGCGGTGAAGTGTTCCAGTGCGATAGTCTCGCACAGCAGATCCTGGCGGCTGCCATGTTTCTTGAACCAGTCCAGCATCTGGCGTACCTGCTGGTCGAGACGCCCGGCGGGCAACCCGGCCTCTTCCATGAGCTGGTTGTATTCCGCGTGCTCGCGGCTGTGGTAGGCCTCCTGGGCGATGAAGGCGGACGCCGCCCGGCGCAGGTCCGGATCCGGGATTTCATCGCGGTAGGCGCGCACGGCATGGATGAACAGGTGCTCGCCCGCCGGAAAGAACAGCGACAGGGTGTTCATGAACAGGCTCAGGTGCGGCCCCATGGCGTGCCAGTCGTGGATGCGTTCCTTCGGCGGCAGGAAATGCAGGTCCCGGCGTTCCGGAATGACCATGTCGTCCTGGGTGGCCTCCGTTGTGTGCTGGTCGTTGGCGGCGGTGGATGTGGCCATGACGCGTCCTCCCTGTTCAATGGGTGTCTACCCAATGTAACGCCGGTCTGGATTGGGACAAGGCCGAAGCGACGCAGGTACGCGTCAGGTTGGCGAGCGTGCATAAAAAGGGCCCGGACGAACCGGGCCAAGGGGTTGGGGAGCTCTTGCAGTCCCGAAGATCAGTGATGGGTGTGGTGATGGTGGCCTTCCCCGGCCATCGCCTTCTGATAGGCTTCCTCGGCTTCTTCCGCCAGTTCGTTCAGGTGCGCAATGTGGTGGCTGTTGTTCTGCTGCCAGGGATGGAAGCTGTACTTGAAGTATTCCAGCCACTCCGGGACCTGGCGGCGCAGTACACCCGGCTTGCCGAGCAGGGTGTTGAGCACCGTGAGATGGCCGCGCCAGCCTTCCTTGCGGCAGGCCTCGCTGTTGCTCACCATCTGGAAGTAGAAGCCCACGACCAGCGGCCAGAAGATTACCGTTGCGGTCGTCATACCGAAAGCGCGCTTGAGATAGGCGGTTGGGCCGCGGCCGATGCACTTCTCCCAGACGTCGTAGCAGACGGCCTTGTGCTCAACTTCCTCCATGGCGTGCCATTGCCACATCCGCAGGTAATCATCCTGGGAGCCTTCCATCACCTCCGGATGGTCCAGCAGGAATCCGCCCATGAGCGCAGTGAAGTGCTCCAGAGCGATGGTGGCATTGAGCGGCATGCTCTTGGGGGTGCGTTCCTTGAGGAAATCCAGCAGTGACCAGACGAAGGCGTCCAGCTTATCGGCCGGAAGCCCTTCTTCCTGCATCAGCTTGTTGTATTCGATGTGTTCGCGGCTGTGCATCGCCTCCTGGCCGATGAAGGCGGTGGCTGCTTTCTTCAGGTCCGGGTCCGGAATCTGATCGCGGTAGGCGCGCAGGGCGTCGATGAACAGCCGCTCGCCGGCCGGGAAGAACAGGGAAAGGGCGTTCATGAACTGCGTCATGTGCGGCCCCTGGGCATGCCAGTCGTGGATACGCTCCTTCGGCGGCAGGAAGTGCAGATCCCGGCGCTCGGGCATCACCATGCCCTCGTCGCCCGGGCCCTGGATGCTCTCGTCGGATTCGTGTTCTTTGGCTGCGGTTGCGGCTGTCATGGCGGCCCTCCCCTTGATGATTGTCAGCCCTCATCAATCTGACATTGATGAAAGTCACAATGCTCAATGTAACAGTATTCGGGGGAGCGACAAGGCCCGCGTGACGGAGGGTGACGTCATGAGGGCCAATCGTGGCGTCACAGCGGGTGGGTCAGCCGGAGTTGTCCTGGGATTCCGGCAGGTTCAGGTGGTCCAGGATGTAGGCCAGCCGGTCGCCCAGGTGGCGATCCGCGGCCTTCTGCATGGCCCGGGCGACCTCCGGTAGCACGGCCATTTCCACCAGTGGCCGAAGGCGCCATATGAGCTGTGCGAGTTCCTCGGATTCACCGGGCGGCGGCATATGCTGGCCGTAACGGCTGAAGATGTGGCGCTCCACCAGCTTGACCATCTCTTCCGCCGCCTGCTCGACGTTGTGGCGCAGGTAGGCCACGACATCCAGCATGTCCTCCAGCGGGATACCGCTTTTTGCCAGTTCCGAGCCGGCGTGCAGGATGCGCGGGCTGGGAATACGGTAGCGCCGCCCCTCGGGGATGATCAGCTCCAGTTCCTCCGCGCGCTTGAGCGCACTCCCCATGAAGATGCTGCCGAAGCGCTGGACCAGTTCACGCTTGGTCACGAACTCGGGCAGTTCATCCGACCAGGGGCTGACCACTGCCTTCTCGAGCCCCAGGATGTGCTCGATACCGTTGCCGCTTTCCCAGCTCTCCACCAGCTCGGCAATGTTGTTGAGCGTGTAGCCGCGCTCCAGCAGCCGACCGATGATGCGCAGCCGCGACAGGTGGGTCTCGCTGTAGATGCCCTTGCGGCCGCGACGTTCGGGCGGCGGGATGAGACCGCGCTCCTGGTATACCCGGATATTGCGCACCGTCATCCCGCTGGCACGCGCCAGCTGGTCGATGGAGAACTCGCCGGATTCCTGGTTGCCGCTCTGCGCCATGGGCGGTCTCTGGCCGTTTCATGAGTGAAAACGGCATTTTAGCGTGGAACTGCGGGGATGAATAGCGCCATCTGACCATTGGGTGATGGCGCTGTGGCCAGCCTCACGCTTTTCGCCGCCGGCGCAGGTGCCGGATCGACAGCCAGGTGCCGGTGAGGCACAGGACGGTGCCGCCGCTCATCAGCGCGAGCACGAGCCCGTACCAGAACAGACTGCCCGGATTGAGGATCGGGAAGTCGAGGCTGTGCAGGCCGTTGTACAGCCAGCGATTGAGTCGGCTCAGCGGCGTTGAGTGCTGGAGCGGGCGGCCTGTGGCCGGGTCGATGTAGAGTCTGGCTCCGCCGTCGTAGTCGGCCCGATAAACCGGCAGGGGCGGGCCGTCGTCGCCGATGCGCTCGGAGCGGCCTGCGTAGTAGTGCGCGTCGTAACGCGACTGGCGGGTGATCCCCGTCAGACTGGCGTCCTCCACTGGCGCTAGGGCGGATCGGATCACGTCCGGTGGCAGCTGCCCCGCCGCAACCGGAACATCGATCCCGGGACGACTGGTATGGAGCTCTTCGTTGCCGTCTTCGTCCATCGCTTTGTAATAGACCCGGCCGTGGAAACGGTGCAGCTGCAACTCATGCGGGCGCCGGTCCGAGAGCGTGGCGATGGCCGACGGCGCGGCAACGTCATCGTGGGCGCCGGGGCTGCTGCGGCCCAGGTGCTGCGTGAGGGTGGGGTCGCGGTCGACCGACGTCCAGTGGAAGGGCGCCATCGACAGCAGTCCGCTGAACACCCAGGTGGTGGCCAGCGCGCCGAAGGTCAGCCCCAGGTAATGATGCCACCGGAGCCAGCCACGGAACGGGCTTATCCCGCCCCGACGTTTGTTGCGGCGCATCAGCATGAGCCCCAGAACCACGCCGCTGAGGCAGGCCAGAGTACCGATGCCGGAGAGCCAGAGGACCACCTGGCGCCAGAGCCCGGACAGATCCCGCAGCTGGGTGGGATAGATCCAGTGGATGACCGGCCCGGCATAGCCCCAGACCCGTTCGTGGAAGGTGGTGCTGTGGATCACCTCGCCGGTGGGCCGGGACAGATACAGGTGCGTGCCGGCTTCATCCGACAGGGCCACTCGCCACAACGGCGCCGGTGCCCGGACGTGGCTGTTGACGGTCCACTGGTCCGGGCCGTCCAGTTGCGTGATCGAGGCCACCCCGCTGCCGGAAAGGGACTCGGCCCGTTCCACCGCCTGCTCCCGGTCCAGCGGGGGCGCGGGATCACCCGTGTCGGCGAAGGCACTGTGCCACTGGCCGTCGTCGTCCATCGCGTGCAGGCGCGGGCGTTCACCCGGCCGGTTGATGCGAAGCCCTTCGGGATCGTCCAGACCCAGCCGGGCAAGCGCCTGTGATGGCGCCACAGTCAGCTCACTCATCGCCAGCGGCTGCAGCCAGGCCATGCGTTCATGGTCCGGGGTCCTCGGGTAACCTTCGAACATCATGACGATCCCCGAGGCGAACCACAGCAGCAGGATCAGGCTCATCCCGAGCCCGAGATAGCGGTGGAGCGGGATGAGCCAGCGCAGGGTGCGTTTCTTCAGCGGCCCTGTCATCAGAAGCTCCGGCTGTATTCAAGCTGGACGTTGCGGGGCGGGCCCAGGGTCTCCAGCCGGTAGGGATCGCCCTTGGAGGGCGTGGCCTGAGCGACGCCGTTGGCATATTGCCTGTCCCTCAGGTTCTCCAGACGCAGGGTGATCCGGTGGGCGCCATCGGCTCCGAATTGACGCCAGGCGCTGGCGCTCAACAGGGTGTGATCGCCGTAGGATTGCCTGCCGATGTCCGCCGTTGTGGTGGCGACTTCGCCGGTGTGGCGGGCGTTGAGCTGCCAGCCCTGGTCATTGCCCTGCCAGCTGAGTGTGGCGTTGGCATGCCATTCGGGGATGTCGGCGATCTGTTCATCGCTGCCCCCTTCGCGGGCATCAGCCCAGGTGGCGTTTAAGTCCAGCTGCCAGCCGCGGTCGCCGCCCAGATTGAGCATCGCCTCAGCGCCGTGCACCCGGACCGTCCGATTACTGTTGGCGTACTGGCCATCCTGAACCGTGATGAGGTTGTCGATTTCGCGGTAAAAGCCCCCCAGGTGCCATTCGACGGGCCTGCCGATGTGTCCGGTCAGTGACACATTGCTGTTGATGCTTTCCTCCGGCTCCAGGTTTTCATTCCCGGCCGGGAAGTCCTCGTCAATCACGAACATCTCAAAAGCCGAAGGCAACCGGAAGTTGGTGCCGACACTGGCTTTCAGGTTGAGGTCCCGGGACAGCGGTTGCTTCAGGCTGATGTTCCAGATGCTGTGATCATCGGCGAAGTTGGAGTGGTTGTAGCGGGCGCCCAGGGCCAGGTGGGTATCGGGTGAAAAACTCAGGTGTGGCCGGTACTGGACGAAGCCTGCGGTGACAGCCTCGGTCTTGCCATCAATGCGCAGCGAGTAATCCTCGCCCTGGTAGCGCTGGTAATCCACGCCGCCCAGAAGCTGCGAGCCGTCGTCCGTCGTGTGGCGGCCGGTCAGGTTGATGCCGTAGTCATCAAATCCCCACTCCGCGCGGTCACTGATGAGTGTGATGTTGCGATCCGCGTCCATGTTCAGGCGGGTGTAGTCGGTCCACCAGTCGTGCCAGTAGGCTTTGATGAAATAGCCGTTCTGTTCATTCACCTGGTGGTCCCACTTCAGGGAGACAATGTGCTCGTCGCGGTCGTTGACCGCCTTGAAGTTGTTGGAGGCCCGGGAGAAGTCAGCTTCAACATCGTTGCGAAGCACAAGCACATTCAGCGATTGGCCTGTGCCCGCATCCAGCTGGTAGCGACCACCGTAGGAGCTGCGGGTAAAGCCGCGTTTCTGGCGTCGGGCGCTGTCCTGAAGCGCGGTATCGCGGTAGGGCTGATAGCCGTCTGAATGGTCGTGCTCACCGAACACCAGCCAGCGCCCATAGTCATTGTGGTTGCTTACATGGCCGGCGAGGCGGCGGTCACCCAGTGACCCGATGGCACCGGTGAGGGTGCCCCCTGAATCCTTTTCAGGTTTACGCAGCACAATGTTCACAACACCGGCCACCGCCTGGGTGCCGTAGAACAGGCCCTGGCCGCCCTTAAGGATCTCAATGCGCTCCACCATATGAGTGCTGATGGAATCCAGCGGCGAGGTGCTGCCGAACAGCCGGTTATTGATGCGGACACCGTCCACCAGCCAAAGCACATCCTGGCTACGTGAGCCCTGGATGGCGATGTCGGCGTAGTCACCGCGGCCGGTCTTGGGGCTGAGGTAGATGCCGGGCACGTTTCCCTGGAGTGCCTGACCGACATCGCTGACGCCGGTCCGTTCGAGCTCCTGACCGTCGATGACTTCCAGTTCCGCGCCGTAATCGGACAGCTCCGAGGGAAGGGTTTCTTCAAGGGCAGAACCCTGGACTACCAGCTCGTCCAGTGCCATATGGTGATCAGCCCCGAGCGCGGACACTGGGGATACAAGGGCGAGTAGTAGACAGAGTCGTTTCATACAAGGTGCTCCAGCACTGAATCCATTAGTGATGGAGCCCTCACGCGGGCAGGCCGACAGGGGGTCAGCGGTTGTAACACCGGTCCGTTGGCGGCCCGAACACCTCAATCGCGAAGGCTCGGCTTCCGGCCCTTCAGTAATGTGGACCGGGCTTCGGCAGGTCTTCGGACTCAGGGGCGGGCGCCATTGCCTGGCGCTGGCCTTGGATCACGGCTTCCCATCCGGTCAGGACAGTGCCCGGGTTACCCCCTGTGATCCTTGTTCCCCAATACCGCTGCGCGTCAGTCCCGGACTCTCACCGGGTTCCCCAGCGCTCCTCGTGGAGCGCTGACCGAAGCGTCGGGGAGCCTAGGGAAGTCGCTGATGAAAGTCAAAGGCGGTTGGTGCCAGTTTGACCAGGCGGTGGCAATCCTCTAGGATTCGATCCTCTTTCGTCCCTGGGTGGTCAGCATTCGTTCGGATGCCTGGCTGAAACGGGAACCCGGTGAGAGTCCGGGACTGCCCCCGCAACGGTGAATGCTGGGCGCGGATCATACCCCGCCACTGTGATGGTGCCATCATGGGAAGGCGATCCGCCCGAACCGATCAGGTTCCAGCATGAGTCCGGAGACCGGCCCAGTGGGAACAGCATCGAGCGCGCGGCGGGCGCGCTGGTGACGCTGGCTGACCCGTAACCGACCCATGCGTCCTGAAACCCCGGAACACAACGGCCCACTTCGACAGGGGCTATCCACCGGTGCCTGTGCCACGGCCGCCTCGGTAGCTGCCGCGCGTGCGTTGCTGGCGGGTGTTGAGGAGCGATGCGTAAGTATCCGGTTGCCCCGAGGCCAGGAGCCGGCCATGACTATCGAGGACCTGGCGGTGACCGGCGTAGCCGCCACCGCCGGCGTCATCAAGGACGCCGGGGATGATCCCGACGCCACCCATGGGGCGCGGCTCTGGGTACGCCTGGAGCTGGGGAGTGAGCCGGGCGTACGCTTCCATGCCGGGGAAGGGGTGGGTACCGTGACCCGTTCCGGTCTGCCGATAGCCGTGGGCGAAGCCGCCATCAATCCGGTGCCCCGGCGCCTGATCGCCGAACACCTTGACTCCATCGCGGCAGATACCGCCTACGAAGGCGGCTTCGATGTCACCGTCGGCATCGACGACGGCGAAGCCATTGCCCAACGCACCATGAACCCCAAGCTGGGCATCCTGGGCGGTCTTTCCGTGCTCGGCACCACCGGCATCGTGCGGCCTTTCTCCTGCTCCGCCTTTATCGCTTCCATCCATCAGTCCGTGGACGTGGCCAATGCCAATGGACTGACCCATATCGCCGGCTGCACGGGCGGTACCAGCGAAACCTTTGCCCGGTCGTATTTCGGGCTGGAAGAGGGCGCAATCGTCGAGATGGGCGACATGTTCGGCGCCCTTCTCAAGTACCTGAAGAAATACCCGTTGCCCCGCGTGACCCTGGCCAGCGGCTTCGGCAAGCTCAGCAAGTTCGCCGCCGGCGAGCCGGACACTCACAGCCAACGCTGTGCCATCGATTTCGACTTCCTGGCCGACCAGGCCCTGGCTGCCGGTGCTGGGGCGGATCTGGCTGAATGGATCCGCAACGCCAACACCAGCATCGAGGCGCTGGAAGCCTGCCAGCAGGCCGGCGTCCCCCTGGGCGACCGCATGGCCGGCCTGGGTCTGGCGCGGATGCGCGACTACCTTCCCGGCGAGCATCACCTGACGGTATGCAGTGTCAGCCGCCAGGGCGAACTCACCGGGTTTGCCGAGGAGGTGGCATGACGGACACCGCCATCGACCTCCAGGGGCTGCACAAGACCTATAAGGGCGGCCAGCCAGCGCTGGCGGGCGTGGACCTTAGTGTGCCACGCGGCGCCTTCCACGGCCTGCTCGGCCCCAACGGCGCCGGCAAGAGCACCCTGATCGGCCTGATGACCGGGCTGGTGCGACTGGAGACCGGCAGCGTGCGCCTGTTCGGCCATGATCCGGAACGCGATCCCGTCGCCGCCCGGCGCCGCGTCGGCCTCGTCCCCCAGGAAGTGAACTTCAACAGCTTCGAGCCCATCAACGAGATCATTGAGACCCAGGCCATGTACTACGGCCTGCCGCGCCACCGTGCCCGGGAGCGGGCCCGTGTGGTGCTGGAGCGGGTAGGCCTGCAGGAACGCGCCGAACGCAAGCCCTGGGGGCTGTCGGGCGGCATGAAGCGTCGCCTGATGCTCGCCCGTGCCCTGGTCCATGAACCGGAACTGTTGATCCTCGACGAACCCACGGCCGGCCTGGACGTGGAAGCCCGGCGCGACACCTGGGCCCTGTTGCAGGAACTCAACATGGCCGGAACCACCATTCTCATGAGCAGCCACTACCTCGAGGAAATGCGCGACCTCTGCCAGAACGTCGCCGTGCTCAAGGAAGGCCGCCTGATCGCCAACGACATTCCCGAACGCCTCTTCGGCGCCGACGCCGGCAGCGGCACCGGCGACCAGGGCCTCGAAGCCCGCTTCCTGCGTCTTCTCGAAGGCGGCGAGCCCAAAGGGGAGGACCAGCCATGAACGCCACCATCCTCTGGAACGCCTACCAGGGCCTGGTGATCAAACAGGTGCGGCGCTTCCTGCGCTCCTGGATCCAGAACCTGCTGCCCTCCGTGGTCACAGCCACCCTCTTCATGGTCATCTTCGGGCAGTTCGTCGGCCGCGACCTCGGTCAAGTCGGCGGCGCCAGCTACGCCGACTACCTCATGCCCGGCCTGGTGCTCTTCGCCGTGGTCACCAACGCCTACAACAACACCACGCTGGCCTTCTTCGGCGCCCGGCTGCAGCGCCACATCGAGGAAATGCTGGTCGCTCCCATGCCCGCCTGGCTCATCGTCGCCGGCTTCGCCACCGCCGGCGTCCTGCGTGGACTCATGGCCGGGGCACTGGTGATGCTGGTGGCGCTGCCCATGACCCAGCTCGAACTCCAGCACCCGGGCATCGGCCTTCTGGTAGCGGTACTGAGCGCCCTGCTGTTCTCCTTCGCGGGCCTGCTCAACGGCATCTTCGCCCGCAGCTTCGACGACACCTCCGTCATCGCCACCTTCCTGCTGACGCCACTGATCTACCTGGGCGGCGTCTTCTACCCCATCGACCGCCTCCCGGCCCCCTGGGACACCGTCTCCCTGGCCAACCCCATGGTCTACATCGTGGACGGCTTCCGGTACAGCCTGCTTGATGAGGGAACCACCGGCGGTGGATGGACGTTGCTGGTACTGCCGGTGGTGACTGTGTCCACTGGAATACTCGCCTGGTGGCTCGTCGCACGAGGGGTAAGGATAAAGCCGTGAGGTGGGATCAATGGGCGTGGCGATAACTATGCGGTTAAACGGAAGGTATCGGGGAGTGTTCTCCGGGAAGCTCTGGAGCCAGGGATGGCGGAAGAGCAGCGTACAGGGATGTATTTACAGCGATTCCCGGAGAACACTCCCCGATGCCTGACCGGCAAATGAGTTGAAAGCTGGTGACAACGTTTTCTGTACTGAACATTGATGAAGGGAATGACCATGGACGAACTCCATGACTACGAAAAGGACGGCGCCGCCATCTACCGCGCCTCCTTCGCCACCATCCGCAACGAAGCGGACCTCGCTGCCGTGCCCGCGGACCTGGAAAAAACCGCCGTCCGCCTCATCCACGCCTGCGGCATGACCGACCTCGTTGAGGCCATGAGCTGGTCCGCCGACGTTGCCGCTTCCGCGAAAGCCGCTCTGCAGGCCGGCGCCCCCATTCTCTGCGACAGCGAAATGGTCGCCCACGGTGTCACCCGCAAGCGACTGCCCGCGGACAACGCCGTCATCTGCACCCTGCGCGACGAACGCGTGCCCGAGCACGCCGCTGCCATCGGCAACACCCGCAGCGCCGCCGCCGTGGACTTCTGGGATGAGCACCTCGAGGGCAGCGTGGTGGCCATCGGCAACGCCCCGACCGTCCTGTTCCACCTGCTCAACCGGCTGGCCAACGGCGCTCCGCGCCCGGCCGCCATACTCGGCTTTCCCGTGGGGTTCATCGGCGCCGCCGAAAGCAAGGAAGCCCTCGCGGCGACCCCGGATCTCCCCTTTATCACCGTCTACGGACGCCGCGGTGGCAGCGCCATGGCGGCGGCTGCCGTGAACGCCCTGGCCAGCGAAACGGAATGACCATCATGAATGATGCACTCACAATCCCACAGGACGCGGCCGGTTACGGCCATCTCTACGGCATCAGCACGGGCCCCGGCGATCCGGAACTGATCACCCTCAAGGCTGCACGGCTCCTGTCCGAATGCCCGGTGGTGGCCTACTTCTGCAAACGCAGCGGCCCCGGGCGGGCGCGGACCTCCTGCGAGGCCCATATCACCGATGAGCACGAGGAACTGCCCCTGGTCTACCCGGTGACCAACGAGATTCCCCATGGCAGCCCGGAATACCGCCAGCAGATCGAGGATTTCTTCGAGGAATCCGCCGAGGCTGTTGCCCAGCACCTGAAAGCCGGCCGTTCTGTTGCGGTGCTCAACGAAGGGGACGCCTTCTTCTACGGCTCCTTCATGCACATCTACCTGCGCCTCAAGGACCGGTTCGAGAGCACTGTAGTGCCGGGTGTGGGCGCCATGATGGCCGGCGGCGCGCTGCTGCCGCATCCGTTGATGATGCGCGATGACCAGCTGCGGGTGATTCCGGGCACCATGGACGAGAAAGCCCTGCGGGCCAGCATTGATCCGGAGCGGGCCACGGTGATCATGAAGGTGGGCACCAACCTGCCGCTGCTCCGCCGCATCGTGACGGACCTGGGCCTCCAGGAGCGGGCCTGGTACGTGGAGAAGGCGAGCATGCCGGAGGAGCGGGTCATGCCGCTGGTGGAGGCACCGGACGGCAAGGCGCCGTACTTCTCCATGGTGCTGATTCCCGGCCCCGGGGTGCGGGTATGAAACGGCTGGACGTGATCGGCGTGGGCCCGGCCGGCCCTGAGTGGGTGACGCCGGAGACCCGGGAGCTGATCGAGCAGGCGACGGACCTGGTGGGCTACGGGCCCTACCTGGACCGGCTGGCCTCGGAACGCCACCAGTGCCATCCCTCGGACAACCGGGTGGAACTGGAGCGGGCTGCCGGGGCGCTGGACCTGGCTGCGGAAGGGCGCAGTGTGGCGGTGGTGTCCGGGGGCGACCCGGGCATTTTTGCCATGGCGGCGGCTCTTTGCGAGGTGCTGGATCATCAGGCACGACCGGAGTGGGCGGACGTTGAGTTTGAGGTGCATCCGGGAGTGTCGGCGCTGCAGGCGGCGGCTGCCCGGGTGGGAGCGCCTCTGGGGCATGACTTCTGTGCCATCTCGCTTTCGGACAATCTCAAGCCCTGGTCGGTGATCGCGAACCGGCTGCAGCTGGCGGCTCGGGCGGATTTTGCCATGGCGTTCTACAATCCGCGCTCCTCGAGCCGGCCTTGGCAGCTGGGCGAGGCGCTGTCGCTCCTGAGGGCGGAGCAGCCGGGGGAGACGCCGGTGGTGTTCGCGGCGGCGGTCGGGCGGCCGGATGAGTGGGTTCGGATGACGACGCTGGCGGAGGCGGATCCGACCGAGGTGGATATGCGGACGGTGGTTCTGGTTGGGAATTCCCGGGGGCGGTATGTGCGTCATGGGGATCGTTGGTTTGTTTACAGTCCCCGGGATTATTTGTGACGCCTCGAATGACGGGGGTTGGGGACCCCTGAACGGGAATCGCTGTGAATACGTCTGTGTACGCTGCTCTTACGCCATCCCTGGCTCCAGAGCTTCCCGTTCAGAGCTCCCCGGACCCCGTCTGATACGCCTCGATAACCTTTAGCGCCTGTTCCAGCCATTGTGTGACTTCTTCCGGGGACTGGAAGGAGTGGGTGGCCGGAGGCAGGGAGGGGCGGTCGATGATGATGACCGGGATGCCGGCCTCGCGGGCGGCGTCGAGTTTGGGGTGGGCGGCCTGGCCGCCGGAGTTCTTGGTGATGAGGGCGGCGACGTTGTGGTCGCTGATGAGGCGGCGTTCGTCCTCGAGGTGGTAGGGGCCGCGGTCTTCAATCAGGGTCCAGTCCGGAAACGCGGGCTCGGGGTCCGGAGGATCGACGCAGCGCACGAGCAGGTGGCGGTCGGGGATGCCCTCAAAGGCCGGGAGGCTGGTGCGGCCGGTGGTGAGCCAGAGGGTGTCACCCGCCGCGGTCAGTCCGGTGGCTTTGCGGGCCGCTTCGTGGAGGTCGGGTACCGGGTACCAGTCGTCGCCGGACTGGGGCGCCCAGGGTTCGCGTTCGAGCCGGCCCAGAGGCAGGTCGAGCTCCTGGCAGGCAATGGCGGCGTTGTGGGACATCTCGGCGGCGAACGGGTGGGTGGCGTCCACCACGGCGGCAATGTCGTGCTCCATGAGCCACTGCTTCAGGCCTTCAATACCGCCGAAGCCGCCCCGGCGGGTTGGCAGTGCCGGTGGCAGGGGGCGGCGGGTACGGCCCGCGAGTGAGTAGGTGGGTTCCAGCTCGGGTTTTTCCAGGAGCTGTTCCGCCAGTGTCATGGCGTCGCGGGTGCCGCCGAGGATCAGGATGCGAAAGGCCATGGTTGGTTGCCGGAGTCGGGAAATGGATGAAAAACGGGATTATACAGTGAGCGCGGAGAACACGTCTTGTGGCGAGCCGGGAACGCAACGCTGGCTGAGCGTTGTGGGGCTGTCCGAGGCTGGCTGGGACGCGCTGGGTGAGGCGGCCCGGGCGGCGGTAACCGGGGCGGAATTCGTGATCGGGGGCCAGCGCCATCTGGATCACCTGCCGGCCATTTCAGGCCAGCAGCGGGAAGCCTGGCCGTCGCCGTTCAGTGAGGGCATTGAACGGATACGCCAGTGGCAGGGGCGGCCGGTCTGTGTGCTCGCCAGTGGTGACCCGTTCTGGTACGGAGTGGGGGCGACGCTGGCGCGCACTTTCCCGCCGGAGGTGATGGCCTGCCATCCGGGGCCGTCCGCCTTTTCGCTGGCGGCCGCGCGCCTGGGGTGGCCGCTGCAGTCGGTTCACTGTCACTCGCTGGTGGCGCGGGATCCGGACCGGTTGCGGATGGCGCTTGCGCCCGATCGGCGGCTGCTGGTGCTCAGCAGTGATGAACAGAGCCCGGCGGTGGTCTGTCGGCTGCTCACGGACAGTGGTTACGGCGTCAGCCGGGTGACAGTACTCGAGGCCTTGGGTGGGCCGGAGGAACGGATACTTGAGACCACGGCGCAGCAAGGTCTGGCGCAGGCGCCTGCCCGCCTGAATACCCTGGCTATCGAATGCCGGCTCGCCGAAGGGGCAACGCCGGTCTCCAGGGTGCCGGGGCGGGCCAATGGGGCCTTCCTGCAGGACGGCCAGATCTCGCAGCCGGAGATCCGGGCGGTGGTCATGGCGCAACTGGCGCCCCAGGGCGGGGAGCATCTCTGGGATCTGGGCGCCGGTTCCGGCGCGGTGGCCGTGGAATGGCTCCTGGCGGACCCGGCCAACAGGGCGACCGCGGTTGAACGGCGCCCGGAGCGGCTGGCAAACGTTCGGGAGAATGCGCGCCTGCATGGCGTGGGCCACCTGGAGACCCGGGAGGGAGATCTCCTTGGGGCGATGCCCGCGCTGGCGCAACCGGACGCAGTCTTCATCGGGGGCGGTGCCAGTGGGGAGGGCGTGATTGATGCCGCCTGGTCCGCTTTGGCAGCTGGGGGCCGCTGTGTGGCGACGGCGGTAACCCTTGAAGGCGAAGCCGCGCTGATGGCGGCCCGGGAGCGGTTCGGCGGGCAACTGACACGCCTCTCGGTGGACCGCACGGAGCCGCTGGGGCGGTTCAATGGCTGGCAGTCGGACCGGCCGATCACGATATGGTTCATCACCAAACCATCACAGGCAGGGGAAGGAAGAGCATGACGGTACACTTCATCGGGGCCGGCCCGGGTGCCCCGGATCTGATCACGCTGCGGGCAAGGGACCGCATCGCCGCCTGCCCGGTCTGCCTCTACGCGGGTTCGATCATCCCGGAGGAAGTGCTTGCCCATGCGCCGGAGGACGCATGGCTGATCAACACAGCCTCCATGGCGCTGGATGACATCATCGGCGAAATCCAGAAAGCCCACAACGAGGGTCTGGACGTGGCCCGCCTCCACTCCGGGGACCTGGCCATCTACTCGGCGGTGGCGGAGCAGCTGCGCCGGCTGCGGGAGCTGGCCATTCCGTACGAGCTGACCCCCGGCGTCCCCGCCTTTTCAGCGGCGGCGGCCGTACTGGGCCAGGAGCTGACCATGCCCGGTGTCGCCCAGAGCCTGGTGCTCACACGGACCCAGGGGCGCGCCTCCTCCATGCCGGAAGGCGAAACCCTGGAGGCCTATGCGGCCACCGGTACCACCCTGGCCATTCATCTGTCGCTGCACACGCTGGATTCGGTGGTGCAACGGCTGACCCCCTTTTACGGCGCCGCCTGCCCGGCGGCGGTGGTCTTCCGCGCCAGCCGGCCGGATGAGCAGGTGCTGCGGGCGCCGCTCGGGCGGCTGGCGGAGGATCTTGAGCGCATCCCGGAGAAGCGTTCAGCGATCATCCTTGTGGGTCCGGCGCTCGGGGAGACGGATTTCTGCAACAGTGCCCTCTACGACCCGGCCCATCATCGCCTGTTCCGGGATGCCTGAGCCACGCGTACCAGGGACTGGACCAGGGGTTCGTCACCGGGGCTGTTCAGTGCTGCTGTACTGACCAGGGCGCGCAGCGTATCCGGGACCTCCTCCGGCAGCAGGCCGCTTGCGATCCGGTGGCCTTCCTCCTCGGGCAGGGCCCGGTCGTCGAGCACCAGGTCGTAGCGCCCCTCCCGGGCGACCAGCACCACAGGGGCCCTGCCGGGGTGGGCGCAGCCCTTGGGGCATCCGGAAACGTGGACCAGACTACGCCCGTCGAAGAGTTCCGGCACCTGTTCAGCCCAGTCCAGGGCATCCCGGCGTGTTGCGGTGCTGCCCGAGGCACAGCCCGGCATTCCGGGGCAGGCAATGGCCGAGAGTCGGGGATCGCCCGGGGTGTGGATCAGTTCCGGCGCTTCCGCAAGCCCGGGGTTGGTGACCGGGCCATGGGGCATGATCAGGCATCGCTGGGGCGTGATCCTCAGTGTGCTGTTGTGCGCTTCCAGCTGTTCCGCGATCAGCCGGGCGCTGTTGGTGCCCAGGCACCCGAGGGCGACACCCAGAACCGTGCCGGCCCTGGTCCGGCCGGGTTCCGGAGCCGGTGGATGGTCCGCCGTAACGCCACCGGGCCGGCTGAGATCACGCAGCCCCGCGAAGGGCGAACTGCCGGAGGCATCAATGAGCTGCCGCATCCGCCTTGCCGGCGTGATCAGTCGCTGGCGCTCTTCGAGGAAGATCAGGGCCAGCTCGACCAGGACATCCACCACCTGCGATGGCTTACAGTTGCCCAGGCTTTGAGCCGTGGCGGAGGTGCCGGCCAGGCCGATGCAGTAACGGGTGCCTTCCGGCGTTGAAACCGCATCCGCTCGGATATCCCCGTCCGCATCAGCCAGATGGGTCAGCCCTCCGCCGTTGAAAACGAAGCGGAACTTGGGCGGCAACGCCCGGAAACGGTCATCGCTGATGAGCCTCTGATCGAGAGCACGGGCTTGAGGGGCAGGGTCGATCAGGGCCTGTGGATCCAGGTCCGCAGCGGCACTGCACTGGATGTTGCGGACCGCTTCGGACGCCGCTGGTTCAACCGCCAGGCCAGCATCCACCAGTGTTGCTGTCAGCTCGGCCTCGGCCTCCTCGGCGAGGCCCCGAAGCTGCAGGTTGCCCCTGCCGGTGATCTCGATCAGGCCGGATCCGTGCTCATCCGCCAGCGCCGCCACCCGCCTGAGACCTGATGGTGTCAGGCGGCCATCGATCAGCCGGATCCTCGACAGGAGCCCGTCGCCGCTGGCCATCGGGTTGCCGGCGGAAGGGCAGGCGCCACGGCGGTAGTGATCCGGAATGGGCATGATCAAGGTGTTGGGTTGTGTACGAAGGCTCAGGATAGGCCCGAAAGGCGGTGAAAAGAAAGACCGCCGCAGTTGCGGCGGTCGTCCCCCGGGTTACTGGGCGCGCTGGCGTCGGCCCAGACCCAGGCCCAGAAGCCCCAGACCCATCAGGCCAAGCGTGGCGGGTTCCGGAACCTGCGCTACCCGGCGGGCGTACAGGCTCAGGTTGGAAAGGGCGGAGCCGCCTTCCTCTGCGGCGCTGAGATCAGGGCCATTGTTGCCGCCCTCGTTCACCCAGGGGATGAAGAAGGTGCCGCTGAGTGTGCTGGCCCCTTGGGTATCATCGAAGTAGTAGGCCGCCCAGCCTGGATTGTTCGAAGCCTTGGTGACGACGAAGAAGCTGGCCCAGTTGCTGACGTCGCCGGAGTAGGACCAGTCACCCTGGTTCTGGTTGAGGTCCGCGCTCAGTAGGTCGGAGCCGGCATCATCGATCTTGGCGATGAAATCCCAGTTGTCGCCGTTCCAGGCCAGTGGTGCGCTGTTCGGCAGCAGCTGGCTGGGGTTGCCCCCGTAGGCGCCAAAACAGTTTGTGGCATCGGCGTTGTTGGCGGTTACGTTGCCTGTGCTGATGATGTAGGCACCGCCACTGCTGCAGCTGTGAGCATCATTGAGACCGGTGCCGCTGTCGAAGGTGTAGGGTGCCGCCATGGCGGCTGCAGGCAGCAGCAGAAAACCCATGACAAGGGCACGTGATGAATGGGGTATGGATGTGGGCTTTTGCATGACTCTGACTCCCTGAATCCCTGCCGGGATGGCAGATCGGACAGAGAGAGGAATGCATGAAGCGTGCACAGAGGCTCTTTCATCTGCGCAATCATACAGATGGTCATGCGCCAGCCATCTACGAGACGGCCAATGTGTAAAAAAATCTGACAGATAGGGCCAGCCGGGCTCCCGGCTAGAGCTTCTGGGCCGGCTCGGGCACTTCGCGGATCCGGCCATGCTCATCGATGGCCACGCTCACGAACTGCGCCTCGGTTACCTTGCGCGCATGCTGCTCGGTCTGGTCACGGGTCCATACCTCCACCCGTATCTTCATGGAGCTCCGGCCAATGTCCTCCAGGTGGGTGTAGAAGGCCACCTCGGCGCCAAGTCGCACGGGCGACAGGAACTCCATGCCTTCCATGGCGACGGTTGCGGTCCGGCCGCGCGCCAGTCGGCCGGCTGCGGTGGCGCTGGCCAGATCCATCTTGTTGACCAGCCAGCCGGCGTAGATATCGCCGTTATTGTTGGTGTCGGAGGCCATGGTGACCAGCTGCAGCGTCAGTTCACCACGGGGTTGGGGTTTGTCGGGTTGTGTTTTCATGGGTGTCTGTCCGATGCTTCAGTCAGGATGCGTTGCGGGCCAGTATAGCCCCATCAGCGGCATTTGCGATGTGGCTTGAGGCGTGGCCTGATGTCATGGAACTGTCACACATCTGTCTTATCCTTCCCGTGGGTGACACATTGTCAGAGGCACAATAATGGTAAGTGATCGAGAGAACTATTCCCGCCACATTTCCCAGCGGTTCAATGATGAGCTGAGTGAACTCAAGAACCAGCTGCTTGAAATGGGCGGACTGGTCGAGAAACAGATTGGCGAGGCGGTTGAGGCGCTCGTCAGCAATGATGCGGATAAAGCGCAGGCCGTGCGTGACCGTGATCGCGAGGTGGACGACATGGAGCGCCGCCTTGATGAGGAGGCCATACAGGTGATCGCGCTGCGCCAGCCGGCCGCCAGTGACCTGCGCCTGGTCATGTCCGTGGTCAAGATGGTGGCGGACCTTGAGCGCATTGGCGACGAGGCCAAGAAGATCGCACGCCTGGCGCTGGAGATGTCAGATGAGATGGATGACAGCATGAGCCAGCGCCGTTTCGTGGAGGTGCGCAATATCAGCGGCCATGTCCGGGCCATGGTGCGCAATGCCCTGGATGCCTTCGCGCGCTTTGATACCGAGAGCGCCCTGAACGTGATGCGCGAGGATGAGTCCGTGGACGAGGAATACAAGAGTTCCGCACGCGCGCTGGTCACGCACATGATGGAGGATCCGCGTGGTATCGGGCTCTGTCTCAACCAGATGTGGACGCTGCGGGCTCTGGAGCGGGTCGGTGACCACGCGGACAACCTGGCCGAGCAGGTGATCTACCTGGTCCGCGGTATGGACGTGCGCCATCGGCCGCTTTCCGAGACGGAACGGGAACTTGACGCTGACGGCAACGATTCGGGAAGCGCGGGCTGACCACCCGCGCCATGTGCCTCAGCCGTTGGGGAAGGGGGGCCAGCCCAGTGCCTTGCCACCGATCAGGTGCAGGTGGATGTGGTACACGGACTGGCCGCCGTGTTCGTTGCAGTTCATGACCGTACGGAAACCGTCCCCGTCGATGCCTTCCTCCTTGGCAATCCGGGCGGCGACGGTATAGAGGTGCCCGACCGTCTTCTCATCCTCTTCGGTGATGTCGTTGACCGTTGGGATGGCCTTTTTCGGGATGATCAGGATGTGTACCGGCGCCTGCGGGTTGATGTCCCGGAAGGCCAGGCACTGGTCGTCCTCGTGCACGATATCGGCGGGGATTTCACGGTTGATGATGCGGCTGAAGATGCTTTCGGACATGGGTTCCTCGCTTGGTTGTCAGGCCAGTCGTTTCAGCAGTGATTCAATGGGCGCGGGCAGCTGCTCGTCAATCCCCATGGCATAGCGGGTGACCCGTTCGCGCGCGAATGGCACCCGGCCCGCCAGCCCCAGGCCCAGGGTGCGCGCCAGATGCAGTGGCGGGGTGGTGTTGCTGAACAGATGGTAGAACAGGTCCATAGCGTCCATCATCAGGCGGTTGCGGGGGCGGCGCTCCGCCTCGTAGGCGGCCAGCACTCGCGCCTTCCCGGGGTCACTCTGAGCGCCCGCCGTGCCCAGGCTGCGCGCCAGCGCGGCTGCGTCCTGGAAGCCGAGATTGACGCCCTGCCCGGCCAGTGGGTTGATGGTGTGGGCGGCGTCCCCGACCAGCACAACACGCCCATGGGCGTATTGGTGGGCATGTTCGCGTGCGATGGGAAAACGGCCCCGCGCCGGAGCGGCCTCGGGGTCCGGCAGCTCCAGTGGAAAGGTTCTGCGTATGGCGGCCAGGAGTCGGTCTTCCTCCATGGCCATCAGTTCATCCAGGGTTTCCGGCTGGTCGTACCAGACCAGTGAGCCCCAGGCGCTGCCATCCGCTTCGGGCAACGGCAGGTAGGCTTTGGGTCCCTGGGGGGTGAACATCTGCCAGGTGATGGTCTGGGCCGGCGGTGCATGGCGGATGTTGATGACCATGGCCTGCTGGCGGTACTGCGTGCGGCTGGTCCCGATGCCGGCCAGGCGCCGTGTTACGGAACTGGCCCCGTCCGCACCCACGACCAGAGCCACACGCAGCGTCTCACCGCCTTCCAGTGTGAGCGTGACGCCGTCTTCTGTCTGCTCCAGCGCCTGGAGTGATGCCGGGCAGAACCGGGTAATGCCGGTCTGCTGGCCCATCCGTTCCCAAAGGGCCCAGCGGGTTACGCGGTTCTCGACGATATGGCCCAGATGGTCGCGTCCGAGCCGGGCGGCGTTGAACTCGGTGCGTGCCTGCTGGGCCAGCAGCCGGCCGCCGGGCATGCTGGCGAGCGGTCCCGAGGCGGCCTCCCAGACCGCCAGCCGCTGGAAGGGCGCCATGCGCATTTCCTCCATGGCGGGCCATACGCCCAGCCCGCGCAGCCAGGCTTCGCTGCCGGCGCTCAGGGCGGAGACGCGCAGGTCGGGGTCGCTGTCGCTGGCGGGCGCTTCCGGGGCACTGGGTTCGATGACGGCCACGCGCCAGCCGCCGGCTGCGCAGGCCAGTGCCAGGGCGGCGCCAACCATGCCGGCGCCGATCACGGCGATGTCGTGCTCGTGTTCACTCATGAGCGCAGTCTACGCCAGAGTGAACGACGGCAACAGGGGCTCAGCCGGCCTTGCGCGAGCGTCCGGGCCTGCCGGCGAGCCAGGCGGGACGACGGGCACCGGGCCGCAGGAAGCCCTGGCTGATGACCACCGGCTGGGCCAGTGCCAGGTAATCCCTTGTGGCGATCTGCATGGCCTCGGTATGGCTGCCCGCGGCGAAGGTGATTTCCGGCTGTTCCGCAAGGGTTTCGCTGCAGTAGGCCGTCATCCCGAAGAGGTTGCCGAAGGGGGGCATGGCACCGACTTCGCAGTCCGGGAAGCGGTCCGTGAAGTCCGCTTCATCCGCCAGTTCCACGAAGTCCGTATAGAGTACCTCCATCATCCGGTCCCAGCGGATCCGGAAGCTGGCTGGCATCACCAGCATGGCCATGCGTCCGTCCAGCTCGATGATGACCGTCTTGGCAACCTGGTCACCGGGCACGTTGCAGTGATGGGCAAGGGACTGGGCAGTGAAACCGGGGGGATGGCTCAGGCACTGGTACTCGGCACCGTGGGCCTTCAGGTGTTCAATCAGGGTCTGTACGGGCATGGCAACACCTCCTGGCATGGGGCTGTGACCCATGGATCCGGGGATCCTGATCTCAGGCTAGACCAACCCCGCCGGAGGTGTCCCGCAAAAAGGTTACATTTTGTACAATCAGCCCGCAGACTGGTAGTGGTGCACATCCCGCTGCGGATAGGGAATGGTGATGCCGTTCTGGTCGAAGGCCACCTTGATCTGTTCAAGCATGTGCCAGTAGCAGAACCAGAGGTCATCCCCATTGGCCCAGATGCGGACCTTGAGATCCACTGAGCTGTCACCGAGATCGCCCACCACGATCATCGGTTCCGGATCACGCAGGATGCGCTCATCCGTTGCCAGGGTCTTCTGGATAACCTCGCGGGCCTTCTGGATGTCATCGGTGTAGCTGATACCGATGGTCATATCCACACGGCGGTTCGGGTAGGCGCTGTAATTGGTCAGACTGGCGTTGGAGAGCGACGCATTGGGCATCACCACCTGGCGGTTGTCGAAAGTGTCCACCACGGTGTACAGGATCTGGATTTCCTTGACCGTGCCCAGAAAGCCCTGGGCCTCGATGACGTCGCCAACCTTGAATGGCTTGAAGATGAGGATGAGGACACCGCCGGCGAAGTTCGCGAGACTGCCCTGGAGGGCCAGACCGACGGCCAGGCCGGCGGCACCAAGGACGGCAATGAAGGAGGTCGTCGCGATACCGACCATGGATGCGACGGAGATCAACAGGATGATCTTGAACAGGATGGAAACCAGACCGGTCACAAAACGCCCGAGGGTTGGATCCTTGGCGGTCAGTTTCCTGTCGAGGGCGGTGACGAACCGGTTGATCAGCCACAGGCCGACGACCAGCGTGATGACGGCCAGCAACAGCTGCGGCAGGTAATTCATGGCCATGCCTGCGGCCATGGATGTCAGCTCCTGGAGCTGTTCCGTATCCGGGATCATGCTTTCCATTCAGGCGCTCCTTATGGATTCTTGTTCTGTCAGCGGTTGCGTGTTGGCGTCCACCGCCCACTCAACCAGTTCGTCGAATCCGCCCTGTTTCAGAACACGGCCATCGCGCTGGTTGAGCTGGTAATCGTACATTGGATCGTAATAGTCCGTCAGCAGCGTCCGGATCCAGTCACGGTGGCGGTCCAGGTCGCCGGACTGCCACTGTTGCGACAGGGCCTCCTGCATTACCGCTTCCAGCTGCTGGTGGCGCAGTCCGCCCAGGCGCTTGCGGATACGGCCGAGTGCATCCAACAGAAAACCACGGAAGGCTTCAAAGCCAGTCTCCATTCCGTCGCGTTCCATGAAGGCTCTAGTCATGTCGATGACGTAGTCCTCCAGAATGTTCTCGACACGCGTTGCCAATGGCTGTTCGAGCACCATCCGGGGGGATTCGCCCAGACGCTTCTGCAGAGGTACGGGCAGTACGCGCCGGCCGATCAGTCGCCCCTCATCCTCCACATGGATGGGGCCGCCACGGGCGTGGGCCTGGTAGAGTGCCGTGGCCAAGGCGTTCTCGAAGCTGGCCTGGGTGGGCTGGGGGGTGAGCGTGCGCCCGAAGCTGGAGCCGCGGTGTGCGGCCAGTCCTTCCAGGTCCACGGGGTTGGGAAGCTGATGGAGCAGCCGCGTCTTGCCGGTACCGGTGCGTCCAGCGACCACCATCAGGGGCAGCCCGGGGATCCGGTTTTCGATCAGCTCATCCAGCACGAAGCGCCGCAGTGACTTGTAGCCCCCTTCAACCCGGGGGATGGTGACGCCGGCCTCATGCAGCCACTGCTGCACGATACGGGAACGCAGGCCACCCCTGGAGCAGTACAGTCGAGCCTCCGGGTGACGGTTCGCGAAGTCCACCCACTTGGCAATCCTGGCCTCGCGCACCTGGCCTCCGACCAGTTCATGGCCGAGCTCGATGGCCGCATTCTGACCGGCTTCCTTGTAGCGGATGCCCACCTGCTGGCGCTCGGAGTCGGTCATGAGAGGCAGGTTGTGCGCGTTGGGCAGCGTGCTCTCGGCGAACTCTACAGGCGCGCGTACGTCCAGGAACGGGCGCCCCTCGCGCAGCAGTTCGGCATAGTCGTTGGTAAGCGGGAGTTCGGAGGCCACGGTGATGATTCCGTTGTTGCAGTGAGTGCACAGTCTAACCCAGCTCCCGGCGCTTTACGCTACCCGGCGGGCCGGCTAGTATGCGCTGCCATGGAAAAGATCCCCCTCGATGCCCTGTTGCAGCGCAGCCTGCCACGTGCCCGGACCTGCTGGAGCCGGCCCGCCGGTTGCCCGGGGATCGAACTCTGTCTGTTTGATCCCGACTGCCTGGAGGGCCCGCTCAGCCACGAGGAGGCGCAGCTGGTTGTGGCCGAACCGGCCTATTGGTCGTTCTGCTGGGCCAGTGGCCAGGTGATGGCCCAGTGGCTGCTGGACAATCCGGAGCGCGTCGCCGGGCGGCGGGTGCTTGATTTCGGGTGTGGTTGCGGGATTGTGGCCATTGCCGCTGCCATGGCGGGCGCCCGGGAGGTCATTGCGGCGGACATTGATCCGGACGCGCTCGCGGCCACTGACATCAATGCCCGCCGCAACGGCGTGACGGTGACACTGGCCGGAGACTGGCGCGATGAGGCTCGCCCCGAGGTGCTTCTGGCCGCTGACGTACTCTATGATCCGGAGAATCGCCCCATGCTGTGGGATTTCCAGGCCGGTGCGGATGCGGTTCTGATGGCGGACTCGCGGCTTCGGCATCTTGGCAATGAGGATTACCGGCTGATCACCACGGTGGAAGGGCGGACCTGGCCGGACCTCAACGAGTTTGAGGAGTTCAACCGGGTAAGGCTGTATTGGGCTCCGGGGGGCGGGCTGGACGGCGCTGCATAAAAAAGGGATGGCCGTGGCCATCCCTCAAACTGGCGAAACGCTTTCCGACGAAAGCGGTGGGCGTCCTGCCCGTTTACCACCTCCTGTGAATCCATCTACGGCCTTCCCTGGCCAGCCGGCATCCGAGCCGGCCTTCTGGTTCAGCGTCCCTCAAGCATTACATCCCTTTATTCCATGCTTCCCCTCAGCTCCTCTGAGGAAACCATCCCTGTAACGTCCTTTCCCTGTCGTCCGCTGACAGTTGAAACAATACCAACTCAGGGACGGTTGTTGAGTGGGTCAATACCGACGGGCTGTCCGCTTCCAGTCACCCGGCTCATTAAAGCCTTTCATAATCAGTATCATACGAAGTTAAATCAGGTGAAATAGGTTGTTTCCGACGTGACAGAACAACCATTTCCTACATCAGTGTAAGAAATCTCTTACACGCCTAATGGCAGAATGCTGACATCGGCAGAGCCACGGGCAGCAGCCGGCATTCAGGTCTATAGTGAGGGTATTCCCGCAAACCGATGTCGGATTACCCGCAATGAGCAAACTGAAGGCCCTGGTGGTGGACGATGCCAGCTTCGTAAGGGACCTGGTCAGGCGAACCATGCGTTCCCAGTTTCCCTCCATTGAACTCCATGAGGCGGCGGACGGACGCAAGGCCCAGACGCTGATGGGGCGTGAACGCTTTGATCTGATCCTGTGCGACTGGGAGATGCCCGAGATCTCGGGCCTGGAGCTTCTCCAGTGGGCACGGGGCCACAGTCACTATGGTGAGACGCCCTTTGTGATGGTGACCAGCCGTGGCGACAAGGAGCATGTGGTTGAGGCCATCCGCGAGGGGGTTTCCGATTATCTCGGCAAGCCCTTCAGCCCGGAATCCCTGGGGAAGAAGGTACGCAAGGTGCTGGGCAGTCAGCTCGGCGATGACGGTCAGAAGGCATCAGCCTCCAGTGATGCCTTCCGCCAGTCGGCGGATCTTCTGACCGGTGGTGGCCGGTCCCAGAAAAAGGAAACCCCGCCACCGGCCGGGGAGTCCCCGGTTGAGAGCGGTAACGCCCCACAGCCCCAGACCGGTAAGCCGGCCGGCGGGGCCCGGGGCAGGGAGGCCACCATGGTTGATCTGCGCTTCTCGCAGGCAACGCTGAGAGGGGTGCTGCGGGCGGTTACCCTGAACGACGTCCGGGTCAGCGCCAGGCGCGATGACGCCATGCCGCAGATTCTGGAGCAGGCGGTGGTGGACGTGGATCTGGGAGACAGGATGGCGCGGCTGAACGGCTACGTCTATCAGCTCCAGGCCCAGGAAAAGGACCCGGATACGAAGTTTGTCCAGGTGGTGGTGCGGTTCGTGGATGATGACCCCCAGAAGCTGGAGGATCTGAGCCATTTCATTGCCCGTTTTCAGGGATGATGCGGTTGGCGGGCAGGTGGCAGCGGAAGGTGCTGCCGCTGTTGGGGGTACTGTCGATGCTCAGGTACCCGTCGTGGTTGTAGAGAATGTGCTTGACGATGGCGAGGCCAAGCCCGGTCCCGCCTGTTTCCTTGCTGCGGCTGGGGTCGGCACGGTAGAAGCGTTCCGTGAGCCGCGGGATGTGTTCCGGGTCAATGCCCGGCCCGTCATCCGTAACGCTGACTGAAATGCCTTCGGAACCGGCGCTGTAATCAATGCGGATATGGCCGCCTCCAGGGGTGTATTTCACCGCGTTGAAAATGATGTTGGAGAAGGCACTGCGCAGCTGTTCCGCGTCCCCTCGGATGCGGCGGTTGTCACCGATGCGCAGCTCGATCTCGTGTTCCTGGTCGCCGCTCAGGGCCATGGCGTCCTGCTGGATCTGGCGCAGCAGATCCGCCGGTCTGCATTCCGCGTCGCCGGTGTTGCGGTCGCTGGTCTCCAGCCGGGAGAGCAGTAGCAGATCCGTGATCAGCGCCTCCATGCGGTTGGCCTGGTGGCGCATGGCGTCCATCGGGCGCTGCCAGCCGGAAGGCATGCGGTCGGTCTGCTCGGCGAGCGTTTCCAGGTAGCCGCTCAGCACCGTCAGGGGCGTACGCATCTCGTGGGAGACGTTGCTGACGAAGTCCCGCCGCATCTTCTCCAGCTGGTAGAGCCGCGTTACATCCTTGATGGTGATGAGCCGGTCGTCCTCGCCGAAAAGGTTGATCTCGATCTGCAGCCGTGTGCGCGGACGGGCCGGGGATTCGATCTCCAGCGGCTCCGCATACGCCTTGGCCTCGAAATAGCTGCGGAACTCCGGGGTGCGGATCAGGTTGTGGATGTATTCACCCTGGTCCTGGGTACTGTTGAACCCGCACAGGTTTTCCGCTGCCCGGTTCCACCATTCCATGGCGCCGGCGGCATCGGTCATCACAACGCCGTCACGCAGGGCGTTGGTGGATTCCCGGATCCGGTTGATCATGCTCTGGAGTCGGTCGCGGGCCCGCAGGTGGCGTTTCTGGAGGCGGTAGATGTCGTCCAGGACCTCGCCCCAGAGTCCGGGGGCTTCAGGGGGCTCCGCCTCCTGGTTGCTGCGTTCGAGCCAACGGTGAAGGCGGTTCAACTGATGCAGCATCCAGCCGGCATAGACGGCCAGTGCCAGCGCAAGCACCAGGGCGGGGTGGCCAAGCAGCCAACCCACCAGCAGGGGTGCTGTCAGCAGCAGAGTCAGCCGGCGCAGGTGCTTTTTAAGGCCTGTACTCATTGGATCCCTGGTGGCACTCACTGTTGGCGTGTGGAAAACCGGTAGCCGGCACCCCGGACCGTCTGCACGAGTTTTCCGTGGGCTTCACCCAGGACCTTGCGCAGGCGGCGTATGTGCACGTCCACCGTGCGTTCCTCCACGTAGATCCCGGCGCCCCAGACCTGGTCGAGCAGCTGTTCCCGGGTGTAGACCCGGTCCGGGTGGGTCATGAAGAACTGCAGCAGGCGGTACTCGGTGGGGCCGATATTGACAGATTCGCCGTCGATGGTCACCCAGTGGCCAATCGGGTCCAGGTGGATGCCGCCGATCTCCACAGGGGTATCCATGCCGGGCGGTGTGGAGCGCCGCAGCACCGCCTTGAGCCGGGCCACCATTTCCCTGGGCGAGAAGGGCTTGGTGATGTAGTCATCCGCGCCCACTTCCAGCCCCTGCACCCGGTTGTCCTCCTCGGTTCTGGCCGTGAGCATGATGATGGGGATCTCGGCGGTGCCTTCGTCGCGCTTCAGGCGCCGGGCCAGGTCAATACCGGAGGTGCCGGGCAGCATCCAGTCGAGGATGATCAGGTCCGGGCGCTCGTCCACGATCAGGCTGTGCGCCTGGCGGGCATCGCCGGCCTCAATATAGTGATAGCCCGCCATCTCCAGTGCCACCGCGATCATCTCGCGGATGGAGGGTTCATCATCAACAATCAGGACGGTTTTTTCGGCCATGGATGTTACATCTCTGTCGGCTCAGTTACCGCGCTATTACACAGCCTTATTATGACAGAATCATGACAGCGCCAGATCCAGTGCCAGCCCCAGGAACATTGCGAACCCGGCCCAGTTGTTGTTCAGGAAGGCGCGGAAGCAGCTGTCCCGATCCCGGCTCTGGATGAGCCACTGCTGGTAGCCGAAAAGTCCGCCCATGGTGAGTACCCCCAGCACAAAGAGCGCCCCCAGTTGGGCCTGGAAGCCGACCAGCAGCAGGGTGAGCAGGGTCGTGGCCTGGAGGACGCCCACGGCGGCGCGGTCCATGTCTCCGAAGAGCACGGCCGTGGACTTGATGCCGATCCTGAGGTCGTCATCCCGGTCCACCATGGCGTACAGGGTGTCATAGGCCACCGTCCAGACCAGGTTGGCGATGTAGAGCAGCCAGGCAATGCGGGTGACCTCGCCGGCCTCCGCCGCCCACGCCATGGGGATGGCCCAGGAGAAAGCCGCCCCGAGCACGATCTGGGGAAGGTGCGTGTAACGCTTCATGAACGGATAGATGAAGGCCAGGGCCACGCCGCCGAAGGACAGCCAGAGCGTGAGACGGTTGGTGAAGAACACCACCATCAGGAAGGACACCAGGCAGAGGCCCAGAAACAGGGCGATGGCCTCGCCAGGGCGCACACGGCCGGTGGCGAGGGGGCGTTCGCGGGTACGTTTGACGTGACCGTCGAGGTTGCGGTCGGCGAAGTCGTTGATGACGCAGCCGGCGGCGCGCATGAAGAAGACCCCGAGGGTGAAGATCACCAGGTTGGCCAGGCTCGGGAGGCCGTCGGCGGCCAGCCACAGTGCCCACCAGGTGGGCCAGAGCAGGAGCAGGCTGCCGATGGGCCGGTTGATCCGCATCAGCTGTATGAAATCCGGCAGGCGCTCACGCGCCCGGTCCAGTGCCGGCTGAAGGCGTGTCGTCGTCATGGTTCCCTGTCCGTTGCGGCCCGTGACTAGAGTGGTCGGAGGCTGTCCCCGTGGGTCGGGTGACGGCGCACGGCCTGATCCCTGATGTCGTCCCACAGAGGGGGCAGGAAGCACTCCGTGACCAGCAGGGTACCTTGGCCGCGGCGGAAACGCGAGCGTCGCGCCGGGTACTGGGTGGCATGCCCGAGCGGGTGTGCCTGGCCGCAGGTGAATGCCTCACGGGACCAGGGATGGCGGCCGAAAAGCGCGGAGCCCAATGGGCGGTTACCCAGGTGGCGAAGGCGACGGTTGGGGCCTTCCAGACAGTGGAGCGGGATGACCGTGCGCGCCTGTACCCATGGGGTGTCGTCGCCAATCAATTGCACGTCCCGAATCCACGCCTTCTGGCGGGCTGGAAGGCCAAGTTCCCTGGCTTCGTCCGCTTTCGGAAGGCGATAACCCTCGCGCAGGACGCGCACCCGGAAACGGTGGCGGGTCAAACCACGCAGCAGCCGTGTCAGGGAACCACGATGCCGGACCACCCGGCGCTGGTATCGGGGTAGCCAGTGCCAGGGGCGCGGGCGAAACCCCATGGTGGTTCCCTCCATTGGCCTACAGGCCCCGGACCGCGTAGATGCCCGGTGCGTTGCGCCAGTAGCCCTGGTAGTCCATGCCGTAGCCGAACAGGTAACGGTCTGGGGTCTGCAGGCCGATGAAGTCCGCCTCGAAGCCCGGCTGGCTCTTGCGGTCGTGATGTTTCTCCACCAGTGCCAGTGTCCAGACCCGTTCTGCGCCTTCAGTCTGGCAGGCCTCGGTCAGTGCGGCCAGGGTGTCGCCCTCGTCGAGGATGTCGTCAACGATCAGCACCGTGCGTCCGCTCAGCCGGGTCTGCGGGTGAACCTTCCACTCCAGCTCCCCGCCGGTGGTGTTGCCCCGGTAACGGGAGAGCTGGGCGTAGTCCAGCTGCAATGGAAAGGCTAGACGGGGCAGAAGCTGGCCCGCAACCACCAGACCCCCGTTCATGATGCAGAGGATGAGCGGGTCCTGATCGCCGATGGTGGCGGTTATTTCACCGGCCAGTCGATCCATGGCCTCACTGACCTGGCCTTCCGTGTAGATGCAGTCGGCCTCGTCGAAAACCTGTTGCATTTCAGCTGTGTTCCGGGACATGGCTGGACGCGCTCTCCGCGGTCAGGGGTGGATTTGAAAGGCGCGAGTATAACGCCGCGGTGCCCGATTGTCCCGATTCTGACACTGTCGGGTGTAATCCGGGGGTAGTGTTTGGTTAGAATGCGCTCCATATTTGTCATTCGTTAAGGAGTAGGCCATGAAAAAGTGGCAGTGCGTAGTCTGTGGATTCATCTACGATGAGGCGGAAGGCTGGCCCGAGGATGGCATTGAGCCGGGCACCCGTTGGGAGGACGTGCCCGAGGACTGGACCTGCCCGGACTGTGGTGTGGGCAAGGAAGACTTCGAGATGGTCGAGATCGACTGAGCCCGCCCATGAGCCATAATCAGACCCTGCCCATCGTCATCATTGGAACCGGACTGTCCGGCTACACCCTGGCCCGGGAGCTGCGCAAGCTCGATACGGAAACGCCGCTGGTGCTGATCACGGCCGACGATGGGCGCAGCTATTCCAAGCCCATGCTCTCCAACGGCTTTGCCAAGGGCAAGACCGCGGACGAACTGGCCCAGGCGGACGCGGATACCCAGGCTCAGGCGCTCAATGCACGCATCATGACCCATACCCGGGTTGAGGGCATTGATCCGGAGGCTGGCCGGATTACAACGGACGCCGGAACACTCGACTATGGCCGTCTGATCCTGGCCTGGGGCGCGAACCCCATCCGTATCCCACTTGAAGGCGATGGCATGGACGCCCTCTATCAGGTGAATGACCTTACGGACTATGGCCACTTCCGTGAGGGTGTGGCCGGGGCGCGCCGGGTTGTGATCCTGGGGGCTGGTCTGATCGGCTGTGAGTTCGCCAATGACCTGATCAACGGTGGCTTCGAGGTGGAGGTGGTCGCGCCGGATCCGCGGGTTCTTCCGGCGCTGCTTCCGGAAGCCGCATCGGAGGCGGTACGGGCCGGGCTGGAAGAGGCCGGGGTCCGGTTCCACCTGCAACACAGTGCCAGCGCGGTACATCGAACCAGTGAGGGTGTCATTGTCACCCTGGATGACGGGCGCATGATTGAGGCGGATCTGGGGGTGGCGGCCGTGGGCCTGCAACCGCGGACGGAGCTGGCGGACGCTGCTGGCATCGAGTGTGGTCGGGGCATCCGGGTGAACCAGTATCTGGAGACCAGCGCCCCGGGTGTCTATGCCCTGGGGGACTGCGCCGAGGTCTGCGGGCACGTGCTGCCCTACGTCATGCCTCTGATGGCAGCGGCGCGAGCGCTGGCAAAGAGCCTTACCGGCGAGCGCACCCCGGTGCACTACGGCAGCATGCCGGTGACGGTGAAGACGCCTGCCTGCCCCGTGGCCGTGTGCCCGCCCCCGGCGGACGCGGACGGCGAATGGCACGTCGAGGGCGAGGGCCGCAGCCTGCGTGTCCTGTTCCGGTCGGAAAACGGCGATCTGCTCGGCTTCGCGGTCACCGGTGACTGTGCGGGCGAGAAGCAGTCGCTGTCGAAGGAAGTGCCGGCCATTCTGCCGGCCTGAGAATCAGGTTGATAACGGGAACCGGTGGTATGGAAGAGGTAACGCGCAAGCTTGTTGGGCTGCTGGATGTCGCGCCGCTCGGCGACGACCATTTCAGTGGTGAAAGCGATGATCTCGGCTTTCCCAATGTGTTCGGCGGCCAGGTGCTCGGCCAGGGCCTGATGGCCACCAGCCGTACCGTGGAGGGGCGCCTGGCGCATTCCATGCACGCCTATTTCCTGCGTCCGGGCAACCCGCATCGTGGCATCGATTATGAGGTCCAGCGCGTACGTGATGGCGGAACCTTCAGTGTGCGCAGGGTGATCGCCCGCCAGGATGAGCGTGAGATCCTCACTGCCATGGTCTCCTTCCAGATCGAAGAGGAAGGTTTTGAGCATCAGTTTGATGCGCCCACTGCACCGGATCCGGAAACGCTGACTTCCGAGCAGGCGCTGCGGGAACAGGTGCGTGACCTGATCCCGGAGGAACGGCGCGAGCAGATGATGAAAGAGCGCGCCATCGACATCCGCCCGGTCGAGCCCGAGGATCCGCTCAGGCCGGAACCCGCGGATCCCGCGCGCCAGAGCTGGTTCCGGGCGCGTGGTCCGCTTCCGGACGATCCGGTCCTGCACCGGGCGATCCTCGCCTATGCCTCGGACTTCGGATTGCTCGCCACCTCCATGCGACCCCACGGGGCCGGGTTCTCAACGCCGGGCATGCAGGTGGCAAGCCTGGATCACGCGCTCTGGTTCCACCGGTCCCTGCGCCTGGATGACTGGCTGCTCTACGACATGGACAGCCCCAGTGCTTCTTCCGGGCGGGGCATGAACCGGGGCACGCTCTTCAACCGCAGGGGTGAGCTTGTGGCCTCCGTGGCACAGGAGGCGCTGATTCGACAGCGTAAGGGGTAAGGCGCCACCGTCTTCAGAGCGTGACGGAGGTTTCATTTCTGTGACAGGCTCCATTATAGTGCGCGTGCGAACAACCATTCGACGTGCCCAGTGGTGACGACTCATGACCCAGCCAGCCGTTCCTGACTCCGCTGCCGATTACCTTGCCTCCGATGCCTCCGCCGCCCGTCTTTTCCGTCTGGGCGTGGGGAGCCTGTTCCTGCTCCTGATATGGGCCTTCATGCATTTCGGCGGGCTGACCGTTCCCGGTTCCCCGCTCTTGCTGGTCGCCGCGCTTTTCGGCGGCTACATGGCCATGAACATCGGGGCCAACGACGTAGCCAACAATGTTGGGCCCTCGGTGGGCTCCGGGGCCCTGACCATGACCGGGGCCGTCATCATCGCCGCCATCTTCGAGGCTGCTGGCGCGCTGATTGCTGGTGGCGAGGTGATCAGCACCATCAAGGGCGGCATCATCAACCCGGAGATGGTGGGCGACCCCCGTAACTTCATCTGGCTGATGACCGGGGCGGTGCTGGCCGGTGCCATGTGGCTCAATCTGGCAACGATACTGGGGGCGCCGGTCTCCACCACGCACTCGATCGTGGGTGGCGTGCTCGGGGCCGGGCTGGCCGCCGGAGGGCTGGCCATTGCGAACTGGGGCGTGATGGGCAGCATCGTTGCGTCCTGGGTTATCTCGCCGATGCTGGGTGGCCTGATTTCCGCGGCTTTCCTTTATCTGATCAAGCTGACTGTGCTTTACAAACAGGATCGGGTGATGGCGGCCCGGCGGGTCGTGCCCTGGCTGATCGCGGTCATGGCCTGGGCTTTCGCCACCTATCTGGTCATCAAGGCGCTGCCTGAGATCTGGGACGCCAGCTTCCTGGAGGCCGCAGGCGTGGGCCTGGTGATCGCAGCCATTGCCTTCCAGGTGGTGCGGGCCGGCATTGTGCGCCAGGCGGCGACCATGGCCAACAGTATTGAGGGTGTGAACGGCCTGTTCACCATCCCGCTGGTCTTCGCGGCGGCGCTGCTTTCCTTTGCCCATGGCGCCAATGACGTGGCCAATGCCATCGGCCCGGTGGCGGCCATCAACGAGGCCATCACCAGCGGTGACATTGCTGGCCAGGCTCCCATCCCGCTGTGGGTTATGCTGCTGGGGGCCGTGGGGCTGGCCGTGGGGCTGGCGCTCTACGGGCCTCGTCTGATCAAAACTGTCGGCAGCGAGATCACGGAACTGGACAAGACCCGCGCCTACTGCATTGCACTGGCAGCGGCCATTACCGTGATCATCGCCTCCCAGCTGGGGCTGCCGGTGAGCTCCACCCACATTGCGCTGGGCGCCGTCTTCGGCGTCGGCTTCCTGCGCGAGTTCCTCAAGACCAACTACGCCAGCCGTCTTCATGGCATCCTGGAGCATCACCAGGGGAACGACCGGGAACAGCTTCAGGCGTTTCTGGATGATTTCCGCCGGGCGTCCGTTGAGGAGATGGAGGCCATGATCCGCCAGGCGAAGGAGAAGCAGACGGAAGTGCGCCTGAAGAAGAAAGAGCGCAAGCGCCTGAAGAAGATCTACCAGGAGGAGATGGTCAAGCGCCACCTGATGCTCAAGATCGTGGCCGCCTGGGTGATCACGGTGCCGGCCTCCGGGCTTCTGGCCGCCATGTTCTATTTCACGCTGCGCGGCATTTTCGTCTGATGCATTGCTATACTGGGGCGGATGAATCCATCCAGTAACCGCCCCAAGCCAGGAGAGATTGATGACAACGCCGACTGAAAGCCGCCAGCAGAAGGTCATTGATGAACTCAGGGGCTTCATCCGCAAGGTTCTGAGCGAACCCACAGTGGCTGCGCGCTGCATGGAGATCGCCCGTGAGCATCGCCAGGAGCGCGACGCCCGGGAACGGATCGCCAGGGAGATCAGCGCCGAGACCATTGTGCGGATTCCAGAGGCCCACAGTGAGGCGGATGAGATCTTCCTGGACGTGATCGAGGATGTACTGGAAGAGGAGCAGGCGCTCTACTGAGCCGCCTGTTCCGTGCCTTCCAGAACCGACGCCACGGCGGACTCCAGCGCCCGGCGCTCCCCGGCAATACGCTCTTCGCGCGCGATGCCCGACTGCTCCTCCAGCATGTCACTGAGGATGTCGTGTGTGGTCAGCGGATTGGCCAGAACGACCCGGAATACCACGCAGGGATAGTGGTTGTGCTGGGCCGGCTCCAGCTGGGTCCGTGAGACAAAGGACTTGCCGCGCTCCCGTTGGGTTTTCTGGATGAATCGGGTGATGCGGTTGAGGCTGGCGTTGATGCGTTCCGCCGCAGCCCCGTCTGCCCGCGCCAGTGCTTCCTGGGTGCGGGCCGGGCAGTAGCGGTAGGTGAGGATGTTGAGCTCGGGTTCGGTGATCAGCTCGAAATCATCGTGCTCGCGGATCATGGCTGCAAAGGACCGGGCCTTCTCAATGCCCTGGTCGACCAGGATCTCGTAGCCTTCCCGTCCGATGATGCGCAGCCCGGAATGGATCAGCATGGCCATGCCGGGGCGTGAGCCTTCCAGGGTGGTGCTGCCCAGGTCCTTGGATCCCTTGCGGATGATGTACTGGGCGTGATGCTCGATCACACTCACCGATGCCGGATTGCGGAACAGCACCATGCCCGCGCCCTGGGGCGTGTAAAGCTGCTTGTGGGCATCAATGGTGACGGAGTCCGCCTTCTCGATGCCCTTGAGCCGGTGCCGGTGCTGGCGGGAGAACAGCGTGGGCCCGCCCCAGGCCGCATCCACATGGAAGTGGGCCCGGAATTCCTGGGCGATATCCGCCAGGGTCTCCAGTGGGTCCACGTGCCCGGTTTCCGTGGTGCCGGCAATGCCCACAATCGACAGGACCTTGATCTTCTGGCGCTGGAGCTCCAGGCAACGGTCGCGCAGTGCGTCCGGGTCGATGCGATTGTTGGCATCGGTGGCCACGGGGATGAGATTGTCCCGGCCGATCCCGAGCACATTGGCTGCCTTGGTGAGCGAGTAGTGCCCCCTTGAGGAAACGAGCACCGCAGCCCCTTCATGGCCGTAGAAGCGCAGCGCGCGGAAAAGCCCCTCTCGATGAACGCCCCGGAACCCGCCCTCAGGCGGAAAAGCCTGGTTGCGTGCGACCCACAGCGCCGTGAGGTTGGCAATGGTGCCGCCTGAACACATGGCGCCGAGGGCGTGATGCGGGTCATGCATCCACTGCCGGTACCAGGCGTCCTCGCAGCCATAGACCAGATGATGAAGCATGCCCAGGACCTGGCGCTCCAGCGGAGTGAAGGCCTTGGAGGTCTCGGTCTTCACCAGATTCTGGTTGAGGGCGATCATGATCTTGGACAGCGGCAGCATGAAGTACGGCAGGGCTGAGGTCATATGCCCCACAAAGCTGGGTGACGCCGTGTGCACGGACTGGGAGACCAGCTTGTCCAGAAGGAACTGGGCCTGTTCGGAAACGAAGATGGGTTTCTCCGGAACGCGGGGGTCCTGGAAGTCCTTCTCCATTTCGCCCATTTCGCGCTCCAGGGCCACGATGTGGTCCTGCAGGAAGCCGGTCAGGTTCCGGGATATGTCCTGGTCCAGACGGCTGAGCGTCGAGTCCGGAGCCTCCGGAATGGTGAAGATCCGGTACATTGCCTCCAGACTGGCTTGTGCGGTTTTTCTCTGGCCGCTCATGACTGCTTGGGCTCCAGTATGGTTGCAGGGCGTTCGTCTCAGGTGCCCAAACCAGAAAGTATAAGGACTGAGCTTACGCCAGACCAGCACCCGTCGCCTCTGGCGCTGTGCTCGGGTATGTGTCGAATTGCAACCGATGGATTGCGAATCGCGCTGGACAAGCTATCTTGATGGAGGGTGAAAATCCAGTAATCTGCCCTCCATTCAGCGCGGCACAGAGACAGGTATCAGGTCATGAGCGAGTCGAACACGACGACCGGGGAAGATCATACGGAGCAGTCGGCCGGGGAGCCGACCGGCGACCAGAAGACCGGCCGTGCCAGCCAGGCCAAATCCAGCGGCAAAGGCAAGTCGGGCGGGACGCGCCGCCGTTCAGGCACTGGTGGCCAGAGCAGTACGTCACCGGAGCCCTATATGTACTTCACCGAGAAGGATCTTGACCAGATCCTGTCGAACCTGGATGAGCTCCGGGCCAATGTGTTCCCCAATACCATTACCGGTGCGGCGCCGGACAAGACCGGGCGCAATGACCAGGTTTTCCCGTCCGTATGCCTGATCGGGCTGGGCCGGTGCGGCTCCAACATCGCGCTGGACGTTGCCGCGCTGGTGCACAGTGCCCGCACCTATTACCTGCAGGAGCTGAACAGCGAGGAGCGGCGCAGCCGTGAGAAGGAAGTGGGCCCGATGCGCTGGATCCGCAACAGCCTCAACCTGCCCACGCCGAACTCGGTGAAGCCGGTATTCCTGATCGAGCCCATGGTGATGCTCGGTGATCTGGACAAGGACATTGAGGGCCGCATCCAGCTGACCCATAACAAGGAGGACGACAACTACCTCCTGGACGACTACAACAAGCTCAAGATCATGGATCTTTCCGAGGTTCACGCCGGTGGTGCGGGTAACGCGCCCATCCTCGGCCAGTACCTGGCCAAGATCATCCTCAACAAGGATACCCAGCAGTTCAGCAACGAGGACTGGAAGTTCATCCACTCCTATCTGATCGACTCCTGCGGTATCAAGGCGAACCAGTCACGCCTGTATTTCTACATCTTCTCCGCTGGTGGCGGCACCGGTTCCGGCATGGCCTCAGAGTTCGGGCTGGCGCAGCAGTACGCCTACATGCGCAAGACCTTTGATCCCAAGCTGGAGGACACTGGCATCCAGAATCAGGATCACGCCTTCATCTTCGAGCCCATCTTCACCAGTGGCATCTGCATCCTGCCGAACATCCAGGACAACCAGGTGGAGATGTCCGAGGCGCTGCACATCAACGCCGGTCGCCTGCTGTGCAAGTATCTCTCCGAGGAGTGGGACTTCTCCTACAACTTCGACACGGAGGAGACCAGCGATGAGAACATGATGAACCGCATCCGGCCCTGGAACGCCATGATGCTGATCTCCAACGACATCATGCGCTACGCGGAGCAGACGGATGACGGCAACATCCAGTACGTGGATGTGAACGCGATGGAGAAGTACGCCAACCAGTACATCTCCCAGCAGATCTTCAACATCCTCACGGCCCAGGCGGTGACTACCGACTACGACGAGGACTACTTCCGCCGTGCCGGCGTGGACATCGGCGAGACCATCCGCCTGGACGCCAACGACCTGTTCATGAGCCTGGCCGGGCCGGTGGCCGTGGCCTATGCGGAGTCCGTGGTACCGACCACGCCCCATGATGTCAGCGACCGTAAGCGCTTTGATGAGGAGTCGCGTCTGGACATCGATGACCTCTTCTACCGCTCCATCGACCTGCCGCATTTCAACAAGGTAACCCAGGCCATCGAGGGCGTGAGCCTGCTGCCGATCGAGTCGGAGCGTTACCGTGAGCGGCTCAAGCGTTTCCGGGACTCCGGCTACAACGCCGAGACCCTGAGTGACCTGCATTTCTTCCAGAACTGTTCGTCCATTGTCTCGATCGTGTCACTGCCCAAGGACTACAAGCTCTCCTATGTGGACCTGAACCGGCTCAAGACACACCTCAACGCGCTCTTCCCGAACACCACGCTCAAGCGCTACGCACTGGTGATCGGGGCTTCGGCGAACCTCTCGCTGACCACCCTGGTGGTCAAGAGCCCGTGCCTGAGCGACGACTTCCTGACCCTGATCACGGCCTACATCAAGCGCTGCTTCGCCAACGAGAGCTCGCGCTTCGATGACACCCTGGATCGCAGCATGCTCCAGTTCATCAAGAACGAGGAGTTTGATGAAGAGCTGGTGGATCAGATGCTCAACGAGTTCGAGAACCCGGCCAAGATCCTTGATACCAACTGGTACGCCATCAAGCCGATGTATGAGAAGAAGTACCGGGAGATGTGCCACGACCGGAGCAACTTCGTCTCGATCAACGACATCCGGCTGAACCGGGACAACATCAAGAAGGCGATCAAGTACCTGCGCGAAATCTACAGGCACAAGATCAGCAAGACCCAGATGATCTCACTGAACGACGATCTGTGAGGCATGGCGCCCGGCTGCAAGTCGGGTGATTCTGGGTAACGCCCTGAACAAGCTGAATTAATGGTAATAGGGCGGTTATTGCCGCCGTGCGTAAACAAATGTAAAAGTCTGCGGCACATTCCAAGTCAGAAGGAAAGTGTCGTTATGAAACGCGAATGGATTATTGGCCTAACACTCGTGGCTGCACTGGGTCTCGCCGGTTGTGGTGATGATTCCTCAATGGAGGAAGCCGGTGAAGAGATGGAAGAAATGGCGGAAGATACCGCTGACAGTGCGGAGGAAACCACCGAGGATATGACTGGCACCCAGGAAAACGCCATGGAGCAGGCTGAAGAGACTGCCGAGGAAACCGGGGAAGAAATGGGTGAGGCAGCCGAGGAAGCCGGAGACGGTATCGAGGAGAGTACCGACGAGTAACGGCGCTACCGTTCCTCGCGCAGGCGAAGCTGGTTGCCTCAGTCGATCTCGACCTGGGTGTCGAGGATGGGGGCATCAATCCGCGCAAGGATGGCTTTTTCGACTTCCTGCAGGCGATACTGGAGCAGTCGGGGATCCGGGCCGGTGGTGACCACGCTCCAGGTGGCCAGGCCGGGGTCGTCCTGGTCGGCGATCTCGGCCACGGCCAGATCCGGTTCCCTGCCCCAGATCCGGCGCATGGCCGAGAAGACGCGTTTCTTGTCCCGCACGGTTTCGCAGCCGTAGACCTGGAAATGCAGGGTCATGACGCCCAGGTGCGGGTGCTCCATCAGTCCTCCACGCTGGGCGTCGCGCGCTCGATGATGGCCGCGCAGTCGACGTCGTCCGGCAGGTTGCCGAACTGGAAGTGGTCGCGATGGCGGAGTCGGCCGGCACAGAAGCCTTCGGCGACCGTCGTGTTCTCGCCGCGCAGCAGCAGTGACGCCTGGATCGCCAGCGCCATGCGGTCCGTGAGGTTGCGGGCGCGGTATTCCAGGTTGTCGTTGTTGCGGAACTCATCCTCGAGTTCGCTGGTGAACGCGTCAAAGTCCGCGTTCATGCCCCGAGCCCGGTTCACTTCCGCGAAGAAGCTGTCGAGCACGCCGGGTTCACGGTTCATGGCCCGCAGAACATCCAGGCACTGGACGTTGCCGCTGCCTTCCCAGATGGCATTGACCGGCGATTCGCGCAGCAGGCGTGGCATGATGCAGTCCTCCATCAGGCCGCTGCCGCCGATGCACTCCATGGCCTCGTAGGCGTGCTGGGGCGTGCGCTTGCAGATCCAATACTTGCCCACCGCCGTGACCAGGCGGACCAGGTTGCGTTCCTCCGGGTCATCCTGGTTGTCCATCGCGCGAGCCATGCGCATGGTCAGTGCCACCGAGCCTTCGCTTTCCAGAGCCAGGTCTGCGAGCACATTCTGCATCAGCGGCTGCTGGTTGAGCCGGCCACCAAAGGCGTCCCGGTAGGCGCAGTGGTGCAGCGCCTGGGCCGCGGCCTGGCGCTGGCCGGCGGCGGAGCCGATCATGCAGTCGTAGCGGGTCATGGCGACCATCTCGATGATGGTGGCCACGCCCCGGCCCTCATCGCCCACCATCCAGGCGTGGGCGCCACGCAGCTCCGCCTCGCTGGAAGCGTTGGCGACGTTGCCCATCTTGTTCTTCAGGCGCTGGATCTGCATCGCGTTCTTTGTACCGTCCGGGCGCCAGCGCGGCATCAGGAAGCAGCTCAATCCGCCCGCGGCCTGGGCCAGAACCAGGAAGGCATCGCACATGGGCGCTGATACGAACCACTTGTGTCCTACCAGCTGGTACGCCTTCCCCGGGCCCTCCTCCGCCAGCGGGTAAGCCCTGGTGGTGTTGGCGCGTACGTCGGAACCACCCTGTTTCTCGGTCATGGCCATGCCGATGGTGACCGCCTGTTTTTCCGAATCCGGCACATTGCGGGGGTCGTAGTGGCGGCTGAGGATCTTGGGCAGCCAGTACTCCGCCAGCTCGGGCTGTTTCCGGAGCGCCGGTACGCAGGCAAAGGTCATGGTGATGGGGCAGCAATGGGCTGCTTCCACCTGGCTGTGCATGTAGTAGCGCGCGGCACGAACCACGTGGGCGCCCTCGCCGGGGTCGGTCCAGGGGGCGCTTTGCAGGCCGCCTTCCAGCGCCATGGTCATGAGCTCATGATAGGCGGGGTGGAAGCGCACTTCGTCGATGCGGTGGCCAAAGCGGTCGTGGGTATGGAGTTCTGGCTTGTTGGCGTTGGCGCTGTGGCCCAGATCAATGACATCCGAGCGGCCGGTGATGGCGCCGTAGACGTCCAGTTCGCTCTCTGCCCGCGCGGCGCCTTCGCGCCGGATGGCTTCCTGGAGGGCCAGGTCCTCGCGGTAGAGGTTGTAATCCTCAAGTGCGGGGGGCTGATTGAAGACTTCGTGGGTGTCCGCCAGGAAGGTGCTGTCCTGGTTGGTCTCAAGGGGGGCGTTCATTGTTGTTGTCCTCCGGGTGCTCGTACGGCCTGCAGGCAGAGCCTTACGACGTCATGGATCAGCTGGTCGGCCTTTTCCCTGTCGAGCCCGTCGGCGGCGGGTGACAGGGGACCGACCAGTGCTTCGGCAATGGCACCGACCGTGGCGGCACTGCTGAGTTTCGGGTTCTGATCCGGGCGGAAGCATCCCTCGCGTATGCCCCGGACCAGGGTCTGTTCAAAAAGTTCCGCATAGGCCTGGCGGTAACGCAGGCGTTCCTCGTCGACCAGGGGGTCAACCGGCTCGGCAATCAGTGCCCATGCCATGGTGGGCGAGCGGATGGCTCTTCTGGCAAAGACTTCCAGCGCTTTGGCCAGTGCCTCATCAGCAGGGCCTGTGGTGTTCAGCGCTTCACCGACACGCTTGACCTCCACTTCGGTTGCATGCCGGAAAACCTCCGCAAAAAGGTCACTCTTGGACTCAAAATGGCGGTAGACAGAACCAATGGCGACACCGGATTCCTCGGCAACCCGCGCTACGGAGGCGGCCCCGAAGCCACCTGAAGCGACCAGACTCTGGGTGGTATCGAGGATGCGCTGGCGTGTGGCTTCCTTGCGGGCCCGCATGCGTGGCGTTTCGCGATAGGCCATGGATGCTCCTGAATCCGGGGCAATCTACAATGATTGAATAACAATTCAGTTCTTACGTCAAGCTCTGTCGGAGATAAGAGGAATCCGTGAAAAAGCCGGGCACAGAGGCCCGGCGGAGCAGTACTTCAAGGGATAGCGGTCAGGTGCGTTCAGGCCCCTGACCTGACTTACAGTCTAGCTGCTGCAGCTGGCCCGGGCCCGCGCTGCAACAAAAAATCACATCCTCCGGCTGGCCGGAAACCTGCCCGGCTTGCAGGCGCTCTCTGGCATAATGGTGCCAGCAAGGCCATGAGTAGCAAGAGGAGACGGACAGTGACCCGCCACAGCCGAGAGTTCCCAGCAACCCGCATGCGCCGTAACCGTCGTGACGCATTTTCCCGTCGCCTGGTGCGCGAAACGCACCTGGGCGTGGATGACCTGATCTACCCGGTCTTTGTGCTGCCGGGCGAAGGGCAGACGGAGCCGGTTCCCTCCATGCCGGGGGTTGAGCGCCACAGCATTGACCGGCTCCTGGTTCATCTGGAAGAGGTGGTGGAGCTGGGAATACCGGCAGTGGCGCTGTTTCCGGTCACTCCTGCGGAGCGCAAGAGTGAGGACGCCGCCGAGGCCTGGAATCCGGACGGTCTGGCCCAGCAGGCGGTGCGGGCGATCAAGCAGCGCTTCCCGGAACTGGGGGTCATGACGGACGTGGCTCTGGATCCGTTCACCAGTCACGGCCAGGATGGGATCATCGATGACAGCGGTTATGTGCTCAACGATGAAACCCTGGTAGCACTGGTGCGCCAGGCGGTTTCCCACGCCCGGGCCGGAGCGGATGTGGTGGCGCCTTCAGATATGATGGATGGCCGCATCGGCGTTATCCGTGAGGCGCTGGAAGATGAAGGTTGTGTGAACACCCGGATCATGGCCTATTCTGCCAAGTATGCCTCCAGCTACTATGGGCCCTTCCGGGATGCGGTGGGCTCGGCGGCCAACCTGGGTGGCGGCGACAAGCGGACCTACCAGATGGATCCGGGCAATCTGGACGAGGCGCTGGAGGAGGTGGCGCTGGACCTGGGCGAGGGCGCGGATATGGTCATGGTCAAACCCGGTATGCCCTACCTGGATGTGATCAACCAGGTGCGCAATGAATTCCGGGTGCCGGTTTTCGCCTACCAGGTCAGCGGCGAGTACGCCATGCACATGGCCGCCGGCGAGAAGGGCTGGCTGGACGCCGATGCGGTGATGATGGAGAGCCTGACCGCCCTGCGCCGTGCCGGTGCCGATGCCATACTCACCTATTTCGCGGTCAGGGCTGCACGCCTGCTCAGGGGCACCAACGCATAAGGACGCATCATGAACCAGGCGGTAACCGACACCAGTAGCCTGCAGCTGCCGGACCTCAAGGCGCCGGAGAACTATTTCAATCGCGAGATCAGCCACCTGCAGTTCAACTACCGGGTGCTGCGTCAGGCCTGTGATGAAAGCCATCCGCTGCTGGAACGGCTCATGTTCTGCTGCATCTTCAGCAGCAATATGGACGAGTTCTTTGAGATCCGGGCCGCCGGTCTGCGCCAGCAGCTCAAGTACGGTCGGGAAGTGCCCGGCCCGGATGGGCGGGCGCCGCAGCAGACTTTGAGCGAGATCGCCGATGTTGCCCACCGTTATGTGGAGGAACAGTACCGGATCCTGAACGAACGGATCATTCCGGAACTTCGCGAGGAAGACATCCACTTCGTGCGTCGGCGGGACTGGACCCGGGCCCAGGCGGACTGGGTGGCACGCTATTTCCGGGATGAGATCATGCCGGTGGTTAACCCCATCGGGCTGGATCCATCCCATCCGCTGCCGCGGCTGGTGAACAAGAGCCTGAACTTCATCGTGGAACTGGACGGTAAGGACGCCTTCGGCCGGGAGACCGGCATGGCGATCGTGCCTGCGCCGCGTTCGCTGCCCAGGCTGGTGCGGCTGCCGGACGAGGTGTGCACCAGTGGCGACAATCTGGTGTTCCTGTCCTCCATGATCCACGCGCACGCCAACCTGCTGTTTCCCGGTATGCGCATCAAGGGCTGCTACCAGTTCCGCCTCACGCGCAACGCGGACCTGGAACTGGAGGATGATCTGGAGGATCTGGCCTCCGCCCTGCGGGGTGAGCTTCTGAGCCGGCGCTTTGGCGATGCGGTACGCCTGGAGGTGGCGGACAACTGCCCCCGCCACCTGGCGGATTTCCTGCTGCGCCAGTTCGGCCTGACGGAGCGCGAACTCTACTGGGCCAACGGTCCCGTGAACCTGGCGCGCCTGACCGCCGTCAGCGATCTGGTGGACCGCCCGGACCTGCAGCATCCCCCCATGACGCCGGGTCTGCCCAAAACCCTCAAGGGCCGTGAGAGTACCCTGGATGCCGTGCGTCAGCAGGACATACTGCTGCTGCATCCCTACGAAAGTTACTCGCCCGTGGTGGATTTCCTGCGCCAGGCCGCTCGGGATCCGCAGGTGCTGGCCATCCGTCAGACCCTGTATCGCACCGGCGCTGACTCCGAGATGGTGGAGGCCCTGGCCGAGGCGGCACGACGGGGTAAGGAAGTGACGGCGGTCATCGAGTTGCGGGCCCGTTTCGATGAGGCGGAAAACCTGGAGCTGGCGAGTCGGCTCCAGGAGGCCGGTGTGATCGTGGTCTACGGCGTGGTGGGCTACAAGACCCACGCCAAGATGATCCTGATCGTGCGCCGGGAGAACGGGCGCCTGAAGCGCTATGTGCATCTGGGGACCGGCAACTACCATGCCGGCAACGCGCGGCTCTATACCGACTACAGTTTCATGAGCTGCGACGACGCCCTGGGCGACGACGTCAACAAGATCTTCCAGCAGCTGACCGGCATGGGCAAGACCCTGCGCATCCAGAAGCTGCTGCACGCGCCCTTTACCCTGCACAAGCGGGTGCTGGAGATGATTGAGCGTGAGACCTCCAATGCGCTGGCCGGCAAACGCGCGCGCATCATCGTCAAGGTCAACGGCCTGACCGAGGCGGAGGTGATCCGGGCGCTCTACCGGGCCTCCTGCGCCGGGGTCCAGGTGGATCTGATCGTGCGTGGCATCTGCTGCCTGCGCCCCGGGGTCGAGGGGCTCTCCGACAACATCCGTGTGGTTTCCATCATCGGGCGCTTCCTGGAGCACAGCCGCGTCTACTGGTTCGCCAATGCCGGGGAACCGGAGGTCTACTGCTCCAGCGCCGACTGGATGGAGCGCAACCTGATCAGCCGGGTGGAAACCTGCTTCCCGATTGAGGACCGGCGGCTGGCGCGGCGGCTGCGCCGGGATCTGGAGGTGTACCTGAGGGACAACGCCCAGAGCTGGGAACTTCAGCCCGACGGCAATTACATTCAGCGCCAGCCGGCTGCCGGGGAGAAACGTGTGGCCAGTCAGCAGGCGTTGATGCAGCGGCTCACGGGGTCCAGCTGAACCATGCGCTGGCTGCCCCTGATCGCGCTTGCGTTGCTGGTCGCTATTGCCGGGGGTGCTCCCTATGGTCTGGGGGCGCTCACGGAATCCGGGTTCCGTTCGGTTGTGCGTGATTTCGACCGGGAGAGCCGTGACTGGCGGCTGACCAACCTGGATTACGAGCGCGGCTATCTCAACGCGGTTGCCCGGTATGAGCTGCGCTGGCGCTCGGGCGATGGCCGGGAGCAGGTGCTTCCGCTGGTGACGCGCTTCAACCATGGGCTGACGGATGTGCGGGCGGTAACGCGCCTGACGGACGACGCTCTTGAATCGCTTTCCCCGCTGATGCCCGAGGGGCAGGAGCCAAGGCTCCGGGTCGAGGTTGGCGTCGGTGGTGGCACTGATATCCGCATGCGTATTCCCCGGCTTGAATGGGGGCCGGACACGCCGGTCCCCGAGCTGGCAGGGTCCAGCGGCGAGGTCGCCCCGGTGGATCTGACCGGGGAATGGTCGCGGGGGAATCACCACCGGCTGAGTATGCAGTGGGCGGGGCTTTCCATGGATCTGGGCGACGCCCGCATCGAGGTGGACAGCGTTAACCTCGATCACCGGCTGGGCCCTCTGGGTGAGCGTCTCTGGCAGGGCGAAAGCCGGCTTGATGTGGCTTCGCTGACGGTGGACCCGGTTCTGGACGATCCGATCGTGGCCGAGGATGTCCGTTTCCGGCTCCGGGCCGGAGACGAGGAAGGCTATCTGGATGCCAGCCTGGAGGCTGTGATCGGGGAGCTGCGTAACGCGGGGCGTTCCTTCGGTCGTCAGGCGCTGTTGCTGAAGGCGGAGGATCTTCATACAACCAGTCTCAACAACGCTGTGGACAGTTTCATGGAACTGCGCTCGGCCGAGGCGGATGCCGGGGACGGCACTGGGCTGCAGGGCCAGGAACTCATGGACCGGTACACCCGTCTTTCCCGGAACCTGCAGACGCTGTCCGCGCGTGGTGGGCGCCTGAGCCTGGAGGAACTGCTTCTGACGCTGCCGGATGGCACTGTGGAAGGGGAGGGCTTCCTGGCTTACCCGCGCCGGCCCGAGTCGGAGTGGGAGCAGCCGGTGAGTCTGCTCCGGCATGCCAGGGCCGAGGGTGTCCTGTATGTGGACCGCGGCATGGTCTGGGCCCTGCCGCGGGTCGCGCGACGCCTACTCGGCCGGCTCGAGCGGGAGAACGTGGTCACGCCCCGGGACGGGCGCTATCACCTGGACCTGCGTCTGGAATCGATGCAGCTCCGGGTCAACGACGCCCGCTTCGAGGTGCCCCCCTTACTCTGAGTCCGCCGGCAGGTGGATGAGGCCAGCGCTGCCGATGCCGCGCGGGTCGGCGGCGCCCCGGATGAGCCCCGAGCTCCTGTCCCGCTGGATCAACTGCATGTTGCCGTAGGTGCGGTCCACGTCGTGCAGTTCATGACCCATGGCCCGCAGTGCCTGTTTCTCGGCCTGTGAGAAGGTCTGCGGCTCATGCTCGATCCGGTCCGGCTCATACTGGTGGTGGAAGCGCGTACGGCTGACCACCGTTTCAGGGGGCCTGCCATCGAGCACATCCAGTGCGGCCAGGAAGTTCATGGTGATGATCCGGCTGCCGCCCGGGGCGCCCAGCGCCGTGATCCTTTTCGGGCTGCGGATGATCAGCGGGCTCATGCTGGAAAGCGGGCGCTTGCCGGCTTCCACCTGATTCGCCTTACCGCCGACCAGCCCCCACGCATTGGCATGCCCGGGGCGGATGCTGAAGTCATCCATCTCGTTGTTCAGTACAACGCCGGTGTCCTCGGAGGTGACCCCGGAGCCGAACGGATAGTTGATGCTCAGGGTGGCGGATACGATGTTGCCCTCGGCGTCCATGACCGACAGATGGGTGGTGTGGTGGCCGTCGGTGCCGGGGCCACCCAGATCGGCGCTGGGCGTTGCGCGCTGGGGGTTGATGCTGCTCGCGAGGGTTCGCAGGTAGGCCGGATCGCGCAGCCGTTCCCGGGGGATATCGGTGTAGGCGGGGTCGCCCATGTGCACGGCGCGATCCCGGTAGGCCCGGCGCATCATTTCGGCCAGCCAGTGTACGCGGGTTACCCGGTCTGCGTCCTCGGGAACCGGCCGCTGCTCCAGCATGCCGAACAGCTGGGCCAGTGCCATGCCGCCCGAAGAGGGTGCCGGGGCGGTCAGCAGGGTGGCATTGCCGTAATCGATGCGTACAGGATCGCGCTCGATCAGTTCATAGCCGGCCAGGTCTTCCATGGTCCAGATGCCGCCGGCCTCGCGGGCATCCTCAACCAGCTGTTCCGCGACCGGTCCCTGGTAGAACCCCGCGCGTCCTTCATCGGCCAGGGTTTCCAGTGTCCGTGCCAGTGCCGGTTGACGGATTTCATGGCCTTTATCCGGGACTCTGCCGTCCTCCAGGAAAAGGTCACGGGTGCCGGGGTACTCCCGCATGACCTCCAGGCGGAAGTTGGCGAGATTGCGGTAACGCTCATCCACGGGGAAGCCTTCACGGGCAAGGCGGATGGCCGGGGCCAGGCTGCGGGTGAGCGGCAGCTGACCGTATTCCGAGGCCATGTGGTCAAAAGCCGCGGGCTGGCCGGGAATGCCTGCGGCCAGGGCGCCGTTCAGCGAGGGCTTGCCTTCCCGGACGTCGCCTTTTTCATTGAGGTAGAGTTCGGGGTGGGCGTCACCAGGCGCTTCTTCCCGGGCATCGATGACGGTAGTCTCGCCGTCGGCCTGCCGGATAACCCAGAAGCCGCCACCGCCAATGCCCGAGCTGTAGGGTTCCACTACGCCCAGGGCGGCAGCGGTGGCGACGGCCGCATCCACGGCATTGCCGCCGTTCTCAAGGACCTTGAGTCCGGCCTCGGTGGCCATGGGGTGGGCCGAGGCAACGCCGGCGTTGGGCTCGGGCTGCCCGCCGCTCAGGGCACATCCGGTCATGAGCAGCGCGGCGAGCGCTGCGGTGAACAGGCTGCCGATGCGTTTCATGGCGTGTCTCCTCAGCCGTTGCGTTGCTGGAAATGGCGGTGGAGGCTCTCCGAAACCTCGGGGTCGACAAAGCCGCTGACATCCCCGCCCAGACCGGCGATTTCCCGGATCAGGCTGGAGGAGAGAAAGGACAGGTGGTTGGCCGGTGTCAGGAAAATGCTTTCGACCCCGGGTGCCAGTTCCCGGTTCATGTCCGCGAGCTGGAACTCGTATTCGAAGTCCGAAGCTGCGCGCAGGCCCCGCAGGATGATGTTGCCGTTCTGTTCCTTAACGAAGTCCGCCAGCAGTTTGCTGAAGCCCATCACGCGGACGTTGGGCAGGTCCGAGAGGACGTGTTCGCAGAGCCGGACCCGTTCTTCCAGGGGCAGCAGGGGGCCTTTCTTGGTGCTGGAGGCAACGGCGACCACGACTTCGTCGAAAATGCGGGATGCGCGCTGGACCAGATCCGTGTGGCCGTTGGTGACCGGGTCAAAGGTGCCCGGGTAGATGGCAGTGTTCATCAGCGTTTCTCCAATGCCTTATGCGTTGCTCTGGAGTCGCCCAGCCAGCCTGTGGCTGTTGCGTGCCGCCAGAGCATACACGGTCAGCTGCGGATTCGCACCCAGACTGGTGGGGAAGATCGACGCATCGTGCACGGAGAGATTGCTCAGGTGATGGTGCTCGCCCCAGCTGTTGACCACGCTGCGGGCCGGATCATCGCCCATGGCGCAGCCACCCATCTGGTGGGCCGTGAACAGGCGGGCCCGGAGTTCCGCCAGGGGCAGCTCCCGGATGCCCTGTTCGGCTTCCTTCCAGCTGTGCCAGTAGGGCGCATCCATGTGTACCGGGCGCACCGCTTCGGCGCCGGCGGCGAACTGGATCTCGGCCATGCGCAGCCAGGCATGCCGGAAGGCGGACCACAGCGAGTCACTGATGGGATAATGCAGCTGCGGGCTGTTGTCGTCGCGCAGGGTGACGGTACCGCCCTCGCTGTCGCTGTTGAAGCCGTCACGCAGCAGCGCAATGATGGATTGGGTCTGCGGGAAGTGGCGCGCCTGTTCGACCATGGCCTCGCCGTGGTCCGGCAGCACGGCAGCCGCCATGACCGGGTGCAGCGGCGGCACCTCCAGCTTGTAGCCGGGGCTGCCGGTGACGCCGTTGCGCCAGAGGAATTCGTCCGAGTAGATGGACTGGGGCGCGCCGTAGTAGGGCTCCACGGTCTCCGGCATGCGCGCCACTGTGGCGTTGACCGGGTGCAGGAAGGTGCGGCGGCCGATGCGGTCATAGGGGTCGGGAACCTCTGAGCGCAGCAGAATACCGGGAGAGCCGATGGCACTGCCGGCGACCACGAAGTGCCGGGCCCGGATGCGCATCCGGCGGCCGGTGACGGTGACGCCGTCGCTGCCGAGGGCCGTGCCCCGGAGTTCGCGCACCCGATCCCCCTGGTGATTGAGCCGGTCCACGCGCAGCGAGTGGATCAGCGTGGCGCCATCACCCAGGGCTGAGGGCACGCTGGTCACGAGTGTGCCCTGCTTGGCGTTGGTGGGGCAGCCCATGCCGCAATAGCCCAGGTTCCAGCAGTTGCGCACATTGCGGGGAATCGTCTTCCAGTCCCAGCCCATGCGCTCACAGCCGTCGCGCAGGATGTCGTTGTTGCGGTTGGGATCCACGTTCCAGGTCTGGATGTTCAGGGCCTGTTCCCGGTTGGCGAACCAGGGGGCCAGGGTTTCCGGATCGCAGTCCTGCACGCCGTGGGTGTTCTGCCAGTGGTGGAGGGTCTGTTCCGGTGTCCGGAAGCTGGACGTCCAGTTGACGGTGGTGGACCCTCCCACGCACCGGCCCTGGAGGATGGCGATGCTGGCGTCGGCTGTGGCGCGGGTCATGCCTTCCTGATAGAGCCGGCTGTAGGCCTTGTGTTCGTCCATGGTGAAGTCCGGGTCGTGATACAGGCGGCCCTCTTCCACCATGATCACCTTCAGGCCGGCGCGCGCGAGCACTTCGGCGGTGGTGCCGCCACCTGCTCCGGTTCCGATAATGGCCACATCCGCCTCAAGTGTGCGGTCTTCTTCCAGCAGGGCCGCGTCGACCACGTCCCAGCCGTCATTTATGCCTTTGCCATACAGATTGAAATTGGCCATCGGGGCTCCGTGTCCGTCATGTCGGGGTCAGTTCAGGCGGATGCCTTCTGCATCTGGGGCAGTGCGTCATAGGTGTAGGCGGGCGGTCCGGGGTAGCCCATCTGTTCCCAGTGTGCCGGCTGACCGTACCAGGCTGCATTGCTCACCTGGATCAGCCCCAGGTAGGCCTGGTTGAAGATGTTGAACATGCTGCCGCGCCAGCGCTGGAGAAAGGCCTCGGCCTGCTCCCCGGAGACATTGGGCCAGTAGGAGGAAACGCGGGCCAGGGTCAGCCGGGTGATGGAGGATTCCAGCAGGTCGAACAGCTGGCGGAACTGGCGCTGGTTGGGCGGCCCCATGGCGTGGAAGGCTTCGTCCATGGCGACCAGGGTCTCCGACAGGGCGCTGTTCCTCGCCTCCGCCTCCCGCGGCATGCCGGGGCCCACAATGGCGGGCAGCAATGCCGCCATGACCACCCGATCCTCCTCGGTCATGAAGCGCCAATGCCGGTCTGGGTCGGCGGTGGTGGCCGGGATCATCGGGTCGTGGGTGGGTCGGGCGGAACAGCCGGAGAGTCCGGCCAGAACCAGAGCGCCGCCGGCCGCCACCCCGCCCTGAAAGCCAAGGCGGAGGAACTGGCGGCGATCCGGGTCGGGGGAAGATGAATCCATGGGCCAGGCTCCTGTCAGCGGATGAACAGTTTGTAGATCACCCTGTGCAACAGTGTGCCGTGAGGTGCGTGTATGGCCTTGCCGCTGTTGAGCCGCTGCTTGCTCATGACGCCCCGCGCATTGCTGAAGGTGACGAAGCCCTCGCGGCCGTGGTAGGCGCCCATGCCGGAATGGCCGACGCCCCCGAACGGCAGGTCATCCTGCCCCACATGAACCAGCGTGTCGTTGATGCACATGCCGCCGGAATGGGTCTGTTCCCGCACCCGGCGCTGCTCGCTGCGGTCATAGCCGAAGTAGTACAGGGCCAGCGGGTTCGGGCCGCTGTTCACGTAATCAAGCGCATCCTCGAGCTGGTCATAGGCCACGATCGGCAGCAGCGGCCCAAAGACCTCGTCCTGCAGCACCTGCATGTCCTGCGTGGCACCCAGGACCAGGTGCGGCGGCAGCTTGCGGGTGTCCTCGCCAAAGTACTCGTTCCCCGGGTTGATCTGGATGATATCGGCACCCTTCCCGCGGGCGTCATCCAGCACGCCCGTCAGGCGTTCGTGCTGGCGTTCGTTGATGATGCTGGTGTAGTCCGGGTTGTCCTTGATCGTGGGGTACATGCGGGCCACCGCACTCCGGAAGCTGTCTACGAAGCTGTTCACCCGGTCACGGGGGCACAGGATGTAGTCCGGTGCCACACAGGTCTGGCCGGCATTGATGCACTTGCCGAAGGCGATGCGTTCGGCCGCATCCTTCATGGGCACTTCCCGGGAGATAATCGCGGGCGACTTGCCGCCCAGCTCCAGGGTTACCGGCGTGAGGTTCTCGGCGGCCGCCTTCATCACCATGCGCCCGATGGGGGTGGAGCCGGTGAACAGCAGGTGGTCGAACGGCTGTGAGGAGAAGGCCTGGGCCACGTCCGCCTCACCGTTGATGACAGTGACCAGGTCGGACGGGAAGGTCTCGTGCAGCAGCCGTTCGAGCAGGGCCGAGGTGGCCGGTGTGAACTCGGAGAGCTTGAGCATCACCCGGTTGCCGGCGGCCAGCGCCGCGGTCAGGGGCCCGGCGGCCAGGAACAGCGGGTAGTTCCACGGCACCATGATGCCGACCACGCCCAGGGGTTCGTAGTGCACCTCGTTGCGGGCCGGCTGGAAGAGCACGTGCACCTTGCGCTTCTCGGGCTTCATCCAGCTGCTGAGGTGGCTCAGGCTGTAGTTGATGTTCTGGATCGAGGGCATGATCTCGGCGAGCAGGGTTTCGTCCCGGGAGCGGCCGCCGAAGTCCTCGCTGATGGCGTCGCACAGCGCATCCTGGTTGGCCAGAAGCACGCGCTTGAGACGCTTGAGATGCTCCCGGCGCTCGGTGCCGCTGGGCATGGGCTGGGCCCTGAAGGCCTCCCGCTGGGCGCTGAACGCACGGCTGATCTGTTGGATCTGCTTACGGTTATCCGTCAGCTGAACAACGTTGGCGACCATGGCTGGTTCTCCTGTATTGTCCCGGAGTTCTGCCGCTGATCCTTTAGTGGCGGATCCGTTGCTGGCAGATCTAGAGTATGTACTCTAGGATCAATATTAGAGCATGTGCTCTAGCAGTCAATACACCAGCGCCGATGGAATGCGTCTCCAGGGCCGAGGATTGCCATGAAAACCCGTGACAGGATTCTCAAAGCCAGCCTCCAGCTGTTCAACGAACAGGGTGAACGCAATGTGACCACCAACCACATCGCCGCGCACCTGGGCATTTCGCCGGGCAACCTCTATTACCACTTCCGCAACAAGGCGGACATCATCTATTCGCTGTTCCTGCAGTATCGGGGGCTGGTGGACCGGTATCTCAAGGTGCCGCGCAACCGCACGCTCACGGTGGAAGACAAGATGTTCTATCTGGAATCCGTTTTCGACGGCCTGTGGCACTACCGTTTCTTCCACCGCGATCTGGAGTACCTGCTGACCATGGATGAGCGGCTGCGCCACGACTACCGGGAGTTCACCTTCCACTGTCTGGGAGAGATCCGGGCTGTCCTGAAAGGGCTTCAGGAAGCGGGCATTCTCCGCCCCCACTCCGAGCAGGAGCATGAGGCCATGGCCCTGAATGTGTGGCTGGTGGTGACCAACTGGATGGCGTTCCTGAAGACAGCGAGTGCCGACGGCGGCAGCGACGGCAATACCCAGCGGGAGCTCAAGCAGGGCATCTACCAGGTGCTCACCCTGGAAATGCCGTATCTGACGGAGGCGTATTACGAGCGTGTGACGGCGATCCGGGAGCAGTACCGGCCGGATCTCAGTGTCATGGAGGGGGGCTCCCGGGCGGAGGAGCCCGATCTGTCAGTCTGACGCCGGTTCCACGCCGAGCAGCCAGTCGCTGAGGTGGTTGCGGGCCGGTTCCACGCCCTGCCCCTTGAGGGCTGAGAATGGCTGGATGTGGTGAATGCACTCAATGCCTTCGAGGTCCCGCCGGACGCTCTCAATCTGTCGCCGCGCCGGGTTGCTCTTGAGCTTGTCGGCCTTGGTCAGAAGCAGCATCATTGGCAGCCCGTGATGCTCGCACCACTCGATCAGCATGGCGTCGAACTCCGACAGTGGGTGGCGCAGATCCATGATCAGGGTCATGCTCACCAGCGACTGCCGGTGGGCCAGGTAGTCGCCCAGGTGTTTCTCCCACTGCTTCTGGGTATTGCGCGAGACGCGCGCGAAACCGTAGCCGGGCAGATCCACCAGCCGGGTTCCGGGCGTACTGAGTGAGAAGAAATTGATCAGCTGGGTGCGGCCCGGTGTCTTGCTGGTGCGAGCCAGGCTTCCGATCCGGGTTATGGCATTGATGGCGCTGGATTTGCCCGAATTGGAGCGCCCGGCAAAGGCCACCTCGCGCCCGGTGTCTTCGGGGCACTGGTCGAGCCGTGCGGCGCTGGTCAGAAAACGGGCACTGTTGAAAGCGATACGGGTCGTATGTCCGGTCACGGCGCGGCCTGCGTCCATTGATTTCAGTCGGTGGCGAAACATGTATAATACCACACCAGTTTGCGGGGCCGGCGCCTTTGAAGGAGCCGGCCGAACGGACAATGTGTAATCCGAGTGGTGTCACGATGAGAAAACTGCTGACCGGTCTTGTACTGACAGTGGGCCTGGCCGGACTGGCTCAGGCGGCCGACCCGAGCGCCGGGGGAGAAATCGCCCAGAACCAGTGCGTTTCCTGCCATGGGCAGAATGGCGTTGAGCCGCTGCAGCCGAATTACGCACGGCTGGCCGGACTGGGTGAGGACTACCTGTTCAAACAGCTGAGCGCGATCAAGAGCGGCGATCGCAATGTGCCGGAGATGATGGGCATTGTGAGGGGGCTGGATGAGCAGGACATGCGCAATCTGGCGGCCTACTACAACCAGCAGGAGATGCCCCGTGGCGAGGCGAACCCGGAGAAGGTGGACGCCGGCGAATCCCTCTACCGCGGTGGTGACCTGTCGCGCGATGTGGCGGCCTGCATTGCCTGTCATGGCCCGAAAGGGCTGGGCAATGAGCCTGCCGGTTATCCGCGGCTGAGCGGCCAGTCCGCGGAGTATGTGGTCAAGTCCCTGAAGGACTACCGCTCCGGTGAGCGCGTCTATAATGCGCAGAGCCAGATCATGGGCGACATCGCCAGTAAGCTCAACGATGATGAGATCTCGGCGGTGGCCGAGTACATCGAAGGGCTCTACTGAGAGCTTTCCGCGGAACCGCTACTTGCCGACTCCTGCAAAGTTCGCTTCAATAGGAGGCGCTTTTCACTTTCAGTGACCGCAGGAGAACGGCATGCTTTACCGCAGCCTGATCGCACTTACCGCCTTCCTCGCCATGGTCCCGGCCGCAATGGCTGCGGAATGGGAGGAAGGCACCCATTACAGGACCCTTTCCGAACCTGTTGAGACCCGATCCGGGGACCAGCTCGAACTGGCTGAGGTCTTCTGGTACGGCTGTCCTTCCTGCTACAGCATGCAGCCCGTCATCGAGGAGTGGAAGGAGACCAAGCCCGATGATGTGAACCTGCGTCATGTACCGGCATCGCTGAGGCGTGACTGGGCACCCCACGCGAAAGCGTTCTACGCCGCGCGTCAGCTGGGTGTTGTGGACGGGATCCATTCCGAGCTGTTTGATGCGCTGGCTGGCGAACGGCGTGACCTGAATGATGTCGATGCCATTGCTGCTTTCTTCGAGGAGCAGGGAGTGGCGGAAGCCTCGGAGGTCCGGGATGCCTGGGGCAGTTTTGCGGTTGACACCGCCATGCGCCGTGGCCGCCAGTTCCAGCAGGGGGCCAAGGTGACCGGCACCCCGACCCTGGTCGTTGAGGGTAAGTATGTCATCTCCGTCAGGGCGGCCGGCAGCTACGAGAATATGCTGGCCATTGCCGATCACCTGCTGGAAAAGGAACGCTCCGGCGACTGACTGTGTATCCGAAGCTGCGTGACCAGGTCCGGCGTCTGGCCGCCCCCGGCCGCCCCCGGGGAGCGGCTTCAACCTCCAACAGCGCCCCCTCCCTGGCCGAGACGGGCCGGATACGGCTGCTCACCTTCAATATTCAGGTGGGCATTGCCACTGAAGCCTATCACCACTATTTCACCCGGAGCTGGCAGCATCTGCTGCCCCATTCCCAGCGCCGGGACAACCTGGACCGCATTGCGGAACTGTTGCGGGACTACGATGTGGTGGCTCTTCAGGAATGCGATGGTGGCTCGCTGCGCAGTGGTTTCGTCAACCAGGTCCAGTACCTGGCAAGCCAGGGCGGCTTCCCCTACTGGCGCCAGCAGCTCAACCGCAATCTCGGGCGTATCGCCCAGCACAGCAACGGTATCCTCAGCCGTTACCAGCCCCTGAGGGTGGAGGAGCACCGCCTGCCGGCGCTGATTCCGGGGCGTGGTGCCATGATGGCGTTCTACGGCAACCCGGAGGATCCGCTCGTTCTGGTGCTGATGCACCTGTCCCTGAGCAAGGGGGCGCAGAATCGCCAGCTGGGTTACATCCGGGAACTGATCGCCCCTTACCGGCATGTGGTGCTCATGGGCGATATGAATGCCCATGCTGAGCAGCTTCTGACCCATTCCCCGCTGCGCTCGGCAGAGCTGATTCCGCTTCCGGATTCGGCGATGAGCTTTCCCAGCTGGCGCCCGGAAAAGGCGCTGGATCACATCCTGGTGAGCCCGACACTGGATGTGCACGACACCCGGGTTGTGGACTATCCGGTGTCGGATCACCTGCCGGTCAGTATGGAGATCGAGATTCCTGGGGTTACCGGGTAGACGGGGCCACTCCCGGTGTCGGCCCTGCTGGGCAGGATCACCTTATGGGCTATACTCGGAGAGAACGGCGATTCTTTCCGGCCCCGGGGCTGACCATGGCGGAATTCGATGAGGAGCGTAATCAGCTCCAGATCAAACTGGTCTACTATGGGCCAGCCCTCAGTGGCAAGACCACGAACCTTGCCGCTCTCCATGATCTGCTTCAGCCGGATCTCAAGGGCGATATGATGGTGCTTGAGACCCAGAACGACCGCACCCTTTTCTTTGATCTGTTCCCTCTCGGCTTTCAGCTGCCTTCCGGACTGACCGTGACCCTCAAACTGTATACCGTGCCCGGCCAGGTCCAGCATGACAGCACACGCAAGGCGGTCCTTTCTCGTGCGGACGGTGTGGCTTTCGTAGCCGATTCCCAGCGTAACCAGGAACAGAACAACCTGGAATCCTTCCGGAACCTGAGCGAGAACGCCAGCCGTGTTGGGCTGGATTTCGGGGCGCTGCCGCTGGCCGTCCAGTTCAACAAGCGGGATCTCGGGGACGTGGTATCGAAGCCGGATCTGGTTGCCCGGTGGCAGAGCAGCCCCTGGTGGCCGATCAAGCTGGCGACTGCCCTGGAGAACAAGGGGGTTCTGGAGACGTTCCAACTGCTTCTGGAGCGGACCTGGGGTGCGCTTGACCGTGACTACGCACTGGGGGAACAGCATGGCCTGGATCGCGTGACATTTGTACAGAACGTGTTGGGGCAGAGTGATGCCGTCTGTTGAGCCCGGGATTGGGGACTTCGGTGAGCTGGAAGCGAGGCTGGAGCAGCTCGGCTGGAATGATCTGATGAGCGAGCGCGAAACGGCGCTGCTGGAGAAGTCGCTGACGCAGGTTGCCGGGGCGCCGGTTGCCATCGTCATGGCCGCCGGAGAACAGCCGGCTGCTCCCATTCGCCATCAGCTTCAGGCCGTGGCCTGGGTCAGTGCGGATCTTGAAACCGGCCTGCTCCAGGGGCTTGCCCGTACGGCGGAACGGGTGCTGTACCAGGCCTCCCGCTATTACCTGGCGGCCAATCTGCATCTGGATGTGGTCCAGCGCAATTACCAGGAGCTCCAGCAGCAGCACGCCCAGCTACAGGCATCGGAGGCCCGGTACCGGGAGCTTTCAGAGCAGCTGGAGGAGCGCGTTCAGGCTCAGGTGGCACAGATCGAGGATCGTCAACGGCGTCTGTACGCGTCGGAAAAACTCAATGCGGTGGGGCGCCTGGGGGCCGGGGTTGCCCATGAGATCAATAACCCCATTGGCTTCATACGCTCCAACCTGAACTCGGCGCGGGATTACCTGGGGACTTTCTCCGAACTGTCGAAGCGGCTGCGCACCCTGCCGGGGGGCGAAGAGCTGGCCCGCGAGCTGGACCTGGATTTCGTGGTCCCTGATTTCCAGGACCTGATTGATGAATCCATTGATGGTTCCGCCCGTGTTGCGGCGATTGTGAGTGCACTGCGTCGCTTTGCCGGCACGGATGAAAGTGGTGTCTCCTCCGTCTGTATCAATGAGTTATTGCAGGGCGTCTGGGCGGTGGCGGAAGGAAGCCTTGGGGATATGACGGTCAACTGGGCGCTGGATGAATCCATTCCAACGGTTGAAGTGGATCGGGCAGGGATCAGTCAGGCCTTCTACAATCTTATGGAGAATGCCTCACTGGCGGCGGAACGCCCGGTAGGGCTGGCTGTTGCAACCGAGGGCCATGAGCAGGGTGTGCGCGTGCGGATCCGGGATGATGGTGACGGGATGGCTCCAGAGGTGTTGGCCAGGGCCTTTGATCCCTTCTATACGACAAGGTCTGTAGGGGCTGGCACTGGTCTTGGGCTGAGTGTGTGCCGTGACACCATCCGGGCCCACGGCGGAGGCATTGAGATCAGCAGTGAGCCTGGTTCCGGAACCGACGTGTCAGTATGGCTTCCCGGGAACCCATCTGCTGGTGACAGCTGAACCAGGCGTGTTGCATGTCCGAATTTGACCAGTACTTTCTGTCCAGCAGCAAACAGTCCGGAGAGTCTGAGCCAGACTCTCCGCAAACAGGCCAGTATCGTCTGTTGTTTGTGGACGATGAACCCAATGTGCTGAGTTCCCTGCGTCGGACCTTTCACCGTGAGAACTATGGGATCCAGTGTGCGGCCAGTGCTGAGGAGGCTCTGGCCCTGGTGCGTTCCGAACGTTTCCATCTGATGATTACCGATTTCAAGATGCCCGGTATGAATGGTGCGGACCTGCTGCGGGAAGTCAGGGAGATCTCGCCGGACACCATGCGCATCATGCTGACCGGGCATGCGGATACCCAGGCGGTGATGACCGCCATCAATGAAGGGGCGGTCTATCGCTTCATCCTCAAGCCCTGGAACGATGACGACCTGCGCGTGACGGTGGCCCTGGCGCTGGAGCAATACGAGCTGCGGGAGAAGAACCGCAGCCTGGAAAAGACAACCAGTCGCCAGGAAAAGGACCTGGATGTCTTCCGCAAGATGAATCAGCAGCAGCGCAGCCAGCTGGCGCTGATGCTGCACAAGCATGGACTCATCAACCGCCAGCAGGTCCAGGAGGTCTACAAGATCCAGCAGGCGCGCAAGGTGGCGACCATCCGGCTGCTGCTTGAGAAGGAATGGGTCTCCCGGGAAAAGCTCTACAGCCTCCTGCGCGACGAGCTGCTCTTTGATGAGGTCGCGCTGGCGGAATTCGCCGTTGATCCGGAAGCCCTGGACCTGATCCCCGCGGATGTCTGCCAGGGCCAGCTTCTGCTGCCCCTGCGGGTCAGGGGGCGCCGTCTGGTGCTTGCCATGGCGGATCCGCTCAACCAGCCGCTCATCGAGGAACTTTCCTTCGCCATTGGGCTGAAGATTGAGCCGGTGCTGGTGCGGGTGGATGAGCTGGAGGAGCGGCTGGGTCAGTTGTTCGGCGATCCCAGGGAAGGCATGGAGGAGCTCGAGTCCGTCTTCGATGCCAATGATCCTGGTGACACCATCGAGCTGGTCATCGAGGACGATGACTCCGATGTGGACCTGGAAGGGTTGCTGTCGGATACCCAGCAGCCCTCGGCGGTGCGTGTGGTCAATGCCGTCATCATGGAGGGACTGCGGCTGGGGGCAAGCGATATCCACATCCAGCCACGTACCAATGTGGTGGTGGTCCGCTACCGGATTGACGGGGTTCTGCAGGACAAGATCCGTATTCCGAGCACCATGCAGATGAGCATTGTCTCGCGGATCAAGGTGATGTCGGAGCTGGACATCACCGAAAGGCGCAGGCCCCAGGATGGCCGCCTGACCGTGAAGACACCCATGAAGATTGTGGACCTGCGGCTGTCGACCCTGCCGACGCTCAATGGTGAGAAGGTGGTCATGCGGGTGCTGGATCGCAATTCCAGCATCAAGAACATCGATCAGCTGGCGCTTTCGGATCTCAACCGGCAACGGCTGCTCAACGTCATAACCCGGCCCCAGGGCATCATCCTGGCCACCGGACCCACCGGCAGCGGTAAGACCACAACCCTCTATGCCATGCTCCAGCATCAGGCCACGCCGGAGAAGAACTACGTCACCATTGAGGATCCGGTGGAGTTCTACATGGACATGGCGGGCCAGGTGCCGGTCCGGGAAAAGGTAGGGCTGGATTTCGCCTCGGTGCTCAGGGCCATCCTGCGCCAGGACCCGGATGTCATACTGCTGGGTGAGATCCGCGACCGGGAAACTGCGGAGGTGGCGTTCCATGCCGCGATGACCGGTCATATGGTCTACTCAACGCTGCACACGAATTCGGCCATTGCCTCCGTCGCCCGTCTCCTGGACCTGGGCCTGAAACCCTATGTGGTGGCCTATGGGCTGGAATGCGTGATCTCCCAGCGGCTGGTGCGCCGGCTGTGCCCGCACTGCCGTGAACCCAGCACGCCGGATCCAGAGGTCCAGAAACTGCTGGGGCCAGCCTTCGCGAGCCCCGGTCTCTACGATCATGTTTCCAGGGGCTGTGACCGGTGCCACCATCAGGGATTCAAGGGCCGGGTCGCGCTGCACGAAGTTCTGAGCGTGACCGAGTCCATGCGCCACGTGATCGCCTCAGGCGGAGCGGTGCGCGAGATGGTGGAGCAGGCGGAGAGCGACGGGCTGGTCACGCTGGCCGCGGATGCCCGCTACCGCGTTGAGGCGGGCGAGACGAATCTGGCGGAGATCCTGCGGGTGCTGGGCAGTCAGATCGACATCTGAGGTCGTTTAATCCTCGTCTGACAGCGTGATGAACCCGTCCTGGTCCCGCTCGACCCGCGTTATCCCCGGTGCTTCCGACTCCAGGCGTTCCAGTTCCTTCTTCTGGGTTTCCAGTTCGCGCTGCTGGCGCCGAACCTTTTCCGCCAGCCGCTGGTTCTCCAGCGCCATCTCCTTGTAGCGCAGGGCATTGTCGAGCGTGACCAGCAAGTCCTCGTTGGACCACGGCTTCAGGATGAAGCGATACACTTCCGAGTCGTTCACGGCGTTCACCACACCTTCAAGGTCCGCCTGACCGCTGAGCACGATCCGCAGTGCGTCAGGATGGGACTGCTTGAACTGGTTGAGCAGGGTGACGCCGTCCGTGCCGGGCATGCGGTAGTCGGAGATGATCAGATCCAGCCGATGGTGTCTGAGTTCAGCGTGGGCGCTGCGGGCGTCCTTGCAGGTAAGGGTGATCCAGTTCCGGTGACGGAAAAGGCGCACCAGAGCGCTCAGAATCTCCGGCTCGTCGTCGATCAGTGCAATGACGGGCTTCTGTTCCTCCGACATGGGCTCACTCCTCGTTGGTGTGGACGTCCCTGGCCGGTACCGTCACGGACACCTTGAGGTGTCGGCGGTCCTCCCAGCTCATCCGGGTAAGGCGTTTGATGGCGCTGTCGTTGAGCACCGTTCCCTTGACCATCAGCAGGATCCCGTTGGCGCTGACGATGTCGCGTGTCAGCTCCATACCCGGGCGCAGCTCCGAGATGGGCAGCATCCTTCCGGTTTCATCGTCCTGGGGCTCCAGCGTGAACTGATTGACGATGGGCTCAAGCGCAGCCAACACTTCCGGGTCATAGAACCGGCCGGAGCGCTCCTTCATGCTCTCAAAGGCCTCCGCTGGAGAGACAGGTGGGTCCCGGAGCAGAGGCGTCTGCTGGCCCACGAAGTCCCTTGCCACCCGGATGATGCGCGCTCCCTGGGGAATGGCCTCTCCGGCCAGCTCGTCGGGGTAGCCCGTGCCGTCCATATTCTCCATATGGGCGCGGATCAGCTCGGCGCAGGGGCGCAGGGCCTTGATCGGCATCAGTGCCATTTCACCCAGTGTGGGGTATTGGCGGTACTCGGCCAGGTCCCGGTAGGTCAGCTGGGTTTCCGAGCGTCCCAGGACATCATCGTTCAGGCTCAGCTTGCCCACCTCGTGCAGCAGGGCTGCGTAGTAGACGTAGCGGAGCCGGGCCGTGTCCAGTTCCAGCCGCTGGGCAATGCGCCGGGCAAGGTCCGCAACCTCCCGGGAGCGGCCTTTCACGAGATGGGGGCGGCTGGCAATGACGGATGAGAACACGCGCACAAAGGAGTCGTAACTGTTCTCGAGCTGGCGGAAAGCTTTCTGCAGGTCGGCCGTACGGGATTCCAGTGCGCGTGTGCGGTCATGTACCCGCTGTTCAAGATCCCTGTTCAGGTCCTGGAGTTCCCGGTTCTGTTCCCGGGTCTGGTCGATCAACCGCTTTTTCTGGCGCTCCAGCTTGCGGATGCGCAGGCCCTCTTCGATGGCCTCGATCAGAGCCTCGTCATCCCAGGGCTTGGAGACGTAGCGGTTGATGCCGCCCTGATTGAGCGCATCAATGGTGGCACTCATGTCCGCATACCCGGTCATCAGAAAGCGCACGCTGAATGGCCAGCGCTTTCTGACCTCGCTCAGGAACTGCGCACCGTCCATTTCCGGCATACGCATGTCGGAGATGACCAGGTCGATCGGGTTCTGTTCCAGGATCGCCAGTCCTTCCCTGCCGCTGGTCGCGAACCAGCAGTCGTAGTCGTGGCGGCGCATGAGACGCCGGAGGGCGCTCAGTATGGGTTCCTCATCATCAACGAACAGGATGCGGAAACGGTAATCGCTCATTCCACAGCCTCACTCGATGTCTGCCTGATGGGCAGGACAACGCGGAAGGTCGTGCCTTCACCGGGAGTGCTGGCAACGCTCAGCTCGCCCTGGTGACTCTGTACGATGCCATAGGAAAGCGACAGGCCGAGGCCGGTGCCCTTACCAACGGGCTTGGTTGTGAAGAATGGCTCGAAGAGCCGGTCCAGGTTGTGAGGGTCTATGCCTTTGCCGGTGTCGGCGATCCGTACTTCAACGTGATCCGCATCATGATGCTCCGTGGAAATGGTGATGAGGCCCTGTTCCTCAATCGCCTGGGCCGCATTCACCAGCAGGTTCAGGAAGACCTGGCCCAGCTGGGAGTCCACGCCCGTGATCGTTGGCAGCTCCGCAAAGTCGGTTTCAACCGTGGCCCTGTACTTGATTTCATTCCGGGCCACTGCCAGCGCCTTGTTCAGGCACTGATGGATGTCCAGTGATTCCATTTCGCCGGTATCCGTGCGGGAGAAGTCCCGGAGGGAACGGATGATCTTTTCCACCCGCTCGATGCCGTCCCGGGACTCGTCCAGGAGGGAGGGCAGATCCTCCCGGATGAATTCGAGATCATGGCTGCGACACAGGGACTGGAGTTCCGGAGACTGGAATTTTTCCCCCAGCGCCTCGGCAAACGCATCATTCAGGGCCAGGAGGGATTCGGTGTATTCGCGCAGTGAGGACAGGTTGGAGCGCACATAGCCGATGGGGTTGTTGATCTCATGCGCGACACCGGCCGCCAGCTGCCCGATGCTTGCCATCTTTTCGGACTGCATCAGCTGGTCGCGGGCCTGTTTGAGCTCGCGAATCAACTCATCCTGTTCGTTCTGGCGCTGGCGCAGCGCAGCGTTGCTCGATGCGAGCTCATCGAGGAGGGTGTTTTTGTCCATAGCACTCATGGCCTCCTGTATCAGCCGGTTCGCGTTGAGTTCATCCTCGCGCGTGAAGGGCTCGCTGCCGGCATTGCGGATCAGTACGAGTGTCAGAGTAAGCTGTTCGCCCTGGCGGTAGGGGGCAGCCATAAGGGGGAGGGATTCTTCTCCCGCAGGGCAGTGACAACTCCAGGGGGCATCCGGAGTCAGGAGGCCGTAGCCCTGTTCCTCCCATTCGAGTATCTTCTCCAGCGTCAGGTCCCGGCTGATCCAGGAAACGCAGTGGCTGGGGTCCAGCGCGATACCTCCGGCGTGACCTTCACACAGCAGGCTCGCCCGGGTCAGAAGCTCACGGTGGAATTCGGGCTGTTCCCGGTGGACATGCCTGAGCCATTCATGGATCTCGGACCAGAGATAGTGCTGGTACTTACTCATGGGGCTGTATCCGGCCGCTGATCATGTGTTCTTACAGGCAGTCTATATGCTTTTGTGCATTCTGCCCGGCGTGGGTGTAAATGGTCTGTTTCTGCGCGTGATGTTTTGCAGTCACAGGCATGAACGGCTGTGCGTGGCTACACTGGTGGTAATGGAAATGGAGACAGCGCCCGCACGCCATGAAACACGCCGCTTCGTTCCCCCGTCTGCTGCTCTGGGGCCTTGAAGGCCCTGAAGCCGATCGCCTTGCCAGAGCCTGTGCGCGAGCCGGTTTTCCCGGTGCAGAGATGACGTCAGCGCTGAGCGGGGAGTCGCTGATAGGGCTTCTCGATGATGGGGGGGTTGATCTTGTGGTCCTGGGGGGGAATGGGGATGACCCGGCAGAATCTCCCCGTATCCTGACGGACGAGCTGGTTGCGGAAAACCAGGCAACCGCCTTCCTGATTCTGGGCGCCAGTGCGCTGCCGGAAAGTCTGGAGGAGCGCTTTAATCTGAGGTGCCTTCCGGAGCCCGGCGGGGATGATGGGCTCCTGCGCCGGGTGCTGGGGCAGCTGCTCAATGAGATCCGGCTGTGGCAGCATTCAACCCTGTTTCAGGCCTGCGTTGAAGCCAGCGCCAACGGCATCGTTATTGTGGATGCTCGCGCCGATGACATGCCCATCGTTCATGTCAACCAGGCCTTTTCCCGGATTACCGGGTATGAGCCGGAGGAAGTCCACGGCTGTAACTGCCGTTTTCTTCAGGGCAGTGATCGCAAGCAGCCCGGGGTGGACCAGGTGAGGATGGCCATTCGGGCCGGCAAACCGGCGCTTGTGCAGATGCGCAACTACCGCAGGGATGGCTCACGCTTCTCAAACGAGCTCCAGGTTTCACCGGTGCGTGAGAATGGCGGTCACATCACCCATTATATCGGGGTCATCAATGATGTGTCCGCGCGCATGGATGCGGAATCGGCACTGGCCTATCGCACCAGTTATGACGGCCTGACCGGGCTTCCCAATTTTGAGCAGTTCAGGAACCGTGTCGGCCAGGCATGCGAGGAGTCGGGGCATCACCGGCACGCCGTGGCACTGACGCTGTTCAATATTGATAACTTCAAGGCGATTAACGCCACTTTCGGAGCCGGGGCTGCTGATCAGCTGCTCAAGGCTGTGGTGGACCGGGTAACGCCACTGCTTGGGCGCAGTGATCTGCTGGCGCGTCTGAGTGCGGATGAATTCGCCATTCTCCAGACCGAGGTTCTGGGTAGCCATGATGTGAGTTCGCTGGTGGATTCCGTGGTGTCGGTGCTGTCCATTCCCTTCCGGCTGGAAGGGCAGGAGCTTTTTGTGACCGCCAGTGCCGGTATCGCGTGGACTGGCGAGAATGTCGCGGGCGCCGATGAACTGATGAGCCATGCGAGTCTGGCATTGAGGAATGCCAAGCAGTGTGGCGGTGGTAGCTACCGGTGGTACAGTATTCTGCTCGCTGAAGAGGTGGAATGGACCCTCAAGCTTCACAATCAGCTGCAGCACGCTTTGAGCGAGCAGCAGTTTGAGCTCTATTATCAGCCGGTTGTGGAGGCGCGAAGCCAGGAGGTCGTCGGCATCGAGGCTTTGCTGCGCTGGCACCACCCGGAGCAGGGCATGCTGTCTCCGGCTGACTTTCTTCAGGCGATCGAAACCAGCGGCCTCATGGTTGAGGTCACGGACTGGGTGCTCAGGCGGGCCTGCACGGATCTCAATCGGCTCATGGAAGAAACCGGCCGGATGCTGTGGGTTTCCGTGAACATCTCACCCAACCATTTTGTGCGTGGCGATGTGGTCTCATCGGTGAAAAGCGTATTGGAAAGCACCGGCCTTGAACCCGCCTGCCTGAACCTGGAGCTGGTTGAATCCACCTTCCTGTCGTTTGACGAACCGGTGCGCAGGGCCCTTGATGAGATCCGTACCCTGGGAATTGGCCTGATGATCGACGACTTCGGTGCCGGCTTCTCGAGCCTGAACTACCTCAAGCAGGTTCCCGCCTCGAGGATCAAAATCGACCGCTCCTTCGTCCGCGATATTGTCTCGGACAGTGCCGATGCCGCGATCACGCGGGGCGTCATCGCGCTAGCCCACAAGCTGAACCTGCAGGTTGTGGGGGAGGGGGTTGAGGATCGCTATCAGCTGGCATTCCTGCTTCGCAATCACTGCGATCTGGTGCAGGGCTTTCTGCCGGGGCCGCCCATGCCATTTGAACAGTTACGAACCCATGAGCTGAGCGCGGAGACCCGGGAGGCGCTAGCCGAGGTGAACGGGCGTGAGCCAGGCGATCAGGCCAGCCGGCGATTGTTGATCCTTGATGATGAGCCCAATATCCTCAGATCGCTCAAGCGGCTCCTCAGGCGGGATGGGTATGAGATCCACACGGTTACGTCGGCGCAGGAGGCGTTGAACCTGCTTGCCCTGTATGAATTCCAGGTGGTTCTGTCGGATCAGCGCATGCCGGAGATGACGGGGACTGATTTCCTGAGTCGCGTCAAGGAGCTCTATCCGGACACCATCCGCATTGTCCTTTCAGGCTATACCGACCTGGATTCCGTGACCGACGCGGTCAATCGAGGGGCGATCTACAAGTTCCTGACCAAACCCTGGGATGATGAACAGTTGCGGAGCCAGATACGACAGGCATTCCTGCATCATGCCGCGGCTCTGGAGGATATGGAGAACTAGAAAGGAGTGCCCCACCGGTAGTGGGGCAGTCGGAAACCCGCTTACTTCAGCTTGGTTTCCTTGTACGGAACGTGCTTACGGACAACCGGATCGTACTTTTTGATCTCGATCTTGTCCGGGGTGTTCCGCTTGTTCTTGGTCGTGGTGTAGAAATGACCTGTGCCGGCACTGGAAGCCAGTTTGATCTTCTCGCGCATGATGTTCTCCTCAGACCTTCTCGCCGCGGGCACGCAGGTCTTGCAGGACCGTTTCGATACCCTTCTTGTCGATGGTGCGCAGACCCTTGGTGGAGACGCGCAGCTTCACGAAGCGCTTCTCGCTTTCCACCCAGAAACGGTGGGTCTGCAGATTGGGCAGGAACCGCCGCTTGCGATGGTTCATGGCGTGTGAAACGTTGTTACCGGTGGCCGTGCGCTTACCGGTCACCTGACAGACTCTGGACATATTCGGCCTCCAACTGAGCGTTGGTCATAATGATTGAAATCGAATCCCGCGCCCGGTGGTGCCCCGCAGCCTTCGTTGCACCCGCTGACGGCTCGCGCCTGACGCTCCCGGAAAAGGCCGGTTTTATACCAGAAAAGGCCGGTTGACGCAAAGATTTTCGTTCTCAGAGGTGGCCCGTTTCCGCCATCGAGGTGACCTCATTATGCCCCACAATCATGTGATCCAGAACCCGCACATCGATCAGGCCCAGCGCGGAACGCAGGCGTTCCGTGAGGTTCACGTCCGCACTGCTGGGCTCGGCCACGCCGGAGGGGTGATTGTGCGCCAGTATCACCGCGGCGGCGTTGGTCTCCAGTGCCCGCCGCACCACCTCCCGGGGGTAGACAGCCGCGCCGTCGATGGTGCCGTTGAACAGCTCCTCGTAGCGGATCACCCGGTGGCGGGTATCCAGGAACAGGCAGGCGAACACCTCATGGTGGCGGGTCACCAGTTTCGACTTCAGGTAGCTCCGGGTGGCGGCCGGTGAGGTGAGGGGCTCGCCGTTTGTGACGGGGGATTCCATGACCCGCTGGGCCATAGCCAGCGCGGCCTGCAGCTGGGCGAACTTGGCGGTGCCCAGGCCCGGCGTCTGGCAGAAGCGCTCCGCCGAGGCGCCGGTGAGCGCGCGCAGGCTGCCGAAATCGCTGATCAGCTCGCGGGCGAGGGTCATGACCGGGCGGCCGGCGCTGCCCGTGCGCAGGAAAATGGCCAGCAGTTCCGCATCCGTGAGGCTGTCCGGGCCCAGGTGCAGCAGCTTTTCCCGCGGGCGTTCGGTAACAGGGAGGTCTTTCAGTGACATGGCGGCTCCTTCGCTGATGGTTCCTGATCCTTCAGGGCACCGCCCTCCAGGCGGTCAGCCTTGAGTCTAGCGTCACCACTTCCCGCTGCCAATACCGCCTCGGGATCTGGTATCTTTGACGACAAAACAGCACCCAGAGGCGACAGTGGGCAAACGGATTCTTCTAGGCGTAACCGGTGGCATCGCCGCCTACAAGAGCGCAGAGCTGGTACGTGAGCTGCGCCGCCAGGGGCATGAGGTGCAGGTGGTGATGACCGGCGGCGCGCGAGCCTTCGTGCAGCCGCTCACCTTCCAGGCCCTGAGCGGCAACCCGGTGCGCGAGAACCTGCTGGATCCGGATGCGGAAGCCGGCATGGGCCACATCGAGCTGGCGAAGTGGGCGGAGCTGGTGCTGGTGGCGCCCGCCTCGGCGGACATCATGGCGAAACTGGCCTGCGGGTTGGCGGATGATCTGCTCACGACCGTCTGCCTCGCTACTGAGGCCCAGATCGCGCTGGCTCCGGCCATGAACCAGGCGATGTGGCGCAATGCCCGTACCCAGCGCAACCGGAGCCTGCTTGCGGCGGATCCCCAGTTCCGGCTCTGGGGCCCGGAAGCCGGGGATCAGGCCTGTGGCGACACCGGACCGGGGCGGATGCTGGAGCCGGCGGTGCTGGTGCAGGAGGTGGCTGCCCTGCAGGAGCAGCCGCTGGCGGGGCTGAGGGTTGTGATTACCGCCGGCCCCACGCGCGAGGCGCTGGATCCGGTCCGCTATATCTCCAACCACAGTTCCGGCCGCATGGGCTTTGCCCTGGCGGAGGCAGCTGCTCAACAGGGGGCGGACGTGACCCTGGTTGCCGGCCCGGTTGAGCAGTCCACGCCGATGGGCGTCACGCGTCTCGATGTGACCTCCGCACAGGAAATGAAGACGGCGGTGGATCAGACGGTTGCGGCCGGCACGGACTGGTTCATCGCCACGGCCGCTGTGGCGGATTACCGGCCTGTGGCGGTGGCCGACCAGAAGATGAAGAAAGAGGCTGGTACCGATTCTCCTGTGATCGAACTGGCAGAGAATCCGGATATCCTGGCCGGCGTGGCGGCGCTCACCGAACAGCGGCCGCTGACCATCGGCTTTGCCGCCGAGACCCGCAACGTGGCCGAGTACGCCCGCGACAAGCTCACCCGCAAGGGGCTGGACCTGATCGTGGCCAATGACGTCGCCACGCCCGGGCTCGGCTTCAACAGTGACAGCAATGCGGTTGAGGTGTTCTGGGCGGATGGCAGCGAGCGGTTCGAGGCACGCCCGAAACGCGAACTGGCCCGGGACCTGATCCGCCTTTTCCAGTCACACCAGAGCAACCGCTTACCCCAATCCTAACGAGGAGCACCTGCCTGCCATGGCGAACCAATCCATAGAAGTCCGGATCCTTGATGAGCGCCTGGGCGACAGCATCCCCATGCCCGACTATGCCACGGAGGGATCCGCCGGCCTGGATCTGCGGGCCTGCCTTCAGACACCGCTGACGCTGGAGCCGGGTCAGACCGAGCTGCTGCCCACTGGCATGGCCGTGCATATTGCCGACCCGGGCCTGGCGGGCATGATCCTGCCGCGCTCGGGCCTGGGGCACAAGCACGGCATTGTGCTGGGGAATCTGGTCGGTCTGATCGACTCGGACTATCAGGGTGAGCTCATGGTCTCCTGCTGGAACCGCGGCCATACCACCTTCACCATCGATCCCGGTGACCGTATCGCACAGTTTGTGGTGGTGCCCGTGGTCCAGGCCGATTTCCAGGTGGTTGAGACATTCAGTGCTTCCGAACGTGGCGAGGGTGGTTTCGGTTCCACCGGTGGCCAGTAGTAGGATGCAATCATCGGGCAGGCATCTATACTGGCCTCCAGAGCCCTCCCAGACCCAAGGATGACACCATGAAATTCCGACTCAGAAAGGCCGCTTCAGGGCCGGAATCCGAATCAGCCGATGCCCGTTCATTTTCCCTCTCCCGGGTACCAGTGTTGCAGTCGCTGGTGGCCATGGCCGGGCTGGCCCTTGCAGGGGTTCTGATCAGCTTCTTCCTGGTCGCGCCGGCTGAGCAGAAAGTCCAGCAGAGCAATACCCGGGAGCAGGCGGATGTGCTCAAGGCGCGCTTTGATCAGCATCTGACTTACCTTCACGACGTGGTTGCCTCCTTTGCGGCCCAGGAATCCATCCGGACTGCCACCAGTGGCAGTGATGACCGGGAGGACGCCGCACGGATCCTCCAGGACACCCTGCCCGCTGCGGAAGCCGTTTTCCTGTTTGAACCCGGCGATGTCAGCCAGCCCGAGGACCGCAGCTGGGAGCTGGGCTTCGCCAGTATCGATCTGGCACGCCAGGCCGAGCGTGAAGGCGATACGCGGATGGATGCCTTCCAGCGGGACGACCGCTGGTTTGTGCAGATCGCGGCGCCGGTTGGCGGCACCGGTGGTGGCAGCCTGCTGGTGATCTTTGATGATTCGGTGATGGATCCGGTGCTCTCGGCGGCCGGGGTTCTGGAGGGCCGTGTGGTACTGAGTCAGCGGGTGGACGGGCGTGATGTGTCGGTCTTTGCCCGCGGCAGCGGCCAGGGCGAAGGCGTGGCCCGGGATCTCTCTGTCAGTGGCTGGTCGGTGCGCTATGTGCCCACTTCCGGGGCACCACAACTGGTCGCGCCTGTGGCGCTCTGGGGCGTTTTGGCTGTCGTGGCGGTGGTCATCCTGGCGGGCATATGGCTGGTGTTCGGTCAGCTCCAGAAGCAGCTCCGGCAGGATGTGTCCGGCCTTAGTCAGTGGGCCCAGAAAGCGTTTGCGGGTGAGCGGGCGAAGCCGCCGGAGCTGCGTATCCCTGCCGCGCGGGCTCTGGCCGAGACCCTGCAGCGGCTGGCACGGGAGCGCCCCTCCGCATCCGCCAGCACGGGCGGTGCCGGCGCCAGGAAGGCCGCACCGGGCGACGCGGCAACGGCGCCCTCAACAGCCCCGGCGGCCGAGACCGCAGGGGAATCCGATAGTGACAGTGAGCCTCTGTTCGGGGATGATGCGCTCGACATTGACATGCTCGACGGTGACGAGGACGTGCTCGGACTCGGAGGCAGTGACAGCAGCGGAGGCAGCATGGGTCTTGAAGAAAGTGCGGCGGTGACAGTGGATGTTCCGGAGTCCATCTTCCGGGCCTATGACATCCGGGGTGTGGTGGGCGACAGCCTGACCCCGGAGATTGTTGAGACCATCGGTCGCGCCATCGGCAGCGAGGCCCTGAGCCGCCAGCAGCAGAGCATCTGCGTGGGCTACGATGGGCGCCACTCCAGCCCGGATCTGGCTGAAGCGCTGACGCGAGGCATTCTGGCAACGGGCGTGGATGTGATCAGTATCGGCCGGGTGCCGACACCGGTTCTGTATTTCGCCACCCACTACCTGGAGACCGGCTCCGGTGTGATGATCACCGGCAGTCATAACCCGCCGGAGTATAATGGCCTCAAGATGATGCTCGGGGGGGATACCCTGGCGGGGGATGCCATCCAGGCCCTGCTGAGCCGGATCCGCAACCATCAGCTGGAGGAGGGTCAGGGGCAGCTCAGTGAGCGCGATGTACGCAAGGCCTACCTTGATACCATCGTTGGCGACATTGCCGTGGCCGCGCCGCTGCGGGTGGTTGTTGATGCCGGCAACGGTGTGGCCGGCGAACTCGGCCCTGAGCTGATCCGCGAGCTCGGCTGCGAGGTGACGCCGCTGTACTGTGACGTGGATGGTGATTTCCCCAACCATCATCCGGATCCGGGAAAACCGGAGAATCTCGAGTCCCTGATCCAGACCGTGAAGAAGGAAGGCGCGGACCTGGGTATTGCCTTCGATGGGGATGGTGACCGTTTGGGTGTGGTCACCAACAGCGGCAAGATCATCTGGCCGGACCGCCTCCTGATGCTGTTCGCGCGGGATGTGGTTTCGCGCAACCCGGGTGCTGACATCATCTATGACGTCAAATGCTCTCGCCGTCTGGCCAGTGTGGTGAACGAGTACGGTGGTCGTCCGGTCATGTGGAAGACTGGCCACTCCTGGATCAAGGGCAAGATGAGGGAGATGGGTGCGCTGCTGGCGGGTGAGATGAGCGGGCATATCTTCTTCCGCGAGCGCTGGTACGGGTTTGATGATGGCCTCTACGCTGCCGCCCGCCTTCTGGAGATCCTTGGGATCGAGGACCGTGAGGCGGACGCCATTTTCGAGGAATTCCCCGAGGATGAAAGCACCCCCGAGATCAACCTGGCGGTTGCCGATGACGACAAGTTCGCACTGATCGAGCGCCTTGCCAGCGGCGGTGATTTCGGCGAGGCGAGTATTACCGACATTGACGGCCTGCGTGTGGACTACCCGGATGGCTGGGGGCTGTGCCGTGCCTCCAACACCACGCCCAACCTGGTGCTGCGTTTCGAAGCGCAGAACGTTGAGGCACTGGAGCGCATCAAGGGTGTGTTCCGGGAGCAGCTTGGCAGGGCGGAGCCGTCACTGAAGATTCCGTTCTGAGCATTCAGGAGACAGAGCATTCCATGACCATGGATCGTGACACAGCCATGCAGGTGGCCTCGGTACTCAGCAAGGGCCTGCCCTACATCCAGCGCTTCACCGGCAGGACCATCGTCATCAAGTACGGTGGCAATGCCATGGAGAACGAAGAGCTCAAGAACAGCTTCGCGCGGGACATCGTCCTGATGAAGCTGGTGGGCATGAATCCCATCATCGTCCACGGCGGTGGTCCCCAGATCGGGGAGCTGCTGGAGCGTCTGGAGATCCATTCCGAGTTCATCAACGGCATGCGCGTGACCGACAGCGAGACCATGGATGTGGTCGAAATGGTGCTGGGGGGCCGGGTGAACAAGGAGATCGTGTCACTGATGAACCAGCACGGTGGGCGTGCGATCGGCCTGACCGGCAAGGACGCCAGCCTGATCCGGGCACGGCAGCTGGAAGTCCGGGACCCCTCCCCGGAGGTCACCCGCTCGGAGATCGTCGACATCGGGCATGTGGGCGAGGTGGTGTCCGTGAACACCGAGGTCATCAACATGCTCACCGCCAGTGACGTGATTCCGGTGATCGCGCCCATTGGCGTGGGTGATGACGGCAAGGCCTACAACATCAACGCCGACTCCGTGGCCGGTCACGTGGCCGAGGCGCTGCAGGCGGAGAAGCTCATTCTCCTGACTAATGTGGCAGGGCTTCAGGACAGAGAGGGCAATGTGCTGACCGGGCTCACCGCCGAACGGGTGGACGAGCTGATCGCGGACGGCACCATCCAGGGCGGTATGCTTCCCAAGATCCAGTGTGCGCTGGATGCCGTCAAAGGCGGGGTGACCTCCGCCCACATCATCGATGGGCGTGTGGCGCACGCCACGCTGCTGGAGATCTTCACGGACGAGGGCGTCGGCACCCTGATCACGCGGACCTGAAGGTTCCCTTCTCCAGTGGGGCGAAGTAGGGGGCGTACTGCTGGATCCATTCCGCGGCGGCTTCGTCCAGGGTCAGGTAACGCGCGTTATGGACCACCTGATCCAGCCGGTACTGCTGGATATGGCAGGCCTGCTCCACCAGCCGCATCCGGTAGGCGTCCGCGCTGTCCTCGAATGCGACACCCACCTCATAGTGATCACCACAGGCTTCGCACCAGGCGACATGGCCATCCATGCTGGCGGCGGGTGTGCAGCAGCTGATGGTAATGCGTATCGGCGTGCCCCCGCGCCATGGCTGCTTTGAGGAGAACGCAACCCCACCGAGGCTGAGGTTGCGCAGCTCCTCAAGGTAGTGCTCGCCTTCACGTGGCTTCACGTCAATCGGCATGTCGATGGGATGCCGGATGAACGTCCGGCCCGGGTGTTGGTGCGCGTTCATGGCGCCTCCTGATCATCGGTGACAGTTATCATCTGTCTCCTGCCCCTACTATAGTGAATTCCATAATTTTTGCCTCAGCAGAGGGCCGGTTTGTGCGACGGTTGCCGCATTATCGCCAATTGATCAGGTACGATACGATGATCAGCACGTTCTGCCACGCCATGACCCCGGATGGTCGACCATGAAACGAATCTTCGGCGCCCTTGTGATTCTGCTGTTCCTGGCCGCAGGCGCCTGGTACACGACGCTCTGGTACGGTGCACGGACAGCCGCTTCGGAACTGGAGGATGCTGTCAGCCCCTGGGGCAATCTCCACTGGGACGCGGTCCGCCCAACCTGGGATGGCCGCGTGACGCTCCAGGGGGTGCGGTGGCACTGGTTCGACATCACCCGGCCGGTACGCGTCAAACAGGTGACTCTGGAAACACCCGGGATGCTGGCACTGCCGGCCTGGCTTCTGGGGGGCGAGCAGCCTTCCCGGTGGCAGTTGCGTGTGGATGACATGGAGCTGGTGGTCGAGCCGGACCTTTTCCGGCCCTGGGCCCGCAGTCGTCGGGCGCTTTCGCTGAAGCACCACCCCCTGCACTTCCACGGCTGCGGTGAGCAGCCGGCGCTGACGCCCGCGGATCTGCTGCGCATGGGTGTGGACCGGATCAGCGGTGACATCGAGCTCCAGCACACGGGGAATGGTTCCGGCGAATACCGCTACCGGGCGGAAATGGATGCCGGTCGTCTTGGAAGTCTTTCCCTGCTCTGGCAGGCGGACGACCTCAAGGTGCCGGTGGTCTCGGGCGGGAGTGGTGTCCCGGCCTTCCCGCGGAAGGCGGAACTGGTCGTCCGGGATGCCGGGCTGATGCGGCGCCTGTCCTCTTTCTGTGCGGCAGCGGAGGATGAACCGGTCGGGGAATGGGTCAGCCGCGCCTCCAGTCACTGGAACCAGGCCATGACCGGTCAGGGCCTGGCGCCAACCGAGGCCACTACCGAACTCTACCGGCAATGGCTCCTTGAGGGAGGCGAGCTGGCTTTCACATGGGCGCTGGCTGGCGAGGGCTGGCCCGGGAACGGAGTCTCGGCGGCGCAGTGGCGTGAGACAACGGGGCTGCAGGTTGTCCATAACGGCCGCGAGCTGGACGACATCGGGTTCAGCCTGAGTGAACCCAGCGACCCGCCGGAGGAGACGGAGCGCGCCCCATTGGTGCAGATGGATGAGCCCGCCCCGGAGCCGGCCTTCCGCGAGTCCGATACGGAGCGAGCCGGTGCCTGGATCGACCGCCGTGTACGCCTCAGGCTGAGCTCGGGCCGGAAGGTGGAAGGGCAGCTCGTGGCCCTGGAGGAGGAGCAGCTGCATATACGGCGGACCCTGGAGGGCGGCTCCGTGGTGGCGCCCTTCCCGGTAACAGACGTCGAGCGGTTTGAGGTGTGGCGGCGTGCCGATGACATGGGCCGGCCGATATCCGATGGCGACAGCGGACCGGGGCTGGAGGACTTCCTGAACCCGGATCTCGGGAAGATGCAGCCGATTCCGTCGGCATCCGACTCACGGGAGAACTGATATGCAGCGGCCGATTCCGGATATCCGGGGAATGCTTGGCGAGTTGGTTGCCATGCCCTCGATCAGCAGTGTGAGCCCGGAGTGGGACCGCAGCAATGAAGCGGTGATCACCCGTCTGGCCCAGTGGCTGGGGGAGCTGGATTTCCGGGTGGAGACCATGCCCGTGCCGGGAGCGCCGGGCAAGTTCAACCTGATCGCCACACGAGGTGAAGGGCCGGGCGGACTGGTGCTCTCCGGCCATACGGACACTGTGCCCTTCGATGACCAGCGGTGGCAGAGTGATCCCTTCGCGCTTACCGAGCGTGATGACCGCTGGTACGGCCTCGGTACCTGCGACATGAAGGGCTTCTTCGCCCTGGCGCTGGAGGCGGCCTGGCGCACGCGCGGGCAGGACCTGGCGGAACCGCTGGTGATTCTGGCCACGGCGGACGAGGAGAGTGCCATGGGCGGGGCCCGGGCACTGATTGAAGCCGGTCGCCCGAAGGCACGGCATGCGGTGATCGGCGAGCCCACGGAACTGCGGCCGGTGCGCATGCACAAGGGCATCATGATGGAACGGCTCGTGTTCCGGGGGCAGTCCGGCCACTCCTCCAACCCCGCGCTGGGGCGCAATGCCCTGGAAGGGATGAATGAGGCACTCACGCGCATTCTGGCGTACCGGGATGAGCTGCAGAGGAATCATCGCCATCCCGGATTCCGGGTGGACTACCCGACCCTGAATCCCGGCCATATCCATGGTGGCGACAACCCCAACCGTATCTGTGCGGAATGCGAGCTTCACTTTGACCTGCGCCCGCTGCCGGGGATGGATCCCCAGGCGCTCCGTCGGGGCATCCTGGAGCGGGTGGGGCCGGTGGCAGAGCAGCGGGGCCTCAGCTGCACGTTTGAACCCCTGTTTGACGGGGTCCCTCCGTTTGAGGAACCGGAAACCGCCCGGCTGGTGGGGATCTGTGAGCGGCTCACAGGGCATGCGGCGGAAGGCGTCGCCTTCGCCACCGAAGCGCCCTTTCTGCAGCAGCTGGGCATGGAGACCTTGGTGCTGGGGCCGGGCTCCATTGACCAGGCCCACCAGCCGGATGAATTCCTGGCCCTCTCCCAGATCGAGCCCATGGTGACTATACTGACCGGCTTGATCGAACAATGCTGCGCCAAGGGAGGAGATCCGGGGTGAGTGACCAAGACTGGCTGTACTGGTTCCGCCATTCCGCGCCGTACATCAATGCCCATCGCGGCCGGGTGGTTGTCATCACCCTGGGCGGTGACGCGCTGGCGCATCCGAACCTGACCACCATCATCCATGACATCGCCCTGCTGGCGAGTCTGGGGGTGCGGCTGGTGGTAGCTTTCGGGGCGCGGCCGCAGATCCGCGAGCGCCTGGATGAGGCGGGTGAGACCTCCGGTTACCAGGGGCGGCTGCGGGTGACCACGGAAACCCAGCTGCCGCTGGTACTTGAGGCGGTTGGTCGGGTTCGGGCGCTGCTGGAAAGCCACCTTTCCATGGGAGTGGCCAATTCGCCCATGCATGGGGCCCAGATCCGGGTGGCCAGCGGCAACTGGCTGACTGCCCGTCCCATCGGCGTGATCGGGGGCGTGGATCACGGCTACACCGGGCGGGTACGCCGGGTGGACGCCACCAGTATCCGTGAGCAGCTGTCGCTGGGGCAGGTGGTCCTGCTGCCGCCGCTGGGCTACTCCGCCACCGGTGATGCCTTCAATCTCTCCCACGAGGAGGTGGCCGGGGAAGCCGCGGCGGCACTGGAGGCGGATAAGCTCATCCTGTTCAGTGGTCGCAGTGGCATCCCGGATGCCAGCGGTGAGCTCATGCGGGAAATCAGCGTTGCCCGTGCCCGGGAGCTGCTCAGCGAAGGCCATCTGGGCGAGGACGACGCGGCCGGGCTCGATGCCGCGGCTAATGCCTGCGACCGCAATGTCCGCCGTGCGCACATCATCAGCTATGGGCGTGAAGGCGCACTGCTGGAGGAACTGTTCACCCTTGATGGTCTCGGTACCCTGGTGACCGACGACGACTACGAGCACATCCGCTTCGCAACGCCGGAGGACATCAGTGGCATCCAGGAACTGATTCAGCCGCTGGAGGCCAGGGGCATTCTCGTCAGCCGCCCCCGGGATCTGATCGAGACCGAGGTTGACCGTTTCCTGGTGGACGAGCGCGACGGCCGGGTGGTTGGCTGCGCTGCCCTCTACCCCTATCCATCCAGTGCCATGATGGAGCTGGCGTGCTTTGCCGTGAGCCCGGACTACCAGGGGGGAGGACGCGGCGACCGTCTGCTTGCCATGGCCGAACGCCACGCTCGGGCGGAAGGGCTGGGCGAGCTGTTCGTCCTGACCACGCAGACCTCACACTGGTTTGCGGAGCGCGGCTTTGAACTGGTTGGCGCGGATGCCCTGCCACCGGAAAAACGCCGAGGCTATGACACAGGTCGCAATTCCCGGATTTTCGTGAAGCAACTCTGACCTGCGGATTACCGCGATACGGAAACCCGTAATGGTCTCTCCATGTGGTATCACCGTAGGCTGCTGCCGTTATCGGAAATGCAGGGAACAACCTCATGGAAAGGGGAAACGCAGGACTGCTCAGCCGTAACGCTGATCGACGCGATACGCGCCGGCACAATATCCGCCTCGCTGTAAGGGCCGTGACGCCCCAGGGGCTCTCCTGGCTCTGTCAGGTGACCGATTTCTCCTCGGAAGCGGTTTCGATACGCTACCCCGCCTCGCGCGAACCTGCGGTCCGGAGCTGGCTGGAGTCAGGGGGGGACTGTATCCGACTCCAGTTCCATCACGGGACTCTGGACCGCTGGCAGACGATTCGTGGGTACGTGGTCCGTTCGGGGCCCGGGTTCCTGGTAATCCACTTCGCCGACGATGCCCTTCAGGGTTTCGAGATGTTGCTGGCCCAGTCCGGGCTTGCTCCCTCCAGGCCCCATCAGGCTCCGGGTGTGGTCCCAAGCCGGGCCCCGTCCGCCAGCGCCCGTGGGCGCCAGGCGGAGGCGGCAGTCCGGCAGGCTGCGATCCCACCGGTACCCTCGTTGATTGAGCCTGAAGCCATGCGCCAGGAGCCTCTGGGCGGGGTTGCGATGCATGAGGCCATTGCCCGTCTTTACGGGGACAGTGAGTCAGGCTCCGGCGTCTTTCCGGGAGAGCTGGTCCCGGACCTCATCCGGACAATGGGCGAGAGCCCCCGTATGACCGGGCGCGGCCGGACGCTGCTCGACTGGCTGACGCCGGTGGTCGAACGGAATCTGGCGAGGAACCCCGAGGCATTGGCTCTCAAGGACCACCCCCTGCGGAAGCTGCTCAACCGGATCGGCGACCTCGAAACCGCGGATTATGAGAGTCCGGGCCCCTGGCCTGATGCGTTGCTCCGAACGCTGCGTTCTCCGGAGGGGGCCGATGAGGAGGCCCTGGCCGAGGCGGCCGGGATTCTCAGCGCGGAGCTCCAGCAGCGCGATGAGGCGCACCAGCGCAATCTGCGCCGGGTGACCAAGGCGGTGGCGGGCAGCGAGCGCCTGCGGGAAGCAGAGGCAGCCACCGACAGTGCGCTGGATGCCCGTCTTCTGGGAGGACCGATTCCTCTGTCGGTATTGCGGTTTGTCGAGAATGACTGGCGCAACCGTCTGGTGCTTCTGCATCTCCATGAAGGGGAGTCCAGTACCCTATGGCGGAAGGCGCTGGCGCTACTGGATGCTTTGCTGGCGTATCATCGGCATCCGGGTGAGTGCAGCGGCCACGATGTCAGTGCGCAGCTTGAGGCCATCTGTGGTGTTCAGGGCGACTGTGATTCAGCTCGTGCCATGCTCAACGCCTGTCTACGGGAAGCGGGCGTTCAGCAGTTGGTACGTCTGAGCGAGGGGTTCGCGCAGGATGCGGACGAGTCAGCGGATGATGAGTGGCTGAAGCTGTGGCGTCCCGGGCTCGAAGGAATGCCTCTCGGCAGCTGGTTCATGGACGGACACCATGGGCAGCCGCCGGTGCGCCTGGCCTGGACCAATGCCCGGCGCCGCCGGTTTGTGCTGGTAACGCCCTCGGGGCGCAAACAGTATGACCTCAGTCTGGTTGAGCTTGCCCATCAGGTGGCTGAGGGCGCGCTTATCCCGGTCAAACGCCAGGAGCAGTCTCTCGTGGAAGAGGCGTTGGGGCGGCTTCTGGAACAGCTCTATGAACGCCGGATCCGTGAGCATACGCTGGATCCCGAGACCGGACTCGCGGATCGTGAGACCTTCCTAGGATGGCTGGAGCGTGTCCTGCACGCCGCGCCATTGGACCGTGAGCAGGCACTGGTGGTGCTGTCATGGGATCGCAGTGCTGATGCGGCAGCCCTGGCGGGGGAAGTGCGTCGGGAGCTCGGGAAGGGCGGTATGGTCGGGCAGGTTGGCGCGCGCCGGATGGCGTTCCGGTGCCAGCGGGCGAACCTTGAGTCCTGGTTGGTCCTGCTGATGCAGCGGTGCAATGCACTGGTCGCGGATGGCGGCAATCACGTCTGCGCTGGCGTGGCCGTGGGTGATCCAGCCATCGTGACGGCATCCCGCTGGTACCACCTGGCGGAGGAAGCCGCCAGGACGGCGCCGTTCGAGTACCCGCCCGCCTTCCGTTTTGCCAGTGTCCCCGCCGAACGCAGCCGCTATATACGCCGCCTGGTGGATCGGCTGGCGGGCAATGGTCGGCTGCGGCAGGAGGAACTCATGCTTCAGGCCCAACGGATCATCCCACTTCACGGGGCAACCCGTATGGCAGCGCAGTACGAGCTGCTGATGACCCTTCCGGATGAGCATGGCAACCTGATGATGGCGCGGGAGCTGATTCCCCTGGCGGAGCGCTTCGCCGGTGCCCGGAATCTGGATGAGTGGCTGATGCAGGCGGTACTGGACTGCCTGTCACGCCCGATGCAGACGCTGCCGGAAGCCGATCCGGGCATCTGTATCCCGGTGCTGGGCTACACGCTCACGGAGCCCGGGCTGGTGCGATTCATCCACGAGGTTTTCCGGATCCAGCCCTGCCCCGTGCACCGCCTCTGGTTCTGCATCTCGGACGCGGACGCTCTCGCCGACCCGGATACCGTGGCGCTGTTCATGCGCGAGGTGCGGGAGCTGGGCTGTCGCATCTGTCTGGATGCGGATGAAACCGATGCTGGGCTGGCATACCTGGTCAGGCGGCTGCCTGTGGATCTGATTCGTGTGCGTGCCAGATCCCAGGAGGAGAATGAAGTTGGCCGGGAGCCCAGGCTTAGGGCGGTGGTGACGGCGGCCCACCAGCTGGGAGCGGAAGTGGTTGTTTCCGGGGTCAGCCGTTCGCAACGGATTGAGCGGCTGCGCGAGCTCGGTGTGGACTATGCTCAGGGCAGTGCCATCGCCCGGCCACGGCTGCTGCATCATTGAGGCTTGCCAGTCGACGGTCCCCCATGCACCATAGCGGATTCCCGAAACAGGGACCCCCAGTGCAGAGCGGGCCATTCGATCATGTCCAGCCAGTACCCGATCATCGCGGTCACCGGATCCTCCGGTGCCGGCACCACCACTACCGGGCGTGCCTTCAGAAAGCTGTTTGTCAGTGAGGGCCTGCATGCGGCCACAGTCAGCGGGGACAGCTTTCACCGCTATACCCGGGAGGAGATGGCGCTGGTTGCCGAGCGCGGCGACTATGGTGACTTCAACCACTTCAGTCTTGAAGCCAACCACATCGATAAGCTGGAAGCCCTGTTCCAGGATTTTGCCAGTACCGGCACCGGGCAGTACCGGGAATACGTGCACGATGACGACCGCGAGCTGATCGCCGAGGGTCATGAACCGGGCAGTTTCACGCCCTGGCAGAACCTGCCGGCGGATTGCGACCTGCTGTTCTATGAGGGGCTGCACGGCGGTGTGCAGACGGAGCAGCACGACGTGGCCGGCCATGTGGATCTCCTGATCGGGGTGGTGCCCATCGTCAATCTTGAATGGATCCAGAAGATTCACCGGGATACCCACCACAGGGGCTACAGCCAGGATGAGGTGGTGGAGACGATCATCAACCGCATGGACGACTACGTCCAGGACATCGTGCCGCAGTTCTCCAATACCCACATCAATTTCCAGCGTGTTCCCACGGTGGACACCTCGAACCCCTTCGTGGTGCGGGAGGTGCCGTCCGCGGATGAGAGCATGATCGTGGTCCACTTCCGCCACTACGCGGATGTGGATTTCCAGCGTCTGCTGCAGATGATTCCGGGGAGCTTCATGTCACGCCAGGACACGATCGTGATTCCGGGGCCCAAGCTGCCCCTCGCCATCGATCTGATCCTCAGGCCACGGATACTGGAGTTGATGGAACACAAGCGCTACGCCTGGTAGCGCCCGTGTTCAGCCGTTGTCGCGCAGAAAGCGGCGGACCAGCCGGCCTGTCTGTACTGGCGCTTCCAGCATCGGAAGGTGGCCGATACCCCGAAGCACCGTCACTTCCGCATTGGGCAGCAGTGCGCCGTAGTGGTGGGCGCAGGAAACGTCCAGGACCTGGTCCCGTTCGCCCCAGATCACCTGTGCCGGCGCCTGGACCCGCTCCAGAAGCTCCGGGATGCGCTCGCGGGGCTGCATCATGTCCATGAACAGGTGCTGGTTGACCGGGCGCCGGTGGCGCATTTCCGGCCCCATCGCCAGGGGCATGACACGGCTGAAGACCCCGCGCCCCCGCCAGGTGGCGTAGCGGAAGAGAGTGCGGGTTTCGTCCGCGTTACCGGGGATCAGCGGGTTCCGTCCCTCGATGAGCTGGCTTTCCATGGGGCTGTGGCGGGCACTGCCCATTCCAGCGGCATTCATCAGGACCAGGCCGGCGACGTGTTCGGGGTGGTTCGCGGCCAGGGTGGCACTGACAGCACCGCCCATGGAGGAGCCGATCCAGAACGCCGGGGGCAGGGTCAGGTGCCTGGCCCATTCCGCCATGCGCCGGGCCTGGACCTCGTAGGTGTAGCGGGCGTCCGCGCGGTAGTCGCTCTGGCCGAACCCGGGCAGATCCGGCAGGTAGAGCGTCATACTGCGGCGTCGGATGGCCGGAATCAGGCTGGCCCAGTTCTCCTTGCTGGCGCCGAAACCATGGAGCAGAACCACCGGCGTTCCGTGCCCCGAGCCGATGCGCCAATGCTGGATGCGGTGTCCGTCGATCTCGATGCTTTCCGCCTGGATGCCGGGAATCCAGCCACTGATGGCCTGAAGCTTCTGCCAGGCGCTGGTCGCTGGTTGCCAGCGATCCAGCGTTGCACGGTCCGGCTGGGCCGAGGGTGCCTTCAGGTAGGAGTCGCTTACCTCCTGGAGGGAGTCCAGTATCGCATTGAAGGTGGTCGCTTCCATCAGCTTCTCCGTGCTGCGCTCTGGCGTTGGCGGTTGAGCTTCAGCGCACCGGTCACGAGGCCCTGGTAGCCGGCGGGCAGCAGTCGCTGCATCCAGTCCGCGGCATGCGCCTCTGTGCCGATCAGTAGCCTGCGGCGGTCACGCTTTACAGCCTTCAGTATAGCCTGTGCAGCGTCATCCGCAGTGGTACGGAACAGCTTCTCGAAGTTGGCTGTCAGGGCGCCCGTCTCCTCACCCATAAGCTCGGACATGCTCTCGTCCATGCGTGCGGTGCGGGCGATGTTGGTCTTGATGCCGCCAGGATGCACGCAGGTGGCGGAAACGCTGCCGCCTTCCATGTCGAGTTCCTGGCGGAGGGATTCAGTGAATCCGCGCACCGCGAATTTGGTGGCGTTGTAGCTGCTCATTCCGGGCTGGGCGAAGAGACCGAAGATGCTGGAGATGTTGACCACATGGCCGCCGCCGGGGGCTTCCTTCAGGTAGGGCAGGAAGGTTTTGGTGCCATAGAGCACGCCCTTGAAGTTGATGTCCAGGATCCAGTTGTAGTCCGTGTAGCTGGACTCGGCCACGGAGCCCGCGTGGGCCACGCCGGCGTTGTTGAAGATCAGGTTGACCTGGCCGTGGTCGCGGACCACGTTTTTGGCCCAGTCTTCCACCTCGCGGCGTCTGGCCACATTGACCGTGGCGCTGGTCACGTTGACGCCCCGGTTTTCACACAGGCGGGCGGTTTCAGCCAGGCCCTCCGCGTCCACATCACTCAGTGCGAGGTGACAGCCCTCGGCTGCCAGTGCGCAGGCCAGGGCCCGGCCAATGCCGGACCCTGCGCCGGTAACGGCGGCTACCTTGCCGGAAAAGGACTTCATGCGGGCTGTTCCTCCAGGTTGGCTTTGGTTGATGATACCTGGTCGTGGAATCCGGTGCCGGCCTGCTCCCCGGCAGTACCGGCGTGGTAGGCGGCGGCGTCGAACTGGCGTGTCTGGCGGCTGAAGCGGAAGGTGAAGTCCGGCCACAGGGCCACGTTCTTGCCCGTCTCCGGATGGATATACCAGCTGGTGCAGCCCCCATCATTCCAGATGGAGCCATCCAGGCGGCCCTGTAGCCTCTGGTTGTACTGCCTCTGCGTCCTGTGCTTAACATCGACCCAGTCGATGTCCTTCTCTTCCATGGTGCGGATGGCATCCATCACGTACTGGATCTGGGATTCGATCATGTAGACCATGGAGTTGTGCCCCAGGCCGGTGTTCGGGCCCATGACCATGAACAGGTTGGGGAAGCCGGAGATGGCGGCGCCCTTGTAGGCCTCCGGGCCGTCCTGCCACAGCTCGTTCAGGTCCTGCCCATTACGGCCCTTGATCAGTCCCTTCGGGACCGGGTCCGTGGACTTGAAGCCAGTGCCGTAGATGAGCACGTCGATTTCACGGTGCTGGCCATCCGTCGTCACGATGCCCGTCTCCGTGATCTCCTGGATACCGTCGGTCACCACGTCGACGTTGGGCTGGTCCAGCGCCGGGTAATAGTTGTTGGACATCAGGACCCGCTTGCAGCCGAACTCGTAATCCGGGGTGACCTTGCGCTGCAGCTCCGGGTCGCTGATCTGGCGGCGGATATGGGATTTCGCCATATGCCGGGCTGCCTTGAGCAGCTTCGGGTTGATGAGCATGGGCACGACCCGGCTCTCCAGCATCCAGTACAGCGCTTTGCGCTCCAGTTGCTGGACCATTGGCAGGCGCCGGAAGATACCGCGTTCCTTCTCGCTGATCTCACGGTCCGGCTTGGGCATGATCCAGGGGGCGGAGCGCTGGAACAGGTAGAGCTGCCCGGCTTCCTTCTGCACTTCGGGCACGAACTGGATGGCCGAGGCGCCGGTACCGATCACGGCTACGCGCTTGCCGGTCAGGTCGTAGTCGTGGTCCCAGTCCTGGGAATGGAAAGCCTTGCCCTGGAAGCGGTCCGTACCCGGGATGTCGGGATAGGCCGGAATCGAAAGGGCGCCCATGCCGGAGACGAGGACGCTGGCGGTGAAATCACGCCCGTGGTTGTCCTTCAGCTGCCAGAGGGCCCTGGACTCATCCCATTTTGCCTCGGTCAACGGCGTGTTCAGGTGGATATGAGGGCGGATCCGGTACTTGTCGGCGCAGTGCTCCAGGTACTGGCGGATCTCCTCCTGGGGCGCGAACATCCGCGTCCACTCCGGATTGGGCTCGAAGGAATAGGAGTAGACATGGGACTGCACGTCGCAGGCGCATCCGGGGTAGTGGTTCTGCCGCCAGGTGCCGCCGATGCCGTCATCCTTCTCGAAGATCCGGAAGCTGTGGCGGCCCTCCCCCTTGAGCCGGATGGCCATACCCAGCCCGGAGAAGCCGGAGCCGATGATGGCCACCTGGGTGTGTCGGGTCGCGATGGTGCCATGTTGTTGGGCCATGGGCCTTCTCCCTGCTTGCCTGTATACATCTGTCTACCAACGTAGACGAATGCATACTTCGGTGTAAAGACTTTCAGTGAAGAAAGTGACATTCAGCAATGTAACGGTATGCAGGGGCGTGCCCATTGGCACCCGGGACCGGGTGTGGAGTCAGCAGGGATAACGGGTGTGGGGAGGAGGGTCCCCGGTGCTCAGGGCAGGTTGCGGGAGTAGAAGATCTCCAGCATTTCTTTCTGAAGACGCTGGTGGATATCGTCGGCTTCTTCCTTGTCCAGGTCGGCTGCGTTTACCCCGAAGACGTAGTTGTCGAGGTTGAACTCGCGCAGGATCATCTTGGTGTGGAAAAGGTTATCCTGGTACACGTTCACGTCCATCATCTGGTACGCGGCGCGGGTGTCCTCTGTGAGGTAATCCTGGATGGAGCTCATCTCGTGGTCGCTGTAGTGCTTCTTGCCGTTGACGTCCCGGGTGAAGCCGCGCACGCGGTAGTCCACGGTGACGATGTCGGAGTCGAAGCTGTGGATCAGGTAGTTCAGCGCCTTCAGCGGTGAGATGAGGCCGCAGGTGGAGACGTCGATGTCCGCCCGGAAGGTGCTGATGCCCTCGTAGGGGTGGCTTTCCGGGTAGGTGTGGACGGTGACGTGGCTCTTGTCGAGGTGACCCACCAGGGTTTCCGGCAGCGGGCCGGGGGAGGCTTCGCTGATGTTGCCTTCCGGGGCTTCCTCGTGCTCGGCGATAAGCATGGTGACGCTGGCACCGTGGGGGTCGTAGTCCTGGTGCGCGATGTTGAGGATGTTGGCGCCGATGATCTTCACCACGTCGGTGAGGATCTGGGTCAGGCGTTCGGCGTTGTACATCTCGTCGATGTACTCGATGTAGGCCTTGCGCTGCTCTTCGGTGCGCGCGTAGCAGATATCGTAGATATTGAAGCTGAGGGACTTGGTCAGGTTGTTGAAGCCGTGAAGTTCCAGTTTGGGTTCCATCGGCATGCCCCTCCACTCTCTTGCACACGGTGCCGGTAAAGCCGCGTATTATGCCTGCGTCGCTCTGGGCTGAACACCATTGGTTTGCTCAGGGATTTCCCCGACTGAATCGGAAGTTGTCACAAGGCATTTAATTGGCTGCCGGCATCAAAGTCGGTGGCAGGGCTCTCCGGGAACCGCCACGAGTACCTTTCAGCTACACTGTCCTGCTTCGCTGAAAGGTCCTGGGTTTACATCCGTGTAAACCCGTTTGCGCTCAATCGCGCAAACCCATATAGGCTACGCGGTGGCCATCCATGGCCACCGAGTTTCCCTCCGAGCCCTGCCACCGCCTTTGCTGCTCAGACCGCCTTGATGACCGGGACCTTGTTTCTCGCTCCTTGCTCGTTGCCCCCTTACCCCTCATACATGGTGTAATCATGCGTGATCTCAACCCCGGCTTTTTCCAGCATGATCGAGGCGGAGCAGTACTGCTCGGCCGAAAGCTGAATGGCGCGGGCGACGCGTTTCTCGTTCAGATCCTGTCCGGTCACGTGGAAGTGGATATGGATCTTCGTGAAAACGGAGGGAACCGTATCCGCGCGCTCGGCGGTGACTTCAGCGCGGCAGTCGGTGACGTTCTGGCGGGATTTCTGGAGGATGCTCATGACGTCGAAGGAGGTGCAGCCGCCGAGGCCGACGAGCATCATTTCCATGGGGCGTGCGCCCTGGTTCTCGCCGCCGTGGTCGGGCGGGCCGTCCAGCTGGATGTCGTGGCCGGAGCCGGTGGTGGCGCGGAAGCTGGCGGCGCCGGTCCAGTTAATCGTGGTGTTCATGGCCATAACAGCGGCGATCTCCCAAAACGTTGGATGGAGGTGTGGTCTGGCGGTGTTATACGGGAAGCTCGGTCGCCAGGGATGGCGACCGCGCAGCGTCCATGGATGGATTCATAGCGATTCCCGGATAACACCGCCAGACTGCGCCTCCCTGCAGGAAAGGAGCAGGCTACCACAGCCTTAAATCTTGAGGGTATCGCACCGGACGACGAACCCCTTGTGCTGTTCTATACTGGGTGCTATCAAAAGGAGATGCCCCGCCGGGGCCAGAACGGAAACGTCCATAACAGAATCAGGATGCCATCATGACCAGTATTGCCAGACCCGTCGACAACAAGACCAAGCACCTGGACTACTTCCTGTCCCAGTGCCACCGGCGGCGTTACCCGGCAAAGAGCACCATCATCTACGCCGGCGATAAGAGCGACTCACTGTTCTACATCGTCAAGGGCTCTGTCACCGTCATCATCGAGGACGACGACGGCCGCGAGATGATCATGGCCTACCTCAACGCCGGCGACTTCTTCGGCGAAATGGGCCTGTTCGACAACATGGACTCGCGCAGCGCCTGGGTGAAGGCCAAGACCGAGTGTGAGGTTGCCGAGATCAGCTACACCAAGTTCCGCGAGATCTCCCAGGAAGACCCGAAGGTCCTGTACTTCATCGGCGAGCAGATGGCGTCGCGCCTGCGCCAGACCACCCGCAAGGTTGGCGATCTGGCCTTCCTCGACGTGACCGGCCGGGTCGCGCGCACGCTGCTCGACCTGTGCGAGGAGCCGGATGCCATGACGCACCCGGACGGCATGCAGATCAAGATCACCCGCCAGGAAATCGGCCGCATCGTGGGCTGCTCCCGCGAGATGGTGGGCCGCGTCCTGAAAACACTCGAAGACCAGGGCCTGGTACAGGTCTCCGGTAAAACCATGGTTGTTTACGGAACCCGATGATGAAAATCTACGAAATGAAAAAGGCGCCCAATCCGAGGCGTGTGCGTATGTTCATGGCCGAGAAGGGCATTCTCGACCAGGCGGAATTTGTTGAGATGGATCTTCAGCAGGGCGAGAACCTCACGCCCGAATTCGCACAGAAGAATCCCATGAAGAAGGTGCCGGTGCTGGAGCTCGATGACGGCACCTGTATCTCAGAGACCATGGCCATCTGCCGCTACTTCGAGGAGCTGCACCCGCAGCCGCCGCTGCTGGGCAAGGATGCGCTGGACAGGGCAAAAGTGGAGCAGTGGCTGCGCTGGCTTGAGCTCTATTTCTTCATGCCCACCGGCATGTGCTTCCAGCATACGAGTGGCGTATTCAAGGACCGGATGACACCGTTCCCGGAATGGGGCGAGGAATGCCGCAAGGGAGTGGAGAAATTCATGCACTTCCTGAACAAGCACCTGGAAGGGCGTGAGTTCATCGTGGGCGATCACTTCACGGCGGCGGACATCAGTGCCCTGTGCACCGTCGACTTCAACAAGGTCAACAAGATCGGTATCCAGCCGGATCAGACGAACCTGCAGGCCTGGTACGACCGCATTTCCCAGCGGGCGTCCGCCGGGGCCTGACCGGGGCCGCGGGGTCAGCTGTTGGACTCACTGCGAAGGGTTGCTTCGAGCTGCTTCATGTCGGAGATATCGAAAAGGGTGATCACGACACCGTCGATGACGTTGTCCAGCCGGCGATAGGGCATGATGCGTACTGAAAACCAGCGCCCATCGTCCGTGGGTATCTGTTTTTCCGATACGGCAAGGGTTCGCAGCGTTTCCGCGGCGTCGTCGTGCAGGGTCGGGTAGTCCAGGCTGGATGTCAGGTCGCTCAGGGGGCGCCCGACGTCGCTCTCACGCAGGTTGATGATGCTCGAGACCCTTTCGGTGTAGCGACGGACGTTCAGGTCCTGGTCCAGGAACAGTATGGCGATCTCCACGCTGTTGAGCAGGTTCTGCAGATCACTCTGGGCGAGGGCCAGGTCGTCGAGCTTGGCCTGGAGTTCACTGTTGATGGTCTGCAGTTCCTCGTTCATGGACTGCATCTCTTCTTTTGATGTAGTCAGCTCCTCATTCGTGGACTGCAGCTCCTCGTTGGTGGACTGCAGTTCCTCGTTGGAGGACTGAAGTTCTTCCCGGCTGGCCCGCGCATCCTCCCGCAGTGTCTCGATCTCATCACGATACTGCTGTATCTCCGCGGCGTGGTGTGCTTCGCGGGAGGTCGGTGCGGGGGCTTCCGGTTGCCCCTCCCGTGTCAGCGCAATGTCCCGGAAGATGACCATGGTCATATCCTTCAATGCCTCTGGCCTGCGGAAGGTCTGGACCGTGACGTCCACGAGCTGGGTGCCGCCCGCCTCCGATACTTCCAGGTTGTGCAGCTGCACTGGCTCAACCTGTTGGGTCGCCTGCTTCAGCGCCTGGGACAGCGGCGTGCGCAGCCCATCGCGCACCATGGCGTGAAAGTTGAGGTTGGCCTTGCCCGCCGCCGGCTCAAGGTATTTGCCGGTGCGCCCGCTGATATAGACGATGTCGGCGTCACTGTTGAGAACCACGGCTGAAGGCGCGTAGACCTGCAGCAGGACCTGGTCTGCCGCGGTCTGCAGGTTGTCGCTTACCGGGCTGGAAAGGCTGGAAGAGGCCACGGACGGCTCCTTGTTCAGTACGGATAGTGGCGGAAATGATTTTAACAGCAGGTCTGGGCTGTCGGTGGTGGCGTTATCGAGGCGCCGGTAGGCCCGCATCCGGGGCTCAAGGAGCGTGAACAGGTGGCTGCACCGCCCTACCGTCTCCGAGCTCCCCAGTAACAGAATACCCCCCGGATTCAGGCTGTAATGGAAAAGGGGAAGGAGCCGGCGCTGGAGGACGGCGTCGAAATAGATCAGAAGGTTGCGGCAGACGATCAGGTCGAGTCGCGTAAACGGCGGATCCAGGACGACGTCATGCTGGGCGAACATCACCATGTCACGGATGGAGGGTTTGATCTGGTAATGCGTATCGTGCGCCGTGAAGTAGCGGGCCAGTCGCTGGGAGGAAACCTCCTCGCTGATGGATAACGGGTACTCACCCCGGCGTGCTGTGGCTATGGCCTCAGGGCTGAGGTCCGAGGCGAAGATCTGGATCCCGATCCGGTGTCCGTTACCCTGGCGCGCCAGGGCTTCATGGAACAGCATCGCAAGGGAGTATGCTTCCTCCCCGGTTGAGCAGCCCACCACCCAGGCGCGGAGCTTGCCGTTGGCCCGGTCGTTCTCGAGAAGCTGGGGGAGGACGGTGTTCCCCATGTACTCCCAGACGGAGGGATCCCTGAAAAACCCAGTAACGCCGATCAGCAGCTCCTGGAACAGGAGGTCAACTTCATGACTGTTGTCGCGCAGGAAGGCCGCGTAGTCGCCGATCGAGCCCAGCTCATGGATGGCTATGCGTCGCTCGATACGGCGGTGGAGTGTGCTGACTTTGTAGAGGGAAAAGTCGTGCCCGGTGTGTTCGTAGAGCAGGGCGATAATGGATTCCAGGGGTGGCTGCGCCCCATCGTCGTCGGCGAATGGCTCCGGGATGGGGGCCACATAGGCGCCTATTCGCTCCGGCATGGCATCCGGGGGCGCGATGATGTCGGCATAGCCCGCATCGATGGCGCTCCGGGGCATGGAGTCAAACTCCGCGGTATTCGGCTCCTGGGCAATCGTCAGGCCCCCAACCGCCTGGATGGCCTGCAGGCCAAGCGTCCCGTCTGAGCCCATGCCGGAGAGGATCACGCCAATGGCGTCCGCTCCCCGGCTACTGGCAAGGGACGAGAACAGGACATTGATCGGCAGGCGGAGTCCCCACTTCTCGGTGGGGCGCTCCAGGTGCAGAACGTCCTGGATGATGGTGAGTTCGGTATTGGGTGGGATGACATAAACGCTGTTCCGCTCGATCGCCATGCCCTGTCTGGCCTCGTGTACGGACAGGCTGCAGGCGCGCTGGAGCAGCTCGGACAACAGCGCCTTTCGGGTGGGGTCAAGGTGCTGAACCACGATGTACGCCATACCACTGTCCGCGGGGGTGTGGCTCAGGAATCGTTCCAGCGCGGTCAGGCCGCCGGCTGAGGCACCGATGGCGACAATGCGTGTCTGAGCAGGGGTGGTCATAATAAACGCGGCCTGAGCCGATGGGGTCACACCGGTCGTCAGGTGTGTTCCGAAAGGGTGATCAGGAGGGCATTGCCGTCCGGAGCGATGCCGGCATTGAGCAGCAGTGAGTGCGACGCGGTTTCATTGTCGCCGGATTTCACCGTGTAACAGGCCCCTCTTGCACCTTTGGTCAGTGCCTCCATCAAGCCGGCGAAGGCTGGCTGCGTTGTGCAGGGCGTCACCACCGTATCGAGTGTGCAGCTCTCAAGCGCGGCTGAATCCATGCCGAGAAGTCGCGAGGCGGCGGGGTTGGCTTCCACAATGTGTCCATTGAATGCCACGACCAGATAACCAACCGGCGAAGCCTCAAAAAGGATTCGGTAGTGATTCAGGCGCTCATTGGATTCACGCTCGTTGGCTTCCAGCTGGGACCGCTGAAGGTCCAGCTCCACCTGGTGGGTCTGCAGTTCATGCAACAGTTTAAGGCCATCGGGAGCTGTATCCGGGTTGCTTGCCAGCCGGTAGAGAAGCGACAGCGTATCGGGGCTCAGCGTCGAACTGCTCATCGGAGGGGCCATGCCGCCGCTCAGGCGGCTTTCCGCGTCACTGCGCAGCTGATGGCCATGCTCGGAATCACTCAGGGAATTGACCATGCAGCCTCCTGATACATGGAGTGTCTCGTCCCCTGATAGTAACCCAGCTGGTGGACGCCGGATAGTGGATTGCGGTCTCATTATAGAGCCTCGACCAGCTCCCCCGGCTGGCTCAAAGAAAGGTTCCCCGGAACTCCGCGTCCGGTACGGGACGCCCATACCAGAACCCTTGTCCAAAATTGACGCCATGCTCGAGCAGATGCTGATACTGGACTTCGTTTTCAATCCCCTCGGCCACCGTAAGCAACCCGAAGCTCTCAGCCATCTGACGTATGATCGCGACCATGGCTGCCCCCTTCCCGGCCGGATCAATCTGATCGACGAAACTGCGATCAATCTTCAGTGTCTGGATGGGCATGTGCTGAAGCCGGCTCAGTGAGGAGTACCCTGTGCCGAAGTCGTCGATGGCAATTTCGAAGCCGTACTCATTGAGTTTCTCCATCAGCGCCTCGATTGCGGTCGGATCGGCAATCAGCATGCTCTCCGTGAGTTCCAGTGTGATCCAGCTGGGGTCTATGAAGGGATGGACTATCGCATGGAAACGCGCCACGTCCTCCTCAGACTTCAGCTGCTTGAGGCTGAGGTTGACCGACATCTTCAATGCATGACCGGCCTCATGCCAACTCTGTAATTGCCGGGCCGCGGTTTTCAGGATCCAGTCGCCCATGGTCCGGATCAGACCCGTTTCTTCAGCCAGGGGGATAAAGGTCCCCGGGGAGAGCATGCTTCCGTCCTCCTGGGGCCAGCGAACCAGTGCTTCCGCGCCAATGATGCCGAGCCCCTGCATATCGAAAAGCGGCTGGAAGTGCAGTTCGAATTCCTCATGGTCAACCGCATGGCGCAGGCGGCTTTCCAGTGACAGGCGTTGCTGGCGCTGTTGTGAGATTGCCGGCGAATAGAGGTGACTGGTGCCGCCGGTTTTCTTGGCCTCGTACATGGCGGTGTCCGCTGCCTGGATGATGGCGGCCGCGCTTTCCCCATGCTCCGGGCACAGGCTGATGCCGATGCTCGCGTTCAGGTGATGTTCCTTATCCTCGATTACAAAGGGCGTGGTAAGGCTGTCAATAATCCGGGAAGCCAGCTTGCTGGCAAGCTCCTGGAAGGTTTCCGGATCCTGGGGCTTCATGGGCGGGTTGGAGCGAGGGTCATCGAACATCACCGCCAGGAACTCATCGCCGCCCTGGCGAATGACCAGGTCGGAGTCACGAACGGCACCCTGGAGCCGCTGGCTTACCTGCATCAGTACTTCGTCCCCGGCTTCGTGGCCCAGCGCATCGTTGATGATCTTGAAGCCGTCCAGGTCTATGAAAAGAATGGCGGCAGAGGGCGATTCCGTACTGGCCTGCTCGTTCAGAAGACCGTCCAGAAAGCTTGTCAGGTAATGCCGGTTAGGTAGCCCCGTCAGCGCATCGGAAAAGGCCAGATCACGGATTTCCGCGGACTGGAGGTTACGCTCATGCTGGAAGCGGTGCGTGTTCAGGGCGTAGGCCAGGTTGATGCCAAGGCGCTGCAGAAGCTGGCACTCTTCCTGGTCGAAGTGGTTGGTATTATTGGAGCAGATGGCGAGGTACCCGGAGCGCCCAATGTCTACCTGAAGGGGCACAACAATGGCGGACGCCAGTGTCTGGCCGCCTGCCTTGCTGGCCTCCTCCGGGATCAGGTCCTCTGCCTGCAGGTTGTGAATCGGTTTCGGCTTCCCGGTTTCCAGTATCTCTTTTACGGTGGCCCTGTGGTCGTCGCCGGCGTTCCACGCAGTGGCGAGGGGTATAGCACAGTGGGCCCAATCGCCCGCATTGGCATGAACACTGGGAATGCTCTCGCTTTCGGGGTCATCGGGAGACGGGGGAAAGCTGATCCAGGCCAGGTCATAGCCTTCCGCTTCAACGATGCGGTAACAGATCGACTCAAGCAGCGCGGGCTCGCTCTCCGAGCGGACCAGAATCTGGTCGCAGGCGTTGAGAATCTGCAGAGCGCCCACCACGTCGGACAGTTCGCGCCGTGCCTTCTCCTGGGTACGCGATAGCTGGCGCAGGTGCAGCAGGTTGTCGATGCGGGCCAGCAGCTCCATCCGGCTGGTGGGGATGCGAAGAATGTCGTTGATTGTGGCACCAAGTTCCGAATAGGAGCGGACATTGGGATCCCGCTCGGCGTCGGATATCAGCAAGACCGGGAGAATCATCGGTGCACTCTGGTTGCAGAGACGGGCGATCAATGCCTTGTGGCGCTGCAGTGAGGTCCTGTCCACGATGACCAGGTCCGGCTCCTCCCAGGCCGTGCCTTCCTGGCTGTGCTGCAGTGAGTAGTCGTTTCCCATCACCGAGTTGATCAGCCGAACATTGGCGTTATTCTCAATACCTACGGCAATGGTGGGAGCCGCGCTAGCGGGGCTCTGTGCCGGCATCAGTGGCCCCTTTCACGGTCTTCCAGCATCTCCGGCATGCCGGTCAGGATACCGCGCAGGGACGTGAGGGGTTCTCCGACCTTGAGGCCAAAGCGGCTGATTTCAAATTCACGCAGGGTCTTCTCGAAATCACCGGTGCGCTTCTTGAGGACGCCAATGGTTTTTCGTATTTCACCCGAAAGCTCCAGGTAACGGAGCAGTATGATGGTATCCGCGAGGTAGCTGACTTCATGTTCCGTTACCCGCGCTTCCTCACCGGTGATCGAGAAGGTTTCACTGATCAGAAGGACCGTCACGCCCATGTTCACCAGGTAGCGGCAAAGGGCGTGCACACGTTCCTGCAGGTCCTCGCCACGGACCGATTGCCGGTACCCGGACAGACTGTCCAGAAGAACCAGGCGCGCATTGTTTTTCTCCACGTCATGTCGCACGACATTGGCGAACTGGTCGGGGTTGTAATGGAGGGGCTCTATGGACTCGAATCGAAGGTTGCCGGTTTCCGTCATTTGCCGGGCCGGCAGGCCGATGCTGTCGCAGCGCAGGAAGAAAGTGGCCGCCCCCTCGTCAAAGTTATAGATGACGGAGTGCTCACCGCGACTGGCCGCCTCTTTCATGAACTGGGCTGCCATCGTGGTCTTGCCGACGCCGGTCGGCCCCGTTACAAGCGTGACGGTGCCCCGCTCAATGCCGCCGCGGGTGAGCTCATCCAGTTCCGGTACGCCCGAGCCGATGGCATTCAACTCAAAGTGGCGGCCGTGCTCGCCGGGTAACAGGCGTGGGTACAGTGTCAGTCCACGTTCGTGAATACTGTAGTAGTGAGTGCCCTCGACAAAGCCGGAGCCACGCAGTTTCTTGATCTGGCAGAGACGACCATGGGCTTCGTGTTGCAGGTCGATGATGCCGTCACTCAGGAAACTCAGTGCTTCGTCTTCCGTGTTCCGGGTCTGTTCCGAGGTGAAAAGGACCGTTGCCCCGGTACTCGTCAGTTTCCGCAGCATCGACATCACCTGCTTACGGTACTGGAAGGTGTCCGAGGAGAGGTAGCGCATGTGGCTGACGGAGTCGATGAAGATACGGGCCGGCTGCAGTTCCCGGGCGCGCTTGACAATCTGGTCGTGGATGGCGGTTCCCTCGACATCCCAGCTTTCAAGCAGGCTGTAGGTGTCGCCGTCCTCCTCTGCGCCTCCCGGCGAGAGGTCCAGAACCTCCACCCCGTCCAGCGCCAGGTGAAGTCTGGCGGCGTTTTTCCGCAACTGGTCCGCGGTTTCCCCGAGCGTTACGAAGAGGCTTTCCCCCTCCGTTTCCTCAACCAGAAAGTGCATGCCCAGCGTTGTCTTGCCCGAGCCAGGGCCGCCGCTGATCAGGATACTGTGTGTTGGCAGGACGCCACCCTGAAGGACTTCATCAAGTCCCTGAATACCGGTGGCAACTTTGGATACAGCTGATTCCATAGGTTCACCAACGACGAATGGTTTTTTGCGTGCCTTTCAGGCGGGCGCTGACCAGGGGTGGGTGCCGAAACAGCGCGAAACGCATCCATCATTGGTGTCTTTGCGTCCATAGGAAAAGCGTAGGACGACAATATGATCATGTAAACAGTTTGTTATGCGAGGTAATTGTTTCAATAGCAGCAGTGAGTAAGGTCTGATCCGACTGTCAGATAGAGAAGAACAGTTCCCCCAGCCTGTAACCCGGGCTGCCGGCCCGCATGAAGGATTCGCCCACCAGGAAGGCGTGGATGCCGCGTTCGCGCATGGCGTCCACGTCTTTACGGGTGTGGATGCCGCTTTCCGTAATGGTAAGGCGCCCGTCGGGTACGCGCTGGTGGAGGGTCCGGGTGGTGTCCAGGGAGACTTCGAAGGTGTGGAGGTCCCGGTTGTTGATGCCGAGCAGCGGGCTGTCCACTTGCAGTGCCTGGTCGAGCTCCGCCTCATTATGGACCTCCACGAGAACATCCATACCCAGTTCCCGGGCGGTCCCGGCCAGCGCCTGCATCTGGTTCACGGACAGGCAGGCGGCGATCAGCAGGATGCAATCGGCGCCCGCAATGCGGCTCTCGTGGATCTGGTATTCATCCACCATGAAGTCCTTGCGCAGGACGGGCAGGGTGCAGGCTTCACGGGCGGCCAACAGGTCGGCTTCACCGCCCTGGAAGAAGTCCCTGTCGGTCAGGACGGAGAGGCAGGCTGCGCCGTGGGCCTCGTAGTCGCGGGCGATGGCGGCGGGGTCATAGGGGTCGCGAAGCACACCGGCACTGGGCGAGGCCCGCTTGATCTCGGCGATCACCGCTGGATCACCGGCATCGATCCGCCGTTGCAGTGCGGCGGCAAAACCACGCGTGGCGGGCTGTTCCCGCGCTTCGCTCCGGCAGTCCTCGAAAGACAACCGCCGCTGGCGCTCGGCCACTTCCTCATGCTTGCGGGCGACGATGCGTTTGAGAACCGTGGGCGTACCGTCGTTCATTCCGCCTGCTCCATTCGTTGGCTGAGTTCGGCCAGCTGCTCCATGCGTTCCAGGGCACTGCCGTTTTCCATGGCGGCCAGGGCCCTGCGAGCGCCTTCGGTCAGTGATTCCGCCAGGTCGCCGGCATAGAGTGCGGCTCCGGCATTGAGCGCGATCATGTCCCGGGCGACGGCGGCGCGCTCACCCGGACTCGGACTCAGGGCCTCCCGGATCAGGGCCAGGGACTCGGCGGCGTCGGCCACCTGGAGGTCAAAGATCGGCTGGGCCCTGATGCCCATGTCTTCCGGGCGGATATGGTATTCGCTGATCTCACCGTCTTTCAGTTCCGCGACCCGGGTCCGGCTGGCCAGGCTGATCTCGTCCAGCCCGTCCTCGGAGTGGACAATCAGGATATGCTCGCTGCCGAGCCGGCGCAGGACTTCCGCCATGGGCACACAGAGATCGCCGTTGAACACACCGATCACCTGGTGCTTCACGCCCGCCGGGTTGGTCATGGGCCCGAGGATGTTGAACAGGGTGCGGATGCCCAGCTCCCTGCGGGGCCCCACGGCGTGCTTCATGGCCGTGTGGTGGTTGGGGGCGAACATGAAGCCCACGCCCAGCTCGTGCACGCAGCGGGTGATCTGCTCCGGCGTCATGTTCAGTCGCAGCCCGGCCTGGTCGAGCAGGTCTGAGCTGCCGCTGCGCGAGGAAACCGAGCGGTTGCCGTGCTTGGCCACGTTGCCACCGGCCGCGGCGATAACGAAGGTAGCCGCAGTAGAGACGTTGAACAGGTTGGCCCCGTCACCGCCGGTACCGACGATGTCCACCACATTGGGCACATCCAGCGTGACGCCGGTGGCCAGCTCCCGCATGACTTCCACGGCGCCGGTGATCTCGTCGATGGCCTCGCCCTTCATGCGCAGGCCGATCAGGAAGCCACCGATCTGAGCGTCCGTGGCCTCGCCCTGCATGATGGTGCGCATCACAGCCTTCATGTTCTCGGTGCTCAGGTCCTGTCGCTCGGCGACTTTGGCGATGGCGGTCTGGATGTCCATGGTGGTCTAACCCCGGTTCGTCATGTTCAGAAAGTTCTGCAACAGCTCATGGCCGTGGCGCGTCATGATCGACTCCGGGTGGAACTGCACACCCTCGATGGTCAGGGTACGGTGCCTCAGGCCCATCACCTCCTCCATGGAGCCGTCCTCATTCTCGGTCCAGGCCGTGATCTCGAGTTCGCTGTCGGGCCAGTGATCCTTGTCCACCACCAGCGAGTGGTAGCGTGTGGCCTCGAACGGATTCTCCAGCCCGGCGAAAACGCCCTCGCCCCGGTGATGGATCATCGAGGTCTTGCCGTGCATGACCTGGCCGGCACGGATCACCTTGCCGCCGAAGACCTGGCCGATGCACTGGTGACCCAGGCACACGCCCAGAAGCGGGATGCGACCGGCAAAGCGGCGCACCACCTCCAGCGAGATGCCGGCCTCGTCCGGTGAACAGGGGCCGGGGGAGATCACGATTCGCTCGGGGGCCATGGCCTCGATCTCGTCGAGGCTGATGGTGTCGTTGCGGTGGACCTCCACGTCGGCGCCCAGTTCGCCCAGGTACTGGACCACGTTGTAGGTGAAGGAGTCGTAGTTATCGATCATCAGCAGCATGGTGTCTCCCTCGCCTCAGTGGTCGAAGTCGGTCAGGGCCATGTCGGCGGCCCGGAAGATGGCGCGACCCTTGTTCTGGGTCTCCTTCCATTCAAGGCGCGGCACGGAATCCGCCACCACACCGGCACCCGCCTGGATATGCAGGGTCTCATCCCTGATGACCGCGGTACGGATGGCGATGGCCGTGTCCATGTTGCCGCTCCAGGAGAGGTAGCCCACGGCGCCGCCGTATACGCCGCGCTTGACCGGTTCGAGCTCGTCCAGGATCTCCATGGCGCGGATCTTGGGGGCGCCGCTGAGCGTGCCCGCCGGCAGTGTGGCGCGCAGCACGTCCATGCAGGAGAGGCCCTCGCGCAGCTTGCCGGTGACGTTGGAGACGATGTGCATGACGTGGGAGTAGCGCTCGACCGTCATGGTGTCCGTGAGCGTCACCGAGCCGGTTTCGGTCACACGGCCGATATCGTTGCGACCCAGGTCGATCAGCATCAGGTGTTCGGCGCGTTCCTTGGGGTCGGCCAGCAACTCCCGTTCCAGCGCCTCGTCTTCTTCGCGGCTGGCGCCGCGCTTGCGGGTGCCGGCGATGGGGCGCACCGTCACTTCCTCATCCTCGACCCGCGCCAGGATCTCCGGCGAGGAGCCCACGATGTGGAAGTCCTTCAGGTTGAGGAAGTACATGTAGGGCGAGGGATTGAGGCAGCGCAGAGCACGGTACAGATTCAGCGGTGGGGCTTCGAAGGCCACGGACATGCGTCGTGAGAGTACGGTCTGCATGACGTCGCCGGCCAACACGTATTCCCGGATCTTCTCCACCGCCGCTTCGAAGTCGGTCTGGGTGAAGTCCGAGTGGAAGTCACGCTCCTCGATGCGATTGCCGGTGGCCTCGGAAACCGGGCTGGTGACACGGGTTTCGCGCAACCGTTTTTCCAGTTCATCCAGCCGCTGAACGGCCGCTTCATAGCTTCCGGCGCTTGCCGGGCTGGCCTGGACGATCAGGTGGAGCTTGCCGCGCAGGTTATCGAACACCACCACTTCGTCGGAAACCATCAGCAGGACATCCGGTGTGCCCAGCTCGTCCGGCGGTACGCTGTCCCGCAGCCGGGGCTCGATGAAGCGCACCGTGTCATAGCCGAAGTAACCCACCAGGCCGCCGTTGAAGCGCGGCATGTCCGGCAGGTCCGGGGAGTGGTAACGGGCCTGGAAGGCCTCGATGTAGGCCAGCGGATCCTCGGCGGTGAGCGAGTCGATTACGCCATCGTCGGATTCGTGCACGATCTCATGGCCGTTCACCCGTACCCGTTCGCGGGCTGGCAGGCCGATGATGGAATAACGGCCCCACTTCTCGCCGCCCTGGACGGACTCCAGCAGGTAGGAATAGGGGCCATCGGCCAGTTTGAGATAGGTGCTCAGTGGGGTGTCGAGATCCGCATACACTTCCCGGTGGACGGGGATGCGGTTATAGCCTTCGCCGGCATAGGCGTCGAACTGTTCGGGCGTCATGGATCTGTCCTGAAAAAAGCATGGGCGTTGTGGAATCGTGGCGTCGGCCACGGGCGCTCAGTGGTGGCGGTTCACCATCGCCAGCGCGGGTTCGCCCAGCGTGCGGGGTGCACGATCAGAGTTGCTTCTTTCAGTCCGGCGGTCACGGCCGCTCTCCCGATGGTTGGAATAACGGTCTCAGGTTAGCGAAGAGGCTCCTGGGAAGCAACCGTCGTCATCCGCTCTCCACAAATGATACGGATTCGTATTTGCGCTATTTCTCCCGGGACTGCACAATGGCACGGAGTTTTGTCCACCCGGTCTCCGGACCCGCGAGTGCGGTTTATGCAGGCATCGGATCATTGTGAACAATCGGCTTTCCTTGCGCTTGCGGCTCGGGTTCACCCGGGGCTCAACGGCGCAGCGGCGCCGTCTGCGGAACCGGGCCTTGAGCACGGTGCTGACAATGCCCGGGTGATCGACGCGATTCACAGTGTCTGGGCGGAGGCCTATCCAGAAGCCGGGGAGCCGTATTCCTCGGTGCGAACCTGGACGCTTCTGATGTGGCAGCCCGTGTTCCTCTCGGTCCTGGGCGTGCATGGCCATGGCGTCGTGGTCCCGGTTGATCGGCTATGGCAGAGAGTCGAAGAGGGCATCGTTGCGGGTTTCAGGCTGCAGGAACACTGGCCTGTCGCGCCGGCTGTGGAGGAGGATCTCATCAGGGACGCCACGGCAGGGCTGCTCAGGGTTCGGGATGCGCTTCTCGAGGATCTGAGGCGTGTTGCCCGGATCAAGCCACTGACAGCCAACCGCCTGATGGCGGATATTCTGTTGCTTGCCCTGCAGCGCCTGGCGATGGTCGAAACCGGATTCAGCAACGAGCGCCTGCAGTTACTGGGTGAGGCATGGCTTGCGGCAACCGGATTGCGCCACCAGAGCCGGTATCTGCCCCTGCAGCTCCAGAACGAACGGGAAGTGCTGGGGCTGGAGCGCCGCGCCTGCTGTATGCATTACCGGCGGGATGACGGCTGTTACTGCTCGTCCTGCCCCAAGCTGGCGCGTTCGGAGCGGGAGAGGCGCCAACTGGAGGAGTTGAGTCATGAAGCTGTCGCTGTCTGATATCCGGGTTCACCGTGACGGGCGAACGATACTCGGCCTGGAGGAACTGACCCTGCGTGACGGCGAGTTCACCGCCATCCTCGGTCACAATGGTTCCGGCAAGTCCACCCTGATGCAGCTTATGGCGCGGCAGATGAGACCGGACGAAGGCGAGATCCGGCTGGACGGGGAACCATTGGCGCGCTATGGCCAGCGGGATCTTGCCCGGCGCCTGGCCTTCCTGCCCCAGCAGCTCCCGGAAGTGGCGGGTCTGGATGTGCGCGAGCTGGTGCGCCTGGGGCGATTCCCGTGGCGGGGGCTGGTGCGGCGCTGGCAGAGCGGGGATGCAGCGGCCGTGGACTGGGCCCTGGAACAGACTGGCATGGCGGACTACGCCACGCACCTGGTTGACGAGCTTTCCGGTGGTGAACGCCAGCGTGCCTGGATCGCCATGCTGCTGGCGCAGGAAGCCCCCATGCTGTTGCTGGATGAGCCCACCTCCGCGCTGGACCTTTCCCACCAGTACGAGTCCATGACGCTCCTGCGCAACCTTAACCGTTCGGCGGGGCGCGGGGTCGTTGTGATTCTCCACGATGTGAACCTGGCAGCCCGCTACGCCGATCGCGTGATCGCGCTCAAGCACGGGGAGGTGGCGTTCGACGGCACGCCCGAGGCCATGCTGTCGCCGCATCTGCTCACCACCCTCTACGGTATTGATATCAACCTGATCCCCCAGCCCGGCACACAGCGGCCGGTTGCGGTGGTCGCCTGACAGGAGTCATCGTCACCCATGGTTCTGCAACTGAAACAGCAGCTGGTTCTGGTCGTCGCTCTTTGCCTGACCCTCACCGCCCAGGCGGAGATCACCGTTACGGACAGCCGGGGCCAACAGAGCTTTGAGTCGGTGCCCGAGCGGGTGGTGGCCCTGAACTGGTCCATGGCGGAGAATCTGGTGGAGCTCGGCGTTACCCCGGTGGGCGTGGCGGACGTGGCCGGTTACCGCAAGTGGGTCGTACAGCCGGAACTGCCGGAGTCGGTGGTCAACGTTGGTAAGCGCTCGGAACCGAACATGGAGCGGATCGCGTCGCTGGATCCGGACGTGATCATCCTCTCCACGGACCAGTCCGGATTGGCCGAAAAGATGAGCCGGGTTGCGCCGGTCCTGTTCTTTGACGCCTTCCGCAAGGATCACAGTAATGCGGAAAAGGCCCGGGAAATCTTCCTGGAGCTGGGACGCCTGTTGGAACGCGAGGAGCAGGCGCAGCATCAGCTCGACATGCTGGAGGCCCGGTTTATCTGGCTGCGTGGCCGGATCCGTGACCATTTCGGGGATACGCTGCCGGAGGTGACCAGTGTGGGCTTTGCCAGCCCGACCGTGGTCCGGGTGTTTGGCCGGAACGGCATGCCGTGGTATGCGCTCCGCCAGCTGGGCCTTGAGTCCGCCATGCCGCAGCCGCGCAGCCAATGGGGGCAGACCCAGAGGGAAGTGGCTGACCTGAAACGGCTCAACAGGGAGGATGTGCTGCTGTACTTCAAGCCCACGGTCCTGGCGGGGGATCTCCTTGAGAAACCGCTCTGGAATGCGCTGCCGGTGGTGGAGGCCGGACGTGTGGCGCCAGTGGCACCCAGCTGGGTCTACGGCGGCGCCATGTCGCTGCGCTACCTGGCCGAGAATATGACGGACGCATTGCTGACCATTGAACCCTGATGCTGCCCCGGTATGCGGTCGGGGCGGGCCTGGTTCTCGCCCTTGGGGTGGTCCACCTCCAGCTGGATAACGAACTTCCCCTCGCCGCCCAGTGGCAGTTGGTCACGGGGGGCGAACCCGGCGGGTTCGAGGAGGTCCGTTACTATTATGCGGCCCTTCCCAGGGTCATCCTTGCCGTGCTGGTAGGGGCGGTTCTGGGCACTGTTGGCAGTCTTCTCCAGCAGGTCACCCGCAACCCCCTGGTCTCGCCCCTGACGATTGGGGCTTCTTCCGGTGCCTGGCTGGCGCTGGTGTGTGCCAGTGTCTGGCTGCCCGCGCTGGCGGTGGATGAGCGTGCGCTTGTCGCCATGGTCGGGGCTGCGATTTCCGTGGGGCTGGTGTTGATCATCGCGGGGCGCAATGGCATCAGCGGCCTCCCCGTGATCCTTGCGGGCATGGCGACCCACCTGCTGATGGGGGCCGCGGCTTCCGCGATCATCCTCCTGAACCAGGAGGCCGCGCAGGGCGTCTTCATCTGGGGCACCGGCAACCTGACGCAGAATGACTGGAACTGGGTGCAGTGGCTCTGGCCCCGGCTCCTGGTCCTGCCGCTGATCCTGATGCTGGCGCCCAGGCCGCTCACACTGATGCGCCTGGGCGAGGCCGGAGCGCGGGGGCGTGGCTTCAGTTACGGCCCTGTTCTGGTTGTTCTGCTCATTGGGGCGCTCTGGATCCTGGCCACCAGTATCACAGCGGTCGGGATCATTGGCTTCCTGGGGCTGATCGCGCCCAATATCGCCCGCTCGATGGGCGCGCGCCGTGCCGGCGATGAATTGTGCACCAGCGCGCTCCTGGGCGCCATGCTCCTGCTGGCCACGGATTCCCTGGCCCAGGCCGCCGGGGACTGGTTCGGTGAACTGATCCCCAGCGGCACCGCTGCCGCCCTGGTTGGTGCGCCTGCCCTGGTGATCTTTGCCCACAACAAGCTCAGCCATGGCGACCAGACGGCACTGAGTCTTCCGCACGGGGCACGCCGCACCACCTGGATGACATGGGGGCTGGCCGTCGGCGTGCTGCTCGCGCTGGTCCTGCTAACCCTCACCTATACGCCGGAAGCCTCCGGCCCGGCTTTCAGTCTGCCCTTTGCCTGGCCCTCGGACCTGGTGTGGTCCCTGCGTGCCCCGCGCCTTCTGACCGCCTCGGCGGCGGGAATCGGCATGGCCGTTGCTGGCCTCATCCTGCAGCGGCTGATCCGCAACCCATTGGCCAGCCCCGACATCCTGGGCATGTCCGCGGGCGCTACCCTGGCGCTGGTGATCTTTACCCTCTGGACGGGCACCTCCATCTACCAGGCCGGCCCCGGTGTGGCCTTCCTGGGCAGCCTGGTGGTGCTGGCGGTGCTGCTCGTGATCGGGCGGCGCTCCCACTACGCACCGGGGATCGTGATCCTGGTGGGCATTTCCCTCGCGGCGCTGATGGAGGCGCTGGTGCATTTTGTCCTGGCTCAGGGCACCCAGAGCGCGCACATCATCCTGGGCTGGCTCTCCGGTTCCACCTACCGGGCGTCCGCCGACAGGTCCCTCATGCTGGCGGCTGGCGTGGCGGCGCTGGTTCTTCTGGTGCTGGTATTCAACCGCTGGCTGACCCTGATCTCCATCGGCGATCCAATGGCCCGTGCCCGCGGGGTCAATGTGGCCCGCGCCCGGCTGGTCCTGCTTCTGGTCGTCTGCGCGCTCTGTGCGCTGGTGACCGCGCTCATGGGGCCGGTGGCCTTCGTGGGCCTGTTGGCACCGCATGTGGCAGCCCTTCTGGGAGCAAGGCGGGTTCTTCCCCAACTGGTGTTGGCGGCCATGGTGGGAATGGGGCTGATGACGCTCTCCGACTGGCTGGGGCGGACGCTGCTGTACCCGGACCAGTTACCGGCCGGCCTGATGGCGGCGTTGCTCGGCGGAAGCTACTTCATCTTTCTGCTGACGCGGCGGCGTCTGGGGTAGAAACCAGGACGTAGAGCTGAGATGGGACGGGTAGCTGTCCGGCCCGAAGCTGGTACAGCTATGGAGCCGGACTTGATGTCGTAGGAAAGGGTCAGTAGGTCAGGCTGTATTCCATCGAATAGGCGCGCCCACGGCCCGCGACGGTCCGGGTGTTGAGGTTGAAAGCCTGGGAGACGGGAACGATGTACTGCTCGTCGAACAGGTTGCTGATTCCCACGTTAAGCTGGCCCGGGCCAAGATCCACGCCGCCAGTCACGTCAACCAGGGTGAATCCCTCAACGTCGCCATTGGCGTAGCCTTGGTCGCCGAACTCGTCGCGGTCGAACAGGTGCTTCGCCTGCGCACGGACAGACCAGGTACCGGTTGGTGCATATTCCGTATAGGCGGTTATCTCGGGGTTGCTGATCCGCGTCCCGGGCAGGTCACTGTCCAGGTCCCCGTCGTTGTCCGTGTCCACGCGACCTTCCTGGTAACTGCCGGTGCCACCGAGCTTCACTGCATCGGTGAGCTGGTAGTCGGCTGTCAGTTCCACTCCGTGTACGCGCTCCTCCTGTTGTAGGAGTTCAAAATTCGGGGGGCCGGTGAAGGTAACGCCCTGGTCAGAGGTGTTCATGAACACGGTCGCGCTTGCCTCGAGACGGTCAAAGCGGCCACGCCAGCCCAGCTCATAGTTCCTCACCACCTGAGGTTCCGGGTCCAGCTGTTCGGCGGAAATATCCTGTGGCTGGTTGCGCAGGGCGCGTCCCACATCGGCAACCGTAAAGCCTTCGCTGAAGTTCAGGAAGGTTTCCTGGTTGTCGGTCAGGAAGTAGACAGCCCCGGCATTGAACAGGGTCTCGTTATAGTCGAGTTCGCCACCCTGAACCGTACCCGGGTTGGCGAGCGCTTCGTCCTGAAAGGTTGGAACGTCCAGCGACACCTGTTCATGGCGCACGCCCCCCTGCAGGAGCCACTGGTCGCCTACCGGCATCTCCAGCTGCACGAAGGGCGCATAGCTGGTTTCCTCGATCATGGGAATGCGGGTACGCCCATCAATAAGGCTCTGGTCGCCCTCCTCCTGTTCAAAGTCCAGCCCATAGACCGCGTTGGCCACACCCATTACGGAGCGGTCATGGCTTACGCGGGCACCGACCCGGTTGACGGTAGCCTGCGACTGGCCCCCGCCTGTCTGGTATCCGTTAAAGAAGCTGAACAGGGTCTCGTAATCCTGGTAGTAGAGCTGGGAGGACAGCGTGCCGCCCAGGGTATTCTCGGCGGTGTGGTCAAGACTGATGTTGAGGTTCTCAGTCAGTGGATCCTTGCCCCGCGGCGACTGGTTGACCGCGTCGAGCTTGGCTCCCTTGCCGGCCGGCGCGCTCGCGTTCGACGTCCTGTCGGCACTGTACTCGGCGTCCTGCTCCCGCTTGTAGTAGTTAACTGCCAGGGTGAGGCGCTGGTCCGGTGTCAGCTGATAGCCGAGCTTGGACTGCGCGTTGTGCTCGGTGGATTCCGAGAGGCTGCCGCCCTGGATCAGTCCATCCGCCGGGATGATGTCGCCGTCACCGTCGTAGAATACGCCGGTCTCGGTCGCGCTCAGGTTGACGCTGTAATCCAGATCGCCGTTGCTGCCGCGAACACCCTGATAGACACGACCGCCGAGACTGTTGCCGTCCTCTTCCTGGCCGCTGACGCCGACCGTGCTCTGGAAGGTCGTGTCCTCTGCGCCTTCGCCGCTCTTGGTGATGAAGTTGATGATGCCGCCGGTGGCGCCAAAGCCATAGTTGGCCACGGCGCCCCGGATGACCTCGACGCGCTCGATGGCTTCAGGCGCGATGGTGCGGACGAACTTGGAGGTCTGTCGGATCGAGGAGTTCTGCGGTACGCCATCGATCATCACGAGAAAGTCACGGCCACGCATCTGCTGGCCAAAGTTGGTCAGGTTCTCGGAGGATGTCCCGAGCCCGGGAACAAGATTGGACAGGATATCGCCCATGTCGTTGTCACTGCTCATCCGAGCCTGTTGCTCGAGCTCCTGGGAGCTGATGACCTGAATAGAGCCCGGCGTTTCGGCCAGTGTGCCCTGGCGGTTACGCGTGGTCGAGATCGTGATGGGGGCCATGTCCATCTGGACCTCCGACCCGGAGCCGCTGTCCTGGGCAAAGGAGAGCGTCGGGCATGCGGTCAGCGCCGTGACCAGGGCAAGCTTGGAGGCACCCAATTGGAATGCCGTTCGTTGAGGGGTTGTTCTGCGCATAGCAAACACTCCTGATTGTCGGGTTACGCGGGTTGGCGAGGTTAACAGATGGCAACACTAATGCAAATGATTATCATATATTATTTTTGAGCATTGCCAGCAGGGAATCCCGGTCAGGCTCCACGGGTTCATTCAGGGTTTCTTCACCGTTCCAGTCGACCAGGTCCACCCTGCCGGTTACCGGGAACAGCGTCTCGCCGGCGAGATGGTTGACGATCCGCGCCGAGCGCCAGCACATCAGGCTCATCTGTGGGTCGGCAATGCCATGGGAATGGCGGCCGGCGTTGACCGCGTAGACATGGCGGTCCGGTGGTCCGTCCCACCGGGCCTGGAAGTCCGAGTCGAGCTTCAGCTGGCCATGCCTGTCCGTTTCCAGTCTCTGCCTGAGGTCGCCGGAGAGGTAGTCCGGAAGTCGTGACTCGAAGCCGGTGCACAGGATCACCCGGTCCGCCTGGATGTGTTCCCGGCCACCATTGAGACCGTTATGGAACGCCAGCCGGTAGGGGGCCGGCCCCGTCATGGCTTCCAGGGTCCGGTGCGGCTGCAGCACCACCCGGGGGGAGTGACCACCGGCTATACGGTGCTCATAGAGGCGTTGATAGAGCGCCTCCAGAGTGTCGGAGGATATGCCGTCCGAGGCTAGCTTCTGGTTCCGCACCAGGGCAAGCCGCTGCTCCTCCGGCAGGCCGTGGAAGGTGTCCACATAGGCCGGCGTGAAATAGTCGTTGGTGAACGGGGTTTCATCCAGGGGGTCGAAGTTCGGCCTGCGGGAGAGCCAGTGGATGCGCTCCGGGCGGCCCCAGTCACCCTGCAGCAGGCTCAGTACCACTTCCGCCCCTGACTGGCCGCCGCCAACGACGGTCACGCACTGACCCGCCACATCGGGCTGTCTCAGTGTCAGCTCCATGTTGTGGAAGCAGTCATCGCCTCGCCATGGTCGGCAGGATTCCGGGATGGCCGGGATTTTTCCGGTCCCCAGGCACAGGTTACGGGCCCGGATCGGTTCCGCGTCTTCCTGGAGGTGAACATGGAAAAGATCCCCGTCGAAATCGACGTGCCGGATGTTGTGGCCGAAATGCAGGTTGTCGAGCCCTTCCGCCACCCAGGCCATGTAGTCCGCGAATTCGGCGCGGCTGACCGCGGGCAGGTCGGCATTCATGAAGGTATAGAACCGACCGTTCTGGACGAGGTAGTTCAGGAAGCTGTTCGGGCTCCAGGGCGCCACCCCGGTGACCAGGTCCTTGAGGTAGGAAGTCTGCAAGCGGACGCCCGGCAGCATCATCCCCGGATGCCAGTTGAACTGGGGCTTGCGGTCGAAAAAGGCCGTGCGCAGCTGCGGGACTTCCCGCAGCAGGGCGGCGATACTCAGGTTGAACGGGCCGATGCCCAGTCCGGCGAGATCCAGTGGCTTGTTCATGGCGTCTCTCCTGTCAGCAGGGGATTGCTCAGCGGCACACCCAGGTCGGCACTGGGGCGTTCGGCATGGTCCTCGTAGCCGAGCCGGAACCGCACCCGGTTGACGCAGACCCGCTCCAGGGTCGGGCGCAGCAGAGGGAACAGCTGGAAGCGCTCGTCCAGTTCCGGGTGGCGTTGCTGGTAGGCACGGAGGCGCTCGGCCAGAAGGCTGTAGAAGCGGGTCTCCGGAAAACCCATCTCGTCTTCCAGCAAGGGTGAGATGAACCGCAGGGTGGTGACGAAATGGCCGGTGATGAGGTCATGCACCAGGTATTCCGGGGGCAGGCGCGTCAGCCCTTCCAGAAGATGCGCCGGCATGCCCGCTTGTTCCGGCATCGGCTGGTCCACGCAACGCAGGTCGCCGTGGAAATCCTTGAGGGCCAGGCGTTGGGGAATGGCGTCCTTCAGGATCAGGCCGAGGTTCTGGCCGTGAGCGACGAGTCCGATGCCGTACGCGCACAGCAGGTGGTAGAGCGGTACGGTCACCCGGTCGAACAGGTGTGTGAGCCAGACTTCGGGGCTGAGCCCGGAACGCCGGATCAGGGCCGCGATCAGGGAACGGTCCCGGCCATCGCACTGCATCAGGGTGGCGATCAGCATGGATTGTTCGCCCAGGCCGGTCCTGCCCGTGAGGTTCTCGCGCCAGACCGCTCCCAGCATTTCGTGGTAGCGGTAGGGCGCACCCTCGATCTGCGCCTGCCGGGGGTGGGGGATATGGCTGCCGGCCAGTTCCCTCTGCACCTCCAGGCCGGCACGCGCGAACTCGGGATCCTCCCGACTCCGTTCCCACAGCCACTGGGAGAGTTCCGGCCCCAGGGCGATGGGGCCCGCGGGTATGCCCCGATAGGCGGAGGTGTTCAGCACGGTGAGCGCGAGCTTGAGGTCGCAGTTACCGGGGACGCTGGTGTTGGTCAGGGTCCGTAACGACTGCTGCGGCTGGAACCAGTGGCCATGCACACCCAGATCCCGGATGAGCCCGCGGGCCAGCGCCTCGCCGTATTGGGCCTGCAGGCGGTGGTCCCACTGCCAGGGATGAACAGGGAGCAGGGGCCAGTGCCCGGCCGCGCCGGAGCCCCTGACCAGTGCCGCGTGTTCCCCGTGTTCAAGGCACTGCTCCAGCGGCGGGGTGCCCACATGGGTGCCGCCCAGCGAGGGCGCTACGGCCAGCCAGCGCAACTGGAAACGGTTGCCCGCCTCCGGGCTGTAGGCCTCGAGGTCCGCCTGGCTCCACCCCATGCGGCCCCGGTTGGCCAGCAGTTTTGGATGGCTGTCCAGCAGCCCTTCCAGCTCTGTGGCGGGAAGGTCCAGCATCTGCTCGGCAGTGAAGCGGGCAAGCCGTTCCTGCTGAAGTCGGTCCCCGGCCAGGGTGTTCTGCAGCTCTTCCAGGAAATTAGCGAGCACAATGTCGGTCATGCCCAGGGCGTGCTGGGCATCGATCACCAGCTGGGTCGCATCCGTTGCGGGGCGGTCGTTCCGGGTGAGGCTTTCCGGCACCACCCGCAACCACCCCCAACAGCTGTAGCGGGCGCGGAAGCCGTAGTCATGCCCCCGCAGGGCCAGTCGATAGCGCCCATTGCCGGCGGGTTCCGGCGAGAGGCACCCCTCGTAACTGGTTTCACCGATGATCTTGGCCATCAGCCTCTGGTTGATCTGGTTCCAGAGCGTTTCTGCTTCCATTGCGGGTCCCCTGCTAGAGTCGTGTGTTGCGGAAGAACTCATCCCGTTCCGTGGCCACCAGGGCCGCGCGCTTGTGGGGAAAGTCGAATTCGTAGCGCTTGTTCCAGGTGACGTGCCGGAGTTGCCGGAACAGCGCTTCGTTGGCGACATCCGGTTCGCCATAGAGCGCCGTGGTTCGGGGCTCGCTCAGGAAGAGGTAATGGCTGAGGGTGTTGAGCCAGATCGGGGCCTGGCCCTTGCCGCAGTAGCGGTCCTCGCCAACCAGCATGTGCAGCCCCTGGTCAAAGGCGCCGGCCTCGCAGTAGGGGCCGAGACGGTCTTCCGGCACAAAATAGGTTTCGAAATACCCCACCGGGTCACCGTCGGCTTCCAGTATCAGCGGAAAGCTGTTGGCGGCGGCCCGGCGCTCCTCGAGCATGGCGTCCAGTCGCTCCCGGCTGAACGGGTATTCCCAGAAACGGGCCACCCGGGGCAGGTTCTGCCAGCGGTGGAAGCGTTCGCCGTCGTCCTCAACCGTTGCCGGGCGCAGCTCAAGGACCCGGTCCAGGCCGGGGTGATAGCGCCGGTAGAGGGTGGTGTTGGGCAGCATGGGGCGCCGGGGGTGGACCACGTTGCCGGTCTGCTCGGGGACCTCCGGCATGATCGGCCACAGGGCCGGCGCCAGCCAGGCTTCCCGGATCTGGTAGAACGCGTTCCGCTCGATGCGGTGGGTACCGTCCTCGAGGACCTGCCAGGCCGGGTGCGCCAGTGAGCAGAGTTCCGCAATGCCGACGGTCACCGAGAGAGCGTCGAGCTCAAGACCGGCAAACAGCCGGTCGAGCAGGGGGTAGACGAGATTGGGCTCCGGTATGGGGCCTTCCCAGCCGGTGAGGGTCCGGTCCCGGCCCTCACCGCTCAGGGAGAGCTGCCAGCTCTGGTCCATGGTTTCCAGTTGCACCTGGTCACCGCTGGAGCTCAGGGTCAGGTGGATCCGCTGGATACGGTCAAACATGGCACTCGGCCTCCGTGTAGAGTGGGTTCGTCATTGGGTGGTAGATGGAGAAGACGTCGCTCAGCGTGGTCTCGTTCAGCGCCCGGAGGGTGCACAGGAAGTTCCCCTTGGCGTGGAGTTCCCGGCTTTCGAGCAGGTAGCGGATGGCCCGGTCGTCGCGCGGTTGCTCGTCCAGTCGCGCCTGAAGCCACTCGCGCAGTGTCCGGATGAGAGCGGCCTCACTGGCGAGCCGCCCTGCCGCCAGTGAGGTGATGACATTGAAGGTGGCGTTGATGAACAGGTAATAGCAGAACAGCTGGATGCCGAGCTCGTCCGGCAGCAGGTTCTCGCTGTCATCAGCCAGGCTGCCCAGTTCATCGCCCAGGCGCTGTACCGCGAGGCTGGTGAAGGCGGTTCCCTGGCAGTCCCGGAAGAAGAGTTTTTCCGGCCAGACCCCGTCCAGCTTCAGGACCAGGTTCTGCTGGTGGGCGCCGAACAGGATCCCGAAATGGGACTGGGCTTCCAGCAGTGGGGCCACGGCCACGTCCAGGTAGCGGCGGAACCATTCCCGGGCCTGGCTGTCATCCAGGCCCACCTGGCCGAGCCGCTGCGCCAGGCGGGAGTCACCGCTGCGGGGGTCGTCCTGAAGCAGTGTGGCGAGCACCTCGGTGTTGTTGGCCGCGTCGCCGTGGAAGGGGTTGTCCCGCCAGACCAACAGGGTTTCCGTCAGGGGCTGGCCTTCCGGTCCTCGGATGCCAGCGGTAATGGGTTCCCGCAGGATCTCGAAACGGGGCCTGCTCTGGAGCCATTCCCGCACCGGCCCGCTGTCCAGCACCCGGCAGAGTTCAGCGCCCCGCACCACTTCCTCGGGGTACAGATGGCGCAGGGAATTGGTGAGCCAGACGCTCAGTGAGAACTTCAGCATCCAGGGCGCCGAGTCACAGTAGATCGCCCGCAAGGAGGACGTGGCGTACCAGTGTGGCGCGCCCTCGCCCAGGTACCGGACGGCGCCGGATTCGAGCATGGGCGCCAGCCCGGGCGATGCCTGCCACTGCCGGTGCTGGAACGGATGGCAGGGGAGCAAACAGTGTCCCTCCGGGAGCTGGGCCCGCAGGTGATCGGCGTCCGGTTCGGTTTCCAGCAGGGCGTCAACCCCATCCACCGACTGGAAGCCCCCGGCCTCACGTCGGAACAGCTGGGCACGGTCCACGCTGTACCAAGCCAGGGGGAAGGGGGTGCCGTATTCCGGGGCGTAGCGCCGGGCGTCCCCGCTGTCCATGTTGCCCCTGTCCTTGGGGCATGGGTGGATGGAGTGGCCACTGAACAGGGCCTGTTCGGCCTCGATGAACGTCAGCGGCTCCCGGAACAGGTGATCGAGCTGGGGCTCCCGTTCCTGTTGGGCGGCGGCGAGATTCCCGCGGCTCGCATGAACCCGTTGCTGGAGCGCTTCAAGGGCGCGGCCGGACGCCTCGTGCAGGAGCGGTTCGAGGCCCAGGCACCATGCCACGGCCTGTTCAAACGTGACCGGCTGTCGCGCCCCTTGGTCATCAATCTGCAGGGGCTCCGCAAGCAGGTGACGGCCGGTATGGGCCCTGAAGCGACAGGGAATGATCAGGGATGTATTGTTGGAGCCCTGTATCTCGAAATGGCCCTGGTCCGTGGTAGAGACGGACTCGTGGTAGCGCGCGATGGGCCATTCGCGGATCAGGGCGTTGAAGAACGCGTTCAGCGAGGGATTATGGCGCATCGGTAACCTCGGGTGTGGTTGTGGCGATGGCGCTCAAGCTATTCGCGAATAGTAATCATTGTCAAATAACATTTCTGATTTTTAAGGTGAGAATGCAGATTGATCTGACAACACTCTCAATCCTTTTTGCCATTGGGTTTGGGGGCTGGTACTGGTGGCGGGCTCTGGGTACCAAGGAGCTGGCCCTGCAGTCGGCCCGGCGGGCCTGTGAGCGCGCGGACGTGGATCTGCTGGATCAGAGCGTGTGCCTGAGTGGGCTGGGGGTGCAGCGGGACCGGGAAGGGCGGTTGCGTCTGCGGCGGACGTTCAGCTTCGACTTCACGGCCACCGGCGACGGGCGCTATCGCGGGCGGATCGTGTTGCTGGGGCAGCGAACCGAGTCGGTTGACTTCGAACCACACCGGTTCTGAACGGGCGTTCTAGCGGGCCTGTTTCAGGGCCATCAGGAGTGCCTCGGCAGGCCATTCCCGTCGCTTCTGCTCGCAGTCATGTACCAGCTCGGTCAGCCTGGCGTTGACCGGGGCTGTCGTGCCCAGCTGCTCCGCCAGCCGCACCACTTCGCCATTGATCCAGTCCACCTCGGTCCGGCGCCCGGCCTCCAGGTCTTCCCACATGGAGGAGCGGGCGATGGGGTCGATCGCCAGCATGGTTCCGGAAAGACGCGTAAAGAGCCAGTCCGGGGCCTTCATCAGTGGTGGGATCAGAGCCATGGGCAGGGGTGTGAGCCGAACCGTGGGGATGCCCGCGCGCCGGAGCAGCTGCAGGGTCTCCGCCTGGGCCATCGCCAGGCAGCGCCGGTAGTCCCGGGTGGAGAGCTCTTCCAGCAGCGGTTTGCCGGATAGGGCGTTGATGGGGTTGTTCAGGTTCAGCAGCAGCTTGGACCAGAGCACCGAGTGCATGTCGTCCCGCTGCTCCAGTGCCAGCCCCGCCTGCTCAAACCAGGGCAATGCCGGCGCGAGAGAGGGATCGCCTTCGGCCATCAGGTGGCCCTCGGTGCCGTGGTGGAAGTGTCCCGGTGCCTTCTGGAGCACATTGAACGGGATCATGCCCGCAAGGACCGTGGCTTCCGGAAGGTGCTCGCGCAGCCGCTGGGCGTTGGAGATGCCGTTCTGGAGGCTGATCACCGGGGTGCCGGGTTTCAGGTGCGGGGCCAGCTGCCGGGCGGCGTCGATGGTGGCCTGGGATTTGACCGTGACCAGGACCAGGTCCGCCTCTGCCGCTGCCTGTGGTTCCGTCTGATAACGCTCTGGAGCAAGCCGGGTCTCATGCCGGAAGCCCTCGTAGTCCGTTACGACCAGGGGGTGGTCACGGAGAGTGGCGGCCATGCGTTCGCGCCCGACCATGACCACATCCGCGCCGGCCGAAAGCAGTCGGCCACCCACGTAGCAGCCGACACTGCCTGCGCCGAGGATCAGGATCCGGGGGGAGGTATTGTTGTTGTCGCTCATCGGTTCACCGGTTGCAGGCGTCAGGGAAACCCTAGCACCAACCTGGTGCGCCCGTAAGAGGCGGTTGGGGTCAGGCACCGTGCGCCGGCAGGTCCAGCAGGTAACGCTCACCTCTGATGGCCTCTTCCAGCCGGTCCGCCAGGATGGCCAGGATGCCGTCGTGTTCACCGGCAAGCCGCGTGATACGGGTTTCCAGTCCAGGGTTGCGGCTTTCGGCTTCGGTACAGATGGTGACCACATCACCGCCCTCACCAGCGTGCTTGCCGGGAGACAGGAACAGCATGGACACGATGACCGGCCCCTGGTTGAAGCCCGGCTCGTCCAGTAGATTTTCAAGCAGCGGTTCGTTGAAGCGGTACTCGTCGCCTTCCCGCCTTTCCATGGAGGCTGGCGTTACGCTGCGGACCTGATCCTCCAGCAGTGTTGCCAGCTGGCCGGCAAGCACGTTGCGCACCGCCGTCACCTCCGGGATGGGGCTGCCGTGGTCCGCCAGCACCACTGCGGGTTTTGAGCCCGCCGGCAGCTGCCGGAGCTGCTCTGCCACGCCGTCGCGCAGGATGCGCGCCAGCCTCAGGTCGGTAGGAGCCTGGAGATCGATGAGGGGAGACGCGACCCGGACCCGGACCCCGGGGTGAGCCGCCTGTACTTCCCCCAGTCGTTCCGGCAGGTAGCCGCTGAGCGCCCGGCTGGGCCCGAAGAAGAACGGCAGCACCACCATGTCGGTGATGCCCTCCTCAGCGCGCCAGGTAGCGGCCGGGCCGAGCGTTGAGGCAGGCACGCCATCCAGCTCTTCCGCCGGCACTTTGTTGGAGTGCAGCAGGGAGCGGGCCTCCACCGGCATGCCGGTGCGTTCCCCCAGCGCCGCGGCAACACGCCTCAGGTTGAGGGTGGCGCCGGGGCGCAGCGAGCCGTTGTCGACGAGAAAAACCGAGGTTCTGTCTGGATTCCGAGCTGTTTCCATGGAGGTTGGTACGTTACCGGGCCGGTGGGTGATCATCGCTCTGTCAGACTCTACCACGCGGCCTTGCGTTGACGGCGAATACAGCAGCTGCATGGCGTCTGGAGCGGGATAGGCCGTGTTGTGGGAGGTATTGGATGTAAATTGTTATCGTTCGCGTTATCTGGATTTTCTGGTACGATACCCGTCTTACGCGACAAGGGTCTCGTCCATGCAACCTGAGTCCAGTGTCCAGCCTTCACGCTCTTTCGGGGTCAGGGATTTCCTGGCGTTCGGTAAGCACTACGGCATTGATTACCGGTTTCCCGATATCCCGTCCTCCGGACGGTCCGACCCGGACGTGACCGTGGCAAGGGGAAGCATCACGGAAACAGCACTGCCCTCCGGCTTCCGCTTCACCCGCTCCGAGCTGGAACTCTTCCAGTCCTATGAGTCGGCGTCCCTGGGCCATGCGCCCCTGCTGATCGTCATCGTGCTTGAAGGCCGGGTCAGTATCTCGGTGGGGGCCGTGTCGCGGGAGCTTGAAGGCGGTATGGCAGTCAGTCTCCAGTTGTGCCCTGAATACGCGCTCCAGGCATTCCAGCCGGCGGGACAGCGCCTGAAGACCCTGACACTGGCTTTCGATCCCGTCGCCGCAGGCAGCACGGGCACTGTCAGCCCGGCCCTGAGCGCTCTCCTTCGCAACATCCAGCACCCTTTCCGCCTCTGGCGGATGCCGGCCGCGCTGATCCAGTCCATTGAGCAGAGCCTGGTATCCCCCCTGGCCGAGCTCCAGAAGAAGCTCCTTCTCGAGGGGCTGGCGCTGCAGCTGGCCGCGTATGGTCTTGATGGTGACGAAGCTGGCGGCCCGCTGCGGCAGGTGCCCCTGTCCCATGAGCAGAAGCGGCTTGAGTCGGTCAGGCAGCTGCTGGCGTTCGCCCCGACGGAGCACTATACGCTGGAGGCGCTGGCCCAGCGGGCCGCGATGAGCTCCAGCGGTCTGCGTGCCAAGTTCCGTGCCACTTACGGGACCTCGGTGTTCGATTATCTTCGCCAGTGTCGCCTGGAGCTGGGGCGGTGTCATCTTGAGCAGGGCTACAGTGTCCAGCAGGCTGCCCATGGCAGTGGCTACCGGTATGCGTCCAATTTCGCGACGGCTTTCCGCCGCTATTTCGGGGTATCGCCCAGGGACCTGACCTGAGTGGTTTTGGCAGTCCGCATAGATAATCTGGCACTTTGAATACCTCTCTATGGATCTAAAGAAGAATAATTCGCATTATTCATTCAGAGATTAAGAGAGGCTTGCTGTATGGTTCATCCTTCCAGACTGTCGGTTGCCGTGGCGGTGGCTGTCGCCGGGGCCGGGTCCGCTCTGCCCATCGCTGCACAGGAAAACCAGGCTGACATCGGCGTTCTGCAGACGCTGGAGATTACAGCGCCCCGGGGGGCGACGAAGACGGAGACCCCCTTTGTCGAGACGCCGCAATCGATTTCCACCATTACCCGCGAGCAGATCGAGGAGCAGGGCGCCCGGAGTGTCCAGGAAGCGACACGCTACAGCGCCGGTGTGTTCACCAACCAGTATGGGGCGACGGCGAGCCGCTATGATGCGATCAAGCTCCGGGGTTTTGGCAGTGACAGCACGGACAACCAGTACCTGGATGGCCTCAAGGTTCTGAACGATAAGGGGACCTACAGCATCATGCAGATTGACCCTTACTTCCTCGAGAGCATTGAGGTGGTGAAAGGGCCTTCTTCCGTGCTGTACGGACGCTCCGCGCCAGGCGGCCTGATCGCCATGACGAGCAAGAGGCCCACCTTCACGCCGCAGTATCAGGTCCAGGCGTCCGTTGGGACCCAGGGCCACAGGAGCCTGGGCTTTGATTTCAGCAATGAGGTCGGTGATTCCGGGAACGCAGCCTATCGCCTGGTGGGCCGGGTCAAGCAATCGGATACCCAGTGGGACTACGTGGAGGAGGAACGCTACGCCCTGGCGCCGTCGCTGACCGTGGATCTGACGGACTCGACGACCCTCACCCTGCTGGCCCAGCTCCAGAAGGATCCGGAAGGCGGCTACTACGGCTCCCTGCCGGCAGAGGGGACGCTGGAACCCCGGAATGGCCGGACCATCCCGAATGATTTCTACGAGGGTGAGCCGTCACTTGAGGAATTCGACCGGGAACAGATGATGCTGGGCTACCAGCTCGAGCACCGGTTCAATGACACCTGGTCCGCCCGTCAGAACCTGCGCTATATGAACACGGACGTGGAATACGGCCAGGTCTATGTTTCGGGCGGCTGGGTCGGTAACAGTAATGAGCTTGCACGGACCTTTTTCGGGGCGGACGAGACGCTCGACTCCTTTGCCGTGGACAATCAGCTGATCGCGGAATTCGGCATTGGAGGGAGCCGGCACAGGGTCCTGACCGGCCTGGACTACCAGCGGGTTGATACGGATGCCTACTGGACCGCCGGCTACAATCCCGATTTCAGCTCTACCATTCCCCCGATCAATGCGTTTGATCCCCAGTACGGCAATACCGGGACGATCAATCCCTATCAGGACAACAAGCGGCAGCTCGAGCAGACGGGGGTGTATATCCAGGACCAGGTGGCCCTGGACCAATGGCGGCTGACACTAAGCGGTCGCCACGACTGGGTGGATGTGACGAACGAATACGACACGCTTCTGACTGGTGCGAGCGGGGACGAGGAGCTGGATGCGTCCAAGTTCAGTGGTCGTGCGGGGCTGCTTTACCTGTTTGATAACGGGGCCGCGCCCTATGTCAGTTACTCGGAGTCGTTCAGTCCCAGCAGCAATGTGGGCGAGGATGGCAACCTCATTGAACCCACGGAAGGCCGGCAGTACGAGGCGGGGCTCAAGTATGAGCCCGCGGGCACACGGGATCGTTACAGCGCTGCCATATTCCGGATTGACCAGGACAACGTGGCCAACTACATCCGCGATATCCGGGCCTATCGCGCGGTGGGCTCGACCCGGTCCGAGGGGCTTGAGCTGGAGGCCACCACCTGGCTGACACCCGGCTGGTCCGTTATGGCGAGCTACACCTATACCGATGTCACGGTCGAGGAGTCCAGCGCCGGCAACGAGGGCAATACGCCGGTTGCCACACCGCGTCACATGGCGTCTCTCTGGGGATCCTATGAATTCCGCAGTGCGCCGTTGCAGGGTCTGGATGCCGCCCTCGGTCTCCGGTACGTCGGTGAAAGCTGGGCGAATGAGGCCAACACGCTGGAAGTGCCGGATTACACCCTGGTGGATGCCAACCTGAGCTATGACCTCACGACCATGGGCATGAAGGGCGTGACCGCCAGCCTGAACGCCAGGAACCTGTTCGACAAGGAATACGTGGGGGCATGCTACAGCGAATCCGTGTGCTATTACGGTGCGGAGCGCAGTGTCGAGGCCACGCTGACCTACGACTTCTGAGCGGGTCGCGTCCAGCACCTGTTGCCCGGCGCGCGTCGCAGGTATCCTGACCGCTTTCCACCAAACGGGGAAAGAGGGCCATGGATGAAGCGATCCGCGCCGAAGGCCTGGTCAAGCAATTCGGTGCCACCCGGGCGCTCGATGGGATCGACCTGAGCGTGCCGCGTGGCACCGTTCTTGGTTTGCTGGGCCCCAACGGCGCCGGTAAGACCACGGCGGTCCGGATTCTGGCGACCCTGCTTGCGCCGGATGCCGGGCAGGCCTGGGTGGATGGATGCGATGTGGCTTCGGAGGCCGCTGCGGTCCGAAGCCGCATAGGCCTGACCGGTCAGTACGCCTCCGTGGATGAAAAGCTCACCGGCCGCGAGAACCTGATCCTGATTGCCCGCCTGCTGGGCTTCTCCCGGCGGGATGCCCGGGCAAGGGCAGGCGAGCTTCTGGTGGAGTTCGGCCTGGAAGACGCGGCCCATCGGCCCGTCCAGACCTATTCCGGTGGTATGCGCCGGCGCTTGGACCTGGCTGCCAGCCTGGTGGGCCGGCCTCGTATCCTGTTCCTGGACGAGCCCACGACCGGGCTCGACCCGCGCGCCCGCCTGGATCTCTGGAACCTGATCCGCGAGCTTGTGGCCCAGGGCACTACGGTGCTGCTCACGACCCAGTACCTGGAGGAAGCGGACAGCCTGGCGGATGAGATTGTGGTGATCGACCAGGGGCGCGTCATTGCCAGTGGCACCTCGGACCAGCTCAAGGCACGCATCGGTGGACAGACCCTGGTGCTGGCACCGGAGCACGAGTCGGACGTGGCGACTGCGCTGTCGATCGTGACGGAGATCGTGGGGCGCGAGCCCGAGGTGGATGGGGCCCGGCTGCGGGTTCCGGTCAGTGACCCGGCACTGGTACCGGCCGTGGTCCGGCGCCTGGACGAGTCCGGCATCGTGGCCCGGGAGCTGACGCTGCGTGGTGCGAGCCTGGATGATGTCTTCCTGACACTGACCGGTCGCCACGCCAGCGTCGAGACGCCGGCCGGAGATGCGGAGGCAGCCCCATGAGCAGCCTCCAGCAGACCCTGACCCTCGCCTGGCGCTCCCTGCTTCAGCTGCGGCGCAATCCCTGGGAACTGATGGACTTCAGCATCCAGCCGATCCTGTTCCTGCTGCTGTTTCTGTATGTCTTCGGCGGTGCGGTCGCGGGCTCCACGGCAGCCTACCTGGACTTCATCCTGCCCGGCGTGATCGTGATGAACCTGGTGTTCGTGACCGTTTACGTTGGCCATGGGCTCAACACGGACCTGACCCGGGGCGTGTTCGACCGTTTCCGGGCCCTGCCCATTGCGCGCTGGTCGCCGCTGGCCGGGCGCATCCTGGCGGACATGGTCAAGCAGGCCTGGTGTGTCCTGCTGTTGCTGGTGGTGGGCTTCCTGCTCGGATTCCGGCTGGGGGCTCCGGTGAGTGGCGTGCTGGTAATGCTGGCCCTGCTGCTGGTGTTCGCTTTCGCCATGTCCTGGATCATGGTGTTGGTGGGCGTGGTGGCGCGGGATCCGGAACACGTGCAGCTGTTCGGGTTTACGGCGCTGTTCCCGGTGACCTTTCTCAGTAACGTCTTCGTGCCATTGGACACGCTGCCGCCGTTTATCCGAGCGGTGGTGGCAGCCAATCCGGTCTCCCTGTTGGCGGAGGCGTCCCGTGGGCTGCTCAGTGGCGGGCCGGTACTGGAACCGGCGCTGTGGTCCCTGGTGTGGGCCGGCGTGATTACACTGGTTTTCGCGCCCCTGTCGCTCTGGGCGCTGAACCGGCGGCTGGCGCGCAGCTAGAAGTGTCTAAAGCAGTTCCGTCAGGTCGTTCACGATCCAGTCCGGGCCGTAATCCGCGACCGGCGTCCCCTGGCTGTAGCCGTAGGTAACCGCCACGCTCGGGATACCGAGATTGCGTGCCCCGAGGATGTCCGAACCGGAATCCCCGATCATCCAGGCGCTGTCCGTTGGAGCGCCGAGCCGGTCGAGCGCCAGCTGCAGGTGGGCCGGGTCGGGTTTGCGGATGACGGTGCCGTTGTCACCGAGCAGGCTGTCGCCGCTGACAGTGGCCCCGAAGTAACGGGCGATGCCGAGCCGTTCCAGCAGCGGCTCCGTGAACTCGGCCGGCTTGTTGGTGACAATGGCCAGACGGGACTCCCGCGCCCGGCCTGCCTCCAGAAAAGGCATGGCGCCGGTATAGAGCTGGCTGTGATGCCCGTTGCAGGCGTGGTAAGCCCTGTAGAAAAGGGACTCCGCATGGTCGGCAAATCCCTTGTCTCCGGGCGTGGCGGGGTCGAAGGCATCAGCCAGGGCCCGTTCCACCAGCTTGCGGGCGCCGTTGCCGACCCAGAGCCGGGTTTTCTCAACACCCGCGGGGGCACGCCCCAGCTCCGCCAGCATGGCATCCACGGCGGCGGCCAGATCGGGGGCGCTGTCCACCAGGGTGCCGTCCAGGTCCAGCAGGAGTGTTTCGGGGAGCGCCGTGCGGGTCACGCTGATCGCGCCTCGGCGATCCGTTCCCGCATATCGGTGATGATGCGGCTGTAGTCGTCCTTCTTGAAGATGGCGGAACCGGCAACAAAGGTATCCGCGCCCGCTGCAGCGATCTCCCCGATGTTGTCTTCCTTCACACCGCCGTCCACCTCGAGGCGGATGTTACGACCGCTGGCATCGATCTTCCGGCGCGCCTCGCGCAGCTTGTCGAGGGTGCCCGGAATGAAGGACTGGCCCCCGAAGCCGGGGTTCACGGACATCAGCAGGATCATGTCGATCTTGTCCATCACGTAGTCCATGTAATGCAGCGGCGTGGCGGGGTTGAAGACCAGACCGGTTTTGAGCCCGGCTTCGCGCACCATCTGCAGGGAGCGGTCGATGTGTTCCGAAGCTTCCGGGTGGAAGGTGATGTAGCTGGCGCCGGCATCGATGAACATCTGGATCAGGTCGTCCACCGGCTTGACCATCAGGTGCACGTCGATGGGAGCGGTCACGCCATGCTTGCGCAGGGCTTCGCAGACCATGGGGCCGATGGTGAGGTTCGGGACGTAATGGTTATCCATGACGTCGAAATGGACCATGTCCGCGCCCGCGGCCAGGACGTTGTCCACTTCCTCGCCCAGCCGGGCGAAGTCCGCTGAGAGGATGGAGGGCGCGATAAGGGGCTCGTTCATGGGAAGATCCGCCATTGTTGATAGACTGTTGCCGAAAGGCAGCAGTTTAACGCTTCCGGCTTATTCCGTACCACAGGAGGTTCCGTGTTCCGTCGCTCCGTACCCATTGCCCTGATCGGTATTTGCCTTGGTGCGGCTGCATTGCCAGCCATAGGCCAGCAGGAGGACGCTGGCCAGGCCCCGGAGGGAGAGGGCAACGCGGCGGGTGAGGATACCCAGCAGGGCGTCGAGCCGCCCAGCATCACCATGGTCCACTACGGGCCCGGTGATGCGGGTGGGTCGCTGGCATCGCTGTACCCGGATCAGGCGCTTGAGCTGGGCCAGGGTGAGAACGTCTTCACTGGCCTTCTGAAGCGGGAGACAGTCTCTGAGCGCCATGGTGGGGTCCTGGTTGTGGCGCCTTCCGGCCAGTCGCCTGACCAGGGAGTTGCGGGTGCGGTGAGAACGCAGCTCACCGATGCCGGCTGGCTGACTCTTTCGATTGCTCAACCGGCGGAGCCGGTAGCGGACCTGCCCGAGCGGGTTCTGGAGCCCGTCCAGCCTGGCGCAGGTGATGAGGGCAATGATGGAGAGGAGACAGCCCAGAACGGAAATGACGCGGAAGGGGATAGTGGCAGTGGTGAGGATCAGGGCGGGGATGAGGCTTCCAAGCCGCCGGATATGACCATCCGGGTCGCCCAGGACTCTGCGGCGCCCACACGAGATGATGAGTGGCAGCAACGGGCTACGGATCGTCTTGCGGCGGCGGTGAATGTCCTGCGGAACGAGAACGTTGGTCCCATCGCGCTTGTGGGTGTTGGTGACGGTGCGGATCTTGTCCTGCGCTACGTCAGTGCCAACGGAGCCACCTTCCCGCCGGGCCAGTTTGGCATGGTGTGGGTCGATGCTCGGTTGAGACCACCGTTCAGCGATGGATTGGTCGCAGAGCTGGGGGAGGGTTACAGCGTCCCCGTTCTTGATCTGTATGACCGGGATCTCCAGTCCGAGCGCGCTGAGAAGCGCTCGGCCGCCGCGCGACGGGGCGGTTTTTCGGCCTATACTCAGTCTGCTATCCCGATACCCAGGGGCGGGCAGGCCCGTGAGCAGAGACGGGTTTCCGCGCGTATCCGGGGCTGGCTTTCCGATGACCTGGAGTCAACAGGCGGGCAGTAGTCGGCATTGCTGGTTCTGCCACTGGGTTAATGGTTCCAGTCTGCTTCAGGCTGTCCTATTCTTGGCATCGTGAGCGACAACCACAACAACTGGCATCTGAGGATACCCATGAAACCGGACACTCTCGCCATCCACGGCGGCTTCCATCCCGACCCCACCACCAAGGCGGTCGCAACCCCGATCTATCAGACCACCTCCTATGCTTTCGACAACACACAGCATGGTGCTGACCTGTTTGACCTGAAGGTTGAGGGCAACATCTACAGCCGGATCATGAATCCGACCAATGCTTTCCTGGAGGAGCGTGTCAGGCTGCTGGAAGGCGGCGTGGGCGCGTTGGCGATGGCATCCGGCATGGCGGCGATCACTGCCGCAATCCAGGCTATTGCCGAAGCCGGCGATAACATCGTGACCACCACCCAACTCTATGGGGGTACATTCAATCTCTTTGCCCATACCTTCCCGAAACAGGGTATTGAGGTCCGGTTTGTCAGCGCTGATGATCCGGATGCGTTCGAGGCCCAGATCGATGACCGGACCAAGCTGATCTTCTGCGAGACTGTGGGTAACCCGGCCGGCAATATCGTTGACATTGAAAAGCTGGCTGCCATCGGTCATCGCCATGGAGTGCCCCTGTTCGTGGATAACACGGTAGCAACGCCCTGTCTGTGGCGCCCCTTCGAGCATGGCGCTGACGTGGTGATCCATTCGCTGACCAAGTTCATGGGCGGGCATGGCACCACGCTTGGCGGTGCCATCGTGGACTCCGGCCGTTTCCCCTGGGCCGACTATCCTGAACGCTTCGCGGTGCTGAACGAGCCGGATCCCTCCTATCATGGCGTGGTCTACACCGAAGCCATGGGCGAGGCGGCGTTCATCGGGCGGTGTCGGGTGGTGCCGCTGCGCAACATGGGCGCGGCCCTGTCACCCATGAACGCTTTCCAGCTGATGCAGGGCATCGAGACCCTGCACCTTCGCATGGAGCGCCACTGTGAGAACGCCCTGAAAGTGGCCCAGTATCTGGAGAAGCATCCGGCGGTGAACTGGGTCAACTACGCGGGCCTTGAATCGAGCCGGTATCATGAGCTTGCGAAGAAATACATGGACGGCCGGGCGTCGGGTATCCTGTCCTTCGGCATCAGGGGTGGCGATGAGGCAGGCGCGAAATTCATTGATGCCCTGCAGATGATCGTGCGCCTGGTGAATATCGGTGATGCCAAGACACTGGCCTGCCACCCCGCCAGCACCACCCACCGCCAGCTCAATGACGAGGAGCTGGCCAGTGCCGGTGTCTCCCGGGACCTGGTCCGTCTCGCCATCGGCATTGAGCACGTCGACGACATACTGGCGGATGTCGAGCAGGCGCTGGATGCGTCCCAGGCTTGAAGCAGCCGGCCCGGCTGCGGGAGCAGTCGGGCTTACTGGTTCAGACCACTGAAACGCTCATTCACGAAGCGGCTGTGACAGCTCACACAGGAGTTGGTCATCCGGTCGAAGACCTTTTTCTGTTTCCTTGTGTTCTCTGCGTTGCCTGCTTCCGAGAGCTGTGCAGCCTGCTTGTGGAACTTCTGATCCAGCTTCAGGAATGCCTTGGGGACAGACGCCTTGAGTGTTTTCCGGTCTTCCTGGGTCAACTCCTGATCAAGGATGAAGCTGTCGTGAATGGCCTGCCCTTTTTCCTGCACGACCTCGTGGTTGCCGCGGATAATGGCGCTGTAGACTTCCTTCATGGCAGCCTCGATTCCGACCATCTCCTTCTGGAGAAGTCCCCGTAACTTGGGGGTCAGTTCCGAGGTCACGTCCTCTGCCTGTGCCGGCAGAACGGCAAGAGTTATTGTTACCAATAGTGCGCCGATAAGGCTGTTACGGATGAGTGTCATGATCGGTTTGTCTCCCTGGATTTGATGGTTATTGTCTGTGTTGATGGGATCGTGTGAATAAAATTCTAATAAAGTGAATCTTTTTGGATAAAAAAGCAGTGGTTGCCCTGGAAATCAATCCCTCCCTGTTTTGAGAGTGGCTTTCACCTGCAATCCGCCAAGCGGCGAGTCATGGAAGGATAGGAGCCCGTCGTACTGCTCCAGGATGTCGGCGGCGATGGCAAGCCCCAGGCCGGAGCCCGGCTGTTCCTCATCCACCCGCCAGCCCCGTTTCGCCAGGGAATCGCGCTGCTCCGCGGGGCAGCCCGGACCGTCATCGTCGACGATGAGCAGCGTCGTTTCCCCGGTCCGTTCCACGGCCACCTGGACGCGGTGATCGCACCATTTGCAGGCGTTGTCGAGAAGCACCCCCGCCAGCTCCAGGAAATCCTCCCGGTCCAGGGGCAGCTTCAGCTCCGGCGGTGCCTGGATATCAAAGGTAATGGCCTTGTTGGCGTAGACCTTGGAGAACACATCGACGAGTTCACCCAGGGCGGTCTCCGGTGCCAGTGTTCTGCCGGGCATGCCACCGCCAGCAAGGCGTGCGCGGCGCAGTTCCCGTTCAACGATGTTGCGCATGGCCGCGACCTGGCGGTGGAGTTCGTCGCCGGTTGTGCGTTCCCCGTCTTCAGCCAGCCCATCGAGGATGGTCAGTGGCGTTTTCAGGGCGTGGGCAAGGTTGCCAAGGGCGTTCCTGGAGCGTGTTAAGCGGCTGGAGATCAGCCGGATCAGCTGGTTGATCTCCTTGATCAGGGGCTGGATTTCCGCTGGAACACGATTGGCGTTGAGCTCCGTGATATCGCCCTGTTCCAGGCGATGCAGTTCCTGGCGCAGCGCGCTCAACGGTGCCAGGCCGCGACGGATGAGTGCTGTCTGTGCCAGGACAATGAGAGCGAGAAGCAGGACGCCGAGACCGCCGATGGCGATCTGGAGAAATTGCACTGTGCTCGTCAGGGGGCCGAGGTCTTCGGCGACACCGACCACGGCGGAGCGCCCCGACTGGCTGAAGCCCTCAGCCAGCATCATGAGGGGTTGTCCCTCGGGCCCCCGGGTGCGGAAGGTGCGCCGTTCGCCTGGCTCGAGATCGGGCAGGTCCAGCCTCTGGTCCCAGAGGGAGCGGGACCGCTGGGGCGCGCTGCCCGGCGCTTCAATCTGGAAATAGTGGCCGGAATAGGGCTGTTGATAGACCTGGGTCAGCTGTTTGCCCTGGTGCGGGGGCGCGTCCGGACTCAATTCCACGCCCGCGACTAGGGTCTCGAGATCGTGCTCGAGACGGGTCAGTACAAAGTCATCCACCAGCTGGCGCACGCCATAGCTGACGAGGACCACGGTCAGCAGCGTCGCTACTGCCACCGGGGCGGCAATGCCAATGGCAAGCCGGGATTGCAGGCTGGTGCGTGCCATAGCCTCAGTCAGCCGTCCTGCTGGTGGAAGAAACGGGGATGAAAGACGTAGCCCTGACCACGCCGGGTCTCGATGGCCTCGTGTCCGATCTTCCGGCGCAGCCGGTTGATGTAGACCTCGATGACATTGCTGTCCCTGTCCTGGTCGTATTCATAGACATGCTCGGTGAGGCGGCTTTTCGACAGCAGGGTATCAGGGTGAAGCATCAGGTAGCGTATCAGCCGGAACTCGGTTCCGGTCAGCCCTACCCGGGTGCCGGAAGGCAGAAGGGCTTCCTGGCGCTCTTCATCGAGGGTCAGGCCGCCGGCGGTAAGGGCACCGCCGGGCCGGTTGCTGGCCCTGTGGATGAGGGCATTGAGCCGGGCAATCAACTCCTCGGTATGGAAGGGCTTCCCCAGGTAGTCATCGGCACCGGCCTTGAAGCCGTCGACTTTCTCATGCCAGGCGTCCCGGGCCGTGAGGATCAGGACCGGAAGGTCGTTGCCCGCCGTCCGCCAGTTCCGCAGCACGTCGAGCCCCGAACGCCCGGGCAGGCCGAGGTCCAGTACCGCCACATCGTAGGCCTCTTCCTCGCCCAGGTACTGCGCCTCAATGCCGTCGCCGGTGACATCCGTGGCAAAGCCCGCATCACTCAGCGCCTTTCTCAGCTGTTCGGCCAGGGCGGCCTCGTCCTCAACCAGTAACAGTCGCATCAGTCATCCGAATCCTCTTCACCCAGAAAGTCACCGGTAACGGCGTCAAAGCGCAGTTCACGGACCTCTCCCGATGGGCCAAGGATTTCCAGTTCGTAGATGTGCTCGTCGTCCTCGCACTCCAGCTCCACTTCCAGTACCCGGCCATCGGGGTAACGCTGGTGAAAGGTGCTGAGGATCTGTTCAAGACCAACGATGTCCTCATTCTCATGCAGTTCCCGGACCTCGTCATGATCGGCGCCGGCAATGGGTATAAGCGCCGCAAGCAGCAGTGGGGCGGCCATGGGCCGCCGCCATTTCCGCAGGATTGTCATCAGTGCCCCCTCTTGTATCCGGTGAACATGGATCGGACCAGGTTCTGGCGTTCGCGGATGCTTTCCACGATCACGGCGATCACGTGAAGAATCACCAGCGCCAGCGTCAGGTTAGCAAACAACTCATGGACTTCTTCGGCCGTTTCCACCAGGGCGCTTTCCTCGTGTTCTTCCTCTTCGTGGGCTTCTTCGCCCTCTTCAGACTTGTTATGCGTTTCGCCGGGGGCAACCCCTGACTGCATCTCCGGTGTGGCAATCAGCCAGCCGGCGAGAGGCCCTTCGCCTTCCTCCCCCGCGAGGACGACCATTCCGGCGCCGGAGGTGATGAGCAGGGACAGGATGATCGCGAGGATCATGGCACCGCCTGCCGGGTTGTGCCCCCGGTAGTACGCGGCGCGTCCCCGGATAGTGTCGCGCAGGTACGCCAGTATGGTGCCGGGAGAGAACACGAAGCTGCTGAAACGGGCGTGTTCGCTTCCGATAAAGCCCCAGATAATGCGCAATACCAGCAGCCCCACAATGAGGTAGCCCGCCCAGGCATGCAGCCACTCGGGCTCTCCCTCGGTCAGATAGGCCGTAAAGAAGGCAATGACCAGAAGCCAGTGGAAGATGCGTATGAACGGGTCCCAGACCCGCACCTGATTGTCCTGATTCATGGTTGGTTCTCCGCTGCCCATGTATTCAGGCTCCAGCCTATGGGCGCAACCTTAATTCAGTCTTAAAAGGCATCCGCGTCCGTACTGGTTAGGCCAAGATCGCTGAGGATGGCGTAGAACGCCGGCAGTGCGATCAGGATCAGCACGGTTGAGATCAACAGCCCGAACACAACGGAGATCACCAGGGGAATGACCGCCATGGCCTGGGTACTGGTCTCGGTCAGCAGCGGCAGCAGACCCGCGATGGTGGTGCTGGAGGTGATGAAGATGGCCCGGAACCGGTCCCGGCTGGCCTGGCTGGCGGCACTCAGGGCATCGAGGCCATGCTCCCGGTGGATCCGTATGAACTGGAGCAGCAGGATGGCGTTGTTTACCACGATTCCGGCCAGGGATGCGGCTCCGATCAGTGATGGCATGGACAGGTTGTAGCCCATCAGGATATGGCCCCAGATGGCGCCCATGAAGGCCACCGGGATCGCCAGCATCACGATCACAGGCTCGATGGTGCTGCGGAACTGGAACGACAGGATCAGGAATATGCCCACAAGCCCGATCAACAGGCCCCGGGCGATGGACTGGCCTGTTTCCTGTGAGCGGGCGGTCTGACCTTCCACGGTGATTCCGAGGTCGGCGTAACGATCCTTCAGTTGCGGGAATTCTGTTTCCCTCAGATCGCCCACAATAGCGGCTGCGTTTGCGGTCTGTGAATCAACGTCAGCGGTGACCGTCACGGTGCGCAGTCCATCGACCCGTGTAATCTGCCCCCAGCCCCTCGCGTTCTCAACCCGGACCACTTCGGTCAGTGGTACGGCGCCATCGCTGGCGCTGAACACGACGCTGTCGGCGAGGAAGTCGAGAGTATTGCGTTCCTTCGCTGTCTGGCGCAGCAGGAGCTCGATGTACTGATCTCCGACCTGAACCGAGTCCACAATCTCACCGAGCAGACTGGTCCGGATCTGGGTGGCTACATCGCGGGCATCAATGCCCAGCGCCAGGGCCCCCTCCCTGAGTGAGAGCAGTCGTTGGGGCTTGCCGGGGCGGAGGTCGTCCATGATGTTGAGGGTGCCGGCGTAACCACCAATGGCTGAGGACAGGTCTGTGGCCGCCTGTTTCAGGGTGTGCAGATCCTCGTGCTGCAGGCGGACCTCAATGGGAACGCCCGCCGGGCCGAAACCGGGTTCCTGGATGTTGAGGCTGACAAGGCCATGGATGCTGCCAATCTCCTCGTACCAGCGCTGCCTGAGCGTATCCAGGTTCGTCGTGCGCGCTTCGGCCGTCAGAAGGTCCACCATGACGGTGGCGATATGGGGCCCGGTTTCTCCGGCACTGGCGTGATGGTTGAACCGCGTCTGGATGTTCTCAACCAGGGGCTGTTCTCCGGGTTGCTCAGGCCTCAGCTTCTGATCGATGGCCTCCATGGCAGCGCTGACCTGCTCTGCAACCGCCTCGGTGCGTTCCAGTGGGGTACCCTGGGGCATGAGGATCCGTGCTTCCAGTACGTCACCTTCGATGTCCGGCATTCCTTCCATCTTGATCGCCCCAAAGGCGATGACACCGACAGAGCCGAACAGGAACAGCAGTATGGCGGCAAGCACCGGGTAGCGGGCTCGGATGGCGTGGTCCGTGACACGTCCGGCGTGCTCGCGCAGCACCTCGAAACGCTGCGTGAAGCCCGCCCTGAAGCGGGAATCGGCACCATCTTCCAGCGTCTTCAGGCTCCGTTTCAGGTGATGGGGGAGGATCCAGAAGGCTTCAATGAGGCTGGCGGCCAGGGCGGCGAGCAGGGCGACCGGCAGGACTTCGAGCACCGCCCCCATTTCTCCGGCCAGAAAGCCCAGGGGTACAAATACGGAAGCCGTGGTCAGAAACGAGGACATGACGCCGGGAAAGACCTCGCGGGCGCCGTGGGCGGCGGCTTCCAGCGGGGAGCGGTTCTGTTTGGCGTGGGTGGCGATGTTATCGGTAATCACCACGGCATCGTCCATGACGATGCCAATGGCCATGAGCAGAGCGACCAGAGTGATCATGTTCAGGGTAAGCCCGGTCGCCAGCATGACCGCAAAGGCTCCGGCAAACGCGGCGGGCAGTCCGAACAGGGCCCAGAGAGCAAGGCGTGGGCGGAAGAACAGGCTCAGAACCAACCCCACAAGCACCAGCCCGAAAATACCGTTCTCAACCAGCATCTGGAGGCGATCCCGGACGATGGAGGTCATATCCTGGGTCAGTTCCAGGCTGACGGTACCATCCGTGGCCTTGAGCTCACTGTTGCGGAATGCCTTGAGCGCGTCCATGACGCGCAGCGAATCGGCCCCCAGGCTTTTGTGGACCTCCAGAATGATGGCCCGCTCACCGTTGAAGGTAACCCGTTCTTCATCCCGTTCATGAGAAATGCTGACATCGGCAATGTCGTCCAGCCGGATCTCGGCACCGCTGTCGCCGCTGATGATGCGGATGTCCCTGAGGTCTCCGGCACGTTGGCGCTGGTCCACAAAGCGCAACTGAACATCCTGCCGCTCCGTCTCCAGGGTTCCCAGAGGCAGGTCCAGGTTCTGGCGCTGCAGGGCCGCGGCGATATCCGTGGTGGCCAGCCCATATTGGCGCAGTTGGTCGCGCGAGACCGCTACCTGCCACTGGCGCTGTGACAGGCCCCGGGTTACCACATCCGCGACACCCTCCAGGTGCAGCAGTCGGTCCTCGAGGTCGTCGGCGTATTCCTCCAGGTCGTTGAAGGACATGGGGCCGGAAATAGCGAGGGCGGCCACCAGATCGGTGCGGTAACGTTCTTCAATGACCGGGTCCTCGGCGCGCTCGGGCAGGTTCTGAAGCGCCTCAATCTCTGTCCGGATGTCGTCCAGGAAACGCCCCATATCACCACCACGGTTCATGCTGGCGATGGCGTTCGCCCTGTTGTCCCGGGCCGTGCAGGTGAGTTCATCCAGGTTCTCGACCCGTTGGAGGGCTTCATTGAACCGTTGGCAGATGGCTTCTTCGACGTCTGCGGCGGTTGCACCGCGGTATTCCATGGTGATGCTGACTTCCGGTGGTCGGTAGTCGGGGAAGGTCTCGCGCTTGAGGTTGGGTGCGGCGAACAGCCCGATGGCCAGAATCAGGATCAGAAGGAGATTGCCAGCCGTGGGGTGGGCTGCAAACCAGCGGATCATCGGGCGGAACTCCGGGCCTGGCTCCGGATGGTATTCAGGGCTTTATCATCGCGGCTCGGGTTGAGTCGGGTTCCATCGATGGCGGGAACCAGATCATCCAGCACCAGCCGTTCTCCGGGGGTCACCCCCTTCTGGATGACAGCAAGATCATCCTGGGTCCATCCCACCGAGACCCTGCGCCGTTCAAGGCGGTCCTGGTCATCGGCCAGATAGAGGGTATCTTGGTGGACGCTCGCTGCGGGAACCGCAATCACGTCATTCGGCGTTGGGAGCGAGAGGGTGCCCTGCACGTACATGCCCCGAACCAGTGGTGGCTTCTCGGGTGGATTGGCATTGCGGTAGGGCTCTTCCACGCTCAGTACTACCTGGACGGTGCGTGTGCCCGGATCAAGGCCACTGGCAATCCGCGTGACGCTGGCGTCCCAGTTGACATCCGGGGCTCCCGCCAGTGAAAGGGTTGCAGTGATCCTGCTGAGATCAAGGCGTTGGTGCAGATCCGCCACTGATCTGTCGGCTGTGCCAGCGGGCGTGTCCGGGAGCTGACGCAGCAGGCGGCGGAGCTGGGCAACGGGAAGCTGAATGACGGCTTCCGCCCGGGCGATGCCGCCGGCCCGGAGCAGGGTTTGCCCTGTGCGCACTTCCTCCTGCTTTTCCACCGTGGCGTCATGGATGCGCAGGTCGAAGGGAGCGGTGAACCGGGTGTCCGCCAGATCCTGCCGGGCCTGCTCCAGAGCGGATTGGGCACGGGCAGTGTGCGCCTTAAGCCTCTCACGTTGGCTGGGCATCAGTGCCAGTTCATTCTCCAGTGACTGCACGGCCTGACGTTGCTGAAGTGTCGCCCGTTCCTGTTCGTCCACACGTGTTCGGGAGACTGCGTCCCTCTCTGCAAGGCGGCGGATGCGCTCAAGCTCTTTCTCCGCCAGGGCCAGGCGTTCTTTCTCCAGTTCGAGCAGCATCCGGGTGTTGGCGGCTTTCTGTTCAAGCTCGCGGCGGTCACTGCGGGTGGCCGCCAGATCCGCTTCGGCGCTGGCGACGGCCAGCTCGTAACGGGTTGGATCGATCCGGAGCAGTTCGGTGCCTTCATCGATGATGTTGCCGCTTTCCAGCTCCGGGTGACGCTGGGTGATGCGCCCGCCCACTCGGGCGACCGCCTGCCAGCGTCGGGCCGCGCGCACGTTGCCGTAACCACTGACCTCAACACGAAACGGCATGGGGGTAATGGGGATGACCCGTACACTGCGGGCAGGCGAAGGGGAGCTGGATTCCGCGGGGCCTGGCCTCAGGCTGGCCATAACCACGACGAAGACAACGCCTGCGAGCAGGGACAGCATGACCAGGAGCGCGTTTTTCCGGTGCGGGACAGTAACCACGGCTGACTCCGGAATGGATTACCCAGCATTAAGAATAATCTAATGTAATACAGTACCTGGGGCATCAGTTGCTCACAATGATGTCCGTCAATGGCTGGTGCCTTCCTCATACTGGATCTTATTCCAGACGTTGTATTTGCCGGGTGCTGGCTGGAGTGTCTTTTCGATTTCCAGTGTCTGTCTGTCGATCACGTGGACCTTGTCTCTGTTGGGGCCGAAGAAGACATCCACCCAAGCGTAGCGTGAGTTCTCATGGCTGCGCATGAAAAACATCTTCTTCACCAGCCGGCTCACCGGATTGGGTTGTAGTTCAACGGTGCAGGATCAATGCGCCCGCAGTGAACGCATAGGCCAGTGACCAGGCAGCGGCCGCTGTCCACAGAAGCTCAGGCGCGTTCCAGGGAACCGGCCCTGCTGCCAGCCGCGCCAGTGCCGCTACTGCCACGGGGACCAGGGTGGCCATGAGAACGCCTGAAGGCGGCGGCTGGCGGCGGATAGCGTGATAGTGGATCCGCAGCATCACACCGATGGTCAGGGTTCCCAGCGCGCCCACTGTAATCAGGTGAAGTAGCGCCGATGGATCCCGGCCGAGCAGTTGCGCCAGGCCTATGCCCAGGGCGCCGGCTGCCAGCCACACTGTTCCCAGCGCCAGACCCAACAGATCCGGCCGGTCCAGGCACAGCCAGAGCCGCCAGCGGACCGTGCGGATCAGGATCAGAATACCGGCAGCTGCCAGAAAAGTGCCTGCGGGCAATACAGGCAGCGGCAGCAGGGTCAGGGCGGCCGCCAGCCCCAGTATCAGGATCAGGGCGGCCTCGATCCGCGGCTGGACCCGTGCTTCCTGCGTAATGCCACGTTTTTCCAGAGTGCCCGCCACAGCTGGAGCGATCAGTCGCCCGCTCATGAAGGTCATCAGAAGCAGCAGCAGGGCTACCCCGGTGTGAAGCAGCGTCGTGGCCCCCGGAACCGGGATGATCGGCAGTATCAGCCAGAGCAGGGGAAGACCGCACAGGCTCACCATCAGCGGCACCAGCATGCGGTTGCGCCATTTCTTGGCGGCATTGAAGCGGGGGACCACCCGCCAGGCCAGCAACAGGGCGAATGCGGGGCTGAGCAGCTGGCTCAGCCAGAATCCGGGTGCCAGGGCGTAGCCCAGACGAGCAGCCAGCCAGAGCCCGAACAGTGCAGCCAGCCAGCGCCTGGGCTGAGGGCCAAGGGTGTAGCCAGCAATCACCGCCAGGGCAAAGCCGAACACCATCTCGTGACCATGGTGGCTGCCTGCCAGACCGGGAGCCCAGCGCCAGCCGGCCAGCATGGCGGCCATGGACAACGGCATTGCGATGGCCGCATGGAGGCAGGCGGCCGGAAAGAAAAAGCGGTGGCTTTTCAGGCGTTTTTCGCGGCTGCGGGCCATGCCGGTTCCATTTCCTTAAAAGATTCAATAAATATAAATGTTAATGGTGGGGCCCGCAATCCGGTTCCCCGCGGGTCGGCTGCCCGGTAAGATGGGGCTGACGGCCACAGGTGGATTAGGGGGGATATTGGCAACAGCACTCAAGCATCTGTTCGATAACAACGCGCAGTGGGTTCAGGACACGCTGGCGCAGGATCCGGATTTCTTTGAGCGGCTCTCCCAGCAGCAGGCGCCGGAATACCTGTGGATCGGCTGTGCCGACAGCCGGGTTCCCGCCAACCAGGTGGTGGGGCTGATGCCTGGCGAGCTGTTCGTGCACCGGAATGTGGCCAATGTGGTGGTGCAGACCGACCTGAACCTGCTGTCGGTGCTGCAGTTCGCCGTGGAAGTCCTGAAGGTGAAGCATGTGATCGTCTGCGGTCATTACGGCTGCGGTGGCGTCAAGGCGGCTTATCAGGATGCCCACCTGGGGCTGATCGACAACTGGCTGCGCCACATCCAGAACGTCGCTGCGGACTATCGGGAACTGTTGGCGGCCCAGCCGGATGAGATGGCCGCCGTTAACAAGCTCTGCGAGCTGAACGTGGTGGCGCAGGTTGCCAATGTCTGTCGGACCACGGTGGTGGCGGATGCCTGGCGGGGCGGCCAGGAGCTCTCGGTCCACGGCTGCATCTATGGTCTGGAGGATGGCCGTCTGCGGGATATGGGTCTGGGCGTCCGCAGCACTGGCGAGCTTGATGAACAGTGTCGGCAGGCCGTGGAGCGCCTGAGCCAGGGGGCGCCCATGCCGCAGGAATGATCCTGTTGCGTGGCCCTCATCAGCGGCGGGAGCCCACATGAAGCTGTTTCTGGCGGTCGCCACCGTCACTGTCATGGGGCTGTTCCAGTCATCGCTGCTGGCAACCCTGCCCTGGATCATTGAACGCACTGGGCTGCCGCCCGTTTTCTGGTCGGTGCTGGTTGCCGCCAGCCTGATTCTGGTGGCCGTGAGCAGTCCGGTCTGGGGCCGGCGTACGGACAGCCATGGGGCCCTGCCGGTGATGCGCCTCACCATGGGGCTGGTGGTGGTCTGCTATGGCCTGTTGATCCTGGCGATCCTTGCCCTGTCGTCTCCCTTCTGGATTGCGGTCATCGCCATCGCGACGCGCCTGGTCTACGGCATTGCCACTGGCGGCGTATTCCCCTCTGCCCAGCGTTTCGCGCTGGCGGACAAACCGGTTGCCCAGTGGCCGGAGACACTGGCCTACATCCAGGCCTCAACCCATGCCGGGCGCGTCATGGGTCCAGGCATCGTGGCGCTGGCGGCGATATGGAGCCTGCCGCTGGGGCTGGTCCTGATCGTCCTGCTGGGCGCGGCTCTGTGGCTCATGCAGTGGTACTTCGCAGCGGGCGTGGCCCCGGAGCCGTCCGGAAACCGTGAAAGCGCCGTGGCGCCGCCCTGGAACGAGGACTGGCCCCTGTATGCCCTTGGGTTCGTGATCACCCTCTGGGTGGGGCAACTCCAGTTTGCTCTGGGGCCCTACATCCAGAACCTGGCAGACCTCGATTCGGTAACGGCCTCCCAGTGGACGGGGACGGTGCTGATGGTGGCATCGGTTTCCGCGGTCCTCGCCGGGCCCCTGGGGAACCGCTGGCTGTCGCCCATGCCCCGAATCCTGAGTGGCCTCTGGCTCGGCGTATTTACCCTGGGGGGCGTATTGCTGGCGGCTTCGTCCAGCGTGATCGGTGTGGGCGTAGCCGTGTGCCTGATCACCGCCGGGCTTACCCTAGCCGCCCCCTGGTACGGCAGCATCCTGCGGGCACGGCGCCCGGATGCCCAGGGCCAGGTCTCCGGGCGCCTGATCAGTGTCCATACCATCGGTTTCGGCAGCGGCACGCTTTTCGGTGGCCTGATGCTGGAACTGGTGCCGGATCAGGCCATGGCTGCCTTCTATCTGCTGGGGCCGGTGGCGGGAACACTGGCGCTCATCCATCACCTGAGGGTTCGGGCAGGGACTGTTCCACCAACTGCCTGAGTTCTGGTACGCAGGAACCACAGTTGGTGCCACAGCCCAGGGCACCGCCGAGGGCGGATACCGAGTCACAGCCTTGCGCCAGAGCTTCCTCGATCCGGCGCTCGCCCACCTGGTAGCAGGAACAGATGATGGGGCCGGGGTCTGGCTGGTCGCTGTCCCGGCCTGCCAGGACACGGCGCCGTGTACCGTCATCCAGTGGTTGCGTCTGGAAGAGGCTGTCCAGCCAGTCGAGGCCGGGGAAGTCATTCCCGGGTTCCACCAGCAGCACCGCCCGCAACCGATCGCCGTGATACCAGGCTGCCCGGTAGCGCCCGGTCCTGGAGTCCCGCATCTCCGAGTCAGGTTCCCCTCCGAGCCACTGGCGTGCGGTGCCGTGCCAGTCCGGGATGGGGCTGTTGCCGGCCAGGTGCCAGCAGGTCGTCTTCTCCATCGGTACCCGGGCCCAGTAGAGGCCTTCAGGCCACTGCTCCGGCTGTTCGCCCAGTAACCGGGCATGCCAGCGGGCGTTGAAGGGCAGCAGTGCGGCGCTGGCGTGCTTGGTTTCCGGCTGTCCGGAAAGCGGATCGATGACTCTGGGGAAAAGCGCGGAAGCCAGTCCGTTCGTGGTGAACTGGTGGTTCCAGTGGATGGGCACGAATACCTCCCCCGGCCGCATACCGTCACTGGCCCTGGTTCGACCCAGGTACCGGCCCTGGCCGTTGCTGAGCCAGGCCAGGTCGCCATCCGCGAGATCGTGAGCTGCGAGGTCGTCCGGATGGACCTCGATAAACGGTTCACACAGGTGCTGGAGCAGACGCGCCGCGCGGCCCGTGCGGGTCATGGTATGCCACTGGTCGCGGATGCGGCCGCTGGTGACCCGCAGGGGGGTGGTTACCGTGGGCCCCCTTGCCGGTGCCGTGGGATGAATGGGGGTGAAACGGGCCCGACCGTCCGGTGTGGGGAAGGCGCCATCCCCGAACAACCGCTCACGGCCACGGGGGTGTTCCGGTGTGACCGGCCACTGGACCGGCGTCATGGCGTTATAGTCGCGGTCGGAAAAGGCGGCAAGTGCACCCAGGTTGAACTGCTGTCGGGGGGCACCGGAAAGGGTCGAAGCCAGGGCGTGTTCCCGGAAGATCGCTGCGGGGCCGGCATAGTCAAACGCTGCATTGAATCCCATGGCCTGGGCCACGGCGCTGATGATCCACCAGTCCGGGCGTGCCTCGCCGACGGCCGGTATCAGGCCCCGCTGGCGCGAGATGCAGCGTTCGGAATTGGTAACGGTGCCGTCCTTCTCGGCCCAGCCCATGGCCGGCAGGGCGACATCCGCCAGGGCCAGGGTGTCAGTGTCGGCCACACAGTCCGAGACAATGACCAGCGGGCACTGGGTCAGTGCATGGCGTGCCCGCTCCGGGTCCGGGAGCGACACCAGCGGGTTGGTGGCCATGATCCAGACGCACTGGATCTCACCGCGCTCCATGGCCTCAAAGAGGGCAACAGCCTTGTGCCCGGGCTCCGTGGGCAGGGATGGAGCCTGCCAGAAATGGGCGAGGGCCTCCCGTGCCCCAGGGGTGTCGTAGTCCATGTGTGCGGCCAGCTGATTGGCGAGCCCGCCGACCTCGCGTCCGCCCATGGCGTTGGGCTGGCCGGTCACGGAGAAGGGTGTGGCGCCGGGCTGGCCGATGCGGCCGGTGGCCAGGTGGCAGTTGATGATGGCGTTGGCCTTGTCCGTGCCGGAGCGGCTCTGGTTCAGCCCCTGGGACCAGAAGCTGGTGGTGCGCGGGGTCGCGGCGAACCATTCATAGAAGGTGCGGACGTCCGCCACAGTCAGGTCGCACTGGTCGGCGACGGCTTCCGGGGTGGGTGAACTATCACGAGCTGCCTGAAGGGCGGCGTCAGGGCTGTTGCAGTGGGCGCCGATCCAGGCCTGATCCAGCGTGCCGGAATCCGCGAGCCATACCAGAAGACCATTCCAGAGGATGGCGTCCGTTCCCGGCCGCAGGGGCAGATGCAGGTCAGCCTGCTCACAGGACGCGGTGCGCCGGGGATCAATCACCACCATCCGCCGTTCGGGCCTGTTGTCGCCTGCCCTCTGCATACGCTGGTACAGGATGGGATGGTTCCAGGCTGGATTGGCGCCGGCAAGCACCAGCAGGTCGGCCAGTTCCAGGTCCTCGTAGCAGCCCGGCACCGCGTCCTCGCCGAATGCACGCTTGTGGGCGGCAACCGCCGAGGACATGCACAGCCGTGAGTTGGTATCCACGTGTGGCGTGCCGATGAAGCCCTTGGCGAACTTGTTGGCCACGTAGTAATCCTCGGTGAGGAGCTGGCCGGAGAGGTAGAAGGCAATCGACTGGCCGCCCTGTTCCTGCTGCAGGCGGGTCAGTTCCGCGCCCAGGTACTGGATCGCCTCGTCCCAGTCCGCATCACGCCCCTGAATGCGCGGTCGGGTCAGCCGGCCCTGGGAACCGAGCGTTTCGTGCAAGGCGGACCCCTTCACGCACAGCCGCCCCGCGTTGGCAGGATGGTCCGGATCACCCTGGACCGGCTCGAGGGTGTCTTCCTTGATAGTGGCGTCGACACCGCAGCCGACGCCGCAGTAGGGGCATGTGGTTTTGCAGCCCATGATGGATGCTCCCTGAACAGAAGAAGCCCGGCCCCGGCACGGATTCGGTGCCGGTGACCGGGCTTCGGTACCCGTGGTCTGTGATGGTGTTGCTTCTCCGTTCGCAAGCATTTCCCATGCCTGCCTGAAATGGCCCCAATCAGGGGGAGGGGGAGCCCAGTCATGTCCTGTTTCGGGGCAGATTGCACTGCATTGGGGCGCTCGCTCCGTTGAAGCCGGCGATTGAGACCGGTTTCATGGGCAAGGAGGCTGGCGTGGCTTTTGCTTCAGAATGGCGCGAATCGACGCTGGGGATGGAGCATGTCGGCGGATCAGAGCGGTGTACGTGTCATGCTGGTGGACAACGAGCCGGAACGGGCAACGATGGTGTGCGACGCACTGACCTCCGAGGGCTACGAGGTGGTGGGGCAGCGCAGCAGCACGCGTGGGCTCGTGGCAGCTGTTGCCCAGGAGGAGCCGGACGTGGTGATCATCGATATGGATTCACCGGACCGGGATACCCTCGAGTCCATGTCCGCCCTCAATGAGCACGCGCCCCGGCCGGTGGTGTTCTTCGCCAGTGATGACAGCGACAGCCATACGATCCAGCAGGCCGTTAACGCCGGCGTCAGTGCCTACATTGTGGACGGGCTTGAACAGCATCGGGTCAAGCCGATCGTGGAGGTGGCGGTGGCGCGTTTCGAGGCTTTCCAGTCACTGCGTCATCAGCTGGAGGAGACGCGGACGGCGCTGGAAGAGCGTAAGGACATCGAACGGGCCAAGGGGCTGGTGATGAAGCAGAACAACTGTTCGGAAGATGAGGCATTCCACAGCATGCGTAAACTGGCGATGGATCGGAATCAGAAACTCAGCGAGGTGGCCCGCCAGCTGATTGAGGTACTGGGTGGGGCCGAAGGGGCGGGATCCCCGGAGGCAATGGATGACTGACTGGATGCATGGTACGGAATCAAGTGAGACCATCCGGTTGGGATTCATCCCCCTGCTGGACGCCGCGCCCCTGATCATGGCTCAGGAGGCAGGCTTCTTCGCGGAGGAAGGGTTGGATGTCAGCCTGTATCGACAGCCCTCCTGGTCCAGTCTGCGGGATCGTGTCGGCGTTGGAATGCTGGATGGCGCCCAGATGCTCGGGCCCATGGCCCTGGCCATCAATATGGGGCTCGGGGCGCCGCCGTGCCCGGTCATAAGCCCTATGGTGCTCAGCCGTAACGGCAATGCCATCACGGCCAGGCGAGCGCTCTATGAGCAATTGACTTCTACCGGCTTCGATCTCTCCGAACCCTCGGAGGCGGCATGCGCCCTGGCGCGGGTCGTGGCGTCCAGCGATGAGCCGATCAGGCTGGGCATTGTCTACGCCTGGTCCACCCATTACCTGCAGCTGCTCGACTGGCTTGCCAGTGCTGGACTGTCGCCCGGCTCGGGTCTGGAGCTGGTAACGGTGCCGCCGCCGGAGATGATGACTGCACTGGCCTACGGCAGTGTTGATCTGGCCTGTGTCGGTGAGCCCTGGAATTCGCTGATGGAGTATCACGGGCTGGGCCAGATCCTGGCGACGGGGTGCCAGGTCTGGCAGAACGCGCCGGAGAAAGTCCTGGGCGTGCGCCGCGACTGGGCGCAGGCCAACCCGGAAAAACTGCGTGCGTTGATGCGTGCCCTGGTCCGCTGCTGCCGCTGGCTGGATGACCCGGATAATCGCGAACTCGTCCACCGCATACTGGTGCACCCCCATTACCTCGGCAGTGCCATTGAGCCTCTCGGAGATCAGGGCGAAAGTCTCTTCCACCCCAGGGTCCAGCAGCACTTCTTTCGTCAGAGTGCGAACTTCCCGTGGCTCTCCCAGGCGCAATGGCTGCTGTCGCGTATGCGTCTGCGCAACCAGGGCGAGCAGCTGCTGGAGACACCGGATCTGGACAGCATTTTCCGTCCCGACCTCTACCGCAAGGTCGCGGAAAGCCTGAGTCTGGACGCGCCGATTATGGACTATAAGGACGAGGGGGAGCACCGTCAGCCCTTTGTGGTGGAAGGAGTCCGGGGGCAGGTTGAGGTAGCCCCGGATGCCCTGATCGCAACCGCCGGTCAGGACTGATCCGCGCCGGTGCATGGGGGCTGCCTGATGCACCTGATTCGGTCGTGGATGATCATCTTCTGCGGGTCGGGTTCCATAAAAAGCCTTTAAAATCAGAATCAATGATCAGTGGCATGCTTCCTGCTTAGGCTTGGGTGTGCCACGGACAGGTTGACGGTTTGCCATGGCACGGACCGGCGTGGCGGCCGGGGTGCAGATGGAGCTGCACACCAGAACATGAATTGAAACGGCAAAGGCGCCTGCTCCCGGACTGGGGGCAGGCGCTTTTTTTTGTTTGTTGCAGGGAGAAGTCCAATGAACGGGAACAGGCGGACAGTGTCCGGAATCGGCGCGCTTCTTCTGGCGGGTCTTGTGAGTGCATTGCCGGCGGGGGCCGAGGAGATCGGCCCGGCCGAAAAGCCGGACCTCAAGCTGGGGTTCATCAAGCTGACCGACATGGCGCCGCTGGCCATTGCCAAGGAGAAGCACTTTTTCTTCGACGAGGGTCTTTTTGTGGACCTGGAAGCCCAGTCCAACTGGCGCGTCCTCCAGAATCGCGTGGCCCGGGGCGCGTTGGATGGCGCCCACATGCTCGCGGGCCAGCCCATCGGGGCCAGCATCGGGGTTGGCGGTAACAGCTCCGACATTGTGACGGCATTCAGCATGGACCTGAACGGTAATGCCATTACCGTTTCGAACGATGTCTGGGAGGCCATGCGCCCCCATGTGCCGAAGCGAGAGGACGGCAAACCTGCCCACCCGATCAGTGCCGAGGCGCTTGCACCCGTTGTGGAATCGAGCCTGGACGAGGGCGAATCGTTCGACATGGGGATGGTTTATCCCCTCTCCACCCACAATTACGAGATCCGTTACTGGCTGGCGGCTGGCGGGCTTCACCCCGGGTTCTACGAGCCGCTTGAGGGTGACAACAGCGGTCGCAGCGGAGCGGATGTCCGGCTTTCCGTGACGCCACCACCGCAGATGCCCTCCACCATGGAGGCCGGCACCATCCAGGGCTACTGCGTGGGCGAACCCTGGAACCAGCAGGCCGTTGCCAAGGGCATTGGCGTTCCCGTGGTCACCAACCATGACATCTGGCCCCACAACCCGGAGAAAGTCTTCGGCGTGACCCGGGAGTGGGCCGAAGAGAACCCGAACACCCACCTGCGCGTGCTCCGGGCGCTGATCCGGGCAGCCCACTGGCTGGACGAGAACGGCAACGCCAATCGCGAGGAGGCGGTCGAGATCCTCTCGGGTTCCCGTTACGTGGGGGCGGACGAAGAGGTCATCGCCAACTCCATGACCGGGACCTTCGAGTATGAGCCGGGCGATGTGCGCGAGGAGCCGGACTTCAATGTCTTCTTCCGCCACAACGCCAACTACCCCTACTACAGCGATGCCATCTGGTTCATGACCCAGATGCGGCGCTGGGGCCAGATTTCCGAACGGAAGCCGGATGACTGGTACATGAAGAAGGCGCGCGAAGTCTACAAACCCGCCATCTACGAGAAAGCGGCGCGCTCCCTGGTGGCGGACGGCACCCTGGAGGCCTCTGACTTCCCGGATTTCGAAGAGATCGACGGCTTCAAGCCGGTGCAGGACGACTTCATCGACGGCCGGGCCTACAACGGTCGCGAGCCCAATGCCTACATCAACAGTTTCGACATCGGCCTCAGCGGCGATGAAACGCCCTGATCAACAGGAGGCGGCGTTATGCAACAGACAGCCCCGGTGACACGGATCACCGACTTCATGAAGCAACGGATGGCGGGGTTCAATCTCCAGGGGGCCATCAGGGCCCTGAGCATGCCGGTACTGGGCGTGCTCGTGTTCCTCCTGCTGTGGCAGATGGCGGCCCAGAACGTTACCACCTCCCTGGGCAGCCTGCCCGGGCCGGCGGGCGTCTGGGAGCAGGCGGGCAACCTCTGGGCGGACCATCTCGAGGAGCAGCGACGCGCCGCCGAGTTCATCGAGATGCAGAAGGAACGCAATGCTCAGATTCTGGAGCGCAACCCGGACGCCGAGGTGCGGATCCGCCCCTACAGCGGCAAGGAAACCTTCATTGATCAGATCCTGACGAGCCTGGGGACGGTGTTCTCGGGCTTTGTCCTGGCCTCACTGGTAGCGATCCCCCTGGGTATTGTCGTGGGGCTGAACCGGTACCTGTACGAGGCGGTGAATCCCGTGATCCAGGTGTTCAAGCCGGTTTCACCGCTGGCCTGGCTGCCCATTGTCACGCTGGTGGTGTCCGCCACCTACACGGTTGAGGACCCGATGGTCTCGCGCGCCTTCATCACGTCCATGGTCACGGTCTCGCTGTGCAGCCTCTGGCCCACGCTCGTGAACACCATCATGGGTGTGAATGCGGTGAGCCAGGACCTGCGCAACGTCAGCCAGGTCCTGCGGCTGGGCTTTTTCACCCACGTCTGGCGGGTGGTGCTGCCCTCCGCCATACCCATGATCTTCACCGGCCTGAGGCTGTCGCTGGGCATTGCCTGGATGGTGCTGATCGCCGCCGAGATGCTCGCCCAGAGCCCCGGGCTCGGCAAGTTCGTCTGGGATGAGTTCCAGAACGGCAGCAGCGAATCACTGGGTCGCATCATGGTGGCCGTGATCGTTATTGGCCTGATCGGGCTGGTGCTGGACCGCAGCATGCTGATGCTGCAGCGCCTGCTCTCCTGGGATCGCGCCAGCGCCACACACTGAACAAGGGAGGTTTCACCATGAGTCATTCACGTCCCCATCTCGAACTGTCCTCAGTGGGCATGGGTTTCCCCGTCAAGGGCGGGACCTTTACGGCCCTGGAGGACGTCAACCTGCGCGTCGCCGAGGGCGAGTTCATTTCCCTGATCGGCCACTCCGGCTGCGGCAAGTCCACCGTTCTCAACATCATCGCGGGACTGATGCGGGCCACGCGCGGCGGGTGCCTGCTGGACGGCCGGGAGGTCACCGAGCCGGGCCCGGAGCGGGCAGTGGTCTTCCAGAATCACTCGCTGATGCCCTGGCTGACTGCCTATGGCAACGTCGAACTGGCCGTGCGACAGGTGTTCCGCCGTTCCATGACGCGTCAGCAGCGCCGGGACTGGGTCATCCACAACCTGGAGCTGGTGCACATGGGGCATGCCATCGACAAACGTCCGGATGAGCTCTCCGGTGGCATGCGCCAGCGCGTGGGCATTGCGAGAGCCCTGGCCATGCAGCCAAAGGTGCTGCTGATGGACGAACCCTTCGGTGCCCTGGATGCGCTGACCCGGGCGCACCTGCAGGACTCGCTCATGGAGATCCAGCGTGAGCTCAACAGCACCGTCATCATGATCACGCACGACGTGGACGAGGCGGTGCTGCTGTCCGACCGGATCGTGATGATGACCAACGGGCCGGCCGCAACCATTGGCGAGGTCCTGGACGTGCCGTTGGCCCGGCCTCGCGACCGTGTCGGGCTGGCGGACTGCGCCGAGTACAACCGTTGCCGTCAGTCGGTGCTGAGCTTCCTCTACGAAAAGCAGCAGAAAGTGATGTCGATGCCCAGGAAGAGTGGTGAGGCCCGGGGTGATCCGGAAGGGGCACCATCGGCATCGGGGGCCGTGAACGCCTGATTCTGGTGCATCAGCGCCCACGTGTGCACCAGCAGGGTTCCAGTGACTCCCTTCCATCGACATGCCTTTGTTTCCAGGTAGTTGATTCTGTTGGGGAGTAAGTGTTGGCACGCAACCTGCTTCCTGAAGGGTGTGTCTGAGGACACGGACATTGCGAATCAACAGGGCATTGGCGCCTGATCGGTCTTCCTTAAGGGAAGGTTGGCAGGCGCCTTTTTTGTTGGGGCAGGGCCCCGGAGGCAGGAATGGGCGGTGAGCTCGTCATCATCGGACACGGCATGGCCACGCAGCGGCTCCTGGAGTCGCTGGCGGGGGAACAGCACGGCTGGCGTGTGACCGTCATCAGTGACGAACCGGAGCTGGCCTATAACCGGATCCTGCTCTCCCCCTGGCTGGCCGGCGAAACCACCACGGATGCGCTGGCGCTGGCATCGCCCGGCTGGTACGCGAATCAGGGCGTGCAGCTGCACCAGGGTGACGGCGTGGCCTGGATTGATCGCGCCGCACGGGCAGTGATCACCCGGGCCGGCCACAGGATTCCCTTTGACCGGCTGGTGATCGCCACCGGCTCCCGTCCGGCCATACCAGGGATCGAGGGGGCCGACCTGGAGGGCGTAACCGGATTCCGGAGCCTTGAGGATGCCCGGTGGATGGCGGAGGGCTCCCGGCAGGGAGGCAATGCCGTCGTTATTGGTGGTGGCTTCCTCGGGCTGGAAGCGGCCGAAGGCCTGAGGGCGCAGGGGATGACAGTGTCCGTGGTGCATCGGGGGCACTGCCCCCTGAACCGGCAGTTGGACGCGACCGCCGGCGGGATGCTCGCTGAGGCGCTCCGCCGGCGGGGTATGGTCCTGCACCTGGCCAATGGTGTGGATCGGATCCAGGGCAAAGGCCGGGTCGAGGCGGTTCGCCTTCAGGACGGCCGTGAACTGGCAGCGGATCTGGTGGTGATGGCGGCAGGGATCCAGCCGAACCGGGAACTGGCGGAGGAGGCCGGGCTTGAATGCGAGCGTGGCATTCATGTGGACGCCACGCTCACCACCAGCGACGAACGCATCCATGCCCTGGGTGAATGCTGTCAGTTCCGGGATCAGACCTACGGTCTGGTCGAGCCGGTCTACCGGCAGGCAGAAGTTCTCGCTGACCGGCTCTGCGGTGGCCGGCGGGTCTACCGTGAAACGCCCGTGGCAACGCGGCTCAAGATCAGTGGTGTGGACGTGTTCTCCTGCGGGGATATTGAAACCCGTGACCGGGACACCGAATCCATCCTCTACCACGATCGTCGCGGTGGCGAGTACCGCCGCCTGCTCCTGAAGAACAACCGCCTCGTCGGTGCCGTCCTGTATGGCGATGCATCGATGGGCCCCTGGCTCTTCGAGCACCTGAGCCGGGGAACGGATCTCAGTGCCTGGCGCGCGAGCCTGGCATTTGGCGAAGCATACTGCGAGGCGGCCTGAGACGCCGCCCGCTGGCAACCGGAGGAAAACGTCATGAGACAACAGAACCTGATCGTGATCGGTAACGGCATGGTCGGTCACCACTTCCTGGAGCAACTGGCTGAAAGCGGCCAGGCGGACGGCTTCCATGTGACCGTCCTGGGGGAAGAGCGGCACATCGCCTACGACCGCGTGCACCTGTCCGAGTACTTCCAGGGCAAATCCGCCGATGACCTGGCGTTTTCCACGGCGGACCAGTATGCCCAGTGGGGGGTCGAGTTGCGGCTGAACACGGCGGCGACCGCCATTGACCGGGAGGCCCGCACGCTCACCCTCGACAACGGCGAAACCCTGCCGTACGACAAGCTCGTGCTGGCCACCGGCTCCTATCCCTTCGTGCCCCCGATCGAGGGCAATGACCGGGAGGACTGCCTGGTCTATCGGACCCTGGACGACCTGGACGCCATCCGCGAGGCCGCTTCCCGGTCGAACACCGGTGTGGTGGTTGGCGGCGGCCTCCTGGGGTTGGAGGCCGCCAACGCCCTGCGCGAACTGGACCTGGACACGGCCGTGGTGGAATTCGCACCCCGGCTGATGCCGGTCCAGGTGGACGAAGAGGGCGGTGGCATCCTGCGCGAGAAGATCGAGGAACTGGGCGTGCAGGTGCTGACCGGCCGCGCGACCCAGCGCATCGAGGCGGGCACCAATGCCCGGCACCAGATGGTCTTCCAGGATGATCGGCTGCTGGAGACGGACCTGGTCGTATTCTCCGCCGGCATCCGTCCGCGCGATGAACTGGCGCGCGACGCGGGCCTGACCATGGGCGAACGCGGGGGCGTCGTGATTGACGATCACTGCCGCACCAGTGATCCCGACGTCCTCGCTATCGGGGAAGTGGCGCTGTGGAACGACAGCATCTTTGGCCTGGTCGGCCCCGGCTACCAGATGGCCAAGGCGGCACTGGACACCCTGACCGGGGGCGACCGGGCCTTCACCGGGGCGGACATGAGCACCAAGCTCAAGCTCATGGGCGTGGACGTGGGCGCCATCGGCGATGCCCACGGCAACCAGAACCCGGGGGCGCGCTTCTACCGCTACACCAACGGCATCGCCCAGGAATACCGCAAGCTGGTGGTCTCCGCCGATGGCAAGCAGCTCCTCGGCGCCATGCTGGTGGGCGACAACAGCTATTACGACACCCTGCTCCAGTACGCTCTGAACGGCCTGGAACTGCCGGACAACCCGGAATCCCTGATCCTGCCGGCCAGTGAGGGTGGGGCGCCGGCACTGGGCGTGGATGCCCTGCCGGAAACCGCCGGCATCTGCTCCTGCCACAACGTCACCAAGGGCGACATCGTCCAGTACGTACACGACGGGTACACCTCGGTCGGGGACGTTAAGGCCGCGACCAAGGCGGGTACCGGCTGCGGTGGCTGCGCTGGCCAGCTCAAGGAGATCGTCGACCACGAGATGGCGGCGTTGGGTATGGAGGTGGACAACAGCGTCTGCGAGCACTTCCAGTACACGCGCCAGGAGCTCGAGCACATCATACGCGTCGAGGGCATCCATGATTTCCATACCCTGCTAAAGAATCACGGCCATGGCCTCGGCTGCGACATCTGCAAGCCGGCGGTGGCCTCGATCCTGGCATCCACCTGGAACGACTACGTGCTCAACCCGGAACACGTGGGTCTGCAGGACACCAACGACACTTTCCTCGCCAACATGCAGAAGGACGGGACCTTCTCCGTGGTGCCCCGTGTCGCCGGCGGTGAGATCACCCCGGATAAGCTGATCACTCTGGGCGAGGTGGCCAAGGAATTCGGCCTCTACACCAAGATCACCGGTGGCCAGCGCGTGGATCTGTTCGGTGCGAAGCTCAACGACCTCCCTTCAATCTGGCAACGCCTGGTGGATGCCGGCTTTGAGACGGGCCACGCCTACGGCAAGGCCCTGCGGACCGTGAAGAGCTGCGTCGGCAGCACCTGGTGCCGTTACGGGGTGCAGGACAGCGTGCAGCTCGCCATCGACCTGGAGCACCGCTACAAGGGCATCCGCGCCCCGCACAAGATCAAGTTCGGCGTCAGCGGCTGCACCCGTGAATGCGCCGAAGCCCAGAGCAAGGACTTCGGCGTGATCGCCACCGAGAATGGCTGGAACCTCTATGTGGCGGGCAACGGCGGCATGCGGCCGCGCCACGCCGATCTCTTTGCCCAGGACCTGGACACCGACTCCCTCATCCGGTTCGTTGACCGGCTCATGATGCTCTACATCCGTACCGCGGACCGGCTGCAGCGCACCGCGCGCTGGCTGGAGAACCTGGAAGGCGGCCTGGATTACGTCTACGACGTGGTCGTCAACGACTCACTGGGCATCGCCGAGGACTTGGATAACCAGATGGCGCGGCTGATCGAGAACTACCAGTGCGAGTGGAAGACCACGCTGGAGGATCCGGACAAGCTCAAGCGCTTCCGCCAGATGATCAACGACGACGGCGACGACCCCTACGTGGTCTCGGTGGAGGAGCGCGAACAGCCGCGCCCCGCCACGGCCGAAGAGAAGCTGGAACGCATTCCGGCGGTATCCGTCTGAGGAGGATTCACATGACACAGCAGAATGAATGGACCCCTGTGGGCAGCAGGGCCGACCTGGTACCGGGCGCGGGCATCGGCGCGCGCTTCGGTGACCGCCAGGTGGCCATCTTCTACGTCCCTGAGCTGGAGCAGCCACTTTTCGCGGTGGATAACTACTGCCCCATCTCCGGCGTGAACATCATTGCCCGGGGCATCGTGGGTGATGTGGAAGAAGAACCCGTGGTGGCGACGCCGCTGTATAAGAAACATTTCTCGCTGCTCGATGGGCGCTGTCTGGAGGACGACAGCCACCGGCTTCGGACCTACGCCGTGCGTCTGGAAGGAGACCAGCTGCAGCTCGCGCCGCGGGAGCAGGGGCAGGGCGCTGCGGCCTGAATCCTGAACACCGGCCGGGGGCACGGATAGGATCCTGGCTTGCCGCGTGGCGGGGCGGGTGGAGAATTGACGGAAATCAAATTCAAAATCAATGAGATAGATCAATCTTGTTTTGGGTTAACGGGCTTATGCTGGTTCCATAATCCAACGGCAGGAGCCCGACCATGAAATTGAACCCGATTCGCCAATCCCTAATCGCTGCCCTTTCCATCAGTGTCATTGGCGCAGCTGCCCCTGCTTTGGCCTACGACAAGGGTGACACCATTGTCCGTGGCGGTATTGCCAGCGTGGTGCCCGGTGGCAGTTATTCCTCCGTCGCGGGAGGTAAATTTGATCTTCGCGCGGATTCAGACATCCAAGCGGGCGCCAGCATCAGCTATATGATGACGGACAACATGAGTGTGAACCTGCTGGCTGCCACGCCTTTTGAGCATGATATTGAAGCGAGTGGCGGCACCAACATCGGGTCCACCAAGCATCTGCCTCCGACGGTGACGGTTTCCTGGTTCCCGCTGGCCGGCCAGGATCTTGGGTTTAAGCCCTATGTTGGGGCAGGCGTGAACTATACAACGTTCTGGGATGAAAAACTGAACAGTACTGGTAAAGGTGCAACTAAAGCGCAGAATCTGAGCCTGGACGATTCTGTTGGTCTCGCTGCCCAGGTAGGTGTAGATGTACCCCTCGATGAAAACTGGAGTGTTGGTGCAGCAGCCTATTATGCGAATATTGAGACGGATGCGGAACTTGATGGTAACGGCATCGGTACGGTGGAGATTGATCCCATGATCTACCGCCTGCACGTCGGCTACAGCTTCTGAACCCAGTGACTCTGCGAGCGGGCGTCAATTGGCGTCCGTTCGAGTCCTTTCCTGATTGTTCCTGTCTATTCTTCTCCCCAAGCTGTTATCCACTGATTCCGAAACCGCCCCTGATTACTGGCGTTATCGTGACTTTTCCTCTTTAATCCTGCTCAGTATCCGGACCTGAAGAGGATTGAGCGTATGGACACAACCACCCTGATCGGCCTGGCGGTGATCGTCCTGATCGTCGGCTATGCCATCGTCATTTACAACCATCTGGTCACGCTGAAGAACCGCTTCAAGAATGCCTTTGCGCAGATTGATGTCCAGCTCAAGCGTCGGCATGACCTGATCCCCAATCTGGTGGAAACCGCCCAGGGCTATCTGACTCATGAGCGCGAGACGCTGGCCCGGGTGACCGAAGCCCGCACCGGGGCGATGCAGGCCCAGGAAAATGCCCGGAAAGATCCCGGGGACGGACAGAAGATGAACAACCTGGCCAATGCCGAGAACATGCTCACCAAGGCCCTTGGCGGTTTCAATGCGGTGATGGAGAACTACCCGGACCTCAAGGCCAACGAGACCATGCTGCAGCTTATGGAGGAGCTGTCCTCCACCGAGAACCGCGTGGCCTTTGCTCGTCAGTCGTTCAATGACTCCGTGATGGACTACAACACCTACCGTGAGAAGTTCCCCAACAACTTCATGTCGGGTTTTTTCGCCTTCAAGCCCGCCGGGCTGCTGGAGTTTGATACCGAGGCGCTGAGCGAGCCGCCCTCCGCCTCATTCAGCTGAGGGGGCGGCTGCCATGCGTTTCTTCGAACGCCAGGACCGGGCCCGGCGCCAGTCGCTGGTCCTGATTCTGCTGTTCCTGCTGGCCGTGAGCCTGATCATCCTCGCGGTCTCGGCGGTGCTCTACGGCTTCTACGTTTTCTGGGTCCACTACCCGGTGCCGTTCCTGGACTGGCTCCTCTCGGAGCCCGGCTGGGCCGTGACCGGTACAGTGGCGGCCATTGTCGCCATGGGGTCACTCTACCGTTACGCGGATCTGCGTCGCGGCGGGGAACGGGTGGCGCGCATGGCGGGTGCCCGTCCGGTTCCCGCTGATACGGCAGAGAAGGGAGAGCGTCAGCTGCGCAATGTTACCGAGGAGATGGCCCTTGCCAGCGGGGTCACCGTCCCGCAGCTGTTCGTGATGGACCAGGAGGCGGCCATCAACGCCTTCGTGGCCGGTTATCAGCCCAATGAGGCGGTGCTGGTGGTGACCCGGGGCACTCTGGATGAGCTCAGCCGCGATGAGCTGCAAGGCGTCGTGGCCCATGAATTCAGCCATATTCTCAACGGCGACATGCGCATCAACGTGCGGCTCATCTCGATGCTGGCGGGTATTCTGCTGATCGGCCAGCTGGGCCAGTACCTGGTGCGGTTCGGCATCTGGGGCTGGAGCGGTTACCATCACCGGCGCCGCTACGATGGCGCTCTCGTACTCGCGGGCGCCGTGCTGGTGATTGTGGGCTACGTCGGGCTTTTCATGGGGCGGGTTATCAAGTCGGCGGTCTCGCGCCAGCGCGAATACCTGGCGGATGCCGCCGCCGTGCAGTTCACCCGCAATCCTGAGGGCATCGGAGGGGCGCTGTACCGGATCGGCGTGGCTGCTTCCGGATCGCGGCTCAGAGCCACCAGTCATGCGGAAGACCTGAACCACCTGTGCTTCGGGGAAAGCGTCTCTCTGGCGCGCCTTCTGGCTTCCCATCCTCCGATTGAGGACCGGCTTAACGCCATCGATGAGACCCTGCTGGTGCGCATGAAATCCCGGGATCGCAAGGCTGCCCGGGAACAGGGTGAGGCGCCGCCCACGGCAGCCAACGAGGCAGCAGCGGCCATGGGGTTCTCGGGTGCGGGCGGTCTCGAGATCGGCAGTGGTGCCGCCTCGGTGGGGGCGCTCAGTGAGTCCGGGACCTGCCATGTCCGCTCACTGCTTGCCGCGCTGCCCGGCGGCCTGAACCAGCAGCTGCATGGGGCCGAGGGGGCAGTCCACCTGTGTCTGGCGCTGGCGCTGGAAGAGGCGGACCACGGCGCCTTGGATCAGTGGCTCCCGGAGCTGGAGCCGGTGGGTGCCGTAGCGATTGACCCACTCCTGGTGCGCCAGATGATCCAGACGCTGCGTGATCTGGGCCCGGCCTACCGGGTGCCGCTGGTCGAGCTGTCACTGCCGGCATTGCGGGAGCTGGAGACACCGGCGAAAGGCCAGTTACTGCGGGACATGGAACAGCTGATCCGCGAGGACCGTGGCGCCCGCCTGCACGACATCGCCATCCTGGGCTTCCTCAAACATCATCTCGGCAAAAGAGCGGGTCGCAACCGGAAGGTGGTCCACCGTCGCTACGGGGCGGTAATGCCGGACATCCGCCGGCTGTTGTGGCTGATGGCATCGGCGGGTACACGCGCCGATCCGGAGCCCCTGTACCGGGAGGCCATGGCGGGATTCGAAACGGAGGCCAGGCGGCCTTCCGGCGAGGGCACCAGCGCCCGCAAGCTGCTTCAGTCACTGGGGCGGCTGGACGGGCTGCCGGCGATGCTCAAGCCCGCCATCATTGATGCCTGTGTTCACTGCATCCAGGAAGACGGGCGTGTCAGCCCGCGTGAGTATGAGCTGCTGCGCATCATCGCCGATCAGCTGGACTGCCCCATGCCGCCGCTGCCCAAGTCCGGGGATAACACCCCGGAGGAAGACTGATCAGCCGGTTTTCAGGGGCTTGTGGGCAATGTCGGGCTCCTTGCCCTTAAGCATCTGGTTCCAGTAGAACGGCGGAAGCAGGTGCTTCTTGACCACCCAGTAGAACCGGGATTCCTTGAAGGGGCTCAGGGGCAGCGTAGGGGTCACGACACCGTCGTACATGAACTCGGCCAGCATCACCTTGCCGTAGGCGGTGACCAGTGGGCACGAGGTGTAGCCGTCGTACTGGGCGTCCAGTGCCTGCCCGTCCAGGCGCGCCAGCAGATTGCGCACTGTGACCGGAGCCTGCTTGCGCACGGCTGCGGCGGTCTTGGAGGTGGGCAGGGAGCTGGCATCGCCCAGTGAGAAGACGTTGGGGTAGCGGGTGTGCTGTGTGGTGCCCTTGTCCACGTCCACCCAGCCGTCGGCATTGGCCAGCGGGCTCTGTTTCACGAAGTCGGGTGAGGTCTGATGCGGTGTCACGTGTAGCAGGTCGTAGGGCTGTTCCACCTCGGTGGTTTCCCCGTTGGCGTCCTTGGTGGCGAAGCGGGCCACCTTGCGCTCGGCATCAATGGCAACCAGGTCATGGCCCAGGTTGACGCCGATGCCGTAGCGGTCCATCACCTTCTGCAGGTGGGGCACGAAGTCCGGCACGCTGAACAGGGCGCCGGCGCCACTGTAGAACTGCAGGTTGCTTTCGGGGGCCAGGTCGTTCCGGCGCAGGTGATCCGCGGCCAGGTAGGCGATCTTCTGTGGCGCGCCGGCGCATTTCAGCGGGGGCGGCGGCTGGGTGAAGATAGCGTTGCCGCCCCGGAACTGGCGCAGGCATTCCCAGGTGTAGGGTGCCGTCTCCGGACTGTAGTTGCTGCACACGCCGTTGCTCCCCAGAGCTTCACGCAACCCTTCCACGCGATCCCAGTCCAGCTTGATGCCGGGGGCGACGACCAGGTGCTCATACTGCACCTGGCGGCCGTCCTCAAGTGTGAGCTGGTTGCTGTCCGGCTCGAACGTGGCCACGCCGGCGTGGATCCAGGTGGCCGTTTCCGGCAGTGTTTCCTTCTGGGCCCGCCGGGTGCTGTCCATGTCATAGGTGCCGCCGCCGACCAGCGTGAATGCCGGCTGGTAGTAGTGGACTTCCGAGGGTTCCACCACGGCCACATCCAGTTCCGGACGCTGGCGTAGCAGGGAAGCGGCCACCGTGGTGCCGGCAGTGCCACCGCCGACGATGACCACCTGATGGCTGGGGGACTGGGAGGAAGCGTTCATGGGGCCTCTCACTCTGGTTCTGGCTAATAATGCGTTGGAATTGCTGCTTATGGTAACGCGTTTTATGAGATCATAATTTGATAAAAACAAAATTGTAAGTCTTTTTTGGAATATAAAAATCAGACAAGTGCATGGCGGGGACAGTTGACGGATTCGGTGGCGGGAGCGCGCGGGTAGCGGGATCATACCCGTCGCCGTCAGCCACCGGAGGCTCCCATGGAACTCGTCTGCCCGGCGGGCAGCCTGCCCGCTCTCAAGGCGGCTGTTGATGCGGGAGCGGATGCCGTCTACATCGGCTTCCGCGACCACACCAACGCCCGCCAGTTCGCCGGCCTCAACTTCACCGAAAAGCGCATGCGCGAGGGAATGGAGTACGCCCGCCAACGTGGCACACGCGTTTTCTGTGCCCTCAACACTTACCCGCAGCCCGCGGGCTGGAAGCACTGGACGTCAACGCTGGACCGGGCGGCGGACCTGGGGTTTGATGCCCTGATCCTGGCGGATATGGGGCTGCTGGACCATGCGGCCCGTCACCATCCCGGGATTCCGCGCCATCTTTCCGTACAGGGCTCGGCCACCAGCCATGAAGCACTGCGGTTCTATCACCGGGAGTTCGGTATCAGCCGCGCCGTGCTCCCCAGGGTCCTGTCCATGGATCAGGTGCGGCAGGTGGCCGGGCATTCCCCGGTGGAACTGGAAGTGTTCGCTTTCGGCAGTCTCTGCATCATGGCCGAGGGGCGCTGTTATCTGTCTTCCTATCTGACCGACGAGTCCCCGAATACCTGTGGTGCCTGTTCACCCGCAAAGGCCGTGCGCTGGGAGGAGAAGGGCGATGATCTGGAGGCCCGGCTCAACGGGGTACTGATCGACCGTTTCGCCGGTGATGAGCAGGCGGGCTACCCGACCCTGTGCAAGGGGCGCTTTGAAGTGGAGGGGGCCGTCTACCACGCCATTGAGGAACCCACCAGTCTCAACACCATGGATCTGCTTCCGGAGCTGCACCGCCTTGGTGTTTCCGCCGTCAAGATCGAAGGGCGGCAGCGCAGCCCCGCCTACAGCGGTCAGGTGGCCGGAACCTGGCGGGCGGCGATCGACCGCGTGAAAGCGGATCCCGAGACCTTTGAACCCGCCCCGGAATGGCAGCGCACGCTGGGCGACCTGTCCGAGGGTGGGCAGACCACACTGGGCGCATGGACCCGGAGCTGGAAATGACGATGAAACTCTCACTGGGGCCGATTCTCTGGTACTGGCCCCGCCAGGATGTGCTCAACTTCTACGCCGAAGCGGCCGAATGGCCGGTGGAGACCATCTATCTCGGCGAGGTGGTGTGTTCCCGCCGCCGGGACATGAAGGTGGCGGACTGGATGGATCTGGCCCGCGATCTGCGCGACTGCGGCAAGGAGGTGGTGCTTTCGAGCCAGACGTTGATCGAATCCGAAGCGGACCTGCGCACCCTGCGCCGCATCCGGGACAACGGCGAATTCCTGGTCGAGGCCAACGATCAGAGTGCGCTGAACATGGTGATCGAGGCCGGCCTGCCGTTCGTCACTGGCCCCTCCATGAACGTCTACAATCCCGCAACACTGCGGGTTCTGCTGCGCCGGGGCCTGCAGCGCTGGTGCCTGCCAGTGGAACTGAGCCGCGATACGCTCGCCGACATGCAGACCACGCTGTATGAGCAGTCCCTGCATGCGCCGGTGGAAGTCTTCGCCTGGGGCTTTCTGCCACTGGCCTGGTCCTCACGCTGCTTCACCGCACGCTACTACGGCAAGCCCAAGGACCGCTGCGAGTTCGTCTGTCAGCAGCATCCGGACGGGTTGGCTCTCAGGTCCCGGGAGCATCAGGATGTTTTCCGGCTCAATGGCACCAGCACCCTGTCCGGCGCCCGCTATGACCTGATGCGGGAGCTGCCGGACATGCAGCGGCTGGGCGTGGACGCCGTGCGCTTGAGCCCGGAGCACGAAGGTATGGCGGAGGTCGTGGCACGTTTCGACCGGGCGCGTCAGGGAGACATGCCAGAGCGTCATCCGCTTCACCTGGCGGAGGCGCCCCCCTGTGACGGCTACTGGTATGGCCGGCCGGGCATGGACTGGAGTCAGACCCCATGAAGCAGACACTGGACCGAATGGCGCGCAGCCTGATTCCGCTGGTGGATGCCCGGCTGCCCTGGGGGCTCAAGCAGGGGCTGGTGGAAGTGCCCCTGAATCACCTTTTTGCCGAAGCCCTGGTAGAGGGTGATTTCGAGGAGCTGGAAGGGCGTGTGCTGCGGCTCGAACTGGAAGACGCCACCACCGGGGTGACCCTGGGGTTCTGGGGTGGACGCCTGCGAATGGCGGACGCAGCGCCCGAGGCGACCATACGGGGCACCACGGAAGCCTTCCGGCGGCTGGCGGAGCGTCGGGAGGACCCGGACCGCCTGTTTTTCCAGCGTCAGCTGGTGATCGAGGGGGATACGGAGTTGGGGCTGGCGGTGAAGAACCTGCTGGATGCGCTGGAATGGCGCATTCCCCTTCTCAGCGGCCCTGCCGCGCTCAGCGCGCCTCCGGATGACGCCGGTTGATCAGATCCCAGGCCTTGTGGATCTCCTCCAACCGGGCCCGGGCCAGCTCCGGGTCCATGTCCGTGTGCTGGACGCGGTCCGGATGATAGAGGCTGCGCTGTTTGCGATAAGCCTGGCGCAGGGTCTCCAGTGAATCCGAGGGTTTGCCACCAACCACCTGGCAGGCGCGGGCGAGACCGGTCAGGGGCGTTTCGCTGGTGCCTTCGCCCGGGGAAGTGATCCAGACCTTGCCCCGGTAGCTCTGAAGGATGCGGTTGCTGGCGGTGGCCGGCAGGCCGGTGGCGATGATGGCGGTGTGGCAGCGGGCAATGCGGGCGGCCGAATCCGGGCCGTCCTGGTAGCACAGGTGCGCCAGCGCCATGCTCAGGCGCAGCGCTGAATCCGGCCAGCGGCGTGTGAGCAGCCGGAACCACAGGGGCACAACCGGCTGGGCATCCTGCTTGCCGTTAGTGAAGCGCCGGATCAGCCGGCGGCGCTGACGGGGCCCTGCATTGAAATTGCGCATCAGGGACTCGCCGTAGCGGATGTCCAGCTCGGTCACCCGGCCGTCCGCCTTGGCCACATAGCCCATCAGCCGGAACAGTGTGCCGCGTGCCCATCGGGGCAGACCGGTGCGTTCCAGGAGCCGGGCGCCGTGATGGCCGCAGGACGCCAGCTCACGGAGCAGGTCGGAAAGGTTCTCCGGCAGTGCGTCCGTACTGTTGTGGCTGTGTTTCGCGCTCATGGGGCAGCACCACTCCCTGCCAGTGTGCGCGCCGTTTCGAGGCGCTCTGGGGTGCCAACATCCACCCAGTGACCGTCATGGCGGAGGCCGCTCACCCGCCCCTGCTGGCAGGCGGTGCGCAGAATGGGGCCAAGCCGGTCCTCTTCATCCGGTGCACTGTCGATCAGGCGTCGGTTCAGCCGGCTGATTCCGGCAAAGGTGAGCGATTCACCCTGGTCCCTGGTTATCCGGCCATTGGCCAGTGCGAAATCCCCGCCACTGTGGTGGGCCGGGTTCGGCACCAGGACCAGGTGGGCATCCAGATCTTCCCCCAGTGGCGTGGTGGCAAGCGCGGCCATGTCGAAATCCGTCCAGACATCCCCGTTGATGACCAGGAATTCATTGCCTGTTTCCGTGAGCATCGGCAGCGCCCGGCGTAATCCGCCCAGAGTCTCCAGCGGCTCCCCCTCCCGGGAGTATTCAATGCGGGCCCCCAGATGGGCGCCATCGCCGAGCTCGGCTTCAATCCGCTCGCCCAGCCAGGCGGTGTTGATGACGATATCGGGAACACCGGCCCGCACCAGGGCCTCGATGTGCCACTGGATCATCGGCCGGCCGACCACCGGCAACAGCGGCTTGGGGGTCTCCAGGGTCAGTGGCCGCAGGCGTTCGCCGCGCCCGGCTGCCAGGATCATGGCCTTCATGTGGCCCCCGCCATGGGTTCCACGGCCGGTGCCACGCGTTCCGCGAGCCAGTCCCCGAAGTGTTCGAGTGCCGGCTGACGCCGTGCGGCCGAGATGATGTAAGCCAGGGTGCGCGGGATGTCCGCCAGGTAGCGCGGCTTGCCATCGCGCTGGTCGAGCCGCGCGAAGATGCCGCTGGCCTTGAGGTGGCGCTGGATGCCCATGAGCTCGAACCACTGGCGGAAGGTGGCCTCGTCCGCCTGATGCAGGCCGGCCTCCCGCGCCTCCAGGCGGTAGGCCTCCAGCCACTGGTAGACCTTTTCGAGCGGCCAGGCGACGTAGCAGTCCCGCAGCAGTGAGGCAGCGTCATAGGTGATGGGGCCGGTGACCGCGTCCTGGAAGTCGATGATGCCGGGGCTGTTATTGTCCGTCACCAGCAGGTTCCGGGAGTGGTAGTCACGGTGGACCGTAACCCGGGGCTGGGCGAGGGCGGACTCGGTCAGGGTGGCGAAGGTGGTCGCCAGCATGGCTTGTTCCTGGCTGGAGAGCTTTAGGCCGAGCTTCTGTTCCAGAAGCCAGTCCGGGAAAAGCTGCATCTCCTGCTGCAGGCGCTCGCGGTCATAGGATGGCAGGGGATGGTCCGGCGGCGAGGACAGGCCCTGAAGGCGGACCAGCGCACTGAGGGCTTCGCCGTAAAGCCGGTCCGCGCTTGCCTCGCTGGTGAGTTCATCCAGGTAGAGCCGGTCGCCCAGATCCTCCAGCAGCAGGAACCCCTGCGCCTGATCCTCGGCCAGCAGTGCCGGCACATGCAGGCCGTGTTCGTGCCAGTGGTGTGTCAGCGCCACAAAGGCCCCGCAGGATTCCTTCTCAGGCGGGGCATCCATCACGATCCGGGAGCCCTCCGGGGTCTGCACACGGAAATAGCGCCGGAAACTGGCATCGCCGGCCACCGGCTCCGGTGTCCGCGGCGCCGTTCCGAGGCACTGGTCCAGCCAGACCAGCATGGCGTCGTAGCGTTGATCCATGGTTGCTCCCGTTAATGGGCGCCGCGCCAGGCAGCACCTTTCAGATGTGTTGTATTCTGCATTAACCCTCTGCCAGCTGGCCAGAGAGCGTTAACATGCTGCAGTGGCCCATGTAGACTGTGCCCCTGTTTCAGCCGCATGCCGGTGGACGCTCCGGAGAGGGTGAGTGGCAATACAGAAGTGGACAAACAACCGCGCCGGGCGACTCCGGATGCTGGCTGCCAGCATCACGCTGGCCTGTGTGTCCGCGCAGGCCCAGGAACCCCGCTCGGCCGCCGCCATCGATTGGGTGGAGTGGGAGCAGCTGCCCCCGGAACTGCAGGAAAAGGTGCCGGCCTACTGTGGCGGCGCCTATCGCCCTCCGGCACTTGAATCCAGCAGTGCCGATGACGCCCCTGTGGGAGAAGGTGACGGCAGGCCTGTCCATATCACCAGTCGAGAGGCCCGCTACCGTATGGACGAGACCCTGGACCTGAGCGGTGACGTGCGGGTACGCCAGGGCGAGCTCCGGGCACGCAGTGACCGTGCCCAGTACAACCAGAGCAGCGGCATGCTCAACCTCAGTGGCGGCGTGGTCAGCCGCGCCAACGGGGTGCTGCTGACCGGCAATGAAGCCGAGGCCAGCGATGAGGGCGGCAGCCTGACCCTCAATACTGCCCGCTTCCTGCTCCATGATGCCCATATGCGCGGCAGTGCCGGTCGTATCAAGCGCACCGGGGAAGAGGCCATGCGCATTGATCAGGCCGTCATGACCACCTGCCAGCCCGGCCGCAATGACTGGTCGCTGGCGGCGAGCGGGGTTGACCTGGATCAGGCGAGTGGCTTCGGCACCGCCCGCAATGTCCGGCTGCGGGTGAAGGATGTGCCGGTGATGTACGTGCCCTGGATCCGGTTCCCGATCGATGATCGCCGCCATACCGGTTTCCTGTACCCAACGTTCGGCAGTTCCAATGCCGGCAGCGGCCTGTTCCTTGCCACGCCTTTCTACATGAATCTGGCGCCCCACTACGATGCGACCTATACCCCGCAGTATATCCATGGTCGGGGGTACTTCTCGGAGCTTGAGACCCGCTATCTGAGTCGCTTCGGGCAGACGGATGTACAGCTGGGCTTTATCGACAGTGACTCTGAATTCGAGTCGGAGAATCCTGGTATGGACGGCAAGCGCTGGGGCCTGGATGTCACCAGTGATGCCGACTTCGGTGGCGGCTGGCGGGGGGATCTGGATTACGCGGCGGTCTCAGACGACGACTATTCCAGTGACCTCAACCGGACCCTGGACATCCAGCAGAACACCCATCTGCGCCGGGATGGGCGGATCCGCTACAGTCAGCCCGGAGTGAACTTCTCGGCGGCATTGCGAGGGTTCCAGACCATTGATCCCGCCATTCCCGAAGGCCGCCGACCCTACAACCAGCTGCCGCGTGTGCAGCTTGATCTCAGTACCAGCAGTGGCAACTGGTACGCTGCCCAGGATACCGAGTACAACCATTTCTGGCGCGAGAACCGGAATCTCCAGGGCATGGATGCGGCCGTTGGCCATCGGCTGCGTACGCGCCCGGAGGTGGGCTGGCAACTGCGGGGCCTGCCGGGCTTTGTGAGCACCTCCGTGATGCTTGACCACACCCAGTACGAGCTGGACGACATTGAACGGGATGAGCGCTTCAGTCGCAGCGTACCCTTTGCGGACGTGGATGCCGGGCTCTACTTCGACCGCTTCTTTGATGTGGGCGACAGCTTCTACAACCAGACGCTGGAGCCGCGGCTGTATTACGTGTACTCACCGGAGCGCGAGCAGGACGGTATCCCTGTCTTTGATACCCGGCTCAACTCCTTCAACTTCAACCAGCTCTTCGCCCGTGACCGTTTTGTGGGAGGGGACCGTGTGGGGGATAACAACCGCCTCACGACGGCGCTGACCTCGCGCGTGTATGATATGGACGCCGGAATCGAGCGGGCCCGCGTGAGCCTTGGCCAGATCCACCGTTTTGACGATGAAGAGGTGGCGCTCAATGGAGCTGGCACCACGGAGGAAAGGCGTTCCCCGTACGCCGGTGAGCTCGTGCTGCGGCCGCTGGAGACCATGGACCTTCGGGTCACGGGACAGTGGGACGCGGATGAACGTGAGACCGTTCGTGGGCGGAGCCAGTTCCGCTTCCATACCAGCGACTACCGCTATCTGTTCAACGCCGGCCACACCTATGATGCGGACACCGACCTGGAGCAGTCGGATGTGAGCACGGTGCTGGCGCTGGGCGAACAGACGAGCCTGATTGGCCGCTGGCTCTACGATATGGAGAATAGGGAGACAGCGGGCACACTGCTGGGACTTGAGTACAGCAGCTGCTGCTGGAACCTGCAGCTCGTGGCCCAGCGTTACCGTACCCGGGATGAGGGACTGGATACCCGGTTCCTGTTCCAGATCCAGCTGCTCGGGCTGGGTGGCAGTGGCGATGCCCAGGATACCGCCCGTGATGCCATTCCCGGCTTTGATCAGCGCACTGCCATCAGAGAGCGCCCAACGCCCGAACAGCTGCGGCGCCCGGCGCAGGAACGATGGCCCTGAACCCATTCAGACTGAGGTAAGCATGATTCCGAAACGACAGCGCCCTTCAAGCCTGCTGGCCCTGGTATTCCTGGCCTGCCTGCCCATGCTGGCGGCCGGAGCCGAACGCCAGCCGCTGGATCGCGTTGTGGCCGTGGTGGACGAGGGCGTGGTTCTGCAGTCCGAGCTCCAGGCACGGATCCAGCAGATCCGCTCACGGCTGAGCGCCCAGGGCACACGGCTGCCACCGGAATCCGTGCTGCGCCAGCGGGTTCTGGACCAGCTCATTCTGGAGGAGATCCAGATCCAGCGGGCTCGCCAGATGGGCATTCGCATTGGTGACTCCGAGCTCAACAGCGCCATGCGCAATGTGGCCCGGAACAACGGCTTCAGCAGTCTCAACGCCTTCGAGCAGGCGCTGTCCAGCGAGGGGCTGAGTTTCCAGCAGGCGCGCGAGCAGATCCGCCGGGAGATGCTGGTCAGCCGCGTTCAGCAACAGCGCGTGGGCCGGCGCGTGCGTGTTACCGAAAGGGAGGTGGACAACTTCCTGAGTTCCGCGGAAGCGCGTAAACGTTCCGGGATTGAACACCTGCTCGGTCACATCCTGATTGAGGTGAACAACTTCAATAACGACGAAGCGGTCCAGGCGGCCCGGAGCAAGGCGGAGTCGATCCAGGAGCAGCTTGAGGACGGTGCCGACTTCCGCGAGCTGGCGGTTGCCGAATCCGACGGTCGTAACGCGCTGGAGGGCGGTGAGCTGGGGTGGCGTTCCGGTCAGGAGCTGCCGTCGCTGGTGGCCGGCGAGATCCCGCGCCTGGATGTGGGCGAGCCTTCGCCGGTGCTGCAGAGCAGCAGTGGCTTCCACGTGGTCACACCATTGGACCGCCGGGGGCAGGATACCAATGAAGTGGAACAGCGCCGGGTGAGCCATATTCTGGTCAATACCCAGGAGCGCTCTGACGCCGAGGCGGAGTCACTGATCCGCGAGATCGAGTCGCAACTGGAGAATGGAGCTGATTTCGCTGCGCTCGCCAAGGAGTATTCGGATGACCCCGGTACCGTCTCTGAGGGTGGTGAACTGGGTTGGGTCGGGCCCGGCGAAATGGTGCCGGCGTTCGAGGACACCATGATGGAGACCGGTGTTGGTGAGACCAGTAACCCGTTCCGCTCACGGTTCGGATGGCATATCCTCAAGGTTGAGGATAAGCGCGTGGCGGAGCAGAGCGATGAAATCCGGCGCAATGAAGCCCGCCAGGCGCTGCAGCAACGCCAGTACGAGCTGGAACTCCAGAACTGGCTGAGCCAGATCCGCGAGGAAGCCTACGTGGACGTCAAGACTGTGGTCAGTGGCATGGAGGGCACGCTTTGACCCGTCCGGCACGGCTGGCGGTAACAGCCGGTGAGCCTGCCGGCATCGGGCCGGATCTGTGTCTTACTCTGGCTGACCGTGAGCGGGAAACGGAACTGGTGGTGATCGCGGACGCTGACCTGATGCGTGAGCGGGCCTGGGTGCTTGAACTGGACGTGCGGATTGAGCCCTGGGAACCGGACCAGCCCATTCCGACCGGAGCCGGTGTGCTTCCGGTCTGGTCGGTGGCCTCTGTCGCGACGACCCGGGCCGGGAAGCTCGACCCGGAGAACGCGGGCTATGTGTTGCGGACCCTGGAAGCGGCTGTTGAGGCCTGCCAGCTCAGCATCGTGGATGGCATGGTCACCGCGCCGGTGCACAAGGGGGTGATCAATGAGGCCGGCATCCGCTTCAGTGGTCACACCGAGTTCCTTCAGGAGAAAACCGGCGCCAGTGGTGTCGTGATGATGCTGGCCACCGAAGGGCTGCGCGTGGCGCTGGCCACTACCCACCTGCCATTGCGTGACGTGCCGGATGCTATTACCAGCAGCCGCCTCAGCCGGGTGCTCCACATCCTTAATGACGACCTGCGAAAGCACTTCGGCATTGCCCAGCCGCGCATACTGGTCGCGGGTCTCAACCCGCACGCCGGGGAAGGCGGGCATCTCGGCCGCGAAGAGATGGATGTGATCGAACCGCTTCTGGAACGGCTGAACAGCGAGGGTATGAACCTGATTGGTCCGCTGCCGGCGGATACCCTGTTCACGCCCTACAACCTGGAAGAGGCGGATGCCGTCCTGGCCATGTACCACGACCAGGGGCTGCCGGTGCTCAAGCACAAGGGGTTTGGCCGGGCGGTGAACATCAGCCTGGGCCTGCCGATCATCCGCACCTCCGTGGATCACGGTACGGCCCTGGACCTTGCGGCTACTGGCCAGGCCGACGCGGGCAGCCTGCATGAGGCCATCCAGACGGCGGCCCACATGGTACGCCAACGCGAGCGGACACGGCAGGAGCGCGCATGAGCCGGCCGTTGGGGCACCAGGCGCGCAAGCGCTTTGGCCAGAACTTTCTGCACGACGCGGGGGTGATCGACCGCATCGTGGGCGCCATCAACCCGACGCCCGAGGATAACCTCGTCGAGATTGGTCCGGGCATGGGCGCACTCAGCGAGCCGCTGCTGGAGGCCTGCCCGTCCCTTCAGATGATCGAACTGGACCGGGACCTGATCCCCGGCCTGCGGGCCCAGTTCTTCCGCTATCCGGAGCTGGTCATCCACGAAGGCGACGCCCTGCGGTTTGACTACCGTGCCATCGCCGGCAAGGGGCCGATCCGGGCAGTGGGCAACCTCCCCTACAACATCGCCACGCCGCTGATCTTCCATCTGTTCGAATTCAGCGACGTGATCCGCGACATGCACTTCATGCTCCAGAAGGAGGTCGTCGAGCGCATGGCCGCGGCGCCGGGGGAAAGCCAGTGGGGCAGGCTGGCGATCATGACCCAGTACCGCTGCCGGGTGCAGCCGTTGTTCACGGTCGGTTCGGGTGCCTTCAGCCCAGCGCCCAAAGTGGAGTCCGCCATTGTGCGGCTGGTGCCCCACGGGACTATCGACAACCCGGCCCATGACCCGGAGCTGCTGGCGAAAGTCGTACGGACGGCCTTCAATGCCCGCCGCAAGACGCTGCGCAAGGCGCTGGCACCGTTGTTCGGGGATGGAGACTGGCCGCGGCTGGGCATCGACCCTACGCTCCGGCCCCAGAACCTGACGCTGGCGGATTACGTGATGCTGGCCAATGATCTGTACGCACAGGCATCCAACGGGAGTACGGAATGAGCGAGTACGCCATCGGCGACATTCACGGCTGCCATGACAGCCTGAGGGCCCTGATGGACCGCATCGGCTTCAGCCCGGACCGGGACCGGCTCTGGTTTGTGGGAGACATCATCAACCGGGGGCCGAAGTCCCTGGAATCCCTGCGGCTGGTGAGGGATCTTGGTGACAATGCCCTGGTGACCCTGGGCAACCATGACATGCACTTCCTGGCGGTGGCGCTGGGCGGGCATGAGCCCCGGCCCAAGGATACGCTTCAGGCGATCCTGGAGGCTCCGGACCGCAATGAGCTGATCGATTGGATGCTGCAGCAGAACTTTGCCATCCCGGATGAGGCGCGCGGCCTGCTGATGGTGCACGCCGGTATTCCGCACCTGTGGACGGCGGAGCAGGCGGTGGGGTACAGCCGTGAACTGGAAGCAGTGCTCCAGAGTGACCAGGCGCCGCGCTACTTCCGTGAAATGTACGGCAACCGGCCCGAACGCTGGGATGCCGCCCTTGAAGGGATGGACCGCTGGCGGGTGATCACCAACTACTTCACACGCATGCGGTTTCTCGCTGAGGACGGCACCCTGGATCTGGCGACGAAAGAGGGGGTTGGCGCGGCGCCCGATGGTTTTGCGCCCTGGTTCCAGTACCCGCGGCCGGATTCGGTGGAACTGATTTTCGGGCACTGGGCCGCCCTGGAGGGTCGAACCAATACGCAGGGTATCCATGGGCTGGATACAGGCTGCGTCTATAACGGCCAGCTCACCGCAATGAATCTGGATACAAAGGAGATGACGCGTGTTGAACCCTGCGACTGAAGCCGGCTTCCCGGCAGGGACCTGGCTGAGCGTGGCCGGGATCCTGGGCGGACTGGCCGTGGCGGCGGGCGCCTTCGGGGCGCATGCGCTGGAAGGCAGGCTGTCGGAGCATTACATGAACGTCTTCCAGACGGCGGTGCAGTACCAGATGTTCCACGCCCTGGCCCTGCTGGGCGTGGCGCTTATCGGTCTCGTCCGGCCGGATGCCTCCTGGCTGGTACCGGCGGCCTGGGCCTTTCTGGTGGGCATCCTGCTGTTCAGTGGCAGCCTGTACACACTGGTGCTCAGTGGTGTGAAAGTGCTGGGGGCCATTACGCCGATCGGCGGTGTCGCGTTCCTGGTGGGATGGGTCTGTCTGGTGGTGACTGGATTGCGGCTGGGGGCTTGAAGCTGATGGGCTCAACCATCAGTTTAAGAGTATGAACATTATCCTGAACGGCGAAAACACCGAAGTCGGCGAAACCGCCAGTATCCAGGCCCTGATCGAGCGCCTGGAGCTGACCGGCCGTCGTATTGCCGTGGAGGTCAACGAGGAGATCGTGCCCCGCAGTGAGCATGAGTCACACCAGCTTGCGCCCGGAGACCAGGTCGAGATCGTGCACGCCATAGGCGGCGGCTGACCCCGTAGGAGCGGCCATGGCCGCGATCCTGCCCCCTGATCCCATGATCCAGACGAGAGACACCATGACCAACGAATCCCCGCAGGACACCCCCCTCACCATAGACGGCACCACCTACAGCTCCCGCCTGCTGGTGGGTACCGGTAAATACGGCAGCTGGGAGCAGGCGCGGGATGCCATTGAGGCCAGTGGGTCGCAGATGGTGACCATGGCGGTCCGCCGCACCAACCTGGGCCAGAACCCGGATGAGCCGAGTCTTCTCGATATTGTCTCGCCGGAGAAGTATACGCTGCTGCCGAACACGGCGGGTTGTTACTCGGCGAGGGACGCGGTGCGCACCTGTAAGCTGGCGCGCGAGCTTCTGGATGGGCACAACCTGGTGAAGCTGGAGGTTCTGGGTGATGAGAAGACCCTGTACCCGGACGTCACCGAGACCCTGAAAGCGGCGGAACAGCTGATTGATGATGGCTTCCGGGTCATGGTCTATACCAACGACGATCCCCTGATTGCCCTCAAGCTCGAGCGCATGGGGTGCATAGCTGTGATGCCATTGGGTGCCCCCATCGGATCCGGGCTGGGCATCCAGAACCGCTACAACATCCGCACCATCGTGGAGAACGCCAGTGTGCCCATCCTGGTGGATGCCGGCGTGGGCACGGCCTCGGATGCCAGTCTGGCGATGGAGCTGGGCTGCGACGGCGTGCTGATGAACACCGCCATCGCGGAAGCAAAAGACCCGGTGCGGATGGCGGGCGCCATGCGCAAGGCGATTGAGGCAGGGCGCGATGCCTACATGGCCGGGCGCATGCCGAAGCGGGCCTACGCCAGCGCCTCATCGCCGCTGGACGGGACCTTTTTCTGATGACGGCTTCCCCGGGGCTGGATACACCGCTGCCGCTGCCCTGCGGCTCTGTACTGCCCAATCGTCTTGCCAAAGCCGCCATGACCGAAGGCGTGGCGGATCAACACCTGCATGCCACGGAACGCCATCAACGACTCTACGGGCGCTGGTCGGACGGTGGTGCAGGCCTGCTGATCACCGGTAACGTAATGATCGACCGGCGGGTTCTGGAGCGCCCGGGCAATGTGGCGATTGACCCGGTGCCGGCCGAGGGCGAGCCGGCCGGGATGGAGGCGCTGCGCGCCTGGGCGCGGGAGGGCACACGCAACGGCAACCACCTCTGGATGCAGATCTCGCACGCAGGGCGCCAGTCACCGCGTTACGTGACCAGTGAGCCGGTTGGCCCTTCTGAGGTGCAGCTGGAGTTGATGGGCAACTACGCGCGGCCGCGGGCACTGACCGATCCGAAGATCCTCGATTTCATCGAACGCTTCGGGAGCGTGGCGCGGACCGCAAAGGCGGCGGGCTTTACCGGCGTCCAGATCCATGGGGCGCACGGGTATCTGCTCTCCTCGTTCCTTTCCCCGGTGACCAACCAGCGCGCGGACCGTTGGGGCGGCTCGCTTGAAAACCGGGCACGGTTCCTTCTGGAAGCAGTTCGCTCGGCCCGCGAGGCGGTGGGGCCGGACTTTCCGGTGGCCGTGAAGCTGAACTCGGACGACTTCCGCAAAGGCGGGTTCAACCACGAGGAGTGCCTGCGGGTGGTGCAGTGGCTCAATGATGAAGGCATCGACCTGCTGGAGATCTCCGGCGGCACTTACGAGCAGCCGCGCCTTCTGGGCCACAGTGGCGATGCCGACACGGCGAGCGAGCCGGGCGCGGTCCGGGCCAGTACCCGTGCGCGGGAGGCCTACTTCCTGGAGTATGCTGAGGCGATCCGTAAGGTCTGTCGGTGTCCGCTGATGGTCACTGGCGGCTTCCGTACCCGCAGCCTGATGGAAGAAGCCCTGGCCAGTGGCGAGCTGGACGTGATCGGGCTCGGGCGGCCCCTTTGCACGGACCCGGATACCCCGAAAGAGCTGATCGGGAAGCGGATTGACCAGGCCGTGAACCACGAGGCCCGCCTGCGCCTGGCCAACACCGGCTGGTTCTCCCCGGCAAGCCCGCTGATGCCCCTGAAGATGATCAACGTCCTCGGCGCCCAGGCCTGGTACTACCAGCAGATCTTTCATCTGGCGGACGGCGAACCGGTGGACCTGAACCTGAGCGTGCTCGGGGCCTTTGCGCGTTACTTCGGGGACGAGCTGAGTACGGCGTTTTGGCTCAGGCGTAGCGGATGACCTATACGACCTGGTCCCGGCCGTTATCCTTGGCCTCGTAAAGATGCCTGTCGGCTTCCTGGATCATCGCCTCAACGCTCGGGGATGCCTTGCTATAGGTGCTGACACCAATACTCAGAGTCAGGTGAATAGGGCCGGCCTGGGTGTGGATTGGCTCGTGGGCGATCAGGCTGCGCAGCCGCTCCGCCATCTGGCGTCCGGAGTCATTGCCTGTCTCGGGTAACAGCACCGAAAATTCCTCGCCGCCGATCCGGGCGGCCGTGTCCGATTTACGCAGCATGCCCTGGCAGCGTTCGGCAAACGCCTGGATGACTTCATCCCCGGTGCTGTGGCCGTACTGGTCATTGATCCGCTTGAAATGGTCCATGTCGATCATCAGCAGGCTCAGCGGCCGCCCGTGGCGTATGGCCCGTTCCACTTCCTTCTCCGCCTGCTCGAGGAAGTGCCGGCGGTTGGGGAGGGTGCTCAGTTCATCATGGGTGGCGAGGTACCGCAGCTGTTCCTCAAGCCGGCGCCGCTCGTTGATTTCGGCCTCCAGGTCGAGGCGGATCTGCTTATTCTGGGTGATATCCGTCTGGATCGAGTTAAAGCCATACAGCTCGCCGTCTGAATCGAATTCAGGCTGGCAGGAGATGCGCAGCCAGTAGTAGGCGCCGCCTTTTGTGTAATTCAGAACCTCGCAGGAAAAGCCCTGCTGGCGGGCCAGGCAGTCGCGCATGTAGGCAATGGTTTGTGGATCCGTTTCCGGGCCCTGTAGGAGGTCACCGGGCTCGTGGCCCCGCGCCTCCTCCAGGCTGTAACCGCTGAGGGTTTCAAAGGCGCTGTTGGCCCAGTTGATGCGGCCGTTACTGTCCGTCATCAGTATGAGTTCCTGGGTGTTTTCCAGTACCCAGGCCAGCCGCTGGTTGTGCATCCGCTGTTGCTGGTTCTCCGTGATGTCACGGAATATCCCGAACAGATACCTTGTATTGGAAGCCGGGCTGCTCTTGAGTTCACCCAGCGTCTCCACCCAGCGGACGTCTCCATCCACGCGGACGATGCGCGCATCGAAAGACAGCGGCTTGCCCGTCTCGATGGTTTCGTTGATCAATGCCTCAACACGATCACGATCGTTCGGGTGGTAGAAACTGAGAGCATTGTCCACGGTAGGGGGAATCGCGTTGGGCGACATCCCGTGCAGGAGGAACACTTCTTCAGACCAGAAGAGCGTGTTGTCATTGAGCCTTATATACCAGTGCCCGGATTGGGCGACCTTATGGCTCAGTCTCAGAATATCTTCGTTCTGCAGCAACGTATCTCTGATCGTTTCAGGTTGGTGTCTGCGCGAGATCCCTTCACATTCATTGTTCAGTCTAGCAGTTTCATCTTCAGAGGCAGCCCGTTGAGCTATTCGCGGTTGTCGTGGGCCACCCGAGCAATAGTGTGGATGGGGTTTGTCATGCTTGCTTTTGCTGGGTGAGTCTTGTCTGAGCTTATCACATGCCCGGGTGGCAGGCCGCGATGCCTTTACTGTTGAGGTGAGAATCGTTATTGTTTGCGAAATTGGTTGGGATAGAGGGAAACGTGATGCGTAAGCGTTTTACGGCAGTTACCGGAGCACTGGCACTGGCCGTGTCTGTTGGCTTCGCCTCCACCAGTGCTTTGGCCAGTGGTGAGATTGGTGAGCATGTCCAGAACCTCAAGAGCAATCTAGGCACCTATGAACAGGATGTTGGTCGGTTCACTGACCGCCTTGACACCATGGCGGCAGCCTATGCCGAGAACGGCCCGGACGCCGTGGAAACGGATCAGCTCATTGAGCTCTGGGAAGAGGTAAAGCTGCACGCGGCGGTGGAGGTGACCTATGTGCCGGTCTATGCCTCCATCTGGCAGGGCATCTATGGCTTCAAGGAAGCTGTGGACAATGACAGCGGCATTGAGCGTGTCCGCGCGGAGCAGGCAGCTCTGGAAGCCGCGCTGTGGCAGGGTCTGGGCGCCGTGAAGATGGCTTCAAAGCATCAGGCATCCGGTGGTTCCAATAAGGGTCAGGAGGCTGATTCCGCGGGAGGTGACCCGGTTGACCGGATCATCACCAACCTGGAGAAGGTCACCGTGGAGCACGCTGAAGGTGAGACCGAAGAGGCCACTGAGCTGGTGCATGACACCTACATGGAGATCTTCGAGGGTATTGAGGGGGCACTGATCGAGCAGGACGCGGAACTGGTTGAGTCGCTGGAGAAGGACTTCAACGTGACGCTGCCCCAGCAGTTGGAGAAAGGCGCGCCTGTCTCTGAGGTGACCGCTCAGGTTGATGCCATGAAAGAGAAGCTCAGCCGGGCACAGGAGCTGCTTCAGAAAGCCGAAGAGAGTCAGGGCGATGTGTTCTGATGTGACCCGAAGGGATGTGGTGCGCGCTCTGGGCGCGCTCGGTATTATGGGCGCTCTTCCTCTGCCCGGCCTGGCAGCCGGCAGGGGCGGGGCGCCCTTTTCCGTTGAGTCGCTGCCAGCGCTTGAGGGGGAGCTGACGCTCTATCTGGGGCGTGGCGAAGGCGGCCTCTATGAGGATGTCATCAATGCCATCCGGGATCGCAACCCGGGGCTCTCTCTGCAGGTGCGCCGCGGCCCCACGGTGGCGCTGGCAAACACCATTGTGGCAGAGGCCGAAGCCGGGGTGCGGCAGGCGGATCTGTTCTGGGCTGTGGATTCCGGATCCCTGGGGCTGGTCAGTGATGCCGGCCTTGCCCAGCCCGTTCCCGAGGCACTTGGTGCCGGGCTGAGAGAGGGGTTTCGCTACGATAACTGGGTGCCTGTCTCCGGTCGGATCAGAACACTGCCCTTCAACAGTGATCGTCTGAGCCTGGAGCAGATTCCCGAAGACATCATGGCACTGCCGGAAACGGACCTCAGCGTTGGCTGGGCACCCGCCTATGGCTCGTTCCAGTCCTTCATCACCGCCATGCGGCTGCTCGAGGGCGAAAAAGCCACGCGCGAGTGGCTCCTGGGCATGAAAGCCCGGGCCCGCCAGTACGCGGGTGAGTTCGGTGTCGTTATGGGTGTTTCCCGGGGGGAAGTGGATCTGGGGCTGGCCAACCACTACTACACTCTTCGACTGCTGTCCGGCCAGCCGGACGCCCCGGTCGCCCTGGCCATGACCCGTGATGACGCCGGTTCACTGCTGAATGCCTCCGGCGCCATGGCACTGTCGGAACGCCCCGTGGCCATGGACTTCATCCGCTATCTGCTGACCACCGAGGTCCAGTCCTATCTGGCGCGTGAGGCGTATGAGATTCCGATGGTCAGTGGTGTGGAACTGCCTGAGGGGCTGCCGTCGGAGGATCGCATCCAGCCGCCCGAGCTTGAGCTGACCCGCCTTGCGGACATGCGTCCGACGCTGGACCTGATGCGTGATGCCGGAGTGTTATGAGGCCTTGGCCGGTCTCCTATGTGCTGGCCGCACCCGTTGCCATACTGGCGGTGCTGCCGTTGCTGGTCCTGCTGGACCTGGGTGTCGGGGCGGACACCCTGTGGGACCCCCACTGGCTGGACGTTCTGGGGCAGTCACTGGCGCTGGCCGGGCTGACGGTTGTCGGGTCGCTCCTTCTTGGTGTGCCTCTGGCGGTCATGAGCGCCTATGTCAGGCTTCCCCTGCGTGGTCTATGGTTGCCTCTTCTGGCGGCACCACTGGCGATGCCGAGCTACATCGGTGCCTTCACGTTCTATGCGGCCTTCGGGCCCGGGGGCGAGATTGAGCAGCTGACAGGCATTCCGACACCGGAACTCCGCGGTCTTACCGGAGCGGCCGTCGTGATGTCGCTCTACACCTTCCCCTTTGTACTGCTGACCACCCGGGCGTCCCTGCGGGGGCTGGATGCCAGCGTCCTGGATGCGGCGCGTACGCTGGGGCTGTCGCTGCCGCAGGCCCTGTGGCGGGCGGTTCTGCCCCGGGTGCGCCGGGGCATTGCGGCGGGCGCGCTGCTGGCGGCGCTCTACACGCTCTCGGATTTCGGTACGCCGGCCATCATGGGCGTGGACACGTTCACCCGTGTGATCTTTGTTGAATACAATGCCTTTGGTCTCAGCCAGGCCGCGATGCTCTCATTGCACCTGCTGGTGATTGTGGGTCTGATCCTGTTTCTGGAAAGCCGCTTCGGAACAGAGCAGGAACGACCCGGCCGCACGCTGGTTGTGACCCCCGGTACCCTCTCCGGAGCTGGTATGATGGGACTGGCGGTGCTGGTCTTTGCTCTGGCTGTGGGGCTGCCTCTGGCACTTTTCGGTATCTGGATCGCGCGTGATGGTCTGGCCGGCTTTGACCCCATGACGGCGGTCAACTCGGCCTGGGCAGCCGCCCTGGCGGCACTCGGCGCGGTTCTGCTGGCGCTGCCGGTCGCGTATGCGGCGCTTGCAGGGCCTGCGGGCCGCGTCATGGACAGGCTGACCTACTTCGGTTTCGGGGTGCCTGGCATCGTCATGGGTACGGCTCTGGTCCATCTCGGGCTCAGGGTGCCGGTGCTTTACCAGACCCTGTTCCTCCTGGTGCTGGCCTACATGCTGCGGTTCCTGCCGTTGGCGGTGGGCGCGGTGCGCTCCACGGCGGAGCGGGTGGACGACAACATGACCCACGCCGCCCGCCTTCTGGGGGCCTCCCGCTGGGAAGCGTTCCGCCGCGTGAGCCTGCCGCTGACGCTGCGGGGTGTGGTTGCCGGAGGGGCGCTGGTATTTCTGGAGGCGATGCGCGAGTTGCCCGCAACACTGATGCTGCGCCCGACTGGGTTCGACACCCTGGCCACGGAGCTCTGGCGCGTCTATGAGGCTGGGTACTTCGGCCGTGCCGGCGTTCCGGGCCTGCTTCTGGTGGTGATCTCAGGGGTGGCGCTGGTGTTGATGGTCAGTGGTGAGCGGGGCCTGAAAGCGGGCCTTGCAGAGAATAAGGGGTAATCATGCTGGATGTTCGCAACCTGAGCCTTGCCTACGGCCAGACACCGGTACTGGCGGATCTGTCTTTCAGTCTGGGCGCGGACGAGATCCTGATGCTCGTGGGGCCGACCGGCTGTGGCAAGACCACGGTGCTGCGTACACTCGCTGGGCTGGTGCGCCCGGATGCCGGGGAGATCGTGCTCGGGGATCAGCGGATTACACCGAAGCGGGACGTGCCGCCGGAGAAACGGCGGGTCGGGATGGTATTCCAGGACTTCGCGCTGTTTCCCCACCTCAGCGTCATCGACAATGTCGCCTTCCGTCTCAGCGATCGCGGGCCCGCCCATGAGTGGCTGGAGCGGCTTGGGCTCACAGCGCTGGCCGATGCCATGCCGGAGCGCCTTTCCGGCGGGCAGAAACAGCGTGTCGCCCTGGCCCGGGCACTGGCCCACAAGCCCCAGCTGATGCTTCTGGATGAGCCGCTGTCCAATCTGGACGCCGCCCTCAAGGACACTCTTCGGTGGGATATCCGTACGGCCCTCAAGGAGGCCGGAGTGCCGGCGCTCTGGGTGACCCATGATCAGGAGGAGGCACTTTCGGTTGGGGACCGCCTGGGGGTTCTCAATAACGGCCGCCTGGAACAGCTCGATACCCCGGAGCAGTGCTTCAGCCAGCCAACAAGCCGGTTCGCCGCCCAGTTCCTGGGAGAGGCGGCTTTCGTGCGTGGGCACCGGGACGGGCCTGTAGTGGCGACGCCGCTTGGCAGCGCCACCGCCATCACCCAGGGCGCCAGTGGTGAGAAAGTAGACCTGATGGTACGCCCTGATGATCTGACGGTGGTGCCCTCACGGGACGGTAACGGCGTGGTTGAGTGGCGCCGGTATGAGGGCGAGACACGGCTTTACGCTATCCGAGTCTGCGATGGCGAGGCCCTGCGGGTGCGGACCAACCATGAGCTGGATCTGGCTGTGGGCGCGCCGGTGCATCTGCGGATCAGTTCTGAGCACCCTCTCGCCGCGTTCACGCCAGAACCAGCGGCCTGATGCCGTTCAGTCTGGCTCCGGAAGCAGGGGCTTGAGGCTGGCGTGGATGCCGGGTGCGGTGATGATGATATCCCGCCCCCACAGATCCTCTGGATAGCCCTCCGGTACTTCCGAGAAGTGACCACAGGTGGCGCCGGCTTCCAGCGCGATCAGCCGGGCTGCGGCGAAGTCCCAGGGGCTGACGCTCTCGTAGTAACCATCCAGCCGGCCACAGGCCACCCAGCAGATGTCCACGGCTGCGGAGCCGATGCGCCGGATGTCACGGCACTCGGTGAGCACCCTTTCCAGGCGCCGGATCAGGGTCGGAATCTCATCCTTACCGTAGGGGAAGCCGGTGGCGATCAGGCTCTGGCGCAGGTTGGTGGCGCCGGAGACCTCAATCGGCATGCGGTTGAGCAGCGCCCCCTGACCATGGGTTGCCATGAAGGTTTCCTGCTGGAAGGGGCAGTGGACCACGCCGGTCCGGACCCGCCCCTTTTCGGCGTAGGCGATGGACACCGCCACCTGGCCATGGCCGTAGGCGTAGTTCACCGTTCCGTCGATGGGGTCAACGATCCACAGCGGTGTATCAAGGTTCTCCGCCTGTGTCAGGTCGGGCATGGCTTCCTCGGAGAGGATGCGGTGACCGGGGTAGGCGTTACGAATGCGCTGAGCGATGAACTCGTCCGCCTTGATGTCCGCCTGGGTCACCAGTTCGGTGGCATCCTTATAATTGTGCTCCATGCTGCCCTGACGGCGCTCCTGGATGATGAGCTCACCGGCCTGGATGGCTGTTTCCTCGGCGAATTCGGTAATGGCGTTCAGGTCGTCATGCATTGAGGTGCGGCCCCTCTGGTAGGATATGGCGGATTGGGTCGGTCTGCCGCGTAGTGTACTCCGGCCCCCGGTATGGCCACAAAACGGAAACCCTATGCATCTGATTCTAGGCCTTGTTCTTACCGTCCTGCTCTTCCTGCTGCTGCGCCAGTGGGCGCGCCTGGATCCGGCGGAAAAGCGCAAGGGGCTGTTCTGGGGCGTAGCCGTGGCGGTGGGCGCCCTCTGTACGCTGCTGGTGGTCACCGGGCGGCTGCATGTGATCGGAGGGCTGCTGGCGGCACTCGTGCCCTTTGCGCATCGTGGCTGGCGCGCCTTCCAGCTCTGGCTTCTGTGGCGCCGTATCCGTAATGCCGGGGGCGGCGCGGATAGCGGGCAGGAGTATGACAGTGGCCAGCAGGCGCCGCCCAGCTCGGGCCGTATGGATCCGGAGCAGGCACGGGATGTTCTCAATCTGCCCGTGGATGCCGGCCGGGATGAGATCGTGAAGGCGCACCGGCGGCTGATCCAGAAGGTGCATCCGGACCACGGTGGCAGTGATGAGCTGGCTGCAAGGGTGAATGAGGCCAAGGAGGTGCTGCTGAAGACCCTGCGGTAAAGCGGGTTTCCGGCGGTACTCAGCGGGCCGGAAGTACGTTCACCTTTACTTCCCAGAGTCGGCTGCCTTTTGACTGTGTACTGTAGACCCGGCTGCCCTTCTGATCCCGGATACTCCGGCGCTCCTCACCCAGCTCCACCCATTCGCCGGGGTTTACCCGGCGGATGGTCACCACACCGGCCGTTTTGTAATCCGGCTGGCCCGGTACGGGCTCGTTGCGGATGGCGGTGATGTGCAGCTCCACCTGGTTCTCGCTGAGCACCGTGGGGCGCACAAGGAAGCCGCTGGTCATGTCCACTTCCTCAAGAATCACCATCGGGTTCCTGCCACCACGCGCCGCCACGGGCAGCCGCGCGATACGACCGGACGAGATCTGTGCGATCTGCTGGTCCTGGACCACCAGTGAGCGCGTCGAGTCCTTCCGGGTACTGTAGACACGGCTGCTGCCACGGTTGTCGTCCTCACCCGATGCCATCTTCCGGTGGCGCAGGGAGAGGCGTACCTGGCGTACGGGCTGGTCGATCTGCTTGAGCAGGGTCTTGATCTCGGCGAGCTGTTCGGGCTCAGCGCGCACCATCAGGGTCTGTCCGTCCGGCGAGAGTTTTATGTCATCCCCGTAGAGGTTGCGGAGCTGGGGGACTACCGTCTGAGCCCGCCGGTTCTCCAGTTCAAACACATGGCTTTCCGGAGCGGCGAATGCGGCCGGTATGGCCAGCAGCAGTGACAGACAGGCCAGAATAAGGTTGCGGTTGACTGGTTTCATGATATTCCATGGAATGCCATCTATGCTCAGGGTATCGCACCGGCAACAGGTGCGCGACCGTTTCACGCTCAGGATAGCATCCTGCTAACGAGGGAGTGCCGTTATGACGGTGACCATCACTGCGCCCCGGGAGACACGGGCCAACGAGAAGCGGGTGGCCGTGGTACCCGCGGTGGCGCCCAAGCTGGAAAAGCTGGGGACTGAGATCCGTATCCAGAAGGGGGCTGGTGAAGCGGCCCGGATTCCGGACGAGGCCTATGAGAATGCCGGCATCCATGTAGGGAAGCTGGAGCTGGGCAAGGCGGATATCGTGCTCAGCGTTCAGGCCCCCAGCCCGTCCGAGATCCGGAAGATGAAAAAGGGCAGTATCCTTCTGTCCTTTGTCTACGCGCACCGGGATCCCAAGGTCGTGGAAGCACTGGTGGAGCAGGAGGTTACCTGTTTTGCCATGGATCGGGTGCCGCGCATCACGCGCGCTCAGGCCATGGACGCGCTCTCCACCCAGGCCGCCTTGGCGGGCTATTACGGCGGGCTTCTGGCGGCAACCAACCTGCATCGTATCCTGCCCATGATGACCACGGCGGTGGGGTCCATCCGTCCGGCCAAGGTGTTGGTCATCGGTGCCGGTGTCGCAGGGTTGCAGGCCATTGCTACCGCGCGGCGCCTGGGAGCCATGGTGGAAGGCTATGACGTGCGCAGCGAGGCCGCGGAGCAGGTGGAATCGCTGGGCGCGAAGTTCGTGGACACCGGCGTCTCCGCGACTGGCGAGGGCGGTTATGCCCGGGAACTAACCGATGAGGAGAAAGCCCGGGCGGCGGAAGTGGTGACACGCCATGTCCAGAACGCGGATGCGGTGATCACCACCGCGAATATACCGGGGCAGGAAAGCCCGAAGGTGCTCAGTGAGGAACAGATCCGGGGTATGAAACCAGGCGCCGTGATCGTGGATCTGGCGGCCGACGGTGGCGGTAACACGCCGCTGACGCAGCCGGGCGAGACGGTGGAGGAGGGCAGCGTGACCATTGTGGCCCCACTGAACGTGCCCAGTCTGCTGGCCGAGCACGCGTCTGAACTCTACGCCAAGAACCTGCTCAACTTCCTGGGGCTGATCGTCGCTGATGGCGAGATCCAGCTCAACTGGGAAGACGAGGTCATTGCCCGCTCGTGCCTGACGCACGCGGGCGAAATCCGGGACGAAGTGGCGGCTGAAGCCGTCAGGGGGGACTGATCATGGATGCCACCACGGCCATTACCGGCTTTGTTGCGCTCTATATCTTCATGCTGGCGGCCTTCACCGGCTACGAGATCATCGGACGGGTGCCGGCGATCCTGCATACGCCGCTGATGTCCGGCTCCAACTTTGTGCACGGCATTGTGGTGGTGGGCGCCATCTGGGCCCTGCTCAATGCCGCTACACCGCTGGAGCAGACGATCGGTTTCATCGGCGTCCTGCTGGGCGCGGGTAACGCGGCCGGCGGTTACGTGGTAACCGACCGCATGCTCGACATGTTCAAATCCAGTGACCGGCAGGACTGAGGGGCACAATCATGGTGAGTTTCCTGATCGCAGCGGCTTTCTTTGTCGCAACCCTGCTGTTCATCTACGGGCTCAAGCGCATGGCGAGCCCCGTGACCGCACCCTCCGGTATCCGTGTTGCGGGCTGGGGCATGGTGATCGCGGTCGCGGCCGCCTTCCTGTATGCCTTCGACGTACGCCCGGCGGCTTCGGAGCACCTTGGTACCAATTTCCTGCTGGCCCTGGTCGCATTGGGGATCGGTGTGGCCTGGGCCTGGCGCAGTGGCAAGCGCGTCGAGATGACGGGGATGCCGCAGATGGTGGCGCTCTACAACGGCATGGGCGGTGGTGCGGCCGCGGCCATTGCGGCCGTGGAGCTGTATTCCGGTAATGCCCAGCACTACGGTTTCGTGGTGACGGTTCTGGCGCTGGTTGGCGGTCTGATCGGCGCGGTGGCCCTCTCGGGCTCGATCGTCGCCTGGGCCAAGCTGGACGGACGGCTCAAAAGGACCCTGCGTTTCAGCACCCAGCAATTGGTTAATGGTGGGCTGCTGGCGCTGGCCGCGCTGTTTGCGCTCTATGTCCTGATCGTCGGTGCCGGTGGCGTGCCCACCACCGGCATCACGCTCTTTTTCATTGCCGCCCTGGTGCTGGGGGTGCTGCTGACCACGCCCATCGGCGGCGCGGACATGCCGGTGGTCATTTCGCTCTACAATGCCTTCACCGGCCTGGCCGTGGCGTTTGAGGGCTTCGTGCTCCAGAACCCGGCGATGATCATTGCCGGTACCGTGGTGGGGTCCGCCGGCACGCTGCTGACGTTCCTGATGGCGAAGGCCATGAACCGCTCGGTGAGCAACGTCATCTTCTCGAACTTCGGTGAGGAAGACGATGGCTCCGGCGGTATCGAGGGCTCCATGAAATCGGTGGATGCATCGGATGCCGCCATCTCCATGTACTACGGCTCGAAGGTGATCATCGTGCCTGGCTATGGCCTGGCGGTGGCGCAGGCCCAGCACAAGCTTTACGAGTTCGTGAAACTGCTGCAGAAGCAGGGTGTCGAGGTGGCCTTCGCCATCCACCCGGTGGCCGGACGCATGCCGGGGCACATGAACGTACTGCTGGCAGAGGCCGGCATTCCCTATGACATCATCCATGACCTGGAGGACATCAACGAGGAGTTCGCGTTGTCGGATGCGGCCCTGGTGATCGGCGCCAATGACGTGGTGAACCCCGCGGCGCGCACCAACGAGTCCAGCCCCATCTATGGCATGCCCATCCTGAACGTGGACTATGCCCAGCAAGCCTTCGTGGTCAAGCGCGGTCAGGGCAGGGGGTACAGCGGCGTCGAGAACGAGCTCTTCTTCGCGGACAACACCCACATGGTCTATGGCGATGCCCAGAAGGTCATGGTGGAGATGATTGAGGCGGTGAAGTCTCTGGGGTAGCGCCGGAAGCGATGCCCGCCACGGGCATCGCACCCTGTCACGCGGCAGTGCCGGCCTGGATGTCCCGGAAAGCCTGCACCAGGTAGTCCGGCTCCTGGGCACCGGAGATCAGGTACTGCTGGTTGATGACGTAGGCCGGGACGGCGGAGATGCCGGCTTTCTGGTAATAGGCCTCTTCCTTCCGGACTGCTTCCGCGAAGTCGCCCTCATCCAGGACCCGGCGCGCCTCGCCCGTATCCAGGCCGATGGCGGCCACGCATTCCAGCAGTACCCCATCGTCTGAAATATCGGCCGCGCGCCCGAAATAGGCCTCAAAGAAGGCCTTTTTCATCTCGGTCTGGCGGTTCTGTTCGCCGGCCCACATGACCAGCCGGTGTGCGTTGAAGGTATTCCGGGTGTAGCGCTCCTGCATGTGCTCGAAATTCAGGCCGAGTTCATGGGCAATGGCCGCCATGTCGTTCTGGGCCTTCTCCATTTCTTCGGGGCTGCGGCCGTACTTGCGGCTCAGGGCCTGCAGGATGGGTTCGCCGTCGGCGTCCTTGTCCGGGTTGAGTTCAAACGGATGCCAGCTCACCGTGAAATTGCATTCGCCGGCAACCTGGTCCATCGCCTGCTCCAGACGGGCATAGCCAATGGCGCACCAGGGGCAGGCAATGTCGGAGACGATGTCGATATGCAGGGTTGTCATGGGGAAACGGCCTGGTTCTGGGATGACTGCTGCCCTGATTCTGGGGATCGCTCGGGATGGGTACAATCCCCGCCACGCATGGCTTCCTGGATCAGCCACAGCCGGTCCTGGCCCCAGGCCGTGACGTCGCCGAAGCGGAACCCGGGTACGCCCCAGAGGCCGATCCGGTAGAGTTCCTGGCAGTTGGCTTCCACTTCGTCACGCCAGTCTTCGCTGTCCAGCCACTGGCGGGCTTCGGTCCAGTCCAGGCCGGCATCCTCAACAATGCGCCGGAGGCCCCTGTCGGTCTCGGAACGGATACCCCGGGCGTTCACCGCGCGCGCAAAAGTCATCATCAAGGTAACCTCCAGCCCCTGTTCCCGGGCATAGGGGAAAAGCGCATAGCAGCGTTCAACCCCGGCACCCAGCGGATCGGCGACGAAGCCATACGGGATACCGAGTTTTTCGGCTTCCCGTTTGGTGTCCCTGAAGATGTACCACTTCTTGGCCGGTGGCACCGCCTGGCCGCGCATGAGCATGGGCAGAACGGGCCGGACCTGCAGGGGGCAACCGAAATAGTCCGCCAGCTGTTTGGCCCGTTCAAGCCCCAGGTAGGAATAGGGGCTGCGCATGGAGAAGAAGATCTCAAGGGGTGTGGTCACTGGCGTGGCCGGTTTCGGCTTTCGGCAGAGGTCCGCCCAGGTGCGCACGAAACGGGCGCTCTCATTGGCATGGCGGGCATACCCCTTGGCAATCAGGCGCCGTTCCAGGTGGTCGAGCCGGTCCAGCCCCCAGAACCACTCACCCTCGTAGTGCAGCATGGCGCCCAGGTAATGGCCTGCTTGCTGAAGGTGCTGCTCATTGCGGGCGATGGCAGCACGGGCCTGTTCGGATTCCTCCGGCGTGGGCGTCGGCAGTGGTGGGTCGCCGTGCCATAGCCCGCGCAGGGCCGCGAGCGCTTCATCCAGGAAGTCCGGGTCCTTTTCGGCTCGGGTCATACGGCAGGCTGCTGCGTGAACGGCCTCTTCCGTCAACGCGGGAGCGGTCTCCGGGAAGTCCAGCCGGTACAGGCGGGCGAGGTCGCGGGCATCGGCCACGGCCCAGGACTGCCAGAGGTCGCGCTCGGGGAACATGTCATCCTGCAGCGCCTCGACTGTGAAAACGCGGTAGTTCAGACCGAAACGCTCCGCCAGAGAGGGCAGGACCTGCAGCAGCACGTAGCCGTGTGGATCCCTCGGGTTGAGATACACATCGACCTGTCGTTCCTGTCCCTTACGTCGAGCCTGCCTTGCCTGCAGGCCGCGCCGGAGGTTGTGTACGAGCGGACTGCTGACAAAACGGGCCGCATAGGGCATCAATGCGGATTTCATTCAGGAGGCGGTCTCCAGCGCCGGGACATGTTCGTGCAGGAACCAGCGTTCGGTTACCACCCGGCGCGTGAACCAGTGCGTTTTCATGAGCGCCGGGGCGATGCGCAGTTTGGCCCAGTCCGGAAGGTCCAGGCCGCCGCCCTCGTGCTCCACCTCGCGGGTGCCGAAACGCTCGCGCAGGCGGTCGGCGTAGGGCTGGAGGCTGGCAGCCCGGTAATCCGGTGCTTGCTGAATGACGTCCGCCGCCAGGAAGGCGGACTCCACGGCCGGCCGGATGCCTTCGCCGCTCTGGGTGTAAGCGAGGCCGGCGGAATCGCCGATCAGGAGAATACCGTCATCGATCAGTGGTCTCTCCGCGTGGTCGTAGAGCAGGTAGGCATGGCCCTTGAACTTCCCGGGCAGGTCCTCCGGGATACGTTCCTCGGCCTGCATCCTGGCAACGAAGTCATTGAGGTGCTGCTTGAGGTCATCCGGGTCCTCACGCCCCAGGCCTATGTTGAGGAAGTTGTCCTTGCGGAAGACCCAGGCGTAGCCCATCAGGTCCCGACAGAACCAGAGTTCCGGGGTATCCTCGCGGACCCGGCAGTGCCGGGCCTGCTCCGGCGTCATCTCGAACTCTACTTCCTTGGCGGTCACCGAGGTTTCGTGGCTGCCGGGGCCTTCCCCGATTGTGGCCGCCACCGGGCAGAAGTGACCACCGGCGCCAATGACCAGCGGCGCCTGGTACTCGCCGTTCAGGCACCATTCGCCGTCGTCGGTGCGTTCCAGGGACTTGAATTTGACGCCCTCGGCCCGATCGCTGCCGCTGCGCTCGAGCAGGTAGTGGTCGAACTCACAGCGGCGGATGCCGTAGCTGACGGGCTCGCTGCCATGGTCATTCTCCACCGCCTTCTGCCCCATCATGCCGATGCGGAAGCGATGGATGGGCTGCATGATGTTCTCCCGCCGGTAGTCATCCGGGTTGATGGCCAGGAGCTCCAGCACGGCGGGCGTGACCCAGCCCGCGCAGGTCTTATCCCGGGGGAAGGTCTGCTTGTCGACCACCAGGGTATGGTAGCCCCGCTGTGTCAGGGTCTGTGCCATGGTGGAGCCGGCCGGCCCACCACCAACGATCAGTGCATCATAGCGCTGTACCATCAGTAACTGTCCTCCGGCGGCACGTTGGAGCTGGTGTAGAGGTGTTTACGGTTACGTGGCACATTGTTGTTCTCGGGGTGCGCCAGCACCATCTGGAACAGCTGGAGTGCGTTCGCCCGGAACGAGGCGATCGAGCCGGCCAGGTAGAGGCGCCAGGCCCGGACGAAGTTCTCACCGTACATCTCGCGCACGGTGTCGATGTTGGCCTCAAAGCGGGCGAGCCAGTCCTCCAGGGTTTCGGCGTAGTGCAGCCGCAGGTTCTCCACATCCAGCACCGAGAAGGGACCGGCCTCGCCGATACTGGTGAATTCGGTGATGCTGGGTGGATAGGCGCCGGGGAAGATCCGCTTCTCGATCCAGGCGTTGGTGCGCATCGGGTAGTTGCGCCCGATGGAATGAACCAGCGCCAGGCCCTCGGTCTTCATGTGCCGGCGGATGACCGCGGCCAGGTCCGGATAGTAGTCGGTTCCCACATGCTCGAGCATGCCCACGGAAACGAATCGGTCGTACAGGCCGGAGATGTTGCGGTAATCGTCCAGCACGTACTCCACCTGGTTTTCCAGGCCTTCCTCCTTCGCTTTTTCGCGCGCGAAGGTCACCTGTTCCTCGGAAATGTTGAACGCGCGCACCTTCACGCCGTAGTGCTTCGCCATGTAGCGGGCGAGTCCGCCCCAGCCACAGCCGGCTTCCACCACGGTCTCGCCGGGCTTGAGCTGCAGCTTGCGGCAGACCAGCTCAAGCTTGGCGAGCTGGGCTTGTTCCAGGGTGATGTCCGGTTCCTCGTAGTAGGCGCAGGTGTACTGCATCTGGGCCCGGTCCAGCCATAGCTGGTAGAAATCGTTGCCCATGTCGTAATGGTGGTGGATGTTGTCCCGGGCCGCCTTGAGGCTGGTCGAGCGCGGCGCCTGGTCGCGCCAGAGCATGCGCAGGAACAGCGGCAGCTTCTCGTAGGCCTGGTCCAGTGAGCGGTAGAGATCCGTGAGAAGATCCGGCATGTGGCCGTCCATCTCCAGCCGCCCTTCGCTGTAGAGGTCGCCGAAGGCCAGGTTCGGGTTGGTCATCAGTTCATACAGGGCGGAACGGTCCGCCACCCGCAGGCGGTAACATGGGCTCTGCCCGGAAGGCGTGATCTCCTGGGTTCCCCATAGATCCAGGGTCAGGGGCGGATTGCCGGCCACCGACAGGAATTTCTCCGCCATCCAGCGCTCGGCGCCGGTGGCTGTGCTGTTCGGCTCAATGAGTGACTGGGTCAGGCCCAGCGGTGAAAAGCGGTCACTTCGGAATGACCGTGCCGTTTCCCTTTGAGGGGTTTTCTGTTCCATAGGTGCCCTCCAGCATCCGGTTGTTATCTCCCCATACGGTATCGAGTATAGGAAGTGATCAGTTCATGCGGCAACTGCAGGATGTGATGGGGGCCACGTTGGCGTTCTCCAAGGGCCTTCGCAGTGGCCGCGGAACGCGCTAGCCTTGGCGCTGGTTTTCCGGGAGCAACCGATGGAAGCACTGTTTGCAATGCTGGTCCGCTGGTTTGAGCGCCATGAAACCTTCCTGTGGGCCCTTGGGGGCGTTTCCCTCCTGATGTTTGTGGCCACGCTGGTGGCGGTGCCGTTCGTCATCGCCCGGATTCCGTCGGACTATTTCACCCGGCCGCGGCGCCGGCGCTATCTCCTCCAGGGCCGCTATCCGCTGCTGGGGCTGCTGGCACTCATCCTCAAGAACCTTCTGGGCCTGATCCTTCTGTTTGCGGGGATCGCGATGCTGGTGCTGCCGGGGCAGGGCCTTCTGACCATCCTCATCTCGCTGACGCTTCTCAATTTCCCGGGCAAATACCGCCTGGAGCGCTGGGTGGTTGAGCGCCCGGCGGTGTTCCGGTCCATCAACTGGATCCGGCGGCGCTGGGGAGTGCCCGAGCTCGAGTTTCCGTCGCTGTAGATCCCGGGCGTGCGGATCTTTTCATTGCGCCTTATTCCGTGTAGAGTTGCGATTGTACATATATGGATATGCGGATATGGTTACGCCGGAGCAGTTTTTTCGAGCGCTTTCAGACACCACCCGGTTGAACAGCCTGTTGCTCCTTGAGCAGGAAGGGCGGCTCTGTGTCTGCGAGCTGGTTGCGGCCCTTGAGCTTTCACAGCCGCGTATCTCGCGCCACCTCTCCCAGCTCCGGGATCAGGGCATTGTGCAGGATGAGCGCCGTGGGCAGTGGGTGCATTACCGTCTGGCCACGGACCTTCCGGACTGGGCCCGCCAGGTCCTGCGCGCGGCGCTGGAGGCGCGGGATCTGGGTGAGCTCAGTGCCCGCCTTTCATGCATGACCCAACGTCCTTCCCTGGATGCGGCCCAATGAGGTTTGGTGATGAATGTGTTGTTCGTGTGTACCGGTAACTCCTGCCGCTCCCAGATGGCCGAGGGGGTCCTGCGGCATCTGGCCGGGGATCGCGTGAGCGTGGATTCCGCCGGTCTGGAAGCCCATGGCCAGAACCCGAGGGCCATCAAGGCGATGGATGAGGCTGGCGTGGATATCCGTGATCAGGCGTCCACCCTCCTGACGGATGCGCACCTGGAATGGGCGGATCTGGTGGTGACGGTCTGCGGTGATGCCGATGAGTCCTGCCCGATACTGCCCCCAGGGACGATCAAGCGCCATTGGGGACTGCCGGACCCGGCAAAAGCCCTGGGGTCGGAGGACAGGATCATGCAGCAGTTCCGTAACGTTCGGGATGATATAAGGGCACGGGTTGAATGCCTGATTCGCGATGACGTTGATGGAGGCCAGGCGTGAGTACCACTGAGGATACCCCGAACATCAAGGAGGGCATGGGTCTGTTCGAGCGTTACCTGTCGGTCTGGGTGGCGCTTGCGATTGTGATTGGTATTGCACTGGGGCAGTTCGCGCCAGTGGTGCCTGATGTGCTGTCGCGTTTTGAATACGCGCAGGTGTCGATTCCGGTAGCGGTCCTGATCTGGGCCATGATCTTCCCGATGATGGTGCAGGTGGATTTCGCCTCCATCGCGGGCGTGCGTCGCCAGCCCAGGGGGTTGGTGATTACCACGGCGGTGAACTGGCTGATCAAGCCCTTCACCATGTTCGCCATTGCGTGGTTCTTCCTGCTGGTGGTGTTCGCGCCCTTCATTGCCGAGGATATGGCACGCCAGTACCTGGCCGGGGCCATCCTGTTGGGGGCCGCCCCCTGCACGGCCATGGTGTTCGTCTGGAGTTACCTGACCCGTGGCGATGCGGCCTATACGCTGGTTCAGGTATCGCTTAACGACATCATTATGCTGTTCGCCTTCGCCCCCATCGTGATGGTGCTTCTGGGGCTGTCCAACATCATGGTGCCCTGGGACACCATTGCGCTTTCGGTCTTCCTCTACATCGTGATTCCGCTGACGGCCGGCTATGCCACGCGTCGTTATGTCATTGCCAGGAAGGGGAGTGATTACTTCGAGAACGTCTTCATGAAGCGTCTGGGCCCCGTGACACCCGTTGGCCTGATCCTGACGCTGGTGCTGTTGTTTGCCTTCCAGGGCGAGGTGATCCTCCAGAACCCGGTGCACATTGCGCTGATCGCAGTGCCGCTCATTCTTCAGACCTTCCTGATCTTCGTGATTGCCTACGGCTGGGCCAGGGCCTGGAAAGTCCCGCATAGCGTGGCGGCGCCGGGGGCCATGATCGGGGCCAGCAACTTCTTTGAGCTGGCCGTGGCTGCGGCCATTTCGCTCTTCGGGCTGCAGTCCGGTGCGGCACTGGCCACGGTGGTCGGCGTGCTGGTCGAGGTGCCACTGATGCTGGGGCTGGTCTGGATTGCGAACCATACCCGTCAGTATTTTCCGGGAACCAGCCAGGGCTGAGGTGTATCGAATGGTGGATCTACCCAACGTGAACCGGACCTTTCTGGATCATCCGGATCTTGAGAAACTCAACAGCCCCGGAAGCGCTCATCCGCCACGGGTCCTGCTGCTCTACGGCTCGCTCCGGGAGCGTTCCTACAGCCGCTTCCTGGCCGAGGAGGCGCAGCGCCTTCTGCATGAGTTCGGCGCCGAGACCCGAATGTTCAATCCCTCGGGCCTGCCGCTGCCGGACGATGCGGAGGCGGATCACCCCAAGGTGCAGGAACTTCGGGAGCTTTCCCAGTGGTCCGAGGCGCACGTCTGGGTCAGCCCGGAGCGTCATGGCAACATGACCGGGATCATGAAGACCCAGATCGACTGGCTGCCGCTTTCGGTCGGCGGCGTGCGGCCCACCCAGGGACGGACCCTGGCGGTGATGCAGGTCTCCGGCGGTTCCCAGTCGTTCAACGCGGTGAACAACCTGCGTATCCTCGGGCGCTGGATGCGCATGATCACCATCCCCAACCAGTCCTCCGTGCCCAAGGCCTACCAGGAATTCGATGAGGCGGGCCGGATGCTGCCGTCACCGCTCTACGACCGGGTAGTGGACGTGATGGAGGAGCTGGTGAAGTTTACCCTGCTGCTGCGTGATCGCTCGGAGTATCTGGTCAGCCGTTATTCGGAGCGTAAGGCGGAAGACTGATCAGTTGAGGAAGAACACCGCTGTCATGATCGCGCCCGTGACGATGACCACGGCGCGTATGGTCGCCTCCGGCAGCTTCCGGGCTACCCTTGCGACCACATAGCCGCCCGCCACCGCCGAGATCATCATGACCAGGGCCTTGATCCAGATAATGGCCCCGCCGATGGCATAGAGTGCCACGGCGATGGCGGTAAGTACGGCGGAGATGAGGTTCTTGAGGCCCTGCATCCGGTTGAGACCGGTGTGGCCGAGCAGCCCGAAAGTGGCCAGAAGCACGATTCCGAGGCCGCCATTGAAGTAGCCGCCGTAGATACAGACCGCCAGAAGTGCTGTGATCTGGACGCCAGGGCGGGACTCGCCTCCGCTGGTATTCAGGTTACGCAGCAGGCGTGGCCCGAGGGCGAACAGCAGGGTGGCGGCCAGCAGCAGCCAGGGGACGATATCGCTGAAGACCGCATCCGGTGTGATCAGTAGAAGGCCGGCTCCGAGGCTGCCACCGATCAGGCTGGTGGCCAGGACTGCTGCCATGGAGAGTTGCTCCGGTGCCTTCAGATCCTCGCGGAACCCCCAGGTGCTGGCCATGTAGCCGGGGAGCAGCGCCATGGTCCCGGAGGCGTTGGCGGCTACCGGCGGTACGCCGGCCCAGACCAACGCCGGGAAGGTGAAGAAGCTGCCGCCCCCGGCTACGGCATTGAGGCCGCCCCCCAGAAAGGCTGCCGCCACCAGCATTGTCCAGGTGAGCAGGGGCTCCACGCTTTACAGACCCCAGATGATTGCCAGCAGCAGACCCCAGGCCAGCACGCTTGCCGCCATAACCGTGTAGGTGATCGACATGGCCTCCACGTCCGCTCCAATCCGGCAGAGGTGGCTTATCCCCCGGAAAACGATGGCGCAGCTCCATATCAGTCCGATCAGGGCGATGCTTGTTATGACCGTCAGGCTCGGAACGAAGAGCGCAAACGCGGAAAGCCACATGGGAACGGGCGCAACGGCGGCCACCAGGTAGGCACTGTGGGCACTGATGTGGGCGCTGCGGGTATTGCCCACTTCATGGATCAGCCAGCCCATGACGGCGAACGTCAGCAGTTCCGCGAGGAAAAGGATGATGGTGATGTAGCCCCATTCGCGCCCGGCGAAGGCGTCGCCGAAGGCTTCCGGATAACCTGTGCCCGCCTGATAGAGCATGATCGGTGGAATCAGGGCCAGAGGCAGGACGGGGAACAGGATAAGCGCCAGAACAGAGGGCGGATGATCGCGCAGCCTGGCCCATGCGCCGCTGGATGGAAGGATCAGCCGGAACAGCATTAACGGCGACATGATGGGTCTCCTTTTCCTCTCATGTCTTGCATAGTTGGCCTGGAAACCAGGGGTGTCAAGGAGTCTCGCTGTCAGACAGCCGATACGCCCCTGGTCTGCGGAGTGCCGAATCAGTCCCGGTTGAGCGCGCGGAAGCCGATATCCCGCCGGCAGTAGGCGTCGTCCCACCGGATGCGATCAACGCCCGCATAGGCCGCCTTCTGGGCCTGCTCGACCGTTCCGCCCAGCGCGGTTACGCACAGGACCCGGCCGCCGGCGGTGGTCACACGACCATCAGCCTCCTGCTGGGTGCCGGCGTGGAAAACCTTGAGGCCGTCGCCGTCCAGGTCATCCAGGCCGGTGATGGCATCGCCCTTACGGTATTTGGCGGGGTAGCCGCCGGCGGCCATCACCACGCCCAGGGCGGGGCGCTCATCCCAGTCGCACTGCTGCCGGCCCAGTCCACCCTGGGTGGCGGCGAGGCAGAGTTGGACGAGGTCCGAGCGCAGCCGCATCAGCAGCGGCTGGGTTTCCGGGTCGCCCAGCCGGCAGTTGAACTCGATGACCTTGGGGGAGCCGTTGGGGGTGATCATGAGCCCAGCGTACAGGAAGCCTGTGTAGGGGTGGCCCTCGTCCGCCATGCCGGCAACCGTGGGCTCGATGACTTCCCGCATGATGCGTTCGTGGACCTCCTCCGTAACCACGGGGGCAGGGGAATAGGCGCCCATGCCACCGGTGTTGGCGCCGGTGTCGCCATCGCCCACCCGTTTGTGGTCCTGGCTGCTGGCCAGTGGCAGGATGTTGGAGCCATCCACCATGGCGATGAAGCTGGCTTCCTCGCCGGCCAGGCATTCCTCGATGACCACGCGGTGGCCGGCATCGCCGAAGGTGTTGCCGGCGAGCATGTCGCGCACGGCATCTTCCCCCTCGGCCAGGGTCTCCGCCACGATCACGCCCTTGCCGGCGGCCAGGCCGTCCGCCTTGACCACAATGGGCGCACCTTTCTCACGCAGGTACTCCAGTGCCGCCTCCATGTCCCCAAAGGTCCGGTAGTCGGCAGTGGGGATGCTGTGGCGCGCCAGGAAGTCCTTGGCGAAGCTCTTGGACCCTTCCAGCTGGGCGGCGGCTTCACTGGGACCGAAAACGGCTATGCCGGCTGCACGCAGCCGGTCACTGATACCCGCAACCAGTGGCGCCTCGGGACCGACGATGACCAGGTCAATGGTCCTGTTCGTGGCAAAATCAACGAGGCCATCAATGTCGTCGTCCGCCAGCGCCACGTTCTCAACACCCGGCTCACGGGCGGTCCCGGCATTGCCGGGCGCGGCGTACACCTGCTGGACCTGCGGTGACTGGGCCGCCTTCCAGGCCAGTGCGTGTTCACGGCCACCGCCGCCGATGATCAGGATCTGCATAAGCACCTCAATGCCGGAAGTGACGCATGCCGGTGAAGACCATGGCGATGCCGTGCTCGTTGGCGGCGTCGATCACTTCCTGATCGCGCATGGAGCCGCCGGGCTGGATCACCGCCTGGATGCCCGCTTCGGCCGCCTGGTCGATGCCGTCCCGGAACGGGAAGAAGGCATCCGAGGCCATGACCGAGCCCTTGACTTCAAGCCCTTCGTCGGCGGCCTTGATGCCGGCAATGCGCGCACTGTAGACACGGCTCATCTGGCCGGCGCCAATGCCGATGGTGCGGCCATGGCGGGCGTAGACGATGGCGTTGGACTTGACGTACTTGGCCACTTCCCAGGCGAACAGCAGATCTTCCAGTTCGTCCTGTGAGGGCGAACGGTCGGTCACCATCTGCAGGGTGTTCTCATCGACCATGCCCAGATCCCGGTCCTGAACCAACAGGCCACCGGTGACCCGCTTGTAGTCCCAGGCCGCAATCCGTTCGTCATTGAAGGGGCCACAGGCCAGAACGCGCACGTTCTTTTTGGCTGCCAGCACCTCCGCTGCCTCCGGCGTGATTTCCGGTGCGATGATCACTTCCACGAACTGGCGTTCGATGATCGCAGCCGCCGCTTCCGGATCCAGGGGGCGGTTGAAGGCGATGATGCCGCCGAAGGATGAGGTCGGGTCGGTGGCGAAGGCCAGTTCGTAGGCCTGCTTCAGGTCCGAGCCGATGGCCACCCCACAGGGGTTGGCGTGCTTGACGATCACGCAGGCCGGATCCGCGAAGGGCTTGACGCATTCCAGGGCGGCGTCGGTGTCCGCCACGTTGTTGTAGGACAGGGCCTTGCCCTGGAACTGGTGCGCGGTTGAGACGGACGCCTCGGTAGCGCCACGTTCACGGTAGAACGCGGCACTCTGGTGCGGGTTCTCGCCGTAACGCATGTCCTGCACCTTTTCGAACTGGTTGTTGAAGGTGCGCGGGAAGGGATCCGGCTCCGCCTGGCTGTCCAGCCGGCCGCCCAGGTAGTTGGCGATGGCGCCGTCGTAGGCGGCGGTGTGCTCAAAGGCCCGGGTGGCCAGGTCAAAGCGCGTGGCGCTGCGTAGACCGCCGTCGTTGGCATCCATTTCATTCAGGATGGGGTCGTAATCGTCGGCATTCACGACAACAGCAACATCCTGGTGGTTCTTGGCAGCAGCGCGGAGCATGCCTGGCCCGCCGATGTCGATGTTCTCGATGGCGGTGGGCAGGTCGCAGTCCGGGTCGGCAACGGTCTGTTCGAAGGGGTAGAGGTTCACGACCACCATGTCGATGGGGTCGATTCCCTGTTCCGCCATAACGCTGTCGTCCGTGCCACGGCGGCCAAGGATGCCGCCATGGATGAGCGGGTGCAGCGTCTTGACCCGGCCACCCATGATTTCCGGGAAGCCGGTGTGGTCGGAGACTTCCTTCGCCTCGATACCACTGCTGGTCAGAAGCCGGAAAGTGCCGCCGGTGGAGAGGATCTCCACGCCGCGCTCGCGCAGGGCCTGGGCGAATTCAACAATACCGGTCTTATCCGAGACGCTGATCAGCGCCCGGCGTATGGGGGTCGCATTTGGCTGTTCCGTCATGATGGCTCCGATTCCTTACAGCAGGCCGTACTGCTTGAGCTTCTTGCGCAGGGTGCCCCGGTTGAGACCGAGCATGGCGGAGGCGCGCGTCTGGTTGTCACCGGTGTATTCCATGACCTTCTCCAGCAGCGGCGCTTCCACCTCGGACAGCACCAGCTGGTAGACGTCGCTGACCGGCGCGCCGTCGAGCTGGGAGAAGTAGTTCTCCAGAGCCTGTTCCACGCTGTCGCGCAGTGTGACGGTCTGACCGTTGCCGGCCGCCGTTGTGAGGGGCTCGTCGGTTTGCCGGGCCCGGTTGTCCTCGGCCATGAATTCAGTGCTCATGCGACACGTACCTCTTCTGTCTGGATGCCTTGAAAGTAATGATCGAGCAGCTGAAGCTGCGCGCCGGCGTCCTCAATGCGGTTGAAGTGCCGGCGGAATGTCTTGTCCGGATCACGGGCCTGCAGGTACCAGCCCACGTGCTTGCGTGCCACCCGCAGCCCGATGTACTCGCCATAGAAGGCGTGCAGCGCCTCCACGTGCCCCATCAGGATGTTGCGGATTTCCTCCGCTCCGGGGTCCGGGAGCTCCTCGCCCGTGGCCAGATAGTGGTTGATCTGGCGGAAGAGCCAGGGCCTGCCCTGGGCGGCCCGACCGATGAACAGGCCATCGGTGCCGGTTTCCCGCAGAACCTGTGCGGCTTTGCGGGGGGTGTCCACATCGCCGTTGGCGAAGACGGGGATATCCACCGCCTGCTTGACCTGAGCGATGGTCCCGTATTCCGCCTCGCCCTTATAGGCGTCGGCCCGGGTTCGCCCGTGTACCGCCAGTGCGGCAATGCCGGCGTCTTCGGCCATGCGTGCGATGGTCACCGCGTTCTTGTTATCCCGGTCCCAGCCGGTGCGCATCTTGAGCGTGACCGGCACATCCACGGCCGCCGCGACGGATTCCAGAATCTCGCGCACCAGGGCTTCATCGCGCATCAGCGCGGATCCCGCGGCCTTGTTGCAGACCTTCTTGGCGGGGCAACCCATGTTGATGTCGATGATCCGGGCGCCATTGGCGACGTTGAAACGGGCGGCCTCGGCCAGCATCGGGGCATCGCCGCCCGCGATCTGGACCGCGATGGGCTCAGATTCCCCGTCGTGGTCCATCCGCTGGCGGGATTTGCGCGAACTCCACAGGCTGGCGTCCGCTGTAACCATTTCCGAGATGGCGAGACCAGCACCCATTCTGCGGCACAGGAGCCGGAAGGGTCTGTCCGTGACACCCGCCATGGGGGCCAGAACCAGGTTGTTGGGCAGCGTATGGGGGCCAATGGCGACCACAGCGTTCTCCCGGTGATTGGATCCGTGCGGGTTGGTCAAATCTCGACCAGCTCAGGGGGAGACAATGATACTCTGGGCTCTCATCCCATTAAAGGGGATGGCTGGCTGAAAAACCGAGTATTTTTGGGTCGGGACTATTGACGCGCGGGGAGGAAGTCGATCCGGTAATTGATGGCGTCCTTGCCCGGGTCCTGAAGTCCCAGACGGATACGCCGCCCCTCCCCGGAGGGAATGCGGCCACGTTCTGCTTCGTCGTCCGCCAGGTAGGCCTGTGGCTGGAAAACGCGCTGGGCCACCACATCGTTGTTGAGGTTGGAGAAGCTCAGGGCGATGGCGGGCCACGGCTGGTCAAAGCCGGCTTCGTTGACAATAGTGACCTCCAGCAGAAGGGCATTGGCCATGTCCGGATGGCTGCGGACCACGAGGCGGCGCGGTTCCAGCGCGTCGGTGGCGACCAGGGGGGGCAGCTCACACCCAGCCCATTCGCAGGCCTGCTCGTACCAGGGGCGGATCGGCTCGTAGAGCGCCAGCCGTTCGAAACGGTACCAGCCCAGCTGGTAGACGAGAAGGGCGGCCATACCGGCAATGCCCAGCAGCCATGCCAGTCTGCGCAGCCAGCGCCAGCGGTCGGGCCGACTGGTGACAATGGGGTCGGTGCTCAGTGATTGCCAGTCCGGCCCGCTAGGGGCTGTATTCCGGGGTTCCGGTCGGGGACCAGGTTCCAGCTCGGGCTCCGGGTCAGGCGTCTTTTCCCGGGGCGGTGGTTCCGGGGCAGGGGAGTCGGGCTTGTCGGGGGCTTCGGTCGGTTCACTCTCGACCTCCTGCAGGAGTGACTCCGCCCAGCTTTCATCATCCTCCAGCTGTTCCCGGGAATCCAGGTCGTCGAGCTCGCTGCGGAAGCCCGAACGGTCGCCGGCATCCAGCGCCAGGAAGTCCTCGCTGAAAGCTTCTTCCTCGAGCTCGTCGTGGCCGGCGTAGCGGCTATCCTGGGCGTCCTCCTCCGGGTTGTCGTCGAAGACCAGGTCGTCCGCGTCGGTTTCCGTTCCGGAAGACGGCTCCTGTGGGGCTGTGGACTGGGGTTTGGTGGTGGGGTCTTCTTCCGGCTCGGCGTGTTCAACGGCATTGAACACGTACAGGCAGTGGCCACAGCGTACCCGTCCCCTGGCCGCCTCTATCTGGCGTGGGGTTACCCGGAACCGCGTCTGGCAGTAGGGGCAGCGGGTGAGGGTTTCCGATTCTGTGGCCATGCAGTCGGCTCCACTTCAGTCCGTGTGGCGCGTGCCGGTCAGGCAGATCCAGCCTTCCTGTTCCGTCGGTGACTGCATGTGGAACCAGTGGGCATAGCGATCACTGATCGAGTCGGCCTGGCTGGACAGGATGCCGGAAAGCACAATCCGTCCGCCCGGCCGTACCTGACCGGCCAGTGTTGGTGCCAGAGACAGTAATGGCTGGGCCAGTATGTTGGCAAGCATCAGGTCACAGCGGGTATCCGGCTGGTCCTCCGGGGCATACAGCGCCAGGGCGTCATCGGGAATGCCGTTGCGCCGGGCGTTGTCACGACTGGCATCCAGAGCCTGAGGGTCGTTGTCGGTGCCGACAACGTGCCGGGCGCCCAGTTTGAGCGCCGCCAGCCCGAGGATGCCGGAGCCGCAGCCGTAATCCACGACTTCCAGATCCCTGACTGGGTTGGCGTCCAGCCATTCCAGGCAGAGCCGGGTGGTGGGGTGTGTGCCGGAGCCGAATGCCAGCCCAGGGTCCAGGGTGATGTTCACCGCATCCGGTTCCGGCGGATCCTGCCAGCTCGGGCAGATCCAGAGGCGGTTGCCGAAGCGTTCGGGCCGGAAGTCATCCATCCAGGCCCGTTCCCATTCCCGGTCCTCAAGCAGTTCCGTTTCCATGGATTCCAGGTGGGTCTGGGTGGCTGAGTGGTAGGCTTCCGCCACCTGGGCCTGGACGCCGGCGAGATCAGCGTCGCCCTGGAACAGCCCGGTAACCGTGGTGCTGTCCCACAACGGCGTACTGCCCCGCTCCGGTTCATAGAGCGGGGTATCCTCGCTGTCTTCCATGCTCACGGCCTCGGCACCGGCCTCGAGCAGCATCTGTTCCAGCAGCTCGGCATGCTCACTGTCCGACTGGATGTGGAGCTGGACCCAAGCCATGGCTCAGTCCCTTCGGATCAGCTGTTCCAGGTAGTGGATCGTGATGTCTCCGCTGCGGAAGCCTTCATCACGAACCAGCCGCTGGTGCAGTGATCCGTTGGTCTTGATGCCGATGACGACCAGCTCATCCAGCGCGTTGTGCATGCGGGTGAGGCAGATGTCGCGGCTCTCGCCGAATGTGATGAGCTTGCCCACCAGGGAGTCGTAGTACGGCGGGATGCTGTAGCCGGAATACAGGTGCGAGTCCACGCGCACGCCAAGCCCGCCCGGTGGGTGGAACCGTTCCACATGGCCCGGGCTGGGCGAGAAGGTTTTGGGATCCTCGGCGTTGATGCGGCATTCCAGCGCATGGCCGCGGATCTCGATGTCCTCCTGGCGGTAGCGCAGCTTCTCGCCGGCGGCCGCACGGATCTGTTCGGCTACGATATCGACACCGGTGACCATCTCCGAAACCGGGTGCTCCACCTGGACACGGGTGTTCATCTCGATGAAGAAGTACTCGCCGTCCTGGTACAGGAACTCGAAGGTGCCGGCGCCCACATAGCCGATCTCGCGGCAGGCGTCGAGGCAGGCCTGGAGCGTGCGCTCCCGGGCTTCAGGATCGATGTGCGGCGCGGGTGCTTCCTCGATGATCTTCTGGTGGCGGCGCTGCAGGGAACAGTCGCGGTCGCCCAGGTGGATGACGTTGCCGTGCTGGTCCGCAAGCACCTGCACTTCCACATGCCGGGGGCGTTCCAGGTACTTCTCCAGATAGACCGTTTCGTCGCCGAAGGCGCCGCGGGCCTCACGCTGGGTCACATGCACGCCCTTGAGCAGGGCGTGTTCGGTGTGCACCACCTGCATGCCGCGTCCGCCACCGCCGGAGGCGGCCTTGATCAGGACCGGATAGCCGATTTCACGGGCGACCTGGCGGGTGCGCTCCTCGTCGTCGGTCAGCGGGCCATTGGAGCCCGGAACCGTGGGGACGCCGGCCTTGACCATGGAGCGGATGGCGGAAACCTTGTTGCCCATGAGCCGGATGGTCTCGGCGGAGGGACCGATGAAGCGGAAGCCACTCTTCTCGACCTGCTCGGCAAAGTCGGCGTTTTCGGCCAGGAAGCCATAGCCGGGGTGGATGGCGTCGGCGTCCGTTACCTCAGCGGCACTGATGATGGCGGGGATGTTGAGATAGCTGTCGGCGGCGCTGTTGGGTCCGATGCACACGGACTCATCCGCCAGGCGGACGTGCATCAGGTCGCGGTCCACGCGTGAATGCACGGCTACGGTGCGGATGCCCAGTTCCTTGCAGGCCCGCAATATGCGCAGGGCGATCTCGCCCCGGTTCGCAATCAGTACTTTATTGATCATGATGCGGCGCTTCGCTGTCAGGTGATGACGAACATGGGCTGGTCGTATTCAACGGGCTCGCCGTCTTCGACCAGAATCTGGGAGACGGTTCCGCTGATGTCGGCCTCGATCTGATTCATCATCTTCATGGCCTCGACAATACAGAGGGCGTCACCGGAGTGTACCTTCTGGCCCACTTCCACGAAGGAGGCGGCTGTGGGCGAGGGCGCCCGGTAGAAGGTACCCACCATGGGTGAGCGTACCAGGTGACCCTGGGGTTCGTCCGGTTCGGTCTTCTCCTCCGCCTGTCCGCTGCCAGCGCTCTGCTGGGGCTGGGGCGCCGGTGCCGCCTGCTGGGGCGCGGGGGCCGGGGCGGGCGCGGCCATGGTCACGGTGTCGGCGCGGCGACGGCTGATCCGGACCGAATCCTCGCCTTCCTGGATCTCAAGTTCCTCGACGTCGGATTCTTCCAGAAGCTCGATCAGTTTCTTGACTTTGCGAATGTCCATATGGGGCTCTCATTCACCTCAGTTTGCGGCATGCGGCGGTCAGGGCCAGTTCATAGCCCTCTGCCCCGAATCCGCTGATCACGCCCTCGGCAATATCCGAGAAAAAGGAGTGATGGCGGAAGGGCTCGCGTGCATGCACGTTGGAAAGATGCACCTCAATGAACGGTATCGCGGCGGCCAGCAGGGCATCCCGCAGGGCCACACTGGTATGCGTGAAAGCGGCGGGATTGAAAAGGATGAAGTCGATGCCTTCATCGGCCGCGTCATGGATCCGTTCAATGAGCTCGTATTCGGCGTTGCTCTGGAGTGTGAGCAGGTGATGGCCGGCCTCGCTGGTCTGCTCGTGCAGACGCTGGTTGATATCCGCCAGTGTGGCCGCCCCATAGGTGCCCGGCTCGCGCGTGCCGAGCCGGTTCAGGTTGGGGCCGTGGAGGACGAGGATCGTGGCCATAATTGTTTCTTTTCGGCTTATTTTGCGTCGGTTTTTGTGTTTTCGCGCTAAGATCCGGGCACGTTCAGGAAAGTGTGAACGCATGTTAGCCGTAGATCAATAGCGGTGATACGAAATATCAATCTCCTGCAACGACCTGGTTGCGGCCCTCGCTTTTGGCGCCATAGAGCAGGGTGTCGGCACGCTCGCACAGCTCCTGGGGCGATTCGCCCCGCCACTGGGCCACCCCGCAGGAGAAGGTCACATGGAAATCGGTGCCCGCGGCCGGCTGGCGCAGCTGGCTGAACTTCTCGCGGATCTCGTTCATGACGCCCAGCGCATCCTCCTCGCGGGTGTCCGGCAGCACGATGGCGAACTCCTCGCCGCCATAGCGGCCGATGTGGTCGGTTTTGCGCAGGCGCTGCTTGAGGAACAGGGACAGGCTCTTGAGGATCCGGTCGCCGATGGGATGGCCGTAGGTGTCGTTGATCCGCTTGAAATGATCGAGATCCAGCATGACGAAGGTCAGAGGCTGGCCGCTCTGGTGGGCCCGGCTGATCTCGGATTCGAGCAGGCTCAGTGTGTGGGTGTGATTGTACAGGCCGGTAAGGCTGTCGCGGATCATCAGTGCCAGCAGCGAGCGTGCCCGCCGGCCGCGGTTGTGCAGGGTGGCCACCAGGTGCTTGGCATCAATGGGTTTGGTCAGGAAATCGTCGCCACCCATGCTCATGGCATGCAGCTGCTTGGAGACATCCTCTTCGGCGGAGAGGTAGATGATGGGCACGCTGTGAAGATGGTCCTGCTGGCGGATGACCTTGGCCAGTTCGGTGCCGGTACACCCCGGCATGTACATGTCCAGGATGATGATTTCCGGTGAGAATTCGTCCAGCGCGTTAATGACCTCCATGGGGTCGGTCAGCACGCGCGAGCGCATGCCGGCTTTCTGGAGCACGTTCTCGATGTACTTGGCCTGGGCTTTCGAATCGTCCACCACCAGAACCCGGTAGGGGTCGGGTGGATGGGCGTAGGAGTAGTGCTCGATCTTCTCGATCAGCTGGCCCGGATCCAGGGCCTGGTAGAAGAATTCCTCACCGCCGGAGCGTACCGCCCGCAGCCGGGTTTCAATGGAACCGTCCTCGCGGCTCATGTAGAGCACCGGGATGGGGGTTTCATGGCGTTGCTGGATACGCTCCATGGTGGCGATCCCGGCAGTGGCCTCTCCGCCACCGAAATCCACATCGATTACGATGGTTTCGGGTTTATTGCGCGCGCATTCCGCGTCCAGCTCGTCCGGGGTTGCGAAGGCCGCGGCCCGGAACCCGAAAAACTCCATCTGGCGGATGATGCGCTGTGCGTAGTCGCTGTCATTGAAAGCGAGATAGATGGGCGTGCGCAGCCAGGTCCTGGGCGTTTCGTCTTCCTGCTGGTCCGAGCGGCGCAGGGTGCAGCGCGAGAGCTGATCCATGCCCCGTTGCAGGTTTTCCCGGATCTCGGTGTTGATGGGGCGACCTTCGGGCCAGATCTCGAGCGCGGTCCGGATGCTGTCGCCAGCCGCCTCGTGATCCGTCATCTCGAATCGGCGGGCGTACTTGACCAGCTTTTCCGTGGTGACCATCAGGTCTTCACGCAGACCGGGTGGTGGTTCGCCGGCTTCCAGGAACTTCTGCCAGGTTTCGAGGACCACCCGTGCCTGGGTTGTCACGCGGCGGGCGAAGTGCTGGCGCAGCTTCTCCTGCTGGGAGCTGGTGTCTGTCATGACTGAGGACTTGTTATTGGTGTGCGTCGTCACATTCCGTGCATTCACTATAGTCGTTTATTCTGGATCTGTGTCAATCTGGCGCTTTTATGCCCTTGTCGAGGGAGCATGATGCGTCGAGCGGATGACACCGGGTACAGCCTGCGCGTGCTTCTTGTGATCTTCATCGGGGGACTGCTGACGCTGGTGCTGATGGCGGGGACGTGGTTCAGCGCCAGTCGCTTCGGTGCCTATCTGGAGAATGAACTTCACATCCAGACCCAGGACGCGGCGACGGCGCTGGGCGCGGCGGTGTCGGCCCTGGAGAGCGAGGGCCAGGTGCGGCGGCTGGTGGATGCGGTGTTCGACAGCGGCGCCTACACGCGGATCGAGCTGGTGCGGGCGGACGGCAGTCTGCGCCACAGCCGCGAAGTGGAGACAGGGCCACCGCCGGTTCCGGGGTGGTTCCAGTGGTGGGCCGACCTGCCGTCGCCCCGGGGGGAAGCGACTGTGATGGACGGCTGGGAGCCGGCGGGCAGTGTGCGTGTGCATGCCGACCCCGTGCCTGCGCTGGTGCGCCTTTGGCAGAGCTTTCTCGTGGGTCTTGCCTGGAGCGGTGCGCTCCTGGTGGTAAGTCTGTGGCTGGCCTGGCGCGGGGCCGGGCGGCTGCTGGCGCCATTGCGCCAGATGGAGATCCAGGCGCAGGCGCTTGAGGCGAATGACTTCGCGGCCCGCACCGATCCTCCCCGCGCCCGGGAGCTGAGCCGTGTTGCCCGGGCGTTGAACCGTATGGCCCAGAGCCTGGGGGAGACGTTCGAGCGCCAGATTGGTCTGATCAACGAACTGGAGCATCGTAACCGCCGGGACCCGGTAACCGGACTGCGTACCCGCGAGGCCTTCGATCAGGCGCTGGCAGCGGAGCTCCATTCCCGCGAATCCGCTGCCGGCGGCGTGGTGGCCGTTTTCCGTCCGCGCGGGTTCCAGTTGTTCAATGAGGGCCGTGGTCGGGCCCGGGGTAACGCGGTCCTTACGGAATGCGGTGCCGCGTTGCTGGACTTTGAGTCCCATCATGAGGGTGTGGTGACCGCCCGGGGTCAGGGCGCCGATCTTCTGGTCTGCATCACCGGCGTCGAGCCGGTGGAGGCGGATGCCTGGCTGCAGGAGCTGGTGGAACAGCTTTCAACGCGCTACAGCACCTTCAGTGTCCCCGAGCAGGGCATCTTCCAGGCCGGCGTTACCCGGGTCGAACCAGGGCTGGGTGTGGGCGCACTGCTGGCCCGTGCCGACCAGGGCCTGGCGACGGCGGCGGCCAGCAGTGACCCCCTGCTCTGCTGGGGGCATTCCCTGGCTGCCCCGATCAACGGAGCGGGCGGCTGGCTGGAGGCTATTGACGCAGCACTGGCCTCGGAGGAAGTAGCTCTGGCGTGGCAGGCGCTGCATGACATGGACGGCAGTGTCCTGATGACCCAGGTACTGGGTCGGCTGAAGCTGGCGGAGCGCTGGGAGGTGGCGGCGCATTTCCTGCCCCATCTGGAGCGCTCGGGCCGGACGCCGGCGTTTGATCGCCTGGTCATTGAGCGGGTGCTCTCCGGTGATGGGCCGGGGCTGGACGGCAGCGTGGCCGTATCGCTTGGGTTGGCGTCGCTGGTCGATGACACCTTCATGCACTGGCTGGCCATGCGGCTTGAAGCGGCCGGGGACCAGACCCGCAATCTCTGGCTGGTGGTGCCCGAGCGTGCCCTGCGTGTTCAACCGACCGCTGTGTCACTGCTGGCCGAGACAGCCTCCCGGGCCGCGGCGGGGCTTATGGTGGACCATTTCGGCTCCGGTGGCGTGAGTTTCGGGTATCTGGGGCGCTACGCCATACAGGCTGTACGTATCAGCCGGGAATACATCCGGGATCTGCATCAGCGCCGGGCGGCACGCTTCTTCCTGTCCAGCATCGCGCCGGTTCTGCGTGCTCAGGGGATACGTGTCTTCGTCAGTGGCGTGGAGGTTGAGGACGAGTGGGCCGTGGTGCGTGAGCTGCCGGTGGATGGCGTGATGGGCTTCTATTTTTCCCGGCCGGAGGAGCCGGAAGAGGGAGATTTACCGGGCGGAGAACCGCCCGGTAACGGCGTCAGCCGGCGGCCTTGACCGCTTCCTCAACCGCCTTGCGGGCGGCTTCGGCGTTGTCCCAGTTACGTACCTTGACCCACTTGCCGGCTTCAAGATCCTTGTAGTTCTCGAAGAAGTGCTTGATCTGTTCCTTCAGCAGCTCCGGCACGTCTTCAACGTCCTGGACATCCTTGTAGGCCGTGGTCAGCTTGTCGTGGGGAACGCAGACCAGCTTGGCGTCCTCGCCTTCCTCGTCTTCCATGTTCAGAACACCCACCGGGCGGCTGCGGATGATGGAGCCGGGCATGACCGGATAGGGCGTGATGACCAGAGCGTCCAGCGGGTCGTCATCATCGGCCAGTGTGTTGGGGATGAAGCCGTAGTTGGCCGGGTAGAACATGGGGGTGGCCATGAAGCGATCCACGAGGACAGCGTCCATGTCCTTGTCGATTTCATACTTGATCGGCTGGGCGTTGGCCGGGATCTCGATGGCAACGAAGATGTCTTCCGGCGGGTTCTTGCCGGGCGGGATCTTGTCAAAGTTCATGACGGTGTCCTTTCTCTGTGGATGAATGAAGGCTGCATGAAACAGGCAGGAATTATACGCGCGGATCGGCCTGGATAAAAATCAGCACATGACCAAGCGCTTGCTTGGTGTGAATGCTTGCGGCACACTCAGACTGTCCACTCTGGCCCTGACCGCTGAAGGAAGGCATTCATGAAAACCTCAACACACTGCTTCAATGAAACCCATGAACAGGCCCGCCAGACGGCGCAGCGCTTTGTGGAGCGTGAAGTGCTGCCGCATATTGATGAATGGGAAGAGGCGGGTGAATTCCCGCGTGAGCTTTATCGCAAGGCCGCTGATGCCGGCCTGCTGGGTGTTGGTTACCCAGAGGCGCTGGGTGGCACCGGGGAAGGGGATCTGTTTCTCAAGGTCGCGGTGAGTGAGGCGCTGATGCGCAGCACCTCCGGAGGCCTGGTTGCGGGCCTGGGTTCCCATGACATTGCCCTGCCACCCATTGTGAAGTGGGGGCCTAAGGCCATGCGCGAACGGGTGGTGCCCGAAGTGCTGCGGGGTGACGCGGTGGCAGCGTTGGCGATCACCGAGCCCGGTGGCGGGTCCGATGTGGCGAATCTCCGGACCCGCGCGGAAAAGGAAGGCGATCATTACCGGATCAACGGCAGCAAGACCTTTATTACCAGCGGGCACAGGGCCGATTACTACACCGTGGCCGTGCGTACGGGCGAAGCCGGCCATAACGGCATCAGCATGCTGCTGGTGGAGCGTGATACGCCCGGGTTCTCGCGCGGGCGCATGCTTAAGAAGACCGGCTGGTGGGCCAGCGATACCGCCGAGTTGTTCTTCGAGGACGTTAAGGTGCCCGCGGGAAACCTGATCGGTCAGGAGAACGGCGGGTTCATGGTGATCATGACCAATTTCCTCCAGGAGCGGCTGATGCTGTGCATCATGGGGGCGATGACCGCGCGCCTGGCGCTGGAGAAGGCCATGGACTACAGCCGGGAGCGTGAGGCGTTTGGGCGCACCATCAGCGGCTTCCAGGTGACCCGCCACAAGCTTGTTGATATGGCGACCCGGGTGGAGCTGGCTACCCAGTACACCTACCACTGCGCGGCGCTCATGGACGCCGGCAAGGCGCCGGTGAAGGAAGTGGCCATGGCCAAGAATTTCACCGCGGAGGTGGCAGAGGAAGTCACCCGGGAAGCGGTTCAGCTCCACGGCGGCATGGGCTACATGCGCGAAGCCGGCGTGGAGCGTCTGGCCCGGGATGCCCGTATCCTGGCCATCGGAGGCGGTACCACGGAGATCATGAAGGAGCTGATCGCCAGGCAGCTTGGGCTGTGATCAGCGCCCCTTCTCAGTGACACCGGAGCTGGTGGCCACGAACAACCGGTCCGCCGGGCGCTTCGCGAACAGGCCGTTGGTGACCACGCCGGTGATCTGGTTGATGGCTTCCTCGGCCTTGATGGGGCGGCTCAGGTCCAGGTGATGCACATCCAGGATGATGTTGCCGTTGTCAGTGGTGAAACCCGCGCGGTATTCCGGGTCGCCGCCCAGTCTGACCAGTTCGCGCCCCACGTAGCTGCGGGCCATGGGGATGACCTCCACCGGCAGGGGGAAGTCGCCCAGCATGTCCACCTGTTTGGTCTCGTCGATGATGCAGAGGAAGGTCTCGGAAGCGGCCGCCAGGATCTTTTCCCGGGTCAGCGCCCCGCCGCCGCCCTTGATGAGCTCCAGGCGATGGTTGGCTTCATCCGCCCCATCGATGTAGAAGCGGGGTGGTTCCACTGCATTCAGATCATAGACGGGAATCCCGTGCTGCCTGAGGCGCTCGGCCGTGGCTTCGGAGCTGGCGACGGCGCCGTCGAACTGGTCCTTTTCCGCGGCCAGGGCGTCGATGAAGAAGTTGACGGTACTGCCGGTGCCGATCCCCAGAATGCTGCGTGGGGTCAGTTCCGGAAGCACGTGCTTGAGCGCGGCCCGGGCCGCTTCCTGTTTGTGGCTGTCCTGGCTCATAGGGGGGCTGCCTCTCCGTTGTTCGGTTCTGGAGGCCCAGTATACGGGTTCAGGAGGCCATCAGGAACGGCCCGGGAGCGAGCCGGGCGACCGGCTCGCCAGGGGGCGTCAGAACTCGGTTGTAAGGTTGGCCCACAGGATGCGGCCAGGTTCGTTGATCGGTTCGCTGCTGGCCCCAAGGTCCGCAGTGCCCTTCTGGATGTGTTCCGCGTACTCCCGGTCAAAGACGTTGTCGATGCCGGCGCTCAGGCGGGTGCGTTCAAACAGCTGCATGCCGCCATGAAGAGAGACAGTGGCGAATCCGGGGGTTTCCCGGGTATCCAGGCTGTAGATGGTGCCACTGCCCTCGTCCACACGGTCCTGGCGGGCGACCCCGCGCCATTGAATGCCAGCGGTGTAGCCAGCCTGTTCGTAGTCGAGGCCGAGCGTGCCCTCAAGCGGCGGTGTCTGTGCCAGAGGCTCGTTGTCGGTGTCGTTGGTGCTGCGGGTCCAGGCCAGGCTGGAGCTCAGGCTCAGAGACGGTGTCAGGGTGACCGTGACGTCCGCCTCCAGGCCGCGGGTGACGGCGTCCACATTGCGTGCGCTGTCTCCCTGGTTGGTGATCAGGATGTAGTCGTCATACCAGCCGTAGAACAGGGCAACGGTGCCCTGGACACGCCGGTGGTCCATGGTGAGCCCGACATCCGCCTGGGTCAGGGTTTCGTTGCCAATGCCGAAGTCGCGCTCCCGTTCCCAGAAATCCGGCGCGCGCTCGGAGCGGCCCAGGCCGGTGTACAGGGTCACGGGCAGCTCCTGAAGGGCGACCTCGTAGCGGCCGAAGCCACTCCACTGGGTGCGGTGATCGGATTGTCCCCGGTTTGCGTCCCCGAAGTCGGCTTCCAGAGCTTCCGCCTCGTGGTAGTCACCGCGCAGGCCCAGGGTCAGCCAGGAGGTGTCGCTGATCGGCTGCTCCATGTCCGCAAAGACACCCAAGTCCGAGAACTCGGCCGTGTCCGGTGTCGGGGCATTCCGGAAGCGGGCGCCTGCCAGCGGGTTTCCCATTCCCATGAGCGGACCGCTGTCCGCGTGTTCATTGGTGGCGAAATCCATTCCGGCATGGACATCCATCCCAGAGAACAGTGCCATGTCGGCGGCAAGGCGCCCGCCCAGGGTAGTGCGCTCCACGATGCGCGCCATGGCCATCTGGCCAGGGTCCCTGAGACGGAAATTGTCCATCACATGGTCGACATTGTTGTAGTACGCGCTGGCCTCCACCCGCTTCAGCCAGGAGGTCAGGTTCTCCTGCGTGCCTGATAGCCGGTAGCTGGTGCGGTCGAAGTCAGTACCATCCATGCCCCGGTCATCGTAGGCGGCCTCGGCGTTGCTGCGGTCATAGCTGAACTCGACCTCGGTATCGTCGCCGGGCGTCCAGCCGGCGATGGCACTGGTGCTCCAGCGTTCGTGCGCTGAATGCACGGTGTCACCGCCGCCGTCCTCGTAGTCGTCCTGGGAGGAGAGGGTACCGATGAAGCGGGCATAGCCACTGTCGTCGCCGGTGGTGATGTCCGTGGCCATGTCGTTGCGGGCATGGCTGCCGGCGGTGAAGCTGGCAAAGCCGCGGGTGGTGGCAGCGGTGAAGTCCGGGGCGTCACGCTCAAAGCGCACGCTGCCGGCGGTGGCCGGGCCGTAACGGACGCTCTGGGGCCCTTTGGTGATCTCGATGCGGTCATAGGACTGGGGAAAGATGTAGGCGGTGGGCGGGTCCATGCGGCTGGGGCAGCCTCCGGGGATGGCACCGCCGCTGGCGGAGATGTTGAGCCGGGAGCCGCCAAGGCCTCTCAGGACCGGTTCACCACTGGTTCCGCCCTTACGGCTGACGTTGAAACCGGTCACCGATTCCAGGTAGGCACCGCCGTCCTGCGCCGGCAGGGAGGCGTGGGGTTTTCTCGGGTCCGAGGTCACCTCGTAGGGGGTGTCCATTGAGGAGGTGGTTACCACAAGGGGCTCCAGAGCCATGGTCTGGGCCAGTGCCGGTGTGGTTCCGGCCAGGAGGGTGGCGGTCAGGACGGGTGTGGTGCGCCGCCAGTAAGGCTTGTGTATCATCCGGTACTCCCTGATGGTCATGGATCCGGGCTCCCTTAGCAGGATGCGGGCCAGGTTCATGGTGTGCGGTGGTGTGGCTCCAGCCCGCGTCATTCGGGCGTTTTCGAGGGGGTGGGTGGAGAGCCGCTCAGTGCCCGGGGTGGTCGCTGTGTGAAATCCCCTGCTGGCTGTGTGATTTCACACAGTGATTGATATTCCTTAAGTCCACGATCGCGGGAGCTGTGTAGGATGGGGTGGACGGATTGGCTGACAGCATTCCTTCTGGGACTGGTCAGCAGTACGCACTGTATTGGCATGTGCGGCGGCATCGTGGGCGCGCTCACCTACAGCCTGGCGCCCGGCATCCGGGCCCGGCGGTGGCTGTTTCTTGTGTTCAGCCTGCATTACCACCTGGGGCGGATCAGCAGCTACATGCTGGCCGGCGCCCTGGTGGCGGGAGGTGCCGGTGTGTTCCAGAGCCTGGCCGGTGGTGGCAGCGCGCTGGTCATGCGCACCGTGGGGGCCGTGTTCCTGGTGGCGCTGGGGCTCCATATTGGTGGCTGGTTCTCGCGCTTCGCCTGGATCGAGTCCATGGGGCGACCGCTGTGGCGCTGGCTGGAGCCCCTGGGGCGCAGGCTTCTGCCGGTGCGCTCGCTGCCCCAGGCGTTCGGTTTCGGGGTGGTCTGGGGCTGGCTGCCCTGTGGGCTGGTCTATTCGGCGCTGGTCTACAGTCTGAGTACCGGTTCCGCCTGGCAGGGCGCAGGGGTCATGCTGTTCTTCGGCCTGGGAACGGTGCCCACGCTGCTGCTGGTGGGTATCATGGCCGACCGGACGCGGCGGGTCATGGCCAGTCCGCTGTTCCGTCAGGTGGCGGGTATTGCGATCATTGCGCTGGCCCTGGTGCCGCTTGCTCTGGCACCCGGGCAGTAACCGCGGTATGGGAGTGGATTTGGATGGGTGAACGCAGGAGCCGTGATCATGTTCAGCAGTGATGCTTTTACCCTGCTTGGTGGTGAGTCGCCGGCTCTGCAGGCCGTGCTGCGCTCGGCGGCGCTGGTTGCGGCCACGGATGCAACGGCGCTGGTGACCGGTGAGAGTGGCACTGGCAAGGAGCTGCTCGCGCGCGGTATGCACCAGGCCAGCAGGCGGCATGCGGGGCCCTGGATTCCTGTCAACTGTGCCGCTCTGCCTTCCGAGCTGGTTGAGGCGGAGCTTTTCGGTTACTGGAAGGGCGCTTTCACCGGTGCGGACCGCAATGCGCCGGGTTATGTCCATCAGGCCCAGAACGGCACGCTGTTTCTCGATGAGATCGCCGAACTCACGTTGGCGGGGCAGGCCAAGCTGCTGCGCTTCCTGGAGCAGGGCGAGTGCCAGCGCCTAGGCTCCGGCAGAGCTGAGACGCTCGATGTACGGATTATTGCGGCGACCCATCAGGACCTTTCCGCCCTGGCGGCCCAGGGACGGTTCCGTTCGGACCTTTTCTATCGGCTCAATGTGATTCCGCTGACGCTGCCCCCTCTCAGGGAACGCGACGGGGATGTCCGGATACTGCTTGAGCGTTTCCGCCTGGAGCTCGCGAAGACGCATGGCGTCAGCCCGCCGACGTTTGCTCAGAGTGCCCTCACCCGACTTGCCCGGCACGCCTGGCCGGGCAATGTACGGGAGCTGAGGAATCTGGTTGAGCGCTGTGTGGTTCTGATGCCGGGGCGTGTGCTGGGGGCTGAGGATCTTCCGGATGAGTGGCTGGCTGATAGCTGTGTGCCGGAGCAGCACCTGGGCGTGTATCTGCCGCCCGAGGGCGTTAGACTTGAGGACGTGGAAGCGGATCTCATCCGGCAGGCGCTCAGCCGCTCCGGTGGTAACCGGACCAGAGCTGCGGCGCTGGTTGGCGTAACCCGTGACACCTTTCTCTACCGGCTGAGGAAGCATGGTCTGATCCGCAGCCCGGATTGAGAGAGGTCAATGTGTTTGCCGGCTGAGCCCTGTACGGTGTAAAAGAGTGACAGCTGTATTTGCACGATGACAACGAAGGAGTTCCCATGAAGACAATGATCAAACCGCTCGCGGCCCTCGGTGCTGTTCTGGCTCTGGGGGCGGCCAGTACCGGCATGGCCCAGGAGCGTTCCGGCGAACAGATCTACAACAACTATTGCAGTACCTGCCACCAGATCGGTGCGGCGGGCGCGCCCAAGCTGGACGCCACCGACGAATGGCAGAGCCGTGTTGATGCCCGTGGCCGGGAAGGTCTCTATGAGAATTCCATCAACGGTTTCAAGGGTATGCCGCCCAAGGGGACCTGCGGTGACTGCTCCGAGGCCGAGATGAAGGTCGCGGTTGACTATATGCTCGACGAAGCCCTCAAATGAGGGCATTGCGGGTATCACGCGTGGACGTGGTGCCCGTATCCTTCTTACACTGTGAGGCTGTCTGACGAGAGAGAGCCTCACAATGCCCGACCGTTATATCCGCCAGATCCTGGACGCGCGCGTCTACGACGTTGCGATCGAATCGCCCGTAACCCATGCGCGCAACCTGACCCGCCGCTTTGGCAACAATATCTTCTTCAAGCGGGAGGATCTGCAGCCGGTCTTCTCCTTCAAGCTGCGTGGGGCCTACAACAAGATCAGCCAGCTCTCGGATGCCCAGAAGGCATGCGGTGTGATCGCTGCTTCCGCGGGCAACCATGCTCAGGGTGTGGCGCTGGCGGCCACCCAGCTGGGGATCCATGCAACCATCGTCATGCCGCGGACCACGCCGGAGATCAAGGTGAACTCCGTGCGCAATCATGGGGCTGAAGTGGTGCTGATCGGCGACGCCTTCGATGAGGCCGCTGCCTACGCCCAGGAACAGATCGAGAAGCATGGTTATACCTACATTCACCCCTATGACGACCCGGCTACCATCGCCGGCCAGGGCACGGTGGCCATGGAGCTGCTCTGGCAGTTCACCAAGCCGATCCACGCGGTCTTCATTCCGGTCGGTGGCGGGGGGCTGATCGCTGGCATGGCAGCCTACATCAAGTACCTGCGCCCGGAGACACGGGTGATCGGAGTGGAGCCCGAGGATTCCGCCTGCCTTTCCGAGGCCCTGAAGGCGGGTCGGCGCGTGACGCTGCCCCAGGTCGGGATCTTTGCCGATGGTGTGGCGGTGAAACAGATCGGCCGCCACACCTGGGATGTGTGCAAGGATCACGTGGACGAGGTGGTTACTGTCACGACCGACGAAATCTGTGCCGCGATCAAGGACGTGTTTGAGGACACCCGCTCCATACAGGAGCCGGCAGGGGCGCTCTCGGTGGCGGGACTCAAGAAATACGTCCAGCGCCAGGGGCTGGAGGATGAGAACCTGATCGGTGTTCTCAGTGGCGCCAATATGAACTTTGACCGGCTGCGCTATGTTTCGGAGCGTACTGAGGTGGGCGAGCAGCGGGAGGCCATCCTGGCGGTGACCATTCCGGAGGAGCCGGGCAGCTTCAGCAGGTTCATCCAGGCCCTGCGCAAGCGCAATATCACCGAGTTCAACTACCGCTACTCCTCGGCGGACGAAGCCCATATCTTCGTGGGGGTACAGATCCAGTCGGGCGGTCTGGGTCGCAACGAGGTGGTGACCGAGCTCGGGGATCTGGGCTATCCGGTGCTGGACCTGACGGACAACGACCTGGCGAAGCAGCACATCCGGCACATGGTCGGCGGGCACGCGCCCTCGGTCACCAATGAAAAAGTCTTCCAGTTCACTTTCCCCGAGCGTCCGGGGGCACTGATCACCTTCCTGATGTCACTGGGCAGCCGCTGGAACATCTCGATGTTCCATTACCGCAATCACGGGGCCGCCTACAGCCGGATCCTGATGGGGGCGCAGGTTGAGGATGAGGAACTGGGTGACTTCCGGGCCATGCTGGATGAAATCGGGTTTGAATATGAGGAGATCGGCGATGATCCAGCCTATCGTCTGTTTCTCGGGCAGTAGATTGCACAATCTTACAAAGTCATAATAATGTGGAAACCTTTATGAATTGTAAAAAAGGGTTTTACTGCTAGACTCTGTGCCACTGTCCGAAGAAACAGGCCTAGATTCCTGTTTCGCGGGTATTGTTGATAATCCAATAAGAAAAAAGAACAGCTGGCAGGAGACAACCGACGATGAACCGCCGACCCGACGTTATCCGCGTTCTGGTAGTGGTGTTTGCTACTGGGCTCTTGGTCAGTGGCCTGACCTCGCTCGCCGTATCCGATGAACCCAGACTGACCTCCGGCGCCATCCAGGAGGCAACGCTGACCGATCAGGGTTCCACAGGGCGCGCCATCAACTGAATTAAGCGCCCCGGTCGCCCACCGGGTAGTATCCCTGATCCGTCACAATGGCATCCATGGGGATATCCCAGCTGGCGGTCGGCATTGCATCGACCCGCTGGCCCTCGTGAGCCAGCCCGACCAGCTTCGGCCTGTGGCGGTTGGGCTGGCTCAGGAACGCAAAGGTCCGGTCATAGAAGCCGCCTCCCATCCCCAGCCTGTCCCCTTGCGCCGTAAAACCCACCAGTGGCATCAGAACCACATCCAGTGCCCATGCCGGTCTGGACGCAGCCCGGCTCAGACTGGGCTCGGGTATGCCGAAGCGATTGCGGCGCATGGGGGTATTACGGTCCAGGTGCAGGAACCAGAGGCGGTTGCCCAATATCGGGTGGAGAACCGGCAGGTAGCAGTGTTTGTTCATGCGTTCCACCGCTGCCTGCAGTGGGCGCGGGTCAATCTCACCGTCATTGGGCCAGTAAAGGGCAATGCTGCGGGCATCCCGGAGTTCACGGCTGGCCAGCAGGTTGCGGCAGAGTTTGCGCGATGCGCGCTTCTGCTGCTGCGGGCTAAGCGCACGCCGTCGTGCGCGCAGTTCCCTGCGGAGCTGTTTTCGGGTTGCTTGATGGCGCGTCATGACATTCTTGGCAAGGCAGGTAATGAAACCCTCCGGGCTGCCGGACCGGATCGTGCCCTTGAACCCAGTAGTTCAAGGCGGGAGCCCCTTGATAGTGAATCAGGCTTTCCTCTGCTGTGGAGGACTTGCTCACATCACCAGGGAGCGGCTCCCTTTGGTCGTGCGCATCGGCTCGAGGACAACATCCAGTGAAGTCGTACAGCCCAGAGAGTTCGTGTGATTATAGGCTGACAGGCGGGGGGGAATGCAATGGCATTGTGCCGGTATTCAGGCGCCGGTGTCCGCCTGGGGCTGCTCCAGTGCCTCGCGCACCCGTTCGTCGAGTTCACGCAGTGTGCGCTCGGCGGATTCGGGCATGCTGCCACTGTTCTGCAGCAGTTCGTGGGTGATGTTGAGTGCGGCCATGACCGCGATCCGCTCGGTGCCGAAGACACGGCCACTGGCGCGGATCTCGCGCATCTTCTCATCCAGGTAGCGGGCGGAGCGTTCCAGCTCGCCACGGGCATCGCCGGGGCTGGCAACAAGGTATTCCTTGTCGAGGATGTTGACCGCGACTGTTTCCTTATCCGTGTGTTCCGCCATCAGTGATGCTCCAGTGAGCGCAGCCGTGAGATCATCGCCTCGATCCGGTGGCGTGCCATGTCATTCTTCTGCATGAGCTGGACGCGTTCCTGCTGCCAGTCCTCCTGGGCCTGGCGCAGCCGCGCGTTTTCGGCTTCCAGCTGGCGATTGCGCTCGATCAGCCGCTCGATGCGGGCGGCCAGTGCCTCGAGTTCCGCTTGGTCCATGGTACGCCTCTCCGGGGAATCGCCTCTGGAAAATCACTATAGTGGGCTCCCCGGGAGCGGTCAATTTGCGGTACGACAGGCAGCCGGGAAATGCTAGTGTAGGGCCCTGCAGACACCGAACCGGGAACCAGGAGCATCAGGCCCCCTATGAGCGGGATTGACGAGAACGATACACAGCGACTCCAGCAGATTGTCTACGATTTTGACCTGTGGTCCGACCTCCACGGACGCCATGGCGCCATCAATCATCCCAGTGAACTGCACGGCCTGCTGGCCGGTGAGCTGGCTGCCGGTGAGCGCCTTTCCAGCGAGCGCTGGGAGAACCTGGTGCTGGAGCATCTGGGATGCGACCGGCTGAAGGAAGAGGAGGAGGATGAGCAGGTATCCCCGCGCGCCCTCCTGCACGCGTTCTACGCGGCGACCCTGGCTTCCCTGCAGTCCGAGGACATGGACTTCCGGTTGCTGCTGCCGCCTGAGCAGGCCCCGCTCAATCAGCGTCTGGAGGCGCTTTCCAACTGGGTCCGGGGGTTCCTCGAAGGCATGGCCCGGGCTGCTGGCGACGGGCTCAGCCGGGCGCCGGACGATATCCGTGAGCTGATCCGGGATTTCGTGGCCATCAGCCAGGTGGAAAACGAAGCGGACGACTCGGAAGAAGACGGTGACCGCGACATTGAGGAGGTCTCCGAGTACATCCGGGTGGGTGTTCTCAATGTCTTCGCCGAGTTCAACCATCCCCAGCCGGACCAACAGACACTGCACTGACCGGGAGTGCCAATGACCGCCGCAAGCAAGCAGACCCAGACCGCAATTGACCGTGACGAGCATGCCAGCCGCCGGCGCCGCCTGATGGAGCAGATGGCGCCGGAAAGTATCGCCATTGTCTCCGCGGCCCCGGAACGGACCCGCAGCCGGGATACCGAATACCCTTATCGTCAGGACAGCGACTTCCTCTACCTCACCGGCTTCCAGGAACCGCACGCGGTGCTGGTGCTGGTTCCCGGCCGGGAACACGGTGAGACGGTCCTGTTCTGCCGGGAGCGCGACCCCGACCGGGAGCTCTGGGATGGATTCATGGTGGGTCCGGATGGCGCGGTGGCTGATTATGGCGTGGATGACGCCTTTCCCGTCAGCGACATCGACGACATCCTGCCGGGGCTGATCGAGGGGCGCTCACGGGTCTATTACTCCATCGGCCGGGATTCGGCCTTCGACAGCCGGGTCATGGAATGGGTCAACAGCATCCGTGCGCGGGTACGCAGCGGGGCCAAGCCACCGGGTGAGTTCGTGGCCCTGGAGCACACTCTGCACGACATGCGCCTCTATAAGAGTGCGGCGGAACTTCGGGTCATGGAGCAGGCCGGGCGGATCAGCGCCGATGCGCACTGCCAGGCCATGCGCCGCGCCCGTCCTGGACTGCGCGAATACCAGCTGGAGGCGGAGCTGCTCTACCGCTTCCTGGATCAGGGTGCCAGTGCGCCCGCCTATCCGACCATTGTCGCGAGCGGCTCCCATGGCTGCGTTCTCCACTATACCGAGAACCAGGGCATGCTGGCGGACGGCGATCTGGTGCTGATCGACGCCGGCTGCGAGTACAACGGCTACGCCGCGGACATCACCCGTACCTTCCCGGCCAATGGTCGTTTCACGGCGGAGCAGAAAGCGGTTTACGAGATCGTGCTGGCGGCGCAGAAGGCGGCGATTGAGAAGGTTACGCCCGAGAATCACTGGAACCAGCCCCATGAGGCAGCTGTCGAGGTCCTGAGCCAGGGGCTTCTGGATCTGGGCATACTCACCGGCAGTCTTGAGGAGGTTGTGGAGCAGGGCCATTACCGCGACTTCTTCATGCACCGGACCGGTCACTGGTTGGGTATGGATGTGCACGACGTTGGGGATTACCGCATTGGTGGCGCCTGGCGGGTGCTGGAGCCGGGAATGGTGATGACGATTGAGCCCGGGCTTTACATCCCGCCGGGTAAGACGGGCGTGGAGGCGCGCTGGCAGGGCATTGCCGTGCGCATCGAGGACGACGTGGTCGTAACCCGCTCCGGTTACCGCAATCTGACACCGGATGTGCCCAAGGAGATAGCGGACATTGAGGCGCTGATGGCCGATGAGTGATCCGGGTTCCTCGATTCGCCACTGTGATGTGCTCATTGTTGGCGGCGGCATGGCGGGTGCCTCCCTGGCGCTTGGCCTGGCCCGGCAGGCGCCGTCGCTGGACGTTGCCGTGGTGGAATCCTCCCCGCTGGATCCATCAGTGGACCCGCAGACGCAGTTCCAGCCCAGCTATGATGCCCGCGCCACGGCGCTGGCCTACGGCTCCCGTCTGATCTACGAGGATCTCGGTGTCTGGCCCGAGCTTGCCCGCGCCGCCACGCCTATTGAGCACATCCATGTCTCCAGTCGGGGCCGCCCCGGAACCACCCGCATGCATGCGTCGGAGCACGGCACGGAGGCGCTGGGGTATGTGGTGGATAACGCCTGGCTGGGTCTCAATCTGGTCTCTGCCCTTCAGGAAACCGCCACCCACTGGCTCTGCCCGGCGCGGGTGGTCACGGCGGAGACCGGCAGTGAGGGTGCGCAGGTTCTGGTGGAACAGAACGGTGAGCAGCTGTGGTGGCAGACGCGTCTCCTGGTGGTGGCTGATGGGGGCCGCTCCGGCCTGCGCGAACAGCTGGGGTTCAGTGCCCGCCGGCAGGACTATGGCCAGCACGCCCTGGTCGCCACCGTCACCATGGGTGAGCCGCACCGGAACCAGGCCTATGAGCGCTTTGCCGACGGCGCAGCCGTGGCGTTGCTGCCCCACAGGGGCAGCCATGACTACGCGCTGGTCTGGACCATGGACAGTACCGAGATTGAGCGCCGCATGGCCCTGGGCACCGATGCCTTCCTGGCAGAGCTCCAGCAGCGTTTCGGCTGGCGGCAGGGCCGGTTTGAGCACGTGGGGCAGCGCCACAGTTACCCGCTGGCGCTGGAGCAGGTCGCCAGCCCGGTACGCCCCGGGGTGGTACTGGTGGGCAATGCGGCCCATTCCCTGCATCCGGTGGCTGGACAGGGTTTCAACCTGGCCCTGCGCGGGCTGATGCGGCTCAGCAGCCGCCTGGCTGGGGCTGCCGATGAACCGGCCTCCCTGGGCCAGCCGGAAACGCTGGCCTCCTATGTAGCGACCCATCAGCAGGATGTGGACGCCATTGTCGGTTTCTCCGACAGCCTGGTGCGGGTGTTCTCGGAAAAGGGCGGTTTCCCCGGCCGGCTCCGGGACCTGGGGCTGGCGGCTCTGGACGCAGCGCCTGGTCCGCGGCACTGGCTGGCGCAGCGCAACATGGGACTGAACACAAGACGGAGCTCCCTCGGCCATGACTGATACCCCGCTTACGGAACGCACCACCGTTGCCATTGTGGGTGGCGGCCTTGTTGGCGGCGCACTGGCGCTGCTGCTGGCCCGCCAGGGGCTGGAGGTCACCGTAGTGGAGCCCCAGTCCCGGGAGACCCAGCTGCATGAGCTGGAGCCGGCTACCACTGTCCACGGGTTCGAGCCAAGGGTCAGTGCCCTGACCGAGGGCACGCGGCAGCTGCTCGAGGACCTTGGTATCTGGTCGGAGATTGAAGCCCGGCGCTGTTGCCCGTATCGCGAAATGCGTGTCTGGGATGCAGAGGGTACCGGCAGCATCCACTTCGACGCTGCTGAACTCCAGCTTTCCCGGCTGGGGAGCATTGTGGAGAACCGGGTAGTGCTGGGCGCGCTGGCCCGGGCCATGGTGGCGGAACCCAACCTGACCTGGCTGGACGGGGAATACGTCCGTCACTGGCGCCCGACAGGCGCGGGCTCGGCGGTGATGCTCAGCGATGGCCGCTGGCTCGAGGCGCGGCTGGTGGTCGGTGCGGATGGTGCCAATTCCCGCATACGCCATTGGGCCGGTCTGGCTACCCGCGAGTGGGATTACGACCAGCAGGCGATCGTGTGTACCGCGCGTACGGAATACGGCCACCAGCGCACCGCCTGGCAGCGGTTCATGACCACGGGCCCGGTGGCCTACCTGCCTCTGGCCAACGAGGAGAGCAGTGACCGGTTCGTTTCCATCGTCTGGTCCCAGGATGTGGGAGAATCGGCGCGGTTGATGAACCTGGACGAAGGCGCCTTCGCCGGTGAGCTGGGCGCGGCACTGGAGTGGACCCTCGGGGCGGTGGAGGCGGTGTCCACACGCCATGCCCTGCCGTTGCGCCAGCGTCATGCCCGGGAGTACACGCGTCCGGGGGTGGTTCTGGTCGGGGATGCCGCACACACCATCCATCCGCTGGCTGGGCAGGGAGTCAACCTCGGATTTGCGGACGCGGCTGTCCTGGCGGACGAGATCCGGCTGGCCATGGAGCGTGGTCTGGAGCCTTCGCACTCCAGCGCCCTGCAGCGTTACCAGCGCCGGCGCAAGGTGGAGAATCTGTCGCTCATGGCTGCCATGGAGGGCTTCAAGCAGCTCTTCGCCCGGGATGAGCTGCCCCTGCGCTGGCTGCGAAACACTGGCATGCGCTGGCTGGACAGCCAGACTGGCATCAAGAACCGGATTGCGGCCGAGGCCATGGGCAGCCGTCATCCACTGCCGCGGTTCTCGCCGCCCCTGCCGGCTGAAGCGGAGTGATCAGGGGGTGGTGCTGAAGCTCCGGAACTGCTCCATCACACTGTCCGCCAGGTGATCCTTGTCGAGTACACCCACCACTTCCTCGGCCAGGCCGGTTTCCGCCGCGCCGGCGTAGACCAGTGCATAGTCCACTCCCTGCTGGGTCAGCTGCTGCACCACCTGGCTGAGCAGATCCCTGGCCCCTACCTGAACGAACCGCCGGTGGCCCAGCCTCGCCAGCGGCCAGTCTTCATGGTGTTCATGTTCGGCTGCGAGCAGGCCTTCAAATGAGAGAATTCCGCTGACCTCATCATACTCGTCGGTCAGCAACAGGTACTGGACTTCGGCCTCACGCCCCAGAAGTTCGAAGGCATTGCTGACGGTGGTGGCCTCGGGAAGAGTGGCAATCCCCTCTTCGGTGAACTCCTCCGCGCGACGCATGAGGAAAAGGTTGCGGTGGCGTTCACTTGAAAAATGTTTGCCGCGGCGTGTCAGCTTGATGCTGTAGATCGTTTCATCAATCAGCGCACGGCGGATGCCGATCGCGACGGCAACAGCAATGATGAGCGGGATGATGATCGTGTAGGCGCGTGTCATCTCGAACACCATCACAATGGCTGTCAGTGCCGCCCCCGTAACACCACCGACAACACTGGCCATGCCAACCACGGCATAGTTCATGGGATTGATGTTCGCGGTTGGCCAGATCAGGGAGAGTGCGATGCCAAACGCAGCCCCCAGTGTCGCACCCAGGAAAAGTGCTGGTGAAAAGATACCACCGGATGATCCCGAGCCCAGGCTGAGGGTCGTCGCCAGCAGTTTGGCCCCGAACAGCAGCACAAGCAGCTGAAACGCCAGCAGGTTCCCGTGGAGTATTTCGCTGATGGTGGCGTAATTGGCACCGGCGATATGGTAATGGCCATAGGTGTACTGGAAGCCGAAAAGCATGAGGCCGACAAAAAGCATGCCAGTGGCGTGGCGAAGGTACTGGTTGCTGGTCAATCGTTCAAAGGTGACTTCCGTGAACGACAGGAGGCGAATGAAGAGCCAGGCCGTAACACCGCAGGCGACACCCAGAACACTCATGGCTGCAATGTTGTAGAAGTCCAGAGCGCCCGCGCTGACGGCTTCTGGTGCGGGGATTACGAATGCCGGCGTCATCCCCAGTGTGGTGCGCCCGATGTAGCTGGCGGTGGCGGTCGACAGCACCACGGGCATGAAGGTCCGGACGCTGAGCTCGGGCAGCATCAGCTCAACCGCGAACATGACACCGCCCAGTGGCGTATTGAAGGTGGCCGCAATCCCCCCTCCCGCGCCGGCAGCAATCAGGGTGATGCGTTGCCAGGTGCTGAGATGGACCAGGCGGGCAATGCTTGAGGCGAGTGACGCCCCGATCTGGATAATGGGCCCTTCCTTGCCCACTGACGCACCGCTTCCGATGGACAATGCGGAGGCCAGCGACTTGGCGGCGGCAACAACAGGGCGGATCAGCCCCTCCCGGAAGTAAACCGCATCAATGACTTCGGGAACGCCGCTGCCACGCGCTTCGGGTGCGAACGTACGGGTCAGCCAGACCACGCCCAGGCCGCCAATCACGGGAACCAGGATTACAAAAGGGCCCCAGATGCTGGGTTCCAGAAGGCTCTCCCCACCCAGAGTCAGGCTCAGGCGCCCATAGAAGAACAGATTGTGGAAAAAGCTGATGAGGTAATAGAAGAGAACCGCGCCCAGGCCCGTGACAATGCCCACGATAACGGCGATCAGGGAAAAAACGAGCGCGGGTGCCTCGCGCTCGTCATTCGGTTCCCGGTTCAGGGACGTATCAGTACTCATGGGCAGGTCGTGACCCCTGGATGTTAATGCATGAGGTAGGCGTCTTCCTTGGACGCCAGGGAGATCTCGCGCGGGGTAATAACGCCCAGGACATCCGTGGCCCGTTGACTGTTTTCATCATGCATGACGAGAACCACCTCGCAGTTGCTGGCATGCATGGAGCGCATCAGCTTTGACCAGCTGGTTTCGGACGTGACCCTGAGGAAGTTGCGATCAATGGTCCAGTCAGTGTTTTCCGGAGCGCTCAGAAGATGCAGGTTCTCATGGACCACACCATCAATGGTGTCGTCATCCACCGCTATGGCGTAACGGGGGGCCCTTTCCGGGGTGTGGGTCGCCTCCCACTGTCTCAGAAGCTGGACATCAATCAGGTCGAATTCGGTATTCATCAGTGTCCCCGCGCTGTGGAGATGGGACGTTGCCGCCTGAAGGCCGTGGGGAACACTGTAGCCCCGTCGTACCAGCTTGAGGGTATAGATGCTCTCCTCAGTGATCGCCGACCGAACCGCGTAGGCAAAAGACACCGTTGCGATAATCGGCAGCATGGCGGCGTAGTCACCGGTCAGCTCGAAGACCATGATGACGGCGGTCAGCACCGCACCGGTGGTTCCCGCGATCATGCCGCCCATGCCCGCAATCGCGAGTACCACTGGATCGACGCCGCTGGCCGGAAAGACCATCAGGACCAGGTTGCCAAACAGGGCTCCGAAGATGGCGCCGAGAAACAGCGAAGGAGCAAAAACGCCGCCGGAGGCGCCGGAGCCCAGCGTCAGCGCTGTTGCCAGCCATTTACCCAGGAAAAGCAGGGCCAGGAACAGTGGATCGGAGAGGATACTGCGCAGAACATCCAGAATAGTGGGGTAGCCAACCCCCCCAATGTGGTATTGGCCGGTATAGACGATGAATCCGTACAGCATGACGCCGACGACAGCCATCCCACTGACATGGCGCACATAGGAGTTGGTGAAGCGGCGTTCGAACCAGTCTTCGAACGAATAGATGGAGCGGATGAAACCGGATGAAATGACGCCGATCAGCGCCCCCAGCGGAATACAGGCCAACAGTGAGTAGAAGCCCACCAGATGGTTCTCAAAGACCACCAGCTCGGGGACATCGAACGAGGGGTGGAGGCCGCTGTAGAAACGCCCGATATAGGTCGCCGTTACCGTGGCAATTGCCACCACGGTGACTGTGCGGGCACTGATCGAGACCAGCATCAGCTCCATGGCAAAGGCGAGCCCGCCAATCGGGGCATTGAAGGTTGCGGCCACCGCGGCTGCGGCACCTGCGCCCACGAGCACCACCCTCTGGCGTGCCGGCATGGTGATGAGCTGTCCCAGACTGGAACCGAAGGCTGAGCCGATCTGGACAATAGGGCCTTCACGCCCGACAGACCCGCCACTGCCAATGGAAACTGCGGAAGTCAGCGCCTTGGCGATCACCACGGAGGGCCGGATCCGGCCCTGGCTGAAGTAGATGGCGTTCATCACTTCCGGGACCCCGTGGCCGCGGGTTTCCGGAGCAAACCGTTCGGTTATCCAGTTAACGATGATGGCACCGACAACAGGCACCAGGATGACCCCTGCACCCCAGACGCTCGGGGCGATATGGATATCCGGCTGGAAGGCCAGACTCAGCTCGCCATAGAAAAAGAGGTTGCGGAAAAAACCAATGATGGCTTTGAAGGCAATCGCACTGAAACCACCAAAGATACCCACCCCCACTGCCAGGATCAGCATGATGCTGGCGTTGAGAGGCTGGTTCGGGCTTGCTCCCTCGACCGGAGCTGTGGCTGACCCTTCAGTCTGGTTGTTGGTGGTTTGGCTCATAGAGACCATGCGGAGGTAAAGCGATCACTATTCTTATACAAAGCGTGAAGCCGCTGCAAGGAATCCTGCTTTTCTGTTCTGAGCAGCTTACCCATTGGGGATATCGAATAAACGCCCGAGAGCTGCAGGAACAAAGGTTTCCGTGCGCAGTATTCGTGGTCCCAGATGCACCGGTTCAAAACCCTGATCGCGGATCAGTTCCACTTCATAGGGAATGAAGCCGCCCTCCGGGCCGATGCAAAGGCTTACAGGTTCGTCCAGGCCCTGCGGGCAGGCACCGGCGCTGCCGGGATGGGCGATCAGACGGTGGCTCCCGGTTGTGATGGCAGCGAGCTCATCTTCTACAAAGGGCTTGAAGCGGTTGCGCTGCAGGATTGTCGGCCACCCGGTATCCCGCCCCTGTTCCAGCCCCAGGGTGATCTGTTCAGCAAGGGATTCCGGTTGCAGCCAGGGGGTCTGCCAGTAGCTTTTCTCCACCCGGTAGCTGTTGACCAGCACGAGGTGCTTGACGCCCATGGAAACGACGGACTGGATGATCCGGCGCAGCATCTTGGGGCGTGGCAGCGCGAGTACCAGGGTCAGTGGCAGGGGCGCAGGTGGCGCCTCATCCAGTTCTATGGCCAGCGTGGCCTCGTGCGCATCCAGGTGTTCGATCCGCCCCGTCCCCATGGTGCTGTCACGCAGTCCCACTCTCAGTGAGTCGCCCGTATTGGCCCCATGTATTTGATGGAGGTGCTGCAGCTGGCGACCGGTTACACGGGCCCGCTCCGGCGTCACCAACTGTTCCGGGTGAAGCAGGAGCAGGTTCATGCCGCGTCCGCATCATCCGGTGGGCGGCGGCGCTCGACCATGCGACCGAAGATGAGTCCGATCTCGAACAGCAGCCACATGGGTCCGGCCAGAAGCGTCTGGGAGATCATGTCCGGTGGCGTCATCAGCATACCCACCACAAAGCAGCCCACCACCACGTAGGGGCGCTTCTCGCGCAGGGACTGGGTATCCGTGGCACCACTGAGAATCATCAGCATGATGGCGATCGGGATCTCGAAGGCGATGCCGAAGGCGAACAGCAGCTTGAGCACAAAGCTCAGGTAGCTGCTCATGTCCGTCATGACCGTAACCTCAGCCGGCCCCACGGAGGTGAAGAAAGCGAATACCAGTGGAAAGACCACGTAGTACGCGAACACTGCCCCCAGGTAGAACAGCAGGATGGAGGAGGCCAGCAGCGGAAAGGCGATGCGTTTTTCGTGGCGGTACAGCCCCGGGGCCATGAAGCGCCAGATCTGATAGAGCACCACCGGCATGGCCAGGAAGGTGCCCAGCACCAGGGTCAGTTTCAGGGGCGCGAAGAAGGGGGCTGCCACGTCCGTGGCGATCATGCTGCTGCCCTCGGGCAGATAGGCCCGAAGTGGGCCGGAGAGCCAGGCATAGAGCTGGTTGGCGAAGGGGTAGAGCGCCAGGAAGATCACCAGGATGGCGAGAATGGCCTTGAGCAGCCGGTTGCGCAGCTCCACCAGGTGGGCCACCAGCGGCATGGTGTTCTCGTCGAGGGAGTCGTCCTGCTGGCTCATGAGGGGTTCCGGGGGCCTCCCTGGTGGTCCTTGTCGGTGCCGTCACTGCTGTTGCTGCTGCGGGAGTCGGATTTCAGGTAGTCCTCATCCAGCTTCGCCTCGTCCAGAGCTTCACGCATGTTCTTCTGGATGTCCTCGTAGCCGATGTCACTCTTCTCCCGGCGCAGCTGTTCCCGGATCTCCTCGGCCTTGACCTGGCGGTCGAGTTCCTCGGAGAACTGGCGGGTCATGCGGCGGGCCTTGCCGATCCAGTGCCCGGCCGTGCGTGCCGCTGTGGGCAGCCGTTCCGGCCCCAGTACCAGGAGGGCAATGACGCCGCAGAGGAAGAGCTCCAGGAACCCGAGATCAAACATTCAGGGCGCCTCAGGAATGCTCGTGATCGCGGCGCTTCTCCGCTTCGGGCGTCTCCTCGCTGTTCTTCTGCTCCAGAGTGCGACCGCCCGGGGTGTCGTCCTCCTGCTCCTCATCCTTTGACTTCCCGCTGTCGCCATCGTTCATGGCCTGCTTGAAGTTGCGGATGGCGCTGCCGACGTCGCCGCCCATGTTGCGCAGTTTCTTGGTCCCGAACACCAGAATGACGATGCCGAAGACGATCAGAAGCTGCCAGATACTGATTCCACCCATGTTGAATTCCTCCCGTTCAGGATTCCGGCGTGCGCCGGGCTTTTTCTTCAAGGCCGGAGAGGCCGAAACGCCGTGCCAGTTCATCGAGCACTGCGTCCGGGCCTTCGCCCCGGTTGGAGAGCATGACTAGACTGTGGAACCACAGATCCGCCGTTTCGGCGATCAACTCCCGGTTGTCTCCGGAGTGTTCCGCGTCCTTGGCCGCGATCAGGGTTTCCGTGCATTCCTCCCCGACCTTCTCAAGAATCTTGTTGAGCCCCTTGTGATGGAGCTTCGCAACGTAGGAGTCGTCCGGGTCCGCATTCCGGCGCCGTTCTTCCAGTACCTCGGCCAGTTGGCTCAGTACCGTGTCCATCAGCTCTGCTCCGCTCCGTAAATGGCTTCAGGGTCCTTAAGGACCGCTCCGGATTCCTGCCAGGCACCGTTCTCCAGTCGGCGGTAGAAGCAGTGTCGCCGCCCGGTGTGGCAGGCAATGCCGCCGATCTGTTCCACCCGCAGCAGGATCACATCCGCATCACAGTCCAGCCGCATCTCGTGGACCTTCTGCACATGGCCGGAACTTTCGCCCTTGTGCCAGAGCCGGTCCCGTGACCGGGAATAATAGACGGCTTCGCCGGTTTCCGCTGTCTTTTCCAGCGCTTCGGCGTTCATCCAGGCCATCATCAGCACGTCGCCGCTGGCGGTATCCTGGGCGATGGCGGGAACGAGGCCGTCTTCGTTGAAGGCTACCTCGCCGATCCATCCGGGCTGGGAGTCTGCTGTCATCTCAGTGTCCACTGCTGTTACTGCCATACCAGAATAACACGCCGCCGGTGCCCAGCAGAATCCAGCTGGCGGCCGGCAGGTTCTTCAGCCATTCCTGGAGGCCGGGTTCCGCCACTGCCAGTGCCCCCATTGCACAGGCGGCCGCCCCGAGCAGGGGCCAGAGGCGGAAACGGTGTGTATCGGCGGGCGCGGGCTGCGGCTGCACGGGCGGTGGGTCGCCGGCGAGGCGCTCCAGCGCGTCGTGGAACAGCTGGGGCATTTCTGGTGCCTGTTCCGCCCAGTCCGGCAGGTGTTCGCGCAGTGAGCGCATCACACCGGGCGGGCCCATCTGCTGCTGCATCCAGTTCTCCAGGAAGGGCTGGGCGGTGGCCCAGAGGTCCAGGTCCGGGTAGAGCTGGCGGCCCAGACCTTCCACGTTGAGCAGGGTTTTCTGCAACAGGACCAGCTGGGGCTGGACCTCCATGTGAAAGCGGCGGGCCACCTCGAAAAGGCGCAACAGGAAGTGGCCGAAGGAAATGTCGCGCAGCGGCCTGGCGAAAATGGGTTCGCAGACGGTGCGGATGGCGGCCTCGAATTCATCCACGCGGGTGTCGGCGGGGATCCAGCCGGACTGGATATGGAGCGCCGCGACCTGGTGGTAGTCCCGCCGGAAGAAGGCGAGCAGATTGCGCGCCAGGTAGCTCTTGTCCGAGGGCCCGAGGGTACCGACAATGCCGAAATCCAGCGCGATGTACTGGGGGTCCGCCGGGTTGGAGGCATCCACGAAGATGTTGCCGGGGTGCATGTCGGCGTGGAAGAAACTGTCCCGGAAAACCTGGGTGAAGAAGATCTCCACGCCCTTCTCCGCCAGCACCTTCATGTCCACGCCGGCGGCGTGGAGAGCCGCCGTGTCGCCGATGGGGATGCCGCTGACCCGCTCCATGGTGACCACCCGGCGCCCGGTGTGGGACCAGTAGACCTCGGGCACGTAGATCAGCGGCGAGTCCGGGAAGTTGCGCCGCAGCTGGCTGGCGTTGGCCGCCTCGCGCTGCATATCCAGTTCGTCGAAGATGGTCTTCTCATAGTCCGTCACGACCTCCACCGGGCGCAGGCGCGGCCCTTCCGCCCAGAAGCGCTGCAGCAGCCGCGCCATCAGGTGGAGCAGGCGGATGTCCTGGCGGATGACCCGCTCGATGCCGGGGCGGATGACCTTGACCACCACGGGGGTGCCGTCCAGCAGCTTCGCCCCATGCACCTGCGCCACGGAGGCCGAGGCCAGCGGATCCTGTTCGAATTCGCTGAAGCAGTCGGCGATGTCCGCTCCCAGTTCCGCTTCCACAATAACGCGGGCGTCATCGCTGTCGAAGGGAGCGACCCGGTCCTGGAGGTGGGCCAGTGATTCGGCCATATCCTCGGGCAGCAGGTCGCGCCTTGTGGAGAGGATCTGGCCGAACTTGATGAACACCGGGCCCAGGTCCTCCATGGCCTGGCGCAGGCGTTCGCCGCGATTGGCTTCCGGCTGCGGGAAGAGACGCCAGGGGGCGATGGCCAGCAGGAAGCGGATGCCTGCCGGCAGGGTCAGGAGGCGCAGGAAGGTGTCGAGCCGGTAGCGGCTGAAAACCCACAGGATCCGGAGCAGGCGGCCGAGGTTGATCAATGGTCCTCCCCGGGCGCCAGGTTGTTGAGGCGGTTCTCAAGCGTCTTCACGCGGGATTCCAGCGCATCGATGTCACTGAATCGGGCCTCGGCCTCGTGGCGACCGGGCACCAGGCCGGATTCCTCGTGCAGGTAATCCTCAATGTTCGCGTGTACCGAGGCGCGCGCCTGCTGGCTCCAGCGCAGGGCATCCCGCAGACGCCGGGCGATGACGTGAGCGGGCACATCCCCGAGGGTACGGGCCAGGAAAGCCTCCCAGTCCGGCGCCAGCGCATGCAGTCGGTGTGCGAGGTGGCGGACGCGCTCACTGTCTCCTTCGACCGTGATCAGGCCCTGGTCCAGGCCGCTGGTGTCGCCGCCAGCCAGTGCCAGAAGCGCCAGTGGCGTGGCGGTGATGTGCGTGTCCGTTCCCGGGCCGGACGGGCCCTGTTTCAGGGCAAGGCGGTCGCCCGAACGCGCCAGTGTCAGGGTGGCCCCGAAGGGCACCAGTGTGATCGCCACCGGCGCAGCCAGCTCTTCAAGCAGGATGTCCCTGGCCGCCGGGTCCGCTTCGAGAGCACGGTTCAGGGCGGAGGCGGCCATGGTGGTGGCCTGGTCGAGCAGTGTGCCGCCCAGTCCCATCAGGGCTTGATCCCCGCATGCAGCGCCACGATGCCGCCGGTCATGTTGTGGTACTTGCACCGCACCAGCCCGGCGTCTTCCATCATGCCCTTGAGGGTTTCCTGGTCCGGGTGCATGCGGATGGATTCGGCGAGATACTGGTAACTCTCGCTGTCACCAGCCACCAGCCGGCCCATCAGAGGCAGGGCGGTGAAGGAATAGGTGTCGTAGGCCTTGCTGAGCAGCGGGTTGACCGGCTTGGAGAACTCCAGGATCAGCAGCTTGCCGCCGGGCTTGAGGACGCGGGTCATCTCGCGCAGCGCCAGGTTCTGGTCGGTGACGTTACGCAGGCCGAAGGCAATGGAGACGGCATTGAAGTAATTGTCCGGAAAGGGCAGGCACTCGGCGTTGGCCTGCACGTAGTCCACGCGCCCGGCGTAGCCGCGGTCGATCAGGCGATCCCGGCCCACCTCCAGCATTTCCTGGTTGATATCGGCCAGCACAACTTCGCCTTCGGTGCCCACACGGTCCGCGAACTGCATGGTCAGATCGCCCGTGCCGCCAGCGATGTCCAGGATCCGGTGGCCGGGGCGCACACTGCTCAGCTCGATGGTGAAGCGCTTCCACAGCCGGTGGATGCCCATGGACATCAGGTCGTTCATCAGGTCATACCGGCTGGCAACCGAGGAGAAAACCTGGCCGACGTGCTTCGCTTTTTCCTGCTTCGGCACCTCGCGGTAACCGAAATGGGTGGTGTCCTGATCCGCCATGGGGACCTCCGCTAATGCTTTGGCGTATTCTAACCCCGGAGTGCCCGCTTGTCTGCGCCGGGTGAGCTCCACTCGCCTCATGGGTCGTAGTTGCGTAAAATTGCGCGCAACGCCCGTAATCATTGTTCGCCGAGGAGTCCCGATGTCCCGTATCCAGATCCACCGCGCGCACGCCATGGACCATGAACACGCGCTGCGGGTGGCCGATGAGCTGGCCCGGGAGATGACGGCGCACTACGACTTCGAATGGCACTGGGACGGCGAGCGCCTGAAGCTGCGCCGGACCGGCCTCAAGGGGGAAGTGGCGGTCAACCCGCAGGACATCGGTGTGGACCTGGAGCTGGGCATGATGCTGCGGCCCTTCAAGGGGCGGATCGAGCAGGAGGTGGTGCGCCAGCTTGAGGCTATCCTCAAACGCCACAGCTGATCGCCGGGCGCGAGCGTCACTCGCGGGGGAGCGGCTCCCCTGCCAGTACCTTTTCCATGATGCGGCTTTCGCGTTGGCGGATGGTTTCCAGCAGTTCCGACACGCCGCCCATGGCGCGGAATGCGTGGACGCCTTCTGTAATGAAGCGATAGAGCTCGCCCAGACCGGCCATGCGCGCGGGCTGATGCATCATCTTCAGCCCCATGCGCAGGGAGCGGTGATTCACGTAGCGCTCCAGATCCCGCCCCACGGCATCCACCAGTTCGATCTGTCGCCGCCGGTCCGTCACCTGCCCGCAGGCCCGGTAGGCTTCGGCATAGGTGGTGTCGGACATGCCCTCGATACCATTGGCATCCAGCGCCCGCTCCCGGGTTAGCCACTCGGTCATGGCCAGGTCCAGGCGCTGGCTGATCAGGTTGAGCTCCACCAGTTGTGACAGGGTGAAGAGCGCACTGTCGGGGCTCAGGCGGATCAGGTAGGGGAAGATGCGGTCAAAGTCGTCATCGCGGCGGCTGAAATCCTGGGGCGCGTAGAGGTCCTCCAGCAGGAAATCCAGGGCTTCGCGGTAACGCGGGGATTCGTAAAGGTCCCGGTGCGTCTCGCGCAGACGCGCCGCCTGCCAGAGGCCCAGCGCCTCAATGGCCGGTTCCAGTGGATGCCCAACCCGTTCCTGCCGGAAGTCGTGGTAGCTGAGCATCAGCTCCTGGAGCCGGCGCGCGTTAGGGGTCCGTGTCTGGGTCTGGGTCAGCTTGTACCGGTACACACCCGTCCTCCGTTCATGCGGACGGGCATTCTAGTGGGGGCGGGAATGTCCGACAATGGCGCTCAGGCCACCCTGGGGATGTCATCCATGGAAGGCACCCACCTTTCACTGTCCAGTGTGATGAAGTGACTGGTGCCCCGGGTCTCCACAATGCGCACCGAGGTTGACGAATGACGGGCGGCATTCATCATCGCCTCACGGTCCAGGATGCGGTCGGTTTCCGGGACCAGGATGGTGCCCTGACGGATGTTGGCAAGGATGCTGGTGTCCCACTGCTCCATCCAGGCCATGATGTTCTCGATATTGCGCACGATGGTCAGATGGTCCTGGGTGGCCGAGAACATCCGGTTGAGCAGCGTCTTCTTGCGCGGGTTCATGCGCCCGAAGAAAGTCTGGGCATAGGCGGACGAGGGCGTGCTGTTGATGGCGCGCACGATCCAGGGCCACATGCCGTGGCTGACCGGCTCCAGAATGGCCCGGACCAGAGCGTGGAGTTCGCCCTGGGGCAGCACCGGTGCCTCGAGGACCACGTCGATGTCCTCAAACAGTTCCGGGCGCTGGCGGGCGGCTTCCAGAATCACACCGCCGCCACGGGAATGGCCGTGTACCCGGATCTGGTTCGAGGAGGGCAGGTTCTCGAGGGTCTGGATGAGGATGCGGGCATCGTACTCAATGGTGGCCTCGGTGTGCGGGTTGCGCAGCACCCAGTTCGGCCGCTCCAGGTTCGGGCCACTCACCGGAATGTGATAGTTGGAGCAGGTCAGCAGGATCAGCTCGGTGGTGGGCTCCTGATAGAGCTGGGTGAAATAGCACTGGTTCTCGAGAAAACCATGCACCCCGATCACGGTATGGTGGGCCTCGCCGCTGTGATTGCGCACGGCCACAGCGCCGGAGCCGACTTCATAGACCCGCCCGGAGAACATCTCGCTGTATGCGGGTTCGATGCGTTTCTTCAGCTTGCGGATGTCACTGGCTTTCATGACGCTGATCTCCTGAGCGCGGCCGCATACACCTTTTCGATGACCGGCTTATGACGGAATCTTTACCTTACAGTATAGAAATGAATTTGGGCTGGGGAGTGGAATTTTGTAAACAGTCCGCCGGTTGAGACAACAGTCACGCTGGGGCTGATCCGCCTCTTCGACCAATGCATAAGGGCCAATGACTGGAAAACCGGGCCATCGGAAGGCACTATAGCCGCTGTTCCGAACAGCCTGGTCAAACCTGAGGGAGGTCCGCATGAGTGACAAGCGCATAGAGAAAGACAGCCTCGGCGAGGTGGAAGTCCCGGCCAACGCCCTCTGGGCGGCCCAGACCCAGCGCGCCATCGATAACTTCCCGGTGAGCGGCCGGCCCATGCCCGGCGCCTTCATCCACGCCGTGGTACGGATCAAGCGCAGCGCCGCGCGCGCCAATGCCGTGCTGGGGCTGCTGGATGCGGATCGGGCCCAGGCCATCGAAACGGCCTGTGATGAGGTGCTGGGCGGCGCCCATGCCGACCAGTTCCCGGTGGACGTATTCCAGACCGGGTCCGGTACCAGCACCAACATGAACGTGAACGAGGTGATCGCACGCCTGGCCTCCAACCACAGCAGTGAGCCGGTCAATCCGAACGATCATGTGAACATGAGCCAGAGCAGCAACGACGTGATCCCGACCGCGATCCATCTGAGCGCGGTGACCGAGGTGCATGAGTCGCTGCTGCCGGCGCTGGATCACCTGATGCAGACCATCGCGGGCCGTGAGAAAGAGACCGAGTCCGTGGTCAAGACCGGCCGCACCCACCTGATGGATGCCATGCCCGTGACCGTCGCCCAGGAACTGCGCACGTGGCGGGACCAGATCAGTAACGCCCGCGACCGCCTGGAGCAGGCAGCCAAGGACCTGCTGCGCATTCCCCAGGGGGGTACCGCCGTGGGTACGGGCGTGAACGCCCATGCTGATTTCGCGCGCCTGTTTGCTGAAGAGCTCAGTGCGCTGACCGATCATCACTTCACCGCGATGGAGCATCCGTTCGTCGGCCAGAGCGCCATTGATGCGCCGGTGGCCCTGTCCTCCGCCTACCGTGGGCTGGGCACGGTGGTCATGAAGATCGCCAATGACCTGCGCTGGATGAACAGCGGCCCCATTCATGGCCTGGGCGAGATCACACTGCCGGCGCTGCAGCCGGGCTCCAGCATCATGCCCGGCAAAGTGAACCCGGTGATTCCGGAATCCGCCGCCATGGTGGCCGCCCAGGTGACCGGCCTGGACGCCACCGTGAACACCGCCGGCCAGTCCGGCAACTTCCAGCTCAACGTCATGCTGCCGCTGGTGGGCTGGAACCTGCTGGAAATGAACGGCCTGCTTTCGAACACGGCACGGGTGATGGCGGACAAGGCCATTGCCGGCTTTACTGTAAACAGTGACGTGATGGCCGAAGCAGTCGGTAAGAACCCGGTGCTGGTGACAACCCTCAACCCTGTCATCGGTTACGCCAAGGCGGCCGAGGTTGCCAAGAAGGCGTATGCGACCGGCCGCTCCATACTGGACGTGGCGAAGGAAGAGACGGATGTGCCGGAAGACGAGCTGCGCGACCTGCTCGACCCGATCAAGCAGACCAAGGGCGGCCTTCCGGACGCCTGACCGGCGTCCGCTGCGGGGCAGCGTGTCATGCTGCTGATCCCGGAGCTGGTGGCGCTGCTGATCGTGGCCAACGGGGCGCCCCTGGTTCTGAGCCGGATCCTGGGGACCCGTGGCTACCCGGTAGACTGCCGGTTGCAGTTGCCGGATGGCCGCCGGCTCTTCGGGGCCAGCAAGACCTGGCGTGGCCTGGCGGTGGCGATCGTTGCCGCTGCCGTCGTCGCCTGGCTGTTCCGGCTCGGCTTCATCTTCGGGGCGGTGTTCGGCGCGGTGGCGATGCTCGGGGATCTGCTTTCAAGCTTCGTTAAGCGCCGTTTCGGTCTTGGCGCCGGTGATCGGGCCCGTGGTCTGGATCAATTGCCGGAAGGGCTGCTGCCCAATTTCGTCGCCTGGTGGTGGCTGGGTGTTTCGGGCTGGGTGGCGCTGCTGGCGGCCCTGATCTTCTGCGTGCTCAATATCTGGGGCTCGCCCCTCCTTTACCGCCTCGGCATTCGCCGGCGGCCTCACTGACCCACGGAATCCGGGCCGGCACTCAGCCGGTGCAGGGTCACTTCCGGCGGGCAGTTCAGCCTGACGTTGAGAATGGATGTGCCAGCGCCCGTGGTGGTGTAGCCCTGCATGGCATCCTCCATCCAGTTGCCGCGCCCGAGCCGGCGTGGAATCCGTGCATCCAGCGTGAGCGGAATCCCGCCTGGCAGGCACAGCTGGCCGCCATGGGTATGGCCACAGAGGTAGAGATCGAATCCCGCGCGGGCCGCTTCCGTGTGGATCTCCGGTGTATGGCTGAGAAGCAGTGACAGGGCGCCTGGAGGGATATCCCGTGTGGCGGCGGCAAGGTCATGGGTCTGGTAGAGGTGCGGGTCATCCACCCCGGCGATCCAGAGCGCGGCGTCCTCCCGTTCCAGGCACAGGCTTTCGTTCATCAGCATGCGGTAGCCCATGCTCTCCATCTCCGGAACCATCAGCACGCTGTCATGGTTCCCCAGAATCGCAAGGGGGGTTCCCTTAAGGTGGGTTCTGAGCCGCCGCATGCCTTCCATGGCCGGCGCGATGTCGCCCCAGGTGTCGCGCCGGTAGTCGCCGGTGATCACGCAGAGGTCATAGTCCAGATCCCGGACCGTCTCGATCACCGCGTGCAGGTTGGCCTCATCCATGTCCACATGCAGGTCGCTGAGCTGCAGCAGGGTGTAGCCCTCGAGAGCCGGCGGAAGCCCAGGTACCACAAACCGGTTTCGGGTCACCCTGAGAGCACGGCTGTTACTGACGGCGCGTTGGTAGAGGCCGCCGAGGCTGAGGGCAAGCCGCACCAAGCCGGGCATGGAATAGAGGTTCTCGGGGTGCACGTGCTTACCGGTGCGGCTGAGGAACAGCGCTTCGCGTTCATGCTCGGTGGCCAGCCGCCGACGCGCATGGTCCGCCCCGAGCCGCAGCTCCAGCTGGTAGGTGCGCTCAGTGTCGCTGTGGTCCCCGATCAGGGGGCTGGTAAATCCATCCATGAGACGACCGCTCCGGAAGCCCGCGATTTGCCTTCATCATAGCAGGGAATGGACTCTGCGGGCCCGCCTTGACAGTTGCTGCGCCTGCGTGGATTCTCTGCCATTCCTGAAGGAAATCCAGCTGATTCAAGGAGGAACACCATGCCTGCCAGCGTATTACGCATTCCTGTAGCGCCCCTTCTGGCCATGTTCATGGTGGCCACCGTGCATGCCGAAATCTTTACCTGGACCGATGAGGAGGGTGTCACCCACTACACAGACCAGCCGGGGAAAGAGGGCGCTGAAGAAGCGACGTCGCCTGAACTCGCGAATTCCCCCATGGAGCTGCCGGAGCCCGGGACCTGGAAGCCGGAGAGGGAAAATCGGGAAGACGATGACAATGACCATAAAACGGCCAGGGAGACAGTATCGGCCCGGGAGCGCCGCTGCCAGCGGTACGAGGAACGACTGAGCCGGGTTAACGAAGAGCTTGGGCGTGGCTACCGGGAACCACGGGGCAACCGGCTTAGAGCGGAGCGGCGGGAGCTCCGCTCTAAGATCTTCAGTGAGTGCTGAGGTTGCGCAAGGCGCTGGCCGCGCTTGCGCTCTCCCACGCCTGGTGGTTACCCATTGGAGACCAGAGGGTAGCCCTCCCCGGTGAGGCGTTCCGCCAGTGCCTTGATGTGGGCTGGGCCCACCTCACAGCAGCCACCAACGATGGTCGCGCCTTTTTCAACCCAGTTCAGGACCTGTTCCGCGTAGGCATCGGGGCCAAGGTCCTTGCGGGCCTCCAGAACGTCCACGGTTCCACCGGGTTCCAGTGCCGCTACCGAGGTGAAGGCATTGGCGTAGCCGCCAAAAGGCACGCCCAGCTCCCTGAGCACGTCCATGGCCGTAGTCAGCGCCTCGGGTACGGCGCAGTTGACGAGTACCGCACTGGCACCGGCATCCACAACGGCCCTGGCCGACTCGGCGAGAGGTTCGCCGGAGCGCAGTTTCGTGCCGTCGGCATCGTCCACCGTGAACGCCGTCCAGACCGGAAGGCCACTTTCCACTGCTGCAACGGTCGCTGCATGCGCCTCATGGGCAATGGACATGGTTTCGCAGAGGAAAAGATCCACTCCGCCCGCTTTCTGTGCCTCCACCATCTGCCGGTACTCTTTCAGGCAGGTCGCTTCGTCGTGGGCAACCTCGGGGCGATAGCTCGCCACCAGGGGCGGCAGGCAGCCCGCGACCCGCACATCCTGACCACTCTCGCTGCAGGCCTTGCGCGCGGCGTCCAGCGCTGCTTTGTGCAGCGGTTCGAACCAATCGGGTTGGCCGTCGCGAGCCAGGCGTGTTGGTGTTGCGCTGTAGGTGTTGAGCGTGATGACGCGGGCACCGGCATCAATAAAGTCACGGTGGGCGTCGACCACCAGGTTTGGCTCATCGAGCATGACCTGGGCGGACCACAGCGGCGATGCGGGCTGCTCGCTGCGTTTCTGGAGTTCCTGGCCCATGCCGCCATCCAGCATGGTGATCGGGGCTTTGTTGGTGGTCATGATGCGGTATCCTTATTATTGGTGCGCAGGCGTCAGCGCTGCTGACGAATCTTCTGGACCCTAGCCGTTTCTGCGGTCTGGCTCAAGATATAAGGCGGGCTCATGACAGCACTCACCCTGGATCTGGACGAGACTCTGTGGCAACTGGATGGCGTGATTGAGCGGGCCGAGCGGGCGACGCACGAGTTCCTTCTGGCCGAACATCCAGCTCTCGCCAGCGCCTATCCCCCGGAGCGCATGCGCGCTCTGCGTATAGAAGTCGCTGAAGCCGACCCGAGCCTGCAACACGACGTCACCGCATTGCGTCTTCGCACCCTGGAGCGGGCCGCGCGCCACGTGGAGGCACCGTTGCGCATCGCGGAGGCCGCCTTCGAGGTCTTCATGGAGGCGCGACACCGGGTTACCCTTTATCCCGATGCCCTGCCGATGCTTGACCGGCTTCTCGGGCGGCTGCCCCTGGTCGCCCTGACCAATGGCAACGCGGATGTGCACCGGATCGGGATGGGGCATTACTTCGTGGCGGCGCACTCGGCCGTGGAAGTGGGGGCCGCGAAACCGGAGCGCCCGATGTTCGAAGCGGCTGCTTCCAGCACGGGCGTGCCGCTGGAGACCCTGATCCATGTCGGTGACGACCCGGTGACCGATGTCGCCGGCGCCGCCCGGCATGGCCTGCGTCCTGTCTGGCTCAATCGCTCCGGCTTGCCCTGGCCAGAGGATGTGCCCCGGGTGGCTTATGATGAGATCCGGGGCCTGGATGAACTGCCGGGCCTGCTCAGGCGGCTGAGGCCGGATCTGCAGTTATCATGACCGACCTAAGCGATTCCGCCGGTGTTCAGCGTTGACACTCGGTGGACACATGCGGGAAATCAGTGAGAGAGGCAATAAAAAAAGCCCTGACGAATCAGGGCTTTGGGTCTTTCTGTTTGGTGGAGACGGCGGGAGTTGAACCCGCGTCCGCCGGTACTCCGCCCTTGGCTCTACATGCTTAGGTTCCTTCTATTCTTTTAACCCCAAGCGACCCGAAGGTCAGGGTGCAAGGGGCGAGCTTACCAGAGTTTAACCGTTACGCTGCAAGCGTCACGCAACGGCGATCCTATCTGATATGACTGCCTGTGATACGCGGGGGACAGGCACCCCGGTCAGGCAGGCACTAGCGGTTTTTACGCCGCGAGTGCGTAGTTGTCGTCGTTTGCGACTATTTTAAAGCAGCTTTGATTTTTCGAGACTCGCTGCCGTCTCGGCATGCACCTCGGGTTTTGTCACCGGCGTCGAATCCGGATCGTCCCCGTACCTTTCAGTATAGGGGCGGCCCAGCGTGGACTCAAGGGGAATCCTGTTTTCCAGCGCCAGATCGCGGAGCTGGTGGAAGGAATCCGCGAAGGCCGTAGCCAGGCGTTCCGGCGAGTCCATCAGCTGGCGATCGCTGATCACGCCAAACTGCACCTGCCCGGCGTAGCTGAAGATGCTCAGGCCGATGCCCACATCGCCGGTCTGGGGAACCCAGAACATGGGGGTACGCAGGCGGCAGCCGCACAGGTGCAGTGGCTGGTCCGGGCCGGGCACGTTGGTCAGCACGGCGGAGGCGCGGCGGCTGAGAAGCTCCAGGGCCCGGCGCTCCATCAGGTCCGGGCCACGCCCGAGTATGTCCAGAAGCCCGTAGGAGACCTGGGCCTGGTAGGAGCGTTTGATGTCATCCATGTGGCGCTGGACCGTCTCGAAGCGTTCCCTGGGGCAAAGGGTCTGTACCGGCAACGGCACGAGCACCAGACCGAACTGGTTGCCAAGGCGGGTAATGGGCTGGTCCAGTGGTCGCAGGTTGAAGGGCACAGCCACGTGGATGCCGGCCTCGGGCAGAGGTGTGGCGCTCTGCTGGATGTGCGCCTGGACCGCGCCGGTGGCGGCGGCAAGCAGCACATCGTTGACCGTGCCGTTAAGGGCCCTGGCGGAGGCCTTCACCTCTCCCAGATCCAGCGGCTCGGACCAGGCGACCTGCTTGCGTCCGCACTGGGGGCCCTTGAGTCCTGTGGGAGGGTCCGGTGGGCTGAAGGCCACCTTGAACAGGTCCCGCCCCAAGAACAGGCATTCCCGCCCCAGGCGCACCAGGTAGGCGGGGTCCTCGCGCATGGTGCGCCAGGTCTGTCGGGCCTGCCAGCGGGCAAGGCGCAGATTGCGGCGTGCCCGGAACAGTGTCTGGCGCCATTCCGGTGAATCGTTCCGTGCCCGTTTGCGGTGCTTGGCGCTCTTCCGGCTGCTGCCGGTATCGTCCTGCTCATCGGTCAGCGAGAGCAGGACCCGCACCAGCGAAATGCCGTCCGCGATGCAGTGGTGGATGCGTACGATCAGCGCGCAGCCCCTCTGGTAGTTATCGACGTAATGGATCTGCCAGAGCGGGTGGTTGAAGTCCAGTGGCGTGCTGTTGAGGTCGCTGGCCAGCTGCTGCAGCGCAGCCTGGTCAGCGTTGCCGGGAAGGGCGGTGATGTGGAAGTGGTTGTCGAGATCGAACCACGGATCCTCTTCCCAGTAACAGCGGTCATTCTGGCAGACCACCCGCTGGCGGAAGCGCTCAAAGCGCAGGAATCGTTCTTCAAGCAGGTTGCGGAACGCCCTGATATCGATGGGCTCGTCGAATACGAGCACGGCACCGATCATCATCGGACTTTCAGGCGACTCCATCCGCAACCAGGCGGTATCGACCGAGGACATGGCTGTGCGTTGGGCAGACATGATCCCTCCCTGGTTGCAGTCATGTTGGGGTGATGGTCGGCCAGTATACTGCGGTGCGGAAGCAGTTCAAATGATCATTTACTGATCAGCGCAGCGTATCCCGGAGAATGCGCTGTTTCTGGCGGTTCCAGTCACGCTCCTTCTCGGTGTGGCGCTTATCATACTGTCTCTTGCCCTTGACCAGTGCGATCTCGCACTTGACTAGGTTCTTCTTCCAGTACAGTGCCAGTGGCACGCAGGTGTGGCCCGTCTGCTGGGTTTTGCCGAGCAGTGTGGCCAGCTCGCGCCGGTGGAGGAGCAGTTTGCGCGTGCGCGTCGGATCCGGGTTGATGTGGGTGGATACAGACGGCAGAGGCGGAAAGTGAGCGCCCAGCAGCCATGCCTCCTCGTCCTTGAGCAGGACATAGGCATCGGTGATCTGGGCCTTGCCCGCACGTAGGGCCTTGACCTCCCAGCCGTGGAGCTGGAGGCCCGCCTCGAACTTCTGTTCGATGTGGAATTCGTGCCGCGCCTTCTTGTTGAGCGCGATGGTGCTGCCGCCCTTGGCGGGCTTTTTTTTCTGAGCCATGGGAATCATCCGGCCTGGCGGAGTGGGTGTTTCTGCAAACGGCGTATTGTAGCCCATAGGGCCTGCCTCTGGGCAAAGTCTGCGGAGTCGCGGCTGAATAAGGCGGCTACACTGGGCTATAATCCGCCTTCATCCGATCGGGAGCCTGTTCATGCATTCCAACCCGGGAGCGCCGGTCACTGCCTGGGGCAGCCGCTGGACCTTCGCGCTGGCGCTGGCCGCGGTCGTGCTCGGTGCCGGCAATCTCTGGCTGGTGCCGCCGGCTGTGGTGGCGCACGGCGGCGGCGCCTTCCTGCTGGTCTACGGTCTGGCGCTGATGTTTGCCGGGGTCCCCGTGGTGATGACAGAGCTGGCAATGGCTCGGCGTTACCGGCAGGGTCCGGATCACTCCCTGCAGGCGGCAGCCGAAGGGGCCGGGCTGCACTCGCGGAGTCTGCCATGGGCCGGTCGCGGTATGCTGTTGGCCGCGTTACTGCTGTTTGGTCTCTACTCGGTGCTTGGGGGTGTGTCCCTGGCCTGGCTTTTCCGGGCTGCGCTGGGAGAGCTGAGGGGCGCCAGTGAGGCCTCCGCCACAGCCCTGTTCACGGATTTTGCCGGCGATATGCAGCAGGTTGCTCTGTGGCAGGTGGTTTTTGTCGGGCTGGTACTGGCGGTGGCCCTGCGTAATCTGGGCCGGGGGGTTCAGCGCTCGCTGCGCACGGTCATTCCGTTGCTGGGTGTGTTGCTTGTGATCATGATGGTGGTGGCCCTGTCCTCGGGCAAGGGCCAGGAGGCGGCCTGGTCCCTGTTCTGGCCTCGCTGGGAGGATCTCGGGTGGTATGGCGCGGCGCTTGCCATCCAGCTCGCAGTCTATTCGCTGGCCGTCGGGGTCGGTGTGCTTATGACCCTGGGCAGCTACATGCCGGGGAATGCCTCCATGCCGCTCTCTGCGCTCGGGGTGGCGGTGGTGGACCTGGTGGTGACTCTGGTGCTTGGGCTGGCGGTTACGGCTCTGGTGCTGGCGGAGCAGGTGCCGCTGACATCTGGTTTTGAGCTGGTGTTCGTGTCGCTGCCGCAGGTGTTTGAGGCCATGGCCGGGGGGCAGCTTGCAGGCAGTTTGTTCTATCTGGTCATGGTGCTGCTGGTCTGGACCTCAGCTCTGTTCACGCTGGAGGTGGTGGTGGCCCGTGTCACGGAAACCCTGGGTGGTAACCGGGTGGTGGCCGGAATCATCGCCATGCTGCCGGCGGGTGCCGCGGCGGCCCTGGCTCTGTTCGGGTTCACCTGGGCAGGGGGGGTGGATGTCTGGGCGTTGATGGAGCTTGTCGTCATACTTGTGCTGGTACCCGTGTCGGTGCTGGCATTGGTCAGGCTCGCAGGCTGGCAGTTGCCGCCGCGCCAGCTTCTGGCCTTTCTGGGTGTAAGGGGCCGGGGATACCGACTGTGGCGCTGGCTGATGGCATGGCTGGTGCCGCTGGCCGTGGTGGTCGCTGTGGTTGTTACGGTGGTTGAGTACAGAGCGGGTTTCTGCAGGCTGGCCGGCACTGCCGTATGTGGCGGTGGTGGTCTGGAGCGGCCGGTGATGCCCATAGAAGAGGAACCTCACGGGGTAAACATTCAATGACCCGACAGATCGAGCGCAGTGCACTGGTGCATCATTCCGCGGAAGAGATGTTCCACCTGGTCAGTGACGTGGAGCGTTACCCGGAGTTTCTTCCATGGTGTGGCGGCGCGGTACTGCATGAACAGGGTGGGGATCAGCTGGTGGCATCGCTGGATGTGGAGCGTGGCGGCCTGAAACAGCGCTTCACCACACGCAATCACCTGATGCCTGCGGAATCGATCCGTATGGAGCTGGTGGATGGCCCCTTCGAACATCTGCAGGGGCTCTGGCAGTTCCGTGCGCTGCGGGCGGATGCCTGCAGGGTAACGCTCAGCTTGGAGTTTGCGGTTCAGAATGGGTTGGCACAGATGGCTTTCAGCGGCGTGTTTGCCCAGGCTGCCAATACCATGGTCGATGCGTTCTGCAGAAGAGCGCGGGCACTCCATGAGGTCGAGGGGCAATGATCCGTGTGGAAGTGGCCTATGCGCGCCCGGACATCCAGCGTCTGATTGCGCTCAGCCTTCCTGAGGGGAGTACGGCGCTTGATGCCATTCGTGAGTCCGGAATCGAGGGTCTTTTCCCCGGGATCGATCTGGAGCACCAGAGCGTGGGCGTGTTCAGCCAGGTGATTGCGGAGCCCGGGCTGTATCGTCTGCGTGAGGGGGACCGGGTGGAGATCTACCGCCCCCTTGAGATTGATCCCAAGGAGGCACGGGCAAAGAGGGCCGGTACGCGGCGCTGACCGTCGGCTCAGTTGGCCGGGGTCTCCTCCAGTAGTTTCGCTTCATGCCGGAGGTACTGGCCTTCCTCGTAGATGATGGTGACACGCTGCTTGCGGATGTCTCCACCGTCCTCCTGGAAGGTGTACAGGTAGTGTTCGCGGTCCGGGTTGAAGCTGCTCACGGTTATGGGGGTGCCCAAAAGCTCGTGCACGTCGGCCCGTGTCATGGTCGGATTGAGCTCGCCGAGATCTTCCTGATCGATAATGTTACCCTGTTGAACGTCGATCCGGTAAACACCCGGAAAACTGCATGCCGCAAGGCTGAGCGTCAGGGTGACCGCAGCCAGGCAGGCGGGAATGGAAGCCTTTTGCATCGTGGAAGGAAATCCTCTATCTTGAGTGCCGCTCCGAGGCGCGCTGCCCGCCTGAAGATGAGCGCACATGGTAACGAAAGCCCACTCCATCACCAACGGTTAGGTTCAGCATGGCACCAGAAAACGTCGAGCTGCGCAAGGCAGGCCTCAAGGTTACGCTGCCGCGTGTGAAGATTCTCAGCATCCTGGAAAGCGCGGAAGCCGCGGAGGATGCGGAAGGCGATCACCACCTCAGTGCCGAGGATGTGTACAAGAAACTCCTGGAATCGGGTGATGACGTGGGGCTGGCCACTGTTTACCGGGTGCTGACCCAGTTCGAAGCGGCGGGCCTGGTGCTTCGCCACAATTTCGAAGGCGGTCATGCGGTATTCGAGCTGGCCGGGGAAGAGCATCATGACCACATGGTGTGCACCCAGACGGGGCGGGTGATCGAGTTCTATGACGAGGTTATCGAGGACCGTCAGCGCCGCATCGCCGAGGAGCATGGCTTCGATCTGGTGGATCACAGCATGATCCTTTACGTGAAGCCGAAATAATCATCACGCGGCTGCCGTAGGAGCGAGCCTTGCTCGCGATGAACTGGATCGCCTGCAAGGCAGGCTCCTACAGTCGTCATTCAGTGATGGGTCGCCTGCCCCTTCTGGACCATCTCGCTGGCGTGGGCCATGGTCTGCTCCGTGAGATCCACGCCACCGAGCATCCTGGCCACCTCCCGGATCCGTTCCTCGGAATCCAGGTTTTCCACTGTTGAATAGGTCTGTTCGTCCTCGGTGAATTTGCTCACGGTCATGTGCTGGTGAGCCTGGCTGGCAACCTGGGGCAGGTGGGTCACGCACAGGATCTGGCCGCTTTCACCAAGCTGGCGCAGCAGCCGCCCGACCACTTCCGCGACGCCACCGCCAATGCCCACGTCCACTTCGTCGAAGACAAGCGTTGGGATCGTTGAGGTCTGGGCCACGACCACCTGGATGGCGAGGCTGATGCGGGAGAGTTCGCCGCCGGATGCTACTTTCCCGAGCGGGCGGGCACTCTGGCCCGCATTGGTGCTGACCAGGAACTCCATTTCCTCGTGCCCGGAGGCAGCGGGCTGGCCGTCTCCGGATGGGGCAGAGAAATGGGTCTGGAACTGGATGTCCGGCATGCTCAGCCGGCGCAGTTCCTCGCCGACGCCCGCGTCGAGGCGTTCGGCGGCCTGCCTTCGGGCACTGCTGAGTTCGTCCGCAAGCCGGTTCCATTCCGTGCGGGCCGCTTCCATCCGTTCCTGCAGCTGCTCCAGGCTTTCGGAGCCATTCTCGAGCTCATCCAGCTCGGCGCGCAGTGAGGCCTGGTGTTCGCGGATTTCCTGGGGCTGGATCTGGTGCTTGCGCGCGATCTGGTAGATCCAGCTCAGGCGTTCTTCCACCTCCTTCAGGCGCTGAGGGTCGCAGTCATAGTCGTCGATGAAGCGCCGCAGGTTGTCCCCGGCCTCCTCGGCCTGGATGCGGGCCTCTTCGAGCATCTGGCAGGTTTCCGCGAGCTGGGGAACCTCGATCGGCAGCCGCTCCAGTCTCTGGCGTGCGTGCTCCAGCATGCTGACCGCCGCCGGTTCACCCTCACTGCAGCACTGGGCAGCCTCGTGGCACTGCTCAAGAATGCTTTCACCATTGGCCAGCTGCTTCTGTTCCGCCTCGAGCTGTTCCAGCTCCTCCGCGCCCAGGGCCAGCCGGTCGAGTTCCTCCACCTGGTAGCGCAGCAGTTCCGTGCGGGCGTTGCGCTCATCCCGCTGGTTGCTGGCCTGCTCCAGCTTGCGGTTGAGTTCGCGCCATTCCCGGAATGCGGCGCGTACCTGTTCGGCAAGTTCGCCGTTGCCACCGAATTCGTCCACCAGCCGATGATGCGTCTCGCGCTTGAGCAGGGATTGATGCTGGTGCTGGCTGTGGATGTCCATGAGCATGCTGCCCAGGGTCTTCAGGTCCGTGAGTGTGCAGGGCTGGCCGTTGATGTAGCCGCGGGAGCGCCCATCACGCCGGATCACGCGCCTGAGCACACAGTCATTCTCCTGGTCCAGTTCCCGTTCCTCCAGCCACTGCTGGGCCTCCGGGGTGCGGGAGAGGTCGAACACCGCGCTCAGGTCGGCCCGGTCCGCGCCCTCACGCACGGCGCCCGCATCCGCCCGGGCCCCGGTGACCAGGCTCAGGGCATCCATGACGATGGACTTGCCGGCACCGGTCTCGCCGGTGAGCGTGGTCATCCCTTCCCGGATGGTCAGTTCCACTTTCTCCGCAACGGCGTAGTTGGCAACGGTCAGGTGCGTGAGCATGAGCGACTCCTGATGTGTATCCATATACAGTATGTGGATATTTGTACAGTGAGTTGGTCAGGGTTTCAAGGGGCTGGGAGGGCGCGTGGGTGGAATAAAATGCGCGGGGGTGGTTGAAACCCGCTGCAGCAGCCCCATATCGCCCGGCAGACGTCCCCAAGCGGGCCAGAGAATTCGATACCGAGCAATGAGGTCGATCATGAGTGATGACGAAACCCGTAAGGATGAATCCGTGAACGAGGCCGAGCAGGGCGCCGGCGCGGAAGAAGCGGAGCCGGCAACCGGAGCGGGCGAAGACGCTGCGTCCGCCGGCAGCGGGGATGGCGAGGTGGCTCAGCTGCGTGAACAGCTCGAGGAGCAGAAGGAAGAAGTGCTGCGCGCGAAGGCGGAGATGCAGAACATCCGCCGGCGTGCCGAGATTGATGTGGAAAAGGCGCACAAGTTCGGCACCGAGAAGTTTGTGAAGGAGCTTCTGCCGGTGGTCGACAGCCTGGAGAAGGCGGTCGAGAGCGCCCAGAACCAGGAGGTTCAGAACGAGGAGGTCGTCAGCCGCATCAAGGAAGGCGTGGACATGACGCTCGATATGTTCATCGGTGCGCTGTCCAAGTTCAACGTCGAGCAGATCAACCCGGTGGGTGAGCCCTTCGACCCGCAGAGGCACGAAGCCATGTCCATGGTCCCGAGCAATGAGGCGGAGCCGAACACCGTGATTGCGGTGATGCAGAAGGGGTACCTCCTGCACGAGCGTGTTGTGCGCCCGGCAATGGTCATGGTGGCCAAGGCTGACGATTCCGGAGGTGGAAACGTCGACGAGCAGGCTTGAAATTGAGCCGTTAAGCCCAATAAAGGCAGTAACGGCAACCGGATACCGGATTTGAATTCAACGATCAGAAAACTGGAGTGATATCCATGGGTAAGATTATCGGCATTGACCTGGGCACCACGAACTCCTGCGTGGCCATCCCGGATGGTGACGGGGTCAAGGTGATTGAAAACGCAGAGGGTGATCGCACTACGCCCTCCATCGTGGCTTACACCGACGAAGGTGAAACCCTTGTAGGTGCTGCAGCCAAGCGCCAGGCGGTGACCAATCCGAAAAACACGCTGTATGCCATCAAGCGTCTCATCGGCCGTGCCTATGACGACGATGTCGTTCAGAAGGACATCAAGATGGTGCCCTACGACATCGTCAAGAACGACAACGGCGATGCCTGGGTGGAAGTGAACGGCGAGAAGATGGCGCCCCCGCAGGTGTCCGCCGAGGTGCTCAAGAAGATGAAGCGCACCGCTGAGGACTATCTCGGTGAAACGGTCACTGAAGCGGTGGTTACCGTTCCGGCCTACTTCAACGACAACCAGCGTCAGGCTACCAAGGACGCAGGTCGTATCGCCGGGCTGGACGTGAAGCGGATCATCAACGAGCCGACCGCGGCCGCTCTGGCCTATGGCCTGGACAAGAAGGGCAAGGACCGCACCGTGGCGGTGTATGACCTGGGCGGCGGTACCTTCGACATTTCCATCATCGAGATTGCGGATGTCGACGGCGAGAAGCAGTTCGAAGTGCTGGCCACCAGCGGTGACACCTTCCTGGGTGGTGAAGACTTCGACCTCGCGCTCATCGAATACCTGGCTGACCAGTTCAAGAAAGAGCAGGGCATTGACCTGCGCGGTGATTCCCTGGCCATGCAGCGCCTGAAGGAAGCTGCCGAGAAGGCCAAGGTCGAGCTCTCCAGCGCGCAGCAGACTGACGTGAACCTGCCGTACATTACGGCGGACCAGAACGGGCCCAAGCACCTGAACGTGAAGGTGACCCGTGCCAAGCTGGAGTCGCTGGTCGAGGATCTGGTCAAGCGCAGCATCGATCCGTGCAAGACCTGCATCAACGATGCCGGCGTCAAGGTTGGCGACATCGACGAGGTCATTCTGGTCGGCGGGCAGACACGGATGCCCAAGGTGCAGGAAGCGGTCAAAGAGTTCTTTGGCGCCGATCCGCGCAAAGACGTCAACCCGGACGAAGCTGTCGCCATGGGTGCGGCCCTGCAGGGCTCTGTGCTCTCCGGCGATGTGAAGGATGTGCTGCTGCTGGACGTGACACCGCTGACCCTGGGTATCGAGACCATGGGCGGCGTTGCCACACCGGTGATCGAGAAGAACACCACGATCCCGACCAAGAAGTCGCAGACCTTCTCGACCGCCGAGGACAACCAGACCGCGGTAACCATTCACGTGGTCCAGGGCGAGCGCAAGCAGGCGGCCCAGAACAAGTCCCTCGGTCGCTTCGACCTGGCGGACATCCCGCCGGCACCGCGCGGTACACCGCAGATCGAAGTAACGTTCGACATCGATGCCAACGGTATCCTGAACGTCTCTGCGAAGGACAAGGCGACCGGCAAGGAGCAGTCCATTGAGATCAAGGCGTCTTCCGGCCTGACCGAAGATGAAGTCGATCAGATGGTCAAGGATGCTGAGCAGAACGCTCAGGAAGACGAGAAGTTCGAGGAGCTGGTCCAGGCACGCAACCAGGGCGACAGCATGATCCATGCGGTTCGCAAGAGCCTGGAAGAAGCCGGCGATCAGGCGACCGAGGAGGAGAAGACCGCCATCGAAAACGCCATCTCCGAACTGGAAGAGGCGATGAAGGGCGACGACAAGGAGCAGATCGAGGCCAAGACCCAGGCCCTGACCGAAGCTTCCTCCAGCCTGGCGCAGAAGATGTACTCCCAGCAGGGTGAAGAAGGCGGTGCCGAGGCTGAAGGCAGCCAGGACCAGGGCGGTGGTGATGATGCAGTTGACGCCGAGTTCGAGGAAGTCGACGACAATGACAAGCGGTAAAACCGCTGGCATCATCCACACCCTTTGATCGGCGAACGCGGGAGCTTTCTCCCGCGTTCGTCGTTGTTGTGAACATTCGAATTACGGTTGACAGACTGTCATGGCCAAACGCGACTATTACGAGATCCTTGGCGTCTCCCAGGGCGCTGATGACAAGGAGATCAAGAAGGCATACCGGAAGCTGGCAATGAAGTATCATCCGGACCGCAATCCGGATGACGAAGACGCCGAAGCGCGCTTCAAAGAGGCCAGTGAGGCCTATGAAGTCCTGAGTGACCCCGAGAAGAAGGCCGCCTATGACCAGTTCGGTCATGCCGGCGTTGACGGCTCCGCCGGTGGCGGCGGTGGCTTCGGCGGTGGTGGCGCCAGCTTCTCCGACATCTTCGGGGATGTCTTTGGTGACATCTTCGGCGGCGGCCGGGGCCGCAGTGGCCGGGGTGCCGACCTGCGTTACACGCTGGAGCTGGACCTCGAGGACGCCGTGCGCGGCAAGAACGTCAAGATCGAGATCCCCAGTGCCACCGAATGCAGCAGCTGTAACGGCAGCGGCGCCGAGCCGGGCACGCGGCCGGAGACCTGCGGGACCTGTCGCGGTATGGGGCAGGTGCGCATGCAGCAGGGCTTCTTCTCGGTGCAGCAGACGTGCCCCAACTGTCGGGGCGCCGGCCAGATCGTGAAGAACCCCTGCAAGGCCTGCCGTGGCGAAGGGTTCGTCGAGGAAGAGAAGACCCTTTCGGTCAAGGTGCCGCCGGGCGTGGACACCGGTGATCGGATTCGCCTTTCCGGCGAAGGCGAGCCGGGCATGCACGGCGCCGCGCCGGGGGACCTCTATGTGCAGATCGCGGTCAAGGAGCATCCCATCTTTGACCGGGACGGTCGTAACCTGCATTGCGACGTGCCCATCAGCATCACGGATGCGGCGCTCGGGGGCGAGCTCGAGGTGCCGACGCTGGATGGGCGGGTCAAGCTCAAGATCCCGGCGGAGACCCAGAGCGGCAAGCTCTTCCGTCTTCGCGGCAAGGGTGTGACGCCCGTGCGTGGCGGGTCGCCGGGTGACCTGCTGTGCCGGGTAATGGTGGAAACACCGGTCAATCTCACCAAGAAGCAGAAAGAGCTGTTGCGTGAGTTCGATCAGACCCTCCAGGAGGACAGCGACGGCAGGCAGCATGGCCCGCGCAAGAGCTCCTGGTTTGAGGGCGTGAAGAATTTCTTTGAGGATATGAAGTTCTAGCTGACCGGGTACAGTGGATATGGATGGGGACACAGTATGACGCGTATTGCGGTGGCCGGCGCTGCCGGCCGTATGGGCAAAACGCTGGTTGAGGCGGTGACGCTGACCGACGGGGTTTCCCTGGGGGCGGCAACCGTTCATCCGGAGAGTTCGCTGATCGGTTCGGATGCCGGCGAAGTGGCCGGCGTTGGCCGCAATGGTGTGATGCTGGCCGGCAGCCTCTCGGAGGTGACGGACGATTTCGATCTGGTGATCGATTTCACTTTCCCGGATCTGACCCTGCAGCATCTGGATGTTTGCCGTGCGACCGGAAAAGCGGCCGTGATCGGGACCACGGGGTTGAGCGAAGCCGAGAAGCAACAGCTTGAGGCGAAAAGCGAAGGCCTGAATGTGGTGTTCGCTCCCAACATGAGTGTGGGCGTGAATCTGCTGCTCCAGATCCTGCAGACGGCGGCCCGGGTGATGGGTGATGATGCCGATGTGGAGATCATTGAAGCCCACCACCGCCACAAGAAGGACGCCCCTTCGGGGACCGCATTGCGGCTGGGTGAGGTGGTTGCCGACACGCTTGGCCGTGACCTCCAGCAGTGCGCTGTCTATGGCCGGGAGGGTTTCACCGGGGAGCGCCCGCGTGAGGCCATCGGTTTTGAAACCATCCGTGCCGGAGATATCGTCGGTGAGCATACCGTCATGTTTGCCGGCCTTGGGGAGCGCATCGAGATCAGCCACAAAGCCAGCAGCCGCATGACCTTCGCCCAGGGCGCTGTCAGGGCTGCCCAGTGGCTGATGCAGCAGCCCGCGGGGCTGTATGACATGCAGGATGTGCTCGGGCTGAAGTGATCCGTGTCCCCGGGACTCCCGTCCGCCCCATAAGGGCTGTTCCGGATGACAGTGCAGTGGGTTTCTCTATATAATACGCCGGATTTGTTAAGCGCTTACTCCACCGGCTGTTGAGGAATCTCTGTGAGTCCGGAAGAGGTTCCCAGAATCCCTGCAAAAAGCGGGACGGCGTCCAAGACACCGTCCCGCTTTTTGCAAATGGGCGCCGGGGTTTCGTGACGCGCGTCCTACCCGCCAGAGACGCTAGAGGGGCATGGCTTTGACGAAACCAGCGATCCTTGCACTTGAGGACGGCAGCATCTTCAGAGGGGAATCCATCGGTGCCGACGGCGCCACCAGCGGTGAGGTCGTCTTCAATACGGCCATGACCGGCTACCAGGAGATTCTCACTGACCCGTCCTATACCCGCCAGATGGTCACACTGACCTATCCGCACATTGGAAATACCGGCACCAACCCGGAGGACGTGGAGTCCGACCGGATCTGTGCTGCCGGACTGATCATCCGCGACCTGCCGCTGCTGGCCAGCAACTGGCGCCGGACCGACTCCCTTTCGGATTATCTGCAGAGGGAGAACGTGGTGGCCATTGCCGGCGTGGATACCCGCCGCCTGACGCGTCTGCTGCGCAACAAGGGGGCCCAGGGAGGCGCCATTGTCGCCGGTGACAACGCCAGCGAGGAAGAGGCCCTGCGCCTGGCCCGGGACTTCCCTGGGATCAAGGGCATGGACCTGGCTTCCGAGGCCGGCTGCAAGGAGCCGCGTACCTGGACCCAGTCCGTCTGGACCCTGGATGAGGGCTACGGCGAGGCGCCGGAGAAGCGCTACCGCGTGGTCGCCTACGATTACGGCATCAAGTACAACATCCTGCGCCTGCTGGTCTCGCGCGGCTGCGAGGTAACACTGGTGCCGGCGCGTACGCCGCTGGGCGAGGTGATGGCGTACAACCCGGACGGCGTCTTTTTCTCCAATGGCCCCGGGGATCCAGAGCCCTGCGATTACGCTGTAGAGGCCCTGAAGGGTTGTATTGAGCGCCACATCCCGACCTTTGGCATCTGCCTCGGGCATCAGCTTCTGGGGCTGGCCGTGGGCGGGCGCAGCGAGAAGATGAAGTTCGGGCACCATGGCGCTAACCATCCGGTGGAGCGGGTCGCCGACGGTACCGTGGTCATTACCAGCCAGAACCATGGCTTTGCAGTGGATGAGAAGTCACTGCCGGACAACGTTGAGGTCACGTACCGCTCGCTGTTTGATGGCACCCTGCAGGGGATGCGCCTGAAGGACGCGCCAGTGTTCAGCTTTCAGGGGCACCCGGAAGCCAGCCCCGGGCCGCGGGACGTGATCCCGCTGTTCGATGAGTTCACCCGCCTGATGGATGAACATCAGGCCACGCAGGCCGCACAGTGAGGCCAACGGCTTCGAATCACGGCTCGAGACGAACAGGATAAGGGTTCAATGCCGAAAAGAGACGACATCCAAAGCATTCTGATTCTTGGCGCCGGCCCCATCGTGATTGGCCAGGCGTGTGAGTTCGACTATTCCGGGGCCCAGGCCTGCAAGGCTCTGCACGAGGAAGGCTTCCGTGTCATTCTGGTCAACTCCAACCCGGCGACCATCATGACCGATCCGGTGATGGCCGATGCCACCTACATTGAGCCCATCACCTGGCGCACCGTCGAGAAGATCATCGAGCAGGAGCAGCCGGACGCGGTGCTGCCCACCATGGGTGGCCAGACCGCGCTCAACTGCGCCCTGGACCTGGAGCGCCATGGCATTCTCCAGAAACACGGCGTGGAGATGATCGGTGCCAACGCGGACACCATCGACAAGGCCGAGGACCGCGACCGCTTCGACAAGGCGGTTCACAATATTGGTCTTGAGACACCACGTGCGTCCATGGCGCACAGCATGGAAGAGGCCTACCAGGTGCTGGACCACATCGGTCTGCCCTGCATCATCCGGCCGTCCTTCACCATGGGTGGTTCCGGTGGCGGCATCGCCTACAACCGGGAGGAATTCCACGAGATCTGTGAGCGCGGGCTGGCGCTGTCGCCGACCAATGAGCTTCTGATCGACGAGTCCCTCATCGGTTGGAAGGAATACGAGACCGAGGTTGTCCGGGACAAGAATGACAACTGCATCATCGTGTGCGGCATCGAGAACATGGATCCGATGGGCGTTCACACCGGCGATTCCATTACCGTGGCGCCGTCCCAGACGCTCACGGACAAGGAATGGCAGATCATGCGTGACGCCTCGCTGGCGGTGCTACGTGAGGTGGGTGTTGAGACCGGCGGCTCCAACGTCCAGTTCGGCATCAACCCGGCCAACGGGCGCATGGTGGTGATCGAGATGAACCCGCGCGTGTCGCGTTCCTCGGCCCTGGCGTCCAAGGCCACCGGCTTCCCGATCGCCAAGGTGGCCGCCAAGCTGGCCGTCGGGTTCACTTTGGATGAGCTGAGTAACGACATCACCGGCGGTGTAACGCCGGCCTCCTTTGAGCCGTCCATTGACTACGTGGTCACCAAGATCCCGCGGTTCACTTTCGAGAAGTTCCCGCAGGCGGATCCACGCCTGACGACCCAGATGAAGTCCGTAGGCGAGGTCATGGCCATCGGGCGCACCTTCCAGGAGTCCTATCAGAAGGCCCTGCGCGGCCTTGAGACCGGTGCCTCCGGCCTGGACCCGATCCTGGAGGACCGGGAAGACGCCCGGGATACCCTGATCCACGAGCTGAAAGTGCCCGGCGCCAGCCGCAGCTGGTACCTGGGTGAGGCTTTCCGCTGGGGGATGAGTGTGGATGAGGTGTTCGAATACACCTTCATCGACCGCTGGTACCTGATCCAGATCCAGGACCTGATCGAGGAGGAGAAGCAGCTCCAGTCCACCGGCATGGCGGACCTGGACTACGACACTGTCTTCCGGCTCAAGCGCAAGGGCTTCTCCGATACGCGCCTGGCCAATCTGCTGGGGGTTTCGGAGCAGAGCTTCCGCAAGCTGCGGCATGATCTGGGAGTTCGCCCGGTCTATAAGCGCGTGGATACGTGCGCCGCTGAATTCGAGTCCTCCACCGCCTACATGTACTCCAGCTACGAGGAGGAGTGTGAGGCGAATGTGAGTGACCGTAAGAAGATTGTCGTGATCGGCGGCGGTCCCAACCGCATCGGGCAGGGCATCGAGTTCGACTACTGCTGCGTGCACGCGGTGCTGGCCATGCGTGATGACGGCTACGAGACGGTCATGATCAACTGTAACCCGGAGACCGTCTCCACGGACTACGACACCTCGGACCGTCTGTACTTTGAGCCGATCACCCTTGAGGATGTGCTTGAGATCGTCCAGTCGGAGAATCCGGACGGTGTCATCATCCAGTTCGGTGGCCAGACGCCGCTCAAGCTGGCGCGCGGCCTGGAAGCGGCGGGCGTGCCCATCATTGGTACCAGCCCGGATGCCATCGACCGGGCCGAGGACCGCGAGCGCTTCCAGCAGATGATCAACCGCCTGGGGCTCAAGCAGCCGGCCAACGCCACGGTGCGCAGCCTCGAGGAAGGCATCCTGGTGGCCCGGGATATCGGCTACCCGCTGGTGGTCCGCCCCTCCTACGTGCTGGGCGGCCGGGCCATGGAGATCGTCTACACCGAGGAGGAGCTCAAGGAGTACATGCGCAGCGCCGTGCTGGTCTCCAATGACAGCCCGGTCCTGCTGGATCACTTCCTGAACTCCGCCATCGAGATCGACATCGACGCCGTGTGTGACGGCAAGACCGCCGTGATCGGCGGTATCATGCAACACATCGAGCAGGCCGGCGTGCATTCCGGTGATTCAGCCTGCTCACTGCCGCCCTATACGCTGCCCGTGGATGTCCAGGACCAGATGCGCGACATGGTCAAGCGCATGGCGCTGGAGCTGAACGTGGTCGGTCTGATGAACGTGCAGCTGGCCTGGCAGGACGGCGAGATCTACGTCATCGAGGTGAACCCAAGGGCGTCGCGGACGGTGCCCTTCGTGTCCAAGGCCGTGGGCCGTTCGCTGGCGCGCATCGCCGCGCGCTGCATGGCCGGTATCAGCCTCGAGGAACAGGGGATCACCACCGAATCCGTGCCCCAGTACTACTCGGTGAAGGAATCGGTCTTTCCGTTCCCGAAGTTCCCCTCCGTGGATCCGATCCTGGGGCCGGAAATGAAGTCCACCGGCGAGGTCATGGGCATCGGTGACAGCTTCGACGAAGCCTTTGCCAAGGCCGCTCTGGGTGCGGGCGAGACGCTGCCCACCTCGGGCACCGCCTTCATCAGTGTGCGTGATGCCGACAAGCCGGACGTCGTGCGCCTGGCCCGGGATCTGGCCGATGTGGGCTTCCGCTTGATCGCCACCGGCGGCACCGCCAAGGTGCTCTCTGAAGCGGGGCTTGAGGTCGAGAAAGTGAACAAAGTACGCGAGGGCCGCCCGCACATTGTGGACGCCATCAAGAACGGCCAGGTTGATCTGATCGTGAACACCACCGAAGGGCGCAAGGCGATTGCGGATTCCGCCCAGATCCGCCAGTCCGCCCTTCAGCGCAAGGTCACCTACGCCACCACACTGACTGGCGGCGAGGCATTCTGCCGCGCCATCCGATTCGGCTCTGAGCGCCAGGTGCGTCGCCTCCAGGATCTGCACGCGGGGTATCAGTAATGAGCAACAACCGTGTTCCCATGACAAAACAGGGCGAGCAGGCCCTGCGTGACGAACTTTACCGGCTCAAATCCGAGGACCGGCCCAAGGTCATCCAGGCGATCTCGGAGGCGCGCGAACATGGCGATCTGAAAGAGAACGCTGAATACCATGCGGCGCGGGAGCAGCAGAGCTTCGTTGAAGGCCGGATCCAGGAGCTCGAGGGCAAACTGGGTGCGGCCCAGGTGATCGATGTCACCACCATCGAGAAAACGGGCAAGGTGATATTCGGTACCACGGTGCGCCTGATCAACATGGATACCGAGGAAGAAGTGACCTACCAGATCGTGGGTGACGACGAGGCGGACATCAAGGAAGGCCGGATCTCGATCTCCTCTCCGATCGCAAGAGCGCTGATCGGCAAGGAGGAAGGCGAGGAGGTCTCGGTCCAGGTGCCGTCCGGCACCGTGGAATATGAGATTGACGAGGTGATGCACATCTAGTGCTGGCGCAGGTTGGAGAGCTTCGGATTGGGTTCGGCCGCGCGGCGCAGCAGCACGGCCACCTTGCCGATCACCTGCACCAGTTCCGCGCCTGTGCTTTCGCAGGCCTCGTCGATCAGTTCACGCCGTTCCTCGCGGTCCGTGGAGGCGATCTTCACCTTGATCAGTTCGTGGTCGTCCAGGGCCCGCTCCAGTTCCTGCTGCAGCCCTTCGGAAATGCCGTTGTCGCCGACCTGTACGACCGGTTTTAGGTCATGGGCAAGAGCCCGGTACTGGCGGCGTTGTGCGGCGGATAGTGGCATGATGGCGTCTCTGTGATCGTATGGAATTAAGTGGAGACATGATACCAGCCGGCAGAGGCCGGTTGAATCGGTTCGGAGGCAGGATTGGGACGTTCCAAGAGCAGTGACCGCTGGCTGCGCGAGCACCACCAGGATCCCTACGTGAATCGGTCACGGGAGGAGGGGTATCGTTCGCGCGCCAGTTACAAGCTGATCGAGATCGACCGGAAGGACGGATTGTTCCGGCGCGGGCAGACCGTGGTCGATCTGGGTGCTGCCCCCGGAGGCTGGTCCCAGGTGGCTGCTGAGCGGGTCGGGGAGAGTGGTACCGTGCTTGCCAGCGACATCCTGGCGATGGATCCGATTCCGGAAGTCACCTTTGTTCAGGGTGATTTCACCGAGCAGGCGGTTCTGGAGGAGCTGTTGGCGACGCTCGATGGTCGTCCGGTGGACCTTGTCATTTCCGATATGGCGCCCAATATGAGTGGTGTGGCAGCCATTGATATCCCCAGTGCCATGCACCTGGTGGAGCTGGGGCTGGAAATGGCGCATGAGGTTCTGCGTCCTGGTGGTGCGTTTGTGACCAAGGTGTTCCAGGGGGAGGGATTTGATGACCTGCTTCGTACCATGAAAAGGGACTTCCAGCGGGTGGCCAGCCGCAAGCCGGATGCCTCCAGGGGCCGGTCGCGTGAGCAGTATCAGGTGTGTACGGGGTTCCGGGGACGTTAAGGGCTGTAGGCGGTGAGGGCCGGCTATGGCCGCTGACGGGCGCATTGGTGTAAAGTTCGAAACAGGACCGTTCGAGTTCAGAACGGGCAGACAGTATGGGTGAGTGATCTTGAACGACATGGCGAAAAATCTGGTTCTGTGGCTGGTTATTGCAGCCGTCCTGCTGATGGTATTCCAGAACTTCAGCCCGGAACCACAGCAGCAACAGCTCAACTATTCCCAGTTCATCGAGATGGTGCGCAGTGGCCAGGTCGAGGAAGTGACCATTGAAGGCCAGACCATTACGGGCGCACGGCAGAACGGGGAGAACTTCACTACCATCCGGCCGGCTGTTGAAGATCCGAACCTGATGGATGATCTCTACAATAACAATGTGGAGGTCACCGGCAAGGAGTCCTCGGGGCAGAGCATCTGGACCCAGTTGCTGGTTGCGTCCTTCCCGATCCTGATCATCATTGCGATCTTCATCTTTTTCATGCGCCAGATGCAGGGTGGTGCCGGTGGCAGCAAGGGCCCCATGTCCTTCGGCAAGAGCAAGGCCCGGCTGATGAGTGAGGAGCAGATCAAGACCACCTTCGATGACGTTGCTGGCGTTGATGAGGCCAAGGAGGACGTGAAGGAGCTGGTGGACTTCCTCAAGGATCCCAGCAAGTTCCAGCGTCTCGGCGGGCATATTCCCAAGGGCGTGCTCATGGTTGGCCCACCCGGTACCGGTAAGACCCTGCTGGCCAAGGCCATAGCAGGCGAGGCCAAAGTACCGTTCTTTACCATCTCGGGGTCAGATTTCGTTGAGATGTTCGTGGGCGTGGGCGCCTCGCGTGTTCGCGACATGTTCGAGCAGGCGAAGAAGCAGAGCCCCTGCATTATCTTCATCGATGAGCTCGATGCCGTCGGCCGCCATCGTGGTGCCGGTATGGGCGGCGGCCACGATGAGCGCGAGCAGACGCTCAACCAGATGCTGGTCGAAATGGACGGCTTCGAGGGCAACGAGGGCGTGATTGTGATCGCCGCCACCAACCGCCCGGACGTGCTGGACCCGGCGCTGCTGCGCCCGGGGCGTTTTGACCGCCAGGTGGTGGTTCCGCTGCCGGATATCCGGGGTCGGGAACACGTGCTCAAGGTCCATCTGTCCAAGGTGCCGCTGGCGGATGGTGTCCAGCCCAGGGACATCGCGCGCGGTACGCCCGGGTTCTCCGGTGCCGATCTGGAGAACCTGGTCAATGAGGCGGCCCTGTTCGCCGCGCGCCGCAATAAGCGCCTGGTTTCCATGGACGAACTGGAGCTTGCCAAGGACAAGATCATGATGGGCTCAGAGCGCAAGTCCATGGTCATGTCCGAGAAGGAAAAGCTCAACACCGCGAACCACGAGTCCGGCCACGCGATCGTTGGCCGCCTGATGCCCGAGCACGACCCGGTCTACAAGGTCAGTATCATTCCGCGTGGTCGCGCACTGGGCGTGACCATGTTCCTGCCGGAAGAGGACAAGTACAGTCACAGCCGGCGTTACATCATCAGCCAGATCTGCAGTCTCTTCGGTGGCCGTATTGCTGAGGAACTGACACTGGGCAAGGATGGCGTAACCACCGGGGCCCAGAACGACATCAAGCGTGCCACGGAGCTTTCCCGGAACATGGTCACCAAGTGGGGGCTGTCCGATAAGCTCGGTCCGCTGATGTACGACGAAGACCGTGATGAGCCCTTTGCAGGGTACGATTCCGGCTCCGGCGGCAAGGGTGTTTCCGGGCCCACGGCCCAGGCCATTGATGAAGAGGTGCGCCGGATCATCGATGAGTGCTATGAAACCGCCAAGCGGATCCTTGTGGACAACATGGAGAAGCTGCATCTGATGGCGGATGCGCTGATGAAGTATGAAACCATCGATGCCGGTCAGATTGATGACATCATGGCGGGCAAGGTGCCGCGGCCGCCGAGCAGTTGGGATGATGATGACGATCACGGCGGTGACACCGTTGTGGCGGATATCAATTCCGACTCCGGCTCCAGGGCGTCGGACGGTGAGGGGGCCGGTCATCCGGCTGGTGAACACTGAACGCCCGACCCTCCGTGGTCTGAGCGCTCCCGGGTCAGTCCCGGGAGCGTTTTTCGTTGAGGGGAGTATTCATGACCATACTGTCTGAGAAGACACCGTCACCTGCCGTCATGGGGGTAATCAACGCCACTCCGGATTCGTTCTCGGATGGCGGCCGTTTCATCGATCCAGGCAATGCGCTGTCCCAGGCACGGGCCATGGTTGAGGCAGGTGTGGACTGGGTGGATATTGGCGGCGAGTCCACTCGCCCCGGAGCAACACCGGTTCCCCTTCAGGAGGAGCTGGATCGCGTCTGCCCGGTCATCGAGGCGATCCATCGTGAGCTGGATGTCCCCATCTCCCTGGATACCAGCGCTCCCGAAGTGATGCGTGAAGGGGCGCGCCTGGGTATCAGCATGATCAACGATGTACGTTCTCTGGAGCGGGAAGGCGCTGTGGCGGCGGCGCGTGACACCGGCCTGGCCGTCTGCATCATGCATCGCCAGGGGGAGCCTGAGACCATGCAGGATCGGCCCGAGTACAGTAATGTTCTGGAGGAAGTCCTGGGGTATCTGGACCGCCGTGCCGCCCAGCTCCAGGACGCGGGCATTCCCGGTGACCGGCTGCTCTACGATCCGGGCTTTGGCTTTGGTAAGACCCTGGAGCACAACCTGGTTCTGCTGGAGAACCTGGAGGCCATTGTCGCCCGTGGTTGGCCGGTGCTGGTGGGGATGTCACGCAAGAGCATGATCGGTGGCGTTACCGGCCGTCCCGTTGAGGAGCGCATGGCGGGCAGCGTCGCGGCCGCGGCCATGGCGATGATGAAAGGTGCCGCGATCGTGCGTGTGCACGATGTGAAAGAAACGGTGGATGCCGCGCGCATGGTGCGTGCTGCGCGCGAACAGGGCAGCCTCCGGGCATAGAGCGGGAAAGGGATAATGACAATGGGCGAGCGCAGGTATTTCGGAACGGACGGTATTCGCGGGGAAGTGGGAACTCACCCAATTTCCCCGGACTTTATCCTCAAACTGGGCTGGGCGGCTGGTCGCGCCTTTCGCAGGGAGGGGCAGGCCAACACGATGTTGATCGGCAAGGATACCCGCCTGTCCGGCTATATGTTCGAATCAGCGCTGGAGGCGGGCCTTTCCGCCGCCGGTATGGACGTACGTCTGCTGGGTCCGATGCCTACTCCCGCCATTGCCTATCTGACGCGCACCTTCCGGGCAGCGGCGGGTATCGTCATCAGCGCGTCCCATAACCCCCACCACGATAATGGCATCAAGTTCTTCTCGGCGGACGGCACCAAGCTCGATGACGCGCTTGAAACGCGTATTGAGCAGTGGATTGACTCGGAGCTGGCAGTGGTTCCCGCTGGGGACCTGGGCAAGGCGGCCCGCATCGATGACGCGCCCGGCCGCTATATCGAGTTCTGCAAGAGCACCGTCCCGGGCCAGTTCAGCCTTGAAGGGCTGCATCTGGTGGTCGACTGCGCCCATGGCGCCACCTATCACGTGGCACCGGCGGTGTTCCGGGAGCTGGGTGCCCGGGTGACCGCCATGGGAGCGGAGCCGGATGGTCTCAACATCAATGACGGCTGCGGTTCCACGGCGCCGGAAGCCATGCGTCAGCGCGTGCTGGAGACTGGTGCGGATCTCGGTATCGCCTTCGATGGTGATGGTGACCGGGTGATCATGGTCGACCAAACCGGCCGTGAGGTGGACGGTGACGAACTGCTCTACATCATTGCCCGTGAACGCCATGATGCCGGCGGTCTTGATGGTGGTGTCGTGGGAACCCTGATGACCAACCTGGGCGTTGAGCTGGCTCTGGGTCGGCGTGGTATCCCGTTCGCACGGGCGAAGGTTGGTGACCGCTATGTGATGGAAGAGCTGGTGAATCGCCGGTGGCAGATCGGTGGTGAGGGGTCCGGGCACATCGTCTGTCGCGACCGCACCACTACCGGCGACGGCATTGTGTCAGCCCTTCAGGTGCTGGTTGCCATGCATCAGCGCGAATGCGGGCTGGCGGAGCTGCTGGCCGATGTCACCCGCCTGCCCCAGGAGACGGTCAATGTGCGGGTTGGTCAGCGCTTCAACCCTGACAACTATGAGGGCATCCAGTCGGCGGTGCGCGCCGCCGAGTCCGAGCTGGGCGAACGCGGCCGGATCCTGCTGCGGGCCTCAGGCACGGAGCCAGTGATAAGGGTCATGGCCGAAGGTGAGGATGCGGATCATATCGGACGGGTGGCCCGCGAGCTGGCGGATGTCGTGCAGCGGGAGGCGCCCTGAGCTGCCTTGCGCCGTGGTGGCATCTTGGGTATAGTGCCGCGTCCCTGAAAAACGGCTTCTTGTATGCGACGTCGGCTGATAGCAGCAAACTGGAAACTCAACGGGACGGGCGCTTTTGCGGCGGAATACGCGGCAGAGCTGGTGCCTGCCCTGGAAGGATTGGATCCGGCCGTTGAAGTGGCGGTGATGCCCCCGGCTATCCTGCTCCCGGCGTTGCGTGAGTCGTTGAATGACAACAGCGGTCGCAGGGTCATGGTGGGCGTACAGGATGTTTCCGCCTGGGAAGCCGGTGCCTACACGGGTGAAATTGCTGCTTCGATGGCAGCGGACCAGCATGGCAGCTTTGCCATCATAGGGCACTCGGAGCGCCGCCAGTACTGGTCTGAGTCCGACAGTCGCATCAATGCCAAGGTGCTTCAGGCGCTGAGCGCGGGTCTCGATCCCATTCTCTGTGTGGGCGAGACGGAAGCCGAGCGTGAAGCCGGAGACACCGAGGCCGTGGTGTCCCGCCAGGTTCGTGAGGCACTGGCGGACGTTCCGGAAGCGGACTGGCGCCATGTCTGTGTCGCCTATGAGCCGGTCTGGGCCATCGGGACCGGGAAAAGCGCGACCGCGGAGCAGGCGCAGGCGGTACACGCGCATATCCGCGGGGCGCTGGGAGAACTGGACCCTGCGGCCACCGAAGCGCCGGTCATCTATGGTGGCAGCGTCAAGCCTGAGACGGCTGGCGAACTGTTTGCACAGCCCGACATTGATGGCGGTCTTATCGGAGGCGCATCCCTGAATGCGACCGATTTTGCCGCCATCTGTCGGGCCGGTTGAGAGACGGAATTATGGATTGGGTTGAAACAGGCATTCTGCTGGTGCATGTGGCCGTTGCCGTGGCCCTGGTAGTGCTGGTTCTGGTGCAGCAGGGCAAGGGTGCTGACGCCGGTGCGGCTTTCGGGGGTGGATCCTCTCAGACGGTGTTTGGCAGCTCCGGGGGCGTGGGTTTCATGGTCAAGCTCACGGCGGTGCTGGCCGCGCTGTTCTTCGTGACCAGCTTCGCGCTGGCGATGTACGCGAAGCAGCGGGCCGAGGTTGGCGTCCAGGAAGGCGTTCCGACGGTCGAAGAGTCCTCTTCAGCCTCCGGGCAGCAGGCCGGCCAGGAAGGCGGCAGTCAGGCTCCGGATATTGCCTCTGACAGCGGTGCCAGCGGCACTGGGTCAGGAAGCGGGGGCTCGGAAAGTGGTGAGAGTGAGGACGAAGGGGTCCCCTCCATCGAATAAACCCCTTGTGGGTATTGGAAATGCCGGGGCTGTCCGTTAGTATACGCTCCGGAAATGACATGCCGAAGTGGTGGAAATGGTAGACACGCTAGCTTGAGGGGTTAGTGGCGCAAGCCGTGCCGGTTCAAGTCCGGCCTTCGGCACCATACAGGGAACGGCTTGGAAGGGGTGGCACTGCTTTCCTCAACCAAGCCGTTTTTTTGGTCAGTCCTTGACCAGTCAGGGGGTGGTGCTTATACTCCAGCTCCTGTGCAGCGTGCGTTTTGCGCTGGTAAGGCATTGTTTCGGCAGGCGTCGAAGCAGTGCGCGGGGTGGCATCACCAGCCCGCGGCATCCTTCAGGGATGCCAGGCCGCCGCAGAGGCGGCTGGCTTTTCGTTCGGTGGCTCCGCAGACCGGAGGCCACGTTTTGAAAAGGGGCTGGTTAGAGCCCTTTTTTTGTTTCTGGACTCCGCCAAACGGGCGGGCCAGTGGTTGCATGACAGCGGAGGCGCATTGTCCGCGAAGGTTCGCAAGCTTGAGGAAATGCTGGCCCCGGTGGTCGAGGGGCTGGGCTTCGTGTTCTGGGGCATTGAATACCTGGCTCAGGGCAAGCACAGCACGGTAAGGGTCTACATCGATCATTCCGATGGGGTCACCGTGGATGACTGCGAGCAGGTCAGTCGCCAGGTCAGCGGCGTTCTGGATGTCGAGGATCCGATCGGAACCCACTATACCCTCGAGGTTTCCTCTCCGGGCATGGACCGGCCGCTGTTCCGGCTGGACCAGTACCATGACTTCATTGGTTCCAGATTGAGCGTGCGTCTGAGCGCGCCCTTTGAGGGGCGGCGCAAGTACGAAGGCATCCTGCGCGCGGTCGAGGGCGAGGATATCTGTCTGGTGGTGGGTGAGTACGAGCTCCAGCTCCCGTTCGAGTCCATCGAGAGCGCGCGCATCGTTCCGGTATTCGAGTGATTTGCAGTATCAGGCTTACAGGAAAGGCAGGGCTGTTTAATGAATAAAGAAATCCTGATGGTGGTCGAAGCCGTCTCGAACGAGAAGGACGTCGACAAGGACGTGATCTTCGAAGCGATCGAGATGGCGCTGGCAACAGCGGCCAAGAAGCGGTATGAGGACGAGGAAGCGGATCTGCGCGTCAGTGTTGACCGCAAGACCGGTGAGTATGAGACCTACCGCCGCTGGACCATCGTGGACAACGACGCGGTTCCGGCCCTGGGCACGGAACTGACGCTCCAGGAAGCGAACGAAATCGATACGGCCCTGCAGCCCGGCGATGTCTACGAGGAGCAGGTGGAGTCGGTCTCCTTCGGGCGCATCGGAGCCCAGGCCGCCAAGCAGATCATCTTCCAGAAGGTGCGTGAGGCCGAGCGGGCGCGGGTCGTCGACAGCTACCGTGATCGGGTGGGCGAGCTGATTTCCGGCTCGGTCAAGAAGGTGACGCGGGACAATGTCATTGTGGACCTGGGCAGCAACGCTGAAGCCCTGCTGCCGCGTGACCAGCTGATTCCGCGCGAGACCTTCCGCATGGGCGACCGGGTGCGCGCGCTGCTCAAGGAGATCCGTACTGATCATCGCGGCCCTCAGCTGATCCTGAGCCGGACAAGCCCGCAGATGCTCATTGAGCTGTTCCGCATCGAGGTGCCCGAGATCGCCGAGGAGTTGATCAACATCAAGGGCGCGGCACGTGATCCGGGCTCCCGCGCCAAGATCGCCGTCAAGACGAACGATGGGCGGATCGATCCGGTTGGCGCCTGTGTTGGCATGCGTGGCGCCCGCGTCCAGGCGGTCTCCAATGAGCTTGGCGGTGAACGCGTGGATATCGTCACCTTTGATGACAACCCCGCCCAGCTGGTCATCAATGCCATGGCGCCCGCCGAGGTGGTCTCGATCGTGATCGATGAGGACACCCACTCCATGGAAGTGGCGGTCGCCGAGGATAATCTGGCCCAGGCTATCGGGCGTGGCGGCCAGAACGTACGTCTCGCGAGTGAGCTCACCGGCTGGGAGCTCAATGTCATGACCGAGAGCGAGGCCGAAGAGAAACAGGAACAGGAAGCGCAGAAGCTGGTTGAACACTTTCAGCGCTTCCTGGATGCGGACGAGGAACTCGCTCAGGTGCTGGTGGAGGAAGGCTTCACCACGCTTGAAGAGATTGCCTATGTGCCGCGTGACGAGATGCTGGCCATTGAGGGCTTTGATGAGGATCTGGTCGAGCAGCTGCGTGAACGTGCCCGTGACGGCATGCTGAACGAGGCGCTCGCATCGGGAACCGAGAGCCAGGAAGGCGGCGAACCCCAGGAGGACCTGATCGGGATGGATGGTATGGATCCCGAACTGGCCCGGACGCTCGCCGGCAAGGGCATCTGCAGTATGGAGGACCTGGCGGAGCAGTCCGTGGATGAGCTACTCGACATCGAGGGTATGGATGAAGATCGCGCGGGTCAGCTCATCATGACCGCGCGCGCACCCTGGTTCGAGGGCCAGGAATAATCGGGAGAGGAGGACCAGTATGGCCGAAGTAACAGTCAAGCAATTGGCCGAAGACGTAGGCGCTCCCGTTGATCGCTTGCTCCGTCAGTTCGAGGAAGCCGGCCTGAGCAAGCGGGCGGAAGACGATGTGGTTACGGACGAGGAAAAGCAGACCCTGCTTGCCTATCTGCGCCAGGGGACTGGCGGAGACAGCGGGCCGAGCAAGGTGACGCTCAAGCGCCGGACCACGACCCAGCTCAGGACCGGTGGCGGCAGCCGCGGCGGTAGCGGCAAAACCGTGAACGTGGAAGTGCGCAAGAAACGCACCTACGTGAAGCGCTCGGAAGCCCAGGGGCAGCCAGAGAACGAGGCGGAACAGCCGGCGGAAGAAGCGGCGGCTGAAGCGCAGGCCCAGGAGGCCCCGCAGGCTGAGGAAGCGCCTGCCGAGCAGGCCGCCGCCGAAGCGGCTGAAGCCACACAGCCTGCCGAGCCCGAAGCAGAGACTTCCGAAGCCGCCGAGAGCGAACCGGCGGCGGAAGAGCCTGCTGCCGAGGAAGCGGCGCCCGCTCCTGAGCCGGTGAAAGAGGATACGCGTAAGCACGCCAGGAAGAAGAAAGGCAAGCCGGAACGCGAAGACGACGAAGACAAGCACAAGAACAAGGGCGGTAAGGCGGCTCAGAAAGGGCCCAAGAAACCGCGTGTTGAGGAAGAACTGGCTGAGCTGGACGCACCGGAGGCTGAAGCGGAGCCCGAAGAGGCCACTGCTGCCGCGGAAGAGCCGCGTAAGCCGCTGCGCTCCTCCCGCCGCAAGAAACAGCAGCGTGAAAAGCGCCATGTTTTTGAAAAGCCGACCAAGCCCAAGGTGCATGAAGTGGAAATTCCGGAAACCATCACGGTCGCTGAGCTCGCCCAGCGCATGGCCGTCAAGGCAGGCGAGGTCATCAAGACCCTGATGGGCATGGGCGTCATGGCCACCATCAACCAGGCCCTGGATCAGGAAACAGCGATTCTTGTGGTCGAAGAGATGGGTCACAAGGCCAAGTCGGTCCGCGAAGACGAGATCGAAGAGGAAGTCCTCAGCGATATCGAATACGAGGGTGAAGCCGAGGCGCGTGCGCCGGTCATCAGTGTCATGGGGCACGTTGACCACGGCAAGACCTCACTGCTCGACTACATCCGCAAGACCAAGGTGGCCAGTGGCGAGTCCGGGGGTATCACACAGCACATCGGTGCCTACCACGTGGAAACCGGTCACGGCATGATCACTTTCCTGGATACGCCCGGCCACGCCGCGTTCTCGGAAATGCGTGCCCGCGGTGCCCAGTCCACGGACATCGTCATCCTGGTGGTGGCGGCTGACGACGGCGTCATGCCGCAGACCAAGGAAGCGGTCCAGCACGCCCGCGCTGCCGGTGTGCCCCTGGTGATTGCCGTGAATAAGATGGACAAGCCCCAGGCTGATCCGGACCGCGTCAAGAACGAACTGGTCGGTATGGAAGTCGTCCCCGAGGAATGGGGCGGCGAGACCCAGTTCGTGCACGTCTCCGCCGAGACCGGTGACGGTATCGACAACCTGCTGGAAGCGATCCTGCTGCAGGCTGAACTGCAGGAGCTCACGGCCGTTCCCAATGGGCCGGCCAAGGGCACGGTGGTTGAGTCCAGCATGGAGAAAGGTCGCGGTTCCGTGGCAACCCTGCTGGTCCAGAACGGAACCATGCACAAGGGCGATGTCATTGTTGCCGGCATGTACTATGGCCGCATTCGCGCCATGGTTGATGAGACCGGCAAGCAGGTCGAAACGGCTGGCCCCTCGATCCCGGTTGAGGTGCTGGGGCTCAACGGTACGCCCAACGCCGGTGACGAATTCGTGCGCGTGGCGGACGAGAAGAAGGCCAAGGAACTGGCCGAGTTCCGGCAGGAGAAGGAGCGCGAGCAGCGCCTCCACCGCCAGCAGGCCGCCAAGCTCGAGAACCTGTTCGAGAATATGGGCAAGGAAGAGGTCAAGACCCTCAATGTCATCGTCAAGGCCGACGTTCAGGGCTCCCTGGAAGCCCTCACCGGTGCCCTGCAGGATCTGGGCAACGAGGAGGTGGAAGTCCAGGTGGTCTCCAGCGGCGTTGGCGGTATCACCGAGTCCGACATCAACCTGGCCATCACCAGCAGCTCTGTGGTCTTCGGCTTCAACGTCCGTGCCACTCCGGCCGCCAAGAAGCAGGCGGAGCAGGAAGACGTGGACATGCGCTACTACAGCGTCATCTACAACCTGATTGATGACGTCAAGGCAGCGCTGACGGGCATGCTCAAGCCCGAGTTCCGCGAGGAGATCCTGGGTATCGCGGAAGTGCGCGACACCTTCCGGTCCCCGCGCTTCGGCCAGGTGGCCGGCTGCATGGTCACCGAGGGCCACGTCTACCGGAACAAGCCCATCCGGGTGCTGCGTGACAACGTGGTGATCTTCGAGGGTGAGCTCCAGTCCCTGCGCCGCTTCAAGGACGACGTCAACGAAGTGCGCAATGGCATGGAGTGTGGTATCGGCGTGAAGGGTTACGACGTGAAGGTCGGTGACCAGATCGAGGTCTTCGAACGGATCCAGGTTGAGCGCAAGCTCAACTGATCGGGAGTACTCATGCCGCGTGAATTCAGTCGTGCCGATCGGGTTGCCGACCAGATCCAGCGGGAGCTGGCGCAGCTGATCCAGCGGGAGGTCAAGGACCCCCGCCTGGGGATGATCAACATCAGTGAAGTGCGGGTGACCCGGGACTTCGGTTACGCGGACATCTACATCACGCTGCTGAGCACCGAGGAACTGGACGAGAACAGCGAAGAGGTCCAAACCAGCCTGGAGGTGCTTCAGCGGGCCTCCGGCTTCCTGCGTGGGCATCTGGGTAAATCCATGCGTCTGCGTGTGGTGCCCCAGCTGCGTTTCCGGTTTGACCGGTTGGCCGGCCAGAGCCGCCATATGGAATCATTGATCCGCAAGGCGGTGGCCAGTGACGAGCGCCGGAGCGACGGGGATGACCCGGAGGACGGAGGCGAGGCTTGAGCCGCAGGCGCCGCGGGGAAGACATCAACGGCGTACTGGTGCTCGACAAGCCCGCGGGGATGACTTCCAATGCCGCGCTCCAGCAGGTCCGCCGTCTTCTCAATGCCGCCCGGGCCGGGCACACCGGTGCCCTGGACCCGCTTGCAACGGGCGTTCTGCCGCTCTGCTTCGGGGAGGCGACCAAGTTCGCCCAGCGCCTGCTGGAAGCGGACAAGACCTACCGTACCGTGGCCCGACTCGGCCAGCGCACAAATACCAGTGATGCGGATGGCGAGACCGTCCAGGAGAGGGCGCTGCCGTCAGCCCTGGATACAGACGCCGTGGAGTCCGTTCTGGCGCCTTTCCGGGGGGCGATCGAGCAGGTGCCCTCCATGTACTCCGCCCTCAAGTACCAGGGCAGGCCACTCTACGAGTACGCGCGGGAGGGGCGGACCGTGCCACGCGAGGCACGTCCCATCCGTATTGATGAGCTGACGGTGCTGCGGCTTGAAGGTGATGAACTGGAGCTGCGCGTGCGTTGCAGCAAAGGGACCTACATCCGGACCCTGGTGGATGATATCGGCGAGGCGCTGGGCTGTGGCGCCCATGTGGCCGAGCTGCGCCGGGAGCAGGCCGGGCCCTTTGAGCTGGCACAGGCCCTGACGCTGGATGATCTGGAGAACATGGGGCGCGCTGCGGCCCGTGAGTGGCTTCAGCCATCGGATGTGCTGCTTTCGGACCTGCCGGCGACGGTACTGGATGGGCCCCGGGCCATATCGATTTCCAATGGTCAGGCTGTTACCATATCGCCCTCTGAATCGGCGGTTGATGGCCTCTGTCGACTGTACGATCAGGATGGACGCTTCCTCGGCCTTGCAGAAGGGGCAGGGGAGGCCATAAGGCCCCGGAGGCTGATGCGTACCGGGGCGTCGTAAGCATACGGTCGGGCTGTAGATATGCGCGGTCCGCTCCGTTCCCATTCAAAGCATATTCAGGAGAAATCAGAGCATGGCACTGACCAACGAAGAAAAGCAGAAGATCGTCAACGATTACCAGCGCGCCGAGGGAGACACCGGTTCTCCCGAAGTCCAGATCGCGCTTCTGACGCACAACATCGTGAAGCTGCAGGATCACTTCAAGGACAACAAGCAGGATCACCACTCGCGCCGCGGGCTGATCCGGATGGTCAACCAGCGCCGCAAGCTGCTGGACTACCTCAAGCGCAAGAATGCGGATCGCTACGTTGAGATAATCCGCAGCCTTGAGCTCAGGCGCTAACGGTCAAAACATCCTCGGCCAGACCTTCGGGTCTGGCCGTTTTGGTTCTGAACAACGCACGTCTGGAAAGGAGCAACTGTGAATCCAGTCAAGAAAACCTTCGAATTCGCAGGGTCCACCGTTACCCTCGAGACCGGCCGTATCGCACGGCAGGCCACCAGCGCCGTCCTGGTCACCATGGACGACACCTCCGTTCTGGTTACCGTCATGGCGGACAAGGAACCGAGCCCGATGCCGTTCTTCCCGCTGGCGGTCCACTACGTGGAAAAGACCTACGCCGTGGGCAAGATTCCGGGGGGCTTCCTCAAGCGGGAAGGGCCTCTCTCGGAAAAGGAAACCCTGACCTCGCGCCTGATCGACCGGCCCATCCGGCCACTGTTCAAGGATGGCTTCAAGCACGAGACCCAGGTCATCTGCACCGTCATGTCCTCGAACAAGAACGTGGACCCGGACATTCCGGCCATGATCGGGGCGTCGGCGGCGCTGTCCATTTCCGGGCTGCCCTTTGAGGGGCCGATCGGCGGCGCGCGCGTTGGCTTCACGGATGAGGATGGCTACTTCCTGAATCCGACCTATGAGAAGCTGGAGGAAAGCCGGCTCAACATGGTCGTGGCCGGCACCAAGGACGCCGTGCTGATGGTCGAATCCGAAGCGGATCGCCTGACCGAGGACCAGATGCTGGGCGCGGTGCTCTTCGCCCACAACGAGATGCAGACTGCGATCCAGGGCATCAATGAGTTCGTTGAGGAGGTGAAGCCGACTTCCTGGAACTGGGAAGCCGAGCCCGAGAAGACCGAGCTGAAGAACCGCATCAAGGAGCAGTTCGGCAGCGAGATTGAGGCCGCCTACCAGGTCAAGGACAAGCTTGAGCGCCAGGAGACACTGGGCGAGCTGAAAAACCGTGTGCTCGAAGCACTGGCGTCTGACGAAGAAGGTGGCGAACCCACCGAGAATGACGTGAAGGAATACTTTGGCAAGGTCGAGAAGGAAATCGTGCGTGGGCGCATCCTGCGTAACGAGCCGCGTATCGACGGACGTGACAACAACACGGTGCGTCCCATCGATGTGGAGGTCGGGCTGCTGCCCAATGCCCACGGTTCGGCGTTGTTCACCCGTGGCGAAACCCAGGCGATCGTGACTACGACTCTGGGCACCGCCCGGGATGCCAAGATTGTGGATTCCCTCAAGGGCGAGAGCCGCGATCCCTTCCTGTTCCATTACAACTTCCCGTCCTACTCCGTGGGCGAGACCGGTCGCATGGGTCCCCCGGGGCGCCGCGAGATCGGCCATGGCCGGCTGGCGCGTCGTGGTGTTCAGGCGATCATGCCCAAGCATGATGATTTCCCCTACACCATCCGCTGTGTCTCCGAGATCACCGAGTCCAATGGCTCCAGCTCCATGGCCTCCGTCTGCGGCAGCAGTCTGGCGCTGATGGATGCCGGCGTGCCGGTTAAATCGCCGGTGGGCGGTATTGCCATGGGTCTGGTGAAAGAGGGTGAGGATTTCGCCGTCCTGACCGACATTCTGGGCGACGAGGACCATCTCGGCGACATGGACTTCAAGGTGGCGGGTACACCGGAAGCGGTTACCGCCCTGCAGATGGACATCAAGATCGCCGGGATCACCGAGGAGATCATGGAGATCGCCCTGCAGCGTGCCTATGAGGCCCGTCAGCATATCCTTGGCGAGATGGCCAAGGTCATTTCCGAGTCGCGGTCGGACGTTGCCCAGAACGCGCCCAAGATGCACACCATGCACATCGACTCCGAGAAGATCCGCGATGTGATCGGCAAGGGTGGCGCCACCATTCGCTCGCTGTGCGAGGAAACCGGTGCCTCCATCGATATCGAGGACGATGGCACGGTCAAGATCTACGCGGAGAACTCCGAGCAGGTTGAGAAAGCCACGTTCCGTATCATGGAGCTTACCGCCGACGTTGAGGTGGATCGAGTCTACCGTGGTCGGGTGGAGCGCATCGTGGACTTCGGAGCCTTCGTCAATCTGCTGCCCGGTAAGGATGGCCTGGTGCACATAAGCCAGATCGCCGACCGGCGCATTGAGAGTGTCCGCGAGGAGCTCACCGAGGGCCAGGAAGTGCTGGTCAAGGTGCTGGACGTGGACCAGCGTGGCCGCGTCAAGCTGAGCATGAAGGAGGTCACGGGCGATGAAGAGCCGGTGGACTTCCGTCTGCCCGGCGAGTAGTCATCAGCGACCAGGGCGCCTTCGGGCGCCGGCTCTGATATCCGAAAAAAAGGGTGGCTCCGGCCACCCTTTTTTCTGTGTGCGTATCAGTCGCGCATAAAAAAGGCCACCGCGTGGGTGGCCAATGGGCTCTACTCAGATGACAGGAATTCTGAGGATCGGATGCGCCGCAACCGATAATTCATAGTTTAGTTCCTACAGCTCAGTGCGCTATAGCGGTTTGTCCTTACTCGCGGGGAGGGTATCGCGAGCGGGGCTCACTCCTACGCCAGAGACGCCCCCTCTGTAGGAGCGAGCCCTGCTCGCGATCCGGTTTGATATCAGTGCGCCCTCCTGCGTGGCGAATCCTCAAAGCACACCCGGTAAACATCGGTGTACTCCTTGGCGAAATGCACCTCCATGCCTTCCTTCAGATAATCCGGAAGCTCCTCGTAATCGCCCCGGTTGGCTTCCGGCAGGATCAGGGTGTTGATCTTCTGGCGCCGGGCGGCGATCACTTTCTCGCGGATGCCACCCACGGCCAGCACCTGGCCGGTCAGTGTCAGCTCCCCCGTCATCGCCAGTGTCCTGTGGGGCGCCTCGTTGCGTGCCAGCGACAGGAGTGCTGTGGCCATGGTCACGCCGGCGCTGGGCCCGTCCTTGGGTGTGGCCCCTTCCGGTACGTGCAGGTGTATGTAGGAGCGATCAAAGAACTCCGGATCGCCCTTGTACTGTTTCAGGTGGGAAGAGACGAAACTGTGGGCGATGGAGGCGGACTCCTTCATCACATCCCCAAGCTGCCCCGTGAGCGTGAAACCGCGATCCTGGCTGTGAATGCGTGAGGCCTCAACGCCCATGGTGGCACCGCCCATGGCGGTCCAGGCCAGGCCGGTCACCACACCCACGCCGCGAAGTGCCTTCTCCTTGCGGAACCAGGGTTGGCCCAGGTAATCGGGCAGGTCCTTCACACCCACCCGGATCGGGCTCCGCTCCGCTTCTTCGGACTCAACCATGCGGACAATGCCCTTGCGCACGATCTTGTGCAGCTGCTTCTCCAGGTTCCGCACGCCGGCCTCGCGCGCATAGCCCTCGACCACCTGGCGTATGGCGCCGTCGGTGATGTCCAGCTGCTTCTTCTTCAGGCCGGCCCGCTTGAGCAGCTTGGGCAGCAGGTGGTGCTTGGCGATGTCCACCTTCTCATCGGTGATGTAGCCGGAGAGCCGGATGGTGTCCATGCGGTCCAGCAACGCCTGGGGAATGGTGTCCAGCTGGTTGGCGGTACAGATGAACAGTACCTTGGAGAGATCAATCCTCAGGTCGAGGTAATGGTCCAGGAATTCGCCGTTCTGTTCCGGGTCCAGGCTTTCCAGCAGCGCGGAGGCCGGGTCGCCCATGAAGGAGTTGCCGATCTTGTCGATCTCGTCGAGCATGATCACAGGGTTGTTGGTGCCCACTTCCTTGAGCGCCTGGACGAACTTGCCGGGCATCGCCCCGATGTAGGTGCGCCGGTGGCCCTTTATCTCGGCCTCGTCGCGCATGCCCCCCAGCGAAAAACGGTAGAACTCGCGGCCCAGGGCACTGGCCACGGACTTGCCGATGGACGTTTTGCCAACCCCCGGGGGACCCACCAGCAGCAGGATGGAGCCGGAGATCTCGCCCTTGAAGGTGCCCTCGGCCAGGAACTCCAGGATGCGGTCCTTGATGTCGTCCAGCCCGTCGTGGTCGCGGTTGAGGACCCGTCGCGCCTCCTTCAGGTCCAGCTTGTCCTGGGAATGCTGGCCCCAGGGCATCTGGGTCAGCCAGTCCAGGTAGTTGCGGGTGGTACCGTATTCCGGGGACCCCTGCTCCAGCACCTGGAACTTTTCGATCTCGTCCTCGAAGCGTTCCTGTACGTTTTCCGGAAGCGACTTCTCCGCCATGCGCTCGCGGAACATGTCCACGTCGGCGGTCTTGTCGTCCTTGGCAATGCCGAGTTCGCGCTGGATGATCTTGAGCTGCTCGCGCAGAAAGAACTCGCGCTGGTGTTTCTGCACGCGCTCGTTCACCTCCTCGGTGATCTCCGCCTGCATCTGGGCCACTTCGTGTTCCTTGCGCAGCAGAAGGAGCACCTTTTCCAGGCGGTTGAGCAGCGGCACGGTATTCAGTATGTCCTGCAACTCCGAGCCCCGGGCGCTGGTGATGGCAGCGCCGAAGTCCGCAAGCGGGGAGCTGTCGTCAGGTCCGAAGCGCGACAGGTAGTGCTTCACCTCCTCGCCGTAGAGGGGGTTGGTGCGAAGCAGTTCCTTGATGGAGCTGATGATGGCCAGGGTATAGGCCTTGACCTGCTCGTGGTCCTCGGCCGGCTCCTCGGGGTAGCTGACTTCGGCCAGGTACGGGGGCTCCCGGCGCAGCCAGTGGTCAATGCGGAAGCGGCGGATGCCCTGGGCGATGAACTGGATCTTGCCGTCCTCGCGGTGGACGTGATGAACGCGTACCGCGCAGCCCATGGTGGCCAGCTGCTCCGGTGCGGGCAGGTCTTCATCACTCCCGCTCTCGTCGGCTTCGTTCTCGACAAAGCACAGCCCCACCGTCATGTGGCTGGTGTTGTCCAGCCTCTGAAGGGTTTCGTCCCAGGGGTCCTGGTTCAGCACCACGGGCTGCACCTGGGCCGGCAGAAACGGGCGCCCGGAGAGTGGCATGATGTAGAGCCGCTTCGGGAGCACCTGATAGGGCAGGGCAAGGCCGCTGCCACTGCCACCCTGGCCGTTGTCATCCCTGCCGATGTATTCGATTGCGTCGCTGTCCGTCATGGTCCCCCTTCCAGTCACCAAACACCATTGTTCCCGCAGACATGATGTCTGAATTCCGCAAATCAAGGGGCGGGATCGGGTTGAACAACCCGCTGCGGATCCCCATCTAGGGCGACAGTACGGACCACCGCCAATACAGGATCCACCATTATGAGTAATTCCGAGTTCATTTTTGATGCCACACTCGAGAACTTCCAGCAGAAGGTGCTGGAAGCGTCCATGAACACGACGGTGGTGATTGATGTCTGGGCCGAGTGGTGCCAGCCCTGCAAACAGCTCACACCCATCCTGGAAAAACTGGCCGAGGAGTACCGGGGTGCCTTTGTCCTGGCGAAAGTCAATGCCGAGGAGCAGCAGGAGCTGGCGGGGCATCTGGGGGTACAGAGCCTTCCCAACGTCAAGATCGTGAAACAGGGTCAGTTGCTGGATGAATTCAATGGGGCGCTGCCGGAAGGCGAAATCCGCGAGAAGCTGGATCAGCATGTGGATGCGCCGCCGGAAAGCGACCAGGAAAAGGTAAAGCGCCTCTGGTCCGAGGGGCAGCTTGAGGAAGCGGAAGCTGTGCTGATCCGGATGAATCAGCAGAACCCCGAGGATTATGACGTGCTGATCGATCTGGCTCGCTTGAGGCTGGAGCAGGAGCAGGTGGAAGAGGCGCGTGCCATCTATGAAAGCCTGCCCGGGGAAGAGCGCCTCAAGCCTGGCGCCAAGCAGCTGGAAGCCCGGTTTGAGTTTGAGGAGCAGGCGCGGGATATTCCACCCGTGGCGGAGCTCCAGGCCCGCCTGAAAGAGGACCCGTCAGACGTGGCCGCGATGAATCAGCTGGCCACCCACGGCATCATGGCCGGTGACCACGAAGCCGCCATGGAGCTTCTGCTGAAATCGGTCCAGACCGAGAAGGATTTCGAGGACGGTGCGGCCAAGAACACCCTCATCAAACTTTTTGATCTGCTGGGCAATGAGAATCAGCTGGTGCGGCAGTATCGGCGGCGCCTGTTTGCGATGATGTACTGACTGGCGAAGCAGAGTCGCGTCTGCGGATTAACAGAAGGTTTCGCGCACGGTTACTTGGTTGTCATGGCTCCGGATAGGGCTTATCTTTCCTGAAGCCCCAGATGACCAAATCGGGGCAAGAGGATCGGACCACGCCGTGGTCGGTCTGCTATCAAGGAAGTGAACAACCAAGTGGAGATTCAAAATGAGGAAAACACTGTTAGCAGCAGCGCTCGTTGCAACTTCTTTCGGTGCCCAGGCAAGTGCACCTGGCGGTTCCGGCTGTGGCTGGGGCAACATGCTGTTTGAAGGCAGCAACGGCATGCCCATGCATCTTCTCGCAACCCTGGTGAATGGTACCTCCGGCAACCGCACCTTCGGCATTACCTCCGGCACTAACGGCTGTGACACCAGTGGTGCACTGTCCTACAACGGCGAAAACATGCTGGCCCAGGCTGGGGTCATGGAAGAAGTGGCTCAGGATATGGCAATGGGCGATGGCGAAGCACTGACAGCGCTTTCCGTCTCCATGGGTATCCCGGCTGAAGAGCGCGCCCACTTCAAGAAGACCATGCACGAAAACTTCAACACCATCTTCCCGAGCGAAGACGTGACCGCTGAAGAAGTCATGGGCAACATCCAGACCGTCATGAACAAGGACAAGCAGCTGGCAAGCCTCAGCTGATTGCCACGCCATACCACCGCCCGGCCCTGTGCCGGGCGGTTGTTCCTTCCCCCGGGCAAACCACCGATGAAATCAATAAACCTGGCACTGATACTGGTGCTGGCCAGTGCGCCGTTGTGGGCGCGGGCCACAAATGAGGAACTGGCGGAGCACCCCCGCTGGAAGGCGCTGCTCCACATCAACGAGGGAACCACCTGGCGGTACCAGGGGCGCAGCTACATCGACGATCCGGAGTTCTTCCTGCATGAATCCGGTGCAACCGATGCGCGCGCCGAACTGGAGGCGAGTATTGAACAGCTCCGCCCGGCGGAAAGCGAGGCGCGCTGTGATTTTCCGGCCCGCTACCGTTTCCTGAGCCAACAGCTGGATTGGCCCGATGACGGGGCCCTGAGCCACTGCAGTGATTACCAGGAGTGGCGCGAGGCCATGCCCGAGGAGCGGGTCGCCCTGATTTTCCCCGCGTCCTACCTGAACAGCCCGTCCTCCATGTTCGGCCATACGCTGCTGCGCATTGACCGTGGCAACGATGAGGACGGGGTCTGGCTTTCCCGTGCCATCAACTTCGGCGCCACGGTGCAGGGGCAGGAGAACTCCATTCTCTACATCTACCGGGGGCTGTTCGGCGGTTATCCCGGCTACTTCAGCAATGTCCCCTACATGAACAAGATCCGGGATTACGCCCATCTTGAGAACCGGGATATGTGGGAGTACCAGCTCAACCTCACGCAGGGCGAGCGGGAGTGGCTGCTCGCCCATCTCTGGGAGCTGGAGGATATTGAGTTTGATTACCTGTTTCTGGACGAGAACTGCTCCTTCCGTTTGCTGGAACTGATCCATCTGGCGCGGCCTGACAGTACCCTGATGGATGACTTCCGTTTTGCGGAGGTACCGGCCAATACCGTGCGCTCACTGGACCGTGCCGGCTTCATTGAGTCGGTGGACTACCGGCCGTCCAAGGCCAATGAGCTGGATGCACTGGTTGATCGCCTGAGTGCCAGCGAACAGGATCTGGCACTGGCGCTTGCGCGGGACGCCTCCGTGGCCGAAGAAGAAGCTTTCCAGGCACTGGCGCCCAGGAGCCGCAACCTGGTTGCCCGAGCGGCCTATGCCCATCTTCGGCTGCAGAACCGTGAGGGCGAGCGCAGCCAGGAGGTAGCCCAGCGTGGCCTTGCCCTGCTGCGGGTGGTGAATCGCACGCCTACCGTTCCCGATATCGACCCGCAGCGTCCCGTGTCGCCGGAGAAAGGCCATGGCACCAAGATGCTGGCCGCCGGTGGCGGCATGCTGGGTGATCGTGGGTTCGGGGAGCTCCAGGCGCGCTTCAGTTATCACGACTGGCTGGACAACCCGGAGGGCTATCTCAACGGGGCGGCGATTGAAGCCTTCAACGCCCGCATCCGCCGGACTGAGGGCGATGACCTGACCCTGGAGCAGCTGGATGTGGTCAATATCAAGTCCCTTGCGCCGCGCAACCGGTTCCGCAAACCGGTCTCCTGGTTCGTGAACGGTGGGCTGGATCGCCGCTTCATCGGCAGCAAGCGGCATCTGACCCGCCATGTCCAGGGCGGCCCTGGTCTGGCATGGGAGATGGGGCCCGTCATCCCCTACGCCTATGCCATGGCGAGGGCCGAGAACAACAGTGCGCATGATGTGCTGGTCTCCACGGCCGCCGGCGCCCGGGCCGGGGTACTCTGGTACGCTGAAAGCTTCCAGCTGGGGCTGGAGGCGGAAGGTCTGTACTATCACAACGACGATCGCCGCTATCGGCCTTCGGCCACGCTCAACGTGCCCGTGGGCCGCAACCATGCCCTGCGTGCCCGTATTGAGCGGGACGGCGGACCGGACCGGGCTGAAACGGAGTTCCATCTCTCATGGCGCTATTACTTCGACTGATCCTGCTGCTGACGCTGCTCGGGCTGGGGGGTTGCAGCGGCCTCTTCTTCTATCCGATGAACGACTGGGTGCAGAACCCGGCGCGCCAGGGGCTGGACTATGAGGACATCGTGCTCATCCACCCGGATGGTCAGCGCATCCACGGCTGGTGGCTGCCCTCGGCCACGGATGAGGTGCGCGGTACGGTGTACCACCTGCACGGCAATGCCCAGAACATCAGCACGCACCTGATGAATGTGGCCTGGCTGCCAGAGAAGGGTTACCAGGTACTGTTGATTGACTATCGTGGCTACGGCCTTTCCGAGGGGGAGCCGGATCTGGCCGGTGCCCGGAAGGATATCCAGCTGGGGCTGGACTGGCTGTACGCGGCGGATCGCGTGGATCCTCCACTGGTGGTGTTCGGGCAGAGTCTGGGCGCTTCGCTGGCCACCGGCGTGCTGGGCCGCAAGGAGAACGCTGGCAAGGGTGACTGCGTAATACTGGAGGCCGCGTTCACCAGCTACCAGAGCATTACCCGGGATGTGATGCACAAAAGCTGGGTGCTTTGGCCATTCAGTTTTGTGGTGGCGCCGCTGATGCCGGATGAGGCCAACCCCATTGACCGGGTTGCCGGTATTGCACCGAGGCCCCTGCTGATCATGCACAGCATCGACGATGGCATCATTCCGTTCGAACACGGCCGCGCCCTTTATGAGGCTGCTGCCGAACCCAAGACCTTCCAGCGCCTGAAGGGCGGGCATATCCAGAGTACCCGGGCGGAGGACGTGCGCCAGCGCCTGCTGGACTTCATGGATGAGGACTGCCCCTAGCGGCGCCGGTGGCGTTTCTTCGGAACGAACCCTGGCGGCTTGCTGCTGAGCCAGCGCGTGAACTCCGCCAGCTCGGGGATGGCCAGCAGTGTTTCAAGTGTGTTGTGGTGCAGGCCCAGCTGCTGCTCGCTGCGTACGTGGTGGATCATGTTGTGGCAGGGCCGACAGACCCAGCAGATGCGCTCCTCCAGTTCCTCCCGCGAGAAGCCTTTACGGAAGCGCTTCCTGCGGTGCAGCCGCCGTGGGATCAGGTGATGCTGGGTCAGGTCCGCGACGGCACGCCCGCAGAGTTCACACTGAGACGGCCTGGGTGGTTTGCCATTCATAGCACGTGCAGACCCCGTGCGGTTTGGTTATTATCAGCGCTCATTCTATCGAGGTAGTTGTTCATGTCCGAGATCCGTCCTGCGACGGGCCAGGATGTGCCCGCCATCCACAGTCTTGCGGAGCAATGGGTTCTCCAGGGGCTGAGCAGCGCGGAGGCGCGTGACTATGGGTTTCTGGTCTCCAATTTTACCCCCGCGGAGTACCGCCGGTTCACGCAGGTCGCCAACGCTTTCTATGTGCTGGAACATGAGGGGCAGGTGGAGGCGTTCATACTGGCGCTCACCGATGATCGCATCAGCCCGGATGATCCCGTGAGCCTGTCGATCCATGACTACGATCCTGGCCCTTTCCTGCTGGTCAAGCAGATCTGCAGCCGGCGTGGCAGCAGCGTCCGGGGTGCCGCCACCGCACTCTACCGTTTTGTGAGCGAAGAATTCAGTGGTCTGCCGCAGTATGCGGCTATTGTGCTTGAGCCTGAAAACACCCGTTCCATCGGGTTCCACGAAAAGAGTGGTTTTACCCGCTGCTGCGAGCGGGATGCTCCTGATGGTCGCCGGCGTGGCATCTGGCGCAGGAGCGCCTCGTGATGGATGTGACACCGCCGGTGCAGCGCCGGAATGTGGAAGACAACCGGGTCGACATACTGATCCACGAATTCTATGTCGCCTCGAGCCTCTACCTCCATGAGGACCAGCTCAACTGGCAGAAGCTGCACCACCTCCTCTACGTCAACGTGGGCCTGGGAGCGGTGGCCGGGTTTGCGCTGGAAAATGGGGCCGGGCCCGTGACCGCACTTGGTTCGGAAACAATCTTTGTGCTGCTGGGTGTGATCGGCATCCTGGTGGCGCTTGCCTTCGGCACAGCGCTGTGGTTCGGCACGCTCTATCTCCAGAACCGCAAGGCGGCGCTTGCTGCGCTGGAGGCCCATCTCGCGGAGTACGGGGGCGAAGCAGTGGTCAACCTGCCCGCGCACCTGCAGATGATTTCCAGCCGTTTTGCGCGGGTCTCGCCGACCGTCTGGGTGCTGCGCCTGTTCCCGGTCATGCTGGCCCTGGTCTGGGCAGGGCTTGTGGGCACGGTGCTGCTGTGATGCCGGCGGCCCCTGCTCAGTCGGTGCTACGCATCATGCGCCCCGAGCCAGTGAACTCCAACCCGTACAGGGTCTGATTGAACCCATCCCGGGAAATGGCCTGCTTCGGGAACCGGACCCCCTGCCACTGGATCTCCTGAACCCGCACATCAAAGTCTGTATTGACCACGGGCCGCCCCTGAACGGTCTCGATGAAACTCTGGACCCGGTATTCCGGCGGGTTGATCACGATCAGGGTTTGGCCGTCGCTGGCCGGGCTCGGGATTGACCGCCGGCGTGGGATTGAGAACTCCGGTTCCGGGAATACCAGCGACAGAATGTTCCGCTCATCCTCCACCCGGCGGGAGGGGCGATTGGATTCAGTGGTCATCAGCCCCAGCGCCATGCTGACGCTGGCCTGTTCCCCTGCGGTCTGCTGGATGGGGGGCATCTCGCCACCGGCAGCCGTTGGCCCGACAACGTTGAGGACATTACCGGCGTTGATATGGACGCCACCCAGTGCTGACTCATCCATCAGTTCCACCGCCTGGATGGAGCTGGCCATGAAGGTGCTGAGCAGGGCGGCCGCGAGGGTTTGGGGTCCCGTTTTCATGGCGGAGCTCCGGATCCGTGGAAGAAGGTGTCTATACAAAGTGTAATGTTTCGTTAAGAAAGGTCAAATTTTGTTCGCCGTCGTGAGGGATATCCGTTACTGAGCTGTGACCAATTACGCGCAATCCCTTTTTCATGAACTATGTTAGTGTCATGTGAAGCACGTCACGATAGACACGATGCAGGAGGGCCCTGATGCGCGAAGACGAGGACCCGGTCGAAACCCGGGAATGGCTGGAGGCACTGGAATCCGTACTTGAATACGAGGGGGTCGAACGGGCGGAATACCTGCTCTCGAAACTTTCCGACAGGGCGACACGGGCGGGCACGCCCATGCCCTACGCCATCACCACGCCCTTCCGCAACAGCATCCAGCCCACGGATGAGGCCCGCATGCCGGGTGATATGTTCATGGAGCGCCGCATCCGCTCGCTGATCCGCTGGAACG
>NZ_WMEX01000006.1 GCF_009856365.1 Vreelandella halophila
GGTGGCGGTAGTTGATCACCACCATCGCGTCCTGATCGTAGTTGTAGGGCTTGAAGCGGGGCATGCCAACGACTCCCTGTTGCTCGGTGCCAGCCTACCAAATCGGGGGTTTTTCTACAGTCTCAACGCCATTGTTCAGCGGCGACCTTTTCGCAGCGAAGCGGACAAAAGGGCGTCCGGTGGAGGGCCTTTAGGCCCGGAACGAACTGGAACTACTTGTTAGCGTAATCACCCGGCCCCTTGTTGCGGAAATCTGTAAAGAACAGAACCGTTGAATCTGACACCCTGTGTGGCAGATTGGATACGGCGAAGTTCTCAAATTGATGCACGCCTTCGCGAAGTAGACTGTTGCCTTGTGGGCTGTGAAGCCAAGCAACGCCACCAAGATTGACCAATACAGTAAGCCAAAAAAACACGCGGAAACTCTGCTTCTTAGTCTTATGGCGCAGACGTTCCTGGGCAATAAGAGCCCCAGGCCAACCGAACAATAGCGCCACCACGTGGAGAGCATTCTCCGGCACGCGCCAAGATCCAACCTTCGCGGCGGCCTTGTCTTTTGCGTATAGAAAATAGGCTTTCAAGCTAACAATGAGAAAGAGCACACCAAAAGCAACAGGCGTATAGCCCAGGAAATAGGAGGCGACCAAGAATATGCCGAAGGCTAGTAGTAATATGTGGTGATATTTCACTGAAGAAAACCTTTTATTCTCGCTAACAGGTAATGATAGGAATTCTGCGTTATTGATATCCCTGAATTCGGTATAGCGCCAGCTTGCTTTGCTGAGTTTATCCGGAATCTATCCATAAAATCAGGGGTCTACCACGCAGGCGTAGACCGCGATGTAATATCCTGAATTCCCGTTTACCCGCATTCAATCAACCCCAACCAAAAAGCCCCCTGGGGCGTGAACCGCAGGGGGCTTGGTATCCGGCGTTAGCCGCACTTACTTTCGCCGCAGGCAAGGCAGGTTTCACACCCATCCATCATCACCATGGCCTTGGTGTGGCATTTGCCGCAGACCGTGGCGTTGGGCGGGTAGCTGCCCTCGGCGTTGGTGGCCGGTTCGCCGTTGCTCTCAAAGGCGGCTTTCTTCTCGGCGATCATCCGCTGGGTGAGCTCGCTCATCTCTTCGGTCTCGATCAGGCCGATGGCCTTCATGTGCTTCTCGATCACGTAGCCGATCTCGGCCACCAGCGAGGGCATGAAGACGCCGCCTTTCTTGAAGTAGCCGCCGCTCGGGTCGTGCACGGAGCGCAGCTCTTCCACCAGGAAGGTGACGTCGCCGCCCTTGCGGAACACGGCGGAGAGCACGCGGGTGAGGGCGATCACCCACTGGAAGTGCTCCATGTTCTTGGAGTTGATGAACACCTCGTAGGGGCGGCGGGTTTCATGGTCCGTGCCCTCGTTGAGGATGATGTCGTTGATGGTGATGTACATCGCGTGGTCATCGATCGGCGGCTTGATCTTGTAGGTGGTGCCGAGCAGGAACTCGGGCCGCTCGATGTGCTCGTTCATCACCAGCGGCTGGTTCTCGGTGCTGGTCTGCTGCGCCTCATTGGCGGCGTTCTCTTCCTTGAGAACGCGCTGGTCGACGATTTTCTTCTCGATTCGGACGGTCATTTTTTCGGGTCTCCGTAGTCTGGATTCGGTTCAGTACTTGCCGTAGGTGCCTTCCTTGAGGGCATCGAAGAGGTTGGCGGCGTTGTGGAATTCGCCGTCGTATTCGATTTCCTCGTCGCCACTGACCTGGACGGTACTGCCATCCTCCAGCGTGAACTCGTATTGGGTGCCTTCAAGGTCCTTCTGCTTCACCAACACGCCCTGGAAGGCCTCGGGGTTGAAGCGGAAGGTGGTGCAGCCCTTCAGCCCCTGCTCGTAGGCGTACATGTAGATGTCCTTGAAGTCGTCGTACGCGAAGTCCGTGGGCACGTTCGCGGTCTTGGAAATGGAGGAGTCCACCCACTTCTGGGCCGCGCCCTGGATGTCCACGTGCTGCTTCGGGCTCACGTCGTCCGCCACGGTGAAGTAGCTCGGCAGCTGCTCCTCGGGGTTCTCGGAGTCGGGCATGGCCTTCTCGTTCACCAGCTCGCGGTAGGCGAGCAGCTCGAAGGAGAACACGTCCACTTTTTCCTTGGACTTGCGCCCCTCGCGGATCACGTTGCGTGAGTAGTGGTGCGAGAAGCTGGGCTCGATGCCGTTGCTGGCGTTGTTGGCCAGCGACAGCGAGATGGTGCCCGTGGGCGCGATGGAGGTGTGGTGCGTGAAGCGCACGCCTTTCTCGGCGATCTGCTGCACGACCTCCGGCTCCGCCTCGGCGATCTTCTGCATGTAGCGGCTGTAGCGCGCGTGCAGGATGCGCCCGGGCACCTTGTCGCCGGCGGTGTAGCCGTCTTCACGCATCTCGGGGCGCAGTTCGAGCATTTCCTCGGTCACTTCGAACTCGTCGTTCATGATCGGGGCGGGGCCTTTTTCTTCGGCGAGGCGGACGCCTTCGCGCCAGCCTTCCAGCGCCATCTCCTTGGTCACTTCCTCGGTGAAGGCGACGGAGTCCGCAGAGCCGTAGGGCATGCGCAGCATGGCGAGCGTGGAGCCCAGGCCCAGGATGCCCATGCCGTGGCGGCGCTTGTATTCGATCTCGTGGCGCTGCTTGTCCAGCGGCAGGCCGTTGAGCTCGACCACGTTGTCCAGCATGCGGGTGAAGATGCCCACGACCTTGCGGTACTTGTCGTAGTTGAAGCGCGCCTTCTCGGTGAAGGGGAACTCCACAAAGCGGGTCAGGTTGATCGAGCCCAGCAGGCAGCTGCCGTAGGGCGGCAGGGGCTGCTCACCGCAGGGGTTGGTGGCGCGGATGTTCTCGCAGAACCAGTTGTTGTTCATCCGGTTGACCTTGTCGATCAGGATGAAGCCCGGCTCGGCGTAGTCGTAGGTGGAGGACATGATCTTGTCCCAGATCGCGCGCGCCTTGAGTGTGCGGTAGATCCGGCAGGCGACATTGCCCTTGCCGTCGGTCACGTAGCCGTCCTTGACCGGGAAGTCACGGTAGACGAACTGTTCCGGGTCGTTCAGGTCCAGGCCTTCCTTCTCGGCTTCCTCGCTGGAGACGGGGAAGGAGAGTTGCCAGTCCGCGTCGTTCTTCACTGCCTCGATGAAGTCTTCGGTGATCAGCAGTGAGAGGTTGAACTGGCGCAGGCGGGCGTCTTCGCGCTTGGCTTCGATGAAGTCGATGATGTCCGGGTGGTGCACATCGAAGGTTGCCATCTGCGCGCCACGGCGCCCGCCCGCTGAGGAGACGGTGAAGCACATGCGGTCGAAGATATCCATGAAGGACAGGGGACCGGAGGTGGTGGCGCCGGCACCCGCCACATAGGCGCCCTTGGGCCGCAGGGTGGAGAACTCGTAGCCGATGCCGCAGCCGGCCTTGAGGGTGAGGCCTGCTTCGTGGTTCTTCACCAGGATGTTGTCCATGGAGTCATAGACGGTGCCGGAGACGGTGCAGTTGATGGTGGAGGTGGCCGGCTTGTGCGCTTCCGCGCCCGCGTTGGAGGTGATGCGCCCGGCCGGTATCGCGCCGTTGCGCAGGGCCCAGACGAAGTCTTCGTGCACGGCCTTGCGCTTCTTGGCGGTCTCCACGGAGGCCAGGGACTCCGCGACGCGCTTGTAGGTGTCCTCGATTTCACGGTCGACAGGCTCGCCGGCCTTGGTCTTGAGCTGGTACTTGCTGGCCCAGATGTCGACCGAGGTTTCCTGGAAGGGAATGTTGTTGGTCAGATCCTGAGTCTTGGCGTTCATGAGTGGCGTTGTCCCTGGTTGTTACTTGGATACCGGTTGCGCAATGCAACCACCATATCTTGTGTTTAGGTTTTGAGCAGCCCGTGGCTCAGCCGGACCCCGCGGAGAGGGTAAAGCGGGGCATCTTCCCGGCTGCAGGGCTTAACAGGAGAGCAGGCCGAGGCAATGCCTCTGGCCTGTTGACATGCACTGTCATTTTTGATTAACCCCCAATATATCGACTTTTTCTTGTTGTTGATGCCCGTATCTTGTGGTTTTGGCCTCTGGGGTGTCAAGTGAACATGGCGGCCAAATGGGGTGGGTGCGGCAGAATCCGCCCATGGCAGGGATTTAGGAAGGGGGCGGTCGCTGCGGTCCGAAAACTGTAGTATGCGATATACTAGATATAGTATTGGGTGAAGACTCCGGAGCAATGGGTTATCCTGCGGTTTTCGGAGATGGATGCCCTCATGCGGATCAGGCTTCTGCTATTGCTCGTTCTGGCCGCTGCTGCACTGCTTGCGGCCGGTTGCACAACCACGGACGTGGCGATGGAGCAGCAGGTTGCTCCTGAGCCGGTCACTGACGACAGACCCCTGCCGAGCTGGAACCGGTTGATGCGGGAGACGCTGCCGGTGGTGAAGACGGAACTGGCTGCCGAAGGCGATCGTTTCCGCCCGCGGGCGTTTGTGCTGTCCCGCCGCGGTGGGGTCCGGGGAGTGCATATTGATCCCGCTTCGGGGGCGGATGACACTGAGCGTATTGAGCTGATCTTCGAGAGTCTGAAAGCCATTCTGCGGGGAGACGACGTTGTGGCACTGGTGGTCTATGCCACCGGTAAGGGCGAGCTCCTCGACAGCCGCGACCGCAGCAACATGGTGGTGGCTCACCTTGAACATTTTTCCGGCCGGGCATTGCTGCGGCGCCTGAGTTACCAGCGGGAAGGCGATGAACTGACTTTCGGGCCCGAGGATGTGAACCGCACCGACGCTCTGGTAATGGGGAAGGGGAACCAATGAACGTGATCTGGCTGCAGCGCCCGGAGCCCGCAGGGGATCTGGTGTATGGCGAGGTTGATTCGCCCTGGGGGCGGGTCTGGTCTCTGTGGCATGAGGATGCGCTGACCCAGCTTGCGTTTGTGGACAGCCCTTCTGATGTGGAAGCGCGTTTTCGCCGGGCGGCGAAGGTCTGGCGCCGGGAACCGGAACCAATACCGGAGGACGACGATCGGCTCTCCGGCCTCGCCGCCATCCTCCACGCCTGGCCCAACCAGGCGGCGGTCTCCATGCCGACGCTTGAGATGGTGGGGTCCGCGTTCCAGCAACGGGTCTGGCGTTATCTGTTGCGGCTCGACCCGGGGCAGTGCCTCACCTATGGCGAAGTCGCCCGTCACATTGGCCAGCCCGGGGCCGCCCGGGCGGTGGGCGCTGCGGTGGGCGCCAACCCGGTGCCTGTTCTGGTTCCATGCCATCGTGTGCTGCCGGCTTCCGGCGGAACCGGCAACTACGGCGGTGGTGAACGGCGCAAGCGGTGGCTGTTGAGCGGCGAGGGCGTGGGCCTGTGAAGGCCTACTGGGCGTTCTGCGGCGGCAGACGGTAGCGCATGCGCTTGCTGATGCCACGGAACGAAAGGTAGAGCAGGTAGATAAAGGCGAGTACCAGGGTCAGCGCGCCCAGTGCCAGCCCGCCTTCCCGCAGCAGCAGGTTGCTGTTCCCTTCCGAAACCAAGAGCGCAAACGCCCGAACCCCGTGGTGCTGGAGCAGATAGAACGTGATCCCGCCCCCGAGTATCGCGGAGATGAACTGGCTGAAGATGATCAGTAGCGAGGGAATGGTCGCGGCGTGACCGCAGTGGCCGCACTGGTAGCGGTCCGTGTACTCCGGCTCGTCTTCGTTCCGGATGGGATCCATAAGCCCCTGTCGGCAGTTCGTGCACACCAGCATGCGGCTTGGTCTCCGGCAGATTGCATGAGTGACTGACTGTATAGCCTTTCAGGCGCGACAGCACAACCCCGGTGGCTGCATCATCAGTACAAGCGGCATTAGCAGCTTTCAGGCTGCATGCATGGCGGAAGCTGCTATGCTTGCTCCGGACAGTATCAAGGGTGGACAGGGAGCATGCCTGAGCAGCGGCGTTACATCCGGACCAGCATGAGTGTGCGCATCATGGTGCGCCACAGTGAGATTGGCGAGCATGTATTCACAATGCGTGATCTGTCCGACGGCGGTATCTTCGTTCTTGTGGATAATGAGCCTTTCCCCGGGATTGGCAGTGAGGTGGAGGTCCAGGTCCAGGGGTTGCCCGTACCCGCGCCTGTGCGCCGGATGCGGGTCGTGCGCGAGGCCAGTGATGGTTACGGCCTGGCGTTCATGGATACGCAGACCGAGCAGGGAGAAGGCCATTGAGAACTGTGACAGGCGTTGTGCTGGTTCTGCTGCTGGCCATGGGCCTTTCAGGCTGTAGCACACAGCGGACCCACTATTCCGCCATGACCGCCGAAAACTCCGCTGGTGAGGAACGGCGTGTGCTGCTGAGATGGAAAACCGCACGCTACCCGGCCTGGCACTGGCGCCAGGACAGCGCCACACCGGTCACCGTGAAAACCCAGTGCAGCCGGCGCGAGTGGCAACTGCGCGATCCCGGAATGGATGGCGCCTGCTCGGAAGACGCGATTGCTGCCTGTGGTGACCCGCGGCTGGATGCCACGAACAGCGGTAAGCCGGTCGAGGCGGGGCAGGTGTGCATGCAGCTGACCGATGCTGACGGCAGCACGCGGGTACGGGATCTGGGTAGCCGCCTCGAGCTCCGCGTCAGCTGTTCTCCCCGCCAGACGGGTGTGGACATGGGAGACAAAGTGGTCAACGTTGACTATCTGCGCGCTTCCTCCGTGCCCTATACCTTCCGGGTGCGCACTGTACCCACCGGCAGCCTTACTCAACGGCCGCCGCAGCTGGGTGACCATGTCTGCGATGACGGTTGATCCACCGCCGGGAAAACTCCTGTAACATTTCGCCGCATTTGCGGAACGAATCGTCACAGTCGGCGCGTTGCTTCTTCTTTCAATTTTGAAACAATGCAAAAAAGAAGAAGTAGAACGAAGAAGTCATATCGGGCGTCGAGGATGAATCCATGGGTGTACAGCGGCGAAAGATCTCCGTAAAGGAACTTGAAATCGGCATGTTCGTTGCGGATCTGGATCGGCCGTGGCATGAGACGCCGTTCCCCATCCAGGGGTTCTACATCCGCAACCAGAAGGAAGTGGATGAGCTGATCCGGCACTGCCGCCATGTTCATGTGGATGTGGCGGAAAAGCGCGAGAGTAGGGCCGCCGAGTCCACGGGTACCACGGCCCGCCGTGACGGTGGTGATGGCAAGGTGATCAAACTGCCTGCCGTCAAGGTGCGCAATCCCCACCATTACGAGACCACACGCCCGTTGCGCAAGGAAATCCGGAACGTTCAGCCGGTTCTGGATAACGTTGAAAAAGCCCTGGGTCGGGTTAATGAGATGCTGGCTGCCGGCCATAATGAGGTCGACGTTGAGGAGGTTTCCTCCGTTGCCCGCACGATGGCGGAGAGCGTGGCACGCAACCCCGATGCGCTGCTGTGGCTCAGTCGCGTCCAGAGCCGCGATGATTATACCTATCGTCATTCCCTCAACATCAGCATCTGGGCCCTTCTCCTGGGGCGCCAGCTTGGGTTGGATCCGGATGTGCTGCACAAGCTTTCAATGGGGGCGCTGCTTTCCCACATCGGTACAGCGCGTCTGCCCGAGGGCATGCAGGTAGCCGAGAGTGAGCTGACCACCGAGCAGTGGCAGACCTACTCCCGCTATCCGGAGATTGGGGCCCGCCTTGCGGCGGCCTCCGGTCTGCCGCGTGTGGTGGTGAACGTGATCCGTTACCACCGGGAGCGCCATAACGGCACGGGTTTCCCGCAGCGGGTCAACGGTGAGCATATTCCCCTGCTGGCGAAGCTGGTAGGACTGGTGGATTACTATGAATACCTGATCGAGCCCAGGGAAAGGCGCAGCCAGCTGACGCCGGCCCAGGCGGTTTCGCGGCTCTTTGAATGCCGCAACAGCCAGTTCCAGGAGGATCTGGTTGAGCAGTTCATTCAGGCGGTGGGTGTTTACCCGACGGGCACGATCGTGGAGCTGGCGACCCGTGAGGTGGCCGTGGTGGTGTCACACACGCCGAAACGCCGCCTCTGGCCCAGCGTTATGGTGCTGACCGATACCGACAAGAAGCCCCTCCAGCAGGGCCACATCGTGGATCTGGCCAAACAGAATGAGGAGGCGGCGGACGCCAACGCCCGCATTGTGGACTGCAAACCCTTCGGTTACGGGGGCATTGATCCCTCGCAGTACGAGGTGACCGGCGCGGCGGCACGCCAGCGCTCCCGCTGGAGTCTCAAGGGGCTGTTCAGTTGACTTCCACCAGCAGGTTCTTGCGGACCCAGCGGTAGTTGTCGAAACCCGGGTAATCCACCTTGAAGTTGACGAGTATCGTGCCGCTTTCCGCGGGCCTGCTGGTATTCCGGTAGAACTCCACTGTGCCTTCCTGACGATCCACGCTGTGGATCGCCCAGCCCGAGCCTTCCGCTTTCGCCTCCAGTCGTTTCAGTGAGAAGCCGGATGAACCGGTGCGTTTTATGGCCACTGTTCTGATGCTGCCGTCTGAAGGGCCAATGGTCAGGGTGCCGGGCTCCAGGTAGAAGGCGGTCGCCAGGTCGTTCCTGAAATCGAGCGTGTCCTGGGAAAGAAACTCAATGGTATTGCCGGTGGGGGCTCGATCCAGGGTGCGGCGGGCATTGAGGATATTGCGCCGTTCATCCTCCAGTTCTTCCACGCGGTCACCGGTCGCATTCCCGATCTCGGATTCAGTGGGCGGGGCTTCACAGAGCTCATCGCCCTCGGGAGCGAAGCAGATACTGTCCAGCAGGCGGTTGGCCGGTGACGGGTCGATCAGGTCACCCGTGTCATCCTCCCGGTTGTCCTCTGAGATGTTGTCGGGTCTTGAGAACGACTCCGTGGAGACACTGAAATCAATGCGGGGATTGCTGTCATCGGCCAGGTAGCTGTTCAGTTGATCGATGGTCCGCTGCGTGATTTCAAGCGTTTCCTCCGATGAGGCCGGACTGTCCTGTTCAGCCAGGGCGCTCAGCAAACGGGTGATGTTGATGGCGATCGCGTTATTCTCGGCCAGATCCTCCTCGATGCCGCGGTGGGTCTCCAGGCCTTCCCCATCGGTGCCGCCACTGTGCAGCTGCCTGCGGGCCTCCGCCGTGAAATCGATGGGCGTGAGGAAGGGGGCAGCAGGGACGTTTTCGGCGAGAACGAGGTTACCCAGCCGGAAGGTCAGTGTTTCGCCGGGGTGGTAACGGAATTCACCGTTCTCACCGGTGGTCCCGGACTGGCTGCGCGTTTCATAATGGATGTTTTCGACGCCCTCAGTGAAAAGGGTGCCCGTGCGCAGGTCGCCGTCCCCGTCGCCATCACTGCCGCCGCAGCCGGCAAGTGCCAACAGGCACCCCGTGGTGAGGAAAGCGGTTACCATCCGTACTGCGTTTCGCGGGGTCTGGGTGGTCATTGCTCGTCCATAGGCCCTGAACTGTTGCGTTTCGGCATTGTAGGAAGCTGCAGCCGATTCTGATCTGACACAGGTCGCAGATTGGGCAATGCCCTTGCATCAGGGCACGTGATCCCCATAATCAGCGACGTTGATTCGATAAGAGATCTCTATGGAATACGCACTGGATATTCGCGGATTGCGCAAGACCTTTCCCGGTGGCCTTGAGGCGCTGAAGGGGATTGATATGCAGGTCGAAGCTGGTGATTTCTTTGCCCTGCTGGGGCCGAACGGGGCCGGTAAATCCACCACGCTCGGCGTGCTTGCGTCACTGGTGCGCAAGACGGCCGGGCAGGTGCGGGTTTTCGATGCCGATCTGGATACCGATCCCGCCCGCCTCAAGACATGGCTCGGCTTTGTGCCCCAGGAGTTCAACTTCAATCAGTTCGAGAAAGTGGGCGACATCGTGCGTACCCAGGCCGGTTATTACGGTATGGCTCCGGCCCGAGCGGCGCTCAATGCCGAGCGTTACCTGCGTGAGCTGGGCCTGTGGGATAAGCGCAACTCACCGGCGCGTATGCTGTCGGGAGGCATGAAGCGCCGGCTGCTCATCGCCCGGGCGCTGGTGCATGAGCCCCGGGTGCTGATCCTGGACGAACCCACGGCGGGCGTGGACATTGAGCTGCGGCGTTCCATGTGGGGCTTTCTTGAGCGCATCAACCGCGAGGGGGTCACGATCATCCTGACCACTCACTATCTGGAGGAGGCGGAAGCGCTGTGCCGCAACATCGCGATCATCGACGGTGGCCGCATTCTTCAGCACACCTCCAAGCAGGCACTGCTGCAGCAGCTGAGCATGGAGCATTTCATTCTCGATATCCGCAACGATCCCGGAACCCTGCCGCAGCTGGAGGGCTACCACTGCTTCCGCAATGATGAGGGGGCACTGGTCGTCGAGGTTGAAAAGGAGGACGGACTGAACGACGTCTTCCGCCAGCTCGGTGAACAGGGCTGGGAGGTGACCAGCATGCGCAACCGTTCCAACCGGCTGGAGGAGCTGTTCATGAGCCTGGTGGGCCGCTCGCTGCCGGCATCCGAAGAGGAGGAGAGCGCATGACGCCGTACCAGATCTGGATCGCCTTCATGACCATTGTCGTGCGCGAGGTGCGGCGCTTCACCCGCATCTGGCCGCAGACCCTGCTGCCGCCGGCGGTGACCATGACGCTGTACTTCGTGATCTTCGGCAACCTGATCGGAAGCCGCATCGGGCCCATGGAAGGCTATGACTACATGGAGTTCATTGTGCCAGGGCTGATCATGATGTCGGTGATCACCAGCTCCTACGCCAATGTGGTGTCCTCGTTCTTCAGCATGAAGTTCCAGCGCAGCATTGAGGAACTGCTGGTCTCGCCCACGCCCAACTGGGTGATCCTGACCGGCTACCTTGCGGGTGGCATGGCGCGCGGACTGATCGTGGGTTTCGTGGTCATGCTGGTGTCGCTGGCGTTCACCACCCTGGAGTTCTACAGCCCGGTCCTGGTGGTTACCACGGCGCTGCTCACCTCACTGGTGTTCTCTCTGGGCGGATTCATCAACGCGATGTTCGCCACCAAGTTCGATGACATCTCGATTGTGCCGACCTTTGTGCTGACGCCACTGACCTACCTCGGGGGCGTGTTCTATTCCATCAACCTGCTGGATCCGTTCTGGCAGGGGCTCTCCATGGCCAATCCCATTCTCTATATGGTGAACGCCTTCCGCTATGGTGTCCTGGGCGCCTCGGATGTGGGGCCGGTGTGGGCGATCGCCATGCTGGTGGTGTTTGCAGTGGTGCTGTTCACGGTGAGCCTGCGCCTGCTTGACCGGGGCAAGGGCATCCGCAGCTGAGGAGGCGACATGGAACTGGATGATGCACCACTGGGCCGGACCAGCGCCTACCCTGAGCACTATGATCCGGCGCTCCTGTATCCTGTGGCCCGGGCACAGGCACGGGAGTCCCTGGGGCTGGCTGACGGCTGGCCCTGGCAGGGCGAGGACCGCTGGCAGGCCTGGGAATTGAGCTGGCTGCGCCCGGACGGGGTGCCCCGGGTGGCCACCGCCGAGTTCCGGGTGCCCGCGGATTCGCCCAATCTGATCGAATCAAAGTCGCTCAAGCTGTATCTCAATGCCTTCAACAGCACAGTGTTCGAAGGCGTGGAGTCGGTGCGCACCACCATCGAGCGGGATCTGTCCGAAGCCGCGGGCGCTGCAGTGTCCGTGGTGCTGGGGGATGTGGACGCGGATGCCAGACTGGTGGCACGGCCGGAAGGGGCACACCTGATTGATGACGTGGAAGGTGTGATCATGCCCGCCGATGGCCCTCTGGCCTCACTGCGTTCGCTGGATGGCGACGTGGTCACCGAGAGCCTGTGTTCGCACCTGCTGCGCAGCCTCTGCCCGGTGACGGGCCAGCCGGACTGGGCCACGCTTGTGGTCCACTATACGGGGGCCCGCATGCGGCCGGAGGCGCTGCTGGGCTATGTCATCAGCTACCGTGAGGCACGGGACTTCCACGAGGCCTGTGTGGAGCGGATTTTCACGGATCTGAGGGATACCCTGACGCCGGAGCGGCTGAGTGTGGGGGCGTTCTATACACGCCGTGGCGGGCTCGACATCAACCCCTGGCGCTCGACCCACCAGGGCGATGCGCCAGCACCAAGGTTGCTGCGCCAGTAGGCGCTATTCGTCACGCAGGCGTCGGGCCGCCCGGTCCAGCGCCTGTATGATGTGTTCTCGTTCACGCTCGTCGACTTTCTCGGAATCCAGATACATCGCGAAGCCGTCCCCCTCATGCTCCAGGAAGCTGCGCTGGTCGCCCACGTCCTGGCGGAAGTCGATCACCTGGTAGATGGGTACCGGCCGTGCGAACCCTTTTACGGTGATTTCGCCCTTGTCCCGGCACAGGATGCTGTCCTTGATCAGTGAGAAGGTCTCGTAGGAAACCAGGATCTCGCCCGGATCCGCCAGTTCCTCCAGGCGGCTTGCCAGGTTCACTTCCTTGCCGATGATGGTGTAATCCATACGGTTGTCCGCGCCGAAGTTGCCGACGGTGCAGAACCCGGTGCTTATGCCCATCCGTATCTCCAGGGGCGTGCGGATGCCCTGGCTCTTCCATTTCTGGCGCAGCACCGTCATGTGCTTGCGCATCTCGATGGCCATCGAGACACAGGCCTGTGTGTCCTTCTTCGCGCCCTGGCTGGTGGGGTCGCCGAAGAAGATCATGATGCTGTCACCCACGAACTTGTCGATGGTGCCGCCGTACTTCAGCGCGATCTGGGACATCTCGGTGAAGTAGGTGTTGAGCAGCTCCGTCAGCCCTTCCGGTTCCATCTCCTCGGAAAGCTCGGTGAAACCCTGGATGTCGGAGAAGAAGACGGCCAGCTTCTTGCGCTGGGTTTCCAGCCGCACGTCGCGTTCACCGGTGAAGATGGACTGCCACACCTGTGGTGAGAGGTATTTGGCCAGCTTGTGGGATAGGGCGATGGACTGTTCACGCTGGTACTGGATCTGGGACTTGGCCGCCACCAGCGCGCGCGCCTGGAGATAGGTGTAGAAGGCCATGACGCATACATAGAGCGTGGTCACCACGCCGCTCACCACGGTGAGGGTGGGCGGAGCCCAGGGCTCGAAGCTGACGCCGGCAATCGGCAGTGACGTAGTCACCCCAACCGCCAGTGCGGCAACGTTCAGCGCCCAGGCTCTCAGCCCCCCGACAATGATGCCGCTGAAGCTGATCATCAGCAGCAGCATCAGCGAGGGGATGACGCTGAACTCGATATAGACCGTCAGGGAGCCGATCAGGAAGCCGTCGAGCAGCAGTATGCGCTCGCGGATCTGTGGCGTGCGCCTGGGGAATATCGCCCGGGACAGGAAGTAGAGAACGTGCGGCCAGATCAGAGCCAGCGGCACGAACCAGATCAGGTAGTCATGGAAGTGATCGAGAAACACCCCTGTGCCGAGAATGGCAGCACCGGCCATGTAGCCGAGCACCCGCGCATGGTAATCCGGCATGGGCGGGATGGCGTTCGGTTTCTGCTTGGGGTCCATGGCCGTCAGGCTCGAAGGCATGAGGGGTACGTTCATCATTGTCCAACGATCGCATCCATGTTGAGGGAACGTTACCAGCAAACTCCTGGGCTCACAATTGACCCCGAAGACAGCGGTTTCCGGCACTGGCACAGGTTTGCCGCTATGGCACCCGTATTTTTGCCGTTGCGGCGTTAATGCCTGAATACAAAGGAGTGTAGCACTTTGGCACCGCTATTGCTTAATACCGACAAAGCCCGATTACCCGGCAAAAAGGGGCCAGTCATGACCACGATCAGCTTTGACAACGCATTCGGCATTCACGATGACGCTCTGCGGTTGCGCTCCCAGCGCTCCGAAGTGCTCGCCAATAACCTCGCCAATGCCGATACGCCCGGCTACAAGGCGCGTGACATCGACTTCCAGGCGGCCCTTCAGCAGGCCCAGGGCCAGCAGGAAGGCCTGGCGATGACGGCCTCGGATTCCGGGCATATGACCGGCGAGGGTGGCGGTGGCGGCAATCCGGAGCTGATGTACCGCAACCCGATCCAGCCGTCGATCGATGGTAATACCGTGGATACCCAGACGGAGATGTCCAAGTACATGCGCAACTCCATGGAGTTCCAGTCCAGTTTCCAGTTCCTGAACAGCAGTATTAAGGGACTCAAAGACGCACTCGCGGGGCAGTAAACCATGTCACTCAATCAGGTCTTTGATATTGCCGGCTCTGCCATGTCGGCCCAGTCGATCCGGCTGAACACAACCTCCAGCAACCTGGCGAACGCCGAGACGGCCAGTTCCAGTACGGATGACGTTTACCGTGCGCGCAAGCCCGTTTTTTCCGCCATCCAGGCGGACATGATGGGCCAGGGCGGCGGCGTGCAGGACGCGGGTTTTTCGCGCAACGAACTGGAATCCGCCGGGGTTCAGGTGGATGCCATCGTGGAAAGCGATGTTGAGCTGGAGCAGCGTTATCAGCCGGATCATCCCAAGGCGGATGACAACGGCTATGTGTATTACCCGAACGTCAACGTGGTGGAGGAGATGGCGGACATGATGTCGGCGTCGCGCTCCTTCCAGACCAACGTTGAGGTGATGAACACGGCCAAGAGCATGATGCAGCGCGTCATGACGCTGGGTCAGGGCCAGTAAGCGGGAACGGGGGTAGCGACGATGGACGGCGTTAACAGCTCAACCAATTCGGCTTCGGACATCCTCAAGGAGTACCGGAACCAGAATCAGGGTGGCAAGAGCGAGGGCGGCAACAAGGCCTCGGATATGGGCCGCAATGAGTTCCTGGATCTCATGATGGCCCAGATGCAGAACCAGAACCCTCTGGACCCGCAGAAGAACGAGGATTTTGTGGCTCAGCTGGCCCAGTTCTCTTCCCTGGAGGAGATGCAGAGCCTGAACTCCTCTGTTGAGGATGCCATGGGCCAGTTCCGCTCCACCCAGGCGCTGCAGGCCTCCGCCATGGTCGGGCAGCAGGTTCAGGTAGAGGGCAACATCGCCAACCTTGGCCCTGAGGGCGAGGTGAAAGGAGCGGTGGAAGTGCCTTCGGCTACCTCGAATCTGCGGGTCAACGTGTACAACCCTTCCGGGGAACTGGTTCGCCAGATGGACATGGGCCAACAGGGCAGCGGCACAGTGGATTTCAGCTGGGACGGTGAGAATGGCGACGGCGATCTGATGGAGCCGGGCGATTACCGGGTCCAGGCGGAAGCCCAGTACGACGGCGAGACCCAGGAGCTGGCTACCCGGCTCAATGCGAACGTGGACAGCGTCAACCTGGAGAACGGGGGCGTGACGCTGAACCTGGCAGGGCGCGGCTCAGTGCCGCTGGACCAGGTCAAACAGATCAACTGATAACAAGTAGTGGGCGAGGTTTACCATGGCGTTCAATATCGCACTCAGCGGACTCAATGCGGCCCAGACGGATCTGGACGTGAAAGGCAACAACATCGCCAACGCCAGCACCACGGGCTTCAAGCGCTCGCGGACGGAGTTTGGTGACCTCTACAGCTCCGGCCTGCAGAACCTGGGCGATACGTCCGCGGGTGATGGGGTCAGCGTTCAGAACACCCGGCAGCTTTTCCAGCAGGGCAACATCACCGCCACCAGTAATGGCCTGGACATGGCCATTGATGGGGAAGGGTTCTTCGTTCTGGAGGGCGCCAATGGCGAACGCCAGTTCTCGCGCGCCGGTCAGTTCGGTGTGGACCAGAACGGTTTTGTCACCAATAACCAGGGGGCCCGGGTTCAGGGGTTCCAGGCCAATGAAAGCGGGCAGGTTGGTGATGTTCGTGGCGATCTTGAGGTGAACACTGAGAACCTGGCGCCCAAGTCCACCACCAATGTTGCGGCGAATCTTAATCTAGACTCCAGAGAGACGGTGCTGCGCGTTCAAGCCCAGAGCTATGTTGCTGGCGGGAGTGATGTCAACACGACGAATACTGGGAATCAGGGTATTCCCGAGGCGGGCTGGAGTTACAGTGCTCCTGACGGCACAAGTGAGGACTTTACCTCACAGGGCGATGTTTCGGCGCGAGAGTTGGCAAGTGAGCTGGATACCCGGGATGGTATTACTGCGACAGCTGAGCCAACCAGTACTACCTTGCAGAACCTTAATGGTGATGCTTCATGGGATGGTGCCCAACTCACTGTCAATGTAGGTGCCAGCAATTCCGTAACCCTTGAAAAAGGGACGGATTTTGACAACGCCACTGAGCTTGCCAACGCGCTGAACAATTCAAATATAAGTGGTTTCAACGCCTCGGTTAATTCGGGAGATGTTGAACTCAACGATAATGAGGGAAGGAATCTCTCGTTTACCTTGACTGATCCCTCAAGTGGTGCCGGAAGTGGTGATTTCGCTCAAATTGATAGCAGTAATGGCGGAGCGACGACTCTGGATAGTTCTGATGCGGTAACCGCGGTTGGCACTATTCGCGTGGAGGCCGCTCAGGGCTACTCCATGGAGGGAGCAACAGTTAGTGGTGTTGATAATAACATTGCTGACACCAAGGTAGATCAGACAAATATAGATCGGAATGCCTTCGATCCTAATGACCCGAATACCTATAATCATTCCACTTCGACAACGATCTACGACAGTCTGGGCAACCCGCATGAAATGACCCAGTATTTTGTTAAGCAGTCCCGGGTGGGTAATCCGGATAACTCCTGGAAAAGCTATGTGGAGATTGATGGCGAGCTGGTTGGCAACACCTCTGAAAACCCCGATGGCGAAGACGGATTTGATCTGGTTTTCCAGAATAACGGGAGCTTGGATACTGCCGCGTCCGACGATGTGTTAATCAACGACTGGGTTCCCAAGGATCAGGATGGCAACGCTAATGGTGCCGCTGGCCCCAATACTGGTCTTACCGAGCCCCCGCTGCCCCCGGATTCGAACAGCTCCAACTTCGTCCTTGATTACAGCAACACCACCCAGGTCGGCTCCGGGTTCGCCGTCAATGACCTCCAGCAGAATGGCTTCGCAACCGGCCGGCTGACGGGACTGGATGTGAGCGAGGAAGGCGTGATCCAGGCGCGTTTCAGCAATGGCGAGTCCGAGGCGCTGGGCCAGATCGCTCTGGCTAATTTCCGGAACAACGAAGGGCTTGCTCCGGTTGGGGATACCGCCTGGGTTGAAACCATCGACTCCGGCGATGCGGTGATCAGCCGCCCCAATACCGGTCCCCTGGGCGCAATCCAGTCCAGCTCCGTTGAGGAATCCAACGTCGATCTCTCCGAGCAGCTCGTGGGTCTGATTACCGCCCAGCGGAACTTCCAGGCCAACTCCAAGACCATTGAGACCTCGGACCAGATCACCCAGACCATCATCAACCTGCGGTAATCCCACAGGTTGAGGACTGAATGAGCACAGGAGGGTTCCATGGACCGCTCGCTCTACATTTCGATGACCGGCGCCAAGCAGAACATGTACGCGCAGCAGGTCAACGCCAACAACCTGGCGAACGCGGACACTACCGGGTTCAAGCAGGACTTCGCCAATGCCCGCAGCATGCCGGTATACGGCGAGCATCATCCGTCCCGGGCCTATGCCATGACGGAGAACCCGGGGGCGGATCTGAGCCATGGCCCCATGAAGCAGACCGGTCGCTCCCTGGATATCGCCATCAAGGGCGACGGTTGGCTGGCGGTGGAGCCGGAACCCGGTGATGAGGCCTATACCCGTGCCGGAAGCCTTCAGGTTGATGCCAATGGCATCCTGCGTAACGGCGAAGGGCTGCCGGTCATGGGTAACGGAGGCCCGGTTGCCGTGCCGCCGGCGGATAAGATCGAGATCGGCTCGGATGGCACGCTTTCAGTCGTTCCAGCCGGGGCGCCCAGTGACCAGCTGGTGGAAGTGGACCGGCTCAAGCTGGTGGACCCGGGGGAGGACCAGATCCAGAAGGGGGATGACGGTCTTTTCCGTCTTAAACCGGATGCCGACCAGCAGGGCCCCCTGCAGCCGGACGGCGATGTCCAGGTGGTCAGCGGGTTTCTGGAGGGCTCCAACGTCTCCGCCGTGGAATCCATGATCCAGAACCTGCAGCTTTCCCGCCAGTACGAGATGCAGGTCAAGGCCATGCAGACCGCCGACGAGAACAGCCAGAGCGTGGCACGCTTGTTGCAAGACCTCTGATGGAAACGTCATGGGTGACGGAAAAGCGGCAACCCGATGCCGCCCGCCCGGAAGGGCGCCTCACCCACGCGATCGGAGGACAGAACAATGCATCCAGCACTTTGGGTCAGCAAGACCGGCCTCGCCGCTCAGGACAAGCAGCTGAGCACCATCTCCAACAACCTGGCGAACGTCAATACCACCGGATTCAAGCGTGACCGGGCCAATTTCCAGGATCTGATGTACCAGACGGAGCGCCAGCCCGGCGGCCTGTCTTCCCAGAATACGGAATTGCCTTCCGGGCTGCAGCTGGGTACTGGTGTACGCGTTGCGGCCACCAGCAAGGAGCATACCCAGGGGGACATGAAGGTCACGGACCAGTCCCTGGACCTGGCCATTGACGGCGATGGCTTCTTCCAGGTGCTCAAGCCGGATGGTGAGATCGCCTACACCCGCAATGGTGAATTCCAGCTCAATTCCGAGGGCGATATTGTCACGCCCAACGGCAACCCGCTGGAACCCAACATCAACGTTCCCGAAGATGCCACTTCCGTGACCATCGGACGTGACGGCACTGTCAGCGCCAAGATTGCCAACGAGCCGGAACCGCAGCAGCTGGGCCAGATCGAGCTGGCGGATTTCGTGAACCCCCAGGGGCTTCAGGCCATAGGCAGCAACCTCTATCAGGAGACCGCGGCCAGCGGGGACCCGTTGATCGGGGAGGCCGGCATTGACGGCATCGGCACCATCGAGCAGGGCATGCTGGAGGGCTCCAATGTGGAGGTGGTCGAGGAAATGGTGAACATGATCACCACCCAGCGGGCCTACGAGATGAACTCCAAGGTCGTGTCCTCCTCGGATCAGATGCTCCAGTTCATTACCCAGAACCTGTAACGCCTCGGGTAGGGGGAGAACCGTTATGACCAAGCCGTCCATACTGCTCAAAAGGGCCGCGTTGCTGATCCTGATGGTGACGCTGGCGGGCTGCCAGGCGATGACCCGTGAGCGGGCCAAGCCAGGTGATCCCGCGTTCGCGCCGGTGGAGCCAGAGGCCATGATGGCGGATCAGCCGGTCAACGGCTCCATTTACCAGAACTCCCGCAGGCATAACCTGTTCAGCGACAGCAAGGCGCTGAATGTCGGGGATGTTGTGACGGTGCAGCTACAGGAAAGCACATCGGCCTCCAAGACATCCAACACGAGCATCGCGAAGGACAGTGAAACAGGCCTTGAAGCGCCATCGGTGCTGGGTCAGACCGGTTTGGATATCGGGACCGATGTGGGGCAGGACCGGCAGTTCGACGGCGAGGCCGAGGCGGATCAGAGCAACCAGATCACTGGCAGCATCACGGTCACCGTGGTGGAGGTCATGCCCAATGGTGTGTTGCGGGTGCGCGGTGAGAAATGGCTGGAGCTGACCCAGGGCAAGGAATACGTGCGGGTGTCCGGTCTCATCCGCCAGCAGGACATCGGTTCGGATAACCGGGTGAGTTCCCGCCGGATCGCGGACGCGCGGATTTCCTATGGCGGGACCGGCGACTTTGATCAGGCCAACCGCATGGGCTGGCTGACCCGCTTCTTCAACAGTGAATGGTGGCCGCTTTGAGGTTTCGTACAGGAGGGTTTGCCATGTGGAACCGGATTGCCGCGGTATTGATGCTGGCAGTGATGGTCGCCACACCGGTCCAGGCCGACCGGCTCAAGGATCTGACCTCGGTCAAGGGCGTGCGCGACAACCAGCTGGTCGGTTACGGCCTGGTGGTGGGACTTGATGGCAGCGGGGATGGAGCGCCGTTCACGAACCAGAGCCTGCGCAACATGATGGATCAGTTCGGCATCACTATTCCGCCGGGCGTTGACCCCGGTGCGGACAACGTCGCGGCCGTCATGGTCACGGCGGATCTGCAGCCCTTTGCCAGCCCCGGCCAGGAAATTGACGTCACCGTCTCCTCGGTGGGCGATGCGGACAGCCTGCGCGGCGGCACGCTTCTGATGACACCGCTGCAGGGGGCGGACGGAAAGACCTATGCCATGGCCCAGGGAAGTCTCGTGGTCGGGGGCTTCGGCGCCGAGGGTCAGGACGGCTCTTCGATTTCCGTGAACATTCCCAGTGTCGGGCGTATTCCCCAGGGCGCGACCGTTGAACGCCGCGTACCTACCGCCTTTTCGGAAGGGGACACCATCACCCTGAACCTGCGTAATCCGGATTTCACCACGGCGCGCCGGGTGGTTGAGGCGATCAACAACAAGCTCGGCGCGGAGACGGCGTATGCGAAGAATGCCTCGTCCGTGCGGGTGCGGGCGCCCCGGGATGCCTCACAGCGCGTCAGCTTCCTCTCCATCGTGGAGAACATTGAGGTCTCGCCGGCGGAGGAAGCCGCCAAGGTGGTGATCAACTCACGCACCGGCACCATCGTGGTGGGTCAGAACGTCAAGGTGAGCCCGGCAGCGGTCACGCACGGCAATCTCAGCGTGACTATTACCGAGAACCCGGAAGCGGTGGCCCCGGGCCTTTTCGGCGAGGGCGACCCGGTCGTTGTTCCGCAGACGGATGTGGCCATCGAGCAGGAGGAAGCCCGCATGTTCAAGTTCGGGCCGGCGGTCACTCTGAACGAGATCGTGCAGTCCGTGAACCAGGTGGGCGCAGCACCCGGCGACATCATGGCGGTGCTCGAGGCTCTCAAACAGTCCGGCGCGCTGCGGGCGGAACTGATCGTTATCTGAGGTTGAAGCCATGATCCAGTCATCTGCAGGCGGTACCAGCGACGCGCATATCTACACCGACATGAGCGCCATGAGCGATCTCAAGCGGCTGGCCGATACCGATCGTGATCAGGCGCTCGAAAAGGTTGCCAAGCAGTTTGAGGCCCTGTTCCTGCAGCAGATGATGAAGTCCATGCGTTCGGCCAACGAGGTGTTCAGCGAGGGCAACTACCTGAACAGCCAGGAGACCGAGCAGTACCAGGACATGTTCGACAAGCAGCTAACCCTGAGCCTGACCCAGGAGCGCAGCATCGGCATCGCCGATCAGCTGGTGCGCCAGCTGGGCGGAGGAGAACAGGGCGCTGACCGCCCGGACGCAAGGACGAGCATAACTGATTACAGCCGCCAGATGCCGGCTCCGGATCCGCAGCTGGCGGAGCGTGTGGACGAGGTCCGCCAGATGATGCCGGAAGAGGGTAATGCCAGCTCTGACTCTGCTGCGGGCAGCGGCAACGAGCTGCCGGAACAGTTTAAGGGGCCGGAGCACTTTGTTCAGGAGCTCAGCCCCATTGCCCGTGATGTCAGTGAGCAGACCGGTGTGCCGGCGCAGGTGATGATCGCGCAGGCCGCGCTGGAAACCGGCTGGGGGCGCAACATGATCGGCGGTGAGCAGGAACCCAGTCGCAACCTGTTCGGCATCAAGGCGGATGAGCGCTGGAACGGGGATAAGGTCGAGATCACCACCACCGAATACCGGGATGGGCTGCCGCTGAAGGAGAAGGCGGATTTCCGCGCCTACCCGGATTACACCAGCAGCTTCGAGGACTACGCCAGCTTCCTGAACGAGAACCCGCGCTACCAGAAGGTACTGCAGCAGGCGGATGACCCGCAGGCCTTCGCCCAGGCGCTCCAGGATGCCGGTTACGCCACGGACCCAGCCTATGCCGACAAGATCCAGAACATCATGGAGCGGCCCACGCTGGGCGCCGTGATCGATGACGGGACGGAAGGGGAGTAAGCTGCCATGAGTCTGCTGAATACGGGCCTGACCGGGATCCTGTCCAACCAGAAGGCACTGGAGACCACCAGTAACAACATCACCAACGCCAATACGCCCGGCTACAGCCGGCAGCGGGCGGATTTCGTCTCCAATCCCTCCCAGGCTACAGGGAGTGGTTACATTGGACAGGGCGTTAACGTTGCCGACATACAGCGCCTCAACGATGAATTCATCAATACCCAGCTGCGTTCAGACACCACCCTTCATTCGGAACAGACTGCCCTGGTCGAGAACCTGAATGGCATGGACGATCTCCTGGGGAACGAGAAAACCGGCCTTAACCAGGCCCTGACCCAGTTCTTCGGCACCCTCCAGGATGCAGCAGAGAGCCCGGCCTCCAGCTCGCTGCGCGAGCAGGCGCTGAATCAGGCCGATAACCTGGTGGCACGGTTCAAGTCCGTGGACAGTCAGCTGCGTTCCCGAGAGCAGACCGTGGATGACCGCATTTCCGCGAATCTGAACGAGATCAACTCGCTAGCGGATGGTATCGCGGAGCTCAATCTCAAGATCGCGGAGTCACCGGGGCGTGCCAGTGGGCGCGATGCCAACGAGCTTCTGGACAAGCGGGACGAGAAGCTGCGGCAGCTTTCGGAGCTGGTGCAGGTCCAGACCAATGAGAACAACGACGGCACCGTTGATGTGAGCATCGGCAAGGGCCAGGGCATTGTCAGCAAGGGCAACAGCGCCACGCTGCGCCTTTCCGGCAGCACCGAGCAGGCGGGCCGTCGGGAAGTGCTGCTGGAGGGCGTTGGTCGCGATCGGGCCATCACCCATGAGATCACGGGTGGTGCCTTGGGTGGCAACCTGACCTTCCGGGACGAGATCCTGGAGCCGACCCTGAATGGGATCGGGCGGATCGCCATTGGGTTGTCCGAGCGCATGAACGAGCAGCACCAGCTGGGCCAGGATCTTAATGGCAACCTGGGGGGCAACTTCTTTCGCGATATCAACTCGGAAAGCCTGGCCCGTGGGCGGATCACGCCGTCCGCTGAAACCGCCGAAAGCGGTAACCGGCAGGCCCGTGTAAACATCACCGACAGCAGCAAGCTGGATACCCGCTCCTACACACTGGAATTCACCGGCCCGGACGATCAGCAGTACCGCATCCGCGACGCCACCAGCGGGGAACTGGTGAAAACCGGCAGCATCAGTGACAGCCGGCCCTCGACCATCTCCATGGAAGGCTTTGAGATCGAGCTGGAATCCGGCGATTTCCAGCAGGGCGATGAGTTCACCATCCGGCCCACCTACAATGGCGCCCGGGATATGGCGACGGAAATTGTGGCCGGTGAACAGATCGCCCTGGCAGCCCCCATCCGCGCCGAGGCCAGCAGTGGCAACCAGGGGACCGGGCAGATCACCCAGGGAACCATGCTCAACATCCGCGATCCGGAGACCGGCCGCCGGCTGGATGCCCTGGACGAGAACGGCAACCTTGATCCGCCCATGGAGATCCGGTTCCTTTCGGAGAACCGCTATGAGGTGGTGGACGTTTCCGACCCTGCCAACCCCAAGCCACTGGATCCGCCCATGAACAATGTGCGGTTTGAGCCCGGGAAGACGAATACGGTGTTCAGCGGAGATCCGGGGGCGCGGGTTGTGACAGCATCCGGGCCCCAGGGTGTGGGTCCACAGGTCGGGACGGACAATGGCTATACCGGGCAGACGCTGGAAATCCGGACCCGGGATCCGGAAACCGGTGTGGTTTCCACACAGCCACCGCTCGACATCAATTCTGACGAATCGGCCCAGTCCATTGCGGATAAACTCAGTGGTCGCTCAGGCGTCCAGGCAACCGCTTACACGGAAGCACGTCTGACGTTTTCTGGCTCAGATGCAGAGATCGACATCAACGGTGTGACGCTTGATATCGATGGTCCACTCAATTCCGATTCCGTGGAAGATGCGATCAATAACAACAATGACTTTGCCTCGCTGGATCTGGATGTAATCAACGATGGTTCATCAATAAAGCTTCGCTCAAACACGGGTGCGGATATCAACGTTGGGTTTGATGATCAGGGTACTGGGGGCGGGGTTGCGATAGAGAAGCCTGATCCTTATGAATCCGGCACCACAGGCGCGACGGTTAATCTACCTGCAGATGGCGCGGAAGCAACTGTCGGGGGCTATGTGGATACAACCCTCGCCGATGGTGTGCGTCTGACCGCCGATAATGATGGAGTCTTCGACCAGGCCCCCAGCAGTGAGCCCGCCTACAAAGGCTTCCAGTTCGAACTCAGCGGCAACCCGGAGGCCGGTGACAGCTTCCGCCTTGAAACCAACGAGGGTGGCACCTCGGATAACCGTAACGGCCTGGCGCTGGGCGACCTGAACGCCAAGAATTACCTCGATAACGGCAATTTCAGCTTCACGGACGCCTATGGTTCCGTGGTCGAGGATGTGGGCTCGCGCACCCAGACTGCCCAGGTGGACAAGGAAGCAGCGGGGACGCTCATGGAGCAGTCCCAGAAACAGTGGGAGGAGCAGTCCGGCGTTAATCTGGACGAAGAAGCCGGCAGGCTCATCCAGTTCCAGAACGCCTACAGCGCCTCATCGCAGGTGGTCTCGGTAGCCCGGGACCTGTTCAATACCCTGCTCGGCACCTTCAACTAAGGGAGGCGGATCATGCGTGTTTCCACCAGCCAGATCTTCAACCAGGGGATCCAGCAGTTCCAGAACCTTAACGCCCAGCAGGCGCGTACCCAGGAGCAGGTGGCCACTGGCAAGGAGGTGCTCAGCCCCTCTGATGACCCGGTGGCGTCCACCCGTATCGTTCAGCTCAAGGATGACCTGGCGCGCAGCGAGCAGTACCAGGATACTCTGGACATGACACAGACCCGGCTGGAACGGGAGGACGGGACGCTCTCCAGCTATACGGATGCGCTGGCGCGTACCCGCGAACTGATGGTCCAGGCGGGCAGTGGTTCTCTGAGTGAGTCGGATCGTGAGTCCATCGCCCAGGAGCTGCGGCAGGTGAAGGGGCAGATGGTCAGCCTGGCCAACACCCAGGGCCCGGAAGGCGAGTTCCTGTTTGCCGGTTTCCAGGGCGGGGAAAAGCCGTTTGGCGAGGATGTGTCCGGCAACATTGAGTACCGGGGCGATTCCGGCGAGCGTTCAGTGCAGATCGATGACGGGGTCACGATCAAGGTGAACGACAATGGCCGGGAGACGTTCGAGGCCATTCCCAGCGACCGGCCCACGTTCAATACCCGTGCGGCCCAGAATAACGAGGGCAGCGGCCGGATCAGCAGCGGCGTTGTAACCGACCGGGAGGAGTTCGAGCAATTCTACCCAGACGACCTGGTGGTTACTTTCGACGAGGTTAGCGGGAACACCGAATACACCGTCAAATCCCAGAGAACGGGTGAGGAGTTCATTTCGGGTGAGGATTATGTGAGCGGCAATCCCATCGAAGTGAATGGAATGCGGTTTGAGGTCAGCGGTGAGCCGAAAAAGGATGATAGCTTTACGGTGACCAGTGGCGACCAGCAGAGCATCTTCGGCACCATGGAGAAGATGATCGAGGGGCTTGAGACACACCCCAATACCCCGGAAGGGCGCGAAGCGCTTGAGGATACCATCGACCAGGGTCTGGCCAACCTGCAGAACGCCGAGGACCGGGCCACGGAAATCCAGGCCGGCGTGGGTACACGCCTGAATACCGTGGAAAGCACCAAAGAGTTCCTGAAGGACAGCGATCTTCTGGCCCAGGAGACCCTGTCAGACCTGGAAGATGTGGATTATGCCGAGGCCATCAGCCGTCTGACCCAGCAGAACTTCACGCTCCAGGCGGCCCAGCAGTCGTTCGCCCGGATCTCACGTCTGTCGCTGTTCGATGCGCTGTGATTGACGCGGCGCAGACCGCGCGTATAATCCGGCGGTCACTGCCCACCGCAGTGAACCAGCCTTGCCGGGAGTGGCGGAACTGGTAGACGCGCTCGACTCAAAATCGAGTGGCCTTGTGCCTTGTGGGTTCGAGTCCCACCTCCCGGACCATCTTCCCCTCTCGCTGACGGCTCAGTCAGTCTGTGGTTTTTCCTGCACTGATTTAATCAACTCAACGGCCCGTTTCTCGATTTCGCCGGGTGTCACGGATGCTTTGTTCACGACAGCCGCGACGCGGGAGGCGATTCTGCGTGGCACTTCGTAGCCGGAGAGAATCATCACAGGTACCTCGGGTTGGGCGCGGTGGAGTGATTCCCATAATTCGATCCCGCTGCCGTCGTCCAGTTTCAGATCCAACAGTATGAGGTCGTATGAGGCCTGCCTCAGACACTCGTGTGCCTGACGCAGTGAGACGGCCCGCTCTACCCGGCTCCAGGGCTCAAGCTGAGCAGCGACGACCGTTGCCAGATCGGTGTCATCCTCTACATGCAGTATGCGCGCTTTGCCGTGAGGCTTAATTGGCTCTGGCATGGCACGAGGAAAGCGAAACCAGAACCTTGCACCTTCGCCCTCACGGGACTCAAAGCCGATGATGCCACCCATGCGTTCGACCAGCTCCCGCGTCACGGCCAGGCCCAATCCAGTGCCTCCCTTTGCGCGGGAGTCCGAGGCGTCTGCCTGAGCAAAGCGCTCGAAAATGCGGCTGCGAAATGACTCTGGAATCCCGGGACCCTGGTCAATAACGCTGACCAGGGCTCTACCTTCGGCACTGGACTCACAGTGAATCGTGACCCCTGCGCCACGCGGCGAATGTTTGCATGCGTTGGATATCAGGTTGGCCAATATTTGCTGGAGACGGCGCGGATCAACGCAAACCTGGCCGTCTGACGAACCGGTGCGTTTGAGTATCACTTCATAGGGCTCGGCGAAGCTCTGCATCTGTTCGATAGCCTGATCGATGAGGGGTGCAAGCTCGACGTCCTGAAAACTCAAATCCATTTCACCGGCGGCGAGTCTATTCAGATCAAGAAGGTCGTTGACCAGTTGAATAAGCCGATGGCTATTCTGTTCGGCGATCCTCAGCATTTTCTCCATACGTGCAGGCACTTCGCCTACCGCACCGCCAGTGATCAGCCTCAGCGAGCCGGAGATTGCAGCAAGCGGCGTACGCAGTTCATGGCTTATTGTCGAAACGAACTCGTTCTTAAGCTGTTCGTTGCGTTGGTTTTCGGTGAGATCCCTGGCCACCAGAACCCAGCGATGTAACGGATCATATTGGCCGTGCGTGCGTGACAGGCTCAGCTCCAGAGGGGTAGAAGCTTTGCCGGGGATGGCGAGCGAGGTGTTCCACCGAGCCAGAAGCGATTCGTTGGAGCGCTCCTCGCAGGGGGCAGCCTCTTCCGTGGCCAAACGTTCGGTCAGCTCCGGCAGGCGTGAGCTTAAACGGGAACCGATGGCATCGGTCGGTAGCTCAAGCAGCTCAGTGGCGGCACGGTTGTGAGTGATGATCGTGGTGTCTGAATCGAGTACGAGAACGGCGTCAACGAGGGAGTCGAAGAGTTGCTGAAGGAATTGCCGATTGGCCTCCAGTTCCTCGATAGCGTGGTGCTCGCTCGAGACATCCTGAATCTGGGACACAAAATGCAGCGGTTCACCGTTGTCGTTGGTCACGAGTCCCACCGACAGTAGGGCATGCATAATGCTGCCGTCCTGCCGGTAATACCGCTTCTTCATCTGGTAATGACTGATCCGGCCGGCAAGCAGGTCCTTAAGCAGAGCCAGATCGGTATCCAGGTCGTCCGGGTGGGTCAGGCTCTGGAAATCGGTCTTCAGGATTTCCTCGCGGGAGTAGCCAAACAAGGTGGGTATGGCCTCATTCACATCGAGCCACCCCCCTTCGAGAGAGACCAGTGCCATGCCCAGTGCAGCCGAGTTGAACGCCTCGCTGAACCTGTCTTTGGCGAGTCGAGCTTCCTTTTCAGCGCGTAAACGTTCTGTAATGTCTACGGCCATCCCTAGAAAGCCATTGATCGTCCCGGCGTCATCCCGCATCGCACTCACAGCCAGCTGCACCTGGCGGTGCTGGCCATCCTTGCGTACGTAGGTCCATGTCAGCGTCTCAGGCGTGCCTTGGCGCGCTTTCTCAACGAAAACATCAAAGCCCTGGAATGGCTCGCCGAATTCTTCTCTCAGCCTGTCGCCGCGCTGCTCTATTTCGGAAGCCAAGTGAAACAGCGCGGGTGTATGAAGGTTGACCAGCTTTTCAGCCTGATAGCCGAGGAGCGTTTCCGCTCCGGGGTTAAAAAGCGTGATCAGGCCCTGAGGGTTGGTTGCGATGATGGCAACATTAACAGAGGCATCAATTACTGACTGAGGATAAGCTCGGGTCCTGTTCAGGTCGCTATAGGCGTGGCGGAGAGATGTGATATCGCTCATGGTGACGACTGCGCCAAGCGATCCGCCAGAGTCGTGTTCCAGGCGCTCACCATTACAGAGCACGACGCGTGGTGCCTGATCATGTGCTTGAATCACGATCTCAGCGTTGCGAACCTGCTCCCCTCGCCAAGCGCGCAACAGGGGAATGTGTTCTGTCGCCAGTGGCGTTTCGCCATCCGGCTCGTACAGGTTGAAATGCTCTGACCACTGCTCCGCGGGAAGGGCGCGAGGGTCCACCCCGTGCCACTCACGCGCCTTACTGTTGAACTGGGCCAGATTGCCCTCACGGTCGCATGACACTGTGGCGTCCGGCATCGAGTCAAGCAGGACGGAAAGTGTGCGTGCGTTGATATCGGCTTGCTGCTTTCTGACCCATTCTTCAAGGCGCTCGACAGTTAATCGGGCCAGACGCTGGAGACTGTCTTGCTGTCCGTCGCTCAGCTTGTCGCGGGGGCGGGTGTCAATTACGCATAGGGTTCCGTAAGCATGCCCACTCTGGCCCACAAGTGGCGCGCCTGCGTAATAGCGAATACCCGGAGGGCCGGTCACCAGGGGGTTGTCGGCGAAACGGTCATCTTTCTGTGTGTCGCACACCTCCAGAACCTCGACGCTGTGAATGGCGTGGGCACAGAAAGACTCCTCCCGACCGGTTTGCCGCTCGTCCAGGCCACAGGACGCTCTGAACCATTGTCGGTCGGCATCCACCAGCGACACCAGCGCAATTGGTGTGTCACAGAGCTGGGCAGCGATATGCACCAGGTCATCGAATTCGTGGTCCGGGGGCGCATCCAGACTTTCAAGCCTGGCCAGTGCCTGTACACGTCCTGGCTCGTCGTGGGGTAACGGTGCAGATTGGAAGTGTTTGCCGGTCATGAGGTCGAAAGGGTCCTTATGCTGCCAGGCCGGTCTCAGAGAGGATTGTTATTCAGTGTGGGTAATCCGGCGAGAGTCTGCCACCTTTATTTGGCGGGACGGCCCAGCAGCACAGGCGGGATGAAGACGTGTGGTCAGTTTTCTCGAGGCCCAGCGTCCCGCCATCCGATTCCGTCGGGCTGGTTTCCGGTTAGCGGCCGGTCCCTTGGTAAATGGCAGGGACCGGCCCACGGTTCAGACGTCCTGCATGCGTCCGATTTCCCGCGCGATCCGCATGGCTTCGTGACGTTCCAGGTTCAGCAGGTTCTCCACCATATCCCGGGCCTCTGGAATCTCGGCACGATCCTTAAGGTTCTGGTAGAGATCGATGATCTGGTCGTGGAAGTCAAAGATCTCGTGGCAGATGTCATCGAATCCCATACGGGTGTAGGGGAGATCACAGGTCCGGTGCGTCTCGATCGGTTTGTGGGAGAGGAAGTCATAGATCCAGGTCTTCAGGGCCCGGGCGTCACCTTCCCTCTCAAAGTCTGTAACCAGTTTCTCCAGTTCTGTCTCATGGGTTGCGAGGTAGTCGAGCAGTATCCGCGCACGCTCTTCCTGGTGCTCGCTGGCGCAGTGTGCCAGGCACGCGGCCATGTGGTGGTGGAGGGTGCGGGTCCAGTCGATCAGGTCTTTGAAGGTCTTGAGTTCCATAGGATGCTCCTTGCTCAGTTACCGTGATGATGGTGGCTGTTCCCGGAGTGCACAGGGTTGTTGGCGAGAAAGACACTCTCCACGAACAGTATGACAACCATGGCCAGCGCCGCCACGCCAATGACAATGGGGTCACTGGTGATCTTAACCCAGATAAAACCACCCAGGACTATGACATCAAGCAGGATGGCCGTCACCAGGATGGCGGGATGGGCGCCGACCGTATGCCTGAGGTAGCGCAGCACGCCCCAGTGAATGGCGATGTCCATGATCAGATAGAAAATGATGCCCAGCGCGGCGATTCTGGTCAGATCAAAAAACGCGGTCAGGATCAGGCCCAGAACCACGGTATAGACCAGGGTATGCTTCTGGATGTCGCCCGGCATTCCGAAATGGCTGTGGGGAACGAGCTTCATTTCGGTGAGCATGGCAAGCATGCGCGAGACGGCGAAAATGCTCGCGATGATGCCGCCGGCAGTAGCCGTCATCGCCAGGATGACCGTGAACCAGAGGCCGTAGTCACCGAGTGCTGGCCGGGCGGCCGCGGCCAGGGAATAGTTCCGGGTCTCGATGATCGCGGTCAGTGACAGGTTGCTTGCCACCGCGAAGCCCACCAGCGTGTAGATCACGACACAGAGCGCTATGGAAATGATGATGGCGCGGCCCACATTGCGGTGGGGGTCCGTGAGCTCGGAGCCACTGTTGGTGATGGTGGTGAAGCCCTTGAAGGCAAGTATGCCCAGTGCAGTGGCGCCCAGGAAGCCGGCGTAGGTCGGTTGTGGCTCGGAGCGCGCAAAGTCCACCGCGATGCTGTCCGCGAGTGCAACGCCGACGAGTCCAAACACAATGATCCCGCCGATCTTGATCACCCCGATGGCCGATGCCGTGCCCTCAATCAGGCGATTCCCCGACAGGTTGATAAGAAAGGCCAGCAGGAGCAGTCCGACACCCAGCAGCGGCACCAGCTGGCTCTGGTCGCCGATCTCGAACAGCTGGAGGGTATAGGCACCGAATGTCCGGGCCAGGAAACTCTGGGCGATGACCATCGAGAAGTACATCAGCAGGGCATTGAATGCCGTGGGCAGGGTGCTGCCATAGGCCTTGTGCAGATACATGCCGATCCCCCCGGCCGAGGGGTAGGTATTGGACATCTTGATGTAGGAGTAGGCGCTGAACGCCACGATCACGGCAGCCGACAGGAAAGCAAGAGGGAACAGGGTGCCCGTCATCTCCGCCATCTGGCCGGTGAGCGCGAATATGCCGGCTCCGATCATTACACCGGTGCCGAGCATCACGGCGCCGGGCAGTGTCAGGCTGTTCCGGGCGTACCTGGGGGTTCGGTCATGGTCTGATGGCATGGAATCTCCCTGGTCGGCGTATGAACACTATCCTGCTGACCATAATGACAGAAGCTGAACCGGGGCTGACAGAGCCGTTTTGCGGGCCGTCAGTTTCATGTCAGCTTTTTGTGCCAGGCTCATGCTTCCATTCTCGTCGACCGGGCCGACGATCCGGAGATTGAGGGAGTTTGAGCATGAGCAACCACCAGAAGCCACGCCCCCTGTCGCGCCGTGACATTCTCAGAACGGGCTCCACAATGGGCCTGATGCTTGGGCTTGGCAGCCTCCTGCCGGGCTATGCCCTGGGCCTGACCGGTAACCGGGAGCTGACACGACGTACAGAGGGCAACTCGGACATCTATGAGCTGACCATTGATCGCACCCCGCTGACCATCGATGGCCGCCGGAGCGTGCAGCCGATCACGGTGAATGGTTCGGTACCGGCGCCGTTGATCCGGCTGCGCGAGGGCCGCGAAGCGGTGCTCCGTGTGACCAACCGGCTTGACGAGCCCACCTCCATCCACTGGCACGGCATCCTGCTGCCGTTCGAGATGGATGGGGTGCCGGGCGTGAGCTTCCCGGGGATTGCCCCGGGCGAGACCTTTGAATACCGCTACCCCGTACGCCAGAGCGGTACCTACTGGTACCACAGCCATTCCGGCTTGCAGGAGCAGCTGGGCCACTACGGGCCGCTGATCGTGGACCCGGAGGAACCGGAGCCGTTCGAATACGACCGGGAGTATGCCGTTGTCCTCTCCGACTGGACCTTCAATGACCCGTCGGAGGTCATGCGCAACCTGAAGGTGGCGGAAGGCTATTACAACTACAATCGGCGCACGGTTTCCGATTTCTTCGAGGACGTCGCGACCATGGGGTGGAGTGCTGCCTGGGAGAAGGCTGGCATGTGGGGCCGCATGCGCATGACACCCCGGGACATACTGGATGTGACCGGCGCCGAGTACACCTACCTGATGAATGGCATGTCGCCGGATGACAACTGGACCGGTCTGTTTGAGCCGGGCGAGAAGGTACGTCTGCGCGTGATCAACGCCTCGGCCATGTCCATTTTCGATGTGCGCATTCCCGGGCTCCCGATGACGGTTGTCGAGGCGGATGGCCAGAAGGTCGAGCCCGTGGAGACGGATGAGTTCCGCATCGGTGTGGCTGAGACCTACGATGTCATCATCGAGCCGCAGGACGAAGCCTATACCCTGTTCGCCCAGTCCCAGGACCGCTCCGGATTCACTCGTGGCACCCTGGCCGTGCGTGAGGGCATGACGGCGCCGGTACCGGAACTCTATCCGCGTACCGAGCGTGGCATGGCAGCCATGGGCATGGCGGATCATGGCAGTGATGGCGCCATGGATCACGGTTCCATGGACGGGATGATGCATGGCAACGGGGACCAGCCTCCGGTGGCGGACCGCCAGATCTCGCATGGCCCGGACAACCACGGCGCCGGTGCCGCTATGGTGGCAATGAACCCGGGACCGAGACTCGATGACCCCGGCGTGGGCTTTGAACACGTGGAGCACAGGGTGTTGACCTATGACCAGCTCCGGGGGCTGCACGCCTGGCCGGATGAGCGTGAACCCCAGCGCGAGGTGGAACTGCACCTGACCGGCAATATGGAGCGTTACATGTGGTCCTTTGACGGCGAGAAGTTCTCGGAGGTCGATGGCCCCATTCCGTTCGGTTACGGCGAGCGCCTGCGCCTGATCCTGGTCAACGACACCATGATGGATCACCCCATTCATCTCCACGGCATGTGGATGGAACTGGAGACGGGGAACGACGGCTATCGGCCGCGCAAGCACACACTGCTGGTCAAGCCCGGGGAAATGATCTCGGCGCAGATCACGCCGGAGCATAAAGGCGACTGGGCCTTTCACTGCCACCTGCTCTACCACATGAAAGCGGGCATGTTCCGCGTGGTGTCCGTTCAATGAGTGTGCCGAACAGGAGGATTTCAATGGCGGTCAAACAGGTTCGTTATACGGCCCTGCTGGTCCTGGGTCTGCTGGTGCCGGCCACAGGCGCTCTGGCGCAGGGCGTGGGGCCGCAGGCAGAGCCGGAGTGGTCACTGCCGGTGCACGACGATGTGACCCATGGCCAGCTTCTGATGGACCGTTTTGAATATCAGGACGGCGACGATGAGGATGTCTTTGCCTGGGAGGGGCAGGCCTGGTGGGGCGGGGATACGCACCGCCTGATTGTTGACTCCGAGGGCGAAGCCCTGGTCTCAGGTGGCGATGGCGGCGACGTGGAAAGCTTCGACGTGCAGTATGGCTACGGAGTCAGTGCCTACTGGCGAGCCAAGGCGGGCCTCGGGTATCAGACAACCTTCGGGCCCGGGCCGGACAGGGACCGGGCTTCGGCCGTTGTCGGCTTTGAAGGGCTGGCTCCCTACTGGTTCGAGGTGGACACCGGCCTGCGCGTCAGTGAGGATGGCGATGCGGTCGCCGAATTCGAGGGTGAGTACGACTGGCTTTTCACCCAGCGCGTGATCCTGCAGGGCCGGGCGGAGACCAGCTACGCGTTCAGCGAGGTGCGTGAGTTCGGCGTTGGTGAGGGCGTTAACGGCCTCACCCTGGGGCTGCGTCTGCGCTATGAGCTGGCGCGTGAGTTTGCGCCCTATGTCGGGGTGCGCTGGCAGGATCAGTACGGCGACACGGCTGAGCTGACCCGGGCCGAAGGTGAGGATACAGAGAAAACATCCCTGGTTGCCGGTGTGCGCTGGTGGTTCTGAAGGAATGCCATGAGACTGCTGCTTGTTGAGGATGACAGCCTGCTTGCCGAAAGCCTGGAACGCCAGCTTTCGGCGGCAGGCTTCAGTGTGGACAGCATCGCCACGGCGTCGGGGGCGTCCCAGCTTGGCAGGCAGGAGGACTATCGTGTCGTGGTGCTGGATCTGGGACTGCCCGACGGCAATGGTCTGGATGTGCTCAGGAAGTGGCGCTCGCATGGGGTGACCATGCCCGTGCTGATCCTGACTGCCCGCGGTGACTGGCAGGATAAGGTGAGCGGTCTCAAGGCCGGTGCCGATGACTACCTGGCCAAACCCTTCCAGACGGAAGAGCTCCTGGCCCGTCTGGATGCCCTGATCCGCCGCAGCGAGGGACGGGTGGATTCGGTCATTGCCGCCGGCCGGTTCCGGCTGGATGAGAACCGTCAGGTCCTGGAGACACCGGATGGCGAGGAACACCCCCTGACGGGGACGGAATTCCGCCTGCTTCGCTGCCTGATGAGCCGGCCCGGCCAGCTGTTTTCCAAGGAAAAGCTCCTGGAGCAGGTCTATAATCTGGATGAAAGCCCGAGCCACAACGCGATTGAGGCCTATATCCGCCGACTGCGTAAGCTCGCGGGGCAGGAGGCCATTGTGACGCGCCGTGGCCAGGGGTATATGTTCAATGCCATGGATTGACCTCAACCGCTCCATCCGGCGGACCCTGCTGATTGTACTGCTCCCCGCTGCCATTGCCCTGATGGGGGCCGCCTGGGTTATCCATGGCGCCCTGCTGGAGCGCATGGCGCACAGTTTTGTGGAAGATCGTCTCAGGGAAGAGGTCGGGTTTCTCAGGCACCGTCTCAATCAGGCCCATGGAAGCGTGGAAGCGCTGAATACCGGGGCGTATTTCGAGCAGGTGCTCCACCATGCGTTCGCAGTGCGCGTGGGTTCCCGGCAATACGTCAGCCCTTCTTCCTGGAGCTCATTACTGGTCCCCCTTCTGGAAGAGAGCCGGACTGGATTCATCCGGCGGACCGGGGCCGACGGAGAGATTTCTGATTACCTTGCCTACCGTGAAACCTTCGAGCGGCAGGGTCGGGAGGCAGTGATTGTTGTTGCCGAAGACCTGTCCCGGCTTGGGGCCAGTCAGCGCGAACTGCACATCTGGACGGCGGTGGTTTCCGCGGTGTTACTGGGCCTGCTCGTTCTGGTGATCTGGATTGCGATCCGGCTTTCCCTGGCTTCTGTGGCGAGGCTCCAGGCCGCGCTGAAAGAGTTGCAGCAGGGCGAACGGGAACGTCTCGATATTGAGACGCCCGCCGAGTTCCAGCCACTTGTGGGGCAGCTGAACCAGCTCCTCGACACCCTTGATCAGCGTCTGATCCGGTCGCGGGAGGCACTGGCTAACCTGTCTCACAGTGTGAAGACACCCATTACGGCCGTCCGCCAGGTTCTTGAGGAGCGCGAGCAGCCCCTGGACTGGGATATGCGCCAGCAGCTGGCCCGGCGACTCTCTGATATTGACGGTCAGCTCGAGACCGAGATGCGCCGCAGCCGCTTTGCCGGCGCCCAGGCTGGCAAGGGCGCCGCGCCAGTGAGCCAGGCGCGGGAACTGCTCTGGATGCTGGGGCGTCTCTATCCTGAGAAGGACTTTGAGCTCGAAACCGCTATGGCGGACGAGCATCGCTGGCCGATTGAGGAATACGACCTCAACGAGATCCTCGGGAATATCCTGGATAACGCGGGGAAATGGGCCGCTTCAAGCGTGACCCTGTCGTTGCGTGAGGATGAAACGGGATTGGTCATTGAAGCCAGTGACGACGGCCCAGGGGTACCCCAGGAACAACTGGCGACACTTGGAGCACGTGGTCAGCGCCTGGATGAGCAGGCCGCGGGACATGGGCTGGGACTTGCCATTGTCAGGGATGTTGTCCGGCGGTACGACGGCCGGGTGGTGTTTGACCTCAGTGACTCTGGCAGCTTCCGTGCCCGGGTCGTCCTGCCCGAGAGAATTTCGCTGTAATAGCTTAACGTTTGAGGGCAATCAGTTTCAGATCAGTTTTCTGTGGTTTGATGGAAGTTGTCGGACCATGGGTTGGTCCTGGTTACGATCAATAAGAACCAGTAAAGGAGATGTAAGGGATGAAAAAGATAATCGCGTTGGCGCTTTTCACGGTATTGGCTGTGAATCCCGTGTTCGCCCAGCAAGGCAACAAGCATGGCCATGACGGCATGATGGGCAATGGTTCGGGCATGGGCATGATGCATGGCGAACAGATGCAGGAGCACATGCAGCGGATGCACGAAAAGATGAATCAGCTCAGGGGAACGACGGATGCCGAGGAACGTCGTGAACTCATGCGCGAACATATGAACAGCATGCAAAGCACCATGCAGATGATGCAGGGCGGTAAGGGGGCCGGTAATGGTCAGTCTGAAATGCCCATGGAGCAGCGCATGCAGCGCATGGAACAGCACATGCAGATGATGCAGGGCATGATGAAGCAGATGATGGAGCGTGAGTCGCTCGAAGAGTGAGAGGCACAGGGGGCTGTGATGATCGAGATTGTTCCCAACTGGCATCCCATCTGGGTGCATTTCCCGATTGCCCTGCTGAGCATGGCCACGGCTTTTTTCCTGCTTGGCCTCGTGCTTCAGGACAGGGCTGGGGAGAATGTGACGGCTGCGGCACGCTGGAACCTGGTCATTGGCAGCCTCCTTCTCCTGCCGACGCTGTTTACGGGTTACCTGGCCTATAACTCGGTGGCCCATGATGGCCCGGGGCACCAGGCCATGGAACGGCACATGACCGCCGCCTGGGTGACGGTCGCGGTGTTTGCAGTGGCGGCTGTGCTCGCCTGGCTTGAGCGCCATCGTGCTCGGGGTGCCGGCGTGCTGCTTGCCGTGGTCATGCTCGTGGGGACCGCTGCGGTTGGGGTCACGGGTTATCTCGGGGCGGAAAACGTGTATCGCCATGGTCTTGGCGTTGAGCGTCTGCCCAAGAGTGTTCAGGAGCCAGTAATTAAGCGTTCCGTGGAGTCCTCTGAAGGAGGAGCTGGGGAAGCCGGCGAGCCTGAACAGCAGGAGTCAGAGCACGGCGGTGCTGAGAAGACGGCACCCGAAGGTCATGAGGGGCATGACCACGCGCATTAAGCGCGCGGCGTCTCTCTTTTGGCTGGAAACTCTCCAGTCGGGAAGATTATCCCGTTTTGCGGTCCTCCCGGGAAGGTTCCCGGGGAATCCGCACATGCACCCGCTGGTGCTCGTAGGGCCGGCGCAGGGCGATCAGCAGGGCCGGAATGAACGCCAGCAGCAGGAGTCCAAACGGCAGGCCACTGGCGATAGTGGCCGACTGCAGGGCATTCAGTCCGCCTGCCCGCAGAAGCACCGCCGTAACCAGCCCGATGGCCGTCATCCAGAACAGGCGCTGCTGCCAGCTGGGGTCGCGGCCGTTCGAGGTCAGCGTGGCCACCACCAGCGATCCGGAATCCGCTGAGGTCACAAAGAAAACCAGAACCACGAGGATCGCGATGCCGATGGTGGCGGTACTCAGCGGCAGAAACTCCAGGAAGTTGTACAGGCTGGAGTTGGGTGCCTCCATTACCGTCTGCACGAAATCTGCGTTCTGGAACAGTTCCAGGTGCAGGGCATTGGCGCCGAACACCGTCATCCAGAGGAAGTTGAAGAATGACGGAACCAGCAGTACACCCAGCAGATACTCCCTGATCGTCCGGCCCCGTGAGACACGCGCGATGAACATGCCCACGAAGGGCGACCAGGAGATCCACCAGCTCCAGTAGAACACTGTCCAGGAAGACTGCCAGTCCGTGCCCTGGTAGGTCTCATTCCAGGTCGACAGTGTCAGCAGATCGTTGAAGTAACCGCCAATGTGCTGCCCGAGTGCCTTGAGGACGAACACAGTCTCGCCGGTAACCAGGACAAACAGCATCAGGCCCCCGGCCAGAAGCAGGTTGATCTTGCTCAGCCGCCGCACGCCACTGCTGAGGCCGGTGAGTACCGAGACGAGCGCGACAGCACACACCACGCCAATGAGTAGCATCTGCAGCCAGAGCCCGGACTCATAGCCGGTGAGCTGGGCGATACCCGCGGCCGCCTGGCTGGTGCCGAGCCCCAGCGAGGTGCAGACGCCGAACACGGTACCGATCACTGCGGCGAAGTTGGCGAACCCCCCGATTCGCCGGGCGCGCTTGCGGCTGACCAGTTCCTTGAGTGGCGCTTCGAAGCACAATGGGTGATTGGCGTTGAAGTGGAAGTAACCCAGTGTCAGGCCGACCAGCGCATAGATGGCCCAGGGATGCAGCCCCCAGTGCAGGAAGGTGGTTTCCATGGCCAGTTGAGCGGTGTCCGCGTTGTTTCCAACAAAAGGGCCGAATGTATCGTAGTGCTGGAGTGGCTCCGAGACACTGTAGAACAGCAGCCCGATGCCCATGCCGGCGGCAAAGAGCATCCCGAACCAGTCCAGTCGGCTGAACTCCGGCCTGGCGTCTTTACCGCCCAGGCGGATGTGCGCCAGGGGGCTGAAGATCAGGTAGACCGCGAACAGCAGCGCGGCATTCATAATGAGGATCAGCAGCCAGCCCGTGTTATGGGAGAACCAGTCCTGGAGCCCCGAGAACACGCTCCGGGCCAGTTCCTGCTGCAGGGTCGCAAACGCCAGCAGCGCGATGATGGCCGTGGCGGACACAATGAAGAGGCGGAAGCGGCGGAGTCGGTTCAAGAGTCGGTCTCCGTTGAGGTCCAGTAACGCGGGCCGCGTATCCTAGCATCTACGTTGTGCTACGCGTGATCCGCCACTCTGGTTTGGATGCTCATAAGCAGCGTCGTGCCACAGCTGGTACACTGCCGTGATAGGAAGCACACCAGCATGGACAGGGGTGGTTCATGGAGCGGTTGATTCAGTCACTGCTGTCGTTCCTTTCGGGCAACGGCAGTAAGGGAAAAGCCCGGGGAGATACCAGTCGTCGGGAAGGTAATGATGAAATACAAGCCACTGAGGCGGATACCGCCGGGGAAGTGGCTCGGTTGCATGCGTGGCTGGTAGGGCGTTCCACAACCCCGGATTCCGGACCCACGGTTCCGGAACAGGCCATGCTGTCGGAGCTGAGGCTCCGCATCCGTGAACGGCGGCTGTCGCGGATTCCCCGCCAGCCCCGGGTCCTGCCGAAACTGATACGGGCACTGGGCGATGAACGCCAGACCCACCGGGATATTGCCACCATCATTGAGGATGAGCCGGCCCTGACCGATGAACTGCTGCGTGTGGTGAATCTCACCGCCACTAACAGTGGTCAACGCCCTATTGAATCCGTTCAACAGGCGGTTCTGCTTGTAGGGTTTGAAGGTGTGCGGCGGGCGGTCTCCGAGGCGGTCATGCGCCCGGTCATGCAGGCAGCCTCCCGGGCCGAAGCCGGCTTTGCGCGTAATGTCTGGCAGTGGGGCCTGCTCTGCGCCAATGCCTGTGATCGCCTCGCGCATCAGGAGCCCGGCGGAGGGCCGGACCTGTTCATGCTGGGCCTTATACCGGGGCTTGCCTATCTGACGTTGTACCGGGAACTGGAGTCCATCGCGAGCGCTCAGTCCGGAGATCACTCTGTCAGCCCGGCGCTGCTCGTCAGTGTGCTGGAGGAGCAGCGGGGAGCCATGCTGGAGCGTCTGGTGTCGGCCTGGGAGTTGCCCGCCTCCTATCGCGACGAGCTCAGGGAGCTGCATGACTCGCCGCTGGGCCTGCAGGCCTCAACCCTGTCCCGGGGGATGGTTCTGGGCACCCATGAAACGCTCCGCCAGGCCGGGTGCGGGACACTGCTCCAGAAGGAGCTGGAGGCAGTGACCGGGCTGGATCAGCCCCGGCTGGAACATGTCCTGACCGATCTTCGGCGCGCCTAGCCTCCGGGGATCCAGCCCCAGAGGGCCCAGGGTGCCGGGGGTCAGGAACCTGCACCGAGTAGATCCTGTTGCCCAGCTGAAAGCCTGAGCTTCCCCACCGACTATGGCTCCGGTACCATTCGCGCCCAGAACTAACCGCTTGGACCCTCCGCGCGATGAAACGCTCCGATTTCCACTTTGAACTGCCTGATGAACTCATTGCCCGCTACCCGCTTGCCGAGCGTGAGGCCAGCCGGCTGCTGCGTCTGGATGGAACGGATGGGACGGTCTCCCATCACGGCTTCCGGGAACTGCCGGATCTTCTGGAGCCCGGCGACCTGCTGGTGTTCAACGATACCCGCGTGATTCCGGCGCGGGTCTACGGGCAGAAGGCCTCTGGCGGAAAAGTGGAGATGCTGGTGGAACGGGTGCTGGATTCGGACCGGGCTCTGGTTCACCTGAAGGTATCGCGAACACCATCCCCCGGGGGTGAGATAACCTTGGATGGCGGGCACCGGGTCGTGGTGGACGAGCACACGCCGGAGGGGCTTTTCCGGGTGCATTTCCCGGATGCGGATGTGATGACGGTGCTGGAAGCCGTAGGGCATATGCCGCTGCCGCCCTACATCGACCGGCCGGACGAGATGACGGATGAGGAGCGCTATCAGACCGTCTTCGGCGAAAAGCCCGGGGCCGTGGCGGCCCCCACAGCCGGCCTGCATTTCACCGATGCCATCATGGATGAGCTCGCGGCCAGGGGCATCGAACGCACCTTCGTGACGCTCCATGTGGGCGCGGGCACTTTCCAGCCGGTGCGCAGCGAGGACATCCGTGAGCACCACATGCACCAGGAGTGGCTGTCCGTGGGGCAGGAGGCTGTGGATGCGGTGACGCGCACCCGGCAACGGGGTGGGCGTGTGGTTGCCGTGGGCACCACGGCGGTCCGGGCCCTGGAGTCCGCCTCGGGGGAGGGCCATCTCGCCCCGTTCGCCGGCGAGACGCGGATCTTCATCTACCCGGGGTACCGTTTCCGCAGCGTCGACGCCATGGTCACCAACTTCCACCTGCCGGAGTCGACCCTGATCATGCTGGTCAGTGCCTTTGCCGGGCGTGACAACGTGCTGGATGCCTATCAGGCGGCGATTGACGAACGTTACCGCTTCTTCAGCTACGGCGATGCCATGCTGGTTTTCCCGCATTCCGAGGCGGTTGCACCGGAGGTTTCCGAATGAAGGGCAACTCTTTCATGGAGTTCGAACATCTGGCCAGTGACGGCACGGCGCGGCGCGGCAGGCTGACCTTTCCGCGTGGCACCGTTGAGACGCCCGCCTTCATGCCCGTGGGTACCTACGGCACGGTCAAGGGCATGCTGCCGCGGGACCTGGAGGCCACCGGTGCTGAGATCATTCTGGGCAACACCTTCCACCTTATGCTGCGCCCGGGGACCGAGGTGATCCAGGCGCATGGCGACCTGCATGATTTTGCCGGGTGGGAGCGCCCGATGCTCACGGACTCCGGCGGTTTCCAGGTATTCAGCCTCTCGGAGATGACCAAGACCACGGAAGCGGGCGTGACTTTCAAGTCGCCGATTAACGGCTCGCCGGTGGAGCTGACACCTGAGAAGTCGATGCAGGTGCAGCGGGCGCTGGGTTCGGATATCGTCATGATTTTCGACGAATGTACGCCTTACCCGGCGACGGAGGAAGAAGCCCGGCGCTCGATGAATCTGTCGCTCCGGTGGGCGGAGCGCAGCCGGGAGGCTCATGGTGACAGTCCTTCAACGCTGTTCGGCATTGTACAGGGTGGGATGTATGAAAGTCTGCGCCGGGAGTCCCTGGAAGGACTGAAAAACATCGGGTTCGAGGGCTACGCCATAGGTGGGCTGTCCGTGGGTGAACCGCGCGGGGAGATGCACCGGATCCTGGAGGCACTGGAGCCGGCCATGCCCGCCGGTGCGCCGCGCTACCTGATGGGGGTTGGGCGCCCGGAAGACATCGTGGAGGCGGTCAGCCGTGGCGTGGATATGTTCGACTGCGTGATGCCCACGCGCAACGCACGCAACGGCCACCTGTTCACCCATGAGGGCGTGGTGCGCATCCGCAACGCCCGTCACCGGTATGATACAGGGCCGGTGGACCCGATGTGCGACTGCTACACATGCCGCCATTTCTCCCGGGGGTATCTGCATCATCTGGACCGCTGCGGGGAGATGCTGGGCGCCCAGCTCGCCTCCATCCACAACCTCCATTACTACCAGGCGCTTATGGCTGGATTGCGTGAGGCTATCCAAGCAGGTACATTGGCGACCTTCATTGACAGGTTCTATCAGTTACGCGGAGTAGCCCGATGATGTTCAGCGTTCGTTCGCTCATGGTTCTTCTGCTGGCCCTTATGCCGGCAGTCGCCGTCGCCGCGCCCCAGGGTGGGCCGGGTATGATTTCCCAGGTCGTCCTCTTCGGCGGCTTTATCCTGATCTTCTATTTCCTGATCTGGCGCCCCCAGTCCAAGCGTGCCAAGGAGCACAAGGCTCTGGTTGAAGGCCTCGACAAAGGTGATGAAGTGGTGACCGGTGGTGGTCTGGCAGGCCGGATCTCACGCCTGACCGACGACTACATGGTGGTGGAGATTGCCGACGGTGTTGAGGTGAAGGTCCAGCGCCAGTCTGTGACCCAGGCTCTGCCCAAGGGCACGCTCAAGGACATCTGATCTTCCGGTTCCGCACAAGGATCACCGATGCTTAACAAGTATCCTCTCTGGAAGAACCTGCTGGTATCGGCCGTGGTTCTTCTCGGTATCATTTACGCGCTTCCGAACCTGTTTCCGGACGATTACGCTGTCCAGATCAGTGGCTCAAGTGCCTCCGTCAGCGTTGACGAAACGCTGCTGGACAGGGCTCAGGAAGCCCTGGACGAGGCAGACATCGACTACCGGGATCCTTCGGTGGATGACGGCGCGGTCATGCTGCGTTTTGACTCCAGTGATGCGCAGCTGCGTGCCCGCTCCGAGCTCCAGGAGGCGCTCGGTTCCGAATACGTCGCTGCGCTGAGCCTGGCGGCAACCACGCCGGACTGGCTGCGATCCATCGGCGCGACGCCGATGAATCTGGGGCTGGATCTGCGCGGCGGTGTCCACTTCCTGATGCAGGTGGACATGGAGGCGGCAGTGGAACGTCGGCTGGATGTCTACGCCAGCGAGATCAAGCGCCAGCTGCGCGAGGAACGGATCCGCTACCGCGGTGGTGATGCCGAAGAGGGGCAGCTGGAATTTGTCTTCCCCAGCGAATCCGCGCGGGATGACGCCGCCTCGCTGGTGAGCTCGGAATACGATCAGTTCCGCAGCAATACCCGCTCCGACGGTGAGGATTATATCCTGGAGTTGACGCTCAACCAGCAGTCGGCATCGGAGATCCGGGACTACGCCCTCAACCAGAACCTGACCACGCTGCGCAACCGGGTGAACGAGCTGGGCGTGGCCGAGCCGCTGATCCAGCAGCAGGGCAGTGACCGGATCGTGGTGCAGCTTCCGGGTGTGCAGGACACTGCTGAAGCCAAGCGGGTTCTGGGCTCCACTGCCAATCTGGAATTCCGGCTTGAAGCACGCTCGGACGCCTCCTCCGCACGAACGGAAACCTTCCCGTTCCGCAACAATCCTAACCGCACGGCGGAGCTTGAGCGTGATGTCATCATCACCGGTGACAATGTGGCGGATGCTAACCAGTCGTTCGACGAGAACGGTCAGCCCCAGGTCAACATCACCCTGGACGGGCCCGGTGGCAGCATGATGCAGGATGTAACCCGGGATGCCGTGGGGCGCCAGCTGGGCGTGCTCTTCATTGAGCACAGCAGTGAGGAGGTTGAGCGTCAGGTGGATGGTAAGACGGTCACCGAGCGCGTACGTGAGACCGAGCGCAGCATCATCAGTCTGGCGACCATCCGCAGCACTCTGGGCAGCAACTTCCGGGTGACCGGCCTGGAGAATGTGGCGGAAGCCTCGGAGCTGGCGTTGCTGCTGCGCGCGGGTGCGCTGGCAGCGCCCATCTACTTCGTCGAAGAGCGCACCATCGGCCCGAGCCTGGGCCAGCAGAACATCGAGTCGGGCATCAACTCCGTGATCCTCGGTTTCGTCCTGGTCGCGCTGACGATGCTGGTGATCTACAAGGCCTTCGGGTTGCTTGCGAATGTCGCGCTGATGGTGAACCTGACGCTGCTCGTGGGCGCCATGTCAGTGCTCGGGGCAACGCTCACGCTGCCGGGTATCGCGGGCATTGTGCTGACGGTCGGCATGGCGGTGGACGCCAACGTGCTGATCTTCGAGCGCATCAAGGAGGAACTGCGGGAAGGGCTGCCAGTCCAGTCCGCCATCAACGCGGGCTTCAGCCGGGCTTTCGTGTCCATCTTTGATGCCAACGTCACCACCTTCCTGGTCGCCGGCATTCTGTTTGCCGTGGGGACCGGGCCGGTGAAAGGTTTTGCCGTTACCCTTCTGATCGGCATCCTGACATCCATGTTCACGGCCCTCATGGTCAGCCGCGCCATCGTCAATGCCACCATTGGCGGGCGCAGTGACCTCAAGGCACTGTCAATCTGAGGGTGATCGAATGAGTGAAAGCAGCAAACGTACTATCGACTTCATGGGCTTCCGGCGGGTCGCCGCCGCGCTCTCGATCATTCTCGTTCTGGGCTCGGCTGTCAGCCTCGGTATCAAGGGGCTGGAACTGGGCCTGGACTTCACCGGGGGCAGCCTGGTTGAGCTAGAGTACGCCGAGGCGCCGGCTCTTCCGGAGGTGCGCGGCCAGTTGGAATCCGCGGGCTTTGAGAATGCCATGGTGCAGAACTTTGGCTCGGATACCGCGGTCCTCATCCGGCTTCCGGCCGAGTTCGACGACTCCGTGGGGGATCAGGTGGTGTCCGCGCTCAGCCAGGGTTCGGAGCTGACCCTGGAGCGCTCCGAATACGTTGGCGGCCAGGTGGGCGAAGAGCTGCGAGAGCAGGGCGGCATCGCGCTGCTTCTGGCGTTCTTCGTGGTGCTGATCTATGTCGCCATGCGCTTCCAGCTCAAGTTTGGTTTCGCTTCCGTGGTGCCGCTGGTCCATGACGTTCTGATTGTGCTCGGGATCTTTTCGGTCTTCCAGCTCACCTTTGATCTGACGGTGCTGGCGGCCCTTCTGGCGGTGATCGGTTACTCGCTCAACGACACCATCATCGTGTCCGACCGTATCCGGGAGAATTTCCGTCGCATCCTCAAGGGCGGCCCTGAAGAGATCATCAATACCTCTCTCAATCAGGTGCTGCTGAGGACCATTGTCACGTCCGCGACCACACTGGTGGTGCTCCTGTCACTGCTGGTCTTTGGCGGCGAAATGATCCGGAACTTCGCGCTGGCCCTGTTCATCGGTGTTCTGGTGGGTACCTATTCGTCCATCTATGTGGCGGCGAACATGCTGGTGGCCCTGAACGTGAACCGGGATGATCTCTACGTGCCGAAAAAGGAAGGTGCGGAGGGGAGCCAGCCGGAAGAGGAGGAACCGCCGGACTGGCTCAAGCGCATGGAGTGAATGCGGGCGCCTTTCAGGCGCCTGTCATGCGCTGCCGGTAGGGCTGGGCCTGCTGCAGGATTTCCCGGAACAGCAGGTTGTTGGCAATCACCAGCTCGCCGGCCTTGCGGCCGAGGGGGTTGCCACGGAGGTCACCGCCCACAGCTCCGGCTTCCTGGCTGATGAGGCTGGCCATCACCTGCTCGTGTCGCTGGTCGGTGGCCAGAACGGCCGCGTCCAGATAACCACCCGCAACCCTTGCCATGTCCAGAACACTGCAGCCGTTGTAGTGCAGGTCCGCGCCCTCGCGCACCAGCGATCCCGCCACGTCCAGCCAGACGCCACTGTCCTCGCCACTGCTGCGGCGGTTGAACAGGTTGCAGCTGATCAGGGTCTGTGCGAGTTGCTGGGTGGCGCGGGCCCGGATGCGCTGGCTGTTGAGGACTGCTCCGTAGCCCCTGCTGAAGGCGTACTCCTCGCCGGTAAGCGGGCACAGGACCACGAGGTTCTCGGGGCGGTCGTTGATCTTCTGGAGCAGGGCTGTTGCGAATTCCGGCAGCCCGCGCGCGAAGTTGCGCTCCCCCAGGATGGGGAAAACGTGCCAGCTCTGGGCCCAGTCGCCCGCCTCCACATTGCCCGCGGGGGCAATCCAGTGGTCCTTGTAGGAACGGCGCAGCAGTTCTTCGGTGCGTTCATGGATGCGGTGCTCAATGGCATGCACAGTGCGCACCACCGCCTCCGGCGCCTTGCTGTCGGCGTCCAGGCGGGCCTGCTGGTCCTTGAGGAAATCGCTGTTCTGCCTTGCCGCGCGCAAGGCCATCTTGATTGCTGGCTGCATCAGGTTACCAATGGGGTCCGATTCGGATGGGCGGCGAACTATACCAGAAAACGCCGGCCAAGACGATTGCCGGGCGGCGTCTGGCGTCAGGGAAACCCGCGAGCCGTCTGCCGCAGCTCTGTCGTGCATGCTAGTATGCGCCCATCATTGGTAACAGGCGCCCGCCCGGCGGGTGGAAATCGGAATGTCGGACTATCCTTCCCTTGAAGGCCTCCGGGTGGTGCTGGTTGAACCTTCCCATCCGGGGAACATCGGTGCCGTGGCCCGGGCCATGAAGAACATGGGTGTCTCCGAGCTGGCCCTGGTGTCGCCGGTTTCCTTCCCGGATGAAAAGGCCAGCGCCAGGGCCTCAGGGGCGGATGATGTGCTGGCGAACGCCCGGGTTGTATCGGACCTTGGGGAGGCCGTTGCAGACTGTGTGGAAGTGATTGGTGCCAGTGCGCGCTCCCGTAGCGTGACCTGGCCGATTCTCAATCCGCGTGACTGCGGTAGCCGGGCGCTGGAGCAGCGCCTGCAGGGTCCTGTGGCCCTGGTTTTCGGCCGTGAGGATAATGGGCTTTCGAATGAGGAGCTCAGGCGCTGCCATTACCATGTGCAGGTGCCTGCGAATCCGGACTTCAGTTCCCTGAATCTGGCCATGGCGGTGCAGGTGATGCTCTATGAGGTGCGTATGCAGAGCCTGTTCGATGTGTCGGAGTCTCCAGCGCCGCAATGGCAGAGCACTCATAGCCCGGTCGATGACGGCTGGGATGAGCTGCCGGCCACCGCTGCGGACATGGAGCGCCTGCTGGCCCACCTGGAGCAGACGCTGACGACCACCGGTTTTCACGACCCGGAGCGTCCGCGACAATTGATGGTCAGGATGCGTCGGCTGTTCCAGCGGGCTCATCCTGACCGCATGGAAATGAACATTCTCAGGGGAATCCTGACCAGCGTTGATAAGCTGGCCCGTTCCCGGAACAGGGGCAATCATGTTTGACCATCTGCGCGAGGACATCCAGAGCGTCTTTCACCGTGATCCCGCGGCCCGTAATGCGTTCGAGGTGCTGACCAACTATCCCGGCCTGCATGCACTGCTTTTCCACCGGATGAATCATCGACTCTGGCAGTGGGGCTTCAAGTGGCTGGCACGTACCATCTCCACCTTTGCCCGCTGGCTTACAGGGGTTGAGATCCACCCCGGGGCTACCATCGGCAGGCGGTTCTTTATTGATCACGGGATGGGGGTGGTCATCGGTGAGACGACGATCATTGGTGATGATGTCACCCTTTACCAGGGCGTGACCCTGGGGGGAACCAGCTGGAACCACGGTAAACGCCACCCGACCCTGGGGGATGGCGTGGTCGTGGGGGCTGGTGCCAAGATTCTGGGTCCCTTCACCATCGGCCGTCACGCCAAGGTGGGCTCAAACGCTGTGGTCACCAAGGAGGTCCCCGAGGGGGCAACAGTGGTGGGCATCCCCGGGCGTATCGTGACCAAGAAGGAAGAGCCCGAGGAGGGGCGCCGCAAGGCTATGGAGGAGAAGATCGGTTTCGATGCCTACGGGCTCAGCGAGGACATGCCGGATCCGATCGCCCGCTCTATTCGCAGCATGCTCGACCACATGCATGTGGTGGACGAGCGTATCGAATCCATGTGCAGGGCGCTGCAACAGATGGACAGCTATCGTGGTTCCACGGAAATGCCACCGCTGCCGCTTGACTTCGACTGTGGCGACGTGCCGGCTGAAGGTCGGGACAAGGCGGCTGACGAGGGTGAGTCGGGGGCAAATACTTGACTGTTTTACTTGGTTAATTGATAATCAAGGCCTATCTGTCAGCGCAACCGGATTCCGATCATGAAGCTGACCACCAAAGGGCGCTACGCTGTTACCGCGATGCTTGATCTGGCCATCCATTCCGGGAGTGGGCCGGTTTCCCTTGCGGACATCTCGCAGCGCCAGGGCATATCGCTGTCCTATCTCGAGCAGCTTTTCGCGAGACTGCGCCGCAGCCACCTGGTCACCAGTGTGCGTGGGCCGGGAGGTGGTTACCGGCTGACGCAGGCGGAAGATGCGATATTCGTGGCGGATGTGGTGGACGCGGTCAATGAGTCGCTGGACACCACCCGTTGTAATCGTGCCGGCGACTGCCAGAATGGCGAGATGTGCCTGACCCATCACCTCTGGGCGGATCTCGGCGATGAGATCCATCGCTTTCTAAGCCGGATCAGTCTGGCGGAACTCCGGGATAAACCGGAGGTTCAGGCGGTGGCTCAGCGTCAGGATCAGCGCCAGCGCGAAACCGCGCTTATTGCGGGCGACACCCGCCACGCAAGTGCCTGAGCGGTTGCCGCGCGGACGGTTCCCAACAGCGAAACAATCCCATGACACAGACCATCTATCTTGACTATGCCGCCACCACGCCCGTTGACCCGCGTGTGGCGGAGACCCTTCAGCAGTACCTGACGCCGGACGGCATCTTCGGCAACCCGGCTTCCCGTTCTCATGCCGTGGGCTGGCAGGCCGAAGCAGCGGTTGAGCAGGCGCGCGCCCGGGTGGCTGGGCTTATCGGTGCGGACAGCCGGGAGATCGTCTGGACCTCGGGCGCCACCGAATCCGACAACCTGGCCATCAAGGGCGCGGCGCTGGCCAATCAGGCCAGGGGCGGCCATGTGGTGACGTCCATCATTGAGCACAAAGCGGTGGTGGACTGTTTCCAGTGGCTGGAGGAAAAGGGGTTTGAGGTCACCTGGCTGGAGCCGGATGAGTACGGCTGTATTGCAGCGGAGCAGGTCGAGGCGGCGCTCAGGGAAGACACCATCCTTGTGTCGCTGATGGCGGTGAATAACGAGCTGGGCAGCATCAACCCGATCGCGGCCATCGGGAGCCTGCTGCGTGAACGGGGTGTCCTATTCCATGTGGACGCGGCCCAGGCCTCAGGCAAGATGGGTCTGGATGTCACCCGTATGCCGGTGGACCTGATGGCCCTGTCCGCGCACAAGGTCTACGGGCCCAAGGGTATTGGGGCGCTCTACGTGCGGCGGTCACCGGATGTCACCATCGAGGCTCAGATGCATGGTGGCGGTCATGAACGTGGTCTGCGGTCAGGAACCCTGGCAACCCATCAGATCGCGGCCATGGGTCATGCTTTCAGCCTGGCGCTTGAGGAGGGTGATGCCGAGGCGGAAAGGTTTGAAGCGCTGCGTGCGCGCTTCATTATGGGCCTCGAAGGGCTGGCGGGCGTCCAGGTGCATGGTCCGGAAACCGAGCGCGTTCCCGGCATCATCAATATCGGCTTTGAGGGCGTGGATGGCGAATCCCTGCTGCTGGCCCTGAGGGGTATTGCTGTCTCCTCTGGTTCGGCCTGCGCTTCAGCCACTACTGAGCCTTCCTATGTGCTTCAGGGTATCGGCCTTCCGCCGGAAAAGGCTCAGGGGTCGCTGCGTTTCTCCCTGGGGCGTTTCAGTACGGAAGCTGAAATCGACGCTGCCGCCGAACGCATCACAGAGGCGGTGCAGAGGCTGCGCGAACGCAGTGCCGCGCGGCGTGCGACGGTGTGACTTTACGCCTGAGGTGCGTATAATTCCGCCCGGATTCCACAGATTACTGATAACAGGAGTTTCATCCCATGGCTATTGAGCGCACCCTGTCGATCATCAAGCCGGATGCGGTATCCCGCAACCTGATCGGCGAAATTGAGAGCCGTTTCGAGAAAGCCGGTCTGCAGGTTGTGGCAGCCCGCATGATCCACATGACCCAGGAGCAGGCGGAGGGTTTCTACGCCGAGCACCGTGAGCGCTCGTTCTTTCCGGATCTGGTGGGCTTCATGACCTCCGGCCCGGTTATTGTCCAGGTGCTGGAAGGCGAGAACGCCATTGCCCGGAACCGTGAACTGATGGGCGCGACCAACCCCAAGGAAGCGGAAGCAGGCACCATCCGGGCGGATTACGCCGATTCGATCGACGCCAACGCGGTTCACGGCTCTGATTCGCCGGAATCCGCCGAGCGCGAGATCGCCTATTTCTTCAACGACAGCGAGATCTGCCCGCGCACCCTGTAAGACCAGCGCGGACAGAGAAGGTATCCAAGCATGAGCAACACCGGCACCCAGAGTTCAGCTGAGAAGGTTAATCTTCTTGGCCTGCCGCGGCACAAGATGGAGCAGTTCTTCGTCGATATCGGCGAGAAGAAGTTCCGTGCCGGGCAGGTCATGAAGTGGATTCACCATTATGGGGTGGATGACTTCGAGGCCATGACCAACGTCAGCAAGACGCTCCGTGCACGACTGGCGGAGATCGCCGAGATCCGGGGGCCGGAGGTTCTTCTTGATGAAACCTCGAGCGACGGCACACGCAAGTGGGTCATGCGCATGGCCGAGGGCAACAGCATCGAGACGGTGCTGATTCCCGATGGCGAGCGCGGCACCCTGTGTGTGTCCTCCCAGGTCGGGTGCAGCCTTGACTGCAGTTTCTGTTCCACCGGCAAGCGTGGCTTCAACCGCAATCTCTCCGCGGCGGAGATCATCGGTCAGGTCTGGGCGGCGCTGCGAACCTTCATGCCCTTCGATCGCACGAAGGAGCGGCCCATCACCAATGTGGTCATGATGGGCATGGGTGAGCCGCTGCTGAATTTCGACAACGTTGTCGATGCCATGGACCTGATGATGGATGACTGGGCGTACGGCATTTCCAAACGCCGGGTGACCGTCAGCACTTCCGGGGTGATTCCGGCGCTGGAGAAACTGGGCGAGGTTTCCGATGTGTCACTTGCCATTTCGCTCCATGCCCCCAATGATGAGCTGCGGAACGAACTGGTGCCGCTGAATCGCAAATACCCGATTGAACGTCTGCTTTCGGCGACGAAGCAGTACCTGTCGGGACTCGGGGATCGGCGCAGGGCAACCATCGAGTACACGCTGATTGAGGGCGTCAACGACCAGCCGGAGCATGCATCGCAGCTTGCGGATCTGCTGGTGGACGTGCCGTGCAAAGTCAACCTGATCCCGTTCAATCCCTTCCCCGAGAGCGATTACCGTCGCCCGAGCGGGAATGCGGTGAAGCGGTTTCAGGACATAATGAACCAGGCCGGCTATATTACAACGGTGCGTACAACACGCGGCGACGATATTGATGCCGCCTGCGGCCAGCTGGTCGGCCAGTTCGAGGACCGTACCCGCCGCAGTGAGCGTTATATTCCGGTTCACCAGGAGGTGGGCTGAAGGCAAACGATTCGGAGGATGACTGACTCCATGCCAGTGCGATCAAAGGCTGACGCGATGCGGATCACCGCGATTCTGATGCTTTGCATTGTCGCGGCGGGTTGTGTCTCGCAGCGGCAGGGAACCTTCGCCTCAGGCAATCCTGAGCAGGCGGAGGAGGATTACGTGCGTCTGGGGTTGGCCTATATCCAGAATGACCGCTATGACCGGGCCCGCCAGCATCTGGATCGTGCGCTTGAGATCAATGATGAAAGCGCCCCCGCCATCGCCGCCAAAGCGTTGATCAACGAAGAGCAGGGTGAATACGACCTGGCCGAGCAACGCTTCCGGCGGGCACTGGATCTGGAACCGGAGTATACCCGTGGCCGTTCCCATTTCGGGGTTTTCCTCTATAACCGTGGCCGGTATGAGGAGGCTCTGGAACAGTTCCGGAAGGCATCCGAGGACACCGATTACGACAGTCGCGCCGGGGTTTTTGTGAACCTGGCACGTACCGCGAGCCAGCTTGACCGCCATGATGAGGCGGCGGACGCCTATAAGCGCGCCATGAAGCTGCGGCGTGGCAGTACGACAGCCCACATCGGTGCGGTGACGGCCCTGATCGATGCCGGGCGTTATGCGGAAGCCCGGCCCCTTTACCGTCGACTGACCATGCGCATCGAACGCTCCCGGGAGCTCTCCCATACGCCTGCGTCCCTGCTGGCGGGGATCCGGCTGGCAAGAGAGTCAGGCGAGGAGCGAGAGGCGTCCGGGCTGGTGGAGCAGTTGCGTGAGCGCTTCCCGGATTCCGAGGAATACCAGCAATACAGGACCATGGTCACCGATGAGTGAAGAGGGTAGCGCCGAGAACAGTAACGGGCCGACAACCCGGCTCGTGGGCGAACAGCTGCGAACCGCCCGCGAGCACCACGGAATGGATCGACAGGATGTCGCGGATCAGCTGCATCTGAGGCCATCGATCATCCAGGCCATTGAGGAAAGTGATTATGAGGCCATGCCCGCGGATCTTTTCCTCAAGGGGTATGTCCGGACCTATGCGCGTCTCACGGAACAGGACGGGGATGATCTGATTGCCCGCCTGGATCGGGAACTCGAACCCTACCGCGAGAGTCAGGAGGCGCAGAAGGAGCCCAGCCCGACAGAAGTCATACGTCAGAAGAAGATTCGCAGGCGTCGTATCGGGGGCATGACCATCGCGGTTGTGGCAGTGCTGCTCCTTGGCTGGGTGGTCTACGAGTACGGACCCTGGGTGGTGGATTCTGCGGTGGAAGCGGCTGGTGAAGTGGAATTCGAAGTGCCGGATCCAGGTTCTGGTGCGGGGGCAGAGGCCGACTCCGAGCCCGAGCCTGAGCCTGCCACCGCAACGGATGAGGACGACACCACTGGTGCGGGGAGCTCCGAGGCTGGCGCGGATACCGAACCGGCATTCTCGACGCCTGTTGCCCAGGTTGATGACTCTGGTGGCGCTGCGTCCAACGGTGGAACACAGACGGCTACCGGCGAACAGCCGGGTGGCAGCCAGCCATCGCTGACCATTACGTTTGATGGTGCCTGCTGGGTTGAGGTGGTTAACGGCAACGGAGAGCGGGTTGTGGTCACCCTTGCCCAGGAAGGTGAGACAGTTGAATATGAGGGCCCCGTGCCCTTTGAAGTGCTGCTCGGCAACGTTGACGCGGTAGCCTCGGTGCGCTTTATGGGCGAAGCGGTGGAACTCGAACAGTACCCCGTGAATGCCGGGCGTACACAGTTTGTACTTGATACAGCCAATGGCTGAACCCCGCAGGGGCAGCCGCAGAGAATGGCAGGTTCAGAACGATGCTTAAGAACGAAGAGTCTCCCATCAAGCGCAGGCCATCCCGCCAGATCCATGTGGGGTCGGTTCCCGTGGGGGGCGATGCGCCCATAGCCGTTCAGAGCATGACGAATACCGATACCCTCGACGTTGAGGGGACGGTGGCGCAGATCCGTGGCCTGGAGGAAGCCGGTGCCGACATTGTCCGGGTATCGGTTCCGGACATGGATTCCGCTGAGGCCTTTGCGAAGATCCGCGCTGCCGTGAATGTGCCGCTGGTGGCGGACATCCACTTCGACTACAAAATCGCGTTGCGTGTGGCGGAGCTGGGCGTGGACTGCCTGCGCATCAATCCCGGCAACATCGGGAAGGAAGAGCGGGTCAGGGCCGTTATCAACGCCGCCAAGGATCACGGCATCCCGATCCGTATCGGCGTCAACGCCGGCTCCCTGGAAAAGGATCTGCAGCGCAAGTACGGCGAACCCACCTCCGAGGCGATGGTGGAATCCGCCATGCGCCATATCGAGATCCTCGACCGGTATGATTTCAAGGACTTCAAGGTCAGCCTCAAGGCCTCCGATGTGATCATGGCGGTCCAGGCCTATCGACTCATCGCGGATAAGATCGAGCAGCCCCTGCATCTGGGGATTACCGAGGCTGGCGGCCTGCGTTCCGGCGCTGTGAAATCGTCTGTGGGTCTGGGGATGCTGCTGGCGGAAGGGATCGGTGATACCATCCGCATCTCGCTGGCGGCGGACCCGGTAGAGGAGATCAAGGTTGGCTTTGATATCCTCAAGAGTCTGCGCCTGCGCACGCGCGGGATCAACTTCATCGCCTGCCCGAGTTGCTCGCGCCAGAACTTTGATGTGATCGGCACCATGAATGAGCTGGAATCCCGTCTGGAGGATGTGAACACCTCCATGGATGTGGCCGTGATTGGCTGCATCGTGAACGGGCCAGGTGAGGCAAAGGAAGCGGACATCGGCATCACCGGCGGTACCCCCCAGCACCTGATGTACCAGGACGGGGACAAGGATCGCAAGATCGACAAGGCCTCCCTGGTGGATGACCTGGAGCGCGAGATCCGTGAGCGGGCGGCGCGCAAGAAGGCGGAAGAAGACGCCATCATCGCCAAGGGCTGATCGCGGGCGGGCAACCACGCGACCGAACAGGGGAGAACCTTGGCCAGAATACAGGCAATTCGTGGAATGAATGACATACTGCCGGACCAGTCACCGGTCTGGCAGTATGTGGAGCGCACTCTGGGTGGTGTGCTCAGCGCCTATGGGTATCGCGAGATCCGGATGCCCATCGTGGAGAAAACCGAGCTGTTCAGCCGGTCCATCGGCGAGGTGACCGACATCGTCGAAAAGGAGATGTACACCTTTGAGGACCGCAATGGCGACAGCCTGACCCTGAGACCAGAGGGGACCGCCGGCTGTGTCCGGGCAGCGGAGCAGCACGGTCTGCTGTTCAACCAGCAGCAGCGCCTCTGGTATACCGGCCCCATGTTCCGCCACGAGCGGCCCCAGAAGGGACGTTACCGTCAGTTCCACCAGATCGGCGTGGAAGCCTTCGGGATGGAAGGGCCGGATATTGACGCCGAGCTGCTTCTGATGACCGCCCGCATCTGGCGGGCACTGGGCCTGGCGGGTCAGGTGCGCCTGGAGATCAACTCCCTGGGCACCGCTGAGGACCGGCAGCGCTACCGCGAGGCGCTCACCGCCTATCTTGAGGGCCATCGTGATCGACTGGACGAGGACAGCCAGCGGCGTCTCGCCGAAAACCCGTTACGGATTCTCGACTCGAAAGTGGCTGAAACCCAGCGCATCCTCGAGGATGCCCCGGTATTGGCCGACTATATCGGGGAAGAAAGCCGCGAGCATTTCCGGGTGCTGTGTGAGCGTCTGGATGCAGCCGGCCTTGCCTACAGCGTGAATTCCGGCCTGGTCCGGGGGCTGGACTACTATGGTAAAACCGTGTTCGAGTGGGTCACCGACGCGCTGGGGGCCCAGGGCACGGTCTGTGCCGGGGGCCGGTACGATGGTCTGGTGGAGCAGCTCGGTGGGCGCTCGACGCCCGCGATCGGGTTTGCCATGGGAATGGAACGGCTGATCCTGCTGCTCGAGACCGAAGGGCTGATCCCGGAATGGGTCAACGGCAATGCGGATATCTATGTCATGGGCATGGATGACAGCCTCTCCGGCCAGGCATTCGGCCTTGCGGAGCGCCTGCGGGATGCACTGCCGGCGCACCGGGTGGTCAGCCACTGCGGTGGTGGCGGTTTCAAGAGCCGTATGAAGAAAGCCGACGCCTCCGGTGCACAGCTGGCCGTGATCCTGGGTGCGGATGAAGCCGCGGCCGGTGAGGTCAGCGTGAAGAACCTGGCAAACACCGAGCAGCAGCGGATTGCGCAGTCCGAGCTGGTAGCCGCCTGTCAGGCCCACCTCGGTGACAAAGCGAACGAACAGGGAGAATAAGAAAGTGGCCGAAGAAGACGAACAGTGGGAAGCGTTCAAGCGCTGGTGGAAGCAGAACGGTTCCAGCGTGCTGATGGGCATTGCCATCGTGGTTCTGGGTATAGCCGGCTGGCAGTACTGGGAGGCGCGTGAAGCCTCGGCCCGCGCGGAAGCCCGCCAGGGTTTTGACAGCGTGATCAGCACACTGCAGTCGGATAAGGAGACTGAGGAGCGGCTTTCCACCATGGAGTACGCTCTGGACAATCTTAAGGACAGCCAGCCGGACAGCCCCTATACGGTGTTCTCTGCCATGGTTGCGGCCAGCGTCTATATGGAGGAATCCCGCGCGGAGGACGCTGTTGAGGAACTGGAATGGGCGCTGGAGCAGGCAGGGGGTCAACCGCTGCCGCGGGTGATCCGTCTGCGCCTGGCCAGGGCTCAGCTGGCCAGCGGCGAGGCTGAGGGCGCGATCGCGACACTGGAAGGCCTTGAGGATGCCGGGGAATTCGCTCCCCTGTTCCATGAACTCAGAGGTGATGCTCACCATGCTGCGGGGAATGAGGACGCGGCGCGTGAGGCCTATCAGGCAGCGCGCGAGTCGCATGGTGAGGATGTGAATGATCGCCTGCTTGAAATCAAGCTCAGTGACCTTGCCGTAATGGAGGAGGGTTGATGCGGGCACCTGCCGCAGCGTGGCGCTGCCTGACGACCTGCATTCTGGCCGGCGCGGTGCTTGCCGGGTGCAGCAGTTCCGAACCCCGGGAACAGCCAGCTCCCGTCCCCGGGGTCAGTGGCGACGCTGAGATCCGCGAGATCTGGAGCCGGCGTGTCGGGGAGGGAATGGACGGCCAGTACCTTTTCCTGTCCCCCGGGATTCACGAGGAAACGGTCTACGCCGCCACCCAGAACGGCTACATAACGGCCTATAACGCCCGCAATGGCCGTCGTGACTGGTGGGAAAAGCTGGATGAGCGCCTTCTTGGCGGTGTGGGCGTGGACGCGGATCATCTCTATGTCGTGACCCGCAATGGTGAGCTGATCGCTCTCTCCCATGAAGGGAAGGAGCAGTGGCGCACCTCGCTGCCCAACGAAGCCCTGGTGCCGCCGCAGAGTAACGGGCGCTATGTGGTCGTGCAGACCATCGACGGCGAGCTTCTGGCGTTCAGCCAGTCGAATGGCAACCGGCGCTGGCAGTACGACAGCAACATGCCGGTGCTCAGCTTCCGCGGCAATGCCACGCCCTGGATCGATGGCAGCCGTGTCATCGCCGGCTTTGACAACGGTCGGGTGGTGGCGCTGGATGTGAACAGTGGCGCCGTCCAATGGGAGCAGAGACTGGCTCAGCCGGCAGGCAGAACCGAGCTGGAGCGGTTGGTGGACGTGGATTCCTCGCCCCATGTGGTTGACGATACGGTCTATGTGAGCGCCTATCAGGGCAGTGTTACGGCACTGGAGCTGCGCTCCGGCGAGGAACGCTGGAGCCGTGAGCTGTCCAGTCTGGAGGCGCCCGCCGTCACGGAGGAGCAGGTTGTGGCTGCCGGTGCCGACGGGACCCTGGTGGGTTTTGAACGTGCTTCCCGCAGTGAACTCTGGCGCCACCGTGAGCTGGCCTGGCGTCAGCCGACGGCACCCGTGGCGCTCGGCAACCATGCCGTAGTCGGGGATTTCGAAGGCTATCTCTATGCGGTTGATGCCACCGACGGCACCATTGATAGCCGTGTTCTCGTGGACGACGAAGGCCTGCGTTCGGATCCCATCCGCTTCCGTGACCGTGTGATCGTGTTCGGTAACGGGGGCTGGCTGGCCTCCTACCACGTACGGGAAGGTGACCGCTGAAGTCCATGACGCCCGTAATCGCCGTTGTCGGCCGCCCCAATGTGGGCAAGTCCACGCTGTTCAACCAGCTTACACGCAGTCGGGATGCGCTGGTGGCCGACTTCTCGGGCCTGACCCGGGATCGCCAGTACGGCGAGGGCCGCCACCATGGGCACCGCTTCATCGCCATTGATACCGGTGGCCTTGCCGGTGACGACGAGGGCGTGGACCAGCTCATGGCGGACCAGGCCGAGGCGGCCATTGAGGAGGCCGACGAGGTCCTGCTGGTGGTCGATGGCCGTGCCGGGCTCACTCCCGGTGACGAGTACATCATCGACCGGCTCCGCCGGCAGGGCGTGGCGGCGCACCTGGTCGTCAACAAGACCGACGGCCAGGACGAGGATCAGGCGTCCGCGGAGTTCCACGGCCTTGGTTTTGATCCCCTCCACCGGATTTCCGCCGCCCATAACCGGGGCATCCGCCGTCTCCTGGACGATGTGCTTGGCGATGCCGAAGCCCTGGAAGAGGAGGCCGAAGAGGCGGAAGAGGACGGGCGCATCCAGGTCGGGATCATCGGCCGGCCGAACGTGGGCAAGTCCACGCTGGTCAATCGCATCCTCGGCGAGGATCGGGTTGTGGTCTATGACGAACCCGGCACCACACGGGACAGCATCCGGGTCCCCTTCAGCCGCCGGGATCGCGACTACACCCTGATCGATACCGCTGGTGTGCGCCGCCGGCGCCAGGTCAAGGAGAAGGTCGAGAAGTTCTCGGTGGTGAAAACACTCCAGTCCATCGAGCAAGCCCATGTGGTGATCGCGATGATCGATGCCCGTGAAGGACTCGTGGACCAGGACATGCACCTGATCGGCTTTGCCCTGGATGCCGGTCGTGCCGTGGTGGTGGCGGTCAACAAGTGGGATGGCATGGATCCCGAGGACCGGCGCTGGCTGAAGGAGCACCTGAAGTGGCGGCTGGGTTTTCTGGACTACGCCCGGATGCACTTCATCTCGGCCCTGCACGGCACAGGTGTGGGGGATCTCTACGACTCCATCGATGCGGGCTACGACTCCGCCATGGCCAAGTGGTCCACCAATCATCTGACCCGCATTCTGCAGGATGCCGTTACCCAGCATCCGCCGCCCATTGTGCGGGGCCACCGCATCAAGCTGCGCTATGCCCACCAGGGTGGGTCCTGTCCGCCGCGGATCGTGGTCCACGGGACCCAGGCGGATGCCGTGCCCAGGGATTACCAGCGGTACCTGGAGAATACCTACCGTCGGGTTCTGAAGGTCGAGGCTACGCCCATCCGCTTTGAGTTCCGTGCGCCGGATAACCCCTTCGAGGGCCGCAAGAACACGCTCAACAAGCGCCAGAAGCAGAAGAAAGCGCGCCTGATGCAGCACGTCAAGAAGAACGAGAAGCAGAGCAAGCGCCGCAAGAAACGGGGCTGACGCGCTTCAGGCCAGCCCCTGATCCTCCACCTGTTTCGCCTGTATCGCCGTCAGTGCGATGGTGAAGACGATGTCCTCCACCATGGCTCCCCTTGAGAGATCGTTCACCGGCTTACGCAGGCCCTGCAGCATGGGGCCGATACTCACCACGTTGGCGCTGCGCTGTACCGCCTTGTAGGTGGTGTTGCCGGTGTTCAGGTCCGGGAATACGAAGACGGTGGCGCGGCCCGCCACTGGGCTGTCCGGGGCCTTGCTGCGGGCGACACTTTCAATAGCGGCGGCGTCGTACTGCAGTGGGCCGTCGATCAGCAGTTCCGGGCGGCGCTCGCCGGCGAGGGTGGTGGCCTGACGCACTTTCTCCACATCATCCCCGCTGCCGGAACTGCCCGTGCTGTAGCTGATCATGGCCACCCGGGGGGTGATCCCGAACGTTGTTGCGGAGTCGGCACTCTGGATGGCGATGTCCGCCAGCTCCTCAGCGTCGGGGTCTGGATTCACGGCACAGTCGCCGTAGACCCGCACCTGGTCGGGCAGGCACATGAAGAACACTGAGGAGACGATCCGCGCCGCCTGGTGGGTCTTGATCAGCTGCAGGGCAGGGCGGATGGTGTTGGCGGTTGTGTGCACCGCGCCGGATACGAGCCCGTCCATCTCGTCCAGGGCCACCATCAGGGTGGCCAGCATCACGTTGTCCTCCAGCAGTGCGCGGGCCATGTCGGGCTTCATGCCCTTGTGCCGGCGCAGCTCGACCATGCTGTCCACATAGCTGTCACGGACCTCGTCCGGGTCGATGATGCGGATGCTGTCGGGCAGGGTGATGTCCCGGGAATGGGCCACTGAATGGATGTGGTCGGGCTTGCCCACCAGCACACATTCGGCAATGCCCTTTTCCTGGCAGCGCGCGGCGGCCTGCAGCGTTCTCGGTTCATCGCCCTCTGGCAGGATGATGCGCTTGCCGGCCTCGCGGGCACGACGGGTCAGAAGATAGCGGAACGCTGGTGGTGACAGACGGGGCTCACGGTCCACCGCCAACTGGTCGCGCAGCCACTCGGCATCGATGGCCTCGGCTGTTGTCTCCATGACCTTTTCAATGCGCTCGGTGTCATCCACGGGAACGGCAATACTCATGGATGCCAGACAGTGGGTGGTGTGATAGGTATCCATGGTGGAGGTCATGATCGGCAGGCCGGTTTCCAGCGCCGAACGGCAGAAAGTCAGGGTCTGATCACTGGGCCTGAGTCCGCCCGTCAGGACCATTCCTGCCAGGGGAATGCCTGAGAGTGCCGCCAGAGCGGCCGCGACGATGATGTCTTCACGGTCACCGGGGGTGACCAGCAGCGTGCCCGGCCTGAGTGTGTTCACCATGTTGGGAATGGTGCGGGAAGCGATGCTGACGCGGCGCACCCGGCGCTGGTCCATGTCGCCACCGTGCAGGCGGGCGGCGTCCAGTTCCCGGGCTATGTCGCTGACCCGGGGTTCCACCAGTTGCGGGCGCCAGGGAATGGCACCAATGAGTCTCAGGTGGCCGTCCCGGAGTGGCGGGCATTCGCTGGCCCAGTCGGGCACCGGATCCGGTTCCGTGTCGTCGGTGGCCAGCGGCAGTCTGTGACCGGTGGGCTCGCCCAGTCGGTTCAGGATGGCGCCAATCACCGGTGTCGATCCGGATTCAGAGAAGATGCGGCTGGTAAAGGTCAGGCGTTCGCCCAGTTCCCCGGGCCCACGTTCGCCCGGGGCGCTTACCAGGATCACCTGTGCGTCCAGGTTGCGGGCCATTTCCACATTCAGCCGCTGGGTGTAGCTCTCCTGGCTGTCCGGCACCAGCCCCTCAACGATCACTACGTCGCAGTCCTCGCAGGATTCGTGATAGCGGCTGACGATGTCCTCCATGAGTTCGCCGGAACGGCCCTGATTGATCCGTTCCTGGGCGTGACGCAGGGACACCGGCGTGGAGGGCTCAAGGTTGGTGCGGGCACGGATGAAATGGACGGAGGCGTCGGAATCCTCGCCCATGGCGCTCTGGGCTACCGGTTTGAAGAAGCCCACGCGCAGCCCCAGGCGGTCGAGTGACCGCACCAGGCCCAGGCATACGGAAGTGAGCCCGGAGTGGAGGTCGGTCGGGGCAATGAACAGGTTCTGGGCCATCAGGCGCTCCTTTTCCCGGTGGTCAGGCGATGTGTATCGAGGGCGATCATCTGTTCCTCGTCCGTGGGGATCACCAGTACCGGCGGCGTACCAGAAGCGTGGATGCCGGCGGCCTCAGCCGACCCCGGGTGGCGATTGGATTCCCCATCCAGTGTCAGTCCGAAAATGCCGAGGTGTGCCAGTGTCCGTTGCCGCACCAGGGGGCTGTTTTCGCCGATGCCCCCGGTGAAGACCACCGCGTCCAGCCGTTCCAGTGAGGCCATCATGGCACCGATGTAGCGTGCCAGCCGGAAGCAGAAAACGTTGACGGCCAGATCGGCCTGTTCATGGCCGTCTTCGGCTGCCTCTGTGAGGGTTCGCATGTCGTGGCTGACGCCGGAAAGTCCGAGCAGACCACTCTCACGGTTGAGCATGTCGTGTATGGCCTCGGCGCCGTAACCTCGACGCAGCAGGAAGTCGAACAGGCCGGGATCAACGTCGCCGCTGCGGGTTCCCATGACCAGACCCTCCAGGGGCGTCAGGCCCATGCTGGTGTCCACGCTCAGGCCATCCCGGACAGCGGTGACACTGCAGCCATTGCCCAGGTGGGCCGAGATTATGGACGTGCGCTCAGGCGGCTGCTCCAGCCAGCCCGCGGCCTGTTGCAGGATCCAGCGGTGGCTGGTGCCGTGGAAACCGTAGCGGCGCACCCCGTGATCCCGGTAGAGGGCCCTTGGCAGGGCGTAATGATACGCCGCCTCCGGCAGTGACTGGTGGAAGGCGGTGTCGAACACAGCCACCTGGAGGCAGTCGGGATACAGGGCCTGCGTGGCGCGGATGCCGGCAAGATTGGCCGGATTGTGAAGCGGTGCGAGTGTGCTGCAGGCATCAATGGCCGCGGTGACCTGATCGTCGATCAATGCCGAATCCGTGAAGGCCTCGCCGCCATGCACCACACGGTGGCCCACAGCGTCCGGTTCCCGGGTGAGCAGGCCCTGTTCATTCAGGCGTCCCAGGCAGGCCTCCAGCGCCTCATGGTGGCCGCTGCCGGTGGCGAGGGACTCACTGGCGCTCTGTGGTGCCTTCTGGTTCAGGGTTGGGTTGTCCGTTCCCAGCCGCTCCGCCAGGAAGGCGGCCAGGATGCGGTAGTCGGGCGCGGTTGCCAGTGTCAGTTTCAGAGACGAACTGCCGGCATTGATAATGAGCAGGTGCTGTTGATCCATGCCGGCATCCTAACCGTCCATGTGGTCGCTGCACCAGAGCAGGAACTCGCGCTCATTGAGCGGATGGGTGAACAGGAAACCCTGGGCGTAGTCGCAGCGTTCCGTACTGAGGAATTCCAGCTGGTCCTGGTATTCAACGCCTTCGGCGACCACCTTCAGCCCCAGGCTGTGGGCCATGTTGATGATGGCGCTCACCAGCGCGGTATCGTCGGAGTCACGGTTCAGGTCGCCCACGAAGGATTTGTCGATCTTGAGCGTATCGAAGGGGTAATTCTTGAGATAGCCCAGGGCGGAGTAACCGGTTCCGAAGTCATCCACCGACAGGCGCACCCCCATTTCGTCGAGGTCGCGGAGCACGCGGTCCGTTTCCAGGTTGTTGTCCAGGATCAGCCGCTCGGTGATCTCCAGTTCAAGATACTGGCCTTCCAGGCCGGTTTCCTGCAACGCGGCACTGACCGTTTCCACGAAATGCGGATCCCGGAACTGGCGGGGCGACACGTTCACCGCCATGATCACGGGGTCCCCCGTCTGCTTCTGCCAGCGGCTGACCGTCCGGCATGCCTCACGGATCACCCAGCGGCCGATGGTGATGATGAGCCCGGTTTCCTCGGCCAGCGGAATGAAGCGGTCCGGGGGCACCATGCCGAGGGTGGGGTTATTCCAGCGCAACAGGGCCTCAGCGCCCATGATGCGGCTGTCCCCGAGCCGCAGTATGGGCTGGAAGCGCAGCTCGAATTCCTGCATTTCCAGTGCCCGCCGGAGCAGGCTCTCCGTCTGGAGTCGTTCCTGGGAGACTTCCTTCATCTCCGGCGCGAAGCGCTGGAAGGCGCTCTTGCCCCGGTTCTTGGCCTCGTACATCGCCGCATCCGCGTTCTGCAGCAGGTTGGTGCTGTTCTCCCCGTCACCGGGATAGATGGCGATACCAATGCTGGTACTTACAAACACTTCCTGACCGGCGATATGGAACGGTGGCACGAAGGTCTGGAGGATACGTTCAGCTACCTGTTCAGTGGCCCCGGGGGAGGCCAGGGTGGGCAGGATGATCAGGAACTCGTCGCCACCGAGACGGGCAACGGTGCTGGTGCCGCGCAGACAGGCGGAGATCCGGCGCGAGGCCTCAATGAGCATGTTGTCGCCGGCATCGTGGCCCATGGTGTCATTGACGTGTTTGAAGTTGTCCAGGTCCAGGAACATGACGCCCACCATGGTCTGGTCACGCCGCGCCTGTGCCAGGGCCAGCTTGAGGCGGTCGAGCGCCAGCATCCGGTTGGGCAGGCCTGTGAGGATGTCGTAGTTGGCCTGGCGCAGGAGCTGCTGTTCGTAGCGTTTGCGGATGCTGATGTCCTCGCCGAGGATCAGGTAATGGGACGGGTGCTCGTCGGTATTGCGGATGGGGGTCACCACCACCTGTTCCCAGAAACGTTCGCCGTTGTCCCGCGTGCGCTGCATCTCGCCCTGCCAGACGCCTACCCGCTGGACCTGCAGACGGACGTTGTTCCACAGCTCACGGTTTTCCTCCTCACTGAGGGTATCCGCGGTGAGGAAGGCCGGATGGTGGTCGATAACCTCCTCCATACGCAGGCCGGTGAGCTGCAGGAACTTGTTGTTGGCGTATTCAATCTGCCAGGCGCGGTCGCAGATGATCACCGATGACGGGCTCTGTTCCAGGGCCAGGGAGAGCTTGCGGATTTCCGCCTCGTCCGCTTTCTGGCGCTCCAGGTCCTCGCGCATGCGTTCGCGCATGCTGTTGATGGCTTCGGTGACATGGTCAAGCTCATCCTGGCGCCGGGAGGGTCGGGAATGCCGGTCCAGTAACAGGGGTTCGTCCAGATTCTGCAGCGTGAACCGGCGAGCGTAGTTCGCCATGGTGGTGAGGTGGCGTGCCACAAAATAGTGGAAGATCCAAAGCAGGAGCAGTGACAGGAAAAAGGTGCGCAGCGACTGGGTGGCAAGGATGACACGAACGTTGCGCCTGAGGTTCGCCCAGGCCCCTTTTAGGCTGGCGGTGACGGTCACATGCCCGAGGTTTTCGCCGTCATGATCGAGCTCGAATTCGTGGGTCGCCGTGCTGTTGTTCTCCGGAAGGCTCCCTGCGCGGATGACACCGTCAGGCTCCATTTCAACCTTTGCATGGGCAATGTCCGGCAGGCTGGTAATGCCTTCCAGCTGCACCTTGATCAGCTCCTGGTCGATGGCCCAGGCACTGCTCGCGAGGCTGTTGCGATAGCCTGTTTCGATTACGCTGAGACGCTGTTCGATGCTGGCGACATCCGAGCGATAGCTGACCCAGATCTGTACCGCCGCGGCAACCAGCGTGAAAATCGAGCTGCACAGCACGATCAGCCCCAACAGTCGCAGAGAGAGGGGCGAACGGATAATGGGACTCCGGGACCAGGACAGGGGATTATGCATGGGGCGGCGGCTCGACTCCGGTTTGGTCGGGGTTGGGTTGCCGGACGTTAATACTATAGCAGTAAGGGCATGGGTCGTCGCCTGAGCCGGTGTGGCTGCGGACGGTGTGACTGAGAAGGGAGTAACAAAAAGGAGGGAAAAAATGGCGTCCCGTAGGGGACTCGAACCCCTGTTACTGCCGTGAAAGGGCAGTGTCCTAACCACTAGACGAACGGGACGTGACGCCAATGCGTTACAGGATGCGCACTTTAGGGAAGCCAGCGCGGGCTGTCAACCGTTATCTGAGTCGGATTGGGTAGCCGGGCCCCGGAGGCAGGCCTTGAAGGTTGTTCCGATCCCGCGTAGTACCGTTGCCGCATCCGTCTCCCGGTAGCGCTGGAACAGGGCCTCCGCGACCGGCCTGTGGCGGGGTGACAGCTGTTCGCGCACCTCCTCCAGCGCTCCACCGGCGAAGGCGGCCAGGGCGATTTCATAACGGATCTTGTTCTCACCGGCACAGCGGTAGAACAGGTCTTCCCGTGTTCCGGGCTCGGGCGCCCCGCGTGCCTCATGCACCTGGCGGGCGCAGCGGGCAAAGCGGGCATGGATGTTGGAGTAGGTGCCGGCCGGGCCGCCCTCATCCAGGGCCCTGTGCAGCTGATCTATACGCCGGGCACCGGCATCGCTCAGCCCGGGCAGGGTATCCCTCAGAATGGAAGGGGACAGGCCCTGCTCCATGAGCTGCACGGAGGTGATGTACTGGCTTGCGATCAGGCCGCAGGCCTGATAGCTGGCTCCGTCGAAGGCCGTTCCGCTGTTCGCGCGCTCCGCGGTGGCCGGCAGGGCGAGGGCGACCAGCAGCCCCACCAGTATGAGCCGGCCCGCACGGGTCATCCCACGGCCTCGGTCAGCGCCTGTTCCACACTGGGATACTGGAACACGAACCCGGATTCCAGCAGCCGCGCCGGCCGTGCTTTCTGGCCAGTAAGCAACAGGCGCGCCATCTCCCCGAGTGCCAGCCTGAGCGCCACCGGTGGTACCGGAAGGCAGGCGGGGCGATTCAGGACCTGTGCCAGCGCCCGGGTGAACTCGGCATTGGTTACGGGTTCCGGCGCGGTCAGGTTGAAGGCGCCACTGAGCTCGGGCGAATCAAGCAGGTGGATCAGCCCCTGAACCATGTCCTGCCGGTGGATCCACGGCATGTACTGGCGGCCATTGCCAAGGCGCCCGCCCAGTCCAAGGCGGAACAGGGGCAGCATCTGCTGCAGGAAGCCACCGTCACGGCCGATGACAAGCCCGGTACGCGACAGACAGACCCGGGTATCACCGCTCAGGCGAGTGGCGGATGCTTCCCATGCAGCACAGAGGCGGTGAGTGAACTCGTCACGGGGTTCCGTGGCCTCGGTGACATCCGCTTCGCCCTGGTCCCCGTAGTAGCCCACGGCAGACCCTGAAATCATGGCTTCCGGGAGGGCAGCGCGGCGCTGCAGCTGTGACACCAGCTCATCCGTAAAAGCGATGCGGCTGTCCCAGAGGGTCTGTTTGCGCTTCTGCGTCCAGCGTTTCTCGGCGATGCCTTCACCCGCGAGATTGATCACGGCATCAATGGTTGGGATGGTCGGCACTTCGTCCAGGCTGTGTATCACCTGGACGCGGCCGCAAAGGCGCTGGACTTCGGCGTCATCGCGCCGGCTCAGTACCGTCAGGCTGCGGCCTTCGTAGTGGAGCTGATGGCAGAGCAGCTGGCCGATAAAGCCGGTGCCGCCGGTAATCAGGATGTGCTGGTTCATAGGGTTCTCCCGCTGGGTTCGATCCATGCTGAACCGGTCTCAATAGTGGCATCGGCAGGGGCGGCAGGCCAGGAAAAGGTTCACGATTCCCGCATAGCCGCGCCTGCTGTACGTTGATATCCTCCTGTTATGTTCGAATGGCCCTATATTCTGGATTTCTGGTTCGGTCCCCTGGATGACGAAGGGGTGCCCGGCAAAGCGTACCGTGAACAGTGGTTCACCGAGAGCCGGCGTTTCGACCGGGCCATGCGGCGGCGTTTCTCCTCCATGGTCCTGCTGGCTTCCGAGGAAGGGCTCGATCACTGGCGTAACGAGCCCGGTGGCGCCCTTGCCGAGATCCTGCTCCTGGATCAGTTCTCACGCAACATCTACCGCCGTACCGCCATGGCATTCCGCAATGATCCCCTGGCGCAGCGTCTGGCACGTGAAGGTGTGGCCCAGGGGCGTGAGCTCGCGCTCCCCCGCATCCAGCGGGCATTCTTCTATATGCCGTACCAGCACGCCGAGAACCGTGAAATCCAGCGCGAAGGGGTTGCACTCTATGAGCAGCTGGAGAAAACCGCGGAGGGGCGCCTGCGGGATGTGCTGAGCGCGTTCCACCGGAGTGCATGCGAACACGCGCAGATCGTCGAGCGTTTCGGGCGTTTCCCGCACCGCAACCAGGTACTTGGCCGCCGGAGCACGGCTGCCGAAGTGGCGTTCCTGGAAGGGGGCGCCACCTTCGGCCAGTAGACGGTGGCGGCAGCAGGCAGCCCTATAACCGCCGGTTCCAATGAAAATCGAAAATCGTCTATGCAGGCCATTGTTGATTGATGCGCTGTCGCTTATTCTTTGCGCGCTCAATTAAACCGCTCAATATACCTTTTGTGAATATCCTTTTCAGGACTAACCGGGAGTTTTCCGACGATGCCCAATGATTCCGTAGTGACCCTGAAGGCCCGTTTGGGGCTGTGGTTCAGTGTGCTGGCGATGGCGCTTCTGCTGGCTGGCCCCGCCTCCGCTCAGGACCGGGAGCTTCTGAACTCCTCCTACGACATCGCCCGTGAACTCTTCGCTGAGTACAACAAGCTCTTTGCCGAGCACTGGGAAGAGAAAACCGGCGAGACGGTCAGCATCAAGCAGTCGCATTCCGGTTCGTCCAAGCAGGCCCGTTCGATTCTGCAGGGCATGGATGCGGATGTGGTGACCTACAATCAGGTCACCGACGTGAACATTCTCGCTGAGCGCGGCAATCTGATCCCGGAAGACTGGGCATCACGGCTGCCCAACAACAGCTCGCCCTACTACTCGACCATGGCGTTCGTGGTGCGCGAGGGGAATCCGAAGAACATTGAGAACTGGGATGATCTGGTGCGTGAGGACGTGGAACTGATCATGCCGAACCCCAAGACTTCCGGCAACGGCCGCTACTCCTATCTGGCCGCTCTGGGGTATGCCCAGAATGAATTCGGGGATGACCAGGAGCGGATCGATGGCTTCATGAGTGACCTTCTGGGCCATGTGAAGGTGTTTGACTCCGGTGGCCGCAGCGCCACCACCACTTTCGTCGAGCGTGGTCTGGGGGATGTGCTGATGACGTTCGAGTCCGAGGCAATGAACATCCCGGAGCTCAACCCGGAGGAGAACCTTCAGGTAGTGGTTCCCGAGGTGAGCTTCCTGGCCGAGTTCCCGGTTGCCTGGATCGATGAGAACATTGAGAAGAAGGGCAATGAGAAAGTCGCCAAAGCCTATCTGGAACATCTCTATTCCGAAGAGGCCCAGCGCATGCTTGCAGGCTTCAACTACCGGGTGCACAACGAGACCGTGAAAGAGGAAGTGGCGGATCAGTTCCCGGACGTGAAGCTGATGCCCATCCAGGAGATTGCCGGCGACTGGCAGAACGCCATGGAGACGCATTTCTCCAGTGGCGGCAAGCTGGATCAGCTTCAGCGCCGCTAGGAGTACCCGTCTGATCCATGGCTGACACCGACCAATCGGTACGTCCGCGGCGCGCGGGCGTGCCTGTTTCCAGACGTGTGCTGCCGGGGTTCGGCCTGAGCCTCGGCGTTACGCTGTTCTTCATCAGTCTTGTGCTGCTGCTGCCGATCTCCGGGCTGGTGATCCACACCGCGGGCATGGGCTGGGAGCAGTTCTGGTTTGTCGTGACCGACCCACGGGTGGTGGCCTCCTTCAAGGTCACTGTTCTGGCGGCACTTGCGGCCTCGCTGTTCAACTGCGTGTTTGGTCTGCTGATGGCCTGGGTGCTGGTGCGCTATGAGTTCCCGGGCAAGCGCCTTCTGGATGCCATCATGGACCTGCCGTTCGCTCTGCCGACGGCGGTGGCGGGTATTACCCTGGCGACCCTTTTCGCGGAGAGCGGCTGGTACGGGCGCGTCCTGGCGGAGTTCGGCATCGAGGTTGCCTACACGCCGCTGGGGATTGTCGTGGCCATGGCCTTTACCAGCGTGCCCTTTGTGGTCCGCACGGTTCAGCCGGTGCTGGAGGAACTGCCGCCTGAGGACGAGGAGGCGGCGGTCAGCCTGGGTGCCTCCGACTGGACTGTATTCCGCCGCATTCTGTTCCCGGTGCTGTGGCCGGCGCTGGTGACCGGAGGTGGTCTGTCATTCGCGCGCAGCCTTGGCGAGTATGGCGCCGTTGTGTTCATTGCCGGCAACTCCCCCTATGTGAGCGAGGTGATCAGTCTGATGATCTTCGTGCGCCTTGAGGAATATGACTTCGCGGCGGCCAGCGCCATTGCGTCGGTTGTCATGGGCGTGTCGCTGCTGTTGCTGCTGGCCATCAACGTCTGGCAGGGGCGTTACCTGAAGCGTCTGCACGGAGGTCGGGGATGAGTGCGAAGCATCACCGCGTCGGTGATGGACCTGTGATTCGCCGGATCCTGATCGGGCTGGCCGTGGTCCTGACTGCCCTGTTTCTGTTCATGCCGCTGGTGGTGATCTTTACCCAGGCTCTCGCCCAGGGGTGGGCCGGCTACATTGGCAACATCCTGGATGAGTACACGCTTCATGCCATCGGTCTGACCCTGTTTGTGGCGCTGCTGACTGTGCCGCTGAATACTGTGTTTGGGGTGTTTCTGGCATGGCTGGTGACGCGCTTCAGCTTTCCCGGGCGCCGGCTGCTTGCAACCCTGATCGACATTCCCTTTGCGGTGTCGCCGGTGGTCGCCGGGCTGCTGTATCTGCTGCTTTACGGCAGCAACGGCTGGGCAGGGCAGTGGCTCGGGCAGTATGACGTAGAGCTGATGTTCGCCTGGCCCGGCATCGTGATGGTGACGGTTTTCGTGACCTGCCCCTTCGTAGCCCGGGAACTGATTCCCCTGATGCAGCAGCAGGGCCGGGATGAGGAGGAGGCTGCAGTGGTGCTGGGCGCCAGCGGCTGGCAGCTGTTCCGGCGTGTCACGCTGCCCAACATCCGCTGGGCGCTGCTCTACGGGGTGATTCTCACCAATGCCCGGGCCGTTGGTGAGTTTGGGGCAGTGTCTGTGGTTTCCGGCAGCATTCGTGGCGAGACCAACACGCTGCCATTGCATGTTGAGCTGCTGTACCAGGATTACAACATTGTGGGGGCATTCACCGCGGCTTCCCTGCTGGCTGGCATTGCACTGATCACGCTGGCCGTCAAAACCATTGTGGAATGGCGTCAGAGTCGGTCTGAGGAGTTCTGATGACGATCGAAATCGACGGGATCAACAAGTCTTTCGGACAGTTCCAGGCGCTGCGCGACATCGACCTGGCGATTCCGGACGGTCAGCTCACGGCGCTGCTGGGGCCTTCGGGCTCCGGCAAGACCACGCTGCTGCGCAGCATTGCCGGGCTTGAGAACCCGGACCGCGGGCGCATCCTGTTCAGCGGCGAGGATGTGACAGGCCTGCATGTGCGTGAGCGGCGTGTTGGCTTCGTGTTCCAGCACTATGCGCTCTTCCGCCATATGACCGTATCCGAGAATGTGGCCTTCGGACTGAAAGTGATGCCGCGCCGCGAGCGCCCCTCGAAACGGGAAATCCGCAGGCGGGTACGTGAGCTGCTGGAAATGGTCCAGCTCGATCACCTGGCCGGGCGCTATCCCGCCCAGCTCTCGGGTGGCCAGAAACAGCGTATTGCTTTGGCAAGGGCCATGGCCAAGCGCCCCGAGATCCTGCTGCTGGATGAGCCTTTTGGCGCCCTCGATGCGAAGGTCCGCAAGGAGCTCCGGCGGTGGCTGCGCTCGCTGCATGACGAGCTGCATTTCACCAGTGTGTTCGTCACCCATGACCAGGAGGAGGCGCTGGAGCTCTCTGACCAGGTCGTTGTGATGCGTCAGGGGAGGGTGGAGCAGGTGGATTCGCCGCTGGCGCTCTATTCGCAACCGGACAGCCGCTTTGTGTTCAATTTTCTGGGGCAGGTCAACGCGCTTTCCGGCGCGATCTCCGGGGGCGTGCTGCGTCAGGGAGAGGCCTGGGTGAGACTGCCCGAGAGCTGTGATGACGATGACGCTGAGCTCTACCTGCGCCCTCACGAAGTGAGGTTGACCCAGGAGCCGTCACGGGATGCCCATCTGCCATTCCGGATTGAGGCGATCAACGTCATCGGCGCCGAGGTGCGCGTCGAGCTCAGGCCGGATGGCTGGGAGTCCGAGGAACTCTGGGAAGTGGGCATCACCCACAGCGCGTTCAATGCCCGCCAGCCCAGGCGCGGCGACCGCTGCTACGCGGTGCCGGATGTGGGCCACCTGTTCTGCGATCACCTGAGTGAGCCGAAAACCCTGAGCTGGTATGAATCGGCCGGGTAGCTCACAGGTTCAGTACGATCTTGCCGACGTGTTGGGCGGAGGTCAGGTGGTTCAGGGCCTGCGTATACGCCATCCCGTCGAACTCACGGTCGATGACCGGTGTGACTGCGTTGTGCTCAATGGCGTTGCAGAGGTGCTCCAGTGTGCTGGTAGGCCCCGCCGCGATACCGCGCACCCTGGCGTGGGCCTGAAGGATCTGTAGCGGGTTGATCTGCCCCTGTTTCCCGCCCAGGTACCCGATCACATTGATCTGGCCGCCGACGGCCAGGGCTGAGAGTGACTGGGCGAAGGTGCCGGGGCCTCCCACCTCGAGGATGTGATCGACTCCATGACCGTCCGTCGCAGCGATGACCGCATCAGCCCAATCCGGCGTGCTGCGGTAGTTGATGGTTGCTGTGGCGCCATGGTGCCGGGCGAGTGCGAGCTTGGCATCGCTTGAGGACAGGACAATGGCCTGGGCACCGTGCATCCGCGCGATCTGGAGGGCAAACATCGAGACACCACCGGTGCCCTGTACCAATACCCGGTCACCCGCTCGGATGCTGCCTTCAGTGACCAGCGCCTGCCATGCGGTGACCCCGGCGCAGGGGAGGGTGGCGGCCTGGGCGAAATCAAGATGTGACGGGGCTTTGACCAGACCCTGCTGTGGTAGTACACGGTATTCGCTCAGCATGCCATCCAGTGGACCGCCGAGTGTTTCCGCGCGTAGTGAATCGGCCAGCGGCCCCGAGTGCCAGCCCTGCCAGAAACTGGCAATAACAGGGTCACCGACACGGAAGGCGCTGACACCCGGCCCTGTGTCCACAACCTCGCCAGCGCCATCCGAGAGCGGGATCAGACCAGGCCCGTAGACAGTGTGGTACTGGCCATTGATGACCTCCCAGTCGCGGTAATTGAGCGATGCGGCCCTGACCCGGATCAGCACTTCGCCATGGCCTGGGGTAGGGGTAGCGCAGGTGTGGGTTTCAAGGTTGTCCGTGCCGAATGATGAGCCGAGGCGGATCTGTTTCATGATGGTGGTTCCCGTGTCGCGAATGAATGGAGCGGTTATACAGGTTGTTGTGCCGCCTGCGCCACTGATCCAGCGTCTTCAGTACGCATGCTTCATGCCATTTTCCGGTTACCGGACTTCATCTGTGAAAACAGCGGGCTGTGGACAGTGAGGGCAGCGAGGGAAACGGTCCGGCCTTCAGGCCTGAAAGGCTGGGGTTCGAAATGAAACAGGACACCCTTTGCGGGTGGATAATCTGAAAAGATCTATTGACGCCCGGCTGCGCATGAGTACAATACACATCCGTTGTTGGGGACAAGGCAGCTCCCGACAGACAAGGCGGGAATAGCTCAGCTGGTAGAGCACCACCTTGCCAAGGTGGATGTCGCGAGTTCGAATCTCGTTTCCCGCTCCAGATTCCCCTCAGAAGCCCGGCCCAGTGCCGGGCTTCTGTGTTTCCGGCCCTCCGCTGCGTTCACTGAGCTACACTGTGCGGAGAATTCCTTGCCCTTCGGAGGCTCCTATGGCAGGACTGCTCGATAACGTGGACCAGCGCACGCGTCTGGTTGGGCGCAACCGGCTGGAACTGCTGTTGTTCCGGCTTCATGGCCGCCAGCTGTTTGCGATCAATGTGTTCAAGGTCCGCGAAGTCATCCGCATGCCGAAACTCACGGCGATCCCGCAACGGCATCCGGTCGTGGAGGGTGTGACCCATCTCCGTGGTACCACGGTTCCGGTGATCAACCTGGGGGCGGCCATTGGCATGAAACCCCAGGAGGTCAGCGACGACGCAAGCCTGATCATCACCGAGTACAACCGCCGGACCCAGGCGTTTCTGATTGGCGGGGTCGAGCGGATTCTGAACATGAACTGGGAAGAGATTGAATCACCGCCGAAAACCACGGGGCGGGGGCATTATCTGACCGCGATCACCCGCCACGAGGAGAAGCTGGTGGAGATCATTGATGTGGAAAAGGTGCTGTCCGAGATCGTGCCCTATACAACCTCGCTTTCCGAAGGACTGGTGGATGACGAAGTGATCGCCACGGCTCAGGGCAAGCGGATCCTGGTGGTGGATGATTCCCCGGTGGCGCTGAACCAGGCGCGTGATACCATCGAGCAGCTTGGTATCGAGGTGGTTACTGCGGGCAATGGCGCCGAAGGGCTTGCACGGCTGCAGGCCATGGCACAGAACGGCGAAATCGACCAGCTTCTGATGGTGATCACCGACGCCGAAATGCCCGAAATGGATGGCTACCGCCTGACCACCGAGATCCGTGAGGATTCACGGCTGAAGCATCTGCATGTGGCTCTGCATACCTCGCTGAGCGGGGATTTCAACCAGGCCATGGTGGACCGCGTCGGCTGTGACGACTTTCTTTCCAAGTTCCGCCCTGACGAACTGGCGGAGCTTGTCCAGAACTATCTGCGCAAGGTGTCTGACACTAATTCATGAGTACCGTTCTCACACTGGATTCCATCCAGCTCGCCTTTGGCATGCAACCCCTTCTGGACGGCGCGAATCTGCGCATTGAGCGTGGCGAACGCGTGGCGCTGCTCGGGCGCAACGGTGAAGGGAAATCCACACTGCTGCGCCTGGTGACCGGCGAGCTGGAGCCGGACGCCGGCCAGGTTGTCGTGCCCGAGGGCATGCGGGTGGCCGAGCTGCCCCAGGAACTGCCCGAGAAGCGGGATCTGACCGCCTACCAGGTGGTGGCCCAGGCATTTCCGGAGACAGGGCGGCTTCTGGAGCGGTTCAATGAGCTTTCCATGACCGCCAGCAACGAGGATGACCTGCAGCAGATGCAGCAGGTCCAGGAACGGCTCGAGGCACTGGATGGCTGGCTCTACGATCAACGCATCCGCACGGTCCTGGAGCAGTACCGGATCAACCCGGACGCGCGCCTGGATACGCTCTCGGGCGGCTGGCAGCGCCGTGTGCTGCTGGCAAAGGCCATGGTTACCGATCCCGATCTGCTGCTGCTTGATGAGCCCACCAACCATCTGGATGTGCCCGCCATCCAGTGGCTTGAAGGCGCGCTGGCCCAGTTCCAGGGCGCGGTTCTGTTCGTGAGTCACGACCGTGCCTTCATCCGTGCCATGGCCACCCGTATCATCGAGCTGGACCGCGGGGCACTGACGTCATGGCCGGGGAACTATGACCAGTACCTGGACGCCAAGGATAAGGCACTGGCGGATGAAGAGCGCCAGCGTGCGGAGTTTGACCGCAAACTGGCTCAGGAGGAGCGCTGGATCCGTCAGGGGGTGAAGGCCCGCCGTACCCGTAACCAGGGCCGGGTGAAAGAGCTGGAGGCGATGCGGGCCGAGCGCCGCCAGCGCCGTGAACGCTCCGGTAAGGCGAAGATCGAGGTGGAGGATGCCGGTCGTTCCGGTAAGCTGATCGCCGAGGCCCAGCAGGCCGGCTTTGCCTGGAACTCGGAACAGCCGCTGATCCACAACCTGGATTTCATGCTGCTGCGGGGGGACAAGATCGGCGTGATCGGCGAGAACGGCTCGGGCAAGACAACGCTGCTCAAGCTCCTTCTCGGCGATCTCGACCCCACCGAAGGCCAGATCCGCCGCGGCACGCGTCAGGAAGTGGCCTACTTCGACCAGCTGCGCGGCAAACTGGATCCGGAAAAGACCGCCTTCGAGAACCTCAGTGAGGGGCGTGAGACCGTTGAGGTGAATGGGCGCAGCCGTCATGTCATGGGCTATCTGCAGGATTTCCTGTTCACACCGGAGCGGGCACGCACCCAGGTGCGGATGCTGTCGGGTGGTGAGCGGGCGCGTCTGCTGCTGGCGAAGCTGTTCAGCCAGCCCGCCAATATCCTGGTGCTCGACGAGCCGACCAACGACCTGGACGTGGATACACTCGAGCTTCTCGAAGCCCAGCTGGTGGAGTTCAAGGGGACCGTGATCGTGATCAGCCACGACCGGGAATTCCTCGACCATGTCGCCGGGAGCGTACTGTTTCTGGACGGCCTTGGTGGTGTGCACGAGACCATTGGTGGCTTCAGTGACTGGCGCCGTGAGGGCGGTCAGTTCCCGGCGGAACAGCCGGCAGTATCCGGAAGTGGAAGCGGGCGCCGCAGCGACTCCGGTGCAGGGGGCAACCAGTCCTCGGGCAGTCGCGCGGCGCCGACCTCGGGCTCAGGCTCAGGGTCTGGAGGGAATAAGCTCAGCTACAAATACAAGCTGGAACTGGAGCAGCTGCCACAGCGTATCCGGGACCTGGAGGCACGTATCGCGGAGCTGCACGAGCAGGTCTCGGAGCCGGATTTCTATCAGCAGGACAATGATACGGTCCAGCGGGCGCTTGGCGAACTCTCGGAGCAGGAGTCCGAACTTGAGTCCGCCATGGAGCGCTGGGTGGAACTGGAGGAGATGGCCAGCGGCTGATCAGCCGCCGATGCGCACCGCCAGCACGTCGCAGGGCGAGCCGTGCAGTACGGAGTTGGCGGTGGAGCCCAGCAACAGCTGGATACCGTGACGGCCATGGCTGCCGATCACGATCAGGTCGGAACCCCGTTCCTCTGCCTGCCGGCGTACTTCCGAGCCGGGCCGGCCAACCACCACGTGCCGGTTGTCGGGGCCAACTCCGTGCTCATCACCATAAGCATCCAGCTTGCTGCGTGCATTGTCTTCAAGCTGCTGCTGCAGGTCACTGAGATCCAGGGGCAGATCGCCGCCATAGGCGTAGCCCACGGGTTCCACCACATGCAGCAGATCCAGGGTTGCGGCGTTGCTCTCCGCCAGCCGTTTCGCCTTGCCCAGCACTTCCGGTGCCTCTTCGGTAAGGTCGATGGCAACCAGGATGCGTTGATAGTCACTCATGGTGGGTGTTCCTCCGTGGGTCTTCAGGCTGATTTGAGGCGTTCAATGGTCTGCTCCAGGCTCTCGATGATACTGGTGGAATAGCGGTTGATCACGAACGCCACGTTCTGTTCATCATATTCGATGTAGGAGCCACGGATGAAGCGCCATTTGCTGTTGACGTCCGACAGGGTGGCATCGATCTGCTGGTTGTCTCCTACACGCTCGCGGAGCTTCTCCAGGCTGCCCTCAAACTCCCTGGCCAGTTCGTCCAGTGGCTGCTCTGAATCGGCACCCTGGAAAACCTGGGCGACGGATGAGGAAGAGCGCGCTGAGTAGCGGGTGACCATCAGGGCCATGGTGATGGAGGCTTCCCGGGCGAGCTCCAGATCGGTGACGGTAGGGGTGGCCTCCTGGCCGGCCACCTGGTCATAGAGCTTTTCGGACAGCACGCTCAGGTTCTGCGCCTGGTTGGCCATGTCCGACAGCAGCCGCAGGTCCGGGTAACCGGAACCACGCACGTCCTCGATGTTGGTGTCCATCTGGTCCTCGAAGCTCGCATAGGCGCCGCGCAGGTCCTCGAGCTCGGAGCCGGTGAGCGATTCGCCGGCCAGTTCGCCGATCTCGCCGAGCAGGGCGTCCGAGCGTTCCATGTTATCGTTGATCTCGGAAACCAGTTCCTCCTCAGGGTCCATGCTGTAGTTGTAGTAGTCGTTCAGGGCCATGAAGTTGCGCAGACGGAAGCGGTGAATCCGGTCAAGCAGCTGCTCCGCCATGGCTTCGGTTTCGTTTTCCGCCTCGCTGCTGCCGTCCGCCTGCTGACTGTGGGCGGGCAGAGCGCCCAGCGCAAGAAGCGCCAGAGCAAGGAAGCTGGTCAGCAGACGTGTTCGAAGGGTGCCTGTCATCATGTCGGGTTGGTCTCCGCCTTTGTTGTCTGTGTTCTGGATTCTGGCCACAGTGTAGCAAGCTTTCACATTCTTCCAATCCGCAGGGCGGCGCATCTGGGGGCCATGTCGCAGGATGGCGGTGAATAAACAAATTGACAAACGCTCGGTTTTTTTTCATCGTTGGCGCCGGATTCAAACGACTGTATGAATTTGGATCGCGCTACGGCCAGCGACGTACCAATCACAACCTGGAGAACAGTTGATGATTTACGAAGGTAAAGCCATCACGGTTAAAGAGATCGAAGGCGGTTTTGCACAGCTCGACTTCGATCTGACGGGTGAGTCTGTCAATAAGTTCAATCAGCTCACCATCGGGGAGCTCGGCGAAGCGGCCGAGGCCCTCGAAAAGCAGAAGAAGCTCAAGGGTCTGGTGGTTACCAGTTCCAAGGACACCTTCATTGTGGGCGCGGACATCACGGAATTCACCGAGCTGTTCGCGGGCCCGGAAGAGGACCTCGTCAACAACAGCCTCAAGGCCAACCGGATCTTCAACAGCATTGAGGACCTTCCTTTCCCGACCGTGACCGCGATCAACGGTCAGGCACTGGGCGGCGGTTTCGAGATGTGCCTGTCCACGGACTTCCGTGTTATGGACGAGAAGGCGAAAGTCGGGCTGCCGGAAGTCAAGCTCGGCATCTTCCCCGGTTTCGGGGGCACAGTGCGCCTCAGCCGCCTCATCGGTGCGGACAACGCCATCGAGTGGATCTGCATGGGTGGCGAGCAGAAAGCGGACAAGGCGCTCAAGGCGCACGCAGTGGATGCGGTGGTGAAGTCCGACCAGCTGGTGGATGCCGCCGTTGATATCCTGAAGGAAGCCAACAGCGGCAAGCTGGACTACCAGGCGCGTCGCGAGGAGAAGACCGGCAAGCTCAAGCTCAACTCCATGGAAAGCATGATGGTGTTTGAGACGTCCAAGGGCTATGTCGCCGGCCAGTCCGGCCCCAACTATCCGTCACCGGTGGAAGCGGTCAAGGTCATGCAGAAGCATGCCGGTATGACCCGCGACAAGGCGGTTGAGGTTGAGGCCAAAGGCTTCGCCAAGATGGCCAAGACCGGCACTGCGGCCTCCCTGGTCCAGATCTTCCTGAACGATCAGGATCTGAAGAAGAAGGCCAAGGACTACGAGAAGCAGGCTAACCAGGTGAAAATGGCGGCCGTTCTCGGTGCCGGCATCATGGGTGGTGGCATTGCGTACCAGAGTGCGCTCAAGGGCACGTCCATCATGATGAAGGACATCAACCGCGACGGTATCAAGCTGGGCCTCGACGAGGCCAAGAAGCAGCTGAGCAAGCGCGTCGAGAAGGGCAAGATGAGCGCCGACCAGATGGGTGATGTGCTCAACAACATCCATCCGACGCTGAATTATGGCGATTTCGGTGATGTGGACCTGGTGGTCGAGGCCGTGGTCGAGAACCCCAAGGTCAAGGATTCGGTACTGCGTGAGACCGAGGACGTGATCGGCGAGGACAAGATTCTTACCTCCAACACCTCCACCATCTCCATTGACCGCCTGGCGAAGAACCTCAAGCGCCCGGAGAACTTCTGCGGCATGCACTTCTTCAACCCGGTACACATGATGCCGCTGGTTGAGGTGATCCGTGGCGAGAAGACCAGTGACAAGGCGGTCGCGACTACCGTTGCCTACGCCCGTGCCATGGGCAAGAGCCCGATCGTGGTCAACGACTGCCCCGGCTTCCTGGTTAACCGGATCCTGTTCCCGTACTTCGGCGGCTTTGCACGCCTGGTACGCGACGGCGCCGACTTCCAGAAAGTCGACAAGGTGATGGAGAAGTTCGGCTGGCCCATGGGCCCGGCCTACCTGCTGGACGTGGTGGGCATGGACACCGCCAAGCACGCCAACGAAGTAATGGCTGAAGGCTTCCCGGATCGCATGAAGGATGAGCACAAGAGCGCCATCGATGTGATGTTCGAGAAGGACCGGCTGGGGCAGAAGTCGGACGTTGGTTTCTACCAGTACAAGCTGGACAAGAAAGGCAAGCAGCAGAAGGTTGTGGATGAGTCCACCTATGATCTGCTCAAGCCGGTTGTTCACAACAGCCAGGAGTTCACCGACGACGAGATCATCGAGCGCATGATGATCCCGCTGTGCATCGAGACCGTGCGGTGCCTGGAAGACAACATCGTGGGTACGGCCGCCGAGGCGGACATGGGGCTGGTCTATGGCATCGGCTTCCCGCCCTTCCGTGGTGGTGCGCTGCGCTATATCGACGACATTGGCCTGGACGCGTTCTGCCAGATGGCAGACAAGTACAAGGACCTGGGTCCGCTTTATCACCCGACCGATGGCATGCGTGAAATGGCCAAGGCCGGCAAAAAGTTCCATGGCTGATCGTTGAACAGATTTCCGAACGGAGAAAATCTATGAGCCTTAATCCGAGAGACGTTGTCATAGTCGATTGCGTGCGGACGCCGATGGGCCGTGCCAAGAATGGCTGTTTCCGCAATGTGCGCGCCGAGGACCTGTCCGCGGCGCTGGTCGAAGCACTGTTTGACCGCAATCCGAAACTGGACCCGAAGGAAGTTGAGGATGTCATCTGGGGCTGCGTGAACCAGACCAAAGAGCAGGGCCTGAACATCGCGCGCCAGATGTCGCTGATGACCCGCATTCCCCACGAGGCGGCGGCACAGACCGTGAACCGCCTGTGTGGCTCCTCCATGAGTGCGCTGCATACCGCCAGCCAGGCGGTCCAGACCGGGAACGGGGAAGTGTTCGTGATCGGTGGTGTTGAGCACATGGGTCACATTCCCATGGAGTCCGGCTTTGATCACAACCCAGCGTCATCCAAGTATTCCGCCAAGGCGTCCAACATGATGGGCCTGACTGCGGAAATGCTGGCCAAGATGCATGGCATTACCCGGGAGCAGCAGGACCAGTTTGGTGCACGGTCCCATCAGCGTGCCTCGCAGGCCCGTGAAAACGGCGGGTTTGATAATGAAATCGTGCCCGTCGAAGGTCACGATGAGAACGGTTACCGTAAGCTGATCGAGCAGGACGAAACCATCCGGCCGGAAACCACGGCGGAAGGCCTGTCCGAGCTCAAGCCGGCGTTTGATCCGAAGGATGGCACAGTCACCGCGGGCACCTCGTCCCAGTTGACCGACGGTGCTTCCAGCATGCTGGTAATGTCCTACGAGAAGGCCAAGGCACTGGGCCTCAAGCCCATCGCCAAGGTCCGTGCGACCGCTGTGGCGGGCGTGGATCCGGCCATCATGGGCTATGGCCCGGTTCCGGCGACCAAGAAGGCCCTGAAGCGGGCTGGTCTGAAGGTCGAGGACATCGACTTCTGGGAGCTGAACGAAGCCTTCGCTGGGCAGTCACTGCCGGTACTGAAGGATCTCAAGCTGCTGGACGAGATGGACCAGAAGGTGAACCTGCACGGCGGCGCCATCGCGCTAGGCCACCCGCTGGGCTGCTCCGGTTCCCGCATCTCCACCACGCTGCTGAACGTCATGCAGCAGAACGAGGGTACCCTGGGTGTCGCCACCATGTGTGTCGGCCTGGGGCAGGGGACGGCCACCGTCTTCGAGCGGCTCTGATCCGCTTCCAAGCCCTCTTGAGCCCGGCCACGCGCCGGGCTTTTTGTTTGTGGTCACTTGACCCGCCATGACCCAATCCCTATATATTGTCGCCACGTCCATGGTCGGCGCCATGGTCACCACACTGTTCTGAGGAAGATTTCGCTGTTATGGGTAAAAGTCTGGTAATCGTGGAGTCCCCCGCCAAGGCCAAGACCATCAATAAGTACCTTGGTGATGACTACATCGTGAAGTCCAGCGTGGGACATATCCGCGATCTTCCAGTGAGTGGTTCCGGCAACCGTAAAACGGACCCCAAGGAGCGTGCCCGCCAGGCTGCGGAGACACGCAAGATGGATCCCGAGACCAAGGCCCGCTACAAGCAGCAGAAGGCCCATGATCAGCTGATCCGGCGCATGGGCGTGGACCCGGAGAACGACTGGGAAGCCCATTACGAGATACTCCCCGGTAAGGAGAAGGTGGTCAGCGAACTGCAGCGGCTGGCGAACAACGCCGATGCGGTCTATCTGGCCACGGACCTTGACCGCGAAGGGGAGGCCATTGCCTGGCACCTGAAGGAGGCCATTGGCGGTGACGACGACAAGTACCGTCGCGTGGTGTTCAATGAGATCACCAAGCGTGCCATCCAGGGGGCCTTTTCCGAACCCACGGACGTGGACACTCACCGGGTTGAGGCACAGCAGGCACGCCGGTTCCTGGACCGTGTGGTGGGCTATATGGTCTCGCCGCTGCTGTGGAGCAAGATTGCCCGTGGTCTTTCCGCGGGGCGCGTCCAGTCCGTGGCAGTTCGGCTCATCGTTGAGCGCGAGCGTGAGATCCGCGCCTTTGTACCCGAGGAATACTGGGAGCTGGATACACTGCTGACACCGCCTGAGCAGAAGAGTGTGGGCATTCCGTTCGAGGTGGCAAAGTATGGCGACAAGCCCTACAGGCCCACGAACGAGCAGCAGAGCAATGAGCATGTTGAGCGCCTGAGGGCACTGGCGGAGGATGAGCAGGCCTTCCGCGTGGCCAAGCGCGAGGACAAGCCCACCAAATCCCGGCCCTCGGCCCCGTTCATTACGTCCACGCTGCAGCAGGCGGCAAGTAACCGCCTTGGTTTCAGCGTGAAGAAAACCATGACGCTGGCCCAGCGCCTGTATGAGGCCGGCTACATTACCTACATGCGGACGGATTCGACCAACCTGAGTCAGGATGCGATCCAGTCCGCGCGCGGTTATATCCAGGCCAGTTTCGGTGATGATTACCTGCCCGAGAAGCCGCGCTATTACACGTCCCGTGAAGGGGCCCAGGAAGCGCACGAAGCGATTCGACCGTCGGACGTCAAACACCGGGCCCAGGACATCAGCGGTCTGGAGAAGGACGCCGAACGGCTCTACGACCTGATCTGGCGCCAATTCGTGGCCTGCCAGATGACTGACGCCGAGTTCCTGAGCACATCCGTGACCGTGGTCGCAGGGGATTATCAGCTGAAGACCCGGGGCCGGATCATCCGGTTTGATGGTTTCCAGAAGGTGGCGCCGTCCTCCGGGAAGAAGGACCAGGATGTGGTGCTTCCGGATATTGCCGAAGGCGACCGCCTGATCCTGAGCGAGCTGACTCCGAGCCAGCACTTTACCAAGCCAACGCCACGCTACACTGAGGCGTCGCTGGTCAAGGAACTTGAAAAGCGCGGGATCGGACGGCCCTCAACCTATGCCTCCATCATCTCGACGATCCAGGAGCGCGGCTATGTGCGCCTGGAGAACCGGCGTTTCTATGCGGAAAAGCTGGGGGACATTGTTACGGACCGGCTGAACGAATCCTTCTCCAACCTGCTGGATTACGATTTCACGGCACGCATGGAGGAGGAACTCGACGAGGTTGCCGAGGGCCGGGAGGACTGGAAGCAGGTTCTCAATGAATTCTACGAGCGCTTCTCGAAGCAGCTCCAGCAGGCGGAGTCCACGGACGGTGGCATGCGCACCAACGCGCCTACGGACACGGACATCGAGTGCCCGGACTGCGGCCGGCACATGCAGATCCGTGTTGCCAGCACCGGGGTCTTTCTGGGGTGCTCCGGCTACTCGCTGCCGCCCAAGGAGCGCTGCAAGAAGACCATCAACCTGATTCCCGGTGACGAGGCGGTCAGCGCGGATGAGGATGACGACGGCGAGGGTGAATCCCGCCTGCTGCGCGAGAAACACCGCTGCCCGAAATGTGGCACGGCCATGGACAGCTACCTGATCGATGAGACCCGCAAGCTGCACGTGTGCGGTAACAGCCCGGATTGTGATGGCCAGGAGCTGGAGTACGGCAGTTTCCGCATCAAGGGCTATGAGGGCCCGACGCTGGAGTGCGACAAGTGTGGCAGTGAGATGCAGCTCAAGAGTGGGCGTTTCGGGAAGTATTTCGACTGCACCAATTCGGAATGCAAGAACACGCGGAAACTGCTGCGCAATGGGGAGCCGGCGCCCCCCAAGATGGACCCGATCCCGATGCCGGAACTTCAGTGCCAGAAGGTGGACGACACCTATGTACTGAGGGATGGCGCCTCAGGCCTGTTCCTGGCCGCCAGCCAGTTTCCCAAGAACCGCGAGACGCGGCCGCCGCTGGTGAGCGAGATCAAGCCACATGCCGCGGAGCTGGATCCCAAGTACGCCTACATACTGGATGCGCCCGAGCGTGACCCGGAGGGGAACCCGACAACGGTGCGCTACAGCCGTAAGACCAGGGAGCAGTATGTGGCATCTGAAAAGGAGGGTAAGGCGACCGGGTGGCAGGCCTACTACCGCAACGGCCGGTGGGAGCCCCAGGAGAAGAAGAAATCCGGAGGCCAGGGCGGCAAGCGCAAGGCCAGCTGAAGGTGCCGTAGGAGCCTGCCTTGCAGGCGATCAAAGGTATCGCGAGCGAGGCTCGCTCCTACGGTGTATGTGGTAGGAGCCCGCCCTGCGGGCGATCCGTGGTACGGGGTCAGGAGTTTGCCCGCAGCCGCTCCAGAAGCGCTGAGGTATCCCAGCGTCCCCCGCCCAGGTTCTGCACGTCTGAGTAGAACTGGTCGACCAGTGCGGCAACGGGCAGGCTGGCGCCGTTGTTCCGGGCCTCCGCAATGCAGATGCCCAGGTCCTTGCGCATCCAGTCAACTGCAAAGCCGTGGTTGTACTCTCCCTCGATCATGGTCTGGGCGCGGTTATCCATCTGCCAGGACTGGGCCGCACCGCCACTGATGGCCTGCACAACCGATGCCGGGTCAAGCCCCGCCTCCTCGGCGAAATGAAGCCCTTCCGAGAGCCCCTGCAGAAGACCGGCGACGGTAATCTGGTTCACCATCTTGGTGAGCTGGCCATGACCCGCTTCCCCCATGTAATGCACGGCCTTGCCGTAGCAGTTGAGCACGGGCAGGGCCCGGTCGAAGGCGCCACGTTCGCCACCGCACATGATGGTCAGCTGGGCGTTTTCGGCACCCTTCTGGCCGCCGGAGACCGGCGCGTCCACCCAGCTGTGCCCGGCCTTGGCCGCCTGTTCCGCCAGTTCCCGGGTAACACTGGCTGACGCCGTGGTGTGGTCGATCAGAAGCGCGCCCTCAGGAGCATTAGCAATGATGCCGTACTCGCCGGTGTAGAGCGCTCTCAGATCCGGATCCGCCCCCACGCAGGTAACGACGGCATCCGCATCCACCACGGCCTGCCAAATACCTTCTGCGGTCTCGCCGGGGTAGCAGCGGGCCCAGTCCTGTGCCTTTTCTTCCGTGCGGTTGTAGACCCGCACACTGAATCCGTCATGCCGGGCCAGGTGCCCGGCCATGGGAAAACCCATGACCCCGAGTCCAATGAAAGCAATCTGCATGGGACGCTGCCTCCTCCTGCATCCTGAAACGAGAAAACCCGCTCGGGAGCGGGTTTTCGGGGGTGCTGTTACTCGCTGGGATAGTCGCGCTTGGTATAGCCGCTGTAGAGCTGGCGCGGCCGACCGATGCGGTAGTTGCCGCTGACCATCTCGTTCCAGTGGGAGAACCAGCCAATCGTGCGCGAGAGCGCGAAGATCACTGTGAACATCGAGGTCGGGATGCCGATGGCCTTGAGGATGATCCCGGAGTAGAAGTCGACGTTCGGGTAGAGTTTGCGCTCAATGAAGTACTCGTCTTCCAGAGCGATCTGCTCGAGGCGCTGGGCAATCCGAAGCAGCGGGTCATTCTCAAGCCCCAGCTCCTGAAGTACCTCGTGGGCGGTGTCGCGCATAACCCGGGCGCGCGGATCAAAGTTCTTGTAGACCCGGTGGCCGAAGCCCATCAGGCGGAAGGGGTCGTCCTTGTCCTTGGCCCGCTCGACGCAGTGTTCGACGTTGGATTCATCACCGATCTCGTTGAGCATGTTCAGGACCGCCTCATTGGCACCGCCGTGTGCCGGCCCCCAGAGGGCTGCAATGCCCGCCGCGATGACCGCGAAGGGATTGGCGCCGGTGGAGCCCGCGAGGCGGACCGTTGAGGTGGAGGCGTTCTGCTCATGGTCCGCGTGCAGGATGAAGATCTTGTCCATGGCCTTGGCCAGGACCGGGTTCACCTTGTATTCCTCACAGGGTACGCCGAACATCATGTACAGGAAGTTCTCGGCATAGCCCAGATCGTTGCGCGGATACATGAAGGGCTGGCCGATCGAGTACTTGTAGCACATGGCCGCGATGGTCGGCATCTTGGCGATCAGACGGTGGGCCGCAACTTCGCGCTCGTGCACGTCGGTAAGGTCCATGGTGTCGTGATAGAAGGCGGAGAGTGCCCCGACCACGCCGACCATGATGGCCATCGGGTGCGCGTCGCGGCGGAACCCGTTGAAGAAATGGCTCATCTGGTCGTGGATCATGGTGTGATTGTTGACGGTGCGGCGGAAGCGTTCATTTTCTTCGGCGGTGGGGAGTTCGCCGTGGAGCAGCAGGTAACAGACTTCGAGGTAATCGGCGTTGTTGGCCAGCTGCTCGATGGGGTAGCCGCGATGCAGGAGAACCCCGTTCGCCCCGTCGATGAAGGTGATCTTCGATTCGCACGCGGCGGTGGAAACAAAACCGGGGTCGTAGGTGAACCAGCCTTCCGTGACCAGATTTCTCACATCAATCACATCAGGGCCCTGTGTACCGGAATAGACCGGAAGTTCCAGGGTTCGGCCTCCGACCGAAAGCGTTGCTTTCTCGTTGGACATGGTGTTCTCCTGTCAGTTCAGCAAACCAGTGCTGGAGATGACGCACAGCGAACCCAAGTATCGCAGAAGATTGACCCGGACGTCACGGATCAGGCGTCGGGGTGGGCCAGTCGGCGGGATCGCTTCTAACGCCTTCGCGGTTCGCGAAAATATAGGGCGGTGTTACCAATTGTCAATCTGTCTGTTACCTGCGGGCCGCTGGAGGTCCTCTTGCCGGTTTGTAATCACCGGGGGCAGTCTCTATAATTCCAAGCCCGTAGACGGGAGCCCGCCAGAGACGGCGGTTCTAACCCGCCCGCTGATCAGAACGATGATCCACCAACACACTGTGCCCGGCTGTCGGGGCCGACCGACACCGCCCGGCGCACCAGACAGGGGTCAGGAGCCGTGACGACCAAACGACCGGTTAACCTAGAAATCAGCACCATCCATTTTCCCATTCCCGCCATTGCCTCAATCCTGCATCGAATTAGCGGTATTGTGGCATTCGTCGGGATCGCATTCCTTCTCTATGGCCTCGACCAGTCATTGGCCGGTGAGGCCGGGTTCGCGGCCGTGGCGGAGCTCATGACGCACCCGCTGAGCAAGCTGGTGGTCTGGGGCACGCTATCGGCGCTTGCCTACCATCTGGTGGCGGGTATCCGTCACCTGGTCATGGATATGGGCGTTGGGGAGACGCTTGAGGGCGGTCGACTCAGCACCAAGATCACCTTTGTGGTCTCTGCCGTACTGATTGTTCTGCTGGGAGTCTGGATATGGTAAAGAGTGTCACCAACCTCGGGCGCACCGGTGCCTATGACTGGCTGATGCAGCGCGTATCAGCCGTGGTGCTGGCGCTGTATACCCTGTTTCTGACGGGGTTTGTGCTGGGGTCGTCCGATCTCGATTACGCACAGTGGGCCGGCCTGTTCGACCAGATGTGGATGCGCATCTTCAGCCTGCTGGCGCTGATCTCGCTGGGTATCCACTCGTGGGTCGGTCTCTGGACGGTCACTACCGATTACATCAAGCCGACAGCGCTGCGGTTTGTCATCCAGGCCGGCTGCGGGCTGATCATGTTTATCTACCTCGTCTGGGGTGTCGAGATTCTCTGGGGGCTCTGAATCATGTCCAATCTTAGAACCATGTCGTTTGATGCACTCGTGATCGGTGGTGGCGGTTCCGGTCTGCGGGCCGCGCAGCAGCTGACTCAGTCCGGCATCAACACAGCATGCATCTCGAAAGTCTTTCCGACCCGGTCGCATACCGTCTCCGCCCAGGGTGGCATTACCTGTGCCATTGCCAGTGCGGATCCGAACGATGACTGGCGTTGGCACATGTATGACACCGTCAAGGGCTCCGACTACATCGGGGATCAGGAAGCCATCGAGTACATGTGTTCCGTCGGCCCGCGTGCCGTCTATGAACTGGAGCACATGGGGCTGCCGTTCTCCCGTTTCGAGAATGGCCGTATCTACCAGCGGCCCTTCGGCGGTCAGTCCAAGGAATACGGCAAGGGCGGTCAGGCGGCGCGCACCTGCGCGGCAGCGGACCGTACCGGCCACGCACTGCTTCACACCCTCTACCAGGCGAACCTGCAGGGCGGCACCACCTTCCTGAATGAGTGGTATGCCGTCGATCTGGTGAAGAACCAGGATGGGCAGGTGGTGGGTGTCATCGCCATCGAGATGGAGACTGGCGAAGTCGTCTACATCAAGTCCAAGGCCACGGTACTGGCAACCGGCGGTGCTGGCCGCATCTACGCCTCCACCACCAACGCCCTGATCAACACCGGTGACGGCGTGGGCATGGCCCTGCGGGCCGGTATTCCGGTTCAGGATATGGAGATGTGGCAGTTCCACCCCACTGGTATCCATGGTGCGGGCACTCTGGTGACCGAGGGTTGCCGTGGCGAGGGCGGTTATCTGGTGAATTCGGAGGGCGAGCGCTTCATGGAACGCTATGCCCCGAACGCCAAGGATCTGGCCGGTCGCGACGTTGTGGCCCGGTCCATGGTTCTGGAGATTCTGGAAGGTCGTGGTTGTGGCCCCAACAAGGACCATGTCTACCTCAAGCTCGACCACCTTGGCGAGGAGACACTGAATCTGCGCCTTCCGGGTATCCTGGAGCTTTCCCGGACCTTCGCGCATGCGGATCCGGTGAAGGAGCCGATTCCGGTGGTGCCGACCTGCCACTACATGATGGGCGGCCTGCCGACCAACATCGGCGGTCAGGTGATGACCCAGGACGCCAGTGGCAATGACCAGCCCATTGAAGGGCTCTTTGCCTGCGGTGAGGCGGCCTCGGTATCCGTACACGGTGCCAACCGCCTGGGCGGCAACTCCCTGCTGGATCTGGTGGTGTTCGGCCGTGCCGCGGGCCTGCAGATCGAAAAGCAGCTGCGCGAGGGCGGCGACGCCATGGAGGCGAGTGAAAGCGACATCGAGCGCGCCATGGCGCGTCTGGATCGCCTCAACAGTGGTGAGGGCACCGAGCGTGTCTACGATGTCAAGAAGGAACTCCAGGACACCATGCAGCTTTACTTCGGGGTTTTCCGCGATGGCGAACCCATGGAGAAAGGCCTCAGAATTCTGGATGAGATCGGCGAAAAGATCCGCAACACGAAACTCGAGGACACCAGCAACGCCTTCAACACCGCCCGTGTCGAAGCGCTGGAACTGGAAAACCTCTACGAGGTTGCGTACGCAACGGCGGTATCAGCCATTGAGCGGCGTGAAAGCCGTGGCGCCCACGCGCGGAACGACTACACCGAGCGTGACGATGAACAGTGGCTGAAGCACTCCATCTACTTCCCGCTTGAAAAGCGGTTGGGGCAGCGTGAGGTCAACTTTGCGCCGCGCTCGATGGATGCATTCCCGCCGACAGTCCGGAAGTACTAATAAAGAGGTGTTGTGATGCTGGTCAGTCTCTATCGATACAATCCTGAAACGGACAATGTGCCGTACATGCAGGACGTCGAAGTTGAGCTTCCGGAAGGCAAGGATCTGATGGTTCTCGACGTGCTGCACATGATCAAGGAGGATGATGTCAGTGTGGCATTCCGTCGTTCCTGCCGTGAGGGCGTCTGCGGCTCGGACGGGATGAATATCAACGGCATGAACCGGCTGGCGTGCGTCACGCCGGTGTCGGAAGTTGTTAAGAATAACAAGCTGGTACTGCGCCCGCTGCCGGGGCTGCCCGTGGTACGGGACCTGGTGGTGGACATGTCGATCTTCTACCAGCAGTACGAGAGGATCCAGCCGTACCTGATCAATGATAATCCGGAGCCCGCCATCGAGCGTCTCCAGTCCCCCGAGGACCGGGAGAAACTCGACGGGCTCTATGAGTGTATTCTATGCGCCTGCTGCTCAACGGCCTGCCCGTCGTTCTGGTGGAACCCGGACAAGTTCGTTGGCCCTGCTGGGCTGCTGCAGGCGTATCGTTTTCTGGCGGACAGCCGTGATACGGCGACCGCGGAACGTCTCGATAATCTGGATGACCCGTTCAGTGTATTCCGCTGCCGCGGGATCATGAACTGTGTGAGTGTCTGCCCCAAAGGACTGAACCCGACACGTGCAATCGGCCATATCCGTACTATGCTGATGCAGCGCACAACCTGATTATTGCGACACAGTTCACGCCAGAAGACGCTCAGGGCGGCCCGCAGGCCGCCCTTGGTTAATGCGCGTCACGGCAACACCGTGTCGCGCAAGGGCACGCGGCCGGAGCTCAAAAGGCCAGGGCCGCGTTTGCTGACACGAAGTCCAGTCAGAGGCGAGCGAGTGCCATGCATGAAAGCATAATGGAGCAGCTGTGGCGGACGTCCCACCTGCAGGGTGGGAATCTGGCTTACGTTGAGGATCTGTTCGAAACCTACCTCAAGGATCCCAACGGCGTTCCGGAAGAATGGCGGCGTTATTTTGACCAGCTTCCGGGAATACCAGGCGACCACAGACCCGATGTTCCACACCGAGAAATCCGAGACCAGTTCCGATACATTGCCCAGAACCAGCGCCGTTACTCTCCCGCCCGGGGCGCTCCCTCTTCCATCTCCAAGGCCGAAGAAAAGCAGGTCCGCGTTCTCCAGCTGATCAATGCCTATCGTTTCCGTGGCCATCAGAATGCGGACCTGGATCCCCTTGGGCTGCTGAACCGGCCCAAAGTGAAGGATCTCGATTTCCGCTATCACGAGCTGGATGATGACGATCTGGATGTGGAATACCAGACCGGGTCGCTGTTCTTCGGCTCTGAGCGGATGAAGCTGCGGGATATCATCGATGGGCTGGAGCGCACCTACTGCAGTACCGTGGGCGCCGAGTACATGCACATTGTGGATACCACGGTGAAGCGTTGGTTCCAGCATCGTCTGGAGAGCGTGAAGTCGCACCCCAACTATGAGACGAAAACCCGGCTGAACCTGCTGGAGCGGCTCAACGCTTCCGAAGGTCTGGAGAAGTATCTTGGTTCCAAGTACCCGGGGACCAAGCGGTTTGGGCTTGAAGGCGCGGAATCGCTCACACCCTGTGTCAGCGAGCTCATCCAGCGCGCTGGTTCCTACGGGGCGCGCGAGATTGTCATTGGCATGGCCCACCGGGGCCGGCTCAACATCCTGGTCAATACCCTCGGGAAGAACCCCAGGGAGCTGTTTGATGAGTTTGACGGCAAGGTGACCATGGACGAGGGCTCAGGGGACGTGAAATACCACCAGGGCTTCTCCTCCAACGTGATGACCCCCGGTGGCGAGGTCCACCTGGCGTTGGCCTTCAACCCGTCGCACCTGGAGATCGTGACCCCGGTAGTGAGCGGCTCAGTCCGTGCACGCCAGGCACGCCGCGAGGATGAGACGGGGCAGCAGGTGCTGCCGATCGCGATCCATGGTGATGCGGCCTTTGCCGGCCAGGGCGTGGTCATGGAGAGCCTCCAGATGTCCCTGACACGGGGCTTCGGCATTGGCGGCACCGTTCACATCGTGGTCAATAACCAGATCGGGTTCACCACCAGCCATCGCCTGGACGCGCGCTCAACCGAGTACTGCACCGATGTGGCGAAGATGGTCCAGGCGCCGATCCTGCATGTGAATGGCGATGATCCCGAGGCGGTGCTCTATGTGACCCAGCTCGCCATGGATTACCGCAACGAGTTCGGCCAGGACGTGGTCATTGACCTGGTGTGCTACCGCCGGCGCGGCCATAACGAGGCGGATGAGCCTTCCGCCACGCAGCCGCGGATGTACGAGAAGATCCGGAATCACCCCACGACCCGTGACCTGTATGTGAAGCAGCTCGTCAATGACGGGACCATCCAGGAGCAGGACGCCAAGAAGCTGTTCGAGGAGTACCGCGATAAGCTGGACAACGGCGACCATGTGGTGGACGCCCTGGTCAAGGAACCCAATACCGATCTCTACGTGGACTGGACACCCTACCTGGGTCATGAATGGACGGCGCGGTGCAAGACCAGCGTACCCATGAAGACCCTGCAGGCGCTGGGCCGCCGGATCTCGACGGTACCGGAAGGATTCACGGTGCAACGCCAGGTCAAGAAGATCATGGAGGACCGCGGCAAGATGACGCAGGGCGCGTTACCGTTGAACTGGGGTTACGCGGAAACGATGGCGTACGCCACGCTGCTGAACGAGGGGCATCCGATCCGCTTCACCGGCCAGGATTCACGCCGCGGCACCTTCTCGCACCGTCATGCGGTTCTGCACAACCAGAAGGACGGCAGCGAATACGTGCCGCTTGAGCACGTCCGGGATGACCAGCCGCGCTTCGAGATCTACGACTCTCTGCTCTCGGAGGCGGCAGCAGTGGGCTTTGAATACGGTTATGCCACGACCACGCCCACAACGCTGACCATCTGGGAAGCGCAGTTCGGTGACTTCGTCAATGGCGCGCAGGTGGTGGTTGACCAGTTTATCACCAGTGGTGAGCACAAGTGGGGGCGGCTCTGCGGGCTGACCCTGCTTCTTCCCCATGGCTATGAGGGCCAGGGGCCCGAGCATTCTTCCGCGCGGCTTGAGCGGTTCCTGCAGCTTTCAGCGGAGCACAACATCCAGGTCTGCGTTCCGACCACGCCGTCCCAGGTGTTCCACATGCTCCGCCGTCAGGTGAAACGGCCTCTGCGCAAGCCGTTGATCGCGCTGACGCCTAAGAGCCTGCTGCGTCACAAGGAGGCGGTGTCCTCGCTGGACGACCTGTGTGAGGGCACTTTCCGCACAGTCCTGCCTCCGAAGGAAATGCCGGACCCGCGGAAAGTTAACCGTTTGATCATGTGCAGCGGCAAGGTCTATTACGACCTGCTTGAGAAGCAGCGTTCCGACGGGCGGGAAGACACGCTGATCGTGCGGATCGAACAGCTCTATCCGTTCCCGCACGATGATCTGGACGCGGTGCTGGCACCCTATACCGGCATCGAGACCGCGGTCTGGTGCCAGGAGGAGCCCATGAATCAGGGCGCCTGGTATTCCAGTCAGCACCACATGCGGCATGCACTGGATCGCACCAGGAAGAAGCCGAGACTGCAGTACGCGGGGCGCAAGGCGTCGGCAGCGCCAGCCTCTGGTTATCCAAGCGTACACGCCCAGGAACAGAAACAACTCGTTGAAGACGCATTCTCCGTCTGACGGGTACTGACAAGTAAGGAAGAGCAATGACAACAGATATCCAAGCTCCGGTTTTTCCCGAATCAGTTGCGGAAGGCACGATCGCTACCTGGCACAAGAAACCCGGCGAACAGTGCGAGCGGGATGAGCTGATCGTCGATATCGAGACCGACAAGGTGGTGCTCGAGGTCGTGGCTCCCGGCGACGGTGTCATCAAGGAGATCGTCAAGGACGAGGGCGATACCGTTGAGAGTGGCGAAGTGATCGGGAAGTTCGCGGAAGGCGAGTCCGGTTCCGCCGGCAGCGGTGACGCGAAGGAGGAGTCTGAGGGCGGCGCCAGCGACGAATCCGCCGCCAGGGAAGAGCCAGCCCCCGAACAACCGGCCGCGGCCGATGACAAGGGCGAGGACAGTGGCGAGGAGCCGTTGGTCAGCCCGGCCGCGAAGAAGATGGCGGAAGAAAAGGGCGTTGATCTGTCGAAGGTCGAGGCCACCGGTAAGGGCGGCCGCGTGCTGAAGGAAGACGTTCAGCGCGCTGCGGATCAGAAAGGCAGTGAACCGGCGCCCGCCGCGAAAAGCAGTGGCGGCGCAGGCCAGTCGGCCGCCCCCGAGGCACCGGCCGGCAGCATGCCGCAGGGTGAACGCCCCGAGAAGCGCGTGCCCATGACCCGCATGCGCGCCAGCATCGCCAAGCGACTGGTGGATGTGCAGCAGACCACGGCCATGCTCACCACGTTCAACGAGGTGAACATGCAGCCGATCATGGACATCCGTCAGCAGTACAAGGAGTCCTTTGAGAAGCGCCATGGCGTTAAGCTCGGTTTCATGGGCTTTTTCGTGAAGGCGGCGACTGAAGCCCTCAAACGTTTCCCCGCGGTCAACGCCTCCATCGACGGCAATGAAATGGTCTATCACGGCTACCAGGATGTGGGTATCGCCGTTTCCACAGACCGGGGCCTGGTGGTGCCGGTGCTGCGTGACGCGGATGCACTCTCGGTCGCCGACGTGGAGCAGGGCATCAACACATTCGGCCAGAAGGCGCGGGACGGCAAGCTCACCATCGAGGAGATGACCGGTGGTACCTTCTCGATCACCAATGGCGGTATTTTCGGGTCGCTGATTTCGACGCCGATCCTGAACCCGCCACAGACGGCGATCCTTGGCATGCACAAGATTCAGGAGCGCCCTATGGCCGTCAACGGCGAGGTTAAGGTGCTGCCGATGATGTATCTGGCACTGTCCTACGACCATCGTATGATTGACGGTAAGGAAGCTGTGCAGTTTCTTGTGACAATCAAGGAGCTGCTTGAGGATCCGGCGCGGATTCTTCTGGACGTCTGACAACGAATCACTGGAAAGCAGGAAATACTATGTCCCAAGACTATGACGTCATCGTTATCGGCTCCGGCCCCGGCGGCTATGTGGCAGCGATCCGCGCCGGGCAGCAGGGAATGAACGTCGCCTGTGTCGAAGGCTGGAAGGACGACAAGGGCGACCAGGTGCTGGGCGGCACCTGCCTGAACGTGGGCTGTATCCCGTCCAAGTCGCTGCTTGAAACCTCCCATAAGTACGAGGAGGCGAAACACGGCTTCGAGAAGCAGGGCCTGAAGATCAAGGAGCTCGATGTCGATATCGAGCAGATGATGAAGAACAAGAACGAGATCGTCGGTAATCTCACCGGCGGTATCGCGGGGCTGTTCAAGTCCAACGGGGTTACCTCCATTCATGGCTGGGGCCGCGTGCTCAACAGCAAACAGGTGGAAGTAACCGACCTCAAGGGCAACAAGAGCACCTATGGGGCCAAGAACATCATCATCGCCACCGGTTCGCGCCCGATCGAGATTCCGCCGGCGCCGATGAAGGAAGGCAAGATCGTCGACAGCGAAGGCGCGCTGGAGTTTGATGAGGTGCCCAAGCGTGTCGGCGTAATTGGTGCCGGCGTCATCGGCCTCGAACTCGGCAGCGTCTGGAACCGTCTCGGGTCCGAAGTCACCATGCTGGAAGCTCAGGATACCTTCCTGGCCGGCGTGGATCAGGCCATCGCCAAGGATGCCCATAAGAGCTTCAAGAAGCAGGGCCTGGACATCCGCCTCAAGTGCCGCGTGACCAAGACCGAGGTGAAGCGCAACCTGGTCTACGTCACCTATGAGGACGGCGATGGTAACGAGCAGCAGATCAAGTGCGACAAGCTCATCGTTGCTGTCGGCCGCACCCCGAACACGGAAAAGCTGTTCTCGTCCGACTCCGGTGTGGATCTGGACGAGCGCGGCTTCGTGGCCGTGGACGACGAGTGCCAGACCAACGTGCCCGGCATCTATGCCATCGGCGACGTGGTGCGCGGGCCGATGCTGGCGCACAAGGCCTCGGAAGAGGGCATGATGGTGGTGGATCGGATCGCCGGCTATGCGACCGAGGTCAATTACGACTGCATTCCCAACGTGGTCTACACCCATCCGGAGCTGGCCTGGGTCGGCAAGACCGAGGAAGAGCTCAAGTCCGAGGGTGAGCCCTACAAGGTCGGCGCCTTCCCCTTTGCGGCGAACGGCCGGGCCATGGCTGCCAACGCAACCGAGGGCCAGGTGCGGATCATCGCCCACGAAGAGACCGACCGGATACTGGGTATGCACGTTGTCGGACCCCAGGCCTCCGAGATCATTGCCCAGGGCGTGATCGCGATGGAGTTCGGCTCCAGTGCCGAGGACCTGGCCCTGACCTGCTTTGCGCATCCGACGCTGTCCGAATCCGTCCATGAGGCGGCACTGGGTGTGGACGGCATGGCGATTCACAAGGCAAATCGGCGCCGGAAGAAATGACCGGCGCAATCTCCAACACAACAGGTTGTGATCTATGAATCTGCACGAATATCAGAGCAAACAGCTCTTTGGGGAGTACGGCCTGCCCGTCTCCGAGGGCGTGGCCTGTTCCAACGCTGATGAAGCGGTGGCAGCTGCCGACAAGATCGGCGGTGACGGCTGGGTGGTCAAGGCCCAGGTGCACGCGGGTGGCCGCGGCAAAGCCGGCGGGGTGAAGCTGGCCAAGTCAAAGGACGAGATCCGTGCCTTTGCCGACCAGTGGCTGGGTGAACGCCTGGTGACCTTCCAGACGGATGAGAAGGGCCAGCCGGTCAACCGGATCCTGGTCGAGTCCCTGACCGACATCAACCAGGAACTCTATCTGGGCGCGGTCGTGGATCGCGGCTCTCGCCGGATCGTCTTCATGGCCTCCACCGAGGGTGGTGTCGAGATCGAGAAGGTCGCCGAGGAAACCCCGGAAAAGATCCTCAAGGCAACGGTTGACCCGCTGGTGGGCGCGCAGCCCTATCAGGCGCGTGAGCTGGCTTTCGGACTGGGCCTTCAGGGTGACCAGATCAAGCAGTTCACGAAGATCTTCCTGGGGCTGGCTAAGCTGTTTGAGGACAAGGATCTGGCGCTGATCGAGATCAACCCGCTGGTGATCACCGATCAGGGCAACCTGCACTGCCTGGACGCCAAGGTGGGCGCGGACGACAACGCCATGTACCGCCAGAAGCAGCTTGCCGAGATGCGCGACCTCTCCCAGGAGGACGAGCGCGAAGCGCATGCGGCCGAGTGGGACCTCAACTATGTGGCGCTCGATGGCAACATCGGCTGCATGGTTAACGGCGCCGGTCTCGCCATGGGCACCATGGACATCATCAAGCACCATGGTGGCCAGCCGGCCAACTTCCTGGACGTCGGCGGTGGCGCGACCAAGGAGCGCGTGGCCGAGGCGTTCAAGATCATCCTTTCCGATGACACCGTGAAGGCCGTTCTGGTCAATATCTTCGGTGGTATCGTGCGGTGCGACATGATCGCCGAGGGCATCATGGGTGCGGTTGAAGAGGTGGGCGTTACGGTTCCCGTGGTGGTCCGCCTTGAGGGCAACAACGCCGAGAACGGACGCCAGAAGCTGGCGGACAGCGGCCTCAACATCATCGCGGCAAGCAGTCTGACCCAAGCCGCCGAAAAAGTCGTTGCCGCAGCCGGAGGTGAAGCATGAGTGTACTGGTGAACAAGGAAACAAAGGTGATCTGCCAGGGCTTCACCGGGGCCCAGGGGACCTTTCACAGCGAGCAGGCGCTGGAGTACGGTACCAATCTGGTCGGCGGCGTGAGCCCGGGCAAGGGCGGCACCGAGCATCTGGGGCTGCCCGTTTTCAATACGGTGCGCGAAGCGGTTCAGAAGACCGGCGCGACCGCGACCGTGATCTACGTGCCCGCCCCCTTCTGTAAGGATGCGGTGGTCGAGGCAGCGGATGCCGGCATTGAGCTGGTGGTCTGCATCACTGAGGGCATCCCGACGCTGGATATGCTCTACGTGAAGGAATACGTGGATCGCAAGGGTGTGCGCATGATCGGCCCGAACTGCCCCGGCGTCATCACGCCTGAGCAGTCGAAGATCGGCATCATGCCCGGCTACATCCACAAGCCCGGCAAGGTTGGCATCATCTCGCGCTCCGGTACGCTGACCTACGAAGCGGTCAAGCAGACCACTGACTACGGCTTTGGCCAGTCCACCTGTGTGGGCATCGGCGGCGACCCGATTCCCGGTTCCAACTTCATCGACATGCTCGAGCTGTTTGAGAAGGATCCGGAGACCGAGGCCATCGTCATGATCGGTGAGATCGGTGGTACCGCTGAGGAAGAGGCGGCTGCCTACATCAAGGAGAACGTGAGCAAGCCGGTGGTTTCCTACATCGCGGGCGTGACCGCGCCTCCCGGTAAGCGGATGGGCCACGCCGGTGCCATCATTGCCGGTGGCAAGGGCACGGCGGACGAGAAGTTCAGCGCCCTGCACGATGCGGGCGTGCATACTGTGCGCAGCCTGGCCGACATCGGCAAGGCCATCAAGGAGGCGACGGGCTGGTAAGACTGCCGGCCTGTACGCGCCATAAAGCCGACCTGCGGGTCGGCTTTTTTCGTTGATTAACCCATGAACGTTTCGTGCGTATAATCATGCCAGACCCTGAACCAATGAGGAGACCGGATTGACTTCCGTTGAACCCCAGCAACGCATCCTTTCAGGGATGCGGCCCACAGGCCGGCTTCATCTGGGCCATTATCACGGTGTACTGGCCAACTGGGCCCAGCTCCAGCACGAGTATGAGTGTTTCTTCTTCGTCGCGGACTGGCATGCGCTGACCACCATGTACGAGGACCCGTTCACCATTGAGGAGAGCATCTGGGACATGGTGATCGATTGGCTGGCGGCGGGCGTCAATCCGGGGTCCTCGACCCTGTTCATCCAGTCCCATGTGCCGGAGCATGCGGAGCTGCACCTGCTGCTGTCGATGATCACGCCCCTGGGCTGGCTGGAGCGGGTGCCGTCCTTCAAGGACCAGCAGGAGAAGCTCAAGGAAAAGGATCTGGCGACCTATGGGTTCCTCGGGTATCCATTGCTCCAGAGCGCGGATATCCTGATGTACCGGGCGGGGCAGGTGCCCGTGGGCGCGGACCAGGTTTCCCACGTGGAGATCACGCGGGAAGTGGCGCGGCGGTTCAACCACCTGTATGGCCGTGATCCGGGCTTTGAGGAACAGGCCGAGGCGGCGATTGCCAAGATGGGCAAGAAGAACGCCAAACTCTACCGCAGCCTGCGCCGTCGCTTCCTGGAGCAGGGCGATGAGGAGGCGCTGGAAACGGCCCGGGCGCTGCTCAAGGAGCAGCAGAATATCTCGATCGGGGATCGCGAGCGGCTCTACGGCTACATCGAGGGTGGCGGCAAGGTGATCCTGCCGGAACCCCAGGAGTTGCTGACCCCTGAGGCTCGGCTGCCGGGAACGGACGGGCAGAAGATGTCCAAGTCCTACGGCAACACCATCTTCATGCGTGAGGAGCCGGATTCGGTCAGCCAGAAGATCCGGACCATGCAGACAGACCCGGCACGGGTGCGGCGCAGCGATCCGGGGGACCCGGAAAAGTGCCCGGTTTGGGACCTGCACAAGATCTATTCCGACGACAGTACCCGAGAATGGGTCTGGAACGGCTGTCGCAACGCGGGCATCGGCTGTATCGATTGCAAGAAACCGCTCGAGGAGAAGGTGATCGAGGAGCAGAAGGACTTCCGGGAACGCGGCCGCGAATACGAGAATAACCCGGACCTGGTGCGCTCAATCCTGGACGAAGGCCGTGAGCGGGCTCGCGATGCCGCACGGGATACCCTGCAGGAAGTGCGGCGCGTTATGGGGCTGGAATACCGTCGATGACCACGGAAGCGGAAACCGGCACCGAGGGCGAGCAGGTCTCGCCCGATCGGGAGGCGCTGGCAAGGGTGGCCGGCGAACCGGTCCATGATCTGCCCCAGGACCTCTACATCCCGCCGGATGCATTGGAGGTCTTCCTGGATGCCTTTGAGGGTCCTCTGGACCTTCTGCTGTATCTGATCCGGCGGCAGAATATGGACATTCTGGACGTGGATGTCAGCGCGATCACCGATCAGTACATCGATTACATCGCGCTCATGGAGGCGATGCGGTTTGAGCTGGCGGCGGAGTACCTGGTGATGGCGGCCACCCTGGCCGAGATCAAATCCCGCATGCTGCTGCCACGTCAGACCGAGGAAGAGGAAGAGGAGCACGACCCGAGAGCCGAGCTCATCCGTCGTCTTCAGGAGTACGAGCGCTACAAGATGGCGGCTGAAGACATTGACGCGCTGCCGCGGCGGGACCGGGACTTCCATCTGGCGGGAGCGAAACCCCCGGAAATGCCCGAACGCCAGGTCCATCCGGATGTAAGCCTGCGGGAGATGCTGCTGGCGCTGAGGGGGGTGCTGGAGCGCGCGGATCTGTACGAGCACCATCAGGTCGAGCGCGAGCAGCTATCCACCCGGGAACGGATGGCCAGTATTCTGGATCAGCTGTCCGGCGACAGCTTTGTGCGTTTTGAGACGCTGTTTTCACCGGAAGAGGGCCGCCTTGGTGTGGTCGTGAGCTTTATTGCCACCCTGGAGCTGATTCGTGAGCAGCTGGTGGAGGTGGTGCAGTCGGAGCCGCTGGCGCCGTTGCATATCCGTGCGAGAGGGAGTGCCTGATGGACGAGGAGAGCATCGACCAGGTTCAGCGCATTGTCGAAGGCGCCCTTATGGCGGCCGGGAAGCCGCTCAGTGTGGATCAGCTGCAGGCTCTGTTCGACGAACATGAGCAACCCACACGCACGGTTCTGGAACACGTGCTTTCACTGATTGAGCACGCCTGTGAGGGGCGGGGGTTTGAGCTCAGGAAAGTGGCCTCCGGGTGGCGCTTCCAGGTGCGGGAATCGCTTTCGCCCTGGGTGAGCCGTCTCTGGGAGGAGAAACCCCAGCGCTATTCGCGCGCCCTGCTGGAGACGCTGGCACTGATCGCCTATCGCCAGCCCGTCACCCGGGGCGAGATCGAGGAGGTGCGCGGGGTCACGGTGAATACCAACATCGTCCGGACCCTGCTGGACCGTGAATGGATCCGGGTGGTGGGCCAGCGTGATGTGCCGGGCCGCCCCTCGATGTACGCGACGACGAAACAGTTCCTGGACTACTTCAACCTGCAGTCACTGGACGAACTGCCCAGCCTTGCGGAGGTCCGTGATCTCGAGACCATCAGCCGCGAGGTGGAAGACCGGCTTCAGGAAGAGCTGGCACTGGACGAATCCAACGGCAATTCCCAAGAGGATGCGGAGACGAATGAATGAGTGATTCCGGTCACACCCCCAACGAGACCGGCGAGCGTCTCCAGAAGCTGCTGGCGCGTGCCGGCCTGGGGTCAAGGCGGGCCATTGAAGGCTGGATCAGCCAGGGGCGCGTGCAGATCAATGACGAGGTGGCCCAGCTGGGCGCCCGGGCTACCGCACAGGATGAGGTGCTTGTGGACGGGCGCAGCGTGGACCTTGGCGCGGCGGCCTCACCCACCAGGCGGGTCATCGTCTACAACAAGCCCGAAGGCGAGGTGACCACCCGGGATGACCCGGAGGGGCGGCCCACGGTCTTCGATCGCCTGCCGCGGCTCACCGGGGAACGCTGGATTGCCGTGGGACGTCTGGACATTTCCACCAGCGGGCTTCTGCTGTTCACAACAGACGGGGAGCTGGCGAACCGTCTGATGCATCCCTCCTGGCAGGTGGACCGTGAGTACGCCGTGCGTATTTTCGGTCAAGTGGACGATGATATGGCCGAACGTCTGGTCAACGGCGTGACGCTTGAGGATGGCGAGGCCCGTTTCACGGATCTCGTGTACTGGGGCGGTACCGGTCACAACCACTGGTACTACGTGGCCATCATGGAAGGGCGTAACCGTGAGGTGCGGCGGCTCTGGGAGTCCCAGGGGGTGCAGGTGTCACGGCTCAAGCGCGTCCGTCATGGTCCGATCTTTCTGCCCAGCCGGCTGAGTGCCGGGCGCTGGGAGGAGCTTGAGCAGGCGGATGTGGATACGCTCAGTGATTCCGTCGGGCTTGATCGGGTGCCCGTCAAATCTCCGACACCCACCGAAAAGCACCGGCTGCGCCGCCTCAAGCGCAAGCGGCCGTCCAGGCCCGATGATCGGAGGTCCGCCAAGCCTGCAGAGAAAGGGCGTGGCGGCACCAAAGGTCGCCAGGGAAAGGGGCGCCGCTCTAGAGGCTGACGGCGTTATCCACGCCCTCAGTGCCCTCGCCGGCAATCCGGACCCTGTCGCGACCGCTGTTCTTGGCGGCGTACAGGGCGCTGTCCGCCGCCCTCAGGAGATCATCCACGCTGTCATCACCGCCCAGCGTGGCAACTCCGATGGATGCGGTGATCGAAAGGGCCCGCTCAGCGTACTGCATGGGCTTTTCCCGAAACGCTCGCCGCAGCCGCTCCGCTACCAGATGGGCGGCTTCCTGGGCCGTATGGGGCAGTACAACGGCGAATTCCTCGCCACCATAACGGAACCCCTGGTCGCAGGAGCGGATCTGGGTTTCGATCCGTTCGCCGACCAGTCCGAGGATCTCATCGCCGGCCGCGTGGCCGAGGGTGTCATTGATCTGCTTGAAGTGGTCCAGGTCCACCAGCAGCAGGCTCAGGGGCTGGTCGTAGCGGCGGGCCTGCTCCACGTGGTTGTCCAGTGTCTCGTCCAGGGCGCGGCGGTTGCCCATGCCGGTGAGGCCGTCGGTCATGGCGGATTCCAGGGCCTCCTGGTAGCGCCATCCGTTGCGCAGGGGCTGGATGAGCACGCCGATGGCCTGCTCAATGAACATCAGTTCGTCATCCCGGAAGCGATCACGACGGTCCAGCCGCAGGGAGCCCAGTTCCTGGCCGCGCAGGGACAGGTTGTAGCAGCAGTGATGGGGGCCGCCTGAGCCCAGCAGATAACCGAAGTCGCCGCCGCTGCGCGAGCGCCGGTAGGCCAGGGCAGCAAAGGGAACCACCTGGTTGAGCTCCTCGGCGAATATATCCAGCATGGCATTGAGGTCCAGTGTCTGATGCAGACGGCTGCACAGCACGGTAAGCCGATTGCTGTTGTCCTGCCATTCATCGATGATCCGCACGTTCTCAGCGGCATCACGGGCCTGCTTCAGGTCAATGGGGCGGGCGTTGCCGGTTACCTTTTTCATGCCTTACTCCGGTTCCAGATCTCTGACAGGTGGTCGTAAGCGAAATCCGTGCCGATATCCCATAAAGCTTTAAAAACAGTAATCTGTAGCTCTTCCGATGAGCGTCAGGTAGTGGCGCTGGCCGTTGTGGCAAAAAAATGACGGCAGGCTGTGGCCGCGTGTCCCATTGTCGGGCTGTTGTGATATGATCCTCACGCTCACACAGGGAAGGGGTAGGTAGCCCACTATGCAATTCCAGGCGCCGGAAAGTCTCTCCGAACAGATTGCCCAGCATATCGGGCGCCAGATCATCACGGGTGCTCTGCGACCTGGTGAACGCATCCAGGAGCTCAAGGTGGCCGGGGAGCTGGACGTCAGCCGCGGATCGGTGCGCGAGGCGCTTCTGATTCTGGAGCGCCGACACCTCATCCGCATCTACCCGCGCAAAGGGGCTGTGGTCTCCGGCATGACACCGGAACTGGTGAACAGCCTCTATGACATCTACCTGAATCTGCTCGAGATGCTGGCCGACCGTTTCATGGCCCGGCGGACGGAAAACGATGAGCAGCCGCTTCTCCAGGCCATCCATCAGCTCTGTCGCCGTCTCAGTGGTGATCCGTCTGAGGTGGGCGAGGTGATTGATGGTGGACTGGAGGTGATGCGCCGGTGCTACCCCGTGGTGGCCAATCCCTATCTGGAGGAAACACTGGAGAACTTCCGGCCCGCGATCAGTCGCACCTATTATCTTGTGCTGGCGAATGATCCGGGGGAAATGCAGGTCTCGAGAACCTATTTCCAGCGCATCGCGGATCGCGTCGAGGCGGATGACCATCAGGGTGTGACCGAGGTGATCCGGGCTTTCGGGGAACACCAGCGTGAAGTGGCTCTCCAGGCGCTGGCCCGGGATGAATCGCTCACCGTCGAACCCGCCAGCTGAGCCGGTCGACCATGCGCCTGAAGTCCATCAAGCTCGCCGGCTTCAAATCCTTTGTTGAGCCCACCACGGTTCCCTTCCCCTCGAACATGACGGCGGTTGTGGGGCCAAACGGCTGCGGTAAGTCCAATATCATCGACGCTGTCCGCTGGGTCATGGGCGAGAGCTCGGCCAAGTACCTCCGTGGCGAGGCCATGAGTGACGTCATCTTCAACGGCTCAACCAGCCGCAAGCCTGTGGGCCAGGCCTCCATCGAGCTGGTGTTCGACAACAGCGATGGCACCGCCCCCGGCGAATACGGCCGCTTCAACGAGATCTCCGTCAAGCGCCGGGTCACGCGCGAAGGCCAGTCCGACTATTTCATGAACGGCGCCAAGTGCCGGCGCAGGGACATTACCGACCTGTTCCTGGGGACCGGCCTGGGGCCGCGCAGCTACGCCATCATCGAGCAGGGCATGATCTCGCGCCTGATCGAGGCCAAGCCCGAGGAACTGCGCCACTACATTGAGGAAGCGGCGGGCATCTCGCGTTACAAGGAGCGCCGGCGCGAGACCGAGAACCGCATGCGCCGGACCCAGGAGAATATCGACCGCCTGACCGACCTGCGGGATGAGCTTGACCGCCAGCTCCAGCACCTCGAGAAGCAGGCTGAAGCCGCCGAGAAATACCGGGCCCTGAAGCAGGAGGAGCGCCAGAAGCAGGCCGAGCTGGCGGTGCTGCGCTGGCGTGATCTGGATTCGTCCCTGCAGGAGCATCGCAGGGCGATCAGCGAGGCTGAAACCGCCCAGGAAAAGGTGGTTACGGAACGCACCTCGCTGGAATCCGAACTGGAATCCCTGCGCCAGGAACACAGTGACCGCAGTGAGCGTTTCAACCAGGCTCAGGGCCGTTACTACGAGGCCGGTGCCGAGATCGCGCGTGTCGAGCAGAACCTGGAGAACCAGAAACGCAATGCCCGCCAGGCAGCTGATGATCTGGAACAGGCCCTGGCCAGCCGCAAGGAAGTAGCCCGGGAACTGGAGCAGGACCAGGAGCGGCTGGATTCGGTGGCCACGGAACTGTTGAACGTTGAGCCGGAACTGGAAACCGCCGAGGCTAAGGCCGAAGAGTACGGTGAACGGCTGGCCGAGGCGGAGAGCCGGATGCAGGACTGGCAGCAGCGCTGGGAGGACTTCAGCCAGCGTTCGGCGGATGACCGCCAGCAGGCGGAAGTGGGCCAGTCCCGGATCAAGGCCAGCGAGGACGCGCTGCTGAAACTCCGTGAGCGCCGCCAGCGGCTGGAGGAAGAGCGCGCAGCCCTGGATCACGACGACCGCTCTGGCGAGGAAGCCACGCTCGAGAACGAACGTGAGGAACAACAGGCGCGGGTTGAAGAGGCCCGGGAGCGGGTGGAAACCCATACCGAGCAGCTGGAGCGGGATCGCGAGGCGATTGAGCAGCTGGAGCCGGAGCTCAACGAGAAGCGCGGCCGCCTGCAGACACTGAACGGGCGTCTGGCCTCCGAGCAGGCGCTTCTGGAAGGGCAGCTGGGCGACAGTGATGAACGGCGCAGGGAGTGGATCAGCCAGCAGGGCTGGGACCAGGCCCGGCGGCTGGCCCAGACACTGGAAGTGAGCGAGGGCTGGGAAAAAGCGGTGGAAGCCGTACTTGGTCCACTGGCGCAGGCGCTGGTTCTGAACCCGGATGATTACGATGACGCTGTGCTCACGCAGGCCCCATCGGGACTGACCATTGTGCACACTTCCAGCACAGGTGCGGATGCAGGGCCGGGGACGCTGTTGGCGGAGGTCGGCCTTGGCGGGAGTGTTGCCGGTTGGCTGGATCGCGTCTGGTGCGCAAACGATCTCAATGATGCGCTTGCCCGTCGCGGCGCCCTGGCGGATGGTGAATCCCTGGTCACCCCGGGCGGGATCTGGATGGGCCCTGAATGGCTGCGCCTCCCGGATGACGGTGACGATGACACCGGTATCATCGAGCGCCAGAAGCGGGTTGAGGCGCTCGAAGAGGAATCCGCCTCACTGCAGGAAGCGGTGACCGAGGGGGAAGAACAGCTGCAGCAGTTGCGGGCCTCGCGTGATGAGACCGAGGCGGCGCTGGAGGAGGCCCGTGCGGCGCTGAGCGATGCGCGCGAATCCCTGTCCGCCACGGAATCCCGGCTCGAGGCCTTCCGCGCCCGCATGGAGCAGGTGCGTGAGCGGGCACGGCGGATCAGCGAGGATCTGGCGGATCTGGATGCCCAGGAAGCGGATGAGAACGAGCGGCTGGAAGAGGCTCGCGCCAGCTGGCAGGAAGCCATGGACCGCATGAACGAGAATGCGGACTGGAAGGAGTCGCTTCTCAGCGAACGTGATGACCTGCGCGCGAAGCTTGATGACGAGCGCCAGCAGGCCCGTCATGCCCGGGATCACCATCACCAGCTCCAGCTGCAGGTGCAGGACCTTAAGAACCGTAAGGAAGCCCTGGAGCAGACCCTGGAACGGATGAAGAGCCAGCAGGGGCGGCTGGACGAACGTATTGAGGTTCAGCGCGAGACCCGGGAGAACGCCGAGGCCCCGATCCAGGACCTGGAGATGGAACTGGAAGGGCTTCTGGAGCGTCGCGTGCAGGAGGAAGAGAAGCTCAATGAGGCGCGTGAGGCCCTGGATGCCATCGATGAGCAGGTCCGGGACCGGGAGCAGCGCCGCGGCCAGGTGGAGCAGGACGTCCAGCAGGCGCGGGAGAAGCTCGAGAAGCTGCGCATGGATACTCAGGCTATTGAACTGCAGGCCCGCCAGTACCTGGAGCAGCTTGAGGAACTGGAGGTCAGCCGGGAGACCGTGCAGGAAGGGCTTCCCGAGGACGCCACCGCCGAGGCATGGCAGCAGGAGCTCACCCGCATCGGCAACCGCATCCAGCGCCTGGGCGCCATCAACCTGGCCGCCATCGACGAATACCGGGTGGCGAGCGAGCGCAAGACCTACCTGGACGAGCAGGATCAGGATCTGCAGGAGGCTCTGGAATCACTGGAGTCCGCCATCCGACGGATCGACCGCGAGACCCGCGCCCGCTTCCGTGAGACCTTTGACGCCATCAACCAGGGGCTGCAGAACCTGTTCCCGCGGGTCTTCGGTGGCGGCAGCGCGCACCTGGAGATGACCGGGGATGATCTTCTGGAAACCGGTGTGGCGATCATGGCGCGGCCCCCGGGCAAGAAGAACACCACCATCCATCTGCTTTCCGGCGGCGAGAAGGCACTGACCGCGATCGCGTTGGTGTTCTCCATCTTCCAGCTCAACCCGGCTCCCTTCTGCATGCTCGACGAGGTGGATGCGCCGTTGGACGATGCCAACGTCGGCCGCTACGCGAAGATGGTGAAGGAGATGAGCGAGCACGTTCAGTTCATCTACATCACCCACAACAAGATCTCCATGGAGCTCTCCAATCAGCTCATGGGTGTGACCATGCATGAACCCGGGGTTTCCCGGCTGGTCTCCGTGGATGTTGAGGAAGCGGCGGTCCTGGCTGACAGCTGATGAACAAGCCGCAATGCCCCGGCATTGTCTTGACCGGGGTCATTGCCTAAAGTGGCAGTCAAAACGGGCGCACCGGGATGCGCCGGGGGCACAACCCTTGAGGACAGATAGAGGATCATGAGTCTCAGAGAATGGCTGATCATCATTGGGGCGCTGCTGATCATCGGCGTGGTCGTTGACGGACTGCGGCGCATGCGCCGTGCCCGCCAGGACTCGCTGGAAATCCAGCGCGGCATGGGCGGAGACGGTATCGGGCAGACCCCGATTGACGATGGGTACAACCCGGAACTCCCCACCGGGGGCGCAAGGCCCGTCAGAAGCGCTGAGCCGAAAGCCGCAGAGCCCGACCCGGAGCCGGAACCGGCCCCCGAGCCTGAGCCCGAACCCGAACCGGAGCCCGCATGGGAGTCCGAACCCGCAGCGCACCAGGAGCCGGAGCAGCCCTCGGGCCCGGAGCGGGAAGATGAGCCCCTGGCCGCCGTGGATGACGACGGCATTGTAGGCCCGGCCCGGGTCCGGGGTGAATCCGCCATCCGTGAACGCGCGGCGGAGGCGACCGATGTTGCCGGTGAAGCCGCCAGCCGCATCAGTGCCGGGGCCCGGGAGATCTGGAGCCGCATCCGTGATGGGGTGGCCCCGGAGGAGACGGAAAGCGGGGAAACGGATCCCGGCCACGCGACCTCGCAGCAGGAAGCGCCGGGGCCCGGCGAAACCTCCGGGGAACCGCCTGTTGCCGGAGCCAATCGGCCGGAAGCCGAAGAGGTGATCGTGGTCCATGCCCACTGCCGCGATGACGGGCAGTACAGTGGCGCGACGATCAAGCGTATCCTGGAAGCCTGCGGCATGGAGTACGGGGATCTCGGCATCTATCACCGGCACGAGGAATCGGATACCCGCACACCGGTCCAGTTCAGCGTCGCCAGCGCGGTATCGCCCGGCACCCTGGCACCGGAGGAGATCGAGACCCTCGAAACCCCCGGGCTCAGCTTCTTCATGAGCCTGCCCGGCCCCAGCCAGCCGGTACAGGCGTTTGATTTCATGCTGGAGACCGCCAACACAGTCGTGCGTAACCTGGGTGGTGAGCTGCGTGATGAGCACCGCAGTGTCATGACCAGCCAGACGATTGAACACTGCCGCCAGCGCATTCGCGAGTTCGAACGCAAGCGCCGTTCCCCGGCCAGAGCCTGAGAGGATTGCCGCCCGTGACCCGGGAAGACAGCCCTGAACAGCGTATCGACGCCCTGCGTCGGGAAATCGATCATCATAACTACCGCTATTACGCGCTCGACGACCCCGAGGTCTCGGATGAGCACTATGACCGGCTCCTGCGGCAACTGCAGGAGCTGGAAACGCAGCATCCGGAGCTGGTAACCCCCGAGTCCCCGACACAGCGGGTGGGCGTGGCCCCGGAGTCCCTGTTCGCGGAAGCCCCCCATGAAACGCCCATGCTGTCCCTGGACAATGCCTTTGACGAGGACGAGCTCAGGGATTTTGACCGCAGGGTCCGGGAACGGCTGGGCCGGGATGAGCCAGTCGACTACGCCTGCGAGCCCAAGCTCGATGGCCTGGCAATCAGCCTTCTGTATCGCAATGGTGTGCTTCACCGTGCCGCCACCCGGGGCGATGGCTACACCGGGGAGGACATCACCGCCAATGTCCGCACCATCCGGGCCATCCCCCTGCAACTCTATGGCGATGACTACCCGGATGCCTTTGAGGTGCGGGGCGAGGCCTACATGCCCCTTGATGGGTTCGAACGCCTGAACCAGCAGCTGGCGGAGGCCGGGGAGAAGACCTTTGTTAACCCGCGCAATGCGGCTGCAGGCAGTCTTCGCAACAAGGATCCACGGGTGCCGGCACGGCGACCCCTGTCGTTCAGCGGCTACAGCGTGGACGTACCTGAGGAGGCCGGTCTTCCTGCCAGTCATTACGATCAGCTGCTCAAGCTGCGGGACTGGGGGTTTCGGATCGATCCTGGGATCCGTCTGGTCACTGGGATCGAGAACTGCATCACCTATTACCGGGAGATGCTCGAGAAGCGCGAATCACTGAACTACGAGATCGACGGCATCGTCTACAAGGTCAATGATCTGGCGCTGCAGGACCGGCTTGGCTTCGTCTCCCGGGCGCCACGCTGGGCCATCGCCACCAAGTTCCCTGCACACGAGGTCATGACCCGGGTGCGCGAAGTTGCCTTCCAGGTGGGGCGCACCGGTGCCATAACGCCGGTGGCGCGACTGGATCCGGTGTTTGTGGGAGGCGTGACCGTCAGCAACACCACCCTCCACAACATGGATGAGATTGAGCGCCTTGGGCTGCGAGAGGGTGACTGGGTGATGATCCGCCGGGCCGGCGATGTGATTCCCCAGGTAGTGCGTGTTCTTACCGAGAAACGGCCTGATGACACCCATGTGATTGAGCTGCCGGATGCCTGCCCGGAATGCGGTTCCGCCATTGAGCAGCCAGAGGATGAAGCTGTGGCGCGCTGCACGGGCGGTCTGTTCTGTCCGGCCCAGCGCAAGGAGGCCATCCGGCACTACGCCTCCCGCCGCGCCCTGGACATCGAGGGGCTGGGGGAGCAGTGGGTCAACGTGCTGGTGGACGAAGGCATGGTTGAAACCGTGGCGGATCTCTATCACCTGAAGACCCAGGATCTGACCCGGCTCGAGCGCATGGGTGAAAAATCCGCCTCCAATCTGGTGAATGCCATTGCCGACAGTCGCGAGCCTGATCTGGACCGGCTGATCTATGCCCTGGGTATCCGGGAGGTTGGTGAGGCCACCGCACGGGGGCTGGCCCGGTATTTCGGTGAGCTGGACGCCCTCATGGAAGCCGATGAGGAACAGCTCCAAGAGATCGAGGATGTGGGGCCGGTGGTGGCCGGCCATATCCGCAGCTTCTTTGCCGAGCCCCATAACCGCGAAATCATCCAGCGGCTGCGTGAGGCGGGCGTGAGCTATCGGGCACCGGAACGGGTGGCTGATTCGGAATCGCCCTTTTCCGGCACAACTGTGGTGGTGACCGGAACACTGGAACGGTACTCCCGGGACCAGGCGCGTGCCGCGCTGGAGGCCCGGGGCGCGAAGGTGGCCGGCAGCGTCTCCAGCAACACCGACTACCTGGTGGCGGGCGAGGGCGGTGGCTCCAAGCTCAGCAAGGCCCGCCAGCAGGGCGTGACCATCCTTGATGAAGCAACCTTCCTGGAGTGGCTCGGCGAAGCGTGACTGTGTCACAGAATCGTCAGCCGCCCCCTGAATCTGAGAACCAGTACGGATCCGCCTTATGGCGGATCCCCTACCATGGACGACGTTTCGAGACCCGACGGCCCCCGACCCGGGAGAATGTCATCCGTGAGTTTGAGCACGAACGCTGTTCCAGTGCGCCGTTCCCTTCAGGCGCTGCTTCTGGCCCTGACACTGCTTCTGATGGGGTGTGGGGATACCAGTAATTCCCCGGAGGATCCGCGGATTCTCGGCTTTCCGCCCCAGGTGGCCTATCTGGGCGTGGACTACAATTACAACTTCGGCGCCGTGGGCGGCGACAATCTCCTCAACTATTCGCTGGTCAACAACCCCTCCTGGCTGGCCCTGGAAGCGACCACCAACAAGGCCCGCAAGGGCATCGTCCTGAGAGGCGTTCCCGGTATTACTGGTGGGCGTGAAGGCGAGGACGACCTAGGGCAGTACGACAGCATCCGTATCGCCACCAATGACGGCAACCTGATCGGGGACAGCGAGTTCAGCGTCGAGGTGCGGCACAATCCGCTCGAAGTGGTTTCCGGTACGGTGACCGAAGGGGAGCCCTATGAACCTGAGGTGAGTAAGGATTCGGATGAGGTCTGTGAGGTTCCGGACATGAGCGTGAGCCCGGGTGTGACGGTTCATCACGAGAAACTTGTTTCAGAGAATACAAAGGTAACGGCGCCCAGCGATTATGGCAGTGGCTCCAAGGACTACCAGACCTATCGGGCCCTGGTCCGGGTGGATCTGGGACAGCCTTCGGTCGAGCCGGTTTCAGTCCGTTTCCGCATCCAGGGCCAGGAGCCGTGTAGCGCCGAGGACGAGGAGGAACTGCCCTGTGAGTACGAGGGCGGCAACCAGAATCGGGCGATCTATAAAGAAGATCTGATCCTGGATGGTAACAACGCCTATGGGTCCGGGTTCCCGGAACCGCCCGAATACCTCGAGTACCTCTCTGAGGATGACGATGGGGGGACCGGGTTGCTTCATTTTGAAGCCGGGCAGACCACCTGCTTCATCCCGGTCTGGGTCCATGACGACCGTTTCGCCGAGAACACTGAATCCTTTGAGGTTGAGCTTCAGGAGGTAACGGAAGGCATTGCCAGCCTGAATGATAACGGCGCGGTGCGTACCCGGAGCATTCAGATTGAGGACAATACGCCTACGGCGGGTTTTGAGACGGAGAGTATTACGGTCAGTGAAAACGGGGGGCGGGAGGTAACGGCCACCCTGAATCGTTCCAATGACACCGGTGAAACGCTTTACGCGGCGGTTGAAGTCGTGGAGGTCACTGATGGTCCTTCCTGGCAGGTGGATCTCTGCCCTGAGCAGGGGAGCACCGACTGCGTCACGGCTAGTAAGACCACCAACAATGACTCGCTGGTTATTGCGTTTGATCCGGGAAGTGATGAGACGACTTTCTACGTGCAGGCGTCGACCAGTTCTGATGCCCCTCTCAAAGAGGAAATAATGCGGGAGCTTCAGTTTGACCAGAGCTTCCAGTACGGCCGCGAATTCGCGGCGGCGACCACGGACAGCACTGTGGAGACCTATATCAACGAATGGCCCGATGATGTGACGCAGAGTGAGCTTGGGTTCTCTGTTGATAGCTTGGTTGCCGGAGCCCTGGGGGAGGTCTATGTCGCGGGCGTTGACAGCTCCAGCGCGATCCGTCTTCAGAGCATCAACCGGCTTGGCAATCCCGATGTGAGTGGGGGTACGCAGAGTGATGTGGTGGCCCTTGGGGAGAACAGTGGTGTGGACAGTGGTGGCTGGCCCCAGACGTCGGACGCAATCCAGCTGGCCTTTGCGGGTGAGAATACTGGCACGACCGGCTCCCCACAGGTCACCCGCTACCTTGGTGTGGCTTATCCAACGGCTTCCGATAAGGGGATGGTGAAGCTTTTCCGCTCCACAATTTCCACGGGCGATTCCGATAATGACGGTAACGACGAGACGGTTCGCTCTGAAGAAGCCGAGGAGTTCCTCTGGCAGATGAACCCTGTTGCTGACGGGGTATGGGACCAGAAGGTGTTAGATGTGAACCAGGATGGAACCCTCTACGCGGGCGCTCTTGATAATGATTCTGTGCGCGTGACGCGCATTGATACTGGCGAGGAGGGTGACCCTGCGGAACCCGTTGCAGACCCGGCCTGGACGGAAAATCTGGAGGCCACCGACCCGCTGCTCAACGGGCTCTTTGACACCGACACAGCCGGCATCGTGGCTTTGGGAAGCGACAAGGGCGCGGTTGATCCCGGTACCAACATCGGCGGTGAGGACTTCTATCTGTTTTCGCGCAATGCGGATGGTGGCGCCGTGAATGAGCGGGTCCAGTTCGGTACGGAGGGGGACGACAGGGCTGATCTTGCTGGGGCGGATGGAAACCGCTTCTGGCTGGCCGGCAACCAGGGTGGTCCCTATCAGGAGGATGGCTCAGGGGATTTTGAGGAAGACACGGACGGTTCCGCCGGGCCTTTCCTGATTGTCGTCAACAGCAACGGTAACGTGCAGGGAGCGATCCATCCGGACATTCCTGAAGATCAGAATTGGCAGGTCAGTAACATTCAGGCCCTTGCGGTCTCCGGGAATGACGCCTTCATCGCCGGGCAGACCGGGGATGACAGGGCCTACCTGATGGGCCTGCGTTACACCGGTTCCCAGTCCGGGGATGAACCATCGATTGAGCAGCGCTGGAGTGGCATTGTCGATGGTGCGAACGGGATCGTGGACATGGATAACTATCGTGACCGCAAGCTCTATCTGGTGCTGGAAACTGATGCCGGCCAGATGATCCGACCTTACGATCAGGTCGGCAATCCGCTGACGCAATAAGCTCCCACCTGATCAGATGGTGGTATGCAGGTGGTGCCCGTCTGCATAGAGGCGCAGGAAGTCCGTACCCGTGACAATGCCTGCCGGCTGGTTGTTGTGGTTGATCACCAGCGCGGCGCTGAGTTCATGGCTGAGCATCTGCTGGGCCAGGTGGTGGGCATCCGTCTCCGGGGTGACGGTTATGAAGGCGGGGAGCTCACAGCCGGACAGGGGTGCATTCTCATCCATGCCTTCCCTAATCTGTTTCAGCACCCAGGTTTCATCGATAAGGCCCGCCACTTCCCCGGCATCCGTGGTCACCACCAGGTGATGGACCAGATGCTGGGCCATGGCATCCAGAGCCATTCGCAGAGGTGCTTTGGCACTGATGGTGTGGAGCGCCTGGGATGCAAGCCGGCTTGAAGGGAGGTAGGGAGACTCCGCATCCCCTTCACCGCTGGACTCCTCCTGGTACTCCTGCAGGGCGCGACGGACCTCGGGCTTCCCCTGGAATCGGGCCGGTTCCTCGGGCTGCTCCGTATTCGATGCCGTCCTGCGGATGGCATCGGTTTCGTCTGTGCCCTGGACACGCCTCGCCCGCAGCGCCTCGGGCAGGCGGGTGCCGACCGGGCGGCCGGGTTCTGCGATGTGAATGGCCATTGAGTCGTCCCCATTGATCCGTTTCCAAAGGTTATCGGCCGGTTCACGGAAAATTCAAGGAACCAGCGCTAACTCCTGGCGAATCGTTGAGGGCTAACACGTTGTGCCGTGTCCGCTGGAAGGGGGGATGGGGTGCCTGAAACAAGGGCCGCGAGATGCGCCGCGAGCAGGGGGGCGTACATCAGACCCTTGCCGCCCAGGCCGGCAAGTACAAACCGGCCATTGAGCTGACCTGCCACAGGCATATGGTCCGGGGTGGTGCTCCGAAAGCCAACCCAGTGTCCGGAGCCCCGGTTCCCTTCCAGCTGGTTTGCAAGTGTCGGAAGCCAGTGGCCCAGGTTCTCAAGGTTGGCCTGATCGCTGAGGGGATCGGGTGTTTCCAGGTCGGAATCCCGGTCGAAGGTGGCACCCACACACAGCCGGCCACTGAATGGAGGCAGCGCATAACCTGCCCCGGCCAACGCTACATGGGGAGTGGATAAGAGGGTGGGCAGGGTGGTGAGCTGCCCTCTGATACGGCCCAGAGGCAGATCCGGTGCCCACTCGGTGGTTTGGGCGCCCGTGGCGACAATCAGGGTCGACGCCTCAAGGGTCTCTCCTTCCGGAAGGGCTACCTGCCAGGAATCCGCGCTGGCCTGAATCCGGTTCCCGTCCGCGGCTGCGGTGATCGTGCGTATCATCGGATGGCCGAGTGCGGCCTGGCGGAGCGCATCCACGCGTATATGCCCTCCGCCAGGGAACCAGAGCCCGGGTATCTCGAGCTCAAGCCCGCTCAGCAGCGAGGCCCGGTCACTGTCGACCGGTTCCAGGAAGTCCGGATCCCACTGGTTGCGGGCCAGGAGTTTCTGTTGCCGTTGCTGCTCCCTTTGGTTCCAGGCCAGGCTCAGTGTCCCGGTTGGTGACCAGAAATCGATCTCCGGATGCTGTGTCTGGAGGTGGGTGTAGAATTCCGAGGCGACCTGGAAAGCCTGATGGGCAAACCGGGTTTCCGGATTGTAGTCCACCGCCGGCTTCATGTAGAGCGCGCCCCGGCGTTCTGGGTCCGGCGGAGCGGGTGGGGCAGGATCCAGCACGGTTGCCTGTATGCCGCTCTCCGCAAGCCGGCGTGCCGCAAGGCTTCCGGCTACCCCGCCGCCGGCGATGATCACGCCCGGTTGTGGATCCGATGCATCATGAGAGGCCATTTGACGTTCCGTTACCTTTCATAAAGTTTAATTTCTGTACACGGATCACAGGCCGCGCCACTATGATCCCGGATTTTCGGATTGCACAACAAGAGGGTGGCATCCATGGCAACGCCCAGCTCCCAGCAGCTTGAGAAAAGCCGTCTCGGTCGGATCCTGGTCAATCGGGGCTACATCACCGACTATCAGCTCCAGGTGGCGCTGGAGGAACAGCGCGAATCCGGCGACAAGCTGGGTGCGATTCTCCTGCGGGCGGGCTGGCTTTCCGAGCGGGAGCTGCAGCGCACGCTGCGTCACCAGAACCGGTACCGTTATGCGGCAGCATTGACCGCCATGGTGATTACGCCACTTCAGCCGGTGGCTGCACTGGCATCGCCTACTCCGGCGCTGCCTGCCAAGGGACCCCAGACCAGCAGCCAGCAGGTGCGCATTGACAGCGCCAGCATGCAGCCTCTGAGTGAGAGTGAAATGGGGGGCGTTGTGGCCCAGGGGAGGGATACCTTCCCCGCGGGTGCGGTTCAGCTGTCCGCCATTCCGGCCTCCAATGCAGAAGCCGAAGACCAGGCTCTGGATGCCCTTGAGTTTACCGCCCGCACTTTCCTGCCTGCCATGAATTTTCTGGATGCGGACGTGACGGTTACAGGCGTGGAGTTCGGGCCGGATGGTCCCGGATTTGCCGTTGGCGAACAGGGTGGTGTGAGTCTGGCCATGCCGACTCATATCCATGAGATCCGTATGGAAGGCATCCGGGTGGAGGGTGCGCCCGCTTCCCATTCCATGGGGAACATCACCATGAGGAACATCCGCTTCTCCAGTGCCTCCAGCCTGACCATCAGGTCCCGCTGAGCCGGTTGTGGCATCAGGCGCTGGCGAATACCTGGCTGTGGGTAAGGCTCTGGGATTCGCCGGTGCTTCCGTAAAGCGCCTGCTGTTGGTCCACTCCGCGGATGATATCCGAGATGCGGGATATGCGGCGCTGAAGGTGACCGAGGATTCGGCCATTGACGGCATTGCGGTGCTGGCATTCGCTGAGCTGCTTCTGGGCAGCTTCCCAGCGCTGCATCAGGAGTGAATCAGCGCCTGCCTGGTCACGGAGGTAATCGCTGACGGCCTGACCACTGTCCGGCCTGTATCCGAGCTGGGCAAGCAGGCGGATTTTCTGTTTCGCCCGTTCCCTGAGTGCATCAAGCAGTTCGTTTTTTTCACTGGTCGCCTGTTCCAGCTGCTGCATATCGTTGCCGGCCAGGGACCGGTGTTCCTGCTCCAGTACTTCGGCCAGCCGGGTGAGGTTGGCCTCGTCCTTTCTCAGCAGTTGATCCAGCGTTTCGAACGTTGTCTTGCGGTCAGTCATGGCGTTTTACCCGAAAATGCTGTCATCCACATCAAGCATTTTCTGGGCCAGTTTTTCGGCATCGACTGAGTAGGAACCGTCCTCAAGCGCTTCACGGATGCGGGACACCTTGGCGTCGTCCACTTCCGGCTGCTGCTGGAGCGTCTGCTCTGCAGCCTTGATGTTGCGTGCGTCCGGGCTCAGGTCCACGCGGGTGCTCTCGCGCGCCTGTGAGCCGCCTTCCGCGGGCTGCTGTGGCGTTTTCTGCCCCTGGGCGTCGTCACGCTGCCGCAGGGTCTGTTTCTGGGTGTTGAGGGCGTTGTTGTTGGCCCCATTGAAATCGATTGCCATGGCTTTCACCCCGTTCGGATCCGGATTCTCTGTGAATTGTAACGGCAGCGTGGCCGCAAACTTTAGCCTTGCGCGGCATTTTTTTCATCACCAGGCATGGAACTGCCGCTTTTCGGCATGATCCTGCCGCTTCCGTTCAGTTGATCGCGACCCGCCCGGGCTCGGTGATCCGGCCGCGGACCCGGCGCCCCGAGTTTTCGTTGATCACTGGAATCTGTTCGCCCACGCGGCCACTGCGCTCGGCCTTGCCTCGGGTTGTGATGGAGAAAGCATCGCTTCCTGCAGAGATGACTACGCGGTCGCCGCGCTCCACTGCCAGTGGTTTCTCGACCATGTGCGGCGTGATCGGGGTACCTGCGCGGATGGTGCGTGTGGCCTGCATGCCGATCATGTGCTCGGGATCCCGGAACCCGTTGCGGCGCTGTTCGTTGAGGACCACCGGGCTTGAGCGCAGCATGTCCGGGCTGAGCCGTTCGCCACGGCCAATGGGCCGGTCCGCGACCCAGCCGTCCACCTGGATACGCACTGTCGCACTGAGAAAGATCCGCCAGGGTTGATCCCCCTGACAGCTGACCAGCAGCGTGGTGCGCGTGGAGCGTTCCGGGTCACCCGCGAATTCGACCCCCAGCGCCTGCGGGCAGCGGTTGAGCGAGAGTCGGTTGTCCACGCTGCCAATGTCGTATTCAACCTCGCGCCCCTTTGCAGCCTGTTCCTTTGCAAAGGATTCCAGGAAACCGTCCGCCGCGTCCGTGATGCGTTCAGCGGTGGTCTGCTCCGGTTCCGAAGCCGTTGCCACCCCCGGAAGCAGCATGGCAGCCAGGAGGAGATAGCGGAAAACCGGCATTGGATTGGCGTTGGCGATGCGCATGGCGGTCAAAATGTCCTATCCTTGCGGGTAATCGGTGCCACGTTCGACCCGTGTCGGGGGTGGCACAACCCATACCGGCGAAAATCCGGCACAAGCCGGACGTTGTTCGCATTCTTCCGTTATGAAATGCAACAACCATGCCGGCTCATTATGACGGGCAGGACTATGGCGGGACTACTCGACAACGTGAATCAACGTACCCAGATGGTGGGGCAGAACCGGCTCGAACTGCTGCTGTTCCAGCTCAAGGGGGAGCAGTTCTACGGCATCAATGTGTTCAAGGTCCGGGAAGTGCTTCCCTGCCCGGCATTGACGGCAATTCCGCACAGCCACCCTGTGGTCCGGGGGGTTTCCTACGTGCGGGGTGAGACGGTGCCGATCATTGATACCGGTATGGCCATCGGCAGACAGCCGATTCCGGATGAGGAACTGTCAGAGTCGCTGGTGATCGTGTCGGAATACAACCGCAAGACCCAGGGGTTTCTTGTGCGCCGGGTGGAACGGATCGTTAACCTCAACTGGGAAGATGTGCACCCGCCACCCAAACGGGCCCGGGCGGAGTACCTCACGGCGGTCACCGAGCTTGAGGGAAAGCTCGTGGAGATCCTGGACGTGGAGAAGATCCTGGCGGAGGTGTCGCCCATTGATGACAGCGTGAGTGAATCCTTCCAGTCGACGCTGGATACCAGCGGTGATGCGGCAATGCGTGTGCTGGTCGCGGACGATTCCTCCGTGGCGAGAGGGCAGATCAGGCGCTGCATGGAAGCGGTCGGGCTTGAGGTCGTCATCTGCAATGATGGCCGCGAGGCGCTGGAATACCTGGAGTCACTGGTTGCGGATGGCAGCCCAATCCACGATCATCTGGCACTGATGATTTCCGATGTGGAGATGCCGGAAATGGACGGTTATACGCTGGTGACACACTGCAAGGACAATCCAGCTCTGGCTCCCCTGTATATCATGCTGCATTCGTCGCTCAGCGGTGTGTTCAATCAGGCCATGGTCCAGAAGGTCGGTGCTGATGAATTCATGGCCAAGTTCAATCCCAACGAGCTTGCGGAGCGGGTTATGGCAGTCATGGACAAGCAACAGCACATGCCGTCCTGACGGAGACGCCGACACCGATGAGTTCCGAGATCAGCCAGGAGGACTATCGCGCCTTCAAGGAGTTCCTGCAGGATGCCTCCGGCATTCTGTTGGGGGACAACAAGCAGTATCTGGTGAAAAGCCGTCTGCGGCGGATCATGACGGAGAACCGGTTCAACAGTCTTGGCGAGCTGGTTCAGCGCCTGCGTAAGCAGCCGCGCAGCGAACTGCGCGAGACCGTGATTGACGCCATGACCACCAACGAGACGCTCTGGTTCCGGGATACCCACCCGTTCCGCATTCTCGAGGAGCGGCTTCTGGGGGAGATGGCTGCGGAGAGCTCCAGCCAGCCCCTGCGGATCTGGTCAGCTGCCTGCTCGACCGGGCAGGAGCCGTACTCCATTGCGATGGTGATTGACGAGTACCGGCGCCGTAACCCCGGCCGCCTGCGCCGCCCCGTGGAGATCATCGCCACGGACGTGTCCAAGCCCGTGGTGGACGCGGCAAAGGACGGTATCTATGAACTGCTGGCCCTAGGGAGAGGTCTGTCCGCGGATCGTCAGAAGCATTACTTCACCCAGCTTCCGTCCGGGAGTTGGCAGGTCCGCAAAGAAATCCGTGACATGGTGACCTTCCGCGAACACAACCTGCTGGAGCGGTTCGGTTCCGGCAGGTTCGACATTGTCTTCTGCCGGAATGTGCTGATCTATTTCTCCAGTGATCTCAAGCACGACATCCTGGTACGCACCCACGGCATACTGAAGCGCGGTGGCTACCTGATCCTGGGTGCCTCCGAGTCGCTCAACGGGCTCAACCAGTACTACGAAATGGTCCAGTGCCGGCCGGGAATCATTTACCGCGCCAAGTGAGTGTTGCGTTCGGGCCACGTTTTGCGTACAGTCTGCGCCCATCAAACGCGGCGGGCCCTACAGCCCACACGCGTACCGATCAAAGGAGAGGTGTCCGAGTGGTCGAAGGAGCGCGCCTGGAAAGCGCGTGTACGTACTGCGTACCGAGGGTTCGAATCCCTCCCTCTCCGCCAATACAGAACCCGGCCATGTGCCGGGTTTTTTTATGTCGGGATCTTCTCCCCGAACTCCGCCATGGCCATCCCCGCCCGTGCCTCAGCGCTGTCCGGGATGTTCTCCTGGGCCTCAATCCACTGAAGCCGGGGCAGAAGTCCCTTGCCATTGGCAATCTGGATGGCCAGGCCAGGCCGGGCGTTGAGCTCCAGCATCAAAGGCCCCCGGTTGCGGTCGACCACGATGTCGGCGCCCAGATACCCGAGTCCGGTCAGGTCATGGCAGCGGGCGGCGAGGGTGAGGAGGTTCTGCCAGTCCGGGATGGCGATACGGTTCAGGTCAACGCCGGTGTCCGGATGGCTGTGTACGCGCCTGGAGTGCTGTACCGCGTGTATGCAGCGGCCACTGGCCAGGTCCAGCCCGACGCCGATCGCGCCCTGGTGCAGGTTGGCTTTGCCGTCGCTGGCATGGGTTGAGAGCCGGAGCATGGCCATTACCGGTATCCCGCGGAAAATAATGACGCGGATGTCCGGGACGCCCTCGACGGACAGGGACTCGAAGTAGGGGTCCGCCTCGATAAGGTCCTCGATGATGACCGAGTCGGGGGCGCCGGCAAGGGAGTGCAGGCCTGCAAGAATGTTGGAGCAGTGACGCTGCAGGCTACCCAGCGTGAGGGCCTGTCCGGATGCCTTCAGGAACTGCTCGCCGTCGCGCTCCCGGATGACCATAATGCCTTTGCCGCCGGCCCCACGGGAGGGTTTGATGGCGAAACGCTCGAGTCCCCCGAGGCGCTTACCCAGATCGCGGACGCCATGCTGGGTATCGATGACATCGCGCAGGGTGGGTGTAGCCACCCCGTGCAGCATGGCCCGCTCCTTGGTGAGCTTCTTGTCGTCCACCAGCGGATAGAGGCGGCGCTCGTTATACCTGGAGATATAGGACACATTCCGGCGGTTCATGCCCAGCAGGCCATGGCTCCGGAGTGTGGCGGGAGACACCAGCATCAGTCCTTCTCCACCATCGAACGGAAACGGTAAAGCTCGGACAGCTTGTAGCCCGTGTACTGCCCGACGAGCAGGATCAGCGCGAGAATGATCAGGTGGACCTCAGGGAAGTTGAAGGTAAGGTGTCGGACTGTCGCCAGCTGCATGAGCCCATAGGCGGCAATGGCCACCAGCAGGCTGCCACCGCCCTGTATGGCGACTTCCCGGGCCCCCTGTTCCTCCCAGATCACCGACATCCGCTCGATGGTCCAGGCAATGATGATCATCGGGAAGAAGGTGATGGTCATCCCAAGGTTGATCCCCATTTCATGGCCAAAGACACTCAGCAGACCTGTCAGCAGCACCACAAGTACGATCATGGCGGCGATCCGGGCCACCAGCAGGAGGTTGAGGCGTGACAGATACCCTCTCAGGAGCAGTCCCAGCCCGACAATGGTCAGGAAGGCGGTGAGCCCCGGCAGCAGCGTTGTCTGGATGAAGGCCAGGGCAATCAGAACCGGCATGAAGGTGCCGGATGTGCGGATGCCGATCACGATCCGCATGAAGGCCACAACCAGGGCGCCCAGGGGCAGCAGCAGGAGGAGCTTCAGCATGCCCTGTTCCTCGATCGGCAGCTGGTAGAGGCTGATGTAACCCAGAGGCTGGTCGGCCGAGGTCTGGCTCTGGGCGAGGTCGAGGGCGGGAATGCTCTGGCGCATCATCGAGAAGCGCACCTGGGAGTTCTGCCCGCCCATGACATCCAGAACGGGCCCGCTGGTGCGGTGCCAGACCAGGGTATTGGGCGTGATGCCCTGCTGGCCACCGCGCTCCAGGTCATAGAGATGCCAGGAATCCTCGATGTAGACGTCCACCAGCGGCTGGAGGCTCTGGTTGCGGCGGGCATCCTCCAGCTTCAGGCCCATGGCGAGACGGGCTGGGACACCGGACTGGTTGAGAAGGCGGACAACCAGCTGCTGGGGTGAGTGCTGGTCCAGCAGCAGTGCCGCGTTCTGGTCGTTGGGGCTCTGGACTGCCTTGATCAGTTCCCGGGTCAGGCTCGCCGGTGTACTGGAGCGCCGCCGGGCTGTTTCCAGCAGGTCGGCGGCGGCTGTGGCCTGGGGCTCCTCCCAGATGATCCGTTGGGGGTTAGAGGGAGCCTCGGTGTTGCCGCTGGGGCGGGGCGTTCCGTTCTTGCCCGGAGCGAACTGAACCTTGTAATAGAGGGTCTGGGGGCCCGTCGCTTGCCGCTTGGACCATTCGCCACGACGCCCCGTGGATTCAATGATGCGCGAGAACCCGTAACCCGGAGAGGCGGCCTGTTCGGAAATGATACGGTAACCCGGTGGGTCATTCGGGAGGCTCAGGCTTGCCAGTGTCTCGTCTCCCAGGGCGACGAAATCGATGCGTGCCTCCACCAGCCAGACTGGCTTGTCGTTTGCCGGCAGCAGGGGAATCCCCAGGCGGTCATGCCGCAGCCACATCATTGACACACCAATGATGATCAGCACCGATACAGCGAGGAAGAAAAGTGGCTGTTGCCTCATTCTTCACCCTCGATGCTGCCGGCGGCCTCTTTCAGTTTATCGGGGTCACTGAGTATGAACTGTCGTGATACATCCACCGTGAACAGGTCCCTGAGGATGTTGCGCCCGATCAGGGCAGGGTAGGTCAGGCGTTCCCGGTTGCTCAGGGTGAACTCCGCAACCCGCTCAATCGAGCCGATGCGGTACTGGAGTTCAATCACTGCGCGCCTTTCATTCTCATCAGTGGATGCCTGGATGATCTCCACGAACCGTGACACCGGGCGTTCCAGTTCCATGGCGCCGCGGTCTGCGAAATGCTCGCCCGCCAGTGTGAAGCGGACATAGTCATCACCGTCGCGCTCAAAGAACTCGATATCCCTGGCGTCCAGGGATGAGGTATTGGCACCGGTGTCGATCCTCGCCTCAAAAAGATGGTCCGGGGGCAGCAGGCGGATGCCCTCCACCGAACCGATGGTCGTGAGTCCGGAGCACTGTTCGTTCCCGTTGGCCGGGCCGGTGTTCAGGATCGGGCAGGTGTCGCCATCGTTGTTGGTGCTGCGGGATGCAAGATGACGGTTGGTGACGCTGCGCAGCCGCTCCATCTGGTCCTGAACATTGGCGAACCCCTGCTGCTGCTGTTCCGCCACGTTCCTGTTTCCGCTCAGCAGGGCGTTGAGCAATACCTGCTGGGAGGCCAGTTGATCCTGCTGTTGCGCCAGCTGCGTCTTGAGCACCCTGAGGTCACTTTCCGCTGTGGAGGAGGAAGTAAAGTGGGTACAGCCGGCGCTTATCAGCGCCGCCAGTAAAATCAGGATGCGTGGCGCAGCTGGCATGGGGGTCCTCTATGCTGTGGTAATGTCCGTTAGACATGGGGAGTATAGAGGCTGCACCTCTGTTTGACGATGGTTACCGCTTGAAGCGCGGGTTACGGCGGTGATAGACTCCGCGGTCTCAGCGCAGGCGGGATCAGCCGCCGGACTGAGCGCGATGGTGGTCCTGCTGGTGCCTTCGCAACGATAAACCGTGAACCCGGTCAGGCCCGGAAGGGAGCAGCCGTAGCGGTGGATTCGTGTGCCGGAGTGTCGCTGGCAGGCCACCCCCAGTTTTTCCTTTCCCGAGCTTTGCTCCCCGGCCAGCCCTCTGCTTGCCAGCCCAAGATAAGGCCGTGATAAGGTATCCCATCAGATAATGGATGGTCCGGCATGACGTATCAGGTACTTGCGCGCAAATGGCGCCCTTCCCGGTTTCAGGATCTTGTTGGTCAGGAGCACGTGCTCAGGGCGCTCGTGCACGGGCTGGATCAGGATCGGCTGCATCAGGCGTTTCTGTTCACCGGTACCCGGGGCGTGGGCAAGACCACGATCGGCCGGATTCTGGCGCGGTGCCTGAGCTGCGAGCAGGGCGTCAGCTCCAATCCCTGTGGCGAATGCGACAGCTGCCGTGAAATCCAGGATGGGCGGTTCGTCGACCTGATCGAGATCGACGCCGCCTCCCAGACCCGCGTGGAGGACATGCGTGAGCTGCTGGACAACGTCCAGTACGTGCCAACCCGCGGTCGCTTCCGCATATACCTCATTGACGAGGTCCACATGCTCTCCAGCCACAGCTTCAACGCGCTGCTGAAGACACTGGAGGAGCCGCCCGACCACGTTAAGTTCCTGCTCGCCACTACTGACCCCCAGAAGCTGCCGGTCACGATCCTGTCGCGTTGCCTGCAGTTCAATCTCAAGCGCCTGGGGCCGGAACTGATCGTATCCCATCTGGAGCACATCCTGGCCCAGGAAGGTATTGAGTATGAGAACAGTGCCCTCTGGCTTCTGGGGCGTGCCGCCGATGGCAGTATGCGCGATGCCCTGAGCCTGACCGACCAGGCGGTGGCATTCAGTGGCGGACGCCTGGAATCCGAGAGCGTCAGCCGGATGCTGGGCACCCTCGACCGGGCGGACATCTTCAGTATGCTGGATGCCCTGGTCCAGCGAGATGGCCAGACGCTGCTCAGGGAGGTAAACCGGATCGCGGAGTACGCACCGGATTACAGCGCGGTACTGGCGGACATGCTGGATGTGTTCCATCGAATCTCCCTGGAGCAGGCGATTCCCGGGAGCAATGACAACAGCCAGGGAGACCGGGAACAGGTCCGGACCCTGGCAGGTCAGTTGAGCGCGGAAGATGCCCAGCTGTTCTACCAGACGGCGTTGACCGCCCGGCGGGATCTGGCGATCACGCCGGATGCGCGCATGGGCTTTGAGATGGCACTTCTGCGCATGCTCGCTTTCCGGCCGGAGCCGGTTGCGACCCCACCGCAGGGTGGCCGCTCGGAGCCGGCGGCGGAGGCATCGGGCGCTCCCGCCGGGGAACCGGTATCCCCGCCGGAGCCCGAACCAGAACCCCAGCCCCAGCCTGAACCCGCTCCCGAGCCCGAACCAGCGCCGGATCCGGTGCCTGAACCAGAGCCGCCCATTCCTGAGGACGAGGCGGACCGGAATGCCGGGGAGGCATCACCAGCCACGGAGGCGCCCGAGACGTCGGCTGTCACCCCGGAGCCCGGTGTGGCGTCCGGTTTCGACTGGTGCCGTGACTTCGATCAGCTCCCCCTTCAGGGCATGCCGGCGACGCTGGCCGCGAACGCGGCCTGCCATGAGGAAGAAGGGGCCTGGGTTCTGACGCTGGCCGCCGGGCATTACCAGCTGCTGCATGAGCGTCACCAGCAACGGATCCGTGAGGCTGTTGGGGCTGTGGTCGGCAGTACCATTACCCTGGTCTTCCGTGAGGGTGAGCCGGGCCAGGCAACCCCGGAAACCCACCGGCAGGCGCAGATGGAAGAGGCGCAGGCGAATGCCGTCAGCGCCATTCACGGGGATCCCGTGGTGCAGCAGATTGTGGAGCGTTTCGGCGGCCAGGTTATTGAAGACAGTATAAAGCCTCCGCAGGCTTCGCCAGCGGCGGCATCAGACAGCAGAGAGGTGGCACGATGAAGGGTGGCATGAACGACATCATGAAGCAGGCGCAGCAGATGCAGGAGGACCTGCAGAAGGCGCAGGAAGAGATTGCCAAGGCTGAGGTTACTGGGGAGTCCGGTGCCGGCATGGTGAAGGTGACCATGAACGGGCGCCATGATGTGCGTAACGTGGACATTGATCCATCCCTGATGGACGAGGACCGCGAGGTTCTGGAGGACCTGATGGCGGCGGCGGTGAACGATGCCGTACGCCGTGTCGAGGAATACCAGAAGGAGAAGATGGGCAACATGACCCAGGGCATGGGCATGCCCCCCGGTTTCAACATGCCGTTCTGAGCCGGAGGGCCCATGAGTCTGAGTCCGCGTCTTGAGGCGCTGATTGATGCATTACAGTGCCTGCCCGGTGTGGGACGCAAGTCCGCCCAGCGCATGGCCTTCCAGCTCCTGGAGCGCGATCGTGCTGGGGCTGGCGCCCTGGCACGCCAGCTTGACGACGCCCTGGCCAACATCGGTCGCTGTGAGCGCTGCCAGACCTTTGCCGAGGACGCCCTGTGCCCGGTCTGTGCCGATGACAGGCGGGACAGTTCGCTGATGTGCGTGGTGGAATCGCCCGCCGATCTCGCCGCTATTGAGCAATCAGGGGATTACAGGGGCTACTACTTTGTACTGCTGGGGCATCTGTCTCCCATTGATGGCATAGGCCCCGAGGATATTGGGGTGGATCAGCTGCTGGCCCAGATCCATGAACGGGGGGTGACGGAACTCATCATGGCCACCAACGCTACCGTTGAGGGCGATGCCACCGCCCATTACATCGCGGACCGTGTGGATCCGGAAACAGTTACGATCACCCGGCCTGCCCAGGGTCTTCCCGTGGGAGGTGAGCTGGGCGGTGTCGATGGCGGTACGCTCAGTCATGCCCTGCGGGGCCGCCGGCCTTTCGCCGGGTAGTGGAGTCACTCATGGATCAACCCAACCCGGATCAGGCCGCCTGGCTGGATACCCCGCAACAGTTGGATGACTGGCTGGCTGATCTGCCGCCGGAGCATCCGGTTGGCATGGACTCCGAGTTCGAACGGGTGACCACCTTCCATGCGATCCCGGGTCTGATGCAGCTGGCCGCAGCAGGGGAGGTTGCGCTGGTTGAACCCGGGGCTGCCGAGGGCTCCGGGGTGCTGCGCAAGCTGTTGGAGGATGCGGACCGCTCGAAACACCTTTATGCCATGAGTGAGGACATCGAACTGTTCCGGGACTGGCTCGGTGTGCGTGTTCGTGGCGCACTGGATCTGCAGCTGGCGGCGGCTTTTGCCGGCCATGGTATGTCCGTGGGCTATGCCAGGCTTGTCGAATCCTGTCTCGGGGTGGCCCTGGGCAAGGGCGAAACCCGGTCGGACTGGCTGGCACGCCCGCTGTCCGATGCCCAGCTGTACTATGCCGTGGCCGATGTTCACTACCTGCGCCCGCTCCATGAGCAGCTTATGGAGCAGGTTGCGGCCAGAGGCTTCCAGGAGGCGCTGGCCGAGGAGAGCCGGACCTGGTGCGAACGTCAGAGCGTTGCTGATGCGCCTGAATCCTACTATCTGAGACTTACCGGGGCCTGGCGGCTGCGCCCGGGCAATCAGGCCGTACTGCGGGCGTTGTGCACCTGGCGTGAGCATCGGTGCCGGGAACTGGACCGTCCGCGTGGCCGGGTCATTGAGGACCGGCTTCTGATCCGCCTGGCCGAAGCGGTGCCGCGCAGCCGTAAGGCGCTCGCGGCCATAGAGGATATGCCCAGCGGGGTCGTGCGGCGTGAGGGTGATGCGCTTCTGGCGGTCATCTCAGAGGTGGTTGAGGGCCCGGAGCAGTCCCTAGAGCCCATACCGGCCCCTTTGACCCGCAGTGAGAAGAATCATTACCGAAACGTAAGGCGGATTCTGGCCGAGCAGGCGGAAAGCCTGGATCTGCCGCTGGAACTCATCGCTTCGAGGCGTTATCTTGAGCCAGCCGTCCGCACAGGCCTTCGTGAGGGCCGCCTGCCCGATCTTCTGACGCAGGGCTGGCGCGGCCGGGCACTGGCACCCCGCAGAGAGGAACTGGAAGCCTGTTTCCATGAGTGACAAGCACCTGATCAGCATTTACCGCAGCAGCAAGCGTGAAGGCATGTACGTGTTCGTGCCAAGGGAGACAGATCCGGCCACGCTCCCGTCATCACTGATGACCTATTTTGGCCTTCCGATTCATGCCATGGATCTGGTATTGACCCCAGACCGGAAGCTGGCACGGGCCAGTGCCAGTGATGTGATTGCGGCGATCGGGGACCAGGGCTTCTATCTCCAGATGCCCCCGAAGGAGACGGAGGTTACCGGTTAGGTCCATGGACATGCTGCTGACTGAATACAATATTGCCTGGGCGGTCTATCTGCTTGGCTTCCTGGTCGTCTACCGCTTCTGGGCTGTGATCGTGTGGTGGTTGCCACTGCGCATCCTCCGCCAGTTTCTCAAGGGTCTGTTCGCCGTGGTTCTGCTGACCCCGGTGGCCTCGGAGCGGGCCGCGGAATGGCTGGTGCCCGCGTGGTTGAATTTCTTCTATGCCGTGGTGCTTGAGCAGCCGGACGTGATGGGGCGCACCCTGTTTGTCTACGCACTCGCCGCCATTGTCATGCTGCTCGTGCTGGCCCTGGATTCCGGCTGGGCTCGCTACCGGCGCCGGAAAAGCTGAGACACCCGCTTTACCGGTGCTTTCATTCCACGGGATTCCTGCTATAGGTTGAGTGTAATCAACCGCTTTAATAAGGCCACCATGGGAAAGTCAGCGTCCAGATCGTTCCGCACCCTCCTGACCATTCTGCTGTTCACGGTGACCGGGCTGGTGACTGTCCAGGCCCAGGAGCAGGCGTCCCAGACCCAGGCACCGGAGCTGCCCGATAATATCGATGTGCGGTTTGTGGTGGATGTTTCCGGGAGCATGAAGCGCACTGACCCCGACAATCTGCGGGGAGAGGCAGTGCCCATGCTCGCGGAACTCATGCCTGAAGGGGCCCGTAGCGGTCTGTGGACCTTTGCGCGTTATGTCAACATGCTGGTACCTCTGGAAGAGGTTGATGACCAGTGGCGCCAGGAGATGCGCGATGCCCGCTCCCGTATCGGTTCCCCCGGCCAGTACACCCAAATAGGGCGGGCGCTGGAGACCGCCACTGAGGATTTCTGGCCGGGTGGGGGCTACGACAATACCCATGTGGTCCTGCTGACCGACGGTATGGTGGATGTGCCGGAAGGGGAGGAAGCCAGCCGGGAAGAGCGCCAGCGCATCCTTGACGACGTGCTCGGGCACTTCCGCGAGCACGGCGCGCGTCTGCATACGATCGCGCTCTCCGACGAAGCCGATCGGCCGCTGCTGGAGCAGCTCGCCGCCGAGACCGGGGGCCATCACGCCATTGCACGCTCCGATTCGGAGCTGATCAGCGCCTTTCTCTCCGCCTTTGGGGCAGCCTCTCCAACGGAAGAGGTGCCGCTTGAGAACAACGGCTTCTCGATCGATGACAGCGTGGATGAATTCACTGCCCTGATCTTCCGGGATGAGGGCAGTGAGTCCGCGGAGCTCGTTGATCCCTCGGGTAGCCGGGTGACGCGCAATAGCCTGCCGGAAGGGGCCCGCTGGCACAGCGCAGAGACCTATGACCTGGTGACCATTCCAGAGCCCGCTACCGGGCGCTGGGAAGTGGACGCCATGGTGGGCCCGGATAGCCGGATCAAGGTGGTGAGTGAGCTGCGCATGGCGGCGGGGGACCTGCCCTCGCGCTTCTTTGCTTCGGATATTCTGGATCTGGAAGTGGCTTTCTATGAAGACGGCGACAGGCTGACGGATGAGGATTTCCTCGGCGTCATGGATGTCCGTGCCGAGATCCGGAATGCGGAGGGTGACCGCCAGGGCACCGTCCGGCTTTCCGGCGACCGCGTTCCCTCAAATGGCGTCTTCAATGGCGAAATCCGAACCCTGACCGAACCCGGGCAATACGAGGTCCGCCTCATCGGTGAAGGCGAAACCTTCCAGCGCAGCCAGCGCCAGAAGGTAACACTGGCGCCGCCTTTTGACACGGAGATCCAGGGCCTTGGTACCGGCGATGACAGCCGATGGACCTTCCGGGTAATGCCACGGGATCCAGGTCTGGAGGCGGACAGTATCCAGGTTGAGGCTTCAGTGACAGGCCCGGATGGTGAAACACTGAAGCGTTCACTGGAGCCGGCCTCAGGCACCAGTGAGCGCATACTGACCCTCCATGGTGAGCGGGGTAACGGCACCTATCAGGTACGGCTCCGTATGCAGGCGGAAACCCAGGACGGGCGGGTGGTCTCCTTGGACACGCCGCCGTTCGCGGCGGAATTCCCGCGAACGGCGGATACGGCGGACTACCGGGCGCTCGAGCCTGAGCCTCGGCAGCCTGAACCGGCACCCGAGCCGGAGCCTGCGCCCGAGCCCGCGACCCCGTCCCAACCTGAACAGAAAGAGCCACTGTTTGATCCCGAGCCGGTTGAAGTGCCGGAAGAGACTCCCGAGCCGGAACAGCGGTCTGAGCCGGATGCCGGCATCAACTGGCTGCTCTGGGGCAGCGTTGGTGGCGGTCTGATCATCGGGCTTGGCGCCATCGCGGGCGGGTTCTGGTGGTGGCTGCGCCGGCGTGGTAATGGCGATGAACAGGAGACGGAGAAGCCCGAGTCGCCTGTTGGTCCTGAAACTGAACCGGCGGATGTGGTGGCCGAGCAGGAAGAGCCGGCTATGGAAGCGGATCTGGAGCCGGAGCAGCCGGAGGAGTTGGAGGGCGAGCCTGACAAGGATGAGGGAACCTCGCTTGCTGAAGCGGCGGCTGCGTACCAGGCCCAGCAGACGGGCCCCGGCGATGAAACAGCTTCCGAGCCGGAGACGGCGGTCCCCGAGGACTCGGCCGACACCGGCGCGGCTGAGGAGGCCATCCCCACAGTGGACGACATGGACACCATGGGCGCATCCGCAGAACCGGAGTCGGAACCTGACCCGGCGCCAGGAATGGACGCAGAATCAGTGCAACAGGAACAGGAACAGGAAACGGAAGAAGCGTCGGATTCAGAGGCATCGCAGGCAACCGGTGAGGAGGATGAGGCCATCCCGACCCTTGGCGATGATGACGCCTCCGAGGAGCCGGAGGCCCTGGCTGACCAGATCCTGGAGGAGAATCAGCAGAGTGCTGATGAGGATGAGTTCTCGCTGGAGGACTTTGATATATCCGAATTTGACGACCTTCCGGACCAGGAGGACGAGGCGGATTCGGGAGAAGACGACGATGGCAATCGTAACCGCTGACGGTCACTGACCATTGCTGGACGGTGTTTCCGCCTTTGGGGCCAACCGCTTACTTGTTGGCCCCGACGCCCTGCCTATATACTTCGCACCTCGTAGAAGGCCGGACCCTGATTGAGCAGGGGTCCATGGCCGCAGGTTTCCTGACTGAGGTGTTGCTGACATGAAATTTGAGGGTACCGAGAATTACGTTGCCACGGATGAGCTCCAGATGGCGGTCAATGCGGCCATCACGCTGGAGCGCCCGCTCCTGATCAAGGGCGAGCCCGGTACCGGCAAGACCATGCTGGCCGAGGAGATGGCGCGGGGCGTCGGCGCCGAGCTGATCACCTGGCACATCAAGTCCACCACCAAGGCGCAGCAGGGGCTCTATGAGTACGACGCGGTGTCGCGCCTGCGTGATTCCCAGCTGGGTTCCGACAAGGTTCACGACATCGGTAACTACATCGTCAAGGGCAAGCTCTGGGAAGCGTTCGAGGCGGACCAGCGGGCTGTGCTGCTGATCGACGAGATCGACAAGGCGGATATCGAATTTCCCAACGACCTGCTGCAGGAACTCGACCGCATGGAGTTCTATGTGTACGAGACGCAGCAGCAGGTGGTGGCCAAGCAACGCCCCATCGTGGTCATCACCAGTAACAACGAGAAAGAGCTGCCGGATGCCTTCCTCCGCCGCTGCTTCTTCCACTACATCGATTTCCCCGACCACGACACCATGAAGGAGATCGTGGACGTTCACTTCCCGGGCATCCAGCAGCAGCTGGTGCAGGATGCGCTGGAGATCTTCTTCGATGTGCGCCGTGTTCCCGGCCTCAAGAAGAAGCCCTCCACCTCCGAGCTGATTGACTGGCTCAAGCTTCTGATGGCGGATGATCTGGCCCAGAAGGTGATCCAGGACAAAGACACCTCCAATGCACTGCCGCCGCTCTACGGTGCGCTGGTCAAGAACGAACAGGATGTGCACCTGCTTCAGAAACTGGCATTCATGGCGCGCCGGCGTCGCTGATACGCTGACCGAAGCGCGGATCCACTGACAGCGGGGGCCCTATGCTCATCGACTTTTTCCTGGAAGTGCGCCGTGCCGGAGTGCCGGCCAGCCTGAGGGAGTTTCTGGACCTGACCGAGGCGCTCCAGAAGCGCCTGGCATTTGCGGATCTGGAGGATTTCTACTTCCTGAGCCGCCTGTGCCTGGTGAAGGACGAGCGTCATTACGACAAGTTCGACCGGGCCTTCGATGCCTATTTCAAGGGCATCGAGAACCTGGATGAACTGCTTGAGGCGCTGATTCCCGATGACTGGCTGCGCTCCGAGTTCGAGAAACACCTTTCCGAAGAGGAGAAGGCGCAGATCGACTCCCTTGGAGGCCTCGAGGAGCTGATCGAGACCTTCAAGAAGCGCATGGACGAGCAGACCGACCGCCACGAGGGCGGCAACAAGTGGATCGGTACCGGTGGTACGTCGCCCTTCGGCGCCAATGGCTATAACCCTGAAGGCTATCGCATTGGCCAGGAGAAAGGTCGACACGGGCGCGCGGTCAAGGTCTGGGAGAAGCGCGAATACCGGGATCTGGATGACAGCGTCACCATCAGCTCACGCAACATCAAGGTGGCGCTCAAGCGCCTGCGCAAGTTCGCGCGCGAGGGGGCCCCCGAGCACCTGGACATGGATGACACCATCCGCAACACCGCCCGCAACGGGGGGTACCTGGATCTGAAGATGGTCCCGGAACGCCACAACGCGGTGAAGGTGTTGCTGTTCTTTGATGTGGGCGGTTCCATGGACCCGCACGTTAAGGTCTGCGAGGAGCTGTTTTCGGCCTGCCGGGAGGAGTTCAAGCACCTGGAGTACTACTACTTCCACAACTTCGTCTACGAGGGTGTCTGGAAGGACAGCAGCCGACGTACCACCGAGATTACCCCCACCTGGGAGGTGATCAACACCTATCCGTCGGATTACAAGGTGATCTTTGTGGGCGACGCCACCATGGCGCCCTATGAGGTCAGCCATCCAGGCGGGTCGATCGAGCACTGGAACGAGGAGGCGGGCTCGACCTGGTTCCAGCGCCTTACGGACCACTTCAGCAAGGTGGTCTGGCTCAACCCGTTGCCCGAGGATTACTGGGGGCAGGGTGGTTCCCTGGGGATGATCCAGAAGCTGGTGGGCTTCCAGATGTACCCGATGACCCTGGAGGGGCTGGAGTCCGCGATGCGCTATCTCAGCCGCTGAGCCACATTGCACACGGATGACGTGACCGTAAAAAGGCTTTAAGATCCCGAGCCACAAAAACACTAATCAAACGACAGGTTACTCAGGAGATCCGTCATGGATATGGAGCAGTTTTTCAAAGAGAAGTACCCGTCAGATCTCTCCCGGGACGTGGACACGAACCAGTACAGCACCATGCTGGATGTGTTTGAGAAATCCGTGGCGCGGTTTGCGGACCGGCCCGCGTTCAGTGGTGTGGGCGTGACACTGACGTACCGGGATCTGGACCACTACAGCCGCGCTTTCGCAGCCTGGCTCCAGAATGAGACGGATCTCCAGCAGGGCGATCGCATCGCGATTCAGATGCCCAACATTCCCCAGTACCCGATCGCCATCTTTGGTGCCATGCGGGCCGGTCTGGTGGTCGTGAACACCAACCCGCTCTACACCACGCGCGAGATGGAGCACCAGTTCAACGATTCCGGCGCCCGTGCCCTGATCGTGCTGGCCAACATGGCGAGCAATGTCGAGAAGGTGCTGCCGAACACGGGTCTTGAGCACGTCATCGTCACCGAGCTTGCGGACCTGCACAAGCCGCTCAAGCGCAAACTGATGAACAGCGTGGTCAAACACGTGAAGAAGATGGTGCCGGCCTACAATCTGCCGAAGGCCCACGCCTTCCCGAAAGTGCTCAGGACCGGCGCCGGCCTGACCTATCGGCCGGTCAGCATCCAGCGCGAGGACATTGCAGTGCTCCAGTACACTGGCGGCACCACTGGTGTGGCCAAGGGTGCCATGCTGACCCACGCCAACCTCGTTTCGAACCTGCTGCAGGTCAAGCCGATGGTTGAGACTCAGATGGATGAGGGTAAGGAGGTGGTGGTTGCACCGCTGCCGCTCTACCACATCTACTCGTTCACCATGAACTGCGGTGTCATGCTGGAGAGTGGCAGTCACAGCATCCTGATCCCGAACCCGCGTGACATCCCGGGCTTCGTCAAGGAGCTGAAGAAGTGGCAGTTCACGGTGTTCATGGGCCTGAACACGCTGTTCGTGGCGCTGGCGAACAACGAGGAGTTCCGCAATCTGGATTTCAGTAACCTGAAGATCACGGTTGCCGGGGGCATGGCACTGACCAAGCCAACGGCGGATCAGTGGCAGCAGGTCACCGGGTGCGAGATCACTGAGGGCTATGGCCTGACCGAGACCTCGCCGGTGGTGAGCCTGAACCCGCTTGGAAACGCGCAGGTCGGCACTATTGGTATCCCGATCCCGGGTACTCTGATCAAGACCGTTGACGATGAGGGTAATGATCAGCCGGTCGGGGAGGCCGGCGAGCTCTGCGTTCATGGGCCACAGGTTATGAAGGGCTACTGGCAGCGCCCTGAGGAGACCAGCAAGTCCATTGACTCGGAAGGCTGGTTCCGTACTGGTGACGTGGCCATGATCCAGGAGGATGGTTTTGTTCGGATCGTGGACCGTAAGAAGGACATGATTCTGGTATCCGGTTTCAACGTCTATCCGAATGAGATTGAGGACGTTGTGATGGGGAATCCGAAAGTTCTGGAGTGTGCCGCCGTGGGCATTCAGGATGACAAGAGCGGTGAGGCGGTGAAGATCTTTGTGGTCGCGAAGGAGCAGGATGTGACCAAGGAGGAGATCATCAAGTACTGCCGTGAGAACCTGACGGCCTATAAGGTGCCGAAGCATGTTGAATTCCGGGATGAGCTGCCCAAGAGTAACGTGGGCAAGATTCTGCGGAAGGAGCTTCGGGACAGCTGATTGGGTTCAGCTGCCGTTACTTGGAAACCCCGTCTGGTTCAGGCGGGGTTTTTTGGTCTATGGATGCTCAAGATACAAGCCTGACGAGGGGCTGCCGGGCGGAGTGAGGAGGGGACTGTTGATCGGGAAACGCTGTAAATATCTTTTAGCTGCGCTATCCTGCTTCGCTAAAAGATCCTGGGCTTGCCTCCTGCAAGCCCGTTTGCGCTTAGTCGCGCAAACCCCAGTACGCTGCTCTTCTGCCATCCATGGCTCCAGAGCTTCCCGATTAACAGTCCCCTCCTCACTCCACCTTTGAGATCCTTGCATTCCGGAGCGCATCTTTCATTGACTGAGCAAAGTACTGATTGGCGAACACAGATCAAGCAATCCCTGGCTGACTGCCGGCAGTGGGAGACTGCGCGCATCCTTCGGCTGATGGGCAAGGGGGATCCGGATCCGAAAAACCGGGATCGGATTGAGGCCCTTCTGCAGGAGGGGCAGGAGGCGCTGGCGCGGCGGCGCTCGCTGGTTCCCTCCATTTCGTACCCCGAGTCGTTGCCGGTTTCGGAGCGGGTAGAGGATATCCGCTCGCTGCTGGAGCAGCATCAGGTAGTGATCGTTGCCGGTGAGACGGGGTCGGGCAAGACGACGCAGTTGCCGAAGATGGCGCTTGAGGCCGGGCGTGGCCGGCGCGGGCTGGTGGGGCATACCCAGCCGCGGCGGATTGCTGCGCGCACGGTGGCGCAGCGTCTGGCGGAAGAAATGGAGACCCGGGTCGGCGAGACGGTGGGTTACCAGGTGCGGTTCAGTGACCAGACCAGTGATGATTCACTGGTGAAGGTGATGACGGACGGCATCCTGCTGAATGAGCTGACCCATGACCGCTTTCTGGACCGCTACGACACCATCATTGTGGATGAGGCCCATGAGCGCAGTCTGAACATCGATTTCCTGTTGGGGGCGCTCAAACGGATTCTTCCGAAACGGCCTGACCTGAAGGTGATCATTACTTCGGCGACCATCGAGCTGGACCGCTTCAGTGCCTATTTTGACGATGCGCCGGTGCTGGAGGTTTCGGGGCGGACGCATCCGGTGGAGGTGCGGTATCGGCCGCTGGCGGACTCTGAGGATCCGGAGTCGGGCTGGCCAGGGGCGATCGAATCGGTCGTTCATGAGATCGAGGATTACGAGAAGGATCAGGGCAAGGGGCCCGGGGATATCCTGGTGTTCCTGCCGGGGGAGCGGGACATCCGGCAGGTGAGCAAGGAGCTGCGCCATGCGGATCTTCAGCACACCGAGGTGCTGCCGCTGTATGCGCGGCTGTCGAATCGCGAGCAGAACCGGGTGTTCCAGCCCCATGGCGGGCGACGGATCGTGCTGGCCACCAATGTGGCCGAGACCTCGCTGACGGTGCCGGGCATCCATTACGTGATCGATACGGGTCTGGCGCGGCTGAGCCGTTACAGCGTGCGCTCGAAGATGCAGCGCCTGCCGGTTGAGCCCATCGCCCAGGCCAGCGCGGAGCAGCGCAAGGGGCGCTGTGGGCGTGTGGCCCCCGGGATCTGTTTTCGACTCTATGACGAGTCGGATTTCCTGAATCGGCCCGAGTTCACGGACCCGGAGATCCGCCGGACCAACCTGGCGTCTGTGATCCTGCAGATGACGAACATGGGACTGGGCGACGTCAAGCGCTTCCCCTTCATCGACCCACCGGATAAGCGCCTGGTCAACGACGGCTACAAGCTGCTGGAAGAGCTGGGGGCCGTGGATCGGGGACGCAAAGTAACCAAGGCTGGGCGGCGCATGGCGCGGCTGCCGGTGGACCCAAGGCTGGCGCGCATGCTGCTGGCGGCTGAGCGGGAGGGCAGTCTGGCCGAGGTGGCGGTGATCGCGGCCGGACTCAGTATCCAGGACCCCCGTGAGCGCCCGGGCGACAAACAGACCCAGGCGGACCAGGCGCACGCGCTGTTCCGCGACAACCATTCGGACTTCAACAGTCTGCTCAATCTATGGAACGCCTGGGAAGAGCAACGCCAGACGCTGTCCGGCAATCAGCTCCAGAAGTGGTGCCGGAAGCATTTCGTGGCCTTTCTGCGCATGCGGGAGTGGCGCGACATTCACCGTCAGATCCTGCTGCTGGCAAAGGAGCAGGGCATGCGGGTGAATCAGCGGCCGGCAGACTATGCTTCCGTGCACCGGGCGCTTCTGGCCGGCCTGCTGGGCAATGTGGCGCTGAAGGAGGAGAAGGGCTGGTTCCACGGGACGCGTAACCGCAAATTCCGGATCTTTCCGGGCTCCGCACTGGCGAAGAAGCCACCGAAGTGGATCATGGCCGCCGAGATTGTGGAGACCAGCCAGGTGTTCGCGCGCATGGTGGCGGGGATCGAGGTGGAGTGGATCGAGCCACTCGCCGAACACGTGGTCCGGCGCAACCACGCGGAGCCGCACTGGGAGAAGAAGCGGGCCCAGGTCATGGCCATGGAGTCGGTCACACTCTATGGGCTGACCATCGTGGCCAATCGCCGCGTGGGGTACGCCCGGATCGACCCGGAGCTGTCTCGGGAGATCTTCATCCGCCGGGCCCTAGTGGAAGGCGAGTACAGGACCAGGGCCCCCTTCGTGCTGGCCAATCAGGAGTTGATCGAAGAGGTCACTTCGCTGGAGGACAAGGTTCGCCGGCGGGATCTGCTGGTGGATGAGGAGACCCTGTTCCAGTTCTACCATGAGCGCCTGCCCGCCGACATTGTCAGCGGCAAGGGTTTTGAGCGCTGGTGGAAGCAGCTTAACGACGAGCAACTCAGTCGCTTCTACCTGACCGAGTCCGATGTCTTCCAGAAAGAGCCCGGGACGGACACGCAGAGCCTGTATCCCGATACGCTGCAATGGCACGGCCTCACCTTTGAACTGCGCTATCATTTCGAACCGGGTACGGCCGAGGACGGCGTGAGCATCCGGGTGCCGATAATGGCGCTCAAGCAGCTGCCGGTGGAGCGGCTGGGGTGGCTGGTGCCGGGGCTGCTGCGCGATCGCGCCATTGCCCTGGTGAAAAGCCTGCCCAAATCACTGCGCCGCAACTTTGTGCCGGTGCCGGACTTCGTGGACGCCGCCCTCGCCAATCTCACCCCCTGCAATGAACCACTGCCCCGTAGACTGGGGGAACAGCTCCAGCGCATGACCGGCGTGCGGATACCCGAGGATGCGTGGGACCCGGATCACCTGCCTGACCATCTGCGCATGAACGTGCAGGTGATTGATGACAAGGGCAACATCCTGGATCAGGGGCGGGATGTGGAGGGGCTGATCGCACGCCACGAGGATGAGGCTCACCAGGCGCTGGAAAGTGCCATGCAGGAGGCCCCGGAGGAATCCGAAGTTGAGACGGTTGTCTCCGACTGGCCGGGCGGCGACCTGCCGGAGAGTGTCGAGACCGAGCAGGGTGGCATGCAGGTTCGTGTCTATCCGGTTCTGGAAGATGAGGGGCAGGGGGTACGTCAGACGCAGGTGCTGGACCCGGTGCGGGCCTGGTACCTGAACCGTCGGGGAATTGCACGCATCCTGGTCAACCGGCTCGGCAATACCCTGCGGGATCTGGATCGAAGACTGCCCGGCTTCCATGAAGCATCGCTGCTGTTTGCCCCGGTCGGGCGCAAGACAGAGCTTCTGGACGATATGCTCATTGCGACGGCCCAGTCCCACTTCCTGGCGGAGCAGGCGCTGCCACGCAGCGAGCGGGATCTGGAGAGCTGCCTTGAAAGCGGCCGAAGTGACTTCATACCCGCGCTGGAAGCTAACAGCCGGCTCCTGCTCCAGATCATGGAGCGCCATCACCAGGTGATGAAGGGGTTGAAGGGCAAGATCCCGCTGAATGTTGCCCAGAGCATGGCGGACCTGAAGTTTCAGATGAGCCAGCTGATTTACCCGGGGTTCATGGCGGCAACGCCGCCGGAGTGGCTGAAGCATTTTCCACGTTACATGGACGCGGCGCTGATCCGGCTGGACAAGATGCCCCGGGAGGCAGGCCGTGAGCGTGCCTTTCTCTCGGAGTTCCAGCCCTTCTGGGACCGCTACGTCGAGAGACGCGAGGCACTGGCCGTGCAGGGGATCGAGGACGAGGCCCTGATCACCTACCGGTGGATGCTGGAGGAATACCGCGTGTCGTATTTCGCACAGCAGCTGGGAACCGCTGTAACGGTTTCCCCTCAGCGCCTGGAGCGCCAGTGGCAGCAGGTCCGCCGCTGACGCCGTCCACCTGACACCCGGTGCCGATGTGTTAATATCCTGAGTCAGGAACTATTTCACAGGTTCTCCATTCAACAACAACCGGAGTCTATCCCGTGTCCTCAGCAGTCATCAGCGCTACCGGTCTTTTCTCGCCGCCCAGCGTCATCGACAACGACGAACTGGTGGAAGCCTTCAACGCCTACGTCGAACGCCACAACGAACGCAACGCGGCCGCGATTGAGCGTTGCGAGGTGGAAGCGCTGCAGCCTTCATCCTCGGCGTTCATCGAGAAAGCCTCAGGCATCAAGCGCCGGCATGTGATGGACAAGCAGGGCATACTGGATCCCGAACGCATGAAGCCGTCGATTCCGCAGCGCCCGAACTCGAACTATGGCATCCAGTGTGAAATGGCGGTCAAGGCCACGAATCAGGCGCTGGAGCGGGCCGGGATCAGGGCGCAGGATCTGGACGCGGTCGTTGTCGCCTGTTCGAATCTGGAACGCCCCTATCCGGCCGTGGCCGTTGAAGTACAGGATGCGCTGGGCGTGGAAGGCTTTGCGTACGACATGAACGTCGCCTGTAGTTCGGCGACCTTCGGCATCCAGAATGCCGTTGATGCCATCAATAACGGGCACGCCCGCACGGTGCTGGTTGTGAACCCGGAGATCTGCAGTGCCCATCTGAATTTCTGCGATCGGGACAGCCATTTCATTTTCGGCGACGCCTGCACCGCCATCATCGTCCAGCATCCGGATGATGTGCCGGCAGGGCGTGGCTTCGATGTTCTGGGCACACGGCTCAAGACGCGTTTTTCCAACAACATCCGGAACAACTTCGGGTTCCTGAACCGTGCGGATGAATCCGGCATGGGGCAGGCGGACAAGCTGTTCGTTCAGGAAGGCCGCAAGGTGTTCAAGGAGGTTTCTCCGCTGGTGGCGGAGCTGATTGGCGAGCACCTGGGGGCGCTTGGTCTCGGCACCGATCAGTTGCGGCGCATGTGGCTGCACCAGGCGAACCTCAATATGAACGAGCTGATTGCCAAGCGGGTCCTTGGGCGTGATGCCGAGGTTGGCGAGGCGCCGGTGATACTGGATGAGTACGCCAATACCAGCTCCGCAGGCTCCATCATCGCCTTTGACCAGTACCAGGCCGACCTGAACAGTGGCGATTACGGCATCATCTGTTCCTTCGGAGCTGGCTACTCCATCGGTAACGTCGTGGTCCGCAAGCGCTGAAGCGGCCCTATTGGCCGCTTTCCGCGCTCAATGCCCGCAGGCGGTCGGGCAGGGGTGTGGGGCGGCCAGTGTCATGATTGATCCACACCACCTTGGCGCTGCCTGATGCATAGAGAGCATCATCATCAGCGCCAATTACCCGATAGAAGTTCTCCAGGCTGCTGTTGCCGGCCCTGCCGGTGCGCACTTCAACCCTGATCCTGGTGGGATAGACCAGTTCCTGGTGGAAGGTTGCGCTCGTGGTTACGATCACCGGGCCCTCGCCCTGGCCGTCCGCTGTCAGTGTGAGACTGTCGAACCAGCGGATTCGCGCCTCTTCAAAAAACCTGAAATACACCGTATTGTTCACATGGCCGTAGGCATCCTGGTCGCCCCAGCGGACAGGGAAGGTTTCCTCATGGACCAGTCGGCCCTCGGGTTGGTTTTCGGACATGATGACTCCTGTTCTATGGATGGCGCTGATTCTAGGGCCGGAACAGATGATTTCAATCCCCCTGCAGACAGGTTTACAGGTTGATGATGCAACGAACCCTGCTCGCGTTCAGTCTCACCCTGGCACTGGCTACCGGTGCCAGTGCACAGCAGCCGGAAGACGGCTCCGCCAGCATGCTGCCCGACGATGCGGATCCACAGAAGGTGGCGGATACGTCCGCCTTTGACGACCGTGATCCCTGGGAGTCGTTCAACCGCAGCATCTTCACCTTCAACGAAGTGGTGGACCGCAACCTGCTCAAGCCTGTGGCGCGCGGCTACAACCGTGTCACGCCGGAGCCGGTGAATGATGGGGTCAGCAATTTCTTCAGCAACCTGAGCGAGCCGGGTAACATTCTCAACAGCCTGCTCCAGGGCAAAGGCGAGGATGCGCTGGTCAGCACTGGCCGCTTTATCTTCAACACCACTTTCGGGTTGCTTGGGCTGGTGGATGTGGCCAGCTACATGGAATTGCCGGAAAAGGAAGAAGACTTCGGCCAGACCTTTGGGTACTGGGGGGCCGACAGCGGCCCCTTCCTGATGCTGCCGTTCCTGGGCCCCTCAACGGTCCGGGATACAGCGGGCAGGGGAGTGGACTACGCCGTTCCGGATCTCATGGACGAGGTGGACTCTCCCGAGGTCTATTTCCTTTATGCCCTCTACGGAGTGGATCTCAGGGCCTCACTGCTGAGCTACGAGGAGCAGATCACAGGTGATCGTTACACGTTCATACGCAATGCCTACCTGCAGCGTCGTGAATATCAGGTCAATGATGGCAGGGTGGAAAGTGACCCCTTTGCCAGGGACGATGAGGACATAATGCTCGAGGATTTCTGATCGGCGGCTATACTCCGGTCAGGTAGTCCCGGGCAGTGGCCAGTGGAGTCCATTATGAACCGCAGGATCGCGCATTACCGCAAGCTGCTCAGCCAGGCCCGCACCTATGAACAGTGGAAGGCGGCGGCACTGGAGCTGGATTACCTGGAAGGCAATGTGGAATGGAAGGAGGCGTTCGCCTCCGAGTTCTACAACTACAACCTCATCCATGACCGCCTGAGGGAGCTGCGCCACTACCACCAGACCGGCGACTATGCCCGGCTCAAGCGCGCGATCCGGGAAGGGCTCCATCACGATCTCGGCAACATCTCGAACCCCGCGCTCTACCACAACAGCTATGTGGGCACCAAGCACCTGATCGAGGAATACGTGAACCAGGTGTGCGAGTCCATCAACCTGCTGTGTGACACCCCCATGCAGGAGCTGCCCGAAAGCGAAAAGCTGGGCTTCTTCAAGGATACCCTGCTGAGCTATGGCCGCCCGGCATTGCTGCTCAGCGGCGGCGCCACGCTTGGCCTGTTCCACCTGGGGGTGATCCGCACCCTCTGGGAACGGGATCTGCTCCCGCAGGTCATCTCCGGGTCCAGCGCCGGGGCTGTGATGGCGGCGATGGTTGGAACCACACCGGACGATGAGCTGGACCAGCTTCTGGAGCCGGAACGCCACAACCTCAAGGCCTGGCGCTGGAAGGGGGTGATCAATGGCCTTCGCGGGGCCGGGTTCATGGACCAGGGCGTACTGGAGCAGTGCCTGAGAGAGAATATCGGGGAGTTCACCTTCGAGGAGGCGTTCCAGCACACTGGCCGTTCCACCAACATCAGTGTGTCATCGGACCAGGGCCAGCATGGGGCGCGGCTGCTCAGTGGCTATACCTCGCCCTATATGCTGGTATGGAGCGCCGCTCTGGCCTCCTCTGCGGTTCCCGGGGTCTTTCCGCCCGTGCAGTTGCAGAAGAAGGATCACCAGGGGGCTACGGTGCCCTACATGCCACGCCTGCGCTTCGTGGACGGTTCGGTGGTGAGTGACCTGCCGCGCGAACGCCTGATGCACCTGTACGATGTGAATTTTACGCTGGTCAGCCAGACCAACCCGCATGTGGTTCCGTTTCTGCGCCGGGATCATGGACAGTCCCGGGAGAGCCTCGCCAGTCTGCCCCTGTCACTGCTGAAAGCGGAGATGCAGTTCCATGGCAAGGGGCTGTTCGATGTGCTGAGGCGGCGCATGCGGCCGGAACTTGCCCGCCAGGCCTGCGGCCAGATCTATACCATCATGGCGCAGCAGTACCAGGGGGACGTGACCCTGGCACCGCGCTACCGGATGCGGCACTTCCGGCGCATGATGTCGAACCCGTCGCCGGAATTCGTGCGCGAGATGATGCTGGAGGGGGAACGTGCCACCTGGCCGCTGATCTCCCAGATCCGGACCCATGCCAAGATCTCGCGCACGCTGGAGGGCTGCATCCGGCGCCTGCGCCAGCACAACCGCAAGGGCGCCGAGCTGCACGTAATCGCGAGCTGAGCCTGTACGCTCCGGGAGCCGCCCGCTATCATGAGCGGTCTCTTAACCGACCTTTGGACAGGAGCGCATGCTCAACGAGGATACGAAGGCTGAGATCCAGGCAGCCTATCGGGCCGTGCTGGCCGGCAAGGATCTGCGCGCGCGCTACGGCCAGCGGCTGATGATCGCCGAGATTGCCCGCTACCTCGGTGAGATCACGGAAAACGACGGTCAGCGAACGTCCGCCCACAAGGCCTGTGTTCTGGAAGCCGGAACCGGCACGGGCAAGACCCTCGCCTACCTCCTGGCCGCCATCCCGGTGGCACGGCAGCTTGGCAAGCAACTGGTGGTTTCCACCGCCACGGTGGCGCTCCAGGATCAGATCGTGAACAAGGATCTGCCGGACCTGAAAGCCCATTCAGGGCTGGATGTGAGCTGGTCCCTGGCGAAGGGGCGTGGCCGCTATCTGTGCCTGTCCAAGGTGGAGCAGCGCCTGCATGGCCACGGTAACCAGGACAGCGACACCATTCCGCTTTTCATGCTCCAGGAGGAGCCGGGCGAACCGGCGGAAACCCGCGCTTTCCACGAAAAGCTTTTCTCCAGCTACGCGGCCCGCGAGTGGGACGGCGACCGTGACCACTGGCCGGACCACATCCCCGATGACATCTGGCAGGGCGTGACCACGGACCACCGCCAGTGCACCAACCGCCGTTGCAGCTATTTTGACAGCTGTCCCTTTTTCTCGGCGCGTGCGGAGCTGGAACACGCGGACGTGATCGTCGCCAACCATGACCTGGTGCTGGCGGATCTGGCCCTGGGGGGTGGCGCCATACTGCCCAAGCCCGAGGACACCATCTATGTGATGGACGAGGCCCATCACCTGCCGGACAAGGCCCTGAACCACTTTGCCGCCTCCCTGGGGCTGGAAGGCACACGTCAGTGGCTGCGCAGCCTGAGCCAGGCTCTGGCCCAGCTTCTGCCGCATCTGCCGGCGGACGCCGAGGCGGCCCGCACGGTACAGAAACTGACGGATCTGGCACGGGAAATTGACCCGATGCTGTCGGACGTCCATGAATGGCTCGAAGAAAACACGCCCTGGGAAGGGGGCGAAGACGGTGGTAACAGCCAGTACCGTTTCCCGGGCGCACGGTTGCCGGACGAGTTGAGCACCCGGGTGACCGCACTGCAGCAGCAACAGGTTCAGCTGACGCGGCGTCTGGACCAGTTGGCCGACTTTCTGGATGAAGGGATGGATGAACGCCGGGAAGGCGATATTGATCGCGAGACCGCCGAAGCCTGGTACCCCGTGGTCGGCCAGTTCCATGCCCGGGCAGAGGATCAGTTGCGGCTGTGGCAGGCCTGGTCCGAGGCCGTGCCGGAAGCCGAAGAGGGGGAGGACAGCACGCGTACGCCCGCGCCGGCGCGGTGGCTCAACCGCCGTGGTGGCGAGAATGGCGACATCACGCTCTACAGCAGTCCAGTGCTGGCGGATAATGTCCTGTTCAGTCGGCTCTGGAGCCGGTGTTTCGGCGCCATCCTGACTTCCGCCACCCTGACAGCGCTTGGTCGCTTCGACCGCCTCAGCATGCGTGCCGGGCTGCCGGCGGACAGCCGCTGCCTGGTGATTCCCTCGAACTTCCGCTACCAGGAGAACGCCACCGTGGAGGTGCCGGCCTCAAGTATGGAACCCGGGGATCCGGCCAGCTACGCGGAGCGGCTGGTGGATCGTCTGCCCGGGGTGCTTGAAGGGGATACGGCGGCGCTGGTCCTGTTCACCGCGCGTCGGGACATGCAGAGGGTGCGTGACATGCTGCCGGAGACCTGGCGGGACTGCGTCATCACGCAGGATGACCATACCCGGGCGGAGGTCCTGGACCGCCATCGCCAGCGCGTGGACAACGGCCAGACTTCAATTCTCTTCGGAGTGGCCAGTTTCGCGGAAGGGATCGATCTGCCGGGAACCTATCTGGAGCACGTGGTCATCACGCGACTGCCGTTTTCGGTGCCGGATGATCCGATTGAGGCCAGTCTGGCTGAATGGATCGAGGAAAGGGGCGGCAACCCCTTCATGGAGATCAGCGTGCCGGACGCCTCCATAAGGCTTGTGCAGGCCGCTGGGCGGCTGCTTCGCAGTGAGTCCGACACGGGTCGTGTGACGATCCTGGACCGTCGCATCATCTCCCGGCGTTACGGCAGCATGCTGCTGGATGCGCTGCCGCCGTTCCGCCGTGTGATTGCCGCCTGAGCCCTACCTCAGTCCGTCTGGCGGGCGGGGTGCGGCTCGTAGCTGATGAGACCCTGCTGGCGGGCCATGGCGTAGGCGGCCTTGGGCCCCGTCCAGAGTGATGGCAACAGGATGAGTGATACCGGAATCGCGGTGATCACGATGAACTGTTGCAGCGCGCTGATCTGGCCTTCGCCCATGTACAGCAGAATCGCTGCCATCAGTGCCATGGCCACACCCCAGAAGACGCGAACTGCGCGGTTCGGTTCATCATGGCCGGTGCCCACGACAGAGATCGCGTAGCTCATGGAATCCCCGGTGGTTGCCACGAAGATGGTGGTCAGCAGCAGGATCGCCAGTGCCATGAGCATACCGCCGGGCAGTGCCTGGGCAACGGTGAGGGTGGCCACATCGAACTGGAAGTTCTGCAGCGGCTCGGCCAGCTCGATCACGTCCTGCATCTGGTAGAAGATGCCGGAACCGCCCAGCAGGGTGAACCAGACGGTGGTGGCGACCGGCGCCATGACGGCGACTGCCAGAATCATCTCCCGGATGGTGCGGCCACGGGAAATACGTGCCACAAAGATCGCCATCAGCGGCCCGTAGCCGATAAACCAGGCAAAGAAGAACACCGTCCACCATTTCATCCACCACGCAGGCGCGGTCTCGGAGGTCATGGTGCCCATGCGGAAGAATGAGGAGATGTATTCACCGAAGCCCTGTGTGTAGGCGTTGGTGAGGAAAAGCGTGGGCCCGAAGACAAAGATGACCGCCGCGATCGCGAGTGCCAGCATCACGTTGAACCGGCTCAGCAGCTGTATGCCTTTGTGGATGCCGGTTACCGCCGAGGTTACATAGATTGCACCCAGGGCGATGACGATCATCAACTGAGTGGAGTAACGGTCCTCGATGCCGAACAGAACCTCGAAGCCATAGCTGACCTGCGTAGCAAGGAAGCCGATGGGGCCAACAGTGCCGGCGACCACGGCCACCACGCAGCAGGCGTCCACCACGCCGCCGATCCAGCTGCTCATAATGCGCTGCCCGAAGACAGGGTAGAGCAGGGTGCGGGGCCGCAGCGGGTGCCCGAGATCATAATGGTTGTGCGCCAGGATGATCGCGGTCAGTGAGCCGAGGATGGCCCAGGCCAGAAAGCCCCAGTGCATGAATGACTGGGCAAGGGCGCCGGCCACGGCTTCGGCGGTGCCTGCCTCGGTGTTGAACGCCGGAGGTGTGACCACGAAGTGATAGACCGGCTCGCCGGCGGCAAAGAACACGCCGCCTCCGGCGAGCAGGGTACACATGATCATGGAAAGCCAGCGGAAGGTGCTGATTTCCGGTGTCGTACGGTTCCCCACAAGGGCGCCAGCCGCGGGCGAAATGGCAACCCCCAGGGCAATGAAGAAGGTTGCCAGCAGCAGCAACTGGAAGTATGAGCCCAGGCCCGCCGCTGTCGCGGTGAACCATTCACCGATGCTGTCGGAGACGAGCGTTATGTCGTACAGAGAGAACAGGATGAAGAGAACGATGAACCCGGCGCTGAGGCCGAGAACCACTGGATCACCAAGCCGCCGGTGATCGCTGGGCGACGTGCCCGGAGTCTGTTCGGATGGAGTCATGGGAGCCTCACGACCATAAAAAGTGAAGCGCGGGATGATGACAGCTTGTTACAGGAAATCAATGGTTGACAGTCCGAATGGACAGAAAAAAGCCACCAGGGAAAAACCGCTGGTGGCTGAACAAGGAGTTACGTGAGGAGAAATCCGAAAGGCCTGAAATCGAATTCCTGTTGACTCTTCTCACGGTGCCCAATGTAGGGCGTAAGGGGGCGTAGAGGGATCGTCCATAGGGCGTAAAAGGGGAGGAAAAAGGGCGTAAGGCGCTCAAAGTGTGAATTGAGTCACATTGTGAGTCCTGACTAATCGACCAGCCCCAGTTCCCGGGCACGGGCCAGTGCGCCGGTGCGGCTGCTGGCACCCAGTTTACCGTACAGGTTGCGTATATGGGCCTTGACCGTCGTCTGCGCCACGGACATGCGCTGTGCGATCTCCTTGTTGGCATGACCGGCATGGATCAGGGTCAGCACCTCGATCTCGCGCTGGCTCAGGGGCTCCAGGAGTGCTTCGGTGCTGCCCATGGCCGGCGCAGGTTCTGTCTGGGCGGGCGCGGATTCCGCTTCCAGCAGTGGGTCCAGTTCGCGCAGGAAAGCCAGCGGCAGGCCATGGTGGGGCATACGCCGGTACAGCGCGGCCAGCGCAGGCCCTTCCTCGACAAAGAGTCGCAGGAAACGTTCCCGGGAGGCCAGCTCAAGTGCGCGGTGCAGCATGACGGCGGCCTGTTCCCCGCGGTCGAGGTGATCCAGGCAGACCGCGTATACCGCCAGCAGTTCAATCAGATGTTTGAAATGGCGCCCTTTCTCGGTGGACAGCCGCAGCGGCGCCAGGATGTTGATCGCCTCCTCGGCCTGACCGTCCGCGAGCAGCAGCCGCGCCAGCCCGATGCGGGCCTGTTCCCTGTTGATGGGGTTACGGTAGTTGTGCTCCTCAAGCCGTTCCCGCCAGGTCTGTGCGCCAGTGCGGTCGCCCAGCGCCAGGTGGCAGCGCACGTGCAGTGCTTCCAGGCATGGGGGCTCGAACAGGATGGCATCGCGTTTCTGGTCCTGAACACGCTCCGCGTCCTCCAGGTATTCCATGGCGTCCTGGTACTGGCCCCGGGAGAAGGCCAGGTGTGCGCGGGTGTACTGGATCACCACGTGCTGGCCGGGCTCGCTGCCCGAATCCAGGTGCGGCAGCAGCGGGTTCATGTGGGTATCCGCCAGGGTCAGGTCGTTCTTCTCCCGGTGGATCTGGACCATGGCGCTGTTCTGCCAGCAGGAGACCAGGCGGGGCTGTTGGGGGTCCGTGTGATGGGAATTTACCCATTCGCGCACGCTGGTCCCCACGTCCAGTGCCCGGTCCATCTCACCCTGGTAGAACAGGATCCACGCCAGAAGGCCGCCGCTGGAGAGGGTGGTGGCGTGTTTCTTTTCCCGGCGCCCGTGCTCCACAGCGGATTCCAGAGCGTGGGTGGCACTGGCCAGATCCCCGTTGGCGTAGCAGTCCAGCCCGATGCCGTAGTAGGTCACGGACTTGAGGGGGATATTGGTGTGGTCGATATCCTTCAGGACCTGCTGGGTCAGGTGCTGGGCACTGGAGTGGTCGCTGCGGGTGCGCGCCATGTAGGAACGGATCAGCGCGATCTCGTTGTGCAGTGCCAGCGCCACGTCGGCGTTATCGTCTGAATTGGCAACACGGATGTCCAGCGCGTCTTCAAGCTGCTCCAGCAGGGGCTCGATGTTGTTGAGCCGGTTCAGGAAGAACAGTGCCCAGATCTGGAGCATCATCAGGCGTGGATTGCGGGTGGTCCGCTCCTCCGGCAGGTACTGCAGCCACTTATGGACCAGCTCATGGAAGCCGGTGTGGATCAGGTTGTTACCGTACTGTTCCAGCACCTGTTCCAGCCAGTCCCAATCCTCCAGCTGAAGCAGCTGTACGATGGCCTCCTGCAGGTAGTCCTCGTTCAGCAGCCAGCGGATGGCCCGCGCCTGCAGTTCCCGGTAGGCCTCTGGCTCGGTCTGGCTGAAACGCTGGGTCAGGGCTTCGCGGAACAGATCGTGGTAACGGAACCACTGGTCGCGGGTGTCCAGGGGAATGATGAAAAGGTTCGCGTGAACCAGCTGCTCCAGAACGGTCTGGCTGTCGTCGCGTTCCAGGATACTGTTGCACAGCTCCGCGCTCAGGCGCCGGCAGACGCTGGTGCGCAGCAGGAAGTCCCGCACATCCGGTCTCTGCTGATCCAGTATTTCGGTCAGTATGTAATCACTGATCTGGCGGCTGTGATCGCCCTCGCTGAGTACAGTACGGGACAGGCTGCTGGAGTTCATGCTCTTGCCAGACAGGGCTGTGAGCTGCATGGCGGCCGCCCAGCCCTCGGTCCGCTGCCATATGGCGCGGACCTTCTCGTCGTCCAGCGCAAGCCCCATGTAGTTGTTGAAGAAGGCGCTGCACTCGGATTCGGAAAAGGCAAGGTCACTGGCGTGCAGGCCCTCCATCCAGCCCTTGACCCGCCACCGGGAGAGCGGCAGGGCCGGCTCCGTGCGTGACAGCAGAACCAGGTGCAGCGCGGGCGGGGCATGATCCACAAGGAAGGTGATCTGGCGCTGGATGTCGGGATCCTGGATCAGGTGATAGTCGTCCAGTATCAGGTTGGCGTGCTCGACTGACTGGTCGATGAGCGTGTTGATGAACGCGGTCAGGGCGCCCTCTATGTGCTCCGCACCGGGCGTGTCCAGATAATGGTGGATGGACTCCTGGTGCCCCAGGATGGTGTTTTCCAGAGCGCCGATGACGTAGGACCAGAAACGGCGAGGCTCGTCGTCCTGTTCATCCAGGGACAGCCAGGCAACCGGCTGGTCATGGGCCGCGCACCACTGGTTCACCAGTGTGGTCTTACCATACCCGGCCGGGGCCGTGATGGCGGTCAGGCGCCGTGCCGCATCGGGCTGAAGCCGTTCCAGGAGACGGGGACGGGCGATGGCACGGGGGTCCGCTGCCGGGCGCATGAATTTTGTGGCCAGTAACATCGGCAAGTCCCTGATCCCGTTCCTGTGCTCAGTGTCGCATTGTCGGGGCTGGAGGTTGCATGTTCAAGATGCTTCGTGATTAGGGGAGCGGGACAGGCTGCGAAAAAAATGGAATAATACGCTATATTCTTAGATCAACGTAAAAGCATTGGAGTCGCCGGGCATGAAGCTGCAGCAACTGCGCTATATCTGGGAAGTGGCACACCATGACCTGAACGTTTCCGCCACGGCTGCCGAGCTGTTCACCTCGCAGCCCGGGATCTCCAAGCAGATCCGGATGCTGGAGGATGAGCTCGGGGTCGAGATCTTTGCCCGCTCGGGCAAGCACCTGACCCGGATTACGCCCGCGGGTGAGAGCATCATCCGCGAGGCGGGCGAGATCCTGCGCCGTGCCGATGGTATCAAGCGTATTGCCCAGGAGTTCAGTGACCAGAACCGGGGTGAGCTGCGGATCGCGACAACCCACACCCAGGCCCGCTATGCGCTCCCGAAGCTGATCCGCGAGTTCATGGCTGAATACCCGGAAGTGACGCTGCACATGAACCAGGGCACGCCCTGGCAGATCTCCGAGATGGCGGCGAACGGGGTGGTGGACTTCGCGATCTGCACCGAGGCCCTGGACCAGTTCCATGACCTGATCATGATGCCGGGTTATCGCTGGAACCGCTGCGCCGTGGTGCCGAAGGACCATCCACTGGCCGAGTTGAAGACCCTGACACTGGAGGAGCTGGCCAAGTACCCGCTGGTGACTTACGTGCAGGGATTCACCGGTCGGTCACGGTTGGATCAGGCCTTTGAGAGCGTGGGGCTGACACCCAAGGTGGTGTTCACGGCTTCGGATGCGGACGTGATCAAGACCTATGTGCGCCTGGGCCTGGGCGTGGGGATTGTAGCCCACATGGCCCACGACCCGGAGGTGGACACGGATCTGGTGGCGCTGGACGCCCAGCACCTGTTTGAGCCCAGCATCACCCGCATCGCCTTCCGCAAGGGCACCTTCCTGCGCGCCTACATGGTTGATTTCATCCAGAGGTTCGCGCCCCACCTTAGTCGGGATCTCATTGAGGCCGCTGCCCAGAGGACCTCCCAGGTGGAGCTGGATGAACTCTTTGAGGATGTGGTGCTGCCCAGCTACTGAGTGGGGGTCACTCAGCGCTGGAACTGGCGATCACGTTGCCGGCGTGCAGACCGCATTCCTTCTTGGTGGCCTCTTCCCACCACCAGCGGCCCTCGCGTTCGTGCTGGCCCGGGAGGATCGCCCGGGTGCAGGGCTCACAGCCAATGCTTACAAAGCCACGGTCGTGCAGCTCGTTATAGGGCACTTCCATGGCACGGATGTAGTCCCAGACGTCCTTTGAAGACCAGTTGGCCATGGGGTTGAACTTCACCAGCGGCCCATTGCGCCCCTCGAAGGATGTATCCTGCTGGACCACGGGTACATCGTTGCGGGTATCCGGGCTCTGGTCCTTGCGCTGCCCGGTGATCCAGGCATCGAGGCCCGACAGCTTGCGCCGAAGTGGCTCGACCTTGCGGATGCCGCAGCACTCCTCGTGGCCGTCCTCGTAGAAGCTGAACAGACCCTTCCTGTTGACCAGGTCCTGAACCGCCTGTGCATCCGGGAACAGGATCTCGAGGTCGAGTTCGTACGCCTGCCGCACCTTTTCCACGAACCGGTACGTTTCCGGGTGCAGGCGGCCGGTGTCCAGAGTGAAGACACTGAAGGGTTTTTTAAGGCTGTGCGCCATGGCGATCAGGGCCACGTCCTCGGCGCCGCTGAAGGAGATCGCGATATTGTCGAACTGCTCCAGTGCGGTTTTGATGATTTTCCGGGGCGAGGCGTCCGCCAGCTCGCTGTTGAGACTGTCGATGTCCATCAATGGAGTTCCGTGATCGGCGGTGAATTCAGCACCATCAATTCTAACATCCGGGACGCCTTATTACCCGTGCATTCGGTTCAGGCTTTATTTATGATGACGCTCCCAAAAAACAATACTGGCAAGGGCACAGGGTAAAAGGAGGCGTTGTGGAGCTGGCCTGTCTGGATCTGGAAGGGGTTCTGATCCCGGAAATATGGATTGCGTTTGCCGAGAAAACCGGGATACCGGAACTCAAGGCCACGACGCGGGACGTGCCGGACTATGACCAGTTGATGCAGCAGCGGCTGGCGCTGCTGGACCAGCACGGCTACGGACTCCCGGAGATCCGAGAAGTCATCGGGGAGCTGGAACCCCTCCCTGGTGCCCGGGAATTCCTGGAATGGCTGCGCCGGCATTTCCAGGTGGTGATTCTTTCGGACACCTTCTATGAGTTCGCCATGCCCCTGATGGAGAAACTCAGCTATCCGACGCTGCTCTGCCACCAGCTGAGTGTGGGCGAAGACGGCACTATTCTGGATTACCATCTGCGCCAGCCGGATCCCAAGCGCCAGGCGGTGCGTGCCTTCCAGCTGCTCAACATGAAGTGCATCGCAACGGGCGATTCCTACAACGACACCACCATGCTGGCCCAGGCTGAAGCAGGGATCCTGTTCCACGCGCCGGAGAATGTCATCCGGGAATTCCCCCAGTTCCCGGCCGTGCATGACTACGAGAGCCTGAAACAGGCCTTTCTCAACGCCAGTACCGCCCAGCACGATTGAGCTCCCCTGTAGGAGCCTGCCCCGCAGGCGATCTCTGATGCACGGAATATGGATCGCCTGCAGGCAGGCTCCTAAAGCTTCGTGAGGACGTCCATGAGCAGCTGGATCTTGGTGATCGACTCCTGGTACTCCGCCTCGGGCTCTGAGTCCGCCACGATCCCACCACCGCCGAAACAGGTGATCTCCCCGTCCCGGCACTCCAGTGTCCTTATGGCGATGGTGCTGTCGAAGCCGTTGCACGGGGTCCAGTGGAAGAAACTGCCGCAGTAGACGCCACGGGGTTCTTCCTCCAGTTCCCGGATGACCTCCATGGCACGGCGCTTTGGGGCGCCGGTGATCGAGCCGCCGGGAAAGGCGCTGAGCAGCAGGTCCAGTGGTGAAAGTCCGGGAGCCAGCTCGCCAGTGATGCAGGAGACCAGGTGGTGCACATTGGTGAAGGTTTCCAGGGCGAAGAGTGGTTCGGCCCGGACTGAGCCAATGCGGCAGCAGCGGCCCAGGTCATTGCGCAGAAGGTCCACGATCATCAGGTTCTCGGCCCGGTCCTTGGGGCTTGTAAGCAGCGCCTCCGCCAGCTTCCGGTCCTCCTCGGGGGTGCTGCCACGACCCCGGGTGCCCTTGATGGGGCGGGTCTCCACCTGTCCCCGCCTTACCTTCAGGAACCGCTCCGGAGACAGGCTCAGGATGCGGTTGACGCCGGTATCGAAGTAGGTTGAGCAGGGACCGGGGTTGGCCCTGTGGAGTGCCTGGAAGGCGTGGATGGGGTGGCCCTCATAGTGTGCCTGGAACGGTTGGGCGTAGTTGACCTGGTAGACGTCACCGGCGTGGATGTAGTCATGGATCCGCTGGATGCACTCCATGTAGTCCGCACGGGACTGGAGCGCCGCAAATCCCGATGTCAGGTGGAAACCGGGTTTGTGCGCGGCGTGATGTGCACCCATGAGCGCGTTCAGGCGCCCGTGGATGTATTGCCGGCGCCCTGGTGGGCAGTCCCTGTGGATGCGCAGCTCCATTGCGCCGGTTTCCGGGCGGTACAGGATCAGCCAGTCATACTCGTTGACCTGTATGAGCGGGCTGGGCGAGGGCCTGCGCGTCGGCAGTTCCATTTCGCCATCGCCATAACTCACAAATCCGAGCTTCAGCGGGAGCCAACCGGCACTATCTTCGGGCGCCTGCCGCGCCCGCTGGCTGAGTCCGGCGGTGTGGTCGGCGCACTGATAACAGGTCTCCCGGAATCGGGGCAGGGCGGTCATGACCCTTATCGGCGCGGGCTCATGCGTTGCGCCGGGCACATCAAACAGGCAGAAGCCGGGGTCATCCGCAAGGGACTGTGCCAGCGCCGACCAGCTCAGCTGTGACAGGACGTGAGTCGATTCCATGGCGATTCCAGTGAAAAGCATCACAGTTTAACCGTTCAGTACTCGGGATGTGACCCCGTGAAGGTCGCGTCTGCGGTGCTGTGAGGCACAATTGGCCCGATTGGTACGGCTAACGTCTGGAGGTTATATCATGTTTCGAACGCTGCTCTGTGCTCTCATCATCTGTGCCCTGGTTCCTTCCGCTGCGCTGGGCCAGGAGGGCGGAGAGGCCCTGGAGGAGAAGGGTGCCAAGGAAATGGCGTTTGGCCAGCTTTCGGAAAAGCAGCAGAAGCTGGTTGTCGGAATGCTGAAAAAGCTCTTCAAGGAAGGCAAGGTCAAGGCTGAGGAAAGCATCCGGGAGAATGGCAGTTTTGTGCCCTATGGCTACGTCTCGAACCATCAGGGCAAGGGCCAGTTCCTGCACATCAACCCGGAGCAGAAGCTGAAGGCTGAAGTTGCAGCCCATGCTGTCCAGAAGACGATCATCACCAACGCGCTCCGGGGGAATCTGGCAGCCAGCGGTCTCTTCATGACCATGGCGCTGCCGGAAGGGCTCAAGGAAAAAACCCAGAAGCAGCTGGAGGAATCCATCAAAGGGGACCGGGGTATCGATGACGTACGGTTCCTGATGGTTGAACTGCAGCATCTTGGTGGCCTTGGCCTGCTCATGTCCGTTCCTTACTGGCAGAACAGTGAGGACGGATGGGTCTTCGGGGAGCCCGTGTCCCAGCAGATCGAGCCGGAACTCCAGATGGCGGTCAAGCAGATGATGCGCAAGGCGGCACAGCGCCAGAGCAATGGATAAAAGGCCTTTCCCTTGGATTATCAGGTCATTATGACGGCCACCTCCCGGTGGCCGTTTTTGTTAAATGTCTGACCGAATGTTAATAGAATCACAATTCAGGTTTTCCTCCTGCCACTGCTCATCACCTGTGAACCTGTTCACTCTATGATCTGATTGTCTGACCTAGAATCACAATTGCCCGGTCAGAAATGACCGGCAATAAAAATAAACGAAGCAATCAAAGAATCTCTAAGGAGAACAATCATGAAAGGCCTGAATAAACTTGCACTGGCAACAGCTGTTGCCGCAGCACCGTTCGCCGCACAGGCGGAACTGACGGCCATGTCCGATCAGGCGATGGGCGACACCACTGGCCAGGCCGGTGTCACCATCGAGCTGAACACCCAGGTCAGCATGGACCAGATCCAATACAGCCAGAGCACTGACAGCGCCGCTACAGGCTCCCTGCTGGTCAACAACCTGTCCATCGGTGGCATGGACTCCGGTGGTCCGTTTGGTGAAGGGCTTGATGTCGCCATCAATGTTGACCTGCCCAGCGGCCAGACCGCGGAAGACAGCCTGTCGGATTTCGGATCGAAAGCGGGTTCCGATGCGGGTCTTGGTGGTCAGGATCTGACACTGAATGATGGTGATGCCCTGATTTCCGTGCAGAGCTACAAGACGGATGCGGATGGCGATGCCGTGCCGGTGGACATGAACCTCAACGTTGGTGGCACCGCCAATAATGCTCTCCAGCTTGAGTCCTCCGATGGCGATTCCTCCGCCACACTGGTTTCCTCCATTGATATGGATGTGTTCCTGAGCCAGTTGGACATCATTGCCCGCACTGACAACGTGGTTGGTGGTGACAGTTCTTCCGGCTCACTGGAAATCGAAGCCGGCTTCGCCATTGATAACCTCAATGCCGAGTTCGACGTGGCTGCTGTTGGCCTGGAAGGCATGCGCATGGCCGGCGCCGGCTCGCTGCCTGTCCTGAAAGGCGCAGCCAAGGGCAATGGTGACGTGCTGGGCGGTGGCGCTGCCATCGTGAGCATGGACATTGGCCAGGGTCAGGCGCTCAGCGGCACTGGTACTGCCAACGGTGAAACGCTCCGCGTCAATCTGGATAACTTCCAGGCTGACGTCTGGATGCCGACCATCAATGTTGGTGGCGGTGACGGCACTACTGCCAGCGTAGGCTCTGTTGGCATCAGCAACCTGCAGGTGAGCAACACCCAGATGGCCATCTACGGTCGCGAATAAAACGACCCGTAAGGCTGAAAAAAGCCACCCTTCGGGGTGGCTTTTCTGTTTTCGGCCGTCTCCCGCAAACATCCATAAGCCCGTTTTGGGAATTCATCCTCATCAAATCCTGCGCCTTTTGGGTAAAGTCCGTGAAAGGGCATCGCAAAGGCACTGGGTCTGAAGATGGTGATTCGGTGCGGCTGGTACTGGAGTTCTGAAAATGGCACGCAAGCAGAAAAAACAGACGGTTGGTAAGAGCCGCAAGGCATCCGCCAAAGCATCTCGGGGAAACAGTAATGGGCGTATTGCGGAACCGGCAGCACTGTCGCAAGCGCGGTCAAGGCTCCAGAATACTTCCAACCCGGCTGAAGTGACCGCAGCCGCCAGACAGATACTTGCAATCGATCCGGCAGACCCCGAAGGGTGGCGTTGGCTGGGTGAAGCCCAGCTTAGCAACCAGAAACTGGGCGACGCGGTCGTCAGCTTTTCCCGGGCATGTCGTATCGAGCCGAACAACGAAACCCTCATCGAGCGTTACGTCGGACTGGCACTCCGGCAGGGTAGCTACCTGGATGCGCTCAACGCGACCCGTCACTGGGTGACGATCGCGGAGGAAAAGCCTCTGACAGCGAAAAAGCTCCTGTCAGGGCTCTATGGTCTACTTGGCAAGGAAGAGCTCAGCTGTCAGTGGGGTCTGCAGGCGGCCTTCCGACAGCCAGTAGCCAAGGCGCAGGCTTCCGGAAAAGAACAGCTGCGGATACTGATTCTGGGGACAGTTGGCTGTGCCCCCTATCACTATGACCCAACGACCGGGCAGCTCACGGTCAGTGAGGGCCATAACAATCTGATGCATATGATTGACACGGGGGCGGCTACGCTGACCTCCCTCAGTGTGGATGTGATCGATGACTGTCCTGAGGTACTGGATGACCTGCCTGACGTTGATGTTGTTTACAACAGCATTACCGATGCGGGTCGCTGCCAGGAAGGCCTCAGGAATGCGAGCAGGGTATGCCGGAAACTCAGTGCTCCGGTGATCAATGCGCCAGCGGAGGTGCTGCGCACCACGCGGGAGGAGAATGCGCAGCGCTTGGGGCAGTGCGAAGGTATCCTCATGCCGCGGAGCGTTTCCCTGGGCCGTGTCCAGGGAGATATCAGTGACCGGGTCCAGGCTGCCATCCGGGATAACGGACTCCGGGCCCCGGTAATCGTGCGGCCATCCGGCTTCCAGAACGGCAAGCACATGTACCGTATTGATGACCCTGAATCCACGCCGGTCAGGATCACGGACGAAGCCGAGGTCTACGTTCTCCAGTACCACGATGTGACCTTCACGGACCCACGTGCCAAAGGCCATCGCTTCCATCCCAAGTACCGGGCTTTCATGGTCGACGGCAAGCTTTACCCTGCACACCTGCGGATGGGCCATGACGGGGACTGGAACGTTCACGGGGAGGAAACCCGCAAATCCTTCCGCAGTTTCCCCTGGCTCTATGACATGGAGCAGGACTTCATCGAGGATCCGGCGGCGCACTTTCAGCCGGGTGTCTGGGAAAACCTTGAGACAGCACTCCGGACGCTCGATCTGGAGTATTTCGGGGTGGACTTCGCGGTCTGCACGGAAGCGGAGGATTACGGAAAAGTCGTCATCTTCGAGACCAATGCCAGCATGCGAAGCTTCCTGCGCCAGACTTACCAGAACACACCTGAAAATGACGCGGCGCTCGAGATCATCATGGCGGCGCATCGGATGTTCTGCGCTCGTGCCGGCGTTCCGGAGTGGGACTTCAACCCACCGAAAGGGCTTGAGGGGCCGGCCCAGGAACATGGCTTTGAGGCGGATCCGGCCAATCCTGTTGCCAGGCATGTGCTTTTCAGTGGCGAGCTCCAGGGGCACGGCTTCCGGGAGTGGCTCCGGCATGAGCTCCACAAGCATAACCTGAAAGGTTGGCTCAGGAATCTCTCTGACGGTCGTGTGGAGGCCGTTGTTGCCGGAAGCGAGGCGGCGGTTAGCCATCTGCTCTCAGACCCCAAAGGGCCGGAAGAAGCCACCATCGAGAATGTGGAGGCTGTCGACTGGAAGGGGGCGGTTCCACAGAAAATCCGTGTCCGGGATATGGTCGCGGAGCCTGAGAGCGTGGCTGCTGAGACGGCAGAGGCGTAGCGGCGCGCTGTGAGGGGGAATCATGGCGAATCTTGATCCGGACGATGTCGGCTCCCTCAGCCGGTTCTTCCATGAAGCGCTGGAAGCCGGACTGGATCATTACCGGGGGCTTGAAGAGGCGCCTGTCTGGCAGCCGCCCGCCGAGCAGGCATTGCGTGCATTTACGGGGCCGGCACCAAGCCAGGGTCAACCCCTTGACCAGCTCCTGGATCATTTCAGGGATCATCTGATCCCCTATACCAACGGCAACCTCCACCCCGGTTTCTTCGGTTGGGTGCATGGGGGTGGCAATCTCTATGGCGCCCTGGGTGAGCTCTGCGCCGCCCTGCTGAACAATAACCTCGGTGGCCGGAACCATATTGCCCATGCGGTTGAGGGCCAGGTGGTCCAGTGGAGTCGGGAACTGTTCGGGTTTCCGCAGCAGAGTACCGGGCTGCTGGTCAGTGGTACCTCGATGGCCTCGGTTATTGCGCTTGCGGTTGCCCGGCAATGGGCTCTGGGCGAAGAGGTTAAAAGGCAGGGAGTCCAGGGAAAAGGACCGGTTCTGGTGGGCTATTGCTCAACGCAGACGCATGGGGCGCTGGTCAAAGCCTTCCAGTTGCTCGGTCTGGGCAGCGAGTCATTAAGAAGGGTGCCCGTCCGGGATGACCACTCGCTGGATACGGCGGCGTTGCGCGAATCCATCCGGAATGATCGTCGTGCCGGCCTGAAGCCGTTCGCGGTTATCGGGACGGTCTGCACCGTGAACACCGGCGCCATTGATGACCTGGCGGGGATCGCTGATATCTGCGAAGAGGAACAGCTCTGGTTCCACGTGGATGCTGCGTTCGGTGCCGCACTGGCGCTGCTTGAGGAGTACGCGGATGATCTGGCCGGTCTCGACCGGGCGGACTCGGTGGGCTTTGACTTCCACAAATGGTTCCAGGTGCCTTACGCGGTCGGAGGTGTGCTTGTGCGCGATGCCCAGGCGCACCGGAGTACGTTCTCGGAGCCTGTCGAATATCTCGAAACCCAGCCCATCGGTCTCGAGGCAGGTGCGCCCTGGCCCTGTGACCTGGGACCTGAGCTGTCACGTGGCTTTCTGGCCCTCAAGGTCTGGTTCACCTTCCAGGGGGTAGGGCTTGAAAGCATGGCGGCCAGTGTCAGAAAGCACTGCCGCCTGGCGCGAGAGCTGGCAATGCGTGTTAGCGCCGCTGAGGACCTGGAATGCCTGGCGCCGGTCAGCAGCAATATTGTCTGCCTGCGGTATCGGCCTTCTTCAGATCATGCCACCGGGGTCTGTTCAGAGCATTATCTGGATGCGCTCAACCGGGCTATCGTGACGCAGCTGCAGCTTCAGGGGGTTTCCGCTCCCTCCACCACAACACTCAATGGATGCCTCGCAATCCGCGTGGCCATTGTGAACCACAGAACGGAGTGGAAGCATCTCGAGCAGCTGCTCCACCATACCCGGCGCATCGGGGAGTGCCTGGATCAGCGCTATCCGACGCTCCTGAACCCGACGCACTGGCACTTCATGCAGGGCGGTGACGGCCGGCTCATCGTGGATCCGGTGACCGGGCTCAACCGCTACGGCTGTTCACCGGCCCCCCGCGACCATGCATTCACATTCGCGTCGTCGACGGCGTCGTCGGTTTCCCGTCAGGCTTACGAAGCGGCCGACCACTACCGACAGCAGCTGCTGCACGACCTGCTTGCCGCCGGCCCGTCAGAGATCGTTCCGGATTGTTTCCGTAAGCTTGAGCATCAAATGATGGGTCTTCTGGGGCTGAACGACCTTGAAGCGTCAGCCTTTCTCGTGCCTTCCGGGACCGATGCCCAGCTCCTGTCGGTGGGCGTAACCGCCAGTGATTCCTCAGCTTCCTGGGTCAGTGTCGTCTGTGGCGCGGATGAGACAGGGTCCGGTACCCCTGAGTCAGTGACCGGCCGGCATTTCGACAGCGAGACCTGTCTGGGCGTGCCCGTCACCCGGGGCGAACGGCTTGCCGGCATGGCGCCCATTGGTTACCGGGCGATTGATATCCATGGCGAGACCGGTCGGGGTCGTTCATCCACGGAAATGGATGCGGCCATAGAGGATTGTGTGGCCTCACTGGTCAGCGAGGGCCATTCGGTCATCCTGCACGCGATGGAGCAATCCAAGCTGGGCCGGTGGTGTCCGTCACGGGAGGTCATGGACCGTCTCAGGGAACGTTTTGACGGCCGTCTTCAGATCATTGTGGATGCCTGTCAGTTGCGGACGGATCCAGAGGATCTGCGGACCCATCTGGAGCAGGGCGATATTCTGTTGCTGACCGGCTCAAAATTCTTTACCGGCCCGCCGTTCAGTGGCGCTGCCATTTTTCCCAAACAGGTTGGGCGACGGCTGACCAATGATAGGGGGGGGCTGCCTGAAGGGCTTTCTGATTACATAACGTCTGATGCCCTGGGGAGCTGGCAGCCCATGGTGGCGTGCGCACGGCCGGCTCTCCAGACCGGGGTTCTTCTGCGCTGGCGCGCGGCGCTGGCTGAAATGGAGCGCTATTACGCGGTGCCGGAACGCATCAGGGTTGATGGGTTGAACCGGTTCAGTGAACAGGTGGTAAGCCTACTCCGCGAGCATCCATTGGTTGAGCCCCTCTTTGCACCGGATGAGGACTGGTGGGCCAGGAATGATTTTGCGGGGCGGGAGCTGTCGAACCGTCGCAGCATTTTTCCGTTTCTGGTGAAGGCCTCACAGGGAGGTGGTTATCTGGATGCGGGCCAGACCAGGAGACTGTATGAGCTCCTGAATCAGGAACTGGACAGGGACAGTCTGGAGCCACTTGGTGAGGCTATGCGCAGGGCCGCAGGGCAGTGCTGTCATATCGGCCAGCCGGTTCCGTTGAAGGGGATCAGCAGCGCCGCCCTGCGGATCAGCATGGGCGCGCGGATTATTTCGGACAGTTATGCGGCCGGAGGGTCTTTCGAGGATCATCTGGAAGGGGAGGTGCGTCAGATCCGGATGATCCTCGACAAGATCGAACTGTGCGTCAGCCAGACACTTCTCTGAAGCGCAGGCCCGGCTTACTGCTGGGGCACATCAATCGAAAGATCAAAGCCGCCCCCGGCCCTGGGGGTCAGCTTGACCGGCCCTTCATCAATTCCCCTGGGCAGATCAATGGCGCCCACGCCCGGCGGATTGTTGCCCATTGAGAAGTTCAGGGTGTCACCATCAAAACTGAGACCAAGCTGACCGTTTTCATAGCTGCGAGTGAAGGGGCCCTCGGGGATATCCGGGGTGCCGTAACCTGGAATCACCGGCTGCGGCAGGCTGGTATCGATCTGGGGCTGCAACCCCTGAAGCTGGTCCGCGGGGGAAGTCAGCGCCTGGCGGATGAACTCCTGCTCCGCAAAGTTCTGGGCCTGCTCAAGGCTTTCCATACGGTGGCGCTGCATGTCCATCACGGTCTGCGTTTCGTCTGCCTCGGTGCGGATGGGTTCGCCAGGGCGGACCAGTGCCCGGATGGCTCGTGCCCGGGTCTCCTCAATAGTACGCGTCTGGCGATCACGGCGGGGAGAGACCACAATGGCGGAGTCCTGAATGTAGGTTTCAACCATTTCATCCTGGGACAGGCTGCGTACACCATCTGCGAGCGCACTGCCGGCCATCAGCCCTGCACCCAGTGCGGTAACGGTAAGAATTGGTCTCAAAGCCATGGTCGTATGCCCCTGCTCGTAAGCTGATTGTTCACCAATCAGTATTTGATGTTTGACAGCTTATTGCAATAGTGATTAGTGCCTAACCGTGAGTGTCTGTTAACAGCCGTGACAGGGGTCAAATGCCCGGTAAGATTGTGAAACGTCCCTGGCGCCGGTGGGTGAACCGGCGGATCCCCCGTGCGGATGACTACCGCCCGGGCCGGCGTAACATCTTTGTGCTTCCCACCCGGGAGGGGCTGATGTTCACCGGGGTGCTGGTGATTTCGCTGCTGACCGGTATCAATTACCAGAACAGCCTGATCTACCTGTTCACCTTCATTCTGGGGGCGCTGTTCTACGGCACCATCTTCCAGACCTATCGCAATCTTGAGGGGCTTCACCTGAGTCTGGTGCGCGCGGGTGAATCGCAGGCTGGTGAACGCCTGCCCATGGCGATACGCATCCGGGATGAGGAGCACCGCCCCCGGGCAGCGCTGCGGCTGAGGATCGACGATGACGAACCGGTCACGGTCAGCCTTGAGGCCGGTGAGGGGCAGGTGGTGCCGCTGCCGGTACCGACGCGTCGGCGTGGGCCGCTGAAGCTGCCGTCGATCCGGCTGGAAACGGATTTCCCATTCGGGCTCATCCGCGCCTGGACCTGGTTCCGTCCGGCCTCACGGGGCCTGGTGACACCGCGGCCTGTAACGCCTCCGCCATTCGAAGCCTCCCCTGATGCCGAGGGCGACGAGGGGGAAGTCACTCTGAATGCGGAGCCCGGGGGTTCGGACATCCGGCTCAGGCCCTATCGTCTGGGGGATGCACTGCGCCGCATCAGCTGGAAGCGCTTTGCACGCAGCGGGCATCTGGTGGTGATGGACTGGGATACGCCGCCGGCGGACCCGCGCTGGCTGGACTGGGAGCAGTTCCCGGGGGCGGACACGGAGCTGCGCCTGAGTTATCTGGCCTGGCATGTCGGGCGGCTCAGTGAGCAGGGGCAGCCCTTTGGCCTGAGGCTGCCGGACCAGACCATTGAGCCGGATACCGGTGACCAGCATGAACGGGCCTGTCTGAACCGTCTCGGGGCCTTTGGGTTCGGGGAGATGCCGACATGAACCGCCATCACCTTGATCCATGGGTGGCCGCCTTCGGCCTGATCCTTCTGGCCCAGGTTCAGCGCCTCCCGCTGTGGCTCTCGCTGGGCGCCTGCCTGGCGGTGGTGTCCGGCTGGTTGCTCCAGCGCCACCGGAAGCGTGGCCTGCGCCCACTGTGGCTCGGTGTTCTGGCGGTGCTCAGCGCCGCGGCTTTCTGGGCTTACTACCGGGGCCAGTTCACGGTCGATACCGCCGCCTCTTTCCTGGTCCTGACGGTGGCGCTCAAATGGCTGGAGCTGGGGCGCCGCCGGGATCTGTTCATCCTGTTTTTCATCCAGTGCTATCTGGCAGTGGTCACGCTGCTTTTCCACCAGTCCATGCTCTGGACGGGCGGGCTTCTGGCCAGCCTGTTTCTGCTGTTTACCGGTCTGCAGATGGCGCTTGGCGGTCGTGCTCAGGGTATGGGCGTTGAGGCGATGAAGCGTTCGGCACTGGTGTTCGTGAAGATGCTGCCCGTGGTCATTGTACTGTTCATCTTCTTTCCCCGGATCGGGCCATTGTGGAGTGTGCCGCTGGTTTCGGAGCAGGGCACGACAGGGCTGAGCGACACCATGGAGCCCGGGGCCATCACCAGCCTGGCGCAGAATGATGACCCGGCGTTCCGGGTGACCTTTGGCGGGGATACGCCTGATCCGGGGCAGCGCTACTGGCAGGCGCTGGTGCTCGACCGCTTCGATGGCAGACGCTGGGACAGGCGCAGTCTGAATGACAGGGAGGGAATCTCGCGGGTGCCTGAGGATGCCTCAGCCGGCGAGCTGGCGGATGACGAATACGAGGTGATGCTTGAACCCCACGGCCGGCGCTGGGGCTTCGCGCTGGCGGATTCGGTGCCGGCATCCGCCAATGTGAGCCTCAACCGCAATGGCATGGTGCGTTTCGAACGCAGCGTGGATACCCGGCGGCGTTACCGCATGCAGTACGAACAGCCAACAGAGGCGCGGCGCCTGTCGGATGCCGAGCGACGGTTCTACACCCGGCTTCCCGGAGGCACCAATGAGCGGACGCGGGGATGGGTGGCTCAGCAACGGCGTGAGGTTGAGGGCAGGCGGGCCTTGATTCGGCACTTGATGGAGCACTTCAACCAGAAGCCGTTCCATTACACGCTGCAGCCGGAAGCGCTCGGCAATGCGGACACAGTGGACGCGCTGATGTTCGAGACTCGGGAGGGGTTCTGTGAGCATTACGCCAGTGCGCTGGCATTCATGCTGCGCTCGGCGGATATTCCGGCGCGGATCGTTACGGGGTATCTGGGTGGCGAGGCGGGCGTCGATAACGAATACCTGATCGTGCGCCAGTATGACGCCCACGCCTGGGTGCAGGCCTGGCTGCGGGGCCGAGGCTGGGTACGGCTTGATCCCACGGCCATGATCGCGCCCGAGCGCATCGAGAGCGGGTTGCGCGAGGCCATGCAGGATCAGGGCGGGTTCCTGTCGGATGATCCCTTCTCCATGAACCGGTACGCGGATGTGGGCTGGGTCAACTGGATGCGCCTGCGCCTCGATGCCGCCAACTACTACTGGCAGCGCTGGGTGGTGGGCTACGAAGGCCAGACCCAGCTTTCACTGCTGGGGCGGCTGCCCGGTGATATTGACCGGCGTATGCTGGGCGTGATCACGGCCGTGCTTGTTGCGGCCCTGATCCTGGCCGGCGTCGGCATCTCCCTTCTGCGCGCCCGCCGCCGGCACTTCCGCGATCCCTGGTACCGCCTGTATGATCAGTGGTGCCGATGGCTTGAGCGTCAGGGGGTAGGTGCCGGCCGGAGCGATACCCTGGCCGCGCAGGTGTCGGCGGCTGGGCGGCGTTTTCCTGCGCTGGCCCCCGACATCCGGGCTCTGGGCCTGCTTCTGGAACGGGCATTCTACGATCCGGGGCAGCCCGACCAGCAGGCGCTCGCGCAGGCGCGCCGCCTTATGAACGCAATCCGAAAACGGAAATCCCATGGCCGATCCGGAAACACAGCCACTGCAGAGTGACTCCTTCGCTCCCTGGCCCTGGCAGTCCGAGGTGCATCAGCAGCTTTCACAGCGTCTGAAGGAAGGACGCTTCCCGCATGCGCTGATGCTGTTGGGCCCGGCGGGCGTGGGGAAACGCCAGCTCGCCGTAGCGCTGGCGTCACTGTTGCTGTGCGAGGCGCCGGTCAACGCGGGCAAGGGTATGACCGCCTGTGGCGAGTGCAAGCAGTGCCGCCTGTTGGGTGGTGAGGGGCACCCGGATGCGCGCCGGCTCATGCCCACGGACCAGTCCCGCTATATCCGCATCCACCAGGTGCGGGCACTGGGTGGTTTCGTGATGGAGAGCCCTCAGGTGGCGCAGCGGAAAGTGGCGGTGATTGAACGTGCGGATCAGCTTAACCTCAATGCTGCCAACGCGCTGCTCAAGACTCTGGAGGAACCCCCCGCCGATACCTTCCTGCTGGTTCTCCAGCGCGAAGGCCAACCGGTGCTGCCCACCATCCGTTCCCGCTGCCAGATCCTGCGGGTTGAGGCGCCCGGGACCGTCGAGGCAAAAACGTGGCTGGCGCAGCGGCGTGATGAGGATGGGGCGGCTCTGGATCAAGCCCTGCGATGGGCCGGTGGCGCCCCGCTGGAGGCGCTGCGGCTGCTGGAGGCCGACAGACCCGGGCAGCGGGCCCAGTGCCTGAAGGCCCTGCAGCAGGCGCTTAAATCTGAGATCACCATGTCCGAGGCGGTGAAGCCCTTCCTCGCCATGCCTCTGACCGAGGCGCTGGACCTGCTCCAGGGCTGGGCACTGGACCTGGCCCGGGCCGGGGCGGATCCGGGGGCCATTGCGGACAGCGAGGCGGCGCCGATGCTGAGGTTCCTGGCTGGGCGCCGGCATCCGGCGGAGCTGACCACCCTCCACGAAGCCATCATGGAGGTCCGGCGCGGGCTGGATTACAACGTCAATTCCGAGCTGGAACTGATCGGTGTGCTGGAACGGTGGCGGCAGCTGATGCGCCGGCCGGGGGTGGCAAATCCGGCGTGAACGGCTAGACTGGCGAAAAGCGCAAACGGCAAGCAGACGGGAGAATCATGGGGCCTGGAATCGGCGCACGCAGCGGTATCATGACGCTGACCATCAAGGACAAGGCGGTGCTCTACGCCGCGTATATGCCCTTTGTCCGCAATGGTGGCCTCTTTATTCCGACCCAGAAGAATTACCGTATGGGCGACGAGGTTTTTCTGCTGCTCAACCTGATGGATGAGCCGGAAAAGATTCCGGTCGCCGGTAAGGTCGTCTGGGTTACCCCGAAAGGGGCTCAGGGAAACCGCGCCGCTGGTGTCGGTGTCCAGTTCAATGGGGACGACGAGACCGCGCGTACCAAGATTGAAGCCTACCTGGCCGGCTCCCTGAATTCGGACCGGCCAACCCATACCATGTAATCATGCCCAACACTGAACCGGAGCAGCTGACACTGGACGTCCCCGCAGGCACTCTGGGTGCGCTTGCCTGGGGCGATACCTCCTCACCCCTGGTCATCGCCTTCCATGGCTGGCTTGATAACGCTGCCAGTTTCAACCGCCTGGGGCCGGCTCTCGCCGACGACTACCGGGTGGTGGCAGTGGATCTTCCAGGCCATGGTTTTTCCTATCACAGACCGCCGGGGGCAAGTTACGAGCTGCTCGACTATGTGCGGGACCTGGCGCCCCTGTTTGACCGGGAAGCGTCGCAGGGAGCCGTTCTGCTCGGCCATTCACTGGGTGGAATCGTGGCGAGCCTGCTCAGTGTGGCGGTGCCGGAACGGGTGAGGGCGTTGATGCTGGTGGACAGCCTGGGGCCGCTTACCGGCGACGCCGAATCCTTCCCGGACCAGCTCAAGCAGGCCATTGACCGCGTGCGCCAGGGCAGCCGCGGTCAGCCGCCCCGTTATGCGGACGTTGAGGAAGCCATCGTCGCGCGCATGAAGGGTCGCATCCCGCTGTCCCGTGTCGCCGCTGAATGCATTGTGCCAAGAAGTCTCCAGCAGGATCAGCAGGGCTGGCGGTGGGGAACGGATGCAAGGCTGCGCTATCCGTCCATGCACCGGTTGGAAGAGGATGAGGTTGAAGCCTACCTGGCGGCCATTGCCGCACCCACACTGCTTATAAGAGCCAATCGGGGCATGGCCGCCTTCAAGCCGGAATGGATCGAGGGCCGTCTGCCCAGGCTGTCTGACGCTGAGGTGATCGATGTGGAGGGAAGCCATCACTGTCATCTGGATGGAGACGTTGGCGGGCTGGCCGAGGGCTGCCTGGGCTGGCTGGGCCGCATCCGGTCTGCGCCCTTGTAATGATTACCGGCCGAGCCCATTGTCATTCAAGGGATTTGAATCCGAAGGGAGCAGGCGATGAATGAACCACAGACCGTGGCACTGGTGCTCGGCAGTGGTGGTGCCCGGGGGTACGCTCACATTGGCGTGATTGAGGTGCTCAGGGAGCAGGGCTACAACATCGTGGCCATTTCCGGTGCCAGTATGGGAGCGCTCATTGGCGGCATGTACGCCGCCGGTAAGCTGCAGGCCTATAAGGACTGGGTCACCGGGCTTGATCAGCTGCAGCTGCTGCGCCTTCTCGACTTTTCCCTGGGGTCACCCGGTGCGATCCGCGGCGAAAAGGTTTTCGGCGTGGTGCAGGAAATGCTTGGCGATCTGCGCATTGAGGACCTGCAGATTCCCTTCACGGCAGTGGCGACGGACCTGCTGGCGCACCAGGAGGTGTGGTTTCAGGAAGGGCCGCTCCATCAGGCGGTGCGGGCCTCCACGGCGATCCCCAGTGTGATCACGCCGGTGATGCTGCATGGCCGGGTGCTGGTGGATGGCGGGCTGCTCAACCCCCTGCCGATCATTCCCACGGTGGCCTCCCATGCGGATCTGATCATGGCCGTGAACCTGAGTGGCAACGACAAGCGCTATGCCAACCTGCCACCGCTGGAGGAATGGGCCTCCCGCGAGCGCAAGCAGCATGAAGCGGCCGCCGAGGCTGCGGCACAGGCGGCAGCCGACGAGGAAGTGGATCCAGCGGAAGAAGCCGACGCCTCGCCGGATGAGTGGCTGGACAGGCTCAAACAGCGTGCGGCCCGTTGGTTTGACTGGGACGGCCAGGACAGCGCGGCACGGCGCCGTGGCCGGGCCAGTAGCGAGGAACAGGCGCTGGCGGAGGCCCAGAAGCGCCATGCGCGCGAAAAGGCGGCGGGAAAGGGAAGCGAGGGCGACGATGCGCGCTCGGTGAGCCTGCAGGAGCTGGGGCTCGGCAAGTTTGATGTCATGAACCTGGCGATCGAGACCATGCAGGACTCGCTGACCCGTTACAAGATCGCCGGCTATCCGCCGGATATCCTGATCAACTTCCCCAAGCATGTATGCCGCTCGTTCGATTACCATCGTGCCCCGGAGCTGATCCAGCTGGGGCGGATGCTTGCGGAGGATGCCCTTGAGGACCATCGCAATGCGGGTACGGGGGAGCCGCGGATCCCGGGAATGAACCGCCAATAGCTGGTACAATCGTGGCTTTTACGGGATGACTCCGGGAGTACTGGGTGAGCACCGAAGCCATTGAACAACTCCAGACCGTGCGCGACTGGCTGCGTTACGCGGTGTCACGGTTCACGCAGGCCGGCGTCTGGTGCGGCCACGGCACCGACAGCCACTGGGATGACGCGGTACAGCTGCTGATGCAGACCCTGCATCTGCCCATGGACAATAACGTGCCCTTCCTGGATGCCCGTCTGACCCTCTCTGAACGGGAACAGGTGCTTGAGCGCATCGAACGTCGCGCCCGGGACCGTGTTCCGGTTCCGTATATAACAGGCGAAGCCTTTTTCATGGGGCTGCAGTTCCATGTTGACGAACGGGCCCTGATCCCGCGCTCGCCCATTGGCGAATTCCTGGCCACGGAAGGTGAGCCCTGGCTGGCGGGTCGGCCGGTTGAACGGATTCTGGACCTGTGCGCTGGCAGTGGCTGTATTGGAATCGCGGCGGCCCATGTGTTCCCGGCGGCCCAGGTGGATCTGGGTGAGGTGTCCCCCGGAGCCGTTGAGGTGGCGGAACAGAACATCCGGCGCCATGGCCTGGAAGGGCAGGTGCGCGCGGTGACCTCGGACCTGTTCGAGAAGCTGGATGGCCCCTATGACCTGATTCTGGCGAACCCGCCGTACGTGGATGCCAGGGATATGGCGACGCTGCCACCGGAATACCGCCATGAACCGGAGCTGGGACTTGCGGCCGGAGAAGACGGCCTGGAGCTGATGGGCCGGATCCTGAGGGAAGCACCGGCGTATCTCTCGGAAGATGGGCTGCTGGTTGGGGAAGTCGGCAACAGCCAGCCGGCGCTGGAGGCGGCTTTCCCCAGCGTTCCCTTCACCTGGCTTGAAATGGAAAACGGCGGTCACGGGGTCTTCGTGGTCGACGCGCAAACACTGGCGCAGGCGGCGCCCCTGATGAACGGATAGAATCCATGTCTGGTAATTCCTTTGGAACACTCTTCACCGTCTCCACCTTCGGCGAAAGCCACGGGTCCGCTCTGGGCTGCATCGTGGACGGCTGCCCACCGGGCGTGCCGGTTTCCACCGAGATGATCCAGGCGGAGCTGGACCTCAGGCGCCCTGGAACCTCGCGCCATACCACACAGCGCCGGGAGCCGGATGAGGTCCGGATCCTGTCCGGGGTGTTCGAAGGGGTGAGCACGGGCGCGCCCATCGGGTTGCTGATCGAGAACACGGACCAACGCTCCAGCGACTACTCGAAGATCAAGGACCAGTTCCGTCCGGCCCACGCGGATTACACCTACTGGCATAAGTACGGCATCCGTGATTATCGCGGCGGCGGCCGTTCCTCGGCGCGGGAGACCGCCATGCGGGTAGCGGCCGGCGCCATCGCCCGCGCCTTCCTGAAGGAGAAGGGCATCACCATCCGGGGGTGCATGACCCAGCTCGGGCCCATTGAGCTCGGCATGACCGACTGGTCCGCTGTGCACGAGAACGCCTTCTTCTGCGCGGAGCCGGAGAAGGTTCCGGAGCTGGAAGCCTTCATGGATAAGCTGCGCAAGGAAGGGGACTCCGTTGGGGCCCGCATCCGTGTTGAGGCGGACGGCGTTATCCCGGGTCTGGGCGAACCCGTCTTTGACCGGCTGGACGCCGACCTTGCCAAGGCACTGATGAGCATCAATGCCGTCAAGGGTGTGGAGATCGGGGCCGGATTCGACAGTGTCAGCCAGAGGGGCACCGAGCACCGGGATGAGATGACGCCGGACGGGTTTCTCTCCAATAACGCCGGTGGGGTGCTGGGCGGTATCTCGTCCGGGCAGCCGGTGGTGGCGAGCATGGCGTTGAAGCCCACGTCCAGCCTGCGGCTGCCGGGTCAGGGGATTGATGTGCACGGCAATCCGGTGGAGGTGGTGACCACCGGCCGTCACGACCCCTGCGTCGGCATCCGGGCCACGCCCATCGCGGAGGCCATGATGGCCATCGTGCTCATGGACCACTACCTGCGCCACCGCGCCCAGAATGCGGACGTGCGGGTGGATACGCCGGACATCGAAAAGGCCCGCCGTCAGCAGGAGGACTGATATGGCGGCCTCCGGGACGGGGATCTACTGGCGCCTGTCCAACCTCTACTTCTGGTTCTTCGCTGCTTTTGGGGTATTAATGCCCTACTGGGCGTTGTATCTGGAAGACCAGGGGTTCCGCTACATTGAGATCGCCCTGCTCATGGCCACCCTGCAGGGCACCAAGATCATCGCGCCCAATCTGTGGGGCTGGCTGGGGGATCGCACCGGCCGGCGGCTGCGACTGATCCGCTTCGGTGCGCTTGTGGCCGTCCTGTGTTTCAGCTTCACCCTGCTGCGCCCAGGATTCTGGGGGCTGATGCTGGTGATGCTCTCGTTCAGCTTTTTCTGGAACGCAGTGCTGCCGCTGTTTGAGGTCATCACCCTGCACAACCTGGGCAGCGACTCCAGGCGCTATGGGCGGGTCCGGCTCTGGGGATCGATCGGGTTCATCCTGTCGGTGGCCGGTTTCGGGGCGGCGCTGGATCACATGGCGGTGTCCATCATGCCCTGGCTGGTGCTGCCCCTGTTCGCCGGACTCCTCATGGCGACGCTGCAGATTCATGACGAACCCAGTACCCGCAGGCAGCCCCATCACGGATCGGTTGCGGCTATCCTGAAGCGGCCCGAGGTCTGGTCCTTCTTCATCCTGAACTTCATGCTCCAGGCCAGCCACGGGCCCTATTACACCTTTTTCTCGATCCATCTGGAGCAGCTTGGCTATGCGAAGATCAGCACCGGGGCGCTCTGGGCACTGGGCGTATTGGCGGAAGTTGGCCTGTTCCTGGTGATGCACAGGCTGCTTTCGGCCTACCCGATGCGGGTGATCATGCTCTGTGCAGCGACCCTGACAGCACTGCGCTGGTTGGTTATCGCGGAATTCTCGCAGTTTCTCTGGATCCTGCTCGGGGCACAGCTGCTTCATGCGGCCTCCTATGCCGCCTTGCACGCGGCCTCGGTGCACTACATCCGGGTGCAGTTCGGCGAAGGGCACCAGGGGCAGGGGCAGGCGCTGTACAGCGGGCTGACCTACGGGGCAGGCGGTGCTTTCGGCGCCTGGATCTCGGGCGTGCTGGTAGAGTGGGAGAGCACCGTCGCCGCCTTCTACGGCGGCGCCGGTTTCATGCTGGTGGGGGTCGCCGCCGCCTGGCTCTGGATGCGGCCCGCGCCGCAGAGAGCGTACGCCGGCCAGTAAGCAGCGGCTGATCCCGTCAAACCTGGGGTCACAGGTTGTCGAAGTCGCTGGGGTCGTGACGCTCCGGGAGCTTGCTTCCCTCATCGCCCCAGGTCTTGTTGACGAGGCGACCCCGCTTGACGGCCGGGCGCGCGGCGATCTCATCCGCCCAGCGGATCACGTTGGTGTAGGTGTGCGCTTCCAGAAATTCGGCCGCGTCATAGACCTTGCCCTTCACCAGCGCGCCGTACCAGGGCCAGATCGCCATGTCCGCGATGGTGTACTCATCCCCGGCGATGTAGCGGTTGTCCGCCAGTTGCCGGTTGAGCACATCCAGCTGGCGTTTCACTTCCATGGTGAAGCGGTTGATCGGGTACTCGTAGGATTCCGGGGCATAGGCGTAGAAGTGCCCGAAGCCACCGCCCAGCAGTGGGGCCATGCCCATCTGCCAGAACAGCCAGGAGAGGGTCTCGGTGCGTCCATGGGGATCGGTGGGCAGGAAGGCCCCGAACTTCTCGGCCAGATAGAGCAGGATGTTGCCAGATTCAAAGATCCGCAGTGGTGGGTTCTGGGTGTGATCCATCATCGCGGGGATCTTGGAGTTCGGGTTAACGGCCACGAAGCCGCTGCTGAACTGCTCGCCTTCAAGGATGCTGATGGGCCAGGCGTCGTATTCGGCCTCGGAGTGGCCGGCTTCCAGCAACTCCTCGAGCATAACAGTCACTTTCACGCCGTTGGGCGTAGCCAGGGAATAGAGCTGCAGAGGGTGCTTGCCCACCGGCAATTCCCTGTCATGCGTGGGGCCGGCAATGGGGCGGTTGATGCTGGCGAAACGCCCGCCACTGGCGTCTTCCCACTTCCAGACTTTCGGGGGCGTGTAGCTGTTGTCGCTCATGGTCAGGCTCTCTCACTGCATTGGTGTGGTAGCCACGGCAACCGTGGACAGCATGGAGTATGCCATCCGCTGGCGGCATTGAGCAGGGGATCTCAGTAGGCATCCCGGATCAGATCGATACCGGGCTTCAGCACCCGGCGCCACTGCGCATCCAGTGTCGCATCGTACTCTGGGTCGTGTTTGCTGACAGCCTGCATCAGGGCATCCAGCCAGAGCGAATACCATTCGGGCGAGATATTGTAGCCGTGCCTTGAATGGCTTTGCCCCAGCTGTTTCAGCTTGGTGTCGGGCATGCCTCGGGCGTAGAGGATCAACTGCATGATGCCGTTGCGCAGGAGGTGGCGCTGCTGCTTCATGTCGGTATCGCGGAACTGGTCCTTGATGGTCTGAGAGCTGCTCATGAAGTAGTCGTAGAAATCAACGAAAAACTGTTCGCCCGTGCAGACCCGCCCATAACTCTGGAATACCGCTTCTACTTCCGAGCTGTCCATGAAATCCCCTGTCTTTAGTTCTGCCTGTCTGTGATGGCCCGGAATTATAAAACAGTCAGCCGGTTTCGGCACAGCGCGCCGGTGCCTGTCCCTGAACGGTTTCAAGAAGGGCGCGGGCCGCTGTCCCGGGTTCCCGTCCCCTGATGCCCACGGCACCCAGCATCCGGGTTACGGGCTCCGGTACGTCCAAGACCACCAGGGTGCTGTCGAGCATGGTGTTGGGCAGAACCGACCACCCCAGTCCCACGCTGGTCATCATCTTGATGGTTTCGAGGTAGTTGGTGGGCATCTGGGCATCCAGTGTGATTCCTTGTTGAAGAAAATGGTGGGAGACGACCCGGTAGGTTTCGGTATTACTGTCGGGGAGGATGGCCTGGTACTGCGCAATGTCCTCAGGGGCCAGCTGCTGCTTGTGGGCTAGGGGGTGGTCAGGGCCACAGACGAAGCTCATTGGATCTTCCCAGGCGAACCAGACCTGGAAGCGTTCCATGATCCGGTCGTTGAGTGTCACCCATGCAAGTGGGGCGTCATGCTGGTGCAGTTGCTGGAAGACCTGTTCGGACTCGAGGAACTGGAGGTTGAAGGTCAGGTCGGGATGGGCCTTCTGCAGGGCGCGCAGCCAGTTCGGGAGATGGTGGAGGCCGATATGGTGGCTGGTGATCAGCGACAGGGGGCCGTGCATTCGCTGGTCAAGGCTGGTGAGGGCTTCACGGGCGTTGTGGAGTTCGTCCAGGACCTTCCGTGCATGGGGCAGCAGGGCATGGCCGGCGTCGGTCAGCCGCAGGCTGCGGCCGTTGCGTTCAATCAGGGGGCGACCGGTCTGGTGTTCGAGGGTGGCGATGCGTTTGCTGACGGCGGATTGAGTGAGGTGCAGGGCTTCTGCGGCCTCGGAGAAGGAGCCGGTGTCGATGACGGTGGTGAAGGCGATCAGTGATTGGGTGTCCATAGCACTAAAGATTGGTACCTGGTTGCAGGGCACGATGAGTGGGGAGTCTTTCACGGGAAACGCTGTAAATACTTTTCAGTTGCGCAGTCCTGCTTCACTGAAAAGTCCTGGGTTTACATCCGTGTAAACCCGTTTGCGCTTAATCGCGCAAACCCCTGTACGCTGCTCTTCCGCCATCCATGGCTCCAGAGCTTCCCGTGAAAGACTCCCCACTCACCGTACCCCCGGGAGTGTTGCCGTTCGCAAACGTGCTCCAAACGTAAGCTGTAGGAGCCGGCCTTGCGGGCGATCCGGGCTTTGGATTCCAAAAAGGAATCCGTTTCAGGAAAAACATGAATTGAAGTGATCTGATCAGAGTCTGTACCATTAACGAACAATCGGTCAAACCACGTCAGCTCCGCCATGGGGGAGGGCGTGTCCGCTCGCAACGGGGGTAGCACCATGAGTGGCAAGACACTGTACGACAAACTGTGGGATTCGCATCTGGTCAAGGAGCGTGCTGACGGCTCCTGCCTGATCTACATCGACCGGCACATGCTGCACGAGGTAACGTCACCGCAGGCGTTCGAGGGGCTTCGGCTGGCTGGGCGGACGCCGTGGCGGATTGATGCGAATCTGGCGACGGTGGATCACAACGTGCCGACCACCGGGCGTGAGAATGGTGTTGAGGGGATCGAGGACCCGATCTCGCGCACCCAGGTTCGGACTCTGGATGACAACTGCAATGAGTTCGGCATTGTCGAGTACGGCATGAACGATCAGCGCCAGGGGATCGTTCACGTCATCGGGCCGGAGCAGGGAGCGACCCTGCCGGGGATGACGGTGGTATGCGGGGATTCGCATACGTCCACCCATGGGGCTTTCGGGGCGCTGGCGCATGGGATCGGCACCTCCGAGGTCGAGCATGTGCTGGCGACCCAGTGCCTGGTGCAGAAGAAGTCAAAGAATATGCTGGTGCAGGTCGATGGTGAGCTGAAGCCGGGGATCACGGGCAAGGATGTGATGCTGGCGATCATCGGAAAAATTGGCACCGCCGGCGGTACCGGTTATGCCATTGAGTACGCGGGCTCGGCGATCCGCGGCCTGTCGATGGAGGCGCGCATGACCATGTGCAATATGACCATCGAGGCGGGTGCGCGGGCCGGCATGGTGGCGGTGGATGACACGACCATCGACTACGTGAAGGATCGGCCCATGGCGCCGAAGGGCGAGATGTGGGAGCGCGCGGTTGCGTCCTGGCGCGAGCTGAAGAGTGACGACGATGCCGAGTTCGACAAGGTGGTTCATCTGGATGCGGCTGATATCGAACCCCAGGTCAGCTGGGGAACGTCGCCGGAGATGGTGACCAATGTCGGGGATCGTGTCCCGGATCCGGCGAATGAGTCGGATCCCATCAAGCGTGAAGGCATGCAGCGGGCCCTGAAGTACATGGGGCTGGAACCGAACACCCCGATGACGGGCATCCAGCTTGACCGGATCTTCATCGGCTCTTGTACCAATGCCCGGATTGAGGACCTGCGTGAAGCGGCGTCCATCCTCAAGGGGCAGACGATTGCATCCACGCTCAAGCAGGCGATGGTCGTGCCCGGCTCCGGTATGGTGAAAGCCCAGGCCGAGAGGGAAGGGCTGGACCGGATCTTCATTGATGCAGGGTTCGAGTGGCGGGAGCCGGGCTGCTCCATGTGTCTGGGGATGAACCCGGACCAGCTGGGTGAAGGGGAGCATTGTGCCTCCACCTCCAACCGGAACTTCGAGGGCCGGCAGGGCTTTGGCGGGCGCACGCACCTGGTGAGCCCGGCTATGGCAGCTGCCGCCGCTATTCATGGCCATTTTGTGGATATTTCCGACTACTACGACAGGGCGGGGTGAGATCATGAAGGCATTCACCAGGCACACGGGGCTGGTTGCCCCCATGGATCGGTCCAATGTCGACACTGACATGATCATCCCCAAGCAGTTCCTCAAGTCGATCAAGCGCACTGGCTTCGGGCCCAACCTGTTCGACGAGCTGCGCTATCTGGACGAAGGTCAGCCAGGCAAGGACAACAGTCAACGGCCGCTCAACCCTGAGTTCGTGCTGAACCAGGCGCGTTACCAGGGAGCGAGTGTGCTGCTGACGCGCGCCAACTTCGGTTGCGGCTCCAGCCGTGAGCACGCGCCCTGGGCGCTGGAGGATTTTGGTTTCCGGGCGATTATTGCCCCGAGTTTTGCCGATATCTTCTACAACAACTGCTTTAAAAATGGCCTGTTACCGCTTGTTCTGAAAGAGGAAGAGGTCGACGAGCTGTTCCGTGCGGTGGAGTCCGTCGAGGGCTATGCACTGACCGTGGATCTGGAGAACCAGACTGTTGCCACGCCGGACGGTAAGATCTATCACTTCGAGGTGGATGAGTTCCGGCGCCACTGCCTGCTCAACGGCCTCGACGATATCGGCGTGACACTTGAGGATGCGGATGCCATCCAGGCCTACGAGGAACGCCGGAAGCAGGAGGCGCCCTGGTTGTTTCCTGCCGGGTGAGTTCCTGGAAGCTGTTCCGGATTGCCTGCGGGGGCAGGCTTCTACAGTAATACATTAGTTTTCATATGTAGGAGCCCGCTTTGCGGGCGATTTTCGTAATAACCCTCGAAACTGGATTACTGGACAAGGATCATGATGCTATGACACAGAGAGTACTCTTCCTGCCGGGTGACGGCATCGGCCCGGATATCATCGAGCAGGCACGCGCGGTTCTTGGGCACGCCAATGAACGGCTTTCGCTGGGACTCGATTTCGATGAGGCGTTGGTCGGCGGTGCCGCCATTGAGGCCGCGGGCACTGCGCTCCCGGACGACACCATGAGCAGGGCGCGGGAAGCCGGGGGCATCCTGCTGGGCGCTGTGGGCGGCCCCAAGTGGGATCATCTGGAGATGGCCAATCGGCCCGAGAAGGGGCTGCTGGGCCTGCGCTCCGGCCTGGGTCTTTTCGCCAATCTGCGTCCCGCGTTCCTGTACCCGCAGTTGGCGGAGGCCTCCAGCCTGCGTCCGGAAGTGGTCAGCGGCCTGGACATCCTGATCGTGCGGGAGCTCACCGGCGGCATCTACTTTGGTCAGCCCCGCGGCGTTGAGACGCTGGAAAGCGGAGAACGGGAAGGGATCAATACCTATCGCTACAACGAATCCGAGATCCGGCGCATCGGGCGCGTGGCATTTGAATCCGCGCGTCAGCGCAACGGACGACTATGTTCCATCGACAAGGCCAACGTGCTGGAAGTGACCGCGCTGTGGCGTGAGGTAATGGAGGATCTGGCGAGGGAGTATCCGGACGTTGAGCTGAGTCACATGTATGTGGATAACGCCGCCATGCAGCTGGTGCGCGATCCGAACCAGTTTGACGTGATTGTCACCGGCAATATGTTCGGTGATATCCTGTCTGATGAGGCAGCCATGCTGACCGGTTCCATCGGGATGCTGCCCTCGGCGGCGCTGAACGAGAGCAAGCAGGGCATGTACGAACCCTGCCACGGGTCGGCGCCGGATATTGCGGGCCAGGACAAGGCGAACCCGCTGGCGACGATTCTGTCCGGTGCCATGATGCTGCGGTACAGCTTTGGCATGGAAGGTGCAGCGGGCGCGATCGAAAAAGCGGTGCAGGACGTGCTGGAACAGGGGCTGCGTACGCCGGATATCCATTTCGAGGGCACGCAGCTGGTTGGCACCCGCGCCATGGGCGAAGCGGTGCTATCGGCCCTGGACACGCACCTGTAGGAGCGGCCATGGCTGCGATCGCCGCAGCCCCGGCGAAAAACCCAAGACACTGAAAACAGAGGCGGCACAATGAAGCGAGTAGGTCTGGTTGGCTGGCGTGGCATGGTCGGATCCGTGCTCATGCAGCGGATGCAGGAAGAGAATAATTTCGCCGGAATCGAGCCGGTGTTCTTCACCACATCCCAGGCGGGCAAGCCCGCGCCGGACTTCGGCAAGGAGGCGCCGCCGCTCAAGGATGCCCGGGACATTGATGAACTCAAGGCGATGGACATCATCGTCACCTGTCAGGGTGGGGACTATACGAATGAGGTCTATGGCCCCCTCCGCCAGTCAGGCTGGAATGGTTACTGGATTGACGCCGCCTCCGCCCTGCGGATGGAGGATGAATCGGTGATTGTTCTGGACCCGGTGAATCGTGGCGTGATTGACCGGGCTCTGGATGCCGGGCAGCGTGATTTCATCGGCGGTAACTGCACGGTCAGCCTCATGCTGATGGGTATTGGGGCCCTGTTTGATCATGATCTGGTGGAATGGATCAGCCCCATGACCTACCAGGCCGCCTCTGGCTCCGGCGCCAAGCACATGCGGGAGCTGCTGGATCAGATGGGGGCGCTTAACGGCGCCGTATCCGATCTTCTGGCGGATCCTTCCTCGGCGATCCTGGAGATTGACCGGCAGGTGACCTCGACCATGCGCAGTTCCGAGTTCCCCACGGAGAATTTCGGTGTGCCCCTGGCGGGCAGCCTGATTCCCTGGCTCGACAAGCCCATGCCCTCCGGCCAGAGTAAGGAGGAATGGAAAGCGGGCGCGGAGAGCAACAAGATCCTCGGGCGTACTGATAACCCGATCCCGATTGATGGCACCTGTGTTCGCGTGGGCGCCATGCGCAGTCACAGCCAGGCGCTGACCATCAAGCTTCGCAGGGACGTTCCGCTCGCGGATATCGAAGCCATGCTCCGGGAGCACAGTGAGTGGTGCGAGGTGGTACCCAATGAGCAGCAGGCCAGTATGGAAAAGCTGAGCCCGGCTTATGCCACCGGCAGCCTGACGGTTCCGGTCGGTCGGCTGCGCAAGCTGGCCATGGGCGGGGAGTATCTCAACGCCTTCACCGTGGGCGACCAGCTGCTGTGGGGGGCGGCTGAACCGCTGCGGCGTATGCTGGCCATCCTGCTTGAGCGTGATGGCTGATTCCTGAATGCAGCGTCCCGGTCTGGCGTGAACCGGGGCGCATTCCCGCCAGCCGGGCGCTTCCAGTGCCCGGCGATTTATTGCGTAATTCGCAGTTATCAACAATACTTCCGCTTAACTTCATAATTACAGGTCTATTTCCGTAATCTGCGCGGAATCCGTGGACGGCTGCCTGACGAGAACGGGGAAAGGAAACGGCATGAAAGTACGCAAACTGGCGGTGGCGCTCGCCCTGGCGGGTGGGCTTGGATCAGGTCTGGCTCAGGCGCTCGGCATGGGCGAGGGTCGAATACTGACGAACCTGAATGAACCGCTGCGGGCCGAGATCGAGCTGAGTGAGCCGGGCGATCTGTCCGCAGACCAGATCCGGGTATCGCTGGCACCGGAGTCCGCATTTGAGCGGGCCGGGCTTCGTCGCATGGATGTTCTCCATGATCTGGATTTTGACGTGATCGAATCCGATGGCGGGTTCCGGATTAACGTTACTTCTGAGGACCCCATCCGGGAGCCATTCCTGAACTTTCTCGTGGAGCTTGCCTGGCCAAATGGGCGGCTGTTGCGTGAATATTCCTTCCTGGTGGATCCCCCCTCCCGTGATCCCGGCCCGGAAGCGATTGGGCCGAGTGCGGAAACCGGTGGCGGCGATACCCGGACACGTGAGCAGGCCGCTCCGGAGGCCCGGGGCGAGCGCCGGCAGCCGGAAAGCGCGACTTCGGCTACGGGCGGAAGCCCTGACGAATACGGACCCACTGGTGCCAATGACACCCTCTGGGGGATTGCCGGGGAGGTCAGCCCGTCCAGCGACCTGAGCCGCCACCAGGTGATGCTGGCGGTCCAGGAAGCCAATCCCAATGCGTTCAGCAACAACAATATCAACCAGCTGCGCCGGGGGCGCGTCCTGCGCATCCCCTCTGAGGAAGCCATGCGCTCCCGCTCCAGGCAGGAGGCGATCCAGCAGGTGATGGCCCAGAACAAACGGCACCAGCAGGCTGGCCAGAGCCAGGCGGAAACCGCGGCTGCGCCTGAAGCCGAGCAGGCTGGAGGAGCGGATCAATCCCAGCAACAGGCGGGCGCAACCGGGCAGCAGTCGTCATCCGGTGAGAGCGGCGATGAACTGCGGATCCTGGTAGCGGACGGTGAGAACAGTGCTGGTGACGGCACCATGGCCGGCATGGGCGACGGTGAGGGTGATGAACGCCTTGCTGCTGCTCTGGAAGAACTGGAGCGGGCGGAAAGGGATCGCGAGGAGCTGTCGGATCGCCTGAAGGATCTCGAGGAACAGCTGGATACCATGAGCCAGTTGATCGAGTTGAAGGACGATCAGCTTGCGGAGATGGAACAGCGGCTTGCCAAGGCACGCGAGAGTGGTCAGGCGTCTGGTGATACGGAGTCGGAAGGTACCGGCGGTACCGACGGTGATGAAACCGCGGCGGATGATGCAACTGGGACCGGAAGCGGTCAGGCCTCCGGTGGAGAGACCACGGAAGGGGATTCGGGCGAGGATTCGGTCGCTTCTGAGGAATCTGTCGAGGAGTCCATGGCCGAATCGGACACGGCTGAGTCAGGTTCCGGGGAAGCGGGCGCCGATGACGATGAGTCTGACCCGGCCGCAGCGGCGAGCTCCGGCGGTGAGCCGGATGATGGCGACGCTTCGGCGCAGCCTGATCCGGAACAGACCAAGAGTCAGGGTGCTCCAAAGAGTGCCGGTGATGTTGTTCAGCGCGTAATCAATGATCCCCGTTACCAGATCGGTGCGGGTGTACTGGGCATTGCGTTGCTGGCGCTGCTCTGGGGCCTGGCACGGCGCAATGCTGCGCGGGAACAGGCTTTCTACGACCAGCTGAAGGATGTCTCCGAAAACCCGGAGGAACCGGTTGAGGCTGAGGACCCACTGGATCTGGACGCGGCCGGAGATGAAACGGCCACGGAGGCTACCGGTGAAGAGGCGGCACCGCGCAGCGAGGGCAGCGAGGATGCGCTGGCTGAGGCGGATGTCTACCTGGCCTATGGTCGTCTCGGGCAGGCTGCCCGGCATCTTGAAGGGGCCATTTCATCGGAACCCAGCCGCGTGGACCTGCGGCTGAAGCTGCTCGAGGTCTATGCCGATGCCGGTGAGTCAGAGAATTTCGAAAAGCAGTATCGCGAGCTCGGGGCCTTCAATGACGATGAAGCCATCGAGCAGGCGGATGCGCTTCGCAGCCGTATGGAGGCCGCTGACGAGGACCTCAGCATTGAGGACCTGACCGAACAGCTGAAGACGGGCACGGGCTCCGAAGCGGAGACTGGCGGGCAATCCCTTGAGGATGATGCGTCGCTTGAGGACGAGGGCTTTGACTTCAGCGCCCTCGAGGACGTTGACGATCTGCTGGATGAATCCAGCGGCTCGGAAAGCAGCGATACCAGCCATGCCGAAAAGGGCGGGGATCAGGAGCTGCAGTCCGAGGAATTCAGTCTCGACTTCGATCTTGGCGAGGAAGAAACCCCGGCTGCATCCGAAACGACAGGCGCCAGCGAAGACACCGTGGATGCCTCAGACTCAGAAGAGGATGTGGCCGATCTCGGGTTCTCCATGGATGATCTGGAGCTGGAGGAGCCGGGAGAGACGGAAGAAGAGTCCGTGCCTGAGCTGGATGCGGAAGCTGAAGCCGCTGAGCAACCCGTGTCTGAAACCGGTGATAACACTGAACAGGCGAGTGATGCGGATACGGATCTGAGCCTGGACGATCTGGATGTTGATCTGGACACCGGGGAGGAACCGGCAGAAACCGCTTCCGAGGCGCCATCCGGTACGGATTTTGATGACTCCTTCCTCGAAGAGCTGGATGCGGAACTTGATCGGGTGACCGATGGTGAGGCTGAAGCTGGAGAGTCCGGGGAAACAGCTGCCCCGGCCGGGGAAAACGCCGCACCGGAAGGTGATGATGAGCTGGATGACCTGAGTCTGGATGTCTCGGACGAGGATCTTGAGCTTGCTGAAGAGGTGGCTCAGGAGGGCGTTGGCGAAGAACCCGAAGCGCCCGGGGAAACCAGTGACGCTTCCGGCGGTGAGGACGAAGCCCCCGCCGATCAGCTGGAAGAGAGTCTGATGGACTCTGAGATGGAGGATCTCGGGGCCGAGAGCGCGCTCTCCGACGAGGAGCTGGCTGCTCTTGAGGGTGAGGAATCACAGGCATCCCAGGGACACCAGGAAGAGACGGGCGATATGGAGTCAGGCGAGACGTCCACTGGATCGGAAGACAGTGATGATGAGTTCGACTTCCTTGAGGGCACGGATGAAGCGGGCACCAAACTGGATCTGGCCCGGGCCTATGTTGAGATGGGCGATGCGGACGGCGCACGGGACATTCTGGAAGAGGTGGCCCGTGAAGGCAGTGAAGAACAGCAGCAGGAAGCCCAGCGGCTTCTCAGCGAACTCTGATCTGCCGTGCTGCAGGACCCCGTTGAGCTGACGACTGCGATCGCGGCTGGCCCCGGGCGTATTGGCCTGGTTGTCGAATACGATGGCGGCGGCTTCCATGGTTGGCAGGACCAGAAAAGCAGTATCCGGACCATTGGCGGCACTCTGGCGGCAGCTGTCTCCAGAGTGGCGAATGAGCCTGTAGAGCCAGTCTGTGCCGGGCGTACGGATTCAGGCGTTCACGCCTGCTACCAGCTTGTGCACTTTGATACGGGGGCCTCGCGCGCCATCCGCTCGTGGGTTCTGGGCATCAACAGTGCTCTGCCGGCCGACATCCGCGTTCACTGGGCTGGCAATGTGGCATCGGATTTCAGTGCACGTTTTACTGCCCACTCCCGCCGTTACCGGTACGTGATGCTGGACACGCCAACACCTCCGGCACTGCTGCGCGGGCGCGTGGCGTGGACCCATACGCCACTCGACGCGGATGCCATGCATCAGGCCGCACAGTACCTTCCAGGTGAACAGGATTTTTCGGCCTTCCGCGCAGCCGGCTGTCAGGCCAACAGCCCCTGGCGCTGTATTGAAGCGGCCACGGTTAACAGGGAAGGGCCCTTTCTGGTGCTGGATATTGCGGCCAATGCCTTTCTTCATCACATGGTGCGCAATATCGCCGGGACCCTGATGGCTGTGGGTCACGGGGAACGCCACCCGGAGTGGGTCGCTGAGCTTCTGTGCCAGCGGGATCGTCGCCGTGCGGGTATCACTGCACCGCCACAGGGGCTCTACCTGGTGGATATCGGCTATCCGGAGCAGTGTGGGGTGCCCCGGCCCAGACTGGGCCCCTGGTGGCTTTCCGGGAATCTCTGAGACTTGGTCTGTGGGGCCGCGGGCGCTATCCTGTGCGTTTTGGCGCAGGAGGTGGTCTTGCCACGCACCCGAATCAAGATCTGCGGCATCACCCGCGAAGAGGACGCCGTGGCAGCGGCGCAGGCTGGCGTGGATGCCATCGGGCTGGTCTTCCACCCTGGGAGTCCGCGTCATGTCACCTTGGAACAGGCTCAACGGATCCGCGCGGCGCTGCCCCCGTTCGTGACCACAGTGGGGCTTTTTGTGAATGCCTCTGAGTCGCTGGTCCGGGAGGCGCTGTCAAAAGTGCCGCTGGATCTGCTGCAGTTCCACGGGGATGAATCAGCCGAATTCTGCTCGGGGTTCGGGCACCCATGGATCCGCGCGGTCAGGGTTCGGGATTCCCGGGTGGTTGCCGCAGCCGAGAGTACCTATGATAGAGCGTTCGGCCTGCTTGCCGACGCTTACAGTGAGGACCGCTACGGCGGTACCGGCAAAACCTTCAACTGGGATTGGCTGCCGGAGACACGGAAACTGCCCCTGATTCTGGCCGGTGGTCTGACGCCGGATAATGTGGGTGAGGCGGTGCGCCGTGTCCGCCCCTGGGCTGTGGATGTCAGCGGCGGTGTCGAGTCGGCGCCGGGTATCAAGAGTTCCCAGCGCATCAATGAATTCGTCCGGGAGGTTACCCTGACCCATGAAACTGACTGAACAACAGATCAAGGATAGTCCGGACGCGCGGGGCCATTTCGGCGCCTACGGGGGCCGCTTTGTCTCCGAGACCCTGATCGACTCACTGGAACATCTGGAAAGTGAATACCGGCGGCTGCGTGAGGACCCCGATTTCCTCGCCCGGTTCAACAGTGATCTGGCGGATTATGTGGGAAGACCCACCCCCCTGTACCACGCGGATCGACTGAGCAGTGAGCTGGGCGGTGCTTCCATATGGCTCAAGCGCGAGGACCTCTGTCATACCGGTGCGCACAAGGTGAATAACACCATTGGGCAGGCACTGCTGGCGAAGTTCCTGGGGAAACCGCGCGTGATCGCGGAAACGGGCGCGGGTCAGCACGGTGTTGCCACGGCAACAGTGGCAGCAAGGCTTGGTCTCAAATGCAAGATCTATATGGGCGCCGAGGATGTTCGCCGGCAGGCTGTCAACGTCTACCGCATGAAGCTTCTCGGGGCCGAGGTTGAAGCGGTCGAAGGCGGCACAAGGACTCTAAAGGATGCCATGAACGAGGCACTCCGGGACTGGGTCACCAATGTCGATGACACCTTCTACATCATCGGCACGGTGGCGGGCCCGCATCCCTATCCGATGATGGTGCGTGATTTCCAGTCAGTGATCGGCCGTGAAACCCGACAGCAATGCCTGGAAAAGAACGGGGCACTGCCGGACGCGCTGGTGGCCTGTGTCGGCGGCGGCTCGAATGCGATCGGTCTCTTCCATCCCTTCCTGGGTGACGAATCAGTGGCCATGTACGGGGTGGAAGCCGGCGGGTACGGCATCGAATCCGGTCAGCATGCGGCGCCGCTGAGCGCTGGCAGGCCCGGAGTGCTGCATGGTAACCGGACCTACCTGATGGAAGACGAGTACGGCCAGATCTCCGGAACCCATTCTGTGTCCGCGGGGCTGGACTATCCTGGCGTAGGGCCCGAACACTCCTGGCTCAAGGACATCGGGCGTGTGAACTATGTATCGGTGACGGATGACGAAGCGATGGATGGGTTCCGGCGATTGACGGCGGTGGAGGGCATCATGCCCGCGCTCGAAACCGCTCATGCCATTGCCTGGGCCATCAAGCTGGCGCCCCAGATGCGCCCGGACCAGTCCATTGTCATCAACCTTTCGGGTCGTGGCGACAAGGATATGGATACCGTCGCCCGCATGGACAACATCGAAGTGGAGGGGCGCTGACTCATGAGCCGAATCGAACAGAGACTCACGGCCTTGGGCGAGCAGCGCCGCAAGGGCTTGATTCCCTATATCACTGCCGGGGATCCGAATACCGGTGAAACCCTCCGCATCATGCACAGCCTGGTGGCATCCGGTGCGGATCTCATCGAACTCGGGGTGCCGTTCTCCGATCCCATGGCGGACGGCCCGGTCATCCAGCGGGCCTGTGAACGGGCCCTGGCAAACGGCTGTACCAGCCGTGATGTGCTGGAGGTCGTGCGCCGGTTCCGCGAGACGGATACGGAAACCCCTGTGGTGCTCATGGGCTACCTGAATCCGGTGGAAGCCATGGGTTACGAGGCGTTTGCGGAAAACGCCGCACAGGCCGGTGTGGATGGTGTCCTGATGGTGGACCTGCCGCCCGAAGAGGCCGGGGAGGTTGTGCCGTGGTTCCGTGCCCAGGGTCTGGATCTGATCTTCCTGATCTCGCCCACTACTTCGGATGAACGCATCCGGCGCATGGGGGAACACAGCAGCGGCTACGTCTATTACGTCTCGCTCAAGGGCGTAACCGGCTCAGCCAGTATTGATGCCGGGGCAGTGGAGGAACGGGTTGCCCACATCCGGGAACTCACGGAGCTGCCAGTGGGCGTCGGTTTCGGAATCCGGGATGCGGAAACAGCGGGCGCCATAGGACGGGTTTCGGATGCTATTATCGTGGGTAGTGTTATTGTTGACTGCATTGGCCGGCATCCCGAGGGCGGTGATTCACTGCACCAGGCGTTGAAATCCCTGGTGAAGCCCCTGCGGGACAGCCTTGATACACCCTGAGCCGGAGGACAGTTCATGAGCAGCTGGCTCGATAAGATCATGCCCGGGATGATCCGTTCGGACGCACAACAGCGTTCCACGGTTCCCGAAGGGCTCTGGAAGAAGTGCCCCAAGTGCAACGGGTTTCTGTACCGCCCGGAACTGGATCGCAACCTTAACGTCTGCCCGAAGTGCGAGCACCACATCCGGATCAATGCCCGTCGCCGTCTCGAGATCTTTTTTGACGGCACAGACAGCCGGGAGCTCGCGGCGGATCTGGAACCGGTGGATCGCCTCAAGTTCAAGGACACCAAGCGCTACAAGGATCGTCTGAGCCAGGCTCAGAAGAGTACTGGCGAAAAGGATGCCCTGGTGGCCATGGCTGGCACCGTTCAGGACGTGCCGGTGGTGGCTGTAGCCTTCGAATTCCAGTTTCTGGGTGGCTCCATGGGGCAGGTGGTGGGCGAGAAATTCGTCCGCGCGGTGAACTTCTGTATTGAGGAGAACGTGCCCCTGGTGTGCTTCGCGGCCAGTGGTGGGGCGCGCATGCAGGAGGCGATCCTGTCCCTGATGCAGATGGCCAAGACCGCGGCAGCGCTGCAGCGCATGCGCGAGAAGGGTATCCCCTTCATCTCGGTACTGACCGACCCGGTCTTTGGCGGCGTTTCCGCGAGCCTCGGGATGCTGGGGGATCTCAACATCGCCGAACCCTATGCCCTGGTGGGCTTTGCGGGGCCGCGGGTGATTGAACAGACGGTTCGGGAGAAGCTCCCCGAAGGCTTCCAGCGCAGTGAGTTCCTGATCGAGCACGGGGCGATCGACATGATCGTTTCCCGGCACGATATGCGTGATCGCATCGCCCATGTTCTGGCCAAGCTGCAGCGTCGCGAGCAGCCGCCGGAGGATGAACACGAGCCGCTTGCTGAGCAGCTGCCCGAAGAGGAGGGCAGCGGGGACGCCAATGCCGCGGAGTGATGCCAGCCTGGATGACTGGCTGGCGTACCTCGAATCATTGCATGCCAGCGAGATGGAGCTTGGCCTTGACCGGGTAATGATCGTCTACCGGCGTCTCATGCAGGAAGGCCTGCCCGGTCAGGTGGTGATCATCGGGGGCACCAATGGCAAGGGCAGCACCCTTGCAGCCCTGGAATCCCTGCTCCGCGCCGGGGGGTACAGCACCGGCGCTTACACTTCACCCCATATCCGTTGCTTCAACGAGCGCATCCGCATCGACGGTGAGGAAGCCACGGATGAGGCCATCTGCAGGGCCATGGCGGCCGTGGAGCGGGCGCGCCGCAATGTGCCACTGACCTATTTCGAGTTCACGACCCTGGCGGCGTTCTGGCTCTTCCGGGAGGCGGGAGTGGCGTATCCGCTCCTGGAGGTGGGCCTGGGCGGACGCCTGGACGCGGTGAATGTGGCGGACCCCGTACTGCCCATCATTACGGGCGTGGACCTGGATCATACCCAGTGGCTGGGTAATGACCGGGAACAGATCGGCTATGAAAAAGCCGGTATCCTGCGGGCGGGGCGGCCAGCGCTGTTCGGTGATCCGGATCCGCCTTCCTCCGTGACGGATCAGGCGGCCGCCCAGGGGATCCCGCTGCGCATACGCGGTCGGGATTTTGGTGGCGAGGATGGCGAGGGAGGGCTCGCGGCCTCCCAGCAGACGGCTCTGGAGGCCTATGGCATTCTCGGATTCGAGGCGGATTCCGGCTTGTTGGCAACCCTCCGCGAAGCTCCCGCACCGCCCGGGCGATTCCAGAGGCTGGAAGGTGCGCCGCCGGTGATCCTGGACGTCGGGCACAATCCCCAGGCGGCACGCTGGCTGGCCCAGCGCCTGAGCGATATTCCGGAGAAACCGGTGCAGGCCGTCTATGGCGCAATGGGCGACAAGGACATTGAGGGCGTTTCGGGTACCCTTGCCGACGTGATTGACGGTTGGCACCTGGCCCCGCTTCCGGGACCGCGCGGGCTGACCGCGGAGCAGGTCAGTGACCGGATTTCCGGAGTCATACCGGATGACCGGATCCGGACATTCCCGTCGGTCCGGGAAGCCCTGGCTTCGGCCCGGGAGGCGGCCGGAAAGGAGGGATGCGTTCTGGTGTTCGGATCCTTCCTGACGGTCTCGGAAGCACTGGCCTTGCTGGGGTCGTAACTGGCCCCGGGCTCATCAAAGCGGTTACACTCGCGCAGAACCAAAGACAACCGAGGCGCAGGGATTTGGACGGATTCAAACAGCGGATTATCGGGGCACTGATCATTGTCAGTCTGGCTGTGATCTTCCTGCCGATGCTTTTCGACGAACCGCATCAGGCTCGCCGGGAACAGACTCTGGAGGTTCCGCCGGAACCTGAAATGGAACCGGTTGAGGTTGAGCAGCCCCGGGAACCGGAAATGCCGGAATCCGAAGAGGCGCCTGAGATCCCGACAGCCGATGAAGGCGAGGTCGAGCGTGACGGGGCGCGTGATGAGAAGATAACGGCAACCAGGGATGAGCCGGAGCCCGACCGTGTTTCCGAGGCTGAGCCCACTCCCGAGGTTGAGCAGGAAGAGAGCGGAGCGCTCAGAGGGGCATGGCTGGTACGCCTCGGCAGCTTCAGCAACCGCGACAATGCCCTGAAACTGCGTGATAGCGTACGGGATCAGGGGATGGACGCGCACAGCGAAACGGTGGAAAACGACAAAGGCACCTTTACGCGCGTATTCGCGGGGCCCTTTGTGGATGAACAGAAAGCAGTGTCCGCAATGGAGCAGCTCGAGAGCGAGTTCAATCTGGAAGCAATGGTGGTTGAAGGAGAAGAGTAACGCCGGTTTGGCGGCTTCCCGATTCCTGCTAGAATGCCCGCTTCCTGAAAGCACTGGGGCCTCCGGATGGATGCGCTGATCTGGATTGACTGGGTCATTATTGCCATTGTCGCCATTTCAACCCTGATCAGCCTGAAACGGGGCTTCGTCAGGGAAGCCATGTCGCTTGTGATCTGGGTGGGCGCCTTTGTGATCGCCCGCACCTTTCACCCCAACATGCAGATGCTGCTGGCGGATACCGTCGGCAATCCCACGGTTCGTCTCATCGCGGCTTTCGGCATACTGTTCGTGGGCACACTGGTCGTCGGTGCTGTGGTTAACAACGCACTGGGCCGTCTGGTGGAAGCAACCGGTCTCAGTGCCACCGACAGAACCCTGGGCATGTTCTTCGGGCTGGCGCGCGGTCTGGTGGTGGTGCTGGTTGCGCTGGCGCTGCTGCGGATGACACCGGTCACTGGTGACACCTGGTGGCGCGAGTCGGCCACCGTCCAGGAACTCGCAAAGGTGGAGGCCTGGACGCGGGATGTGCTTGGTGACGAGATCGATGCGCTTCTGCCGGATGCAGAAGCTACCAGTGCCGCCTCCGGAGAGGCCATGCAGGAAGGCGCAAAGCGCCTTATCGAAATGCAGGAAGACCGATCCCAATCCCCAGCAACCGCGGAGTAACCCAATCCGATGTGTGGAATCGTTGGCATCGTTGGCACGACCAACGTTAACCAGTCACTCTATGATGCACTGACTGTACTTCAGCACCGGGGCCAGGATGCCGCCGGAATCGTGACCTTCGAGAATGAGCGCTTTTTTCTGCGCAAGGACAACGGCCTGGTCAAGGATGTCTTCCGGACGCGGCATATGCGTCGACTGGTGGGCAATGTGGGCATCGGCCATGTGCGCTACCCCACGGCGGGCACCTCCAGCTCCGCCGAAGCGCAGCCGTTCTACGTCAACAGTCCCTATGGCATAACCCTCGCGCACAACGGCAACCTGACCAATACCGAGGAGCTGGCGAACGACGTATTCCGCTCCGACCTGCGGCATATCAACACCAACTCGGACTCCGAGGTTCTGCTCAACGTCTTTGCCCATGAGCTCCAGAAAAAGGGCAAGCTGAATCCGACCAGTGAGGACGTGTTTGACGCGGTGCGCACCGTTCACCGGCGGTCCAGGGGCGCCTATGCCGCCATTGCCATGATTACCGGCTACGGGATTGTGGGATTCCGTGACCCCAATGGCATCCGGCCGGCCTGTTTCGGCGTACGCGAGACGCCCGAAGGCAGGGAATACATGATCGCCTCTGAAAGCGTGGCGCTGGCCTCCCAGGGTTTTGAGCTGATCCGGGATATCGCTCCGGGCGAAGCGGTCTACATCGAGACGGATGGCAGTCTCTACACCCAGCAGTGCGCGGAATCCCCCAAGCTCAACCCCTGCATCTTCGAGCATGTGTATTTCGCGCGCCCCGACTCCATCATCGACAACATCTCCGTGTACAAGTCCCGGCTGCGCATGGGCGAGGCCCTTGCCGGCAAGATCAAGCGCGATATGCCCGACCATGACATTGATGTGGTGATCCCCATCCCCGACACCAGCCGCACCTCAGCGTTGCCGCTGGCCTACGACCTGGGGGTCAAGTTCCGGGAGGGGCTGATCAAGAACCGCTACATCGGGCGGACCTTCATCATGCCCGGGCAGACCATGCGCAAGCGCTCGGTACGCCAGAAGCTCAACCCCATCGAGCTGGAATTCCAGGGCAAGAACGTGCTGCTGGTGGACGACTCGATCGTGCGCGGCACAACCTGCCAGGAAATCGTGCAGATGGTACGGGATGCCGGGGCAAGGAAAGTCTATTTCGCCTCCGCGGCGCCGCCGGTTCGCTACCCCAATGTGTACGGCATCGACATGCCGGCCGCGAAGGAGCTGATCGCACATGGCCGGACCGAAAAAGAGGTCGAGGAGCTGATCGGAGCGGACTGGCTCATCTACCAGGATCTGGACGATCTGGTGGCGTGTGCCCGGGAAGGCAACGAGGCCATCAGCGAGTTTGACTGTTCGGTGTTCAATGGCCATTACCCCACCGGGGATGTGACCGAGGAATACCTGACGCGCCTGGAAGAAGAGCGTTCGGAAGCGAAGAAGAACGAACGCAACAAGGAGCTGACGGCGGACAGCGACGTTATCGATATCCATAACGACGAGTAGACCCATGAGTGATTCCAGCAAGCAGGTGCCGCATGCCGATCTGACCGGCACACGGGTCGAAACCCGGGCCGTGCGCGCGGGTCAGCGGCGGACGCCGGAACTTGAGCACAGCGAAGCCCTGTATCCGACGTCCAGCTTTGTCTACAACAGCGCGGCCCAGGCAGCGGCACGTTTTGCCGGGGATGAGCCGGGCAATATCTATTCCCGGTTCACCAATCCCACGGTCGCCACCTTTGAGGACCGCATTGCCGCTCTGGAGGGCGGTGAACGCGGGGTAGCCACAGCCTCGGGTATGTCCGCGATACTCGCGACGTTCATGGGCCTGCTCCAGCAGGGGGATCACATCGTGTGCTCCCGCGGCGTCTTTGGCACCACTACGGTTCTGCTGCAGAAGTACATGGCCCGTTTCGGTATCGAGACCACCTTCGTGGACCTGACCAGCCAGGCGGAGTGGGAAGCGGCGATCCGGCCCGAGACCCGGATGCTCTTTCTCGAGACCCCTTCCAACCCCCTGGGGGAAATCGCCGACATGGAGGCCCTGGCGACCCTGGCGCACAGCAATGAGGCGCTGCTGGTGGTGGACAACTGCCTGTGCACGCCCGTTCTGCAGCAGCCGTTCCGCCATGGGGCGGATATTGTCATCCATTCAGCCACCAAGTACCTGGATGGTCAGGGCCGTTGCGTGGGTGGAGCCGTGGTCGGAAGCAATCAGCTGATGGAAGAGGTCCATGGTGTGATCCGGTCGGCTGGCCCGACCATGAGTCCGTTCAATGCCTGGGTGTTCCTCAAGGGGCTGGAAACCCTGTCGCTGCGGATGAAGGCCCATTCCGACAATGCCCTGAAAGTGGCCCAGTGGCTGCGTGAACAGCCGGGCATCGAGACCGTTCTCTATGCCGGCCTGCCGGATCACCCGCAGAACGAGCTGGCACGCCACCAGCAGAGTGGCGGCAGCGGCGTGGTGTCCTTCCGGGTCAGAGGTGGCCGTGAGCAGGCGTGGCATCTGATTGACCGCCTCAACCTGTTCTCGATCACCGCCAACCTGGGGGATGCCAAGAGCACGGTTACCCATCCGGCAACCACCACCCATGGACGGCTGTCTGATGAGGAAAAGGAGCGGGGAGGTATCACGGAAAACCTTGTGCGGCTGTCCGTTGGCCTGGAATCGGTCGAGGACCTGATCGAGGATCTCGAGCGGGCGCTTTCCGGCGGCTGAACGAATGGTTGCCGCTTGGACATGTTCTGGCGAATCAGGCCATTACATGTTTAACTTGGGGCAAAGGATCAAGTGGACGCTATGGCACAGGGTAAATCCGGACAGGCGCAGCAGGAGACAGGCCATCGCGGCCAGACCCGCTTCCGTGAGCTGTTGGCCCAGGGAGGGCGTGAAGGCGCGCTGATTGCCCTGATTGTGCTGTGCGTCTATCTGGTGATGGCGCTGGTCTCCCACAATCCATCCGATCCCGGCTGGGCCAGTATCGGGCATGAACTGGACGCCACCAACTATGCCGGCCGCAGTGGCGCCTGGCTCTCAAGCCTGCTGATGACCTTCTTTGGGGAACTCGCCTGGCTCTTCCCAATGCTGGCTGGCTGGTGCGCCATTGTTCTCTACCGCAATCGCGGTACCTATCCGGATTTCCACTGGCCGTTGTTCTTCCTGCGCACCGGTGGTTTTGTGCTCTTCATTTCCGCCAGCTGCGGCCTTTTCGGGCTGTATTCGTTCTTTGGGTTGGGCCCGGACTCCGGTGGAGTGCTTGGCAGCGAGATGGCCATGACCCTGGTTACCATGCTCAACAGGCCGGCGACCACACTGATCCTGGGGGCGATAGCGCTTTTCGGGCTGACGCTGGTAACAGGCCTGTCCTGGATCGCCATGATAGACCGTATCGGGCATGGTGCTGTGATGCTCGGGCGCGGCGTGACCTGGAGCGGCCGTGCCGTTAGCGGGGGGCTGGGCCGGATGCGCCGGAAAGCGGGCGAAGTGCGCCAGGCCCGCCTGGATGCCCCGAAGAAAACCGAGCCGCCCATCGTGAACCGGCGCGTGGACGAACCGTCGCCGGGCCTTCTGAAGCGTCTGGGTCAGCGGTTCAGGCGTGACCGGGCCGTATCCGGAAAGCCGGAACCGCAGCGGCGTGAACCCGTAATGAGTGACGAGGTGGAATCGGAGCAGCCGTCGCTGCCGCTGGTGGTGGATACCGTTGATGAGGCACCCGAGGCACCCGACGGGGAAGCCGATCAGCAGGCGGTGACGATCACACGCTTCCAGGGCCAGGGGGCAGGCAAGGCGCAGCCAGAGTCCGAGCAGAAGAAAGACAAAGGAAAACGGGGTCGCCGGGGTAATGGCAAGGTGGTTGATAAAGGGCAAAGTCCCGTGCCCCCAGTCAGCCTTCTGGACGAACCCGGGCCCCATAAGAAACAGGGCTATTCAGCGGATTCGCTGCAGTACATGTCGCGCCTGCTGGAGGAAAAACTGGCGGACTTCGGGGTGGCCGTGGAAGTGGTCGAGGTCAATCCCGGACCGGTGATCACCCGCTTCGAGATCAAGCCGGCGGCTGGCGTGAAGGTCAGCCGGATCTCCAATCTGGCGAAGGATCTGGCGCGGGCCCTGGCGGTTTACAGCGTCCGTGTGGTGGAAGTGATCCCGGGGAAGTCCGTGGTGGGCATCGAGATCCCGAACGAGGAGCGGGAGATGGTGAAGCTGTCCGAGATCCTGTCCTCGGCCAGCTATTCAAAATCCGGTTCCGCTCTCACTCTGGCGCTGGGCAACGACATTGGTGGTGAGCCCGTGGTGGCTGACCTGGGCAAGATGCCACACCTGCTGGTGGCCGGCACCACGGGGTCGGGGAAGTCCGTGGGCGTGAACGCCATGATCCTGAGCATGCTCCTCAAGGCCACGCCCGAGGAAGTGCGCATGATCATGATCGACCCCAAGATGCTGGAGCTGTCGATCTACGAGGGCATTCCGCACCTGCTGGCGCCGGTGGTCACGGACATGAAGGAGGCCGCCAACGCCCTGCGCTGGTGTGTTGCGGAAATGGAACGGCGCTACCAGCTGATGTCCTCCCAGGGTGTCCGCAACCTGGCCGGTTACAACCGCAAGGTGCGGGACGCCCGGGAGCGCGGCGAACCCATAAAGGACCCGCTCTGGAACCCGCAGAACGCGCTGGACCCCAGCGAGGACGCACGCCCGGAACTCGAGCCGTTGCCGTACATCGTTGTGGTTGTGGATGAGTTCGCCGACATGATGATGATCGTGGGCAAGAAGGTGGAAGAGCTTATTGCCCGCATCGCCCAGAAGGCGCGGGCGGCCGGCATCCACCTGATCCTGGCGACCCAGCGGCCCTCGGTGGATGTGATCACTGGCCTGATCAAGGCGAACATTCCCACAAGGGCATCGTTCTCCGTTCAGTCCAAGGTGGACTCACGCACGGTGTTGGACCAGGGCGGTGCCGAGCAGCTTCTGGGTAATGGCGACATGCTTTACCTGCCTCCGGGTTCCAGCAATCCCGAGCGGGTACACGGGGCTTTTGTGGATGATGATGAGGTTCACCGGATTGTCGAAGCCTGGAAGCAGCGCGGTGAGCCGGACTACGTGGACGATGTGCTCAGCGGCGGAGACAGTGACAGCGTACCTGGAATCGCCGCTATGGGCGGTGAAGACAGCGAGCAGGATGCGCTCTTTGACGAGGCTGTGGCTTTTGTCACCGAGAGTGGCCGGGTTTCGATCTCTTCCGTGCAGCGCAAATTCAAGATTGGATACAACCGGGCGGCCAACCTGGTGGAAGCCATGGAGTCGGCGGGTGTTGTCAGCGCCGCCGGCCAGAATGGTTCCCGCGAGGTGCTTGCTGCCCCGCCACCGAGAGACTAGATGATGACAAGACGGACCGCGATTGCACTGATCATGCTCTGCCTGGCAGCCCTTCCGGCCTTTGGTCAATCGGCTGATACAGAGGATGCCGCAGAGCTGCTCAGTAAACGCCTTTCGGATTACAGGAGCTATCAGGCGGATTTTGAGCAGACGGTGCAGAGCCCTGACGGCGAACGGCTTCAGAAGACCACGGGTGAGCTGAGCGCCCGGCGCGGCGGCGATTTCTTCTGGCATACCGATCCGCCCATGGAACAGAAGATTGTGACTTCCGGGGAGAAGGTGCGTGTCTATGACCCGGATCTGCGCCAGGTAACCATCTATCCCCTTGAAGAACGCATTGCCTCAACACCGGCCCTGCTTCTCTCCGGTGAGGTGAGCAACCTGTCGGAAACCTTCCGGATCCGGCGCGAGACAACCAGAAAGGGCGAGCGGTTCATTCTGGAACCGCTGGATAAGGACACGCTCTTCCTGGAACTGAGTATGCGGTTCGACAGCGAGGGTGTGTTGCAGGGCATGGAGCTGCACGACTCCCTCGACCAGCGCAGCGACCTGCAGTTCCGCAATGTGGTTCTCAATGAATCCATTCCCGATGAGCGTTTCGAGCTGGACGCGCCTGACGACGTGGATGTGATCCGCAGCGGAGGCAATGGGGCCCGCTGATGCAGGAGGGGCTGTTCGGCACTGACAACGGGCGGCATCAGCCCCTGGCGGCGCGTATGCGACCGCGCGGGCTGACCGACTATGTCGGCCAGCCGCACCTGGTAGGCGAGGGCAAGCCGCTGCGTCGTGCCGTGGAGGAGAACCAGCTCCACTCCATGATCCTCTGGGGCCCGCCGGGCGTCGGTAAGACGACCTTTGCACGGCTACTGGCGGAACAGACCTCGGCGTATTTCGAGACGCTGTCAGCTGTGGCCGCTGGGGTGAAGGATATCCGGAATGCGGTGGATGCGGCCCGGGAACGGCTGGAGATGAACGGCCAGGAAACCCTGTTGTTCGTGGACGAGGTCCACCGTTTCAACAAGTCCCAGCAGGACGCCTTCCTCCCGCATATCGAGGAAGGCACCGTCATCTTCGTGGGCGCTACCACCGAGAACCCGTCGTTCGAACTCAACAGCGCGCTGCTGTCACGCACGCGTGTGTACGTGCTGCGGGATCTTGAGGAAGCGGATCTTGTGGCGCTGCTGCGGCGTGCGCTCGAAGCGGAAGATGGGCTCAACCAGGCGGTGTCGGTGTCCGACGAGGTGCTTGGAATGATGGCCCGGGCGGCGGATGGCGATGCGCGGCGGGCACTCAACAGCCTCGAGGTGGGCGCGGATCTTGCTCGGGATGAGGGTGGCGAAAAACCCGTCATTGATGAGGCCGTTCTGGGGGAAGTGCTGCAGACGTCGCTGCGGCGTTTCGACAAGGGCGGCGATGTTTTCTACGATCAGATCTCCGCGCTGCACAAGTCGGTGCGCGGATCTGATCCGGATGCGGCCCTTTACTGGATGTGCCGGATGCTGGATGGCGGCTGCGACCCGTTGTATATTGCGCGCCGGCTGGTGCGCATTGCCAGCGAGGACATCGGTAACGCCGACCCCAGGGCCCTGAGCCTGAGTATGGAAGGATGGCAGGTGCAGGAGCGGCTGGGGAGCCCGGAAGGCGAGCTGACACTGGCGCAGGTGGTGACCTACCTGGCGCTGGCGCCCAAGAGCATCGGCGTCTATCGGGCGTTCAACGAATGCATGGCCCTGGTGCGCAAAGACCAGGACCGCCCGGTGCCGGTGCATCTGCGCAACGCGCCCACGAAACTGATGAAGGAACAGGGCTATGGCGCGGAATACCGCTATGCCCATGATGAACCCGAGGCGTTTGCGGCGGGTGAGAGCTACATGCCGGAAGCGCTCCACGGCACGCGCTTCTATGAGCCGGAACCGCGTGGCCTGGAACAGAAACTGGCGGAAAAGCGCGCCTATCTCGATCGGCTGAATGCCGCGAGCGACCGGCAGCGCTATCCGGAAGGAAACAACAACTGACGACTGGACAAGAGAGCATCATGCTGGATCCCAAATGGGTGCGAACCGATCCTGACACCGTGGCTGCCCAGCTGGCACGGCGCGGTTATGAGCTGGACACCGGGCGGGTGCGTGAACTGGAAACCCGCCGGCGTGACCTCCAGACGCGGACCGAGGAACTCCAGGCGGAGCAGAAACGCCGCTCCAAGGCCATTGGGGAAGCCAAACGCAACGGCGAGGACGCTCAACCGCTGATGGACGAGGTGGAATCCCTCAAGCAGCAGAAGGCGGACGCAGAACACCAGCTCAGGGAGCTCCAGGCGGAGCTCAACGCCTTCCTCGAGGGGATTCCGAATGTGCCGGATGAGACGGTGCCCGAGGGGGATTCCGACGAGGACAACGTTGAGATCCGGCGCTGGGGCGAACCCGCGGAACCGGCCTTTGAACCGGTGGATCATGTGACCCTGGGCGAAGGCCTTGGGGGTATGGACTTTGCTGCAGCCGCCACCATCGCCCGGGCACGGTTTGCGGTGATGCAGGGTGGGGTGGCGCGCCTGCACCGCGCGCTGACCCAGTTCATGCTGGATCTGCACACCGCCGAGCACGGCTATACGGAAACCTATCTGCCGTACCTGGTGAACAGCGACAGCCTCACCGGTACCGGGCAGCTGCCCAAGTTTGAGGAAGATCTCTTCCGGATTGACGGTGATCGGGATCTCTACCTGATTCCCACCGCCGAAGTGCCCGCCACGAATCTGGTGCGGGACAGCATCCTGGGGGCAGCGGAACTGCCGAAGCGGATGGTCTGCCATACGCCGTGCTTCCGCAGCGAGGCCGGGGCCTATGGCAAGGATACCCGGGGGATGATCCGTCAGCACCAGTTCGAGAAGGTGGAGCTGATTCATGTTGTGCGGCCGCAGGACTCCGATGCGGCGCTGGAAGCGTTGACCGGCCATGCCGAGACGGTATTGCAGCGCCTAGAGCTTCCCTACCGGGTTGTGACGCTCTGTGGTGGTGACATGGGCTTTGCGGCTGCCCGCACCTACGATCTGGAAGTCTGGCTGCCCGGGCAGTCCGCCTACCGGGAAATCTCCTCCTGCAGCAACACCCGGGACTTCCAGGCCCGTCGGATGCAGGCACGCTGGCGCAATCCCGAGACCGGCAAGCCAGAGCTGGTGAACACACTCAATGGCTCGGGCCTGGCGGTAGGGCGCGCCCTCGTGGCGGTCCTGGAGAACTATCAGGAAGCAGACGGCCGGGTCCGTATTCCGGCGGCACTGAAGCCCTATATGGGCGGCATCACTGAGCTTGTACCGGAAGGAGCCTGAAGCCAATGGTGACGCAGTGGGTGAAGGATCGCCTGAGAAGCCTCCTGCCTCCGGGCAGGACGACCTCCACGGAAATCCAGCGGGGCGGCGAGGTCTATCTGGTGGGGGCAGGACCCGGGGACCCGGACCTGCTCACCATCAAGGCGCTGCGCCTGCTGCGTGAGGCGGATGTGGTGCTGCATGACCGGTTGGTCTCGGAGCCCATTATGGCCCTGATCAATGAAGGCGCGGAGGTCATCCATGTAGGGAAGGCGCGCTCCAATCACAGCGTCCCCCAGGACCGGATCAACGAGCTTCTGGTGGAATACGCACAGGCCGGAAAGCGGGTCGTGCGACTCAAGGGCGGGGATCCGTTCATCTTCGGACGTGGCGGCGAGGAGATCGAACGTCTGGCGGAACACGGTGTGCCCTTCCAGGTGGTGCCTGGCATCACGGCGGCCCAGGGTTGCTCCGCTTATGCCGGGATACCGCTGACGCATCGTGATCACGCCCAGTCGGTGCGTTTCATTACCGGCCACCTGAAGAATGACAGCACGGATCTGCCCTGGCAGGATTTCGTGCAGAACCGGCAGACACTGGTCTTCTACATGGGCCTCGTCGGGCTTCCGGTGATCACCCGCGAGTTGATTGCCCATGGCATGCCGGCTGAAACGCCCTGCGCACTGGTATCCAAGGGGACCACACCGGATCAGCAGGTTGTCAGCGCTACCCTGGAGTCCATTGTGGAGGCGGTTGATGCGGCCGGGGTGCGTGCCCCGACCATCATCATCGTGGGCGATGTGGTGAGTCTGAGAGGCCAGCTCGGCTGGCTGGAGCAGATGCCCGCCGAGCCGGAGGCGTTCAGCTCCGGTGACGGTGGGGAATCAGGTCCCTGAGTTCGTCCCGCATCTGACGGATGGCCTTCTCGGTGGTTTCCCAGTCGATGCAGGCATCGGTTACGGAGACGCCGTATTCCATCTCGTCCATGGCGGCAAGCTTCTGTTTGCCCCAGTTGATGTTGCTTTCGACCATCAGCCCAATGATGGACTGATTGCCTTCCTTGATCTGATGGGTCACATCCTGCATGACCAGTGGCTGCACCGCCGGATCCTTGTTGGAGTTGGCGTGGCTGCAGTCGACCATGATGGCATTACGCACATCCGCCGCTTCCAGCTCCTTCTCACAGAGGGCGACGTTCACGGAATCGTAGTTCGGGCTTCCGCCGCCACCGCGCAGCACCACGTGGCTGTAGGGATTGCCTTTGGTCCGCGTGATGGCCACCTGGCCATTCTGGTCGATGCCCAGAAAACTGTGCGGGTTGGCGGTGGAGTTCATGGCGTTGACTGCTACATCCAGGCTGCCGTCCGTGCCGTTCTTGAAGCCGACGGCCATGGACAGGCCGCTGCTCATCTCCCGATGGGTCTGGGATTCGGTGGTGCGCGCACCGATGGCGGACCAGGCAATGGTGTCCTGCAGGTACTGTGGCGCCGTGGGATCCAGGGCTTCCGTGGCCGTGGGCAGGCCGAGCTCGGCAATATCGAGCAGCAGCTTACGGCCGATGTAGAGGCCACGCTCGATATCGAAGCTGTCGTCCAGGTGCGGGTCATTGATCAGACCCTTCCAGCCGGTAGTGGTCCGCGGTTTCTCGAAATAGACCCGCATGACAAGAAAGAGGGTGTCGCTGACCTCGTCCGCCAGCGCCTTCAGGCGCCGGGCGTAGTCCAGAGCGGCATCGGGGTCATGGATCGAGCAGGGGCCCACAACCAGAAACAGGCGTGGGTCCTTGCCATCGAGGATATTGTTGATGGTCTGACGACCTTCCAGCACGGTCCGCCGCGCTGCATCGGTCAGTGGCAGCTGCTCCTTGAGCGCCGCCGGCGTGGTCAGTACCTGTTGTTCCTCAATGTTGACGTTCTCGATGTCGCTGCTTGCCATCACTGCCTCTTGTTCACCCATGCACGGAAACGGGCCGTTATAGTGCGTCAAATCCCGCGGTGATGCAATCCGGCGGCCCTCTGTGTACTGGTCGCCGTTCGTTGCCTGGTTTAAGGTGTATGCCAGACACCCATGACCGTGCAGGGCAACGTGTGAGCCTGATTGAATCCATCATCACCGAGTTGCGGATACCGGATCTGCCGTATCCGGTGGGGCAGTCCGCGCCGGATGACAGTTCCCGCTGGCACAGTACTCTGTCGGAGGCCTGGCAGGCTGGCAGTGACGAACGGGTAGTCACCCACCTTCAGCGGACTGATGCCGTCTGGAGCATGCGTCAGGTCAACGCCGCCTATCTCGCGGATCGGATCATGAACGTCTTTCTGCGCCGTTCAGGCCTTCATCCCTACCTGGTGCACCGTGCGGCGCGACTGCGTTTCTGGCTGGCACTGGACCTTGAGGCGCGTGGTGCTGAAGCGGTCTCCGAGCAGCGCCCGCTTCACCGGTGGCTGGACAGCCTTCAGGCATTGCGGGGATGGAGCCGGACCGGGGGGCGTTCCGATAGACCGGTGGAAAGCCATCTTGCGGCTATGGAACAGGCGGTGGGCGAGGCGTTCCGGACCGGCGGGGAAGAGCCACTTGAGGCCTGCGTCAGTGACTGGCTGGAACAGATCAGCCACCAGGCTGAACAGGCCGAGCGTGTGGCGCAACGGCTGTGGCAGACCGAGTCCGGCGCGGCCGGCCAGCGCGCCGCGGAGCAGGCAGTGCGGGCGGCGCTTTCGCGCACCTGCCGGGGGCGGCAGCTCCCCGCCAGCCTCTGGGCTTTCATTGAGGATGACTGGCGGGTACTGATGCGTCGGGCGGCTCTGGAACACGGCATTGATTCCGAGCCCTGGCGCCATGCCTTCCGCCTTCTGGAATGGCTGATCTGGGTTGGGGATGGGAATCTGTGTGGCCAGGACCGGAACCGGCTCTATCACGTCGGGGAACAACTCACTGACAAACTGGTGCAGGTGGTCACCCTGGTGGAGGGGCGTGATCCGGATCCACAGCGCTTTGCACCGGTGGATGCGCTTCTTGCCAGGCGCCTGCGGGATGAAGCGGTGGAGCAGGAGGCCGCGAGCATACCGGAAGCGGATCCGCGCTGGCTTGAGAGACCCGATGAGGCTCAGGGGGATGAGGCCCGTAGCTGGGTGGGCAGCTGGTATCTGTACGAGGCGGATGGCCAACAGATCCGACAGTTTCTGACCGGTTTTCTGGAGGAAACCGGCGAGGTGCTCTGGACCAATGCCCGGGGCGCCAAGCTTGATATCGAGCCCTTCCGGTCGGTCAGGGAGCGATTTGAGGCCGGTGAGCTTACCCATCTGCCGGAAGCCTACCCCTTTGCCGGCGTACTCAGTGATACTCTGGACAGCCTCCAGCGAGTACTGGAGTCCCAGAGAAAACAGCGCGAAGAGGCGCGGGACAAAGCACGGGAGGAAGCGGAGGCTTTGCGCCGGGCCCAGGAGCAGGCGTTTGAAGAAGAGCGCCAGCGGGAGCAGGAGCGCGAGGAACGGGAGGCCCGTGAGCGGGCGGAAGCGGAAAGGGAAGCCCGGGATGAGGCCGAGACACGGCGCATCAATGACGAAGCGGAAATCCGGGAGAAGGTGTTGGCGGAAGTGGATCGTCTGGAGGCCGGAAGCTGGATCCAGCTTGGCAGCGGGGAGGAAGCGCTGCGGCTGAAGCTGGCGTTGCGTATCAGGGCTTCCGGAAAACTGGTGTTCGTGGACCGGTACGGTCTCAATCGCCGGGAGATCCTGCGCGAAGATCTGGCCACCCGTGTACGGGATGGGGAAGCGCAGCTGCTCAGTGAAGGCGCTGAGTTTGCGGATACGCTTTCCCGCGTTGTGGGACGACTGCGGGTGGGGCGCTGATGACAGGAACCTGGAAGCCGGAAGACGGAGAACAGCGGGACGAGTACCGGATTGCCGGGCGTATTGTGGCGGATCTCCAGGTGGCGGACGGTGTGGGTGACGAACCACCCCGCTGGCTGCGCTGCCGCACACGGGACATCTCCGCCAGTGGCCTCAGTGTTACCGCGGACGAGCCGGTTGTGGAGGGGGCTCTGCTGAATCTGAAGGTGACGGTGGATGACAGCGCCGTTCACTCGCTGCTGATCGAGGTACGTTCGTGCCGGGAATGGGCGGATGGCTTCTGGCGGGTTGGTCTTGCGGTGCTGGATACGGGTGACGACAGCCTTCCTGCCTGGAAGGAGACTGTCGCCATCCTGCTGGAGGCCTGAGCCCTTCAGTCCTCTATCGGGTTCATGCCCATGTTGCGGAATCCGGCATCCACATAGATGACCTCGCCCGTTATACCGCTTGCCATATCGGAGGTCAGGAAGGCCGCCGTGTTGCCAACCTCCTTTGTGGTGACATTGCGCTGGAGGGGCGTGCGCTTTTCATTCTCCGCGAGCATGCGCCGGAAACTCTTGATGCCTGAGGCCGCGAGGGTCTTGATGGGGCCGGCTGAAACGGCATTCACGCGGATGCCTTCCGGACCCATGGAGGCGGCCAGGTAGCGGACGCTGGCTTCCAGGCTGGCCTTGGCCAGACCCATGACATTGTAGTTGGGCAGAACCAGCTGCGAGCCCACGTACGTCATGGTCAGGATGGAGCCGTTCCGCCCCTGCATCAGAGGCCGTGCTTCGCGGGCCAGCGCCGTCAGGCTGTAGGAGCTGATGTCATGGGCCATCTTGAAGCCTTCACGGCTGGTTACATCGGTGAAGTCGCCGTCAAGCTCTTCGCCGGGAGCGAAGCCCACCGAGTGCACCAGGATGTCGAGGCCACCCCAGTGTTCGTTGAGGGACTCGAACAGTTCCGCGATCTGCTGATCGTCGGAGACATCGCAGGGGAACACCATGTTGCTGTTCCAGCTCTCGGCAAAGCCTTCCACCCGGGATTTGAGCTTTTCGTTCTGATAGGTGAGCGCAAGCTCGGCACCCTGTTCATGCAGTGCCTGGGCAATGCCAGTGGCGATTGAATGTTTGCTGGCGACGCCGACGACCAGCGCTTTCTTTCCGTCCAGTATTCCCATGCTGACCTCAGTGTGTGTTGCGTATGTCCACGTACAGCTTAAGCCGCTGTCCGGGCTGAAGATAGTCCTGTGTATTGATGTTGTTCCACTGGGCGATCTGGGAGACGCCCACGTTGAAGCGGTTCGCGATGTGGCGGAGGGAGTCGCCGGAGCGCACCGTATAGCCCACGCGCCGGACCATTTCACGGCGTTCGCTCCGGGGCTGCTGCTTGTCTGTCCAGATGGCGAGCGTATCCCCGGGCCGCAGGGTGTCGCCGGGCGCCAGATTATTCCAGCTGGCCAGTTTGCTGACGGCGACATCATGCGCACTGGCGATATCCCAGAGCGTGTCTCCGGCGTTGACACGGTAGTCAATGCGGTTCTGCCCCTTGTTGCCGGAGGCGGCCTGGCGTGCTGCCCTGCGGTTGGATTCGCTCAGGGTATAGGCATTGCTGGCGTTGCCGGCAGATGGGATCAGCAGGCGCTCGCCCTTGCGGATGGTGTGGCCCCGGATGTCGTTGTGCTGGCGGATCACATCGGGGGTCGTATTGAAGGAACGTGCAATGCTGATCAGGGTATCGCCACTCTGGATGGTGTAATTGCGCCAGCTCACCCGCTGGTCCTCGGGCAGGGTGGTCAGCGCTTCCCGGAACCTGTCCGCTGAATCGGCGGGTACAAGCAGTCGGTGCGGGCCGTCCGGAGCCGTCGCCCAGCGGTTGAAGCCGGGATTGAGCCGATAGATCTCGTTCACTCCGACTCCGGCCATGCTGGCAGCCTGTGCCAGATCCAGCTGGCCGCCGATATCCACCACCTCGAAGTAGGGATCATCCGGAATGGGTTCAAGCTGGATACCGTGGGCTTCCGGGTCCGCCACGATACGGGCCAGGGCTATAAGCTTGGGCACGTAATGACGGGTTTCTCTCGGTAGATGGAGGTTCCAGTAGTCCGTGGGTCTTCCCTGGCGCTCGTTGCGTCGTATGGCACGCAGTACCCGGCCGGCACCGGCATTGTAGGAGGCGAGGGCGAGTTCGTAATCGCCGTCGAATCGCCCCGATAGCCGCTCCAGGTAGCTCAGAGCGCCCTGGGTGGCGCTGATGATGTCACGGCGGCCGTCATACCACCAGTTCTGCTCCATGCCGAAAGCGCGGCCCGTGGCTGGAATGAACTGCCAGATTCCGGATGCCCGGCCATGGGAATAGGCGAACGGATCGTAGGCGCTTTCGACCAGCGGCAGGAGTGCCAGTTCGCCGGGCATGTCCCGCTTCTCGATCTCGCGGATGATGTAGGGCAGGTATCGGCGGGCCCTTTCCGCAGTCCGGTCCATGTAGGACTGGTTACGGCTGTACCAGGCGAGCTGGTCGCGCACGCGCTCGTCGTTGACATCAAGATCAAGCTTGAAGCTGTCCCGCAACCGGTGCCAGACCGTGTCATAGCCGTCATCCGTTTCGTCGGGCCCATCTTCGGCTTTTCTCTGGTGCTCGGGGCGCAGCGCTCCATCGTTGCGCACGTCGGCATCCATCCGCGCGGCCCGGGTAATGGGCGGTGGATTGCTCTCAGTACTGGCCCCCTGGGGCTGGAGACTTTCGCAGCCTGACAGCAGTGGCAGGCTGATGGCTGAAAGCAGGCATAGGAGCGGAACGTAATGCATAGGGACAGCCGGTTGGTTGAAGCCTGTGACAAACCCGGTTCACACAGCGTATCGGGATTCTAGGAAGGGCCCTGAGTACCGTCAATTAAACCGGGTAAGTTTTAATGTGGGTTCTGTTAAAAGCGGTTTTCAGCCGCGGAAACCGTCCTTCCACTCCCGGATGATGCCGAAGATGCGGTCCCCGTCGAGCCCGTGCTCGCCGGCCCTGGTTTCCGCCGAACTTACCACGGCCGGGTCATCCCAGCGCAGGAAGGGGTTAAGGCGGCGTTCCTGCCCGAGGGTGGTGGGGACCGAGGGCTGGCCGGCTTCACGCAACCGTTCAACCTTGGTCTGGTATTCCGCAAGCTCTGTGTCGTCCGGTGTGACGGCGCGCGCAAAGGCGACATTGGCGCGGGTGTATTCGTGGCCGCAGCACACCAGAGTGTTGTCCGGCCATTCGCGGAGTTTTACCAGGGAAGCGCGCATCTGTGCGGGGTTGCCCTCGAACAGCCGACCACATCCGCAGGCGAACAGGGCATCACCACAGAGGGTTATGGGTTGGCTGAGCCCCGGGCTGTCGCTGTTGAAGGCAATGTGATCACGCGTGTGTCCGGGTACGGCCAGGATCTGGAATGACAGCGCCCGCCAGCCCAGGGTGTCACCTTCACGCAGGGGGTTGGTGATGCCGCCAAAGGGTGAATCCGCAGGGCCGTGCACGGGCACGCCGCTGTCGCCGATCAGCTTGCCCACCCCCTGGGTGTGGTCCGGGTGGTGATGGGTCAGGAGAACCGCCTCAAGCGTCAGGCTGTTGCGCTCGAGGAAATCCAGGGCAGGGGCTGCTTCGCCGGGATCCACAATCAGCGCGGCTTTGCTTTCTGTATCATGGATGCACCAGATGTAGTTGTCGCTGAGTGCGGGGATGGCATCGACCTGATAGCTCATAGCGGACTCCGTTACTGGATTCACCCCCATTATAGGAAAACCAGAGCCTGTGACGAGAGCGCACTTGCCAGCTGTGGCGCAGGGCTCGACAATTGCGCTGCGGACAGGGGGAATCAGTATGAACGCAGAGGCATTCGCACACTGGCTCGGAACCGGGCTGGGTTCGGCTCTGCTGAACCAGGAACAGGCCTGTGTGGCGACGGCCATGACCCGTGTCTTCGGTACACGCCATCTTGAGGTTGGTCTGGATTCGGCACTGGCGGTCACACCACGCCTGCCGGAGGGGCAGCAGCCACAGGTGCTGCCCAAAGTGAACTCTGATACGGATCGCGGGCCGGTCATCGCCAGGCCCGAGGAGTTGCCTTTCCACGATGACTGGATGGACTCGGTGGTGCTGCACCACACGCTGGATCTGGCCGAGGACCCACGTCAGGCCCTGAGGGAAGCGGTGAGGGTAGTGCGCTCCGGTGGTCAGGTCATCGTCATCGGGTTCAACCCGGTTGGGCTCTGGGGCCTGCGCCGATTGTTCGGCCTTCGGCGTGAGGCGCCCTGGAACAGCCGCTTCCTATTGGCAAGGCGTGTTCAGGACTGGGCGCAGGTGCTCGGGTGCTGTGTGGCACCGGCACGCTACGGGTTCTTCCGCCCGCCGGTCGGTGGCCGCCGCCTGCAGACGCGGCTGGCCTTTCTCGAACCTTTCTATGAACGGGGGATTCAGGTGCCTTTCGGGGGATTCTATTGTGTTGTAGCGGAAAAACGGGATGCGGCGGGGATTCCGCTGCGGCCGGTGATGCCCGAACCCGGGGTGGCATCCATGCCGGTTGCAAATCGTAACGTGTCACCTGGGATGGGACGGGCCAGACTGAGGGTGGTGAGAACCCGCCCCGGTGACAGCGGAGAGCTTTCATGAGCCAGGTGACGCTGTACACGGATGGCGCGTGCAAGGGCAATCCGGGGCCGGGCGGATGGGGTGTGGTGCTGCGTTACGGTGACCACGAGAAACACCTCTGGGGTGGCGAGCCGGGCACCACTAACAACCGCATGGAGCTGCGGGCCGCGATCGAGGGGTTGGCAGCGCTCAGGCGCCAGTGCGACGTGGACATCTACACGGACTCGCAGTACGTGCGCAACGGCATCAACCAGTGGATGGCCAACTGGAAGCGTAATGGCTGGAAAACATCGGCACGCAAGCCGGTCAAGAACGCGGAACTGTGGCAGAGGCTGGATGAACTGGTTCAGTCACACCGGATCCAGTGGCACTGGGTACGTGGGCACAGCGGTAACGATGGCAACGAACAGGCCGACGCCCTGGCAAACAGGGGAGCGGCGGAAGTGATGGAAGGCAGGGGCTGAAGCATGCGTCAGATTGTGCTGGATACTGAGACCACGGGGCTGGAACCCGAGCAGGGTCATCGGATCATTGAGATCGGCTGCGTGGAAGTTGCCGATCGTGAGCTGACCGGCCGTCACTACCATGTGTACATCAACCCGGAACGGGAGGTGGAGGACAGCGCCATCGAGGTCCACGGGATCACCAATGAGTTTCTGGCCGACAAACCGACATTCCGGGAGATTGCGGATGAGTTCCTGGAGTTCATCCGTGGCGCCGAGCTGATCATCCATAACGCGCCCTTTGACGTGGGTTTCATGGACCATGAGTTAGGGATGCTTGACGGGGGCTACCCGCGCACTACTGATGTGTGCGGCATCCGGGACTCGCTGGTGATGGCGCGCAGCAAGCACCCGGGGCAGAAGAATAACCTGGATGTGCTGTGCCGTCGCTACGGTATCGACAACAGTAACCGGGAACTGCACGGGGCACTGCTGGATGCTGAGATACTGGCCATGGTCTATCTGGCGATGACCGGCGGTCAGACAGCTCTGTCCCTGGGAGAGGCTGAGGACGGACAGGATGCCGGTACGGAAATCCGGCGGCTGGATCCCGGGCGATCCCCGCTGGCTGTCCCCGAGGCGGATGAAGAGGAACTGAATGCGCATCGGGCCTTCCTCGATGGCATGGCAGCCAAGACCAATGTGCTCTGGGACGAGCAGGGTATTTCTTGAGAAAACTGAAAAACCTGCTACAGGTTATTGAATATCTGACTCTATAGTGGAAGCCCCGTTTATGGTGCAGGCGTCACTGGCAAGCAAGACCCAGTCCTTCGGGCTGGTCCGCGAGGAGATCGAACAGACGATCGGTCAGGCGGAACAGAGTCTTGAGCAGTTCCAGGAGAACCGTGAAAGCGAGGAGGATCTGCAGAACTGTGTGGATTATCTCAATCAACTGCGCGGGATTTTTTCCCTGGTGGAACTCAAGGGAGGCGCGCTGCTCTGTCAGGAAGCGGTGGTCCTGGCGAACGAGGTGCCAGTGGGGGCCACGGATGACAAGAACAACCTCCTGACCGCGCTCAGTAACGCCCTGTTCACACTGAGGCGTTACATCGAATACTACCAGCGCCAGCAGGTGGATCGGCCCGAGCTGTTGCTGCCGGTGGTCAACGAGATCCGTGAAGCACGGCGGGATACACCCTATCCGGATTCCTGGTTCTTCGGTGCCGGCCTGAGTGTGGCTCCCGATTTCTGTGGCCAGCGTCCGGTGCCGCCACTGGCGACCTCTGACGAGTCGGAATTCGAGGTGCACGCACGCCGCTTCCGCCTGATGTACCAGGTGGGGTTGCTCGGGCTGCTGCGCAATCAGGATCCCCGGACCAGCTGTCGGCTGATCTCGCGTTCGGCCCATGGTCTTGCAAGGCTTTGTGGTGAGGGCGCGATGCAGTCGTTCTGGTGCCTGGTCAGCATGACAGCCGATGTGCTGGATGAGCAGCAGCTGCCGGTTGAGCGCAACCGCAAGCGGCTGTTCATGCGCATCGAGAAGCAGGCGCGGGACCTGGTCTACAGCCGCAGTTCGGTGGCACAGCAGTCGCCGTCGGATGCACTGGTGCGCGAACTCGTCTATATCCTCTACCGCAGCGGCTCCAGCGATCCGGAAGTACGTAGTGTTCTGGATAACAGTGGGTTGGGGCAGCCGGATATCACCGAGGCAGAGCTGATTGAGCATCAGCGCCACCTGTATGGGCCTGGCGCCGACGTTCTGCGCTCCTTTGCGGCCGCGATCAATGAGGAGTTGAGCGAACTCAAGGACCGGCTGGATATTGTCGAACGGGGGATCGATCCGGACACCACGGAGCTCGCGACCATTGCTGATTCCCTGGAACGGGTGGGTAACTCCCTGCTGATTCTGGACCTCCATCAGCTCAGTTCGCTGGCTCGCCAGGAAGCCGGACGCCTCAGGGACTGGGAGCAGAAAGGCGCGCTGCCATCGGAAGGGGAGCTCTATGCAGTCGCGGATGCCGTTCTGAATATTGAGGAGGCGGCCCAGCACCTGGCCAGCCATGGCATTACGGCGGACACCGATCGTCTTGCGCACAAGGTGCGGCGGGATGAGGGGTCGGTCTACGTGCAGGAAGCGCTGATTGTGCTCAGTGACGAGGCCAGTTCAGCGCTTACCCTGGCGAAACAGGCGATTACCGCGTTTCTTGAATCCGATTTCGATAAGCTGCATCTGGCGAACGTGCCGGCCACCCTGCGCAGTATCGAGGGTGGGATGCAGCTTCTCGGAAACGAGAACGCGGCCCGTGTTGTCGCCCGTGTGACGGGGGCGATCGAGAACCAGCTTCTGAACACTCAGCAGCCACCGGAATCACGGATTCTGGAAGCATTGGCGGATGCCATCACCTCACTGGAGTATTACATCGAGGAGCTGGGAATGAATGCCGCGCCGAACCCGGAACTGCTCCGCCTGGCGGAGACATCACTCCAGGATGTGGGTCTCTAGAGGGGGCAGGGAAGTACGCATCGAAGGTGGTCGGGAACGCCGGTGGGTTCGGCGTTCCCGGGTAAGGCCTCAGCCGATGTTGAACAGCTCACCCAGCTTGGTGGCCAGCATCATGTCGCCTTCAGCGCGCAGCTGCCCGGCCATGAATGCCTGCATGCCATCTGTCTCGCCGCTGACGATCCCCTGAAGGGTCTCCGAGTTCATGATCAGGGTCACGGACGGGTCGTCATGTGTGCCTTCCTTCAGATCACAGGTGCCGTCCTTGATGATCAGGTGATAGGAGGCATCGTCCTCGATGTCGAACTGGAATACCAGGTCCAGGCCGGCAGCAGCGTCCGCGTTGAAGTTCTTCTCGAGTTTTTCGAATACGGGTTGTACAGACATGCTCGAAGTCCTTGGTTGCCGTTGTTGTTTCGCCATGGGATGGCTTCGGCCGACTGTAGGTGGGGGCGTCAATGCTGTCAAGCTTGATCGAACGCTTGTTTGAATACCCGAATCACCGGGTTCTTATGCTGTGCCGTGGTGATGCGTAGAATAGTCACGGGTTGTGTATGGAACTTTCAGTAAAGGAGTGATTGGTGGAGATTCTTGCGGAATACGGGCTTTTCCTGGCCAAGATCGTGACCTTCGCAGTGGCCGCTCTGATCGTGGCGGCGATGATCATGGCGGCGGCGCAGCGTGGGCGCAACCAGGAGGATGAGGGGGAGCTCCAGGTTGTCAGGGTGAATGATCGCCTGCGGGACAACCGCGAGACTCTGGAGGCCCATCTGCATGAGGGGGCCGGCCGGCGGCGGTGGCTGAGGGAGCTCAGGCGCAGCCGGAAAAAGGAGAAAAAGGCTGAACGCCAGAAGGGAAATGACGGTGCGCAACGCCGCGGGCGCCTCTATGTGGTGGACTTTCAGGGGGACCTGAAGGCCAGCCAGACCGGTGCGCTGCGTCGCTGTGTCACGGCTATACTCGGAGTGGCCGAGCCCGGGCAGGATGAGGTGATGATCCGGCTCGAGAGTTCTGGTGGGATGGTGCACTCCTACGGCTATGCGGCGGCACAGCTGGACCGGATCCGCCGCGCCGGGCTGCCGCTGACCGCTTGTGTGGACAAGGTCGCTGCCAGCGGAGGCTATATGATGGCGTGTGTTGCGGACCGGATCATCGCCTCTCCGTTTGCGATTCTGGGATCCATTGGCGTGGTGGCGCAGCTTCCGAACGTGCATCGTCTTCTCAAGCGCAATGACGTGGATTTCGAGGTGCTGACCGCGGGCGAGTATAAACGCACCCTGACGGTGTTCGGCGAAAATACAGAGAAGGGCCGGCGCAAGTTCACCGAGGATCTGGAGCAGACCCATCAGCTGTTCAAGGACTACGTGAGTGAACACCGCCCGGCGGTGGATATTGATCGGGTCGCCACGGGGGAGATCTGGTTTGGCCGCCAGGCACTGGATGTCAGTCTGGCGGATGACCTCAAGACCTCGGATCAGGTTATAACTGAGGCCTGTGATGAGCGTGATGTCCTGCTGGTGCGCTACGAGCGCCGCCGTACGCTGCCCGAGAAGCTCGGCCTCAGTGCCGCTAGCGCGGTGGAGTCCGGCATCATGAAAGGGGTTGAGTGGGTGCGCGCGGGGCGTTTCCAGTGACCGGTCGCGGATGCTGGCAAGGGGGCCCAAGGCGGGTTATCATGGGCACCGTCGCCGATTGACCATAAGCATTTGTTGGGAGAAAGCAATGAGCTACGGCAACCAGAACGAAGAAGGCCGGAACGATGCAGCACCGAATAAAAGTGACGAGCGTGTTGATGCATTCGCTGCGGTCGGGCTGATCCTGCTCTTCGTGGCACTTGCAACCACCTTTGTTGCCACGCAGTAATCCTGTGTGAAATGCCGGGGCGCTCAGGCCGCCCCGGTGCTCTCCAGAACAATCTTCACGATTAGCGCTATACCCACCACGAAGACCACACCGAAGATGATCCCGCCGATGATGAAGGGCCAGGGAGACGAGGCACTGAAATCCTTCTGGCGATTGCTCTCTGAATTAACGCCCAGCGCGGCGGCAAGGATGCTGAAAACCACCTGCCAGAGTCCGGGTTTGTCCTGATCGCTATTGCTCACAAAACCTCCTGTGGGCTGGATTGATTAATCTATTATAAAGCAATAAAAAACGGGCATCAGGTGGCCTGATGCCCGTTGCGGTAGACCGGGCCCGCCCGGAGGCGGGCTGAGTGATGGTTACTCGTCCGGGTCGTACGCCAGGTTCGGCATGAGCCAGCGTTCGATCTCGCTCTTCTTCATGCCTTTACGCTTGGCGTAGTCTTCCACCTGGTCCGAGCTGATCTTGCCCACCGCGAAGTACTTGGACTCCGGGTGCGCGAAGTACCAGCCGGAAACCGCCGCAGCCGGGAGCATCGCATTGCTCTCGGTGAGCTGCATGGCCGCGTTTTCCTCGGCCTGCAGCAACCGGAACAGCTCGGGTTTTTCCGTGTGGTCCGGGCAGGCCGGATAACCAGCGGCTGGACGGATACCCTGGTAACGCTCCTTGATCAGGTCTTCCGTCGAGAGAGACTCATCGGTCTGGTAGCCCCAGTATTCCTTCCGCACATGCTGGTGCATGCACTCGGCAAAGGCTTCCGCAAACCGGTCCGCAAGGATCTTGACCATGATGGCGCTGTAGTCGTCATTGGCCTTTTCGTATTCCTTGGCCAGTTCATCCGCCTCGGGGCCTGCCGTTACGGCGAAGCCACCGATGTAATCCGGAATACCGGATTCCTTGGACGCGATGAAGTCGGACAGGGCCATCATGGGCTTATCCGGCGCCTTGTCGTCCTGCTGGCGCAGGTGGTGAACCTTGGTCAGCACCTTCTTGCGGGACTCGTCCTCGTAGATCTCGATATCGTCCCCGACACGGTTCGCCGGCCAGAAGCCAATCACGCCGCGACAGCGGATCTTATTCTCTTCAATCAGCCAGTTGAGCATGTTCTTGGCATCGTTGAAGAGGTTCTGGGCGGTTTCCCCCTTGTTCGGATCCTCAAGGATGTCCGGGTACTTGCCCGGCATGTCCCAGCTCTGGAAGAACGGGGACCAGTCGAAGTATTCGACCAGCTCGTTCAGGTCGAAGTGATCGAAGGTCTTGAGGCCCAGGAACTGGGGCCTGGTCGGCTGGTACTCGTCCCAGTCCAGTTCCGGAGCACGGGCGCGCGCCTTATCGATCGGAATGATCTTGGCTTTGCGGCCCTGGTTCTTACGGCGCTCACGGACCTTTTCATAATCCGCCTGGATCTCGTTGATGAGGTCCTGCTTGCCGCCTTCACTCACCAGCTTGGCTGCAACGCCCACGCTGCGTGAGGCGTCAGACACATAGATCACCTGATCGTTCTCGTAAGAGGGATCGATCTTGACGGCGGTATGGGCCTTGGACGTGGTCGCACCACCGATGAGCAGCGGGATATCCATCTCAAGGCGCTGCATTTCCTTGGCCACGTGCACCATCTCGTCGAGCGAAGGCGTGATCAGGCCGGAGAGACCGATCATGTCCACATCCTCGTCCTTGGCCTTCTGCAGGATCTGGTCAGCGGGGACCATGACGCCCATGTCGATCACCTCGAAGTTGTTGCACTGCAGTACAACCCCGACGATGTTCTTGCCGATGTCGTGGACGTCGCCCTTGACCGTGGCCATGAGGATCTTGCCCTTGGCCTTCTGGCCTTCGGACTTGAGCGCCTCGATGAACGGAATCAGGATGGCGACGGCCTGCTTCATGACGCGGGCGCTCTTGACCACCTGCGGCAGGAACATCTTGCCTTCGCCGAAGAGGTCGCCGACCACGTTCATGCCGTCCATGAGCGGGCCTTCGATGACCTCGATGGGGTGATCGGCGCGCTGGCGTGCTTCTTCGGTGTCCTCATCGATGTAGGTGGTGATGCCCTTGACCAGCGCGTGTTCAAGCCGCTTTTCCACCGGCCATTCGCGCCATTCCAGGTCTTCCTTCTTTTCCTGGCCGCCCTGGCCCTTGTATTTCTCGGCAATGTCGAGCAGGCGGTCCGTGGCGTCTTCGCGACGGTTCAGGATGACGTCTTCAACGTGCTCCTTGAGCTCGTCGTCAATGTCATCGTAAACCACCAGCTGGCCAGGGTTGACGATGCCCATGTTCATGCCGGCCTTGATGGCGTGATACAGGAAGGCAGAGTGCATGGCTTCGCGCACGGCGTTGTTGCCGCGGAAGGAGAACGACAGGTTACTGACGCCACCACTGACCGAGGCGTAGGGCAGGTTCTCGCGGATCCAGCGGGTGGCTTCGATGAAGTCCACGCCGTAGTTGTTGTGCTCTTCAATCCCAGTACCGATAGCCAGGATGTTCGGGTCGAACACAATGTCCTGGGGCGGGAAGCCGTCCTCAACGAGCAGGTCATAGGAGCGCTTACAGATCTCGATCTTGCGCTCGGCGGTGTCGGCCTGGCCGGTTTCGTCAAAGGCCATGACGGTCACAGCGGCACCATGGCGCCGGCAGATGCGAGCTTTGGAGAGGAAATCCTCTTCGCCTTCCTTGAGACTGATGGAGTTGACGATGCTCTTGCCCTGAATGCACTTCAGGCTCTCTTCCATCGCTTCCCAGCGCGAGGAGTCCACCATGATCGGCACCTTGGAGATGTCCGGCTCGGACGCCACCAGGTTCAGGAAGGTGGTCATGCACTCCTTGGCGTCGAGCATGCCTTCGTCCATGTTGATGTCGATGATCTGGGCACCGTTTTCAACCTGGTCCTTGGCTACTTCCAGGGCTTCCTCGTACTGCTCCTCTTTGATGAGGCGCAGGAACTTCTTGGAGCCGGTCACGTTGGTCCGCTCACCCACGTTGATGAAGACCACGTTGTCGTCATCGGTGAAGGGCTCGAGGCCCGACAGGCGCAGGCGGGGCTTTCGCTGCGGGATGGTGCGCGGCTCGTATTTCTTCATGCGCTCGGCAATGGCCCCGATATGCTCGGGCGTGGAGCCGCAGCAGCCGCCGATCACGTTCAGGAAGCCGTCCCGCGCGAAGCCTTCGACGATGTCCGCCATCTCTTCCGGCGTCTGATCGTACTCACCGAATTCGTTGGGCAGGCCAGCGTTCGGGTGCGTGGTGACGTAGAAGGGTGCCTTGTTGGCGAGCTCTTCCACGTAGGGACGCATGGCGTCCGCGCCCAGGGCACAGTTGAGGCCGATCAGCAGCGGGTTGGCGTGTTCCACGGAGTTCAGGAAGGCTTCCGTGGTCTGGCCGGACAGAGTACGGCCGGAGGCGTCGGTGATAGTCCCGGAGATCATGAGCGGCACTTCTTCGCCGGAATCGATCTCGTACTGCTGGGCGGCGTAGATCGCTGCCTTGGCATTCAGCGTATCGAAGATGGTTTCCAGCAGGATGATGTCGACGCCACCAATGATCAGGTTCTCAATGGCTTCGTAATAGTCCTCGTAGAGGGCATCAAAGCTGGTATTGCGGTAGCCGGGGTTGTTGACGTCCGGCGAGATTGACGCTGTTTTGGACGTCGGGCCCACGGCACCGGCCACGAAACGCGGCTTGCTCGGGTCCTCGGCCGTTTTGGCATCGGCGCATTCGCGTGCCAGCTGAGCCGCCTTCTGGTTCAGCTCGGGGACCAGGTCCTCCATGTGGTAGTCGGACTGCGACACCCGCGTGGAGTTGAACGTATTGGTCTCGATGATGTCCGCACCGGCATCCATGTACTGCTTGTGGATATCCCACAGCTTTTCCGGCTGGCTCAGGCAGAGGAGGTCGTTGTTGCCCTTGACCTCGTATTCGTAATCCTTGAACCGCTCACCGCGATACTGGGCCTCGCTGAGCTGGAGGTTCTGGATTTCGGTACCCATGCCGCCATCCAGGATGACGATACGTTCCTGCAGCGCCTTTCGGAGCTGCTCGAGTCGAGTTTTGCGATCACTCATTGATTCAACTACCTCATTGTCAGTTATCGAATCTTGAGACAGAAAATGTGCGCCAGGCGGTCACCCTGTATGGCAGGGGGAGCGTCATCCTGAGCGTTGTCTGAAGGGGGATACTGTCCGTGTCCCTTTTGCGGGTTTTGCTTGAAGTAAGCGAATGCTAACACAGAATCCGAAAAAGTCCTGATAGTTCATCAAACTTTTTTGATGTTATGCAAGCGCGTTAATTCCTGACTCGTTTGGTCGGTCTTTTATTAACGGGGGAGCTTCCTTACAATAGACCCATACTCGACCATCAAGAGGGGGAACGGCATTGGATACCGTCACCGTCACCGAATCAGCCCGGCGCTATCTGGGGCAGCTCGTCCAGAAACAGGACGTTGAGGGGATGGGAGTCCGGCTGTTCGTGACCCAGCCCGGAACCCGTCACGCCGAAACCTGCCTGGCGTATTGCCCGCCCCATGAAGTGGTGCCGTCCGATGAGCAGCTCGACATGGACGAGTTCCCGCTCTACATCGATCACAACAGCATCACCTTCCTGGAAGAGGCTGTGATCGACTTTCAGGAGGACCAGACCGGCGGCCAGCTGACCATCAAGGCGCCCAATGCCAAGGTGCCGCAGGTAAGCCCGGACGCGCCTCTGTCAGAGCGCCTGAACTACGTCCTTCAGTCCGAGGTCAATCCCAGCCTGGCGGCCCATGGCGGCGAGGTGTCACTGGTTGAACTGACCGATGACAACGTGGCCGTACTGCGTTTCGGCGGCGGCTGCCAGGGGTGCGCGGCGGTGAGTCTCACGCTCAAGCAGGGTGTGGAGCGTACCCTCAAGGAGCAGCTGCCTGAAATCAGTGGTATCGAGGACGTGACGGACCATAGCTACCGCGAAAACGCTTACTACTGATCGATTCAGCAGTGCCCTTGGGCGCTGCTGCATACCGTAACGCGACGGTTTCCGCTAGAGTGTTGCCCTGAATACGCGTTCAGGGATCGCACACGTGACCGTATCCGATCTACCGCTTACCATCTGGGCACTGCCTCTGTTCACCGCGCTGGTCGGTTGGGCCACCAACCGCCTGGCCGTGCTGATGCTGTTCCACCCGATTGAGTCTGTTGGCAGGCCCCCGTTCCTGGGCTGGCAGGGTGTGGTTCCACGTCGGGCGGAGGAAATGGCCCATGAGTGCATTGACCGGACCCTGGCGCGCAGTGGCGATCTCACCGGCCTTTACCAGCGGCTGGATCCGGCGCTGATCACCGGGGAGGTGGTAAGCCGGATCATGCCCCATCTCGAGGAATACGTGGATGATGTGATGTATGAGCATCATCCCGTGCTCTGGGATAACCTGCCGCGGCGCGTTAAAGGGCGGATCTACCACTATGTCGAGCGCAACCTGCCTGAGCGGGTGGACGCTATGGTGGCGGATTTCGGTGAAGAGCTTGGGGATCTGGTGGACCTCAGGGCCCTGATGAGTGAGGAACTGCGCCAGCATCCGGACTTCATGAACAATATTCTGCAGGATGCCGGCGCGTCGACCTTCCGTTTCGTGATCCGCAGTGGCGCCGTCATAGGGCTGCTTATGGGCGTGGCGCTTGCTGTGGGGTGGACCTTCTGGCCCTCCAGCTGGCTGCTTCTCGGGGGTGGTTTCATTGTTGGCCTTCTGACCAATTGGATCGCGATAACCCTGATTTTCCGGCCGCGGGAGCGGAAGCAGTGGGGGCCTTTCCGCATTCAGGGGCTGCTGATGCGCCGTCAGCCGGAGATCAGCCACATCTGGGGCCAGCGTGTCGCCCACGAACTTCTGACCTGCGAGAAGGTGGCCCACGCTATTGTCCATGGGGAAAAGGCCGGACGGACACGGGCCATCATCCAGAAACACCTGCGCCCGCTTCTGGATCAGTCGACGGTGCTGCGTATCAGCACCCAGATGGCTGTGGGCGCTTCCGGTTATACGGAGCTCAAGAAAAGCATGAATGACCGGGCCCTGAGTGCCTCAGAGGAGGTGTTCCGCGATGACGCCTTCAACCATGACCGGGCACGCATCGTGGCTGAGCTTATTGAGGAGCGGATTGCGGGGTTGTCTCCAGAAGCATTCCAGTCTCTTCTCCGGCCGGTATTCGCCGCCGAGGAGGGACGGCTGATGCTGGCCGGCGGTGTCTGTGGGCTGCTGGCGGCCCTGGTGCCCGTTGTGCTGGTCGGGCTCTGAGTTGAGCCACCGCTTACCAGAAAATGGGCTGATGGGTTGTGAGGACCTGTTCCACAAAAGCGGCATGCGTCACGGCGGTGCATCCAGGGGGCAGTGTCAGGTTCTCCGGGGCCTCCGTCAGGGCCAGGATCCTGCCCGCCTGAATACCTTCCAGCGGTTCCGGGTGCGCCAACCGTTCCAGGGCGGTCGCCGTCAGCACCAGCGTGTCCCGGGCGCCCAGCATCTTCAGGCACCGTTGATGCCGCGGGTGGTCCGGGGGCTTGGCCAGTACGTGCACCCGCCCCGTCATGGATGCAGAATCCTCGGTACCCGTGCGTAAAGGTCCCGGATCTGGCCGCTGTTCACGGTGATAACTGATTCAGGCAGCTCAGGATCCGGATCATCGGCGCCGTGTAATCCCACCATGAGCTGCTGTAACCCCATCTCCGGAAACCGCGTGACGGGGATTCCCCGGTGCTCTGCCGTCAGTGCCGTAATGCCTGACTCCACCAGCAACAGGCTGGTGCTCATACCAAAGGTGCAGAGTGTGAGCAGCATATCCAGAAACTCGCCGCTGTCCTCGCCTCGGTCAAGCACGAAGAGCTGATCGGGCAGGGGTGTGGGTGCCGGCTGCGTCATCACCGCTCCCCCGTGAACTGGAGAATGCGGTCCGCCTCGGTGCAGGCCATGACCCAGTCCCCCAGTCCGCCAGTCGACCAGCCATGCCTGAGATGGGCATCACCAAGGGCGCGTTGCTCCGCCGAACCGATGCACACGGTTGCCGGAAGCGACCACGCAGCGATGAGCTGTTCCCATTGGTTGGCGTTTTCGTTCCGGGTGGGAGAGGCGGGGTCGGGTTTTGCGGCCAGAAAAACCGCATCCCCCTGGAGGAAGATGCGGTTGATGCTGTGGCCGGCCTGGAGAAGTGCACTGGCGAAACACCAGGCGGAATGGAGCGCCTGGCGTTCAGTGGGCCCTGCAGTGATGTGGAAGGCCGCTTTCAAAGCCGTATCAGTTCTCGCCGGCAAACGCCATCAGCAGGTGGAGCAGGCTGATGAAGAGGTTGTACAGCGATACATAGAGGCCGATGGCCGCCATAATGTAGTTACGCTCGCCGCCGTTAATGATGGCGCTGGTCTGATACAGGATGCAGGCGGACGCGAAGAGGGTGAAGCCCGCTGAGATCGCCAGGTGCAGGTTCGGCAGATTGAACAGGAAGGCGATCAGCATGCCGCCCATGAGGACCAGGGCACCGGCAAAGATGAAACCACCCAGGAAGCTGAAGTCCTTGCGGGTAATCAGGGTGTACGCCGACAGGGCGAGGAAGATGGTGGCTGTCAGCCCGAGTGCGGTGGTGACCAGGTGCCCCGCGCCGTTGGCCACGAAGGCGTTGAGGATCGGGCCCAGAGTCATGCCCATGAAGCCGGTCAGGGCAAAGGTGGTTACCAGGCCCCAGACGCTGTTCTGGAGCTTGTGAGTGGCAAACAGGAGGCCATAGAAACCGACCAGTGTCAGGATCAGGCCAGGATGGGGCAGGTTCAGCGCCATGCTGGTTCCGGCCGTTACAGCAGAAAACGCCAGGGTCAGGCCCAGCAGCATGTAGGTGTTGCGCAGTACCGTCGTGACCTCGGTGCTCAGCCCTTCGCGGACCCCGCCCTGGGCCCGGCTCTGGGCGGCATTGGGGAAACGGTTGTCGGCCATGTGCGGAATCTCCTTGATGGACTCTTGACTGTATACCCAATCATAAAGCGTCCAGGGGCCAGTGCAAAGCCTTTCCGTATGCATTTGGGGGCTTCAACACTTTGACATGACGCCGATTTAAGGTAATATTCCGCCTGCTGTCCGTTCCGACAGCACCTTCCCGGTGGGCTGGCAGAGTGGTCGAATGCAGCGGTCTTGAAAACCGCCGAGGGTTAACGCCCTCCCGGGGTTCGAATCCCTGGCCCACCGCCACTTAACTTTTTGATTGAAAAGCTTTTTTCTGTTTTCCAGAAAAAAATGGGACACGTATGGGGCAAGATTCACAACCCTGCCTGCCCCTGATTGGCTCCCTCTGACCCTTCCGCATCGAAACCGAGCAGTTTATTGGCGATGGCTTTCATGTCCGGAGCATCTTCCGTAATCCATTCCGCGTATCGCGTCTCCAGCGTTCGGGTCGATGAGTGACCCATCTGTCTTGCGATCCATTCCCGTGACATTCCGGCTGTCAGCAGTTGCGAGGCATAGGTATGTCGTGCCTGGTTAGGGCCACGGTGCCTGACACCAGCCTTGCGAAGATGACCAGCCAGAAATGATTCGCGAAACCGCTGGCGGCTGGTGAATGGATTTCCGGTGGTCGTGGCCAGCAGAACGAATCGCAAGCTTTCAGTCTTGACGGTCTTATTGTCGAACTGGGTAACACGAACTTCCCGTGGTGGCTGCATGAAGGTCAGGGCTTTCAGCTTCTGGAGCGCATCGAGGGCCGGCTGTAAAAGTTCGACGGTGCGGACTGAGCCCCGTGTCTTGGGGATCTTGTAGACGCCAGACACGATAGCTCTGGAAACCTTGATCGTGCCGGCTTCCAGGTCGACATCCTCCCAGGCCAGCGCCATCCACTCGCTGAGGCGCAGGCCGGTCCAGCAGGCAAGCTTGAATGTGAGCAGCTCCACCGTCCTGTGCGTAGGGGTTTCGATAATTCGGTTGAGTTCTGAGCGAGTGAAGGGGTCGGGCGGCTCGAAATGGATTGACCGATTATCAATATCTTCCATGAAGTTGTAATCAATCAGCCGATCAGCCTTGGCGGTTTTCATGATGCCGCGAAGAATGATGAGCAGTTCGTTGATGGTCTTGTTGGCGAGATCCTTAAGGTCGTGGGAGATCCATTTCTCTACCTGGGTGCGGGTAAGCTCATCAACAAAATATTGCCCCCAGGTGGGGCGGATCCATCGGTCCGCTTTGCGCTTGTAGCCTGTGTAGGTCGAGTGCTGGGCTGACGATTTCTTGATCATCAGCCAGTCATCGAGTAGTTGGTCGACCGTTTTGCGTTCCTGGATCGGGCCTGAGAAAAGGCGCGCATTTTTGGAGTCGGGGAAATGGTCCTGATAATTGAAGGTGCCAGTGGCGATCTCATGAAGAATTGCTTCCCGTTTGCGGGAGGCAAATTTGATATTGGGCTTTGTGATCCTGATCCCGAGTGTTTCACGGCATCTGCGACCTTTGTACATAAACGAAATCCGGAGCGATTCGCCCCGGATTTCTACGCCGCTAGGCAGTTCCAAATCTCGTTTAGCGGACGGCATTATTGCCCTCCACCCAAGCGTCTATGGCGCGCCAATCGACCATAATCCCTCCATCAGGGGCCGTAATCCAGTGCACTCCCTCAAGCCACTCACCGCGCTGTCGCTTCTTTTTCTGTGCTTCGGTGGTAATCCCCGAGATCTGAGCGTAGAGTTTTGCCTTGATCCACTTCGGGAGATTGGTCGATACTGCGGATTGTTCAGCCATAGTGTTTCACCTCTGTCGCGTTCATTCCCTTGCTTTACGGCACCCTGTAATTTGGAATGACTGTCGCGTGGCTTGTGCTTTCGAAATCCTGTCAGCTGCAGCCTTAGGCAAGGCAGGCCACACTGAATTTGTCAGTCGCGGTTTTGATCCGGTGTTCCACAGTCCAGTGAGCTGATTGTATTCCTGAGAGCGCCCACCTCGGTCCGGAGGGCTGCCAGTTCCTCCTTCAAAGCTGCCATCTCCCTTTCTGAAGTTTTTACCGAGTTGTCTTCTTCAGTCACGTTGCCGTGGCGAAAGACATGTATGGCGTAGGCGATTGCAAGCCCAACAATCGGGATAAGCATGAGCGTTAACGCCAAATCTTGCTCTGTCATAGTAGCTCCGCAAAGTGATCTGCCGGGTGACTGAATCACGGGGTCTTTCGTAACCATTATGATGAAGGAACTGAATTCCAGGCCCGAGTCCTTTGCCCAGCTAATGCCAGGTGGGGCGGCCCATATCCTGGATCAGAGCTTTCATGAAGACACGGAAAACTTCCTCCAATAACTCCTCTCTTCGGCACACAAGCTGCTTTTCAAGCCAATCATAAACGGCTGCGTCCAGCGAAGAATGCTCGCTCACATGAACGGCTCTCCGGAACATGCTTTCGAGCTGAGTTCGGCTGTAACTGTCAATGATGACCTGGACCATTTGTTCCAAGATAGGTTTGCTGATTTCGAGGCCTGTATCTTGTGAGACCAATGTGATCTCCTGTAACTGATTTATGTGCTATAGACGAAGTCGCGCCAACCCCGTCTCCTGCTCAGTCAATTCAGATTTGCCTGACTTATTCGGCCATGCCGGGATCAATCTCGACCAGTTCCCGTTTGAGCAGTAGCGCCAGCCTTTCGAATGCTTCTTTTGAGGGAGACAAGCCTTCACGAGCCAGTGTGGCGCGCGTCCAGGTGATAATCGCCTCGCGGTTCGTGTCTTCCATTCCATTGCCAAGAATCATGACGAGGGACTTTCCCGGCTGAATATGGAAAGTGGTGACCAGTGAGGCTGCCATCCTCACCACTTGATGCTCTGATGCGCTCGGCTGAGGACTGACGGTACCGGTGACCAACTGCAGGTTACTGGTCATGAACAGGCTCCTTTTCCTTAAACAGCTAGAGTCGAGGGACAGCATCAATTCTTCCCAGAGCTCTGCCGTCGCTATTGGCTTGTGACACGGCGTTGCCGTTTTGCTACTGTTGCGCCGGAATCAATAAGAGCTCTTTTTGGTTCTTATGATTCTCTATAGAACATTATGCACATTATGAGTTGCTAGTTAAAGCATTTTGAATATCTAAAGACCAATATGAGCTTCTGAAGATGGTTAAGTGTCATTTGTCCCGCTTTATGGGTGAAAGAAAGCTGAAGATTGTGGACGTTGCCCGGGAAACGGATATAAATAGGGGAACGATTACGCGGCTCTACCACGAGACTGCGAACCGTGTAGATCTGGAGGTAGTTGAGGTGCTATGTCGTTACTTTGATTGTGATATTGGCGACCTTTTCGAAATCATCGAGGAGGAGGGTCAAAGTTGATCCGCCTCGGTGGACAGCCGGTCTTTTGAAAACTAAAAGTCGTTAGTGAGATTGTAACCGTTGAGCGCCCTTATACGGGGAGAGCGATAGTATGCTTTTCCTAGAACCAATTTTGGCTATTCCGCTAATGGCTCTAACGGTCCTTCTGGTTTCGGGAGCGGCTGTTCTGCTCGTGCGCTCGCGGAAAAAGAAAAAATTGAGACCCAGCAGAGCGGAGAAAATGCTTCTGCGCGGACTCGACGCGCATACCAGCCACGCGGATGAGGTGGCGGAGCCGTTGAAGGGAGAGTGGCCGCAGCGAGAAGAAGGTGACGGGTTGACGCCTCAGCAGCGGCTGAAAGGAAGCGTTCTTTGCTACGAGCGACCCGCTGACCCCGTATGGGAAGATTATGAAGGTAAAGATGATAAGAAGTCGTAGGTGCCAGGTTTATGCCTAAACCGATACCTGTTGAGGTTCTGCCGGGCGCGGGCTTGAAGATTGGCGATGTCTTCACTGTTGAAGCCCGCCATGATCGCAATGTAATTGGAGGGCTGGGTGTGAGGCTCTGGTTTAGGCATAAACCAGCTTTAGGTGCTGTGCGGCAATGTTATCCCGAGCGGTTTAGGCCTAAACCTCAGAATTAACGAATCCTCTTGGAAAGCTACGGTGACCTGATAGAAAGCTCGTCTTATATGGAGGCCCGCAAGATGGCCCGCTCAGAGCACGAAAGCAGCATTCAGGATGTAGAGCAGCTGACTCAGCAACTTCGAATCTCAAAGCACGAGCTCGCCTACGCACTTGGGATAGAGCCGGAATCTATGGCTCAGCTTGATTACGTACACTCGCCGCGCCTTCAGCAGGTCATGGCAATCCTGAACCGCGTCGAGCCATGGGAAGGCAGTACCAGTGCCGCCTGGTGTTGGTACAGGTGTAAGCCGATTCCGGCGCTTGGTGGGCTGACTGCATCGCAGCTTGTCAGCAGCGACCGGGGTAGTGAGGTCTTGGCTTATCTGGCAGCAGTTGCGGAGGGCGGCTATTCATAAGCGGTCGTCAATTAGAGTCTGAATGCGGCTCGATGAGCGGGAGGCGCTGCGTGACAAGCTTGTTCCGATGAGAGGTCTGCCGCAGGCGCCGTCAGTTCGAGGGGACGGACGCCTGCTTGAATCCTGCTAGGGATTTTACCGGTCGTTCACCGTGAGTGCCTGCGAGGTGCAGTCCGTCGTGGAGATAGTGCCGGTAAACGAATTCAGTTTTACAGCGCACTTTTCGACATTAAGTTTGCCGTTTCCGCCACTCGAAATGTTGGTCACATAGGGGCCAGCCGTTGTGCAGCCTGCCATAAACAGGGACGCAACCGCGGCGATCAGTGCCTTCCTCATTATAACTCCTTTCGAACTTGATGGATTCCTAGCCTCTGTATCTGAGAAGCGCATGGATTATAGTCCCTGTATGTGATTACGCCACTGCGATGACGTTCATTCGGGGCTGTCTTCCCAAGGTAGGAATCGCTGGGGCCGGCATATGCAGTTGCCTTGTGCAGGTGCGGCGTCAGGTTTAGGCCTAAACCAGAGTCCGGTTGCCTGCTCATCGACAGTGGTCTTCAAATCGGTGCGGCCACTTTCTCGGTGAGTAGTCTCGCAATCCAAGACCTCCTGCGCGTGCCAAGGTGGAGCGCGAAAATAGGGTATCAGAGCATCTAAATGTGCTAACTCCGTACGCGACACTGCGTGTCGTTGAAATGAGCCACGATTAGGGAAGCGGTGACGGCAGTAGGAGGGCCCCAATGAAACGAACGTTCTGTGTGGATGGTCTTCTTTATGAACTACGAGTCACTCGTGGCTATGAAATCGAATTGGCAATAACAGGCGGGGCATCACCCAGCTACCAGCCAGACTATGATCCCTTTGACTGGCACTACACTCCCTTTGTAGTGGACGACATCGGTAACACCCGTTACCCGGTAACGGTTATGCGGCGCACAATGCGGCTGCTCTGTGAGTGGATTGGCGAGAAACGTCCATCGTACTTTCGCTTCGCGGCACGGAGTGATCGCCGGTGCAATCTCTATCGGCGCATCGCATGGTTGTTGCTGAAACGTTTCCCGGGTTATCAGCTGGTGGAGCATGAGGGGCGCTTCTACTTTTACAGGTTAAAGAAAAGCAGCACTGTCTGAACAAGATAATGGAGAACCTATGTACGACCTGATCGGTGATATTCACGGCCATGCGAGTGAGCTGAAAGCGCTGCTGACAAAGCTTGGGTATGAAGAGAAGGGGGGCGTGTGGCAGCACCCTGAACGCCAGGTGATCTTTCTGGGTGATTTCATCGACCGGGGACCGGAACAGATCGAGAGCGTTCGGATTCCGATGAAAATGGTCAAGGCAGGGCATGCTCTTGCCGTGATGGGCAACCACGAGTTCAACGCGATTGCCTGGGCCAAGCCGGATCCTAAGAATCCGGGCGAGTATCTCCGCCCGCATACCGAGAAGAATCGGAACCAGCATCAGGTCTTCCTGGACGCCGTTGGGGAAGACTCATCTGTGCATGCGGAATTTATCGAGTGGTTTGAACAGCTTCCGTTTTATCTCGATCTGCCAGAGTTGCGTGTGGTGCATGCATGCTGGCACCCGCAATACATCGATTGCCTTCAACCGTTTCTTGATGACCAGAAACGTGCTCTCCCAAATGCATGGCCATCACTAACGTCTCGCGACACCGTGCCATTTGAAGCAGCAGAAGTGGTCCTGAAAGGGCTGGAAATCCCGTTGCCAGATGGGCATGCATTTGAAGACAAAGATGGCAATGAGCGTACAGACATTCGTGCGGAGTGGTGGAACCTTCATGGTGTGACCTATCGCGATCTCGCGATGGTCCCCACAGGAGTGATTGAACAGATCCCTCATACACCAGTTCCTGAACACATCCTGCCGGGATATGACCAGGAAAAGCCCGTTTTCGTCGGTCATTATTGGTTGCGTGGTGAGCCGGAGCTGATGGCTGATCACATTGCCTGCCTTGACTACAGCATCGGCGCCAAAGGCTTGGGAAACAACGAGGGCTGCAAGCTGCTCGCATACCGCTGGGAAGGGGAGTTGGCACTGAGTCCGGAAAACTTCGTCTGGGTCAGGTGAGCACACAGCTGTTCGATGCTGTCGTCGTTTACAGCGGTGTTTAAGTCTCCTACACACAGAGAAATTCTTTAGGTCACGGTGACTACAACGACGAGTGAGGCGCACGGGACATGAGATTCTTCAATTTTGGAGACAAAGACGAGTACGGCCGCCAACGCCGCATTGAGCACCGTGGTCGCTTCCTGCGCGCCAGCCGTACTGGTGGTGTCGCACTCCGAGCACAGGCTGAGGCGGCCGGTGTCAATGTTACCGCCAACACCAGCCAGGGTTTCCGGCTCTCCAGCACGCCGCTGCAAAATACCCAGGTTGCGCTCCAGAACGGGCGATTTGTGCTGCGGGGGCGTTACGGCAGTGGGCCTACCAAGCTGAACGTCTCCAAAACCGGAGCAACCGTCAGTACGCGCAACGCGCTGGGCTCCTTCAACTGGATCAAGCCCAACCGTTCGTCGGCAAAAGTCGCCGGGGTTCAGGTCCGCGGTAAAAACGCCGCCTACCTCCAGGGCATCTACATGCTGTTCGTGGGCGCGGCGATGGCGCTCAAACTACTGGTTCAGCTGCTTGTGCTGGTGTTCCAGCTCGCAGTTTGGCTGGGCGATATGGTTTACCGCTTGGCCCTGGCTACGCCCTATGCCTGGGCTGTACTCAAGCGCCGTTTCCGGAACGGGCAATTGCGCCGGCGGTTGTTGGAAGGCAGCGGGAAAACCTCCCCAACGATCGATGAGTGGTCTTCTCAGGAGCAGGTTGCCGGTATCGTTCTGATCCTGGTCAGTTGGGGGCAGGGCCAGCGTATGAGTGAGACGCTCAACAGCATTCAGGGTCGTGTCACTCAAAGTCAGGAATGGCCACTGCTGGCGAGTGCGGCGGAATGTCTGGATCCAGTTGCAGAGCGCCTGGAAAGTGCTCGGGAAAATGCTTCCGATCCCAAAGCCGGTGATCCCCGGCTGTTCATAGCGGCACTTGCGGGTGCGCTGGAAGAATCCGGCGATCAGCAGACAACGGCAGAAGCCATCCTCCAGGCTGACGAGTTGGCCTTGGCTGTAGGTGAACGAACGGAATTGCAGGAACAGTCGCTACAGGTCTATGGCGATTTCGCTGGTATCCGGTTTCAGGAACCTGAGGTTTCGCCCGCCGGTAGCGAGGAAGAAGCAAGAGATATGCAGGCGTCGACCCCCGAATATGGCGCCCCACAACGCTCTCGCGGGGATGCCGCTATTGATCTGAATACCGCCTCTTTTGAGGAACTGCAGGAAGTGCCTCATATGGGTCCCGAAAGGGCAGAGGAGGTTATCGCGATGCGTCCGGTTACCGATCTGAGCCAACTGCGCTCAATTGATGGCATCGGGGCGAAACGCCTCGCGGATATTGAGGCGCATGTACGTCTAGGGTGAAGTAAACTCGCGCCCCCACCAAGGACAAACCCAGCTGCCTCCGGCGGGCTGAAATTAACCTGCTTCTATACTCGCCGCTTTCTGGCGCTGCAGTGATGCCTCCAGAATCTTCATCGTTTCCCCGCGCAGGTACTCCGGCGCGAGAAGGTCCAGGTGGCTGGCCTGTGCTACCAGCCACCATCTGAGATCCATGGTATCGCTCACCGTGGCCGTGAGCTCAAAACTCTCATCCGTTTCATTGAATATCTCCTGGTCCAGGCTCATGGGCGACTCGGCCAGGTGCAGCATGAATTCGGTATCACAACGAAGATGCAGCTGAATGGGGGTGTGGTGGAATGGCTGACCCATGGCGCCCGAATGGATGTATTGATCCAAGTCAAAGTCCTTCGGCCGATCAACAGCCTCATCCAGCAGGGCGCTGCTACTGGCCCGGTGCAGAGCGAGCTGCCGGATTCCTTCCCGCCCATCAATGGTTCCAATTAGATAAACATTGGGATCTCGGAAGATGAGGCCGTATGGATGGACACGGATTGTCTCCGGTTCTGGCCATGATCGAGCTTTGTAGACCAGCTCGCACTGGAGGTCCTTAAGCAATGCTTCCGTGATGGTTTCCAGCACCTCGCCATTCACCTCCGGGCGCCGCGTCATCAGGCCACGATTAATGACGCGAACCCGCTCCGGCCATCGGCCAAGAGGATTGTCTCGCCTTCCCAATGTCTCCTGTGCCTCCCGGAAGTGAGGCTGAAGATGCTCCAGTGCCCGTTGGGGCAGAACTGGAGCAAGGTAGGCGCGAGCCAGCTCCAGCGTCAGGGCTGCAGGCATGTCCAGTGCCGGAATCATGCTGGCAGCAGCCGAGGCGTTATAGGACCAGGCGTAAGGGCGCGCGGACTCATCCACCATCAGCGGAAAGTGGGCGGAAAGCTTCTCCAGATCTCGCTGGATGGAGCGTAGCGTCAGTTGGAACCCGTGTTCCTCCAGATCCTCCGCCAGCTTGGATGTGGTGACCGTACGGGGATAGCGTGGGATCATCCGGAGCATGGTCAGGTAACGGATGCTGGTTTCGGCCATGGGGAGACTCTTAAGTTGGTGACTGAAAACCGTATAGAGTGTAGATGCTGAACCCCTTCGACGACAGCCACTGTCGGGGGGGGAAGGATCTGATGAGGAAGTCAGGTTTAGGCCTAAGATACACACGGGCATCAGTGGAGGGTGCTATGCGAAGGCTCTACACGCTCGATGAGCTACTGAGTCAATGCGATCCTAATTCGCCTTTCCCGGAGGAGATTAAGGCTTGGGAGCAGGCGGATTCCGTAGGAGAGGAATGGGGGAGAGATGCCGGGGCGTAAGCCCCGGCGCATAGGAGGGAACGGGTCAGTTTGCGACGCGCTTGAGTGTGCCGACAGTATCGCCATTCACCCAATTGAGGGTTTCAGTGCCGCGTACATAGATGTAGCGGGTTGTAAGGGTGCCACCGTTGCCATCAGCCTTGGAGTAGGCCCGATTGAGCTCACGCCAGGTGCATGCGCTCATGTCGTCACAACCCGGAGCAACATCGGCACCGCTACCAGACGGGCTGGTGCTGAAGTTGACAGTGCTCTCAGGGAAGGATTCCTTGTCACTCCCGCCAATACCGACTTCAGTCCACTCACCATCTGTCAGATCAACCGTATGCTCGACTGCTTCGAGCCGGTCCATAACGGTGACGAAGAATCCTTGCTCTTCAAAGCTGTCAGCACGCTCTTCAGACTGAGCAGGCACGCCGCTCTTGGTGAAGTAGTCTCGCTTGATCCGGATCAAGCGATCGCCACCAAGACGGTCTACGAAAGCTACATCGGAATACCCGACAATAGGTCCGTTGTGGTTGCTGCTTTCTTCGCAGTAATCAACCTCATCGTGGTTGACAGCACCCCCGTCAGGGTTGTTGGCAAAGTAGGCGTCGGACATGCACAGTGCATCCCAATCCGTAACGGTGGTCCGCAGATCCGCCAGGCTGCAGACAGGGCCGCAATCCAGATCGATAATGCCCTCGGCATCAATGTCCCACTCGACACCGGTGTTACCGTTGCGAGTCACCTGAGTGAACCGGTTACCATCAGCGGTGCTGGCATAATCAACCGTGCTGCAGGTGCCGTCTGTTTCCGTGCGAATCTCATCACCGTACTGGAAGCCGCTCTCGTCATTTATCACCAGCCGCGACTGTCCGGCATCCTCGCAGCTTGAGTGCGTCTCGTTGGCGCCCGGGGTATCCGCAAACGCCTGACCAAAAGCCTCACGATAACTGGCGGTCACATCCCAAGTTCCACTCAGATCGATGGCAGCATCATCAATGTTGCTCAGGGTCTGCTCAAGGTGGTTGCCAGCATCGGTGAAGCCGACGAGTGATTGGACATCGGTCCCAGCCGTAGTGAATAGTGTAGCTACAGCAGTTTGACTGGAGAGGTCGTCGGCTTCTGAGGCCAGATCAAACCCAATGGGCGCTCCACCGTCTTTGTCAAAACTGCCGGGAATCGAGATCACAGAGTCGCTGTCAGAGGCATCGATGGTCTGGAGAACTCGCAGGATATTGATCGCCTCATGCGGGTGACCCGCCACGTTGGCGTTATCGATTGCCACATGTGACATCGTATCCATTGGCGTTGTGTAGAGTTCGGCATCGGTGAAGATCAGACGATCATTGCCAAGGTAAAACGCTACTGCCTCACCGGGCTCGAAATCGAATGAGCCATTCTCATCGGTTTTCTGGACTCCGGCGGAGGCTGTCCAGTAGGTCATGCCTTCCACGGCCGCATCCTGGAGCTCACCTGTCTGAGCGCCTTCGAGTTCCGTGGTACTGTCCATGGTTTGCTGGGTGGCCGTCTCAGGGTCCTGTGAGCCACCGGAGCCAGACGAAGATCCTCCGAAGCACCCAGCCAAAGCCAGAGCCAGGCCTGTTACGGCGAATCGAGAGGCCATTTTCCCCTGCGCGTAGATCGTGTTTTTCACGTTTTTTTCCTTCCTTGCTGTTGTTTGTCCTTATCGGACGTTGGTCAGGGGTAAAACCGGGCGCTCATTCCACTCTGCGGGCAGAACAGGTTTCCCGCACCCCTGGTGCCTATTGATCAAAAGCAGCGCCGTAGCGCTGCTTTTGATGGATCAGTATTTCTCCCGAATCCGACGACGCTTCATCATGTACTCGTCTTCGGAGATCTCATCCGCCATGCGCTGTTCGTCGAGTTCATCGAGCTTCTCATTCCGAAGATCTTCCACGTGGGCCACAGTGGCGAAATAGTTGGCGGTACGTGCACCGTTATAGCCACTTACCGGATCCCACAGAATTGAGGCGGGCCAAAGCAGGGTGTTGGCTACAGCGGGCCCATAGTGCCCTGTGTACCAGGAACCACCTCCAGGCAGCAGACCCGCAGCGGTGGCGCCTCCAGTGCTCTTTTCCTGAACTACCAGGCCACGGGCTTCGTACTCGGCCAGTTGGCGGCTTTGGCTGGACGTCAAGGGGGATGCGCAGCCGGCGGCAATGGAGCCTGCCAGAGCGACAACGGATAGCTTGGTTGAGACTGCTTTCTTCATCGGTTTTCCTCTTTTGGGTTTGGGGTTTATCAAAGCTGCATAGCCAGGCTTAGGGTTTTCCGAAACGAATTTAGGATTCTTTTCTCAGGGGATTGATCTTGGATTTGACCTGCTATTGGACGCTCTGGCGTTTTGCCGACGCGACGGATTCCGAGTCGCTGCACTTGATAGTTGTAGCGACATCCAGGGGCTTAAGAGAGCCTTGGCAGTTACTGAGATCCTGTTTGCAGACCTGAACGCCATAGTCCGTGTCAAAAGGACTTGAAAGCCTGAAAACGAACTCTGCCTCTGTAGAACCTTCAATAAGGTTGTCGGGTTCCGCGGCTAGAGGGTTGTCCGCGTCTCCTTCAAATACCATCAGCTCATAGTCTTCAGGGATTGAGACAGTTCCGTCGTAGGTCAGCTCATAGAGCTCACATACTGGAATAGAGACCGGGGAATGTTGGGTGAATAAAGCGTTATTGCAGCGGGAGGGGTCGGCGAGGACTTGTTGAGCGGTCACTCCGCCGTTGATTTGCGGGCCAAAGGCGTTCTCAACCATCAGTGGTGCATTAAGGATGCCTCGGCCAAGGGAGTTACTTTGGCTGGCAACGCCTGTTGCCGAGGCGGAAACCCAGTCGCGAACAGTTTGAGGGGTACTGATCCCCGCGAGACTTTGAGTATAAGCAATAATCCCGGCAACAATGGGGCTTGAAAAGGAGGTGCCATCCCAGCGCGAAGTTTGGTATGTTCCGTTGCCATCGGTGCCGCTGGCAGCTATAACATCGACGCCCTGGGCGGCGATGTCGACAGAGCTACCATAATTGGTGAAGTTGGCTTGAGACCCTGAACGGTCGACCGCTGCAACGGTCATTACGTTGTCGCAGTTTCCGGGGGCTATATCTGCGCTGGACCGCGAGTCATTACCGGCAGAAACAACGATGGTCACACCGCGGGAGTCCGCGTAATTGATAGCCGGTTGTAAGTCGGTATTCGAGCAATCAACAGGGTCATTTGAGGCAATGCTGATGTTAATTACATCCACAGGTTCATCAAGCGTGGGGTACCCCTGACCCTCAAGATCCGGATCAGCCGCCGCCCAGCGAATACCAGTTGCAACCTCGCTGAGAAGACCACTTCCGTTACACCCAAGAACTCGCACGCCATAGAGGTCGACATCAGCAATGCCGGCAAGCAGGAAGTTATTGTTGGTAGTTGCTCCAATGATACTGCCGACAGCCTGCCCGTGGGTGGTAGGGCAGGTGTCGGGATCATATTGACGGAAGTCATCCCCTACCTGAATACCTTGGTCAGTGTCTGCTGACGTAAGATTGACGCCACCTTGCCAGTTCATATCGGGGCTGTTGTAGAAGCCTCCATCCAATACTGCGACACGCACTGACTCCTTCGGGTAGTCGCTAAATGCCTTATGGACTGACTCAATCTCTGAGCGCCCTTTGTAGGCGTCAGTCAGTACGTCCCAATAAAGCTGGTCAGAGTAACGGGTGTCGTCATATAGGGTTACATCGGCCGGTACGACAGCGTTGGCATTATCAACAGGCTCTGGCGCATCCGGTAGCTGTGGATTGCTCATCACGATGTCTGATGCGTGTACCTGAGGTGTGACGAACATGGCGAGAGTTGCAGCCACTGTAAAACGAATGTAGCGAACCAAAGCAGATCCTTCTGGGATGGATTAAAAGGAAGTCGAGGATGATGTAGTGCTGGAGGCACACATCAGCTTGCCCGAATCGTGTGCGATTTCACGTAGCCAGACATAGGCATCGTCGAAACGGAACGTGCCACTCTTGGTCTGCCCAAAACGCTCACTGCCATGAAATCGTGAAAAGCTGTGTGTCTCCGGTCGGTACTGGATCGTGGTCCCGGTGAGGTCCGGGGCAAAATCCGAGGCTGAATCGGGGATGGTTTCGATATTAGCCAGGTTCAGATCCCCTGCTGTTTCCATCTCAGACTGGAAGGAATCGACAGCCGGCTGAAGAGCCCAATCACCTACGTCACCACTGAGGTAGTTGTTCAGAGAGGTTTCGACATAATCGGCCCGGCTGCGGGCAGAGAATTTCCAGGCTTCAGAGCCGTCGTCGTAATCAGTTAGGAGTGTCTGCTTCCGGGATTTGGTGATATCACCGCGCAAATAGAGTAAGTCGAGGACATGAGCGACATAGCGTCGATCCTCATGGAGATCGATTACCGTTTCAGTTCGCTCAACGATAAGCTCTGCTTCTTTTACAAGATCCTCGGCAGAGGTATTGGCGACCTTGATCTTGGCGCTTTCAAGAAGGTTCCCGTTGTCGGCACGGGCCTTGAGGGTGAAAGAGACTGGGCGATCAACGTCACCCAACCGAATCCTGAAAACGCCTTCGCGCACCTTGGAGATGGAGATGCTGGGAACATCTCCGCTGAGTTCGAGTTTCTCAGCCTCAGCAGCACTGATTGTGATCGTTTGGGACTCATCAAGAGCCATTGAGTCAGCTAGCTCAACAGCGTCCTCAGATGGGGGCACATCAGCAGAGCCTTCATCCGGGGCACCGCTACCACCACCACCGCAACCAGTTAAAACAACCGCGAGCAGGGCGCTCCCTACCCACCCTGCGCTCAGACCAAATCCCTGAGCCGTAAGCAGCTTCATATGATCCCTCAAATGACATCAAGCTTTCCGGCGGATTGTAGTTTTGTAATTTCACCTTGCAAGGTAAGCGCTGAAAAAATTGCAGAATTTAATCCGCTATACCCATAGCAGAGAAGCTCTCAGGATGTAGGCAGGCTGAAGAAGCAGATGTTTAGGCTAACTAGTCGCGTAATCAATTAGGTAAGGCTCCATGATCCATGCATGGCACAGCCTTTTGGAGTAGCGGAGGAAATTCCCGTGCCTGCCAGAGAGTCCATTGCCGGACTCACTGAGGAATACCGTGCTCAATACGACCGATAACGCAGCGCACTCTTTCCGTGTCATCGGCCGATACGGCCATGTTTACTGGTAATCCACCATTCAATGCTTTAACGGGTGACTGCGCCCAACGAATTGCTGTTTCCAAATCCCCTTCAAAAAGCTCATTGGCCCAGGAGAGAATACATAGGAGACGCAAAAAGCGCTCTTGAGAATGGGAGTCCAGACCGCTTCTAAGCTGGGCGTGAGAGAGGGCGTCAACTGGTAATCCCAATGACCGTTCGAGGCTTTCCTGGTGCAGACCGCTACCGAGGAGATTGCGGATAACTTCCATCTGGCAATCGGGGTTCGATAGGGCTGAGACTGGCTCTGTCCCCTGGGATGATGGGGCTAAGGCTTCCCAGAGGCTGGGGTGACCGGGATTCTCGTCTTCACTCATTCAGCGCAACCTCAAATATCGCAGCCTTCAGCAAATGGGTCAGAAAAGTGCAAAGGAAACAGGGGCATATGTGCTTTGTATATACAGAAATACCCCGTGCCTTCTGTCAATTGATTGTGCCAAACTTCCAGCTTACGGGGGAGGAATCCGGCATGAGTGAACCACGGAGCAGTGCTGAAGTAACGTCCGACATTATTTTTGGGGGCTGATGCCATGTGTGGCCGGTTCGATCTCCATACCCCACCACCGTTGATCTCCAGACAATGGTTCGGTAACGCGATCAACGTCGAAGAAGGTCAGGCGCGCTATAACGTCCCACCGGGAATAGACATCCTCATGGTGCGTGAGCAGGACGGTGGGGTCCGCTTTGATAAGGCGCACTGGGGGTATCGGCCACATTGGGCGGGTGAGGACGCGCCGCAGCCGATCAACGCGAAAGCAGAGACGGTCGCCACCAGTCGCTTCTTTCGGAACGCCTTCCAGCACCAACGATGCCTCGTCCCGGCCAATGGTTGGTTTGAGTGGAGCGAAACGGCCGGAGGCAAGCAGCCCCACTACATTACTCTGCTTGATGCGGGCCCTCAGGATATTCTTTTCTTCGCCGGGATCTGGGAGACAAGCCGGGATGGTAGCCTCTGCACTGCCATACTGACCGAGACCGCTGCACCCGACTTGGCTCATATCCACAGCCGCCAGCCGGTCGTATTGGATCCCGCCTGCCGCTACGAATGGCTGAGCGGGGAGATTACCGAGCGTCACCAGATTAAATCTGCGGCCCAGCGCCTAGACCCCCAGAGGGTTGTCAGTTGGCCAGTAACCCCCGCTATGAATAGACCGGATTTTGATGGTCCAGAAGCAATTGAGCCGTTAGGCGCTCAATGAGATGGAGCGACATTTCGTCAAGAAGTCTGGTTTCAGTAACCAGGATATTTCGCCAGAATCCGCTCCTTCTCTCTCTCCCATTCGGCATCTGGTGCCGGCATGTCATCCACCGGCCAACCAGGGAACGCCAGCAGGTCATCCGCCAGCTCAGTGATCACCTCTCGTAACTCCAGCTGTTCAAGCCAGCGTTGCGGGATGGCATCCACACCCTGGAGGGCGCCCATGATGTTGCCGGCGATCGCTGCTGTGGAATCCGAGTCACCGCCGTGGTTGGCCGCCCAGACGATGGCCTGCTCCAGCGTTGTGGCTTTGAGGCAGCAGTAAAGGGCGATGGCCAGTGCTTCCTCGGCCACCCAGCCAGCGCCGAGTGTCCGGATGGCTTCGTGGATCGGTGTCAGCGTATTGGCCAGCGCCACGGCCTGGTCGATAGCGTGGGTCGTTTCATCGTGCCCCTCGCGCTGCTGGCAGAGCTCACCAGCCCCTGTAATGGCTTGCTGAAGATCCTCCCCATCCAGGATGGCGGCGATGATCGCTGCGAGGGTGCCTGCGGTAAGTTTGCCGGTCACATGGCCATGTGTGAGCTCGGCCAGCTCCTGGCCGGTGGAAAACGCTTTCCAGGCCGCGTCCGGCACTATGCCCGCGTGTATGTGAAATAGGGCGGCGGGCGCCACTCGCATCACACCACCACACCCCTTGCTGTCATTGTCGGCCACTTCGCCGAAGAAGGTTTTGTTGCGGAGTGCTGTGAGACAGGTATTACCCGGGGCTCGACGCTGGTGGAGTTCTTGGTGGTTAAAGAACCATTCTGTATTCCCTGCGGTCAGGGGGTAGGGGACTGCGCTGTTCCTCTCCCCCTGGGTCAGCAACCAGCGCTGGTACGCTGCATCCACCAGGCTTGGAAGATGCGACATGCCGCGTAATGCTCCCCGTACATACCCCCGCAGCAGACCCTCGGCAGAAAAAAGGGTCATCTGGGTATCGTCCGTTATGGCGCCCACCCGCCCGTAGGCTTCGATCATCTCACCGAGCCCGCCTTTACCGTAGTTGGCCTGGATCTGGTTGAGCGTCATGAACTCCAGCGGCGCACCCAGTGCATCCCCGACAGCTCCTGCCAGCAGGCAGCCACGAAAGTAGGGACGACGGATTTCGGAATCCTGAGGGTTGGTCATGCAGCATCTCCTGTATCAACTGTCCAACTCCCGTGATTGTGCTTGGAGGATGCGACCAATACTGTCGTCGCTCGATTTCAAAATGCTCAGATCCCGTTATGCGTAGAACGGCGACGGAACAATGTTGGTCGAATAGATTGATGAGTGGGGGCAAGCCTTTGAATGGCCGCTTATGGAATACGCGGCGCTCATGAGAAGACTTTGAGTAAGCAAGTTACTGGGAGCAGGTCACGGTTTCTATCCGCGGACGATTTTTGTAGCGCGCGGGATTCCTGATTACGGATCACCTTATGGTGAGACCTACCATCTTCTATAAGAATGACCTGCTCCCCTCTAGCTTAACCGCTTCTGACTTAGTAGTGTCCCTCTCAGAAGAGGATGAACGACATGAAGAAGCGATTTTCCGAAGAGCAGATTATCGGTGTGTTGAAAGAGGCGGAAGCCGG
>NZ_WMEX01000007.1 GCF_009856365.1 Vreelandella halophila
GGAACCACCTGATCCCATGCCGAACTCAGAAGTGAAACCGCCCAGCGCCGATGGTAGTGTGGGAGATCCCATGTGAGAGTAGGTCATCGTCAGGCTCCTATACCCAAAGCCCCGCCGGCATCGCCGTGCGGGGCTTTTTTTTGTGTGTGATAAAAGTCTCATTCCCCGCAATCGTTCTCTCCCTGAACGGACTCCGCTGAAAAACTGCTGACTGATTCAAAGCATTGCCCGCCTGCCTGAGTATGCTGGATACAAGGAAATTCCCTCTCCCGTTTTCGGCTCAGGAGTTTGGCAATTGACGGACAGAACCCTGAAAACGTCCATGAGTCTGATGATGCTCTTGCTTGCCGGTGTGCCGTCAGCCTGGGCGTCCGGCATGGAGCCCATGAGCAACCGGGAAATGGCTGACGTCCGGGGGCAGGGAGTCGGGATCGTCATGGAGGACTTTCGCTTTGCACACGGTCATGATCCGGCCAACAACCAGACATTCCGGTTGAGCGGCATCACCAACCAGGCCGGAGAGGATGTCGAGGTACTGGTTGATCAGCTTTACATCGGAGGTGCTGGGAGCCAGCGGGGTGAGAGCCTGCAGACGGTCAACCTCGGGCGTCTGACCAACCCCTTCGGGATTGATCTGGTTGATGGTGATGGGATCGGCGGTGATGCAGCTGGTAAGGCGGTGTTTGAATACGCGGCTCCCGAGAAGGTTGCACAGGCTGAGGGCGTCGCCTGTCTGCCAGGTGGGGCGGACACCGGCTGCGTGAGTCGTGCGCCGAATGCGGATCAGAACATCCGGGGCGAACGCATGGATCTTGGTTTCGAGACAACGGTGCACTCTGGTACCGCTGTGGCGAAGTCGGTGAATATCCATGCCGAGAAGGCCGTTGTGGATGGCAGTTTCATCCAGCTATGGGGGGCGACGTCTGACGATAGCCGACAGCAGCTGCGCGGTCGCATCCAGACCAACTTCTACACGCCCAGCCTGACGGTCAGTGCCTGCGAGCAGGGCGGAACCAATTGCAACACCGAGATCGCCTTCAATGATTTCATGATGGAGCTCGCCCTGGGCAACGAGCATCAGCCGCTCTTCATGGGCGTTCTGGGCGTAGGCCAGGAAGTAAAAACGGATGGTAAGACCGTTGCCGGCCCCGGTAACTTCCGTCTCGAGCTGAAAGCCATCAACAACGCCCGATCGCCGGCCCCCATCAATGACGCGGGCGACGGCTCCAGCGATGATAATGCCACCTACGATTTCTACAGCGATTATTACACCAACGATGAATACCGCAGCGACATAGAAGTCGGCAGTCTGGAGGTCGGTGGCCAGGACATGGGATCAACCAGGATGAAGGGGATGCTGTTCCAGAAACTGGATGTGACCACGAGGAGCCTGGACTGATATGGCGATTCAGGGAAATAGCATACGCAGGTTCATGGTCACAGCTGTCGTTGCCCTCGGTTGTGCTTCAAACGCTGTGGCCGAGATGGAATCGATGAGTGACCAGGACCTCTCGGGAGTCAGTGGGCAGTATGGGGGCATGTCGCTCTCTGGCGATGTGACGTTCAATGAGTCCGGTGGTCCCCTTAAGGGGGAGGCTGTCGGGTTTGACTGCGGCGAGGGCGAGCGTTGTGGTGCCCGGATTGCCGCCCAGCTGAATCAGGGCGGTGGCTGGATTGTACTGGACGATCTGCAGGGAACCTTCGAGTTCATGGGGCTGACGCTGGCCACTCGGCTGATCAATGGGGACGATACGGGATTCGGGGGCGATGCAGGGGACTTCAACCGGGAAGTCATTGAGATCGGCCTGCCGGAGACAGCCCGTTTTACGGATTTCAGCTACACCATGGCAACCAGTTCAACGGCCCGCCCCGGCGATAGTGATTTCCGTCAGGTTGATCGCCTGACAGTGGAAATGGGGGGCGACATGACCCTGGACGGTAATGCATTGATCTTCCCTACGGAGCCCTGAGCCATGAAGAAACAGGTACTCCATCGCTGGTTTTCTGCAGCAGGGATGGCGCTCTACGCGGCAACGGGCCAGGTGTGTGCCATGGAAGCCATGAACGATGCGGAACTGGCCGGTGTCCAGGGGCAGGCGGGCGTTACCGTCGAAATGGCCCACAAGGCCTCCATGGATCGTTTCAGCTATTTCACCAATGACAACGGGATACATCTGGAGGACATTCGGGTCGGGTCTGCCTCCGATCCTGAAGGTCGGGCGAGAAGGGACTATGAACTCGATCTGCTGAACGATGGCAGCCTTGAGATCGGGCTGGATATACAGGATGAGCGTGTGTCTGTGGGTGGTGTCTCGCTGGATGACAGTGGCGCCCGGAGCATGGGGGCCTTCTGGATGGATCGTGATATGGATGGCTTCTTTCGCATTACTCCTGGTGGTGCGGGTGGCTCTGCTGATGGATACACCTTCAATTTCGATTACGCGTTGAGTAATGGCCGTTTCGGCTATCGCACGAATGGTCATCAGTTGTTTCTCGATGATGTATCCATGAATATCTCAACACCGGAAGGGGCCGGTCATACGCTTGATGTGATCGATGGAGCCATCCAGTACGTGGCGCCGACGGTTGGGGATATCACCATAGGAGCAGTCCGTTACGCTGAACAGTCGACCAACATTCGAGGCGATCAGAGCGCGCTCGCCAGCATGGGGTCTTTTGAAGCCGATTTCGATTTTATTACGGATTTCGAGATTCGTGGTGGTGGCGGTCGCCAGGGGGCCGAAGGGATACAGGTTAGCGCAGATACTACGCTCAATACCGCAAGCTTTCTTTACAGCACCAACGGTTATGGGCTGCTTTATCAGGGAATATCCGGGGCCTCCAGTGTCCAGGACCTTCGTATCGAAGTAGGGGAGGATTTCACGGAGGAGGGCCGTCAGGGACTGGCCTTTACCCTGAACGGGGCCAGCTCCAGGGCGGAAGGCAATCTCAGCATTGATGACATCCGGCTGGGTGTTGATGCCGGAACCCGGGATGGCGGACGCAGCGTCGGTTCCGTGAACTTCAGCTGGCTTTACGAGAACCAGACCATCAATGGGGCAACTTTCGCTAATCAGGTCTACCTGATGGCCGGAGGTCACCCGGATGCGGGCGACGAAGGGATGCGCTTCGCCTCTGAATGGAGCCTTGCGGATGCGGGGCTGACCTGGACGACCAACGGCAATTCTGTGCTTTTTGACGGGATACAGTCCTGGGGGCGCGGTGATGTGACTGTCAACGTCACGGGCAATGAGGCACTGGGGGGCACGCAGTTCTACAAAGGGCTTCGGGTTGGTTTTGATGGCATTTCCGGCGGCTACCGCATGGATGGGATTCGTGTCGGCTCCGAGGGCTCGGCAGAGGGAGCCGAGGTTCAGGCGGGAGCTGAGCTTCTGAGTGCCCTCGGGGTTTTCCGTTCCTTTGAATTCGGCAATATGGACGGGCAGTACACGCTGACTCCGGGCGGTCCGAATGGCGACGGGATCACCATCAACTCGGACCTCTATATCGAGGATGGCCGTATCGGGTCCCTGACCGAGGCGTCTGGCCAGGGCGTCTGGGCGGACGACCTGTCTTACGAGGGGCACATCCGGGATATGACGCTGGAAGTCGTTCAGAATGGTCTTCGTGTCGTGCAGGGAGAGGCATGGAGCACCATGGATGTGGGCAATCTGCGGGTAGGCGGCGCGGAAGATGGCGCCAGTTTCGGCCGCATCGTCTGGCAGCGCTACGGTCAGGACAGTGAGATGGTGATTACGGGGCCGGAAGGGCAGGAAGGGCTCAAACTGGCCCTTACGAGCATCTTCAGTGAGGCGGTGGGCGATAAGCGTAACCGCTTCCTGTGGGAGACTGGCCGGACCACGGATGCGGAGGGCAACCCCCAGAATGGAACCGGGATGCAGTTGGTGCTCGACAACATACACACGTCCGATGGACTGGGTGCCGGCAACAATGATTTCGGGGTCCAGACGGAGTTGACGGTCGACGTCCGTGAAGCGGATTCCGCTGATGGACTGCAACCAAGCTTCCATGTGAATACCCACACACGGTTCAGGGAGCTCAATGTCGGCCGTGTCAATCTTGTCCACAATGATGGCAGCGGCAACAGTTCCACGGCGACGGCGCTGCAGGGCGTCAGCATCCAGAACATGGATATGGAATCGAACCTGAACGCCACACCCATTCCCTGAGGTGTTCCTTTCCCCTGCTGTGTTGGTTACCTTAGCCGGATCAGGCAAGGAGACCACATGCATCCCTATCCTCTGATCCACCTGCTGGCCGATGGCCAGCTCCATTCCGGTACTGAACTTGCGGGGCGGCTGGGTGTGAGCCGGACCGCTGTCTGGAAACAGCTGCGCGGGCTTGAGGAAATCGGTCTGGACGTTGAGTCCGTCCGCGGCAAGGGCTATCGGCTGGCTGAACCGCTGGATCTGCTGTCCCGGGAGTCGATCGAGCCGGCTCTGGCGGGTCTGAAGCCTCAGCCCGAACTGGCGCTGGAGCCAGTCGTTGAATCAACGAACACCCTCCTCATGGGTCATTCCGGTTATTCAGGGGTTCCCCGCGTGTGTCTCGCCGAGCAGCAGTTAAAGGGGCGCGGTCGCCGGGGGCGGGGGTGGGTCAGTCCCTTCGCCCGCAACCTCTATCTCAGCGTCGGTGTGGAAACCGATGCCGGGCCCGCAGCGGTCCAGGGCGTAACGCTAAGGGCGGGCCTCGGGGCGGTCCGGGCCCTGGCGGGGCTTGGTATAGAGGGACTGGGGATCAAGTGGCCCAATGATCTTTGGCTCAATGGCCGCAAGGTGGCGGGCATTCTGACGGAGCTTCAGGGATCGGCCCAGGATGAACTCAGACTCGTGATCGGGCTGGGCCTGAATGTCTATATGACGGAATCGGAAACCGCGATTGACCAGCCCTGGACATCCCTGGCCAAAGAGGGGCAGGTGCCAGAGGGGGGGCGCAACCGTTTGGCTGTTGCATTGATTGAGGGAATCCTGGCCTCGGTGGTCGATCTCGGGTTCGGGCCGGATCCGGCCGTTCCCGCGGAGTGGGCACACTATGATGTGTTACGGGGCCGGCAGGTGGCCGTCAGGGGCAGGGATTGTCGAGGCATCGGTGATGGCATTGATGCGTCCGGGCAACTTCGGCTGCGGACGGCGGATGGCGAAGTGATACTCCTGAATGCCGGAGAGGTGAGTCTGGAGGTCCCGATTGATTCTGCAGGTTGATGCGGGGAATTCCCGGGTCCACTGGCGCTGTCTTGATATGGACCGCTTGGTCATCGCCCGGGGTGATCAGCCATGGGAGACGATCGGATCCGACGGCATTGCGGGCGTGGACTCTGACAGGCTGGCGTGGCTGGAGTTTGCCTCGGTTGCCGGCGACCGGGCCAATCAACTGAAAGCCAACCTGGTTTCCGGCAACCACGTGCGGGTTATGGAGTTTGCGGCTTCCCGCCGTCAGTGTGGTGTGGTCAATGCGTATAATGATCCCGCCCAGATGGGGGTTGATCGATGGCTGGCGATGCTTGGGGCGTACAGTACCTGGGAGGGCCCGATTACGGTTCTTGATGCCGGAACGGCGATCACCGTTGACCATGTGGACGCTTCGGGTAATCATCAGGGTGGCTATATCCTTCCAGGTGGGGCTCTCATGGCGCAGTCGCTTGGCGCGGGAACCTCGGGGGTGCGCCCGGAAGCGGTTGCCGGTGCCGACACTGCGCCCGGCATAACAACATCCGAGTGTGTTCATCACGGCATAGCCTGGCTCATGCAGGCCCTGGTGGCCCGAAGCGCTGATTACTGGCAGGGTCGTGGCACCATGATCGTGACCGGTGGGGATGCTGCGGCTGCAGCGTCGGGTTTGCCGCCGGAGCAGGTTGTAGAGCCGGACCTGGTGTTCCTGGGCATGGATGCGGTCATGGCTGAAGCCAGGGGCAGTCGCTGAAACACGGGAGTCTGGTGTGCGGATTCTTTTCGGGGTACTCGTTATCGCCAATCTGGCCGTCTTTCTGCTGGCCGCACGCCTGCCAGCACCGGAGTCGGGTAATGTGCCCAAGGCCAATATACCAAGGGTGGAACCGATCCGGACCATTGAAGCAAAAGAGGGTGTTGCAAAGCCGCCGCAAAATCCTTAGGATACTGCCCTCGCTGATTGGCGATACACAGCTGGTGTAGCTCAGCAGGCAGAGCAACTGACTTGTAATCAGTAGGTCGGGGGTTCGATTCCCTCCACCAGCTCCAGATCAGCACCGTTTTTAAGCAGAAGGCCTGCGGGTCGGCTGCGAGACGGAGGGGTTCCCGAGTGGTCAAAGGGATCAGACTGTAAATCTGACGCGAGAGCTTCGCAGGTTCGAATCCTGCCCCCTCCACCATATTTTGCGGGTGTCGTATAGTGGCTATTACCTCAGCCTTCCAAGCTGATGACGCGGGTTCGATTCCCGCCACCCGCTCCAGGTTGTCGAGGGCTCATGTAGCTCAGTGGTAGAGCACACCCTTGGTAAGGGTGAGGTCGGCGGTTCAAGTCCGCCCATGAGCTCCAGTTCTAAGGCTGAAGGCTGGCTGTAACATAACGAAGAAAGGCAACGGCGCGGGAGATAGGTCAAGTGTCTAAGGAAAAATTCGAAAGAGATAAGCCGCACATCAACGTGGGCACCATTGGTCACGTGGACCACGGCAAGACGACGCTGACGGCGGCGCTGACGCGCGTGAGTGCGGAAGTGTTCGGCGGTGAGGCGCGTGCGTTTGACCAGATCGACAACGCGCCGGAAGAGAAGAACCGCGGTATCACGATCGCGACCTCGCACGTGGAGTACGGTTCCGAGAGCCGTCACTACGCGCACGTTGACTGCCCCGGCCACGCTGACTATGTGAAGAACATGATCACGGGCGCGGCGCAGATGGACGGCGCGATCCTGGTGGTCTCCGCCGCTGACGGCCCGATGCCGCAGACGCGTGAGCACATCCTGCTGTCACGCCAGGTTGGCGTGCCGCACATCGTGGTGTTCCTCAACAAGGCCGACATGGTTGACGACGAGGAGCTGCTCGAGCTGGTTGAGATGGAAGTGCGGGAGCTGCTGAACGAGTACGACTTCCCGGGCGACGACACGCCGATCGTAACCGGCTCCGCGCTGATGGCGATGGAAGGCAAGGACGACAACGGCTACGGCACCACCGCGGTGGCGAACCTGATCAAGGAAATGGACGCGCACATTCCCGAGCCCGAGCGCGCCATCGATCAGCCGTTCCTGATGCCGATCGAGGACGTGTTCTCGATCTCCGGTCGCGGTACCGTTGTCACCGGCCGTGTTGAGCGCGGTGTGGTCAAGACCGGCTCCGAGGTGGAGATTGTGGGTCTGCGCGAGACGCAGAAGACCGTTTGCACCGGTGTTGAGATGTTCCGCAAGATGCTCGACGAGGGTCGTGCGGGTGAGAACATCGGCGCGCTGCTGCGTGGCACCAAGCGTGACGACGTTGAGCGTGGCCAGGTACTGGCCAAGCCGGGCAGCATTACGCCTCACACCAAGTTCGAGGGCGAGATCTACGTCCTGAGCAAGGACGAGGGTGGTCGTCATACGCCGTTCTTCACCGGCTATCGCCCGCAGTTCTACTTCCGGACCACGGACGTGACCGGCACCTGCGAGCTGCCGGAAGGCGTCGAGATGGTGATGCCGGGTGATAACGTGAAGCTGGTAGCCACGCTGATCGCGCCGATCGCGATGGAAGACGGGCTGCGCTTTGCGGTACGCGAAGGCGGCCGGACTGTCGGCGCAGGCGTGGTGACCAAGATTATCGAGTAATACAAAGTTTCGGTGCAGGCCAGTAGCTCAATTGGCAGAGCAGCGGTCTCCAAAACCGCAGGTTGGGGGTTCGATCCCCTCCTGGCCTGCCATTTATTTCGGCACCCACAAAGTTGAACCCTATGGAATCCAGTTCCAGAGAGGCGACGACCCGCTTTGACACCGCAAAGTGGGTCGTCGTTGTTGCTTTGGTGGCGGCAGGTGTAGCCGGCAACCATTACTACGGGGGCGAGTCGCTTCTTTACCGTACACTGGCGCTGGTGGCGCTGGCGCTTGTTGCCGGCGCTGTTGCGCTGCAGACGGGAAAGGGGCGTCAGCTGGCCCGGGTTATGAGAGAGGCCAAGGTCGAGATCCGCAAGGTGGTCTGGCCGACCCGTCAGGAGCTCCTTCAGACAACGGCCATTGTACTTGGCTTTGTGCTGCTGGTGGCATTGATCCTGTGGGGGATGGATTCTCTGGTGGCGTGGATTGTCTCAAGTTTGATCGGTTAACAGAGAGCGGCACATGGCGAAACGCTGGTACGTGATTCACGCCTATTCCGGCTTCGAAAAGCATGTCATGCGGTCCCTCAGGGAACGGGTGCAGCTCAACAACATGGACGATCTTTTCGGTGAGATTCTCGTGCCCACCGAAGAGGTCGTTGAAATGCGTGAAGGCAAGAAACGCAAGAGCGAGCGCAAGTTCTATCCGGGGTACGTGCTGGTCCAGATGGAGATGACCGACGAGACCTGGCACCTGGTCAAGAGTACTCCCAGGGTTATGGGTTTCATTGGCGGCACACCGGATAAGCCGGCACCGATCAGCGAGAAGGAGGCAGACGCCATTCTTCAGCGTGTCGAAACCGGCGCCGAGCAGCCCAAGCCCAAGACCCTGTTTGAGCCGGGCGAGATTGTCCGTGTCATCGAGGGTCCGTTTGCGGACTTTAATGGCGTGGTTGAGGAAGTCGACTACGACAAGAGCCGTGTCAAAGTAGCGGTTCTGATTTTCGGCCGGTCCACGCCGGTCGAACTGGAATTTGGCCAGGTCGAGAAAGACTGAAGGCCATCTGGAGAAGGGCACGTGGGCCTGTCAGGTGCCACGTGCCTTTCTGTCTCAACGGGGAGCCAGTAAGGCGTTTGAACCCATCAGGAGGTTATCGTGGCTAAGAAAATCGAAGCTTATATCAAGCTGCAGGTCGCCGCGGGCAAGGCCAATCCGAGTCCCCCCGTGGGTCCGGCTCTGGGTCAGCACGGCCTGAACATCATGGAGTTCTGCAAGGCATTCAACGCCGAAACGCAGGACATGGAGCCCGGACTGCCGACACCGGTAGTCATCACGGTCTACAGTGACCGCAGCTTCACCTTTGTCACCAAGACGCCGCCGGCGCCGGTGCTGCTCAAGAAGGCAGCAGGCATCTCTACCGGCTCGGGCAAGCCCAACACCGACAAGGTGGGCAAGGTGACCCGGGAACAGCTGGAAGAGATCGTGAAAGCCAAAGAGCCTGATCTGACGGCCGCTGATATGGACGCTGCAGTGCGTACCATTGCAGGCACGGCACGCAGTATGGGCCTGAATGTGGAGGGGCTCTGAGATGGCAAAACTGAGCAAGCGCCAGAAGCTGATCCGCGACAAGGTTGATCGTACCCGCGCCTACAGCGTGGATGAGGCGGTCGATATCCTGAAGGACCTTGATCAGTATACGAATTTCCAGGAATCCGTGGATCTGGCTGTGAATCTGGGCGTTGATGCCCGGAAATCCGACCAGGTGGTGCGTGGTTCCACTGTTCTCCCCAATGGCACGGGCAAGAGCGTGCGGATTGCCGTTTTCGCCCAGGGCGATAACGCGGACAAGGCGACTGAAGCCGGTGCCGATGTGGTCGGCATGGATGATCTGGCGGAACAGATCAAGGGCGGCGACCTGAACTTTGACGTGGTCATCGCCACGCCGGACGCCATGCGCGTTGTCGGTCAGCTGGGTCAGATCCTGGGTCCGCGCGGTCTGATGCCGAACCCCAAGGTCGGCACGGTGACCGCCGACGTGGAGACCGCTGTTGGCAACGCCAAGGCCGGTCAGGTCCGGTTCCGGACCGACAAGAAGGGTATTGTGCACTGCGGCGTTGGCAACGTCGGCTTCGATGCGCAGGCGATCCGCGAAAACGTGGAAGCGCTGCTGGGCGATCTGAAGAAGCTCAAGCCCTCCACGGCCAAGGGTATCTATCTCAAGAAGGTGACGCTGTCCTCCACTATGGGGCCAGGGCTTACCATTGATCAGTCAACACTGTCCATCTGACAGGTTGCAGAATACCGGGCACCGTAAGCGGTGCCCGCAGCAAGCTTTGTAGTCTGGGCGTGAGCCGGGCTGTCAAAGACCGCAGGTCCCCGAAGCCATCCGGTACAGGGGTTAAAGCAATGCCTGCGCAGACGGTGTAAGACGTTCTCTCCGAACAAAGACACCGTAAGGGCGCCCTCAGGGGCGTGAGTTGATCGCCGGTTCTGCCGGCACAACCTGAGGAGTAAAACCAGTGGCAATCCAACTCGAAGGCAAAAAGGCGATTGTCGCCGAAGTCAACGAGGCTGCCAGTGGTGCTTTGTCTGTTGTCCTTGCGGACTACCGGGGTGTGGACTCCGGCGATATGACCGCATTGCGCGCCAAGGCCCGTGAACAGAACGTTTACCTGCGGGTGGTTCGTAACACACTCGCCAAGCGTGCTGTCCAGGGAACCGACTTTGAGTGCGTGAGCGAGGTCCTCGCCGGCCCGACCCTGTTTGCATTTTCCATGGAGGATCCGGGTGCGGCTGCGCGCCTGCTCAAGGATTTTTCCAAGGAAAACGACAACTTTGAAATCAAGGCACTGGCCGTAGGTGGCGAGCTGCTGGGTGGCGAGCAGATTGATCGTCTGGCCAAGCTTCCGACGCGTGACGAAGCGCTGTCGCAGCTGGCGGGCACAATCCAGGCTCCGATCACCAAGCTGGCACGGACCTTCAACGAGGTTCCGTCCAAGGTTACCCGCGCGGTAGCTGCAGTTCGTGACCAGAAGAAAGAAGCAGCCTGATTGGTTTTTTATCATTTTTGAATCTGGAGAATAGTCATGGCTCTGTCTAAAGACGATATCCTTAATGCAATCGCTGAAATGAGCGTCATGGAAGTAGTTGAGCTCGTGGAAGCGATGGAAGAGAAATTCGGCGTTTCCGCTCAGGCTGCTGTTGCAGCAGCTCCGGCTGCGGCTGGTGGTGGTGACGAAGGCGGTGCTGCGGAAGAGCAGACCGAATTCGACATCGTCCTGACGTCTGGCGGTGAGAAGAAGGTCAACGTGATCAAGGTTGTTCGCGAACTGACAGGTCTCGGCCTGAAAGAAGCGAAAGCTCTGGTTGACGGCGCACCGGGCAACGTCAAGGAAGGCGCCAGCAAGGAAGAGGCGGACGACGCCAAGGCGAAGCTTGAGGAAGCAGGCGCCACTGTTGAGCTCAAATAACGGCTTCCATAGCCGTCCAGAGCGCTGAACCGCGAATTGGCTGGTGGCGTATGCCGCCGGCCTTTTCGCGTTATATGCAGGTCACCCGGATCCAGGATCCGGGTGCCCGGGCCCGACCCGGGACCCATCCCGGCTGACTGTTCGCAGGCCGGGTACACCAGTTATTGAGTCCGAAGCTGGGGAATGCAGATGACTTACTCCTACACCGAGAAAAAGCGAATCCGCAAAGAGTTTGGCAAGTTGCCGTCCGTCATGGATGTTCCGTTTCTGCTTGCAACGCAGATCGACTCCTACCGGGACTTTCTGCAACTTGAATCCGACGCGGATAATCGCAAGAACACGGGCTTGCATGCCGCGTTTCAGTCCGTTTTCCCGATTACCAGCTACTCGGGGAATGCAGCACTGGAGTATGTCAGCTATCGGCTCGGCGAGCCGGCATTTGACGTCAAGGAATGTCAGCTTCGGGGGGTGACCTACGCGGCACCGCTTCGCGTGAAAGTGCGCCTGGTCATCTATGACAAGGAATCGTCCAACAAGGCCGTGAAGGACATCAAGGAACAGGAAGTCTACATGGGCGAAATGCCCCTGATGACTGAAAACGGCACCTTCGTGGTCAACGGCACTGAGCGGGTGATTGTCTCCCAGCTTCATCGTTCGCCCGGTGTGTTCTTTGATCACGACAAGGGCAAGACCCACTCCTCCGGCAAGCTTCTCTATTCCGCCCGGGTGATTCCCTATCGTGGTTCCTGGCTGGATTTCGAGTTTGATCCCAGGGATTCCGTGTTCGTGCGCATCGACCGCCGGCGTAAGCTTCCGGCCACCATTCTGCTGCGCGCGCTGGGATATACTTCCGAGCAGATTCTGGAGCTGTTCTTCGACAACAGCCGCTTCACGCTCGGCAAGGAATCCTGCCGGCTTGAGCTCGTGCCCAGCCGGCTGCGTGGTGACATCGCCACGTTCGACATCATGGACCAGGAAGGCGGCGTCATTGTTGAGAGTGGCCGCCGGATTACCGCGCGCCACATCCGCCAGCTGGAGAAGGCGGGGGTTACCGAGCTTGAGGTTCCGCGTTCCTATCTCCACGGTCGTGTGGTTGCAAGGGACATGGTGGATGAGAGCACCGGTGAGGTGATTGTTGAGTGCAACACCGAACTCACCGAGGACCACCTGGAAAAGCTTGAGGAAGCGGGCATCCAGACAGTCGACACCATCTACACCAACGACCTCGACTGCGGACCGTTCATTTCCGATACGCTGCGGATTGACCCCTCGCGCAACCAGCTGGAAGCGCTGGTCGAGATCTATCGGATGATGCGTCCGGGTGAGCCGCCGACGAAGGAATCCGCTGAGACGCTGTTCAACAACCTGTTCTTCTCTGAAGAGCGCTATGATCTCTCTGCCGTTGGCCGGATGAAGCTCAACCGCCGTCTTGGACGCGAGGAGCTGGAAGGCTCCGGTGTTCTGGACGAGCAGGATATTGTGGATGTGCTGCGCACGCTCGTGGACATCCGTAACGGTAAGGGTGAAACGGACGACATCGACAACCTGGGCAACCGCCGCATCCGCTGTGTCGGTGAGATGGCCGAGAACCAGTTCCGTGTTGGCCTGGTGCGGGTCGAGCGCGCGGTGCGCGAGCGCCTGAGCCTGGCCGAAAGCGAAGGCCTGATGCCCCAGGACCTGATCAATGCCAAGCCGGTGGGGGCGGCAATCAAGGAGTTCTTCGGCTCCAGCCAGCTGTCGCAGTTCATGGACCAGAACAACCCGCTGTCCGAGGTGACTCACAAGCGCCGCGTTTCGGCACTTGGCCCGGGTGGTCTCACCCGTGAGCGGGCCGGCTTTGAGGTCCGGGACGTACACCCGACCCACTATGGCCGTGTGTGCCCGATCGAGACACCGGAAGGTCCGAACATCGGTCTGATCAATTCGCTGGCCACCTATACCCAGACCAACAAGTACGGCTTCCTGGAAAGCCCGTACCGCAAGGTTATCGACGGCCAGGTGACGGACGAGATCGTGTATCTGTCCGCGATCGAGGAGAGCAATTACATCATCGCCCAGGCCAGCGCCAAGCTGGATGACAGCGGCAAGCTCTCCGATGAGCTGGTTACGGTGCGGCATAAGAATGAATTCACCGTCATGCCGCCGGAGAAGGTCAACTTCATGGACGTCTCTCCGCGGCAGGTGGTGTCCGTTGCCGCCGCGATGATTCCGTTCCTGGAGCATGACGACGCCAACCGCGCCCTGATGGGTTCGAACATGCAGCGTCAGGCGGTTCCCACCCTGCGCGCGGATAAGCCGCTTGTGGGCACCGGCATGGAACGCACCGTGGCGAAAGACTCCGGTGTCTGTGTGACGGCTGAGCGTGGTGGCGTGATCGAAAGCGTCGACGCTTCCCGTGTCGTGGTCCGTGTTCGCGACGACGAGACCAGTGCCGGTGACGCGGGCGTTGATATCTACAACCTGGTGAAGTACACCCGTTCGAACCAGAACACCTGCAGCAACCAGCGGCCCATTGTGAACCGTGGTGATGAGGTTGAACGTGGCGATACGCTGGCCGATGGTCCGTCCGTGGATCTGGGCGAGCTGGCACTGGGCCAGAACATGCGCATCGCCTTCATGCCGTGGAACGGCTACAACTTCGAGGACTCCATCCTCATTTCCGAGCGCGTGGCTCAGGAAGACCGCCTGACCACCATCCACATCCAGGAGCTTACCTGTGTAGCCCGCGATACCAAGCTGGGCTCCGAGGAGATCAGCGCGGATATTCCGAACGTGGGTGAGCAGGCGCTGTCCAAGCTGGACGAATCCGGCATCGTATACATCGGTGCCGAAGTGGATGCTGGCGATATCCTGGTCGGCAAGGTCACGCCCAAGGGCGAGACGCAGCTCACACCGGAGGAAAAGCTCCTGCGCGCCATCTTTGGCGAGAAGGCATCCGACGTGAAGGACACCTCGCTGCGGATGCCCACCGGCAAGCGCGGTACCGTGATTGACGTCCAGGTCTTTACCCGCGACGGTGTCGAGAAGGACCAGCGTGCTCTGTCCATCGAGCAGGATGAGCTGAATGCCTTCCGGAAGGACCTGAAGGAAGAGTATCGCATCGTTGAGACGGCCACGTTTGAGCGTCTGACCAGTGCACTGGAGGGACAGACAGCCATCACCGGCCCGGGTGTGAAGAAAGGGGACACCCTGAGCGCGGATTACCTCAGCCAGCTCAGTTCCGACGATTGGTTCAAGCTGCGCATGCAGGACGATTCCCTGAATGACCTGCTGGAACGCGCCCAGGAACAGCTTGAAGAGCGGCGCCAGGACCAGGAGCAGCGCTTTGAGGTCAAGAAGGAGAAGATCCAGCAGGGCGACGACCTGGCCCCGGGCGTACTCAAGATCGTGAAGGTCTATATGGCGGTCAAGAGTCGCATCCAGGCGGGTGACAAGATGGCCGGCCGCCACGGTAACAAGGGTGTGATCTCCGCGATCATGCCGACTGAGGACATGCCGTTCGATGAGCAGGGCGAGCCGGTGGATGTGGTTCTGAACCCGCTGGGTGTGCCCTCCCGGATGAACGTCGGGCAGGTGCTTGAGACCCATCTGGGCGCGGCTGCGCGCGGGCTGGGTGACAAGATCAACACCATGCTCGAGCAGCAGAAGAAAGTGGGCGAGATCCGGAAGTTCCTCGACGAGGTCTATAACGGTACCGACACACCGGAAGTCAAGCTCGATGAGTTGAGTGACGACGAGATCATCACCATGGCCAACAACCTGCGTGGTGGCGTACCAATGGGTACAGCGGTGTTTGACGGTGCCAACGAGGCCGAGATCAAGAAGATGCTTGAGCTCGCGGACATGGATACCAGCGGCCAGATCAAGCTGTTCGATGGCCGCACCGGTGACGGCTTCGACCGGCCGGTGACCGTGGGCTACATGTACATGCTCAAGCTCAACCATCTGGTTGAGGACAAGATGCACGCCCGTGCGACCGGTTCCTACAGTCTGGTGACCCAGCAGCCGCTGGGCGGTAAGGCGCAGTTCGGTGGCCAGCGCTTCGGGGAGATGGAGGTCTGGGCCCTGGAAGCCTATGGCGCCGCCTACACCCTGCAGGAAATGCTGACCGTGAAGTCCGACGACGTGAACGGCCGCACCAAGATGTACAAGAACATTGTCGATGGTGACCATCGTATGGAGCCGGGCATGCCCGAATCCTTCAATGTTCTGGTCAAGGAAATCCGGTCGCTCGGCCTCGATATCGATCTCGAGACGGACTGACCCGAAACCTGTTTGGCAGCGACGGCGGTGGCACAGCGCCACCGCCAGTGATTAACGCTCCGGAGCCAATATTATGAAAGACCTGCTCAACCTGCTGAAGAACCAGAATCAGAAACAGGAATTTGATTCCATCCGGATTGGCCTCGCTTCTCCGGAAATGATCCGTTCCTGGTCCTTTGGGGAAGTCAAGAAACCGGAAACGATCAACTACCGGACCTTCAAGCCGGAACGCGACGGCCTGTTCTGTGCCAAGATCTTCGGGCCGGTCAAGGACTACGAGTGCCTGTGCGGCAAGTACAAGCGCCTCAAGCATCGTGGTGTAATCTGTGAGAAGTGCGGTGTCGAGGTTGCCCTGGCAAGCGTTCGCCGTGAACGCATGGGCCATATCGAGCTGGCGAGCCCGGTGGCTCACATCTGGTTCCTGAAGTCCCTGCCGTCGCGCATTGGTCTCCTGCTGGATATGACCCTGCGCGATATTGAGCGCGTGCTGTACTTCGAATCCTTCATCGTCATCGAGCCGGGCATGACCACCCTGGAGCGTGGCCAGTTGCTCAACGACGAGCAGTACTACGAGGCGCTCGAGGAATTCGGTGACGAGTTCGATGCCCGCATGGGCGCGGAAGCCGTGAAGGAGTTGCTGGGCGACATCAATCTCGGTGAGGAAATCGAGAAGCTGCGCGAAGATATTCCGCAGACGGCTTCCGAGACCAAGATCAAGAAGCTCTCAAAGCGCCTGAAGCTGATGGAGGCGTTCTACTACTCCGGGAACAACCCACAGTGGATGATCATGGAAGTGCTGCCGGTGCTGCCGCCGGACCTGCGTCCGTTGGTTCCGCTGGATGGCGGCCGCTTTGCCACCTCCGACCTGAACGATCTCTATCGCCGGGTGATCAACCGTAACAACCGCCTCAAGCGTCTGCTTGAGCTCAATGCGCCGGATATCATCGTTCGCAACGAGAAGCGGATGCTGCAGGAGTCCGTGGACGCGCTGCTGGACAACGGCCGTCGTGGCCGGGCCATTACCGGTTCCAACAAGCGCCCGCTCAAGTCCCTCGCGGACATGATCAAGGGCAAGCAGGGCCGTTTCCGCCAGAACCTGCTGGGCAAGCGTGTGGACTACTCCGGTCGTTCCGTGATCGTGGTCGGTCCGTACCTCAAGCTCCACCAGTGCGGTATCCCGAAGAAGATGGCGCTGGAGCTGTTCAAGCCGTTCATCTTCTCCAAGCTCGAGCATCGCGGCCACGCCACCACCATCAAGGCGGCCAAGAAGATGGTTGAGCGTGAGGAAGGCCTGGTCTGGGACATTCTGGAAGAGGTCATCCGGGAGCACCCAGTCCTGCTGAACCGCGCACCGACGCTTCACCGTCTGGGCATCCAGGCGTTTGAGCCGGTGCTCATCGAAGGCAAGGCCATCCAGCTTCACCCGCTGGTCTGCGCGCCCTATAACGCGGACTTTGACGGTGACCAGATGGCGGTTCACCTGCCGCTGACGCTGGAATCCCAGCTTGAGGCGCGGGCACTGATGATGTCCACCAATAACGTGCTGTCGCCGGCCAACGGCGAGCCCATCATCGTGCCTTCCCAGGACGTGGTTCTGGGCCTGTACTACATGACGCGCGAGCGTCTCCGTGCCGCGGGTGAAGGTCGCATCTTCGGTGACCTCGACGAGGTCGAGCGCGCCTTTGGCGCCGGTGAGGTGGATCTGCAGGCGAAGGTCCGCGTGCGTGTCACCGAGGTTGATCTCGATGACGAGACCGGTGAGCGTCACGTACAGACCAGCATTCAGGACACCACTGTGGGTCGGGCGATGCTGTACAACATCACGCCGGAGGGGCTGCCGTTCAGCCTGGTCAATCAGGCCATGGCCAAGAAGCAGATCTCGAAGCTGATCAACGCCTGTTACCGCGAAGTAGGCCTTAAGGAAACGGTGGTCTTTGCCGACCAGCTGATGTACACCGGTTTCCACTATTCCACCGTCTCCGGCTGCTCCATCGGCGTGAACGACTTTGAGGTCCCTGACGAAAAGTACACGCTGATTGAGGAAGCCGAATCCGAGGTCATGGAGATCGAGCAGCAGTTCGCTTCCGGTCTCCTGACTCAGGGCGAGAAGTACAACAAGGTGATCGACATCTGGGCCCGGGCCAACGACCAGGTCTCAAACGCCATGATGGACCGCCTGAGCAAGGAGCAGGTCATCACGCCTGAGGGCGAAGTGGCGAAGGATGAGAACGGCGAGGAGCTGACCCAGGAGTCGTTCAACTCGGTGTACATCATGGCCGACTCGGGCGCCCGTGGCTCTCCTGCGCAGATCCGGCAGCTTTCCGGTATGCGCGGTCTGATGGCCAAGCCGGATGGTTCGATCATCGAGACTCCCATCACGGCTAACTTCCGTGAGGGTCTGAACGTACTGCAGTACTTCATTTCGACCCACGGTGCACGTAAGGGTCTGGCGGATACGGCCCTGAAAACAGCCAACTCCGGTTACCTGACGCGCCGTCTGGTGGATGTCTCCCAGGATCTGGTCGTGACCGAGGAAGATTGCGATACGGATGACGGCATCCTGATGACGCCGCTGGTTGAAGGCGGTGACGTGGTCGTACCGCTGGGCGACCGGGTCCTTGGTCGTGTGACCGCGAAGGACGTATTCACCCCGGGTGATAAGAAGAACCCGGTGGTCGAGGCCGGTACCCTGCTGGACGAGAAGCTGGTTGACAAGGTTGAGCGTGCTGGCGTGGACGAGGTATGGGTCCGCTCGGCGATCACCTGTCACACGCGTTATGGCATCTGCTCGAAGTGCTACGGTCGCGATCTGGCGCGCGGGCATCAGGTCAACGTGGGCGAAGCCGTTGGCGTCATGGGCGCGCAGTCGATCGGCGAGCCGGGTACCCAGCTGACGATGCGTACCTTCCATATCGGTGGTGCGGCAAGTCGGGCTTCCGCTACGGACAACATTCAGGTCAAGCACGGTGGCAAGGTCCGTCTGCACAACCTGAAGTCCATCGAGAAGAGTGATGGCACCCAGGTGGTGGTTACCCGTTCCTCCGCTCTGGCGATTGCGGACGAACACGGGCGTGAACGTGAGTGGTACAAGCTGCCCTATGGCGCCGTCCTTGAGGTGAGCGAAGGGGCAGAGGTGGAAGCCGGTACAGTGGCGGCGAAGTGGGATCCCCACACGCACCCCGTTATCGCCGAAGCAGAGGGCAAGGTGCGCCTGCTCAACATTGAAGAAAACATCACGGTCCGCACCCAGACTGATGAGCTCACCGGGCTGTCGACGATCGAGGTGATGGATCCCAACGATCGGCCGGCCTCCGGTAAGGATCTGCGGCCGGCTGTTGAAGTGGTAGACGGCAACGGTGAGCCGGTCACCCTGGCGGGTGGTTCGCCGGCGCATTATTCGCTGCCGGCCAACGCGCTGGTAACGCTGCGCGAAGGCGATACCATGGAAATGGGCGACGTCATTGCCCGGATTCCGCAGGAAACCACCGGCACACGCGACATCACCGGTGGTCTGCCGCGGGTCGCGGACCTGTTCGAAGCGCGCAAACCCAAGGATCCGGCTATTTTGGCCGAGGTCAGCGGTGTTGTTTCCTTCGGCAAGGAAACCAAGGGCAAGAAGCGCCTGGTCATCACACCGAAGGACGGCGACCCCTACGAAACGCTGATTCCGAAGTGGCGTCAGCTGAACGTCTTTGAGGGTGAAACCGTGGAGCAGGGCGAGGTCATCTCCGATGGTCCGTCCAACCCGCACGACATCCTGCGGCTGCTGGGGATCACCGAGCTGGCGAAGTACATCACCAACGAGATCCAGGATGTGTACCGTCTGCAGGGCGTGGGCCTGAACGACAAGCACATCGAGGTGATCTGCCGGCAGATGCTGCGCAAGGTTGAGATCCAGGATTCCGGTGACACCCGTTTCATCGCCGGTGACCAGGTTGAGTACACCCATGTGATGGAAGAGAACGAGCGGATGGAAGCCGAAGGCAAGATCCCGGCGAAGTTCCAGCGTGAACTGCTGGGCATCACCAAGGCTTCGCTGGCAACCGACTCCTTCATTTCCGCGGCGTCCTTCCAGGAGACGACGCGGGTACTGACCGAAGGTGCGGTTACCGGCAAGCGCGACTACCTGCGCGGTCTCAAGGAGAACGTTGTGGTCGGTCGCCTGATCCCGGCGGGTACCGGTCTGGCGTACCACGAGGAGCGCCGCCGTCGCCGCGAGGAGGCAGAGCAGCAGGTCAGCGCCGACGATGTTGTCGAGGCACTGAGTGCAGAGCTCAATAAGTAACCAGTTATCTTGACTGGAAGAGGGCTCGCACTTAAACTTGCGGCCCTCGCTGAACCGCCCAGACAGGGCGAAAACCGTCTGAAAACCGGAGTTAGTCTAGATGGCAACCATTAACCAGTTGGTTCGAAAGCCGCGTAAGCGCCGGGCTGCGAAAACCGACGTACCGGCGCTGCAGGCCTGCCCGCAGCGTCGTGGCGTTTGTACCCGTGTCTACACCACGACCCCGAAGAAGCCGAACTCGGCCCTTCGTAAGGTCTGTCGTGTGCGGCTGACGAACGGCTACGAGGTGGCATCCTACATCGGCGGTGAAGGCCACAACCTGCAGGAGCACAGTGTGGTCCTGATTCGTGGTGGCCGGGTCAAGGACCTGCCGGGTGTGCGCTATCACACCGTGCGAGGCACGCTTGACACCCAGGGTGTACAGGATCGTCGCCAGGGCCGTTCCAAGTACGGTACCAAGCGTCCGAAGTCCTGATCGGGATTTCGGTTTCAACAACAGTGATTCAGCAGGCTTTCTTTTATCGCCGGCAGTCGGTCGCTACGGATCGTCGGTGCCGATAAGAGTAAGGCCGGGTGGCGTCAGTGGGCGCATCATTCCGGAGCAACCTGAAGACCTGACAACTTTTACCTGAGGGCTTATCGATGCCAAGAAGACGCATTGCAACGAAGCGGGAGATCATCCCGGATCCGAAGTTCAACAGTGAACGACTGGCCAAGTTCATCAACCATGTGATGGAACATGGCAAGAAAGCGGTCGCCGAGCGTATTGTGTACGGCGCGCTGGACATTGTTGCGGAAAAGACCAACCAGGAGCCGCTCGAAGTTTTCGAGACCGCCCTGGAGAATATCCAGCCCATGGTCGAGGTGAAATCCCGCCGTGTTGGTGGTGCGACCTACCAGGTTCCGGTTGAGGTAAGGCCGTCACGCCAGGTGGCGCTGGCCATGCGCTGGCTGGTGGATTTCTCCCGGAAGCGGGGCGAAAAGTCCATGGTTCAGCGCCTCGCGGGCGAAATCCTTGATGCGGCCGGCAGCAAGGGTGCGGCGGTCAAGAAACGGGAAGACGTGCACCGTATGGCCGAGGCCAACAAAGCCTTCTCCCATTACCGCTTCTAATCGACCGAGGTATCTGACGTGGCACGTAAAACACCGATCAAAAGTTACCGCAATATCGGCATCTGCGCCCACGTGGACGCCGGTAAGACAACCGCAACCGAGCGGATCCTGTATTACACCGGTCGCAGCCACAAGATGGGTGAGACGCACGACGGTGCATCCACAACCGACTGGATGTCCCAGGAGCAGGAACGCGGGATTACCATTACCTCTGCGGCCGTAACCGCCTTCTGGCGTGGTATGGACCAGCAGTATAATGAGCACCGGATCAACATCATCGATACCCCCGGGCACGTTGATTTCACCATCGAGGTGGAGCGTTCCCTTCGGGTGCTCGACGGTGCTGTGGTGGTCTTCTGTGGCACCTCCGGCGTCGAGCCCCAGTCCGAGACGGTCTGGCGCCAGGCGGATAAGTATCACGTCCCGCGGCTGGTCTTCGTCAACAAGATGGACCGTGCCGGTGCGAACTTCTCCCGCGTCGTGGATCAGATCCGCGAGCGGCTGGGTTCCAGTACAGTACCGATTCAGCTGCCGATCGGCGCCGAGGACAACTTCCAGGGCGTGATCGACCTCATGCGGATGAAGGCGATCTACTGGAATGAAGCCGACCAGGGGATGACCTACGAACAGACCGAGATCCCGGACGAGCTCAAGGAAGAAGCAGAGGCCGCGCGTGAGGCCATGGTTGAGGCGGCTGCCGAGGCCAATGAAGAGCTCATGGAGACCTATCTCGAGAAGGGTGAGCTCAGCGATGACGAGATCAAGAAGGGTCTGCGTACGCGCTGTCTCGAGAATGACATCGTGCTTGCGACGTGCGGTTCGGCATTTAAGAACAAGGGCATACAGGCGCTGCTCGACAACGTTCTGGAATTCCTGCCGGCACCGGATGAGGTCAGGGCGATTACAGGCGTGGTCGATGACGACGGCACAGAGGAAACGCGTTCGGCCGACGACGATGCGCCGTTTGCGGCACTGGCGTTCAAGATCGCGACCGACCCGTTCATGGGCACGCTGACGTTCTTCCGTGTCTACTCCGGCAAGCTGGAAACCGGCACTGCCATCTACAACGCCAGCAAGCAGAAGAAAGAGCGTGTGGGCCGGATGGTCCAGATGCACGCCAATGACCGCGAAGAGATCAAGGAAGTGTTCTCCGGTGATATTGCGGCTGCCATTGGCCTCAAGAACATCACCACTGGTGACACGCTGTGCGATGAGAAGCACAAGATCGAACTTGAGCGCATGGAGTTCCCGGAGCCGGTTATCTCGGTTGCGGTTGAGCCCAAGTCCAAGGCTGAACAGGAGAAGATGGGGACGGCTCTGGGCAAGCTGGCTCAGGAGGATCCGTCTTTCCGCGTCTATACCGACGAGGAGTCCGGTCAGACCATCATCTCCGGCATGGGCGAGCTCCATCTCGACGTAATCGTCGACCGCCTCAAGCGCGAGTTCAAGGTCGAGGCGAACATCGGTAAGCCGCAGGTGGCCTACCGTGAGTGCATCCGTAAGCCGGTCGAGGTCGAAGGCAAGTTCGTCCGCCAGTCCGGTGGTCGCGGTCAGTATGGCCACGTCTGGATCAAGCTGGAGCCGCTGCCTCTGGATGACGAGGATTCCCCCACGTTCCTGTTTGAGAACAAGATCGTTGGTGGTGTGGTTCCCAAGGAATACGTTCCCGCCGTGCAGCAGGGTATCGAGCAGCAGATGCAGACCGGTGTTCTCGCCGGCTATCCCATCCTCGGTGTCAAGGCGACCCTGTTTGATGGCTCGTATCACGATGTGGACTCCAACGAGATGGCGTTCAAGGTCGCCGGTTCCATGGCGATGAAGCAGGGTGCACTGGATGCATCGCCCGCGCTGCTTGAGCCCATCATGAAAGTTGAGGTTGTGACGCCCGAGGAGTTCATGGGGGACGTTGTAGGCGACCTGAACCGTCGCCGTGGTCTGGTCCAGGGCATGGAGGATACTCCGGCAGGCAAGGTGATCCGCGCCGAGGTACCGCTTTCCGAGATGTTCGGCTATGCGACGGACCTGCGTTCCGCGACCCAGGGGCGCGCCTCTTACGTGATGGAGTTCCACAATTACGGGGAAGCGCCGACCAGCATCGCGCAAGAGATCATGAACAAGAACTGATTGAAACGACAGAACAGAGCGAAGAGGTGAATCGTGTCTAAGGAAAAATTCGAAAGAGATAAGCCGCACATCAACGTGGGCACCATTGGTCACGTGGACCACGGCAAGACGACGCTGACGGCGGCGCTGACGCGCGTGAGTGCGGAAGTGTTCGGCGGTGAGGCGCGTGCGTTTGACCAGATCGACAACGCGCCGGAAGAGAAGAACCGCGGTATCACGATCGCGACCTCGCACGTGGAGTACGGTTCCGAGAGCCGTCACTACGCGCACGTTGACTGCCCCGGCCACGCTGACTATGTGAAGAACATGATCACGGGCGCGGCGCAGATGGACGGCGCGATCCTGGTGGTCTCCGCCGCTGACGGCCCGATGCCGCAGACGCGTGAGCACATCCTGCTGTCACGCCAGGTTGGCGTGCCGCACATCGTGGTGTTCCTCAACAAGGCCGACATGGTTGACGACGAGGAGCTGCTCGAGCTGGTTGAGATGGAAGTGCGGGAGCTGCTGAACGAGTACGACTTCCCGGGCGACGACACGCCGATCGTAACCGGCTCCGCGCTGATGGCGATGGAAGGCAAGGACGACAACGGCTACGGCACCACCGCGGTGGCGAACCTGATCAAGGAAATGGACGCGCACATTCCCGAGCCCGAGCGCGCCATCGATCAGCCGTTCCTGATGCCGATCGAGGACGTGTTCTCGATCTCCGGTCGCGGTACCGTTGTCACCGGCCGTGTTGAGCGCGGTGTGGTCAAGACCGGCTCCGAGGTGGAGATTGTGGGTCTGCGCGAGACGCAGAAGACCGTTTGCACCGGTGTTGAGATGTTCCGCAAGATGCTCGACGAGGGTCGTGCGGGTGAGAACATCGGCGCGCTGCTGCGTGGCACCAAGCGTGACGACGTTGAGCGTGGCCAGGTACTGGCCAAGCCGGGCAGCATTACGCCTCACACCAAGTTCGAGGGCGAGATCTACGTCCTGAGCAAGGACGAGGGTGGTCGTCATACGCCGTTCTTCACCGGCTATCGCCCGCAGTTCTACTTCCGGACCACGGACGTGACCGGCACCTGCGAGCTGCCGGAAGGCGTCGAGATGGTGATGCCGGGTGATAACGTGAAGCTGGTAGCCACGCTGATCGCGCCGATCGCGATGGAAGACGGGCTGCGCTTTGCGGTACGCGAAGGCGGCCGGACTGTCGGCGCAGGCGTGGTGACCAAGATTATCGAGTAATCGGTACCGCGCCCTGGAAAAAGGGGTTGCCGTCGCGCAGCCCCTTTTTTGGTTTCAGGGTCCATCCCTGTAACGGATTCTCTGAAGCAGTCCGTAGGTTGACGCCGTCGCGCATGCGCCCTATAATGCGCATCCTTTTTACGGGTCGGCTTATACGAGCTGCCAACAACGATTGGAGTTTGGTGCAACATGCAGAGCCAAAAAATCAGAATCCGGTTGAAGGCGTTTGATTACCGCCTGATCGATCAGTCCACCCAGGAAATTGTCGATACGGCAAAGCGGACTGGTGCTCAGGTTCGGGGTCCTATTCCTCTGCCGACCCGGAAAGAGAAGTACACCATCCTGATCTCGCCGCACGTCAATAAGGACGCGCGTGATCAGTATGAGATCCGGACGCACAAGCGCCTTCTGGATATCGTTGAGCCTACCGAAAAGACAGTCGATGCTCTGATGAAGCTCGATCTCGCCGCCGGAGTGGATGTGCAGATCAGCCTGGGTTAACCCTTTAGTTAACCCCTCAGAGTGTAACTGTCTTTCAGGCCATAGAGGGTTGAAGCCCCGTACACTAAGAGGTGAACAATGGCGATTGGTGTTGTCGGCCGCAAGGCCGGTATGACTCGTATTTTTACCGACGAGGGTAACTCCATCCCCGTCACGGTGATTCAGGTTGATGCCAACCGAATTACCGAAATCAAGACGCCCGAGCGGGACGGCTACCGCGCGGTTCAGGTAACGACCGGTACGCGCCGTGCGAACCGGATTACCAAGCCGGAAGCGGGCCATTTCGCAAAGAATGGCGTCGAAGCAGGGCGCAGTCTCTGGGAGTTCCGGCTGGAAGACCAGTCAGAGGACGGAGAGCTGCAGCCCGGTTCCGAGCTTGACGTTTCCCAGTTTGAGAATGGTCAGTCGATTGATGTGACCGGCCAGTCCAAGGGCAAGGGCTTCTCTGGTACCGTCAAGCGCTGGAACTTCTCCACCCAGGACAAGACCCACGGTAACTCTCTCGCGCACCGCGCACCTGGCTCTATTGGTCAGTGCCAGTCTCCGGGCCGTGTATTCAAGGGCAAGAAGATGTCCGGTCAAATGGGTAATGCGCGCGTGACCAGTCAGAACATCGAGATCGTGCGTGTTGATGCCGAGCGGAATCTGCTGCTGGTTAAAGGGCCCGTCCCTGGCGCCAATGGCGGGGACCTGATCATCAAGCCCGCAGTGAAAGCCTAAGGGGTGGCGTGATGGAATTGACAGTGACAGGAAGCGGTAACGGTGTTCAGGTATCGGATGCCGCTTTTGGTAAAGAATTCAACGAATCGCTGGTGCACCAGGTCGTAACCGCCTACCTGGCGGCCGGCCGTCAGGGCAGCGTCAAGCAGAAGACGCGTTCTGAGGTCAGCGGCGGCGGTAAAAAGCCCTGGCGACAGAAGGGCACTGGCCGTGCCCGTGCCGGTACCATTCGCAGCCCAATCTGGCGCGGTGGCGGCACAACTTTCGCGGCGCGCCCGCGCGACTATTCGCAGAAGGTGAATCGGAAGATGTATCGTGGCGCGCTGCGCTCGATTCTCTCCGAGCTTGTGCGCCAGGAGCGTCTCGTGGTTGTGGACTCCATTACCCCTGATCAGCCGCGTACCAAGGTGTTCAACGCCAAGCTCCAGGAGTTGGGTGTTCAGCAGGACGCGTTGATTGTTTCTGACTCCGTTGAGCGGAATCTCGAGTTGGCATCGCGCAATATCCCGAACGTGGCGGTTTCCGATGTCCGGGGCGTGGATCCGGTGAGTCTCGTAGCGCACAACCACGTCGTGGTTACAGTGGATGCGCTCAAGAAGTTTGAGGAGATGCTGGGATGAATCAGGAGCGAATTTACAAGGTTCTGCTCGGCCCGCTGGTCTCTGAGAAGGCGACCATGGTTGGTGATCAGGGCCAGGTCGTGTTCAAGGTGGCTCCTGATGCGACCAAGCCTGAGATCCGCAAGGCGGTGGAGCAGCTGTTCAATGTGGACGTAACCAAAGTCCAGGTGAGCAACCGCAAGGGTAAGAACAAGCGCACAATCCATGGCATGGGTAAGCGTGACGATCTTCGGAAGGCGTATGTGCGCCTGGCTGATGGTCAGGATATTGACTTCATGGACGTGGAATAGGTTGAGGGGTTACAGACATGTCGATTGAGAAAACCAAACCGACGTCACCCGGTCGTCGCCACCTCATCAAGGTCCGTAATCCTGACCTTCACGGGGGTGCACCCTACGCGCCACTGGTGACCAAGCTCAGCAAGACGGGTGGCCGGAACAACAATGGCCGGATCACGTCCCGTCATATCGGTGGTGGCCACAAGCGCCATTACCGCCATATTGATTTCAAGCGCAACAAGGATGGTATTCCCGGCCAGGTAGAGCGTCTGGAGTACGATCCGAACCGTTCCGCCCATATTGCGCTGGTCAAGTACCAGGATGGGGAGCGTCGTTACATTATCGCGCCCAAGGGGCTCAAGCAGGGCGACAAGGTTCAGTCAGGGATCGATGCACCGATCCGGGCCGGCAGTACCCTGCCCCTGCGTAACATCCCTCTGGGTTCGGTGATCCATTGCATTGAGCTCAAACCCGGAAAGGGTGCCCAGATCGCGCGAAGCGCCGGTTCGTCGGTCCAGCTGGTCGCGCGTGAAGGCAACTACGCAACCATTCGGCTGCGTTCGGGTGAGATGCGCAAGGTGCCGGCTGATTGCCGTGCGACGCTGGGGGAGGTTTCCAACAGCGAGCACAGTCTCAAACAGTCCGGCAAAGCGGGTGCAACACGTTGGCGTGGCAAGCGGCCAACAGTACGCGGTGTTGCTATGAACCCAATTGACCATCCGCATGGCGGTGGTGAAGGGCGTACCTCTGGCGGGCGTCACCCGGTTACACCCTGGGGGATTCCGACCAAAGGACATAAGACTCGTAAGAACAAGCGTACTGACAAGATGATCGTACGTCGTCGTTCGGCCAAGAAATAACGTTTAGGGGAAGAAGCTGTGCCACGTTCTCTGAAGAAAGGTCCTTTTATAGACCTGCATCTGCTGAAGAAGGTTGAGGCAGCTCTGGAAAACAACAGCCGTAAGCCGATCAAAACCTGGTCGCGCCGCTCCACGGTGTTTCCGGAGATGGTAGGGCTGACCATTGCAGTGCATAACGGCCGGCAGCATGTGCCGGTCATGATCACTGAGGAAATGGTTGGTCATAAACTTGGCGAGTTTGCCGCGACACGCACGTTCCGCGGGCATGCTGCCGACAAGAAAGCGAAGAAACGCTGATTCTGAGGGGATTAAACGATGGAAGTAGCGGCTAAAACGAAAGGCGCTCGACTCTCGGCTCAGAAGGCTCGCCTTGTCGCAGACATGGTTCGTGGGAAGAGTGTCGAGGAAGCGCTGAATACACTGGCGTTCACACCGAAGAAAGCGGCCGGGATCATTCGCAAGACCCTCGAGTCTGCGATTGCCAACGCCGAGCATAACGAAGGCCTGGACGTGGATGAGTTGCGGCTTGCAACCATCTGTGTGGACGAGGGGCCGACGCTGAAGCGGATCCAGGCACGGGCCAAAGGCCGTGCAGACCGGATCCTGAAGCGCACGTGCCACATCACCGTCAAGGTTTCGGACGAGTAGGAGATACCCGATGGGTCATAAAGTACATCCAACCGGTATCAGGCTTGGCGTTGTCAAAGAGCACAACTCGGTCTGGTATGCGGAGAAAGGGGCTTACGCCCAGAACCTGTTGAAGGATATCGAGGTCCGCGAATTTCTCAATCGCCGGCTCGAGAAGGCCTCGGTCAGCCGGATTCTGATTGAGCGTCCCGCGCAGAACGCTCGGATTACGATCCATACCGCCCGTCCGGGGATTGTGATCGGCAAGAAGGGTGAGGACGTGGATAAGCTCCGAAAGGAGCTGACCGACATGATGGGCGTGCCCGTGCACGTCAACATTGAGGAAATCCGCAAGCCTGATCTCGACGCCAAGCTGGCTGCCCAGAGCGTGGCGAACCAGCTGGAGCGCCGCGTGATGTTCCGGCGCGCCCTCAAGCGGGCCGTACAGAATGCTATGCGCCAGGGCGCCAAAGGAATCCGGATCCAGGCGAGTGGCCGCCTCGGCGGTGCCGAGATTGCACGTACCGAGTGGTACCGGGAAGGTCGCGTACCGCTGCACACGCTGCGTGCGGACATCGACTACGCGCATTACGAGGCCCACACCACCTACGGGATCATCGGCGTGAAAGTCTGGATCTTCAAGGGTGAAATCCTGGGCGGTCTTGAGCAGGTACGGGCTGAAAAAGAAGCCGCTGCTCAGAAGAAAGCTCAGAAGTAAGGGGGTCTCCAAATGCTGCAACCGAAACGAACCAAGTTCCGCAAGGTACAGAAAGGCCGCAATCGCGGCATGGCCCATACAGGCAACAAGGTCAGCTTTGGTGAGTACGGTCTCAAGGCGACCGGTCGTGGGCGTGTCACCGCACGCCAGATCGAGGCGGCCCGTCGGACCATGACCCGCCGGATCAAGCGTGGCGGCAAAATCTGGATCCGTGTGTTCCCGGACAAGCCGATTACCGAGAAGCCCCTTGAGGTCCGCATGGGCAAGGGCAAGGGCGCCGTCGAGTACTGGGTTGCTGAAATCCAGCCCGGGAAGATGCTGTATGAGATGGAAGGGGTGGCAGAAGACGTGGCGCGTGACGCATTCAATCTGGCCGCGGCCAAACTGCCGGTACCGACCACCTTTGTGAACAGGACGGTAATGTGATGAAAGCAACAGAATTGCGTGACAAATCGGCAGAGGAACTGAACCAGGAGCTGATGCGGCTGTTCAAGGAACAGTTCAATCTCCGGATGCGCAAAGCGACAGGTCAGCTGAATCAGTCCCACTTGCTGCGTCAGACCAGGCGCGATATTGCGCGTGTTAAAACCGTTATGACTGAGAAAGCAGGTGACTGATATGGCTAATGCAAGTGAAAACGCCAGGACGCTCAACGGCCGCGTGGTCAGCGACAAGATGCAGAAGACGATCGTCGTTATGGTTGAGCGCCGGGAAAAGCATCCGCTCTACGGCAAGTACGTGAAGCGCTCGACGCGTATCAAGGCTCACGACGAAGACAACCAGTGCAGTGTCGGTGATTTTGTAACCATCGCCGAAAGCCGTCCGCTAGCGCGGAACAAGGCTTGGACACTGGTGAACGTGGTTGAGCACGCGTCGAAGGTGTAAGGCGCCAGGACACTGGTTCTTGTCGTAAAGACGAAGTGGTTTCTAGTGGAGACTAACCATGATTCAGACGCAAACCGTACTTGACGTAGCCGATAACAGCGGCGCCCGTCAGGTCATGTGTATCAAGGTCCTGGGTGGCTCGCACCGGCGCTATGCAAGGGTCGGGGATATCATCAAGGTATCCGTCAAGGAGGCGATCCCCAGGGGCCGTGTCAAGAAGGGTCAGGTGCTCAAGGCAGTTGTGGTCCGGACCAAGAGTGGTATCCGGCGCCAGGACGGGTCCCTGATCCGGTTCGACGGCAATGCGGCGGTCCTGCTTAACCCGCAGGAAGCGCCGGTAGGCACCCGAATTTTTGGCCCGGTGACTCGCGAACTTCGGAATGAGAAATTCATGAAGATCATTTCGCTGGCACCCGAGGTTTTGTAGGAACAAGAGGCCGGTTATGAACAAGATCAAGCGAGATGACGAAGTGGTGGTCACCACGGGGAAAGACCGTAACAAGCGTGGCAAGGTGCTGCGGATTGTTGATGGTGGTGAACGGGTCGTTGTGTCCGGGATCAATATGGTCAAGAAGCACACGCGCCCGAATCCCATGGCGGGAACCCAGGGCGGCATCATCGAAAAGGAAGCTCCGATTCATATTTCGAACGTGGCCATCTATAACCCGCAGCAGGCCAAGGCTGATCGTGTCGGGTTTCAGGTGAAGGAAGACGGCACCAAGGTGCGCATCTTCCGGTCCACGCAAGAAGTGATCGATAACCAGTAAGCGGCGGTGGTTACGATGTCCAACATGAGAGACGTGTACAAAGAACAGGTGATCCCGGCGCTGAACGAGCAGTTCGGGTATGCGAACCCGATGCAGGTGCCGCGGATTGAAAAGATCACCCTGAATATGGGCGTTGGCGAGGCTGTAGGCGACAAGAAGCAGCTCGATAACGCTGTCGCTGACCTGCAGATGCTGTCGGGTCAGAAGCCGGTGATCACCAAGGCGCGGAAGTCCGTTGCAGGCTTCAAGATCCGGGAAGGCTTCCCGATCGGCTGTAAGGTGACCCTGCGTGGTGAGCGGATGTGGGATTTCTTTGATCGCCTGGTGCAGATCGCGATTCCGCGGATCCGTGATTTCCGTGGCCTGAGTCCCAAGTCCTTCGACGGGCGCGGCAATTACAGCATGGGCGTGCGGGAACAGATCATTTTCCCGGAAATTGAGTACGACAAGGTCGACAAGGTCCGTGGCCTCGATATCACCATCAGCACGTCCGCTGAGAGTGATGAGGAAGGGCGTGCTCTGCTTTCGGCATTCAATTTTCCGTTCAAACAGTAAGGATCGGACATGGCCAAAATCGGCATGAAAGAGCGCGAACGCAACAGGGAACGCCTGGTCGCCAAATACGGCGAAAAGCGTGAGCGCCTTAAAAAAATGAGTAAGGATCCGAATCTGAGCGACGAAGAACGCTGGGAAGCGCAGATGCAGCTGCAGAAGCTGCCGCGTAACTCCAGCCCGGTGCGTCTTCGCAATCGTTGCCAGGTAACCGGGCGCCCGCATGGTGTCCTCAGGAAATTCCAGCTTTCGCGCATCAAGCTGCGTGAAACCGGAATGCGCGGAGAGGTTCCGGGGCTGCGCAAGGCCAGCTGGTAACCCGCGCGTTGGTAAGCAACAGCATTGTTGCTGCACAACTGAAACGATCAGGAGTCTCATACGAATGAGCATGCAAGATCCGTTGGCGGACATGTTCACGCGCATCCGTAACGGCCAGATGGCCGAGAAGGTGAGTGTGGAAATGCCGTCCTCCAAGATGAAACAGTCCGTTGCCACGGTCCTGCGGGACGAAGGCTTCATCGAGGACTTCAGCGTTGAGGGCGATAAGAAGCCCCGGCTGACCATCAATCTGCGTTATTTCGAAGGCAAGCCCGTCATTGAGAGCATCCAGCGGGCGAGTCGCCCTGGTCTGCGCCAGTATCGCGGCAACAGCGAACTGCCGCGCGTGGCCAATGGTCTGGGCGTCGCCATCGTCTCCACGTCGAAGGGCGTGATGACAGACAGCGCCGCCCGCAAGGCCGGCATTGGTGGCGAAATTATCTGCACCGTATTCTAGGAGGAGTCATGTCCAGGGTTGCGAGTAATCCTGTCGTGCTGCCATCCGGTGTCGAGGTGAATTTCAACGGTCAGGACGTTGAAGTGAAGGGTGCCAAGGGTACGCTTCAGCACAGCATTCACCCGAGTGTCGAAGTGACGCAGGACGACGATAAGCTGCGGTTCGCGCCGCGTAACAATGCGAAGAAAAGCCGTGCACTGGCCGGTACCACCCGGGCACTCCTGAACAACATGGTTGTTGGTGTGACCAATGGCTTCGAGCGCAAGCTCGAAATCAATGGTGTCGGTTACCGGGCCCAGGCCCAGGGTGACAGCGTGAATCTTACGCTTGGCTTCAGCCATCCGGTGGAATACAAGTTGCCGGAAGGCGTTACCGCTGAGTCCCCCAAGCCGACCGAACTGGTGCTCAAGGGCATCGATAAGCAGCGTGTCGGCCAGGCTGCAGCAGACATCAGGGCTTTCCGTCCGCCTGAGCCTTATAAGGGCAAGGGTGTCCGCTATGCGGATGAAACGGTAAGGCGTAAAGAGGCCAAGAAGAAATAGGGCAAACAGATGAGCGCGAAGAAAGAATCCAGATTGCGTCGCGCACGTAAAGTGCGCATCAAGATCCGGGAACGTGGCTCCAACCGCCTCTGCGTCCACCGTACACCGCGTCATATGTATGCTCAGGTGACTACGGCGGATGGCAGCCAGGTGCTGGCGGCCGCCTCCACACTGGACAAGGAGTTGCGCCAGGGTGCAACCGGAAACGTGGACGCCGCACGCCAGGTTGGCGAGCTGATCGCGGAACGGGCGAAAAACGCGGGTATCGAAACGGTTGCATTCGACCGGTCCGGTTATCGCTACCACGGTCGCGTCAAAGCGCTTGCCGATGCGGCGCGTGAAGCCGGCCTGCAATTCTAAGAGGTGGAGAAGATGAGCGTGAATGAGCAGAACCAGCCCGAGCTTCAGGAGAAGCTGGTGCAGGTCAATCGGGTGGCCAAAGTGGTCAAGGGTGGCCGCCTTTTCGGTTTCACCGCCCTGACGGTTGTGGGTGATGGCAATGGCCGGGTCGGTTACGGCCGCGGCAAGGCACGTGAGGTGCCGGTAGCGATCCAGAAGGCGATGGACTCCGCGCGTAAGAATATGGTGTCCGTGCCGTTGGATGGCGCTACGTTGCAGTACCCGGTCAAGGCTAACCATGGCGCCTCCAGGGTGTTCATGCAGCCGGCTTCCGAGGGTACCGGCATTATCGCCGGTGGCGCGATGCGTGCCGTTCTGGAAGTTGCCGGTGTACACAACGTATTGGCCAAGTGCTATGGCTCCACCAACCCGATCAACGTGGTACGGGCTACCGTTGAAGGCCTGAAAGCCATGCGGTCGCCGGAAGAAGTGGCGGCTAAGCGTGGTAAAACCGTGGAAGAGATCCTGGATTGACGTTATGGCTAACAAAACGATCAAGGTCACACTGACCCGCAGCCCCATCGGCGCACAGAAGAACCATAAACTCTGTGTCCGTGGACTGGGACTGCGCCGTCTCCACCATTCGGTGGAACTCGAGGACACGCCCGCGGTCCGCGGGATGATCAACCGTGTCAATTACATGGTTCGGGTAGAGGAACAGTAAGATGCAACTGAACGAACTCCGCCCAGGTGACGGCTCCAAGGCCGAGCGCAAGCGTGTTGGTCGTGGCATCGGCAGTGGCCTGGGTAAAACCGGCGGCCGTGGTCACAATGGCCAGAAATCCCGTTCCGGCGGCAGTATCGCGCCCGGCTTCGAGGGTGGTCAGCAACCGATGCGTGGGCGCCTGCCCAAGTTCGGTTTCACCTCCCGTCAGCAGCGTTGGGAGACGGAAATCCGTCTTCACGAGCTGGCCAAAGTCGAGGGTGACACGGCTGATCTGGACGCTCTGAAGAAAGCGGATCTGATCCGTCATGACGTTCGCGAAGCAAAGGTGATCGCCTCCGGTGAGATCTCCCGTGCGGTGACCGTCAAGGGCCTGCGGGTAACCAAAGGCGCCCGTGAAGCGATTACTGCCGCTGGCGGGAAAGTCGAAGACTGAGTCGAGGGCTAAATGGCTAAACAGGGACCGGCATCCGCTAAGGGACAGGGCCTCTCGGAGCTCTACTCGAGGCTCAAGTTCGTTGTGATCGCGATCCTGGTTTATCGGATCGGCGCGCACATCCCGGTCCCGGGCATTAACCCGGATCGGCTGGCGGCAATGTTTGAACAGCAGCAGGGTACCATCCTGGGCATGTTCAACATGTTCTCAGGGGGTGCCCTTGAGCGTATGAGTATCCTGGCGCTGGGCATCATGCCCTACATCTCCGCCGCGATCATCATGCAGCTCATGACGGCGGTCAGTCCGCAGCTGGAGCAGCTCAAGAAAGAAGGCGAATCCGGTCGCAAGAAGATCAGCCAGTACACGCGGTACGGTACCGTTGGCCTGGCGTTCGTGCAGGGGCTGGGGATTTCCGTGGGGCTTGCGTCCCAGGGGGTGACGTTCTCCAGCGGCCTCGACTTCTATTTCATCGCGGTCGTGTCCTTTGTATGTGGTGCCGTTTTCCTGATGTGGCTTGGTGAGCAGATCACTGAGCGTGGCATCGGAAACGGCATCTCGCTGCTGATCTTCGCCGGTATCGTCGCCGGTCTCCCGGGCGCCATCGGTCAGACGCTCGAACAGGCCCGCAGTGGTGAGATGAGTCTGCTGCTGGTCTTCGGTGTCGGTGCCATGGCTATTGCCGTGGTTGGGTTCATCGTGTTCATGGAGCGCGGTCAGCGCCGGATCACGGTGAATTATGCCAAGCGCCAGCAGGGACGCCGTGTCTACGCCCAGCAGCAGAGTCATCTGCCGCTGAAGGTGAACATGGCCGGTGTTATTCCGGCGATCTTCGCGTCGTCGATCCTGCTGTTCCCGGCATCACTGGGACAGTGGTTTGGCCAGTCCGAAGGCATGGAGTGGCTGGGGGATCTGTCCCAGATCCTGGGGCCTAACCAGCCTCTGTACATCCTGCTGTTTGCGGCTGCAGTGATCTTCTTCTGCTTCTTCTATACAGCACTGATGTATAACCCGCGGGAGGTCGCGGACAACCTCAAGAAGTCCGGCGCCTTCATCCCCGGGATCCGGCCCGGTGAGCAGACCGCGAAGTACATTGACGGGGTGCTCACACGTCTGACGATCTTCGGGGCGCTGTACATTGCAGCAGTGTCGATCATGCCCCAGTTCCTGACGGTATTCGGCAATGTGCCGTTCTATCTCGGGGGTACGTCACTGCTGATCGTCGTAGTGGTGGTGATGGATTTCATGTCACAGGTTCAGGCACATCTGATGTCGCACCAATACGAATCGGTGATGAAGAAGTCCAACCTCAAGAATCACGGACGCAGCGGCATGTTCCGCTGATCAACGGGAGACTGAAATGAAAGTACGTGCATCGGTGAAGAAAATCTGCCGAAACTGCAAAATCATTCGTCGCAATGGCTCGATCCGGGTCATCTGCACCGAGCCCCGTCACAAGCAACGCCAGGGGTGAGGCAGCATCAGGGGGCGGTTGTTGATATCTGCCGATTCAGGCGCTATCATTCCGCACCTTTTGTGACGGTAACGTAAACAGCAAAGCTTTGAATGCGGAGTGAAGTGAATGGCACGTATAGCCGGTGTCAACATACCCGAGAATAAACATGCCGCGGTTTCGTTGACCTATATCTTCGGGATCGGCCATACCACGGCAGGTCAGCTTTGCGACGCGACGGGCATCCCCCGGAACACGAAGGTTGGCGAGCTTTCCGATGAGCAGGTGGACAACCTGCGCACGGAAGTCGGCAAGCTTTCGGTTGAGGGTGACCTGCGTCGTGAGGTTCAGATGAACATCAAGCGGTTGCGGGACCTGGGCTGCTATCGCGGCCTTCGGCATCGCCATGGTCTGCCGGTTCGTGGTCAACGGACCAAGACCAATGCGCGGACCCGCAAGGGCCCCCGTAAACCGATTCGTAAATAACAGGTAGGTAAAAATGGCAAAGCCAGGTACACGTACCCGTAAAAAGGTGAAAAAGTCAGTTGTTGACGGCGTGGCCCATATCCACGCCTCGTTCAACAACACCATCGTGACCCTGTCCGATCGCCAGGGCAACGTCCTTTCCTGGGCGACTGCTGGCGGTTCCGGATTCCGCGGTTCACGAAAGAGTACACCTTTTGCTGCGCAGGTAGCAGCTGAAAGGGCCGGTAACGCGGCCGCTGAATACGGTCTTAAAAACCTGGACGTAATGGTCAAGGGTCCCGGACCCGGCCGGGAATCCGCGGTTCGCGCTCTCAATGCGGTAGGTTTCAAGATCACCAACATCGAGGACGCGACACCCATCCCGCACAATGGCTGTCGTCCGCCGAAAAAGCGCCGCGTGTAATCAAGGAGACAGCGATTTATGGCACGTTACATTGGTCCGAAATGTAAACTGTCTCGCCGCGAGGGGACAGATCTATTCCTGAAGAGCGGGGTCCGGGCGCTCGAAAGCAAGTGCAACGTCGATCAGGCGCCGGGTCAGCATGGCGCACGGCGTACCCGGGTGTCCGAATACGGAACCCAGCTTCGGGAAAAGCAGAAAGTACGCCGTATGTACGGTGTGCTGGAGAAACAGTTCCGGAACTACTATCAGGAAGCAGCTCGCCGCAAGGGTTCAACCGGCGAGAACCTGCTTCAGCTGCTGGAGTGCCGGCTCGACAACGTGGTCTACCGCATGGGTTTTGGCGCCACACGCGCTGAAGCACGGCAGCTGGTTTCCCACAAGGCGCTGCAGGTCAATGGCCGCACCGTCAATGTGGCCTCCTACCAGGTGCAGCCCGGTGATGAGGTCCGCGTACGGGAGAAGGCTCAGAACCAGCTCCGTATCCGCAATGCGCTGGAGCTGGCGAACAGTCGTGCGGCCATCGAGTGGGTCGACGTCGACGCCAACAAGCTCGTCGGAACCTTCCGGTCCCGTCCGGAGCGCAGCGATATCTCTGCGGACATCAACGAGAGCTTGATCGTCGAGCTTTACTCCAAGTAACGCACAGCGAAATAGGGGCGTCCAATGCAGCGTTCAGCTACCGAATTTCTGACTCCTCGCAGCATTAATGTGGAGGAGCAGACCCAAACCCACGCCCGCGTGGTTCTGGAGCCTCTTGAGCGGGGCTTTGGCCACACGCTGGGTAATGCTCTGCGGCGGATCCTGCTGTCTTCCATGCCCGGAAGCGCAGTAACGGAAGCGCAGATCGATGGAGTGCTGCACGAGTACAGCGCCATTGAAGGGGTTCAGGAGGATGTCATTGAGATCCTGCTGAATCTCAAGGCGCTGGCCGTTAAGCTCAATGGTCGCGAGCAGGCCGAACTCTCTCTTTCCAAGAAAGAAGAGGGGCCGGTCACCGCGGCGGATATTCAGCTTGATCATGACGTTGAGATCGTCAATCCGGATCTGGTGATCTGTCACCTGTCCAAGGGCGGTGAGCTCAACATGAAGCTGACGGTAAGCTCCGGCCGAGGGTATGAGCCCGCGGATCAGCGCGAGCAGGACGAGGAAAGTCGGGCCATTGGCCGCCTTCAGATTGACGCGACCTTCAGCCCCGTCCGCCGTGTTTCCTACATGGTTGAGAGTGCCCGTGTTGAGCAGCGGACCGACCTGGATAAGCTGATCATCGATCTGGATACCAACGGTACCATCGATCCGGAGGAAGCGATCCGTCGGGCGGCGACCATCCTGCAGCAGCAGCTGGCAGTGTTCGTCGATCTGGACCAAGAGAAAGAGCCGGAAGAATCGCAGGAAGAAGAAGAAGTTGATCCGATCCTGCTGCGCCCGGTTGATGATCTTGAGCTGACCGTGCGCTCGGCCAACTGCCTGAAGGCGGAGAACATCTACTACATTGGCGATCTGATCCAGCGCACAGAAGTCGAACTGCTGAAGACGCCCAATCTCGGCAAGAAATCACTGACCGAGATCAAGGATGTGCTGGCCTCCCGTGGCCTGTCGCTGGGTATGCGGCTTGAGAACTGGCCGCCGGCGAGTCTGCGCGGTGATGACCGGGTCCTTGGTGGCTGATCGCTGAATCGCTGATTTTGATTTAAGGAATTAGAGCAATGCGTCATCGTAAGAGTGGTCGTAAATTAAACCGCAACAGTTCGCACCGGAAGGCCATGTACCGCAACATGACTGCCTCTCTGGTGGAGCATGAGCTGATCAAGACGACCCTGCCCAAGGCGAAGGAACTTCGCCGTGTGGCGGAGCCGCTGATCACACTCGCCAAGGAGGACTCGGTGGCGAACCGTCGTCAGGCATTCGCGCGGCTGCGCAATGACCAGGCGGTGACCAAGCTGTTTGAAGAGCTCGGTCCGCGGTTCGAGAGTCGTCCCGGTGGTTATCTGCGGATTCTCAAGTGCGGTCTGCGGGCTGGCGACAACGCGCCCATGGCCTATGTTGAGGTCATCGGTCGTCCGGTTGTTGAATACGTGGAAGACGATGAGGATGATGACGACGAGGACTGAGAGTCTCGTGTCTCCGCCTGAAGTGCTCAGGCGAAGCCTCAGAAGAAGCCGGACCCTGTGTCCGGCTTTTTTTATGCGCAGTTACTGGCTGCAGGCCTCGGGAAGATAATTGACCAGGTACTGGCCCGTGTGGGAGTCGCGCTCCCTGGCGACCGTTTCAGGGGTGCCTGCCGCTACCAGGCGTCCGCCGCCGTCCCCTCCCTCCGGTCCAAGGTCGACCAGCCAGTCCGCGGTCTTGATGACATCCAGGTTATGTTCGATCACCACTACGGTGTTGCCGTGGTCCCTGAGGGTGTGCAGCACGTCGAGTAGCTGCTGGATATCGTGGAAGTGCAGGCCGGTTGTGGGTTCGTCGAGGATGTACAGTGTGTTGCCCGTGTCCCGCTTGGACAGTTCCCGTGCCAGCTTGACCCGTTGTGCCTCGCCCCCTGACAGGGTTACGGCGTTCTGGCCGAGCTTCACGTAGGACAGGCCCACCTCCATCAGTGTCTGCAGGCGCCGGGCGAGGAAGGGAACGGAGTCGAAGAACTCGCGCGCTTCCTCGATGGTCATGGAGAGCACCTCATGGATGGTCTTTCCCTTGTAGGTGATTTCCAGGGTCTCCCGGTTGTAGCGCTGGCCCTGGCAGACATCACAGGGCACGTAGATGTCGGGCAGGAAGTGCATCTCGACCTTGATTTCGCCGTCACCCTGGCACGCCTCGCAGCGCCCACCCTTCACGTTGAAGCTGAATCGGCCCGGTTTGTAGCCGCGCGAGCGGGCCTCCTGGGTTCCCGCAAACAGCTCGCGGATAGGCGTGAACAGTCCGGTATAGGTGGCCGGGTTGGACCGTGGCGTGCGCCCGATGGGGCTCTGGTCAATGTCGATGACACGATCCAGGCTTTCCAGCCCTTCAATGCGTTCGTGGGGCTCCGGTGTGAGTGTTGTAGCATTGTTGAGTTGCCGTGCAGCGGCCGGATAGAGCGTGCTGTTGATCAGCGTGGATTTGCCGGAACCTGATACGCCAGTGACGCAGGTCATCAGCCCCACGGGGATGCGTACCTCGTCGCCCTGGAGGTTGTGGCCGGTAGCGCCCGTTACGGTGATCCAGTGTTCGCCGGGTGCGGTCCGCTGCGGGGGAATGGCGATCCGGCGCTGGCCAGTGAGGTACTGGCCCGTGATGGACTCCGGTTCGGCCGCGATGGCGTCGGCAGTGCCCTCGGCCATGATCCGGCCGCCATGGATGCCGGCACCAGGGCCGATGTCCACAATGTGGTCGGCGGCGCGGATGGCGTCCTCGTCGTGCTCCACCACGATCACGGTGTTGCCCATGTCCCGCAGGCGCTTGAGGGTGCCCAGTAGCCGGTCGTTGTCGCGCTGGTGAAGCCCGATCGAGGGCTCGTCCAGAATGTACATCACCCCCACGAGTCCGGCCCCGATCTGGCTGGCGAGCCGGATCCGCTGTGCCTCCCCTCCGGAGAGGGTATCGGCGCTGCGTTCAAGTGTGAGGTAGCCCAGGCCCACGTTGACCAGGAATTCAAGGCGTTTGCGGATCTCGTTGAGAATGGTCTCGGCGATCTGGCCACGCCAGCCCGGAAGGGTGATGGATTGGGCGTTGTCCAGTGCATGGGCAATGGACAGGCGCGCCATTGCCGGAAGCGTCCAGTCGCCAATGAACACATTGCGGGCCACCTCATTCAGGCGCGAGCCGCGGCAGTCCGGGCAGGGGCGCGAACTCAGGGAACGGGAAAGCTCGTCGCGTACCGTCTGGGAATCCGTTTCCCGGTAACGCCGTTCCAGGTTGGGAATCACCCCCTCGAAGGGATGCTCTCGGTCCACCGCCTGACCGCGGGAGTTCACATACCGAAAGGTGATCGCTTTATCTCCGGTGCCGCGCAGGACGGTGTGCTGGAACCACTCCGGCAGCTCCTGCCAGGGCGTGTCGAGGTCGCAGCCGTAATGGGAGGCGACGCTTTCGAGCATCTGGAAGTAGTAGACCGAGCGCCGGTCCCAGCCCCGTATCGCACCTTCGGCCAGAGTGAGTTCGGGGTTGCGGATCAGTCGTTGGGGGTCGAAAAACTGGTCAACCCCCAGCCCGTCACAGGTGGGGCAGGCGCCCGCCGGGTTGTTGAATGAGAACGTCCGCGGCTCGGGCGCGCTGATGGAGTAGCCGCACTGGGGGCAGGCATGGCGGGCCGAGAAAACCAGCTCCTCCGCGCCGTCTTCATCCATGGAGGCCACCCGGGCGGTTTCATCCGCCAGCGCCAGTGCGGTCTCGAAGGATTCGGCCAGACGCTGCTGCAGTCCGTCCCGGATCCGGAAGCGGTCCACAACCACCTCAATGCTGTGTTTGCGCTTGGCGTCCAGTGAGGGGAGGTCATCGATGTCGTACACCGTCCCGTCAATACGCAGCCGTATGAACCCCTGGCTGCGCATCTCATCCAGCACCTGCTGGTGCTCGCCCCGGCGCTCGCGGATCAGCGGCGCCAGAATCATCATGCGGCTGCCCTCGGGCAGAGCCAGCACCTGGTCCACCATCTGGCTCACCGTCTGGGCAGCCAGTGGTTCATCGTGCAGCGGGCAGTGCGGTTCGCCGGCGCGCGCGAACAGCAGGCGCAGGTAGTCGTGGATCTCGGTGATGGTGCCAACCGTGGAGCGCGGGTTGTGCGAGGTGGACTTCTGTTCGATGGAAATGGCCGGCGACAGCCCCTCAATATGATCCACATCCGGCTTTTCCATCATGGAAAGGAACTGGCGGGCGTAGGTCGAGAGGGATTCCACGTAGCGCCGCTGCCCCTCCGCGTAAAGAGTATCGAAGGCCAGTGATGATTTGCCGGAGCCGGAGAGCCCCGTGATCACCACGAGCTGATCCCTGGGAATATCCAGATCCACCGATGCCAGATTGTGGGTGCGCGCACCCCGGATACGGATGTGTTTCATGTTGCTCCAGTTGCCGGGCAAAACGACCATTATAGGGCTTAGCGCCACCCCGCCATAGATGGATTGATCTGGATCCATGAGTGAACCGCCGGCGCTGTGCTAAGATGGCGCCGCTTTTCCGGAGGATCCTTGATGAACGCCACTGAAAAACGCGCCATAGCGGCTCTGGCAACGGTCTACGGCTCCCGCATGCTGGGTCTGTTCATGATCCTGCCGGTGTTTGTGCTGTTGGGGCGGGATCTTCAGGGGGCAAGCCCGGCGCTTCTGGGTGTGGCACTGGGCGCCTACGGTCTGTCCCAGGCGCTGCTGCAGATCCCCTTTGGCATTCTTTCAGATCGTTTTGGGCGCAAGCCGCTGATCCAGATAGGGCTTGTGCTGTTTGCCGCCGGCAGTCTGCTGGCGGGGTGGTCGGATTCCATCCAGGGGGTCATTGCCGGGCGCATTCTGCAGGGCTCAGGCGCTATCGCCAGTGTGCTCATGGCGCTGGCCAGTGACCTTACCCGCGAGGAAAACCGCACCAAAGGTATGGCCACCATCGGACTGTCCATTGGTATGGCCTTTGCTTTGTCGCTGGTGCTGGGGCCCATGGTGGGGGATGCCTATGGGCTCACGGGGATTTTCCTGCTGACGGCCGTGCTCGCGGGCATCGGCATGGTGCTGGTCGCAACCATCGTGCCCACGCCTGAGACGCGCACCCATCAGCCGGATGCGCTGCCGGCCCGGGACCAGCTCCGCCAGGTGCTGACATCGGGTCGGCTGTTGCGCCTGGATGGCGGTATCTTCGTCCTGCACCTGACGCTGACCGCCCTGTTCCTGATTGTGCCGCTGACGCTGGAGGAGCTGGGGCTGGGCACCAACCAGCACTGGTGGGTCTATCTTTCGGTGATGGGAACGGGCTTTGTGGCAATGCTGCCGCTGCTGATCATTGGCGAGAAGAAGCGCCGTCTCAAGCAGGTGATGACCGTGGCGGTGGCGCTGCTCGGGGTGGCCGTGGCGCTGATGGGCATCGGCTGGGAGCGGATCGCCGGATTCTGGGGGGTGCTGTTCATCTTTTTCACCGGCTTCAATCTGCTGGAGGCACTGCTGCCCTCGCTGATCAGCAAGGAGGCGCCAGCGGCCGGCAAGGGCTCGGCCATGGGCGTCTATTCCACCAGCCAGTTCATGGGGTCTTTTGTGGGCGGTGCGCTCGGGGGCTGGCTCTCTGGTTTCGCCGGTGCCAGCGGTGTTATTGTTCTCGTTCTGCTGGCCATCGCGGTCTGGCTCGGCCTGGTTGTCACCATGGCGCCGCCACGCTACGCCACCAGTCTGGCGTTGCAGCTCACCGATGAGCACACCCAGGATCCGCGCACCATGCGCGAGGCGTTTCTGGCCATTCCGGGGGTGGATGATGCCGTGGTGCTTGCCGGCAGCGGTGAGGCCTGGCTCAAGGTGGATCGCCAGCAGTTCAGCGAAGAATCCCTGTGGCGTCTTCCCTTTGTGGCGCGGCAGGTCTGAGTAAGGAAGCCACGGGACGGTTTCCGTCAACGCATAACAGCGAATAAAGAGAAAGGAACAGGAGCAGAGCATGGCGAGAGGCGTAAACAAGGTCATCCTGATCGGCAACCTGGGCGCGGATCCCGAGACCCGGTATACCGCCAATGGCAACCCGGTCACCAATCTCAGGCTGGCAACGGACGAGAGCTACAAGGACCGCAACACCGGCCAGATGGTGCCGCGCACGGAATGGCACCGCATCGTCATGTTCGGCAAGATCGCGGAAGTGGCCGGCCAGTACCTGCGCAAGGGGTCCAAGGTCTACATTGAGGGCCGCCTGCAGACCAACAAGTGGCAGGACCAGAGCGGTCAGGACCGTTACACCACCGAGATCATCGTCGACATCAACGGCCAGATGCAGATGCTCGACAGCCGTGGTGGTGACAGTGCCGGCACCGGAGGCGGCGCGCCGGGTGCCGCACAGGGTGGTGCGCCCCAGGGAGGCGGTGGCTACGCGCCCCAGGGTGGTGACCAGAATCAGGGGACCGGCATGCCGGATCCCGTTGACGACTTTGATGACGACATTCCCTTCTAGCAGACTTCTGCCAGCAAGTCCCAGTGCTGTGTTAAAAGACGTGGATAACCATCTGAACAGCGTGAATCTGTTCGGATCCTGAACTATACTCGCGACACGTATTGGCACTCCCATTGTTCCGTGAGAGTGCCCTTCGGAATTTCACGAGCAGCGCAGACGGTCAACTTGCTGGCACTCCGATCCCTCCGACATCCGTTCGCGAAACGTCACTCTTCACTCCGCGTGGGGCTGGAGTTGACCGATGATGCGCTCCATTGGGCCTGCATGCAGGCGGACGGTTCGCTCCAGAGCGGCTCCGCAGGCGCTGGGCAGACACTGGAATCCCTGGTGAATGAACAGGGGGTGGGTGGTGCCCGGGCGCGGGTGGTTCTGGGGCCGGATCAGTATCAGATCTTTCAGGCAGAGCGCCCCAACGTCGAGCCTGGCGAGCTGGCGAACGCCGTTCGCTGGAAGCTCGGGGATCTGCTCGATTATCCCGCCAGTGAAGCCGTTATTGATACCTTTCCGTTTCCCGAGGACGCCTCACGGGACCGTGGGGCATTGATTAACGCCGTCTGTGCCCACCAGGACCGGATACGCTCTATCGTGGAGCGTATCCATGAAGCGGGGCTTGAGCTTGAATGCATTGATATCGCCGAGCTCGCGCTGCGTAACCTTCTGGCCCGTGCCGATCCAGAGGGGCGTGGCGCGGCCCTGGTGCATCTGGGACGGCAGAGTGGTCACGTGATCTTTTGCCGGGGTGAGGTGCTCTACATGGCGCGGCGCCTGGATGTCTCCCAGGCCCAGCTACGGGACGCCACCACCCAGGAGCAGACGGTCCAGGACCTGGCGCTGGAGATCCAGCGGTCGCTGGATTATTACGAAAGTCAGCTGCGACAGATTCCCCCCTCCCGTGTCCAGCTGGCAGGCCACCCGGAAGCGCTGCCGCTTGCCGGGATGCTCAATTCCGAGGTGACCGCTGAAGTGGTGGATCTGGATTGGAGTGCCATGCTCTCAGGCGTGACGCCCGCACCCGGAACCGGGCTTGCTGTTGCCACGCTGCTGGCGGATGACGAGGGAGCGAGATGAAGCAGTCCGTCAACCTGTACACAGAGGGCTTTCAGCCCTCAAGGGAGTGGCTGACCCTGGGCCGGATGCTCAGCCTGGTTGCGGTTGTGCTGCTGGTGGTTGCCGGCATCGGGGGCGCTCTCCGGTATCAGTTGGCCGGTGCTGAAGCCCGGCTGGCGGAGATTGAAGCCCGGGAAGCCGAAAAGCAGCAGTCGGTGGAGACGCTCCAGGAACAGGTGGCCGACCGAAAGAAGGATCCGGCCCTGGAAGAGCAGGTCACACGACTGGAGCAGCGGGTCCGTGATCGCCGCCGCCTGGTTGAGCGTGCGGATTCGGTGGCAAAGGCGAGTAGCGAGGGCTTCACACCCTATCTGGAAGGGCTGGCACGCCAGACACTCGATGGGCTCTGGCTCACACGGATCCGGGTGGATCTGATGCGTGATCGTCTGGGGCTGTCAGGTCGTACCACCGATGGTCAGAACGTGCCTGAATATCTGCAGCGATTGCAGAAAGAATCCGTGTTCGAAGGGCGTCGCTTTGCCCGCTTTGGCATTGACCGCCCGGAGGACGGTGGGCCGCTGAGCTTTGATGTGGCTTCAACCCGCGAATCAGCGGAGGAAGACGAATGAAGGACCGTCTCCAGCAGCGCTGGCAGACGCTCGCGGCTGCCTTCCTGGCGCGGGCGCGCCGTGAACGTGTGCTGATGCTGGTGGCTGCGGCGGCGCTGGTGGCTCTGGGAGCCTGGCAGTTGCTGGTGACACCGGCTCTGGAGGCCCGGAGCCAGGTGGCGGAGCGCATTGCCAGTGCGCAGGAGTCGCTGGAAGGGCTTGCCGCGCAGGAGGAAACGCTTCTGCGCAAGCTGGAAAAGGATCCCAACGAACCGCTGCGTGAACGTATCAGCCAGCTCCAGAGGCGCCTTGACCGTTACGATCAGCAGCTCGAGGAGCTGACGACCGGCCTGATCAGCCCGTCGGAGATGGTGGCGCTGTTACGCCGTATGCTGGCCCGGCATGAGGGGGTGGCCCTGGAGAGTGTCTCCCACAGGGCCCCTCAGCCGGTTGCGGTGGAAGGCCAGGATGACAGTGCGAACAGTGAAAAGGAGGCCAGCCTCTATGCCCACCCGGTGGAAGTCACCGTCAGCGGTGGTTTCCATGATGTGCTGGCGTATCTGCGGGATCTTGAAGGCCTGGATGAGCGTCTGGGGTGGCGGTCACTGGATTATCAGACACAGGACTGGCCGGGAGCGCGGGTCCGGATCCGGTTGCACACACTGAGCCTGCACAGGGAGTGGTTGGGTGTCTGAACGGCTTGTGAGTGGCATCATTGCTGGCCTTCTGATTCTGGTACCGCTGACCTGCGGGGCCAGCAGCGGGGCGTCACTGCCGGACCCAACGCGGCCGTCCTCGGTATCGACACAGGAAAGCAGCGTCTCGCCGGCACGCCGCTTCCAGCTGGACTCAATCCTGGTGGGGGATCAGCGCCGGCGGGCGGTCATCAACGGGATCAGCCTTGCTAAGGGCGGTCAGCTTGGGGATGCCACCCTTGTCCGAATCGGTATGGATCGTGTGCTGATTGAAATTGGCGGACAGCAGTACACTCTTGAACTCGACAGCGCGCCGTCAGTCCGGCGCTAGCAGCAGGTTAACCGTTATGCGAGAGCGTTCCGTCCCATTTCTGATTCCAGCTGTGCTCAGCCTGTTTTTGGCCGGCTGTGCCGGGAATCCGCTGATGCAGACCCAGCAGGCAAGTTCTACGGAAACCACGGAGCGGATCGAAAAAGAACTGGAAAAGGCTGGAGCCAGCAGCGGTGATACGGATGCCGCCCCGGCGCCTGATGAGGTGACGGGCGCCCTGATGCCGGACTTCTCCGGAGCGGGCGGTGCCACTTCCGGCGGGACGGAGCGCTTCAACGTCAATGCTCAGGGCCTGCCGGCACCCACCTTTTTCCGGAGCCTGGTCGACGGTACGCCTTACAACGTGGTGGTGGATCCAGCTGTGGAGGGCTCCATCACTCTGGATCTCACCCAGGTGACCCTCGAAGAGGTCATGGATGTGGTCTCGGATCTCTATGGTTATGAGATTGCCCTTGAGGGCCGTATCTACCGCATCCGCCAGGCAGGTCTCAGGACCCGTATATTCCAGGTGGACTACCTGGACATCCAGCGCAGCGGCAATTCCGAAACCCAGGTGCGGTCGGGGCAGGTGACCGATACGGGCAATGGGGATTCCGGCTCGAACAACGGTGACAGTGGCTCCGGCAATGGCACCGTGGTCGGTACCCGTATCACTACGACCTCCGAGTCGCGCTTCTGGGCGGATCTCAACGAATCCCTGAACCTGATGGTCGGGTCCGATAGTGGCCAGCGTGTCATCACCAATCCTGGATCGGGGGTGGTTGTGGTCCATGCCCGGCAGGATGAGCTGAAGGTGGTTGAGGATTATCTTCGCCGGATGCAGCTGATCTCCAAGCGCCAGGTGATCCTGGAGGCCCGAATCCTTGAGGTGGCTCTCAACGAGAGCTACCAGCAGGGCATCAACTGGAATGCTGTGGACCAGATGGGCAGCGGCAACAGTCTTCAGGGAAGCCTCAGCAGCATTGCTACCAACACCCAGGGGGGAGGAGCGTTTTCCGCCGCTCTTGAGGTGAACAGTTTCAACAGCCTGATTCAGCTTCTGGGCAGTCAGGGCAATGTGCAGGTGCTGTCCAGTCCGAGGATCTCGACCGTCAATAATGAGAAGGCCGTCATTAAGGTGGGCAGTGACGAGTTCTTCGTGACCGATCTTGATTTTGATGACGATACCACCGCCGGTGGCACAGGGACCTCCAGGTCGACCTCTGTGGATCTGACGCCATTCTTTTCGGGGATTTCTCTGGACGTCACCCCGCAGATCAGTGATGACAACGTCGTCACTCTGCATGTTCATCCCTCTGTGAGCGAGGTGGAAGACCAGGAAAAGCTCATCACCATCGGTGACGAGGACGTGACTCTGCCTCTGGCGCTGAGCACGGTGCGCGAGACAGACAGCGTGGTACGAGCACGAAGCGGCCAGATCGTGGTGATCGGCGGGCTGATTCAGGATCGGACCGAGGAGACAACCTCAGCGGTGCCCTTCTTCAGTGATATCCCGGTCATTGGTGAACTGTTCAAGCAGCGCAGCTATGAGTCCCGGAAAAGCGAACTGGTGATTCTGCTCAAGCCCATGATCGCCAATGTGGCCCGGTACGGACAGGACGTGGAGGACAGCCGCGAGCGCATCCGGGATCTGCGCCGGATCATGGAATCCACAGAATCCCCGAAGCCAGAACCGGCGGCGGGCGCGACACAAGAGAGGTAGCATGTACGAGGCATTTTTCGGCCTTCGGGATGCCCCCTTTTCACTGACGCCCAATACGCGCTACTTCCTGCGTGCGCCCAGCCACGGGCAGGCGCTGGAACTGCTGCTGGTGGCCCTGCGCCAGAAGGAAGGCTTCATCAAGGTCTCCGGCGAGGTGGGCACCGGCAAGACACTGCTGTGCCGGTTGTTGCTCAATGCCCTGGAAGGGAAATTCACCACCGCCTATCTCCCCAACCCCCAGCTCGGCCCTAAAGAGTTATTTGAGGCCATTGCCGACGAGCTGGGAGTGACGCTCGATGATGCCAGTAACACCCACAGGGCCCTTTCAGCACTGCAGCAATATCTGATCGATAACGCGGCGTCTGCCGGTGCGGCGGTGCTGGTGATCGATGAAGCTCAGTCCATGCCTGTGGAAACCCTGGAGGCGCTGCGCCTGCTGACCAATCTGGAAACAGAGAGCCGTAAGCTCCTGCAGGTGGTTCTGTTCGGGCAGCCTGAGCTGGATGAATTGCTTGCCCGACCGGATCTGCGCCAGCTGAGCCAGCGCATTACCTTTCAGCACCGACTGGAGACGCTGTCGCCGGAGACGGTCGCTGACTATCTGCAGCACAGGCTCGCGCGGGCTGGATGGAACGGTGGACGACTCTTCCAGCCCAGGGCGGTACGCCTGATCAGCCGTGCCTCGGGCGGAACCCCCAGGCTGATCAACATTCTCGCCCACAAGGCCCTGATTGCCGCCTATGGGCGCGGTGAGCGTGAAGTGACCAGCCGTCATGTACGCCAGGCCATCCGCGATACCGATACGGTCGTGCGCCGCCCCGGGGTTCTGGGAGGACTTCTATGAGTCTGCTCAATGACGCCCTCCGGGATCTGGAAAAACGCGAGGGTGCGGACGGCAGTAACGGGGAGTCGGTTCCGGCGGGGCTGGGCGCTGCCAGCTACCGGACGCCTGCCCACTGGGGTTGGATACTGGGTGGCTCGGCACTGCTGCTGGCGGTACTGGCTGGCGCCGGGTTCTGGTGGCTGGGCTCGGATCAGCCGCGATCTGCAGGGAAGGGGGCTGTTCCCGCCATCAACGATGAGCCGGCGCCTGTGATCCGTACCGCGACACTGCCCGCGGAGAAGGGGCGGACCGGTGAGGGTTCCGGGACTGTTGAGCGTAATACCTCCGAGCGGGCAGGAAGCACCGAGCAGGACGGTGACACCAGTGAGCCTCCTGAGACTGTCAGGAAGGTGGAGCCGACCGGCACAACAGAGCCGGAACCGACAGAACAGACAGAAGTGGCGGAACAGGAAAGTGAGCCGGAAGACCCCGTCTCCACTGATGACGTTGCGAATCAGTCGGACTCCGAGCCGGAAACAGCCACCCCCAGCGTGCGCGAACTGACGCCCGCGGAAAAAGATCGGCGGCTCTCCCGGGAGCTGGAAGCGCTACTGGCGGATGGCCGTGTTGCGCAGGCCGGGGAACGCCTGAATCAGCGAGCCATGCTGGATTCCGATATGCCGCGCTCCCGGGCGGCGATGGCCCGGCATGCTCTGGAGCGTGGAGAGCCGGCCGCCGCGTTGCAGTGGCTGCCGGAGCAGGCCGTGGCCATGTATCCGGAGCTGCGGCTGCTCAGGGCGCGTGTGGCGCTTGAGCGCTCGGGCAGAGCCAGTGCCCTGCAGTGGCTGGAATCCGAGCCGCCGGGGCCGGGCACCATGCCGGCCTATCACACCATGATGGCGGCGCTCTATCAGCAGACCGGAGACCATCAGGCGGCCGCCGAGCAGTGGGCGGCGTTGATTGAGACCGATGACGGCAATGCCCGCTGGTGGGCCGGCCTGGGCATTGCCATGGAAAGCCGCGGGCGGGATGAGAAGGCCAGGGCCGCCTATACCCGTGCGCTGTCACTGCCGGATCTGGCGCCACAGCTGCGCCGGTACATCGAGCAACGGCTCGCCGCGGAGCAGGGGTAGAAGTATGTCGGAAACACGCCGCAAGGTCCGTATTGGCGATCTTCTCGTTGAGAACAGCGTCATCACTGATGAGCAGCTCCAGACGGCGCTGAGTGAGCAGAAGCGTACCGGCCGCAAGCTCGGCAAGACCCTCACGGATCTGGGCTATGTGGATGAGGACCAGCTGCTGAACTTTCTCTCCCAGCAGCTCGATATCCCGTTTGTCCAGCTCCGCCATTACAACTTCGACCATGAGCTGGTGAAGAAACTCCCGGAGGCCCAGGCCCGGCGCTTCCGCTCCATCGTGCTGGCCGAGCGCAACGGCGAGCTGCTGGTGGGCATGGCGGACCCCATGGACATCTTCGCCTACGACGAGCTGACGCGGATCCTGGACCAGCCGGTGAAACAGGCCGTGGTGCGGGAGAGCGAACTGCTCAGCACGCTTGACCTGGTCTATCGCCGCACGGATGAGATCGCCTCCCTGGCCGAGGAGCTGGAAGACGAGATCGGCGACGAGGCCTTTGATCTGGCGGATCTGGGCAGCGACTCGGATGTGAACGAAGCCCCGGTGGTGCGCCTGCTGCAGACCATCTTCGAGGATGCCATCCAGGCCCGCAGCTCGGACGTTCACATTGAGCCGGATGAAACCGTGATCCGCATCCGCCAGCGCATCGACGGGGTGCTGCAGGAACAGGTCATGAAGGAAAAGCGCATCCACTCCGCGCTGGTGCTGCGCCTCAAGCTCATGGCCGGGCTCAACATCTCCGAGAAACGCATGCCCCAGGACGGGCGCTTCAACATCCGCGTGAAAGGGCGGAGCATCGACGTGCGGGTGTCCACGCTGCCGGTGCAGTACGGCGAATCCGTAGTCATGCGTCTGCTGGACCAGTCCCAGGGCATACTGGATCTGGAGAGCACCGGTATGCCGCCTGGCATCCTGCGGCGGTTCCGCCGGCTCATCCATCGGCCCCATGGCATGATGCTCGTGACCGGGCCCACCGGCTCGGGTAAGACGACCACCCTCTACGGCGCACTGACTGAGCTCAACCAGGCCCAGGTGAAGATCATCACCGCCGAGGATCCGGTGGAATACCGGCTGCCGCGCATCACCCAGGTGCAGGTGAAGAGCCAGATCGGGCTGACCTTTGCCTCGGTACTGCGCTCGGCCCTGCGCCAGGACCCGGACATCATCCTGGTGGGGGAGATGCGCGACCAGGAAACTGTCCAGATCGGTCTGCGCGCCGCCATGACCGGCCACATGGTGCTCTCCACCCTGCACACCAACGACGCCGTCAGCAGTGCCATGCGCCTTCTGGACATGGGCGCGGAACCCTTTCTGGTCTCCAGCTCCATTGCCGGGGTCCTGGCCCAGCGGCTGGTGCGGCGTGTGTGTGAGAACTGCCAGGTTCCCTACACCCCGACGCATCAGGAAAAGATCTGGATTGACCGGATCAGGGGGGAGCGTGGTGACCTGGCGGCGCCTGCGGAATTGGGGGAGGTGTCGGAGCCTGCCGAACCGGTGGTAACAGAAACCGTTGATGGCGGGGGAGATGATTCCCTGGAGTTGACCCTCTCCGACGAGTTGATGAAGACCGGGGAGACAGCGCCTGACCATACGGGTGGTTCTGGTAGGGATGCTGGCCAGGGCTTTGTTGTGGGCAAGGGCTGCTACCAGTGCAGCAACACAGGTTACCGGGGCCGTATCGGCGTTTACGAGCTTCTGGAATTCAATGAGGCGATGCTGGATGCGTTGCGCCGGGCGGACTATGCCGGCTTCGAGCGGGCCGCACGGGCCATGCCGGACTACGAGAGCCTGGACCACTGCGCCCTGCGATACGCCGAACAGGGGATCACCAGCCTGGATGAGGTCGCCCGGGTCTCCGCCACGCTCGGTGGTGGCACCGCGGATGAGGCGGGAGACTGACCATGCGTTTCGAGTATCGGGGCCGTAACAGCAAGGGTGCCCTGGAACAGGGGGTGCTGGAAGGGGGGTCACGGGACGCCATCGCCGCCGAGCTCCAGCGCCGGGGCATTACGCCAGTCTCCGTGGAGCCGGAGGCGGAAGCCGGCAGCAGCCTGGCTCAGCTGGGGCAGATCGAGCTGTTCCAACCGAAAGTGAAGCTGGATGACCTGATCGTGTTCTGTCGCCAGATGTACGCGCTCACCAAGGCCGGCATCCCGATCATCCGCACCATGCGCGGGCTGGCCGAGACCAGCAAGGCGCGCGCGCTGAGCCAGGCGCTGGATGACGTGGCGGACCGGCTGGAGACCGGCACCACCATGGCCACCGCCATGCAGGCCAATGACCGTGTGTTCTCCGGACTGTTCGTGGCGATGGTGCACGTGGGGGAGAACACCGGTAACCTGGACGATGCCTTCTTCCGCCTCTCGCGCATCCTGGAGCTGGAACGTGAAACAAGGCGGCGCATCAAGCAGGCCACCCGTTATCCGATCTTCGTGATCGTCGCGCTGACCGCGGCGATGATCATCATCAACTTCTTCGTGATCCCCCAGTTTATTTCCACCTTTGAACGCCTGGGCGCGGACCTGCCGTTCATCACCCAGGTGCTGATCATGACCTCCAACTTCATGACCACCTGGTGGCCGGCACTGCTGGGAGGTATGGTGGCCGCCTTCGTGGGGGTACGTCGCTGGATCGCCACAGAGCAGGGGCGCCTGCAGTGGGACCGTTACAAGCTGCGTATTCCCATCATCGGGCCCATTCTGGAGCAGATCGCGCTGAGCCGGTTCTCGCGTAACTTTGCCACGACCCTCGCAGCCGGTATGCCCGTGACCAGCGCGCTTTCCGTGGTAGCGGACGCCAACAGTAACGCCTGGATCGCGCATCACCTGCATGAGATGCGAACCTCGATTGAGCGCGGTGACAGCCTGATGCGCGCCGCCCGTGAAAGCGAGCTGTTCACGCCGCTGATTCTGCAGATGATCTCGGTGGGCGAGGAAACCGGCTCCGTGGATGAGATGCTCATCAACGTGGCGGATTTCTACGACGAGGAAGTGGATTACCAGTTGAACCGGTTGTCTGAATCCATTGAGCCCATATTGCTCGTCGGTGTGGCCATACTGGTGCTGATTCTGGCGCTGGGGGTCTTTCTGCCGGTTTGGGATCTGGGCAGTGCGGCGATCGGATAAGCGAGAGGAGCGACAGAATGAACAGCTCGCCATACAGAAACGTAACACCCCGCCAATCGGGCTTTACGCTCATCGAACTGGTGGTGGTGATTGTGATTATTGCCATTCTGGCGGCCACCGCGCTGCCACGGTTCGCGGAGCTTTCGGAAGAAGCTCACCGGGCCAGTGTGCGGGGAACCGGAGGTGCCTACGGGGCCGCAGTGGCCCTGGTCAAGGCGCAGTGGACAGGTAATGGAGCCCCCGGATCAGTGACTGACGGGCTGGAAGGGTTTGGCGCGGATAACGTCAATACCAATGACGAGGGCTGGCCTGTTTCTACTCAGGGGGGAACTGGCAATGACTGCGTTGATCTATGGAGGGCACTGCTGCAGTCGAATGCCCCCACGGTCGGCGCCAGTACGGGCAACGATACCGACTATGTTGCCAGCACTCGTGACGGGAACTGCGTTTACACGTACCAGCGTGACGGCAGCGGTAATTTCATTGAATACAACCCTGAGGAGGGAGAAGTTTTCACAAGTATAGACAATCCCTGACTCGCAAAACCCGCGAAATGATCCATACTGTTAGCCAAAACATTTAAATCTTGAAAGATCTTGAAGGAGTACGTTCCATGCAACGTCAGCAGCAGGGTTTCACCCTCATAGAACTGGTTATTGTGATTGTTATTCTTGGCATTCTGTCCGCATTTGCTCTGCCACGGTTTGCGGATTTGGGTGGGGATGCACGCTCGGCTTCCATCGAAGGTGCTGCGGGCTCCATAAAGTCGGCGTCCTCAATTGTGCATTCAGCGTGCTTGGCCTCTACTGACTGTGATCAAAATGCCGCCCAAGGCGCATCAAATACATCGCTTACACTCGAAGGGACTACCGTGAACCTGGCGTTCGGTTACCCGGTATCCGACACTGATGCCGCCAACCCGGATGGGATATTGGCAGCTGCCCAGATCAATGAGGATGATTTCTCGATCAATGCTGGTGATCCCCTGACGGTTCAGGCGGATGGCGCCGCAACACCTGCCAACTGCCAGGTTCAGTACACTCAGGCATCAGGCACCGGCACATCTCCTGATATTAGTGTGGATGTCAGTGATTGCTGATGATGACAGCGGCAGTAGCCTGATCTCTGGTCGAGAATATGCGGGCGCTGGGTGATCATGAACCCCGAAAAAATCGAATTCAGTTCGGTTTCACCTTGGTTGAGCTTATAATCACTCTGATACTGATCGGGGCGATCAGCGCACTGGGAATCGCACTTCTGGCGTCGCCAAGTGCTTATTCCGCAGGCGCCGCCCGCGATCAGTTCATTTCCTCCGCTCTTCTTGCCCAAAAACGGGCCCTAGCCAACACTGACGCCACCGTTGCCCTGACGATCACTGAATCGGCGGGGCAGTGGTGTTTTCGCGTCTCTGCCAAGGGTGACGCTGGGTGTAGCGGAAACCAGCGAGGTGCCCGGACAGCCGCCCGGGAAGGGGCGAGCCTCCAGAATAACCCGGGCACTCTGTATTACCGGGGAATACGGCGGGTCAATGCCAGCGATGAGCCGATCTCTGCCGGCTCGAACATTGATCTGAACTTTGTCCCTTCAGGAGGTGGGGCGGGGCATCCGGCCTGTATCTCGGCATCGGGGTTCGCTTACCCGGAGCGCTGTATTGATGGCTGACTCCTCTTCTTTTTATCCCGCCAAACCGGAGTCCGGTGTCACCCTGATCGAGCTGGTGATCACGATTGTGATCGTCGGGGTTGCCATCGCCGGTGTGATTGGTAGCTATTCACTGGTGGTGGGGCGCAGTGCGAACACGCTTTATCAGTCGCGGACCACTGCCGTGGGTCAGGCCTACCTGGACGAGATTCTTGCGCGGCGGTTCGGGCCGGGGGTCGGCCCGGGCGGCAGTCCTTCCGCTAGTGGCTGTAACGATACAGGTACGGGTGGCGGGAAAGAGCGTGCCGATTACAGGACGGTGAATGACTATCAGGGGCTGGAGGACTCGCCGCCGCGCCTGGTATCCGGTGGTTTTGGCGAGGCCTATGAAGGGTATCGTGTAGAAGTAAGTGTTACCTGTGCCGGGGCCGAAGTGGGTGTGGGCGATGACGCCAAGCGCATTGACGTCATGGTCTATCCAGCCCAGGGGCCGAGCATGACGTTCACAGCCTACAAGGGTAACTTCTGATGCGCCGCCAGCAGGGCTTCACGCTGACGGAGCTGATCATGGTGATCGTGATCCTGGGCATCATCGCGGCCATCTCGGTGCGCTTCATCCAGTTCTCCACTCAGGGGGCGCTGGATACCGCCAATCGCCAGCGTCTGGCACTCGGAGCAGGGATTGCTTCCGAGCAGGTCAGCCGTGAGTTGCGCTCGGCATTGCCGGGCAGCATCCGCACCAGTGAAGGTGGGGAGTGCATCGAGTTTTTCCCGATCGTGGCGGGGTCCCGGTACGTGGATGGTGCGGACAGCTTTGAACCCAATCGGGCGCTTTCCGAGTTCCAGGCAGTACCGTTCTCGCGCTCGACGGAGCAAGCCATCCGAGTGTTCATCTATCCCTATGCCGAGGGTGATTTCCCCGATGGACTGTATGAGACGGGTGCTGAAACCCGGGCGGGGCTGGGGTCGGTCAGCGGGTCCGGGGAGGAGCGCACTGTCACGCTCAGTTCGCCCCATACGTTTCCAGAGCATTCACCACAGCGACGCGTAACGCTTACCGGAGATCCGGTGAGTTTCTGTCGTGGCACGGGGACCAATAGTCGCTACCTTTTCCGGTATTCCGGCTATGGGCTTAACGCCAGTGGTGGCCGGCCCAGCGGAGGCGTTCGTGAGGTGGTTGCGATGCCGCTTGGCGACGGGCCACTGATTTTCAGTTTTATACCGCCGACACGTCAGCGCAACGGCGTGGTGACCTTTGAATTTACGTTGCAGTCGGCGGACTCTGAGGAGTCCCTCTCTGTGGCCCAGGAGGTACAGGTGCGCAATGTTCCCTGACTCACGTCCAATCCAGTTCCAGGGGCGCCGCTCGTCCCAGGGCGGTGCCGGGCTGGTGATGGCCATCTTCCTGATTACGGTCATGGCACTGATTGTCTCGACCATTGCGCAGCTCCAACAGACCACCGGTGAGGCTGAGGCGCTGGACATCCAGTCCACGCGAGCCTACTACGCGGCGGAGTCCGGCGCGCAGCTGGCCATGACCCTGCAGGATGAAGGGGAAGGGTGTGGTTTCGGAACCCGTACTTTTGATGGTTTCAGCAACGGCCTCAGGGACTGTGAGGCGGACGTCAAGTGTACTGACCTCAGCACACAGGAGAAGGTCTTTCGCATTGAGAGCCATGGGCAATGCGGGAGCGGAGCGGATTTAGCCAGCCGCACAGTGGAGGTACTGGCTCGATGAAGCGTGTAAGTGGAAGTCTGACACTGTTTGTCATCGTTGCTTCCATTCTGGCTGTTCGCACAGGTGGTGCTGCAGAGCAGGTGCTATCGGAACCGGGAGCTGGAACCCTGGTTGTGCCTGACAATGTTTCCGAAATCACCGTTGAGCTCTGGGGTGGTGGGGGTCGTGGTGGTAGCCGTCAAAGTCCTGGAGCTGCGGGTGGCGGTGGCGGGGGTGGCTACGTCAGCGAGACGTTCCAGGTAAATCCGGGGGAAACTTACGAGTACCAGGTTGGTTCTGGAAGTAGCAGTAGTGAATCGGGTGAAAGCTCCTTTCTGAGGGGGCCTGCGGGGGCTGTTGAAGCTTTTGGGGGCGAAAGTGTTCCGCTTGACGGCGATGAGGGGGCTGTAGGTGGTTCTGGGGTTGGCGCTGAGGTCTATCAAGGCGGTACCGGAGGTTCAGGGGAAACAGGCGGATTTTTGGAGACGGACAGGCAAGCTGGGGGAGGTGGTGCTTCAGCTGGCCCAGCAGGGAATGGTGCTGATGGTCAAACCCCTGAAGGAGGGCAGGCGGGCCAGGACAGCGGCAGCGGTGGTAACGGTGCTGAAACAGAGTTTGGGGATTCCCGGCCAGGTAATCCCGGCGGCCTTCCGGGAGGAGGCGGCGGCGGGGCAACCACCTGTTCCAGGTTGTTCTGTCCTGCCGAAGAAGGTGGAGTTGGGGGCGACGGCCAGATATGGATAACCACAGATGGTGATCCGCTCAAAGCTTCCGCTGACATTGCCTACTGGTTTGATGGGGACTGGGGAGGGGCGGCCTCCGTTCCGGATCAGAGCGGGAACGGTAATACGGGCACCTCAAACGGAGCATCTTTCGTCAGCGCGGGGGAAGACGGCGCGATTCCCAATTCCCCGGGCACCTGTGGTTTTGCATCCATACCAGCCGACGGCAACATAACTACTCAATCAGACGTCGCTAATGCCAGCGACTCATTCAGCATGGGCTTCTGGGTGCGGATGGAGGAGGGGCAACAGACCAGCGACACGCCCAGTATTGTCGCAGTAGGCGATGTAACCGACTTCTATGCCGAAAGGGCTGAAGTGCTGGCGGATTTTCGCGGGGGAAGTCGGGATCTCGTCTTTGTCGTTCATACACGTCAGGGGCAGGGCCAGGGACAGGGCAGTATCCGGCAGCGCGAGTTGCGATGGACTCCGGATGCAGGCACTGAAACAGATCCCTTCTCAGGGAACTGGGTGCATGTTGCCGTAAGCCATGATCTTGAAGCCAATGAGCTGGTTATGTATGTGAATGGCAATGAAGAGGTCATCAGGGAGGATTACGAAAGAGGACGTTCCGTTGTTGAAGCCGACTCTGCAATCCAGATTGGCGGTTTTTCCGATGGAACCGCCCCCGCGGCGTTTGATTTTGATGAGTTCCGCTATTCCGCCAGTGCGATCAGCAGTTCGCAGGCGGTGCGTCTGGCCAATGAAAGTAGACCCTGCAACACAGGTCTGGCAGGTTTCGAGATCAATGCTTCATCCGTTGCCAGTGTGTGTGAACCATTGCCAATCCAGATCACCGCCATCAATAGCTCGGGGGCACAGGTTGCTGATTATACCGGGGCTGTCGATCTTTCAACTTCGTCAGGCAATGGCAACTGGTCGATTGCGGATGGGGAGGGCGGTCTGACTCCTTCCCCTGACAATGACAATAATGGTGCTGCACAGTACCAGTTTGTTGATGCGGATGAAGGTCAGGTGACGCTGGCTCTGGCGAACGAGTTGGCGGACCGGCTCACCGTCAGCGTTGTTGATAGTGGGGGCCAGGTAGGCACGACCTCGGATCCTATCCAGTTCCGGGAAAACATATTCCAGATCCAGTCCTCGGATTCTCTCGGAACGGACTTTGTTGCCGGTCGCGATCATCAAGTTGAGATTGCCGCTTATGGACGTGGACAGGATCAGGAGTGTGGTCCGATTACTGCTTATGATGGTGCCGTGGCTCTGAAAGCATGGCTGGATCGTGCAGATCAGGATCCAGGCGGAGAGGCCCCCTCTCTGGATGGCAGTGGTGGCCTGCCAGACTCGGAGCCAGGATCCGGAAATGTTGATGTGGTGTTCAATGAGGGTGTTGCGGAACTGCCATGGCAGGCCACGGATGTAGCTCAGTATTCATTGAATGTCCTGGATGACAGTTCCGGTATTGTTCAGGATGAAGAAGGGAACCCCTTGCCGGTGAGCGGGCAGGGGCCGGAATGGACTGTTCGCCCATTCGCGTTTCATGTCTCCGTCCCCGACAATCCAGGCGCTTCATCCCCCACCGACGATGCATTTCAGGCTGCGGGGCGTCCGTTCGACGTCAGTGTGCGGGCGGTACAGTGGCAGGCAGCTGATGATGGCAATGATGATGGGCAGCCGGATGGTCATGAGACGCCGGATCCAACGAATCGGGCGGATCTTTCGGATAACGCGTCAACTGCTTCCTTTGGCGGCAGTAAACCCGTCGCGGAGGTGTCCTCTACCCTGGTTGCCGGACCGCCCAACCCAGCGGATCCGGGCTTGGCCGGTATGCCGGAGGTCGACGCGTTCACTGATGGGCAGGGCTCTGTTACGACCCAGTTTGATGAAGCGGGCAGTATTGCTGTGCAGGCATTACTGGATGGGGGCTATCTTGGTCGGTCGGTAATGGTTCGGGGCTGGTCGGGCTTCGTGGGTAGGTTCCACCCGGAACTGTTCGCTGTCCAGCCGTCAGACGGGGCTTTTGAGCCGACCTGCAATAACTTTGCGTACACTGGGCAGCCGCATGGCTATGATCCGGCTCAGGCACCGGAACTGACCATCACACCGAAAGCCTATCGGGCATCAGGGACCGCGCCTCAGGTCACCAATTATCGTGAAACATGGCAGTTGCTGGAGGCCGGGGATGTCTCGCGAATCTTCCCTGAAGAGGATGCTGACAATGGTCTCGACGTGTCGGTTGATCAAGCGCCTGAGGGAGACCTGACCCCTCTGGAAGATGGGAATATGCTCTATCAGTTCGTCGGTGATGAATTCATCTACATCCGGACTGAGGGCACACGGATCGAGCCGTTCACGAGCAATCTCACTCTGGAGGTTGATGGTGTTGATGACGGTGATGCGCAGCTGATGGAGAGTCAGAACCCTGTCACTCTGGATCCCGCCGGTGTGGAGATCCGTTATGGCCGTATCAGTCTGGGCAGTGTTTACGGCCCGGAGAACGTGGACCTCATTATGTCGCTCAGGGCTGAGTATTGGGATGGTGAGCGCTTCAGGCTGAACACCGCTGACGAGAGTGACGTTCCTCCTGCGGAAAGCGGGGAAGGGTGTTTCCAGTACAGTCCCTGGAATGAGGAAGATGGAGGAGATATTCAGATCGCTTCGCAGGATGTGGCGGATAATGTCAGGTCAGGAGACTCTACAGCGGAGACGTACGGTCTTTCCGGTGGCCAACCCAAATCTGGTAATGAGATTCTTCTGCGCTCAGGGCGTGATCCGGTTGACCCTGATGACCGCCAGAGTGAGGTTGAGCTGCTCAATGTGCCTGACTGGCTGAAACCTTTCGACAGCGACGGCAATCTCCAGAACCCGAGCGCCACTGCCACCTTCGGCGTTTATCGGGGTCACGATCGCATCATCTACTGGCGGGAGGTCCAGTAGGATCGAGCTTGCTCGCGATTCGAAGCAGCTACGGGCCTGCAATCGCGAGCAAGCTCGCTCCTACAGCAGAAACGGGGATCAGTCTTCCTGTGGCGCCTCTTCGGCGTGCTCATCCATACCAAGTTCCTTGATCTTGCGCGTCAGCGTATTCCGCCCCCAGCCCAGCAGGTTGGCCGCATCCCGCCGTCGGCCGCCGGTGTGTTTGAGGGCGGTTTCGATCATGACGCGTTCGAACTCCGGTAACGCGGTATCCAGGATCGGGTGTTTGCCCTGTTTCAGTGCGCGGTCGGCCCAGTCCCGGAGCTGTTCCTGCCAGCTGCCGGCAGTGCTGCCGGCTTCTTCCTGCTCCAGCAGTTCCCGTGGCAGGTCGTTCACATGGATTTCGCGGCCGGAGGCCATCACAGTCAGCCAGCGGCAGACGTTCTCCAGCTGGCGTACGTTACCGGGCCAAGGCAGGGTGCTGAGGTAGGTTTCAGTGTCCTCCTTGAGGATCTTGGGTTCCACGCTCAGTTCAAGCGCCGCCTGCTTGAGGAAGTGGCGCATCAGCAGGGGAATGTCCTCGCGGCGCTCGCTCAGTGTTGGCAGGTGAACGCGGATGACGTTGAGCCGGTGGAAAAGGTCCTCGCGGAAGCTGCCTTCGCGTACCCGTTCCTCCAGGTTCTGGTGGGTGGCGGCGATGATGCGCACGTCCGCTCGAACAGGTGTGGCGCCGCCGACGCGGTAGAATTCGCCGTCGGCCAGAACGCGGAGCAGGCGGGTCTGGGTGTCCGCCGGCATGTCACCGATCTCGTCCAGAAACAGGGTGCCACCGTTGGACTGCTCAAAGCGGCCTTGGCGGGCAGCGTTGGCGCCGGTGAAGGCGCCTTTCTCGTGGCCGAACAGCTCGGATTCGATCAGGTCCCGTGGAATGGCGGCCATATTCAGGGCCACGAAGGGGCCGCCTGAGCGCGGACTGTGGTTGTGCAGGGCGCGTGCGACCAGTTCCTTGCCTGTGCCGCTTTCCCCGTTGATCAGTACTGTGATGTTGGAGTGCGAAAGGCGCCCTATGGCCCGGAAAACTTCCTGCATGGCGGGGGCCTCACCGATGATCTCGGCATTCTCGCCGGCGTGTTCCGCCTCCCGCTCACGGGCGCTTGAGCGCTGCTCCCGGCCATGATCAATGGCGCGCTGGATGAGGGAGAGGGCCTCGTCCACGTCAAAGGGTTTGGGCAGGTATTCAAAAGCGCCGGTCTGATAGGAAGAGACCGCGCTGTCCAGATCCGAGTGGGCGGTCATGATGATGACCGGCACCATGGGGAAGCGTTCACTGATGGAGCGCAGCAGGGTGATGCCATCGATGCCGGGCATTCGGATATCGCTGATCACAGCATCCGGCTGGTCCTGCTCAAGCCGTTCCAGTATGCCTTCGCCGCTTTCAAAGCTGACCGTTTCAAGGTCGGCGCGGCTCAGTGCGCGCTCCAGCACCCAGCGGATGCTGCGGTCGTCGTCGATGATCCAGACAGTGGCGCTCATTCGGAGGCCTCCAGGGGAAGAAAGATGATGAATCGGGTGCAGCCGGGCTGGCTCTCACATTCCACCAGGCCCTGGTGCTGCCCCACGATGCTCTGGGTAATGGCCAGCCCGAGCCCGGTGCCATCGGGGCGGCCGCTGATCATGGGGTAGAAAATGTTCGGTTGAAGCTCGCGTGGAATGCCGGGCCCGTTGTCGATGATGTCCACCCGGCAGACCAGCCGGTGGCGCATATGGCCGATGGTGAACTGGCGCAGGGCGCGGGTACGCATGGTGATCGTGGGCTCTGCATCCTCCGGCGGGTGCTTGGTAAGCACTTCCAGGGCATTGCGCGCAATGTTGAGGATGGCCTGGATCAGCTGCTCGCGGTCGCCCATGAACTCGGGGATACTGGGATCGTAGTCCCGCACAAGGCTGACCTGGCTGCCGCCTTCGGCTTCCAGCAGGGTACGCACATGTTCAACCACATCATGGATGTTGGTGGGGGCTGTCTCGATGGCCCGGTTCGGGCCCAGCATCCGATCCACCAGGGTGCGCAGCCGGTCCGCCTCCTCCATGATCACCCGCGTGAAGTCGCGCAGTTCCGCGTTCTCCAGCTCACGTTCCAGCAGCTGGGCCGCCCCACGGATACCGCCCAGAGGGTTCTTGATCTCGTGGGCCATGCCCCGCACCAGGGTACGCGTGGTCTCCTGCTGGGTGAGGAGTTCCTCTTCCCGCGAGATGCGCTGGAGACGGTCCCGTTGCTGGATCTCCATCAGCAGCAGGGGGTCGTCCCCGGGGAACGGTGAGATGGAATAGTCCACGCAGATCAGCTGGCCACTGGGCAGCAGCAGTTCCGCTTCGCGCTTGGTGAAGGTATGGCCGGTGGCCGCAGTCTCGGTGAGCGTCTGCAGGGCCGCGTCCGGCTCCACGAAGATACTGGTCACCGGCAGGCCGCGGATGCGGTCGCCACTGGTCTGGAGCAGCATCTCGGCAGCTGGGTTCAGGTAGCGCGTGCGTTTGTCGTGATCGAGCACCAGAACCGCTGTCGCCAGATTGTCCAGGATGCGCTGGTGCATGGGTTCGGTCATAGGTCCCCTCCTGGGAACAGGCTCTGCAAGAATCAAACCAGCTTCTGGGTCGGTGTAAAAGCGCTGCTGGGCCGAATCAGTGCACGGTTGGAATCGCATTCTGCCCCATGCTAATGCAGAAGGTTCTCGTGTGCACCAATACAGTGCATTGAAGCGGTCGCAGTCTGGACGCGGGCGGTGTCGCCAGGGGGATCCCGGCGAGCGGGTCTTCAGTTCAGTTGCGAGGGGCGGTGCAGGGTGAATCGGGTGACATCGGAGGAGCTGATTGTCTCGCCGTTGGCGTTGACCACATGGATCACGATCTCGTGGGTACCCCGGTTCATGTTCTCCAGCGTGAAGCTGGTGCTGCGGCTCTGGCGGGTTCTCTCGCCATCCAGTTCGAGGGCAAAGCGGTGACCGGAACGCAGCGAGGGCTGGGACTGGATGCGTACCACGACCAGCCCATCGCCGCGCCAGAAAGCGCTGTCGTGTTCCGGCTGGGTGATCTCGATGGACTCGTAGCCCTGCTTTTCGTTGTTTCCGCCGTCGCCCTCGCGTTCGCTGTTGCGGCGTTCGCGCGCTGCGCCATCGGGCAGGCTGACCTCCGGCAGGGGGTCCAGTTCCATGGCTTCGCTGTCATCGCCGGCCGGCTCGTCCGAATAGGTTACGTTGCCGTTCTCGTCCACGTGCCGGTAGATCTCACCGGCCACGGTGCTGCTGCACAAGGGCAGGAGAAAGGCCAGGACCAGCGCTGTGAGGGCAATTGTTGATCGGAACACGGAGCCTCCGGATTCGGGACGGACGGATATCCTTTCCCGATTATTCAAGCACCGCGTTGCCAATGCAACAAAAAACCCGGCGCGGGTTGCCCCGGGCCGGGTTCTGACAGGTACTGGAGCCGTGTTTACACGGAGTAGTACATGTCGAATTCCACCGGATGGGTGGTCATGTTGTAGCGGGTTACATCCTCACGCTTGAGGTCGATGTAGCCCTGGATCATGTCTTCGGTGAAGACGCCGCCCTGGGTCAGGAACTCGTGGTCCGCTTCGAGAGCGTCCAGCGCTTCCTGGAAGGTCTCCGACACGGTCGGGATTTCCAGTGCCTCTTCCTTGGGCAGATCGTAGAGATCCTTGTCCATGGCTTCGCCGGGGTGGATCTTGTTCTGGATGCCGTCCAGGCCCGCCATGACCAGCGCGGAGAACGCCAGGTAAGGGTTGGCGGACGGGTCCGGGAAGCGCACCTCGATCCGGCGTGCCTTGGGGTTGTTGGTGTACGGGATCCGGATGGACGCGGAGCGGTTGCGCGCGGAGTAGGCGAGCATCACCGGCGCTTCGAAGCCTGGAACCAGGCGCTTGTAGGAGTTGGTGGACGCGTTGGTGAACGCGTTGATGGCCCTGGCATGCTTGATGATGCCGCCGATGTAGTAGAGGGCATTTTCGCTCAGGCCGGCGTAGCTGTCGCCGGAGAACATGTTCTTGCCGTCCTTGCTCAGCGACATGTTGACGTGCATGCCGGAGCCGTTGTCGCCGACCACCGGCTTGGGCATGAAGGTGGCGGTCTTGCCGAAGGCATGGGCCACGTTGTGCACGCAGTACTTGAGAATCTGCACCTCGTCCGCCTTGCGGGTCAGCGTATTCGGGCCAACGCCGATCTCGCACTGACCGGCGGTGCCGACTTCGTGGTGGTGCACCTCAATCTCAAGGTTCATGGATTCCATGGCGGCACACATGGCGCCACGCAGGTCGTGCAGGGAATCCACAGGGGGTACCGGGAAGTAGCCGCCCTTCACCTTGGGCCGGTGGCCGGTGTTGTTGCGCTCGAAGTCCTCACCGGAGACCCAGGCGGCTTCCTCGGAGTGGATTTCGTACATGGCGGAGTCCATGTCCACTTTCCACTTGGCGGAATCGAACACGAAGAACTCGGGCTCAGGGCCGAACAGGGCCGCATCCGCGATGCCCAGGGACTTCATGTAATCCTCGGTGCGCCGTGCCACGGAGCGCGGATCACGCTCATAGCCCTGCATGGTTGCCGGCTCAACGATGTCACAGGTGATGTTGAGGGTGGGCTCTTCCGCGAAAGGATCCAGGGTGACTGCGTCATCATCGGGCATCAGGATCATGTCGGACTCGTTGATGCCCTTCCAGCCATTGATGGAGGACCCATCGAAGGTGGCGCCGTCCGTGAAGAAGTCGTCATCGGCCCCGCTGGCAGGCATGGTTACATGCATTTCCTTGCCGCGGCTGTCGGTGAATCGCAGGTCGATCCACTTGATGTCGTGTTCCTGGATCAGCTTCAGTGTGTTCTTGGACATGTCAGAACTCCATCTGTGGTTCATTTGAGTAGAGCAGAGTGCTCGTGGCTCCGGCCCTGTGCACCGTGGTGGGGCCTTTCGCGTGCCTGACCACCCTTAAGCAAAAGGCTTGCCAATTACCGGATTTGCTCTTTTCTGGCCGCATAACAGGGCATTGGCGTCATCCTGGTGCGCTGACGCCGCTGCACGACGCACTATTACGGTGCACAAACGCGTGAGGCCGGTCCAATCTGGTGCGTTTTTGGACTGCAGCAGAGGCCCGTCGGAAAATGCCCCTGTTACTCGTTGCAGAAATGACCTCATGGAATAATCCGGTCTGTTCGTGTACAATCCGCGCCCTTGGTTCGGGGAAAGCCCGGATCGACCCTCATTTTCACCGCCCTTCATTCGAAATACCAGTGATTCAGAGGCCCTTTTCGTGATTGAGAATCTTCGCAACATCGCCATCATTGCACACGTTGACCATGGCAAGACCACGCTGGTCGACCAGCTGCTGCAGCAATCCGGGACCCTGGATCGCAAGTCATCGGACACTGACCGTATCATGGACTCCGATGATCAGGAGAAGGAGCGGGGCATCACCATCCTCTCCAAGAATACTGCGATCAACTGGGGCGAATACCGGATCAACATCGTCGACACGCCCGGCCACGCCGATTTCGGTGGCGAGGTGGAGCGGGTCATGTCCATGGTCGACTCGGTCCTGCTGCTGGTCGACGCCGTTGACGGCCCCATGCCCCAGACCCGCTTCGTGACCCAGAAGGCGTTCGCCAAGGGGCTTAACCCCATTGTTGTGGTGAACAAGGTGGACCGGGAAGGCGCCCGCCCGGACTGGGTGATCAACGAAGTCTTCGACCTGTTCGATGCACTGGGCGCCAACGAGGACCAGCTGGACTTCCCGATTGTCTACGCGTCCGCCCTCAACGGCATTGCCGGTGAGGATCCGGATGCCCTGGAAGACGACATGGATTCGCTGTTCAAGATGATCGTCAACCAGGTTCCGGCACCGAGCGTGGATCCGGACGCATCCCTGCAGATGCAGGTCTCCTCGCTGGACTACGACCCCTACGTGGGCGTGCTGGGCGTGGGCCGCATCAAGGGCGGCCAGATGAAGCCCGGCCAGCAGGTGGCCGTGATTAACCGCGAGGGGGAGCAGCGCAATGCCAAGCTGCTGGAAGTGAAAGGCTTCCTCGGCCTTAACCGCGTGAACGTGGATGAAGCCAACGCGGGCGATATTGTCTGTATCTCCGGCATCAGCAACCTTCGCATCTCGGATACGATCTGCAGCCGCGAAGCCCCCGAGGCGATGCCGGCGCTGACCGTGGACGAGCCGACCGTAAGCATGACGTTCCAGGTGAACGATTCGCCCTTCGCTGGCCAGGACGGCAAATACGTCACCAGCCGCCAGATCAAGGAGCGCCTTGAGCAGGAGCTGCTGCACAACGTGGCGCTGCGGGTCGAGCAGGGCGACGCAGCGGAAAAGTTCACGGTCTCAGGCCGTGGTGAGCTGCACCTGGCTGTTCTGATCGAGAACATGCGCCGTGAAGGCTTTGAGCTGGGCGTCTCTCGCCCCGAAGTGGTGCAGCGTGAGAACAACGGCGCCAAGGAAGAGCCCTACGAGCAGGTCGTGGTCGACATCGAAGAGCAGCACCAGGGCTCGGTCATGGAAGAGATGGGCAACCGTCGCGCCGAGATGCAGAACATGGTGCCGGACGGCCGTGGCCGCGTGCGGATTGATTTCATCATGCCGGCGCGCGGGCTGATCGGTTTCCGTTCCCAGTTCCTGACCCTGACCCAGGGCTCGGGTATCCTGACCCACGTGTTTGACCACTGGGGTCCGGTCAAGGGTGGTATGGCCGAACACCGCCATAACGGTGCCATCGTTTCCATGGTCAAGGGCACTACCACGGCCTACTCTCTGTTTACGCTGCAGGACCGTGGCCGCCTGATGGTGGGCCCGGGCGCCGAGGTGTACGAGGGTATGGTTATCGGTATTCACGCGCGGGAGAATGACCTGACGGTGAATCCGACCAAGGGCAAGCAGCTCACCAACGTGCGTGCCGCTGGTACGGACGAGAACCTGGTGCTGACCCCGCCGATCGAGATGACCCTCGAGAACGCGCTTGAGTTCATCGATGACGATGAACTGGTGGAGGTTACGCCCAATAACCTGCGGGTCCGCAAGAAGCTGCTGACTGAAACGGATCGCAAGCGCGCCGGCAAGAAATAGGGTGGCTGAGCCTGCCCCGGGCGCCTAGACTTGGGGCATGCTGACCCTTTACCCGGAAATCGCCCCCTACGCCACCCATCGCCTGGACGTGGGGGATGGCCACAGTCTCTACCTGGAGGAGTCCGGGCATCCCGACGGGATCCCGGTGCTCGTGGTTCACGGCGGTCCGGGTGCGGGCAGTGATGGCACTGCCCGCCGTTTCTTTGATGCGGAGCGCTACCGCATCATCCTCTTCGATCAGCGCGGTTCCGGCCGCTCCACCCCGTTTGCGTCCGTAGAGAACAATACCACCGCCCATCTGCTTGAGGACATGGAGCGCATCCGCGCGTTCTTCGGCATTGAGCAGTGGCTTCTGTTTGGCGGTTCATGGGGGTCCACGCTCAGTCTGTTGTACGCCCAATCCCACCCGGAGCGGGTTCTGGGGCTGATCCTTCGGGGTATCTTTCTCTGCCGCGAGCGCGATATCAGCTGGTTCCTGCAGGACGGGGCCAGCCGGATCTTTCCGGATTACTGGGAGGATTTCATCGCCCTTATCCCGGAGAGTGAGCGGGATGACCTGATCCGTGCCTACCACCGGCTGCTGCACAGCGACAACGAGCTGGAGCGCCTGCAGGCCGCCCGCACCTGGGCGATCTGGGAGGGGCGCTGTGCCACCCTGCACCCGAACCCGGCAGCGGTGGAGCGTTTCGGGCACGCGCATCTGGCGCTCTCCCTCGCCCGTATCGAGTGTCACTACTTCCTCAACGGCGGTTTCATCGAGGAAAACCGGATCCTGGACAACCTGGATGCCATCCGCGATAAACCGGCCCGTATGGTTCACGGTCGCTACGACATGGTCTGCCCGCTGGAGAACGCTGTCACGCTGCACGATGCCTGGCCGGAAGCGGATCTTTCCATTATCCGTGACGCCGGACATGCGGCCTCGGAGCCCGCTATCGTCGATGCACTGATCCGGGCAACCGAAGCTATGAGTGATCGCTTCGGGCCGGATTTCGGCTTCCTATAAGGGGGGCTAATCGTCAGACCGGCTCGCCATGGGATGGAACGAGCCGGTTGGGTTGGGTTAAAGGCTGAAGGACTTGCTGTAGACAGCTTGGATCAGCGTACTGCGGCGAGTGTCGTCGTCATTGTCTACATCAACAATTGTGCTGGTGGTGAAGGAGAGTTCATCGTTGAACTGGAACGAGAGGTCCAGGTGCGTCATGTCTTCTCCGAATCCGCCGTAACTGTTGCCCTGAGCTGCATCGTCAAAGCTGTGATGTCCAACGGTGGCACTGAATGCGTCGTAGCCGTAGCCGGCGGTGATATAGCTGTAACCCGGCAGGCCAGCCACTGTATCCACGTAGCCAAGGCTTGCGCCATAGGCTTCGACATTCAGATAGACTTCGGAGAAGTCACCGACGAGGTCCGGGGAGGTGGACTTGTCCTGGCTGGGGTAGATGTAGTTGATGGCACCAACATCCACCGATACGTCATCGGTAATGTCTGTGGCATAACCCGCATACAGATCGTATTCCTGACCCAGATTCGAGTCGCCGCTGGCGGCCCATACACCGGTATAGAGCCCGACGCCGCTGTCGAAATCGAGGCTGCCGGAAACGTGCGCGTTACCGCCGGTACTGAGGTCGACGCCGCGGAACAGATACATGTTGGAAATGCCGACGCTGGCGCTCAGGCTGGGATCGAACGCGGCGGCGGGTGACGCGGCGAACATTGCGCCAGCGCCCATGAATCCGGCAGCGATGCAGCTGAAAAGACGGGTACGTTGAGTCTGCATGATAATAGCCTCCGTTGGCTGTTTTGATTAATTCCGTTGCAGTGCAACTTGTCCCTACCACAGCAGCCGCTGTGCCTTTTTCTAAAAAGTCCTTTAAAATCAGTATCTAAAAATGGTTAAGGGCGGTTGTCAGGAGGGTGGAGGCGCTTTGTGGGCTGGCCTTGGGGGCTGTTTTGGTGCAGGTGCACACTGGTATGCGTCATTGCAGGGCGCTTTCTGGCACCATGAGTGGCTGCTGTTATCTGGACAGGAGGAGGTTGTTTGAAAGGGCTTATACAGCGTGTCAGCAGCGCCAGCGTCAGTATCGACGGAGAGGTCGTGGGAGAGGTCGGTTATGGTCTGCTCCTGTTTCTTGGGGTTCAGAAAACGGATGGGGCGGCCGAGCAGAAACGGATGCTGGAGCGCGTGCTTGAGTACCGTGTGTTTCCTGATGAACAGGGGCGTATGAACCGGAGCCTACGCGATTGCGGCGGTGACCTGCTGGTGGTGCCCCAGTTCACTCTGGCGGCGGATACCAGCAAGGGCAGCCGGCCCTCCTTTTCGTCCGCGGCCCGGCCCGAGCGCGGCGAACACTGGTTCAATGCGTTTGTGGAGGCAGCCCGCCAGGAGGTGGACGTGGCACCGCCCGGGATCGGGCATCTGGCCACCGGCCGGTTTGGTGCGGACATGCAGGTACAGCTGGTCAATGACGGGCCGGTAACGTTTCTGTTGAGCGTGTAGCGTTGAGGTTTCTTTAGCCGGTGGGGCCTCAGTGGTATTCTGCCGGCTCTGATAACACTAGGGGGTTCCATGAAGCGGAAAGGAATTGTTCTGGCACTGGCCGCGCTGGCGGCTGGTGGCGTGCAGGCCCAGGATTCGGGCCGCAGCGGCGACAGTGAACTGACACTGGCGGAGGTGGACGCACTGACGCACCGGCTGGACATGATGCCGGAGATCTACGGCCAGCTTGGGCTGGTGATGGAGCACCGCGATACGGATGGTGCTCGCGGCAGCGAAACCGCCTTCCGCGACAGCAACTCCTGGATCGGCCTGCGCAACCGCACCGAACTCATGCCGGGTACCGAGGGTTTCTTCCGTGCTGAGTGGCGCTCTATTCCCACCCGCGCCGATGAAGACCGGAACCGGATGTTCGATGAGCATGTCGAGTACGCCTACATCGGCCTTGAGGGTGACTTTGGCCGCATCTGGGGTGGCGTGGACGATACCGTGTATGAACAGCAGCTCGACCACGTTGCCAATTTCTTTGAAGGCGAATTCCGCCATGAGGACGGTGGGCGTGATACAAGGCGCCATCCGCTGGGCCCCTACACCACGGGCCGTGACCGTCTGGTGCAGTACACCACACCCTCCTGGGGCGACCTCCGGCTGCATACCGCGGTTCAGCTGAACGAGGATGGTAGTCCCGAAGTCGGAAACGACCAGGAGAAGGAAAGCCGTCCCTATCAGGCCGTACTGAGCTATACCCCTGGCAACTGGGAATGGGCGCTGGGTATGGATTCCAATGACGGCGGCGACGTGCTCGGGGCAAACCCCTCCGAACGGGAACGGCTTCAGGCAGGCAACGAGAATACCTACGGCGGCCGCATGACCTATGAGGGTGAACGCTGGCACTTCACCGCCCAGTATCAGCACCGCAAGGACATCGCCAGCGTGGCGGCCCTGCTGACCAGCTACCGCATCGGCCCCAACCGGTTCTCGGTTTCCTGGGAAAGGGAGCGTGATGAACTTGCACAGCAGGTTTCCGGTGGTGACCTGGATAGCGAAACCACCAACGCCTACACGGCCCAGGTCATGCACGATCTGACCGAGTCCATGGCGGTGTACGTGGAAGGCTACAAAGCCAGTTCGAATGAGCAGACGCCGGACCGATTCGATCTGATGGTCGGCGCCCGTTACCGGTTCTGATCCATGAGCGAGACCGAGCTCAAACTCAGCATGACCCCCGCCAACCTTGACCGGGCCGGGGGCTGGCTGAGTACCAGGGGCGCCGTGGAGCAGGGCGAGCCCCTGACGCTCCTCAACCGTTACTATGACACCCCGGAGGGAGCCCTGAACGCGGAACGGGTGGCTCTGCGCGTGCGCGCCACCGGGAGTGGCTACATCCAGACCCTGAAAACCCGCGGTCACCTCCAGGGGGCGGCCTTGGCGCGCCAGGAATGGGAGTGGGAAAGACCGGAAGCTTCCCTGGACCTGGCGCTTATGGCTGACACCCCCATGGCGGATCACCCGGCCCTGAGCCACCTGGCACCCGTCTTTGACACGGACTTCCAGCGTCGCGTCCTTATGCTTGACTGGTCCGAGCAGGGGCAGTGGGCACGCATCGAATGCGCGCTGGACAATGGAGTGATCCGTGCCAGCGGGCAGGAGCAGCCGCTCTGTGAACTCGAGCTGGAACTGGTGGAGGGCGATGCCGGCATTCTCTCGCGGGTTGCAACCGCGCTGACAGCGAGCGTGCCGGCACTGCTCAACAGCATCAGCAAGGCTGAGCAGGGCTATCATCTGGCCGGGGTGGGCGCATCGGGAGAGGCTGGGTCCGGGGCCAGTCCCCAGGTGTGGCTGGATGCCCTGTGCCGCTTCTGGCTGGGGGATGATCCGGCTGGCTGGGAGCATTTTCTTCAGTTGCATCGACAACTGTCCGGTTCTGCAGAGGCAGCCGGGGCCGGGGAGGCCTACACTCAGGTCACAGCGGAGCTCGAATCCGCTGCGGCACAATGCATGTCGCCCCGCGAGGCCCTGACCACCATGCGCGGGCTGGCGCCGCTGCAGCTGGCACTGCTTGTCTGAACGGCATCAACCGGCGAGCTGATGGCACACCGACAGGAAGGTAACCACCATGATGGACCCTCTGGATGACGGGAAACTGGCACCGTTGCCTGACGCCCTCCGGGAGAAGGCGGCTGAAGGCTGGCGCAGTCTCATGGATGTGGAATCCGCCGCGAGCCAGGCGCATTTCGAGGCCCATCGCGAGGGCATCATCCAGGCCATTGCCCGCAGTGACTTCCTGTTCGAGCAGTTGCGGCGCCACCCCGATGTGCTGGAGCCGCTGTTCGAGTCAGAGCTGCTGACGCGCCCCTGGTGCCCGGGTGAGATCCGGGAGGACTGGCAGGCGCAGCAGCCGCATATCCAGGCGGAGGCGGAACTCCAGAAGGCCCTGCGGACCTTCCGGCGACGCTGGATGTTCCGGATCGTATGGCGCGATCTGCTGGGCGAAGCGGATCTCGAGGAAACCATGGGCGCCATGACCGAGCTGGCCGACGCCTGTATCGATGGCGCGGTTTCATGGCTCTACGCGGATGCCTGCCGCGAGTGGGGCACCCCCATGGGCGCGGATCCGGTTACAGGGGAGCACGTCGCCCAGCCCCTGCTGGTGATCGGCATGGGTAAGCTGGGTGCCGGGGAACTCAATCTCTCCTCGGACATCGATCTGATCTTCGCCTACCCGAGCAGTGGCGAAACCGAAGGCGCACGGCGCAGTGTCGACAATCAGGTCTTTTTCAGCCGCCTGGGTCAGAGGCTGATCCGCGCGCTGGATCAGCCCACCGCCGACGGTTTCGTCTTCCGTGTGGACATGCGGCTGCGCCCGAACGGCGAGAGTGGCCCCCTGGCCATGAGCTTTGGTGCCCTGGAGACGTACTACCAGAACCAGGGCCGGGAATGGGAACGCTATGCGCTGATCAAGGCACGGGTGGTCAGTGGGCCCAGGGAGCATGCCAGCCACCTTCAGCAGCTGCTGCACCCGTTCATCTACCGGCGCTACATTGATTTCTCCGCCTTCGAGTCGCTGCGGGAGATGAAAAAGCTCATCCAGCGCGAGGTTCGCCGGCGCTCACTGGAGAGCAACATCAAGCTGGGAGCCGGTGGCATCCGGGAGATTGAGTTTGTGGCCCAGGCGTTCCAGCTGATCCGCGGTGGCCGTGAGCCGGTCCTCCAGGAGCGCCGTCTCCGCGAAGTGCTGTCTGCCCTTGGGAGTATGGAGCTGTTGCCGGATGAGGTGGTTGCGGATCTGGACAGCGCCTATGTCCTGCTCCGGGATACCGAGCACGCCCTCCAGGGCATTGCCGACCAGCAGACCCAGACTCTGCCTTCGGATGCGGCGGGCCGGGCACGGGTGGCGCTGATCATGGGGTACGGGGACTGGGACAGCCTTGCCGGTGAACTGCAGGCACACCGGGAACGGGTCAACGCGCATTTCGCGGACATCATCGCTCTGGAAGAGGACGAGGGAGAGGATGATGGTGGCCAGGATGGCTGGGAAGAGATCTGGGCCGGTTCGCTGGGGGAGGAGACGGCCAGCCAGTGGCTGGAAAGGGCCGGGTTCGAGTCGGCCACTGAGTCACTGGAACGGCTGAAATCCCTGCGGGAAGGCCGGGTTGTCACCACTCTCCAGAGTGAGGGACGGCGTCGCCTGGACCGCTTCCTGCCACGGCTTCTGGCTGCACTGGCGGAGGAGGACGCCCCGTCCGCCACTTTGGAGCGTGTGCTTCCGCTGGTGGAAGCGGTTCTGCGCCGCAGCGCCTATCTGCTGCTGCTCACGGAGAATCCGGGGGCATTGCGGGAACTGGTACGCCTGTGCGCGGCCAGCCCCTGGATTGCGGACCAGCTGGCGGAGACGCCGCTGCTGCTGGATGAACTGCTCAACGCTGAAAGCCTCTATACGCCGCCGGACCGTGATCAGCTGCAGGCGGACCTGAACCAGCAGATGCTGCGGATTCCGCTGGACGACCTGGAAGAACAGATGGAGGCGCTGCGCCACTTCCGGAAGGCCCATGTGCTGCGCGTGGCCGCCTCCGAGATCCGTGGCACACTGCCGTTGATGAAGGTCAGCGACTATCTGACCTGGATTGCCGAGGCCGTTCTGGAGCATGTGGTGGTGCTGGCCTGGCACCACCTGACCCAGCGCTACGGCACGCCCACGGATGATCAGGGGGAGCCCATTGAGATGGACTTCGCGATCATCGGCTATGGCAAGTTCGGCGGTATCGAGCTGGGCTACACCTCGGATCTGGACCTGGTGTTCGTGCACGACAGTGATCCGCAGAATGTGACCGATGGCGATAAATCCATTGATAACGCGGTCTTCTATGCGCGCCTCGGTCAACGGGTGGTGCACATCCTCCAGGCGCAGACACCCTCCGGCCAGCTCTACGAAGTGGATATGCGGCTGCGGCCCTCGGGCAACTCAGGGTTGCTGGTCTCCACGCTGGATGCGTTCCGTACCTACCAGGAGCGCGATGCCTGGACCTGGGAGCATCAGGCCCTGGTCCGGGCGCGCTGGGTGGCCGGGAGCCAGGTTTCCGGCGAAGGGTTTGCGCGGATCCGCCATGATATCCTGGCAAATGAGCGCGACCCCGAGGCTCTGCGCCAGGAGGTGGTTGCCATGCGCCAGCGCATGCGTGATGCCCATGCCTCCGGGGATCCCGGCATATTCCACGTCAAGCAGGATCCGGGAGGGATCATCGACATCGAGTTCATGGTCCAGTACCTCATCCTGGCCTGGGCTCACCGGTACCCGGCCATCACCCACCAGTCGGACAACATCCGCCAGATGGAATCCCTTGGCGAGGCCGGTGTTCTGGATACTGCCATGGCTGAGCGTCTGCGGGATGTGTTCATCACCATGCGCTCGACTGTGCACCGGCGTGCGCTGCAGCGCCTCAACAGCGAGGTTTCGGCGGACCAGTTCGAGGCGGAGAGGCGCTACGTCATGGAGTGCTGGCAGACCCTGATGCATCCTCCTGCCGTTTAGGGGCTGTCCGTCCGTGCGCTCTCCGGTTCTCATGGAGGGCCCGTTTCCTGCTAGAATCCCGGGTTTGATGCTCTGGCCGAAAATACAGACGAGAGGAGTTGGCGGCAATGTCGATGGCGGATCGTGATGGTCTTATCTGGCTTGACGGGGAACTGGTGCCCTGGCGTGATGCCAAAGTGCATGTGCTGACCCATACCCTTCACTACGGCATGGGCTGCTTTGAGGGGGTGCGTGCCTACAGCACGGATGAGGGACCGGCGATCTTCCGTCTCCAGGACCACACCCAGCGCCTGTTCAACTCCGCGCACATCCTCAACATGAAGATGCCTTACGATCAGGAGACCCTCAACGACGCCCAGCGTCTGGTGATCCGTGAGAACGGTCTGGCCTCTGCCTACATCCGGCCCATGGTTTTCCTGGGGTCCGAGGGCATGGGGCTGCGTGCGGACAATCTCCAGGTGCACGTCATGATCGCCGCCTGGGAGTGGCCCTCGTACATGGCGCCGGAAGCACGGGAACAGGGCATCCGTATCCGCACCTCGTCCTACACGCGTCATCACGTGAACATCACCATGTGCAAGGCCAAGGCCAATGGCAACTACATCAACTCCATGCTGGCGCTCAATGAGGCCATGAGCTGCGGCTATGATGAAGCCCTGCTGCTGGACAACGAAGGTTACGTTGCGGAGGGGACTGGAGAGAACCTGTTCATCGTCCGCAATGGCGAACTGCATACGCCGGAGCTGACTTCCTGCCTGGATGGCATCACCCGGCGGAGCATTCTCGAATTCGCCCGTGAACTGGACATCCCCGTGAGAGAGCGTCGGATCACCCGCGACGAGATCTACATCGCGGACGAAGCGTTCTTTACCGGCACGGCTGCCGAGGTGCTGCCCATCCGCGAGCTGGACAACCGCACCATTGGCAAAGGCAGCCGTGGCCCCATTACCGAGCAGTTCCAGCAGATGTACTTTGACGCCGTGGAAGGGCGCCGGGAGCGGAACAGGGACTGGCTGACCGTCGCCACCTGAGCCCGGGAACGCCTGCATATGGCACGCTGGCTCTATTCACTTCTGCTGACGCTGCTGCTACCCGGCATTCTGGCGTTCCTGTGGTACCGGGGTCTTAAGGACAGACGGTACCGCGAGCGCTGGCCGGAGCGGCTGGGTTACGGGCCGGTTCCCGAAAATGCCGGCATCCTCTGGATCCACGCCGCATCCGTAGGCGAGGTGATCGCGGCTGCTCCCATGGTCAGGGCCCTCCGTGAACAGGCGCCGGACCGACAGATACTGGTCACCACCATGACACCCACAGGCGCCGAGAGGGTTCGTGCCGCCTTCGGGGATCAGGTGATGCACGCCTATATTCCACTTGACCTTCCCTGGATGGTGAATGCCTTCATCCGGCGCGTGAAGCCGTCGGGACTGGTCATCATGGAAACCGAAGTATGGCCCAACCTGGTGAATGCCTGTGCCCGCAGGGGGATTCCGGTGATCCTTGCGAATGCCCGGCTCTCGGAGAAATCCGCCTCGGGGTATGCCCGTGTGGCACCGCTGACGCTGCCGGCTTTCCGTTCCCTTGACTGGATTGCCGCCCAGTCGGATGCGGACGCGCAACGTTTCCGCGCCATGGGCGTGCGCTCGCAACAGCTTTCGGTAACAGGCTCGATCAAGTATGACCTGCGGATTCCGGAAGCGGTGCGCGATGAGGCGGCCGCACTCAGGGAGAGTTTCGGAGAAGGGCGGCCCGTATGGATCGCCGCCAGTACCCATGACGGCGAGGATGAGCCTGTCCTGGCCGCGCATCGCCGCCTGCTGGAACGTTACCCGCGGGCACTGCTGGTGCTGGTGCCACGCCACCCCGAGCGCTTTGATGCAGTGGCACGGCTCACTGAGCAGCAGGGCCTGACCCTGGCGCGTCGGACAGCGGCTGACGATCCCGCCTCTGCTCAGGTTTACCTTGCGGACACCATGGGTGAGCTCCTGATGCTCTTCGGGTGTGCGGATATCGCCTTTATCGGCGGGTCGCTCATTGAGCGTGGCGGGCACAACCCGTTGGAGGCGGCGGCCTGGTCGCTGCCGGTGCTGACCGGGCCGAATGTGTTCAACTTCGTCAGTGTGTTTGAGCGCCTTGCGGACGAGCAGGCCGTGCGGTTTGTGGATGGCACCGATGCGCTGGCCGCGGTGCTGGAGGAGCTTGTGGGGGCAGCGTCGGAACGGGAGGCGCTGGGCCAGCGTGGCCGGGCCGTGGTGGATGCCAACCAGGGCGCGGTGGCGCGCCTGGTGGAGGGTGTCCTCAGGCGGCTGCCCGATTACTGATCCGGGGTCTGGTCCCCGTTGTCCTGCCGTTCCTCGCGGGTTACCTGCCTTGCCAGACGTTCAATGCCCGGAGCTGTAGCGCTCAGCCAGCGGTCAAGGCCTTGCAGATCCTGGGGGCTCAGCGTTCCGGCTACCTGCTTCAGGCGCAGTGTGTTGAGCACGTAGTCGTAGCGGGCATTGGCGTAGTCCCTCAGAGCAACGTAGTAGTTCTGCTCAGCATCCAGTACTTCAACGATGTTCCTTGTACCCACCTCGTAGCCGGCACGCGTGGCGTCCAGCGCGCTGCGCCTTGAAACAATGGTCTGGCGCTGGGCATTGATGGTCTGGATGTTGGTGGTGATCCGGCGGAACAGGGAACGGGCGTCAAGGCGGACATTGCGGCGCACCGTGTCCAGGTTGCGTTGGGCCTGCTCGCTTTCCGCCCGAACCCGCCGGACACCGGCCTGGGTGCCGCCACCACTATAAAGAGGAATGTTCAGAGACAGTCCGATGGTGGTATCGGTGCGCGGATACTCGTCCATCGGATTGGTCGGTATGGGTGCCCCCGGCGCCCCCGTGGCCGGGAGGTCAAAGTCATTATCCTGGTGCTGACGCTGGACCCGGGCGAACAGGTCCAGTGTGGGCAGGTGCTCGGAGCGTGCTGCGCTGAGCTGCTCGCGGGTGGCGTCCACGGTAAGCTGTTGTGCCTTCAGCTCCCAGTTCTGCTCCAGTGCGGTCTGGGCCCAGGCCTTGGGGTTGGCCGGTTCCGGGCTGCTGATCGGGAAGTCGGTTTCCAGCCGTTCGAGGGTCTCCGGGAACTGGCCGGTCAGTCGCGCAAGGCTCTCGCGTTCGATGTCCAGCTGGCTCTGGGCAGCGATCCGCTGCGAGCGGCTTGCGTCGTAGCCTGCGCGAGCTTCCTCCACTTCAGTGGTGGCTACCAGCCCCACGTCATAGCGCTCTTTCGCTTGCTCCCACTGGCGCCGCAGGGCCGCTTCCTGAGCCTGGGCGGTGTCCAGTTCGTCTTTGGCGCGCAGCACATTGAAGTACTGTTCCGCTACTTTCAGCATCAGCCCCTGTTCAGCGCGGGAGAGTTCCGCCGCCGCAACCTTGCTCTGCTTCTGGCTGGCCTGGAAACCATACCAGGCGTTGGCCCGGAACAGGGGCTGGCTGAGCTGGAGGCCATACTCATGGTTGGTGACGTGGCCATCCACAGTGTTGAGCTCGGTATAGGTGGATTCTCCGAAGGCGTCCAGCTGGGGCAGAAGCGGAGCTCTGGACTCAGCCACAGCTGCCTCACGGGCTTGTCGGGCTGCCCTGGCCGCCGCCAGTTCTGAATCATAGGAAAGGGCCTTGCGGTAGACGTCCATCAGACCCTCGCCGTGAGCCTGGGTAACGGGGAGCAGCAGGGCCGCAATCAGTGCGGGAAGAGCGCGCGCTTTCATTGGATCCCTCAAGCGTTGATCAAGGATGGCCGTGACCGGCGGTCACCATTATGGACAAGTTCCGGGGCAATCTCTAGACTCGAATGGACTGTCTTGACGGGGTGCCGGACCCGGGGTTGGCGTTTGCCGCCGCGACCGGCTGAGATTGCGAATGCAGAACCCGCAGACCTGATCCGGCTAGCACCGGCGTAGGGATCGAGACAGGCGGGTGCTGACTGTACCGCCTCCTTGTTTGCCACTACTGACGTCATGTCTGCCTCTGCGTTCTCCCGTCCGTTCGATCACCAACGGAGGAGAACCACCATGAACCCATCCAATGAGCTCCTGAGCGAGAACGAGCGCGTCAACGACGCCACCATCGACCAACTGCCTGCGTCGCATAAAGTGTACGTGTCGGGCAGTCGTCCGGATCTGAACGTGCCCATGCGCGAGATCCAGCTGAGTCCCACAGACACGGCCGAGGGCCCGGAAGCCAACGAGCCGTTGCGGGTCTACGATACATCCGGCCCCTATACGGATCCCGCTGCTGCCATCGACCTCCGTGAGGGCCTCGCGCCTTTGCGCGCCGGCTGGATCGATGAACGGGGTGATACGCAGCGCCTGCCCGAGTTCAGTTCCGAAACTACTCGCCAGCGGCTGCGTGACCCACGACGGGACGCCTTCCGCTTCGGCCGGCCGCCCAAGCCCAGGGTGGCCAGCGCGGGCGGCAACGTGAGCCAGATGCACTACGCGCGGAAGGGCATGGTCACCCCCGAGATGGAATTCATCGCCATCCGCGAGGGCGTCGATCCCGAATTCGTGCGTGATGAAGTGGCGCGTGGACGTGCCATCATCCCCAACAACATCAACCACCCGGAATCTGAGCCCATGATCATCGGGCGCAACTTCCTGGTGAAGGTCAACGCCAACATCGGCAACTCGGCGGTGACTTCCTCGATCGAGGAAGAGGTGGGCAAGCTGACCTGGGCGATCCGCTGGGGGGCGGATACCATCATGGATCTGTCGACCGGTAAGGACATCCACGAGACCCGGGAATGGCTGCTCCGCAACTCACCGGTGCCTGTGGGCACGGTACCCATCTACCAGGCACTGGAGAAGGTGGATGGTACGGCCGAGGACCTGACTTGGGAGCTGTTCCGGGATACCCTCATCGAACAGGCCGAACAGGGCGTGGACTACTTTACCATTCATGCCGGGGTGCGCCTGCACCATGTGCCCATGACGGCGGAACGGACCACGGGTATCGTGTCGCGCGGTGGGTCCATCATGGCCAAGTGGTGCCTGTCCCGGCACGAAGAGAGCTTCCTCTATACGCATTTCTCTGAGATCTGCGAGATCATGAAGGCCTATGACGTTGCCTTCTCCCTGGGCGACGGGCTGCGCCCCGGCTCCATTGCCGATGCCAACGACCGGGCGCAGTTCGCGGAGCTGGAGACACTGGGCGAGCTCACGAAGATCGCCTGGGAGCATGATGTCCAGTGCATGATCGAGGGACCTGGTCATGTGCCGATGCACCTGATCAAGGAAAACATGGAGCGTCAGCTTGAGTGCTGTGACGAGGCGCCGTTCTACACGCTGGGGCCGCTGACAACCGACATCGCGCCGGGCTATGATCACATTACCTCCGGGATTGGCGCTGCCATGATCGGCTGGTATGGTTGCGCCATGCTCTGCTACGTGACGCCGAAGGAGCATCTGGGCCTGCCCAACCGCGAGGACGTGAAAGAAGGGCTGATGGCCTACCGGATTGCGGCGCACGCGGCGGACCTGGCCAAGGGCCACCCCGGAGCCCAGCGGCGGGATGACGCGCTTTCCAAGGCGCGCTTCGAGTTCCGCTGGGAAGATCAGTTCAACCTCGGACTGGATCCCGAACGGGCCCGAGCCTATCACGATGAGACCCTGCCCAAGGATTCGGCGAAGGTGGCGCACTTCTGCTCCATGTGCGGGCCGAAGTTCTGTTCCATGAAGATCTCCCAGGAGGTGCGTGACTACGCGCGGGAGCATGGTCTGAACGATGAAGCGGCGCTGCGGGAAGGGCTGGCGGACAAGTCCGCCGAGTTCCGCGAACAGGGAGGGGATCTGTACCACGAAGTCTGAGACCGATGAGGCCCTGATGGGAGAGCTGGACAGCACCTTTGACCACGATGACGTGACCATTGAGTCCGATGAGGCGCTCTATCAGGGTTTCTTCCAGCTTCGTGGGCTGCGGTTCCGGCACCGCCTTTTCGGAGGCGGCTGGAGCCCTGCCATGCATCGCGAGATCTTCTGGCGTGAGAACTGCACCTGTGTGCTGCCCTATGACCCCTGGCGGGACGAAGTGGTGCTTCTGGAGCAGTTCCGCGCCGGCGCCCTGGGGCGTGAGGCCTCGCCCTGGCTGCTGGAGGTGGTCGCCGGCATCAACGAATCCGGTGATGACGGTGAGACCACCGCCCGCAGGGAAGCCGAGGAGGAAGCGGGGCTGACCCTGGGGCGTGTCGAGAAGATCTGTGACTATCTGGTCTCACCTGGCGGTACCAATGAACTTGTGCACCTCTATGGCGGCTGTGTGGATGCGGCCGGTGCAGGTGGTATCCATGGCCTTGAGCATGAGAACGAGGACATCCGCGTGCAGCCTCTTGCCTTTGAAATCGCCATGGAGGGCCTGCGTGACGGCCGGATCTGGAACGCACCAGCCATCATGGCCCTGCAGTGGCTGGCTCTGAACCGTGAGCGGTTGCGGGATGAGTGGAGGGCCGGGTGATGGTGCAGCGGTATGTGCCGGACCTGACCCGCTTCGCGGCGGTGTGCGAGGCCAACTACCATCGCCTGGGCCATCTTGAGCGCCTCGGGCCCGATGCGGACTCCGATGTGTTCTTCCAGTTGCATGACGGTGGTCGGCATCTGGGAGACGTGCATCTGTGCCGTCTGGAGAAGGCGCGCTTCACCGAGACCTGGTACCTGGAACAGGTGGCGAACAACGGGCGCTGGCTCAATAACCCCCGCATGACGGTGCGTGCCTATCACGATGTGGGGATGCTGGAAGTGATGAGCTGTTTCCGGCATGGGCGCATCCGCGCTGTGAATCCCTACCCCAATGCGCGAATGCATCTTCCGGATGAGAAGCTGCAGATCAATCTGTTCCTGGCGGACTGGCTGGATTTCTGCCTCAGGTTCGGGCAGGCGGCCGACCTGGATTCGGTCTGGAGCCTGGAATCCTGAACCCGTGATGACGTTCCCTAAATCCGTTGGGCAATAACGCATAAGCCCGCTATATTGAAGGGCATAGCGACGAAGGGAGCCCATAGCCACCATGGACGCCTCAGCCGAGCCCCTGCATGTGCTGCAGATTACGGACCCCCACCTGATGGGGGACCCGGAAGGGCGCCTGCTCGGGATCAATACGCGCCAGACACTGGAGGCAGTGCTGGCGCATGTCCGCGTCCATTACGGTCAACCGGATCTGGTTCTGGCAACCGGCGATATCTCCCAGGATGGCAGTGACGACTCCTATCACTATTTCCGGGAGCAGACCGCTTTCTTTGAGGGGCCTGTCTTCTGGGCAGCGGGCAATCACGATGTGCTGCCGGCAATGGAGCGGGCCATCAGGGGAACCCGATCGGCAGAGCGGCGTTACCGGAGCCATGGGTGGCAGCTGATCTGCCTGGACTCCTCGGTGCCGGACCAGGTGCACGGGTGCCTGGGGGAGAAGGAACTGGCGTATCTGGATGCCTGCCTGAAGGAGCACCCCGGGGATCATGCGCTGGTGTGCCTGCATCACCATCCGATCCGTATCGGTGCCGAATGGATGAATGCCATTGGCCTGCAGGATCACGAAGCCCTCTTCGAGGTGCTGGCGCGCCACGAGCAGGTGCGGGGACTTCTCTGGGGGCATATCCACCAGTCCCTGGACCAGGAGACCGGCGGCTGGCGGATGCTGGCCAGCCCCTCCACCTGCGTGCAGTTTCTGCCGGATTCAGAGTCCTTTGCGGTTGATGTCGTGCCGCCGGGTTACCGCTGGCTCGCGCTCTATCCGGACGGGCGCATCCGCTCCGGCGTGGAACGCATTGCCGATGATGACTACGGACTGGAGCTCGACAGCGTTGGCTACTGATGACCCTGACCTGATCTATCTTCATGGGTTCCGTAGTGCGCCGGCTTCCGAAAAGGCAAGGGAGCTGGATGCCTGGCTGCATGAATCCGGCTACCGGGGGCAGTGGTTCATTCCCCAGTTGGCAACCACGCCTGCCGGCGTGGAGGCGCAGCTCGCCGGGCTCATCGAAGAGGCGCCGGGTTCCGGGCCCGGCCTGATCGGCAGCTCCCTGGGCGGGTTCTTCGCGATGGTGATGGCGGAGCGCTATGGTCTGCCGGCGGTCCTGATCAATCCCGCCGCGCATCCCTACCGCCTGATGGAGGAGTCACTCGGCGAGCACACCAACCTCTATACCGGGGAGAGCTTCCACGTTACGGAGGAGCACGTGCATCAGCTCAAGGCCATGGATCCGGGGGTTCTGTCACACCCTGAGCGCCTCATGGTTCTTCTGGAAACCGGCGATGAAACACTGGACTACCGGCAGGCTGCCGAAAGGTTCACCGCCAGCAAGCTGGTTGTGCACGAAGGTGGTAACCACCGCTACACGCGGTTCCGCCAGGAGCTGCCGATGATGATGGACTTTCTGCGGCGCGGGGTCAGTCCTCAGTAACCGCCGTGGACCGTGATCCCCATATCACGGAAGTTCTGAGCCATTTCCTCCAGGTCGTACTGGGTCAGGCCGGTGTGGATGAGTACATCCTGTTCCAGGCGCTGCCATTCATAATCCTCTTCCTGCTGGCCCAGGATCGAGAAGTTACCGCAGATGTGCTCAGCGATTTTGAGCGTGGCCAGCAGTGTCTTGCGTTCCTGGGCCCGGGTGCCCGTCTGGGCAAAGACCTGCTGAACGTTGTGGTGTTCGGCGATGACCTCGCAGAGGTGGCGCGGCAGGTTCCAGGATTTGGCCACGTAATAGCCGACGACCGCATGGTTGGTGTTCAGCATCCGGTTCTCAACGTCGATCAGGCGCGGTTCGTCACGCGCGTAGCTCTCCATCATGACATCGTCGTAGTCCGGGAAGCGCTCCATCATCAGTGGAATACCGGCGTTGTGGAAAAGTCCAATCGCATAGGATTCATCGGGGTTCTTGGCGCCGATGGCGCGCGCCACATGGGCCGAAACCTGGGCGATGTCCGTGGCGGTGTCCCAGAACCGGGTCATGGCACGGATCGCCTGATCCGACATCTCGCCCTTGATGCTCAGGCCGTTGATGATGTTGATGACCGTGGTGGGGCCGAGCAGCGCGACTGCCTGTTCAATGGATGAGATCTGGTTGCTGTGCTGCAGGAAGGGCGAGTTGACGAACTTGAGCATCATTCCGGACAGGGAGACATCCTGCCGGATGAGTTTGGCGATCTGTTCGATGTCCGGATCCGGCATCGCCTGCTCCATCTGGAGGTCCACCATGATCTGGGGCTGTGGTGGAATCCGGATGCCCTGGAGGACGTTGTGGATCTGTTCGTCGGTGAGTTCCGCAGGCATAGGGGCGTATCATCCTGTTGGGTTGCTGCCCCCAGCCTAGACCAGATGGTGGCGATAGGCTGTAACTGATTGTTCAGGGCGTTCCTGTATCTCCGTAGGAGCGAGCCTCGCTCGCGATTGTTACCCGGGATCGCGCCGGGATCGCGAGCGAGGCTCGCTCCTACGGGGACTGGAGATCCAGGATTGGCCAGCCGCGGTGGTGGGCGGTGTCACGCAGGGCAGGGTCCGGGTTGGTGGCAACCGGGTTGGGCACGGTTTCCAGCAGCGGCAGGTCGTTGCGCGAGTCACTGTAGAAGTGCGCGCCATCCAGGGTTTCCGAGCGATCGAGCAGCCATTCCTCGAGCCGCGTGATCTTGCCGTCCCGGAAGCAGGGGGTGCCGGCAACGCGGCCGGTAAAGGCGCCATCCACCACTTCCGGCTCGGTGGCAATCAGGTTGGGGATACCCAGGCGCGCCGCGATGGGTTCCGTGACGAAGCGGTTAGTGGCGGTGATGATCAGCAGGGTCTCTCCACGCTCACGGTGACGGTTGATGAGGGCTTCGGCCGCGGGTTCGATCATGGGCTCTACCCGTTCCTGCATGAATCGTTCCCGCAGCTTCCGCAGTATTGCAGGTTTCTGGCTGGCCAGTGGTTCCAGGGCGAAGGCCAGGTATTGCTCAATATCCAGCCGACCGGCCTCGTAATCGCGGTAGAACTGGTCGTTGCGCTGGCGGTAGCGCTCCCCATCGACCACGCCGGTATCGATCAGGAACTGGCCCCAGGCATGATCGCTGTCGCCGTGCAGAAGGGTGTTGTCCAGGTCGAAGATGGCGAGTGTCACGGTAGTGCGGCCTCCGGGAGAATTCGGGGCGCAAGGGTATCACAATCACCGTAGGAGCGAGCCCTGCTCGCGATGGATGTTGGGAATCGCGAGCAGGGCTGGCTCCTACGCGGTTTGCTCCGGGGCTATCAATTCTGGAAAAATGACACTAACTTACACGTAGAAGATGAATAACAAACAGAGGTGTTGCCGTGATTGACTCCGACGGATTCAGACCGAATGTCGGAATCATGCTGGCGAATCACCGGGGGGAATTGCTCTGGGCCAGGCGCATCGGCCAGGACGCCTGGCAGTTTCCACAGGGAGGCATCAATGAGGATGAGACACCGGAGCAGGCCCTCTATCGCGAACTGATGGAGGAGGTTGGCCTGGACTCATCGGATGTCCGGATCATCACTACCACCCGGGGCTGGCTCAGGTACCGCCTGCCCCGGCGCATGGTCCGAAGGGATTCACGCCCGGTGTGCATTGGCCAGAAACAGAAATGGTTCCTTCTCGAGATGCTCTCGCCCGACGCCCGGGTGAGGGTTGATCGCAGCCATAAGCCTGAATTCGACGGCTGGCAGTGGGTCAGTTACTGGTACCCGCTGGGGCAGGTGGTGTCCTTCAAACGCGAAGTCTACCGCAGGGCGCTGAGGGAACTGGCGCCGGGGGTATTCAGGCTACAGTCAAAGGGGCAACCGCCGGCCCGCCAGGAAAGCTGACCGACTATGACCACAATGCTCAGCACGCTGCGAAGCATCGTCCAGGAACTGAACGGAATCAATAACCTGCAGGACGCGCTGGACACCATAGCGGCGCGTGTCCAGACCGCTATGCACACCGAAGTCTGCTCGGTCTATCTCTACGACGACAAATCCGGCTGTTACGTGCTCAAGGCCACCGAGGGTCTCTATAAGTCCGCGGTGGGCCAGGTCCGTATTGCGCCTTCTGAGGGCCTGGTGGGGCTGGTTGGGACCCGTGAGGAGCCCATTAACCTGGAGGATGCCCAGAAGCACCCGCGCAACCGCTACTTTCCGGAGACCGGTGAGGAACGCTTCGGCTCTTTCCTTGGCGTACCCATTATCCACCACCGGCGCGTGCTGGGTGTGATCGTCGTCCAGGAGACCCAGAACAGCCGCCGCTTTGACGAGGGTGAGGAAGCCTTCCTGGTCACCATCTCCGCCCAGCTTGCCGGGGTCATTGCCCACAGTGAGGCGACCGGTGCCATTGGCGGTATCTCGATCAGCGGTGACCAGGCCCGGGATGTGGCTTTCAGCGGTGTCGCCGGTGCTCAGGGCGTGGCCATCGGGACCGGCGTGGTGGTGTTTCCGCCGGCGGATCTGGATTCGGTGCCGGACAAGCGCTGTGAGGATGTGGATGCGGAGATCGAGCGCTTCCGCGCGGCCGTTTCCGCGGTACGGGACGATGTGGAGCAGGTAGGCGAGCGCCTTGCGCCGCAGCTGAGACCGGAAGAGCAGGCCCTGTTCGAGGTCTATCTGCGCATGCTTCACGACCATGCGCTGCCCGGCGAGGTGGAGAACCGCATCCGTGAGGGGCTCTGGGCACCGGGGTCGCTCAAGGCGGTGGTGAACCAGTATGTCCGCCACTTCGAGATGATGGGGGATCATTACCTGCGTGAGCGGGCCGTGGATATCCGTGATCTCGGGCGCCGTCTGCTCTCCCACCTCCAGGAAGGGGAGTCAGAGACACCGGAGTACCCGGAACGGACGATTCTGGTCAGTGATGAACTGACGCCCGCGATGCTTGGGGAAGTGCCCCAGGGCCAGCTGGCCGGCCTGGTATCCGTCCGCGGTTCCGGCAACTCCCACGTGGCCATCCTGGCCCGGGCCATGGGCGTGCCCACGGTCATGGGGCTGGTGGACATCCCGGTGGCGCAGCTGGATGGCAGGGAACTGATTGTGGACGGCTATGAGGGCCAGATCTTCGCTTCGCCCTCCACCGAGCTCAAAGCCTTCTTCGAGTCCATCATTGAGGAAGAGCAGGAGCTGGTTAAGGGGCTGGAGGAGCTGCGCGACAAGCCGTGTGAGACCCTGGATGGCCATCGTATACCGCTGTTCGTGAACACTGGTCTGATCACGGACGTGGTGCGCTCACTCAGTCACGGGGCGGAGGGCATTGGCCTGTACCGCACCGAGGTGCCGTTCATGATCAATGAGCGGTTCCCCTCCGAACAGGAGCAGAAGGCCTATTACCGCGAGCAGCTTGAGGCCTTCGCTCCGGCGGAGGTCACCATGCGCACGCTGGACATCGGCGGTGACAAGGCGCTGACCTATTTTCCGATTGTTGAGGAGAACCCCTTCCTGGGGTGGCGCGGTATCCGGGTCACGCTGGACCACCCGGAGGTGTTCCTGGTCCAGATCCGCGCCATGATCAAGGCGAGTGAGGGGCTGGACAACCTGCGCATCATGCTGCCGATGATCAGCAATGTCTCTGAGATCGAGGAGGCCCAGCACCTGATCTATCGCGCCTGGCATGAGGTGCGTGACGAGGGCTACCAGCTGGCGATGCCTCAGGTCGGGGTTATGATCGAGATCCCTGCGGCCGTGTACCAGGTGCGGGAGATCGCGGCCCGGGTCGACTTCGTCTCCGTGGGGTCGAACGACCTGACCCAGTACCTGCTGGCGGTGGACCGCAACAACCCGCGCGTGGCCAGCCTCTATCACTCCTATCACCCGGCGGTGCTCCAGGCACTGTGCCAGGTGGCCCAGGACTGCCATGATGTGGGCAAGCCGGTCAGCATATGCGGTGAGCTGGCGGGAGACCCCGGCGGCGCCATACTGTTGCTGGCCATGGGGTACGACGCCCTTTCCATGAACGCCTCCAACCTGCCGCGGATCAAGTCCGTGATCCGTGGCATCGACATGGATATGGCCCGTGGGCTGCTGGCGGAGGTGCTGACCCTGGATTCACCGCATGTGATCCGCAGCTGTGTGGAACTGGCCCTGCGCAAAGCCGGGATCGGGCGTTTTATCCGGCCGGAACGCAGTGGCTCCGGGGTACGGGAACTCGCGGCCTCCCGGGAGTGAGCGGGCATTCAGTGCTATCCTTGTTTCTAGTATGTCTACTCTAGAAGACGCCGTTAGTCTTGAGTGAGCAGTCAGATCAAGGGGTAATCCATGGAAACACTGTCACGCAGGTCTGCCGAGCGCCCGGAGCGGCCCCGGATCGGGCTGGCACTCGGGGGCGGCGGCCCACTGGGCGGAATCTATGAAATCGGCGCGCTGCGGGCCCTGGATGAGGCGCTGGATGGCGTCGACTTCAATGACCTCTATGTCTACGTCGGTGTCAGTGCCGGCTCTTTCGTTGCAGCCAATCTCGCCAACCAGATGACCACGGCACAGCTGTGCCGGATCTTTGTGAAGAACGAGGCCGATGTGCACCCCTTCCACCCGGAGGTGTTCTACCGGCCGGCGTTCCGCGAGTACGTGCGTCGGGCGCTGGCGGTTCCGGGGCTGCTGCGCGAGGCGTTCGGGCGTTTCGCCAGTAACCCCTACGACCAGAGCCTGCTGGATGCGCTCACGGTGCTGGCCCAGGTGGCGCCGGCGGGGCTGTTCGACAACACCGGGCTGCATGAGTACCTGCGCCGTGCCTTCAGCATGCTGGGGCGGACCAACGATTTCCGGCAGCTGCGCCACAGGCTCTACATCATTGCGGCCGACCTGGAGAGCAGTGAGGCGGTGCGACTGGGAGCCCCCGGGTTTGATCATGTGCCCATCTCCCGGGCTGTGCAGGCCAGCATTGCCTCGCCGGGGATCTATATGCCGGTGGAGATCGACGGCCGCTTCTACGTTGACGGTACCCTGCGCAAGGGGCTGCATGCTTCGGTCGCCCTGGAGGATGGGGCCGATCTCGTGCTCGCCATCAACCCGCTGGTGCCCATCGACGCCAGTGCCGCGGTGCGTGCGGGCACCATGAACGCGGGCGCACTTACGGATTCCGGTATGCCCAACATCCTGGGGCAGACCTTCCGGACCATGGTGTATTCGCGCATGGAGGCGGGCATTGCGCAGTATGCGGACCAGTACCCGGACTCGGACATTGTCCTGTTCCAGCCGGAGCGTGATGACGCCAAGCTGTTCTTCTCGAACGTGTTCAGCTTCCAGTCCCGGCGTATGGTCTGTGAGCACGCCTATCAGATGACCCGGCGCGACCTGCTGCGCCGTGCCGATGAGCTGGAGAGCCAGCTGGCGCCCCATGGTATTACCCTCAATCGGGATATCCTGGCGGATGAGCAGCGCACCATCAGCACCAGTCTCTACGGGGAAATGCTGCCGGTGTTTGTGGCTCAGGAAGGCAAGCGCCGGAGCCGCTTCGGCTCCGGCGTGGAGCAGGTGTCGGGGCTGATCAACAGCGCCCGACAGATGCTCTGAGGCTCACAGGATGTAGCGGCTGAGGTCCTCGTCCTCGGCCAGCTCGCCGAGCTGCTGCTCCACGTAATCCGCCGTGACCTCGAAGGCCTCGCTGATCTGGTCACCGGCATCGAATGAGATGTCGTCCAGAAGCTTTTCCATGACCGTGTGCAGACGCCGGGCACCGATGTTCTCGGTGCTCTCGTTGACCTTCCAGGCAATCTCCGCAATGCGGTCGATGGCCTCGTCCGTGAAGGTCAGGTTGACGCCTTCCGCGCTCATCAGCGCTTCATACTGGGCCACCAGTGATGCCCGTGGCTCGGTCAGGATCCGTTTGAAGTCGCCCGGAGTCAGGGCCTTGAGCTCCACGCGGATGGGGAGACGGCCCTGGAGCTCGGGGATCAGGTCCGAGGGCTTGGTCAGGTGGAAAGCGCCGGAGGCGATGAACAGGATGTGATCCGTGTGCACCATGCCGTACTTGGTGCTGACGGTGCTGCCCTCGATCAGCGGCAGCAGGTCGCGCTGCACGCCCTCGCGGGAGACGTCCGAGGAGCCCTGTGAATCGCTCTTCTTGGCGACCTTGTCCAGCTCATCCAGGAAGACGATGCCATTCTGTTCGACCACCTGGATGGCGCGCTGCTTGATTTCCTCCTCGTTGACCAGCCGCGCGGCTTCTTCCTCGCGCACCTGCTCGAAGGCGTCCGCCACGCGCATGCGCCGGGTCTTGCTCTTGTCGTTGCCCATGCTGGAGAACAGCGACTGGAGCTGGCTGGTCATCTCTTCCATGCCCGGCGGGGTCATGATTTCCACGCCGCCGCTGTTGGCGCTGACCTCAATGTCGATCTCCTTGTCGTCCAGCTCGCCCTCGCGCAGTTTCTTGCGGAACATCTGACGGGTGGCGGAGCTGTTATCCGCTTTCTCGTCCTCTTCCTGATCGCGCGGTGGCCGCAGCAGGGCGTCGAGGATGCGGTCCTCGGCGGCGTCCAGGGCGCGGTCCTGGACCCGGGCCATTTCCTTCTCGCGCAGCAGCGAGACGGCGTTCTCGGTCAGGTCGCGGATGATGGATTCAACGTCGCGCCCCACGTAGCCCACCTCGGTGAACTTGGTGGCCTCCACCTTGATGAAGGGCGCTTCCGCCAGCTTGGCGAGCCGGCGCGCGATCTCGGTCTTACCCACGCCCGTGGGGCCGATCATGAGGATGTTCTTGGGGGTGATCTCGTCCTGGATGTCGGTCTCTGCCTGCATGCGCCGCCAGCGGTTGCGCAGGGCAATGGCGACGGAGCGCTTGGCCTCGTCCTGGCCGACGATGTGGCGGTTGAGTTCGTCAACAATCTCCCGGGGGGTCATGCCTGCCATGAATACTCCTGTCAGTCGCTGGGTTCGATGACTTCCAGCGCGCGGTTATGGTTGGTATAGACGCAGATATCGGCGGCGATATCGAGGCCTTTCTCGGTAATCTCGCGCGCCGTCAGCTGGGTGTTCTCGAGCATGGCCCTGGCGGCTGCCTGGGCGTAGGGGCCGCCGGAGCCCATGGCGATCAGGCTTTCCTCGGGCTCGACCACGTCGCCGTTACCGGTGATGATCAGCGAGGTTTCCGCGTCCGCCACCGCCAGCATGGCCTCGAGCCGCCTCAGGGCCCGGTCCGTGCGCCAGTCCTTGGCCAGTTCCACGGCGGCGCGCGTGAGGTTGCCCTGGTATTTCTCCAGCTGCGCCTCGAAACGCTCGAACAGGGTGAAGGCGTCGGCCGTGCCGCCGGCGAAGCCGGCGAGCACACGGTCGTTGTACAGCCGCCGTACTTTGCGGGCGTTGCCTTTCATGACGGTGTCGCCGAGGGAAACCTGGCCGTCGCCGCCCATGGCGACCTCGCCGTCACGGCGTACTGAAAGAATGGTTGTCATGCGTACTCCCGTGGTTGCCGGGTTTGGGGTTTATCCGGAAGTGGGGGCTTGGGAACTGTATTTCAAGGTGTGCCGGCAGGGCGTCAGCCCTCGCCTTCGGCCTCGCGCCGGCGCACCATCGGCTGGATGTTGATCTCGACAAGGCGGTCCACGGCCTGGTTCATGCGGCTGCGGGAGTCGAAGGGCCCGACCATGACGCGGAACCAGACGCCGCCATCATTCACGCTGACTTCGGCGATACGGGCCCTGAGGCCCTGGAAGCCGACCTGGGCGCGCTGGCGTTCGGCGTCTTCCCGGCTCTGGAAGGACCCAGCCTGCAATATGTACTCCAGGTTCCGGTCGCTTTCGGACTCGTCCGGACGGTAGGCCTCGATATCCGGCGTGGCGACCTCGGACTCCGGCAGCATTTCATAGAACTGGAAGTCGGGGGTTTCGCCGCTGCTTTCCTGTTCGGGCGGCTTTTCCGGAGCGGTGGATGTCTCCGGCTGCCTGTCACCGCCGTCGGGTTCCAGCGAGTCCAGATAGACAAGGAATCCCACGAACCCGGAAAGCAGCGCCACTGGGATCAGCCAGCGCAGGGAGGTTGAGTCCTTCTTCTTGGCCATGATCGCGTCCCTTACATGGATTCCGGCGCGTTGACACCAAGCAGTTCGAGGCCGTTGGCCAGGACCTGCTGCACCGCAAGCGACAGGGCAACCCGCGCCTGGCGGAGCGGGTCATCGTCCACCAGTACCTTGTGGGCGTTGTAGTAGCTGTGGAACTGGCCGGCCAGGTCCCTCAGGTAATGGGTGAGCTGGTGGGGCTCCAGCGCTTCCGCCGCCTTTCCCAGAATCTCCGGGTAACGGGCCATCATGGCGGCGATATCCTTCTCTTCCTCGAGTTCGAGGTGTTCCAGGATGGCCGGTTCCAGGCTGACGCTGCTGTCCAGGCCCTGAGCACGCATTTTTTCGAGCACACTGCAGACCCGGGCATGAGCGTACTGGATATAGTAGACGGGGTTATCCTTACTCTCGGATTTGGCCAGCTCCAGGTCAAAGTCCATGTGCTGTTCGGCCTTGCGCGTGACGTAGAAGAAACGCGCTGCATCCTTGCCCACCTCATCGCGCAGCTCGCGCAGGGTGACGAAGGAGCCGCTGCGGGTGGACATGGAAAGCCGCTCACTGCCCCGGTAGAGAATGGCGAACTGCACCAGCTGGATGTCGAGCCTGCCGGGATCCACGCCCAGGGCCTCGATGGCGCCGCGCACCCGGGCCATGTAGCCATGGTGGTCTGCCCCCCAGACGTTGATGACCTTGTCGAAGCCACGCTCGAACTTGTTCAGGTGGTAGGCGATGTCCGAGGCGAAGTAGGTGGTTTCGCCATTATCGCGGCGCACGACGCGGTCCTTATCGTCACCGAAAGTGGTGGCGCGGAACCAGGTGGCGCCGTTTTCCTGGTACAGGTGACCGTTGCGCTCGAGCCGCTGCAGCGCGTCCTCGATGTCCGGGCGCAGGCTGCGCTCGGAGAACCATTCGTCGAAATGGATGCCGAAACCGGCCAGGTCTTCCTTGATATCCGTGAGGATGGCGTTGAGTGCGAGGTCAAAGACCCGGGCGAAGGCCTCTTCGCCGATGAGTTCCCGGGCGCGCTGCACCAGGCCATCAATGTGGGCTTCCTTGTCGCCGCCCTCGGGCTCGTCCGCCGGGATGCCGCTGAAGACGGTGGCGGCAGGGTGCTGGAGGCTGTCACCTGCATCCTCGCGCAGCTGGCGGGCGATGGGCAGGACATAGTCGCCGCGGTAGCCGTTGGCGGGGAAGGTGAAGGACTCACCACCCTGTTCCAGATAGCGCAGCCAGACACTGAGCGCCAGGATGCTCATCTGGCGGCCAGCGTCGTTGACGTAGTACTCGCGGTGGACACTGTAGCCGACGGCTTCGAGCAGATCCGAGACACTGGCCCCGTAGGCGGCACCGCGGCCATGGCCCACGTGCAGCGGGCCGGTGGGGTTGGCGGAAACGAATTCGACCTGCACGGACTTGCCCTGGCCCAGATCCTGACGGCCGTATTCACGCCCCTGTTCCCGGATGGTGCGCAGAATGTCGAACTGGCTGGCGTGGCTGACGAAGAGGTTGATGAAGCCGGGGCCGGCGATCTCCACCTTCCGGATGGCATCGTCCCCGGGCAGTGCCGCGACGATCCTCTCCGCCAGGTCCCTTGGTTTCATGCCCGCCGGCTTGGCCGCCTTGAGGGCGATGTTGCTGGCGAAGTCACCATGGTTGCGGTCACGCGCCGGCTCCACCTCGACAGTGGGTGCGGCTTCGGCTGGGATGACCCCCTCGGTGGTCAGGGTTTCAACGGCTTTCTGGAGAAGTTCGGCGATGCGGTCTTTCATTGGGAACAGTGGCCTGGTGTGCTTTTGGGGTTTCCGTGTCTGGCTCGCGAGCAGGGGCGTCCGGTCGCGGATGACGATGCGCCATTATCGGGGAATCGGGAACCAGACTCAATCCAGGCTCTGCGGGTCCACGTCCACCGCCCAGCGCACGCCGCCGGCGGGCCGGTTCTGTTCCAGGTAGCGGCAGAGCTGGTTGGTCAGGCGGTGCAGGGCCGGACGGTCCTGGCTCTGGAACAGGATCTGGGCCCGGTGTCGGTTGGCCTTGCGGGCGATGATCGCCGGGAAGGGGCCGAGCACGGAAACCGGCGCCGGGCTGGCTTCGGCACGGCGGGCGAGATCGTCCAGCAGGGCCAGGCTGTCCGCCATGGTCGGGGCTTCCGCCCGCAGTGCGGTCATGAAGCTGGCCGGCGGCAGGCCTGCTTCCTCCCGTTCCTGAAGAAGGGTGTCCGCGACGCTGGGGTAGTCCCCGGTGCAGAGCTGGGTAAGCAGCGGGTGGCCCGACTGGCAGGTCTGGATGAGCACCCGGCCGCCACGTTCACCGCGTCCGGCACGCCCCGAGACCTGGATGACCAGCTGGGCAAGGTGTTCGGGGCCCCGGAAGTCGCTGCTGAACAGGCCGCCGTCCGCATCCAGGATGCCCGCCAGGGTCACGCCGGGAAAGTCATGGCCCTTGGCCAGCATCTGGGTACCCACGAGAATGCAGGGCTCGCCCCTGCGGACTGGCGCCAGGAGTTCGTCCAGCCGTCCACGACGCCGGGTGCTGTCGCGATCGATACGGATGACGGGGGTTTCCGGGAAGCGTTCCGCAAGCACGGATTCCGTCTTCTCCGTTCCCTGGCCGACTGCGTTCAACCCTTCCTTGCCGCATTCCGGACAGGTTCGGGGCACAGCCTGCTGGTGCCCGCAGTGATGACAGCGCAGGCAGTTGTCGTAGCGGTGGTAGGTGAGCCGGGCATCGCAGTGCGGGCATTCAATGGGAGCTCCGCACTCGAAGCACATCACGACGGGGGAGAATCCCCGGCGGTTGATGAACAGCAGCGCCTGGTCGCCGGCTTCCAGGGTCTGGTCGATGGCTTCCAGTAGCGGAGGTGAGAGCCCACCGCTGAGCGGGCGGCTGCGTACATCCACCAGGTCGGTGCGGGGGAGGGTGGCATTGCCGGCGCGGCGTTCCAGGCGGTGCAGATGATAGCGCTGCTTTCGCGCGTTGTGCCAGGACTCCAGCGAGGGCGTGGCCGAGCCCAGAATGACCGGGCATCCGCTCTGCCAGGCCCGGTAGATGGCCAGATCCCGGGCGGAGTAGCGGAAGCCTTCCATCTGCTTGTAGGAGCCGTCGTGTTCCTCGTCGACCACGATCGTGACCAGGTTGGCATAGGGCAGAAGAACGGCCGAGCGGGTGCCGATCAGGATCAGCGGCTCGCCCTCCCGCACCCGTGTCCAGGTGGACAGGCGCTCGGTGGCGTTGAGCGCCGAGTGCCAGACGGCGATACGGGCGCCGAAATGGGTCTCGAACCGGGCGAGTGTCTGCGGAGTCAGGCTGATCTCGGGCACCAGGACCAGCACCTGGGCCCGGTCCGGATCCCGCGCGGCGGCGATGCGTTGCTTGATGAACTCAATGTAGAGTTCGGTCTTGCCACTGCCGGTGATACCAAAGACCAGGTGGCTGGCAAAGCCCTCCCCGGGCGCGTTCAGGTTGTCCAGTACCGTGGCCTGATCCCTGTTGAGTTCGATGGAGGGGGCGTCCGGCCAGGTGCAGGCATCCTCGCTGGCAGTGCGTTCCGTGGCGAGGCCCCGTTTCTCGAGATTCTTCAGTACTTCCCGGGTGAAGCCGGCCGCCTTGATGGAGGTCAGCGGCTGGCCGGGGTGCTGGTTGAGCCATACCAGCAGTTCACGCTGGCGCCGGGCCTGTGTTGGCAGGTTCGAGATATCCGCATCAGTGGCCAGCCAGACGGTGGGTCTGGGCAGGCTGGCCGGCGCCCCCCGGCGGAGGGCCGGGGGAAGTGCCGCAAACACGCACTCTCCCGGCGGGTGCTGGTAGTATCGGGCTGCCCAGAGCAGAAGTTCGCGGGCGTCATCCGGCAGTACCGGCCAGTCTTCCAGGGGTGTCTCTACCGGTTTGAGCGTCATGTCCGGTGGATCCGGTGGATCCAGCTCCATGACCAGGCCCAGTGTACGCTGCTTTCCCAGTGGCACGCGCACGCGCTGCCCAGGGGTCAGCGTCATGCCCTCGGGAATACGGTAGTCGAACAGCTGACGGACCGCACGGGGGAGGGCGATGCGTGCCAATGTCGCCAACGGGGTCTCCTTGCGCTGGGTGCTGAATCTGCTATGATGCGCCGCTTACACAGTGGCCGAGGTGCCGGCCGAGAGTCTGCACCGGAATCCCAAATGTTTCAAATGCGGTGCCCGGCGGATGGCCCGGGTGGCGGCATTGCCTGCTAGAGAGGTCAACCATGAATCACGATATCCAGCCTGAATACAAGGAAATGAAGGCGACGTGCAGCTGCGGCAACGTCATTCACACCCGTTCCACTGTGGGCAAGGACATCCATGTTGATGTCTGCTCCGCCTGCCACCCCTTCTATACCGGCAAGCAGAAGGTCATGGATACTGGTGGCCGTATCGACAAGTTCAACCGTCGTTTCCGCGGCAAGATCGGTGGCGGCAACAGCTGACTCGACAGGACTTCTCTCCATCCAGAAACGGAAGATTGGCAATGTCTGAAGATATGAAGCAAGCAGCGCTCGATTACCACGCCAAGCCGCGCCCCGGCAAAATAAGCGTGGAAATCACCAAGCCGACCCAGACCTCGCGGGATCTGTCCCTGGCGTACAGCCCGGGCGTGGCGGAGCCGGTGCGCGAGATTGCGAAGGATCACGAGAACGCCTACCTCTACACCACCAAAGGCAACCTGGTGGCCGTCATCTCCGATGGCAGTGCCATTCTTGGCCTGGGCAACCTCGGCGCGCTGCCGAGCAAGCCGGTTATGGAAGGTAAAGGGGTGCTGTTCAAGCGGTTCGCCGGCATTGATGTGTTCGACATCGAGGTGAACTCCGAAAGCCCGCAGGCGTTCATCGAAACGGTGGCGCGTATTGCGGATACTTTCGGTGGTATCAACCTTGAGGACATCAAGGCGCCGGAATGCTTCGAAATTGAGCGCGCGCTGATTGACCAGTGTAACGTGCCGATCTTCCACGACGACCAGCACGGTACGGCCATTGTGACCGCCGCCGGCATGCTCAATGCGCTGGAGCTCCAGGGCAAGACGCTGGAAGAGGCGCGCATTGTCTGCATGGGCGCCGGCGCGGCGGCCGTTGCCTGCATGAAGATCCTGATCAGCTGTGGGGCCCGCCCCGAGAACATCATGCTGCTCGACAGCAAGGGTGTGGTGCACTCCGGCCGTGAGGATCTCAATCAGTACAAAGCCATGTTTGCGGTTGAGACTGATCGCCGTACACCGGCGGACGCCCTGGAAGGGGCCGACGTATTCGTTGGTCTCTCGGGACCGGACCTGCTGACGCCTGAGATGCTCAAGTCCATGGCGCCGAACCCGATCGTGTTCGCCTGTTCCAACCCGGATCCGGAGATCAAGCCGGAGCTGGCGCTGGAGACCCGTGATGACATCATCATGGCGACAGGTCGTTCCGATTACCCGAACCAGGTGAACAACGTTCTGGGTTTCCCATTCATCTTCCGTGGCGCACTGGACGTTCGTGCCAGTGAGATCAATGAGGAGATGAAGGTCGCGGCAGTCCACGCCATCCGCGAGCTGGCCAAGGAATCCGTTCCGTCCAGTATCGCCCAGGCTTATGGTGTGGGCGGATTCCAGTTCGGCAGGGAGTACATCATTCCCAAGCCCATGGATCCGCGTCTGCTGGAGTTTGTTCCGGCAGCAGTGGCTAAGGCTGCGGTGGACAGCGGCGTGGCCGGCAAGAAGTATCCGGATCATTACCCGCTCAAGTCCATGGAAGACATCATCTGAACCCTGACGCCTGTTCAGGGCAAGGATGAAAAAAGCCCCGGTCAGTCATGGCCGGGGCTTTTTTGTGGTTAGTTGTCGCCGCTGCCTCAGAACAGCTGCTGTGCCGGTGTGGATTCTCCGTTCTCCCCGCGTCCGTTCTCATCACGGCTTCCCGAATCACCGGGGGATACCGGCTCCGGGGCATAGCGCGATCGGAAGATCTCGAACCTGGCATCGGGGTTGTCCGTGCTGGCGCTCTCGCCGGTATCAGGGTCAATGCGGCGTGAGACGATGCCGGCAGGGCGTTCCATGAGCTTCTCGGGCATCCCCTGGAGTGCGACCTCCATATAGTCTTTCCATATGGGCAGCGCTGTCACGCTGCCGAACTCGCGCCGGCCCAGGGAGCGGGGCTGATCAAAGCCCACCCAGGTGCCGGTTGCTATGCCCGTGTTGAAGCCCATAAACCAGGTGTCGAGCTGGTTGTTGGTTGTCCCCGTTTTGCCCGCCAGATCCTCTCGCCCGAGCGAGCGCGCAGCACGCCCGGTGCCTCTCTCGATCACATCACGCATCATGGACTGGAGGATGTAGATCGCCTCTTCATCGGCGACCCGCTCCATGGTGTGGACGGGGCGGACCGGATCCGTATCCCTGTTGCTCCCGCTATTCCTGTCGAGATCGGGGAGCGTCGCATCCAGAACCTCCGGATCCTTGCTGCAGTCGTTACACTGGTGCGTTTCCGGCGCTTCGCGGAGCACTTTGCCCTCTGGACCCACGATGCGCTCAACAACCCAGGGTGTTACCTCGTAACCGCCGTTGGCGATCATGGCATAGGCGCGCGTCATCTCCATGGGGGTCATGGCCCCGCTTCCCAGGGCCAGCGACAGGTCACTCGGGAGCCGGCTGGTGTCCAGTCCCAGGCTGTCGATGTAGTTCAGTGTGCGCTGGATACCGGTCTGTCGCAGCAGTCGGATGGCGACCAGGTTGCGGCTCTGGTACAGCGCCTGGCGCAGGGTAGTCGGGCCCCGGAACTGGCCGCCGGCGTTCTGCGGGCGCCAGGCGGTCTCCAGGTCCTCGTCATCAAAGACGATGGGGGCGTCGTTGATGGTGGTGGCGGCTGTCGAGCCGTGCTCCAGGGCCGCAAGGAAGATCAGGGGCTTGAAGGCGGAGCCGGGCTGCCGGTAGGCCTGTGTGGCCCGGTTGTAGGAGCTCATGCTGAAGCTGTAGCCGCCGCTCAGCGCCTCAATACGACCGTCATCAGGTGACATGGAGACAATGGCGCCCTGGATTTCGGGAATCTGCATCAGTTCGGCTGTCAGCGTATCCTGCTCACTCTCGGGGCGCAGGACATCCTGAACGGGAATCCGCACATAGACGACATCCCCAACGGATACCACATCCTGGGGTGACTCCGGTTCCGGCCCGGTGCGGTTCTCATTGATGTACTCCCGGGCCCAGCGCATGTGGCGCATCGGGATGGTGACGCTGTCATGCAGGGCTGTCACGGCAGTGGCGGCGTTGTCGTTCAACCCCACGATGGCGGCGGGGACGAGATCGTTTACCCGGGGCAGGTCCTCCAGGCGCTTGCTCAGTGCGTCACGGTCATTGAGCATTTCCGGCGCCCACTGGTCGACCGGGCCGCGATAGCCGTGTCGGCGATCATAGGCTTCCAGGCCCTGGCGGAGTGCGCGCGTGGCGGCCTGCTGCCTTGCGCTGTGCACGCTGGTGTGGATCTCATAGCCTTCACTGTAGATCTGTTGGCCAAACTGGCGCAGGGCTTCCCGACGGGCCATTTCGGCCACATAGGGCGCGTTCAGTGCGAGTTCAGGGCCATGGTAGCGTGCGCTGACACCTTTGCTGGTTGCCTTGCGGTATTCATCGTCACTGATGTAGCCCAGTGAGGCCATGCGCGAGAGGATCCAGTCCCGCCGCTCAAGGGCCCGCTCCGGGTCGGCCAGCGGGTTCGCGGTGGACGGCGCCTTGGGCAGCCCTGCAATCATGGCCATCTGGGCGAGGTTGAGGTCGGTGATGGGTTTGCCATAGTAGACCTGTGCTGCGGCCTCAATGCCGTAGGAGCGGTTGCCGAGGTAGATCTTGTTAACGTAGAGCTCAAGAATCTCGTCCTTGGAAAGCTCGCGTTCGATCTGCAGGGCCAGAAGGATCTCGTTGAACTTGCGGAGAAACGTTTGATCTCGTGACAGAAAGAAATTTTTTGCAACCTGCATGGTGATGGTGCTGCCCCCGGACTGGATGGAGCCGGTTATGGCAAGCTCCCAGGTGGCGCGGATAAGTCCCCGCAGATCAACACCATGGTGCTCGTGGAAGCGGCTGTCCTCGGCGGCCAGGAATGCCTGGATCTGGTGCCCAGGTACAGCTTCCAGATCCCGTGGCGTTCTTCTCATTTCGCCGAATTCGGCTATCAGTTTGCTGTCACGTGTATACACTTTCAGAGGCGTCTGAAAGTTCACGTCCCGCAGCTGGTCCACGGACGGCAGGCCAGGCTGGAGGTACAGGTAGAAGGCGGCCAGTACCATGGCGGCACCGGCGCCACCGGCAAGAAAAAGCCAACTGAGGATACGGATGTAACGGAGTGTGCGGGACATTTTCTCTGACAATTTTGGACTATGCGTCTATCATTTCATAAATTGCTTCAGGAGGCACCGGAAGCCGTAAGGGGTCTGCAAGGATATCCCGAAAGCAGAATCCCTGAAACAGGCAACCGTTGCGATCCATACAGAATACTGGGGTGAGCACGTGTTCGGACTGCTTGGAAAGAAAGCGAACAGCATGCTCGGGGTCGATATCAGCTCAAGCTCCGTCAAGCTGCTGGAACTGTCAAAACAGGGTGATCGATACCGCGTTGAGAGCTACGCGGTTGAGCCCCTGCCACCGAATTCGGTGGTCGAGAAGAGCATCAACGATGTGGAAGCGGTGGGCGATGTGGTCCGCAAGGTGGTGGGCAGAGCGCGCACCGGCCTGAAGCACGCGGCCGTGGCCGTTTCCGGATCCGCGGTGATCACCAAGACCATCCAGATGCCGGCGGGACTCAACGACTTCGAGATGGAGGACGAGATCGCCAACGAGGCGGATCAGTACATCCCCTATCCACTGGACGAGGTGGCCATTGATTTCGAGGTCCAGGGGCCGTCCGAGGTCAATCCGGACCAGGTCGATGTGCTTCTGGCCGCCTGCCGTAAGGAGAACGTCGATGTGCGCGAGGAGGCCCTTCAGATCGGTGGCCTGAGCACGAAGGTCGTGGACGTTGAGGCCTATGCGCTCGAGCGCGCCTTCGGCATGCTCGAGTCCCAGCTCGAGCGTGACGCCGAGGAGCAGGTGGTGGCGCTGGTGGACATCGGTGCCACGATGATGACGCTGAGCGTGCTGGTGGATGGCGAGACCATCTACACCCGGGAACAGCTCTTTGGCGGTAAGCAGCTGACCGAGGAGATCCAGCGGCGTTACGGGCTCAGCCAGGAAGAGGCCGGTCTGGCCAAGAAACAGGGGGGGCTTCCGGACGATTACGAGAGTGAAGTGCTCGAACCCTTCAAGGAAGCGGTGGTCCAGCAGGTGGCCCGGGCCCTGCAGTTCTTCTTCGGGTCGAGCCAGTACAATACCGTTGACTATGTTCTGCTCGCGGGCGGCACCGCATCCATAGCGGGGCTGTCCGAGCAGGTGGAAGAAAAGACCGGAACCGCTACGCTGGTGGCAAATCCCTTCGCCGACATGGCGGTGGGATCCAAGGTGCATGCCGCGGGGTTGAGTAATGATGCCCCCTCCTTGATGATCGCCTGCGGCCTGGCGATGAGGAGTTTTGACTGATGGCCCGTATCAACCTCAGACCCTGGCGTGAAGAACTCCGCGCCGAGAAACAACGCCAGTTCCTGGTCATGCTCGCCGGTGCCCTGATTGTCGGCGCCGGCCTGGTATTCCTGTGGCAGAGCCATGTGCAGGGCCTGATCGATCATCAGGAATCCCGTAACAGCTACATTGAGAATGCCATGAAGGACCTTGAGGAGCAGATCGCCGAGATCGAGGACCTCAAGGAACGCCGCGAGGAGCTGCTGTCGCGTATGCAGGTGATCCAGGATCTCCAGGGGCAGCGCCCTGTGATCGTGCGTGCCTTCGATGAGATGGTTCAGACGCTTCCTGACGGTCTGTTCTACACTCAGCTGGAGAAAAGTGGCGATCAGGTCTCCATCGTCGGGATGGCCGAGTCCAACAGCCGGATATCGAGCCTGATGCGCAACTTCGAGCGTTCGGACTGGTTTGCCGAGCCCAACCTGACGAATGTCTCCGCCGCGGATGACCAGCGGTCCGGTTACAGCCGGTTCAACCTGAGCGTTCAGCAGGTGGTGCCGGATGAAGACGAAGCGGAATCGGAGCAGGAACAGTGAACTGGCAGGATACGTTCGACAACATAAAGAATTTTGATGTCAGCGAGCTGGACTTCAACAATGCCGGCATCTGGCCGATGCCGGTCAAGGTTGTGTTCCTGCTCCTGGTATTCGGTCTCGTTCTCGGCGGCGGCTACTGGTTCTTCGTAAAGGACCTGTACACCGAGGTGGAGCGCGCCGCAGAGCAGGAGCAGGAGCTGCGCCAGGAATACGAGCGCAAGGCCTATCGCGTGGCGAACCTGGATCGCTACCGCCAACAGATGGTGGAAATGGAGGAGACCTTCGGCGCCCTGGTGCGTCAGCTTCCCAGCGATACCGAAGTGCCCGGGCTTCTGGAGGACATCACGAACACCGCACTGGGCAGTGGCCTGGATCTGCAGGAGTTCGCCCTTCAGGACGAGGTTGAGCAGGACTTCTATGTGGAGCTGCCGATCAACATCCGGGTGCGGGGTACCTATCACGAACTGGCAACATTCGTGAGCAGCGTCGCCGGACTTCCGCGGATCGTGACCCTGCATGACTTCTCGATCAGCCGCTCTGACGGCAATGACGAGCTGCGCATGCAGATGGTGGCCAAGACGTACCGGTACCGGGCAGGAGGCGAACAATGAGAGTAACCGCAGTCGCCCGATACCTGGTGATCGCGGGCCTGAGTCTGGTGCTCGTGGCCTGCTCGCGGGATCAGGGCTATCAGGACCTGGACGAATTCATGAAAAAAGCCCGTAACGAACCCCAGGGGAAAGTAGAGCCCCTGCCGGAGTTCAAGGCTTACGAGGCGTTCACCTATGCAGCCTCCGATCGCCGCTCACCTTTTGAGCCGCCGGCTGAAGTGGTGCTGTCGGATCAGGAGGATGAAGAGGATGAGCCGGAATCCGAGATCAAGCCGAATGAGAATCGGCCGACTGAGCCGCTGGAGCGCTTCGAAATGAGTGATCTGGCAATGGTGGGCTCCCTGCAGCGGTCCGAGGAAGGGCGGCTCTACGCCCTGGTCCAGGATCCCGAAGGGGGCATACACAGGGTCACAGTGGGTGACTATATGGGGCAGAACCATGGACGCGTGCAGCGGGTAACCGAAACGCGCATCCAGCTGCGGGAAATTGTCGGTGACGGCAGCGGCGGTTGGGTCAAGCGGCCCCGGACCCTGTCGCTGGAACAAGAGTGAGCCGGGGTGCTGTCATGCAGATCACAACACGGAATCAGAAAAACCGCCTGAGGCACGCAATGCTGAAACAAATCGAGAAACTGCTGGTGATTGGTGCACTGGCGCTCACGTCCGCGGGAGCCGGGGCCCTGACACTGGAGAATGTGGACTTTTCCTCGCTGTCAGGCGATCGAACCGAGATCGTCCTGGGCTTTGATGGGGAACCGCCGGAAGCCTCTGGCTACACCATCCAGGATCCGGCACGTATCACGCTGGATCTTGATGGTGTCAGCAGCGACCTCGAGCAGCGCTATCACGATCTTGGTGATGGCAATGCACAGAGCATGACGGTTGTTGAGGCGGAAGATCGTACCCGGCTGGTACTCAACCTCACACGCCTGGTGCCCCATGAGGTGCAGCGTGATGGCAGCCGTATGGTTGTGACTGTGGGTGCGGATGCAAACCGGAGGGCCGGGACATCCAATGATTCAGACGGTGACGACGCTGGCGACAGTGAGGTCTCGGGCAGCGGCACCCAGGCGGTGGCTGGGGCCCCCATGGCGCCAGCATCGGATGCCTCGCTGGAAGGCGTGGACTTCAATCGCACCTCGGACGACAAGGGCGAGGTGGTACTGGATCTGTCCAGTTCGAGGGTCTCCGTGGACATGGATGAGCAGGCGGGCAAGATCCGGCTTGATCTCGGGCAGGTGGCTCTGCCGGAGCGTCTGCGCCGCCGTCTCGATGTGACCGATTTCGGAACGCCCGTGGAGCGTATTGATACCTTCACCGAGGATGGGCGCACGCTGGTGGAGGTGACCGCTTCCGGCACCTATGACTATGCGGCCTACCAGACGGATGACCGCTTCACTCTCAGCGTGGAGAAGTTGACCGAGCAGGAGGCGGAGCAGCGCCAGGAAGAGCGCTTCCCCTACGATGGCGAGAAGCTCTCGCTGAACTTCCAGGACATCGAGGTCCGCTCCGTGCTGCAGCTGATCGCCGACTTCACCGGCCTCAACCTGGTGGCGTCGGACACGGTTACGGGCTCGATCACGCTGCGGCTTGAGAACGTGCCGTGGGACCAGGCGCTGGATATCATTCTCCAGACGAAAGGGCTCGATAAGCGTCGGATGGGGAACGTCCTGCTGGTCGCCCCAGCCCAGGAGATCGCGGAGTATGAGCGCCAGGAGCTGGAAACCGAGCGCCAGATGGAGGAGCTCCGGCCTGTGCGCCTTGAGACCATCCAGGTGAACTATGCCAAGGCTGGCGACATCGTCTCCCTGCTGCGCGAGGACGACGAACTGATCTCGGATCGCGGGTTCATCTCCTCCGATGACCGGACCAACACCATCAGTGTGCGTGAGACAGCGCCCACGCTGAAAGAGATTCGCGATCTGGTTGAGACCTGGGATCGCCCGGTGCGTCAGGTGCTGATTGAGGCACGGATTGTTCAAGCCGATGTTGATGTCTCCAGTGACATGGGGATCGCCTGGGGTGTGAGTGGCAACGAGGGCAATTTCTCGCTCGGCGGAAGCAGTGAATCTCTGGCCAATGCGGAGCCAAGCAATGACTTTGAGGCTAGCAATTTCCCGGCGGACATGAACGTCGATCTTGGTGTGAGCGGTACCGGCGCCAGTTCGGCGGCGATAGGCTTTACCAGCAGTGATTTTCTGTTGGATCTGGAACTGTCTGCTCTGGAGTCTGACGGTCAGCTCGAGATTGTATCCCAGCCCAAGGTGGTAACTGCGGATCGGCAGGAAGCGAGCATCAAATCCGGTGAGGAGATTCCCTATCAGGAGGCGACATCCTCTGGCGCGACGAACGTCTCCTTCAAGGAAGCCGCACTGGGACTCAATGTGACGCCTCAGATCACACCGGATGACAACATCATTATGGATCTGGAGGTGAATCAGGACTCCCGTGGGCAGGTTACCGCAGGGGTTCCAAGCATCAACACCAGATCCGTCCAGACACAGGTTCTGGTGGGAGATGGTGAGACCGTAGTGCTTGGGGGAATCTATGAGTCCGAGGTTTCGAAGAATGTTGTGAAAACACCATTTCTTGGAGATATCCCTTACCTGGGTGCATTGTTCCGGCAGACCAGCGAGGTGGATACCCGAACTGAGCTGTTGATCTTTGTGACACCGCGGATCATGGAAAGCAATGTGCTCGACTGACCGCCGGAACACCACCGGGTCATGGAAAAGCCACCTGCGGGTGGCTTTTCTTTTGTGGTAGTCTCAGGCACTGAACTGGAGAGCGGGTGCTCGGATCCTCTGCTATGGCGCTGCCGGAAAGAATCATCCTCGTTGGACCCATGGGGGCGGGCAAGAGCACCGTCGGCCGTCAGCTCGCCCGCGCACTCGGCTACCGTTTCCTTGATACCGACCGGGAACTGGAGGCGCGTACCGGTGCGGACATCCCCTGGATCTTCGACATGGAAGGGGAATCCGGATTCCGGGACCGGGAAAGCCGGGTGATTGATGAGCTTCTCAATGAATCTGGTATTGTGCTGGCAACAGGCGGCGGTGCCGTGCTGCGGCCGGAGAACCGGCAGCGGATGACGGATGGTTATGTGATCTATCTGCGTGTCACGCCGGATCTCCAGTACGAGCGGACGCGTATGGACCGCAACCGGCCACTGCTGCAGAACCCTGACCCGCGGGCGGTGCTGGAACGGCTGTTCGAGGAACGGGATCCGCTCTACCAGGAGATTGCGGACCTGACCGTCGAAAGCAGCCAGCGCGGTCCCCGTCACCTGGTACGCCACCTCTCGCGGGTTCTCGATGAATCGGAAGGACATGCGCATGCAACCGAAGCAGGATCATCTGAACGTTGAACTGGGAGAGCGCCGCTACCCCATTGTGATCGAGGAAGGCAGCCTTGGACGCATGGATCTCAGTCCATGGGTGACGGGGGAGCAGGTGCTGATCGTCTCGAATGAGACGGTCGCGCCGCTCTATCTGGAACAGGCCCGTGCCAGCTTCCCGGGGTGTCGGGTGGATGAGGTGATCCTGCCGGATGGCGAGCGCTACAAGACCTGGGAGACGCTTAACCGCATCTTTGATGTGCTGATCGACAAACAGCACACGCGCCGGACCACCCTTGTGGCGCTCGGCGGTGGGGTGATCGGCGATATCACCGGCTTTGCCGCCGCCACCTGGCAACGGGGTGTGGACTTCATCCAGATCCCGACCACGCTGCTCGCCCAGGTGGATGCTTCCGTTGGTGGCAAGACCGGCATCAACCATCCCCAGGGCAAGAACATGATCGGGGCCTTCCATCAGCCACGCATTGTGGTGGCCGATCCGCTGACGCTGGGCTCTTTGCCGCCCACGGAGATGGCTGCGGGCATGGCCGAGGTCATCAAGTACGGCCTCATCCGGGATGAACACTTCCTTTCCTGGCTTGAGGAGCACATGGATCACCTGATGGCCATGCAGCCGGAGCCACTCAAGGAAGCCATCCGCCGCTCCTGTGAATGCAAGGCCGCCATTGTGGCCGAGGACGAGCGTGAAGCCGGTGTGCGGGCATTGCTCAATCTCGGGCATACCTTCGGTCATGCCATCGAGACACACACCGGCTACAGCGACTGGCTTCATGGTGAGGCGGTAGCCGCTGGCATGATGATGGCCACGGATCTTTCCGAGCGTCTGGGCTACCTGAACTACAACGATTCGGTGCGCGTGCGTCAGCTGCTGATCCGTGCGCGGCTGCCCGTGAACCCGCCGGAGGGAATGTCGCCGGTGCACTTCCGGGCCCTGATGCAGGTGGACAAGAAAAACGTCAGTGGCCGGGTAAGGCTGGTCCTGCTCCGGGCGCTTGGTGATGCCTTCGTGACCGAGGACTTCGACCCCGAGGCCTTCGAGGCCACCCTCAACCACTTCTGTCATCCACTGGACTGAACGATGAGTGAGCAGGTGGGTCAGGGCACGGCGGACCCCTTCGCCGAAAGCCCGGGCTTCTTCTTCACCGGGGCACAGCGCCAGCACCAGCTGGATACCCTGGGGCATCTGGTTGCGTTCGGAGATATGGTGCTTGCTGTCACCGGTGAGCCGGGTGCCGGCAAGAGCCGTCTTCTGGCCGAGCTCGCCCGTAATGCCTCCCACCTCCTTTCCGTCCAGCGGCTGCGGGCGGAAGGCCTCTCGGATGCCTCATCGCTGCCCGGCATGCTCTCGCGCCTCAGCGGTCAGGCACTGGTGGGTATGGCGCCGACAGAAGCGGCCAGGGCCTTCTTTCAGTGGAGTGTCGGGCAGGCTGAGCGGGATCGGCGCTGGGTCCTGGTGCTGGACGATGCGGATGCTCTGGGAGACGACGTCCTTGAGGCACTGGTCGATGGTTTCGCCGCCAGTGACACAGGGCGGGCAGCTGTCCCTGTGCTTGCGGGAACGGAGGGTCTGACCCGCCGTTCCCCTCTGACTGATCCGGCCCGTAGTGCCATTGTTCATGAAGCGGTTCTGCCGCCTCTGCAGGAAGAGGACGTCCGCCACTTCATTCACGCCAGCTTCGATCACGTGGGAGAGGATGCCACGCCGCTGCTAACCGACAGCGTCGTTCGCCGGGTTCAGCAGCAGAGCGGCGGTAACCTCCGCGCCATACGGACGGTGGCGCCAGGGATTCTCAGTGGCCGGGGGGCTCCGGAGCCCAACCCCCGTCATGCTGCCTCGAGCCGGTCGCCGGTCGCTGGGCCGCGCCGGTTTCCGTGGCGCCTCTGGGCCGGTGTTGCGCTTCTGGCGCTCGGGGTCAGCGTTATCCTGGTGTCGCTCCAGTACGGTGGCGGAGGGAATCCGGAACCCGTGACAGAGAAGGAAATGGCCACGGAAGCGGCGTTTGATGAAGTCAAACGCGCCCGCGAGGTTATTGCGGAAACGGAGCAGGCTGGGCAGCCGAAAGGGGTCAGTGAAGGCCGTATCAGGCGTGAGCCGCTTCTGGATGTCGCACCCATCATGGTCCCGGTTCGGGAAACCAGCCCGGAAACCGAACCTGGGCCGGAGCCGGATACGGATTCGGCCGATGCGGAAGCTGTGGCTGACACAGACGGGCAGGGCGGAAAGGAGGGGTTCAGCCCCCGCAACCCTGACCGCTTCCGCGAGGCACAGTGGTATCGGGAACAGGCCAGGGGTGCGTTTACCCTTCAACTTCTGGGTAGTTTCAACGAATCCACTGCCCTAGAATTCATGGAAGAGTACGATGTGGGCGATGCGGTCTATACCCGGACGCGGCATCAGGGTGAGCCATGGTTCATTGTGGTGCATGGCACCTATCCGGATCGGGGGGCAGCCCGCGAGGCCATTGATTCCCTGCCGGAGCGGGTTCGGGCCATGGGTCCCTGGCCACGGGCTTACGAGGATCTATAGGTTTAAAAGCTATAAAAACCTGCCTTGCTATCTTTTTCCAGACTCAATGATTTGAGCGGATTTTCGCGCGCGTGTAGACTACGCAGCCCTTTTGTGAAAACCGAGGGCTTAAAGATGCCTTGAGGTATTGTTTAAGCCTTTGTATTAGAAGAAAATCTCCAAGAGAGACTGCTATGATGACAGGTTTGTACCAGCCCGGTGAATACAGGGATAACTGCGGGTTTGGCCTGATCGCCCACAAGCAGGGTGAGGCCAGCCACAGGCTCCTGAATACGGCCATAGACGCGCTGACCTGCATGACCCACCGTGGCGGTATCGCCGCCGACGGGAAGACAGGGGATGGATGCGGTCTGCTGCTGAACCTTCCGGACGCCTTCCTGCGCAAGGTCGCGAAGCAGGATCTCGGGGCAGACCTGGGGGCTGACTATGGTGTGGGTCAGATCTTTCTGAGCCGTGACCCGGAGCGTGCCGCCCGGGCACGCTCCGTGGTTGAGGAGCGGCTGGCGGGCGAAGGACTGAATGTCGTCGGCTGGCGTACCGTGCCGACCAACACGGAATGCCTGGGGCAGATGGCACTGGATGCGCTGCCCGGCATTGAGCAGGTCTTTGTGACTTCAGGGTCCGTGGACCCGGATCGGCTGGGTGTGGCGCTTTTCGTTGGTCGCCGCCGTGCCGAGATTGACCTTGAGGACGACCCGGAATTCTACGTCTGCAGTCTCTCCAACCGCACGCTGTCCTACAAGGGCCTGATGATGCCGGTGGATCTGCCGACCTTCTACCCGGATCTGGGCGATCCGGACATGGCCACTGCTGTGTGTGTTTTCCACCAGCGCTTTTCCACCAATACCGCGCCCCGGTGGCCCCTGGCCCAGCCATTCCGCCTGCTGGCCCACAATGGGGAGATCAATACCATCGAAGGCAACCGCAACTGGGCGGTTGCACGGGGCTCCAAGTTCAGCAGTCCCAATCTGCCGGATCTGGAAGAGCTGCAGCCGCTGGTTAACCGTACCGGGTCGGACTCCTCCGCGATGGACAACATGCTGGAATTGCTGCTGGCCGGAGGCATGGACATCTTCCGGGCGCTGCGCATGATGGTGCCGCCGGCCTGGCAGAACGTGGACAGCATGGACGCCGGCCTGCGCGCCTTCTACGAATACAACTCCATGCACATGGAGCCCTGGGACGGTCCGGCGGGGATGGTCATGGCGGATGGCCGCTACGCCGTCTGCATGCTCGACCGTAACGGCCTGCGTCCCTCGCGCTGGGTGGAGACCGACGATGGTCTGATCACCGTGGCCTCGGAAATCGGTGTCTGGGACTATGACCCCGCTTCGGTGGTCGCCAAGGGCCGGATCGGGCCCGGGCAGCTGCTTGCCATCGATACCCAGGCCGGTGAGCTGCTGAGGACCGAGGATGTCAACGAGCGCCTCAGGAATGCACGTCCCTACAAGCAGTGGCTGCGCGAGAACGCCCTCAGGGTGGAGTCGACTCTGCTGCACGAGAGCGGTCAGTCCTTTGAGCTCATGGAAGAGGATGATCTCAAGGTCTACCAGAAGATGTTCATGGTCTCCTTTGAGGAGCGTGACCAGGTCCTGCGTCCGCTGGGTGAAAGTGGCCAGGAGGCGGTGGGTTCCATGGGGGATGATACGCCCATGGCGGTGCTCTCCAGCCGGGTCCGCCATGTGGCGGACTACTTCCGCCAGCAGTTCGCCCAGGTGACCAACCCGGCGATCGACCCGCTGCGTGAGTCCATCGTCATGTCCCTGGAGACCTGCATCGGCGCTGAACGCAACGTGTTCGAGGAGACGCCGGAGCATGCCAACCGGATCATCCTCTCCACGCCGGTTCTGTCGCCCGCCAAGTTCGCCCGGCTCGAAGAGAATGACCGGCCCGGTTTTGAGGTCCAGCGTATACGGCTGAGCTATCGTCCGGAGCTGGGGCTGAAGAAGGCCCTGGAAGCCGTGCGCGAGGAGGCCGCCGAGGCCGTGCGCAACGGTAAGGTGCTGCTGATTCTCAGCGACAAGGGGCTCCAGAAGGGCGAGCTGCCGATCAACGCCATGATGGCTACGGGTGCTGTACACCATCACCTGGTGGCCCAGGGCCTGCGCAGTGATGCCAACCTGATCATCGAGACCGGCTGGGCCCGTGACTCCCACCACTTTGCCGTGCTGTTCGGTTTTGGCGCGACCGCCGTCTACCCGTATCTGGCGTACCAGGTGCTCAACGACCTGGTCACCAGCGGCGAGCTGATGATGGACCCCATCGATGCCAAGAACAATTACCGGCGCGGCATCAACAAGGGTCTGATGAAGATCCTCTCCAAGATGGGGATCTCCACCATTGTGTCCTACCGGGGCGCGCAGCTGTTCGAGGCCGTGGGGCTTTCCGATGAGGTGGTGAACCTGTGCTTTAACGGCGTGACCAGCCGCATTCAGGGGGCCACCTTCTACGACTTCCAGCAGGATCAGGAGGTGCTTTCCGATCTGGCCTGGAAGTCGCGCAAGCCGATCCCGCCGGGCGGTTTCCTCAAGTACATGCATGGCCAGGAGTACCATGCCTACAATCCGGACGTGATCCGTACCATTCAGGAAGCGGTCACCACCGGCGATTACGGGCGTTATCAGGAGTATGCCGGGCTGGTGAATAACCGGCCGGTCGCAACGTTGCGTGACCTGATGGTGTTCCGCAAGGACATCCAGCCGGTGTCGCTGGACGAAGTGGAGCCGGCGGACAATCTCTATACCCGGTTCGACACGGCCGCCATGTCCCTGGGCGCGCTGTCGCCCGAGGCGCATGAAGCCCTGGCCGTGGCAATGAACCGCCTGGGAGGGCGCTCCAACTCGGGTGAGGGCGGGGAAGACCCGGCCCGCTACGGCACGGAGAAGCGTTCCAAGATCAAGCAGGTGGCCTCTGGGCGCTTCGGGGTGACTGCCGAGTACCTGCGCGAGGCGGACGTGATGCAGATCAAGGTCGCCCAGGGCGCAAAGCCAGGCGAGGGTGGGCAGCTGCCGGGCGGCAAGGTGAACGAGCTGATCGCACGCCTGCGCTTCGCCGTTCCCGGCGTAACGCTGATCTCGCCGCCGCCACACCACGACATCTACTCCATCGAGGATCTGGCGCAGCTGATTTTCGATCTCAAGCAGGTCAATCCGAAGGCACTGGTCTCGGTGAAGCTCGTCTCCGAGCCCGGCGTGGGCACAGTGGCTGCGGGTGTGGCCAAGGCCTACGCGGACCTGATCACCATAGCCGGCTATGACGGTGGCACGGCGGCCAGCCCGCTGACCTCCATCCACTATGCCGGATCCCCCTGGGAACTGGGGCTGAGTGAAGCCCAGCAGGCCCTGCGGGCGAACGACCTGCGCGACAAGGTGCGCCTGCAGACCGACGGCGGCCTCAAGACCGGCCTGGACGTGGTCAAGGGCGCCATTCTGGGGGCGGAGAGCTTTGGTTTCGGTACGCTGCCCATGGTGGCAGTTGGCTGCAAGTACCTCCGGATCTGCCACCTCAACAACTGTGCCACCGGCGTCGCGACCCAGGATGAGCGCCTGCGCTCCGAGCACTTCCAGGGCACGGTGGACATGGTCATGAACCTGTTCCGGTTCATTGCCCAGGAAACCCGGGAATGGATGGCTCTGCTCGGTGTGCGCACCCTTGAGGAGCTGGTGGGCCGTACGGACCTGCTGGAGCTGCTGCCCGGGGAGACCCCGCGCCAGCGCAATCTGGATCTCACACGGATCCTGGACAACAGCCACATCCCGGCGGACAAGCCCCAGCACTGCATGGTCGAGAAGAACACGCCCTTCGATCCGGGTGAGATGGCGGAACGCATGGTGGCTGACATGCTGCCGACCATCCAGGAGAAGCGGGGTGGCACCTTCGAGTACCGCATCACCAACTGTGATCGTTCGATCGCCGCGCGCGTGGCGGGTGAGATCGCGGCTGTGCACGGCAGTCAGGGCATGACGGATGCGCCCATTACCGTCAATCTCACCGGTTCGGCCGGTCAGAGCTTCGGTGTCTGGAACCCGGGCGGTCTGCATCTGAACCTGGAAGGGGATGCCAACGACTACGTGGGCAAGGGGATGACCGGAGGCAGCATCCGCATCCGGCAGCCGGCGACCAGCCGTTTCGAGACCCAGAAGACGGCCATCATCGGTAACACCTGCCTCTATGGTGCAACCGGTGGCTGGCTGTTCGCGGCCGGCATGGCCGGGGAGCGTTTCGGCGTGCGCAACTCCGGCACCCACGCGGTGGTCGAGGGCGCCGGGGATCACTGCTGCGAGTATATGACCGGTGGCCTGATCACGGTCCTGGGCGAGACCGGCCAGAACTTCGGCGCCGGCATGACCGGTGGCTTCGCCTATGTGCTTGATGAGAGCCGGACCTTCGTGGACAAGTACAACCATGAACTGGTGGAGATCCACCGCATCTCCAGCGAGCACATGGAGCCGTACCGGAACCATCTGCGTGGGGTGATACGCGAACACGTCGAGGCCACGGGAAGTGCCTGGGGCCAGCATATCCTTGAAAACCTGGACGAGTACATCGGCGCCTTCTGGCTGGTCAAGCCCAAGGCCGCCAGTCTCAAGGGGCTGCTCGAAAGCACCCGTGCCCGGCCCGAGTAACGGCGGGCACGTACCCGGTTTTCAGGAATTCTGAGTTGAGGACGATTCATGGCTGAACGACTGAACAACAACTTCCAGTTCATTGAGGTCGGGCGCTGCGACCCGGAGAAGGTAGCGGTGACCACCCGCCGCGAGGAATTCGGCGAGATCTACAAGCCGTTCCGTAAGCAGGAGGCGGCCTCACAGTCCCACCGGTGCCTGCACTGTGGGAACCCTTACTGCGAGTGGAAGTGCCCGGTTCACAACTACATCCCGAACTGGCTGCAGCTGGTGTCCGAAGGCAATATCCTCAAGGCCGCCGAACTGTGCCACCAGACCAACTCGCTGCCCGAGGTCTGTGGCCGTGTCTGCCCCCAGGACCGGCTCTGCGAAGGGGCCTGCACCCTCAATGATGGCTTTGGGGCCGTGACCATCGGCTCCGTGGAGAAATACATCACGGACACCGCTTTCGCCCTGGGCTGGCGCCCGGACCTGTCAAAGGTCGAGTGGACGGACTACCGGGTGGCCGTTATCGGGGCCGGCCCTGCCGGGCTCTCCTGTGCGGACGTGCTGGCGCGTAATGGTGTGAAACCGGTGGTCTATGACCGCTATCCTGAGATCGGGGGCCTACTGACCTTTGGCATTCCCGAGTTCAAGCTGGAAAAGCACGTGATGCGCACGCGCCGGGAAGTGTTCGAAGGCATGGGTATCGAGTTCCGCCTGGGAGTGGATGTGGGCACGGACGTGGCCATTGAGGACATGCTTAAAGAGTACGATGCTGTCTTCATGGGCATGGGCACCTACACCTATATGAAGGGCGGCTTCCCGGGCGAGGAATTGCCGGGTGTCTATGAAGCCCTGCCGTACCTGGTCTCCAACGTGAACCGCCGCCTCGGCTTCGACAGCGAAGACGGGCGCTTCATCAACATGAAGGGCCAGCGCGTGGTCGTGCTCGGGGGTGGCGATACCGCCATGGACTGCAACCGCACCGCCATCCGCCAGCAGGCCGCCAGCGTCACCTGTGCCTATCGGCGTGACGAGGCCAACATGCCGGGGTCGCGCAAGGAGGTCTACAACGCGAAGGAAGAGGGGGTGCAGTTCAAGTTCAACCGCCAGCCCATCGCCATTATCGGCGAAGACCGGGTGGAAGGTGTGAAGGTGGTTCAGACCCAGCTGGGTGATCCGGATGAGAACGGTCGCCGCCGCCCCGAGGCGGTGCCGGGCAGCGAGGAAGTGATTCCCGCGGACGCCGTCCTGGTGGCGTTCGGCTTCCGGCCCAGCCCCTCGGACTGGTTTGACGACCAGAACGTGGAAACCGACGATGGTGGCCGGGTTATGGCTCCGGAAACAAGCCAGTACCCGTACCAGACGTCAAACCCCAAAATCTTTGCCGGCGGCGACATGGTGCGCGGCTCGGACCTGGTCGTTACGGCCGTGGCCGAGGGGCGCAAGGCCGCCGACGGCATCATGGACTATCTGGATATTTAATGACCCCACTCCAAAACGACAGGCTGTTACGCGCCATCGCCGGCGAGCCTGTGGATGCCACCCCGGTCTGGATGATGCGCCAGGCCGGGCGTTACCTGCCTGAATACCGCCGGGTGCGCGAGCAGGCGGGCAGTTTCATGGCCCTGTGCCAGGACGACAGCCTGGCCTGTGAGGTCACTCTCCAGCCGCTTGAGCGCTTCGATCTGGACGCGGCCATCCTCTTCTCCGACATCCTCACCATTCCGGATGCCATGGACCTGGGACTGCACTTCGTCACCGGCGAGGGCCCGCGCTTCCGTAAGACCGTCACGACGGCCGAGGATGTGGCGGCACTGCCAGAGCTGAATGCGGAGCGCGACCTGGGTTACGTGATGAACGCGGTATCCACGATCCGCCGCGAGCTCAACGGCCGCGTTCCGCTGATCGGTTTTGCCGGCAGCCCGTGGACGCTGGCCACCTATATGGTGGAAGGCGGTTCCAGCAAGGATTTCCGGGGCATCAAGCGGCTGATGATGGAAAGCCCGGAGGTCCTGCATGGGCTGCTGGGCAAGCTGGCGGATGCGGTGACCGACTATCTCAACGCCCAGATCCGGGCCGGCGCCCAGGTGGTGCAGATCTTTGACACCTGGGGCGGGGCGCTCAGCCCCCAGGCGTACCGGGCATTCTCGCTGGATTACATGCAGCGCATTATTGATGGCCTGATCCGTGAAAACGATGGCCGTCAGGTGCCCGTGATTGTCTTCACCAAGAATGGCGGTCAATGGCTCGAGACCATGGCCGGCTGTGGCGCGGACTGCCTGGGGCTGGACTGGACGACCCACATCGGCGAAGCCCGGCAGCGTGTGGGTGATCAGGTCGCTCTGCAGGGCAACCTGGATCCCTCCACGCTGTACGCGCCCGATGATGTGATCCGCAGCGAGGTGGAGCGGATCCTGGGTGAATACGGCACCGGTTCCGGTCATGTCTTCAATCTGGGGCATGGTGTGCACCTGGATGTGGACCCGGACAAGGCAAAGGTCATGGTCGACGCAGTGCATGAGTTCAGCGCCCGCTGAATGCCACGGAGGCGGCAGGGATGAGTAAGCGCAGCAAGGCCCGTACCGCCTACGTCTGCGGTGACTGCGGCGCCGAATACAGCAAGTGGCAGGGCCAGTGTGGCGCCTGCGGTGCCTGGAACACCCTCTCGGAAGTCCGCCTCGGGGGCGATACTGCCGGGGAGGCACGTGAGAGCCGATTTGCCGGCTATACCGGCCAGCGCGCCGCGATCCAGTCCCTTGACGACATCGATCTCACCGAGGAGCCGCGCATTCCAACCGGTATCACCGAGTTCGACCGCGTGCTCGGTGGCGGACTTGTAGCCGGTTCCGCCGTGCTTCTGGGCGGTCATCCCGGGGCCGGCAAGAGCACACTCCTGCTCCAGGTGCTGTGCGAACTGGCCCGCTCCCAGTCTGTTCTCTACGTCACCGGCGAGGAGTCCCTGCAGCAGGTGGCACTGCGTGCCAAGCGTCTGGAGCTGAGTGCCAGCGGCGTGCGCATGCTGTCGGAAACCGGTGTGGAGCGCATGCTGGAGGTGGCCGGCGAAGAAAAGCCGACGATCATGGTGGTCGACAGCATCCAGGTGATGCACGTTGCGGACGTGGAGTCCGCGCCCGGTTCCGTTTCCCAGGTGCGCGAGAGCGCGGCCACGCTGACCCGTTTTGCCAAGCAGAGCGGCGTGGTGCTCTTCCTCGTGGGGCACGTGACCAAGGACGGTGGACTGGCTGGCCCCAAGGTCCTGGAGCACATGATTGATGCTTCACTGATGCTGGAGGGCGACAGCGACAGCCGTTACCGCACCCTGCGGGGCATCAAGAACCGCTTCGGTGCCGTGAACGAGCTGGGCGTTTTCGCCATGCTGGAGCAGGGACTGCGCGAGGTGCGCAACCCCAGCGCGATCTTCCTGAACCGGGGTTCGGAGGCGGCCCCCGGCAGTGTGGTGATGGTGGTCTGGGAGGGCACGCGCCCGCTCCTTGTGGAGATCCAGGCCCTGGTGGACGACAGCCAGGGGGGCTACCCCCGCCGCGTGGCGGTGGGGCTGGACCAGAACCGGCTGGCCATGCTGCTGGCGGTGCTGCATCGTCATGGCGGCCTCCACTGCGGCGACCAGGATGTCTTCGTGAATGTGGTCGGTGGCGTCAAGGTAGCCGAGACCACGGCGGACCTGGCGTTGCTCTCCGCTATCATTTCCTCTTTCCGGGACCGGCCCCTGCCCAGGGACCTGGTCATCTTCGGCGAAGTGGGCCTCTCCGGTGAGATCCGGCCTGTTCCCAGCGGCCAGGAACGCATTCTGGAGGCGGCCAAGCACGGCTTCGGCAAGGCGCTGGTGCCTTCGGCCAATGTGCCGAAACGCCCGCCCGAAGGCATGCAGGTGACTGGCGTGAACCGGCTCTCCGAGGTGCTTGACGCCCTGAATGGTTTCTTTCCCCACTGACGCCTGCGGGAACGGACGCTATAGTTGGGCGGTACACCCTGCGTACTGAATTCAGCATCCGGAGTTCCGTCCCATGACCCGAACCGTGACCGTTGAGAAGGACGGAGCCCTCCACCTGATCCGCATTGAACGTCCTCATGTCCGGAACGCTGTGGATGGCCCCACTGCGGATGCGCTGGCTGACGCATTCCGTGCCTTCGAAAAAGACGAACAGGCCAGGGTGGCCGTCCTCTCCGGTGCTGGAGAGCATTTCTGCGCCGGGGCCGACCTGAAGGCGGTGGCCAGCGGCGACGGCCGTAACCGCCTGTCTCCCGAAGGCGATGGCCCCATGGGCCCTACTCGCATGCGTTTGACCAAGCCCGTCATTGCTGCGGTGAGTGGCTACTGTGTGGCCGGTGGCCTGGAGCTGGCCGCTTGGTGTGATCTCCGGGTAGCGGATGAAACTGCGGTATTTGGCGTTTTCTGTCGCCGCTTTGGGGTGCCGTTGATTGATGGTGGCACAGTGCGCCTTCCCCGATTGATTGGGCAGAGTCATGCCATGGACATGATCCTCACCGGCAGGGACGTAGCGGCGGATGAGGGGCAGCGGATGGGGCTCGTCAACCGGCTGGTGCCAACGGGCCAGGCAATCGCGCGCGCCGTGGAGCTCGCGCGTCAACTGGCGGGGCATCCCTGGACCTGTCTCCGGGAAGACCGGCTCAGCGCTCTGGAACAGTGGGGAATGTGCGAGACGGAGGCGATTGCCAATGAATTCACGCATGGACAGCGCACCCTGTCCTCAGGTGAGACGGTAAGTGGCGCTGCCCGTTTTCGTGATGGCCAGGGGCGTCATGGTGGGGCGGAGTGAAGGTGGAATCCGCCTCCTGAAGCGCGTCCTTTTCGGTCTGGGCGCCGCCCTGGTCAGTGTCCAGGCTCTGGCTCAGGCGGGTGGCGACGGCAACTGTCTAGCCAGCAGTGTCCAGCCCGAAGCCATTGACCTTGATCAGCCGCGTGATCAACTGGCCCGGCAGAGTGACCTGGTTATTCCGGACGGGAGCCGTGTAGGCCGAATCCGCATCGTTCGCCGCCCTATTTTCGATACCAGTGAGCCAGAGCAGGACAATGCCCTTTACCGGGCTTTGAATGCCCTCAACACCCCTACCTGGAAGTCGGCCCTGCGGGCTCAGCTGGTCTTTGACCAGGGCGACAGTTATGAGCCGGGCCTGCTTGCTGAATCCGAACGGATCCTGCGTCAGCGCGAATACCTGACGGCCGCCTGGGTGGGCGTCACCCGTGTCTGTGGCGATAAGGTGGAGGTAAGCGTCCTGGCCCGGGATACCTGGACGCTGCTGCCCAGTTTCGGTGCGTCCCGTTCCGGGGGCGAGAACACGACGAATGCCGGCCTCTCCGATCCCAATTTCCTGGGCTCCGGCAAGAGCCTGGGCGTTTCCTACACCAGTGATCCGGATCGCACCGAAACCAGCCTCGATTTCGATGATCCCAACGTGCTCGGTTCCCACTGGCAGAGCGGCTACTCCTATGACCAGCGCAGTGACGGGCGTGGGCGCAGCGCCTACCTGGAACGCCCCTTCTATAGTGAGCAGTCGGGATGGCGTGTGGGGCTCCAGGGCGTGGACGACGTGCGGGAGGAGTCGCGCTTTGTGGGGGCAGAGGCCATCGCCGATTACCGCCGCAGTCGTGAGTACGCCAGTGTGGACTGGGGCTGGCGGCTGGCGGAACGCGGCGACCGCCAGCTGCGGCTGCTCGGGGGGTATCGCTATGAAGCTTTCGCATTTGAGCGTCTTCCGGATGAACCGGCCCTGGATATACTGCCGGAGGACCGGACCCTGAGCTACCCGTGGATTGGTTTCGATTACCGACAGAATCGCTTCCGGGAGATGGTGAACCTGACCCGGCTGCAGCGGGTGGAGGACGTCCGCGATGGTTTTGTGTGGCGCACGGAGCTGGGCTATTCATCGCCCGGGCTGGGGGCCACCGAGGATCGGGTGGTACTGAATATGTCGTTCAGCGATGCCCTTCTGGCCAGCGACACCCGCTATGCCCGATATACGCTCAGCCAGAGTGGCACCTATCGGCTGGATGAGAGCCGTGTCGAGAACCTTCAGGGCACGTTCAGCCTGGACTATTTCCATGGGGGAACGGTGCGCTGGAACAGCTGGTATACCAATCTGTCATTCACGGCGGCACGCAACCTCACCGCGGACCAGCAGCTGCTGATCGGTGGCGACAATGGCCTGCGGGGTTACCCCAGTGAGTACCAGCAGGGCAACCGGCGTGCGCTCTGGACGCTGGAGCGGCGTTATTTCCCGGATTGGCATCCGCTCAGTCTCTTCCGTATGGGCGGTGTGTTGTTCACGGATGTAGGGCGGGCATGGTTTGATGACGGGCGTCACAATGGCCCGGACGATGGTGTCCTGAAGGACGTGGGATTCGGGTTCCGACTGGCCTCCAGCCGGATCGAGGTGCAGCGGATGCTGCACCTGGACTTTGCATTCCCGCTGGATGGAGACGACAGCATCGACCAGATGCAGGTGCTGTTAAGGGGGCGTACCCGGTTCTAGTTCGTTCCGGCCTGATGCTCGATGCGATCGGCTGTCCCGCTGATCAGCGCCCGCATCAGTTCGGCGGTTTTCCCGGGCGCCTCGATCATGGGCATATGCGCGATGCCCTCAAGGATCTCCAGGCGACTGTCCGGAATCGCTTCCGCCACCAGGGGCGCGTTGGCGGCATCAATGATGCGGTCATCAGCGCCCCAGAGAACCAGTGTTGGAGCCTGGATGCGCGCCAGAATGGCCCGGAAATCCATCTCCCGGTCCGCCTCCATGTCCTCGAAGATTTTCCGGTTGATGTCACGGTTGCGGTAGGCTTCACGGGCCATTACGGAGCTTATCGGCCAGGGGATAAAAGGGGGCTCGTTCATGGCGAAGGCCATCAGTTCGTCGTAGTCGGACGGATCGTTCAGAACCAGCGGGTTCTCTCCCCTGGCCAGGCGCCTGTCCAGTTCCGCCGGGTGTTCATGGATGCCTGCGTTATTGAGAAGCGAAAGGCTGGTAACCCGAGCCGGGTATTCCGCTGCGGCTACGGCGACGATGGCGCCTCCCATGGAGTTGCCGGCCAGGTGGGCATGCTCGATGTCCAGGCGGTCCAGAAGCTGCATCAGTCGCTGCGCCTGGCGGGGAATACCATAGGCAAGTCCGGGATCCTGGACGCTGTCGCCATGGCCGGGGAGGTCAGGGGCGACAATGTTGTACTCACCCTCCAGCTGTTGGGCCAGCTTCAGCCAGTTTTCCTTGTTGGCGCCGAAGCCGTGAACCAGTATCAGGGTCTGGCGGTTTTCGCGCAGCTCCGGCGTGCGCAGGATGCTGAGCTCGCCGTACTCGAACGTCAGCTCCTGTGATTCAAGGCCGGCGGCGCTGGTTTCGTAGTTGATGGCCGCATCGTGGATGGATTGCTGCATGCTGGAACACCCTGCCAGCAGCAGCATGGACAGCAGCAGGGTGATGATACGCAGGGCGCATTTTTCCATCTGGATCTCCCGTTCCCTGAAAAAGGATCCAGAATAGCGGCTCCCCCAGCTGTCATCCAGCGTTCTGCGTGCGTATCATCACGGCAGTTGCCATTCAACGGCTTTAGTGGAACCGCAGAGGGAAACCATGATGAACCAGAACGGATACGACGTTGTTGTCTTCGGTGCCACCAGTTTTGTGGGGCGCATCCTGGCTGAATACCTGCTGCATACGTTTGGTGTGGGCGAGGATCTGACCTGGGCGATCGCCGGACGTTCCGAGCAGAAGCTGGAAGCGCTGCGCTCGGAGCTGGGCTCCATGGCGGTGGATCTGCCCGTGATCGTGGCGGATGCCTCGGACGAGGCAGCACTCCAGTCCATGTGTGACGGCACGCGTGTGGTCATCTCCACCGTCGGGCCCTATGCACTCTACGGTGAGCCTCTGGTCCGGATCTGTGCCGAGAGTGGTACTGACTACTGTGACCTGACCGGCGAGGTCCAGTGGCTGCGCCAGATGATCCAGAAGTATGAGGACACGGCCCGGAACTCGGGAGCGCGCATCGTCAATTGCTGTGGCTTTGATTCCATTCCCTCGGACATGGGGGTCTGGTTCATGCAGGAGCAGGCGCAGGCGCGTTTCGGCAAGCCGCTGACCCGGGTGAGTATGCGGGTGAAGGCGGCCAAGGGAGAGCTTTCCGGCGGTACTGTCGCCAGTCTTCTGAATGTGGTGAAGGAGGCGTCCTCCAATCCGGAACTGCGCCGGGAGCTCGCCAACCCCTACTCCATCTGCCCGCCGAACCATGGCTTCACAGCGCGCCAGCACACCGTGAAGAAAGCCGAGTATGATCCGGATTTCCAGGCCTGGACCGCGCCTTTCGTGATGGCGGCGATCAACACCCGGGTGGTGCATCGTTCCAATGCGCTTTCCGGCAAGGCCTACGGCAGTGACTTCCACTATGACGAGGCCGTGCTGGTGGGCAGGGGCCTCAAGGGGCGCGCCACCGGCTGGGGGATGACCGGTTTCATGGGGGGCTTCATGCTGGGGGCTTCCATTGCGCCGACCCGCTGGCTGCTGGAGCGCTTCGTGGTGCCAAAGCCCGGTCAGGGGCCCTCGCGTGAAGCCCGGGAGAAAGGCTTCTTCGACCTGAGGTTCTTTGGCGAAACCGAGGATGGCGAGACCCTGCGCGGCAAGGTGACAGGGGATCGTGATCCCGGCTATGGCGCGACCTCGAAAATGCTGGGGCAGGCCGGTGTCTGCCTTGCCCGGGATGTTGACCGGGAGCAGGTCGGGGGTGGCTTCTGGACTCCAGCCACGGCGCTGGACGGCCAGCTGCTGGAACGGCTTCAGAACGCCTCGGGCATGACCTTCGAGCTGCTTGAGGATCAGGCCTGAGGGCGGGCTGATCAGCCGCTTTCCACCTGTCTCAGAAGCTGCCCGAGAAGCCCTTCCGCCGCCTCGATCGGCGCCCGCCATTCCTCATAGTTGTGGACCATGGCGGGGGCATGGGGAATCGGGGGGGCTTCGTCCTGTTCGTCATCCCGTGCCGAGTCCGAGATGAACTGCAGCCGTTCGGGATTGGCGTCAAAGTGCTCCACCAGAAAATTACGCACGTTCTGTGACAGGGGCATGCGGTAGAGCTTGGTCAGGCGCAGGGCAATCAGCTCGGCCGCTGGCCCCAGGTTGTCCGAAAGTTCCTTGACCACGGCCGCACCAAGTCCCGCCTTGGCATCCGCACTGAAGCTCATTTCCAGTCCTTCCAGAAAGGCGCCACGGCTGCTTTCCAGTGCGCGCTGGACACTGGGGTTGTCCAGGTCGAGCAGCGGCCGCAGGATCAGAAGTACCCTTATGGCCAGGTGCTTGGCATGCTGGAGTGACATGGGCGAGTCATGCCTCAGCACCCCCATGTTGCCCGGTTCAATGCCATGGTCGTCCAGGTAGCGTACGAACTGGCCGGCGAACTCCAGTTTCTGTTCGTCATTGAGGGCGATGGTGCTTTCGCGGATGCGCAGTCCCTCACCCGGCAGTGCCAGGCTTTCGTTCTCGAACAGGCGTTCGCGCAGCAGTGTCCAGCGCTCAAGGGCACGGACGTAACGCACGTAGCGGTCCTGCAGGCGCCCCACTGCCTGACGGGTGAGCTTGGCATAGCGCAGGGCCATGCGGAGATTGCGCACGGCGCGGCGGTTGGTCTCGAGTTCATCCCGGCCGGACCAGCGCAGGCGCCCGACCAGGCGTGTCAGCGCGTTACTGGTTTCCTGCAACAGGGTGTCGGTATCGGCCTCCAGAATGCTGTGGTCCAGCGATGTCAGACGGGTCTCAATCAGGAAATAGGCCAGCTCACGCAGATAGAGCACGGCCGAGGCCTTAACCTGCCGATAGGCATTGTGCCAGCGTTCCAGCTCGTCCAGAGCCCTGGCCAGCTGCCAGTCGCCCTCGTAGTCGAGGGTCAGGCGGGTGATCTCACGTCCGCTGAGCAGTTCGAAAGCCAGGCCCAGGATGTCTTCGACGTCCTCCAGAGTCATCAGGGACAGGTCCTCCTGATGCGCGGCGGCATAGACCTGGCTGATGAAATGGTCGCCACGGGCCACGCCCTCGTCCTGGTTGGGCGCGTGACCCTGGAGGCGTTCGCGCAGCAGGTCGGCGATCTCGCCCGAATATTCCTTGAGCTGCGTCAGTGCAGCTTCGATGTGTTCCTCATACCGGAGGTTGAGGTCCCGGATGCGGCTGAACATACCGGCGCGCCGGAAGACCTCGATTTCTTCCGCGATGGTGGCAAGGGTGTTGTCATTGGTCAGGTCAAAGACCGCAACGGAGATGGTGTTTGACCCCAGATCCTGTTTGCGCAGGAGAATCGAGGCGGCGTCGCGCTGGCGCTCGGGCTTGGTCAGGGTGCCCAGGTGCAGATCCCTGGCGGTGAAGATCAGGTCGGGGATCATATCCAGTGTGCGGGTGATGTTGGTCCGTACGGTCTCCTGTTTCCGGCCACGGATGGTGGTTGCCATGATGCGGGCGACCACGCCGATGATGGCGGCGATGAACACGTAGATGGCAAAGAACAGGTAGGTACGGAGTTCAACCGGCTCGCCGTAACCCAGCAGCGACCCCCCCTGCAATGCGAGGAAGGTTACCGGTCCCGCAGTCCACAGGAGTTGCGCAAGGGTCAGGGTCCAGGGGACCTCGCGGGTGCTTGAGACCAGGTCCTCAATGCGCGTACGCCCGACCCGTTCCAGATTGATGGTGGTACTGTCGTCCTCGGCATCCCGGTCGTTGTGCTCGAGACCCTGGCGGTTGAGAAGCTGGAACAAGTTGGCCGACCCGGTATCTGCAGGTGCTTTTCCATAAATTCTAGCACTTACAGCTCATGGTGGGGTGTTACAGCCAGGGCGCGCGGCTGGTTTCCACCTGCCAGAGAAGATGGTCCATGAGACGGGCTCCAGTCCCCCAGGGGATGAAGGGGATCCGGAACCCTCCGGAGCCCAGCCTGATGCCCAGGTTGGCCAGGCCTGCGTGGCGCTGGAGCGGGTTCTGGAACAGTCTCAGCGTCTGTACCCGATAGGCGTCGAACAGGGTGTAGTGGCAGCCGATAAGACCGCCGCGCAGGATCAGCCGTTCACCCTGCAGGCACCAGCCCTGGCGGCGCCAGTTGAGCAGGATCAGTGGGGGTACCGGCAGGAAGAGGGCCAGAGTCCAGGCCGGTACGTCACTCACCGCCACCCAGACAGCAGTGATTACTGCCAGCAGCCCCCAGAACGCGAACCGTGGCAGCATGAAACGGGCACTCACCTGCTGGAAGCGGAGGTTTTCCCAGTCCAGGCCCGGGTACAGTGCTTCGATGATGCGGGCCTGCTCAACGGGAGTGAGGGAGGGGGCCATGAGAGCGCCACCGCCACCATCCGGCTGGTCCGGCAGTGAGGGGCCAATGGGATGGCAGCTGAGGTGGTGGCGCCGGAACAGGCGGGCCACAAAGCTCTGAGCCATATGCAGATGCTGGATGCGCTGGTGGCGGATGCCCTGCTCACGCCGTGTCACCAGCCCGGAGGTGACACGGTAGCGTTCGCCCTCCCGGAACAGCTGGTAGCCCTGATAGCGCAGCAGTGCCATGGTCATCGAGGCGAGGGCCATCAGTAACAGCAACAGCAGTATGGCCAGCGGCAGCACCAGGAAATCCGGAAGCCAGCCCGGCATGGCCTCAAGCAACGTGTTCATGGCCTGCTCGGCCTGCTGGTTCCGGGCATCCCCCATGTTCCGGGTCAGTGCGCCCAGCAGCGAGGCTGCAATGGCGCCGCCCCACAGGATGGCCGGGCTGCTGATGCCGTAGATGATCAGGTCCGAGGGGCGGCGTCTGAGCAGCTCCTGGCTGGCGGGAGAGTCGGCACCGGGGACCTCTGCCTCCGGCGCCTGCCGGGAGGGCGTTTCATGCAGGGCGCGATCCCGGAGGCCTTCCGCCTCAGCAAGGGGAATGCCGGGCAGGTGCACCTCTTCGCTGGCGGAGCCCGCGGATTCAATGGTCAGCCGAGCGAGCCCGAAAGGCCTGAGGTAGACCGGGCGCTCGAGCCGCACGTTCTGTATGCGTTCGAACGCCAGGGTCAGCTTGTGCCGGGTGAACACACCCTGTTGCACCTGGAGGGCGCCGTCGTGGACACGGTAGAGGAACCGGAGCCAGCCCATGACCGCCATGGCCACACCGAGGAGGACCAGTGTCAGGGCCGTGGTGGCGATCATCAGGGGGGATTCGCGTGCGAACGCCACCGTACCCGCGACCAGCCCCAGCAGTGGGCCCGGATTGCTGCCCACCAGCTGGCGCAGGAAGGTCAGGCCGTGATGGATGATGGCCAGGGGCGAGACCCGGTGCCAGTCACTGCTGTACGTCATCGTCCCCGCCGGTGTGCTCCGGGTTCTCTGTATCGTCGGCCTGATTAAGCAGGTACTGGCGCAGCTGCTGCCCCAGGGTCTCCTCCAGTCCCGGAATCACCAGGTCCGCCTGCTGGCCACCGGCGCCGTAGCACTTGAGAGTGACCAGCCCGAACCAGCGTTCCAGCGGGCCGTTCTCGGTCTGGATGTGCTGGATGCGGTTGCGTGGGATAACGGTGGTGCTTTTCCAGAACAGGCCTTCATGGAAGAGGACATCCTGCTCGCGGATGGCATAGCGCTTGACCCTGGCGGCGGGATAGCTGAGCAGGGTGGGTATCAGCAGTACCAGCCACGCGGCCGCCACCAGCATGGCGCTGAGGGGGATGACACCCAGGGCGCTGAGCGCCAGCCCGGCGGCCCCGGCCGGCAGCCAGAATGCGAGTCCGCTCAGCAGGACCATGCGCGCATAGTCCGGCGCCAGGTGCTGCCACTGTGCTTCCTCAATGCTGGGCAGCTGTTGGGGGAGCAGGCTATGGTTGGAGAAAGACGTCTGCATGGGCATCCAGGGGAGCCGGATATGGGAGTGACGAGTATCAGGGGCGTGCGCCCACTGTTGCAAGCGCTTGCCGGGCTGACCCTCATGTTTCCGGCCGCAGTCTGGGGTTACGGTTCTCTGGAATGGCAGCAGTGGCGGGATTACGACGCGCCGGGCCCCGCGACGGCCGCGGAGCCCGTCAGCCGTTCGGTTCGCGGTCTGCAGGTGGGAGACCGGCATGGGCTGCGTTTTGTGTGGGATTACCAGCCACTGCGGATCCGGTCCGGCCAGCCCGCCCACAATGGCCACCTGCACCGTATGGCGCTGGAGACCCGGCAAGAGCGCGGCGCCTGGAAGCTTTATGCCAGGGCAGGCATCCATGCGACTTCCAATGTGCTCAAGCATCAGGAACCCCATTCCGATGTCTGGGTCGGGCGTCTCGGGCTCTGGCGTGACCTGACTGCCAGCGGAGGCTGGGCGCTCGGGGTGCGTGGGGACCATCGCTTTGGTCGTTTCCAGTGGGTGCCGGCGCTGCGTGGTGGCTTTGCCGCGGGTTACGGGCAGGTGACGCTTGACCTCCCGAGGATGGTGCGGTGGCGAAGCCCGCACGGGCGCTGGTCTCTGAAGGCGGCACGCCAGGGTGAAAAATGGGGAGCTCTGGACGACCAGCGCGGGCTTGAGAGTACGATCCGGCTTGAGGAGTGGCAACTGACCCTGATCCGGCGCTTCAGTTCCCTGTACCGGGGGATGGGCGTGGAGCTCGGGGCTGGCATGAGCCTGGATACCCGTGTGCGCTACCGGGAGGAAAATGGCCGGCTGATACGGCAGACACTGGGAGATCAGCCGTTCCTGCTGGTCCGACTGCACTGGTGATCTATACTGGACTGATTACCGGGCATTCATGAAACGGCTGTAGCGAGAGGTGTCATGGCCGAAACGGAATCCACACAGCCCCCGACCCGCGGGTCGCCCAATAACTGGGTGCAGTACCTGAGCCAGGTGGAAATGCCGGTTCTGGCGGAAACGCTGAGAGAGATCAGCAAGCTGACGGACAGCGACAGCTCCACCGTCAACCAGCTGGCGGATGTCATCCTCAAGGACGCGGACCTGACCTCTCAGGTCCTGAGACTTTCCAACACGGTGTTCTACAACCGCTCCCGGGTGAGCGTGAGCACCGTCAGCCGGGCCATCACCCTGATCGGTTTTGATGCGGTGCGGGCCATGGCGATCTCGTCCCTGGTGATCGATGCACTGCTCTCGCGCAATCCACGTACTCACCTGCTGCGTTGTCTGGCGCGGTCGCTGCATGCGGCCGTCCAGGCCCGCTCTCTCCTGCCTTCACGCAGTGGCGAGAAAAAGGAGGAGGTCTTTGTGGCCGCGCTGCTCAGCCATATCGGCGAGCTGGCGTTCTGGGCCTGCCGTATTCCCCAGGCCGATGAGCTGGACCGTAAGATGAACCAGATGGATCCCGTGGAAGCCCAGAAGGAGGTTATCGGAGCAAGCTTTGCCAGCATCACGCGGGGGCTTGTGAGCACCTGGTCTCTCGGACCACTGGTGAGCGAGGTGGTTTCGTCGGGGCGCGCGAACTCAGCGGCGTCGTCACTGGTGCGCTATTCACTGACACTGGCGGAAGCCTCTGAGCGCGGCTGGCAGGATCGGGAAGTGGATCAGGTCGTGGACAAGCTGGCCCGATCACTGAAGCAGCCCAAGGATGAGTTACTCGAAAGCATCCAGGAGAACTCCCGCGAAGCGGCGGAGGTGGCGGTGTCTTACGGTATGCCCCAGGTCACGGCTCTGCTGCCGGATCGGGATGACAGTGGTGCTCAGGGTGAAGGCCAGCTGGACTCCCACGGTGACCCCATGCTGCAGCTCCAGATCCTGCGGGAGCTGTCGGAACTGTTGGTCGACAACCCGGACCTGAACCTGGTGTTCCAGACGGTGGTGGAAGGCATGCACCGTGCCATCGGGCTCCAGAGGGTGGTGCTGCTGATGCGCGATCCCAAGGGCAATCACCTGGTCACTCGCAAGGTTCTGGGTGAGGGGACAGCGCACTGGCGGGATGAATTCATCATCGATATGAACGATCGGGATGCGTTACTGACCAGGGCAGTACTGCGGGGCGAGTCGTTTCACCTGGAAAAGCCGCAGGAGAAGCCCTGGAAAAATCTGGATCGACCAGGGTTCGATCGCCACATCGGGCGCCGTGCCGGCCTGTTCGGTCCGCTGATGGTGGGCGAACGGGTCGTTGGCCTGTTCTATTCGGATAACAGTGATCTGTTCCAGCCCCCGGGCCAGGAACAGTTCCAGGCGTTCAGCCACTTTGTGCAGCAGGCCCAGCTCTGTCTGAACAACCTCTCCGAGAAGGGCTGACTCCTGCCCCGATGCGGTGTTGTGCTAGACTTCTGCGCCCTGTCAGTCACCGGCATCGGAGTCGAAAATGACCAGTCACAGTGCCTATCCCAACCTGCTTGAACCCCTGGATCTTGGGTTTACCGAGCTGCGCAACCGGGTCCTGATGGGCTCCATGCACACGGGCCTGGAAGACCGGTTCTGGAATCTCCACAAGATGGCGCGTTACTTTGCCGAAAGGGCTGAAGGCGGCGTGGGGTTGATGGTAACCGGTGGCTTTGCCCCCAACATGGTCGGCCAGCTGGCGCCTTTTTCCTCCACCATGAACAACCCGGCCACGGCGCGCCTGCACCGCCATGTCACGGGCGAGGTTCACGATGCCGGTGGAAAGATCTGCCTGCAGCTGCTGCACGCGGGGCGTTACAGCTACCACCCGTTCAGCGTTTCGGCGTCCGCCATCCAGGCGCCTATTAATCCCTTCAAGCCGAGAGCGCTTTCCACCCGGGGTGTGGAACGCCAGATCCGGGCGTTCGTGGATGCCGCCCAGTACGCGCAGAAGGCCGGGTATGACGGCGTCGAGGTCATGGGCTCTGAGGGCTATTTCATCAACCAGTTCCTGTGCGGGCGCACCAACCTGCGAACGGACAAGTGGGGTGGCCCTTTCGAGAATCGCATGCAGCTGCCGGTCGAGATCGTACGTCGGATCCGGGAAGCGGTCGGGCCGGAGTTCATCCTGATCTATCGGCTTTCCATGGCGGACCTGGTGGAAGGCGGCCAGAGCTGGGACGAGGTGCTGATGCTTGGGAAGGCGATCGAGCAGGCCGGTGCCACCCTGATCAATACCGGGATCGGCTGGCATGAAGCACGCGTGCCGACCATCGTCACCTCGGTGCCCCGGGCTGCCTTTACCGGTGTGACAGCCAAGTTCCGGAATGAGGTCGAAATTCCGGTCGTGACCACCAATCGCATCAATGACCCGGCCACGGCCGAGACCGTGCTGGCACGTGGTGATGCGGACATGGTTTCCATGGCCCGGCCGCTGCTGGCGGATTCGGAATTCGTGCGCAAGGCCGAGCAGGAACGCGCGGATGAGATCAATACCTGTATCGCCTGCAACCAGGCCTGCCTTGACCATGTCTTCCAGGCGAAGAAGGCGAGCTGCCTGGTTAATCCCCGCGCCGGGCGTGAGACCGAACTCAATCCGACCCTTGCCGCGGTGAGCCATCGTGTGGCGGTCGTGGGTGCCGGCCCGGCCGGGCTTGCCGCTGCCACGACAGCGGCAAGGCGGGGACATCAGGTGACGCTGTTCGAGGCGGATCCGGTGATTGGCGGTCAGTTCAACTATGCCAAGCGGATTCCCGGCAAGGAGGAGTTCGCCGAAACCCTGCGTTATTACAATCGCCAGATCGAACTGCTGGCCATCGATCTCCGCCTCAACACCCGTGCCGATGCGGATGCTCTGGTTGAGGAGGGCTTTGACGATGTGGTGATCGCCACGGGCGTGAAACCACGAACCCCGGAGATTGAGGGAATCGACCACCCCAAGGTGTTGGGCTATCTCGATGTCCTCCGCCGTGATAAGCCCGTGGGCCGGTCCGTGGCCATCCTCGGGGCAGGCGGTATTGGCTTCGACGTGGGTGAATTCCTGACCCATGATTTCGAGCATCATCCCGAAGGGCAACAGATCTCGGTTGCTGACTGGCAGCGCGAATGGGGTGTCGACCCGAGCTGGGAGTCGCCGGGCGCGCTGACGGAACCCCATCCGGAGCGCTCGCCGCGCGAGGTCTACCTGCTGCAGCGTAAGACCTCCAAGCCCGGCAAGGGGCTGGGCAAGACCACCGGCTGGGTCCATCGGGTTCAGCTGCGCAACCGGAATGTCGAGATGATTCCGGGCGTACAGTACCGGCGCATTGATGACGAAGGGCTACACATCAGTGTCCAGACGGAGGACGGTCATGAGGACCGGGTCCTGGCGGTGGACAATGTGGTGGTGTGCACGGGGCAGGAGCCGTATCGGGATCTGTCGGAGGAGCTGACCCGTCGCGGTGTGATCACCCATCGGATCGGCGGCGCGGATGTCGCCACGGAACTTGATGCCAAGCGGGCCTTCCAGCAGGGGACCGAGGTGGCGGCTGCCCTGTAAGGAAGAAGGGGGCCAGAAGGCCCCCCGAGGATGTGACGTCCCTGTCATGCCATGACCCTGGTGGGTCGATTGCCCAAGATCGAAGCTTGGCTTCGATGGTTTTCATATTAGATGATAAGCAATCTCAAATGCAAACAAAAATCCATTAATATGTAGAAAGGCGTGACCGCATCCCTGAGGTTTAAAGGGGACGCGCCTCGTCCACCATGAAAAAAGGGCCCGAGGGCCCTTTTTCCATCACTGTTGCATTTCTGTCAGTCCGCACTGTCCGTGGGGGCATGTCAGAAGTTCACTTCAACACCGGCCCAGTAGGTGCGTGGCATGCCAGGGCGGGCACCCGCCGGGTTCCAGGATGAGATGTATTCCTCATCCGTGGCGTTCTCGACGCTCACAATACCGCTCACCTGTTCGGTGAAGGCGTAGCGTCCGGAAACATCCACCAGGAACCGGGATTCAATGGTCTCGTCCGCGGGGATAGCGCCGCTGCCGGCCTCGGAACGGGCATCGCTGACGTAGTTGCCGGTCACGTCACCGGACCAGGGACCGGTCTCGATGCCAGCGCTGACGGTCAGCTGATGCTCGGGGATATCCGGCAGCTCATCGCCTTTCTGCGCATCGCCCCAGGAGGCGAATTCGCGGTCAATGTTGTTGCTCGTGAACTCTGACTCGGTGTAGGTGTAGGTCACGCTGAGTGGCAGGTTGAGGCCGAGCTGCTGATCCGCGCCCAGATCGTAGAGTGCTGTTGCTTCCAGGCCCTGGATCTCGACTTCACCACCATTGAAGGTTTCACCGTTCTGGACTTGCTGGCTGTTACACCCGGAGGAGAGGCTGCATTCGGCCAACAGGTTGTCGTAGTCGTTGTAGAATGCGATCAGCTCGGAGGAGAAGGCACCCTGATTGTAGCGTGCGCCCAGCTCGTAGTTGATGCTGGTTTCCTCTTCCGCATCCGGCTTGGAGCCAGCGGGGGAGAAACCACGGTGCACACCCCCCAGCAATGTCAGTGCGTCGCTGACCTGGTAGGTGGCGCCGATGCCCGGTGTGACCACATCGTAGCTGTTCTCCCGGCCACCGCTGACGGTGCTCCGCGCCACATCAGCGAACTCCGTGCGTTCAAGATCAATGGACTCGTAACGCACCCCCGGCATCACCTGCCAGCGGCCGAAGGACATGGTGTTGAGCACGTAGCCGGCAATGGCATCCGCCTCGGTCTTGCGGTTGGAGCCGGTGCGCGGGCCGCCACTGGTGCCGGTGAACACCATGGAGCCGGTCTCCGTCATGGCGTACTCATCGTCCCACTCATGCCGGTCGATTTCGTCCTCGTGGACGCGTAGACCCACGTCCAGGTCGTGCTTGATGTCGCCGGTTTCAAAGCGATAGCCGAGTTCCGTCTGGATGCCCTGGCTGTAGTACTTGCGGTTGCCGGCATCCACCTGGCCGACAAACTCGTTTGAACCACCGAAGGCATTGGCCGAGGAAGGTTCTCCTTTGATCCAGGCCAGTCGATCCGAGAACTGGCCTGGATTTCCAATGATGTTGCTATGGCTTTCACCAGTGTCATCCACTGCTGACAGGCCATTGGAGCTCTGGCTACCACTTGAATCAGCAACACCGCCCAGCTTGTACCAGTTCCGCTCAAAATTGTTCCGGTAGAGCGTGGTGCTCAGGTCGAGATCCTCCGAGAATTCGATGTAGTGGGTCAGGCTGTACTGCTCGCGCTCGCTGTGGAAGCGATCCTGGGCCGAGGCGGCATAGCGGCGGTAGGGATCCTTCCGGAAATCGGAAAGGGTCTGGCCCATGTAGCTTTCGTTGGCGTCGCGCTCGCCCATGCCAACCTTCAGGTCCACCTGCTGGTAGTACTCGGTGCCCGGAGCGGAGTGCCAGCGCAGCTTGCCCACGAATTCGCGGCGTTCAAAACCGGTGTCCTGCTCGCTCAGGTTCTCGCTGCGCTCGCCCTGCACATCACGCGGCGTATCCAGGTCGCGGAAGCCATCGGAACCATCGGTGTAGCCCTCGATCATCCAGCCCCACTGCCCCTCGGAGCCGCCAATGTGGGCATGATGGCGCTCACCGCCGTCGGAGCCGAGCATGGACTGGATGCGGCCACTGAATTCCTCGGATGGGATCGGCGTCGAGATCATGTTGAGGGCGCCGCCATTGGTGTAGGGGCCGTACTGGATGGCGCTGGAGCCCTTGCGGACCTCCACATTGTGCATGCGCCCAACCGGCGGGAAGTAGTAGGCGGAAGGGGCTGCATAGGGAGCAGGAGCGGCCAGGATGCCGTGCTCCATCAGCGTGATCTTGCTGCTGCGGCCGGTAGCCGTGCCCCGCATGCCGATGTTCGGGAAGAGACCGAAACCGTCCTCCTGGCGCATGTTCACGCCCGGGATCTGCCTGAGCACCCGGATGGGGTCACCGTAGTTGTGTCGGTCGAGGGCTTCTTCATCGATTACATGGGCCGAGCCGGGCACATTGCTGATGCGTTCCGGTCCGCCGGTGATGGTCAGCTGATCCAGCCTGAAATCCTGCTGGGATCCGCCTTCCTGAGCCTGGGCGGCGCCGGTTGTGAGTGCAGCGGCAACGGCTAGTGCGAGGGTTCTGCGTCGGGAGTGGATTGTCTGCATGGTTTTCTTTCTTCTCCGCTGGACTGAGCTTGAAGTTGATAAAGAAACGTAATGAGAACGATTATTGTGCGCAAAAGATTATTTAAAGCTTAACGCGGTGTCAATCTTTTATTTTCCTCAGGTTATCCGGAGGGCGTTGAAGGCAGGAACCGGCTGCGGTAGGCCCCCGGCGTCATGCCGGTACGGGCATGGAAGAGCCGGGAAAAGGCGCTGGTGTCTTCGTAACCCACGGCCCGGGTGATTTCCGCCAGGCGCCGGTGGGGCTGTTCCAGCAGTTTCTTGGCCTTTTCCACGCGCAGTTGCTGGAGGTAGCGCAGGGGGGTATCGCCGGTGGCATTGCGGAAGCGGCGCTTGAAGGTGCGCGGGGTCATATGGAAGTGCTCGGCCAGCTGGTCAATGCGGATGGACTCGGCGAGGTGTTCCGCAAGCCAGTCCTGTACCGCGCTGATGGCCTCGTCCTGGTGGTAGCGCCGCGCGTGGATGCTGCCATAGGCGGCCTGGCTTTCCCGGCCCATGTCCATCACGAAGGCCCGGGCCAGGGCACGGGCCGTATCCACGCCGCAGTAGCGCTCCACGAGGAAGAGGCCGAGGTCCAGCCATGCCATGCCGCCGCCGGCGCAGAAGACGTTGTCATCCGCGGTGATCAGCCGGTGGGGGCGCAGGTCCACTTCCGGGTAGCGTTCACGGAACAGGCCACTGTAGCCCCAGTGAGTGGTGGCCTCGCGACCGTCCAGCAGGCCGGCCTCCCCCAAAAGGAAGGCGCCGGTGCAGTTGCTGGCCAGGTCGCGGCCTTCGTCGTGCCACCGCTGGAGGAGGGGAAGCAGCGTCCGGTTGGCATCCAGGGTCCCGTCAATGTCGCCGCCGATGGTGGGAATGATCACCAGATCGGCCTGTGGTGCCGTGTCCCAGCGGCTGCCGGCCATCAGGCTGACGCCATTGACGCAGTGGCAGGGGCCACCGTCAGCGGTCGCGAGGGTAACGCTGAACCTTGGTTCCGGCTGTTGATCGTGGATACGGGCCCAGGTTACGCCCGCCATCCGGAACAGATCCATGACGCCGGTAATGGCGGTGGCCAGGGCTTTCTCAAAGCCGATGATGGTGACCTGGTAGTGCTCGGGTTGGGGCATTCTGGCATCCATGGCTGGCAGGATCCGCCAATATTGTGTCATTGATGACAGTAGGCGGCCATGGTCGGTTGTGGCAGTGTGGGCATGGAATGAATCACTGGAGACCCCATCGCCATGGCCGATACCCTGCTTGACCGACGCGATCTGGCGTTCCAGCTCTACGAAGTGCTGGATACCGAATCCCTGAATGAGCGTGAGCGCTTCAGCGATCACAGCCGGGAGACCTTCGATGCGGTTTTCGATACGGCGGAGCGTATCGCCCGGGAGCAGTTCGCCAGCCACAACAGCCTGGCCGACAGGGAAGAGCCCCGTTTCGAGGACGGCAAAGTCACCATGCGCCCGGAGGTGAAGGCGGCAGTGGAGGCCTACGCCGAGGCCGGCTTCATTGCTGGGCGCTATGATTACGATCTGGGCGGCATGCAGCTGCCAGAGACGGTCATGACCGCCTGCAATGGCTTCTTCATGGCGGCCAATCCCAGCACAGCGGGCTATCCCTTCCTGACCACGGCGGCGGCCAATGTCATCCGCACCTTCGGATCCCGGGAACAGCAGGACTGGTTCCTGCAGCCCATGCTGGAAGGGCGATTCACCGGCACCATGGCGCTGACCGAACCCCAGGCCGGTTCCTCCCTGGCGGATCTGCGCACCAGTGCCAAGCCCACGGACGAGGGGCATTATCTGATCAAGGGCGCCAAGATCTACATCTCCGGGGGCGAGCATGAGCTCAGCGACAACATCGTGAACCTGGTGCTGGCACGCATCCATGGGGCGCCTCCGGGAGTGAAGGGCATCTCGATGTTCATCGTGCCCAAGTACCGGCTGGATGCGGACGGCAATCCCGGGGAGCGCAATGGCGTGGGCCTGGCCGGGCTGATCCACAAGCTCGGGTACCGGGGCACCACCTCCACGGCGCTGAGTTTCGGGGACGATGCGGACTGCCATGGCTATCTGGTGGGCGAGCCCCATCAGGGCCTCAAGTACATGTTCCAGATGATGAACGAGGCCCGTGTGGGTGTCGGTTTCGGGGCTGCCGCCATTGGTTACCGGGGATACCAGCACAGCCTTGAGTACGCCCGTGATCGTCGCCAGGGGAGGCCGCCTTCCGAGAAGGATCCGACCACCGAGCCGGTACCGATCATCCAGCATGCGGACGTGCGGCGCATGCTGCTGGCGCAGAAGTCCTGGATGGAGGGGGCGCTGGCCCTGTGCTTCTATGGCGCGCGGCTGATGGACGACAGCCATACCCACCCGGACGAGGCTCAGCGCCATCAGGCGCGTCAGCTGCTGGATCTTCTGACGCCCGTCATCAAGGCATGGCCTTCCGAGTACGGGCCGAAGGCCAATGATCTTGCCATCCAGGTCTACGGTGGCGCCGGCTACACCCGCGAATACCCGGTGGAGCAGTGCTGGCGGGACAATCGCCTCAACCCCATCCACGAGGGCACCAACGGTATCCAAGCGATGGATCTGCTGGGGCGCAAGGTCTGGCAGGGCAACGGCGAGGCCATCCAGCAGCTGTTCGGAGCCATTCAGGCGGACCTTCAGGAGGCGCCGGACGAGCGCTGCCGGCAATGGGCCTATTCACTGAGCGAAACCCTGCAACAGGCCGGCAAGGTCACCCAGTCCCTGGGGCAGGCGCTGGCCCAGGAGCCCCCGGAGAAGGGGCTGGCCAATGCGAGTGTCTACCTGCGGCTCTTCGGCCACATCTGCGTGGCCTGGATGTGGCTGCGTCAGGCCAATGCGGCCAGTGCCGCCCTGGCTGGTGAGGTCTCGGCGGCTGATGAGGCCTTCTACCAGGGGAAGCTGCAGGCCGCGCAGTATTTCTTCCACTGGGAGCTGCCCACGGTGGCCCAGGACCTGGTCCTGCTGCAGAACCAGGACGACACCTGCTATGCCATGCGCGATGAATGGTTCTGACCACGAAGGGCGGTAGGAGCTTGCGCTGCAAGCGATCCAATCCATCGCGCGCAGGGCGCGCTCCTGCGGTGAAATAACAAGATTCAGGAAATGGGACTATGGCTCTGGTAAATGTTGAAGCGAAGGATCACATCCTGTTCATCGGCCTGAACCGGCCGGAGAAGATGAATGCCATGAACCGGCAGATGTACCACGACATCGCCGCCGCCTACGGCCGGCTGAACCGCGAGCCGGAACTGCGTGTGGGGCTGGTCTATGCCGAAGGGGATCACTTCACCTCGGGCCTGGAACTGGACGACTGGGCGGGCGTATTCGCCAACGGTGAGGGGCTGACCCTGAACGAGGGCGAGATGGACCCCTTCGGAATCGTGGGACCGGCCATGGACAAGCCCGTGGTCTATGCCACCCAGGGGATCTGCTTCACCTGCGGGGTGGAGATGATGCTCAACACGGACATCCGGGTAGCGGCGGACAATACGCGCTATGGCCAGCTGGAAGTCAAACGCGGCATCTTCGCCTGCGGTGGCGCGACCATCCGTCTCCAGGAGGAGATCGGATGGGCCAATGCCCAGCGTTATCTGCTGACCGGGGATGAGTGGAGCGCCTCTCAGGCACATGAGTGGGGGCTGGTGCAGGAGCTGGTGGCGCCCGGAGAGCAGTTTGAGCGTGCCCGTGAACTGGCGGAAAAGGTCGCCAGGGCGGCCCCCCTGGGTGTTCAGGGCAGTCTGCGTTCCTCGCGTATCGCCCGCACAGAGGGGCATGATGCGGCGAAGGCCCGACTGTTTCCGGATCTCGCTCCGGTCATGCGGAGTGAGGATGTCCAGGAAGGCATCCAATCCTTTCTGGAGCGGCGTGAGGCGGTCTTCAAGGGGACCTGAGCGGGCCCGGGGTGGGCGTTCTGCCGGTTGATCCACAGTCTGAGCGCCGATATGCTGCCAACCTTAAGCGTATGTAACGTTGCAAGAGATTGAATACGATGGACGACTGGCAGATCGACGTGGAGAGCCAGAAAGCTCGCCACAGCAGTGGCCTGGAGCTGACGTTCGAGGGGCGCCCCCGGACCAAGCATTTTTCAGGCAGCCCTTCCAGAGTGCCGGATGGTATGCAGTCCCTGGAGCTGGTACGCCTGATCCGTGAGGGCTACCAGGCCTTTGAGGCGGCCTGGCCGGAAGAGGGTGGCCCGCATGTGGCGCAGGCCACCGGCAAGCCGCAGCAGGAAGAGGGCAGTGGCGTCAAGGTCAGCCACCGCCGTCGTCGCAAGCTTTCCCGCAGCAATTCACCAGGGTAGCTCGGACCCGTCCGAGTGCCGGAATACCCCGCTGTTTTCCTGGTTCAGTTCGTCCACCCGCTGGATCAGCCGTTCTGCGGCCTCGCTGGGCGTAATGTGGCCGGTATTGCCGGTCATGGCCGTCTGAACGTAGCCTGGATGCATAATGCCGACACTGATGCCTCTTGGTTGCAGATCCACTGCCAGTGATTGTGAGGCGGCATTGAGTGCAGCCTTCGTCATCCGGTAACCGTAGCGCCCGCCTGAGTCATTGTCTGCGATTGATCCCATCCGGGATGTCATCATGACGACTTTACCGCTTTTGGGGATCAGCTCCAGCAGTGCGGTGGTGACCTTGAGCGGCCCCAGGGTGTTCACCTCGAACTGGGTCTGGATCCGATCCCAGTCCATATCCGCCAGGTTCTCATCGGTCATCAGGCCAGCGTTGTTGTAGAGCACATCGATGGTTTCCCCCTCGAGATTGCGCCGCGCCTTGCCAAGGCTGATGTCGTCGGTGACATCCACGCCTTCGATGATATTCACGCCCAGGGACTTCAACTCATCCGAGGCTGCGCGGCACAGCGCTGTTACCCGGTCACCGCGTTCGTGCCACTGGCGGGCGAGTTCGAGTCCGATGCCACGGTTGGCACCGGTAATGACCACGTGTTGGCTCATGAGTCCTCCTGTCGTGATTTAACTGGTCAGCGCAGGCCTGTCTGGTAACCTGCGCCGTATCAACAGCCTATTACGAAACCATTGAGGAGGAAAACGTGTTGCAGATACAAAGGTCATTACTGGTGGCAGGCATCGCTTTAGCCCTGACAGCACCGGCTGCGGCGCAGGAGTCGGACGAATGGAGCGGCTCGGTTGAACTTGGCCTTGTTGAAACCTCCGGCAATACCGAGGAAACCACGATTTCCGGTGAGGCGGATGTCACCCGCAACTGGAACGACTGGCGGCAGAATGTCCTTCTCCAGTCCCGGTACGCGGAACAGGGCGGGGAGCGGACCGCCGAACGCTATTCCGCGGCGACCCAGCTCGACTATAAGTTCAATCCCAATGACTTCGTTTTTGTCCGGGGCCGTTACTCCAACGATGATTTCAGTGGTTACCAGTTCCAGGCCTCGACCTCGGCCGGCTACGGGCGACGCCTCTGGAGCGAAGGGGACAGCTACTTCGATGTATCGAGCGGTCTGGGTTATCGTTACGGTCGGCTCGATACCCCGGATCCCGAGGAAGGGGAGGAAGAGGAAGACCCCATAGGGCGTCTGGCTGCTGACTTCCGCTATCAGCTGTCAGAAACCGCCCACTTCCGCCAGGAGGCGGAAACCGAAGTGAGTCTGGATGACGGGGATGCCATTTCGCGCTCAGTGACCGCGCTCCAGGCAAACGTGAACAGTTCCCTGGCCATGAAGCTCTCCTACACGGTTGAGCACAATTCCAATCCGCCGACGGGGACTGAGCGGACGGACACGATTACGGCGGTGACGCTGCTCTACGGCTTCTGAGTACCCATGAAAAAGCCCCGCCAGAGGGCGGGGCTTGCAGGCTGATCCAGGCTGACTGTTATTCGGACATCTTGTCCACGCGTTCCTGGATTTCCGGATTGGAGTTGTAGGCCACGGCAATGGCGTTGTATTCCTCAACGGTCATGCCCGCGTCCTCAATCACCTTGACCATCTCGGTCTGGGCTTTCTGCTGGAGTTCGCGTGCCTTGTCCTCGGATTCGGCAGATTCGATCTGGGACACATAATCCTCGCGAACCTTACCGATCTCATCCTGCAGCTCAACAAAGTTCTGGAGTTCTTCGTCGGAGAAGTCGGTGTTCTGCTGCTCCGGGGCACTCATGCTCTGGCCCTGATTCTGCTGGGCCTGACCCGTGCTGCTGTCCTGTGCCACGGCGGTCATGCCGGCAGTACTCAGTGCGAATGCGATGGCTGCGGTCAGTGCTTTCAGTTTCATGTTGGTACCTCCTCAGGGTAACGGGTTGTGTGGTGCGACACCCCAGAGGAAACAACTGCTATGCCAGAACGGCGTCGAATGAATAGATGTTAAATGAAAACGCCTCCCGCAGGAGGCGTTCATGACAGCGGGTAAAGCCTTATTCGCCTGCCATTTCGTCCACTCGCTCCTGGACGTCCGGATTGGAGTTATAGGCCACGGCAATGGCGTTATACTCCTGAACGGACATGCCGGCATCCTCAATGGCGCTGACCATTTCGGACTGGGCTTCCTGCTGAAGCTGGCGCGCCTTGTCCTCGGATTCCGCCGCCTCGATCTGGGAGACGTATTCCTCGCGGATCTTGCCAATGCTGTCCTGAAGATTGACGAACTGCTGCAGCTCTTCGTCCGAGAAGTCCGCCGGCTGCTGGGACTGTTCCATTCCCGGATCCTGCTGGCCTTCGCCGCTGCCGTAATCCTGGGCCAGTGCCTGGGCGCCGGTCAGGCCGAGTGCCAGTGCAAGTGCAAGACTGGTGATTCGAATCATTATGGAAGTCTCCTTTGCTGGATTCGCACTGTCTCGTTGCAGGAGCTGTGCCAGCGCAGGATCACAGTCTGAAAATTGCCGTTTCTTAATCAGTTACTGGTCCCTCTGTTGAGTAAACGCCATGAGTTGGAGTGCCTGAGGGTGTGACATAATGACACATGGGGCGTTGCTGTGTGACATTATGCCACCCATGCTCAGGGAGGAATCGATGAAACATCTGCGTCTGCCCGGCGTCCAGTTCACGCTGATTCTGGCAGTGGTTCTGCCGCTGCTGCTGGTCAGTGGTGTGGCGGTCTACTGGGGGCTGGGCGTGATCCAGTCCCACGATGAGGAGCGTCTCCAGCAGGACCTGGCGCTTCTGGCCCAGGCAACCCGTTATCCGCTCTCCCGGGCGCTCCAGAACGGGGACTATGTCCAGGTCAACGACATCACCACCTCCATCTTCAGTGTGGGGCGTGTCTACGGGGCTTCCGTTTACGATCAGCGTGGCGACCGTGTCTCACAGGTGGGCATTGTGGACCGGGATGTGAGTGACAGCCGCAGCGCAGCGGATGCGGTGGCGCAGGGGGATGACCTGGGAACCTATCGGGAGATTGAGGGCGAGGATGTGTTCTCCCACTTCACGCCGCTGTTCAGCGAGGATGGCCGGATCATCGGGCTGTTGCAGATCACCCGCCAGCGCAGCGATTTCGACCAGAGGCTGGCGGATCTGCGCAACAACGCCTGGTGGATCTGGTCGCTGACCGCCGGTGCCATACTGCTCGTGGCAATCGGCGGGCATTATGGTGGCGTGGGGCGCCACGTTGGCCGGCTTTCCAGCGTCATGGCCCGGGTCCAGGACGGCGACCGGCGCATTCGGGCCCAGTTGCGGGGGCCGCGGGAAACCCGTCAGCTGGCGGCGGCACTCAACGAGATGCTCGACAGCATCGAAGCGGCGGAACAGGAGATCATTGACCAGAAAGCGCGGGAGACGCGGCTTAATCAACGCCTGCAGCACCAGGAGAAAATGGCCATGATCGGGCGGGTGGCCGGCGGTGTCGCCCACGAGCTGGGGGCGCCGCTGAGTGTCATCGACGGCCGCGCCCGCATGCTGGAGCGCCGTACAGGGGATGAGCGTGGTCAGCGCAATCTCGGGGATATACGTCACCAGGTCCAGCGCATGACCCGGATCGTACAGCAGCTTCTGGACTGTTTCCGGCATTCCCCCAGTGCCGCCGAGGAGCGCTTCACCACCGCGCAGTTGATGACCGGCGTGCTCGATGCCCATGGTGATGCCCCTGAAGGGATCACCCTGGAAATCGACAACGCGGCGCCGGAGGCGGTGATCAATGGCGACCGGACACGCTGTGAGCTGGCGGTCTCCAACCTGCTGCGCAATGCCTTTCTGGCGGCCAGCTCCCGGGTCATGCTGAGTGTCCGAAAGGGGCCCCAGGCCATTGCCGTAACCGTCGAGGATGATGGTCCGGGCATCCCGCCCGGTGATCGTGAAGCCGTTCTTGAGCCTTTCCACACCACCCGTGCTTCCGGTGAGGGCACGGGCCTGGGGCTGGCCGTGGTCCGCAGTGTGATGCAGGAACACGGGGGTGCCATCATCATTGGAAGCAGCCGCTGGGGTGGTTGTGCCATGGTACTGCAGTGGCCAAGGGCCGGTGGATCGGAAGGAGGTGAATCCGCATGAGTGTGCGTATCCTGGTCATCGAGGACGATTCGAGCCTGCTGGATCTGCTGCGCGAGGAGCTGGAGGCGGAAGGCTACGAGGTGGTCACCACCCAGCGGGCTGATGAGGGCCTCCGGCTCTGCCAGGAAGGGGCGCCGGATCTGGTGGTATCGGATCTGCGCCTGCCGGACAGCGATGGCATGGCCGTACTGCGGGGGACTCAGGCGCTTCCTGAGCCACCGCTGTTTGTTCTGATCACCGCCTTCGGGACCGTGGATCAGGCGGTGGATGCCCTCAAAGCCGGTGCGGATGAGTTCCTGACCAAGCCCCTGTCCATGGATCACCTGCTTCTGATGATCCGGCGTCTGCTAGAACAGCGGGCGCTGCGCCGTGAGGTGGATGCCTATCGCTCCAGTGGGGATGCCGCCGGTTTCCACGGGATCATTGGTGGCAGCGACCCCATGCATCGGCTGTACGATCAGATCCGGCAGGTGGCAACCGGGGCCATGCCGGTGCTGGTGCTGGGGGAAAGTGGGGTGGGCAAGGAGCTGGTGGCCAGGGCCCTCCATGCGGAGAGCCCGCGGGCGGAGAAACCTTTTGTGGCGGTCAACTGCGCCGGTATTCCCGCGGATCTCATGGAAAGCGAATTCTTCGGCCATGCCAGGGGTGCTTTCACCGGCGCGGATCGGGCGCGGACGGGTCTTTTCGGCCAGGCCGATGGCGGCACACTCCTGCTGGATGAGATCGCGGAAATGCCGCTGGCGCTGCAGGCCAAGCTGCTGCGGGCGTTGCAGGAGGGCAGTATCCGCCCCGTGGGGTCGGATTGCGAGCAGAGCGTGGATGTGCGGGTGATCGCCGCCACCCATCAGGATCTGCAGGCCCGCGTGGCCAACGGTGACTTCCGTGAGGATCTCTACTACCGGCTGGAAGCGCTTGCACTGGAGGTGCCGCCGCTGCGTGAGCGTGCCGATGATATTGAGCTGCTGGCCATGTTTTTTCTGGACGCCTCGCTGCGGCGCAGTGAGCGCGGGGACCTGCGCTTTGATGACGCGGCTCTGGCCTGCCTGCGCGCCTACGACTATCCCGGCAACATCCGTGAGCTGGCCAATGTGGTCGAGCGGGCGGTGACGTTCTGCAATGGCGAGCGCATCCTGCCGGAGCATCTGCCACCGCGGGTGCGGGAAGCGAGTGACGCCGCCGGGTCGCCTCCCGAACCCACGGGTGCGGACACGCAGGGGCTTCTTGCGCCGGGGGAGGCGCTGCCGACACTGGAGACGCTGCAGCAGCGGTATGTGGAGCATGTGCTGGCGCAGGTGGCGGGGAACAAGCGCCAGGCCGCCCGCATTCTGGGCGTGAACCGCCGGACCCTCTATCGCTGGTTATCGGAGGATGGCGAAGACTCCGCGTAACCCGGCAGACGATCCATTTCATCCCATGGCTCGCCATGGGTGCCTTCCCGGCATGCCACCCGCCGGTGCAGCGCGGCCCGGGCCATCATGTGGGCGCTGACCGGGGCCGTGGCGAACAGAAAGACGGTGATCAGTATCTCCTGTGCGCTCAGACCCTCGTGGCCCACGCCGAACCAGATCATGGAGCCCAGCAGTGTGGCGCCCACGCCCAGAGTGCTGGCCTTGGTGGGGCCATGAAGGCGCATGTAGACGTCCGGCATGCGCGCCAGCCCTATGGAACCCAGAAGGGCCACCAGGGCACCGCTGAGCAGCAGCAGTGCGATCAGTGCATCCAACCAGAACGGCAGTGCCATGCTTTCCCCCATCATTCGATCACGTCCCCGCGCACCAGGTACTTGGTCATGGCCACCGTGCTTACGAATCCCATGAGCGCGATCAGCAGGGCCGCTTCGAAGATCAGTGATGAGTCCATGTAGATGCCACCCAGAACGATCACGGCGATGGCATTGACGTTGAGGGTGTCCAGGCCAAGGATCCGGTCGACGATGTCCGGCCCGCGCAGCAGGCGGTACAGGTTCAGAAGCAGGCTCAGGCTGAACAGCGCAAGGGCGATGGGCAGTACTGTGGCGGTCATTCCAGGATCTCCCTGAGCGGTGTCTCGTAGCGTTCGCGGATCTGTTCGATGAGTTCGTCCTCATCGTCCAGATGCAGGACATGCACCAGCAGGTAGGCCCGGTCCGGGCTCAGGCCCGCGGACACCGTGCCCGGAGTCAGCGAGATGCTGCTGGCCAGCATGGTGATGGCGAACTCATTGGTCAGCGACAGGGGGTAACGCACGAATGCCGGCGTCAGCGTATCCGGATCGCGCAGGATCAGTCGTGCCACACTCAGGTTCGAGCGCAGTATGTCCACCAGCAGCCGCAGCATGTACAGCAGCAGGCGGCCCGGGTTGTGCAGGTGCGGACGTTCCGGCCAGAACTGCTGGGTCGAGAAGGGGATCAGCCAGCCCAGCACCGCCCCGATCAGCACCTGCCCCGGGCTGATCGAGTTGACCAGCAGCAGCCAGAGCACCAGCAGGAACAGCGAAAAGTGGGGCCTGGGCCACCAGTGGGTCAGCTGCGGCATCAGTGTCATGTCAGTGCCCTCCCGTCAGTCTGAGCCCGGCCTCATGGACCGCCCTCACGTAATCACCGGGCGCCATCAGCTGTGCCGCTACTGACCGGGTATAGTCCATCAACGGTGCTGCGGCCAGGCTCAGCACCAGTCCGGCCCCTACCAGAACGATCACACAGGCGAGCCGAACCCGGTCGGCCCTCATGTCATGATCCCGTTCCGGTGACTGGCGCCAGAAGAACTTGCTGCCCGCCCGGCTGAGTGCCACCAGCATCAGGAAGCCGGCCCCGAGCAGAAGCGGCCAGAAAATTCCGGCGGCGCCTTCCGCGAGGCTCGCCTGGAGCATCCAGGCCTTGCTGACAAAACCGCTGAACGGCGGAAGCCCGGCCAGCGCCACTGCGCCAAAGCAGAACAGGATACCCAGGGTTCGCCTGTCCTTCATGGCGGCGGTGACGACCATGTAGTCTCCGGCTGCACCGCGCTGGCGGGCAATCAGGTCCGCGAACAGGAAGAAGCCTCCGGTTAGCAGTGTGGTGTGCACCAGATAGAAGAGCGCGGCGGCCAGGGCTTCGGTACTGCCCAGGGCAATGATCGCCATGAGGGTGCCTGTGGAGACGATGACCATGTAGGCGGTCATGTTGCGCAGGCTGGTGGCGCCCAGAACCCCGATGCCACCCAGCGCCAGCGTGGCCAGCGCGAGGGGCCAGAGCCACTGCCAGGCGGTCAGGGCCGCCAGTGGTTGATCCAGGGCGAACACCAGCGGAAAGACACGGATCATGGCGTACAGGCCGACCTTGGTCATGACCGCAAACAGGGCCGCTACTGGTGCGGCTGCCGCAGTGTAGGCGCGTGGCAGCCAGAACAGCAGCGGCAGCAGGGCCGCCTTGACTCCGAAAACCACCAGCAGCACCAGGGAGGCGGCCTGCAGAAGCGGCTGGTCGGCCTGTGGCGCATTGCTGATGCGTGTGGCCAGATCCGCCATGTTCAGTGTGCCCGTGAGGCCGTAGAGCATGCCCAGTGCCAGCAGGAAGAGCGCCGAGCCGATCAGGTTGATGATCACATAGTGCAGCCCGGCCCGGCTGCGTGCGGTGCCCCCGCCGTGCAGCAGCAGGGCGTAGGAAGCGATCAGCAGTACCTCGAAGAAGACGAAGAGGTTGAAGATGTCGCCGGTCAGGAAGGCGCCGTTGAGCCCCATGAGCTGGAACTGGAAGAGGGCGTGGAAATGGGCGCCGGCATCGTCATCACCCCGGCAGGCGTAGATGAGCGCCGGCACGGCCAGGGTGGCGGTCAGCACCAGCATCAGTACGCTCAGCCGGTCCGGAACCAGCACAATCCCGAAAGGTGGCGCCCAGCCACCGAGGGCATAGACCAGCCGTCCGTGCTCCAGGACCATGCTCCCCAGCCAGAGCACCAGGCCGAGACCGGCCACAGTGGCGCCCAGGCTGATGAAGCGCTGGGCGTTCAGGCCCAGGCGCGGCAGGGTGACCAGCAGTGCTCCGGTGATCAGGGGCAGAAGTATGGGCAGGACCGGCAGGTGATTCATGGGCGCCAGTCCTCCTCGGGATCCACGCCGTCAACGTGGTCATTGCGCAGCTCCACCGCGGCGCGCAGGGCGAGCACCACCACGAACGCCGTCATGGCGAAGCTGATCACGATGGCTGTCAGCACCAGTGCCTGGGGCAGAGGGTCCGTTGGGTCCGCGGACTCACCGATGACCGCCGGGGCCGCCAGTGCCAGCCGGCCACTGGCGAACAGGAAGAGGTTGACGCCATGGGACAGAAGGGTCAGTCCCATGATGACCGGGAAGGTGCGACCGCGCAGCACCAGGTAGATGCCACAGGCGGTGAGCACGCCGACAGCAATGGCGTAGAGTGCTTCCATCTATCCGATCTCCTTGCCGGGGCCGTGCACGGTCATGAGTTTGCCCAGGTTGGCGAGGATCAGCAGTGTGGCCCCGACCACGGTGGTGAAGACGCCCAGGTCGAACAGCAGCGCGGTGGCCAGCTCCAGATGACCCAGCAGGGGCAGTTTGTAATGCCCGAACCAGGAGCTGAGGAACGCTTCGCCGAACACCAGGCTGCCCAGCCCGGTGCCGCAGGCAAGCAGCAGCCCCAGCCCGATCAGGGGCCGGAAGGGTGTGAGCATGCGTTCATGGGCCCAGGCAAGACTGCCGGCCATGTACTGCAGTGAGAGCGCAACCGCCGTGATCAGTCCGGCGATGAAACCGCCACCAGGCATGTTGTGCCCACGCAGGAAGATGTAGGCCGAGACCATCAGCGCTATGGGCAGTATCGGCCGCGCCATGGTGCGCAGGATCAGCGGGTGGGGATTCGAGGCCCAGTACTGGTCCCGCTCCTGCGGGATACGGTCCTTGAGCTGGAGGTTGCGGGTCAGGGCGAAGACGGCCACGGCTGCGATTCCCAGCACCGTGATCTCGCCCAGGGTATCGAAGCCGCGGAAATCCACCAGTATGACATTGACCACATTGCTCCCGCCGCCACCCGGTTTGCTCTGGCTCAGGAAGAAGTCCGCGATGGTGCTGTGGGGGCGGGTCATGATCGCGAAGGACACCAGTCCGACACCGAGCCCACCCAGAGTGGCAACGCCCAGGTCACGACCCTTTCGCAACCGGCTCGACTCAAGGGGCGTGGTCTGTGGCAGGAAGGACAGGGCCAGCATCATGATGATCACCGCCATAACCTCGACCGAGAGCTGTGTCAGCGCCAGGTCCGGCGCCGAGAAGCGGGCAAAGGTGAGAGTGACGAAAAGCCCGGCGCTGCCAAGCAGGAGCAGGGCGAACAGGCGCTGGTGGTGGCCGAGCACCACCCCTACCGCCGAGGCCATCAGCAGTACCAGGCCCAGACCGGTCAGGGGATCCACGGGGGTCATGGTCTCGCCACCGTGCCACTGGATGCCGGAAAGCAGAACCGGTCCGGCCAGCACAATGGCCGAGAGGATGATCAGGGCGATGTAGCGCTGGACCGAGCCGTTCTCCAGTGCATGGACCAGCCGTTCGGCCGTACCGCCGGCGCGGGTCATCAGCCATTCAAAGATCTCACGGGCATCGGCCGGAGGCAGCTGGTCGTAAAGCCGGAACAGTGGCTCCCGGGCCATGTAGACGAGCAGACCGCCAAGCATGGCCGCCAGGCTCATGAAGAAGGCGGTGCCGATGTGGTGGAGCTGGTGCATGTCGTAGTCGGGCAGGGCGCTGCCTGCCGCCGCGGAGGCGACGGGGCCGATGAGACCATGGACCACCGACTCGGCATGCCAGCTCACCAGCACCACCGCCAGCGCCAGCACGGCAGCCGGGACCTGTATGCCCACGCCGGGGTTCTTAGGGGGCCAGACCGGCAGATCCTGCGGTTTACCGTTGAAGAACACGTTGTGGAAGATGCGGAAGGAATAGGCGGCGGAGAACAGGCCGGCAATGGCGGCCAGTGCCGGTGTGAGCCATTGCAGGGGCGGCATCACGGATGCGTTCATGCTCTCGATGAAGAACATCTTCTTGCTCAGATAACCGCCAAGCAGCGGCAGCCCGGCCATGGAGGCGGCGGCCACGGCGCTGATGACTGTCAGAGCCGGAAGTGTTCGCCACAGGCCGTTGATGCGGCGCATGTCCCGGGTGCCGGTTGCCTTCTGGACGGCGCCGGCCATCATGAACAGCGGTGCCTTGAACAGGGCATGGTTCAGCAGGTGGAAGAGCGCGGCCACCATAGCCATGCGTGTGCTCAGCCCCACCAGGAGGGTGATCAGCCCGAGATGGCTGACGGTGGAATAGGCCAGAAGCTCCTTGGTGTCATGCTTGAACATGGCGATGAAGGCGCCCGTCAGCAGTGTGGCCATGCCGGCGGTTGAAATGCTGTAGAGCCAGGCGTCCGTGTCCCCCAGGGCGGGGTGGAGCCGGGCCAGGAGGAAGATGCCGGCTTTCACCATGGTGGCCGAGTGCAGGTAGGCGGAGACCGGCGTGGGCGCCGTCATGGCATTCGGCAGCCAGAGGTGGAACGGGAACTGGGCGGACTTGGTCATGGCGCCGATGAGGACCAGGCCGAGCATCCAGGGGTAGAGCGGGTCCGACGTCAGTGCTGTTTCCGGTGCCAGGATGTCACTCAGCTGGAAACTGCCCACGCTGTTACCGATCAGCAGAACCCCCGCCATCAGTGCCAGCCCGCCACCGCCGGTAATCACCAGGGTCATACGCGCGCCACGGCGGGCCGGGCGTTCGTCTTGGTGGAAGCCGATCAGGACAAAGGACACCAGGCTGGTCATCTCCCAGAACACCAGCATGAACAGCAGGTTCTCGGAGGTCACGATGCCCAGCATGGCGCCCATGAAGGCCAGCATCAGCGAATGGAAGCGCACGGCCCCGTGCTTGCCGGCGAAATAGAAATGGGCGTAGAGCGTGATCAGCAGGCCCATGCCGGCGATGATGAGCGCGAAGAAAAGCCCCAGTGCATCCAGCCGGAAGGCCGGCGAGAGACCGATCCCGGGCAGCCAGGGGTAGTGTCCGATGAGAATGGCGCCTCCCAGAACATCCGGGGCCTGGCTCAGCAGCACGCTGACCACGGTGATTCCGATGGCTCCGGCAATCAGGGCAGGCAGGATCGCTGTCGAGCGCCGCGAGACCAGCGGCGTAATCAGGGCCCCGAGCAGGGGCAGCGCGACAATCGACAGCAGCATCATGAACGCAGGTATCCTTGAGTTCCGACGCCGCGAAGGGTAATGGACGGGGGCTGGATTGTCAGCTACCCGAAGGAGGTATAGGCTGCTTCCGTTATGAGAGAGATCCCTGCCCGAGATCCTGAGCGTGAGCGTGCCACACTGGCACGGCTGGAGCGGTTTGCCCGTCTGACCGACTCCCGTTTCCGGGTTCCCCTCACCCGCATCCGTTTCGGTATCGGCCCCCTGCTTGGCCTGGTTCCGGGGGTCGGGGATGTCGCCGGGCTGGTGCTGTCGCTGTACCTGATCCAGCAGGCCCGCCAGATCGGGGCACCCCGCTCCCTTCAGCTGCGCATGCTGGGTAACGGCCTGGTGGATGCCGTGGGAGGCACCCTGCCGGTGGCCGGTGATGTGTTCGATGTGTTCTACCGTGCCAACAACCGCAATGTGATACTGCTGCGAGAGCATCTGGAGTCGCGGCTCGCCGAGCCTGAGCCGGGATGGTGGCCGCATCCCGCGTGGCTGCTGGCGGCTGCGCTGTTGCTGGTGGGGTTGATATGGCTGATCGTCGTCTAAACCGCTTGCATCCTGTGCCAATGGAGTGAAACTGGGCGGCAGGAATCTACGACCGGAAACAAACGCATGTCTGAACCCGTTCAGTACGCCGGGACCACGCCGGGCCCTGATGCCAGCCCTATTGTCAGCACCCTTGATAACGCGGTGGCGAGCCTGGAGAAGGCCCCATCCCACGCTAAGGTCCATTGCGTAAGTCAGGTCCTGGACCAGGCCCGCAAGCTTCTGGGCCTGCCGGAAGGGCCGGCGCTGCTGTTCGAGCGTGCCCCCCGGCTGGAGCAGGCCGGGCTTTTCGTGGGCAGCGACTGGGAGCTGCCGGATTCCCTCCAGGCGCGCTTTGTGCCCTCCACCTTTGCCGAGGGCGACGCCCGGCTGATTGCCCTGGAGTGTCTCAGCGAACTGCGCATGCTGGCTGTGGCCAGTGGCAGCTGGTTCCATCCGCGGCTGTCCGCCGAGCAGGCGGAACACTTTCTGACCCAGGTGCTGGCCTTCAACCTGCAATCGGTGTTCGGCATCAGTGATGAAGCCGCGCGTAACCGCCCGGCGGACATCCAGCGCATGCTTGACCATCATCTGGGGTTCGTGGCCGAGCACATCGGCTTCGACAGCATTCTGGACCATGTGGTGGCTGAAGTGTGGCGCCTTCTGCGCCAGCGGCCGCTTCAGGTGGACAACATCCGCCAGATGATTGACCGTATCGCGGACTGTCTTTTTGATCCGGAGGTGAGCCTGGGCACCACGGCTCGCGGTGCCGAGCAGCTGGTGAGCGCGCTCTACGGGCCCACTCAGCATTCCCGCGAGGATCCCGGACTGGAGGTCTACGAGGAACGGGTCCGAGGGCTCGACAACATGGCGCTGGACGCCGAAGCCGCCAGTTTCGCCCGCGCCATGCATGATACGGGGCTGGTTTCTCCCTACCATGCGACGTTTCTGCGCTATGCGCTGGAGCAGGACGATGCCGAGATGGTTTCCCGCTGTCTGGGGCTGAGCAGCACCGGCAGGGACTGCCTGCTCTGCTACCGCCGTTTCATGATGGACCTGGCGCGCTACAGCCTCTTTCCGGAGAACTGTCATGCCCTCTATGGGCTTGCCTGTCTGCTGGAGCGGGGCATTCTCTATCAGAACAGCATTGCCGCCGCCCTCTGGCGCCAGATGAAAACCCCGATCCATGCGGATGTGCGCGCGCTGCTGACCGGGCTCTATGGGGATGCCCATGAACCCGGTGTCTATCTGATGGGAGGGCTGATCGGTGCCCTGGGCCTGCCGCTCGGACTGGGCCAGGGCAACAATCCGGCCTGCCAGTCCACCCGTGCGCTCTCCATGTGGGCGTACACGGACCCCGCTTACCTTCTGCAGTTGGTGCGCTGGGCGTCGCGGGACAACCAGGTGGTGATGGAGTTCGAGGGCCAGGCCCTGAACTCCGCCTACCTCTATACGGGTGTGGTCAGCCAGTGGAACCTGGACCTGGATCCGCTGTCACTGGTGCTGGTGCCGCATCTCGACCGGCTTTATCTGGAAATGGGGCGGCTCTCTGACGGCCGCGGGGAGGACCCGCACCGCTGGATCAATCCGGAATTCCACGGCTGGTGGGTGCACCGTGGGTTTGCGATCGCAGTGGACGTGGAGACCGGCAAGCTCGAGGATCCGGACGGCTTCATCCGGACCTTCTATTCACTGTACAACCCGCTCTACAACGGCAATACCCCCGTGGTGCACCCGCAGCCGGCCGGTATTGCCGTCACCGACAGCCAGGCCCGGTTCGTGGGCTGGCACGCCATCGCCATACTGCGTGTGGCCCTGGACCAGGACGAGGTGATGCGGGTGTATTTCTACAACCCCAACAACGACAGCGGTCAGGACTGGGGCAAGGGCGTGACCGTCTCCACCGAGGGCTATGGCGAGCAGCACGGCGAATCGTCCCTGCCGATCAGCGAATTCACATCGCGGCTCTATATCTTCCACTACGATGTGACCGACTGGCAGCTGCACACCACCGAAGTCCCGCCTGAAGAGATTCAGGGCGTGCGTGCCCTGGTGGAAGGCAGCTGGGCCGCGGACCGGCTGTAGGAGCGCGCTTGCGCGCGATCACATGCCAGCCACGGTAAAGCGCCCCTCCGGGAACCATCGCGCGCAAGCGCGCTCCTACGGGGGTGAGGTTCAGAACGAGCGACGGTGGTCGTAGGCCTGTTCCGGCTTGCCCGTGTTGCGTGCCACCGCCGTGCGCTGGTTGGCCCGCGCAATGATCTTCTTCTGAAGGCGGCTTTCCCAGCCCAGCGCCGTGCGGTCATCCGCCTGCCAGGCACGGTTGTAGAGCAGTTTGGTGGCCGCCACCGCATCCGGCGATTTCGCTTTCAGCTCCTCCACGAACGCCAGGGCGTCATCCAGGGGGGTGTCGCTCACATGCGTGACCATCCCCAACCGTTCCGCTTCGGGCGCCTCGACGACCCGGGCGGTCATGGTCAGCTCCTTGGCCTTGTCGATGGGCATGAGTTCGGAGAGGGTGGTGGTGATGCTCATATCCGGAATCAGCCCCCACTTCGCTTCCATGATCGAGAACTCGCAATCCCGCGTGCTGTAACGGAAATCCGCGCCCAGCGCGATCTGCAGACCACCGCCGTAACAGACACCATGGGTCACGGCGATCACCGGCGCCGGCACCTCCCGCCACAGGTAGCCCACGTCCTGGGCCAGGTTGCTGATCTTCCGGCCCGGCTTGAACAGCAGCTTGGCGAAGTTGACCGGATTTGCCGACACGCTCTTCACATCCAGTCCGGAGCAGAAAGCCTTGCCGGCCCCCTGAATGATGACGGCCCGGATCGAACGATCCTTCTTCAGGGTTTTCGCGGTGCTGGCGATGGCATCGAACATCGCCATATCCAGGCCGTTGTACTTGTCCGGCCGGTTCAGTGTGACGTAGGCGATGTCGTTGTCGATTTCCAGAGTGACTCGGTCAGACATGGTATTTCCTTTTTGGGCCGGATATCTCGAAATCTCTGAACGGATAGGGGCTGGTAATCTCTGACGGGAATGTCTGGAGCCATGGATGGCGGAAGACAAGCGTACAGGGATGTATTTACAGCGTTTCCCGGCAGAGATTACCAGCCCCTATCCTGCGCGTACACTCAGGCTGGAGAGGGTCCCTCTGTCTGCATAGGCGCCTGATACCGCCGCAACCGAAGCGCATTGGTCAGCACACAGACACTGGACGCGGCCATTGCCAGCGCCGCAAACATCGGCGACAGCAGCACCCCGATGAAGGGATACAGGATCCCCGCTGCTACTGGAATCAGCAGCGTATTGTACCCGAACGCCCAGAACAGGTTCTGCTTGATGTTGCGGATGGTTGCCCGGGACAGCCCTATGGCATTGGGTACGTTCTGGAGATCCCCGGACATCAGCACCACCTCCGCCGACTCGATGGCGATGTCCGTCCCGGTGCCGATGGCAATGCCCACATCCGACTGGGCCAGCGCCGGCGCGTCATTGATGCCGTCGCCCACGAAGGCAACTGCGCGACCGCCCTCCTGCAGGGCCTTGACCGCATCCACCTTGCCGTCCGGCAGCACCTCCGCCTGGACTTCATCAATACCACACTGGCGGGCGATGGCGTTGGCAGTGTGCTGGTTATCCCCGGTGATCATGGCCACGCGCAGGCCCGCGTCATGCAGGTGCCTGATGGCATCGACCGTGGTTTCCTTGAGTGGGTCCGCTACGGCGATCACGGCGGCCAGTTGCCGGTCCACGGCCGCGTACAGTGGTGTGCGGCCCTGATGGCCCAGCTTCTCCGCGGTATTGCCGGCCTGGTCGGTGGGGACGCCCAGCTCTTTCATGTAACCGGCCCCGCCCAGGGCCACTTCATGGCCATCCACCTGGGCGATAACGCCCTTGCCGGTCGCTGTATCAAACCCGGATACTTCAGAGAGGTTCAGTTCACGCGCCTCGGCGGCCGCCACAATGGCCCGGGCAATGGGGTGTTCCGAAGCCTGCTCGACACTGGCGACCAGCCGCAGAAGCTCGTCCTCCTGTTGATCACCCATGACCTCGAAGTCCGTCATCTCCGGCTGACCACGGGTGAGGGTGCCGGTCTTGTCGAACGCGACCACGTCGGTATTGCGCAGCCGCTGCAGAGCGTCGCCGCGGCGGAAGAGGATGCCCATCTCGGCACCCTTGCCGGTGCCCACCATGATGGATGTGGGCGTGGCCAGGCCCATGGCGCAGGGGCAGGCGATGATCAGCACTGCCACGCCGTTGATGAGTGCGAAGCTGAGTGCCGGATCCGGTCCGAACAGCAGCCAGATGCCGAAGGTCAGGGCGGCGGCCACCATGACCACCGGAACAAAGACACCGGCCACCCGGTCCACCAGCGCCTGGATGGGCAGCTTGGAGCCCTGGGCCTCCTCCACCATGCGCACGATCTGCTGCAGGGTGGTGTCATTGCCCACGCGGGTTGCGGTGAAGGTAAGGCTGCCGGACTGATTGATGGTGCCGCCCACGACCTCGTCGTCCTCGGCTTTCTCAACCGGTACCGGCTCGCCTGTGATCATGGATTCATCCACCCAGGAACCGCCGCCGGTTACGGTTCCGTCCACCGGGATCTTCTCGCCGGGGCGTACCTGGACTGTATCGCCCTGAACAACATCCTCAATGGCGATCTCCTGGGCGTCGCCATCGCGGATCACGCGCGCAGTGCGTGCCTGGAGCGTGAGCAGCCGCTTGATCGCTTCACCCGTCCTGCCTTTCGCCCGCGCTTCCATGTAGCGTCCCACCAGGATCAGGGTCACGATGACCGCCGCGGCCTCGTAGTATACCTGCACCTGACCTTCGGGCAGGATTGAGGGCAGGAAGGTGGCCACCACGGAGTAACCCCAGGCCGCCGTCGCACCCAGCATCACCAGTGAGTTCATGTCCGGGCCACCGCGCAGCAGGGCGGGTAACCCCTGGCGGAAGAAGCGCAGGCCGGGGCCAAACAGGACAATGGTGGCCAGAACGAAGAACAGGTAGTACAGCGGCTGCTGGCCGATGGCCTGCATCTGCCATTCATGGAAGGCCGGGATGAAGTGGGCGCCCATATCGAGGATGAACACGGGCAGCGTGAATGCCGCTGCCACCGCCACAGAGCGCTTCAATGCCCGTGCTTCCGTGGCCTGGGCATCCTCCTGATCGTTGCCGGTGGTCTCCTCCCGGATCGGCGACGCACTGTAGCCGCTTTCGCTGATGGCGCGGGCCAGTTCACCGGCTTCGACGGTGCCGGCCACCACCTCCACCGTGGCCTTTTCTGTCGCCAGGTTCACGCTGGCATCCACCACGCCGGATACGGCCAGCGCGGCCTCTTCCACTCGGCTGACACAGGAACCGCAGTGCATGCCGGTGACCTGGAAGCGGAAGGTTTCGGTCGCCACATCGAATCCGGCCTTCTGGACCGCCTCTTTCAGGGTCCCTGGGGAGACGGAGTCGCCTGCATGGACCCGGGCTCTGCCTGTGGCCAGGTTCACACTGGCTTCGCTGACGCCGTCCACGCCGTGAAGGGCCTTCTCTGTCTTGCTGACACAGCCGCCGCAGTTCAGCCCTTCAATGGTGAGGTCGTATTCGCGCTCTGTTGTACTCATGGGTGCTCCTCCTGCCGCTACATTCAGCGGTTGAGATCCTTGTGCCAGACCTCTGGGTTAGCGTATACAAACAGAATAAATGCCGTACCATGGTACGGGGTCAAGTTCAGGATCCGGGAGAACCATGCTGACCATTGGAAAACTTGCCGCTGCCTGTGATGTGGGGGTGGAAACCGTCCGTTTCTACCAGCGCAAAGGGTTGCTTGAGACCCCATCGAGTGAAGGTGGTGTAAGACACTACGGCAATGAGGACGTGCGTCGTCTCCGTTTCATCCGCAAGGCGCAGGCTGCAGGGTTTTCCCTTGCGGAGATCGGGGAATTGATCGGCCTGGATGCCAGTCATGATCATACGCGGGCTCGGGAACTCGCCCGGACCCGTATCGAGGCCCTTGAGGTCAGGATCCGTGAGCTGCAGCAGGCGCGCGATTCCCTGAGGCAGCTTGCAGCGGAGTGTGAAGCGGACGATTCTGGACCCTGTCCGATTCTGGAATCATTCGGGGTCTGACTGAGGCAACAGGCTGCAGCCTCAGCCGAGCTTGAGACCACTCAGCATGGGTTCGAAAACAAAGCTCAGCAGGAAGGCGAGGATTGCCGCTCCCCCTCCCATGGCCAGGGTCTCAAGCCCGGCCCGGAAGCGGCTCATCCCCAGGATCTGGCCCTTGACCCAACCGATTCCGAAAAGGGCGAGGATCGCGACTGCACCACTTACCAGAAACATTTGCAGACCTGCCAGGAAGGGAATGAGGAAAGGCAGCAGTGGTATCAGCCCCACACCAATGAACACCCAGAAGGTGGAGGCAGCGGCCTTCATGGGCGCCGGACCTGAAAGGGCGTAGCCGAATTCTTCCTGAATCATGGTGTTCACCCAGAGGCGCTTATCCGCGCTGATGGTCTCTACCACCTGCTCCAGTATGTCCCCTGAAAAGCCTTTCTGCCGGAAAATCTCACGGATCTCCTCGCGTTCGCCTTCGGGATCGTGATGGATGTGGCGTGCCTCCTGTTCGCGCAAGCGGTCCCGCGCATCATGGTCGCTTTTCACTGCCTGGTAGTTACTCACTCCCATGCTGAAGGCATCCGCGATAAGGCTCGCGATGCCGAGTACGAAGGCGACCATGCCTGGAAGGCCAGCGCCGGCCACACTGGCGATGACGGCCACGGTGGTGACGCAGCCATCGATACCACCGAGTATTGCATCCCTCAGGTAGCTCTGCTGCGGTTGCTGCGACAGGCGTTCCCGGATGGCATCCGGCTGGTGGCTGTGTTCCAGTGGGTTATCGTCCATTCAGGGCTCCCTGGGTCGCGTACAATTACCCGCCAATGTAACCCCTGTGGGCGTTTATAGCATTGTTACACGTCTAATCGGCAGCATAGAGTGACCCCATGGATACCCAGACCAGTGCCCTCCACGAGGTCCGCCTCGATCATGTCGTGTCGCTGTTGGCCCGGAGTACGGCCCGCAGTGTGATTGACCTGGGCTGTGGTTCCGGTGCCCTGCTTCAGCGGTGCCTGGAATCCGGGGCGTTTGACCGTCTGGTGGGGTTGGAGTCTTCCGGCGTCTCATTGCGCAACGCGCGGGAACGCCTGGCTCACTGGCTGGAGCAGCCGGAGCCGAGGGTCCAGCTCGTCCGGGGTTCCTTTCAGGAGCCGAATGCCGCCTGTTCAGGCTTCGATGCGGCAGCGATGGTGGAAGTCATCGAGCATGTTCCACCACGGGATCTGTCGACCGTTGAGCGGGCGGTTTTCGAGTATTTCCGACCGTCCTTCCTGGTCATGACCACGCCCAACCGTGATTACAATCCCCTGTTCGGTCTTGCTCCCGGCGAGCTCCGCGACCCTGACCACCGGTTTGAATGGAGCCAGGCCCGTTTCCGCCAGTGGGCCTCCGGTGTCGCCAAGCGCAACGGCTACCGCGTGCGTTTCGGCGGCATCGGCGAAGCGGATCCGGAGCTGGGCTCACCCTCGCAGTTGGCGTGTTTTGAGCGTATCGATTAACCCATACCGCTTCGAGCGCTCGATTTGAGACAGCCATAACACTCCGGATCGCCAGTGGGTGACCTGTCCCACATCCCGTGCTGACCGCGATTGGTAAACTGACCTCTGCCTTTCCCGGGAACCCGGAGTCTGGAGGTTATGGCGATCCGGTTGATTACGGTCTTTTTCCTTTTCTGCGCTCTGTTCGTTCCGTCAGCGCTGGCCTCCTCGTTGGACCGTGCACGGGAAGCGCTCGACCAGGATACCCCGGAGCGTGCGGAATCCATCCTGTCCGAGAATATCCAGCCCGACAGTGTGAGCGATGAGGAGCGTGATGAACTCTTTTTCCTGCTCGCCGAGACCGCACGTCACTACGAGCACTTCAGTGAGGCCGGTAACCAGCTTAACCGCATCAGTGAGCCGTTCTGGGGGGGCATGGGGTATTACAACCTGGCCATGGCGTACCTGGAGCGGGAATCGCTGAGTCGCACGCGCGTTGCGCTGCGGGTGGTCCGGTCGCTGGCTGCTGGCGATGGCTCACTGCGGGGCGCGGATCTGGTCAGCCGGGCGCGTATCGCCGAGGGGCTGCTCGCCCTGCGTCAGGACGATGCCCGGCGGGCGGAGCAGGCCCTGAGCCGTGTGCGCACGGACAGCACCCTGGTCAGCGAGGGCCTCTACCTGCTTGGCATCGCACGGGCTCGAAACGGCAGCCTGCACCGTGCCCTCCAGACCTGGCAGCGGGTGGCGCGTTTTCCGGTGGCCTGGCCGGGGGTGGCGGAGGCACGGTTGGCGCGCGTCTGGGGTTACAGCGAGTCCGGCCATCACGATGAAGCGCTGACAACGGCGGAACGCAACCATGCCTACCTTGAGCGCAGCATCGAACGGCTTGACGGCCTGCGGGAGCAGGTGAGGGAACACGGGTTGGCGCGCCTGATCCGTTCGGAGCTGCAGGGAGATCAGGATCTGGTTGAGTTCCTGCGGGGCAGCAGGAACCACACCCGTTCGCCACTGATTGCCTGGGTGCTGGAATATGTGGCGGATGGCGGCGATCCCTCGGTGGAGTCAGCGAAACTGGATTCCGGATTTCTCGGGTTCCTGGCAGATGAGCGTGAACGGCTGGTGGGGTTCCGGGACCGCAACCTGCGGCAGCAGGCGCTGGTCTATGAGCAGGTGGCCCTGCGCCAGACGGAAAGGCCGGTTCAGCGGGGCGGATGGGAATGATGCGTGCCGGTCGCCTCCTGAATGCGGGCCTCATTGCGCTCCTTATGACCGGTGCCAGTGGCGCGCGCGCAACCGTGCTCCTGCAGGAAGGCGCGGCTACGCTGGGGGACCTCAGCCCCATTGTCATCCGTACGGGTAGCGGCACCGGGCCGGACGCCTCGCTGGAAGAGGCGGTGCGCCGTCACGCCCGGGTTTTCCGGCGGGCGGATGACCCGCTGGTGCGGGTGCATACGCTTAACCGCATCCAGAATCTCCAGGCCCGTTTCGGCGATCCGCTGGGCCTCTCCGAGAAAGCCTCAGAACGTCTGCACAGGGAGGCGCTGGACGACTTTGAGACCCTGCTGGCAGGCGCAAAGGGCGAACGGGAGGCGGAGCTGCTGTACGAGGCGGCCCGGGCCAGCGATATCGCGGGCCAGCCACGGCGCTCCGTGGGGTATCTGGAGCGGATCCTGGAGCAGCATGGGAATTCGCAGTTCATGGCGGAAGCGGCATTCCGCACGGGCGAGCACCGTTTCAGTCGGGGCCGATACGCGGACGCGGCGGAGGCTTTCCGGGCGGCCCGTGAGCATGGGCCGGATGACGATTTCCGCAATGACAGCCTCTACATGCTGGGTTGGAGCCGTTTTCTCAATGACGAGGCCATGAAGGCGGCGGGGCTCTTCCTGGTGTTCATGGACCGCTATCACGATCAGGGCACCGGCTTCGCCAGTGTCTCGGGCAAGGACGCCGAGCAGGTGGCGGATGCCCAGCGGGTGCTCAGCCTCATCGCCACCTATGATCGTGGCCCGGAAACACTCGCGCGCGTGCTCGATGCCCATGGCGACCGCCCCTATGTCGCTACCCTCTATGATCACCTCCTGCGCTTCCTGAGGGAGCGGGGTGATCATCAGGGCAGTGTGGCCACCGCCGAAGCCTTCCGTGCCCGCTACCCGGACCATGCCGCGGCGCCGGCGATGCTCACGGAAGTGGTTGAGAGCTGGCGGCTGGCGGGCAACACCGAACGGATGCGTGATGCCATGGCGGAGGCGGTGGAAGCCCATGCCGAGCCGGACGCGATGGCCGCGCTTGACCGGCCGGTGCGCCGGCAGGTGATGGGCTATCTGCGTGCACTGGGCGTGTGGCATTACACCCGTGGCCAGGCTCTGGAAGGCGGCGAATCCCGCAGCCATTACCGCCAGGCATCCCAGCGGCTGCGCCAGTACGCCGACCGTGCCGGGCGCTTCCGGATGGAGGCCGACGCCATGGGAACCGGTGCCGGCTACATGGTGCTGCTTGCAGGGGATGCCGCCCTGCGGGGTGGCCGCATCGCGCACGCTGCCGGCCTGTATGAGCGTGCGGCCTGGTCCGAACCGCCCTTTCCGGGCGCGGGTGAGGCAGCCTATGCGCTTGTTCAGCTGCGCCAGGACCAGTGGCACAGGCAGGAGGACGCGGATGCCAGGAATCGGCTGATCGCGGATGCCCGCCGCTTTGTTCAGGACTTCCCCTGGTACGCTGATATCAACGGCGTGCGGCAGACACTGGCGAACCGGCTGTACGAGGCGGGGCGGTATACCGAAGCACGCGGGGTGGCGCGGACCCTGGTGGACGCCGATGCCACAGACGATCAGCGCCGGGCAGGCTGGATCCTGCTGGGGCATCTGCGCATGGACGCGGAGGAATACGCGAATGCCGCCAGCGCCTGGGCCGAGGTGCGGAAGCTGACACCGGAGGAGGACGATCGTCTGGCGGATTTCCGGGAGCGCCATGGCCTGGCTCTCTATCGGGAGGCGCAACGGCTGGCCGCCGGGGAACAGTCAGAGCAGGCCCGAACCTGGTTCCAGAAGGCCTACAGGGCGGCGCCTGGCACCGATGTGGCCGCCAGCGCCCGCTATGATGAAACCGGCCTGGTGCTGGAGCTGGCGCAATGGGATGAAGCCATCCGCCTTCTGCAGATATTCCGCCAGCGCTTCCCGGAACATGAGCTGGCCCCGGGGGCGGGCGAACGTATTGTGCATGCCCACCGCCAGGCGGGCCGCCCGGGAAAGGCAGCGGATGCCATGCTCGCGACAGACCCGGATGATCTGGACCCTGAGGAACGCTGGAGCCGTCAGCTGCGGGCCGCCCGCTACTACCGTGAGGCGGGGCGCCTGCCGGATGCGGTGGCGCTTTACGAACGTTACCTGGCGGACGGGACCGACCATCTGGGCGGGCATGCCTTCCAGCAGGAGCGCCGGCATGAGCTTGCAATGATGCAGAAGACGCTGGAAAGGGAGGAGGCACTGGCCGGGACCCACAGGGCCATTGTCGAAGCCGAGGATGGGGCCGAAGGAACAGCCCGGAGCGCCCGGCTGGCCAGTCGCAGTGCACTCTGGCTGGGCCGGCGTGCTGCTGACGTGTTTGGGCGGATCGAGCTCGGGGCGCCGCTGGAGGAGTCGCTGGCACGCAAGCGTGACGTCCTCTCCGAGAGCCTGGAATGGTTTCGCAGAGCGGAGCGTTTCGGCATCGCGGAGACCGCCACCGAAAGCACCTATCGCATGGCGGAGCTGTACCGCCAGCTGGCTCAGGACGTGCTTGACTCCGAGCGCCCCTCAGGCCTGACGGATCTCCAGGCCAACCAGTACGAGATGTTGCTGGAAGAGGAAGCCTATCCCTTTGAGGAAAAAGCCATTGAACTCCACCAGCGCAATCAGCAGCGGATCCCCGAGGGCCACTGGACGGGATGGGTGAGTCGCAGCCTCGACAGCCTGGCGGATCTTTTCCCGGCCCGCTATGAACGCGACCTGCAATGGACGGAGGCACGCCATGAAGCGGCGCGCTGAATGGGGGATGGTGCTCGTCCTGGGGGTCCTGGCCGGCTGTGCCGGTATGCAGTCAGGGCCGGAGCCCGACGGACGCATGCCCGACAGAGTGGCGCTGGTTACGCCAGCGCTGGATCCGTCGGACCGGGATCGGCTGGAGCAGGTGCGCGCCGCGCTCGCTGGTGGTAGCCCGGCTGCTGCGGGGCGACAGCTTGAGCGGGTGGAAGACGATCACCGCTTCCACCCGGACGTTCTGATGCTGAGGGCCATGGTGGCCCGTCACCTGGACAGGCCGGGGCGGGCAGTTCGGGCGCTGGAGGCACTGCTGGACCAGTCCCCGCAGCATGCGGCGGCGGCCAACGACCTGGCGCTGCTCTACCGGCAACAGGGGCGGATTGATCAGGCCACGGCGCTGCTGCGCCAGGCATTGGAGGCCAATCCTGATCGCCCGCAGCTGCACTACAACCTCGCTGTCCTCTCGGAACTCTATCTGCTCGATCTGGAACAGGCTCTGACCCATTACCGGCGTTACCAGTCGCTGACGGACGCCGAGGATGAGGAGGTCGCCCTGTGGATCCGGGACCTGGAACGGAGGGTGGAATGAAGACGCCGCACAGAACCCTGTTGATGGCCCTGGCGTTGTTGGCCCTGCCGGTGACAGCCCAGGACGACCCGGAAGGCATCCGCATCGAGGGTGTGGACGAGCGCCCGGGTGTGATGCACCTGATGCCCTGGCGACTGCCCAGGGATGCCCCCATGGAGGCGCCCAGGGCGGAACAGGGGCGTCTGGGAGAGCTCCTCAGCCCCCTCGATGATCAGAGCTACCGTCGTTATCTCAGATACCGCAGTGACCCCGGCATGCTTCTGGAAGCGCTGTCGGGGGCTGCCTCAACCGGAGAGACTCGCTGACCATGCAGACACCGATAGCCAACGCAACGGAGATCCCACTGATGGAATCCGCAGTCCGTTTCTTCCAGCAAGGGGGGCTGTTCATGGTTCCCATTGCCCTGATCCTGCTCATCGGTCTGGCGATTGTGCTGGAGCGCATGATCTACCTGCAGGTGGCACGACGGCGCAACCGCAGGCTCTTTGAGTCCGGGCTCTGGCCGCTGTTGCAGAAGGGGGAGTTCCAGAAGGCCTCGAAAGCGGCCCGGGAGTCGGGCGTCGAGGTGGGCGAGATGGTGGCCGCCGGGCTGGCCCGCTTCCGTAACAGCCAGTCGCGTTCGGACGTGGAATATGCCATGGAGGAGGGGCTGATGGAGGTGCTGCCACGCTTCGAGAAGCGCACGCCCTACCTGGCCACCCTGGCCAACGTGGCCACACTGCTGGGGCTGCTGGGCACCATCATGGGCCTGATCTCGGCCTTCACCGCCGTGGCGGAGGCCGATCCGGCGGACAAGGCCAGCATGCTCTCGGACAGCATCTCCGTGGCCATGAACACCACGGCTTTCGGCCTGATGTCCGCCATTCCGCTGCTGCTGGCCCATGCCTATCTCCAGACCCGTACCAATGAAATGATCGACAGTCTGGAGATGGCCGGGGTCAAGCTCCTGAACCTGATCTCGGAAACCCAGGCGGGCAGTACCGCGCGCAGTGAAGGGTGAGACCGGCCCATGAGACGACGCCGACATCGCCGGCAGACGGCGGAAGCCGACCTGAACATCACGCCTTTCCTGAACCTGATGATCGTGCTGGTGCCCGTGCTGCTGTTGAGTATGGTCTTCACCCAGACCCGCATCCTGGAACTGCGCTTCCCGGAAGCCGGTGAGCGCCTGGATGAGATGGTGGACGACGGGGAGGAACTCGCGCTCTACGTGATCGTGCGTGACGGACACCTGGAGGTGGGCGACCGTAATGGGGGCGTGCTCCGGCATTTCGAGCCGGTTGAAGAGGGCCGCCCGGACTTTGCGGGGCTGCGGGAGCTTCTCAGGGGCGTGAAGGAGCGCTTCCCGGAGATCCGTGATATCCGGCTTCTGGCGGGGCCGGATACGGATTACCAGACACTGGTGACCACCATGGATACCGTTCGTGGCTACCCGGAGGTGGTGGCGGCGGATGCGGTCACCGCGGAACTCTTCCCGGACATCGCCCTCGGTGATGCGCCGGCGCCCGAGGGTGGGGAGGCGGACTCATGAAGGCATCCCGCCGCGCCCGCCGTATCCAGCGCCACTATCGGCGCATGAACCGCCCGGGTGGGCTGAACCTCACCGCCCTGATGGACATTTTCACCATCCTGGTGTTCTTCCTGATGGTGAACTCCTCGGATGTTCAGGTCCTGCAGGAGGACAGCGATATCCAGCTGCCGCGTTCCGCGGCGGAGCAGGTGCCGGAAAGTATCCTGCGGGTGGTGGTGGCCGACGAAAGCATCCTCGTCGGTGGCAGCGAGGTGGCCCGGCTGGACGGCGTAACCGAGGGCAAGGGTGGCGAGATCATTGCCGATCTCCAGGCGCACCTGGCCGGGAGCGTGGAATCCGGTGATAAGGCCAGGGCGATGATCGTGGCGGACCGGAACCTGGATTACGCACGCCTGCGGCCGGTCATGCGCAGCGCGGTGAATGCGGGCTACACCCGGATTCATCTAGCCGTTGAAAGCACGCCGGAGAGTGAAGGAGGTAGGCCTTGAGCCGTTCTCCGTCGTTGCCGTGGCGCAGCACCCGGGGCGAGGACCGACTGCTCGGGGTGATACTGGCGATGCTGCTGGTGGTTTTCCTGCCGCTGGCCGTGCTGGTGCCTGGAATGGAGTTGCCGGAGCGGGCACCGGAGCAGTCGGACGAACCGGATCCGCAGATGGCGCGCATGCTCGAGGAACCGGAGGAACCTGAACCGGAGCCCGAGCCGGAACCTGAAGCCAGTGAGCCGGAAACGGAACCGGAACCGGAGGCGGAGGCACCGCAGGCGCCCCAGCCGGAGGAGACGGTTGAAGAAGCGCGGGAAGTGGCGCGTGAATCCGGTCTGGTGGGGATGCGGGATCAGCTGGCGGAGCTGCGTTCGCTGGCGCCGGAGAGGGAGACTGCCATCCGGGAGCCGGGGAAAAGTGCGGATAGCGGTGCCGGGGCGCTTCCGGAGGGGCCGGACGAAGAGCAGCTCATGGCGGATTCGGGCGGCCCTGGTGAACCGGGCGACGTTTCTGTCGAGGAAGGCGAGATAGCCCGCCGCGAAACCCGGGATGTTGCCGGCTCCGAAGACAACTCCGGCGCACGGCCCGCGGAACCGGAGGAGCGCCCCATGGCGAACATCCGGGAGACCTTTGAGCGCAACAAGTCCGCGCTTTTCTCCATCTACAACCGCGCCCGCCGTCAGAATCCGCTGCTGGAGGGTGAGGTGGTGCTGGCCCTGAGAATCGCTCCGGGCGGGAACGTGCTGGATGTGGAGGTGGCCAGCTCAACGCTGGGCGATGAGGGCGTGGCGCGGAAGATTGCCCAGCGTGTTGCGCTGTTCAATTTCGGCGCCATGGAGGTGCCGGAGCGTTCGGTCCGGTTCCCGGTGGATTTCGCGCCACCGGGTTAGGCGTCAGGCGGCCTGCCGGGGATGCCCTTCCTCCGGAACGGGGGACTCGCCATTGAGTTCCGTCAGGTTGCGGATCATCAGCGAGCGGCAGTGCTCCATGAGCCAGGGCACATCGGCACTGCTCAGGTGCTCTGTCTCCACCGGCGGCAGCACCCTTACGGTGATGGTGTGTGGGCCTTTGCCCGATGCCAGTGTTTTCAGGTAGTCGCTGATGCACACCATGGTGATGGGGACCCCCGTGGCGATGGCGGTATGGAAAGCGCCCTTGCGGAAGGGGAGCAGGCCCTGCCCACGGCTGCGTGTGCCCTCCGGCATGATCCATACCGACTGCCCTCTGGCCGCGATCGCGAGATTGGCGGCCGTCATGGCGGTCATCGCCCTGGCCCTGTTACGCCTCCGGATCAGCACGTTGCCGCCCAGCCAGAAGATCTGACCGAACAGGGGGATCCACCCCAGGCTCTGTTTGCCGACAACCACAGCATTGTCCGGGGTCATGCTGCCGACCACGTAGAGATCCAGGTTCGACTGGTGGTTGGCGATCAGAACGCGCGGCTCGTTGGTGGGAAGGTGCTGCCAGCCTTCCAGGCGTACCCGGGCGTTGAGGACCCTCAGGCCGCACCATGCGTACATGCGTGCGCAGACCCTGTTGTTGCCGCGATGGAATGGGCGTGCCACACAGAGCAGAAAGCCGGCCAGGGTTGCTGGTATTGCCGTAATAAAAAGGCCGATCCTGTGAAACCAGCGCATTCGGTATTCCTCGTACAGGTGTTCACTTTATTTCAGTGTACAGCCGTACCGGAAAACTGTCATCGGTCAAATTGTAGTCAGCTGTAACCATCGCCAATGAGGTGTTCCGGAGGGCTCCGGGTCAGGGGGTGGCGTCGTCGAGGCAGGTCAGCAGCATGGCCCAGAATTCGGAAAAGTCGTTGACGACCACATCCGGCCGGTAGGGGTGGTTGGTATCACCCGGGAACAGCCGGTTGAGGGCCGGCAGGTCCCACTGGGCGCTGTTGAAGAATACGGCGGTCTGGCCAGCGCGCTGGGCCGCGCTTACATCCGTGGTGCTGTCGCCCACGTACCAGATGCCGGTGTCCGAGGCTTGCTCCAGGCGTTGCGCCGCGAGCAGCAGCTGGTCCGGGTGAGGTTTGCGGTGGGGCACGTCGTCGCCACAGATGTTGAGGGCGAACAGTTCTGTCCAGCCGCCGTCATCCACCAGCCGCAGTTCCTCCTCGAAGAATTCACGGTCGCGGTTGGTGATCACGCCAATGCGCAGGGGAAGTGTGTTCAGCGTCGAGAGCAGGTCCCGCACCCCCGGTTCCAGTGGCAGCACGGAGCCGTAGTGGCGGCGGTAATGATGCCGGAAAACCTGGTGGGCAAGGCTCTTGCTGGTGTCGTCCTCACCGAAAAGCACCTCGAAAATGTCGGTTCTTGAGATCTTGCGGTCGGCGCGGACCTGGGGGTGCAGGCGGGAGTGGTCGCGTGCGTAGTCCACCAGGCGCTGCTCCTCCGGGGAGCGGGCGTTGGAGGTGGTGGCGATGTTGTCCAGAAGGCCCCGTTCCCGGAGTTCCGGCAGCATGTCGTCCACCGCGTGGTACATGGCGTCCAGGGTATCCACCAGGGTGGCGTGCCAGTCGAACAGGATAACCCTGGGGGGTGTCAGGTTGACCACCGAGGGGTGCCAGTCCGGTTCGATACGGGGTTCCGGCGGCTGCGGCGCCGGATAGGGGGGCGGCCGCCTGGCATCGAGTGTGGCCCTGGCATCGCCCTCCAGATTTTCCGCGATGCGGTCGGTCAGCGCCTCGAAGGAATGGGCGATGGCGGCTGGATGGTGGTCGGGATCGCCGGCAAAACGGCGTTCGATGTACTCCGGCTCCCACTGGCCACCGTTAAAGAAAACCGGGGTGACGCCCGCGTTGCCGGCAGTGATCATGTCCGTGGTGCTGTCGCCGACATACCATACCCGTTCATCCGCCGGGCACCCTGCAGCCTCCGCAGCTTTCAGGATGATCTCGGGGTCGGGTTTGTAGGCGGTGACGTCCCCGGCGCAGACGATGACGTCGATCAGCGGCGTCCAGCGCCCGCCATCAACCAGGGTGAGTTCATGCTCCAGGAATTCCCGGTTGCGGTTGGTGGCCACACCCAGGCGGATGCCGGCGGCACGCCAGGCGCTGAGGTACTCGAAGATCCCCTCCTGGAAGGGCCTGACTTCGCCGTAGTGGCTGCGGTAACAGGCGTTGTAGGCTTCGTGGGCAATCTGCTTGGCGGCAGTGTTGTCGCCGAAGATGGCATTGAAGATATCGGTGCGGGAGACCCGGCGTTCCGAAAGGATGCGTGGGTGGAGTCGACGGAAGAGGCGGATGTAGCGCACCAGCCGCGCGTCATCCGCGGTCTTGCACTGGTCTTCCGGGAGCAGTTCCTCCACCAGTCCCAGCTCCTCCAGTTGGGGGAGCATCTCTTCCATGGCTGAGAACATCGCGTCGTGGGTATCCACAACGGTTCCGTGCCAGTCAAAGAGGATCAGTTCAGGTGTCGCTGAGGCGGGCCAGTTCACGGTGCAGCTCCGCTTCGTCGCCGAGGTTCAGTTCCACCAGGCGCCGGAGGTGGGTGGCGCTTTCCAGGTCCATGGACCGGCACTCGAAACCCAGGCAGTCATCTTCCCGGTGCCGCAGCGTGGCGCCCATGGTGATCTGGGTGGTGTTGTCCGAAAGCCAGATGGTGATGGTGTAGCCCTCGCCGGGCTGCCCGCTGAAGTCCTCTGGAGCTTTCAGTAGCGCACCGTGGAGTGAGATGTCCTGTACCTGGCTGGGCCAGATGCGGTCTCCCAGATGGATCTCACAGGCGGCATCGAACAGGATGCGGCTGAAAAAGCGGCGTTCCCGGCTGGCCATGGGGCAAACCTCATCAGGGCGTTTCCTTCACTATAGTGAAAGATGCCCTGATGGGGAAAACCACTCAGGCAAGTTTCTTGTGCTTGACCCGCTTGGGTACCCAGGCGTCCTCGCCCTTGCGGGCGCGCAGGTCGCGGTCGTAATCCGAGAAATTGCCCTCGTGGAAGACCACCTCGCCGTCACTCTCGTAGGCCAGGATGTGGGTGGCGACCCGGTCCAGGAACCAGCGGTCGTGGGAGATGATCATGGCGCAGCCCGGGAATACCAGCAGGGCTTCTTCCAGGGCACGCAGGGTTTCCACGTCCAGATCGTTGGTGGGCTCGTCCAGCAGCAGGACGTTGCCGCCTTCCTGCAGCAGCTTGGCCAGGTGCACCCGGTTGCGTTCACCGCCGGAGAGTTCCTTGATGCGCTTCTGCTGCTCAGCGCCCTTGAAGTTGAACCGGCCCACGTAGGCGCGGGACTGGGTCTGGTACTGGCCCACCTGAATGATGTCCTGGCCGCCGCTGATTTCTTCCCAGACGCTGTTCTCCTCGTTGAGTTCGCGCATCTGGTCCACGTAGGCCAGTTCCACGGTCTCGCCCAGCACGATCTGGCCCTCATCCGGTTGCTCGGTACCGGCGATCATGCGGAAGAGGGTGGACTTACCGGCGCCGTTGCCACCGATGATGCCGACGATGCTGGCCGGCGGCACGCTGAAGGTCAGGTTCTCGAACAGGACTTCGTCGTCATAGCGCTTGGTCACGCCCTCAACCTCGATCACCTTGTTACCCAGGCGTGGACCCGGCGGAATATAGAGTTCGTTGGTCTCGTTGCGCTTCTGGAATTCCTGGGAGTTGAGCTCCTCGAAGCGCTTCAGGCGGGCCTTGTTCTTGGACTGCTGGCCCTTGGCCTGGGTCTTGACCCATTCCAGCTCCTGCTGGACGGCCTTGCGCTGGGAAGCTTCCTGCTTGGCCTCCTGCTCCAGGCGCTTCTCCTTCTGCTCAAGCCAGCCCGTGTAGTTGCCCTGGAAGGGAATGCCCTGACCACGGTCCAGTTCGAGGATCCAGCCGGCGACGTTGTCCAGGAAGTAGCGGTCGTGGGTGATGGCCACCACGGTACCTGGGAAGTCGTGCAGGAAACGCTCCAGCCACGCCACACTCTCGGCGTCCAGGTGGTTGGTGGGCTCGTCCAGCAGCAGCATGTCGGGACTGGAAAGCAGCAGTCGGCACAGCGCCACGCGGCGGCGTTCACCGCCTGAAAGATGGTGTACGCCAGCGTCCCATGGCGGCAGGCGCAGGGCATCCGCAGCCACCTCCATGCGTCGCTCGATATCATGGCCCTCGGAGGCCTGGATGAAGGCTTCCAGCTCGCCCTGCTCCTTGGCGAGGGCGTCGAAATCCGCGTCCGGCTCGGCGTAGGCGGCGTAGACCTCATCCAGACGCGCCAGCGCCTTGTGGACCCCTTCAACGGACTCCTCAATGATCTCACGGACGGTCTTGTTCTCGTCCAGCTGTGGCTCCTGGGGCAGGTAACCGATGTTCAGGCCCGGCAGAGGGCGCGCTTCGCCCACATAATCCGTTTCAACACCGGCCATTATCCGCAGCAGGGTCGACTTACCCGCGCCGTTGAGGCCGAGAACGCCGATCTTAGCGCCGGGGAAGAAACTCAGGTTGATGTCCTTGAGGATCTCTTTCTTCGGGGGAACGACCTTGCCTAGGCCATTCATGCTGAATACGTACTGAGCCATGGAATGGGTATCCTGCTGGGAAGTCGGAAAATGGAAGCTTGAATCTGGACGTACGTTAACCAATCGCAGCTTTCGAGGCAATAAAGACCGCCAGTGGCGGGCGTTCTGGCGCGTTTTGGGGCGGCGGATGTTATTGCGGCCCCTTTTCGGTAGAATAGCCTCGCCTTCAGAGAGACCCCGAGAGTTCATCATCGACCATTTTCTGGCAAGCAAAGGCGTTCCTCGGGGCGCGTCAATTGCCAGCACACGAGAGGCTGACAATGTTTAAGCGAGATATGACCATTGCCGGTTACGACGAGGAAGTCTGGAATGCCATGGAGGCGGAAGTCCGCCGACAGGAAGAGCATATCGAACTGATCGCGTCTGAAAACTACACCAGTCCACGCGTGATGGAAGCGCAGGGCTCGGCACTCACCAACAAGTACGCCGAGGGTTATCCCGGCAAGCGCTACTACGGTGGTTGCGAGCACGTGGACGTGGTAGAGGAGATCGCCATTGAGCGTGCCAAGAAGCTGTTCGGAGCGGATTACGCCAACGTCCAGCCGCATTCCGGTTCCTCCGCCAACAACGCGGTCTACCTGGCGCTGATGAAGCCGGGTGATACGGTGCTGGGCATGAGCCTGGACGCCGGTGGCCACCTGACCCACGGGGCCAGCGTCAACTTCTCCGGCAAGACCTACAATGCGGTGCAGTATGGCCTGGACACGGAAACAGGCATGATCGACTACGACGAAGTCGAGCGCCTGGCGGTTGAGCACAAGCCCAAGGTCGTACTGGCCGGTTTCTCCGCTTACTCCCAGGAGCTGAATTTCAAGCGTTTCCGCGAGATCGCGGACAAAGTGGGCGCTTACCTGTTCGTGGACATGGCCCATGTGGCCGGTCTGGTAGCAGCCGGTGTCTACCCGAACCCGGTGCCCTACGCGGACGTGGTGACGACCACCACTCACAAGACCCTGCGGGGCCCGCGCAGTGGCCTGATCCTGGCCAAGTCCAATCCGGAGCTGGAGAAAAAGTTCAACTCCGCGGTCTTCCCGGGCAGCCAGGGCGGCCCGCTGATGCACGCGATCGCCGGCAAGGCGGTGTGCTTCAAGGAGGCCATGCAGGATGACTTCAAGGAGTACCAGCAGCGTGTGGTGAAGAACGCCCAGGCCATGGCCGAGGTGTTCCAGCAGCGCGGCTTCGACGTGATCTCCGGCGGCACGAAGAACCATCTCTTCCTGCTGAGCCTGATCAAGCAGGACATCACCGGTAAAGACGCGGACGCCGCGCTCAGCAAGGCCAATATCACGGTCAACAAGAACGCGGTCCCCAACGACCCGCGCTCGCCGTTTGTGACCTCAGGTCTTCGGATCGGCACACCGGCGATGACCACGCGCGGCTTTGGTGAAACCGAGGCACGGGACCTGGCCGGCTGGATGTGTGATATCCTTGATGATCTGGAAAATGAAGAGACCATCGAGCGGGTCCGTAAGCAGGTTCTGGAGCTGTGCCGGCGTTTCCCGGTCTACGCTGACTGACCTCCTGCTGATACCCGCTTGCCGTCCGGGAGTGTAACGGGATGCATTGCCCTTTCTGCGGCGAGGCGGATACCAAAGTGATCGACTCGCGCCTGGTTGCCGATGGCGACCAGGTGCGCCGTCGTCGTGAGTGTCTGTCCTGCCGCGAACGCTTCACCACCTTTGAAGGGGCGGAGCTGATTATGCCCCGGGTGGTCAAACAGGACGGCTCGCGGGTTCCCTTCGATGAGGACAGGATGCGCGAGGGCCTGATGAAGGCCCTCGAAAAGCGTCCTGTGGATATTGAGGCCATTGAGGCCGCCATCAATCGGATCAAGTTCCGGCTGCGTTCCACCGGTGAACGGGAAGTGAAATCCCTGATGATCGGTGAGGAGGTCATGTACGAACTGCGCCAGCTCGATAAGGTGGCTTACGTTCGTTTTGCTTCCGTGTACCGCAGCTTCCAGGACATCAATGAATTCAAGGACGAGATCGAGCGGCTGAGCCACTCCGGTGACGTGGGCGATGAATCCCCCGTGACCGTGGCGGCACGGGCGCTGAAGGAATCCGTGGATAAATAGTCCGGAAACGGGTGCCCGCCTTGACCAACGCTTCCGATACCCGATACATGGCCCTGGCGCTGCAGCTTGCCGAACGCGGTCTGTACAGCGCACACCCCAACCCCAGGGTTGGCTGCGTTGTGGTCAGTGAGGGCGACATTGTGGGCTGTGGCTGGCACCGACGGGCCGGCGAGGCTCACGCGGAGGTGAACGCGCTCGCCGAGGCGGGGGCGCGTGCGCGCGGGGCGAGCGTATATGTGACCCTGGAGCCCTGCAGCCATCATGGGCGCACGCCGCCCTGTGCCCAGGCGCTGGTTGATGCCGGTGTTGCGCGGGTGGTGGTGGCCACCGGGGATCCGAATCCGGCGGTAGCCGGCCAGGGGCTGGCGCTGCTGGAAGCGGCGGGCATCGAAACGCTCAGCGGCGTGCTGGAGGAACCGGCGCGGGCGCTGAACGCGGGTTTTCTGCGGCGCATGGCCGGTGGCGCACCCTGGGTCCGGCTCAAGGTGGCCGCCAGCCTTGATGGGCGTACCGCCATGGCCTCCGGTGAAAGCCAGTGGATCACGGGACCTGACGCCCGCTCGGACGTCCAGCGGCTGCGTGCCCGCTCCGGTGCCATCATCACCGGTTCCGGGACGGTTCTGGACGACGACCCGTCGCTGACGGTGCGCCCTGAAGAGCTGGGGGAGCTCGGAGACAAAACGCTGCCGCCGCAGCAGCCTCTGCGTGTGGTGCTTGACCCGCGTCTGCTTACGGCCCCTGACGCCCGTGTGGTGACGGGAGAGGGGCAATGCCTGGTGGTGAGCACTGCGGCGGCTCTGGAGGAAAGCCGGGCCAGGCCCCTGCGTGACGGTGGTGCCGAAGTGGTTACCGTGGACCCCGATGGCAGTGGCCGACCGGCGCTGGCGGCGGTCCTGGGGCTTCTGGCTGCGCGTGGGATCAATGACGTGCTCATTGAGGCGGGTGCCACGCTGGCGGGCGCGGCCCTGGAAGCGGATGTGATTGACGAATTCTGGCTGTACCAGGCACCAACAATGCTGGGCAGTCGGGCGAAACCCATGGCGGAGCTGGCGCTGGATCGGATGGCGCAACAGCACCGGATGGAGGTATGGGACCGGCGGGTGGTCGGCGCGGATCAGCGACTGATCCTGAAACCCGCGGCGTCCGGCCATTAAGAGACAGCGAACAGGGTGCAGAATGGCGCTGAACAGTATTGAGGAAATCCTTCAGGACATCCGCGAGGGTCGGATGGTCATCCTGATGGACGACGAGGACCGGGAGAATGAAGGCGATGTGATCATGGCCGCCGAGTGCGTCCAGCCCGAGCACGTGACCTTCATGGCCACTGAGGCGCGCGGCCTGATCTGCATGCCCATGGCCCGCGAGCGCTGTGAGCGCCTTAACCTGCCGCTGATGGTACAGCGCAACAGTTCCGGGTTCGGCACCAAGTTCACGGTCTCAATTGAGGCGGCCAAGGGAGTGACTACGGGGATTTCCGCCGCTGACCGGGCCCGCACCGTGCAGGTGGCTGCATCTCGGGGTGCCAGGGCGGAGGATATTGTGAGCCCGGGCCACATCTTCCCGCTGATGGCGCAGCCCGGAGGCGTGCTGTCTCGGGCGGGTCACACCGAGGCGGCCTGCGACCTGGCCAGTATGGCCGGATTCGAGTCGGCCGGTGTGATCTGTGAGGTGATGAACGATGACGGCACCATGGCACGCCGCCCCCAGCTGGAGGAGTTCGCGGAACGCCACGGACTGAAGATCGGCACCATCGCGGACCTGATCCACTACCGCACCATGAACGAACGCACTGTTGAGTGCGTTGATCACTACGAGATGGCGACGGAATACGGGGTATTCCGACTGCACACCTATCGCGATTCCATTCAGGGTGAGACCCATCTGGCACTGACCATGGGTGAGGTGGACCCGGAGAAGCCAACGCTGGTCCGGGTCCACATCACGGACACCCTGCGGGATCTTCTGCACGCCAACTATCCGGGATCGCCACGCTGGCCGCTGCACGAGGCCATGCGCAAGGTGGCCGAGGAAGGCTCAGGGGTGATCGTGCTTCTGAACAACGGCCAGGACAGCTATGCACTGGAGGAGCGCATTCGAGGCTTTTTTGAGGCCCACTCGGATGGCAAGCCATCCACGGACTCCTCAGGCAGTTCCGGTGTCTACCTGACCGTGGGTACCGGTTCCCAGATCCTGCGTGAACTCGGGGTGAGCCGGATGCGGCTGATGAGCGCCCCCATCAAGTTCTCGGGGATTTCCGGATTTGATCTGGAGGTTGTGGAATACCTCCCCTACGATGACGGGAACGGCCAGTAAGGTTGAGACCCGCTACGGAGACAGCAATGACAGACATCAAGACCATTGAGGGTGACTTCACCGACTGCCGCGGGGACTACGCGCTGGTGGTGGGTCGCTTCAACGGGTTCGTGGTTGAGAGCCTGGTGGAGGCGGCTACGGACACCCTGATCCGGCATGGCATCAGCCGGGACAGTATCACCATCTACCGCGTACCGGGCGCATACGAGATTCCGGTGGCGGCCCAGAAAGTGGCCCGGAGCGGGCGCCATGATGCGGTGATCGCACTGGGCGCGGTGATCCGGGGTGGCACACCCCATTTTGACTACGTGGCCGGGGAAAGTTCCTCCGGTGTGGGCAGTGTGAGTCTGGACACAGGGCTGCCGGTCATTTTCGGCGTACTGACCCTGGACACCATCGAGCAGGCCATTGAGCGCGCCGGCACCAAGGCCGGTAACAAGGGCGCCGACGCTGCCATGACGGCACTGGAAATGGTCAGCCTGTTCCGGAGGATTGACGCGCAATGAGTGAAGGCGGTCAGCCAGAGAACAACCAGGGCAAGTCACGCCCGGCGGATCGCCGCAAGGCGCGCTCGCTGGCGCTTCAGGCCCTGTATCAGCGCCACTTCTCCGACAGCCCGATCAGCCAGATCGAGGCGGAGTTCGTGACCGACAACGACATGGAGAAGATCGACGGGGCCTACTTCCGGGAGCTGCTGCAGGGCGTGGATCGTTCCCGCAGTGACCTGGACCGTCAGTTCGAGCCCCTGCTGGACCGTCCGGTCAGTGATCTTGACCCCATTGAGCTGGCCATCCTGCGCATCGGCACCTTCGAGCTGATGAACCGCATTGATGTGCCCTACCGTGTGGTGGTCAACGAAGGTATTGAGTTGGCCAAGCGCTTCGGCGGGACCGACGGCCACAAGTACATCAACGGCATACTGGATCGCCTCAGCCCGCGCCTGCGCCCGGCGGAAACACGCTCGCGGCGGGCCTGATCCCGCCCGGTTCCACCATGGACGAATTCAGCCTGATCGACCGGTTCTGGAAGCCCCTGGGTGACGCGGTCACCCACAGTGAGGTGATTGAGGGCATCGGCAATGACGGCGCGGTTGTACGCTGCCCGCCCGGTCAGGATCAGGTGATGACCATGGATACCCTGGTGGAGGGCGTCCACTTTCCCCGTGATATGCCGCCCCATGCCCTGGGCTGGCGTGCTCTGGCCGTGAACCTCAGCGATCTCGCCGCCATGGGTGCCCAGCCTCTGTGCTTTACGCTCTCGGTGACACTGCCGGAAGCCAGTACTTCCTGGCTGGCCGCATTTGCGGACGGCATGAAGGCGCTGGCGGTGCGCGAGAACATCCAGTTGGTGGGCGGGGATACCACACGTGGCCCATTGAGCATCACGGTGCAGGCCCAGGGGCTTCTGCCGGCCGGGTCAGCCGTGCGCCGTGGTAATGCCCAGCCCGGTGACCGGATCTGCGTCAGCGGCAGTCTGGGAGAGGCCGGTGAGGCGCTCAACTGGTTGGACGAATCGGATACTCCGGATCCGGCGGTGGACACCGCGCTCCAGCGCTACCGGTACCCGGAACCCCGCCTGGCTCTCGGGCAGTGGCTGCGTGAGGCCGGCTCTGCAGCCGTGGACGTGAGTGACGGTCTGCTGGCGGATCTCGGGCATCTTCTGGTTGACCGGGGTGCCCGGCTGGACTGGCAGGCCCTGCCGGTTTCCGATGGACTGGTCTCCCTGCGGGGTCTGGAAGGGGCCCGGCGGTTGGCTGCGTCTGCAGGGGACGACTATGAGCTGCTGTTTGTCTGGCCGGGCGGTGGACCTGCACCGTCAGGGCCGAAGGGCAGTGCGTTGCCACTGACCGTGATCGGGACCGTGACAGAAGGCGCTGGCGTGACGCTCAATGGCCCTGAGGGCAGCATCCAGCTGGAGGAGCAGGGTTACACCCATTTCGGAGGGCACCATGACTGATACTGCGGTTAATCCGCGCGCACTGCTGCGGGATCCCGGTCACTGCCTGGCGTTGGGTCTGGGCTCCGGATGCACCCGGAAGGCGCCCGGAACCTGGGGAACCCTGGCGGGTCTGCTGCTCTACTCGCTGATCGTCTGGATGCCCTGGCCGGTCTACCTGGGCGTTCTGGTGTTGACCTTCGTGGCCGGGATCTGCCTGTGCGAGCGTACGGCGAAAGCGCTGGGCGTGCATGACCATCCAGCCATTGTCTGGGACGAGTTCGTGGGCATCTGGCTGGCGCTGGCACTGCAGCCGACCGCGCTGGTCTGGCTGCTGTTCGCGTTTGTGGCCTTCCGCTTCTTCGACATCATCAAGCCCTGGCCCATCGGCTGGCTGGACCGTCGTGCCCCCGGTGGGCTCGGCATCATGGTCGACGACGTGGTGGCCGGCGCCTATGCCCTGGTGCTGATGGCGCTGCTCCAGTGGGGATTCTGAAGTGCTGCTTCAGTGCCGGGTCTCTGACTGCTGTTCCGGCAGCATCCGCACGACGCTCAGGAACCGGCGCAGTCCTACCTCGGCACGCTCACGGGTCGCGTAGGGGCCGCTGTCAAAACCTTCCCGGGTGGTGAAGTACCAGCGGTTGCCGACGCAGAAAAAACGGCTGCTGCGGAACGGGATGGGGGTGCGCTCTTCACCCGCCCTCGGTTTCGGCTCCATGGTTGCCCCCTTAAATACCATGTGGTTGTCGTTGTTTTCGGCCGCGTCTTTCCGGGTACTCACTGATCACCCCTCGCCGTCAGTATAGACAGATTTAAACCCAATTTGACAATCCGTCACGAATCGCCACCCACAGCGGGATACGGTTACATGATGTTACTGGATTGTGATTGGCAGGACTGCCTTAAGTCTACCGTTTATTTGTCCATTCCGGCCATAACATTGGCTTCAATTGCTTCCACGGCGGTCTCGATCAGCTCGGCGAGCTGTTCACCGTCCGGTACCAGGTCCGGGCAGGTGGTGAGATTGACGTGGACGGCGCCCGCGTAGCTCTGCGCCAGAATGGCCAGGCCGGCACCATGGAACAGGGGCGCCGAGTTGATCTGGTGTACCAGTCGGGCGCCCTTCAGGTAGAGGGGCACCTGGGGACCGGGGACATTGGTGATGGGTAAATTGAAGGCAGGCTGGTAGTGCTGGGCCAGATGGAATTCGCTGTAGAGCCGGGTCGACAGGGCCACCAGGGTGGAGGGCAGGCGTTCCGTCAGCCGGTCCGCCGCGATGGCTTCCCGGTAGTTCTCCGAGGTTCGGGTGTTATCGCGGATACGGGCCACCCGGCGTGCCGGGTCGGGTTCATCCGTGGCCAGGCTCACCAGCATGGCGGACATCTGGTTGCCCGTGGGCTGGCGGAGGCTGCGTGAGCGCACGGATACCGGTGTAAGCGCCACCAGGCTCTCCCGGGTGTCGATGCCGTGGCTGACCATGTAGCGGTTCAGGGCTTCCGCACAGATTCCGAGGACCAGGTCATTGAGACTGATATCCGGCCCGATAGCGGCCTTGAGCGTCTTGAGGCGCGCCAGATCAATGGAGGTGTTGTGCAGGCGGCGGCGTTCCGTCAGGTTGCGGTTGAAGGGCGTGCGCGGTGCGCCCAGAACATCCCTGGCGGCGCGGAGCCGGCCAATGGGGTGCTCCAGGAGGTCGCGCAGGGCCGCTGTCATGGTGGACTGTGTCAGGGTCATGAACTGGAAGGGCTTGCGCAGCAGGTTCAGGGAGGCCCGGGTCAGAAGCTGCTCCGCCCGTGGCGCGGGCTCCGGCTGCCACGCCGGCGGTCGTGTCTTGGTCGGGGTGTCGGGGGTGTATTCCAGGAGCTTGCCCATCACCTCTTCGCCACTGAAGGCATCGACAGCGGCATGATGCACCCGGACCACCAGGGCGAAGCCATCCACCGGGAGCAGGGAATCCCGGCCGAATCCATCGATCCAGGTCACCTGCCACAGGGGGCGCGTCCGTGGCAGAAGGGTGGCCAGGCGTTCCCCGGCCAGGTCCATGAGGGCGTCATAGCCGCCGCCCTGGAGATCCACGGATTCCAGGTGCCGGTTGATGTCGAAATCCGGGTCGTCAATCCAGTACGGGCGGTCCAGGTTGAATGGCAGGGTCATCAGCTTCTGGCGGAAGAACCCCGCCAGGTGCAGGCGGTGGTTCAGGTAATCCCGGAAGTCATCGAAGGTCAGGGCCTTTTCCCGTTCCGAGGCATCAAAGATGTAGACGCCCCCAATGTGCATTGGCGTGGTTTCGGATTCGAGAAAGAGAAAGGACGCGTCCAGTTCGTTCAGCTGATGCATCAGGGAAATCCGCTCTGCTCCGTGATGGGTGATGTCCGTTTCAGGCCGGATCGAGCCAGGGGTCGAAGTAGTCCGGTCGGGAGAGGTGCTCCCAGAACCAGTTGATGGCCTTGCCCTGGTCTCCGCGCCGGCGGGCCATGCAAAGTATCACTGGCGGGCGCTTGGTGGCTACGTTTAGAGCCACGAGTTCCCCGGATGCCAGGGCCGATTCCACCTGCGGGCGAGGCAGCCAGCCTACGCCCATACCGGCTTTCTGGGCCTCGATCTTGTGGGCCATGCTGGAGACCTTAAGAGTGCGCTGGCGGGCAAAGATACCCGCGGAACCGGCCGGCAGCTGGCGCGAACTGTCCGCCGCCACGACTGCCGGCCAGGCGCTCAGGATCTCTTCGGAAAGTGGGCCTGTTTCGACCGCCAGGGGGTGATTGTGAGCGACGGCATAGACGAAGGGCACTTGGCCTATATCCCGGTGCTCAAAATCCCCCGGAGGCTGGATTTCGCTGGTGGCCCCGGCAATAAGGTCCGCCCGACCCGTGTGGAGGGCGTCCCAAGGGCCATTGAAGACTTCGTCGAGCAGGTGAATTTCTACCGGAACGCCGAGTTCGTTGAATGCACTGACTGCTGGGAATAGAGCTGACACAGGAAGTAGGGCATTGACCGCAATCGTCACGCTCGCTTCCCAGCCTTCGGCCACGCGTCGGGTGGTGCGCGCCAATGTATTGGCGGCTTCCAGAAGCTGCCGGCCTTCCTCCAGCAGGTAGTGGCCGGCATTGGTCAGGGTTGCCCGGTGGCCGGAGCGGTCAAACAGCAGCACATCCAGGTCTTCCTCCAGCTTGTGCACCGTGTAGCTGATGGCGGAGGGCACCCGGTGCATCTCCTCGGCGGCAGCGGCAAAGCTGCCCTTGCGGGCGATGGCGTCGAGCACGCGCAGGGCGTCTATGGTGATGGGAAATGCCATGGTCAGAAAAACTGAAAGGGTTGGCCAGATTTGGTTGCTTGTTGTGAGCGCCAGTCTAACGCAATCTGACGTCAGGCGTATTCATTCCCTGAACGTTTCTGAAAGAAGGAGGTCCCATGGGGCTGCTGATCAATGGGCAGTGGCATGACCAGTGGTACGACACCGCTAAGAGCGGCGGTGCCTTTGTGCGCGAGAGCGCCCAGTTCCGCAACTGGGTAACACCGGACGGCAGTGCCGGGCCCACGGGTGACGCCGGCTTTGCGGCCGAGCCCGGGCGCTATCACCTCTATGTGGCGCTGGCATGCCCCTGGGCGCACCGCACGCTGGTTTTCCGCAGGCTCAAGGGGCTGGAGGAGATGATCCCGGTGTCCATCGTGCATCCGGACATGCTGGAAAACGGCTGGGCGTTCCGGCCGGATGATCCCTTCCACCGCGACCATGAGAACGGTGCCCGCTTCATGCATGAGATCTACACCCGGGATACGCCGGATTACACCGGTCGGGTAACGATTCCCTGCCTGTGGGATACGCACCGGAAGCGGATCGTGAGCAACGAATCGGCCGACCTGATCCGGATGTTCAACAGTGCCTTTGACGGCCAGGGCGCGCGGGCGCTGGATTTCCATCCGGAGCCGCTGCGGGATGAGATCGACGCCGTGAACGAGCGGGTCTACAACAGCGTCAACAACGGTGTCTACCGGGCCGGCTTCGCCACTGCCCAGGATAAGTACGAGCAGGCGTTCACGGAGGTCTTTGATGCCCTGGACTGGCTCGACGGGCTCCTGGCCGAGCAGCGCTACCTGGTGGGCAACCGCCTGACGGAGGCGGACTGGCGCCTGTTCACGACCCTGGTGCGTTTTGACGCGGTCTACTACAGCCACTTCAAGTGCAACCGCCAGCAGCTGCGCGACTTCCCCAACCTGCAGGGCTACCTGAAGGATCTGTACCAGATCCCGGGCGTTGCGGATACGGTGAACATTGACCAGATCAAGCGCCATTACTACCGCAGCCAGAGGACCATCAACCCGACCCAGATCGTGCCGGCGGGGCCGCGGCTGGAGCTGGAGCGGCCCCATGGGCGGGGGCATCTGGGTCCAGACTTTCCGGAAGCCTGTGCCAGCGCCTCAGTCTGAGCGCTGAACCGCCAGATCCACCAGGTGGTACAGGGCCTGGCGGTGAGGGGAACCGGGCAGGGTTTCAAGGCATTGCCGGGCCTTTTCCGCTTCCTCGGCCGCGCGCCCGCGGCAGTACTCGATGGCGCCGCTGTTGTGGACAGCCGCAAGCACCGGGCCGAGCTGGTCCGGGCCGCCGCTGCGAATGGCCTGGCGCACGGTTGCCGCATCCTCGGGCGTGCCCTTTGCCATGGCGTGGATCAGGGGCAGGGTGGTCTTGCCCTCGGCAAGGTCGTCACCCACATTCTTGCCCATGGTTTCGGTGCTGCCCTCGTAGTCCAGAACGTCGTCCACGATCTGAAAGGCCATGCCCAGGTGCTGGCCGTAATCCCGCAGCGCGGTTTCAGTGGCTCCGTCCGCCTGCGCCAGAACGGCGGCGGAGTGGGAGGCCGCCTGGAACAGCATGGCGGTCTTGCTGTGAATGACGTTGCGGTAGTCCGTTTCGGAAAGATCCGGGTTGCGGACATTGGTCAGCTGCAGCACCTCGCCTTCGGCGATGACGCCGGTGGCCTCGGACAGCAGGTCCATCACCCGCATGTTCTCCAGGCGCACCATCATCTGGAAAGCACGGGCGTAGAGGAAATCGCCGACCAGGACGCTGGGGGCATTGCCCCAGCGGGCGTTGGCCGTTTCCCGACCCCGGCGCAGTTCGGAGGTGTCGACCACGTCGTCGTGCAGCAGGGTGGCGGTATGCAGGAACTCGATCACTGCCGCCAGGGTCGCCTGGCGCTGCCCGCCGTTACCCAGGGCGCCGGCGCTGAGCAGGACCAGAAGGGGGCGCAGGCGCTTGCCACCACTGTCCACAATGTAGTGGCCGATGTGCTCGACCAGTGGCACACGGGAGTTCAGCTGATCGTGGATCTGCGCGTTGACGCGCTCAAAGTCGTCCCGGACGGGGGCGTAGATCGCATCCAGACTCATAGGCATTCGGGCAGTTGTCGGGCGGCGCCCCAGCGGCTGCCGGGACATGCAGGAGCCGTACATTATGGGGCGCGCCCGGGGCTGTCAACTTGAACGGTCAGCTCCCCGCCCCTGTTACCAGCGCCAGCAGGGTATAGCCCACTACGGCAATGCCGCCGGCGAGGACGGTCAGTGGGATCTGGGTGCGCACATGGTCCATCAGGTCCGCACCCGTGGCCAGTGAGGACAGCACCGTGGTGTCCGATATGGGCGAGCACTGGTCCCCGAAGACAGCGCCTCCGATCACAGCGCTGAAGCAGAGTGTGACGAAGAACGGCTCCGGCGCAATGTGCCAGGCCAGGGGCATGGCGATGGGGATCATGACCGCGTAGGTGCCCCAGGAAGTGCCGGTCGCGAAGGCGATCACCAGGCAGAGGCCGAACAGCAGTGCGGGCATGAGTGCCGCGGGTATGCTGTCGCCAACGGTGGAGACCAGGAAGTCGGCGGTGCCAACGGCGTCGGTGACGTCCTTGAGGGATACGGCCAGCCCCAGGATGATGGCGCCGATGGTGACGCCCTTGCAGCCATCCACGAACCCACCCATGACCTCGTCAAAGGGCATACCCTTGACCAGGGCGATCACAATGGCGGTGATCACGGCGAGGATGAACGCTTCGGCCACCAGAAGAAGCGGATCCTGGTCGCCTCCGGTCCAGCCGAGCAGGAAGTAGGTCACAAAGTAGGGGATGATGGCAACGCCCAGAAGGACCCCGATTGGTGCCAGGAAGTCTAACAGGCCGGTACGGTAGCCTTCCGGAACGCGGTTATCGGTAAGCTCCCTGGAGGTCAGTGGGCTGGCACCGTCGCGGTCGAGCTTGCCGGTATCCCGGGCCCGGCTCATGGCTTCGCGCATCCGCCTGCCGGGTGAAAAGGGCAGCCGGTCCAGTGCGAAGAGCAGTGTGATGAGCAGGGCGGCGATGGCGTAGAAATTGTAGGGCAGGGCCTGGAAGAAGAACTGGATGCCATCCTCGCTGCTGTCGAAGAGTGGGATGGTGCCGGCCAGAAGGCCGCCCACATAGATGGGCCAGACGTTGAATGGGATCAGGGTGGCCGCGGGCGAGGCCGTTGAGTCCGTGATGTAGGACAGCTCTTCGTGGGAGACGCGGTGTTTATCCGCAAGCGGTCGCGCCGTGGTGCCGGTCAGCACGGTTGAGATGGTGCCGCCCTGGTGGAAGATGAGCCCCATGATCCATGTGAACAGGCGGGCACTGACCGGGCCGCGGACCATCCGTTCCCCAGCCCAGCCGGCGAAGCGGGCGGCGCCGCCAGTCCGGGTCCATATGCCGATGAGACCGCCCAGGGCCCACAGGTAGACCAGCAGGATGAGGGCGTAGCTCTCCGTACCGATAGAGGGGATCAGGAAAGCGTCGATGACGTTCACCTGCCCGGCAATGAGTCCGCCGGCGATGATGCCGATGGCAAGGGCGCTGATGACCTCGCGCAGCCAGAAGGCGAGCACAATCGCGAGTGCGGGCGGTACCAGAGACCAGAACCCGAAGTGCTCCGCGTCGCCCGGGTGGGATTGGCCCACCAGGTAGAGGCCAGTGCCGCCCAGTGCAATCCCGGCAAGGGCGGCGATCACGCGTCTGTTCGGCCCTGTAACGGGGCTGGTTTCGTGACGGTTTCCGTTCATGTTCCGGTCTCCCTGATTCTGCATACTGCCTGGCCGGAGCATAACGCACCCGGTTGCTCACCACGAGGGTTGTTGTGCTTGTCTCCGGGGGCGGATTTCTCTATAATCCGCAGCCCTGTAACTCATCCCAATACCTGCCGCTCCCTGCTATAGGGTTGCCAGATTGCTTCCCTTAGAACCAGGTCAAAGAGCAGGGATGGGTCATCGACGGAGAAGGCGCATGTACGCAGTGTTTGTCAGCGGTGGTAAGCAGCACCGCGTTCGCGAAGGCGAAAAGATCAAGCTCGAGAAAATCGAGACCGAGACCGGCGGTACGGTTGAATTCGACCGTGTTCTGCTGGCGGGCGAAGGGGACGATGTGAAGATCGGCACCCCGGACCTGGAAGGCGCGAAAGTGACCGGCGAAGTGGTCAGTCACGGTCGTCACGACAAGATCCAGATCATCAAGTTCCGCCGCCGGAAGCACTCCATGAAGCAGATGGGGCACCGGCAGTGGTACACTGAAGTCAAGATTACCGGTATCAAGGCTTAAGGGGGCAGCATGGCTCACAAAAAGGCAGCAGGCAGTACCAAGAACGGACGCGATTCCGAGTCGAAACGACTGGGTGTGAAGGCGTTCGGTGGCCAGGCGGTCAAGCCCGGCAGCATCATTGTTCGCCAGCGCGGCTCCAGCTTCCATGCCGGCCAGGGCGTGGCCATTGGCAAGGACTTCACCCTGTTTGCCCTGGACGAGGGCGTGGTGCGGTTCGATGTGAAGGGGCCCCGTAACCGTAAGTATGTGAGCGTCGAATCCGCGGGCTGAACCGCGCTTCCGGACGCTGAACGACCCCGTGCCGACGTGCTGTCCGCTGCTGGCTGAGCCAGTGGCGGTCGCCGACCCGGTGCGGGGTTTTTTGATTCGAGGCATTCCATGCAGTTCGTAGACGAAGTCACCATTGTGGTCCAGGCCGGGAAGGGTGGTAATGGCTGCCTGAGCTTCCGCCGTGAGAAGTTCGTGCCCAAGGGTGGGCCGGACGGAGGCGACGGTGGTGACGGCGGTTCTGTTCTCCTGCGGGCACACGGCGACCTCAACACCCTTGCGGATTACCGCTATCAGCGTAAGTTCCGCGCCGGTACCGGCGAGGATGGCCGTGGCAGCAACTGCTCCGGCCGTAAGGGTGAGGACCGGGTTGTGGATGTGCCCGTGGGCACAACCGTGGTCGACTGCGATACGGACGAGATCCTGGGCGACCTGACCGAGGCGGGTCAGAGCCTGCTGGTGGCTCAGGGCGGCTTTCACGGGCTCGGTAATACCCGCTACAAGTCGAGCGTGAACCGGGCGCCTCGCCAGACCACCTCCGGCTCGCCGGGTGAGGCCCGGGAGATCCGCCTGGAGATGAAGGTGCTGGCGGACGTGGGCCTGGTCGGCCTGCCCAATGCGGGCAAGTCCACACTGATCCGCGCCATGTCCGCGGCCAAGCCACGGGTCGCGGACTATCCCTTCACGACCCTGGTGCCCAACCTGGGCGTGGTATCCGTGGCGGCGCACCAGAGTTTTGTGGTGGCGGATATTCCGGGGCTGATCGAGGGCGCCTCCGAGGGCGCTGGCCTGGGGATCCGATTCCTGCGTCACCTGGTGCGCACCCGGCTTCTGCTGCACGTGGTGGACCCGATGCCCTGGGATGACGCGGATCCCGTGGATTCCGTCCATACCATCACCCATGAGCTGGAGCGTTTCAGTCCGGCTCTGGCCGAGCGTGAGCGCTGGCTGGTCATCAACAAGTCGGACTCCCTTCCCGATGCCGAGGAGGAAGTGGAGCGCATGCGCAAGGCGCTGGACTGGCAGGGCCCGGTTTTCCTGGTATCGGCGCTCAGTGGTGACGGAATCCAGGCTCTCTCCCAGGCGATCATGCGCTGGCTTGAGGAGCGCGACGAACTTGAGCGGGATGATCCGGAGTTCGCGCGGGCCGAGGCCGAGCTGCGTGAACGTGTGGATGAGGAAGCCAGGGAGCACATCCAGTCGCTGCGTAGCCCCCGACAGGATGATGACGACGATGATGATGACGACGAGGACGATGATCACGATGTCGAGGTGGTCTACGTGCGCTGAGGCTGCGCGCCATGACTGAGCGCCAGCGTATTGTTGAGGCCCGGCGGCTGGTGGTGAAAATCGGCAGCGCGCTGCTGACCGACGACGGCCGCGGTCTTTCCCAGAGCATTCTGACCCAGTGGGTGGACCAGCTCATGGTCTGGAAGCGCGCTGGCGTGGAAATCGTGCTGGTCTCGTCCGGTTCCGTGGCCGAGGGCATGAGCCGCCTTGGATGGCTGCAGCGGCCCGAGCATGTGCATGAACTGCAGGCGGCCGCGGCAGTGGGGCAGATGGGTCTGGTGCAGGCCTGGGAAGCCCAGTTCCAGCGCTACGGCAGCCATACCGCCCAGATTCTTCTCACCCATGATGACCTTTCCGACCGCAAGCGTTACCTGAACGCGCGGAGTACGCTCAGGACGCTGCTGCCCATGGGCGTTGTGCCCGTTGTGAATGAGAATGACACCGTTGTCACCGATGAGTTCCGTTTTGGTGACAACGACACTCTGGGCGCGCTGGTTGCCAATCTGGTGGAAGCGGATGGCCTGATTCTCCTGACGGATCAGGAGGGGCTCTATGACAGCGATCCACGCCGCAATCCTGGCGCCGCGCTGATTCCGGAGGCGCATGCCAGCGATGAGCGTCTGGACGCTATGGTCGCCGGCGGGGGGCGGGGTGCGCTCGGTAGCGGGGGTATGGCGACCAAGGTTCGCGCGGCCCGCCTGGCGGCCCGCTCCGGCGCCTTCACGCTGATCGCGGGTGGACGCATGGAGGCGGTCCTGACCCGGGCCCGGGCCGGTGAGCCGGTAGGCACCCTTCTGGTTCCGGACCAGGAGCGGCTGGATGCCCGTAAGCAGTGGATGGCGGGGCATCTGCGCACGCGTGGGCGGCTGGTTCTGGACGCAGGGGCTGTGCGGGTGCTCACTGAAGGCGGGCGGAGTCTTCTACCGGTCGGGGTGCGTCGGGTAGAGGGTGCATTCCGGCGTGGCGAAATGGTTTCCTGTGTGGATGAACAGGGCCGGGAGGTCGCGCGTGGGCTGGTCAGCTATGATGCGGCTGAAGCCCGGCAACTGGTGGGATGCCCCAGTGAGCAGATTGCCGAGCGGCTGGGTTACCTTCAGGAGGAGGAGCTGATACACCGGGATAACATGGTTCTGGTGTAAACCGGCTTTTCCGCCCCTGAAACAGACAGACCCCGCCGAGGCGGGGTCTGTCTGCTGGACGGCAACCCGGTGCCGATCAGGCGGACTGAAGCGCCTTGATGCGGGCGTTGAGGCGGCTCTTGTGGCGGGCCACCTTGTTCTTGGCGAAGATGCCCTTGTTTACGCTGCTGTCGAGCACGGGTTCCATTTGACGGAACGCTTCCCGTGCACCTTCCGCGTTGCCCTTGTTCAGCTCGGTCTCGACCTTCTTGATGAAGGTACGGGCGCGTGAGCGCTGACCAGCGTTGTGCTTGCGCTGGATCTCGTTGAGGCGGGCACGCTTTCTTGCTTGCGGAGAGTTGGCCACCGTTTGACTCCTCGAATTCGGGTTACCAATGGGTCTGAAATGACGCGGAATAATGCCGCGCAGATGGCCTGTTGTCAAGGACAGGGCGGTGGTGCTGTCGTCATCCGGCGGGCGGGGTGGTAGTATCCGGCGTTTTTACCCGGGATCAGCAGGCATGACTCAGGAGCCGCAGACAGAGCCAGCATCGCAGAGCGATGAGACGCCGCCGGCCGGTCGCTCCCGTGGCCTGCTGGGGTCCTCCGGCATCTTCGCCGTTTTCACCATGTTTTCCCGGGTCCTGGGGCTGGCCCGGGACATTGTGATCGCGCGCTACTTCGGGGCCGGCCCGGACGCGGACGCTTTCTTTGTGGCGTTCAAGATTCCCAACTTCCTGCGTCGGCTTTTCGGTGAGGGTGCCTTCAACCAGGCGTTTGTGCCGGTGCTCTCCGAATATCGCCAGAAGTATGACACCCGGTCGGTGCACTCACTGGTCAATACCGTGGCCGGGTCATTGGGGTTTGTGCTGCTGGTGCTGTCCGTGCTGGCGGTACTGGGCTCGCCCTGGATCACGGCGGCGTTTGCGCCTGGCTTCATCGGGGACGAAGTGCGCTACCCGCTGGCGGTGGAAATGCTGCGCATCACCTTCCCCTATCTGATGCTGATCTCGCTTACGGCCTTCTGCAGCAGCACACTGAACAGCTACGACATTTTCGGGGTCCAGGCGTTCACGCCCGTGATCCTGAACCTGAGCATGATCGCCAGCGCCATCTGGCTGACCCCCTATATGCAGGAGCCGGTGCTGGCACTGGCCTGGGGGGTGCTGATCGCCGGTGTTCTGCAGCTGCTGTTCCAGCTGCCGTTTCTGGCCCGCCTCAATCTGCTGCCGCGGCCAAGAATCGATTATAGGCATGAAGGCGTTATCCAGATCATGAAGCTCATGGCACCCGCGCTGTTCGGGGTCTCGGTCAGCCAGATCAACCTGCTGCTGGATACCATACTGGCCTCAATGCTAGAGACGGGCAGTGTGTCCTGGCTCTATTACTCGGATCGCCTTTCAGAGTTGCCGCTGGGGATCTTTGGTGTCGCTATCGGCACCGTGATCCTGCCGAATCTCTCCCGCAAACACGCGGACGAGTCCATGGATGCCTTTTCACGCACTCTGGATTGGGCGCTGCGCAGCGTGCTGCTGCTGGGTATCCCGGCAGGCTTGGCGTTGTGCCTGCTGGCGGAGCCGTTGGTCGCAACCCTCTTCCATTACGGCGAAACCACAGCGCGGGATGTGTTCATGTCGGCGCAGAGCCTGCGGGCCTATGCCCTGGCGCTGATTGCCTTCATGCTGGTTAAGGTTCTGGCGCCCGGTTTCTTTTCCCGGCAGGACATGCGGACCCCGGTCCGGATCGCGGTGATCGCCATGACCTCCAATATGGTCTTCAACCTCATCCTGGTCTGGCCGCTGGCACACGCCGGGCTGGCGCTGGCAACGGCACTCTCCGCCTGGATGAACGGCAGCCTGCTGCTGCGGGGGCTGTACCGCGAAGGCGTCTTCCGGCCCCAGCCAGGCTGGGGGCGCTTCGCGCTGCAGCTGCTGGCGGCCAACGCTGTCATGGGTGGGCTGCTGTTCGCCTTCGCGCCGGCGGCTGCGCAGTGGCTGGACTTTGATCTGCTCACGCGCATCGCCTTCACTGCCGCTCTGGTGACCGGTGGGGTCCTGGCCTACTTCGCCGTGCTCCTGATCTGCGGCGTGCGGCTGCGGCATTTCCGTATGCATTGAGGCCTGTTGCAACGGCGGGCATTGGGCCCGGTCCCACCATTGCGGTATAATCCGCGGTCCCCGAAAATCAGGAGGAGCCCCGCATGCGGCTGATCCGAGGGCTGCACAATCTCAAGCGCTGGGCGGAACGCAGTGACAACCCCCTTGCGAATGGGTGTGTCGCCACCATAGGCAACTTTGACGGTATCCATCGTGGTCACCAGGTAATCATTGACCAGGTGCGGGACCGGGCCCATCAGCTGGGCGTTCCCTCGGTGGTAATGGTTTTCGAGCCCCAGCCGCGGGAGTTCTTTGGCGGTGCCGATGCGCCGCCACGGCTGATGCGTTTCCGGGAAAAAGTGGAAATGCTGCTCTCCCATGATGTGGATATTGTGGTCTGCCTGCAGTTCCGCTCCCGGCTGCGCAATCTCTCGGCCATGGACTTCATCGAGCAGGTCCTGATGGAAGGGCTGAACGTGCAGCACCTGGTGGTGGGCGATGATTTCCGCTTCGGCTGTGACCGCAGGGGCGATTTCCGGCTTCTGCAACAGGTTGGTGCCGAGCGGGGTTTTGAAGTGGAGCATACCCAGACCATACGGGTGGGGGGCGAACGTATCAGCTCCACCCGTCTGCGGCAGGCGCTGGGTGAAAACCGGCTGGCGGATGCCCACGAACTGCTGGGGCGGCCCTATTCGCTCTCCGGCAGGGTGGTTTACGGCAAGGCCCTGGGGCGTGAACTCGGGGTGCCCACGGCCAATATCCTGCTCAGCGGGCGCAAACCGCCGCTACGGGGGGTGTATGTGGTGACGGTCGAGATGCCCGGTGGGCATGTTGAGCGGGGGCTTGCGAACATCGGCATGCGCCCGACGGTCAATGGGCAGTACCCGTCGCTGGAGGTGCACCTGCTGGATTTCTCCGCCAACCTCTACGGTCGGCGGTTACGGGTGACCTTCCTTTACCATCTGCGGGACGAGGTCAAGTTCGATTCCGTGGACGAGCTGGAAAAACGGATTCACGAGGACATCAACCAGGGGCGTGACTGGCTGGCGAACAACCGCCCGGTACCGACCAATGTGGAACGCTGACCGAAACGACAGACTCCGGGAACCTTCATGAGCGATTACAAAGACACGCTGAACCTGCCAAAGACGGATTTCCCCATGCGTGGGAACCTCTCCAAGCGCGAGCCGGAAATGCTTGAGCGCTGGAACCGTCTGGACCTCTACGGCACGCTGCGCCAGCGCCGTGCGGGCGCCGAGCGCTTCGTGCTGCACGACGGCCCGCCCTACGCCAACGGCAGCATCCACATTGGTCATGCGGTCAACAAGATCCTCAAGGACATGGTGGTCAAGTCCCGCAACCTCATGGGCTATGATGCCCCTTATGTGCCGGGCTGGGACTGTCACGGGCTGCCCATTGAGCACAAGGTTGAGCAGGACATCGGCAAGGCCGGCGACAAGGTGGACTACAAGACGTTCCGCCAGGCCTGCCGCGATTACGCCGCCGAGCAGCTGGACAACCAGCGTCAGGACTTCATCCGCCTGGGGGTAATGGGGGACTGGTATAACCCCTATCTGACCATGGACCCGAAGGTGGAAGCGGACATCGTCCGTTCCCTGGGCCGTATCATCGACAACGGGCACCTGGAGCGGGGCTTCAAACCCGTCTACTGGAGTGTGGTCGGCCAGTCCGCGCTTGCTGAGGCCGAAGTGGAATACCAGGAGAAGACCTCCATCCAGATTGACGTCCGTTTCCCGGCTGTCGATCCGGGTAGGGTGGCTTCCGCGTTTGGTGAAAACGGACTGGATGCTCCGGTATCACTGGTGATCTGGACCACGACCCCCTGGACCATTCCCGCGAACCAGGCGGTGGCCGTTAACGAGGAACTGGAATACAGCCTGATCCGTGCCGACGCTGGTCGTGGCGCCGAATACCTCGTGGTAGCCGAAGAGCTGCGCGAGACGGTGACCGAGCGCTGGAGCCTGCAGAACGCCGAGGTGGTGGCACGCTGCCGTGGCGCGGCGCTCACCGGGGTGATGCTGCAGCACCCGCTCTATGAACGCCAAGTACCTGTTGTGCTCGGGCATCATGTTTCCACGGATGCGGGTACCGGCCTCGTTCATACCGCACCGGACCACGGCCCCGATGACTTCGAGATCGGGCGCGAGAACGGCATCGGCACACTTAACCTGGTCAAGGCGGACGGCACCTACGCCGAAGCCGCGGGTGAGTTCGCGGGCATCCACATCTACAAGGCGGATACGCCGGTCTGTGAAGCGTTGGCGCGCGAGGGCTGCCTGCTGTTCCAGGAGTCCTTCAAACACAGTTACCCGCACTGCTGGCGGACCAAGACGCCGCTTATCTACCGGGCCACGCCCCAGTGGTTCATCAGCATGGACCGCAACGGGCTCAAGCAAGGCGCTCTGGAGGCCATTCCCGGTGTGCGCTGGATTCCGTCCTGGGGGCAGCAGCGCATCGAGGGCATGATCGAGCAATCCCCGGACTGGTGCATCTCACGCCAGCGTACCTGGGGGGTGCCAATCACGCTGTTCGTCCATAAGGACACCTATGAACTTCATCCGCGCACCCCTGAGCTGATCGAGGCGGCCGCGAAGGCCATCGAGAAGGACGGCATCGACGCCTGGTATGAGCTGGATGCGCGCGAACTGCTTGGCGATGACGTGGACACCTACGAGAAGGTGACGGACACACTGGACGTCTGGTTTGACTCGGGTGTGACCCACGCCTCGGTGCTGGACCGGCGCGAGGACCTAAACCGCTACCCCGCGGACCTGTACCTGGAAGGCTCGGACCAGCACCGCGGCTGGTTCCAGTCCTCGCTGAAGACCGGCATTGCCATCAAGAAGATGGCCCCCTACAAGGAAGTGCTGACGCATGGTTTCACCGTGGACGAGAAGGGCTACAAGATGTCCAAGTCCATGGGCAACGTGATCGCGCCCCAGAAGGTGATGGACGAGCTGGGCGCGGATATTCTGCGGCTCTGGGTCGCGGCGACGGACTACAGCGCCGAGATGTCAGTCTCCCAGGACATCCTCAAGCGCACGGCAGACGCGTACCGGCGTATCCGCAATACCTCGCGCTTCCTGCTGGCCAATCTGGACGGGTTCGACCCGGCCACAAACAGTGTGGCCTTTGATGACATGGTGGCGCTGGACCGCTGGATGGTGGACCGGGCGCGGCGCCTTCAGGAGGAGGTGATCGACGCCTACAACCGCTACAGCTTCCTGCAGGTGTACCAGAAGGTACACAACTTCTGCATCCTGGATCTGGGCGGTTTCTACCTGGACATCATCAAGGACCGCCAATACACCACCCAGCCGGACAGCCTGGAGCGGCGTTCCTGCCAGACAGCGCTCTATCACGTGGCCGAGGCCCTCTCGCGCTGGATCGCGCCCATCCTGACCTTTACGGCGGATGAGATCTGGCAGCATATCCCCGGGGAGCGCGATGAGAGCGTGCACTGGGCCACCTGGCACGAAGGGCTGGAAGCGCTGCCTGCGGACGCGCCGATCAAGCAGGATGAGTGGGATACGCTCATCGAGGTGCGCAGCGCCGTGAACAAGCAGCTTGAAGCGGCCCGGAATGAAGGCACGATCAAGGGCTCGCTCAGCGGCGAGGTCACCCTCTACGCGGACGGCGGGCTTAAGGAACTGCTGGAGCGCCTGGGTGACGAGCTGCGTTTCGTGATGATTACGTCCGAGGCCCGTGTCGCGCCGCTGGCCGAGGTGGGTGATGCCCCGGAGACGGACGTGGAAGGGCTCAAGGTGGCGGTGGTCGCCGCCGGCCATACCAAGTGCGAACGCTGCTGGCACCATCGCCCGGATGTGGGCGAGCACAGCGAGTACCCGGATCTGTGCGGCCGCTGCATCAGCAACATCAGCGGCGATGGCGAAAAACGGCGGTTTGCGTAACGGTATGCTGACACCGTTGGCCCGTAACGGGCTCATCATCGCGGCCTTCATCGTGATCGCGGACCTGACCACCAAGGCCGCCGCCACGGCCATGCTGGATTACGGTGAGGCCAACGTGGTTCTGCCGTTCTTCAATCTGACGCTGCTGCACAACACCGGCGCGGCCTTCAGTTTCCTCTCGGAGGGGGCCGGCTGGCAGCGCTGGCTTTTCGTATCGCTCGCGGTCGTCATCTCGGGGGTGCTGGTGGTGTGGCTGACACGGCTGAAGCGGCACGAGACCTGGCTTGGCATCGCGCTGGCATTCGTGCTTGGCGGCGCTGTCGGCAACCTCTACGATCGCGTGGTGCACGGCTATGTGGTGGATTTTTTCCATTTCCACTGGGCCGGCTACCATTTCCCCGCCTTTAACGTGGCGGACAGTTTCATTACCGTTGGCGCCATTATGCTGCTGCTGGATCTGTTTATAAGCGGCGAGCAGGGCGACAGCGGGTCACAGCAAAAGGGCAACAGGCAATGAGCGTAATCGGACCGGACAGCCAGGTGACCCTGCATTTCGCGTTGCGGCTGGAAGACGGCTCGGACGTGGATTCCACCTTTGAGAAAGAGCCGGCCACGCTGACCGTGGGCGATGGTAACCTGCCGGAGGCGTTCGAGCGCTGCCTGCACGGCCTGAAAGCAGGCGACCGGCAGACCTTCTCAGTACCGCCTGAAGACGCCTTTGGCCAGCCCAACCCGAACAACGTCCAGACCTTCAAGCGCCGCGAGTTCAGCCCCGAGTTGCCGCTGGAAGAGGGCATGGTGCTCTCCTTCGCGGATGCGGCCAAGGCAGAAGTGCCCGGTGTCATCAAGGCGTTTGATGATGATACCGTTGAGGTAGATTTTAACCACCCACTCTCGGGCAAGACACTTGAGTTTGAAGTCTCGATTGTGGATGTCCAGTAAGCACCGGGAATCATGACCATGCAGATCAAGCTCGCCAATCCCCGTGGATTCTGTGCCGGCGTTGACCGCGCCATCGAGATCGTCAATCGGGCGCTCGATGTGTACGGCGCCCCTATCTACGTGCGGCATGAAGTCGTCCACAACAAGTTCGTAGTGGACAACCTGCGCGAGCGTGGCGCCGTATTCGTGGACGAGCTGCACCAGGTGCCCGACGATGCCTGGGTGATCTTCAGCGCCCACGGCGTCTCCCAGGCTGTTCAGCAGGAAGCCCAGGACCGCGGGCTGCAGGTTTTTGATGCCACCTGCCCGCTGGTGACCAAGGTGCATATGGAGGTCATGACCTACAGCCGGGAAGGCCGTGAATGCATCCTCATCGGCCATGCCGGCCACCCCGAGGTGGAAGGCACCATGGGCCAGTATGACCGCAGCAATGGCGGTGACATCTACCTGGTGGAAAGCGAGGCCGATGTCGAGAAGCTGCAGGTGAAGACCCCTGAAAAGCTGGCCTTCGTGACCCAGACAACACTTTCCATGGACGACACCGCACGCGTGATCGATGCCTTGCAGACCCGTTTCCCGGCCATCCAGGGTCCGCGAAAGGACGACATCTGCTACGCCACCCAGAACCGTCAGGACGCGGTGAAAATGCTCGCCGCCGAGTGCGACCTGATGCTGGTGGTGGGCTCGCCCAACAGTTCCAACTCCAACCGCCTGCGCGAGCTGTCTGAACGTATGGATACGCCCGCCTACCTGATTGATGCGGCTGACCAGATTGAAGCCTCATGGCTTGAAAACGTGGGCGCCGTGGGCGTGACGGCCGGGGCCTCCGCGCCTGAGGTCCTGGTTGAAGAGGTCGTGGCGCGCCTGCGCGAGTTCGGTGGTGAGACTCCTGACGAGCTCGAAGGCGAACAGGAGAACGTGGTGTTCAGCATGCCCAAGGCGCTGCGGATTCCCGCCAAGGAAGTGGAGGCCTGACCCGGGCCTCCGTGATCATTCCGGTGTGAAATCTTTCACACCGTTTTACCGCTCATCCCCTCATCCGTTCCGCTCGTCGGCCACCGGCTGACATTTCCGTAACCCACGCTATTCTGAACATTGAGTCATTGAACCGTGTCCATCGATTGGACGAGGCGCGTCATGAGGCGTATTGGAATGGAAAATTCTGTCCGCACAGCAGGGCTAACCCAGAGAGGGTTCACGCTGGTTGAACTGATGATCGTGATCGTGTTGTTGGCTGTGATTGCGGCGGTTGCGGTGCCCGGGTTCCAGACCCTCGTTGAGAACAATCAGGTGACATCAAGCACCAACCGTCTTGTGGGCGCCCTAAATTTTGCGCGGTCGCAGGCGCTGCGCGAAGGGCAGCAGGTAACGCTCCAGCCAACCAGTGGTGATTGGGATCAGGGATTCCAGGTTGTCATGGGTGGTAATACGCTTCGCCAGTTCCAGGGATCTGAAACCCGAATGGCGATCTCCGGTAACGCGGTAACCTTCCGTGGTAATGGTCTGGCAACAAGTAACGAAACGCTACGGCTTTGTGGAGACAGTGGAGGCAATGATCGGCGCATTGATATCAGCCGCGGCGGTCAGGTGACAACCACCGAGGAGGACTGCCCATGAAAACGGGATCTCTGGCAAAAGGACGTTCCGAGAGAGGGCTCTCTTTGGTTGAGGTGCTTGTTGCGGTCGTGATTCTGGCGATCGGACTCCTTGGAATTGCCAGCACCCAGTTGGTGGCGTTGGAGCAGACCAACCTGGCGCATAAACGGACAACCGCGACCATGCTTGTTTCGGAAATGGCGGATCGGGTCAGGGCCAACAATGGCGATATACCAGCCAGTGTGCCGGCGGATCTCCAGCGCCGCATGGATGATGTGCTGGGTACCGATGCGGATATGGATATGGAAATGAATGACGACATGCTGGAAGTAACTCTGGAATGGAAGGAACGGGACCGTTTCGAGGACGACGGCGAGCGGGATGAATCCTTCACCATGCAGGCGAGGATGAACAATGACTGACGGTTACGGTAATCAGCGTGGCCTCTCTGTGGTGGAGCTGATGGTAGCCCTGTTGCTTGCCAGCTTTCTCGCTATGGGGATGGTCTACATCTTTACGAGTAACAGCGATACATTCCGCTTGAACGAAGCGAGCGCCCGGGTTCAGGAATCCGGTCGTATGGCGGTGGACATTCTGGGGCGGGCGGTTCGGAACGCTGGTTACTGGGGGTGTATGACGCCCCCCTCGGACCAGGACTGCCCAGGCGGTGGCGATGGCGATAATCCCTTCTCCTGCATGCTGAATGATGGTGGGTTTAACTGGGATGAGTTCTTCAGCTCGCTCTCTGGCGACAACAATGTCGGCGCCACTAACACCTTTGGCGCGGTGGAAGGATCGGATGTCATTCAGTTCGGTGGTGTTCAAAGCAACGCCCTGTTGACCACAACTGCTCAGACACCGAACAACAGCTCAACGATTTTCACTGGGACAAATCCGACCGGAGTCGTTGAAGAGGGCGAAATCCTGATCATCAATAACTGTGAGTCAGCCGATATTTTCCAGGCGACGGATGTCCAGAATAACGCGGTCGTGGCCAATACCGGGAACAGCACAACCCCGGGCAATGACACAAGCACACAGTCGGATTATGACCCGGGAGCCTCGCTGATGAGGCCATCGAGAAATGCTTACTACATCCGTGCCGATGGCAATGGAAACCGATCCCTGGTGTTCGATCCGATGGATCTACATGACGATGGCACCGGAACCGTCGGTGACTTCTCGGGTGCCGAGGATCTGGTCAGTAATGTGTGGGGGTTTCAGGTCCAGTTCGGGCGGGATACGACTGGGAATGATCAGGTCGATACCTGGAGCGATCCGAATACCCTGGCGGAAGCCGATGAGGCTCTTTCAGTCCGGTACAGTGTGCTGGTGCGCTCATCCAGTGAGGATGTCGTCGAGGAACCACAAAGTTACTGCTATCCCGGATGGCTGGATTGTGAGAGCAATAACAGTTTGAGAACAACGGCCGGGGATAACCATCTGTACCGGGTCTATACCAGCGTCAGCACGCTGCGTAACCGGGTGGGAGGCTGAAATGATAGCGAGACCCGTCATGACCGAGAGAGGCAGTGCCCTGCTTCTGGCCTTGATTCTCCTGCTGGTGCTGTCCTTGCTGGCCATTTCCGGGATGGAGGGGAGCTTAATGCAGGAGCGTATGACCACTGCCCAGCGTGAGGGTGTCATGGCGCTGGAAATTGCGGAATCAGGCGCGCAGGACGCTGAGAAGTGGATTGAGGATAACGTGGTGACCCTGACGGATTTTGATGGCAGTGATGGTCTCTATAACGCCACTGAGGACGGCCAGCACGCGCCGAACATGTATGACCAAGCTGTCTGGAGTGACGACAGTAAGACGCGCACCGCTGATTCCGTGGAGGGTGTAACACCCCGTTATATCGTTGAATACATGGGGGAAGGGTTCACTCCGCCCCAGCTTACCGACGGCAACATCGGTGGCTACCGACACGACAGTGGCGGCGGTAATGTCCAGGCCTTCCGGGTTGTTGTCAGGGCGGAAAGTCCTTCCGGTCGGGGGCAACGCCTCATTGAAATCTTCTATACCCGCAAGCTCTAGGCCAGCGAGAGGTATCGTGCCATGAGATCGTTTCGCGCAGTGACCGCAATTATCGCGAGTCTCACCCTTACGGGCGCCGTATCCGCCGTAGCGGATGATGTAGCTCTGAGTGATACTCCAATGTTTATTGCTTCATCGGCAGACCCGAACCTGATGTTCATTCTGGATGACAGCGGTTCCATGCGCTGGGGGTTCATGCCGGATTCCCTGGTAGATGCTGCTGATATACAGGGTGACGACGATACAGGGAACGAGCAGGAGTGCTCGAATTACGGCAGCCATGCCGGCATGGATACCTGCTTCTACTCGGTTACTGACCGCAAGTTCATGGTTTCCAATGAAACCAACAATATCTATTACGATCCGGGCAGGACCTATGAGCCTCCCCTTAAGAGCGATGGCACCCGCTACCCAGATGTGGACTTCCGGTCAGCGCCTGTTGATGGCTATGCGGCCGATAATGGTAGTAATCCAGAAGAAGTGGATCTCGCGACTGACTATCGAGCCATTATGGATCCCTATTACTACTACCAGTATCACCGCTGCAACGGCGATGAATGGTGCCTTTATGACGGTTTTACCGTTGGATCAACCAGTTCCGGCAGTTCGGGGGAGGGCGCCTTTTATTATGAAATGACGGAGGACAGCTGTGATCAGGCATCAAGGGAGGACAGCTGCTTTAGCGATCGACAGGAGCCACAGACGGTTTCTGAACAGCAGAATTTCGCGAACTGGTTCGCGTACTACCGGACTCGCCGGCTGTCCTCTATTGCTGGTATCACCAAGGCATTCTTCAACCAGCCTGATGACATGCGCATTGGTTACTATGCGCTGAACTCGGACAATAACCGTGGTGTTCGTGGGTTCAGCGGGGATGATCGCGACGCGTTCTTCGATTGGCTCCAGACAAGTGCTGTCGGCGGTTCCACGCCATTGAGGACTGCCCTGGATAACATCGGCCAGTATTATGAAAGAACCGACGATCAGGGGCCCTGGGCTGATGACCCGGGTGCAAGCGATGGGCAGTCAGTGGACGCTTTCGCTGAGTGCCGCCAGAGTTTTTCCATACTCATGACGGATGGGTATTACGGTACTGATAATCCGGATCCGGGCAATCTGGACGGTGAGGCCGGACCAGTGATTGAGGGGCCGAATGGAGAGAGTTATCAGTACACGCCGACAGATCCCTTCCAGGATGATTACGCTGACACGCTTGCGGACGTGGCCATGAACTATTGGGTGCGGGATCTGCAACCCAATGTGGCTAACCGGGTCCCCGTGGAAGAGGATCAACACATGCCCGCCTTCTGGCAGCACATGATTACATACGGCGTTGGTCTGGGTGTCGAAGGCACGATTACTGAAACGGAGGCTGAGTCAGCTCTGGCGAATGGGACCTCGGTGGACTGGCCGGACCCTGACGGAAATGATGAAGCCAAGATCGATGATCTCCTTCATGCAGGCATCAACAGTCGGGGTGGTTTTTTCAGTGCGGATGATCCGGAGACCTTTGATACCGAGCTTTCCGGGATTCTTGCAGATATCGCTGAAATTGTGGGCTCCTCTACAAGTGTGACTTTTGATACAGCGACACTGGAGGAGGATTCTCTGCTCTTCGGTGCGCGTTTTGACTCAGGCCCCTGGACTGGTGATCTGGATGCCCGACCACTGAACACGGATGAGAACCTGGAGAATCCCGAAGTAGGTGACCCCGTCTGGTCCGCTGCGGAGCAGCTGGATGCACGTGACTGGCAGACCCGCCAGATTATGACGATGGCCAATGGCACCGGTATTCCGTTGGCGTGGGACGAAACGGTCCTGACCACGGAGCAGGTTGCGGACTTGCGTTTTGGTACAGGGACCGAAGCTGAGAAGGATGCGCGTGCCGCGGACCGAGTGGCATACCTTCGGGGTGACCAGAGTCAGGAAGGTCAGGAGACCGGTGATTTCCGGCAACGGGAAAGCCTTTTGGGGGATATCGTCAACTCAACGCCGGTGCGTGTGTCCGAACCCGCGTCAGCCTGGCCGGATTCCGAGAAGTTTGGCGAGGAAAACAACCGGTATTCAGATTTCCGCGCCGAGTATGCAGATCGTACACCGATCATTTACGCAGGGGCCAACGACGGTCTTCTGCATGGTTTCAAGGCGACCGAAGATGGCGGCGATGAGGTTTTCGCCTTTATGCCTTCCGCTATTTTCTCGGATCAGGCGGGTGAAGGCCTGCATTACCTGACATCCCAGAGCTACCAGCACAACTATTATGTGGATCTTCCGCCTCTCGTCTCTGATGCCTTCATCAAGGGTCGTGATCAGGATGGTAATCCCACGGCCACGGCGGATTGGCGAACGGTTTTGCTGGGAGGTTCTCGCTTTGGTGAGAAGGCGATTTTCGCTCTGGATGTAACTGATCCGAGTGCTCTCTCGGAGAGCAACGCGGCAAGCACCGTCCTTTGGGAGTTTACTGAGGCCAATGATGATCGCATGGGTTATATCAGTGAGCCTCCGACTATTGCCAAGGCATACTGGGGCAATCAAAAGGGTGAGCGTTGGACGGCCTTCTTTGGTAATGGGTACAACTCGGATACCGATGCCACTGGGTTTTTCATGCTGGACCTGGAAGGCGGGCTTGATGGCCAGTGGACGGAGGGAGACGATTACCGGTTCGTTACCTTCGAGTCGGGAACGGATGCTACCGGCCTCTCAGCTGTCGCCGTTTATGATCAAAGTGGTGATGGCGTTGCGGATCGTGTTTACGGAGGAGATCTGGACGGAGACTTCTGGGTTGCTGAATCCAGCAACCAAGGCTTTGCATCGCCCTATGAACAGAGCAACTCGCCGCTGCCTCTATTTGACGGCACTCAGCCCATTACGTCCGCACCGCTGATCATTCCAAACAACAACATTCATCCTAAGGAAGGCGAGCCGGAACTCTATGTCCTGTTCGGAACCGGTCAATACCTGAACAACGATGATTTGAGCGATACCAGCAATCAGAGCTTCTACGCTGTGCGTGATGTCGGGGCTTCGGGTATCCAGCGAGGGGACCTGGCGGAACGGACCCTTAGCGAAAAGCAGGGAACACCTGCGGGGGCTGAAATTCTGATCTCCGAGGCCACTGGCAATACGGATCCAGAGCGGGGCTGGTATGTTGATCTGTTTACCGCTGGTGAGCGCATAACACTGTCGCCACAGGTCCGCGGCGAGTACATCTTTGTCAACTCTACAATCCCCTCGGATAATCCCTGTGTGGCCGGCGGCTCAACACGCGTCATGGCATTTGGCCTGGGCGGGCTCACTCCGGACCGGGCGGTATTTGCGGAATATGGCGACAAGGTAACGTCCTATCGGAAAGTGGATGGTATTGCCAGTCAGTCCGCATTCCTTGGCGACTACAGGTTTACACCGCTGTCGACCGGTGAGGTGGATGTTGAGGAAACAAACATCCCGGACGATGATGATCGTCTTGGACGTCAGGGTTGGCAGGAATTGATTGAATGATGGGGGGTATCATGGTGCGTTGTCTAGCATTCCTGAACTGGCGTGTAGCCGGCCTGGTCATAGGTATTACCCTTTTGTGCGGCGCCCCGTTGACTGCTGCTGCTCAGGAACCGGAGGACAATCGTGGTGATTGGGTCTCCGGGGAGATCAGGGCCATGGAGTACGACAGTAACAGTATTATCGTCGACGGGCGCCGGTTCCAGTTCCGGGATAAGGTGCAGTTTGACGGGGTGATGCTGAAACGGGACGAAGCCCTTGAACGGCTATCGCCGGGGGAATTCGTGCAGATCCAACACGGTGAGAACTACAGCAATACCATTCGTTCGATTCATACGAGGCAGCGCTGATGATGCAAAGAGCAAAAGGGTTCACGCTGGTAGAGCTGATGATCGTTGTCGCCATCATCGGCATCATCGCCGCCATCGCCTTCCCCACCTACCAGGACCATGTGGAGCGCACGCGACGTACCACGGCCCAGGGGGACCTGATGGAGTTGGCGCAGTGGATGGAGCGCCGTTATAGCGAGAACTTCAGTTACCTGAACGATGATGACAGCGCACCCACGCTTCCCTTCAGTCACTCACCGCGTGAGTATGATTCCGGGGATGCGTTCTATGACATCAGCTTCAGCGGCAGTGTTACCCAGAATTCCTTCACGCTCCAGGCCCAGCCAAAAAACGGGCAGAGTGGTGACGACTGCGGCACGCTGACCCTGGATAATCAGGGCAACCGTGGCGCCGGCGGCAGCGACTGCTGGTAAGCGGGCTCAGGGGCAGCTTACAGCCTGTCCGTTGCTGCCCTGAACGATCCCATCTCCAGAGTGGTCCTGAGCGTAGCGTAAGCGCCCGCCCATATTGATGATGAGCTGTCCGGCATTTTTCTCGTCACCGCTTTCCGGGCACCAGGTCAGATTGCCGAGGGTTCCGCGGACCATGCCGTTCGGGCGGTACTGGAAATAGCCCCGGTTGCCCACTCTTACTGTCCATGAGCCGGATTCCGATGGTTCCTTGATGCGCAGTGATTGCCGGCCGGCCGTAAGCGCGCGCTGGTTTTCAGGATCCGCAAAGACATGCACCGGTTTCTGCCAGTTCCCGGTGCATTCATTGCTGTCATCCAGGGGGCAGATGGTCACGATGGTGCCCTGGCTGACGGCCTGGGTTCGGGCAAGATGGAACAGCCCCACCATGCTCTGCATCTGGGTCCGGCGGGAGGTGTTCTCGAAGAGCTTCTGCAGTCCGGGGATCATGGTGGTGGTCACAATGGCCAGTACTGCAATGACGATGACCAGTTCAAGCAGCGTCACGCCGCGTTCCGTGCGTCTCATCCCTGAGTCCTCTTCTGTCTGATCCGTTCAATCCCTGTTCGGATGAGCGGATTCTAGGCAAAAAGGGCCCTGGAGGGCAACGAACGGATTCGCGGAAGTGCTACTCCATGCCCAGTTTCTTGAGCTTGTAACGCAGGGCCCGGAAGCTGATCCCCAGCCAGCGCGCGGCTGCCGTCTTGTTGCCTTCGGTCTGGGCCAGAGCTTTCTCGATGGTGGTGCGCTCGATGGATTCCAGGTAGGACTCCAGGTCCATGCCGCTCTCCCCAGGCTCCGGAATGCCCGCACTCTCCTCCGGGGCCAACCCTGTTGAGGGGGCACCATTGAGCTGGAGGTCCTCGCCCCGGATCACATCCTCCTCGCTCAGGGTGAAGGCCCGCTCCAGGCAGTTCTCCAGCTCCCGTACGTTGCCCGGGAACGGGTGGGCCTGCAGGGCGGTTACCGCGTCGTCGCTGAGCTGGGCCGGTGGCAGATCGTAGTCCCGTGCCAGGCGTTCCAGGATGTGCCGGGCCAGTATCGGGATATCAGCGGTACGCTCGCGCAGGGAAGGCACCCTAAGTTCAATCACGTTGATTCGATAGAACAGGTCCTGACGGAAGAGGCCGTCCTCCACCAGCGCGGCCAGATTGCGGTGCGTGGCGCTGAGGATACGCACGTCCACGGCAACCTCCTCCTTGGCCCCGACAGGCCGGATGCGCTTCTCCTGGATGGCCCGCAGCAGTTTCACCTGCATGGGCAGCGGCAGGTCCGCGACCTCATCCAGAAACAGGGTGCCCTGATGCGCAGCCTGGAAGAGCCCCTCACGGTTCTCGGTAGCGCCGGTAAAGCTGCCCTTGCGGTGGCCAAAGAACTCGCTCTCCATCAGTTCCTGGGGAATGGCGCCGCAGTTGACGGGCACGAAAGCATGCTCCCGGCGTGGCCCGTGTTCATGGATCAGCCGGGCCACCAGTTCCTTGCCGCTACCGGACTCGCCGCTGATGTAGACCGGGGCCTGGCTGCGCGCGACCTTGCGGGCCTGGCGCCGGAGTGTGTCAATTTCCGGCGACTCGCCGAGCAACAGCTCCTCGTCTCCGGCGCCAGTGGTTCCCCGGTCCTCGCCTGCGTTTTCCGGGGGCAGTCGCAGCGCACTTTCCACCAGCTCCCGCAGGCGCGGCAGTTCCACGGGCTTGGAGACAAAATCGAAGGCGCCGGTCTTGAGCGCCGTTATCGCAGAATCCATGCTGCCATAGGCGGTGATCACCGCTACCGGTATGTCCGGGCACTGGCTCTGTATCCAGTCGACCAGGTCAATGCCGTTGCCATCCGGCAGGCTCATGTCGGTCAGGCACAGGTGGAAGACCTGGTTGGCGAGCAGGTCACGCGCTTCACCCAGGGTGGCGGCGGTGGTGCACTCAACAGCCATCCGGCTGAGTGTAATATCAAGCAGTTCCCGGATGTCCGGCTCGTCGTCGACAATCAGGGCCCTGTAATCGGTCATGGTTCATTCCCTGTCAGGTTGGCGCCCGAGGCACTGAAATCCAGAGCGCGGCGCCCCGGGTGGGCAAAGGTGATGCGGAAACAGCATCCGGTCTCGCCGCTCTCCAGCAGGAAGAGCCGGGCCTGGTTGGCCTCGCACAGTTCCCGTGCCAGATAGAGTCCCAGGCCGGTGCCTTCCTGTTCGGTGGTGTGGAACGGTTCGAACAGCGAGCCCTGCTGCGCCTCATTCAGCCCCGGGCCGTAATCCCGCACATCAATATAGGCCCTCTGACCGTCCTCGGTCACGCCGGTGCGCACCGTGAGCTGGAGGCGGCCGGTTCGCTGACGGCTGTAGCGCAGGCCATTATCAATCAGGTTGGTCAGTGCCTGTTGCAGCTGTGAGGGATCAAAACGGGCTGACCCCGGAACGCCGGAGAGTTTCAGGTCGATCAGTACCGGCTCCTGGACCGTCTCCACATAGTCGTTGACCACCCCGGCCAGCCACTCGCCCAGATCCATCAGACGGACACTGGTCGAGCGTCGGCGTGAGAGCTCCAGCACATTCTCGATGATGGCATTCACGCGTTCGCTGTGGCGCTGGATGATGCCGGCCATCCGGCGGTCGCCATCATCCGCGGTATCGGATTCGCCGAGAAGCTGGGCCGCGTGGCTGATCGCACCCAGGGGGTTGCGGATCTCATGGGCAATGCCGGCGGTGAGTCGCCCCAGGGAGGCCAGTTTCAGCTGTTGGGCCTGCTGGACGATCTTGCCCGTGTCTTCCAGAAAGATCAGGACCAGATGCTCCAGTGGGCTGTCCAGACGCATGAAATTCGCCTGAACGCTGGGCGTGTCGTTGCGGGCCTGGAATGGTGGTGTGCGTTCGCCAGGCTGCTCAAGCCATTGATCAAGGCGCTGCTTGAGCGCCTGGGGCAGGATGGTCAGTCTCGGGGCTGCCGTGCGTTCTCCCAGCAGCAGCTCGCCGGAAGCGGCGTTGGCCATCCGGAGGGCCCCATTGGGCTCCGCGACCAGGATGCCGGTATGCATGCGCTGGATGATCTGGTGGTTGAGCTGTTCCAGCTCCTCAATGCTGCGGGCCCGTTCCGAGGCCAGCTGTTCGCTGGAGGCCAGGCGGCGGGTGATGTTCTGGAGCAGGAAGGCGGCGGCAAAGTAGATAAGCCCCATGACGCCGGCCCGGACGATGTCATCCACACCGGACAGTCCCTGCAGCAGGAGCAGCGCGGCTGTAACCAGCGATGCCAGCGTGGCCAGTGCGGCGTAGAAGATGCCGACCCGGCCGGGAACCAGGATATTGCCCGCTGCCACGCTGATGATACCCAGGTTCACGATGCCGCTGCTGATGCCGCCGCTGAAGAAGGCGAGCAGGTGGATCATCAGTATGTCCGCCAGGATGGAGACTGTGATGTGCCAGGGGCGGAGCGCATAGCCGGCCAGCAGCAGCATGCCCGTGACGATGTTCATCGCCAGGTAGGTGAGGGCCGTGGCCTGGAACAGCCATTCGTTGTGCAGTCTGGTGCCGACCAGATCCGTCTCAAGCAGCAGCAGTGCCACCAGCAGCAGGCTGATGACGATCCGGTAGTAGTTGTAGATGCGGAAAAGACGGGCCCGCTGGTCCTTCCGCGCTGCCTGTGGCGACGCCTCCATGGAGACTCCGTGTGAGTGGAACGTCAAAATGGATTCAGGTGGTTATAATAGCGTCCCAGCGTCCATGGTGACAGGAGACAGGGGAATGACAGCGGGTTTGCGGGTCGTGATGGCCCAGTTCAATGCCACAGTCGGGGATATCCCCGGTAATGCCGAAGGGATGCTTTCAATGGCCCATGACGCGGTTCAGTCGCATGGGGCGGACATTGTGGTTTTCCCGGAGCTGGCGCTGACGGGCTATCCCCCGGAAGACCTGCTGCTGCGGCCGAGTCTGGGGACCAGGGTGGAGCGCGCACTGGAACACATTGCGGGGGCCATGCCGGAGACCATCCTGATCTTTGGCGCTCCCCGGGTTACGGATGAGGGCCTGGTCAATGCGGCCATGGTGCTGGACTCCGGCCAGGTGCTCGGGCAGGCCGCAAAGCAGTACCTGCCCAACCAGGATGTGTTTGACGAGAAGCGGTGGTTCGTTCCGGGAGCGGCCACCAGTGTGTTTGAGCTGCGGGGGCTGCCGGTTGCCATCACCATCTGTGAGGATATCTGGCACGATCAGCCGGCGGTTGCGGCGGCTGATAGCGGAGCCCGTCTGCTCATCAATCTGAATGCCTCCCCCTACCATCTGGAACGCCAGCCGGAGCGGCGGGAGCGGCTGGCCACACTGGCCCGTGCGCACAATCTGGGCATCATCTACGTGAACCTTGTGGGTGGCCAGGATGAACTGGTCTTTGATGGCGGTTCACTGGCTTTTGACGGTTACGGCCGAGAGTGCGCCCGGGCGCCGCGCTTTGATGAGGCGCTGCATCCGGTGCAGCTGGATGGTGATGGAAACCTGGCGGAGACGGAGCTGGCACCGGAACCCGATGAGGATGCTCTGGTCTACCGGGCCCTGTGCGTGGGGCTGCGCGACTACATCGGCAAGAACGGTTTCCCCTCGGTGGTGCTCGGCCTTTCCGGGGGGATTGATTCCGCCCTGACGCTGGTGGTGGCGGTCGATGCACTGGGCGCGGACCGGGTATCCGCGGTGATGATGCCGTTCCGGTACACCTCGGGTATGAGTCTGGAGGATGCCGAGCGCATGGCGGATGGTCTGGGTGTTGAGTACCGGGTGCTGTCCATTGAATCCATCTACGATGCTTTCATGGGGGCACTGGCCGAACCTTTTGGCGACCGCGCCGTGGATACCACCGAGGAGAATCTGCAGGCCCGGATCCGTGGCACCCTGCTGATGAGCCTTTCCAACAAGTTCGGCAGCATTGTTCTGACCACCGGCAACAAGAGCGAGCTTGCCGTGGGCTACTCCACCCTCTACGGCGACATGGCCGGTGGCTTCAGTGTGCTCAAGGACGTGTCCAAGACACTGGTCTACCGGCTTTCACGCTGGCGTAACCGGGCAGAGGAGGCGATTCCGCAGCGGATCATCGAGCGTCCGCCGTCGGCAGAGTTGGCACCGGATCAGAAGGATGAGGACAGCCTGCCGCCCTACGAGGTGCTGGATCGGATCCTTGAGCGCTATGTGGAGCAGGATGTCAGCGCGGAGGGCATCATCGCCGAGGGGTATGACCGGGAGGATGTGCTGCGGGCGGTCCGGCTGGTGGATATCAACGAGTACAAGCGCCGCCAGGCCCCCATTGGCACCCGCATCACGCGGCGTGCTTTCGGGCGGGATCGGCGTTATCCGATCACCAATCGGTGGAAGGCAGGCGACTGAAGCCCGTCACTCCTCGTCTTCCGGGCCGCCCATGAGCCCGAAGGTCAGTACGCTGGTCAGGGAGCGGTCCCGGATACCGAAAGTCTGGCGGGTGAAGCGTCCGTCATCGTTCAGCGCCGGGTTGTCCGGGAAGTTCTGGGCGAGCACGCGTGCGGTGTCCTTGCGTTCCTGATTCAGGCCCAGGCGGGCGTACATCTCGGCCATGATGACCAGTGCCTCTTCCACCGCCGGCGTTCGGTTGTATTCCTCAACCACGGTTCGTGCGCGGTTCAGTGCCGCGATATAGGCTTGCCGCTTGATGTAGTACTGCGCTGCCGCCAGCTCCTGCCCGGCCATCCGGTTACGGATGGCGATCATGCGCTGGCGGGCGTCGGCGGTGTACTGGCTTTCCGGATAGCGGCTGACCAGCTGTGAGAAATCCTCGAAGGCCTGGAGCTGCTGTCCGGGATCGCGGGCGTCTACTTCAATGGGGAAGTAGCGTGCGGCCAGCCCCAGGTCCATGTAATAGGAAGCTATGCCGCGCATGTAGAGCGCGTAGTCCGCGTTCTCGCTCTGGGGGTTCAGCCGCAGGAAACGGTCTGCCGCGCTGCGCGCACCCTGGAGGTCGAGGTTCTGGTAGCGGGCATAGATCAGGTCCAGCTGGGCCTGTTCCGCATACCGTCCGAAGGGGTAGTAGGTCTCCAGTGCCTCCAGGTTCTGTTGGGCGGACTCGAAGTTGCCGGCGTTCATGGAACTGCGGGCCTGTTCGTAGTACTCCTCCTCGGGCAGTGTTTCCTCCCCGGTGCTGGCACAGCCAGCCAGAAGCAGGGCGGTGAGCACGGGAGCGAGAATCCGGCCCGCAGTGCGCTGGATGGAACCTTCGGAATGGGGCAGCGACCGGCGCGTCATGCGATTACCTGTATACTGTGATGTAAAAGGGTGTGAGTTGACGGCCATTGTAACGGCCGGGATCATGATTCGGAACCAGCAGAGGGCAGGACAGCACAATCCATGACAAGCGGCACAGAACGCATCGAGGCAAGCTTCAGTGTACCGCCGGAACTCAGCGACCAGCGGTTGGACCAAGCCGTGGCACGGCTGATGCCGGAGCATTCACGCTCGCGCATCCAGGGGTGGGTGCGCTCCGGCGAGCTCACGGTCAACGGCGAGAAACGCCGGCCGCGGGATCGGGTACTGGTGGACGACCGGGTGGACGTAGCAGCACAAGCGGAGGCTGAGGTCACCTGGGAAGCGGAGGCCATCGATCTGGACATCGTCCATGAGGATGAGCATCTGATCGTGCTGAACAAGCCGGCGGGTCTGGTGGTTCACCCCGCTGCCGGCCACGAGGCGGGGACCCTGGTCAACGCGCTTCTCCATCATGCCCCGGAGCTGGAGCGTATTCCCCGGGCGGGGATCGTGCACCGGCTGGACAAGGACACCAGCGGCATCATGGTGGTGGCCCGTAGCCTGGAGGCGCACACATCCCTGGTGGCGCAGCTGCAGGAGCGGCGTATGGGGCGCGAATACCAGGCCGTCTGTCTCGGGGAACTGACCGGCGGTGGCCGGATTGAGCAGCCCATCGGTCGCCATCCCCAGCAGCGCAAGAAAATGGCCGTGGTGCCCGATGGCCGCCCGGCGGTCACACATTACCGGCTGGTCAGGCGCATGGCCGGGTTCAGTCACATCCGCTGCCAGCTGGAGAGCGGGCGGACCCATCAGATCCGGGTCCACATGGCACACATCCGTCATCCGCTGCTCGGTGACCCGGTCTATGGAAGCCGTATGCGCTATCCCAGAGGGACGGATGAGGAGCTTCGGTCCGTGCTGGACGGGTTCCGCCGCCAGGCCCTGCATGCGGCCCGCCTTGAGCTGGCGCATCCGGCCACCGACGAGTTCTGCGAGTGGGAGGCGCCGCTGCCCGCGGATTTCCGTCAGCTTCTGGATGCCCTGTCTGCTTTTGAGGAAAGGCGGTCCGCTTCATGATCACGGAGTCTGACGAAAGCGTCTTCGTTCCGGACTGGCCCGCACCTGCCGGGGTTCGATCCCTGGTCACCACGCGCCGCGGTGGTTTCAGTAGTGGTCCCTGGCGCAGCTTCAATCTCGGTTTTCATGTGAACGACGACGCGGGGGCCGTGCACGCCAACCGGGCAAAGCTGACCCGAGTCAGCGGGCTGGCTCCAGGGGCTGTTCACTGGCTTGAACAGGTTCATGGCAACCGGGTGGTGCGTGTCCCCGCCATGGAACAGACGCCGGTGGCGGATGCGGCCTGGACGGACCAGCCGGGTCAGGCCTGTGTGGTCATGACAGCGGACTGCCTCCCGGTGCTGTTCTGCGATGATCGAGGATCCCGTGTTGCCGTGGCCCATGCCGGCTGGCGGGGACTGGCGGATGGTGTACTGGAGGCAGCCCTGGGTGTTTTCCCGGAACCGTCGCGGGTTCTGGCGTACCTGGGGCCCGCCATCGGGCCCTCCGCCTTTGAGGTGGGCGATGAGGTCCGTGCCACCTTCATCGCGGAGGACCCGGAAGCCGGTCTCCATTTCCACCCGGCTTCCCCGCTGGGTGAAACCTGGTATGCGGACCTCTACGGCCTTGCCCGGCAGCGGCTTGAGACTGCCGGAGTCAAGCGTGTTTTTGGAGGCTGCGCCTGTACCTACTGGGATGAGGCGGATTTCTTTTCCTACCGTCGTGACGGCACCACAGGCCGCATGGCATCCCTGATCTGGCTTGACAACGCTTGAAGAGCCAGTAAAAGCCCCAATATCTTCCCACAAAGCCAAAATGAGCAACCGTTGGTGAAGGCACCACACGGTTCCTGGAACAGTGGGAGAATGAATCGATGCGAATCGACAAGATGACGAGCCGGCTCCAGAACGCACTGGCGGATGCCCAGTCACTGGCGGTCGGGAACGACAACAACACCATTGAGCCCCTGCACCTGATGCAGGCGCTGCTTGACCAGAAGGACGGCGGCACCCGCGGGCTGCTGCAGCAGCTGAGTGTGGACCCCAACCGCTTCCGCCAGTCCGTGGCCGAGGGCATCGATGGCCTGGCGCGTGTCAAGGACAACCAGGGCGATGTCCAGATGGGCCAGGAGCTTGGCCGTCTGCTCAACATGACGGACAAGCTCGCCCAGCAGCGTGGTGATGGCTATATCTCAAGTGAGCTTTTCCTGCTCGCCGCAACCGAGGACAAGGGCCCCCTGGGCAAGGTCTTCCGGGAATTCGGCGTTACCAAGGACTCGATGGCCCAGGCCATCGACAGCATGCGTGGAGGTGAGACCGTGGACGACCCCTCAGCAGAGGAAAATCGTGAGGCTCTGGACAAGTATACCTCGGATCTCACCGCCCGGGCCCGGGACGGTAAGCTGGATCCGGTGATCGGCCGGGATGATGAGATCCGGCGGACGATCCAGGTACTGCAGCGCCGCCAGAAAAACAACCCGGTTCTGATCGGCGAGCCCGGTGTGGGCAAGACTGCCATCATCGAAGGGCTGGCCCAGCGGATCGTGGACGGCGAGGTGCCCGATGGGCTCAGGGACAAACGGGTTCTGGCCCTGGATCTGGGCGCACTGCTTGCGGGTGCCAAGTATCGCGGCGACTTTGAGGAACGCCTCAAGGCGGTGCTGAACGAGCTCGGCAAGGAAGAAGGGCAAGTGATCCTGTTCATTGACGAGCTCCACACCATGGTTGGTGCGGGCAAGACCGAAGGTTCCATGGATGCGGGCAATATGCTCAAGCCGGCGCTGGCCAGGGGCGAGCTCCACTGCGTGGGGGCGACCACCCTGGACGAGTACCGCGAGAACATCGAGAAGGATGCCGCCCTGGAGCGCCGTTTCCAGAAGGTGATGGTTAACGAGCCCACCGAGGAGGACACCATCGCCATCCTGCGTGGGCTCAAGGAGCGCTATGAAGTCCATCACGGCGTGGAGGTGACCGACGGCGCCATCATTGCCGCGGCCAAGCTTTCCAATCGCTATATCACGGATCGCAAGCTGCCGGACAAGGCCATCGACCTGGTGGACGAGGCGGCCAGTCAGATCCGGATCGAGATGGATTCCAAGCCGGAATCCCTGGACCGGCTCGAGCGGCGCCTGATCCAGCTCAAGATCGAGCGCGAAGCGCTCAAGAAGGAGAAGGATGAGGCCTCGAAGAAACGCCTGGATGAGCTTTCGGAACAGATCGCGGATCTCGAGAAGGAGTACGCGGATCTGGAGGAGGTCTGGAACACCGAGAAGGCCTCTCTCCATGGCGCCCAGAGGGTGAAGGAGCAACTGGAAGAGGCGCGCATCGAGCTGGACAACGCCCGCCGTACCGGGGATCTCCAGCGCATGTCCGAGATCCAGTATGGCCAGATCCCGGAGCTGGAGCGCCAGCTTGACCGGGCGAGCCAGGCGGAGATGATGGAGATGTCGCTGCTGCGCAACCGGGTGACGGACGAGGAGATCGCCGAGGTTGTCGGCAAGTGGACTGGCATCCCGGTTTCCAAGATGCTCGAGGGCGAGAAGGACAAGCTCCTGCGTATGGAGCAGAGCCTGCATGAGCGGGTGATCGGGCAGGATGAGGCCATCAGTGCCGTGGCCAACGCGGTGCGCCGTTCGCGTGCCGGTCTGTCGGATCCGCACCGCCCCAATGGCTCCTTCCTGTTCCTTGGTCCCACCGGGGTGGGTAAGACCGAGCTTTGCAAGGCCCTGGCGAACTTCCTGTTCGATACCGAGGAAGCCATGGTGCGCATCGATATGTCGGAATTCATGGAGAAGCATTCCGTGGCACGGCTCATTGGTGCACCGCCGGGTTACGTCGGCTATGAACAGGGCGGCTATCTGACCGAGGCGGTACGGCGCCGGCCCTACTCAGTGCTGCTGCTGGATGAGGTTGAAAAGGCGCATGGCGATGTCTTCAACATCCTGCTCCAGGTCCTGGATGATGGCCGCCTGACCGATGGCCAGGGGCGTACGGTGGATTTCCGCAACACCGTGATCGTGATGACCTCGAACCTGGGCTCGGACATCATCCAGACCATGGCCGGCGAAGGCCAGTACGAGCAGATGAAGAGCTCAGTGATGGATGTGGTGAGCAGCCACTTCCGGCCCGAGTTCATTAACCGGGTCGACGATGTGGTGGTCTTCCATCCGCTCGACGAGGAGCAGATCGAGGGCATTGCCCAGATCCAGATCGACCAGCTCAATGCGCGTCTGGCTGAGCAGGAGCTGAGTCTGAGCCTCTCCGAGGAGGCGATGAAGAAGATCGCCGGTGTGGGTTATGACCCGGTCTATGGCGCACGGCCGCTCAAGCGGGCCATCCAGCGCTACATCGAGAATCCGCTTTCCCAGCAGCTGCTGGAGGGCGAATTCCAGCCGGGCACCACCATCCAGGCGAATGTGGAAGGCGATGCCTTCCGCTTTACTGCGGACTGAGGCTTGAGGCCTCAGTCGCAGTTCTCGTCACGGATTTTTTCGTAACGTTCGCGTTCCGCTTCCTTTTCCTCCGGGGAAAGGTAGCGGCGCTCCCCATCCTCCATAACCTGGACCCGGGCGTTCTGCTCCAGGGTCTTCAGTGCCTGGCGGGCCGCTTCACAGTTCTGCTCGCGGATCGCCTCTCTTTCCTGCTGCTCTTTCCCGTCCTGCGTTTCGCCATCAGCAGCCGCTTCCTGCGACTGCTCGCTGTCCGTACCGGCGTTCCCGCCTTCCGCGTCGGCCTGCCTTGAGCCGGTATCAATGGTGTTGGTGCTGCCCGTGGAAACCGGTTCAGCGTCGACCCCGGCAGGTGGGTTGGAGCCGAAGCTGGTCTCGCCGGCCTCGTTGGTCCAGCGGTAGATTTCAGCGCTCGCCGGCAGGGCAATACAGAGGGCGGCAAGCAGGAAAAGCGGGCGGAATATGCGCATGGCGGAGCTCCGTGGTGTGGATCAATCTTACTCCCGAATCTAGCCCATTACAGGCTGATCGCAAAATGTGCCGTCACGCAGGGTCTTACGGTTGACACTCCGGCACACCCTGTCAGAATTGACGGTGCCTGTAGGCGGTTGAATTGCATGGCGGCAATCCCGGTAGTGTAATTCCTCGGCATCCACACCACTCAACCCGCTGTACACCTTTACCCTCAGGGTGCAGTTGCCCCGGAGCCAACCTCCTCGCGGGGCGGTGTGGAACAGAGCCCGATTCGGCTTTCACAAGAAGCGTTTCCCCAGGGCACAGGCAGTGGAAGAGACATTGAACATTGATTGCTGTGTAAGAGGGTGATCCAACGTGGAATTACTGTCTGGTGCCGAAATGCTCATCCGGTCCCTCAAGGACCAGGGTGTTGAATACATATACGGATACCCGGGCGGGGCTGCGCTGCACATCTACGATGCGCTGTTCCGTCAGGACGATGTCAAACACATCCTTGTGCGCCATGAGCAGGCCGCCACGCATATGGCGGATGGCTATGCGCGCGCCACCGGTGAACCCGGCGTGGTTCTTGTGACCTCCGGTCCGGGCGCCACCAACACCATTACCGGTATCGCAACCGCCTCCATGGATTCCATTCCCATGGTCGTGCTCTGTGGCCAGGTTGCTTCCCATCTCATTGGTGAGGATGCCTTCCAGGAGACCGACATGATCGGCGTCTCCCGGCCGATCGTGAAGCACAACATGACGGTCCGGCATCCCTCCGAGATTCCCCAGCTCGTCAAAAAGGCGTTCTATCTCGCCAAGAGTGGTCGGCCGGGGCCGGTGGTGATTGATATTCCCAAGGACATGACCGCACCGAACGGGCGCTTTGAGTACGAGTACCCGGAAAAGGTGAGCATGCGCTCTTACAACCCTGCAGTGCGTGGCCATGCCGGTCAGATCCGTCGAGCCGTGGACATGATGATGAATGCCCGCCGTCCGGTTATCTATGCCGGTGGTGGCGTGGTCCTGGGCAAGGCCTCACAGCAGCTGACGGACCTGGCCCATGAGCTCGGGTTCCCGGTAACCAATACCATCATGGGGCTGGGTGGCTTTCCGGCTACCGATGAGCAGTCGCTGGGGTGGCTGGGCATGCATGGCAGCTACGAATCCAATATGGCCATGCATCATTCCGACCTGGTGCTGGCGATCGGGGCCCGGTTTGATGACCGGGTGACCAATGCCACGGACAAGTTCTGTCCCGGTGCCCGCATCGTTCATGTGGACATTGATCCGGCCTCCATCTCCAAGACGGTCCAGGCGGACGTTCCCATTGTGGGCCCGGTCGACTCGGTACTTGAGGAGATGCTCTCGCTGGTGCGTGAAAGCGAGGAGCAGCCCGACCAGGAGGCGCTTGGGGCGTGGTGGAAGCAGATCCGGGAATGGGGCCAGTACCGTTCGCGCTACCATTACGAGCAGAACGGCGACAACATCATGCCCCAGGAGGCGATCGAGGCCCTCTATCGCGTTACCAAAGGGGATGCCTACGTCACCTCGGATGTTGGTCAGCACCAGATGTTCGCTGCCCAGTTCTATCCGTTCGACAAACCCAACCGCTGGATCAACTCCGGCGGGCTGGGGACCATGGGCTTCGGGTTCCCGGCGGCCATGGGCATCAAGCTGCACATGCCCGAACAGGAGGTGGTGTGCGTGACCGGTGAGGGCAGCATCCAGATGAACATCCAGGAGCTGTCCACCTGCAAGCAGTACCACCTGCCGGTGAAGATCATCAATCTGAACAACCAGGCCCTGGGCATGGTCAAGCAGTGGCAGGACATGAACTACGAGTCGCGTTACGCGCACTCGTACATGGAGTCGCTGCCCAACTTTGAGAAGCTGTTCGAGGCCTATGGCCATGTCGCGTTCACGGTAACCCGGCGCGAGGATCTTGAGCCCGTGCTCGAGAAAGCCTTCGCCATGAAGGATCAGCTCGTCTTCGTCGATATCTACGTGGACCCCTACGAGCACGTTTACCCGATGCAGGTGGCCGGCGGCTCGATGAAGGACATGTGGCTCAGCAAGACGGAGAGGGTCTGATACCATGCGGCGAATCATATCGATCCTGATGGAGAATGAGCCCGGCGCCCTCTCGCGCGTGGTCGGGCTGTTTTCCCAGCGCAACTACAATATCGAAAGCCTGGCGGTGGCACCGACGGAAGACCCGACGCTGTCACGGCTGACGCTGACCACCGAGGGCTCGGATAAGGTCATTGAGCAGATCACCAAGCAGCTCAACAAGCTGATCGAGGTGGTCAAGCTGGTCGATCTCACCGAGGGCAGCCATGTGGAGCGCGAGCTGATGCTGATCAAGCTGCGCGCCACAGGGGCCCAGCGGGCCGAGATCAAGCGTACGGTCGACATCTTCCGCGGTCAGATCGTGGACGTGACCAGCACCGTCTACACGGTGCAGCTGACCGGTGATGGCGAGAAACTCGATGCCTTCATCCAGGCGGTTGGCACCATGGGCGTTCTGGAAGTGGTGCGCTCCGGCGTCTCCGGTATCGCCCGCGGTGAGAAAGTGCTGTCGCTCTGAATCGCCAACTCCATTTAAAGACACTCTGAACAGGGGAACGTAATGCAGGTCTACTACGATAAAGACTGTGATCTTTCCATCATCAAGGGCATGAAAGTGGCCATCATCGGCTACGGCTCCCAGGGGCACGCCCACGCCAACAACCTGAAGGAATCCGGCGTCAGCAACGTGGTTGTTGGTCTGCGTCAGGGCTCCTCTTCCTGGAAGAAGGCGGAAGAAGCCGGCCTGAAAGTGCAGACCATCGAGGATGCCGTGAACGGCGCGGATGTGGTCATGGTCCTGACTCCGGACGAGCACCAGAAGGCCCTGTACGAGCAGCAGATCGAGCCAAACATCGGCAAGGGCGCCGCGCTGGCATTCGCTCATGGCTTCAATATCCATTACAACCAGATCGAGCCGCGTGCGGATCTGGACGTCATCATGATCGCGCCCAAGGGCCCCGGCCATACCGTCCGCAGCCAGTATGTTGAAGGCAGTGGCGTCCCCTCGCTGATCGCGGTTAAACAGGACGCCACTGGTAAGGCCAAGGACACTGCGCTTTCCTATGCCTCGGCTAACGGCGGAGGTCGTGCCGGCATCATCGAGACCAGCTTCCAGGAAGAGACTGAAACCGACCTCTTCGGTGAGCAGATGGTACTGTGTGGCGGTACCAGCGCGTTGATCCAGGCTGGCTTCGAGACCCTGGTGGAAGCGGGCTATGCGCCGGAAATGGCGTACTTCGAGTGCCTGCACGAGCTCAAGCTCATTGTGGACCTGCTCTATCAGGGCGGCATTGCGGACATGCGCTACTCCATTTCCAATACCGCTGAGTATGGCGATGTGACCCGTGGCCCGCGCATCATCAATGAGGACACCAAGAAAGAAATGCGCAAGTGCCTGGACGAGATCCAGAGCGGTGAATTTGCGCGTGAATTCATTCTTGAGAACCAGGCAGGTCAGCCCACGCTCAAGGCCAAGCGCCGTATTGCCGAGCAGCACCAGATCACCGAAGTGGGTGATCGGCTGCGTGGCATGATGCCGTGGCTGCAGAAAAGCCGCCTGGTCGGCAACGAGTGAGATTGTGTTGCAGTGCTCGGCAGTATTGAAGGGAGAAGTGGCCTGATGGCGGAACCTGAGCAGGACGTGTCGCCTCCGGCCGAGGCCGGAGAGGAGGAGGTTGAGGGCGCCGAAGTGGTGGAGGAAGAGGTTGTGGGCGGGTCCCGTGTGCGTAAGCGCGGGATCTACCTTCTTCCCAACCTGTTCACCACGGCGTCGCTGTTCTCGGGGTTCTATGCCATTGTGGCGGCCTCTAACAGTGACTTCGCGATGGCCTCCGTCGCCATTTTTGTCTCCATGGTCCTGGATGGCCTGGACGGTCGCGTCGCGCGGCTGACCAATACCCAGAGCCGTTTCGGGGAGGAGTACGACAGCCTGGCGGATATGGTCGCCTTTGGCGTGGCTCCCGGGCTGGTCGCCTTCTTCTGGGTGCTTAACGACCTGGACAAACTGGGCTGGGTTGTGACCTTCATCTATGTGGCGGGGTCGGCGCTCAGGCTGGCCCGCTTCAACACCCAGATCGGGTCCGTGGACAAGCGCTATTTCGTGGGGCTCCCGAGCCCCTCGGCGGCGGCAGTGGTCGCGGGCATGGTCTGGTGCCTTCATGGGCTGGAGCAGTCATGGTGGCTGGAGGTGCTGGCGGTCGTTCTTGTCGCGGGCGCAGGCACGCTCATGGTGAGCAATGTGCTGTACTACTCCGGCAAGGATCTGGATCTCAAGGGCCGGGTGCCTTTTGCGGCCATACTGCTGGTGGTGCTGGCCTTCGCGGTAGTCGCCATTGAGCCGCCTGTCATCCTGTTCCTCGCGTTCCTGGGGTATACCCTGTCGGGCCCGGCGTTCTGGCTTTGGCGTCGACTGCGGCGCAGGAAGAGCGCGAGCCAGGGGTGATTGCGCGCCTGTAGCAGCGGCTGTTGGTGTCGATGTTACGGGTTATTCAAAAAACGTGTTGACGCTCACGGCGCAGGGTGTAGAATACGCATCTCTTTCGGGGCAACGGCCCACAGCGGCGGCGCTTTCGGGCGCAGATGAGTTGTTCCGGGGATTGACAAAGTTCTGAAATGCTTTAGAATTTTGTTTTTCCAATCAGGGGCTTAACGCCTTCTGAGGTTCTTTAACAATGGGGTCAGGTTATTTGTGTGGGCGCTGGCTGTGGTGGTCGGTGCGATCATCAAAGTCAGTGCTCGTTGATTCGAGTGCGGTCTTTG
>NZ_WMEX01000008.1 GCF_009856365.1 Vreelandella halophila
CGTTCCAGCGGATCAGCGAGCGGATGCGGCGCTCCATGAACATATCACCCGGCATGCGGGCCTCATCCGTGGGCTGGATGCTGTTGCGGAAGGGCGTGGTGATGGCGTAGGGCATGGGCGTGCCCGCGCGGGTCGCCCTGTCCGAGAGTTTCGAAAGCAGGTACTCCGCCCTCTCAACCCCCTCGTACTCGATAACCGATTCCAGTGCCTCCAGCCATTCCCGGGTTTCGACCGGATCATCGTCCTGACTCATGAGGCGTGCACTCCTGTGTTGTTGGCAGGGATTGGGTATTCAGGGATGCGGGTCGACGTGGACGCTGAGCTCACTGGATCTCAGCCCCCACACGGACAACCTTCATGGTATTGGTGCCACCCTGAGCATTAACGTAGTCTCCCTTGGTCATCACAACCAGATCCCCTTCCTGAACCATTCCGCGACTCACCAGCTCAGAGACAGCAAGCGCATTGGTCTGATCATTGGGAATTTTCAGGCTGTCAAAGGGGACTGTATGGACGCCCCGAAACAGGACAACACGGTGTTGGGTGGAGTGGTGACGCGAGAAAGCGAAAATCGGGAGGCTTGACTTGATCCGGGACATCAGTAGTGGCGTCGCTCCGGATTCGGTCATACAGATGATTGCCGTCACACCACTGAGGTGATTGGCCGCGTACATCGCGGACAACGCAATAGCGTCATCGATGTGTTCCATACTCTCATGGATACGGTGTTGGGACTGATGCATTGACGGGTGCTTTTCGGCGCCCAGACAGATTCGCACCATCGCCCGCACGGCCTCCACAGGGTAGTCTCCTACAGCCGTCTCGGCCGAGAGCATAACGGCATCGGTGTAGTCCATTACCGCATTGGCCACATCGGATACCTCCGCACGGGTCGGCATTGGCTCGGTGATCATGGATTCCATCATCTGGGTGGCAGTAATGACGCTGCGGTCCAGCACCCGGGCACGCTCGATGATGTGCTTCTGAACGCCAACGAGTTCAGCGTCGCCGATCTCCACCGCCAGGTCACCACGCGCCACCATGACCACATCAGCCGCTTCAATGACGGCATCCAGGGCGGCATTGTCGTGAACCAGCTCGGCGCGCTCGATCTTGGCAACCAGGCCCGCCCCGGAACCCGCATCCCTGAGCAGCCGGCGGGCCTTGTGCAGGTCTTGGGCGGTGCGGACAAACGACACCGCAACGTAGTCTGCACCGAGCCGGGCCGCGGTGATGATGTCTTCCCTGTCCTTGTCGGTGAGCGCCTCTGCAGACAGGCCGCCACCGCGTTTGTTCAGCCCCTTGTTATCCGAAAGGATGCCACCGATGAGTACCTTGGAAGTGATGCTCCGCTCACCAACGGATGTCACCTCCATCTCAATGCGCCCATCATCCAGAACCAGCACGTCCCCGACTGAAACATCATCAATCAACTGCTCATAGTCGATACCCACGCATTCGGCAGTGCCGGCATCCTTATCCATTGCGGCATCCAGGACGAATTCCTGGCCAGCCACAAGGGTCACCTTATGTTCCATGAATCTCGAAACCCGCAGCTTGGGGCCCTGAAGGTCCGCAAGCAGCGCAACAAACCGACCCTGCTGACGCGCAATCTCACGAACGCTGTTTGCCCGGTCAATGTGCTCCTGCGAGCTGCCGTGGGAGAAATTGAGCCGCGTCGCATCAACGCCGGCTTCTACAATCGCAGCAAGCGACTCCGGCGTGTCCGTGGACGGGCCGAGCGTGGCGACTATCTTGGTTCGTCTTAGCATAGGGCTGCTCCCTTTGTTATTCGATGAAATGCAAGACTGCGTTGGCTTACTTGATTGCCCGACCTGCAGTTACGCCCTGAGTTTCTTCAGACAACGGTATCCTTAAGCAAAATGTTCGTCAACGAAAACCAAACAACAACTTCAAAACAATTTAAAATCAATTATTTATGGGCAAAAATGTTTTTATTCGCAATCCATACCGAAAATTAAGAAAATATTTTCCATTTTAAGGCTTTTAATTTGTTCGTTTCAGAGCTACGATTTTCTTACACGAACTGCTTAAAAGCCTATAATTCGAATGATTGGCCCAGCATTTCGTCTGAAACGCTGCTCCACTCCACCCCGCAGGATCAAACCAAAAGGGCAGAGGGCGTGGCCGGCATCAAGTACTAACAAAAACAGGAAACAATCATGTTCGAAAACAACAACACTTCCAGTAACGGCACGTTTCGCAAAACGTCTCTGGCCGCCGCACTGTCGCTGATCGCCGGCGGCATGGCGTCCCCGGCGATGGCCGACCTGTCTTACGAAACCGACAGCGGCTGGACATTCGGCGCTGGCGGTTACATCCCGGTATTCCTCGTTGCTGAGGACGAAGACGGCGGAGACAAGAATATTGGCGTTGGGTCAGGCTTTAACCCAGCGAGCCTGAACCTTTCGTTCTCCGCACCAACGCAGAACGGCCTCGACGTTTCCGGTCACCTTCAGATCAACAATCATGTGGGTATAGGCGGCAACAACACCAGTGGGTTTGGCAGCCGTGTTGCCAAAATTGACGTCGCAGGTGATTTCGGTACGGCCAGCATAGGTCAGGGCTTCGGCCTGGTCGGCACCCCGGCTATCGGTGACGCGGGCAGCGCCATGGGTGTGGGTATCATGCCGGACCAGGGTGTCGACTCTCTCGCCACGAACGGTCGTATCGGCGTCGGCTACAAGTATGCGGACTTCCGGCCTCGGGTTGCCTATTTCTCGCCACGTTCTGGCGGGGTTCAGTTCGCTGTCGCAGTAGTTGACCCGGATAGTGGGACTGGCGCCTTCGCGGGCACGACAAACGAACAGGACAACGGTGCAAATAACCTCGAAGAGGGCACCAAGGAGACGCCCCGCATCGAGTATCGACTGGACTATGCCGGCGATAACTTCGGTATCTGGACCAGCGGCGGCTTCCAGGATGTCGATGACACCGGTTTGAGCGGCAATGACAGCGAGACCATGTCGACCATCGACGTCGGGGGCTCGCTCAGCGCGGGTAACTTCAATGCCCGCGCCAACTACTCCGTCAGCGAGAATACGAGCCCGGTGATCTTCACTACCGCGCCGGGTGAAGAGTATGAGCAGTGGTACGCCGAGGGTACTTTTGATGCCGGCATCCACACCTTTGGTGTCAGTTATGGTGAGGGTGAAGAAGACAACGCCGCCGGCACCAACGAGCTGACAATGCTGTTCTCCCGTCATCGCGTTACTGACCAGCTGACCCTGATGGTCGAGGTGCAGGATTACGTTGGCGAGGGTGGTGGTGCACTCATGCCGCAGCGTGAGTACCAGGCGCTGATCGTTGGCTCGCAGTTTAACTTTTAAACGATCTGACTGATCCGCCCCTTCATCCAAGGGGCATCCTGTAAAGCCCGCGGCCAAGGTCGCGGGTTTTTTGTGCGCGCGCCAAGCATGTCATGCCAGATTTTAGCCACCGCTATTCCGGTAAAGGGGATGATGGTTGGAAGACTGGGCGCACGTATTACCCGCAATGGGTTCAGGCGCTGCGATGAGGGGCTGCAACGCCCTTCATAGCGCCATTTTGGCGATCACTCAGGTACCATTCAAGGCCGACAACATCCTGCTCTGAGGCAAAGAGCCCCTGCTTGGTGCGGCGCCAGAGGATATCCTCTGCGGTCATCGCCCACTCGTGCTCGACCAGGTAATCCACTTCAGCGGCATACAGATTCCCCCCGAAACAGCGTCCCAGATCGCCCATCTGTTCGCAGCCTTTCAGTATCGAGTAGGAAAGGGTGCCGTACGTTCGCACGAAACGACGGACCAGCCCTTCATCCAGCCACGGGAAATCCGCCTTGAGCTCTCGCTCAAGCGCTTCATGCCCACTGAATTCCCCTCCAGGAAGGCTGGCAATCTTGGTCCAGGCCGTCCCTGCATGAGGGAAGAATTCGCAAAGCTTGTTGGTTGCGGCCTCCGCTAGCTTTCTGTAGGTCGTCAGCTTGCCACCGAAGACCGAAATCAGCGGCGCCAGGCCTTCTTCCTGGCTGACTTCGAAACTGTAGTCCCGGGACGCCGATTTAGCATCGCCTCCCTCGTCGTCCATCAACGGCCGAACGCCTGAGTAGGACCAGATGACTTCTTCAGGCTTCAGTTGGCGCTTGAAATGGTCGTTAACGATCGCGAGCAGGTACTCAATTTCTTCGTTCGAGATCCTGGCCTTATTCGGATCACCCTCGTACTCAACGTCGGTTGTGCCGACCAGCGAAAATTCATCTTCGTAGGGGATGACGAATACAATGCGTTCATCTTCATTCTGGAGAATATAGGCTTCCTGATCCTTGTTAAGTCGGGGCACCACGATATGGCTGCCTTTAACCATCCGGATCGTTTTCGGCGCCCTCATACCCAGTGAATCCCCGAAAAGACTGCTCACCCAGGGCCCCGCGGCGTTGATGATCACCTTGCTTGAGATCACCCATTCGTCGTCACTGCACCTGTCACACAGCGTGACCTGCCACTCGCGCTCGCCACGGTCCGCCTGGACGCATTTGGTGCGGGTCATGATCTTGGCGCCATGCTGCTCGGCTTTCTTGGCGGCCAGTACCACGAGGCGTGCGTCGTCGGCCCAACCATCAGAATATTCGAAGCCCTTCACAATGTCTGGCTTAAGGGGATCTGAGCTCCCGAACCTGATCGAACGCGACCCCGGCAGCATTTCGCGTTTGGCCAGATGATCGTAAAGGAACAACCCAGACCGGATCAGCCATGCCGGACGCAGATGGGAGCGGTGCGGAAGGTGAAAGCGCAATGGCCACATGATGTGCGGCGCATTGCGAAGCAGTGACTCCCGCTCTCCCAGCGCCTCCCTGACAAGCCGGAATTCATAGTGCTCAAGATACCGAAGCCCACCATGGATCAGCTTGCTGCTGTTCGATGACGTCGCAGATGCCAGATCATTCATTTCACATAACAACACACGCAGGCCCCTGCCGGCTGCGTCCATGGCAATGCCAGCACCATTGACGCCACCGCCGACGACAACAACGTCAAACTTCTCATGGTCTGTGATCATTATCGCTTTCTCCTGACGCAGTTCAAAGGGATACTGAGGGTCATGATCCCTTTCCGATTCTCGGGTACGGTATACGGCAGTATGCGAAAGCTTTTTTTATTCGTAAAGGAAAAATTTCGAAAAAACGAAACCGTGAGCTACAACCCAACTTTCAGAATTCGACAGAACAGGATGTCACACCACGCGCAAGTCAACGTCGTTCTCGCTAAGAAGCTGTCGAAGCTCGGCAGGTGGCTCCTGATCCGTAAAGAGGTAGTCGGCCTGCGTTACGTTCCCGAGTCGGACCATCGCGTTCCGACCGAACTTTGAATGGTCCGCTGCCAGCAGCACCTGCGCCGAGTTCGCGATGATTGCCTGTGCCACGCGGACCTCACGGTAATCGAAATCAAGCAGCGAACCGTCACCGTCGATGCCGCTGATGCCAATGATCCCGAAATCCATCTTGAACTGGTTTATAAAGTCCCGCGTGGCCTCACCGACGATCCCGCCGTCGCGATTACGAACCTCGCCACCTGCGATGATGACATGGCAATCCTCTCTCGCTGAGAGAATCGAGGCGACATGCAGGTTGTTGGTGACGATCTGAAGGTTATTTTTTCTGAGAAGCGCCTTGGCGATGGTCTCAGTGGTGGTTCCGATGTTGATGAAGATCGACGAATTATCAGGAATGAGCTCAACAAGCGCCTCCGCAATGCGCTCCTTGGCTTCCAGGTCCAGAATTTTACGCGTCTGATAGGACGTATTGACGGTGCTTGAGTCGATACCCGCACCACCATGATGCCGTCTCAGGGTATTCTTTTTCGCGAGCTCATTAAGATCCCTGCGGATGGTTTGCGGTGTCACATTGAACTGCTCCACAAGCTGCTCCGTGGTTACAAACCCATTCTTACGGATCAGCTCCATGATCAATTCCTGACGGCGACGTTGAGCCATTCAGACCACCTCTGTCATTGATGTTCGATTCTGTCGTAACGGAGTCTATGCTCGGCATTCAGATCACGCCAGTCTACCGGTGGTGGCGATCTTTTTCAGCCACCTGCGGCGCTCCAGGGTAATTAGAGTGTACGTTTTCGAAAAAATGATTGGCATTTTTACTGAAAAACGCAAAAATGCGAACAAACAACAAAGCAAATGGAGCGCCTACATCATGAGCCAGTATCTACTCTCCATAGACCAGGGCACCACCAGCTCCCGGGCCATCCTGTTCAACCTCAAGGGCGAAATCGTCGCAACACGTCAGCAGGAATTTCCCCAGCATTATCCGGCAAGCGGTTGGGTCGAGCACGATCCCGAGGCCATCTGGAAAACGGTGATAAGCACCCTTGACGACCTGATGACCGGCGAGAAGGTCCACCCCAATGACGTCGTTGCGGCCGGCATTACCAACCAGCGTGAAACCACCGTAGTCTGGGATCGCGAGACCGGCGAGTGCCTCTATAACGCAATTGTCTGGCAGGATCGTAGGACGGCCTCCTACTGCGAATCATTGAAAGCCGACAACCTGGAACCCTGGGTGGCCAACAGGACCGGGCTTCTCCTCGACCCCTATTTCTCAGCATCCAAGATCTCCTGGATCCTCGATAACGTGAGCGACGCCCGCGAGCGGGCGGAGCGTGGCGAACTCGCTTTTGGCACGATTGATACCTTCCTGCTATGGCGCCTGACTGGCGGCCGGGAGCATCGCACGGATGCCTCCAATGCCAGCAGGACCATGCTGTTCAATATCCATACCCAGCAATGGGACCCGGAACTACTCAAGCTGTTCGAGATCCCCGAATCCCTGTTGCCCGAAGTCATGGATTCCGCGGATCATTTCGGGGTCATCACCGGCCTTGAATCGTTAAACGGCACTCACATCATGGGCGTTGCAGGTGATCAACAGGCAGCAATGGTCGGGCAGACATGCTTCGAGTCAGGGATGGCCAAAAGTACCTATGGCACCGGATGCTTCCTGATGCTCAACACCGGGGATGAGGCCCTGCAGTCCCAGAACCGCCTGCTCACCACAGTGGCGTATCGCATCAATGGTGAGCCAACCTACGCGCTTGAAGGCAGCATCTTCATTGCGGGCGCAACCATTCAGTGGCTGAGAGATGGTTTAAGACTGATCCGGGACGCCTGCGAAACGGAACCACTGGCCGAAGGCACACCGGTGGATCATGGCGTCTACCTGGTGCCAGCGTTTACCGGTCTTGGTGCACCTCACTGGGATCCGAACGCACGCGGCGCGATTCTGGGCCTGACTCGGGATACCGGCATCAAGGAAATTGTGACGGCCGGCCTGCAGTCGGTGTGCTATCAAACCAAAGACCTCCAGAAGACGATGGAAAAGGACGGCATCCGGCCCGTCACTCTGCGCGTTGATGGCGGCATGGTGGTCAACAACTGGGTGCTACAGTTCCTGGCAGATATTCTTGGTGCACGGGTCGATCGCCCCGACATGATCGAAACCACGGCTCTTGGCGCCGCCTATCTCGCCGGACTGCAAGCGGGCGTGTACAGCTCGCTGGACGAACTCTCGAAACTGTGGCGTTGCGATCGCACCTTCGAACCGGTGATGACCAAAGACAAAAGAGACCGCCTTTATGGCGGTTGGCTCCGCGCCGTCCAAAAGCTCTGACACGTTCCGGCAACCGCTTCCCGGGGAGCGGCGTTCTGTCGCTCCGCCGCTTCGATCCTCTCTCGCCACTTTTGCGCCAGCACGCGATACGTGCAGGGGGTGAGATTTCGTTTTCAAATCATAAAATGTTCTAAGACGCTCCTTTTTTTTCTTTTATTTTCGTTATAGACTACTAAAACGAAAATTTAGGTGATATAGCGATTGATGTCACCTTGCCACCCGCTCGAATTACCCCAGCGTGCGAGCAGTGCCTTGCGCGTTGTGCACCTGAACGAGCAGAGCCAGGAGAACGACAATGACAAAACCACTCCTTATCGGCAATTGGAAAATGAACGGCAGTCTGCAACTCAATCAGGAGTTGCTTCACCGGCTCATTCCAAAGCTGCAACAGCTTCAGAAACATATCGATATCGCCGTCTGTCCACCATCCCCCTACCTGTTTCAGGTCTGCGATGCGCTCGCCTGCACAGGCATTGTTACGGGGGCCCAGACTGTGTCGGAGCATGCATCAGGCGCTCACACCGGCGAGGTCAGTGCCTCTATGCTCAGTGAACTGAAATGCCGGTATGCGCTGGTCGGCCATTCTGAACGTCGCCTTAAGTACGCAGAGTCCAGTACGGCGGTCGCCGCAAAGTTTGAAGCCGTGCAGAACGCCGGGATGATGCCGGTTCTCTGCGTTGGCGAAACCTTCGAGGAGCGCGAGGCTGGGCAGACCAGACAGGTCATTGAGCAACAGCTGCAGGCCGTTATTGACCGGGTCGGTCTTGCCGGGTTCGAACAGGGGGTTGTTGCTTACGAGCCAGTCTGGGCCATTGGCACGGGTGAGGTCGCACAGGCCTTGCAGATCGAAAGCGTCCACCAGGCGATCCGGACTTTCCTGTCCTCCTGCGCACCCTCCAGAAAAGAGGATCCCAGTCAGCGACTGCGTATTGTTTACGGGGGCAGCGTCAACTCAAGCAACGCGGCAGAGATCTTCAACCTCGCCGAAGTTAACGGGGGCCTGATTGGGGGCGCCTCATTAAAGGCTGACGAATTCATTCAAATTTCTGAATCACTGGCAGAGACGGTAGATACCCTCGTCAGCGAATAAAACAATCGAAGGAGTAATGTATGTCCGCCAGCTATAAACTCGATAACCACTTCTTCCCGGATGAAGCGAGTATTCCCGCTAAGTTCAAGAACGAACAGAGCGCTTCCATCACGCACACCCTGATCAACGGTAAGCTGGAAAAATGGGAGGGCGCTTACGCCGATGTACTAAGCCCGATATGCGTTGAGAAAGGGCAGCCGTCTCATCCGCAGCCTCTGTGCATGGGCAGGACCCCCCTGATGGATCACGAGGCGTCACTCAAGGCGTTGTCCGCCGCGAAGCAGGCTTACGCCCAGGGCAGCGGCGTCTGGCCGACTCTATCAGTCAGTGAACGGATCGAGCATGTGGAACGCTTCCTTCACGAGATGCAGGTGCATCGGGACGAAGTGGTTGAACTTCTCATGTGGGAGATTGGAAAAACGGAAACGGATTCCTGCAAGGAGTTTGACCGAACCTGTGATTACATCAGCAATACCATTGATGAGCTTAAGGCCCTAGACCGCCGCTCCTCCAGGTTCGAACTGGTTGGTGGCGTCATAGCACAGACGCGCCGGCTGCCGGTCGGTGTTGCCCTGTGCATGGGCCCCTACAATTACCCGCTGAACGAAACTTTCACCACCTTGATCCCTGCCCTCATTATGGGTAACACGGTGATATTCAAGCCGGCCAAGTACGGCGTACTTCTGGTTGGCCCATTGCTTGAGGCTTTCCAGAACTGTTTCCCGCCCGGCGTGATCAACATTATTTTCGGGAATGGACGGGACACCATTCCGCCGCTGATGGAAAGTGGCGATATTGATATGTTCGCCTTCATCGGTACGCACCAGGGCGCGGCGGCACTGAAACAGATGCACCCGAAGCCCAACCGCCTGAAGGCCGCCCTGGGGCTTGACGCCAAGAACCCCGGCATTGTCCTGGCGGACGCGGACCTGGATCTCGCGGCACAGGAATGCGTGGCCGGCGCGTTATCGTTCAACGGCCAGCGCTGCACCGCCCTCAAGCTCCTGCACGTTCATGAGTCCGTGGCCGAGGCGTTTGCCGGAAAAGTGGTGGACGAGGTCAATAAGCTCATGCCGGGCATGCCCTGGGAGCCAACAACCAAGCTGACACCACTCCCCGAGCCTGGTAAAACCGACTACCTTACTGCACTCGTTGAGGACGCCCAGGCAAAAGGCGCGCGCGTGGTGAACGATGGCGGCGCACAGGTTTACGGTACCTATTTCCACCCTGCCGTTCTGTATCCTGCAACGTCAGATATGAGAGCCTGTTCAGAGGAACAGTTCGGCCCCGTCATTCCGATCAGTGTCTTTCGCAATGAAAACGAGGTGATCGAACAGGTTCGCGAGTCCAACTTTGGTCAGCAGTTGAGCCTGTTTGGCCAGAATGCGGACACCATGGGTCCGTTGATCGATGTGCTGGCAAACCAGGTTGGCAGGATCAACATCAACGGCCAATGTCAGAGAGGGCCGGACACTCTGCCGTTCAACGGACGCAAGGATTCAGCCGAAGGCACCCTGTCTGTGTCGGACGCGCTCCGCGTTTTTTCCATCCGGACGACGGTCGCAACCAAGTCAACCGAAGGCAACCGCAATCTGGTCAACAGCATCGTGAGGGAACGTCGTTCTGGCGTGCTGACGACGGATTACATTTTCTAGCAGCCAGTCCTGAAGCGCTCATTGCGGGGGCCGGAGATTTCCCGGGAATTCTCCGGCCCTGCTAACTGCCTTCTGCCAATGGCCGCGCCAACGCCTGGGAGTCTAGTGGTTTGACAGTCTCCACTCCCGCCCTGCTTTTCCCCGCCATCTCGCTACTCCTGCTGGCGTACACCAATCGGTTCCTGGTACTGGCACAACTGATCCGCCAGCTCAAGCACATGAAAACGCAGGACGACTACCCGCTGATTGCCCGTCAGCTGGGCATGCTGCGCCAGCGCATCCTTCTCACCAAGCGCATGCAGGCTACAGGGGTCCTGAGCTTCCTGATCTGCACACTATCCATGTTCGCACTGTTTCTGGGCTGGGAAACGGTCGGGACGGTCAGCTTCGGCAGCAGCCTGATTCTGCTGTCACTGTCGCTTCTTTTTTCGTTCTGGGAAATCGTGATTTCCAACAATGCTATCAACGTGGAACTGGAAGATTTCGAGCGAAAACACAAATCGAGACTGATCTGAAAGACGGGGAGCACTGGCTAGGTTTCCAGCTCTACCCGGTTGCGTCCAAGTTCCTTGCCACGATAGAGCGCGCGATCCGCCCTGCTGATGGCCGAATTCCGGTCGTCGTCCCGGGAGAATGCGCTGACGCCAGCACTGGTGGTAACAGCGATTGGTTGCCCATTGGATCCCTGCCATTCACGCGCCATCAGCGCCTCCCGGACCCTCTCCGCAATCGCCCGGGCACTCTGTAACTCGCTGTCCGGAAGTACAACCAGGAATTCTTCCCCACCCCACCGGGCAATCAGGTCCTGGGTACGCAATTGATCCTTGATAATTGCGGCGACATCTTCCAGAACCCTATCACCGGTTTCGTGACCGTGCTCGTCATTAATCTCCTTAAAATAATCAATATCGAACAGGAGAAAAGACACCGGGTGACCTTGTCGTCGAAAGCGGGCCAACTCCCTCTCCAAAAGATGGGTCATATGTCGACGGTTAAGGAGGCCTGTTAACGAATCCGTGGTCGCGATTCGACGCAGCTTCCTGCTCGCCTCGGTTACTATGTTGAGATAGAAGAAAGATAGGTAACTGAACATGGCGAACACGACGCTCAGGTTGAATAGATAAACCCCAAGAAGGGCGTCAGGCGCGATGGGTTGGAGTGGCTCTGTAGACCACATCCAAATGTACAGCGCAACGTGATAGCTCCACAGCCCAACCAACGCCACGACGGCTTCGCGCAACCTCATACTGACGAACACGGCCGGAATAAACATCAGCACGTAATAGTGAAAGCCGCTGTCCCACCCGATGAGAACGGTGCCGAGGCCTGCGTGGATTATGACTTCCAGCCAGATCAGCCAGATGGCCAGACCATTCTGCTTCCTGCCTATCGCCCGGTAAGCCACTGCGTACATGGCAACACTGACCACATTGACCCAGGCCAGGATAGGAGAGCCCAGGAGGTGGAAAATAAAAAAGAACCCAACGTCAACCGATCCCGCAATCTGACAGCTTCGTTTGAGAACCTGCCAGAATTGCGGGCGCGCTTCCCTGACAGACATAGGCCTGACCTTCTCTGCAAAGTGGTCGTTGAGTAATTGATGATCAGGTTAGTTCGCAATCGAAAACGATTCCAGCCAATTCCGTAAACAAATGAAAACCTTTGAAAACAAAGAATGCGTTTGCAGGGAAACGCGTTAAAGCGAAGATGGGGACTGCGGGAATCTGGTGGACCAAAGCTGTTCGGTTTACACCATTCCAGACTGTGGATCCCTCGACTCCAGGGGGGGCATTTTTACCCGGAATCGGTGTTAAACGACGGGTAGCAGACAATCCGATTTCGAGCGGATTCTTTGCCTTGATACGGGGCCTAATCGGCGCGCCGAAGGACCTATCCATAGTGACTGTCATAACTCCGAAAATTCACTGACACCGATGGTGATAGTCACATTGAACCCATCAGCGTCCTCATCCCCATGTAGGCAGGACTCACTTCCATATCGAAGCCCTTCCACCATAGAGACGATACAGATCATGACTGGACACACTTTGAAAAATACGGCAATTGACATTTTTAAAGCAGCCCATGGTAGCGTCACACCGTCTGATCGGGTTTCCCCGACCAGTGCATTGCTGAAAAAAACGGGCCTCCACGGAACATAGCAAGGCTACCCGTCCAGTCACAGGGACAATTAGAATAATAAATAGAAGTGGACGTTATGACCGATTCCGGGCTATCCGCTGACCAGAAAAAAGAGATCACCGCCCGCTTTGCCAAAAAGAATAACGCCATTGCATGCCGCCAGATTGCCACGACACTGATCCCCTTCGCACTGGTCTGGTACCTGGCGATTGAAAGCGCCTCGCTGGACAATGCTCTGGCCGCATGGGGCCTGACAGCCGTCTGCATCGCGGTACTGTGCCTCTTCCTCCTGAGGGTGTTCGTGCTGATGCACGACTGCGGGCACAACGCCCTGTTCGCCAAGAACTCCTATAATCGCGCAGCCGGCTTTTTCCTGGGTGTGCTTTGCGGTATGCCGCAGTACGTCTGGTCGAAGAACCACGCGTTCCACCATGCCACCAACGGCAACTGGGACCGCTACCGGGGACCGCTGGCGACGCTTTCCATTGAGGAGTTCAACGAACTGACCCCGGCACAGCAGATCCGCTACCGGGTGCTGCGTCACATCACCATGGCGCCGGTCGGCGGTTTCCTCTACCTGATCTTTAATCCCCGCTTCACCTGGATCAAGGGCAGCCTGGCGCTACTGGTGTTTGTCGCCAGGCATAAGTTGCGTGCGCCTTCCCGGTCGCTGCGCTCGATTGCGGATGACTTTCAGCCGCGTTACTGGAAAACGTGGAAAGACTACCAGCACATGACGGCCAACAACCTGGTGTTGCTGACGATCTGGGTGCTCATGAGTCTGGCCATCGGCCCGATCCTGTTCTTCACGATCTACCTGATCAGCCTCTCCCTGGCCGGTGCGGGAGGCATCATTCTGTTCACCGTGCAGCATAACTTCGAGGATTCATGGGCAGCTGACGAGGAACACTGGGATTACAACCGGGCGGCGATAGAGGGCACCAGCTTTCTGGTACTGCCCGCGTGGCTGAACTGGTTTACGGCGGATATTGCCTATCACCACGTCCATCACCTGTCCGCCTCGATTCCCAACTACCAGCTGGCTGAATGTCACCAGGCCTACGCGCACCTGTTTGAGGACGTCACCCGGATTTCACTGCGCGACGTGCCGAAGGCACTGCGAAACAATCTCTGGGACCGGCATCACCAGCGCATCACCTCGGTCGAGCAAGTCACACAGGGGGTGGATGGAAATATGGCCGTGTCGGAGCCATATACCTGACGAAGTGCATAACCCACCCAGTATAATCACTGTGCGCTCCCCGATTGAGGATCAGCCCTATTCCGGTACGGGCTGCTTTTTGGCCCAGGGCAGTATTCTGAACGCCTCCTGGCTGGCGCCCTGGGTCATGTGACGCTCGGACCGCAGCGCCTTGTAAAGGCTCAGGCAAATCGCCAACAGGAGGAAGGACATGAAGAAACCAAGGGATATGGAAGCGTCCTGGATCGCCGTCAATCCCCCAACGATCAGAAGTATGGCCGCAACCGTGCCCTCGGACACGGCCCAGAAAACACGCTGCGCACGCGGCGGATTCGGGTGGCCTCCGGAAGTGACCATGTCATCGACCAGCGACCCTGAATCCGAAGAGGTGATGAAGAAAATCACGATCACCAGGGTGGCCCACATCATGGTCACACCCGCCAGTGGCAGCGCTTCCAGCAGTGCGTGCAGCGACAGCGACACATCATTCTGAACGATCGCGCTCAGCCCCCCGTTGCCGAAAAGCTCGATGTGCAGTGCTGAACCACCAAAAACTGACAACCAGACGAACGTGACCAGCGTCGGGACCAGCATCACCGAAAGAACAAACTCACGCAGGGTGCGCCCCCGGGAAATACGGGCCACAAAAACCCCTACAAACGGTGACCAGGAAATCCACCAGCCCCAGTAGAACATGGTCCAGGTTGCCTGCCAGTCGGTGTTGCTGGTGTACTCCACCCAGAGACTCATTTCAGGCAACTGCTGGATGTAGATGCCCAGCGTTCCCACCAATGTCTCCAGGATATAGATCGTCTGCCCGGCAAGGAAAACGAACACCATAAGGCCGAACGCCAGTGCCAGGTTGATGAGGCTCAGTCGCCGTATCCCAGCCTTGATACCGGACACGACAGAGATAGTGGCCACCAGTGTGATCAGGGCGATGATCCCTACCTGCACGTCGGTCTGGAGCGGAATGTCCATGTACTGGGCAAGGCCACTGTTGATCTGCATCGCGCCCAGCCCCAGGGATGTGGAAACCCCCAGCAGGGTCCCCACCGTGCAGAGAATGTCCACACCGTGGCCGATCGGCCCCCAGATATGACGACCGATCAGCGGATGCAGAATGGATCTGGGTGCGAGCGGAAGATCATGGCGGAAATGGAAATAGGCAATGGAGGCGCCGAACAGGATGTAGATGGCCCAGGGATGCAGCCCCCAGTGAAAGAAGGTGTATCGCATGGCCTCCTTCGCTGCCTCAGGTGAGCCGCCCTCGGCAAACAGCGGATCGGCATGGTGATAGAGGGGCTCGGCCACCCCCCAGAACACCAGACCTGTTCCCATGCCGGCACTGAACAGCATGGCAAACCAGGCGTGATAGCGGAACTCAGGCCGTGAATCCGGCGGTCCCAACCGCAGTCGGCCGTAGGGACTGACCATCAGCCAGAACGCGAACCCCACAAACACGGTGACAATCAGCGCGTAATACCACCCAAAAGTCCGGGAAATCGTCTGTTGCGCGCTTGAGAACGCGTCACTCGCCGTAGCGGTAAAAAGGCCACCGAAAATACAGAAACCAATGACGCAGAGCGCCGAGCCAATGAAGACCGGCGGTGACATCTTCTGGGTAAAACGATCCCACGCCTGCGTCAGGCCTGTCCTGAGTGCGCCCATACTCTGAACCCCATCCGGTATCCCGATAAGGGTAACGAATGCCCTCGTTACCCTGCGCGATCATCATGTCGCGCGTATGATAGAGATTCAGAGCCCTTCAGGCCATCTGCATCAACAGATGCGCCGTCTCATCCCATCCCAGACAGGGGTCCGTAATGGACTGGCCGTAGGTCAGCTCGCCTTCATCCTTCTGCTTGCCATCCACCAGGAAGCTCTCGAGCATGATACCGACAATCCGGTGATTGCCCGCCTGGCGCTGGTGCAGCAGTTCGCGGGCAATCCCGGTCTGGCGCTGGTGCTCCTTGCAGGCATTGTCATGGCTGCAATCCACCATCAAAGAGGGGTTGAGCCCACTCTCCCGCAACTCTTCCTGGGCGGTCGCGATACTGGTCTGGTCGTAATTGGTAACGCCACGACCACCGCGCAGTACCAGATGCGTATCCGGGTTGCCCGGTGTCTGCATCATGGCCGGCCGGCCGTGAAGGTCCGTGCCCAACCGGTAATGGGAAGAAGCCGCAGACCGCATGGCATTGAGCGCCATCCCATGACTGCCATCGGTACCGTTCTTGAAGCCCACCGGCATGGGCAGCTGGCTTGCCATCTCGCGATGGAGCTGTGACTCCGTGGTCCGCGCCCCGACAGCCGTCCAGCTCACCAGATCCGACAGATAATCCGCGGCCATTGGATGGAGGGCTTCGGTCGCCAGCGGCAGCCCCAGCTGCGCCAGATTCAGAAGCAGGCGCCGGCTTCGGACCAGTCCCTGGGCCAGATCCCCTTCTCCCGTGCGCTCAGGGTCGTACAGCAGCCCTTTCCAGCCCACGGTGGTGCGGGGCTTCTCGAGGTATGCCCGCATGACGATGAGACAGCGATCCTGAAGGGTCGCGGCGAGTTCCGCGAGTCGTTCGCCATACTCAAGTGCCGCTACTTCGTCATGCACGGAGCAGGGCCCCACGACCACCAGCAGGCGCTCGTCTTCGCCCCTGAGAATGGCGCGGACCGCCTCCCGGTGCTGTTCCACCTGCTTCTGCAGTTCGTCCGGACAAGGTAATTGCTGCTTGAGTTCCGCTGGTGTTGGCAGGCTCTGGAGCGCTGCGGAATCATGCACGGGCTGTGGTTGTTCACTGGTCGTCTGTGAGTCCGTCATTGCTGTAGCCATAATTGATCTCCCATAAAAAAACCCCGACGGCGGCTGCCAGTCGGGGTTTTCTTCCGGTGGCAGCCTGGCTTTCTGCCGGGCCGCCTCCTGGGGTGTGAGGTGTCAGACGTGGCCCGGCGTATGGCTATAGAAATAGCCAAAACCAAACCACTGGAAATACACAGCAGCCATCGAGCCAGCCGGAACACCGGCAGACTTCAGGGTCATGGACGTGGATGCTGCGGTTAATGTCTTCATAACCGGGATCATAACGCACCCAGCCAGCGTTGCAACACCAGGCCTTTTCGAAAAGCCGGGAAGATGGGAATATCTCAGCTCAGACCCAAATGCCCGACTGTCAGAGAGGCCAATGCCAGCCGAATACGATCTTGAAGTACTCAGCAACAACCGCCTCACCCCGAACATGCGCCGCATCGTGCTGCAGGGGCCGGAACTGGCGGGGTTCCCGGCAGACCAGGAGGGCGGCTACGTTAAGCTGCTTTTTGACCCGGCAGAGGAAGGCGGCAAACCAACCCTGCGCTCCTACACCATCCGCGCCTTCGATGCGGCACAGCAGGAACTGATGCTGGAGTTCGTGGACCACGGCGACGGCGGCCCCGCCTCCGCCTGGGCGAGCCGAGCGCGCCCCGGCGACCCCATCACCATCCGTGGCCCGGGTGAGCCGAAACTGGCCGCCCCTGACGCCGACTGGTTCCTATTGGCCGGCGACATGAGCGCCCTACCGGGGCTGGCCGTCAACCTTGAACGCCTCCCGAAGAATGCGCAGGGCTACGCTCTCATCGAGGTGCTTTCCGAGGCCGACAGACAGGCCATCGACCACCCCGAGGGTGTCGAGCTGAGGTGGCTCGTGAATCCGGACACTGAGCGCCCTAACGCCCTGCTGAACGAACGGGTACGTGCCCTGCCCTGGCTGCCCGGCACCCCCTATCCCTGGTTCGCGGGCGAATTCAGCACCATGCGCAGCATGCGCCGCTACTTCCGGGACGAAAGCGGCATCGACAAGCACGCCATGTACTGCAGCTGCTACTGGAAGATGGGTGATACTGACGAAGGGATGAAGCGGGCCAAGAAGCTTGACCCGGAAGCCTGATTAATCGGCCTGCTCTCCATCTTCTCCGCCCTCGGGCTCTGGCAGCGCCGCCGCCGGGGGTCCGGAAAAGACACTCAACGCCGTCACCGTAGCCAGGATCAGAGCCATCCCCACAATCTGCAGCGCAACCAGCGTTTCCTCCAGGACAACCACGCCGAACAGTGAGGCCGTGACCGGCTCAACCATGGCTACAATGGAGGCGACGGCGGGGGCCGTGTGATTCAGGCCGATGATGTAGAAGATGAACGACAGCCCCGCGCCCAGAATTCCCAGCGTGACGAACAGGGGCCAGTCCGGCGTGCTCAGGGCAATGGCGATTTCGCTGGAATCCCCGAAGGCGCCAAGGATGATCACCAGGGCCGTGAAGGCGATGGTGAGAATGGCCTGCGGGGTGCCATGGGGCGCGGCGTATTTGAAGCCGAATATGAAGATGGCATAGGAGAGCCCTGCCAGCAGCCCCGCGCCAACGCCAAGCGCCGTAACACCGCCCGCGTTGACGTCATAGATGCGGGTGAGCAGCACAATCCCCACCATCACCATCACGATGGCCGCCCATTTGAGCGGCGTTGGGCTTTCCAGCTTAAGCGCGAAAGACAGAAGGTAGACAAACACCGGCGCGCAGTACATCAGCGTCGCGGCCACCGCGACACTGCCCTCTGAGATGCTCAGGAAGTAGAACGAAAAGTTGCCGGCCACGCCCAGCCCGGCAATGGCTGACCAGAACCACAGCTTGCGATTGGCCAGTCCGCTGTTGCCAGGGCGGATCGCCAGCCAGCCCAGGACGAATACAAGACCAATCGCCCCCCGGTAGAACGAGACCACGAACGCATCCCAGCCGTCCGCCATAAGGATACCGCCGATACCGCCGGACAGCCCCCAGCACAGGGAAGCGAGCATCACGAGAGCCGTTGCGCCTGCCATTGGAACTCCTGACTACAGGGAAGTGGACGTAAAAGAAGCGGATTATGGGGTGATGTCGATCTTGTGTCGAGTTGACAATCATCACTTTACCGTGGCCCCAGGAAGTTCATACTCGGGATGAGGATCTACATCAGCAAGCCGCAAAGGACAGGAGGCGCCAGATGACTGATGAACTGCCCCCCTCATCGAACCCTGAAGATGACCTCTCAACGCGATTCCCGACCGCCTATACCATTCTGTTTCTCCTCATCATCCTGATTGCCGCACTCACCTGGATCATTCCCGCGGGCCAGTATGAGCGCGCCATGAATGAAGAGATCGGGCGTGAAGTAGCAGTACCAGGCACTTACGAAACCGTTGAACCCAATCCCCAGGGTTTTGTCGATGTGATGCTCGCGCCCACGGCGGGCTTCTACGACCCCGACAGCTATGCAGCCAACGCCATCGACGTAGCCCTGTTCGTGCTCTTTCTCGGCGGTTTCCTGGGTGTAATGAACGCCACCGGTGCAATCGACACGGGCATCCGAAGCGCCATGCACCATCTGGAAGGCCATGAGATCTGGATGATACCCATACTCATGACGCTGTTCGCGCTGGGGGGAACCACCTACGGCATGGCCGAGGAAACCCTGGCGTTCTACGCCATCCTGATCCCGGTAATGATCTCGGCAGGCTATGACGCCGTCACCGGAGTCGCGGTGATTCTCATCGGCGCCGGCATCGGCGTGCTGGGATCGACCATCAATCCCTTTGCCACGGTCATCGCCTCCAACGCCGCCAATATTCCCTTTACTGACGGCATCGTACTGCGGTTCGTGCTGCTGGTCGGTGGCCTCATCATCTGTGCCGCGTACGTCATGCGGTATGCCCGGCGGGTTAAGGCCGACCCATCCCGCTCTGTGGTTGCCAGGCAGAAAGACGCCCACCGCAAGCTTTTCCTCCAGGGCCATGATGAGCTGGAGGATTTTGAACTCACACGCACCCAGCAGATTGCCCTGGCCATTTTCGCGCTTACGTTCATTGTGATGATCTGGGGGGTTTCCACCCAGGACTGGTGGATGGCCAGGATGGGCTCGCTTTTCTTTGGCTCCGCCATCGTCATCGGCATCGTCGCCCGGCTGGGCGAGAAAAAGCTCACCAGCAGTTTTGTTGACGGCGCACGGGACCTGCTGGGTGTCGCCCTGGTGGTTGGGCTGGCCCGCGGTATCGTGGTGATCATGGAGCAGGGCATGATCGCGGACACCATCCTGCACAGTGCGGAGACAACGCTGGGTGGGCTGCCGCAACTGGCCTTCATCAACCTGATGTTCTGGATCGAGGTGGGCATGAGCTTCTTTGTACCGTCCTCGTCCGGCCTGGCTGTGCTTTCCATGCCCATCCTCGCACCGCTGGCGGACTTTGCCGGCGTGGGACGGGATCTGGTGGTGACGGCTTACCAGTCCGCCAACGGCCTGGTAAACCTGATCAACCCAACGTTTGCGGTGGTGGTTGGCGGCCTGGCCATAGGCCGCGTCTCCTACGACCGCTGGTTGGCATTCATATGGCCGCTGCTGCTGATACTGACGGTGTTCATCACCGCCGTGATCAGTATCGGCGCGCTTGTGTAATCCAAGGCAAGGGAGCATGCGAGATGGCGGAAAACACTCTCGGGGTTCACTCTGAAACCGGCACGCTGAGGCAGGTGATTGTCTGCCGCCCCGGGCTGGCGCACCGGCGGCTGACCCCTTCCAACTGCGATGCATTGCTGTTTGACGACGTCTTCTGGGTCAAGCAGGCCCAGAAAGACCACGATGTCTTTACCGGGGTCATGCGCGACCGCGGCGTGGAGGTGCTGGACGTCAATGAACTGCTGGCCGAAACCCTCGAAATCCCCGAGGCACGGGCCTGGATCCTGGACCACCGGATCACCTGGAACCATATCGGGGTGGGCATGGTGTCCGACCTGCGCGCGTGGATGGACGAACTCCCCGGCCGGCCCCTGGCGGAATTCCTGATTGGCGGACTGGAAGTCGGCGACCTTCCTTTCGACCCTTCCGGGCTCTTTGGTAACCACCTTGGGCGCCACGGATTCGTGCTGCCACCGCTGCCCAACTTCCTGTTCACCCGGGATAACAGCGCCTGGATCTATAACGGGGTCACCCTGAACCCCATGTACTGGGCAGCGCGCAAACCGGAAACCCTGTTGATGAGCGCGATCTACCAGTATCACCCGGCATTCGCGGGCAAGGTCAATGTGCACTGGGGGGATCCGCTCAAGGACCATGCCCTGGCGAGCCTGGAAGGCGGTGACGTCATGCCGGTCGGCAATGGCGTTGTCCTGGTGGGCATGGGGGAACGGTCCTCACCGCAGGCCATCGGCCAACTCTCCAAAGCCCTGTTCGACAGCGGAGCAGCGGAACGCGTGATTGCCTGCCAGATTCCCAGGAGCCGCTCCGCCATGCACCTGGATACGGTGTTCACCTTCTGTGGCGGCAACGTGGTGACCAGCTTCAAGGAAGTCGCTGATGAAATGGTCTGTTATGAGCTGCGCCCCGGCAGTAACGGCAAACACCTGTCGTTTCACCAGGACTCCAGGCCCCTGTTTGATGTGGTCGCGGACGCAATGGGTTACCGCTCCCTGGAGGTGATCCCCACCGGCGGTGACAGCCCGGCCGAACGCGAGCGGGAACAGTGGAACGACGGCAATAACGTGCTGGCGCTGAGCCCGGGCGTGGTCATTGGCTACGACCGCAACGACGACACCAATGCCGCGCTCCAGGTCGCCGGCATCGAGGTCCTCGCCATCCCCGGGGCGGAGCTGGGGCGAGGCAGGGGCGGCGGGCGCTGCATGAGCTGCCCGACCCTACGCGACCCCGTCTGACCGAGAAGGAACAGAATCATGGCTTTCAATCTCAAGAACCAGCATTTCCTGACCCTGCGGGACTTCAGCCCCCGGGAGATCAGTTTTCTGCTCAAACTGTCCGCCGATCTCAAAACCGCCAAATACGCCGGCACCGAGGTGCCCCGGTTACAGGGCAAGGACATTGCCCTGATCTTTGAGAAAAACTCCACCCGGACCCGTGTCGGCTTTGAGGTCGCGGCCTTTGATCAAGGCGCCCGCGTCACCTACCTGGGGCCGACGGGTACCCACATCGGCCACAAGGAGTCCGTAAAGGACACCGCCCGGGTTCTGGGCCGGGTTTATGACGCCATCGAATACCGGGGCTTCGGGCAGGAGGTTGTTGAGCAACTGGCCCAGTATGCCGGAGTGCCCGTCTACAATGGCCTGACCAATGAATTCCACCCAACCCAGATCCTGGCGGATTTCCTGACCATGCAGGAGAATGTGGAGAAGCCGTTGCGGGAGGTGGCGTTCGTATTCATCGGGGATGCCGCCAACAACATGGGCGACAGCCTGCTGATCGGCGCTGCCAAAATGGGCATGGATGTCCGGCTCTGTGCCCCCCAGGCCTGCTGGCCCGGGGAGGCCGTCCAGTCCGAGGCCCGGAGTATTGCCGGTGATACCGGTGCCAGGATCATGATCACCGAGGATGTTGACGCCGCCGTGGCGGGCGTGGACTTCGTCTACACGGACGTGTGGGTCTCCATGGGGGAGCCGAAGGAGAAATGGGCGGAGCGGATCAAGCTTCTGATGCCCTACCAGGTGAACGCCGCCCTGATGGAGAAAACCGGCAACCCCCGGGCAAGGTTCATGCACTGCCTGCCCGCTTTCCACAATACCGAAACCACTGTTGGGAAGGACATACAGAGCGAGTTCGGCATTGATGCCATGGAGGTGACTGAAGCGGTTTTTGAGAGCTCCGCCTCCATCGTGTTCGACCAGGCGGAAAACCGGATGCACACCATCAAGGCGGTGCTCGTCGCCACTCTTGGAACCTGAATAAGGGGAGCCTGACATGCTTGTGGTAGCAGCCCTCGGAGGCAACGCCCTGCTGCGGCGCGGCGAACCCCTGACAGCCCAGGCCCAGCGGGCCAACGTTAAGGTTGCCGCTGAATCACTCGCCGGCATCGTCCGCGCCGGCCACCAGCTGGTCATCACCCACGGCAACGGTCCGCAGGTAGGACTTCTGGCACTTCAGGGCGCCGCCTACAGACCGGATGAGGCTTACCCCCTGGATGTACTCGGCGCCGAAACGGAAGGCATGATCGGCTACATCATCGAACAGGAGCTGGAGAATGCCCTGGGCCACGACCGGGCCGTGGCCACGCTGCTGACCCAGGTACTGGTGGACAGGAACGACCCGGCCTTCCAGAACCCCACGAAATTCGTGGGACCCGTGTACGACAGGAAAGAAGCAGAGACCCGCGCCGAGGCGGCTGGCTGGCAGATCGCCCAGGACGGCGACAAGTGGCGGCGGGTCGTCCCCTCCCCCAGCCCCCTCGAAATCCCGGACACCCGGGTGCTCGAGCTGTTGCTGAAACAAGGCGTGGTGGTCATCTGCGCTGGGGGTGGCGGCATTCCCATCCTGCGCCGGGATGACGGCAGCATGATTGGCGTTGAAGCCGTGATCGACAAGGATGCCGCCAGCGCCCTGCTGGCCCGCCAGCTGGGGGCCGATGCCCTGCTTCTGCTCACCGATGTGGACGCCATCTACCGGGATTTCGGCAAGGATACCGCCGCCCCCATCCACGAACTGACCCTGGACGAAGCCCGCCAGCTGGACCTGCCCGCCGGCTCCATGGGCCCCAAGCTCGCTGCAGCCTGCGATTTTGCTGGAAGCGGCGGCCTCAGTGGTATCGGCCGGCTGGAAGACGCAGAGGCGATGCTGGATCGCCAGGCGGGCACCCGCATCAGCATCCACTCCCTGAACCAGGAGGTAGCGGACTCCCACCCATGCTGATCTACCTGCTCTGCGCCCTGGCGCTGATTGGCGCACTCATCTTCTACCTGTTCTTCTATCGCAGCTGGTGGCGCAACAGGCAGCTCCAGCACCCCTTCCCGGAACACTGGCGGAAAACACTGAAAACCCGGGTACCGCTATACCGCCGGCTGCCCGCCCAGCTCAAACGCCAGCTCGAACAGCACGTACAGCTGTTCCTGGCGGAAAAACCCTTCTATGGCTGCGACGGATTTGAGGTGGACGACACTGTACGCCTCACCATTGCCGGGCACGCCTGCCTGCTGATCATTGCCCGGAACTTCTCGGATTTTGACGGGATCAACAGCATCCTGGTCTACCCCGACCGTTACCGCGTCAGGGACATGGAAAGCGACGGCATGGTGGTCAGCGAAAGCAACGAGATTCGTGCCGGGGAAGCCTCCAGCCTGGGCCAGGTGGTCCTGGCGTGGACCGATTGCGAGGAAGGCGCAATCCACCCACACGGCGCGCACAACGTGATCCTGCACGAGTTCGCCCACCAGCTGGATTATCTGGACGGCACCGCCGACGGCGCGCCACCCCTGAGCGGCGAACAGGCGCGGCACTGGCAGGAGACCATGACCCGCGCCTACGAACACCTGCGCGACTCCCTCCACCATCACCGGAAACCCTGGCTCGACCCTTATGGGGCAACCGAACCGGCGGAATTCTTTGCCGTGCTGACGGAAACCTTCTTTCAGAGGCCCAGCCATCTCAAAGAGCAGCAACCGGAGGTCTATAAGACACTGGGCGGGTACTTCCGGTTCGACCCACTCAATCTGACTGAACACCCAGACGGTTCAGGTAATCGTGAAGCTCCGCCTCGGTGAGATTGACGTATTCCACCACCCGGCCATAGAGCATTGCGGTCGGCACGTTGCGCCCGTTCACCTCATGCTGGGTCTCCTGCAGCACATACAGGATGATCCGTTCCGTGTACGTCAGGCCGTCACGCACATCAGGGATGGATTCCAAGTCCTTGAGTCTATTGTTTTTCCAGGAGATCCGTCCATTCGTGCCCGATCTCCTCATAACTCTGCCCCCCAATCGCGATCGTGTGTGTTCTTACCTGAACCCCACCCATCATCTCATAGAACCTGCAGGCCGCATTCTGAGGCAATACCCAGAGGCACATTGACCCATAGCCGTCTTCCCGCAATGCACTAACGCCCGCCTGGAAGAGTGCCCTCCCTGCTCCCTTCCGCTGATCCCAGGTATCCCATCAAACGACAAGATCCCATGACATGGGCAGAGCCAATCGCCGTTCTTTTTACAACTCAGTGCGCCAGCGAACAGACGGAGCAAATGGCAACGCCCATTCTGGCTCCAGATGAGGCAAAGGATACGCCTGAACAGGACGTTGCATCGAGCGCCGCATGGAAGACGGCGCATCCCGATTTCGGATCGGTGGAAAGGAGACGCAACCATGAACAATATTGCCTATCTCGTCGGTGCCGTCGTCATTGTTCTGGCGATTCTTTCCTTTCCTGGTTTGCGTTAGGACAACGCCCCCGGCGGGTTACCCGCACCCCTTGCTTGCAGCGCCCGCGTCAGAAGACCCGGGCGTACCCGCTGCAGTCGCCCCTCGATAGCGTCTTCGTTGCGTTGCCACACGACGCCGGCTCCAATAGCCGCCAATCCTATGAGTGTGAGCGTAAACGGAAACAGCAGCGAGTCCTCGAATACGTTGTGGGCGAGATGCCCCAGGTAACTCGCGACACCCAGACCGCCAAACACGACGAATGCACGGCGCGCCAGTATGGCGCCGGCCAGGATCAAGCCAAGGTTGATCGCACAATACCCGAGCTTGGCCAGTTCACTGTCGCTGGAGGTCGCCGAAAGCGCGCCCCAGAATCCGATCAGCCCGAACAGATAGATCCAGAAGGCCTGATCACGTGGGCCACACTGGCGCAGATCAATCCACAGCGCCAACATGATCGTTGCCAGCCCGAACAACAGAGTGAACTGGCGGCGAAGTTCCCAGTCCGCTTCGCCTCCGGTCACAACCGCGGCCAGGTCCATCCCGATATACCAGAGCGTTACCGCGATCGGCAGCGTCAGGAACGGCAAACGGAACCGGTAGAACACAATGGTCCCCACCACCAGGGTTCCCAGCTCCATGAACCACCAGTGCCAGTCGACCCAGCGGTGGTAATCGGTGTAGACATCGTGGCCGGACGGCCACCAGCCCAACGCCTTCTGGAGGCTGAAGATCGCAACCGGGGTGCACACAGTAACCAACGCCCCGAGGACACCCGCCGGGATCGCCAGCCGGCGTTGTTCAAGCAGCCAGGCGGCCACATGCCAGCACCCGATCGCGTACCCAATCGCCAGCGCCGCGCCCATCCAGGGCCCGAGTTGATTCCAGGCAGCATTGAGAAACAGAGAGGCGGCGCCAATCGCCAACAGGCCACCGAAATAGTACAGCAGGTGTGCAGCCCGGAACTGGGGCCTCTCACCAGCCGCCGCCTGCCCCTCGGCCAGGAAACCCCAGAGTCTCTCGGCCTGCCCCGGCCCCAGAATCCCTTCCCGCTCGGCACTCGCCAGTACCTCCTGATCGACCTTCATTCCTCACTCCCTGCGTTCACTCCCCGACAAACCAGCCCATGCTAGTCCTCAAGGTCTTTCCTCATCTGCTCGAAGTCTTCCCGGCTGATCTCTCCTCGAGCGTATCGTTTCTTGAGAATCTCGATCGCCGATTCGGACTCCCGGGAACGCGGGGACCGTCTCTCATCATTCTCCCATCCCGGGGATCGAGGCCCCCCTCTGCCGAAGAGCAGGTAGATCATGATCAAAGCGATGATGAGCATGGCGATCGGCATGATCATGGGAAACATGCCCCATCCACCCCACCAGAAATGTTCAGGCCCCATCAGTGTTCTCCTTGTGCATCCTCGCCATTATGGCACTCCCAGCGTAGCAGGTGCGCTAGGGCGCGTTTTCGTCAGTATTTTTTACATGTAGGACTGACAGCAACATAGGGAGCCTAGATACCCGACTGTTTTCCTGAAAAAAACCCTATATCGGATCATTAATTGCAATTTTTCCAATGAAGTCATCGAAAACAACACGGACGGAGAAGAACCATGTTTTTTTCTATAAAACCAACAGTAAAGGCCTTTCTGACAATAGCGACTCTGTCAGCATTACCTGGCATAGCGATGTCTACCCTTCTTTTTGAGAGTGACAGCAGTGAACCTGGAGACACACTTACTTATGGTGCAGAGAGTGGAATAATCTCGTTTTTTGAATTGAATACAAGAACCGAAATGAAGAGTTTCGCTTTTGAGTTTGATCTTGACAACGATGCCTCGGTCAATTTCTTTGTCTATGATATTAACCAAGGCCCGAATTCAAACAGTGGAACCCTACTGTACCAAGGGGCGAAATCCTTCTCAGACGACGGAATGAGCTTTAAACAATCAGAAACACTGTCTCTATTCCTTGAGACAGATACCACATATGGGTTGGGCTTTACTTCAGGAGAAAGATTTACTTTTCCTTACATTTTTGGTCCCAATGGAAAAGAAGAGAATGGCATCCAATCATTGGTCTTAAATCAGAATTTATCCGGGTTTGCATCGCCTGATTTTGGGTCAAGCGGAAGTGTTGAATTAAGGACACAAATATTCGGCAATCAGGACGAGCCAGACGACGTTCCTCCCAGTGCTTCCGTTCCTGAACCAGGCACAATGGCGCTGCTAAGTCTTGGTCTACTTGGAATGGGAGTCCTTCGCCGTAAGAAATCCCACTGACATATTCTGAAGGAGGGAAATTCGAAAGGAAGCAGCGCCGCAGCCAGGCTGCGGCGCGGAAGGCGGATTTCTGGATCAGTATTCCAGACAGATCTTCCCGAAGTGCTTACCCGCTTCCTCATGCCGGAACGCGTCCGCGATCTCCTCCAGCTTGAAGCTGCTGTCGATCACGGGCTTGATACCGGTGGTTTCGAGGGCGCGGACCATGTCCATCTGGTGGCGGCGGCTGCCCACGAGCAGGCCCTGGAGGCGTGCCTGCTTGGCCATGAGCTTGGCGGTGGGGACTTCGCCCCCGCTGCCGGTGAGTACGCCGATCAGTGAGATGAGCCCGCCCACGCGGATGGCCTCGATGGACTGCGCCACGGTGCCGGGGCCGCCCACTTCAATCACCTGGTCCACGCCGTGGCCGTTGGTGAGCTTCTTGACCGTTTTGCCCCACTTGGGGTCTTCCTTGTAGTTGATGGTGTGCTGGGCACCCATCTTGCTGAGGCGTTCCAGCTTCTCGTTGGAGGACGAGGTGGCGATGACGTTGGCACCCATCGCACGGGCAAACTGCAGCGCGAAGATCGAGACGCCACCGGTGCCGAGCACGAGGATGGTGTCGCCAGCCTTGATGTGGTTGTCCACGGTCAGCGCGCGCCAGGCGGTGAGGCCGGCGGTGGTCAGCGTGGCGGCTTCGGCGTGGCTGTAGCCTTCCGGAGCGCGGGTGAAGGCGGTCGCGGCCCGCACCACCTGTTCGCGGGCGTAGCCGTCGAAGCCGTCGCCGGGCACATTGGTGAAGTTGCCTTCCTGGGGTTCGCCATCGAGCCAGGGCGGGAAGAAGGTGGAGACGACGTTGTCGCCCACAGCGAATTCCTCAACGCCCTCGCCCACGGCTTCCACCACGCCGGCGCCGTCGGACATGGGGATGCGGCCATCTTCGGTCGGGATGCCGCCATTGGCAACCAGGTAGTCGTGGAAGTTGAGGGAGTTGGCGTGCACCCGCACGCGGATTTCGCCGGGGCCGGGCTGACCGGGTTCGGCCTGGTCGGCGACCTTGAGGTTATCGAGCCCACCAGGGCTGGTGACGGTGACCTGTTTCATGAGGTGCACTCCTGTTCCGTTGCGGGTTTTGGGATGACGAGGTTCATCATTGGGCGTCACTGCATTGGCGTCAAGACACGCCGGAAATTCCACACCATGATTGGCCGCACAGGCCATTGCGTTCCCGATTTCGGTTAGCTTTTCAAAGTTCCTTGAAAAGCGGAACTGCACCACGGAAACTTGCCAGTCGGTTATGTTACATCGGACATTGGATGACAAAAGTCCGCGTAATGCAGTGCGGCTTGAGGAGGCTGACCATGAAGACAGGGCTTATCGTCGACTCCGCGTGCGACATACCCCATGAGTTCAGCAGGGAGCACGGGCTCTTCGTTCTACCGGTAACGGCACACATTGATGACCAGACCTACACCGACACCCACGACCCCAAACTGACCCAGGAGTTCTACGAGCAGGGGCTCCTACAGAAGGGCCACCATGCCGAAACCGAAGCGTTCTCGGCGGAGCAGATCCATCAACTGTTCATGGAACAGATCGTGGACCACTACGACCTGGCGATCTGCGAGACGGTCACCCGCTCCCGAAGCAAAATCTACGAGAACGCCAGTGTCGCCATGAATACCGTGCTGGCCGAATACCGCCGCAAGCGTGACGCTGCCGGTGAAACGGGCAACTTCTCGATGCGGGTGGTCGACAGCAAGCAGATCTTTGCTGGCCAGGGCCTGCTGGCCGCCCACACCATCCGTCTCATGCAGCAGAACCTGGACAAGAACGCGCTGCGCCACGAGATCGACACCTTCACGGACAAGATCTACAGCGTGGTGATCCCCAGGGATCTCCACTACATCCGCGAACGTGCCCGCCGCAGGGGTGATAACAGCGTCTCCGGGCTGGTGGCCTTCCTGGGCAAGGCCCTGAACATCACGCCTGTGATCTTTGGCAAGGGCGCCGAGGGCAAACCGGCCACCAAGACGCGCGGTTTTGAGCCGGCGGTCGAGCAGGTGATGAATTACGCCGTGGCCCGTGTGGAGGCAGGGCTGCTCACCCCCTATGTATCACTCTCCTGCGGCATGAGCTGGGAAGAGATTGAGGCCCTGCCCGGGCTGCAACGGTTGCGTGATACCTGCAGAGCCCATGGCGTGGAATTGCTGCTTTCCCAGATGGGCATTACCAGCACCATCTACATTGGGCCGGGCAGCCTGTGCCTGGCGCTGGCGGCGGAACCGCACGCGTTCAGCGACTTCCAGTAATGGGGCCTGCGGATGCCCGCCTCCGCTGTGTTACGATTCGCACACTAATTAACACAGCGGAGCCGTCATGACAGCGGAGATCGTCATTGTTGGCGGCGGTGCCGGGGGGCTGGAACTGGCCACCAAACTGGGCCGCCGCATGGGGCGCCGGGGTGAGGCGCGCATCACTCTGGTCGACCGTAGCCCTACCCACATCTGGAAGCCACTTCTGCACGAGGTAGCCTCCGGGGCCATGGATTCCTCGGTGGATCAGATCAGCTACCGGGGCGTGGCGCGCCACCGGGGTTTCCATTTTGTGCTGGGTGAATTCGCGGGGCTGGACCGCGACGCGCAGACCATCACGCTCAATGCCATTCTCGATGAAAAGGGCCAGACGATACTGCCCGAACGTCAGATTCCCTATGACTACCTGGTACTGGCCATCGGCAGCATCACCAATGACTTCGGCATTCCCGGAGTGCGCCGCCACTGCCAGTTCCTGGACTCTCCAGAGCAGGCACAGCATTTCCACCAGAACTTCCTGAACACTCTGATGCGGGTGAACAGCCAGCGCCGCACGGACCCCGATGCCTGCGCCCGCATTCCCATTGTGGGCGGCGGCGCCACTGGGGTAGAGCTTGCGGCCGAGCTGGTGCATGCCTCGGAAACGGTACACGAATACGGTTTCTCCCAGGCCGACCGCAGCATGCTTCACATCACCCTGCTGGAAGCCGGGCCACGTCTTCTGCCCGCCCTGCCCGAGCGGATCTCTAGGGACACGCTGCGGGAGCTCCGCGAGCTCGGGGTGGACGTACGGCTGGAGGCCCGGATCACTGAAGCCCGGGACGATGCCCTGGTGGATCAGGATGGCCGCGAGATCCCCGGTGACATCATGGTCTGGGCCGCCGGCGTACAGGGCCCAACGCTGATGGAACACCTTGACGGCCTGAGCCTGCAGCCCAACCGCATGCTCAAGGTCGCCGCCACACTGCAGTCCGTGGATGACCCGAACATTTTTGCGTTGGGCGACTGCGCGGCCTGCCCCCAGGAGCAGGGCTTCGTACCGCCACGCGCCCAAAGCGCGCACCAGATGGCGGACCACCTGGCCGGCAATCTGCGCCGGGCCATGCAGGGGCGTGAACTCAAGGCGTTCCAGTACCAGGACTACGGGTCACTGGTGAACCTGAGCCAGTACTCCGCGGTCGGCACCCTGATGGGCGGCACCTCCAAGGGCAGCCTGCGGGTGGAAGGCCGGCTGGCACGGCTGGTCTACATCTCGCTGTACCGGATGCACCAGATCGCGGTCTTCGGCTGGTTCCGGGGGCTGCTGATGGCCCTGACGGACCGCCTGCACCGGGCCTTCAAGCCCAAGATGAAGCTGCACTGAGACGTCAGTCGTCCGGCACCAGACGGTTGTTCTCGCGCCGCACCCGGCGCGGGATCGTCATGTTCATGGCCTCCCGGCCGCCAACTTCATCCAGCAATTCATCCACGGGCCCGCGCTGGTCCTCCGCCAGCCCCTGATAGAAATCCAGGGGCCGCTGCAGCTTCCATTGGGGGAAGCTCATCAGGGCCCGGGTCTCATCCACCCCACTGAGGTGGTACTGGTGTACGCCGAGCTTGCGGGGCACTTTCTTCCCGGGGTGCTCATCAATCCACTTCGCCACGGCGTCCACGGTCTCGCGCAGCACCGGAAACTGGCTCCCGAACTGATGCTTCAGCAGCGGATACAGGGTCTCGGGTATCTGGTCATCCGTCAGCCAGTCGCCCACGCGGGGTTTGCGGGTGTTCATGCGCTCGATCCATTCAACCAGGTGCGGGGCACGGCGCTTCATGATGCGCCCGGGCGCCGGATCCCGGTAAAGGTGCGCGTAGAGTGGGGCCATCAGGCCAAAGTCCCCGATGCTGGCACGTTCGCCCAACAGGTAGGGGTGCTGGGCGAAGTGGGCGTCAAGCTGGTCCAGAACCGAGTAGTACCAGTTTTCGATGGCGGAGCTGGTCTTTTCCGTAATGCCCAGCATGGGCAGCATACCCGAGAAGCGTTTCGCCAGTCGGCTGCCGGCCAGCCGCCGCAGCGGCCCGGGCAGCCAGGGCGAGACGATCTTGCCGAATTCCCCGTGTATGAACCGCCGGTTCTCCTCCGGGAAACTCCAGCGGAAGTGCATGGCCGGGATCAACAGCCATTCGTCCGCGTACAGTTCCACCAGCAGCGACACCAGCCGCTGCTTCGGTGTGCTCGGGTAGATGCCGCGTTCGGGAAACCGCGCCTCCAGGGTGTCGATGATCTCAACGGTGTCCTGGATGAAGTCGTGTTCGGGGGTTTCCAGAACCGGGATCATCGACACGCCTGTCTTCGGGATCAGCACCCGGCGGTACACGGAGAGAGTGGCAAGACGCTCTTCGAACGGGATCCCCTTGTATCGCAGGTAAGACCGGGTCTTGCCGCTGTAGAGGGAAAACCCCGTTCCATAGTGGGTAAAGGCGTAGGTTGTGGTCATCGGAACTCCCTTTCTCGGGCTGTTCAGCTCAGCCAGCGGTACATGACGTGTGCATCCACAAACCCATACTCGGGATGTTCGAATGCGCCCGGCAGGGTGCCTGTGACCTCGAAGCCGTTGCGCTCCCAGACCTTGATGGCCCCCAGGTTGGTGGACACCACCAGATTATACTGCATCGCCCGGTAGCCCATCCGCTTCGCCTCTTCCATGGAGTGCTGGCACATCAGGTCCGCCAGACCGCGCCCGCGAGCATTTTCAGCCACCAGGTAGCCACAGTTGCAGACATGACTGCCCGGCCCCGGCGCGTTGGTCTTGAGGAAATAGGTGCCCACATAGGTCTCGTCGTCATCCAGCACGACGTAGGTGCAATCCGGTTTTTCCACCCAGAAGGTGAAGGCGTCGTCCTCGTTGATGTCGGTGGGGACGGCGTAAGTCTCTCCGGCACGGAAGACCGGCTCCAGCATGGGCCAGATTCCGGGCCAGTCGTCCGGCAGGAAGTGGCGGATCTCAGGCATGGAGGCTCCTCAATCGTCCCAGCGGAAGATGGTGGCGCCGGCCTCGGCGTGGGTGACCTGGTCCCGGAAGCCGGCAAAGAGTTCACGGCCAAGCCCTTCATTACCCCGGCCCCAGTGCACCGGCTGGCCATGGTCGCGCCCTGCCTCCCAGTGTAGCTTACCGGCAGCGGCATCAATACGGACACGGTCGCCATCACGGATGCGGCCGATGGCACCGCCACGGGCAGCTTCCGGATACACGTGGATCGCGCTGGGCACTTTGCCCGAGGCGCCGGACAGACGTCCGTCCGTGAGCAGTGCCACCCTCAGGCCATCATTCTGCAGATTGGCGAGCACCGGCATCAGCTTGTGCAGCTCCGGCATGCCGTTGGCGGCGGGCCCCTGCCCCGGAAGCACGGCCACGACGTCATGGGTGAGCTCCCCGGCCTCGTAGGCATCCATCAGTGCCTGCTGATCCGCGAAGACGCGGGCGGGCGCCTCGATGCACCAACGATTGTCCGGCACCGAGGATGTCTTGATGATGGCCCGGCCCATGTTGCCCTCCAGCCGGTGAAAGCCACTGTCCGCCAGGAAGGGGTCATCCGCCGAACGCAGACATTGGGGATCGCCGGTGGCCTCGCGGGGCGCGCCCTGGACCAGGCGCCCCGCCCCATCGAGGCCGAGCGGGCGGGTGTAGTCGTGGATGGAGTCGCCAAACATCACGCTCACATCCTCGTGCATCAGCCCTGCGCCCAGCAGCTCCCGCACCAGGAAGGGCACACCACCGGCACGGTCAAAGTCGTTGATGTCCGACTCACCGTTGGGATAAAGGCGGCACAGCAGAGGCACCACCCGCGAGAGCTCGTGGAAGTCCTCCCAGTCGATACGGATGCCGGCCGCGCGCCCGATGGCCACCAGGTGGATGCTGTGGTTGGTGGAACCGCCGGTGGCCAGCAGCGCCACCATGGCGTTGACCAGCGTCTTCTCCGAGACCACCTGCGACAGGGGACGATAGTCGTTCCCCAGGTCGGTGACCTCGGTGATCCGACGGCTCGCGGCCTGGGTGAAGGCCTCGCGCAGGTCCGTACCCGGGTTTATAAAAGAGGACCCTGGCAACTGCAGGCCCATGACCTCCATCAGCACCTGGTTGGAGTTGGCGGTACCGTAAAAGGTGCAGGTGCCCGGCGAATGATAGGAGCGCGACTCCGCTTCCAGCAGTTCATCGCGGCTGATTTCACCGCGCGCGTGCTGTTCCCGGATGCGGGATTTCTCAGCGTTGGACATGCCCGAGGGCATCGGCCCCGCCGGTACAAAGAGCGTGGGCAGGTGGCCAAACCGCAGGGCGCCGGTCAGCAGCCCGGGCACGATCTTGTCGCAGATGCCGAGGCAGAGCACGCCGTCGAACACGTTATGGCTGAGCCCGATGGCGGTGGCCTGGGCGATCAGGTCCCGGGAGAACAGCGACAGCTCCATCCCCGGCTGCCCCTGGGTAATACCGTCGCACATGGCGGGCACGCCAGCGGCGAACTGGGCCACATGCCCGGCCCGCGCCACCGTACGCCGGATCTGGTCCGGAAAGTCTCCATAGGGCTGATGCGCGGAGAGCATCTCGTTGTAGGCGGAGATGATGCCGACGTTGGCACTGCGTTGCGTCTGGCGCAGGATCAACTTGTCGGAATCGGGCTTGGACGCCATCACATGCGCCAGGTTGGTACAGCTCATGGTCTCGCGCTGCGGCCCGTCCCGGCGGGCACCGGCCATCAGCGCCAGGTAGCGGTCCCGGTCGGTGGCGCTGCGTTCGCGTATGCGCCGTGTAACTGCCTCAACCGTCGGGTGCATCGTCTGTCTCCCTTTCATCCCAGAGTCGTCCGTCACTGGCCAGCAGCATGGTCGCTGCTGAGGGCCCCCAGGTTCCCGCCCTGTAAGGCTCCGGACGGGCGCCTGAATCACGCCAGTTCTGAAGGATCGGGTCCACCCATTCCCAGGCCGCCATGAGTTCATCATGGCGAACGAACAGCGTCTGGTTATCCTGGATCACGTCACTGAGCAGCCGCTCGTAGGCGTCCGGTGCCCGCTCCCGTCTCAGGGTCTGCGGGTTGAGGCTGAGCTCGGACATGCGGATGTCCATGGCCGCCCCGGGGCGTTTCTCGCTGAATGAAAGCTGGATGCCCTCGTCCGGCTGCAGGCGGAAGACCAGGCGGTTGGCCATGCTCGCGCGCTGCTGCGGAAAAATCGAATGCGGCACGGGCCGGAAGTGGACCACAATCTCGCAGGTGCGTTCCGGCAGGCGCTTGCCTGTGCGCAGGTAGAACGGCACCCCGGCCCAGCGCCAGTTATCAATGGCAACACGCATGGCCACAAAGGTCTCCGTGGCGCTCTCACGGACATCGGCATCCTCCGTGTAGCCGGCCTCACCGCCAGCTCCGGAGACATACTGCCCTCGCACCACCTCTTCGGCGATGGAGGCGGCTTCCATGGGCCTGAGGGCTCGCAGCACCTTCACTTTCTCATCGCGCACCGCATCCGCATCAAGGGTGTTCGGGGGTTCCATGGCCGTCATGCACAGCAGCTGCAGCAGATGGTTCTGGACCATGTCCCGCAGGGCCCCAACCTCATCATAGAAGGCACCGCGGCCGGCCACGCTGCCGGATTCGGCAATGGTAATCTGGATGTGATCGATGTAACGGTGATTCCACTGACTCTCGAAGATGGAATTGGCAAAACGCAGAACCAGCAGGTTCTGGACGGTTTCCTTGCCCAGGTAATGGTCGATGCGGAAGATCTGGCGCTCGCTGAAGCATTCCCGCACACTGCTCTCGATTGCTTCCGCCGAGGCGTAATCCAGCCCTATGGGCTTCTCCAGCACAATCCTGGACCGCCCGGAGACCAGGCCCGCCTCATCCAGCGCCTGGGTGATACCAGCGTACAGGTCAGCGCGGGTGGCGAGGTAGAAGATGCAGTGCTGCCCGTCCAGACTCCCACGCAGACGCCCCAGCGCGCCCGGATCCGTGGCATCCGCGGACACATAGTCCACATGGGCCAGGAACTCATCGGCGACATGGCCTTCCAGCGCATCGACGAGTTCCGCGCGCCATTCATCGCGGGTACGGGCACTGCGGCTCACGCCCACAAGCTGCCAGTGCTCCGGCAGGGCCCCGTCACACCAGAGCGCATACAGGGACGGCACCAGCCGCCGCCGGGCCAGGTCGCCTGCGGCGCCGAAAAGGACCAGGGTGAAGGGCGTGGCATCGTTTGGGTTCATGATTACAGCATGAGCAATCCCTGCGGGCAGCGCAAATCAAAGAACCGCAATGAGCACCCTCTTTTTTGTGCAACGGATTGTTTACACTGGTGGCTTCTGGAATCATCCGTGCATCAGCGAAAACACAACAGGGAACGCAAGCCATGATCAGCAAATGCCTTTTCCCGGTCGCCGGTTACGGCACCCGCTTTCTCCCGGCCACCAAGGCCATGCCCAAGGAGATCCTGCCCATCGTCAACAAACCGCTGGTGCAGTACGCGGTGGAAGAGGCCTCGGAGGCGGGCATTCAGGATATCGGCTTCGTCACAGGCCGTGGCAAGCGTGCCATCGAAGACCATTTCGACATCAGCTATGAGCTGGAACATCAGATCGCGGGTACCGGCAAGGAAGATAACCTCAAGGGCATCCGCAACCTGATCGAGAACCACCGCTTCGCCTTTACTCGGCAGAACGAGATGAAGGGCCTGGGCCACGCCATCCTCACCGGCCGCAACCTGATCGGTGACAATCCATTCGGGGTCATCCTGGCGGATGACTTCTGTGTTGCCGGGGACAATGACGACGGTGTCATGGCCCAGATGGTCAAGCTCTACAACCAGTTCCGGTGCAGCATCGTGGCCATCGAGGAAGTGCCCGAGGACGAAACCCACAAGTACGGGGTCATCGAGGGCGAAACCATGAAGGACGGTCTGTACCGGATCACCGACATGGTGGAAAAGCCACCAAAAGATCAGGCCCCCTCAAACCTGGCCATCATCGGGCGCTACATCCTGACGCCGGATATTTTCGACATCCTGGAGCGGACCAAGCCTGGCAAGGGCGGCGAAATCCAGATCACAGACGCCCTGCTGGAACAGGCAAAGAACGGCTGTGTTCTTGCCTACCAATTCCGGGGCCGGCGTTTTGACTGTGGCAGCATTGACGGTTTTGTCGAGGCGACCAACCACGTGTACGAAAACGTCTATCGCCGCGGCGAACGCAACCTCTGAGCGGAAACACAGGCTGGCGCATGGCGGAACACACGGCAGGCAGAGAACACAGACCAGGGACGGTCATCTTTCCGGAGGCCAGCTGGCCCGACGATACCCCTCTCCCGACCCGGAGCATCACCGAGGCTCGCCAGCATGCGGTGCTGGCGCTGCAGCGGTTCCTCGCCGCTGAACAGCTCCCCCAGGGGTGGATGAGTGTTTTCCCGCGCCTGGTCATCCCCATGGCCGCGTGGCTGCTCACCGACCGGCGCCGGCTTGGCCGCCCACTGGTCATGGCCATTGGTGGCAGCCAGGGCAGCGGCAAGACCACCCTGGCACGGGCACTGAGGCTGGTTCTACACCACTGCTTTGCCGTCTCCTCCTGCGTGCTCAGCCTGGACGACTTCTACCTGAGCCGGCATTCCCGCCGCGAACTTGCGGACACCGTGCACCCACTGCTGGCGACCCGTGGGGTTCCCGGCACCCACGACATCGAGGGGCTGCTGGAATGTGTGGAGAGGCTGCACGGTGCCAGCCATGATACCCGCACGCCCCTGCCACTCTTCGACAAAAGCGCGGATGACCGGCTGCCCGAGTCCCAGTGGCACAGCTTCCAGGGGCGCCCCGGCATTATCCTGCTGGAGGGCTGGTGCCTGGGCGCCCAGGCCGTCGACGAGCGTGAGCTCGACACACCGGTCAACAGCCTGGAGGCTGAACAGGATCCGAGCGGGCTCTGGCGGCATTATGTGAATGAACAGCTGGCCGGTCGCTATCAGGATCTGTTCCAGCGCTTCGACCGCTCACTCTTCCTGCAGGCCCCATCCTGGGACGCCGTGCAGCGCTGGCGGCTGCTCCAGGAGGCAAAGCTGATCCGCAATCGCAGCGACAGCTACCGCGCCCACCTGGACGAAGGCGATGCCTTCGCTACCTTCATGGCGCATTACGAGCGTACCACCCGACGGCTGCTTGAATCGCCACCCGCGTCCGATATCCATCTGGCCCTGGATGAGCAGCAACGCTTTAAGGCCCTCACGTTCAACCCATCAAAGAGGTAGTACCTTGGGTAACCGACTTTTCCATCTTTACGATCGAACCGTTCTGTCCCATCCAGTGCTTACCCTGCTCCTGGTGCTCATCGCCGCCGTGATAGCCGGATTGCGCCTGGACCAGTTCCGGCTCGATGCGTCACCGGACACCCTGGTCATGGAGGGCGATGAGTCCTTCGAGTATTACCAGCAGACCTATCAGCGGTTTGAGACCACGGATGACTTCCTGGTAGTCAGCTACCAGCCGGAAGGCGAGCTGTTCAGCGACGACGCGCTCAACCGGCTGGAGCAACTGCGCGACGATCTTATGGCCGTTGAGGGCATTGATGAGAGCAACAGCATCCTCAACGTGCCGCTGCTGCACAGCCCGGACATGACGCTCATGACCGTGAACAAGCACATGAAGACCCTGGACGGGGATGATGTGCCGCTGGATACCGCCCGCAAGGCATTGATGGAGAACCCGCTCTACCAGAACATGCTGGTCAGCGAGGACGGTACCACCACCGCCATCCAGTTGCTGCTGCCCACGGACGAACGCTATTACGAGCTGCGCGACCGGCGCGACGCCCTCCAGCAGAAGGAAGGCGACCAGGGGCTCTCTGAAGCCGAGGAAAGCGAGCTTTCACAGGTGCTGGCCGACTATCGCCAGCGCAAGGAAGCCCTGAACGCCCAGCAGGACCGGATCATCCGGGACGTGCGCGACGTCCTTGCCAATTACGGGGATCAGGCCCGCATCCACTTGGGCGGCGTGCCCATGATCGTGGCCGACATGATGGCTTTCGTTGAGAGCGATCTGGTGACCTTCGGTCTCGGCGTCCTGGCTTTCATCATCCTGATGCTGGGCATCATCTTCCGCCAGCCGCGCTGGGTGCTGCTGCCGCTGCTGTGCTGCGCTCTTACCGTATGGCTCACCCTGGGCTACCTGGGCTGGACGCACTGGCCGGTGACCGTTATCTCTTCGAATTTTGTGTCGCTGCTGCTGATCATCACCATGTCGCTGACGATCCACCTGATCGTGCGCCATCGTGAGTACCAGCAGGTGCAGCCTGACGCCAACCGCTACCAGCTGGTAGCCGAAACCGTCAGCGCCATGGGCCGGCCCTGCTTCTACATGGTGATCACCACCGTCGTTGCGTTCGGTTCCCTGATTTTCAGTTCAATCCGGCCGGTGATCGACTTCGGGCTTATGATGACCGTGGGCATCCTGATCGGCTATGCCGTGGTCTTTCTGGTCCTGCCGGCGGTGCTCATGCTGCTGCCGCGCGCTGCCCAGCCCGGAGGTGCGCTGCACCGCACACCGGTCACGGAGTACCTGGCCCGGGTTACCGATAACTACCGAGGCACAATTCTGGCCTTCAGTGCCGCATTGGCAGTGGTCTGTGCCGTGGGTGTGTCCTGGCTGTCGGTGGAGAACCGTTTCATCGACTACTTCAAGTCGGATACCGAGATCCACCAGGGAATGGTCGTGATCGACCAGAAACTCGGCGGCACCACGCCACTGGATGTGATCATCAGTCTTGAGCAGAATGACGGCACGCCCACCGAGGACTGCGATCCCTTCGTGGACCCTGAGTGTGAGCCCCGGGAGCAGATTGACAGTTTCTTCAGCACCGATGGCGCTGAGCTGGTCAAGACCATTCATGATTTCCTGGACGAGCAGCCCCAGACGGGCAAGGTGATCTCCCTGGCCACCACCATCCGGCTGGCGGAGCGCGTCAATCAGGGCAAGCTGAACCCGCTGCAGCTGGGGCTGATGGGCCGCGCCTTCCCCGAGGACCTGCAGGGACTGCTGCTGGATCCCTACGTCAACGAGGAAACCGGCGAGGCCCGCTTCAGCATCCGCCTGATCGAATCCTCGCCGGAGCTGAACCGGGATGCCCTGTTCGAGCGCATCCGTTCACACCTGACCGGCGAGATCGGCCTCGAGGACGAACAGGTCAATCTCACCGGCATGGCGGTCCTTTACAATAATATGCTGCAGAGCCTGTTCAGCTCCCAGATCAAGACACTGGGCGCCGTGTTCCTGGCCATCATGGCCATGTTCCTGGTCCTGTTCCGGTCACTGCGCGTGGCGGTGGTGGCGATTGTGCCCAACCTTCTGGCCGCGGGCACGGTCCTGGGCATCATGGGGCTGATGGGCATTCCGCTGGACATGATGACCATTACGGTCGCCGCAATAACGGTGGGCATTGCCGTGGACGACACCATTCACTACATCTACCGCTTCCGCGAGGAGATCCGTCGTGATGGCGACTACCAGGCCGCCATGCACCGCAGTCACCAGACCATCGGCCGCGCCATGCTCTACACCTCGCTGACCATCATTGTCGGCTTCTCGATCCTGGCCCTGTCGAACTTCATCCCGACCATCTACTTCGGGGTCTTCACAGGCCTTGCCATGGCGATCGCCCTGCTCGGCGCACTGACGCTGCTGCCAAGGCTGCTGCTGATGGTGAAACCCTTCGGGCCGGATCAGGGAGCAGCAACGGAGAACGGATGATGACCCTTCTGACGACCCTGGTGCTACTGATCATGGTGGGCCTGAGTGGCTGGACGCTGTACTGTCTCCGACAGCAGCGCCGCCGCGTGGAACATGCACTGGCACGGGTGGCGGACCCGGAGCTGCCACCGCCGGAGATGCTGATGACCGTACGCGTGCTCAACCCGATTGAGGTGGCCCGCAGGGAGTCGGCCGGCGCTCGCCTGGTGGGTGACTACATGCCCGAGACCGTCCGCCGCATCGTGTTCCGCCAGCTCACTTCGGAGCTTGATGAAGCCCTCTCGGAACGTGGCATCGAGTCCGAAATCAGCGTTGAATACAGGTGATCGCCATGATGATGCTTCTCAACCTGCTGCTTGGCGCCACCGCGCTGACCCTGTCAGGTCTGGCCGTGCGCGAACTCCATCACCAGGAACAGCTGATCCAGCGCCTGGAACAGTACGCCGCCCACGAGCGACGCCCCAAACAGGGTCGCGTCATTCACAGCAATTACGAAGAGCCGATCACGCCGGCCTTTGAGACACTGCCAAGGCGGATCATCGACCAGCTGACCCGGCGGCGCTGACCCTCCCGACATAGTGCTACTGCCACTCTGCCGCACACATTTATCCGTTGCGAATATCTATTATTTCGTTTACCGTTCCGCCCCATTACCAATTCGTTATGGGGTGACCACATGAATGTCCGCCAGGGACCAAGCCTGCTTTCGATCAGCATTGCCCTACTAAGCACCGTTCCGGGCACCGTTATTGCCCAGGAGGGAACGGCCAGCCAGAGAACCTTTTCCGCGCCAACACTGGAAGTCCAGGCCAGCGCCGATGCCTCGGAAGAGGGGCTGAGCCCCGCCTTTGCGGGAGGACAGGTGGCCGAGGGAGGCCGCGTTGGGCTGCTCGGCAATCAGGACGTAATGGAAACGCCCTACAACTTCACCAACTACACCGAACTCCTGATCGAGGACCAACAGGCGGCCAGTGTCGGAGACGTGCTGCTTAATGATCCGGCCGTACGTGTCGCCCGGGGTTTCGGGAACTTCCAGCAGGTCTACCTGGTGCGCGGTCTGCCCGTTTTCTCGGACGACATGACCTACAACGGCCTTTACGGCCTCCTGCCCCGGCAGTACCTGGCGTCCGAGTTCATCCAGCGGGTGCAGGTTTTCCGTGGTGCCAACACCTTCCTCAAGGGGGCAGCGCCGGGCGGCAGTGGCCTCGGTGGCGCCGTGAATGTGGTGCCCAAACGTGCCCCGAATCATCCCCTCACCCAGGTGACAACGGGTGTCCAGAGCGGCGGGCAGGCCTACGCGGCGGCGGATGTGGCGCGACGCTCCGAGGACGGGCGCTACGGGGTACGGGTCAATGCGGCCCGCCGTGATGGGGATACGGCCGTGGACGGCGAATCCCGCGAACTCTCCATGACCCACATTGGGCTCGATTACCAGGGCGAAGACCTCCGGCTGTCTGCAGACCTGGGGTACCAGGATCACCTGATGGACGCGAGCCAGCCGAACATCACGATCAAAAGTGGACTGGCTATCCCGGATGCGCCGGACGCTTCCGAGAGCGTTGGCCAGCCCTGGACCTACTCGGAATCCGAGGATGTGTTCGGGACGGTTCGTGGCGAGTACGACTTCAGTGAGGCAATCACTGGCTGGCTCGCTTTCGGTATGCGGCAGGGGGAAGAGGAATCCACCTTCGCCAACCCGACGGTGGTCGACAGCAATGGTGACTACACGGCCAACCGCTTCGACAACAGCCGTGAGGACACCGTCGAAACCGGGGAGGTCGGTGTGCGCACCGAGTTCACCACCGGCTCGATTGCCCATGAAATGACGCTTTCAGGTTCGACCTATGAGCTTGAATCAAAGAACGCCTTTGTGTTCGGACCCACGATCCTCGGCAACATCTACAACCCGATGGACGCACCGGAGCCACCCTCAGCCGGCTTCAGCGGGGGTGACCTTGATAACCCAGGACTGACCCAGAAAACCCGGCTTTCCAGCGTGGCGCTGGCGGATCAGCTGTCATTGATGGACGACCGGCTGAACATCACTCTGGGCGCACGCCACCAGCGGATTGAGTCCAAAACCTACGACTACAACACCGGAGACCGGACAACCAATTACGAAGAAAGCGCGATAACGCCTTCCCTCGGGGTCGTCTATCAGCTGACGCCGTCAATCGCCACCTACGCCAACTACATCGAAGGCCTTCAGGAGGGCGATACAGCGCCGGCAACCGCGAACAACCAGCCGGTCGTCAATGCGGGCGAAACCCTTGAACCGTTCACAACGGAACAGAGCGAAGTCGGGCTCAAGTTCGAACAGGGGACCCTGGGCGGCAACGCCTCGTTCTACTACAGCCGCAAGCCCAGCGCCAAGGTGGACAGTAACAACGTTTTCCGTGTCTCGGACTACCGGCGTAATCGGGGCGTTGAGCTGAACGCCTACGGCAAGGCCACCAACCATCTGACCGTGCTCGGCGGCGTCAGCTATCTGGATACCGACGTGGATGGCAACGATGCGATTGGCGCACCGGACACCCAGGCCAACCTCAACCTGAAGTACGACGTCCCCGCCCTGCCCGACCTGGCGCTCGATAGCCGCCTTATCTACACCAGCTCACAGTATGCGGATTCCAACAACCAGCAGAAGGTGCCCTCCTGGACCCGGCTCGATATTGGTGCCCGCTACCTTGTCCCCATGGGGGATGACCGTTTGCTGACAGTGCGGGCCCGGGTCGAGAACGTGGCGGATCATGATTACTGGGCCTCCGCAGGCGGGTATCCGGGCCAGGGTTACCTGACTGTAGGTGCTCCGCGTACCTTCATGCTGTCAGCCACCGTCGACTTCTAGGAGACCCGGTTCCCAATGCAGCAACGAACCATCCGTGTCTGGTCAGGCATCCATAAATGGACCAGCCTGATCTGCACCGCCTTCATCCTGATGCTCTGCATCACCGGGCTGCCGTTGATCTTTCACGACGAGATCGACGAGGCGCTGGATACCCAGCAGTGGCAACCGGCGAACCCCAATGGCGAGTTGCTGCCACTTGACCGGATCCTGTCGATCGCGCTGGAGAGCCAACCGGGCGGCACCCCGCTGTTCATGAGCTTCGACAAGGAGCGGCCAGTGGTCAACGTCACTACTGGCCCCAGCCCCGATGCAGCCGCCGGGGATATGCACTTCGCCTCCTATGACCGGACCAGCGGCGAGACCGTCCCGGCTCACGAAAACGGCGTCATGGATTTCATCCTGCAACTGCATACCGACATGTTCCTGGGACTGCCCGGCATGCTCTTCCTGGGTGCGATGGGCGTCCTGCTGTTCCTGGCCATCGTTTCAGGGGTAGTGCTCTATGCGCCGTTCATGCGGAAACTGGATTTCGGCACCGTCCGAAAGAGCAAAACGCGCCGCATCAAATGGCTGGACTACCATAATCTGCTGGGGGTGATCACTATCGCCTGGCTGGCCGTCGTGACCCTGACCGGGGTGGTCAATACCCTGTCAACGCCGATACTGGATACCTGGCGGGAGCAGTCGCTTGCGGACCTGGCGCAGGGCTACGACGACCAGAGCGTGCCGGACCCGGGGGAGATGGCCTCTCTGGACTCAGCAGTAAACGAGGCCGTTAAGGCCGCGCCGGATAAAACGCTGCAGTTCGTGGCCTTCCCGGGCGGCATGTGGTCCACGGACTTCCATTACGCGGTCTTTCTGCACGGCAACACCTCCCTGACCCAGCACCTGATCACGCCGGCGCTGATCAATGCCCGCACAGGTGAGTTCACCGCCATGCGGGAAATGCCCTGGTACGTGAAGACCCTGGCCCTGTCCGGCCCCCTGCATTTCGGTGATTACGGTGGGCTGCCGCTGAAGATCCTGTGGGCGGTACTCGATGTACTCACCATCGTGGTGCTCGGCAGCGGGCTCTATCTCTGGGCCTCCCGCCGGCGCCCCGTTACCAGCGAGATCCGCGACTCCCGGGAAGCGAATTCTCCCTCTCTTACGGCAACCTCATGAGCCATAAGAACACGACCCGCAATCACCGATCACTCTGGAGGATCTTTGCAGCTCCCATCTGGATCGCGCTGGCGAGCCTCATCGGGCTGGCATCAGCGCTGATGGGTGAAGGCATCTGGAACCTTCTCTCCTGGGTCGGATTGGGTGTACCGGCGCTCGTAACCGCCTACACCCTGCACTACAGAGCCCGTTGACTCCCTTGGCCGCCAGTCCGCTCAGGTGTCCTTTCGGGCGACAATGGAGCCGATTATTACCAGCAAAGCGGCCGCCGGCAGTTCCCAGCTGGGGGCTGCAACCCCCGCCACCACCAAAAAGAATGCCGCCAGAACCGGGACGCCGTAGGCCAGACTGCCCACCAGTCCTGTGGGTCCGTTGCGGATGGCGACATCCCAGGCAACCATGGCAACGCCGTAGGGTCCCAACCCCAGGGCCGCGCCCGCGGCAATGCCGCTGTAGGGAAGGGAAACAACTTCAGGCTCAAGCACAACCCCCATCGCGGCAGCCACGATGGCCGCGATCAGAAAGATCGTAGGCATGAACGGAGTTAGCGTCACGGGTGTTTTCTGGCACAGCCAGGAGTAAAGCGCCCAACAGCAACCGGCGATCAATGCGAACGCATACCCGGCCATATTGCCGGAAAGCCCGCCACTCAGGGCATCCGGCGCCAGAAGCAGTGCGGCGCCGCCAAAGGCAATGGCTGCTCCTCCCAGCACCGGCCCTGACAGCCGGCCATGGGTGAACCACTGGCTGATCAGAACGAACATCACCGGCCAGGTGTAGGTGATCAATGCCCCTTCCGCCGTCGGCGCCATTCCCAGCCCGACCAGATAGGAACCAACAGCACCCAGCACCAGAAGCGGGATGACCCCATAGATGATCGCTTCAAAGCCGGGCGGGATTTCCGCTTTGGAATTTTTCCCCAGGCTGAGAGGAAGTGCAGCCAGCGACCCCGCGAGCAGCGCAATCGTGGTCAGCCGCAGGGGTGGAATGGTCGTCGCCAGATCAATCAACAGCGGCGCTGACGCCCAGAGCACAACAGCGAACAGACCCGCAAGCGGGCCGACGGGCAACGGCATTCTCTGAGTGCTCAATACCTGCATGAACTACCTCCTTGACCTCTCACAACCTTTCAGTGACAGGAGCAGTCTATGGCCAGCATAATGATCACAAAAACAATTTTATTTGAATTGATCCATCAAGGTTTGTGATATATGAGAGCACCCGTACTGGACCTCAACCTCCTGCAGACATTCCTGGCCGTGGCCGACACCGGAACGGTGACGGCCGCTGCCGAACGGCTCAGCTATACCCAGTCAACGGTGAGTATGCAGCTCCACCGGCTTGAGTCCATGCTCGACGTAACACTGCATGAGAAAGAGGGGCGGGGGATCCGTTTCACGCCCGAGGGAGAAAGGCTTCTTGGCCATGCAAGGCGGCTTCTGACCCTCAACAACGAGGCGCTGAACGATATGAAGGCGCGCACGGTCACCGGGAGTCTCACCCTGGGTATTCCCGAGGACTACGCATTTCTGCTCACGCCCGCACTGGCCTATTTCCATCAGATGTACCCCGCCATGCAGCTGAAGGTGATCTGTGGCGCCAGTACCGATCTGGCCAGACAGGTACAGGCCTCGGAGCTGGACCTCGCGGTGGTCACCCGCCAAACCCACTCACCGGGCGGCGAAGTAATCCGCCGGGATCCCCTGGTCTGGGCTGTGGGTGCCAACCAGCAACCGTCGCTGGTGGACCCCCTGCCCCTGGCCCTGTACAGCCCCGGCGCAGACGTTTTCCGGGAGGTGGCCGAATACGCTCTGGGCTCTGCAGGTCGGCACTGGCGCCTTGCCTACTCAAGCCAATCCATGACGGGGTTGATGCCCGTCGTCGTGGCAGGGCTTGCCGTGGTACTCATTACCCGTGACATGCTCAATCCACAACTCAGGGCCCTGGACGAGAAAAGCGGCCTCCCCGCGCTTCCCTCCGTGGAGATCACCCTGCATCGCGCCCCGGGCCGGCCATCGGAGCCCGCAAGGCAGCTGGCGGAGCTGATACGCGAACACGTGGGTTCCGACAAGCAGTAGCGACTCCCCAGGCTCCGATCTGTCAGCTCACCTGGCAGAGTTCAGGAGTGGTGTCGCACCATTCAGCGGGCTTCGAGGCCTTTTTGGCTTCCGCGGCCCTATGGACAACCTCTTCTGTATCCATCACTGACTCTGGAGACACACGGATAACACCCGCCGCCAGCGTCGCCAGGGGCCAATTACAGACACGTCCTCCTCTGTCCTCTGCCCTGACGAAGCCTCTGAACCTGTCTTCATCCCGGTACACAGAACGGCTCTCAGCATTGAAGGTGTCCATCACGGCCGTACTGCTGCAGACCGTATGATCGATATCGTCACAGAAGACGATGAAATCGTCCCCGCCGAGATGGCCAACCATATCGCCTTCCTTCCCGAAATACTGCTGTAGAAGCCTCCCGAGCAGGACGATCAGGCGGTCGCCTGTTCTGAAGCCCAGATGGTCATTGAGGGGTTTGAAGGCGTTGATATCAAAGTAGATCATCAGAAACGGGGCACCCTCTGCGAGGCGGGACTCGATCTCCTCGTGGATCGGGACATTGCCAGGCAGCAGGGTCAGCGGATTGGCGTAACGGGCTTTCTCGATACGCTGTTCCGTCATGCGCCTGAGCAATGCCCGGGTTGCTCCCATGCCCTCGTAGAACCCGTCACGCGTTACCAGGAAATGCTGGCGCAGGTAGTCATCCTCATCCTCGGTCAGACGCCGGCTCAGCTCCTCCAGTGGCTGGTCGTGCTCAAAGAGCAGCGCATCGGATTTCATCATCTGCTTAACGGGTTTCTTCTCGTTCAGCGACCGACCAAACGTTGACCCGAACGCCTCAAGAATCTGCCATTTGTGGATCAATCCAAGCGCCCGGCCATCATCGTCCAACACCGGCAGGGCGAAGACACCCGCCTGGGCCTGCAGCATCGTCCAGGCCTCCTCCAGCGTATTGTCACCATGCAGCGTGGGCGGATGGTGGACCAGACTCGCTGCGCTCACAGTGCCGTTTTCCGGCATCCTGCTGACTGCCTTGAGTGGCTCCAGATTCGCATTGGCAACGCTGCGCGGGCGACCGAAAAGAAACCCCTGGATATAGCGCACTCCCAGGTCTCGCAGCAGTTCCAGTTCGCCATTGCGCTCAACGCCCTCTGCGACAACACGGCAATTGAGCCTTGAGGAGAGCTGCATCACCGAGCGAACGAATTCTCGCTTGACCAGATCCTCATGGATATCACGCACGAAATGCCTATCGATCTTCACGTAATCAGGCTCAACCTCGGACCAGAGTTTGAGCCCGGAATAGCCGGCGCCCAGATCATCAATCGCCACCTGGAAACCGGACTGCTTCAGCCAGGTCAGGGAGCGTTTGAGTTCTTCCATGTCGAGCGCGGGATAACGCTCCGACAGCTCAACCACCACCTGTCCAGGCGCAATGGCACCGTCTTCCAGCAACGCCTCCAGTAAGCGATGCTCGTAGGCACCGGGCAGAAGGTTGTCGGGGCTGACATTGACGAACAGCTTCTGGGTTCTGCGTGTGGAGGTCCAGCTGGCGCGGGTGGTGCGCAGGCAGAGGTTTTCCAGCTCCAGTGTCCGGCCACAGCGCTCCGCCGTTTCAAACAGAACCGACGCGGGATGCAGGGGGCTGTCCGAGGGCCCTCGACTCAGGGCCTCATAGCCTTCCACCAGAGCCTCCCTGGCATCCACGATCGGCTGGAACAGTGTCTGGATGCCACCCTGTCCCAGCAGATTCTCCAGTTCCTGTTCAAGCTGCTCAAAGCCCATAACCTACTCCATAACGGCCTGGGTGGATTCATGCGGGTTCCCGGAAACACGGAAGGTTGCAATCAGGCTGCGCATACGCCCGGATTCCTGTCTCAGCGCCTCGCTGATCTCAAGCGCTCTGGAAACACTCCGCCCGAGGGCATCCGAACTGTCATCAAGCATGCCAATGCGGTTCTCAACCTGTTCAATCTCATGGCGCTGGAGCGCCACGGACTCACTGATACCGGCACTCCAGCGCTCAAGCTCCGTGAAGCGGTCCCCCAGCTGCTCCAGGTGGGCCTTCAGCGACTGCAGATTGTCTTGATTGTGGGTGCCGGCACTGCGCATTTCCTCGAGAAGCCCATCAACATCCGAGAACGCGCCCACCAGCTCCCCAATCCACTGCTGGATCTCGGTGGTTGATTCCGAAGTGCGCTGGGACAGGGTCCGGACTTCATCGGCAACAACGGCGAACCCGCGCCCGTGCTCTCCGGCCCTGGCCGCCTCAATGGCCGCATTCAGGGCCAGGAGATTGGTCTGCTCCGCGATGTCCGCTATGACACCACTGACCTTCTCAATGCGGGCAATGGAGTCCCGGAAAACCTGGACCGAATCCGCCACCCGTGTGATCACCTCCACGGTGTGCTCAGCCCCCTTTTCACTGCTCTTCAGAGCGCTCTGAACCTCGCTGTTGGCGACCACTGCTTCACGCACCGTAGCCTCGGACCTGGATGTGGCATCCTCAATCTCGGAGGCCTGTGTGGTCATCGCCTCCATGGAGTGATTCACGTCCCGGATCTGCTCGCTGGTCTGGCCTGCAGCCGCCTGGACATCACCGGCCTGGGCTTCCAGCGTGGCTGAGCGCTGATCCACACGCGCGGACACATCCCGGATCCCGCCAATGAAGTCCTCGAACCTGGTGATCAGTGACGTCAACGCCCGGGTGACGCCAGCGACCTCATCCCTTCCCCGGACCGCGGGGCGTCGTGTCAGATCCGATTCCTGCTCCATCATCTCCAGATCCGCCGCCAGCTGCCGGAGTCGACGGATCACGCTGTGCCTGAGCCAGAACGTCATGCCAACGATCACGGCGAGAAATGCCACTGACCCAATGATGACCCGCCTCTTCTGGACTTCGAGGAAGCCGAGAAGCTCGATGCTCCCCTCATCAATGGAATTCCGGCTTGCTTCCTGGCGTGCTGAAATCGCCTTCAGGATTGGATCCATGGCCGAAAACAGCCTGAAGTCGATGACCTTGCCGGTCTCGTAGTAGCTCCTGTCTTCAATGGCCGGACGCATGGCCTCGATCAGTTCGAGGACACGCGCGTAATGCTCGGCGTTATCCCCTGCCCAGCCGGACAGTTCAGGGTGCTGCTTAATGGCCTGCCAGTGCTCCGGGATCCTCTCCTTAAGGCGCTGGAACGTCTGCCCGATCTCATCCCAGAGCAGCATCTGCCCCTTAATCCGGAAGGAGAGATCCTGCAGATCCCGCATGTCTCTCTGGAAATCCTCCAGGAGCCAGGCTTCCTTCAGATTGTTCCGTACCAGCTGCTCAGAGGCGGTCTCCGCCCGGTTTATGATGACCCAGGAAAGCGTCGCCAGGGCCGAAAGGGCAAAGAGTGACAGAAACGCAAACAGGAGGATCCGACCTCGCACGGTTCCCAGCATGGGGACTCCTTAACGACTGCTGATCGGGCGAAGAGATTAGGGATGCTGTGTGACGGTTCTGTTGCAGATTGACGGGGGCGAACATGTTTTTACATTTCACGCGACAATCAGGATCTCTACTCAAACACGGGCCCGCATCTTCATGGGCGGACAGAGCTGTGTTCCAATGACGTGACGGCACCGTTATGACAAGTGAACAGGACCCCGATATGCACGAAACCGCTTCCATCAGCATCGATAACGGCGATGCGGTCATTGATGCAGCCACGCTTGCGGAGTGGTTGAACATTGACCTGGAGACACTGACTCGCGCTATTGAGTCCGGCGCTGTGCGAACGCTTGTGGAGAAAGGTGAAGGAGAGGACGCTGGCCGGATGCGGCTGACTGCGCGTTACGGTGAGCAACAGGCCTGCATGATCCTGGAGGTGGATGGCCGCCTGACGCCGACCACACCCCCTCCGGACTCCCGGCGCCCGGTGAAACCCTCTCTGATGCAGCTGCTGGACGACTGAGCGGTGATTGACCGGGCACCGCGTATTCTTTAGATCTGGGTACAACCCATCCTGAATGAGGCAACATCATGGGTCAGCACAATCAGCTCCCGCAGACAATGAACGCCATGGTGCTGGAGCATCAGGGCCAGGCACTGCAGCACCGTCAACTGCCCGTTCCAGAGATCAGCCAACCGGATCAGGTCCTTCTCAGAGTTGAGGCCTGTGGTGTCTGCCGGACGGATCTGCACATCCTTGATGGCGAACTCACGGAGCCTTCACTGCCACTGATCCCCGGGCACCAGATTGTGGGGAAGGTGGTTGCTGCCGGTAATGACGTTACCGATCTCCAGGTCGGAGACCGCGTGGGTGTTCCCTGGCTCGGCCACACCGACGGCACCTGCCGTTACTGCTGCCGGGGCCAGGAAAACCTCTGCGAGCAGGCCCGATTCACAGGCTATACCCTGGATGGCGGCTACGCGGAATACGCTCTTGCCTACGCGCCCTACTGCTATCCCCTGCCGCCGGAAGCCGAAGCCCTGGATATCGCTCCCCTGCTCTGTGCCGGGTTGATCGGCTTCCGTACATGGCGCCTGGCCGGCGGCGAGAGCATCCAGCGGCTCGGTATCTATGGCTTCGGCGCCGCCGCCCATATTCTGTGCCAGATCGCCTGCTGGTACGGCCAGTCCGTGTACGCGTTCACCCGCCCCGGCGATGAACAGGCGCAGAAGCTGGCCCGGGATCTGGGTGCCGTCTGGGCGGGCTCAAGCACCGAGGATCCACCGGACGTTCTGGATGCCGCGCTCGTCTTTGCCCCGGTGGGTGAACTGATGGTCAGTGCCCTGAAGCACGTGGATCGTGGGGCCAGCGTGGTCAGCGGCGGCATTCACATGAGTGATATTCCCTCATTTCCCTATGGCCTGCTGTGGGAAGAACGCAGCCTGAAATCAACCGCCAACCTCACCCGTGAGGATGGTCGCGCCTTCCTCGAGGTCGCACCCAGAGTCCCCGTGCGCACCGAAGTGCACGCCTACCCGCTCGGCGAGGCCAACCAAGCCCTTGAGGATCTGAGGGAAGGACGGTTCGCCGGTGCGGCGGTGCTGACCCCATAGGGGCTCAGCGATCACGTCTATACGATCAGGTGTTCTGACACAAGTTCAACCCGAGCTCACCAATGGGATGCCTATTCCGCCATCTGGTGACTGCACCGTCTTGTCTCACACCTCACCACATCGGGGCACCACCTGATTCTTAAACAATGCGTTTCGACCTGCTCGTTGAATCTACCCCCTTGTTATACAGATTTTTCGTAAACTCAACAGGAGTGGCATAGCGTTTGCTCAAGCCAACTTGTATACAAGTTGGCAACCAAGAGACTCGTCATGGCTTCAACAACCGGATGGACCATCAGGGACTGGCAGGAGGCATACCGTAACGGCCAGTCGCCCCAGGCGCTTCTGGAAGCGCTTCTGGAGGCCGAGGACCCACGCGACCCCGCCTGGATCAGCCTGGCGAGCCGGGAACAGCTGGCCGCCCAAATCGCGACCCTTTCCCCGGAGCAACCACTCTACGGGGTGCCGTTTGCGATCAAGGACAACATTGACGCGTTCGGTTTCGAGACCACCGCAGCCTGCACGGAATACGGCTATCGGCCCGAGTGCGATGCGGAAGCGGTCAAGGCATTGAAAGAAGCGGGCGCCGTACTCATCGGCAAGACCAACCTCGACCAGTTCGCCACTGGGCTTGTCGGCACACGCTCTCCCTGGGGCGCCGTCCCCAATACCTTCGATGATGCCGTCATGGCGGGAGGGTCGAGTTCCGGGTCCGCCGCAATCGTGGCCCGCGGCACCGTCCCCTTCTCCCTGGGTACGGACACTGCCGGCTCCGGACGTGTACCGGCAGGACTGAATAACATCGTGGGCCTCAAGCCAACCCGGGGGGCCATCAGCACCCGCGGCGTGGTACCGGCGTGCCGGAGTCTGGACTGTGTCTCGGTTTTCGCCCTGACCACGGCTGATGCCGGCGTAATCCAGAGCTGCATGGAAGCGGGCGAGAACACTGACTCCTTTGGCTGCTCCCGCCTGGAATACGGATCCAACCCCGACCGTGCGCTGAGGGCGCCGGGGCCGGTCCGACGCCTGGCCATTCCCCGGGATCCGGAATGGTATGGCGACGACCAGCAGCGCGAAGCATGGGAACAGGCGCTGAGCCAGTGGCGCTCCCTGGGCGTTGAGGTGGTGGAGCGGGACTTCACAACGCTCTACGCCATGGCCGAACTCCTTTATGAAGGCCCCTGGATCGCGGAGCGTCACGCCGCAATCAGCACCTTCATGGAGGCGAACGCCGCGGCCATGAACCCGGTGGTCCGGGACATCATCCGCCGGGCGGAGGGGTTCACGGCTACCGATGCGTTCAACGGCCTCTACCGGCAGCACGAGCTGCGCCATGCCCTGGACCAAGAGCTGGCGGAAATCGACGCCCTGCTGGTGCCGACCGCGCCCATCACCCCTTCCATCAGTGCGGTGGAGGCCGACCCTGTGCACCTGAACGCCCGCCTTGGCCGCTACACCAACTTCGTCAACCTGGCTGACCTTTGCGCGCTGGCGTTACCGGCCGGGTTCCGCGGAGACGGCCTGCCTTTCGGCATCACCCTGATCAGTGGCGCCTGGCGTGACCGGGATCTTCAGGAACTGGGCGCGCAATGGCTCAACCACGCCCCGACACCACTCGGCGCCACCGGACGGGAACGGCCACCGGAGACGCCAGCAGAACCCGATGTTGGCACGGTCCAGGTAACCGTGGTGGGCGCCCATCTCAGCGGTATGCCACTCAATGACCAACTGACCGGGCGCGGTGCACGGCTGCTGCAAAGCACAACAACCGCCCCCTGTTACCGGCTGTATGCCCTGGCCGGCACCACCCCGCCCAAACCCGGACTGCGACGGGATACCACCGGTAAGGCCCTGGAAGTCGAGGTATGGACGATGCCCACAGAGCACTTCGGTTCCTTTGTGGAACTGATTCCCCACCCCCTGGGCATCGGCACCGTTGAACTGGCGGACGGCACCTGGACCAAGGGCTTCATCTGTGAGGAAGCAGGGCTCGAAGGGGCCACGGACATCACGCATCTTGGGGGCTGGCGCGCCTATATCCAGTCTCTCCGGAAACAACAGGGATAGAGAAAGGGGTAACGCCATGTTTTCGAAGGTTCTTGTAGCCAACCGGGGCGAGACTTCGGTGCGGATCATAGGCTCCCACCCGTACCGCTGGTGTTAACCCCAATGGCGGAACCCAGCGCCCCCACACAGCGCAAAAGCATGGCCGACCGGATCTATCAGGCGCTCAAGGAGGATATCTTTGAGTTCCGCCTGATCCCGGGCGACAAGTTCAGTGAATCCGACATCGCGCAGCGGCTTTCGGCCAGCCGCACGCCGGTGCGCGAGGCGCTGTACCGGCTGGAACGCGAAGGCTATGTGGACGTTCTCTTCCGCAGTGGCTGGCAGATACGGCAGCTGGATTTCAAGCAGATCGAGGAGCTCTACGACCTGCGCATCACCCTTGAGCGGGCCGCGATGCACAAGATCTGCCGCCTGGATAAGCCGCCACCCGCCCTGCGGCTGCTCAATGACATCTGGAACCCGGATGCCCCCTCCGAGAGAGCTTTCGGCAGCACCGTGCGTGCCCTCGATGAGAGCTTCCACTGTGAGCTGGTGGCGGCGCCCGGCAACGACGAAATGACCCAGGTGCACCAACGGATAACGGACCGGCTGCGCATCGTGCGCCGGCTTGATTTCACCCGGCCCGACCGGATCGATGCCACTTACCGGGAACACGCCGAGATCCTGCAGGCACTGATCGCCAACAATCCCGGTGAGGCCGCGGAGAAAATGACCGCCCATATCCGTACCAGCCAGGAGGCCGTCAAGGGCATCTCACTGGAACGCATCCGGGAGGTCTCGCGACAGCCTCGGCGACAGGACCCAGCCCACCGTTAGGCGCACCGCTCCCTACCTGCCCCCAACCGGGGCACAGCACTCTCACCTGCACCAACCTGGCGCACCCGAGTCCAGACCACGGCAGCATCAGATCCCCCAGGCTACTGTCATGAAAGGCTTTTCCATAGGTGGCACTGTGGTTGCACTCTAACAGACAGGAATCAGATGACTGAGTGGCGCTGTGCTGCCCGGTCCGTTCCAAGACAATCTGAAATGGACAGCTAGGGTTCCGGCCACACCGACGTGGCGTCTGGTCCGAGAGCGGTCGACCTTCTGAAGGTTACACGGCGGGACAAAAGCCCGGGAGGATACAGGCTGAACAGCCATCTGATTCCTCCCAGTTAACCGTCAGGAGGCTCGACATGCGATCCAAGCTGCTTACCGCACTCCCCTTTATTGCCGCCGCCGGCATGCTGCCCGGCACTGCCCTCGCGAAAGACGAATTCAGTGTCTGCTGGTCCATCTATGTGGGCTGGATGCCCTGGGACTACGGCGATGCCGAAGGCATTGTCGACAAGTGGGCGGACAAGTACGACATTGAAATCGACGTGGTCCAGATCAACGACTACATCGAGTCCATCAACCAGTACACCTCCGGCCGCTTTGACGGCTGCACCATGACCAACATGGACGCGCTCACCATCCCCGCCTCCGGCGGCGTTGATTCCACTGCGCTTGTAGTGGGTGACTTCTCCGACGGCAATGACGGCATCGTCATGAAAAACGAGGATGACCTGGCCGAGATCGAGGGCAAGCGCGTCAACCTGGTGGAACTCTCTGTCTCCCACTATCTGCTGGCACGGGGCCTGGAGTCCGTAGGACTGTCCGAGCGTGATATCGAGGTCGTCAACACCGCCGACGCGGACATTGTCTCCGCCTTCGCCACGCCCGACGTCAGTTCCGTGGTTACCTGGAACCCGCAGCTCAGCTCAGTGCTGGAACAGCCCAATGCCAACCTCGTCTTCGACTCTTCCCAGATCCCGGGCGAGATCATGGACCTGATGGTGGTCAACACGGAAACCCTGGAAGCGAACCCCAAATTCGGCAAGGCCCTGACCGGCGCCTGGTACGAGATCATGGCTCGCATGCAGGGCGATGACGAAACGGCCATTGAGGCCCGTACCCATATGGCGAATGCCGCGGGCACCGATCTTGAGGGCTACGAGGCCCAGCTGGAGGCGACCAACATGTTCCATGACCCCGCCGAAGCGGTGGATTTCACACGCAGTGACCAGCTGCTGGAAACCATGCAGAACGTGGCCGAGTTCTCCTTCCGCCACGGCCTGCTCGGCCAGGGTGCGCCCAGCGCGGAAGCCGTGGGCATCGAGACACCGTCCGGGACCTACGGCAACGAGGGCAACGTGAACCTGCGCTTTACGGACAAGTACATGCAGCAGGCCGCGGACGGGGAACTCTGAGCCCATTCCGCCCACACGCAAGCCGGCTCCACGGAGCCGGCCCGTATTCACGCTGACGGGCTGATCCCATGAAGAAACTGATCAACCGGAAACCCAATCGCTACGCCCGATGGTTCCTGGGGTTCCTGCCGTTTGCGCTACTTCTGGCCATCTACATCGGAGCCTCCTCGGCGCGCCTGGCGGAAAACCCGGATGACCCCCTGCTGCCCTCACTGACCCAGATGGCTGAGGCGGTCGAACGCATGGCGTTTGAACCCAGCAAGCGCTCCGGCGACTACCTGCTGCTCCAGGACACCCTGGCAAGCCTTCAGAGGCTTGGTATCGGCATCGGTGTTTCCGCCGCTCTGGCCCTGATATTCGGTATCGCCAACGGCGCCATTCCCTATGTGCGAGCCACGCTCTCGCCTTTGGTCGTGGGCATCTCCCTGGTGCCGCCAATGGCCATCCTGCCGATCCTGTTCATCGTGTTCGGGCTGCAGGAACTGGCCAAGGTCATGCTGATCATCATCGGCGTGACGCCCTTCATGATCCGCGACATGCAGCAGCGGACCCTGGAGATCCCCGAGGAGCAGATCATCAAGATGCAGACCCTGGGGGCCAACACCTGGCAGACCATCACGCGGCTGATGCTGCCCCAGATCATGCCCCGGCTGCTGGCCACCACGCGCCTCGCGCTTGGCACCGCCTGGCTGTTCCTGATCGCCGCCGAGGCCATCGCCGCTACCGAGGGGCTGGGCTATCGCATCTTCCTGGTGCGGCGCTACCTCTCCATGGACGTGATCCTGCCCTATGTCCTCTGGATCACGCTGCTGGCTCTGGTGATCGACTTCCTGCTCAACCGCTGGTCCAGGTGGCGCTATCCCTGGTTCCACGCAACCGGTCAATAAGGGGCGCAACCATGGCCATGATCGAGATCCGCAACCTGTGGAAGGAATTCGGCGACGACGTGGTGCTGGAACGGCTCAACGCCAGCATCGAGGCGCGCGAGTTCGTCACCGTGGTGGGCGCCTCCGGCTGCGGCAAGACCACCTTCCTGAAAATGCTGCTGGGCACTGAAACACCCACGCGTGGTGAGCTGTTGCTGGATGGTAAGCCGATACCGGAGGAACCCGACGCCACACGCGGCATCGTCTTCCAGCGCTACTCCGTCATGCCCCATCTGGACGCCACCGGCAACGTCATGCTCGCCGGCGAGCTGGAGGCCAGCCGCTGGCTCGGCCGTGTCTTCGGTGCCAACCGGCGCCGGCTCCGCGATGACGCCGTGGCCATGCTGAAAGAGGTGGGCCTGGAACACGCCCTCGACAAGTACCCCCACGAACTCTCCGGCGGCATGCAGCAGCGCCTGGCGCTCGCCCAGGCCCTGATCAAGAAGCCCCGGATCCTGCTGCTGGACGAACCCTTCGGGGCGCTGGACCCGGGTATCCGGCGGGACATGCACGAACTGGTCAGTCGCCTGTGGCGTGAGCAGAAGCTTACGGTCTTCATGATCACGCATGACATCGAGGAAGGCTTCGCCCTCGGCACCCGTCTCTGGGTCTTCGACAAGGAGCGCCTGGACCCCCAGGCCCCCGAAGCCTACGGCGCGCGCATCACCTACGACCTCGCGGTGGGCCGCGACGACACCGGCGTTCTGGAAGACATCAACGCCGACGTGAATGCGACCTCCCGGACCATTGATAACCATAACCCGCAACCGACAGGAGACCACTCATGAGTCGACGCCTTTACGACTACACCCTGCCCGGAGGCCATCACTGGTCTTTCCGCATGCGCCGCAACACCGGCCTGCGCCTGACGGACCTGGAAGGCGGCGGCAACCTCGCCCTGCTCGTATTCAACCCGGAAATGCTCATGGAGCGCTACAACGCGCCCGACACCATGAAGGCCCAGGAAACCTTCCGGCTGACCCAGGGCCACTGCCTCTATTCCGACATGGGGCGCTGTATCGCCTCCATCGTTGAGGACGACTTCGGCGGCCACGACTCCGCCTGCGGCACCCTGACGCGCGGCGCCTGCTACGAGCGCTTTGGCCGCTGGTCCTTCCAGGAGTACATGAATGAATGGTGTCTGAGTGGCGAGGAAAGCTTCCTCACGGAACTGGCCAAGTACGGCCTGGGTGAGCGCGACCTGCACGCCAACCTCAACCTGTTCAGCCGGGTGGAAACCGACGAGGCCGGCAATATGCGCTACGTGGACAGCCACAACCGCCCCGGCGCCAGCGTAACCCTGCGCTTCGACATGGATGCCCTGGTCATCGCCGCGACCAGCCCACACCCGCTGAACCCGGCCACCGGGTACCCGAAGAAGCCCATCCAGGTGGAATTCCTGAAGACGGACCCGGTCACGCCCGACGACGAATGCGTCAACGCCCACGACACCAGCCGCCGGGCCATGGAAAACACCCGACTCTACTACCTGGACGACCCTGTCCGCCTGACCGACGCAGGAGGTGCCTGATGCTGACCGAAAGCTTCCGCCAGACCCATGATGCCCGTTACAGCCAGAAAATCGGTGCCGGCGACTACTTCATGCGCACCGTAAAGGCGGGCTCAACCGTCCGTATTACCGACGTGGACGGCAACGAAGCCGCCGACACGCTGTTCTACAGCGCCCTGGACCCGGCCGAGCGCTACAGCGCCAACGACACCGTGCGTGAACAGGGCAACGTCTACCTGGGCACCGGCAGCGTGCTGCGCTCCAACCGCAACAACCCGATGCTTGAGATCATCGCCGACACCTGCGGCCGCCACGACACCCTGGGCGGTGCCTGCTCCTCGGAGAGCAACACCGTGCGCTATGCCCACGACCGCCGCTGCATGCACTCGTGCCGCGACAACTGGATGAACGCCATCCAGGAGAACGAGCACTTCGGGGTCACCAAGCGCGACATCGCGCACAACATCAATTTCTTCATGAACGTGCCCATTACGCCGGAAGGCGGCCTGAGTTTTGCCGACGGCATCTCTGGGCCGGGCAAGTACGTGGAGATGAAGGCGCTGATGGATGTGATCGTCCTGATCTCCAACTGCCCGCAGCTGAACAACCCCTGCAGTGGCTTTGATCCAACGCCACTGGAGATTGCGGTCTGGGACAACTGAAGAACCGTTGAACGCCACCCGGGGACGACCTCGAAGGGGCCGGAACAACCAGGCGGGACGACCCGCAAAAGCGAGAACAGGATCATGTTCAACAAGGTACTGATCGCCAACCGCGGCGCCATCGCCCGCCGCATCACCCGCACACTGCGCGAGCTGGGCGTTACCAGTGTCGCCGTCTACGCCGAAGCCGACGCGGACTCCCTGCATGTCCGCGAGGCCGACGAAGCCTGGCCCCTGGGTGACGGCTCCGCCACGGAAACCTACCTCAACCAGGACAAGCTCTTCCGCATCATCGAAGACGCAAGCATCGACGCCGTCCACCCCGGCTACGGCTTCCTCAGCGAGAACCCCGACTTCGTCGAACGCTGCGAAGCCGCGGGTGTCGCCTTTATCGGCCCACGCCCGCACCAGATGACCGAATTCGGCCTCAAGCACACCGCCCGCGAAATCGCCGAAAAGGCCGAGGTGCCCCTGCTCCCCGGCACCGGCCTGCTGGAGGACAAAGCCAGCGCCCTCAAAGCTGCCGACGACATCGGCTACCCCGTCATGCTCAAGAGCTCCGCCGGGGGTGGCGGCATTGGCATGCAGATCTGCCACGACAGCGAGACGCTGGATAAGGCCTGGGACAGCGTGCGTCGTCTGAGCGCCAATAACTTCGCCAACGACAGCGTCTTCCTGGAGAAGTACATCGAGCACGCCCGGCACATCGAGGTGCAGGTGTTCGGTGACGGCAGCGGAAAGGCCGTGGCCCTGGGCGAACGGGACTGTTCCGCCCAGCGTCGCCACCAGAAGGTCCTCGAAGAGGCGCCCGCCCCCAACCTGCCGGACGCCGTCCGCGCCACCCTGAATGAGACCGCACCGCGCCTGATCTCGGCGGTAAACTACCGCAATGCGGGCACGGTCGAGTTCATTCTGGACCAGGCCACCAACCGCTTCTACTTCCTGGAGATGAACACCCGGCTCCAGGTGGAGCACGGGGCGACCGAGCAGGTCTACGGCGTGGATCTTGTCGAGTGGATGGTCAGGCTGGCCGCTGGCGAGTTGGGTGACATCGAGCAGCTTGCCGCCAAGCTTAAACCAACCGGCCATGCCATCCAGGCCCGCCTCTACGCGGAAGATCCGAATAAGGACTTCCAGCCCTGCGCCGGGCTTCTGACCCATGTTGAATTCCCGGACGCGGATGGCAGCCGGCGCCGCATTGACCACTGGATCGAGGCCGGTCTGGAGGTGTCGCCCCTCTATGACCCGATGCTGGCCAAGGTCATCGTGCACGAAGCCGACAGGGACCAGGCCCTCACCGCCCTGAGGGACACTCTGGATCAGACCATTGTCGAGGGCATCGAGACCAATCGGGAATACGTCGCGGCAATCCTTGGCGACGCCGTGTTTGCCGATGGCCGAATGACCACGCGCTACCTGAACGGCTTCAGCTATCAGCCCGCCACCATCGATGTACTGGCCAGCGGCACCATGACCACGGTCCAGGACTACCCGGGACGCATCGGTTACTGGCCGGTGGGTATCCCGCCCTCCGGACCCATGGACAACCTTAGCTTCCGCCTGGCCAACCGTCTGCTGGGCAATGACGAAGGCGCCGCCGGGCTGGAACTGACGCTGAACGGCCCCACCCTGCGCTTCAACAGCGCCACCACTATCGCACTGACCGGCGCGGACCTGAACGCCACCCTGGACGGCGAAACCCTGCCACTGAACCGCACCGTCCCGGTCACGGCGGGCCAGACCCTCAAGCTGGGCAAGGTGACCGGCAACGGCGCCCGCGCCTACCTGGCGATCGCCGGGGGCATCCAGTGCCAGCCCCACCTGGGCTCGCGCAGCACCTTTACGCTCGGCCAGTTCGGCGGCCATGGCGGGCGGGCGCTGCGCACCGGCGATGTGCTGCATCTGGATGCAGACGCTTCCGCGCCCGAGGCGATGAACCTGCCGGGGGCCATGACGCCCGGGCTCACCACCCACTGGACCCTGCGCTGCACCTATGGGCCCCACGGCGCGCCGGAGTTCTTCACCGAAGCGGACATGGAGACCTTCTTCAGCGCGGACTGGCAGATCCACTACAACTCCAACCGTACGGGCATCCGCCTGGTTGGCCCCAAGCCCGAGTGGGCGCGGCGGGATGGCGGCGAGGCGGGCATGCATCCCTCCAACATCCACGACAACGCCTACGCCATCGGCACGGTCGACTTTACCGGCGACATGCCGGTGATACTGGGCCCGGACGGCCCCTCGCTGGGCGGCTTCGTGTGCCCGGCGACGGTCATCCAGACCGACCTCTGGAAACTGGGCCAGCTCAAGGCCGGTGACACTGTGCGATTCGAGCCTGTCAGCCTGGACGATGCCGACCGTCTCACCGAGGCCCGCAACCGGAGCATCGCGGCGCTCGAGGACCAGGCACCGGCAGTCACACCGCAGCGCCCGGCCAGCCCCATCCTCCAGTCACTGAGCGCCGACGAAGCCGGCGTGGCCGTCACCTATCGCCCCTGCGGCGACCGCTACCTGCTGGTGGAATACGGGCCCATCGAGCTGGACCTTCGCCTGCGCTTCCGCGCCCACGCCCTGATGCTCTGGCTCAAGGAGCAAGACCTGGCGGGTGTGCTGGAACTCACACCCGGCATCCGTTCGCTGCAGATCCACTTTGATCCGCTGGTCATGGATCGTCAGCGGCTTCTGCGGATCCTGAAGGAGGCGGAGGACCACCTCCAGCGCCAGAAGGAACAGAAGGTCGCCTCGCGCATCGTCTGGCTGCCCCTGTCCTGGGACGACGAGGCCTGCCACGAGGCCATCCGCAAGTACATGCAATCGGTGCGCAGCGACGCGCCCTGGTGCCCCAGCAACCTTGAATTCATCCGGCGCATCAACGGCCTCGACAGCATCGATGACGTCAAGCAGATCCTGTTCTCGGCGAGCTACGTGGTCATGGGCCTGGGCGACGTCTACCTGGGCGCCCCCGTCGCCACGCCCTATGACCCACGTCAGCGCCTGGTCACCACCAAGTACAACCCGGCACGGACCTGGACGGCGGAAAACTCCGTGGGCATCGGCGGCTCCTACCTGTGCGTCTACGGCATGGAAGGCCCCGGCGGCTACCAGTTCGTGGGCCGCACCCTGCAGGTCTGGAACCGTTACCGGCGCACGCGCCACTTCACCGAGCCGCACCTGCTGCGCTTCTTCGACCAGATCCGTTTCTACGAGGTCAGCTCGGAGGAACTGCAGCAGATCCGGCGGGATCACCCCAAGGGCGACTTTCCGCTGCAGACCGAGGAAACCACCTTCGATCTGGACGAGTACCAGCAGTTCCTGGAGGCCAACGCCGAAAGCATCCGGACCTTCACCGAAGCCCGCAACCAGGCCTTCGAGGAGGAGCTCGAACGCTGGGTCGCCAGCGGCGCCATCAACTACGAATCCCAGCAGGACCTGGGCGAGCACGAGGCGGATGAGCTGCCTGAGGGCACCCCGGTGGAATCACCGACCGCCGGCAACATCTGGCAGCTGCTGATCAGTGAGGGAGACGCCGTGGAAGAAGGTCAGGTGGTGGCGATCCTCGAGTCCATGAAAATGGAGATCGAGGTAACGGCGCCCGAGGCCGGCAAGATCACCCACATTACCCGCCAGGAGGGACAGCAGATTGATGCTGGGCAGGCGGTCATGGTGGTTGGCACCGGGTTCTGACCCGCCATCAAGAGCCAGCTGCAGAGCCTTTTTGGCACTGGGGGCTGGCATTTGCCCTGGCAGCCCCACCCGCAGGGGTCATGTTCACTTGTTCCTCGATTAAATATGCACTGGCACCCATCAACCGTGCACCTTTTTGGAACACGGCCCCATGACCGCTTTACGCGATTTCACTCAATCCCCGAGATCCATGGATTGTTGCAGCAGACATACAGACTCCAAGTGTTTATCACCCAAATAACAGCCCCGAAAAAAGATCAACAGGCACAGCCAAAAAAATGAATAATAAGGAAAACCCCTCAACCCCCAGCAACACAGGTAACAAACAGAAACATTGCCCCGCCCTGCCTGGTACTTCTGTTGCTTATTCATTGAATCGTCGTTGACTGGAGAATCCAAGGCGAAACCCGATGAATGATCTCACTGGTTGTATGTACGAACAGGGCAGCTGCCTGCCCACATGGTTTGGGGATTTCGAGCTTTCCTGTGAATTCCAGCCGATCGTCAGCCCAACGCACCGTCGGACCGTTGGCTTCGAGGCACTGGCCAGGGCCCGCCGCTGCAACGATCCGGTCTCACCCGCAGTCCTGTTCTCGGAAGCCGAATCAGAGGGCGATGAGCCCTGTCTCGATATCGTTCTCTGGCAACAGGCGCTCCGCACCTATGCGGAAACCAGGCCTAATGCATGGCTGTTCCTGAACCTGAGCGCGGCAAGCGTGGTGGATTCGCGCACCGCACCGGATATCCTGGCGCAACTCGTACACCAGTCCGGCCTCTCCTGCGACCGGATTGTGCTCGAGATCGTGGAAGACGCCGTCAGTGACCAGGAAGCGCTGGCACGGTTCGTGGCCGGGTGCCGGAACCACGGATTCCGGATCGCGATTGATGACTTCGGCGCCGGTGATGCCCACTTCGAACGGATCTGGCGCATCCGCCCGGACATCGTGAAAATGGATAGGACGATGGTGGTCCACGCCGCCGAGAACGCCCGCGCTTCCAGACTCTTCCTGAGCCTGATCAGGATGATCCGCGAGAACGGCAGCCTGGTCCTTGTGGAGGGACTGGAAACCCGCGAACAGGCAGCCCTTGCCTGGGAATCCGAGGCGGATTTCTACCAGGGATTCTGGTACAGCCATCCCCGTACTGAACTGAGAACGGCCTCGGCGGAAGCGGAACCGCGGCTTTTCCTGGCCCAGCAACACTTTACGGCCCTGAATGACCAGCAGGAATCGGAGCAGATCCAGTGCCTGCGGAACCTGCGTCACGAGGTGCTTGAGACCTGTCACCAGATCGCTGGTGGCACTGCCCTCGCAGAAGCCGCAACGCATCTGCTCACGAGCCCTGGCGCCAAACGGTGCTACCTGCTGGACACCCGGGGCGTGCAACAGGGCGAGACCGCCTTCGCCGCCGGCTATGCAAGCAGGGGCGCCGCATTCAACCCTCTCCTGAGCGCCGAGGGCGCCAGCTGGTCTCACCGGGAATACTTCCGCAGTGCGACGAACAGGCCCGGCGAGATCCATCTGTCACGCCCTTATGTGGCACTCCCGGATTCGGCGAGGACGGTCACCGTTTCACACATGACCTTCACGTATTACGGCTACCGGATCCTGTGCCTCGATATCCATCCGGAACAGGCGTTTCCGGGGTCTCACCACCACCTTCCGCATCATATCTAGAGCGTCTGGCACTGCATTGCGGAGAGCTCATGATCGAGCGTCGAGAAGAAGTTCGATCATGGCCTCGTCATCGTTCATGATTGCCAGCTGTAACGCGGTTTTCCCGGTTTCTGTTTCCCGAAACGACAGATCGGCGCCATGGCTGATCAGCACTCTCGCCACATCGTGGTGTCCATTCATGGCGGCAGCCATCAGAGCACTGAATCCAATCTCGCCCTGATGATTGACCAAGGCACCGTGCTCCAGCAGTGTCCTGACGATTGGCAGATGCCCGTGGGAAGCAGCCCTCATAAGTGGCGTCCACTGGCAGCTGTCCTGCGCCTCAATCCTGGCGCCTCGCTCAAGCAGCTGCCGTACACGTACGGCATCGCCCTCTTCTGCCGCCACAATCAGCGGTGTACGCCCCCGATTATCACGACTTTCCAGATCCGTATCGCTGAAAAGCCAGAACGCCATGCCAGCGAAAACCGCCAGCATCAGAACAGCGCCCCAGAGCCCAGCCCAGCGCTCAAATACCGTCACAGCGGATCAACCGGTTATTACTGGGTGCGCAACGCTTCAATCCGCCAGGATCTCAGCTTTCTCGAGGAACTTCTCCCCATAGCGCCGAACGCGCTCCACATCACCAGCTTCCGACCCAAGATGCGCTTGTTCAAGATCCTCAGCCATCAAACCGGTCTCCTCACGGATTTTTGCCATTGCTTTCTCAAGCGTATAGGTCAGCCTGTGAATCTCACCCATCGGCGAACCGCGCAGATCTTCTTCCTCCAGAAGTTCTTCCATCCGCTCACTTGACGACTCAAGATTCTCAATAGCCTCCTCCAGAGTCTCAGAATCCTTGCCTTCAAAGTGATCCGGCTGATCCTCCGCGCTGACACTCAGCACGCTCAACCCCAGTGAGAGAACAACAGCATACCGGGCCAATATTTTCATAGCGCCTCCCAGACGTGATTTTTCATTCAACGCAGCAGGCAATATATCAGATTATTCTAATACTAGAACCACTGAATCTTTGTGCTTGACTAACACCTCGATAGCGAAAGATTAAAAGGATCCAGAGTCAGCAGGAACGGAGGTCAGTACCCACCCGTGCGCTTGCACGGGCAGGTGGCATCAAAGCGCCTTCGGAGGTTACATGCGGGCGTGATGGAACCGGAGATGGTCCTCGATGAAGCTCGCGATGAAGAAATAGGAGTGGTCGTACCCGGGCTGGTACCTCAGGTTCAGATCAACACCGGCCTCGGTGCAGGCAGCCTCTAGGGCCTCGGGCTGGAGCTGGCCCGCCTCAAGAAAGTTGTCCGCATTCCCCTGGTCGACCAGCACCGAGTGCGCAGTGCCATGGGAGCGGATCAGCTCACTGGCATCCCATACCTTCCAGGCGTCACGGTCATCGCCCAGGTAGCCCCCGAACGCCTTCTCGCCCCAGGGGCAGTTGACCGGGTGACAGATGGGCGCAAACGCGGAAACGGACTGGTAGCGCTCGGGATTATGGAGGGCGCAGACCAGGGCACCATGCCCGCCCATCGAGTGCCCTGAAATGGCCTCCTGCCCGCTGAGCGGGAAGGCGTTGTGCACCAGGTCCGGCAGCTCATCCACTACATAGCTGTACATGTGATAGTGCTGGTTCCAGGGCGCTTCGGTGGCATCAACATAGAAGCCAGCGCCGGATCCGAAATCGTAGCTTTCATGCTCGCCGGGCAGATCCGTACCGCGCGGGCTGGTGTCCGGGCAGATGATCGCCATCCCGAGCTCCGCCGCCACGCGGTGCGCGCCGGCTTTCTGCATGAAGTTCTCATCCGTGCAGGTGAGGCCCGAGAGCCACCAGAGCAGCGGTATGGACTGGGTTTCCGCCTGCGGCGGCAGGTAGATCCCGAAGACCATATCGCAGTCGAGAACCTCCGAGCGGTGGCGGTACCGCCGGAGCCAGCCGCCGAAGCTCTTGTTTTCCGAAACCAGTTCCAGTGTGTCGGTCATGGGTACTCCTCAGTAATGCAGCACGGTACGGATGCTTTCGCCACGGTGCAGCAGCTCAAACGCCTCGTTGATCTGCTCGAAGGGCATGTTGTGGGTAATGAACTCGTCGATCTTCACCTTGCCCTTCATGTAGTCATCCACATAGGTGGGCAGCTCACTGCGCCCCTTCACACCACCGAAGGCGGAGCCCTTCCAGACGCGCCCGGTAACCAGCTGCACGGGCCGGGTGCTGATCTCCTCGCCGGCGCCGGCAACGCCGATGATGATGGACTCACCCCAGCCCTTGTGACAGCACTCCAGGGCGGAACGCATGACGTTCACATTGCCGATGCACTCAAAGGAGTAGTCCACACCGCCGTCGGTCTGGTCGATGATCACCTGCTGGATGGGGTCGTCGTAGTCGTTGGGGTTCACGAAGTCGGTCGCGCCGAACTGGCGGGCCAGGTCAAACTTCTCCGGGTTCACATCAATGGCAATGATCCGCTCAGCGCCGATCATCTGCGCGCCCTGGATCACGGCCAGGCCGATGGCGCCGAGACCGAATACCGCGATGGTCGAGCCCGGTTCCACCTTGGCCGTGTTGTGCACAGCGCCGATGCCGGTGGTCACGCCACAGCCGAGCAGACAGATCTTGTCCAGCGGTGCCTCTTTCGAGACCTTGGCCAGCGAGACCTCTGGCAGGACCGTGTATTCACTGAACGTTGAACAGCCCATGTAGTGGTGCAGTGGCTTGCCGTTGAGCGAGAAGCGTGAGGTGCCATCCGGCATAACGCCCTGCCCCTGGGTCGCCCGCACGGCGCTGCAGAGGTTGGTCTTGCCGGAACGGCAGAACTTGCACTGACCGCATTCCGCCGTATAGAGCGGAATAACGTGGTCACCAGGCTGCAGGCTGGTCACGCCCTGACCGACCTCCTGAACCACGCCAGCGCCTTCATGGCCCAGAACGGACGGGAACAGGCCTTCGGGATCCGCGCCGGAGAGCGTATAGGCATCAGTGTGGCAGACACTGGTGGCGGCCATCCGCACCAGGACTTCGCCCTGCTTAGGGCCCTGCACATCGATTTCCTCGAGAACCAGAGGCTTGTTCGCCTCCATGGCAAGCGCTGCACGGGATTTCATGATTATTCTCCAATAAGGCGATGGTTGGTTGCGTTTCAGTTGACTCAGTATAGGTACCAACAATCACCGCTTTAAGGCACCATACGGCAAGGGATTATTGCTGGAGAGCAACAATGCAACACTGGGACCGGATCGAGGCGTTCGTTCAGGTGGTCCGCCAGGGGTCATTCGCCAACGCCGCTCGTCAACTCGACGTTTCGAGTTCCCACGTGAGCCGGCTGGTCACGCGTCTGGAGACCCAGCTCGACACCCAGCTCCTGTACCGCACGACCCGCCAGCTCGGGCTCACGGACGCGGGCGAGGTGTACTTCAACCACTGCTCGCACCTGTTCGACGGCTTCCAGGAAGCGCTCAACGCCATTGGTGATTACCAGCAACGGCCCAGTGGCGTGCTCAGGCTGACCTGTGCCGCCACCTTCGGGGAGCGCTACATTGCGCCACTGGTCAACGACTTTTTACGGCAACACCCTCAGTTGACGGTCGATCAGGAGTTCACCAACCGCTGGGTGGACATCGTCAACGAGGGCTTTGATGTGGGGGTTCGAGCCGGCTCCATGCCGAGCTCGTCACTGATCGGGCGGCGACTGTGCCAGAGACGTGAATACGTGGTCGCATCGCCCGCGTATCTCCAGCAGTATCCGGCTCCCCGAACCCTGGAGGATCTCTCAAAGCACAACTGCCTGCAGGGCTCCAACGATCACTGGACCTTTGATGTCGGGCAGCAGCACCGTTCTGTCAGGGTCCATGGCAACTGGCGGGGAAACTCGGGGCAGGCCGTCCTGGACGCCGCCCGCAAGGGCCTGGGGCTGGCGCAGCTGCCCGACTATTACGTGTGGGAGGATCTGGCGAACGGCCAGCTTATCTCGGTATTGGATGACTGCGTGTGTACCCACACGGCCGTCTGGGTCGTCTACCCGCGCCACCGGCATATCTCGCCGAAAGTGCGCCAGTTCGTGGACTTTCTGGTTGAGAACATGGGCGCCTATCCCCGCTGATGCCGGAGCTCACAGGGTGCTGGCATCACGCTGCAGATCCTGGAAGAACCACAGGAAGCGCGATTCCAGTTCCTCGCTGTGACCTTCGATCTCCTCGATGATGCCGTCGAACCGGTTGGGGAACCGGATACGGGCAGCAACCCGGTCCAGCGCGTAGCCGATATTGTCGAGGTCCCGATAATGGCCGAACCAGTCATCCATGGCGATGCGTCGGGTAACCCGGCGCATCGGCTCGGGCATCAGGTATTCGTGCTCCGGCAACTCCCGGTAGATCATCCGGATGAAACCATCCTGGTCAACGTCGGTGAACCGGTGCCAGTGCTTCAGGAGATAGTGATCATAGAGAATGTCGAGCGCGACGCCGGCAAAGCGGCGCCGTTGCGGTGAGAACAGGCGCCGGCTCGCACAGACCTGCGGGTGCCGGTCCGTATAGCTATCCACCGACAGGTGATGCTCGACACCCCGCTGGACATCACCGGGAAGATCCGCCACTGAAATGCCCCGGCAGAAATCGCCCAGGATGCTGCCGACTCTCGCCTCCGGCGTATCCGGAGCGAGGAAAACATGCGCAAGATGGTTCATGGTCTCCATCATGCCCACCTCGGATCCCCATCTCAACTTGCTTGGGCCGGTTACGGAGCTGCCCAGCATCCTGATACTCGCGCAGGTTTCGCCGCATCTCTTGAGCGACGCCAACCGTCAGGCTCACTGCTGCGCCATCACACACGCGACATCCAGCATGCGGTTGGTGAAGCCCCACTCGTTGTCGTACCAGGCGAGCACCTTCGCCTGGGTGCCGAGAACACGGGTCTGGCCGGCATCATGGATCGCCGAAAACGGCGAATGATTGAAATCGACGGAGACCAGCGGCTCATCGCTGTACCCGAGCACACCGCGAAGGCTCCCCTCCGAGGCGCGTTTCATGGCGGCATTGATGGCATCCACGTCCGCCCCGGTTGCGAGGATCGCGTGCAGGTCCACCATCGATACATTGATGGTGGGCACGCGCACCGCCATGCCATCCAGCTTGCCGGCCAGCGCCGGGAGGACCCGGCCCACTGAGTCAGCCGCCCCGGTTCGGGTGGGAATCATGTTACTGGCCGCCGCCCTGGCGCGATAAAGATCCCGGTGGGCCTTATCGATCAGGTTCTGGTCGTTGGTGTAGGAGTGAATGGTGGTCATCTGGCCCTGCACCACACCAAACGCATCATCCAGGACCTTGACCACCGGTGCCAGGCAGTTGGTCGTACAGCTGGCGTTGGAGACCACACGATCGTCCGTGATGAGCTCGTCGTGGTTGATGCCGTAGACCACGGTGCGATCCGCATCCGGCACCGGGTAGGCCACCAGGACCCGCCCGGCCCCCGCATCCAGGTGCCCCTGAAGCAGGGCCCGCGTTTTCAGCTTGCCGGTGCATTCAAGCACCAGGTCAACGCCGAGCGCCTCCCAGGGCAGCTTCGCCGGGTCCTTCTCGGCCACACACCGAATCACCTGGCTGCCCACGCTCAACCGGTCGCCCTCCAGGGTCACCGGCGTTCGGAAATGACCATGAGTGGTGTCATGGCGCAACAGATGGCTGAGAATATGAGGCTCGACCAGGTCATTGATGGCCACGACCTGTATTGACTTCTCGAGTCCCTGCTCATGGATCGCCCAGACCAGGCAGCGCCCGATTCGACCGAAACCGCTGATCGCAACGCGCAACATCGACCTCTCCTTGTCAGAGAATGACAGACCGCCGGCGCAAGATTGTCACCAGCCTGGTCGACTCAGGGTCACTCAAGTACGAACGTGACCCGCATATCCACGCGATAGCCGGTGACACGCCCGTTCTCGACATGCACCTTCTGCTCGGATACCCAGGCACCCTTGATGTTCTCAACGGTGCGCGACGCTGTCTGTATACCGTTCCGGATGGCGTCCTCGAACCCCTTGTCGGATTCCGCGCTGACTTCAATAACTTTCCCTAGTGACATGATGATGGCCTCTTTCCAGGTCATTGGTTAAAGAGGGTAATGCGCTCACCCTTGGTTGAATGGTGTGACACAAGTGCTGGCACTGTGTTGACCCGGGTCAATGGATGCCACCGGATTCTTAAGCCACTGCCGGCTTCCCAAGGACTGATGATACGGGTCAAGATTCATGCGGCGATTCAGGAGGAGAGTTGGGATTCAGGTTGATGGGTCAAAACAGGAGGAGGCCTGGGATGAGACTGCTTGTTGGCGACATCGGGGGCACCAATGCCCGCTTCCGGCTCCTTGAGGGCGAGGGTCAGCAATGGTGCCTACGGCACCAGTCGAGTTGGCCAAGTACCCGGTTTGAGTCCCTGGAGGCCCTGATTGAGGAGTTGACGGCCTGCTTCTCAAGCCTTGAACGAGTCACCATCGACGAAGCATGGCTTGCCGTTGCGGGCCCCGTTCACGGCTCGCGTGTCACCTTCACCAACCTGCCCTGGCGGGCGGATGCCCACGCGCTCGCTGCCCGATTCGGCTGGGGACGGGCATTCCTGGTCAATGACCTGCAGGCGCTTGCCCATGCGGTTCCCGCGTTGGGGCCCCGCGATCTGGCGCCCGTCCAGCAGGGTCAGTGCGGCAACGATACCCATCTGGTCATTGCCGTGGGTACCGGCCTGGGGGTTGCCACCTACAGGGTCTCGGACCAGGGAGCGGATGTTTTCGCCTCGGAAGGGGGCCACACGGACTTCATACCCACCACCCCGACCCATTTCCGGCTCCTGGAATACCTGCGTGAACACTACAGCCATGCCAGCCAGGAACGGGTGCTTTCCGGCGCCGGGCTGGCTGACCTGTACCGGTTTGTCTGCAGGGAGCATGTGTGCGCGCCGGACCCGGCAATCACGGAAGCAACGGACCCGGCGGCAACCGTCAATCAGCAGGCAGCGTCCGGCCATGCGCCCATGGCACTGGACACCATGGAACTGTTTGCCGAACTGCTCGGGCGTTTCGCCGGCAATGCCGCCCTGTTCTCGGCGGCGTTTGGCGGTGTCTACCTCGCCGGTGGCGTTGCCACGCGGCTGCACCCGTACCTGACCGGCACCAGGTTCCGACAGACGTTTCAGGACAAGGGGCGGATGAAACCCATCATGAATCAGGTCCCCGTATGGACCATCACTAGTACCGATGTGGGTCTCAACGGGATCACCGCACTTGGCACCCGTTACGCCGTAACCGGGACCCCCATTGCGCCCTGTCCCGTCGACTCTTCAACCGCATCAAGCCCGGAAGAGGCCAGCTGGATACGCTAGGCCCATCTTCCGGAATGTTCAGCGGCCTCCCCCATATCAACGGCACTAGGCCACCCTCGGGAAATGGCCCGTCATACGATCCCGCAGCGCGTCATGATAGAGCGCCTCGTAGGCTTCGGCGGCCGTGCTCCATTTAAAACGGGCACGCATGGCATTGGTCATGAGCTGGTTCCAGACTTCCGGCTGGTCAAAGTACCCACGGGCCTGATCCACGGCGGTGAGCACCGAGGCCGCATCCGGGCGGGCGATACGGATACCGGTCGCAGAGGCGGCATCCATATCTATATCCGTAACGGTATCCCTGAGCCCCCCGACGTTGGTAACCAGCGGAACGGTTCCGTAGCGCATGGCGATCATCTGCGCGATGCCACAGGGCTCGAAGCGCGATGGCATCAACAGCATGTCCGCTGCGGCGTACAGTCGGTGAGCCATGTCCTCGTTGAAGGCGGTGTGCACCGCCAGCCTGCCCGCATGGGTTCGCGCCAGCTCATGCAGTTCACTCTCGCGATGCGCGTCGCCAGCACCGAGGATCACCAGGCGCAGGTCACGCCGCATCAGGTCCGGCAGCGCCTCCAGCAGCAGATCAATCCCCTTCTGTTCCGTCAGCCGACCGACCCAGGCGATGATCGGTGCCTTGTCGCTGTGATCGAACGCCAGTCCGAGGTCGCGGATCAGCTCCTGGCGTTGGCGAGCCTTACCTTCGACGCGTGCCGCATCAAAAGGATGCGTCAGCACTGGATCCGTAGCAGGATTCCAGACCTGGTAATCAACACCGTTCAGAATGCCGCTGAGCACCCCGGAGCGAGCCCGGAAAACGCCCTCCATACCAGCCCCGAACTCCGGTGTGAGAATCTCCGCCGCATAGGAAGGGCTGACCGTCGTCACACGGTCCGCATAGTTCACGCCGGCCTTGAGCAGTGAGATGGTGCTGTAGAACTCCAGCGCCTCGGCGTCATTGAGATGCGCCGGCAACCCGAGCCGCGCCATCAGCTCCGGAGGGAAGCACCCGGTGTACCCCGCATTGTGGACGGTAAACACCGAAGCCGCCGCCGCACCACTGAGACGCATGAAGAGCGGCGTCAGCCCCGTGTGCCAGTCATGGCAATGGACCACATCCGGGTGCCAGCCGGTCGCCAGTGTGCCGTCGCCGATCATTGCCGCCACACGCGAGAGGTTGCCGAACTGAACCGCGTTGTCCGCCCAGGGCGCGCCCGCCCTTGTCAGGTAGGGGCGCCCACGCCGCCTCAGGAATCCAGGCGTTTCAAGCAGCCATACGGGGCACGGCAGATCGCGGCCCCTGATTTCGGCCACCCGCCCCTGGCCCGCATCCAGGCGGACCAGCGTCGCCGACTCATCAGCGAGCCCGCGTTTGTACGAGGGCACCAATACCCTCACGTCATGGCCCCGTTCCGCCAGCGCCCCCGGCAGCGCGCCCATGACATCGCCCAGGCCGCCGACCTTGGCCAGCGGCGCCATTTCAGCGGCGGTCAGCAGTATTTTCATCGATTCCATGTCCAGTCTCCTCCAGTTCGAGATAAACGGCGCCAAGGGGGGGAAGGGTGAGCGACAGTGTCGCCGGACGCCCCATCCAGGGAACCGCGCGTGCCTCGCCGCCGCCGAGGTTGCCGACGTCAGAGCCGCCGTAAAGTGCCGAATCCGAATTGAGGCACTCGCGGTAAACGCCGGGCTGTGGCACACCAATGCGATAGCCATAGCGCGGCACGGGGGTGAAATTACAGACCACGACCACCGTTCCCGTGGTATCCCGGCGCAGAAAGCTGATCACTGACTGATCGGAGTCATGACAGTCGATCCATTCGAAACCGGACTCACTGAAGTCCTGCCGGTGCAGCGCCGGATTCACGGCATACAGCCGATTCAGGTCCAAAACCAGCCGCTGGACACCCGCGTGGTAGCCGTGTTCCGCGAGCGTTCCATCCAGTTGCCCCTCATGGGCCCACTCCCAGGGCTGGGCCAGCTCGCTGCCCATGAACAGCAGCTTCTTGCCGGGGTAAGCGAACATATACGCGTACAGCAGCCGCAGGTTGGCGAACCGCTGCCACTCATCGCCGGGCATCCGGTCCAGCAGCGACCCTTTGCCGTGGACGACCTCGTCGTGGGAAAGCGGCAGGATAAAGTTTTCATGGAAAGCATAGAGGAGCCCGAACGTCAGGCGGTCATGATGGTAGCGACGGTGAACAGGGTCTTCCCGCATATAGGCCAGGGTGTCGTGCATCCAGCCCATGTTCCATTTCATGCTGAACCCCAGCCCCCCAAGGTGCACCGGTCGGGTGACCCCCGGCCAGGCGGTTGATTCCTCGGCAATGGTGAAGGTCCCCGGGCATTCGCCATGGGTCACCCGGTTCAGCTCCTGGAGAAACGAGATGGCCTCCAGGTTCTCGTTGCCGCCATAGGCATTGGGTGTCCACTCGCCCCCGCTGCGGCCGTAATCGAGGTAAAGCATGGAGGCGACCGCATCAATACGCAGGCCGTCGAGATGGAAGTGTTCGAGCCAGTAGAGGGCACTCGATATGAGAAAGCTCTGAACCTCGTGGCGCCCGAGGTTGAACGCGAGTGTGCCCCATTCCGGCGTTTCCCGGGCGGGGTCGGCGTGCTCAAACAGCGCCGTACCGTCGAAACGCGCCAGGGCATGATCATCCTTGGGGAAGTGGGCGGGCACCCAGTCAAGGATCACGCCAATACCGGCGCCGTGAAGCCGGTCCACCAGGTAACGGAAGTCGTCGGGCGTACCGAAGCGACTGGTCGGGGCGAAGAAACCGGTTGCCTGATAGCCCCAGGAGGCATCCAGGGGATGCTCGGTGACCGGCATCAGCTCAACGTGCGTGAAACCGCTCTGGTGGAGCGTCTCGACCAGCCCATCCGCCAGTTCGCGGTAGTTGAGGAACGACCCGTCCGGGTGGCGACGCCACGAACCGGCATGGATCTCGTAGATGCTCAGGGGGGCGTCCTGCCAGCGCGCCCGCTGGCGCTGCCAGGCGCGGTCATGCCATTGGTGCTCGGGGGGCGGTGCGACAATGCTGGCGGTGCGTGGGCGGGCTTCGAAGTGTCGCCCGAAAGGATCAATCTTGGTAACGACCTCGCCGGTGTAGCGGCTACGGAGCTGGAACTTGTAGAGCGCGCCCGCTTGCACGCCGGGAATGAAGCATTCCCAGACGCCATGGGGGGAGTGTTCGCTCATGCGGTGGTGGTGCCCATCCCAGCCGTTGAAATCACCGATCACACTGACCCATTCCGCATTCGGCGCCCAGACGCTGAACCGGGTTCCGGGTATGCCCTCACATTCGCCCGTGTGCGCCCCCAGAAGCTGCCACGCGCGCCAGTGCTCGCCCCTGCTGAAGCGCGCCAGATCCGCCGACTGTAACGCCAGCAACGGATGCCATTCGCCTGCGGCGGTTGCTGGATTCTCCATCACCGGGGTTCCCTCTGCCACTGTTCGATCCTTAGGCCTCTGGGGACCAGGGTTAACGGCTATTCCCGGGATCTTCCCGCAGTGCGCCGGCACGCGTATTGACCCGCGTCAACGCACAACGGGGTATCCGATGCTCGAATGGAATGGCCGCCATGTTCCAGACCGGAGAGAGGATGAACGTATCCGCCAAGGTGTCGAATCAACGCTACATCAGTCGCATTACCCAGAACACGCTGGCCCTCGTTCTTGCCGGCGGCAAGGGGACCCGGCTGGGGTCGCTCACATCCCACCGGGTCAAGCCGGCTGTACCCTTTGGCGGGCATTTCCGGATCATCGACTTCCCCCTTTCCAACTGCGTCAATTCGGGAATACGCCGCATTGGCATCCTGACCCAGTACAAGGCGCACTCCCTCATCCAGCACGTCCATCAGGGGTGGGCGTTCCTGCGCCCGGAACTGGGCGAATTCATGGAGCTGCTGCCCGCCCAGCAGCGAACCGGCGATGAGTGGTATCTGGGCACCGCCGATGCGGTCTACCAGAACATGGATATCCTGAGACTGCATGACCCAACCTACCTTCTGGTGCTGGGTGGCGACCACATCTACAAGATGGATTACGGCCCGATGCTGGCGCAGCATGTCAGCAGCGGGGCCGATGTCACCGTCGGCTGCATGCCGGTGCCGATCAGTGAGGCGTCCAGCTTCGGGATCATGGAAGTGGATGCCACCAACCGCATTCAACGGTTCACTGAAAAACCCACGCACTGCGAGCCCATGCCGGACCAGCCGGACTACGCCCTCGCCTCCATGGGCATCTATGTGTTCAATACGCGCTACCTGCTGTCACGCCTGCTCGTGGATTCCAACAGTGCGACATCCGGCCACGACTTCGGTAAGGACATTATTCCGGCTGCCGTTGCCGACAGTGATGTGTTCGCCTTCCTGTATCTGGGACATGATGGCGAGACCTCTGCCTATTGGCGCGATGTGGGCAGTATTGATTCCTACTGGAGGGCCAATATGGAGCTGATCGGCGTCAACCCCGAACTCAACATCTATGATCAGCGCTGGCCCATCCTGACCTGGCAGCGTCAGGCGCCGCCCGCCAAGTTCGTACTTGATGAACCGGGTCGCTGCGGCGTGGCCACCAACTCCATGGTGGCTGGTGGCTGCATCGTCTCCGGCGCCACGGTGCGCAACTCGGTTCTGTCGTCGCACGTGACCGTCGCGGAAGGGTCAACCATCGAGAGTGCCGTCCTGCTGGAAAACGTCAGGGTCGGACGCGATGTCCATATCAAGCGCGCCGTGATCGAGACCGGCTGCACCATACCGGATGGCATGCACATCGGATTCGACGCCGTCCTGGATGGCACTCGGTTTGAGCGCAGCGACGGCGGCATCATCCTCGTCACACCCGAGATGCTGGGACAGGAGGTGAATCATGTCCGATAAGCGCCTGCGCGTCGTTCTGTGCTGGCACATGCACCAGCCGGAATACAGGGACCCCCTGACCGGGGAATACCTCACACCCTGGACCTACCTGCACGCGATCAAGGACTACGTGGACATGGCGGCCCACCTTGAGGACGCGCCTGAGGGGGTGCAGGCGGTGATCAACTTCCCGCCCGTACTTCTGGAGCAGATCACCAGTTACGCCCGTCGGGTCCATGATCTTCTGGAGTGCGAGAGGCATCCGGGCGACCCACTGCTCGCGGCACTCGCACTGGAGCCGCCGGTCCAGCCCCGGGAGACGCGCCGCGCCCTGCTCCAGCGCTGCCTTCAGGCGCACCAGCAGACCATGATCGATCGGTTTCCACCGTACGCGCGGCTGGCGGCCCTGGCACGCAGGGCACTGGAGACCGACACTGGCCCCGGTTACCTGACCGACATCCATCTCACGGACCTGGTGACCTGGTACCACCTCGCCTGGCTGGGCGAAACGGTCCGTCGTCGCGACCCCCGCGTCCGAACCCTGATGGAGAAGGAACAGGATTACGGGATGGCCGACAGGCGCCTTCTGGTCACGATCATCGGAGAGCTCCTGGCCGGTCTACTGGACCGGTTCAGCGCCCTGGTGGACGCGGGACGCCTGGAGCTGTCCACGACGCCCTATACCCACCCCATGCTGCCTCTTCTGATCGACTTTAAGGCCGCCACCGAGGCCCGGCCGGACACACCCCTGCCGCAGCATCCGTACCCTGGCGGCCTGGAGAGGGCCCAGTGGCAACTGCAAAAGGCGAGGCGGTCTTTCAGTGAACACTTTGGCCACGAGCCAACAGGATGCTGGCCCTCCGAGGGCGGTGTGTCAGCGGCAACCCTGCAGCTGATCGGCCAGTCCGGCTTTCGCTGGACCGCCAGCGGCCAGGGCGTGCTCAGACACAGCCTGGCGGACGCGGACCCGGACTCCGGCCAGCTGCACCGGCCCTACCGGCTCGATGAAGACGGTCCTGTCTGCTTTTTCAGGGATGACGAACTGGCCGACCTGATCGGGTTCAGCTACAGCCACTGGCATGGTGATGATGCGGTGGCCGACTTCGTGGAACGCCTTGAGGGCATCGCCGCCGAAGGGGATGGAGGGCGGGTCGTCGCGGTCATTCTTGATGGCGAGAACCCCTGGGAACATTACCCCGACAATGGTTTCCATTTTGTCCCGGCACTTTACAGGGCACTCCTGCAGAGCGGAGAACTGCTCCTGACCACCTTCAGCCGCTGCCTGGACGACACGGCCGTACCGGTGGAGCACCTGCCACACCTGGTCGCCGGCAGTTGGGTCTATGGCGACTTCGGCACCTGGGTTGGCGACCCGGACAAAAACCGTGCCTGGGATCTGCTGTGTGACGCCAAGGCCGTCTTCGATGAACGCTACCCCCACCTCCATGACGCGGCGCACAAGGCGCTGACGCTGCGTCAGCTCGCCGTCTGTGAGGGCTCGGACTGGTTCTGGTGGTTTGGTGACTACAACCCGGAGGAGGCGGTCGATGAGTTCGACCGCATCTATCGGCGCCACCTCGCCACCCTCTATGAGCTGCTGGAGGCACCCTGCCCCCCGACCCTTGATACGCCCATCAGCGTCGGCAGCGGAGGCCCCGAGATGGGCGGCGCCATGCGCCGAAGTCACGAATGACCCTGCCGCTGTCGTGGCAGGGGCAGCGCCAGGCGGGCGTCCTGCTGCACCCCACATGCCTGCCCGGCGGGGGTGATCTCGGCCCTGCGGCACGTGACTTCGTGGATTTTCTCGCCGCCTCGGGATTCCGTGTCTGGCAGATGCTTCCGGTTGGTCCCGTTCACGCGGACGGCTCACCGTATCTGTCCCAGTCAAGCTTTGCCGGCAATACCGGCCTGATCAGTCCTGACGACATAGTCGGGCTCGGTCTTCTGCCCGATGGCATCGACCCGGAAAACCTGAAGTCCCCGGAGCGCCGCGAACTCCTGACGCAGGTCCACGGGACCCTTCCCGATCACCCGGAACACCGGCATGCTCTGGCACTTTTCCGCGAGGCGAATGGCGGCTGGCTGGATGATTATGCCCTTTTCCGCTGCCTTGCACGACACCACGGAAACAGGCCCTGGCCGCGCTGGCCGACGGCGGAGAGCCACCGTGATCCGGAGCGACTGGCGACGCTGCATGCGGACCTCGCGCCCGAGATCGAACTCGAGTGCCTGGGGCAGTATCTGTTCGCCCTGCAATGGCAGGCCCTTCATGACTACGCCGCCGATCGCGGGATCCAGCTTTTCGGGGATCTTCCGGTCTACGTGGCCCACAACAGCGTGGATGTGTGGTGCCACCCGGAACTGTTTGAACTGGATGACGCCGGCCATCCGGCCGAGGTCGCCGGTGTTCCGCCGGATGCCTTTGCCGAGCACGGACAGTACTGGGGCAACCCGGTCTACCGCTGGGATCGCCATAAACAGGACGGCTACCGATGGTGGATCGACCGCCTCGGGCACCAGTTGCGGCGGTTTGATCTCCTGCGCCTGGACCACTTCCGGGGATTCGAGGCGTACTGGTCGATTCCCGCTGGCGCGGCCACGGCGGCCGAGGGGCGCTGGCGCCAGGGACCCGGTATTCAGCTCTTCAACGCCATGTACGAGTCCCTGGGCCCGCTCCCCCTGGTTGCCGAGGACCTCGGCGAGATCACGCCGGCTGTTGAACGCTTGCGGCAGGGCCTGGACTGCCCTGGCATGCGGGTATTGCAGTTCGCCTTCGACGGCGATGCCACCAACCCGCACCGCCCCCACAATCACCGGGTCGACACCGTTGTCTACACCGGCACCCACGACAACGACACCACGCTCGGCTGGTGGCACGCCTGTGACGCGACGACCCGCACCACAGCGATGGACTATCTCGCAACGCCCTCGGGCCCCATGCCCTGGCCCCTCATCCAGACGGCCCTCAACTCCGTCGGGCAACTTGCCATAATTCCGTTACAGGATCTGTTGGGACTGGGGAGCGAAGCGCGCATGAACACACCCGGCACCACTCACGGCAACTGGCAATGGCAACTCGAACCGGGGGATCCGCCGTTGAGCCTGATTCCGCACCTGCGCCATGCCCTGACGATCAGCGGCCGCTGCGGGCCGGTCACACCCAGCGCATGCACCCCATCTCCAGGGGATGCTGGAGACGGCGATTGAAGGGGTACATCCGGACGTGCATCCGGAAAAGGCCATTCTCGGGCGCGGGTATGGCAAGGACGAAACGATGCCCTCTGGATGCATCCTCGTCCCGGGCGCTGAAACGATAGACCCGCTCAGCCGCATCCGTTGCCATGTCCGGAGTAAGCAGGCACTCCACGACCACATCATCCGGTGACAGCCCGTTGAGGTTGGCATCCACCGTCAGGATGGCGTCATTGTCCCCCTCGGTTGCCTCCGGCGGCTGTTCCGCCCAGGCCATTGTCACACCGGACCAGGCCGCGCAGACCCGCGCCTTCCATTCAGCGAGCTCACGGGCGCCGGCACCCCCTGATTCCGAGAGACCACGCGCACCGGCGACGGCCGGCGCATAGATATCCTCGGCGTACCGCAGGACCATCCGCTCCGCACTGAAGCGCGGCAGCACCGTGTACATGGAAGCCTTGCACCGGCTTACCCAGTCTCTCGAGTAGCCGCCGGGACCGACATCGAAGTAGCTTGGGACCACTTCATGTTCAAGCATGTCCAGAAGGTCCTGGGCCTCGACCAGGTCGCGCTGATCGCTGGGCAGATCGTCACTGTGCGGTGCGATCCCCCAGCCATTGTGGCCATCAAAGCCCTCGGCCCACCAGCCGTCCAGTATGCTCAGATTGAGCCCGCCATTGATGGCCGCTTTCTGGCCCGAGGTTCCGCTGGCCTCCAACGGGTATTCCGGGGTGTTGAGCCACACGTCCACACCGGTCACAAGCTTGCGTGCCAGCGCGATGTCATACCCCTCTATCAGGAAGACACGGTTCAGAAATGACGGCTGTGACGCGAACTCGTGAACACGCCGGATCAACGCCTGGCCAGGCATGTCCTGGGGGTGGGCCTTACCCGCGAAGAGCAGGATGACCGGACGTTCGGGGTCGCCCAGGATCCGCGTCAGGCGCTGCATGTCCTCGAAGATCAGCAGCGCCCGCTTGTAGGTGGCGAAGCGCCGAGCGAAACCGATGATCAGGGGTTGCGTGTTCTCGGCCGTGATGACACGGCGCATGCCCTCAATACGCGCGCGACTGAAATTGTTGCGGCGATACTGTTCCCCCAGGCGCTCACCTAGATCCGAAAGCATGTCGCTTTTCAGCGACTGGGTCAGACTCCAGAAACGGTGGTCCGGAATCCGCTGGATGGTCCGCTGCCAGAATTCCGTATCATCAAGGTGGGCTTTCCAGTCCGGACAGTGTCCGTCGAACAGGTTGACCCACTCCCGCGCCAGGAAGGTGGGTATATGAACCCCGTTGGAGACCGATGAAAGCGGATTCTCCGCCGGCTCAATGTCCGGCCAGACATGGGATTCCATCTGCGCGGCGACATCACGATGGACCCTACTGACCCCGTTGAATCGCCGGGCGCCACGAAGTGCCAGTGCCGTCATGTTGAATCGACCCCGGTTCTGGGGCGATCGCGCCAGATCCAGAAGCGTCTTCACGGGCACCGCCATGGCCTCAGCCAGCCCCCAGAGGTACTCGGAGGCGAGATCCTGATCAAACAGGTCATGCCCGGCGGGAACCGCCGTATGCGTCGTAAACACGGTCGCAGCCGCCGTTGCCTCCAGCGCTGCCTGGAAATCCAGCCCCTGCGCGACCCACTCCCGGCACCGCTCCAGAATCAGGAACGCGGAATGGCCCTCATTGATATGCCAGACGCTCGGGGTCAGGCCCAGCCGCCGGAGTGCGAGAACGCCGCCCACACCCAGCAACAGTTCCTGGGCAATACGCATGCGCCTGTCCCCCCCGTAAAGCTGGTAGGTAATGGGGCGGTCCTCGGGCTCATTGACCGCGACGTCGGAATCCAGCAGATAAAGATGGACACGGCCAACGGTCACCTGCCAGATCTGGACTACCACCTCACGCCCGGGAAACACCACCGGAATATGGATGGGCTCGCCCTGCTCGTCCAGCACCAGCGTGACCGGCAGTTCATCCAGGCTGTAGGGGTTGAGATGGATTTCCTGGCCACCAGTGCGGTTGATCGTCTGGCAGAAGTAACCCTGGCGGTACATCAGACCAACCGCCACAAACGACAGCCCCAGGTCACTCGCTGCCTTACAGTGGTCCCCCGCCAGAATCCCGAGGCCCCCGGAATAGAGAGGCAGACTCTCGTGCAGGCCATACTCCATGCAGAAATAGGCGATCAGGTCCCGGTCGGTATCCAGCCCCTGAACCTCACGCTCTCTCGGGCTGGTGATCGACGGATCGAGATAGGCATCAAATGCGGCGAGAACCTCCTGGTATCGCAGGTTGAAATCCGTGTCCTGAGCCAGCGCCTCCAGCCGGTGCTGAGCAACCCGCCGCAGGAAAACCTTGGGGTTGTGACCACAGCTTGCCCAAAGCTCAGGATCGATCCGGAAGAAAAGCCCACGGACACCACGATCCCAACTGTAGAAAAGGTTGTTCGCCAGCTCCTCAAGCCGTGAAAAGACATCAGGGAGGCGCGGCCGTACTTCCAGGTAATACTCATTACCGCTCATCCGCTGTCTCCCTGTCTGGAGGGTCGAAGACTCCATGCTAGGGGCGGATTCCTGCCGCAGTATTGACCGCGGTCAACCCCGGCGCTGGCGCTGGCGCGGCGTGGGTGCCTGCTTTCGGTTACACTCAGATTCCACTGGTCCGAACCTGAAGGCACGAGGAGTCACAATGGCTTCATCCACCACCATACGGCTGCATATTGGCAATGCCATACCTCCGGCAGGCGCTGCCAATAGCGTGGAGATCATCAGACTCTGGCGACAGATTGGAACGTCGTTCAGCGACCGCCCCTTCGAGGCGCAAAGCGGTCTCCAGGATGGTGCCCGGGCGTATCGGGTCCATTTCGACAGCAGCCGGCTGCTGCAGGCAATGGAAGCCGCCATCGAGCAGAACGGCAGTTTCAGCAATCACCGCAGCGCGCATATTGACGATCCGGGAAACCGGATCGATGCGGAGCTGAGCATCACGATCACCGGCGAGGCCGGTCTACCCGGGGAACTGGAAAGCTACCAGGTCGCCACGGTCTTCCTGCAGCAGCTGCTCCTGGCCACCAGCCTCATCCATCCGGGTGCCTTCCAGATGCTCAACGCCCGATTCCTTGGTGAGGGCGCCCACCGGTTCGAGGCCCAGCAGTACGATGCCCGCATTCTGCATGGCGCGCTTGGAATGGCAATGGCCAACGGCTGGCCGGGCCTGGAAACCCCGGGCCTGGAGACCGTCTGGCACTGGCTCGACCACACCGGTGTGGCGCGCGCCGCCACCGCCATCAGTGATGTAGATCGGGTTCTGTTCACGCTGCTGAAGGTTGCTGAACAGCGCCATGAATACAGTGCCCGAACCATCCTGCTCATCGTGTATCAACTGGAAGTGCTGCTGGACTGCCGTGAGACCCGCAATCTGGAACAGCTGCGCAACCGCGCCCGACTGGTTCTTGGGCCCATTCCCGAGCCCGCGGACTGTTTCACCGAGCTCCATGAAGTCCGGGACAGCCTTTTCCTCGCCAACCAGCCCGTACACCGACCGCCCCTGATCTGCCACAACACCGCCACGGCGCTGCGTGAACAGATCGGCCAGCACAATTCGGCGGTGGAGGCGGGCACCGCTGTGGTTCTGGCCCTGCTCCAGGACCTGATCGCCCATGATGCCCTGGCCTACACCTTCACCGAGCAGATGGCGCGACGCTGATCCATCAGCGAGCGGTGTAGCCTCCATCAATCGTGAGCTCGGTGCCGGTCACAAACTTGGATTCATCCGAGGCCAGATACAGAACCCCATAGGCGATATCATCCGGCTCGCCCACGTGGCCAACCGGATGCAGTCCATCCAGATGGCTGCGAAAGGCGTCGGCGCCCTCTTCCGAAGCCTCCGCCAGATCCGCGACCAGCGGCGTCCAGATGAAACCGGGATGGACGGAGTTCACCCGGATGCGGTCCCTTGCGTAGAACAGGGCGTCATTCTTGGTCATGAGGCGAACCGCGCCCTTGGACGCATGATAGGGGGGCAGGTCAGCAGCCCCGACAATGCCGTAGATTGACGACAGATTGATGATACTGCCCCCACCCGCCGTGCGCATCAGCGGAATGGCGTGCTTGGTGCAGCAAAAAACACCGGTGACATTCACGTCCATCACCCGTTCCCACTCCTTGCGCGTCACCTCGTGTGTGGGCTTGTTGACGCCTGCGATGCCCGCATTGTTGACAAGCACATCCAGAGTCCCGAAAGTTCTCACCACATCCGAGAACACTTCTTTCACCCGCGCCTCGTTGGCGGTATCCATGTGCCAGTAGTCGGCCTCGCCGCCTTCCTCCCGGATACGGGCGACGACGGCACCACCCTCACGGTCATCGACATCCGTCACCGCGACCCTGGCACCCGCACCCGCCAGGCGCAACGCACAGGCCCTGCCGATCCCGAGTGCAGCCCCGGTTACCAGTGCAACCTTTCCCTCAACACGCTTCATCGAATGTCTCCTCGGTATGCTTCAATGAACCTCACTAGCGAGTCTACGCCTCCCATCCACAGCGGAATTGACGCGCCTCAAAAATCGGGCATCAAGCGACGCTATACTTGATCCGGTACACGCCCGCTCAGAGGGGGTGCTCTATCAATACAACCGTCACGACCCTGACGATGAACCCTTCGGTTGACCTCTTTGGGACAACCGATCACCTGGTCATCGACGCCAAGACCCGATGCCGCGAATCCAGCCGGGAACCCGGGGGTGGCGGGATCAATGTGGCGCGCAACCTGGCCATGCTCGGCCACGGGGTTCATACAGTCTTCCCGGCCGGTGGCGGCAACGGCCAGTTGCTCGAGACCCTGCTGTGCCGGGAGAGCATTCCCTACGAATCCATTTGCGTTGCCAATGAGACCCGCCAGAATCTCGCGCTTACCGAAACCGCTACCGGCCGTATGGTGCACCTTGTCTTTCCGGGCGCCGCTCTGACGCGGGATGAGTGGCAGAGCTGTGACGCGGCGATCCAGCGGGCCATGGCCAGAGCCCCCTACCTGGTGCTCAGCGGCAGCCTGCCTCCGGGCGCCCCCGAGGATCTCTACGCGCGTCTGACCGAAGCGGCCAAAGCCCATGCCATCCGCGTGGTTCTGGACACATCTGGCGCCCCGCTGGCGGCGGCCGTTGGCAGGGGTGTCCATTTGATCAAGCTCAACCGTAAAGAACTGGCTCAGCTCGGCTACACCGGCGACTGGACCCCGGAAAGCCAGCTGGAGGCGATGGCACAAATGGTTCAGGAGGGGGCAGCAGACAATCTGGTGGTGACCCAGGGAGACCAGGGGGCGTTGCTGGCGACCAGCGCCGGTGGCCGGTTCCGGGCCGTACCGCCCCCGGTTACGGTGGTCAGCCACGTCGGCGCGGGCGACAGCTTCGTAGCCCTGATGGTCCACAGCCTGATACGGCAGGCCCCCATGGCCGACGCCCTGGCCCAGGGCGTCGCCGGCGCGGCAGCGGCCATCAGCACCGACGGCAACCGGATCCGTGATCGCTTCCACATTGAGAGTCTGTTAAATAACGTCAGCTGTTGACCTCTGTCAATGGGGGTCACTATGATCAATAAAATCCTCACCCCCTTATCGGAGCCGTTCCCATGGAAGCGCATGGCCCTTCGGCATCCAGCGAATCAGAGGCATTCGGAAACGGCTCGGTCAGTGCCTTGCCGATCATCGTGGCTCAACTCGATGACTACTACCGTGTGCAGTTCGCCAGCGACGGACACAGGGCCTGGTTCGGCGTCGATCCCCAGCACCAGATCGGGCGTCACATACGCGAGATCATCGGAACGAACGCGTTCACCAGGCTCGAAAACCGGTTCCGTACTGCCCTCTCGGGCACCCAGACAACCTTTCACGGACAGGTACCCTACGCCCATTGCGGTCACCGCTTCGTCCACAGCGTCTATACGCCGCACGCCTTAGGGCAGGAAATGGGAACCGGCGTCCAGATGGTCGTGAGCGATCTCACGCCCTACCACAACCTGCGACGGCAGCTCGCCGACGAGACACTGCGCAGCCGGACCATTGTTCAGCATGCCATTGACGGCATCGTCACGCTCAACCACGACGGGATCATCCAGTCCTTCAACCCAGCGGCGGAACGGCTCTTTGGTTACACCGCAAATGAGGCCATAGGCAATAACATCGCGATGCTGATGCCGGAGCCGGACCGCCATCGTCATGACGACTATATCCGGCACTATCAACGCACCCATGAGCCCAGGATCATCGGCACCGGACGCGATGTAACCGCAATGCGCCGGGATGGCAACCCGATCGACATACGGCTCGCCGTTGCCGAGTTCTTCCTTGGCCAGGAACAGCACTTCGTGGGCTTTATCCATGACCTGAGCAGCCGCAAGCGGGCAGAGCGGGAAGCGCTTGAAGCCCGCGAAAACCTCGCCCATGCCAACCGGATTACCGCCATGGGGGAACTGGCAGCCGGGCTTGCCCATGAGATAAGCCAGCCTCTGACCGCGATCCAGGCGACCGCGGAAGCCTGCCGGTCAATGCTGAAGGAAGACAACCCGGACCCGACCATGCTCGCCGATGCTCTGGAGCAGATCACAGTACAGAGCCAGCGCACCGGCAGCATCGTCAGGGAGCTTCGCGATTTCGTGCGCAAAGGCAGCCCCGGCCAGATAGGCCGGCACGACCCTGAATCGCTGGTGAATAATGTACTGCCCCTGCTCTCCCATGAACTGGAGCGCGCCGGGGTGCGCGTGGTCTATCACCATGAGACACCACTGTGCGCCTGCCTGATCAACCGGATTCAGATCGAGCAGGTCCTGGTCAACATCCTGCGTAATGCCATTGAGGCCATGGAAGGGCACGATGGCGAGCGCCTCCTGCAGATCCGCAGTCGGCTCAGACCGGACGGGCAGTGGTGCGAGATCGACATCGACGACTCAGGCCCGGGCATTCCTCCAGCGCACATGAACCGGCTCTTTGACCCGTTCTTCACCACCAAAACCCATGGCATGGGGCAGGGCCTGGCCATCTGCCGGTCCATTATTGAACGCCATGGTGGCAGCCTGAAGGTAGAACCTCTGGCGATGGGCGGCACGCGGTTCCGGATCCTGCTGCCCCGGGAACACCGGGACGCGGAGGCCTCCGTTGATGCGTGATGCCCCCACTGTGCTGATCGTGGATGACGATCCCGCCATCCGGCAGGCCCTGACGCTGCTGTTCAAATCCGCGGGACTGGCCTCAGAATCCTTCGCTTCCGGCGGTCAACTGCTTGCGGCGGACAAGCCCAATGGGCCGGCATGCGTGCTGCTCGACCTGAGCCTGCCCGATCTGGATGGCCTGGAGGTACAACAGCGGCTTCACCGGGAAACCCCGGGGATTCCGGTCATTTTCCTGACCGGATACGGTGATGTACCGGTAGCTGTCCAAGCCCTCAAATACGGGGCCATCGACTTTTTCCAGAAGCCAGACTTCGATCGCCAGAATCTGATCCAGACGATCCGTCAGGCCCTGATCGACCATCAGGAGCAACTCGAAGCCGATGCAGCAAAACGGTCGGTTCAGGCACTGGTTGGCTCACTGAGTCACCGCGAGCTCGAGGTTGCACGTCTGGCGGCCGCCGGCCATGCCAATAAAGTGATCGGCATGGAGCTGGGGATAAGTGAGCGCACTGTGGAAACCCATCGAGGGCGGGCTATGAAGAAGCTCGGCCTGCGGCGCGCGGCGGATCTGATCAAAGCTGAAAAAGCACTGGAAGAGACCGACGCTTGAGCGGTATGGCCGCCCTGTGGCCGCATCGCTGATGGGTTGCGTGGTTCCCCTCATGGTTGCAGGTCCTCCCATGTCATAGTCTTTTTAGATAGGTCTGTACGGATCAGCACCAGGGGTTGGCCCACAGGGAGGGGCGTAATGACTATACACACCGAGCCTTACAGCAAAACCCTGAAACAGGGATACTCTATCCGAACCGGTCTGGCAGCCCGGATGCGAGCCGGCAACCTGATTCTCCGACGCCATGAACATCTGATCCATGCAGGCGATACGGTCAGATCCCCCTACCTGGTGGTCAGTGGAGTGTTCAAAAGCACCATCAACTATGAAAACGGCGACAGCCAGGTTCTGGGGTTCCATGTCCCCGGCGATGTGCTGGGGCATGAAATACTGCTGGATGCGCTTTCCGGCCGTGATGTCGTAGCGCTGGATACATCCAGTGTCCGAAGACTGGATCATCTCGACAGCGATACCCGCTGCCTTCTCATCGAGAGCATGTGCAACGAGAGCCGACGCCTCACCCGCCAGCTTCACCTTGAGCGCAAGTACTCCACGGATGCTCGACTCGCCGCCTTTCTTATTGATTATTCCGATTCGCAGGCCCGGCGCGGGTACAGCCGCTACGAGTTCATTCTTCCCATGGGGCGGCGAGATCTGTCGGGGTATCTGGGACTGGCGCCGGAAACCCTGTCGCGGGGGCTCAGTCGTCTCCGTGATCACGACATCCTGATGGTAAGCACCAACCACCTTAAGATCCTTGATCCGGAGCGACTCCGAAACGTATCCGGTATGGTGACGGACGAGGCAAGGTTGACGTGCTGAGGCGCTGGCCACGGGCCAGCGCTCCCACCAGCCGGGATACCAAGCCCAAACCGCCCTGGCAGGCGCCCACTGACAAATGGCATGCGCTCGATGCGGAGCAGGCACTTGCCCGTCTCACAACCACCACCTCGGGGCTGGCGGAAGACGAGGCAGGCCGACGACTCGCGTGCCACGGCCCCAACCTTCTGCAACGTGCCGCGTTTCGACCCTGGTGGCAGCGCCTTCTCGCGCAGTTCAACAACATCCTGATCCTGATTCTGATCGCGGCGGCACTGGCCAGTCTGGGCATGCGGCATTATCCGGACGCCGGTGCAATTCTGGCCGTGGTCCTCGTGATTGCCCTTATCGGCTTCTTTCAGGAAGGTAAGGCGGAGCAGGCGATTGAGAGCATCCGCAACATGCTCACGCTCAGAGCCAACGTTGTCCGGGGTGGTCAGAGAGCGCTCATCAGTGCGGAGGCGCTGGTTCCCGGCGATATCGTCATGGTGGAAAGCGGCGACCGCATCCCAGCCGACCTGCGCCTGGTTCAGGCCTCCCAACTACGTGCGGATGAAGCCGCCCTGACAGGCGAGTCCGTGCCGGTCGACAAACAGGTGGCGCCCGTCCCCGGGGATGCGGTGCTCGCCGACCGTTACTCGATGGCCTTTGCCGGCACTATCGTGGTTCAGGGCACCGCTCTGGGCCTGGTGGTGGCAACCGGCAGGACCACTCAGATCGGGCGGATCTCGGAGATGCTGCGCGGGGTTGAAAAGCTCAGAACGCCATTGCTGCGGCAGCTGGACCATGCCGGGCGGGTTCTCGCCGCTGTCATTCTGAGCGCTGCCGTCTTCATGGCGCTTTTCGGCATCATGGTTCACGGCTATCCGGCCAGCGAGATGTTCATGGCCGCGGTGGGGCTTGCCGTGGCGGCCATTCCGGAGGGACTCCCCGCCATTGTCACAATTGCCCTGGCCCTTGGTGTTCAGGCAATGGCCGGTAAGAACGCCATCATCCGTCGCCTGCCCGCCGTCGAAACCCTGGGCTCCATTTCAACGATTTTCACGGACAAGACCGGCACGCTCACCCGCAACGAGATGACCGTCCGAACAATACGGCTCCCCAATCGGGAATACGCGGTCACCGGTACCGGCTTTGCCCCGGAAGGCCGTTTTCACACACCGGATGCCCCAGAACCGCTGGATCCCACGCGGGACTCCGACCTTTTGAACCTACTGAAGGCCAGCATCCTCTGTAACGATGCGGAGCTCGCTAAAGCGCAGGAACAATGGCAGATCCACGGCGACCCAACAGAAGGGGCAATGGTGGTAGCCGCCATCAAGGCCGGACTTGATCCACCCACCCTGCGACGCCATCACCCACGCTTCAGCACGATTCCGTTCGAATCCGAACGCCGCTATATGGGCACCCTGCATGCAGTGGACGGACACCGGCGGCTTATCGTCAAGGGCGCCCCCGACCGGTTGCTCGAGATGTGTATTGGCTTCCGAAGCGTCGATGGTGACGGCCCGCTCAATGCCGAAACCTGGCATGAGCACATCCAGGCGCTGTCTGAACAGGGGCTGCGGGTACTGGCATTGGCCGAGCGGGATGTCGCGGACCTCGATGATCCCCAACTGGAGGAAGGACACGCCGAGAACGGCCTGATGCTTCTGGGGCTGGTCGGCATGTACGACCCGCCCCGCGACGACGTTGTCGAGGCCGTGGCGCAATGCCTTTCAGCAGGCATACGGCCGGTGATGATCACCGGTGATCACGCGGGCACCGCGCTGGCGATCGCGCGCCAGATTGGGTTTGTTCACACCAGACGGGTACTGACTGGCAGCGATATGGACTGTATGTCCGATGCCGATCTGGCGAACTGCGTCATGGAGGTCGATGTCTTTGCGCGTTCAACCCCGGAGCACAAGCTGCGGCTCGTCGAGGCCCTGCAGGCCTGCGGCGGGGTCTGCGCCATGACCGGCGACGGCGTCAACGACGGGCCGGCCCTTAAGCGCGCGGATGTTGGGGTCGCCATGGGCATTCAGGGAACTGATGCCGCCAAGGACGCCGCCGAAATGGTCCTGGCGGACGACAATTTTGCCAGCATCGTCAGCGCCATCCGTGAAGGCCGGAAAGTCTACGACAACATCCGGAAAACCATTGCTTTCCTGCTGCCAACCAACGTGGGCCAAGGCCTGTCCATCATGGTCGCCGTTCTGGCTGGCATCACCCTGCCGGTAACGCCGCTGCAGGCCCTGTGGGTGAACATGGTCGTCGCGGTGACGCTTGGCCTCGCCCTGGCCTTCGAACCGCCCGAGGCCGACATCATGCGGCGACGGCCACGGGATCCCTCCGCGCCCCTGCTCGATGGGTTCATGCTCTGGCGTGTTGTTTTTGTGTCACTACTGCTGGTGACCGGGGTCTTCGCCATATTCACATGGATTATGGTATACGAAGGGGGAAGCGAGGCACTGGCACGCACGGGCGCCGTCAACATGCTGGTCATGGGCAGCGCTGGCTATCTGATCAACAGCCGCTTCCTGACCAGAAGCGCCCTGTCACTCCAGGGCCTTTTCAGCAGCGCATCCGTTTGGTTGACCATATTTCTAGTCACGGGACTCCAGGTTGCCTGGACCTATACCCCCTTTTTACAGGGCATTTTCGGCAGCGAGGGGCTGCCGCTCTCCTATTGGGGGGTCATCCTTGGCGCCAGTATCGTTCTTTTCCTGATTGTGGAGCTTGAGAAGACACTCTTGCCCGACTCCACCGTTGAACCCGGTCCATGAAAAACGTCCGACTTGCTGAAAAGTGGTCCGACTGAGAGGCTGGCCTTAACCTCCTGCAGGTTCCTGTAAAAGCCGATAACGCCAATCGGTGCGGACACAGGTTGCGGGTTGACTCTTACAAGGCGATGAGCACGGCGCGGTCGCAAAAGGCATTCCGGAGCGAGAAAAACATGCGCGAGATGATTCATATGTCCATGGTGCCCGCCCCGGGAGCCGACGGCAATTGACCGTCACCGATAAAGGTGGCTTCCAGCCCAATATAATTGATGATGCATACAGGCTCGCCATCTCCATCGCCCGGGTGGCGCTGGGCAGCGACAGAAGCGACAATACAATCAGAACGTCAGGGACCACCAATCTGAGGGAAGCGTATCCACTTATGTCCCGTTGCTGCCCCAGTCCTGAAGGAAGCTGATAGTGGAACACACACCGGGGTTCTTACACGCGATACTTGATTCCATTAACGAGAACATCGTGGTCATTGATCCGGCTGGCGATATTCAGTACGTGAACAGATCCTGGAGCGCTTTCGGTAACAGCAACAATGCCTGTATGTCCGGCGATGACTGGCAAACACTGAATTACCTCGCGGAGTGTGACAAGGCATCCGCCATGGGGGATGAATTCGGCGCGAATGCCGCTGAGGGCATACGGAGTGTCCTGAATGGCGGCCAACCTGAATTCTATCTTGAATACCCCTGCCATAGTCCTGATGAAAAACGCTGGTTCATGATGCGGGTCGCCCCACTCCAGCTGAACGAGGCTGGTTACTTCGTGATCGTCCACCACAACATCACTGAACGGAAACTTGCCGAGGAAAAAGTCAGCGCGCTGGCGAGAATCGACGGGCTTACCGGCATCCCCAATCGCCGCGCCTTTGACGAATTCCTTCATGAGGAATGCCGCCGGTGTATGAGGCTCCGGAAACCGATCAGTCTCGCCATTGTGGATCTGGACCACTTCAAGCTGCTGAATGACACCTATGGCCATCAGGTGGGGGACGAGTGCCTGCGCCAGACGGCCGCCCTTCTACAGGAAACCGTGAACAGGCCAAGCGATCTCTGCGCCCGATACGGTGGTGAGGAATTCGCTCTGATCTGGGGTGACACGGCACAGGAACAGGCAAGGCAGCTGCTGAACCAGTTCCTTCGGAACCTGAGTGATTCAAGGATTCTCAACATACACTCGCCCACCGAGAAGTACCTCACGGCCAGCATCGGGCTGACATCCATTGTCCCCACCACGGATTCGGACATGGACCAGCTGGTTGCACAGGCTGATGACATGCTTTATCTGGCAAAAGCCAACGGACGCAACAGGATTGAATCCCAGGGCGAAGGGCACCCCGGGCAGATGACGCCATAAAGCCCCGCACTGCTAACATTAACCACAGCATCCAGTCATCGGCAGGAGCGTGTAATGAAAACACTGCTACAGATCGACTTCCCGTTCCCCGGCCCTTTTGGTGAGGGCATGACCGACGCCATGAAGGATCTGGCCATCTCTATCGCCGAGGAGCCCGGCCTCATCTGGAAGATATGGACCGAGATCCCGGAAACCAGCGAGGCCGGTGGGATCTACCTGTTCCATGATGACGCCAGCGCCCGGGCCTACCTTGAGAAGCACCGGGCCCGGCTCGAGGCGTTCGGCATCACAGAGGTGAACGCCAAGCTGTTCCGGGTCAACGAGGCCCTCACCGCGATTGATGATGGGCCTGTCGGGCCCGCTTAGGAGGCCCGGACAGTGCCCTACCCGCTGTCCCCACCAGCGACGGGAAGGACAGTTCCAGTGATGTAGCTGGCCGCATCCGAGGCCAGGAACAGGATCGGCTCTGCCTGCTCATCAAGGGTTCCTGGTGGAAAACCGCCTTTCAGGCCGTTACCCCTGATCCTGTCCGATGCTCCGCGCCCTCTGCGTCCTGAGGCCGCTACTGGGATTCTTCCAGGCCGAGACGTTCACGCACGGCCGGCTCCCGGCTGGTCTTCAGCCCGGCGGCCTTGCCTTCCTCCAGAGCGATCTCGGCGGGCACGCCCATCTGATGGCGATACAGTGCCCACATCGCGCCTACCCGGTTACTGCTGGCGCAGTGCACGAGAATGGGGTAATTGCCCGTCGCGGAGACGATCCCTGCGAACTCTCGCACCTGCTCTTCGGTCGGAGCTTTGCTGGAGACACTGATGCTGTAGAAATTCAGCCCGGCGTCATGGGCGGCTTCACGCTCCGCTTCCAGGCCTTCGTGGGGATTGAGCAGGCTCACAACCGTTTTGAAGCCCATACCCTTCAGCTCCGCCATCGCACCATCGGCCAGCTGGCCACCAGTTCCGATGAACGGCGCCGGGCGGTTATAGTTGCCCACCGCTCGGGTCATTTCGTCACCGTATGGCGCCAAGCCGATATCACGGCTGATATCGAAAGGCAGCCCCCGCTGGGCGGCCTTCTCCGCTACGGATGCCTGATGACGGTCAGCATCGTCTGCCTGGAAATGGGCACAGCCTGTGGCCCCCAGACTGAGAGTGAGCACCAGACCAACGGGCAGTGCTGCTTTCATCACGCGATTCCTGATCATCGTTTCTCTCCTTTCTCTATATTAATAATTTCTAATATAAAGACTGAAGAGCATCCAATGCAAATACAAGAGCCGTTCAACGCAGTATAATTGGGGCCCAAACCCGGGGAGCGACACATGGAACCAGACGACTACGCCAGTACCCTCCAGCAGTTCAGCGACACATCCGCCCTTACGCCGGATGAAATGGCTGAGCACGCGGCCGAGGCGACCCAGGTCCTGAAGTCGATCGCCAACCCCAACCGGTTGATGATTCTGTGCACGCTGACTGAGGGCGAGAAGTCCGTGGGGTCTATCAACAGCAGTGTGCCGCTCAGCCAGTCAGCGCTCTCCCAGCATCTGGCACGTCTCAGGGATGAAAACCTTGTCACCTTCAGGAAGGAGGGACAGTCGGTGCTCTACCGGATCCGCGACCCGAGGATTGTGGCGCTTATGAGCCGCCTGTACGAGCTCTACTGCGCGCCCGATTCAACAGGTCGGGGGGAGGACTGATCACCCGCGCTTTCTCTGCCGCGGCACTGGCGGGTAACAGACTGGCGCTCCATGATCTCCGCCAGGGGCTTTATCCGGGAATACCGCCATCAGCCTGCCCTGCAGTAAGGGAGAGGGCACACGGCGCAGGTACTGGGCACATCCTTGATGACGGCAACTTCCACCCTGTCAGTAGCGGAATCACCGCTCCTCGCAGAGCAGGAAGCCGCTACCAGTACCAGACCAAGAACCAGAGGGGCGAGCGGCATGAGGACTATCCATGAGAACTGAGGGTTCTGTTCACAGGGTAGACCCCAATACGACAATCTTCATGATCCGGGCCCGACTCACTCCAGTCGGAGGATCGGCTTGACCGTGGTCCCGTTCTTCGAGTCCTCAAACGCCTGGCTGATCTCACTGAAGCTGTAGAAACGGACCAGCTTATCGAACGGAAAGCGGCCGTCCCGGTAATAATCCACCAGCTGCGGGATGAAGACCCGGGGCACCGAATCCCCCTCGATCACGCCGATCATGGACTTGCCCTCGGCCATCAGGTCCTCGTGCACATTCAGCGTCACGTCCGGCGTGACACCCACGATCGCTGATACCCCGAGCGGACGCAGGGCCTGGAGCGACTGGCGGACCACTGCGGGCACTCCGGTGGTCTCAACAGCGTACTCACTGCCGCCGCCGGAGATCCCGCGGATCCCCTCAACCACGTCGTCCTTTCCACCATTGAGCACGTGGGTCGCGCCCAGCTCACGAGCCAGTTCAAGACGGCTGTCGTGAACATCAACGGCAATGATGTGGTGACACCCGGCAATGGCCGCGGCCATGATTGCGCTCAGGCCAACCGCACCGCAGCCATAGACCACAAGGCTGGTCCCGAACTCCGGCTTGAGACGGTTGAGCACCGTGCCCGCACCGGTCTGGATGCCACAGCCCAGAGGGCCGAGAAGGGCCAGGTCCACATCCTTATCCACCTTCACCGCGTTGTGCGCACTCACCACGGAGTGGGTGGCAAACGAGGACTGCCCGAAAAAGGTTGAGATCGCTTCACCGTCCTTGTGCAGCCGGTGACTGCCATCATCCATGGCACCGCCGAAATTGAGCTCATTGAAGGTCGAGCACACCGTGGGATGACCTGTGAGGCAGCGCCCACACTGGCCACAGTGCGCGAACGACAGAGCAACATGGTCCCCGACCGCCAGATCGGTCACGCCCTCGCCGACCGCATCAACTACCCCGGCACCCTCATGGCCAAGGACAATGGGATAGGGGGAGATGCCCAGATCCCGTGCCACGGCATCCGTGTGGCAAACGCCGGTGGCGACGATCCGAACCCGGATCTCACCCAGGGCGGGCTCCGCCAGCTCCACGGTATCAAGAGCGAAGTCCTCGCCCTGACCCGTTGTTACAGCAGCCTGAATCTGCATCAGTAGCTCCTCATTCCAGTAATTCCGTTGCGGGAACCGGGGCGGGCCACTGGTCCGCCCCATGGGTCCAGTCTTACAGCGCCTTGGTCAATTGCAGCCTCAGGGTATCACCCTGGCTTTCCAGACCATTTTTCACGCCGCCTGCACTGGCATCGTATTCATGGTAATAGGCGGCCTTCAGGTTCAGCCCCAGGGAACGCCAACCGTAACCAACCTCGGCACCCAAGGCATGCCGCTCGGCCTTCTCCGTAATGGGGGTACCTTCGTCGGACTCCAGCTGCCAGGCGTTGTAGCCCACCAGGCCCAGCTCAACGCCGTTACTGAGACGATGCCCGAAGCCCCACTCAACCAGCCAGCTGTCTCCGGGGGTAACACCGGTATCCTCCTGCTCGCCCTTGGTCTCGTAGCGCGACAGCGCCGAAACATTCCAGCGTTTCGCCTCATCAAAATGCCACATGCCACCCAGGGTGATCATGGTGGTCTGATAGCCCTTGCCGACCGAGGCTGGGTTGTTCTGATCGAAATCAGCGGTATCAAACCACTGCCCGGCCGCGAAGGTGGCGTCCCACTGCTTGCCGTGCCAGCCGAGGATGACAGGCCCGAGGAAGATATCCCCCACCCCGTCATCGTCAAAGGTATTACCGCCGGCCACGTCAAGCTCAAACTCGTTATCCAGCATGGGAATAATCGCCTCCATGCCGTAATCAGCCCCGAGTACATCCACATCCGTCATCCAGATGAACCGGTGGGCAAGCGCCGTGACCGAGCCTGTGTTACTACCGGGCGCGGCATCGCCGGAGGTGGTGTTGAACTCATCAATGTCGTAATGGAACAGGTAACCGCGGTAATACAGCCCCTCGGGTGGTGTAGCGGTCGCGCCCAGCCCCTCGATGCCCAGGGGGTAGTGCCCGTTCAGTGCTGCGGCGGGCATTGCGGTGGTGGCGCCAAGTGCGGCGAGGCAGATTGCTGTAGTCTTTTTCATGGCCTGTTGTCTCTTTTGTTCAGCCTGATGAATCCGGCGCCCGGGAGGCGCCGGTACGTCTCAGAGGAAAATTCAGAACGGATAGTCACGGGGTGTGTGCTGGACGCTGATCCAGTGGTCGGTGGTGAACTCATCAATGGCCCAGTCACCGTTGAAGCGACCCAGCCCGGAGTTCTTCTCGCCACCAAAAGGCACATGGGGCTCGTCGTTGACCGGCATGTCATTGACGTGAGTCATACCCGCCTGGATGCCCTGAGCGAACCGTACGCCGCGCTCAAGGTCACCACTGAATACCGCGCTGGAAAGGCCGTACTCAGTATCATTGGCAAGCTCCAGCGCATGGGCCTCATCACGTGCTTTCTGGATCCCGACCAGGGGACCGAAGATCTCCTCCCGACTGATGTCCATGTCCGGTGTCACGTCACCGAAAACATGCGGTGGCACCAGCTGGCCATGGATCTCGCCATCGAGAAGCACGGTCGCACCCTCCTTCCGGGCGGTGGCGATCTTCTCTTCAAGACCCTCGCGCTGCTTCGGATTGATCACCGGACCCACCGCGGTAGCAATGTCACCGGGATCACCCACCTGCAGCGTTTTCACTTTGGCGACAAACCGCTCGACAAAGTCGTCATAGACGCTCTGGTCGACAATGATGCGGTTGATGGCCATGCAGATCTGGCCCTGGTGAAGGAACTTGCCGGTGACCGCAGCACTGACGGCCTGGTCCACATCCGCATCGTCCAGGACGACGAAGGGGCTGTTGCCGCCCAGTTCCAGCGCCACATTCTTGATGAACTGACCGCCGCTGGCGGCGCGGCCGATGCCCCGGCCCACTTCCGTGGAGCCAGTGAATGAAATCAATCGGGGGACCCGATGCTCAACAAAGGCATCGCCGATTTCGCTGCCGGCACCGACCACCACATTGAACACACCAGCGGGAACGCCGGCTTCCTCAAGGATCTTGCCGATCAACAGCCCACCGGTGACCGGTGTATCACCCGCCGGCTTCACGACCACCGCGTTACCAAGGGCAAGCGCTGGCGCGATTGAACGCTGGGAAAGGTGGAGCGGAAAGTTCCAGGGGCTTATGACGCCCACCACGCCCAGTGGCCCGCGATACACCCGGTTCTCCTTACCGGGAATATCCGATGGCTGGGTGGTCCCGTGGACACGGAACGGCATACCGGCTGCCTCCTGGGTGATGCCACGGGCGGAACTCCACTCGATGGTGGCCTTGAGGCGTGTGCTGCCGGACTCGCGGATCAGCCAGTCAATGATCTCCTCCTGGCGTTCATCAAAGATCTCCACCGCCCGCTTGAGCACGGCGCTGCGTTCGGAGGGGCCGCGCGCAGCCCACTCCACCTGTGCCTTCTCGGCAGCACTGAAGGCTCTATCCAGATCGGCGCGATCAGCCAGCCCGATCGACAGCAGTGTGTCGCCACTGTAAGGGTTGTTTACCTCGACGCTGCGCTGACTGCTGCCCTCAGACCACTCGCCGGCGATGAACTGGCGTTCGAAACCCGTATAGGTATTACTCATCATTACCCTCCTCAGCTGGGGTTACTGCCGGATCCCCGACTTACCAGGCGACAGAATCCCCTTCGGATCCAGTGCGTTCTTCAGCGTTTTGTGTACTTCCCGCAGTGGCTCACCGAAGGTGCCAGCTACTTTCTCCATGAACTCGGTGTTGGTCCGATAGAGGCCGTAGCCGCGCTTGGAGAACTCATCGATGAGCTCAGAGAAGCAGTCATGCGCCCGCTGGGTCTCCTCCGGGTCCTGGCGGTTGTAGAGCAGGTCGATGACGTGGTGCATCTCCCGCCAGCCAACGATGTACTCAGCCACATAGTCAAACCCGTACTTGTCCAGAATCGACAGAGCCAACTGGGTCTGGTCGGCCGTTTCGCTGCCCTTGGCCTGGGACACCGGCGCGAACCACATGGAACCACCGCCACCACGCCAGTTGTAGAGGCCGAACTCTTCCAGGTTCATCTCGCCCTTCATCAACTCTGAGCGGTAACGGAAGCCACCGCCGCGCTGCTCGGCCTCCTCGCCGTACATGATCTTGGCCTTGCCGCTCTTGCCAAAGGCCTGCTCGACAATCTTCCAGTTGACCTCGATCTGCTCCGGTGTGCCGTAGAGCGCGGCATAGACGTTCCACTCACCGATGCCCTCATCCTGCTTGATCGCTTCAAGCGCCTCGCGGGAGATGGAGCCATCACCGGTGTAGTAGTTCTTGCGCTCAACGTGGGTACCCGCATCCCACAGGGTATGTACAATCACCACAGCGTTCGGAATGATCTGGGAGATACGCAGCGGGCGCAGGGTTTCAACGATTTCGTCCAGGTCTTCGAGATCCGGGTACTGGATCACGAACGGCCGGTACGCCGGCGGCTCAGGCATGAGCCAGAGACCCATCTTGGTGACGATGCCGTAGTTGGACTGGGTGAACAGCCCATCGATGTAGGGGCCATAACCCCACTTGAACACCTGCCAGGAGCTGGAGTTCTCGATTCCGCCCATACCGGTGCGGACCTTCTCGCCATTGGCAAGCACCACCTCCATGCCGCACTGGAACATGAAGTGATCACCATAGGGGGTATAGCCCACCCCCCGGTCCAGGGTGTTGCCCACGGGGCCGGCGATCGCTGACGGCGCCGGCGGATCCAGCATCAGGCGGTAGCCCTTCTCCTGGATGTAGTCGTAAAGCTGCTGGTAGGTGACGCCCGGCTCGATCAGGGCGGTGCAGACTTCCGGATCCACATCAATGATCCGGTTCATCCGCTTCATATCAAGAATGACCTGGCCGGTCTCGCCTGGTGCGGCAGAACCATAGCCGAGGTTCTTGCCCGTGCCAATCGTCCAGATGGGAATGGTGTACTCGTTGCAGAGGCGGGCGATTTCCTGCACTTCCTCGGTGGTGCCCGGCATCACGGCCGCTGACGGGATGTAGTCCTCGTCCGCGCCTGCCATCATGATCTTGGTGTAGGGGGCCAGTGCATCGCTTTCGGTCAGGACATTGTCGGCGCCCAGGGCCTCGCGCAGGCCTGCCAGGGCCCTGTCAAAGTCCGCCTCGGATACGCCTTTGGGAAGAATTCGCTGCGTACTCATGGTTCATCTCTCTTTATTGTGATTGGGCTCAGACCCGGACCAGAAAACTCAGTTCGCGGGTACCCGCTGTGCCGGCTTCGCGGAGGTTATGGTCCCGGCGTCCGGATGGCGGGTTCTGCGCCAGGCGGGCGTATTCGCGGCCCAGCGCCGCCTGCCAGCTGCTGTCCGCCTGTGCGAGGCTGTCGACAACGGCCCCGCGCTGGCTCACCAACTGGTGACCGTCCGCGCCGTGACGACCAAGCGCCAGAATCCGACCGCGACCCACCAGCTGGCTGGTCAGCAGAGCCATTCCCGCCTCGTCGGTAAAGCCGGCAGCCAGAGTTCCCCTGGGCAGATCCGCCAGCACCAGCGGGTCAAAGCGCCCCGCTTCCACGGGCCGCCAGCCGGCGCCACGGAGCCCGCGGGCCAGCTCCGAGCTGGAGCGGTCACTGCCAAAAACCCGGATCTCACCGTTGATTGCCAGGCCCTCCGCCATGGCCTGCCCAACCCAGCCAGTGCTCAGTGACACCGGCACGGCGGCTCCCAGTGCAGCACCATTGCGGAGAAGCTGTCTGCGCGTCATGGTCATGGCTCTACTCCCCATCCTGTTGCGCGAACTCACCACGCGCCAGTGCATCGGCAAGCGCCTTCAGCTCCGGATCGCTGATTTCGGACTTGCGGAAGGCGGGCATGGCGGCATTGCCATGGCGCACCATGGTCCGGATAAAGGAGGCGCGCCCTTCCCTTGATGACTTGGGTACCTTCTGGGTGATGACCGGACCGACTCCCATGGCAGGGTCATGGCAGTGAGCACAGACCTGGTCGTAAACCTCGGCCGGCTCGCGCGGCTCGGAAGCCATGGCAGCGGTTACTGAGAACACCGCGGTGAGCGCGGCGCCGCTGATCAGGGCAAGGCGTAGCGGCCTCATCCTGGAAATGGATCGCAGTGGTGCGGTTGTTGTGTTCTTCATAGTGTTGTCACCCGTCATTTCGCCAGGGGCATGTGATCGGCTTGTCCACGCAGTGCGGCACCGGCCTGAACGCTCCGGAAGGCAGGCACTGCGCATCCCCTGAGGGGAATACAACCTCCATGCCACAAAACTGAAACAGTCCGTTGTGCGGTAACTTGGCTATGACCTCACCCTATTATGGTACGCTTTACGAACATATGTTCGTTTTCATGATCAATGATATGATCAACACTTAACGAAATGATCAAATCCCTGTGATCAGCAGCGCCGTGGTAGGCTTTCACACTTCACCAACGCACCGGAGTTCTATGCGTCTCTCATCCTCCGACTATCCCAGTGCCCGGGACCTGATGGATGCCCTGCGCTTTCTTCCCGAGCAGGGCCAGGTCTGGCTGGGCGAGCAGCGCATGCTGGTCATGCCGGTTGCGGCATCCAGTTTCTTCCGTAATGAACTGATCAAGACACTGGGCGTGGAGCGCGCGAAGGGGCTGTTCATGCGCCTCGGCTATTACTCCGGGAGCATGGACGCGGAACTGAGTGAGTCCCTCAGGGGGCAGACACTGAGTCTGGAGGAACAGTTCTTCGCGGGGCCGCAGCTGCATGCGCTCAAGGGGCACGTCAAGGCGGTACCGGTCAACCTCGAGCTGGATCTGGCCAACGACCGTTTCTACAGCGAGTTCATCTGGGAAGGCTCCTTCGAGGCGGATGCCGCGCGCCAGCGGGGCATCCAGGACGAGCCGGCCTGCTGGACACTGCTGGGCTATGCCTCGGGCTACGCCACCCAGCTTCTGGGGCGTGAAGTCCAGTACCGGGAGGTTGCCTGCCGGGCCTGTGGTCACGATGAATGCCACATCGTGGGCCGCCTCGCCGGGGAGTGGTCCGACTACCAGGCATTCGCGGATATGCTGCGCGAAGCCCCTCTGATCGACGAGCTCTATGAACTCCAGGACCGGATCGCGACCCTGGAAAGCAACCTGGCGCGCAGCCATGACCAGGAGAGCTGGGGCCCGATCGGCACCGCTCCAGCCTTCCGTGAGATGCTGTCCATGCTCGACAGTGCGGCACCCTCCGAGGTGCCGGTGCTGCTGCTTGGCGAGACCGGCACCGGCAAGGAGATCCTGGCCCGGCGCCTGCACGACCACAGCCCGCGGGCAGATGGCCCCTTTGTGGCCATGAACTGTGCCGCCATACCGCCGGAGCTGATCGAGTCCGAGCTTTTCGGTGTCGAGAAGGGCGCCTTCACGGGCGCGAACCAGTCACGCATGGGGCGGTTTGAGCGGGCCAACGGTGGCACCCTGTTCCTGGATGAGCTCGCGGAACTCCCACCGCGTGCCCAGGCCGCTCTGCTGCGCACGCTGCAGGAACACCAGATTGAACGGGTGGGCGGCGAGAGCGTGCGCAACGTGAATGTGCGCATTGTTGCGGCCACGCATACCGACCTGCCCGATCGTGTCGCCCAGGGCCAGTTCCGGGAGGACCTGTTCTACCGGCTCAATGCCTTCACCGTCACAGTGCCCCCACTGCGCGAGCGGGTGGACGACATCCTGCCATTGGCACAGCACTTCCTCCAGCAGGCCGAACAGCATTACCAGCGCCGCACCCAGGGATTCTCGGACCAGGCCCGCTCAACCATGCAGCAGTACCACTGGCCCGGTAATGTCCGCGAGTTGAAAAACACCATCGAGCGGGGGGTCATACTCACCGCCGACTCCAAGCACATCACCGAGAAGACCCTGTTCGGAGCCTACCGTGTTCCCACGGTCGAACGGGACCACGCACAGGGACTGGATAACGCCGGCATGCTGACCGGCGGTGACAGCACTGCAACACCCGAGCCAACCGCGGAAGAGCGTATCCAGCCCCTGCTCGACGCCGGCATGACGCTGGAAGAGGTGGAACAGAAACTCATTGAGACCGCGCACGCCGAAGCCAACGGCAACGTTACTGCAGCGGCCCGGCGCCTGGGGATGACCCGGGCAGCCTATGCCTACCGGCTTAAGAAATACGGGATTCGTTCATGAGGCAGGCAACGCCTCCGCCGGGTCCGCCTCACTGACGAAGAAGGCCTGATGGCGCTGGAGCTCCCGTGCCGCGTGGCGCGTCAGCCGGGCCAGCTCCAGGTGCTGGCGCCGCTCCAGCGTATCCGCCAGGCGCTCAAGCGCCCTTGCCGCCTGCCGCGGATGGGTCTGCAGATCCCCTACCCGGCGCAACACCGCCTCCACACGCCTGGCAGTCCCAGGGTCCACATCCGCACTCAGCCGGTACTGCTGCAGTGCCTGAAGAGCCTGCCCCAGGATCAGGGCGGCGAGACTGCCATCCAGGAACTGGTGGGTGGGTAAGCCACGCAGGTGGGCCCAGTACAGCAGGCGCATGACCCGGTGGTAGAAGCGGGCCTGCCAGAAGCGCAATCCCTCCCGGCTGTCCTTACCCGCGAGCGCCACCAGTTCGCGGGTCATCATCCGGTGCAGCTGCTGCTGTCGACGGCGTGCGTCTGTCGGGTAGATCGTGCGGAATGCCAGAAGCGCGAGCAATGGCCCGGCCACAACCGCCAGTGCCTTGGTCAGGGACTCCGCGAAGGTCGCGGTCAGCGGCAGATCCGGCTGGGACAGCAGCAGGAAGATCATCACCACATCCATGGATCCACTCTGGGTCCTGCGATGGGAGAATGGGATCACCGTTAACAGGATGAACGGCAGCATCGACAGAACCAGGACCCACTCGTACCCCGCCAGCGGCCAGACCAGTGCCTGCAGCACTACCGCGCAAGTGCCACCCACCGACTGCCAGGCGAAGATGCGCCGCATGATCCAGGCAGGGTTCTCGAAGGTGGAAAACAGGGTCACCTTGACCGAGGTCCCCAGCATCACATAGGCGCCCGCGGACCACCCCGAGGCAATCCAGCACAGCCCCACAATCAGAAGCACACCGGTGGTGCGCAGCATCACCTGGCGCACATGGATCCAGTCGCGGTGGCGGATGATGTGGCGCCGGTCATTCTCCAGGCGGATCCGGCCAGTATCCCGGAAATACTGGCGCTCCCTGAGCGCATGGGCGAGCCGGCCCAGTGCGTCGGCCAGAGCCGGCGTGGTGTCCGTAGCAAGGTCACTGGCGCGCTGGACCGCCGCCGCCACTTCAGCCGGTGGCGCCCCGCGGTCCATGGCGACCGCCGCCTCACGCACGGCATCCCGGGTCTGCGGACCCGGCAGGCGCGACAGACGACCGCGTCTGAGCCACAGAAGAATCGCGATCAGCGCCGAGAGAATGGCCCGCTGGGAGCGCGCCGAATGCGAGGCTTTCCGGAGGCCGATTGCCACGGTTTCCAGCTTCACCTCAAGGGAGGCGATCCCGACCGCCAGTTTGTTCGGATCCCGGGGTTCGTCGTCATAGATGCCGTCCAGGCGGGCAACGAGCTGATGCAGGACCCCGGAGGTCAGGCGCCGGCCGCGCATGATCAGTTCACTGCTGGAGGCCTTGGGCGTGAACACCAGCCCCACCAGCATGGCCATTACAACGCCGAGCAGAACGGTCAGGAGCCGGTCGATGCCCAGCTCTGTGACACTCATGGAGGCGGACATCCCCAGCAGCGCAACCATTGCGGCCGAATAGCCGGAAAGCAGGGTTGCGTAGGAGAGCAGGCTGTAGAGGGCATTGCCGACGGCGGCGCAGAGGCCCACCCACAGGGAAAGACCCACCACCAGCCAGATCAGGTGATCGCCGGCGGCCATCAGCAGCATCAGCCCCACGCCCGTGCCAATCACCGTTCCGAGCATCCGGTAGAGGCTCTTGGCTATCAGCTGCTGGCGCAGGGGCTGGGAGGCGGCCCATACCGTCATGGCGGACCACTGGGGATGCTCCAGCCCCAGGATCCACGCCAGGGCCAGAGCAAGGCAGGCGGTGAGTGCAGTCTGCAGACCGAACCGCAGACGCTCAACGTCAAATCCCTTGCCGGCAAACCAGTCCGGCAGGCTCCGTGGGCTGGTCATGCTGTATCGGCCACCATCAGAAGTCGAAGAAAACGGTTTCTCCATCACCCTGCAAACGGATATCAAAACGGTAGCGTACCCGATCGCCATCACCCGCTTCCCGCGAGGCGATCAGCGTCTGGCGCCGTGTCGGGGATTCAATCCGGCTCAGGACCGGACAGTGCGCGTTGGCGTCCGTCTCGTCATCGAAGTAGAGGCGCGTCTGCAGGTGCACGTTAACGCCACGCGCGAAGATGGACAGGTTGATGTGCGGTGCCATGGGCTGACCACTGGCATGGGCAACCGGCCCGGGCTTGATGGTCTGGAGGGACCATTCACTGCTGCCCTCAAAGGTGGTCGCCGTGCGCCCAAAGCTGTTGAAGGCGTTGCGCAGATCGAAGAACGGCTGATAGACCCCTTTCGCATCCGCCTGCCAGGCCTCGATCAGCGCATCGCGCACCAGATCGCCATTGCCGTCGATGACGGTGCCCACGACTTCAATCGGCTCGCCTTCAGCCTCCGGCCCGGCCATGCGGTTCCAGATCTCCTCGTCGCGGGCGGGGAGCCCGGCCACGGATGGGGCAAGGCCGATGTGGACATAGGGACCCGCGGTCTGTGAGGCCGTCTCCCGCAGAATCAGCTCGCTGGTGGACTGGGTGTTGGGCTGTTGCATGCGTTTCCCTCCCTCACTGATTCTCAAAATAGGTCTGAAGCCTACCCCGCACCACCAGATCAAACCGGTAGGCCAGGCAGTCCATGGGCTTGCTGTGCGCCATATCCAGGCGTCCGATCATGGTCTCAACCGCGTCCGGATCGTTGACCGTGTTGACGATCGGGCAGCGGGGGATCAGGGGATCGCCCTCGAAGTACATCTGCGTGATCAGCCGGGTCGAAATGGACGGCCCCATTACGGAGACATGGATATGCGCCGGACGCCAGCTGTTGGGATCGTTCGGCCAGGGATAGGGCCCAGGCTTGATGGTGCGGAAGCGGTACCAGCCCTGCTCATCCGTCAGGGTCCGGCCCACACCGCCGAAGTTCGGATCCAGCGGTGCCAGATAGTTGTCATTGCGATGCCGGTAGCGGCCGCCGGCGTTCGCCTGCCACATCTCAACCAGTGTATTGGGTACAGGCTTGCCGAACTGGTCGATCACGCGGCCGAACATGATGATGCGCTCACCCACCGGCAGCGCCTGGCCCTGGGTGAAGTTCAGGAGCAGATCATTGTCGTAGCGGCCCATGCGCAGCCCGCTGAAATCCGGGCCGCCGATCTCGGAAACACTCGGGCTCTGCATACTGACCAGCGACTGCTGGGGAGACCGCGCCACCGAGGTCTTGTACCCGGGTGCGTAGGCCGGCGGGTGCCAGTTGCGGTCGCGCTCCACAAAGCGCGTTTTCTCATCGTGCATTGTCATCATCCTCAAACGTTGTGTCTGACGGTCTCCGGGATCACTCGCCCCAGCCCAGTTCCTTCGCCATGGCAAAGGCATGATTGGCCGCGGGCACCCCACCGTAGACCGCTACATGCATCAGAACCTGGCGCATTTCCGCCTCGGTGATGCCGATGCGTTTCGCGGTCTTCAGATGCAGCTCCAGCTCCTCACGCCCCAGGGCGGCCAGGATGCCGGTGGTGATCAGGCTGCGCTCTCGGCGCCCAAGATCCTCATTGCCCCACAGCTCGCCCCAGGCAAGGCGGGTGATCATCTGCTGGAAGGGGGCATCGAGACTGTTCATGTTCTGGGTGGAGCGGGCCACGTGCTCCTCACCCAGTACCTGCTTGCGGGTTTCCAGGCCGGTGGCGTAGTCAACGCCGTTCGCGCCCACATCCCCACGCTCGACCGCCAGAACCTTCACCAGCTTCTCTGCGAAGAGCCGGGGAACCTCGACGGAAGGCACGTGCCCGACGCCTTGCAGGATCTCCAGGGGAGCCCCATTAAGCTCACCCGCGAGGGTTTCCAGGGTCGCGGAGGGCGTTGCCTGATCTTCGGTACCCCCGAAAAGGCAGACCTTCGGTGCCGCGGCATCGGAAGCCACGCCCTTGAACTGCCCCATGAACGAGGCACGCCCCAGCAGCTCGCAGAGCTGGGCGTAGGATTCATCGTCGCCACGCCCCATCTGGACACACCACCCCGCTTCCAGTCCGGGTTCCGCCTCAAACGCCGATGGCGCGAACCAGCGGGGCACGATGTCAGCGGCCGCCGTGGCCAGACCCTCGGTGCGCACCCGCTGGGCGCGCGTGTTCCAGAGTTCAGCATTACCGATGACCGCACCGGTGTTGGTCAGAGTGGCGGAAAGAAGCCGGTCACTGTGGGCGGCGATCAGCTGCTGACCCACCACGCCCCCGATGGAGGTGCCCACGAAATGGAAACGGCCAGCACCTGCATGATCCACCAGCGCCAGTGCCTCGGCGGCCAGATCCTCCGGGCTCACCCGGTCGCCACCCACGGCCTCGCTGGCGCCATGGCCCGGCAGATCCCAGGTCAGCACCCGGTAACGGGGCAGAAGCGCCGGCAGGATGTCGTCCCAGACGGCCTGGGTCATGCCCAGGGGATGGGCCAGCACCACCAGTGGATTCGCCTCGGCGCCCAGGAGGCGGTAGGCCACGCTGCGGCCATTGTGAGAAAGAAACGCCATGGAAGCCTCCGTTTATGCCCGCTCAATCAGTGTCGCGATCCCCTGCCCAACGCCAATGCACATGGTGCACAGTGCGTAGCGCTTGCCGGTGTTCTGCAGTTCATGCATGGCGGTCACCAGCAGGCGGGTGCCGGACATCCCCAGTGGATGACCCAGGGCGATGGCGCCACCATTCGGGTTGACCCTGGGGTCGTCGTCCGCCAGGCCGAGATCGCGCATGCACGCCAGCGACTGGGAAGCGAACGCCTCATTGAGCTCGATGACCTCGATGTCATCCAGGCTCATGCCGGTGCGCGCCAGCAGCTTCTTCACCGCCGGTACCGGCCCATAGCCCATGATGCGCGGTTCGACCCCGGCTGTCGCCATGCCGATGACCCGGGCCATGGGTTTGAGACCGTGTGTATTAACGGCCTGCTCACCGGCGACCAGCATCGCGCCGGCACCGTCATTCACGCCGGAGGCATTACCGGCGGTCACGGTCCCACCCTCACGGAAGGGGGTGGGCAGGGTCGCCAGCTTCTCCAGGCTGGTTTCGCGCAGGTGTTCGTCCTGATCAAAGATCAGCGGGTCCTGCTTGCGACGGGGCACCTCGATGGGGGTGATCTCCTGCCCCAGCCGCCCTGACTGCTGGGCGCTGGCGGCCTTCTGCTGGGAGCGCAGGGCAAAGGCGTCCTGATCCTCCCGGGCGATGCCGAATTCCTCGGCTACGTTCTCGGCCGTCTCGGGCATGGAGTCGATGCCGAAGTCGCGCTTCATGACCGGATTGACGAAGCGCCAGCCGATGGTTGTGTCCTCGATCTGCTGCCCGCGCGCAAATGCGCTTTCGGCCTTGCCCATCACATAGGGCGCGCGGGACATGGACTCCACGCCACCAGCCAGTGCCACGCCCATTTCGCCGGCGCGGATGGCGCGGAAGGCGGTGCCCACGGAATCCATACCGGACCCGCAGAGGCGGTTCATGGTTGTTCCGGGTACGGATGTCGGCAGGCCGGCCAGCAGCGACGCCATGCGCGCCACATTACGGTTATCCTCGCCCGCCTGGTTGGAGCAGCCCATGAAGACATCATCGATAGCCGCGGGCTCGAGCCCGGGCGCCTGCTCCAGCACAGCCCTGAAAATAGTGGCGGCAACATCATCCGGGCGCACACTCGCCAGGGTCCCGCCGAAACGACCGACCGCCGTGCGGCGCGGATGACACAGATAAACATTTTCCATGATGCCTCCCTATTCCTGCTGACCGGAGTGGGCCCGTTCCGTACGCGCCTTGAGCTCGCGCAGGATCGACAGTTCATTCTCATCGGGCACCGGCGTGGTTTCCAGCTGCTCCGCGAACCGGATCTCCCAGCCGGTGGCCTCAACGACGTCCTCCCGGGTCACGCCGGGGTGCAGAGACACCACTACCAGCTCCCGGGTCTCTGCGTCCGGCTTCATCACGCACAGGTCCGTGATCACACGGCTCGGGCCACGGCCGATGTTCGGGACACCGTCGCGCGCCTTGCCGTCACGACCAAAGCCAACCGTGGTGATGAAATCCACGTCCTTCACCAACGCCCGCTTCGAGTGCTTGAGGGTGATGAAGACCTCCCCGGCACTGGTTGCGATCTCCGGGGCACCACCGCCGCCCGGAAGGCGAACCTTGGGTTCCCTGTAGTCGCCGATCAGCGTGGTGTTGAGGTTGGCGAAGCGATCAATCTGTGCCGTGCCCAGGAAGCCCACATCGACCTTGCCGCCCTGGAGCCAGTACCGGAACATCTCCGGAACCGCCACCGTGGTCAGCGCGGAATCACTGAGCTCGCCGTCGCCGATCGACAAGGGCAGGATGTCGGGTTTTGTCTGCAGGGTGCCGGATTCGTAGATCAGCACCACGTCCGGGGCATGGGTCAGCCGGGCCAGATTGGCCGCCTCTGAAGGGAGACCAATGCCGACAAAGCAGGTTGTGCCGTTCTCCAGCGCGCGGGCCGCCGTTACCGTCATCATTTCAGAGTTGGTGTACTCGGAACCCATCAGACTTGACCTCCCGCGCTTTCGGCGCTGTTCAGCACATGATCATTGAGCCACTGGGTGAAGGTGTCACGGTCGCGGGCGATTTCATCCCACTTCTTGTAGAAGCGGTTATCGCGCTCGTAATAGCCGTGAGTGTAAGAGGGCAGCGCCCCCTTCTCCGCAACCGCAATGGCATCGATGGCCCAGCTGGGGAGCACGCATGCATTCGGGTGTGTATCCAGCTCATCGACGATCTCCTCAACCGTGATGATGCTCTGACTCGCCGCCAGCACCGCCTCCTTCTGGACCCCGACAATGCCTTCGATGAGGACATTGCCGTGACGGTCCGCCTTCTGGGCATGAACGATGGAAGTATCCGGACGGACGGAGGGCACGGCAGCCAGCCGCTCACCGGTGAACGGGCACTCGATGAACCGGATCTGCTCGTTCACGCTCGGCAGTTCACTGCCAATGTAACCGCGCAACACCGCCATCGGCAGACCGGCCGCGCCAGCTTCAAAGGCACAGGCCATGGCGGCGTGGCTGTGTTCCAGAATCTCAACCGGATGCGGCCAGCCCTTTTCCACGGCATCGCGCAGGCGATGCAGTGAGCCGACCCCGGGGTTGCCGCCCCAGGAAAAGATCACTTTCCGGGCGCAGCCGGCGCCAATGAGCTGATCATAGATCAGGTCCGGCGTCATCCGGATCAGGGTAAGGTCCCGCTTTTTCTGCCGGATGACCTCATGGCCCGCGGCGAAGGGGATCAGGTGGGTGAAGCCTTCCATGGCCACGGTGGAACCGTCCTGAACGTAGCGCGCCACCGCGTCATGAAGGCTGAGAAACTCGGCCATGGTGGATGCCTCTTCTGACTTGTTGGGACTCGCAGACTATAAGTTCGCTCAACGAACATATATTCTTTATACGAACAAATTACTCCCGAACACCCTGCCAAGTCAAATGGCCGAAAAAGACCCTCAGCGCGCTGGAGCCGTGAGCCACTGCCTGGCCCGCTCAATCTGGGCGCTGCTGCTCCCGGTATAGGCTGCGGGATCACAGGCGGTGTGCAGTTCCTCTGCGGGCACTTGGCCCGCAACACGGGGATGCGCCGCAAGGACCTCCGCATAGGGACGCGACTCCCTGCGGGCGGTTTCCGCGGCCTCGGCGCTCACGGCCCTGGCCGCCTCCGCGCCCAGAGCGGGGGTAAGCAGGCGGGCAACCGGTTCAGCCATGATGCCGCCCCCGGTCACCGCAAGGTTGCGCCGCATGGCCTCCGGGTGAACCTCCAGGCCTTCCAGAAGCGGCACCAGCTGCTCCAGGGCACCCTCCACAAGCAGAGCGCTTTCCATCAACGGCGCCCACTCCGCGTGCCACTCACCGAGCCCCCGCTCGAGCGGCTGGGCTGCGGCGTTCATCAGGGTGCCGGCGTGGCCATGGACCTGACGCGCGGCACTGCGGATCAGGGCGCTGCGTACCGGGTTACGCTTGTGCGGCATGGAGGAGGACTCCCCCATGCCTGGGGCGGCCGGTTCCGCGACCTCACCAATCTCGGTCTGGGTGAGAAGCGCCACATCAAGCGCCACCTTCTCGGCCGCACCGGCAACGGCGTCCAGAGCGGTGCCCAGCGCGTGGATGGGGTAACGATCGGTATGCCAGGGCATCACCGAAGCGCTCAACCCAAGCTGTCGGGCCATGGCATCCATCAAACCAAGCCCTGTGCTGTCCCAGCCTGAATGCACACCGACCGCACCTCCGAACTGCACCGGCAGTTCAACAGCCATCAGCCGGCGACGGCACTGCTCCAGCCCGACGGCCCAATGGGCCACTTTCACACCAAAGGTGATCGGCAGTGCCTGCTGCATCAGGGTACGGCCGACCATGGGGGTTGCCGCGTGCCGTTCCATCAACGTCAGAGCCGCACTGCCGCAGCGCTGCAGCAGCCCGTCCACCGCCCTTAGCCGGGGCACCATCAGGCGCATCAGCGCGCTGTCCACCAGGTCCTGGCTTGTAGCGCCCTGGTGCCAGTAGCACCTGAGCTCCTGTGGCAGAAGCGCCCGGCCCTGCTTCACAAACGGGATGGCCGCATTGCCGCCATTGAGGGTTTCCCGGGCAATACCGGCAAGATCGAAATCCGCCCCTTCCAGATGTTCCCTGAGCTGGTCCGCCACGCCGACGGGAAACGCACCCGCGTCCTCCTGGGCACGGGTCAGCGCCAGCTCCACTTCCAGCATGGCCGTGACCACGGCCTGATCATCACACTCACTGAGCGCGCTCTGCCCCATGAAGGGGTGTTTCAGGAAAGACGCCGTCATTGCAAACCTCCCGGGCGGCGGATGTGTCTGGACAGACTTATAGCGTACATTTGTTCGGATTGCGGATGCCATCCCCCGGCAGGAATCAGGCTGGCAGCGAACGCTGACGCTGACGGAAATCACGGGGCGCATACCCGGTCAGGCGCTTGAAGAAACGGGTAAAATACGCAGGCTCCGAGAACCCCAGGCTCTCAGCGACCTGCCCGATGCCCATGTTGGTGTAGGTGAGCTGGCGCTTGGCCTCCAGCAGCAGTCGCTCATGCAGGAGCTCCAGGGCACTGCGCCCCACCAGCCGCCGGCACAGCAGGTTCAGGTGCGCCCCGGTCAGCCCCAGTTGGCCCGCAAAAGCCTCCACGCTTGGCTGTTGCCGGAACTGGCCCTCGATCAGCGCCTGGTAGTTGTGAATGTGTTCCTCGGCGCGATCCGATGGCCCGGAATGGACCGATCCCCGCGGCGCCTGTGTCTCCATCAGGCGGCAGGCCTCCACGGTCAGCGCTGACGCCAACGACTCCAGAATCAGTTCCCTGCCCTGTGCTGGCTGGAGGTACTCTTCGCGCAGCTGGCGGAACAGCGCCGCAATACGCCCTCCCTGAACAGTACCTCCGGCCGGGTAAGCCCCCCGGCGCAGCAGCACCCGGGCCACGGATCCCAGGCGTGACTCAAGCTGTTCCACCATGGGTTGGGCCAGCGTCAGGATTGCCCCATCGGTATCCGGCGAGAAGTGGAACCCATGGATACTCATGGCCGGAACCACAATCAGCAGCGGTGCCACCTGTTCCCGACTCTCACCTTCCATTTCCAGCGTGAGTCTGCCCGCCGAGACATACAGCAGATGCACCAGGTCGGTATGACGGTGCGGGTGGATATGCCAGTCGTGCAGCTGACTGCGCTCCGGGATGGACTCGCAGTGGAGAAGATCCGGCGTGGGCCAGTGATGGGTTTCTCCATAGAGTTTGAAAACGGGAACGCTGGCGCCGGCCATGGGACCTCCGTCTGAGCCATCCGGAGCAGGAAACGCCCCAGATATTGGAAATGTCCAAAATCCCATTGGGATTGTGCCTTAAATTATCGATCGTTTTCATTGAAAAATACAATACGCATAACGAACAGATGTCCGTTACTTCGATCAACCGGGACACAACGGAGCAAACACCATGAAAACCCAGGTCGCCATCATCGGTGCAGGGCCCTCGGGGCTGCTGCTTGGCCAGCTTCTGACCCGCCAGGGCATCGACAACGTCATCGTCGAGCGCAAATCCGGCGACTACGTGCTCAGTCGGATCCGGGCCGGCGTTCTGGAACAGGGCATGGTGGACCTGCTGCGGGAGGCGGGGGTCCACGAGCGCATGGACCGCGAGGGTCTGCCCCACAGCGGCGTGGAGCTGGCCTTTGACAATCGCCGCGTGCGGGTTGATCTGGCGGGACTGACCGGAGGCAGCACGGTCATGGTCTATGGCCAGACCGAGATCACCCGGGATCTGATGGAGGGCCGGGAGGCCACCGGGGGTCGCAGTATCTATGAGGCAACGAATGTCCAGCCCCATGATCTGGAAACCGATCATCCCTACCTGACCTTCGACAAGGATGGCGAGACCCACCGCCTGGACTGCGACTACGTGGCCGGCTGTGACGGCTTCCATGGCGTCTCCCGCAAATCCATCCCGCAGGACCGGCTGAAGGAGTTCGAACGGGTCTACCCCTTCGGCTGGCTGGGCCTGCTGGCGGATACGCCCCCGTTGACGGAGGAACTCATCTACGCCCAGCACGAGCGCGGTTTTGCGCTGTGCAGCATGCGCTCTGAAACCCGCAGCCGCTACTACCTCCAGGTGCCCTCAAACGAAAAGGTTGAGGACTGGTCGGACGAACGCTTCTGGGAAGAGCTCAAGCGCCGGATCCCGAGCGATGTGGCAGCCAACCTGGTCACCGGGCCCTCGCTGGAGAAGAGCATCGCGCCGCTGAAGAGTTTCGTTGCCGAGCCGATGCAGCACGGCCGGCTGTTCCTGGCCGGGGATGCAGCGCACATCGTACCCCCGACCGGCGCCAAGGGGCTCAACCTGGCCGCCAGTGATGTGAACACCCTGTACCGCCTGATGGTGAAGGTATATCACGAGGGCCGGACGGACCTGATCCCGAACTACTCCCCCACCTGCCTCAAGCGCGTCTGGAAGGCGGAGCGGTTCTCCTGGTGGATGACCAGCATGCTCCACCGCTTCACGGAGGAGGAGGATTTCGCCACGCGTATGCAGCAGGCAGAGATCGACTACGTCACCAGTTCCGAAGCAGGGCTGAAGACCATCGCGGAGAACTACGTGGGACTGCCCTACGAGTCACTGGAGTAACCAGCGCGGGGGTTCGTATGGCACAACCATTTGTTCGCCATACGAACATTGTGCTACCATCCGCTGTTCCTGATGATCAACCTGCACAGACAGCGACTGGAGACCCATGCCTGATACTTCACCGGACGACGTTATCAAGCCCGAGAACCGCGATTACGTAACGGCGCTGGCCAGCGGCCTGGATGTGATCATGGCCTTTGATGACGCGCATCCGCGCATGACACTGAGCGAAGTGGCGGAGCGCACCGGCATGAACCGCGCCAAGGCCCGGCGCTTTCTGCTGACGCTGCACTCGCTGGGCTACGTGCGCAAGACCCAGCGCTACTTTGAGCTCACGCCCCGGGTCCTGCAGCTGGGCTACTCCTATCTGGCTTCCAACAGCTACCGCAACGTCATCCAGAAGTATCTCGAGGAGATCACGGACCAGTGCGGTGAATCATCGTCCCTTGGCGTACTGGATGGCGATGGCGTCATCTACGTGGCCCGCTCCTCCGCACCGCACCGGCTGATGGCCATCACGCTTTCGGTGGGTACGCGCCTGCCCGCGGCCTACACCTCCATGGGGCGTGCCCTGCTGGCCCAACTCCCGGAGCCGGAGCTCGATGCCTATCTCGAACGGATCACTCTGGAGCCCCACACGGCGAAAACCATCACGGACAAAGGGGAGCTCAAAGCCTGTATCGAATCGGTGCGGCGTCACGGTTACGCCATCACCGATCAGGAACTGGACTCCGGACTGCGCTCCCTGGCCGTACCCGCGTTCGACGCCAATGGCCGTCTCCTGGGCGCCATCAACATCAGCACCAACGCAGCGCGGGTGGATATGGAGACACTCACCAGCGAGTACCTGACGCTGCTCCGGGACAAGGCTAAGGCGATCCAGTCGTCCATCTCCTCATAACGGAGCGCCTGCCATAGGCTCCACCTGAAGGTCCGTCAGTCGCCATCTGTCAATCCACCATACTCACGCTCAGAGTCATGATGGCTTCCCGGCTCCCGTTACTTCGCCAATGCACTATTGATTTTTGCCGTCACAGTCCGTAAAAAGCGCCTACCACAAACTCAGGAGCCTCCCCATGGCCGATGACAGTGCGCCTCTCGTCTGCCGCAATATCCACAAGTCTTTCGGGGACACGCCGGTTCTTCAGGGACTGGACCTGGAGGCGCGCAAAGGCGACGTCGTGTCCATGATCGGTAGCTCCGGCTCCGGCAAGAGCACCTTCCTGCGCTGCCTCAACCTGCTGGAAACGCCGACGTCCGGTGAGGTGATCGTCCACGGGGAGCCCATCCAGTTCAGACAGAACCGCAAGGGGGTCCGCGTTCCGGCGGATCAGGGCCAGGTGGAGCGGATCCGCGCCCGGCTCTCCATGGTGTTCCAGAACTTCAATCTCTGGTCCCACATGACGGTGCTGGAAAACATCATCGAGGCGCCGGTCCACGTCCTGAAGGTGCCGAAGAAAGAAGCCATCGAACGCGCGGAAGCCTATCTCGACAAAGTCGGCATCCGTGAACGCAAGGACTACTACCCGGCCCAGATATCAGGCGGGCAGCAGCAGCGTGCCGCTATCGCCCGCGCACTGGCCATGGAGCCGGAAGTCATGCTGTTCGATGAACCCACATCCGCGCTGGACCCGGAGCTGGTGGGTGACGTGCTCAGGGTCATGCAGAAGCTGGCAGAGGAAGGCCGCACCATGATCGTGGTCACCCACGAAATGGCCTTTGCCCGGGATGTTTGCAGCCAGGTCATGTTCCTGCATCAGGGCCGGATCGAGGAACAGGGTTCCCCTGAGCAGGTCTTCAACAACCCGTCCTCCGAACGCGTCAAACAGTTCCTGGCACCGAACTTCCAGAGATCGACGTTGTGATGTTTCCCGGGCTGGCCTGATCCTTGCTATCCTGTGCGCTTTTCAAACGATCACTGCTGCAGTGATACCCGTTCACCCAACGCCTCAACAACACAAGCACGGAGTCACCACCATGAAACAAATCCTGATCGCCGCAGGCTGTATCCTTGCCATGGTGACCGGCCTGGCACAGGCACAGGAGCGCCCGCTCCGCATCGCGTTTGACGTCCCCTACGAACCCTTTGAATACAGGACGCCGGATGGCGAGCTGACCGGCTTCGAGGTGGAGCTGGCGGAAGCCATGTGTGAGGAGATGAACCGTGAGTGTGATTTCGTGGTTCAGGCCTGGGACGGCATGATTCCCGGCCTCATGGCGCGCAAGTACGACGCCATCATGTCCTCCATGTCCATCACCGAGCAGCGCGCCAAGCGCGTACTGTTTTCGGATCCCTATTACCGGACACCCGGCGGCTGGTTCGGGAAGAAGGACACCAACGTGGACGTGAGCGATCGCTCGGCGATGGAAGGCATGGTTGTCGGTGTCCAGCGTGGCACCACCATGGACAATTACGTGACTGAGAATCTGGGCGGCATTGTTGAGGTCAAGCGCTATACCACCGCCGATGATATGGCGCTGGATCTTGAGAGCGACCGGCTTGATCTGGTGTTCGTGGATTACCCGGTGGGCGAGGAATACTTCCTGACCCGGGACAACTTCAAGGAAATCGGCGAACCGGTCAAGCTTGGCAAGGGCGTGGCGGTGGCCATGCGCAAGCGTGACAAGGCGCTGGCGAAAGAAATCAATAAGGCGCTTGAGACGCTGAAAAACGATGGTACCTATGACGCCATCATGAACCGCTATTTCGATTACAGCATCAAGATGTAGTCACGGATGGCCATATCCATGCTTGATTTCCACGGCTATGGCCCGGAGCTGCTCCGCGGTGCCATCGTCACCACGGAGCTCGCCTTCGCCGCCCTGGCGCTGGCCCTCGCCATCGGGCTGCTCGGAGCCTCCGCCAAGCTCTCGGGCAGCCGGTCAGCAAGGGGCGTCGCTACCTTCTACACCACGGTAATCCGCGGCATTCCGGATCTGGTGATGATGATGCTGTTCTACTACGGCGGCCAGGTTCTGATGAACCAGCTGTCGGACTACCTCTACTACAACCACGGGATCGACTTCTTCGTTCAGTTTGATCCCTTCATGTCCGGGGTCCTGACCATAGGGCTGATCTTCGGTGCCTACATGACGGAGACATTCCGCGGAGCCTTCCTGGCCGTCCCGACCGGTCAGATCGAGGCGGGGCGGGCCTATGGCATGAACCGCCTCCAGGTTTTCTGCCGGATCATGTTCCCCCAGATGCTGCGCCATGCCCTGCCCGGCATCGGCAACAACTGGCAGGTACTGCTCAAGACCACGGCCCTGGTCTCGGTCATTGGTCTGTCGGACATGGTCCGCATCGCCGAACAGGCCAGCAAGGCGGAGCACGCCCCGTTCAAGTTCTTCATTCCGGTCGCCGTGATGTACCTGTCCCTGACGGCCATCACCGAGCTGGCCATCAAGTGGCTGAACCGGCGCGCCAATGCCGGCGTCGTGGGAGGCATCTGAGCCATGCCCGAATTCCTCTCGGAGCTGCTCAACCAGAACGAGATCTTCACTGCGACCACGGTGATGCACTACTGGGGCGGGCTGACCACGACCGTCCAGCTGGTGTTCCTGTCGCTGGTGATCGGATTGCTGATGGCCGTCCCCCTGGCCATTCTGCGTACCGTAAGAAACCCGTTCGTGTCAGGCCCGGTCTGGCTCTACACCTACCTTTTCCGGGGCACGCCACTGCTCATCCAGCTCTACATCATCTATTACGGCATTGGCCAGATTGAGGGCATCCAGGAGACCTTCTGGTGGGATATCTTCCGGGATCCGTTCTACCCGGCGCTTCTGGCCTTCACACTCAACACTGCGGCCTACACCACGGAGATCATCCGCGGCGCGCTGATGGCAACGCCCCCGGGCGAGGTCGAGGCGGCCAAAGCCTACGGGATGTCCTGGGCCCTGCGCATGCGCCGTATCATCCTGCCAAGTGCGTTCCGCCGGGCTATCCAGGCCTATTCCAACGAAGTCATCTTCATGCTCCACGCCAGCGCCATTGCCAGCGTGGTCACCATCGTGGATCTGACCGGTGCCGCCCGGGACATCTACTCCCGCTTCTACGCCCCATTCACGGCGTTCATTGCCGTTGCCCTGATCTATATGGCGCTGACGTTCCTGATCGTCTATGCCTTCCGGCGTCTGGAGCGCCATCTGCTCAAGCACCAGAGCCCTCTGAACCAGTAACCTTTACGTCAGACCTACGAGCTGGCGGCAAAGTCCGCCAGCGCCTGCCCCGCCAGCCGATAGTTCACCCACTCGCTCTGGGGTTCCGCGCCGATGGACTCATAGAACCGTCTTGCCGGTTCGTTCCAGTTCAGCACCGTCCATTCAAAGCGACCGCACCCCTTTGATACGGCGATCTGAGCGAGGTGCCTGAGAAGTGCTTTGCCGGCTCCCCTCCCCCTGTATTCAGGGGATACATAGAGATCCTCAAGGTAGAGCCCATGCTTGCCCAGCCACGTTGAGAAATTGAAGAAATAGACCGCAAAACCGATGGGCCTGCCGGCAGCGCTGCAGATCAAGGCTTGCGTTGGTGTTTCACTGCGGAAAAGCGCCTTTTCAATATCGGCCACTGTCGCCGATACCTCTTGCTCCGCTTTTTCATAGATCGCGAGTTCCCGGACAAATCCGAGGATCAGTGCCGCATCCTCAATGGTGGCCGGGCGGATTTCTATTTCGGACACTTACTACTCCTGTAACCAACAGAACACTGCCAGGACCCTGATACAGTAGACAGTTGAGCGCATTATACTAACGGACCGAGCCAAGTTTCATAGTTGATGACGATGCCCCCATGCTTCTCTATTACCTGGATCTGATCGGGGTTGCCGTGTTCGCCGCCAGTGGCGTACTTGCTACCCGTGACCGTAACCTCGATATTTTCGGGGTGGTCATTGTCGCCACACTGACGGCGATTGGCGGTGGCACACTCCGGGATCTGATCCTCGGGCACCATCCGATCTTCTGGGTGGTCAACGAGTGGTACCTGGTTACGATACTGGCCTCTGTTGCAGCCACGGTTCTGTATCTTGCCAGGCGACCGCCTCCCGGGTTCCTCTTTCTGGTTGCCGATGCCTTTGGACTGGCCATTTTCGCGATGTCCGGGGCAAAGCTGACCATGGAAGCGGGTCATTCACCGCTGATTGTGGTCATCATGGGCGCAATGACAGGCGTCATGGGCGGGATGCTCCGGGATGTGATTACAGCCCGTGTGCCACTGGTCCTGCAGAAGGAAATCTATGCCACTGCCGCGATCGCAGGGATCGCGGTGTATCTCACACTGCTGGCACTATCCACTCCGGGAACGCTGGCATTTTCCGCCGGTGTGGTGGTTGTTATTGCTCTGCGTCTGGTCGCGATCCGCCGCGGCCTGCATCTTCCCTCCATTCCCAAGGGCCGTTAAACCCCCATTGATCCAGCCTTTACTCATGACATCGGTAATGGAGCTCACGGACCTGCTCTGCCAGTCCGCTGACCGGCCCGTCCACCCGAACCCCGGGTGCAATGTCCTGAACCGGCAGGAGATGCACGGGGAATGCCTCAACACCCAGCTCCGATAGCCACCCTTTCAGCTGCTCCCCGGAACTGGCAAAGACAATCCGCCCAAGGCCGGCCCACGCATGCGCGGCTGAGCACATGGGGCAATGTTCTCCCGAAGTGTACACAGTAGCTTCCGCCCGCTCCTCAGCCGTCATGTTGATGCCCGCCCAGCGAGCCAGATCAAACTCCGGATGCCGCGTGGGATCACCGGTAATGCTCTGGTTTCGCGCCTCTGCCCGTACAGTGCCCCTGCCATCGACCAGGACTGAACCAAAAGGCAGATCCCCCGCCTCGAGCGCCTCCCGGGCCAGTTCAATGCATCGGTTCAGGTGCTGGGTATCACTTTCTTTCAACATGGCATGCCCCTTGACTGGAGACCTCATGGGTCGGAGTGGTAGGAAACCGATAGTGCACAACAGACACGGATATCACCAGTGATCAATCGGCTGGATTCGTAATGATCGACATTCTCTCAGGCCACGTATTTACCTTTACTCCTGGAGAAGATGCAATGCCTTTGAGATACGTTTCAAAACTTCTACTACTCGGCGTGATTGTTACCTGTGGCTCTGGGTGTTCAATGTTTGTGGATCAGCCCGCCTACAGGGTTGTACAGGGAAAGGGCGACTTTCAGGTCAGAGACTACGACAGCACCATCGTCGCCGAAACCATCGTCGATACTCCGTTTGAAGAGGCCGGAGGCAAAGCGTTCGAGCGTCTGTTCGGCTACATATCCGGCGACAACAGGGCCCGCGCCGATATTTCAATGACGGCACCGGTCACGCAGTCCGCGAATCCAGTGGAAATCGATATGACCGCGCCAGTGGAACAGCGGAAAACGGGCACAGGCTGGGCTGTGTCATTCGTGATGCCAGCTTCCTACACCCTTGAAAGCCTGCCGGAACCCACTAACCCGGAGGTGACACTGAGGGTTGTTCCTGCACGCCGTGTCGCAGTGATCGAGTACTCGGGAACCTGGACGGGAGAACGCTACCGCCGCCACCTTGAAAAACTCCGGGAATGGATCGCTGAGGAGAATCTGGAGATAGAGGGCGAGCCAGTGTGGGCGCGCTATAATCCGCCATTCACACCCTGGTTTTTACGGCGAAATGAAATCATGATCCCAGTCCACAATGAATAAATGGGCCTGTGCAATCAGGTCTACCCAATAACAATCAGCTGAGGCACAACCATGGCAATTCAAAAATATGAACTGGGCGATCACGCGACCCTCAAGGAACTGTCCCAGGCGATGAGCAATGGACTGGCGCCTCTTGTTGAGGTTCAGTCAATGGATGGCATCTATACCGTGCGCCTGCATGACGGTGAGAGTAATACACAGCTCAGCAACGACCAGGGTCGCACTCTGACGTTTCACGGCACAGGCAAAATTCGGGAGCTGCTCGGCAGCATTGGGCTGACCCATGGTGTACTGACATGGCGCGACCAGTGCGGGGACGAAATGATTGGCATTGAGGGCCAGGCGCAGAGCCAGGAAGAACTTCTGGCCAATGGCACAAGGATCTCTTTCAGGTAGGCGATGAACCAGCCTGCCATACATCATCGCCGAGCGCGATTTCGCCCTCTTCCAGAACCCGGGCTGTAATACCACCATGACCACGCATGGCATTGTATCCGCCTGCTCCCAGAAGGGCTTCCATCTTGCTGCATGGGTCACAGGGCCCTGTGTATTCCAGAAGCACCTCACCCACGTGGAACCGCTTATCCTTCAGGGCCAGAAGATTGATGCCCGAGACCACCAGGTTACGCCGCAAAGCTGCTGCCTCCAGGCTTTCATGACCTGCGCACGAGGCGATCACCGGAAGGTGTTCCTGCTGGATCAGGGTAACCTGCCTGCGGCTGGTTGCCCGCCCATTATACCGGTCGCCCTCAAGGCCGCTGCCCTGGTGAACCCTAACCCGTTCCAGTGACTCCATCGGCTCGCCTCTGGCCGGACGAATGCCGATCCAGCCCACTTTCCCCACCTGAGGCAGGGTATCAAGAAGCGTTGTGAGAGACTCTGACTTTGACACGACGGCTATTCCCTATCCTGTAACAGACCCTGTCAGACACCGATCAGCAGAGAGCATCCTGCTCAGACACTACTGTTTCAGCACTGACTCAACAGCATCGACCAGTTCCTCGTCTGAGGGCGCAACCCGGCTGGGGAAGCTGGCCGTCAGCGCCCCTTCCGGATTGAGGACGTACTTGTAGAAGTTCCATTCCGGCCCTTCTCCCTGGGATCGGATCATGCTGAAAAGCGGATTCGCATTGTCTCCGGTTACCGGCGTGGGAGCAATCATGGTGAAGCTGACCCCGTAATTCACCCTGCACACGTCAGCCGCCTCTTTCTCAGTATCCGCCTCCTGATTGAAATCATCACTGGCAAAACCCACAACGGCCAGGCCCCGATCCTGGTAGGTCTGATACAGCTCCTCGAGCTCCCCGAACTGCCCCCTGAAGCCACACTGGCTCGCCGTATTGACGACCAGCATTGGCTGCCCTTCGTAAGCCTCACACAGGTTGATGCTGTCTCTCGAATGAAGCTGTCGGTACGTCTGATCCAGATAGCCGGGGCAAGCCCAAGCACTGTTTGCTGCCAGAACCAGTATGGTTGCAACGATTTTTTTCATGACTGCCCCTTTTCTGCCTCTAAACTACTACGTGCAGGCGGTTACTGTCGGATCAGGGTGGCTGCCGGCCCTGGTCCCGTAACCTAGCTCCTGGGCGCGCTGGACCAGAACCGCGCTGATAAGCTGCCACCCCACCCCAAACGCTGACCTAACGAAGCCGCGGCCTTGCCTGCTTTTGCCTCAAACACATCGGCCAGATTTCATTTGCGCCCCTGAAACATCGCAGCCCGGCCCCTTCTTTTCTATACTTTGCGGACCCTTTACCAAGAGCTGATAGATGCCCGAACTCAACCGCATTCTGTACGTCGAAGACGATGACGACATTCGACAGGTTTCCCAGCTGGCACTGGAAGACGTTGGCGGGTATGAGGTCATGCTTTGCGAATCCGGCCAACAGGCGCTGGACAGCGTTGCCTCTTTCAATCCGGACCTGATCCTGCTCGACGTCATGATGCCCGACATGGACGGCATCGAAACCTTCCACAAACTGCAGAATCAGGGGGCACTGGATGGGGTTCCGGTGATTCTGATGACTGCCAAGGTCCATCCTGAAGAGATGGCACGATACAGGGAGATGGGCGTGGTAGACGTGATTCCCAAACCCTTCGACCCCATGACTGTCTCCGAGGAGATAGCCCGTATCTGGGAGCGCTGCCATGACTGACAACTCATCCGATAGCCAGGTGAATTCCAAGCTGAACAAACTGAGGTCAGCCTACCGGTCCCGGCTGAACGAGGAACTGGAGCGGATCAGCGAACAGGCGCAAGAGGCCCATATCCACGACGATCGAGGAGAAGCGCTCGCAAAGCTGCGCCACAGGCTGCATAAACTGGCGGGCTCTGCCGGCACTTTCGGGTTTCACCAGCTGGGTAATCATGCACGGTATCTGGAGCAGCAGGTCCAGCGATGGATCAATCAATCGGAACCGGTAAAACCACAGGAGCTGCAGCAACTCAACGAAGAACTGAGTGATCTTGCCAGGCACCTGGGGTCCGATGAAGCCCTTTCATCCGCCGTGGGCGTCGAAAGCACGGAACAGAGTGCCGACTCAAACTCCCCCGCTATTGCCCTGATCGAACGCGACAGCATCCTGGCGGATTACATCGCCCACCAGCTTGAAAGCTTCGGCTTCCGGGTTCAGAGCTATCAGGATCCCCATGAGCTGCTCAACAACGACCAGGGCGAGATGGACCTTTTATTGCTGGACCATCGTGCCGGCGCTTCCGAAGTCGCCGCAACACCGACGGACCACTGGAGGGCTCTGCTCAGGGAGGTGGCATGCCCGGTTATCTTCATGGGCGGACACGAAGACTTCCAGGTGCGACTGGAAGCGGTACGGGCCGGCGCAGAGGGGTACTTCGTCAAACCCCTGAATATTCCCAACGTAGCCGCGAAAATCACCCGCTCAATACGTAAACGCCACCAGGGGGAAGAACGGGTTCTGATCATCGATGACGATGTAGACCTTCTGGCATACCTTAACACCGTCCTGACCCACGCGGGGATGACCGTGGAAACCCTCCAGGACCCTTCCCACCTGCTTGATAGGACGTCCTCTTTCCAACCAGAACTGGTATTACTCGACCTGCATATGCCAGAGGTTTCAGGGGATGAACTCGCTGCCATGCTCAGACAGTTCGAAAAATGGAACAACCTGCCCATTCTTTACCTGACCCAGGAACAGGATCAGCAGGAGCGCGCACACGCGCTGATGCGCGGCGGTGATGGCTTCATCAACAAACCGGTAGGCGAAGAATTCCTGATCAAGACCTGCCGCAACAGGGTCAGGCGACTGCGGGACATGCAGCACGCGATTGCCCTTGACGGTCTTACCGGCCTTTTAAGGCACGCCAATATTAAAGAGGCCCTTGGAACCGAACTTCAGGGTGCAGCCCGAAGCGGCAATCCCCTGTCCGTTGTGATGCTCGATATCGACCATTTCAAACATGTGAACGACACCTATGGACATGCCCTGGGCGATGTTGTCATCAGCACGGTTGGAACCTTGCTCACACAGCACTTCCGACGTTCCGACCGCCTTGGACGTTATGGTGGCGAGGAATTCGTTGCCGTATTGCCCAACTGTGACGCCAATGCTGCAGAAAGGCTCGTCAACAGGCTCCGTGAAGCATTCGCGGAAATCAAGTTCGTGGACCGGGAAACCAGCTTCTCCTGCTCTCTTTCCGCTGGTATAGCAGACACACGCAATTTTCCCGGTCTGATGGGAGAACAACTGCTGGAGCTGGCTGACGCCGCGCTCTATACGTCCAAGCAGAACGGACGCAACTGCGTCTCCGTCGCACCGGCGCAATAAGGTACCTCATGAAAGTCCCCCGCCAGCCCTGCAACGAGAGCGCCCGCCAGCGGGCCCTGGAGGGGACTGGCTTACTGCAATCCCCAGCGGACAGCCGCCTTGACCGATTAACCGAAATTGCCCGGTTCAGCCTATCCACTCCCATTGCCCTCGTCACCCTTGTCGATAACGAGCGTCAGTGGTTCAAATCCCGGCAGGGGCTGAGAGTATCGGAAACGAGCCGCGATATCTCATTCTGCGGCCATGCGGTCTACTGGGATACCCCGGTGATCATCCCCAACGCCACTGAAGACGAGCGCTTCGCGGATAATCCGCTGGTAACAGGCTCCCCTCGCATCCGCTTCTATGCTGGCGTACCCATTCATGATGAAAACGGGTATCCGCTGGGTACGCTCTGCGTGATCGATACCCAGCCCCGGACGTTTGATGAATCCCAAATGGAATGCCTGCAGCGCCTAGCGGATCTGGCCGAAGAGAGCATACGCCAGGACCAGCGCCAGGCCCGCTCCCTGGACCAAGCGCAGCGGCAACGGGAACTTGAGCTGGCGCGCACCAACCGTGCCCTGGCGCTGCTCAATGACATTGCTTTCGAGCTACAGGGCAGTCTGGATGAACAGATCCAGCAGGCACTGGCCCTTGGACGGCAGTTCCTGGGACTGGATATCGGCATTGTCAGTGACATTACCGGTGGCTGGTACACGGTCCGCTGGTGTGATGCCACTGACGGAGTGCCACTGGAGCCGGGCCAGCAGTTTCCCCTCGGCGACACCTACTGCGACATGGCCCTATCGCAAAAGCGGGAACTGGCCATCAGCAGCATGAAAGATTCGGACGCCAGCGCTCACCCCTGCTATGAGGCGTTCCAGCTGGAAGCCTATATTGGAACGCGCCTTGAAGGCGAAACCCAGGATGACGTTTTCGGCACCGTCAACTTCTCATCGCCCCAGCCGAGAGAGCCATTCAATGACAGTGAACGCCTTTTCATTCGGCTTCTGGGCCAGTGGATCAGCCACCAGCTCATTCATCACAACCGTCAACACGAACTCGAAAAGCTGCTCCAGCAGATTCCAGGCGCAATCTATCAGTTCAGGCTCTGGCCGGATGGCACGATGGCATTCCCCTTCATGTCGAGCGGTGTGGAGGCGCTCTATGGGGTGACGCCTGACGAGGCCATGCGGGACGCGCAGAGTCTTTTCTCACAGACCCACCCCGAGGATCTGGCGACCATTAATGCCTCGATTCAGCGCTCCTTTGAGACGCTTGAGCCATGGCACATTGAGTTCCGCGCCCAAAGGGATGATGGCTTACCCCGCTGGATTAAGGGGTCCTCCGTACCCGAGAAGCTGCCTGATGGAAGTGTGCTCTGGCAAGGATTTCTTGGCGACATACACCAGCGGAAACAGGCCGAACTGGCACTTGAATCCAGCGAAGCACGCCTGCGCGGTCTGTTTGAGTTTTCCCCCATCGGCATTGCCCTGAATGACCTTGAAACAGGCCGGTTTCTTGAACTGAACGATGCCCTGCTGGCGCCTACAGGCTACACGCGGGAGGAATTTCCCCAGCTGACCCACTGGCAACTCACGCCCATCGAGTACGAACCCCGGGAGCGCAAGGCATTGGAAACCCTGAGGACCACTGGACGCTATGGTCCCTATGAGAAGGAGTTCATCCGTAAAGATGGCAGCCGGTATCCGGTGCGCCTTCAGGGCATGCAAATCAGGGACGCCAATGGCAAGCCATTGATCTGGTCGCTCATTGAGGATATTACCGAGAGCAAACAGATCGAGAACATGAAAAACCAGTTCATCGCCACTGTCAGCCATGAACTGAGAACCCCTCTGACCGCCATAATGGGATCACTGAAACTGGTCAACGCAGGCACTGCCGGACAATTGCCGGAAAAGGCTGGGAGTCTGCTGACCATCGCCCAGCGTAATAGTGAGCGTCTGGCGCAGTTGATCAACGACCTTCTGGATATGGAAAAGCTGGTTTCCGGCAAGCTACGGATCAGTACGCGGATTGAACGCCTCAACCCGATCATCGAAGAAGCCCTTGAAGCCAACAGGGAATTGGGAACAGAACGGGGTATTTCCCTGGTGTATCGCGAAGGCGCATCCAACATTGTTGTTAACGTGGACCGCGAGCGCCTGATTCAGGCGTTCTCCAACCTGCTTTCCAATGCCATCAAGTTCTCGCCGGACCATAGCAGCGTCGAGATCCGGTGTTCATGCGATGATCAACTGATCGCGATCCATGTTAAAGATCGGGGACCGGGCGTGCCACAAGAGTTCGAGTACAACCTGTTTGACCGCTTTGCCCAGGCGGAAGCCTCCAACCGCAAAAAACCGGGTACCGGCCTCGGGCTGGCCATCACCCGCGAGCTGGTGGAACAAATGAGCGGGTCAATACACTACCAGGCACGTGACGGTGGCGGAGCCACCTTTACCATCGTGCTACCGGTAGCTGAGCCGGACTGCTGAATGATCCGATCCAACGGGTATTGCCTCTTCACGACTATACTTCTGTCTGTTGTCGCCTTCGCCGGCAACATGGCAAGTGTGCCGCTTTTCTTCGGGGTAGACCTGATCTTTGGTTCAGTCGCCGTCATTCTTGCCGCCATGCTGCTCGGCACCATTCCGGCCGTTATAGTGGCGCTGGTAGGCAGTTTCTACACGCTCATGCTCTGGGGCCACCCCTACGCCATGGTTATATTTGCCACCGAAGCCCTCGCTGTGGCCTTGCTTTACCGGCATAAGGGGCTCAACCCGGTCATTGCGGACGCGGCTTTCTGGCTTCTCCTGGGTGCCCCCCTGGTGTTTGTGTTCTACAGCACTGTCATGGACATGCCGCCGGAAGCGGTTAAGACCATTCTTTTTAAACAGCCTCTCAACGGCGTTCTTAATGCCCTCATTGCGTCCCTGCTGATTCTGGTTACACAACTCACAGGCGCTGCCAGGGGCATCCTTTCACACAAGGGGGTCAAGACCCAGGAAATCCTCTTCCATGCCCTGTTCTCACTGGTGTTCATCGCGGGAGCTGCCCCGATTATCTATGAAGCCCATGCCCAGCTATGGGGAGAACAGGAACGCATCTCAAAACAATTGGGTGAAGACAACCTGAGGCTCGCCACTCATCTTAACGACCGCCAACTTGAGTATCACCGCTATTGGACAACCAGGAACCGGGAAGCACTCGCTCAAGCCTTGCTGGTTGGAGAGCGTCGGGTTCTTCTGCGGACAGGAACCCTGAAATCCCTTTCAGATGAGGGGCAGCTCCGCAGGATTGATGAACATCTCAGCGCGTGGCTGCCGCCTGGTGAGATGTCCCTGATGCAGCGATGGCGCCAGGGGCGCTATGTTTACCGTACTCCGGTCGACAAAAGCACCGACATTACAGCCATTGTTTCCGAGGTCCCAGCTGGCCCTGTGATCAAAGCCGTACAGCAGAAATACATAACGCTGTTCACGGTTCTGACCTTGGTGCTCTTTCTGGGTATGATCGCCACGACTGCGCTGAGCCGCTGGCTGACCGCCCCCATCAGGGCCCTGACCAGAGCCAGCGAGACACTGGATGACCGGATAGCCGCCCAGGAAACCATCCAACTCCCGCGCAGCTCCATTGTTGAATTCAACCACCTGAGCGAGACGCTGGCAGCCATGTCAAAAAGACTCAGCGACAGCGTTGCACAACTCCACCAGTCGCGCGCCGCGATCCAGGAACAGGTGGAACAGCGAACCCATGAGCTGGATGAAACCGCGCGCCTGCTGCGCAGTGTGCTTGAGGCGGCCACGGAATTCGGCATCATTGCCACAAACCTGCAGGGGCGGATCATCCTGTTCAATAGTGGCGCTGAAAAACTACTCGGCTACAGCGTTGACGATCTCGATGAGGACGATACGCCGGCACTGTTCCACGCCCCCGAGGATATCCCTGACCCTGGTCCAGACAACGCCTCGGCTCATAGTCAGGATGTATTCAGCCGGATCGTAGCCCGAGCCACGGAAAACGGTCTTGACGCACGCGAATGGACCTTCATCCGTAAAGATGGCGAGCGCATTCCCGTCTGGCTGACCATAACGCCGACGCGCTCGGAATCCGGCCAGCTCACCGGCTACCTTGGTATCGCTGAGGACATTACCGAACGCAAACGCCTTGACCGCATGAAGAACGAATTCATCTCGACCGTCAGTCATGAACTGAGGACCCCGCTCACGTCCATAGCCGGCGCACTGGGACTTATGACGCAGGGCGCTACCGGTGATCTCCCGGCAAAAGCCCAGAAGATGGCCGACGTGGCGCACCGTAACACCGACCAACTAAGCGCTCTGGTCAATGACCTTCTCGATATGGAAAAGCTTGTATCAGGCAAAATCAGAATGAACCTGGGGCGGGAGGATATCCGGGGTATCGCGCGGGAAACCCTGGACAACCACACCGCCTTTGCGGATCAGAGACGCGTCACGCTGGCGGTGAATGAGCCGGAGGCCCCCCTTTATGCCAGCGTCGATCCTCAGCGCCTGAACCAGGCACTGTCGAACCTGCTCTCCAATGCCATCAAGTTTTCACCGGCTGGATCACGCGTGTGGATTGACTTCACCTCAGACAGCGCTGGGATTGCACTCCGGGTACACGATGCGGGGCCGGGCATTCCGGAACACTTCCGGGACAGGATCTTCGAGCGATTCAGCCAGGTCAACACATCGGATAATCGCCAGCAACCAGGGACCGGTCTGGGCCTCGCCATCACCAAAGAGCTGATGACACAGATGGGTGGGGATGCCGGCTTTGAATCAGTCGAAGGACATGGATCCACATTCTGGCTATGGTTGCCCAAACAATGAACTCTCTGCGTAATCGCGTCATCGCCATTGTTACCCTGACCAGTCTGCTTACGGTTCTCGCCATCACCATCACCGCCTACAAGTCACTGGGGGAAGATCAACGCAAGCTGATCGTCCAGAAGGAAAAGCTCGAAACCGAGCGCCTCACGGAAAAGGTCAGCCAGAACATCCGGCAACGAGTCATGGCCCTGTCCGTGGCCCGCCCGCTGCTTACCCGTAACGGGCACCTTCTTGAGCCAGAGGCTCTTGAAGCCGTGATTGAAGAGCAAGCCTACCTGAACCGCGCGTTTCCCGGCGGCATCCTGGTCTTTGACGCTCAGGATACCGCCATCGCCGAAAACACGTATGTGAGCGGTCGGATCGGTACCAATTACGCCGATCGCGATCACTTCAAGCGCCTGCACAGCACTGGCGACCCCGTAATCTCCGAGCCCATCATGGGCAGGACCACGGAAGTTCCGCTGCTCTCATTCCTGGTGCCCATCCATCACGAGGGCAGGATGATTGGCAGCATCGGGGGTATCATCAAGCTCGGAGACGAGTCCATTCTGCCGCCGAGGGCTGGCCGCGACGACTCACCAGACAACACGCTTTCGCTGATTCTAGACAGACAACACCGGCTATTTATCGAATCACCGGATTCAAAGCCCGGTAATGAACTCCAACCCCTGCCTCCCGCCGGTGAGGATTCCCTGGTCGACGCGATTCTGGAAAAAGAGACTCAAACCAGGGTGATTGATTACCAGGGAGAGCAATACCTTCTTGCCACGGACTCGGTTGAAAGGCTCCACTGGGTCTTCGCCCGCGCTGCTCCTTACGATCAGGCAATGGCCCCACTCATCGCCTCGCTGAACCAGTTCCTGCTCATCAGCGCTGGCGTCACCCTGTTGCTGCTGGTGATTGCATGGCTTGCCGCGCGTTCGCTGACACGCCCCCTCACCAGGGCAACCCGCACCATTAATGCCATGGCTGAAGCGCCTGAAAGCAGTAAGGCTCTCCCCGAAAAGGGGCCCAGGGAAATCCGTGAACTGTCTATCGCCTTCAACCGTCTCTCTCACGAGCGACACCAGCTCGATGAACTCAAGAACGACTTCATATCCAGCGTCAGCCACGAACTGCGCACCCCTCTCACCTCCATTGAAGGCAGCCTGAAGATGATGGTTGCCGGCGTCAGCGGGGAACTTCCTGACAAGGCCCTCTCCATGGCGCGTATCGCGCTGCGCAACAGCGAACAGCTGAACGGCCTGATCCGGGACCTGCTTGACTTCAACAAACTGCTCGCGGGTAAGCGGGAATTCCGGATTGAGAGCTGTTCTGTTGACGAAAGCGTCCACAATGCGATCGAGGGCAACCAGAGCATGGCCAGGATGTACCAGGTGCACCTGGTACCCAATGCCTCCACTGGATTGTACGTGAATGCGGATCCCCAGGCCCTGCGTCAGGTTCTCGATAACCTAATCAGCAATGCCATCAAGCATTCACCAAAAGGTGGCGAGGTTCAAATCGATGCGCGCAAAGAAGCCCCGGAACAAGCCTGCATCACCGTACGCGACCAGGGCAACGGAGTCCCCGAGTGGTTCCGGAACCGTATCTTCGAGCGCTTCGCCCAGGCCGATGGGGGCACTACCCGCGCCACTGCCGGCACCGGTCTCGGCCTGGCAATCAGCCGGGAGCTCATCCAAGGTATGAGTGGGGGTATCGGGTTCTACAATGAGCAAGGTGCACACTTCTGGATCACCCTTCCTCTATCCAGTCTGGGCAGCAGCCAGTAGCGCATCCTTATCAATACCCAGCCGACCAAGAAGCTTGTCCAACTCGGGCTGATCCTGCTGCCCCGTTCCCAGCAACAGCGCGGACCTCATAACGAGGCGGCCCGCCGGCTGATGGCCGCCACTCAGAACGTGGGTCGCCCCGATCATGTCCCTGAGCTCAAGCGGCAGGCGCCAGTCAGCCTTCAATCGATTGCCGAGCGCTGGACTCCACTCACTCAGGACGCTCTCCAGGCGCCCGTCCACAAGCTCGCCACCGGCATCCAGAAAGCGCTGACACACGCTCAGCACAGCAAACTCCCCCAGGCAATACAATTGCCCGGCCGTGAAACAGAGGGCGGTTTTGCCTCGGACTGTCCGGGCCAAGCGGCTTGCCCAGGCACCAACATCCGCGCTTCTTTGCAGCAGTTCGTCCGCACACGCCAGCAGCCGCGAATCGCGTAAGGCACCGCGGACGTCCAGTGCCAATGCAGACGCATGCCCAAGACTGATCTGGACACCCAGAACCGCGAGGGCCTCCCTGAGCGTGCTGCACGCCTGCCCCGAACGCCGCAGACTGGCGGAGTTGGCAGCGTTCAGCAGCACCGCCACCAATTGGGCGTGCCCGCCCCAACGCACGGCCAGGTCATTGATGGACAACGACTCCGCTTTGTTCAGCAGTTCCGAGAGCTCTACCGGATCCATTCCACCCGGGAGGCGTACACCATGCTCCCAGGCCTCATTGAGCATAACCTCAAGGTCGGAGCCGCTTTCGGAGGCGACAGCACTTTCTTCCGGAGGCGGCAGGATGGACTCAAGTCGATCCTTAAGGATCTCAATATCAAATGGCTTCGCGATAAAGCCCTGAATCCCCAGTCTGGCCGCCTTTGACACGCTTTCCCGGTCCGAACGTCCGGTCAGCATGATCACTGGGGTATCCCTATCGGTTTTCCGGATGGTACGGATCAGCTGTGTGCCATACCCATCCGGCAGATTCCAGTCCACAATCGCCAGAACAGGCTGATGGGAGTTCCAGTATATCTCAGCCTGTTCCAGATACCCGGCCATCAGAATCCTCGCCCGCGGATAGGTTGCTTCCAGCAGCGTATGAATCAGCTCCTGTATCCAGACATCATCCTCCAACACCAGGATCGACCAGGGATCTGCCATATATTCGCCTCTTGTCTGAGCGCCACCCCACCCTCCAGGCAAGTGTAGCAGCAGAAGCCGGTCTCAAGGGACTCAGGATCCTGCGGCCAACTCAACGGCAAGTTCACCGACACGCGCCAGAGCCCTTTCCACAAGAGCATCCCGAGGCTGCGCACAATTGAGTCGAATACAGCGCTGGAACCTGCCCGTCGGGGAAAACATGGGCCCGGGCGCAATACTGATGCGCTCCGCAAGCGCCCGACGGTAGAGCTGGATGGCGTCGACGCTCTCGGGAAGTTCCACCCAGAGCACGAAACCACCCATGGGCCGGGTCGTACGGGTGCCTGCCGGAAAGTAGCGCGCCACGGCCCGGCGCATGGCCTCTACCACCCGGGCATAGTCGCTGCGCACGCGGCGCAGGTAGCGATCATAGCCACCGCGTTCCAGCAAATCCGTCACGGCAAAGCCGGGCCAGGCAGGACTTGCCGCGCTATGGGCGTACTTAAGGTGCTCCAGCCGCTCATGGAAACGTCCAGGCACCGCCCAACCCACGCGCAGCCCGGGCGAGAGCGTCTTGGAAAAAGAACCGCAGTAGAGAACCCCGCCACTGTTTTCATACGCCTTGGCCGCCCAGGGGCGCGGTGCCTCGAAGCTGAGATCGCCGTAGACATCGTCCTCGATCAGCGGCACCTGCCGGGCCTCGCAGAGCTCCACCAGAGCCTGCTTGCGCTCGTCGGACGCACAGTGCCCCAGCGGATTGCCGAAGTTGGGCATCACCATGACAGCGGCTACCGGCCATTGATCGAGCGCCAGAGCGAGGGCCTCGGGCGCAATGCCCTCATCAGGATCCGTGGGAATCTCCAGGGTGCGCAGCCCCTGGGCTTCGATGGTCTGAAGAAGACCGTAGAAAGTGGGTGATTCAATGGCGATCACGTCACCAGGATTGGCCACAGCCCGCAGTGACAGGGAAAGAGCCTCCTGGGCTCCATTGGTGATGATGATCTCCTCGGGCGCGTGCTGGCAGCCGGCATCGGCCATGCGCCGGGCGACCTGCTGGCGCAGCTCCGGCGGCCCAGGCGGAAAGGCGTATTCCAGAGCACGGTCGCCCCAGTTCCGTGCCACCCCAGCGAAACAGCGCTGCAGCGCATGGGCGGGCAGAAAACTGGCGTGAGGCACCGCCGCTCCCAGGCGCACCTGGTCCGTTGCATTGGCCGCCTTGACCACCTGCAACACCAGCTCCTGCCCGGTCACCGCGGTGGGCGTGCTCTCCGGCGCGGACCGTTCCGGCGCCTCGGGTGGCTGCCAGGGGTGTTCCCGCACGTAGTAGCCGGAACGCGGGCGCGCCTCGATCAGCCCCCGATCCTCCAGCAGCTGCTCAGCGGTGACGATGGTGGAAACACTGACTCCGAACTGCGCTGCCAGCTTGCGCATCCCAGGCAGCCGTGCTCCAGCGCCCCAGGTTCCCGCCTCGATCTGGGCTTCCAGGGCATTCGCCACCGTCTCGTAGCGACAGGGTTCCGTTGCATCATTCATGGCAGTTACCGCCTCCTTCAATCGGTACAGTTCGTTTAAATGCAAAACTGTACCGATACATCAGTCTCCCATTGAATCTGTAATGATAACCGGATCACCGCCAGACTACACCTCGTTGACGGACGGACCGTCGAAACCAACGGAGGCAAGATGACTATTCAGAATCTCGGAACCGGCAATCAATACGGCCAGTACACACCCGACTTCGTCGATTACTGGGACGACCTTGTGGGCTGGGAAGGCCGTGCGGCATCCGAGGGCGGCTTCTACGAGAAGCTACTCAAGGAAGCCGGCGCGAGCGACGTAGTGGATGTCGCCAGCGGCACCGGCTTCAACAGCATCAACCTGGCCCGTTCCGGCCTCGCGGTGACCGCCACCGACGGCTCGGAGAACATGCTCGCCCGCACACGCGAGAACGCCCGGAAGATGGGCGCGAACTTCACGCACAGCCAGGTGGCCGACTGGGTCAAGCTGGATGAGGAACTGGGCGAGGAACGCTTTGACGCCCTGGTGTGCCTGGGCAACTCTTTCACCCACCTTTTCGAGCACGAGGCCCGCTTGCAGGCCATGCAGGCCTTCTACAGGGTATTGCGCCCCGGTGGCATCATCATCATCGACCACCGCAACTATGACTCCATGCTCGACGGCGGCTACAGCTCCAAGCACGAGCACTACTACACCGGCAAGGGCGTGGAAGCCTATCCCGCCGAGCTGACATCAACGCTGGCGCGTTTCGAGTACAGATTCCCCGACGGCGCGCACTTCCAGCTCAACATGTTCCCGCTGCGCCAGGACTACATGTCCGACCTGCTGGAACAGACCGGCTTTACCAATGTGACCCAATACGGCGACTTCGAACGGCCCTTTGACCGCAACGAAGTGGACTTCGTTCAGCAGGTCGCGATCAAGCCGAAAGCCTGACCCCCCTTCCGCCTTGACCACCCCGGGGCCTCATGCGCCCCGGGTTCATCGTCAACCCGAATGACCCGGAGAGGAACCATGAACACCGCGATTGAAGACGTGGTAGCGCAGACGCGCGACTACTACGACGGCGCCGCCAATGCCATCTACAAGGACATCTGGGGCGAAAACATCCACATGGGTCTGTTCGCGCACGCGGACGAAGACCTCCCCGCGGCCATGGAGCGCACCAACCGCACCATGAGCGAAAACCTCGGGCTCGGCCCTGACGACCAGGTGTTGGACGTAGGCTGCGGCTACGGCGCCATGGCGCGCTACCTGGCGCGCGAGTACGGGTGCTCCGTACTTGCCACCAACATATCCGATAAGGAACTCGAATGGGGTCGTGAGCTCACCCGTGACGCCGGCCTCGACAGTAAGGTTGACTTCGCCTGGGCGGACTTCCACGCCCTGCCCTACGACGCCGAGAGCTTCTCCGTCTACTGGTCACAGGAGGCTTTCCTGCATGCCGCGGATAAACACAAGGTGTTGCAGGAAGCGCATCGCGTCCTCAAGCCCGGCGGCAAGCTGGTTTTCTCAGAACTGCTGGTCCGGGCCGGTACACCGGAAACCGACCGCCAGCGCATCTATGAGCGCGTGGGTGCGCCGGAAATGTGGGATGACAGCGACTACGAACGCGCTCTCAAAAACCTTGGCTTTACCATCCAGCGCCATGAAGACTGGTCGCTCAATGTTGCCCTGTCCTATGGCTGGGTACGCTCCGAGCTGGAACGCCGGCGCGCGGAATTCGAGGAGCGTGTGGGCCGGGACGTGGTCGATGCCACCTCACAGGCACTGCAGTTCTGGGTAGACCAGGCCGACGCCGACAGCATCGGCTGGGTGTACTACGTCGCGGAAAAATAGGCGGCGGAGCGCGGCGGTTCGGCGTTCCGCCGCGCTGGCCCCCAGCTTCTGTGGGCGCTGACCTTGTGGCATTCCTGCCATATGGCTAAGGTCGGGGGATGAGTGGTGGGAGAAGACCTATGACGGATACCCGATACGGTGCCAAGTATTCCGATGCCTACATTCAGCAGCTTCTGGGATCGGTCAGAAGCATTGCCATGGTGGGTGCCAGCGCTGACCCAGCCAAACCAAGCAACCAGGTGCTGCAGTTCCTGACTGGAGCCGGATACGAGGTGATACCGGTCAATCCCCGGCCGGATGTAACTGAAATCTGCGGCCTCAGAGTCTATCCATCACTGCAATCCATCGAGCGGCCCGTGGATATGGTGGACGTCTTCCGGCCATCCAGTGAGTTGGAGGGGATCGTCCGTGACGCCCAGCAGATCGGCGCCAACGTATTCTGGGCACAACTCGGAATCCACGATGAAGAGGCGGAACGCATTGCCGAACAGAGTGGCATGAAGGTGGTCATGGACCGGTGCCCCAAGATCGAACTGGCTGATCCCATCCTTCTGCGGGAGACCAGCAGTGAAGGCATCCTGCGCCTGACCCTGAATGACACCGAACGGCGCAATGCCCTTTCCATGGACATGCTGAACCAGTTGGGGACAGCTCTGGAACAAGCCGCAGAGGATGCCTCCGTCCGCGTGATCATCCTCGCAGCGAACGGTCGCGCATTCAGTGCCGGCCATGACCTGCGCGAGATGACACAGGCACGCCTGGCCCCGGATGGCGGCCGGGCCTTCTTCGAGGAAACCATGGCCGCCTGCTGTGGTGTCATGCAGGGGATCGTGACCAACCCCAAACCCATAATCGCCGAGGTTAATGGCGTTGCCACGGCGGCCGGCTGCCAGCTGGTTGCCAGCTGTGACCTGGCCTATGCCTCCCCTTCCGCCCGTTTCGCAACCCCGGGTGTCACGATTGGCCTTTTCTGCTCAACTCCGATGGTGGCGCTGTCCCGGAATGTTGGAAGCAAGGCAGCGATGGAAATGCTCCTGACAGGGGAGATGATTGAGGCGGAACGGGCGGCGGACATTGGCCTCATCAACCGGGCAGTGCCGGAAGAACAGCTCAGTGACTACACCCACGGGATTGCACAGACGATTGCCTCGAAATCCAGCATGACCCTGAAAACCGGTAAGGAAGCGTTTTACCGGCAACAGGAGATGTCACTCGCCGACGCCTATGAATACACCTCCAGGGTCATGGTTGATAATCTTATGAAACCTGACGCCGAAGAAGGCATCAACGCTTTTATCGAAAAGCGTGGACCACAATGGTCGGATCAATGAAGCGAGAGGAATGACCATGCAGGTAGAACAAGCGATTGATACACATGGTGCTGAAGCCGTTTATCAAGCGGCTGCGCGCTACCTGGAAGGAGACTCTAACGCGCTGGTGGCTGTAGGACTGGAAGTCGAGGATCTGAGCGAAGCATGGCGTATCCAGTCGACCGCTTGGCAAGCAATGCCGCTGGAAGATCAGGCGGCGGAGTATCTGGAAAGCTATAGGTTTTTAGCGGGCTGCTGACCGATCCTTCGCGAACGGTTATGACTCAGGGGATGTCATGGCCCGCAAGAGGTCCGTCAAGGCAGCAGCATCCATGGGGCGCCCCAGATAAAACCCCTGAACCGAATCGCAGCCAAGAGCATTGAGCTCGGACAACTGACTTTCCGTTTCCACACCCTCCGCCACCACTTCAAGCTCCAATGCACGGGCCAGCTCGATAATGCCTTTCACTACCGCCTGTTGCCGGCGGCTCAAATCGACTTCCGAGACAAAAGCCCGGTCGATTTTCAGTTCCCGGAAGGGCAACTGGCTCAGATAACTCAGCGAGGAATAGCCTGTGCCAAAGTCATCGATGGACAGACGCACCCCCTTCTCCGCAAGACTGTCCAGAATCGACCGCACATGCACAAAATCGAGCAGAAAGGCTGATTCCGTGATCTCCACGGTCAACACTTCAATGCCCAGACCGTAGTGCGCAAGCCGTTCAAATAACCAATCGAAAAACCCCTGCCGACGAATCTGGTGAGCGGACACATTGATCGCCACCGGCGGCACCGAAAGACCTTCCTGACGCCAGCGCCATACCTGACCAAGCACTGCCTCCACCAGATGTTCCATCAGTGGATGGATAAGCCCGGTTTCCTCAGCCAAGGGAATGAAGCGACCGGGCGACACCATGCCGCCCTGTGTCAGTGGCCAGCGGGCCAATACCTCCATGCCGCGGAGGCTGCCGCTGACCGTGTCAAATTGAGGCTGATAGTGGGGCACAATAACACCGTTGTGCACAGCCTCTTTCAGATCCTTTTCCAGCGCAACCGCGTCGAGCACAGCCCGGCTCATTTCCTCGGAATAGAACTCGAAACGCCCGTCCGGATCCTTGCGCACCCGCTGCAACGCCAGATCGGCCTTCCGGCGCAACCCATCCGGTGTTTCGGCATCATCCGGAAAAACGGACAGACCGACCTTCACCGATACAGACAGAGAGGTGCCATCGTCCAGTTGCAGCGGCACGTCAAAGAGGGTTGCAGCCTCTTGCCCCAACCCTCGAATGCTTTCCCACGTCTCCAGGCCCTGGACAAGAAACAAAAATTCAGCGCCTTCATAACGTGCCACCATGTCATTCCCGTGGAGCATCGACTGAAGGCGGTCACCCACCTTGCGTAGTGCGTCGTCCCCGCATTTAAAACCAAGGCTTTCATTGACCGTATAAAAGCGATTAACGTTCAGCGCGCCGACCGCCAGCAGGCTGCCCTGCTCTAAGGCATGAGTCATCGCGCCCTGAAGGCGTTCTTCAAAGGTCGCCACATTCGGCAGCCCGGTCACACGGTCATACATAACCAGATGCTGGACTCGACTCTCTGCCGAGCGCTGTTCGGTGAGATCAAGAATCAAGCCATCCCAGACGGTGGAGCCGTCATCCAGCCGCCGGGGTTGTGAAATACTACGCAGGCACCGGAGTTCCCCGCTGGTGGTATAGGCGCTCACTTCGATATCGAGTAACGAGAGGTTTTTCTGGGCCCTCTCCGTGGAATCAATGAGCCGCTCCCGATCTTCGGGATGGATACGCTCCAAAACGACGCTCGAATCAACCCTTCCCTGCCCAGGATCGATCCCGAATTGTTCCGCCAGGGCGTTGTGAATGAAGTTATAGACGACGCTGCCATCCGGGCGCTGCACACGCTGAAATATGCCACCAGGCAGGCGATCACCGAACCAACTTGGCTCCAGGTTATGTTCGGTGGGAAGCTTAAAAGAGCGTCCTTCCGAAATTTCATAGACGACGCTTACCACCGCGACTGGCGCATCGCCCTCTCCCCGTATAATGCCGATCATATTCTCTGTATCGAACGTGGAGCCGTCACGGCGACGCATTCGATAGGAGCAATGGAAGGTGTCCTTTTCCGACTCGAGTATTCTCTCGGATATCTCGCCGAAGCGCCGAAAACTGTCATCATCCACATGCAGCATTTCCGTGGTGCAGCCCCGCAGATCTTCCGGCCGCCAGCCGAAAACACGGTATACGGCCTCACTGGCCGCGAAGATACGGCGCGTCTGCCACCCCACAACAAAAACAGCCTGGTCCTGAGCCAGAAAGGCGGCCTCGATCAGATTTGTCCCTGACAGTTCCGGAATCTTATCCATTCTTTTATCAAAGCTCGCATGACGGGGACTGATTATTCCACCTTGGCATACACGCCCCCCTCGAGCCAGGCGTTCCATCCGAGAGACCTCCCTGCAACACTGCCGTACCTGCTCCTCGCTTTACTCCTGGCGGCTGGTATGGCCCTTGCCCTCGCAGCGTGCGGATAGCGGGGGGGGCTGGCGGTCAGGCGCGGGAACTACCACATCAGGTCATCGGGGATCTCGAACCCCGCGTAGGGATCTTCCTCGTCATCGTCCTCTTTAGCTTTAGAACGCTGATGGAGAACAATGACCACTGACTCGTCACGCTCCTGAATCTTGCGGGCGATATTTTCCGGAACCACATCGTAGGTGCCTTCAAGGCAGACGACCGCCAACTGCCCCCGGGCCAGGGCATCCACGGCCTGTTCGTCCACATACAGCCTCTTGATCTTGCTGTTATGCACGAACTGATAAGGGGTCTCAGCGCCTTCCCGGCTCAAACGGTTGGTTTCCACCAGCTCGCGGATCTGCGCCTGAACCGCCCGCCGTTGCGATTCCTCCTCGCGCTGGCGGTTCAGTTCCCGATCCCTGGCAGCCTGCTCTTCCCGTGCCTGCCGGGCCCGCTCACGGGTTTCGTTGACCGATTGCGTCCCCTTGGGCTGCTGCTTACGCTGCTTCTGCTGCTGTTTCTTTTCCTTTTTAACAGCCTTGGCCTGTTTCTCATCGGCCAGTCCCTGTTTCAGCAATTGGTCCTGGAGTGACGGCATTCCTGAAGATCTCCCGGTTGAGTGGATGGATCAGATTGTATCGCCGAGCAGGTGTTGAGCGATCCGCTCTGCCTGTTCCAGGGCGCCTTCCATGTAGCCGCCGAATTGGGGTGCCATCTCTGAGGCGCCGAAAAGAACCTTTCCGTGCCAGATGCTTTGAATACTGCCTGTGATCTCTGCAGACGGATGCTCCATGCCAAATGCCTGGTCGGCGTCGGTGGCGGTTTCCGGTTCCGTTGCCCAGTCTTTTATAGCGGTTCTGACGGGTTCTTCCGCCCGATTGCCAAACAGGCGCCCCAGCTGCGCCAGTGAGGCCGAGACCAGCGCTTGCCGGTTGGCATTGCGCGCCGATGCCGGCACACCGAAAAAACCAAATAACGCCCCTGGACGCCCGGCCGCTGGTGAGGCGTCATGGATTTCCATCAACGGGCCGCTCTGACTCATCGCATCACCCGACAGACCATCCTGACGCCAGAAAGGCTCGTCGTAGATGGCTACGAGTTTCGCCTGTCCGGCCATCCAGGTTGGCGTCATCGTGAGCCGTCGTTGCTGGTCAGCGGTGAGTTCCGGGTCAAACCACAGCTGAGCCGCAATACGCGGCGGAATCGCCAGGACAATCCGTCGTGCCTGCCAGACGCTGCCGTTCTTCAACTGCAGGTAGCCCCGATCTGACACGGACTGCACGGCTGCGTCGAGATGCAGCCGTGCCACCGGCAGGTCGCGGGCAAAGGCATCAATCAATGCGGAAACGCCGCCCTCAATGCGGAGAGAACCGGCCATGCTGGCGAAACCGAGACCACGATGGACCTGTCTTACACTATCCTCGAACAGCAGTTCGCCCTCGCTGAACTGCTCAAAGACGCCGACGCCGAGTCGCTCGCAGACGGCCATGAGCCGGGGCTGGATATGCCAGAACCAGGCAGGCCCCAGATCAAAACGGGCCCCATCATAGGCTGTGGACTCGATCCGACCGCCAAGCCGGTCTCGAGCTTCAAAGATTTGATAATCCACGCCTTCGCGCTGAAGCTGTTCGGCAAGCGCGACGCCGGCCAGTCCGCCGCCGACGATGGCGATATCTGTCTGGTTCATCGGACCTCGATATCAAGAGAAGAGGCTGAGGGGCGTACGGTCACTGCGGCGGCCGTTGGACACTCTCCAGATGGCCAGTCTTCATCCAGAAGCGCGCACCGCTCTCACCGGCAGCTCCCTGGTAACCTTCACCTGGCGGAAGACGGAGCCAGGAATAGCGCTCCAGCGTCTGTGTTTCCGAGATCAGTGACCCGCCGAGCACAAAGATTTCGATTCCTGCGGAGGGTGCCACGATGACACTACTGGCTGGTTCGGCTTCGGTGTAGGTAACACGCTCACTATCGCCCTGGTGAAGCAGAGCCTCAGATAGCCCTGGTGCTGTCGCCTGGAGGTTGGTACGCACGTCTGTATGAAATTGCAGCCGATCATTCGGATCAAACTGCCAAAGCTTGACGAAAATGGTGCACCCCTCGGTAGAGCCTGGGGTATGTCGCGATGTTGGCGGGTTGCGGACGTACGTGCCGGCTGGGAATTGCCCATATTCGTCTTCAAACGTGCCTTCCAACACCAGAAACTCCTCGCCGCCTCCGTGAGTGTGCGGTGAAAAGGAGCTGTTCGGCGCGTAGCGCACGATGGAGGTGGCACGGGCCACTTCGCCACCAACGCGGTCGAGCATCCGCCGTTCCACGCCCGGCATCGGCGAGGCTACCCAGGGCTCCTGCTCGGCGTGAACCAGAGCTGGTTGGGTGAAGTCGGCGTTGGTGTCCATGTTGCCCCCCTACTCTGCATTTAAGATGAGACCATTATAGCAGGCGAGGCAATGATGACGGCTTATCCATGGAGGTTTTCCGGTTCATGGAAGCTTGGTATCACCAGCACCAACGCCATTCAGCCACCGGCCAGATGTCATCGGTAAGATAGAGCGCAAGCATGCTGAGCACGCTCATGAACTCAAACCAGAATCGGTCCACTGAAACGGGTTAACTCCATCAAGCTTCTCCACCGTTCTGTTTAATCAGACACTGAATCGTGCAACCTGTGTATTAAGGTCTTCGGCAAGTTGAGCCAGCTCTTCGCTGGACGAGGAAACCTGCTCGGCGGAGGTGGCAGACTGATCACCCACATCGCGGATCAGCGTGACGTTCTGGTTGATCTCTTCTGCTACGGACCTCTGCTGTTCAGTGGCCGTAGCAATCTGGCTGTTGTGCTTGCGGATTTCCTCGACCGACTGCGCCATTTCCTGAATAACACTGCCGGCCTCTTTAGCCCTTTCAAGCGTACGTTCCGAAAGATCTTTTCCAGACTGCATACTGGCAACCGATGTTTGCGCGCTGGTGATGAGGTTGTCGATCAGGGTTTCAATCTCGGCTGCGGAGCTCTGAGTGCGCTGGGCCAAGGACCGTACTTCGTCCGCCACCACCGAGAAGCCACGCCCGTGTTCGCCGGCACGGGCGGCTTCTATGGCGGCGTTTAGTGCAAGCAGGTTGGTCTGGTCGGCAACCGATTTGATCACTTCCAGCACCGTGCCAATGTTGTCGGTCTGTGCCTTCAGGCCGTTAAGCTGCTCCATTACATTGTCGCTTTGCGTGTTCAGGTCCGCGACAAAGTCCAGGGTCTCTGTGACAGCTGTTTCGCCGTTGCTGGATTTTTCGCTTGCCTGATTCGCTGCGTCAAAAGCCGCTTCAGCACTTTTCGCGACGTCGTTGACCGTTGCCACCATCTCATTCATGGCGGTGGCAACTTGATCCGTCTGAGATTGCTGCTCCGTTACGCCTTTACTGGTCTGGTCGGTCACCGTGGAGAGCTCTTCAGACGATGAGGCGATACTGGATACTCCGGATTCGATTTGGCTAATCAGCTCTCTAAGGCTGGTGATCATGGTGTCAAAGGCCGCAAGCAACTGGCCGAACTCATCGCCCCGCTCACTCCGCCCGTTCACAGTCAGGTCGCCCGAGGCAACCTTATTCGCAATGCCAACCACTTCGCGGATTGGACGGGTAATTGATCGGGTCAGTAGCCATCCAAAGACGATGGCAGTGAAAAAAGCGACCACCGTCACGACAATGATTTCGGCAACCGCAAGGTCATACATTTCCTGCAACTTTTCCTGTTCAGCGTATTTAAGGTCCTCCATCCGATCGATGGTATCGGTTGCAGCAGCGTACATCTCCTCTTCAATGGAGCTGACGGTTTCCGGCTCCCCAGAAATGTTGGCTTCATACCTTTGCAGAAGCTCCTCGTACGATCTGGCCCCTTCAAGAATTCGTTCGCCCTTTTGGCGGACTTCGCTACCTTCCTGATTCAGCTCGATCAGGGAGTTCAGCGCACCTTTAGCTTCATCAACGAACTCATAGGCGCGCTGAATGTATTTTGAGTCTTGAGTAATCCTGAAGTTTCTTTCGTCTCTTTCAGCTTCCAGAAGTGCAATTTCAGCAGCGTTGGCATGTTTTAAGTTCGCTACGTTGTGGCTATAGCCATTAAGCGAAAGATAACTAACGGTCGATATGACGGTGAGCAGTAGAAGAAGCATGACGAAACCGCCAGCGAGTTTTTTCCCAACAGCGAGATCCCTAAAGAAGTTTTTCAAAATCATACAACACTCTTCTGATACGGCAGAAAATTAATTAGTGAACTCTGGTAGTAAAGACTCATTTATTTATATTTTTTATTGAAGACTTTTAAAAGAGTTTGCTCATGGCTTCACAGACTGATTCAGGCCAGCTATGGTATCTGTGATTTTTTCAGCAGAGATAGGTCTTGCAAACAGAAATCCTTGGTAACGGTGGCAGCCGATGTCTGCCAGTGCTCTTGCCTGCGGCCATGTCTCAACACCCTCAGCGATAACTTCCAGATTCATGGTCTGCGCCAGCGCGACAATCATTTTGGCAATCTCAAGATCGCTCTCGTCATTCAATATATCTTGGACAAAACTTTTATCGATCTTAAGCTGATTGAATGGAAGCCGCTTCAGGTATGCAAGTGAGGAGTAGCCAGTACCAAAATCGTCCAGAGAAAACCTTATGCCATACTCACGCAATTCATCCATTTTGCTGGCGACGTCATTTATATCCTGAACAACCAGCGATTCCGTCAACTCTAGCTCTAGCTTTTCGGCCGGTGCGCCGGTTCGTTCGACAGTTTTAATTACCTGATTCGCGAAGTCTTTTTGATGAAACTGTTTTGCGCTGATGTTGATCGCCACGATTAAGTGAGCTTTCGATTTGTCAAAAGACCACGCAGCGAGTTGTTGACAGGCAGTATCGACAACCCATTCACCAAGCTCCAAGATCAAACCAGATTCTTCACAAACAGGAATAAAATCTGCGGGTGAAATCCAGCCTTCATCGGGATGCTGCCAACGTATTAGCGCTTCAACACTGGTCACCCTGCTCGGATTTAAAATCTGAGGCTGATAATGCAGTTCAAACTGGTTCTGCACCATGGCATATCGAATCTGACTCTCACGCTGGAGCTTTTTTTCTGCAGCTTTCTGCATTGAAGGATCAAACAGACAGGCAGTGTTTTTCCCCGTATTCTTTGCCTGGTTAAGAGCAATGTCTGCCTGTTTAAGCAAGTCCTCCAGTGTGTCTTCACGACCATGAAAGACTGTGATGCCGACGCTTAAGCTGCCAATGTACTCGTGGCTTGCCAGTTTCGCAGGTGCTGTTACCGTCTGACGGATATCGTTCGCTACCTGATGTGCTTGGTTGACTGCTACCTGATGTTCGAAGTCAAGCGCTGTCAAAAAAATTACGAACTCGTCGCCTCCGATGCGGGCAACCGTGTCGTCGCTCGTGACATTGTTTTCAAGTTGGTGGGCCAACTGCAGAAGATACTGATCTCCCACGGAGTGTCCCAGTGAGTCATTCAGATTCTTAAAATTATCCAAGTCAAGAAAGAGAATCGCCTGCCTAGACTGGTGACGGGTACTGGCAATAAGTTGCTGTTGCATTCGTTCCAGAAGCAGTCGTCGGTTTGGAAGGTTCGTCAGCGGGTCATAATAAGCCAGGTGATCGATTTTCTTTTCATTATCCTTACGCTCGGTGATATCACGCACAACACCAATGAAATACTGACTTTCATCTATTTTGATTTCCGAAACCTGAAGCTCGATCGGGAAAACCGTTCCGTCCTTGCTCATTGCTTCGAGCTCCCGGTTATGGCCCATTATGGAGGACTCACCCGTGAGCAGGTATCGCTCAATATAGCTGTCATGTCGGGACCGATAAGGTTCAGGCATTACCATATTGATCTTGCTACCCTTGAGCGTTTTGGCCGAATACCCAAATAGCTTTTCTGCCGAGCGGTTTACTGTCTGAATAGTCCCACTTGGGTCTATCGAGAAAATAGCGTCATCAATGTTATCCAGAATTGCCCGAGTCCAAACCATCTGGTCTATAACAGCCTGTTCTGACTGAATTTGATCAGTTACGTCGGCCATATACCCGTGCCAGAGGACTTTGTCCGGCAACTGCTCTGGGATTGAAATCACGCGGAAATAATGGAGTTCGTCTTCTGCGGTCCACGCTCTGAAGTGTTCACGAAACGGCGTGACGTTCTCCCTGGAGAGCCTGATACTATCGATTACTCCGTAATAATCCCGTTCATAAATGCGGTTCAGGAGGGGGTTTGCTGTCTTCGCCAGCCTCTCCGAAGGGAGACCGAATACGTCCTCCAACTGCTGGGAGACCAACGGCATTCGAGGTTCGTCAATTGAATCAACTTCATATTGAAAAACCATTCCTGGTACCAGCTTCATGAATTGATCAAGATCAGAATTAGTTTGGAGCTGCACACCAGAGGTCTTTATGCGATTCAGGGTGGAGCCTACAGTCTCTGCTAGTGCGATGAGTTTTTCGCGGGTTTCAATCGACGCGGTTAAAAGACCATGAACTTTGTCAAAACCAATTAAACCCAGAAGCTGTGCGTCTTGCCATAGAGGCAAGAAGATCAGTGACTGAATCTGCAGCGCATCAAGATCCTGTTTTTCAGTTCTGGCTTCTTGCGGCAGCCCTTGGGGGTCATCAATAATAACGCAGGATTGCAGGCGAAGCTGTTTCATAAGCCACGGGTAGCGACTGAGTGGAGTTTTTCTGTTCCTGCCCCTGGCGAATTGGCTACTCTGCCGAATCCACTCCAATACTTTTTCTAGGGAGCTACCATCCTCCGAGAGCGTTAACATGTATGCTCTGTCAGCTCCGAGGTGCTCACCGATCCTTGTCAGGACATCCAGCATGGCTGTATCGAATTGCTTTGGCTCAGCAGCCCTCAAGGTCGATGACAGTGCACTGATTACATCCTGGAATTCACCTTTCATGCCCTGTTGCTCGCTCGATATACATTAGCATGAGCGAATACGATAGATCTGGCCGGCGAGATCACAGGGGATGGAGTAAGCTTGCGAGGATTTTAGAACTGCGTATTCGATATGAACCTTGCCGTCCATCTCATGCGCCTTATCATGCGCGCTCGTTCTTCTTTGCACGATTGACCCTGACCCCGTATTAGGTCCACCCAGAGTTGGAAAAGACCTTTCAGAAAGACATCACCTGCCTGGTGACCATGAGAGTCATTGATCGCCTTAAAACCATCCAGATCGAGCCACGCAAGCCAGTGAGGGCAATGTGTCTCAGTGCAGTTGTTGGTTAACGTATCCTGCAGAACTTCTTCAAAGGTCTCCCGGTTGTAAAGTCCAGTTAGGCTATCGAGTGGTGCTCATGATCTGAGCCTGAACTGCTGTACCACGCCTCTGAGACGCTCAACCATGTCAACGAGGTTATCGCTGTTGTGGCGTGTCTTGCCTGATATCGCCTCGCTGGTCTCGGCGCTGCCATGGATCTGATTGATCCGCTGAGTCATATCAGCGGCAGTGCTGGATTGCTGCTCAGCAGCGGCCGCAATCTGGTCCGCCATGCTGCGAATGGTCTCAATGCTTGATTCTATATTCTGTATACGCTCACTGGACTCCTGGGCCTGGGATTGCACCGAAACCGCAAATTGGTGGCTGCTTTCCATTGTGGCAACGGTTTCATCCGAGCTCGCGTCCAAGGCTTCGATCGTGTCGCGAATCTCTTTTGTTGACTCACTGACTCGATGCGCGAGCTTGCGCACCTCATCCGCTACTACCGCAAATCCTCGGCCACTTTCCCCAGCTCTGGCCGCCTCGATCGCCGCATTCAGCGCCAGTAGATTGGTCTGCTCCGCAATCCCATTGATGACCTGAACAACCGAGTTGATGGAGTGGACCTGATCGCGTAGCTGCTGAACAGCCTCATTAGCCTCAGAAACGTTGGTACCGAGGGATTCCATGGCCTGATTTGTCTGAAGAATGGTCTCCCGGCCAGAGTCGGCCTGATGCGCTACATCCGCTGCCAGCTCAGAGGCCTTAGACGTGTTGCTGGAAACCTCCTCTACGGTTGAGCTCATCTCCTCCATGGCTGCAGCCACCTGCTGGATCTCGCTTTCCTGTTGATCCGCAGCCTCATGGCCAGATTCAGCCGCCTCGCGTGCGTCCGTCGCAGCCTGCGTCAGTTCCGAGGTAAGATCCTCAACCCGTCCGCGTAGGGCCGCCAACTGCGAACGTTGCATCGCCAAAGCGAGCTCAGCCATGGCAAGAGTGTCGCGTCCGTCACCGTAGACGAGCGCACCCACCTCATTGTCAAAAACGGCCCGGCATTCACTATCCAGCCTTTTAAGACGACCCACCAACGGGTAACAGCAACCAATTGCTCCCAGAACAGTGCCAAGAACTACAGCGCTTAGCGCTACAGGGCTGCCACTTGCAGACAGGTAGCCACCTAAACCACCCCCAATAAGCAGAACCAGTCCTGCAGCAAAGAGCCGAGCTCCAAGCCCTAAACGCTGGCTGAGTGACGCCGCTGTCTTGCCCGCCTTAATTCGGTTATAGATCGTCCATGCACGATTACGATGAACGTCTTTAGGGCGGGTTCGCACCGATTGGAAGCCAATCTGCTCGCCTCCCTGATAGATCGGTGAGACGTAAGCATTGACCCAATAGTAGTCGCCGTTCTTACAGCGGTTCTTGACCAGGCCCATCCAGGGTTTTCCAGCTTGGAGGGTTGCCCAGAAATCAGCATATACCGCCTCGGGCATGTCAGGGTGGCGCACGATGTTGTGGGGTTGGCCCTGTAGCTCTTCAGCACTGAACCCGGAGACTTTAATGAAGGTCTCATTAGCGTCCTGGATGACGCCTCTGAGATTGGTCGTACTGATAAGGCGCTCGTCTTCCTGGAAGGTTTCTTCGGTGTCAGTAATTGGCAAGTTCTGTCTCATGATGCCCTCGGCTCACCACCAATTCCTAGGCTTAACGCGCAACGGGAGCGCTATCGCATTAACGCTTAAGAATATTCTAATTTAGAATACGCTAGAGCGCACTTAAAAGGTTGCAAAAACAACTAGTGGTGATGAATGGCATGCCCCCGACACCAGGCACGGTTACACACCATCACAATCCGGGGTAAGCAGGGTCCGCCTTCGGCTACGCCATACGAACCTGGTCGCGGCCCGCCGAGTTGGCTGCGTACAACGCATCGTCCCCGCGTCTGGTAAGGTCCTTGAGGGATTCCCCTGGCTCCAGCTCGGCCATGCCCAAGCTGATCGTAATGTGGCCGACGTCGGGAAACGCCTCATCAGCGACCTGCTTGCGTATCCCCTCGGCCAGCTCCCGTGCTTCGGTTGCCTGCGTAGCCGGCAGCAGCGCGATGAACTCCTCGCCGCCCCACCATGCGGGGGTGTCGGGCTCGCGCAGGCGTCTGGCCATGCTGGCAGCCAGCCCCTTCAGGATCTCGTCCCCGACGAGATGGCCGTAGGTATCGTTGATCGCCTTGAAATGATCGATATCCATCAGGATCAGACTCAAGGGGTGCCCGTATCGGGCGGCGCGGCCGATCTCCTTGTCAAGGACCTGATCGAAGAAGCCCCGGTTGTACAGGCCGGTTAGTCGGTCGTGCGTAGCCTGCTGCTCCAGCTCCCTCTCCAGGCGCTTCTGCTCGGAGATGTCCCGGAAAATGACCACGCCACCGAAGACAGAGCCCAAGTCCCGCCACAGCGGCGTGGCATAGGTTTCAACTTGGAAACGGCTACCGTCCCGGCGCCAAAACTCGTCCTGCCAGGCCTCCAGGGGGTCGCCGGTCTGCATGACCCGGTAGTTGGGGCAGGCCTCTTCAGGATAGGGCTGGCCGTCGGGGTCCGTGTGGTGCGTGAGCTGGTGGCTGTTCTGGCCGAGGAGTTCCTCCTCACGGTCGTAACCAAGCAGTTGCAAGGCGGCCGGATTGACGAAGGTGAACTCCCCCTCGGCGTTGATGCCGAAAACGCCTCCCCGAGGCTGTTGAGCAGCGTCTGGCTGAACTGCTCCGCCTCGGCGCGGGAAGTGATGTCCCGCTGCACCGAGAGGAAGTACTCCAGGCGCCCCTCCTCGTCCCATATGGGGCTGAATTCCACTCGACGAGATAGGGTGTGCCATCTTTGCGGTAGTTGAACGTGGATGCCTGGAAGGCCTCGCCTGCCGACAGCATGCGGCGCAGTCGCTGAAGAACTGAGGGGTCGGTCCTTGGCCCCTGGAGAATACGCGACGTAGCCCCGATGAGCTCTTCGGGGGTGTAACCGGTCATGATGCAGAAGGCCCGGTTCACGTAGACGATGGCAGGACCCGGCCGATCCAGACCCGCCGTCGTGATCATGACACAGTTGTAGGCCTGGTCCATGGCCTGGCGGTAAATGCCGAGACGCCCTAACAAGCTCACTGCCCTCCGCGGTCAGATGGATTCGGCCCCGGTACGGAATCTCTTCCATCAAACCAGCAAGCGCTGCTTGAAACACCGACCCTGATGGTATTGAAATCAGACCCCAATTTCATTCGGAGCGTTCAATGACGGCGCACCGAAAAACAATGATCGGCCAATCCGCCTGCGCGTTCAGATACCGCCTTACCCGGTCGGATTTCCCGTTCCGGCCACCTGCACCGTTCACTCCGAACACAGGGCCTGAGCCTCCGTTATTGTTCGGTTGTCCCCGCCGGGCAGCCTGAACGGTGGACCGACGGCCTCCACCGTTCAGGACACGGCCAAGACTGGAGTTAACCCGTTTCAGTGGACAGGTTCCGATTTGAGTTCAAAGGATCGGATGTCCACCAAAGCGGGTCAACTCCACTTCTCACCTTTTTAGAAGGCATGAAGTAATAAGGCTGCGCCGGTACTTGCTCGCCTGAGCGCGACGCCTCACTGAGAGGCATGGCGGTGTATTTACCGCGGCAAGCTATTAGGAAGGATCAGGTCTTGAGCCGGCTCCTGGCACCAATACCAAGGAGCCCGGCGCCAAGTAGTGCGAGGATTCCAGGCTCTGGAACCTGGTTAATCGATTTCCCTTTCAGCATGGCCGTTACCGTGTAGTCCGTGCCGTGTTTCCAATCCAGGATGTCATTGAACGCCAGGCTGAAGTCAGACTGGAAACGAGTTGCACTTTCAGAAATGAAAAAGGGGTCTCCGGAAAACCGAAAACCCCTTTAGAATCAGGTGGTAGGACCGGGCGGATTCGAACCGCCGACCTCTGCCATGTCAAGGCGGTGACCCAAGCGGCATAAGTCATTGCCCATGAAGCTTTTGAGGGGCAGCAGTAGACCGCAGCGAACGCACCTCACGCGGCACGCGCAATCAAGGACTTATATACTGTATTTTACCACTCATTTTCAGACCTCAGGGCCCAGAAGTCAGTAACCGTTGGGCGTTGGTTATACTTCATCCTCCAACCTGCGCAACAGATACCGCAGCCTTACAGTTAGAATGTCCATCTGCTCTTTCACACTGTAAATACCGACCCTATACATTCTTCTCCGCCGGATATTGCCGCCGCTCACCCTGAGCGAACGCCAGGGCGGGCAGGATCAACAGAACGCGTCTAATGGTGGCCTCTTAGTGGCAAAAGCGAAAAGCGTCAGAACCCGCTTACACCCGTGACCTTATATTTTGAGAAGTCACTGGTCGGCATGGCCTCAAAGCGCCATTTACCACCGGCCTCAAGATTATTGGTATTCGCCATTGTGCTTCCGGTCTGCACCCCTTCAGCGTCGTAAAGGTTGATCTCAACCTGCACATAGCCGACTTCATGACCGCTGTTATTCTCTAGGATGCCGGTTATCCGCTCGTTTCCGAACTCACCCCTTTCCACACCGAGATCCGAAATCTCATAGTCTGGCCCATCGTCGGAACCGCTAGACGTGCTTTCACTCGACCCCGAGTCTGTCGAAAAGTTAGGCCCTGAATCTGGATCGCCCGCAACAAGCCCAATTACGATCAGTACAACGAAGATTCCGCCGATCCACTGCAACACCTTTTTCATCGAAACCGTCCCTCTTTCTGCTTTAACAACAGCGCCCGCTGATTACACGCGCTTCATGATGAGCATGGTTAGGCAGTAATGGGGAGTCAAATCCGCATAGAACTACGAAGAGAGTGCCAGCCCCTACTGGCAGCGCCACCACTGAGCAGGTGGCGCGACCGCTGGGCATCCTTTGCAAGCGGCCAAAGCCCGGGGGGCACCTACAGGGACAGGTAAAATGCCCTACCTGTCCCCAATGCTCAGACACAGAACAGCCCGCCCCTCAAGGTTGGCCCAACTTATTGATTTAGCTCGTCGGGACGACAGGATTTGAACCTGTACGGCGTGGGTTTCAGGGTGTTCCATAGTATATAAATCAGCAACTTAAAAAAGGCACACCCGGTTTCTCAGGCTGCATCACTCACCGCGTGTGCTGATTCCTGTGCTGGACTCTAGCTATCTCAATCGGTAACGATGGCCACAGAAGCGACGGACCATAAAGTTACCCAAGGAGAACTATTAGCCTACACGGAACACATAGGTGCACTTAACATGCACAGAACGCTCTGAATCATGACCAGGGATAAGAACCATCTAAGATTATTCAGCGCTGGCAACGACTCCCGGTAAGTACTCAATCGCGTCATGAATGATCTCCAGATGACGATGACACTCGGTGCGACTGCTTGCGCCCCCAAGGCAGATCCGCACCGCTTCAGGAGCAGGGCCCCGCATCGTAAAGGTATCGGAAACCACTGCAGGGACACCGCAGGAGCGAAGGCGATTGCCCAACTCAACCCGGGTCCAGGGCGCTGGCACCGTAAGCCAGAGGTGAAACCCGTCGGGTTGCGCGCGGTAATCCATACCCTCCAGAACCTCCCTGGCCAGTAGTTGGCGCGCCCGGGACTCCTCTCTGATGGCCCGGGTCATCGCTCGCACCGTCCCGTCCTCGATCCAGCGCGTAGCGAGCCGGATCATGGCCGGGTTCCCCATCACCGCCAGTCCCGAGAGGGTGGAGTTGAGACGTGCTGTATAGCGGACGTTGGGAAGGACGAGGAAACCGATTCGAAGCCCCGGCCCCAGGACTTTGGCAAGGCCTGCTACGTAAAACGTCAGATGCGGTGCCATGGTAGCAATGGGCGCCGGGCGTTGTTCCGGGAGGCAACCATATGGGTCATCCTCGATGATCGGGATGCCATAGCGTTGGGCAACCTCAGCAATCGCACGCCGCCGCTCCAGCGGCATGGTAACCGTAGTAGGATTATTGAGGGTGGGATTGATGTAGAGCGCCTTGGGGGGATCTGAGGCGCAGAGCGCGGCAAACGCCTCCGGGTCCATGCCTTGGGTGTCTGTCGACAGCCCCACCAGGCGCACCCCGAGATGCGCCGCAATGCCTTTGATGCCGGGATAGGTAACCGCCTCGCAGGCGATGCTGTCGCCGGATCGGGCCAGTGCGGCGAAAAGCCCCAACAGCGCACCGTGAGCGCCCGGACAGATCAGCACATTGGCCGGGTCCACGCCTGTGAGTCGGTTGGACAGCCAGCTCGCCGCCGCCTCGCGATCCACCATGGTTCCACCGAACTCCTGGTAACGGAGCAAACCGTAAAGATCCTCTTCCTCTACCAGGCTGGCGAACCCTGAACGCAACCGGTTCATCAGATCGGGATCATGGGGTTCTGGGGGCATGTTCATGGACATATCAATGACACCGATGGGGCTGCTGCGCTTAACCGGCGTGGAAGCCACCTCCCCCCTGACGTAACTGCCACTCCCAGGCCTCCCCCGGATCAGGCCACGGTCTGCGGCTTCCGCGTAGCCTCGTGCCGCCGTGGTGAAGTTGATTCCGAGGGCCCTCGCCACTGTCCTCAGGGCGGGCAGTTTCTGCTCCGATCGCAAATGGCCGCTTTGTATATCCTCATCGATCGCATCAGCGATCGCATGATAGGTGGGCCGTTCACTGCGGTGGATCCGGTTAGCCCATCGGTTGAGATCATTGCTCATCCCTGTGCTCCACTCTGGTTCAACGCTGACACCTCCTGCTTCCAAGGGGTGCATCCAACCCGCGCCCGTTTAGGGCAGGACACTGGCGGGGGGTATCTGCACACAATTCTTTGTTTCCGGTGCAGCCTATACTTACGGCAATTGATGGGTCAATGATCGGATATCGATCGCAATGATTGGCACGGAGCTTGAATTACTCCCGATGAAGGCGGCCGGCGCTATGCCAGGCCGGCCTTCCTCTTACAGCCATGACCGCTACCAGGAGTATCCATCATGCCCGAAGTCAGTGCTCCCAATTATCAGAAGGGTGATTTCTACGTCGACTACGAGGAAAAGGTCTTCGAGGACGTCCAGGCCGAACCCGGCGAGAAAGCCCTGGTCACCTTTCATACGGTGGCTTTTGAAGGCTCCATTGGCCTCGTGAACCTGCTGCAGGCCAAGCGCCTCCAGCGCAAGGGCTTCGAGACCAGCATCCTGCTCTACGGCCCCGGCGTCACCCTGGGCGTACAGCGCGGCTTTCCCACCATCGGTGACGAGGCTTTTCCCGGGCACCAGAACTACGAGGAACAGCTCAAGTCCTTCATGTCCGAAGGGGGCAAGGTCTATGCCTGCCGGTTTGCGCTGCAGGCCCTCTACGGCCACGGGGAACCGGCACTGGTCGAGGGCATCCGTCCCATCAACCCCCTGGATGTGCTCGATCTCCAGCTGATTCACCGTAACGAAAACGCTTACGTCGTCCACACCTGGACCATGTAGGCGCAAAGGAGCAAGACGATGGCCGAACCGCAGACCGTGCGCGTTGCCGCCGTCCAGCTGCAACCGGTGCTCGATTCACCGGACGGGACAGTGGAACGCGTGCTCGGAGAGATTGCCGAAGCCGCCAGAGATGGGGTGGAACTGATCGTGTTTCCCGAAACAGCGGTCCCATACTACCCCTACTGGTCCTTCGTGATGCCTCCCATGGCCATGGGACCAGCGCACCTGGCCCTCTATGAGCACGCACCCACGGTCCCCGGCCCGGTCACCGATGCGGTGGCCGGCGCTGCCCGCAAAAACGGCATCGTAGTCGTTCTGGGTGTCAATGAGCGCGACCACGGCACCCTCTACAACTGCCAGCTTGTGTTTGATGCCGATGGGCGTATCGCACTCAAGCGCCGCAAGATCACCCCGACCTACCACGAACGCATGGTCTGGGGTCAGGGTGATGGCAGCGGGCTTCACGCAGTGGACACAACCGTCGGGCGTGTTGGGGCATTGGCCTGCTGGGAACACTACAATCCGCTCGCCCGCTATGCCCTGATGTCGGATCACGAGCAGATCCACTGTAGCCAATTCCCGGGGTCGCTCGTCGGCCCCATCTTTGCCGAACAACAGGAAGTGACCCTGCGTCACCACGCCCTTGAAAGCGGATGCTTCGTAGTTAATGCCACAGCCTGGCTGGACGCGGACCAGATCGCCAGCGTCACCGAGGACGCCAAACTCCAGAAAGGCATTTCCGGTGGCTGTTACACCGCCATCATCCAGCCCGACGGCTCTCATGCCACCGAGCCACTGCGCGACGGACCCGGGCGGGTAACGGCCACGATCAACCTGGACCTGATCACCAAGCGCAAGCGCATGATGGACTCCGTTGGCCACTACGCACGCCCCGAGCTGCTGCAGCTCTGGATGAATGACTGCTGCCAGGACACCGTGACCCGTGGAGTAACCGGGGCGTCACACCACCATCCGATTCCGGAGGAAACACGCCATGAGCAATCCGAACCAGAAGCTCCTGACGGAACTACAGTCACAGGGCCTGCGCCTGGTTGAAACGGAGACCGGGGCGCCCAGCCGCCGTGGTGGTGCCGGCCCATCGGACCACAAGGCGGTAACGGTGGACGGCCAGACCGTAATGGTTCCCATACACACGGAGCTGGCCCGGGAATCCCCCTTCGCCACGGACAGGGACGGCAACCTGACCCGTGACGGCGAGTCGATCCAGACCATCGAGTTTGCCCACGAACCGCTTTTCTACCAGCGGCAGACTGAGGATGGTATTCCCTACTGGAAGATCGCCCAGCTTCACGGCAGTGATGTCCTGGCCACGACGGTTCTCCAGACCTGTGTACGTTACAACCAGCGCAGCACCTCCTGTCAGTTCTGCGCCATTGGCCAGTCCCTCGAAGAGGGCCGCACTATCAAGCGCAAGTCCCCGGAGCAGCTGGCGGAAGTGGCCCGGGCTGCGGTGGATCTGGACGGCGTCCAACACATGGTGATGACCACGGGCACGCCAAACTTCACCGACAGGGGCGCCAGTGTTCTGTGCGAGAGCGTCTTTGCGGTGCGTTCCGCCGTGGACATTCCCATCCAGGCCCAGTGTGAGCCCCCGGATGACCCCGTCTGGTTCCGGCGCCTGAAGGCCGCCGGCGTCGACTCGCTGGGCATGCACCTTGAGGCGGTAACGCCAGAGGTCCGCGAACGCATCATGCCGGGCAAGGCCCAGGTCACCCCCGAGCAGTACCTCGAGGCGTTCCAGGAGGCCGTGGCTGTGTTCGGACGCGGCCAGGTCAGCACCTACATCCTGGCGGGCCTGGGGGACAGCCGCGAGGCGATTCTCGAGATGAGTGAAAAGCTGATCGAACTCGGGGTCTATCCCTTTGTGGTGCCCTTCGTCCCGATAACGGGCACACCGCTTGAGGACCATCCGTCACCGGACCCGACCTTCATGCACGAGCTACTGCAGCCCCTAGGCCGGATGCTCTCCGAGGCTGGTCTCCATTCAAGCGAGATCAAGGCCGGCTGCGGCCGGTGTGGGGCCTGTTCATCCCTGTCCGCCTATGAAGAGGAGTCGATCAGCGATGTTACCTGATACCCCCGACAACACGGTAGTTCCCTTCCGCCCCGGCGCCTATACCGTCAGGCTGGCCAACCGGGGCTGGGAGCGGGATCATGCGCTGGCCCTGAGACGCCAGGTTTTCTGTGTCGAGCAGGGCCTGTTCAGCAAATCCGACAGGGATGAAGTCGACCGCCACGCCCAGCCAATCGTAGCCCTTTCCTGGTACTCCGGTATGGCGGACCAGGTCGTGGGGACGGTCAGAATCCACGAGGCCAGCCCCGGTCTCTGGTACGGCTCACGACTGGCTGTGGCCGAAGGCTACCGCCGCATGGCCTGCCTTGGCACCGAACTCATCCGGCTTGCGGTGGGTACAGCCCATGCGCGGGGCTGCACTCGCTTTCTGGCCCAGGTTCAGCAGCGCAATGTGCCTCTGTTCGAGTCCCTGCACTGGCAGGTACTTGAAACCATCGATGTACGCGGTCGGCCCCACGCCTTTATGGAAGCCGATCTGGCCCAGTACCCGCCCTGCGCGGAGAGCGAGCTGGGCATTGTCACCACCAGCCACCGGGTCGCCTGATGCTTGATGCGCTGGTTGAGGCCATCCATGCCAGCCCTGGCATCGCAGGTAAGGCCGACATCGCACCGGTGATGGAGCGGCTCGCCCCGCATGGTGCCGAATCCGGTGCTATCCGACTCGGTGATGACTGCGCGGCGATACCGGATGGCGACGGCTGGTTGCTGTTCGCGATGGAAGGCTTCCTGAACACCCTGGTTGCGGAAGAGCCCCATTTCGCTGGCTACTGCGGGGTTCTGGTCAACATCAGCGACATCGCTGCCATGGGCGGTCGCCCCACCGCCGTGGCCGACGCCGTCTGGAGCCGCGACCAGGAACACATGACGCCCATTATCGAGGGCATGATGGACGCATCCAGCGTCTACAACCTGCCCGTCGTAGGCGGCCACAGCAGCACGGCCAGCAACGGGGAACAGCTGGCAGTGGCCATCATCGGCCGGGCCCGCCAACTGCTGACCAGCTTTGATGCTGCCCCCGGCGACCAGTTGCTCGCCGCCATCGACCTTCGGGGCCACTACCACGAACCCTGGTCCAACTGGGATGCCAGCTCAGGCCAGGACCCGCAACGCCTGCGTCAGGATCTCGCCCTGCTGCCGGAGATCGCGGAAGCCGGCCTTTGCCGTGCGGCCAAGGACATCAGCATGGCCGGATTAATCGGTACCGCCCTCATGCTTTTCGAAAGCTCAGGCGTTGGCGCCACGCTCTACATCGACGATATCCCGATTCCGGAATCCACGGACCCCATACGCTGGCTCGTACACACTTTCCCCAGCTACGGCTTTCTTCTGGCCGTGTCTCCGGAACATGAGGAAGCTGTGATCAAACGCTTCGCCGAAAGGGACATTGTGTGTGCGCGCATCGGCACCTGCGATGACACCCGGACCGTGCGACTGCGCAGCAGCGAGGGTGAGCGTGAGATCTGGGACTTCCGTCAGACCTCTTTGACGGGGTGCCCAACCGTCACAACCGAAGAAGGAGCCTAACCATGCCTCAGGTCTGGTTTCACGTACGCTGGCCGGATGAGCGCGTGACCCGGTGTTACTCGCCGTCCACCGCGATCCGCGATTATCTGGCGCCGCAGACAGACTACCCTGTTGCCGATTTTCTGGAACGCAGCCGCCAGGCGCTGACACAGGCCGGCGAGCGCGTCCGACAGAAATACGGCTATGCCTGCAGCAGTGCAGCGGACCAGCTCGACATGCTGGAGCACACCGCACAACCCTTTCTCGAGCAGACGGATGCCATGATCCGTGTGGAGGAGTTTGAATCATGACTTGGCAGACGCCCTTTGCCCCCGTAAGTGACCAGATCCACTGGCCCGTAATCGTGATCGGCGGCGGCCAGGCCGGCCTTTCCGCCAGCTACTGGCTCCAGCAGCACAGCATCCGGCACCTGGTGCTGGAAAAACACTCGGTGGGCCACGCCTGGCGCAACAACCGCTGGGACTCTTTCTGCCTGGTAACGCCGAACTGGCAGTGCCGGCTCCCGGGCTTCCCCTATGACGGCAATGACCCGAACGGCTTCATGCCCCGCGATGCCATCGTTGATTACATCGAACGCTACGCCGCCTTCGTCAAACCGCCCCTGCTCCAGGGTGTGACGGTTGAGACCCTGCAACGGCACGACTCCGGAGGCTACGAGCTGGTAACCACCGAGGGAAGGTTTACCGCAAACCAGGTGGTCATGGCGGTCAACGGCTATCACGTCCCCAACTGGCCAAGGCTCAGCGAACGCCTGCCAACGTCCATTGAGCAGTTGCATTCATCCGACTACAAGTCCCCGGAAACGCTGCCCGCCGGGGAGATCCTGGTTATCGGCACGGGCCAGTCGGGGTGCCAGATCGCGGAGGACTTGCACCTGGCCGGACGCCGGGTTCACCTCTGTGTCGGCCGGGCACCCCGGGCGCCGCGCTGGTACCGGGGCCGTGATTCCGTGGACTGGCTGGAGGAAATGGGCACCTATGAGGTCACCGTGGACGAACACCCGGAACCGGCCTGGGATCTGCGCCACAAGGCCAACCACTACATGACCGGCCGTGACGGCGGGCGCGAGATCGACCTGCGTCGCTTCGCCCTGGAAGGGATGCAGCTCTATGGTCGGGTTGCCGACATCCGTAACGGAACCCACCTGATCTTCGGACAGGATCTGAAACAGAACCTGGACGGGGCGGACGACACCTACTGCCGGATCCGGGAGAGCATTGACCGCTACATCGAAAAGAACAATATACAGGCCCCCTCAGAGCCCGAATACCGCCCCATTTGGGAGCCAGAACGCGAACCCAGGGAACTGGACCTGGAAGCCACCAGCATCACCACTGTTATATGGGCAACCGGTTTTCACAGCGATTTCAGCTGGGTCCATCTCCCGGTTTTCGACGGCGCCGGGGAACCGGTGCACCAGCGTGGCATTACACCAACGCCGGGCGCCTACTTTCTTGGTCTCCCCTGGCTGCATACCTGGGGGTCAGGGCGTTTTGCCTCGGTTGGCGACGACGCACGCCATGTCGTGGAATTCATTGCCAACCGTACGGAGGCTACCACAGAGGTATCAGCTTCCGAGCAGGAGGCCATGCGGGCTTAATCACCCGAGACACCAGCAACGCTGCCATTTACTGGCTCTGGAGCCACCGGAGCAGTCGGCCGCGCTCCTCCTCGCTCATTTCCGTCTGGTTTCCAAGTGGCATATACCCGGAGCTGATCGCCGTCAGAGATCGGCTCCGGTGGTTGAGCAGGTCTGCCTCCGACTCGAAAACCAGGCCCGCTGGTGGCGCCTGGAACCCTCCCATGGTGGGCTCTCTGGCATGACATCCCGAACAGTGCTCGGCGACCATGGCACTTGCAGAATCACTACTGACCGGCGAGGCAGCCGCACCATCATTCTTTTCGGCGATGCCTGGCCCATGCTCAGCAAAAGCGGTCAGGAGCGCGACACATATCAGCGCCAGCCCGGCTCCAACCAGAACGCCAGGTCGGCTTTGCCCCTGGTGTCGAAGGTTGAAGAAGTGCCGAATCCAGGCCAGCAGAGCACCGACAACCACCAACAAGAACCACGCATACTCACCGCCGTAAAGGAAGGGATAGTGATTGCTCAGCATCGCGAATACGACGGGCAGTGTCAGATAATTGTTATGCGTCGAACGCAGTTTGGCGAAGCGCGCCCGCTCCGGATCAGGCTCCCGTCCCGCACCGACATCCGCGACGAAAGCCTTCTGTGCGGGAATAATGCCCCAAAAAACGTTGCCCGCCATCCAGGTACCGATCAGGGCCCCCATGTGAATGTAGGCAGCACGCGCCGAGAACAGCTGGAAAGCCAGCCAGCTCGCCAGGCTCAGCGTTACCAGTAGCGCCACTGCCAGGGTGCCTGCCCTCCGGCCCAGCGCACTGCGAACGAGGGTCTCGTAGACCAACTGGCCCGCTGCGAGAAAGCAGATGCTGCCAGCAATCGCGGCCGCTGGGGATTGGAGCCAGGTACCGTTTCCAACCAGATAGGACTGGGCCTGGACGTAATAGAGCAGCACGAGCAGCCCGGACCCTGTCAGCCAAGTGGTATAGGCTTCCCATTTGAACCAGTGGAGGGTCTGTGGCATGCGGGGTGGAGCGAGTCGGTACTTGCTGATCTCATAGATACCCCCACCATGGATCGACCAAAGATCCCCCTTAACTCCCCGGTCCCGTTTATTGCGGGGAGGTTCCTCGAGGCTCAGGTCAAGCCAGATGAAGTAGAACGAAGCCCCGATCCAGGCAATGGCAGCTACTACGTGAAAAAGCCGGAATCCTGCATTAAGCCACTCCAACATCATTCCCTGCATCAGGCACTCTCCCGTTCCAGTTGGTCGCGCTGGAAGACAGGCACTCCCTGAATATAGGTCGCGGCAATATTGCGTTCGTCTCCGAGCATCATCAGTGCAAAAAGGACTTCGTCCAGACTCCGTGCCCTTTCCTGGCGCTGTTTCTGGACCTGCGAGACACCAGGATCGACCAGGATGAAGTCAGCCTCCTTCCCCGACTCAAAGTTGCCAATACGATCATCCAGCGCGAGGGTTCGGGCATTGCCGAGCGTGGCCATGTAAAGACCAATCAGTGGGTGCAATGGCTGGCCCTGGATCTGAAGCACCTTGTACGCCTCGGCCAGCGTCTCCAGAAGGGAAAAACTGGTTCCTCCACCGACGTCAGTGGCTACCCCTACCCCAATACCCGCCTCTTCCGTTGCAGCAAGATCGAAAAGGCCACTCCCTAGAAAAAGGTTGGAGGTGGGGCAGAAGGCAATCCGGGATCCTGTCTCCCCCAAACGCCCGCGCTCCCGCTCGCTGAGGTGGATCCCGTGCCCGAAGACACTCCTTGGGCCCAGCAATCCGTAACTATCGTAGACATCCAGATAGTCCCGGGCTTCCGGAAACAGCGACCCAACCCAGGCAATCTCGCCCCTGTTCTCGGACAGGTGCGTCTGGAGATAGACACCCTCGTATTCACGCAGCAGCCGGCCGGCAGCGGCCAGCTGTTCGCGGGAGCTGGTTGGTGCAAACCGCGGTGTAACGGCGTAATCCAGACGTCCCCTTCCATGCCAACGCTCAATCAGACTGCGCGTATCCGCAACCCCGCTGGCCACTGTGTCGCGAAGCCCCTGTGGCGCGTTGCGGTCCATCATCACCTTACCAGCGACCATTCTTAGATTGCGTTCAAGAGCCGCCTCAAAAAATGCCTCCGTAGACTGCGGGAATATGGTCGTATAGACCATCGCCGTTGTGGTACCGCTCTCCAGGAGCAGATCCAGAAATTCACTGGCCCGGATCCGCCCATGCTCAGGGTCCCGGAACGCCTGTTCTGCGGGAAAGGTGTATTGGTTGAGCCAGTCGATGAGCTGTTCCCCGTAGGAAGCAATCACCCCCGTCTGCGGATAATGGATATGCGGGTCAATCAGACCCGGCATCAGCAGCTTGTCGGGGTAATGCTCACACTGCTCGAGTGCCAGGCCCTGCCGACTGAGATCAGCAGCGCTACCCAGGGTTTCGACATGCCCATCACGCACCACAAGCACCCCATCCGGGAAGTATTCATAACCACCGCCTGACACCGGATCCGGCCTTGCCGTAAAGTGCAGTATTGGCGCTCGGAAGACCCTGAACGAAGTGCCCATCTGTTGATGACCCATAAAACTCAACTTCCCCTGTAGGTGGAGTAACCGAACGCATTCATCAGCAGTGGCACGTGATAGTGCTCATCCGGACGCTCAATCCGGAATGCAATCGGTATGCGGGTATAGAAACTGTCTTCACCACGCGCTTTGAACCAGTCACCCACCTCGAACACCAGCTGGTATTCACCGGATACCAGCTCGAAATCGGTGCTCCACTCGTCGACCCGTCCATCAGGATTCGTGGTGGCCTGAGACAGAACCCCACCATCGGGGCCGTAGAGCACAACAGTGACACCAGCCGCCGGGCGTCCTGTGCCCAGATTGAGAACATGGGTGCTGATGGAGGCTTTACTCGTCATGACCTTCTCCCGTGTCCGACAGAGCCCGCTGAAGGCGCAATTGATTGATGGCGCCCTGCTCCCGGGCTCCATTGATGATTTCGGTACCCGTGGGGTTATCGATCCGAGCCTTCAGGGCGGCAAGCATCTCGTCTGCCGACTTGCCGGTGGCGCAGATAATGAAGATGAAGCCGTGGCGCTGTTCGTACAGCAGGTTGAGTTCGTACAACTGCTCAAGCGTTGCCTCACTGGTCTCCAGGACCTGACCCTGTTCATGGCCTGTTGCACCAGAGAACTTTTCACGCAACGCTTCCATATCGCCAATACGGGCATGCCCGGAAAACGCCTCCAGAATCTCGGCTCGCGACGACTGGGACCAAAACTCGTCGGCCTTATCCAGCAGGCTCGCGATGCTGGCGAAGGGTCTGGCGAGTACCATGCGGGTTGCCCACCGCTCGCAATGGCAGCATTCATGAAACATGTCGAATGCCGCCCTTTGAGTAAGTACGTTGAGTTCATCCAGGGTCATTCCATTTGCTCTCCGTTCAGGACCGACTTGATCTCTCTCCAGGTCGTGGAAACGCCTGTTGGGCGTTCATGCCTCTGGTAGTAAAGCGACTGCAGCTGAGCAGCGATGGAAACCGCTACTTCCATGGGGTATTTGCCCTCGACACCTTCCAGACCAATAGGGCACTGGATACGACGTATCGCCTCGCCACTGAACCCTTCACGCGATAATCTGGCTCGGAACCGCTCAGCCTTGGTCCGCGAGCCGATCAGGCCCGTGAATGACCATCGATAGTCGGTAAGCAACCGACAGCAAAGGGAAAAGTCCAGGCCGTGATCATGGGTCAACACGATTACCCAGGTGTTATCAGGGAGGGTATCCAGTGCGCTCACGGGATTGTCGTCGATGGCCATGCGGGCATTGGGAGGCATCGATTCAGGCGCCAGCTCAGGCCTTGAGTCCACTACGGTAACCTGGCAAGGGAGACCAGCCAGGATGCCCAACAATGCCTGCCCCACATGCCCGGCCCCAAATACAGCCACCTGCCAGTCCCGGCAAGGAATGCACTCAAGCATGACCGTCAGATTGCCACCGCAGCACTGCGCCGCCTGGGCTCCCAACGGAAAGGGCTCCAGACGCTGACAGCCCTGACCCGCCGCCAGCAGTTCCCTGGCTCTCTGCGTCACCAGCAACTCGAATCGACCCCCTCCGATGGTGTCGTAGGTCTGATCCGCAGTGATCACCATCTTGCTTCCGCCATCACGGGGAGTTGATCCCTGAGTATTGACCACGGTTGCGATCACATAGGCATGGCCAGCGTGCATGCACTGGGTTATGGCCTGATGCCAGGACATGACATTCATCCGTGCCCCCCTGAGTGCCCTTCCAGATTGAAGGTCTCGCACTCCCTCAAGGCCCAGTAAACACGCTCCGGTGTGGCAGGTGTATCAAGCCTAGGGCTGAAACGATAACGGGTGGTGGCGGCACAGGCGTCTCTCAGAGCCGCCCAGACCGAGATGGCCAGCATGAGCGGCGGCTCACCAACTGCCTTGGACAGGTAGATGGTCTCCTCATTGTTCGGCCGGTCGTAGAGGGAAACCCTGAAATCCGCCGGTACGTCGCCGGCAGTCGGTATCTTGTAGTTGGACGGGCTGTTGGAAATGACGCGGCCCTGGTTGTCCCAGAGGAGCTCCTCTGTGGTCAGCCACCCCATACCCTGGACGAATCCTCCTTCGATCTGGCCAATATCAATGGCCGGATTCAGGGAATCACCCACATCGTGCAGGATATCCACCCTTTCCACCCGATACTCACCGGTCGCGGTGTCCACCGTTACCTCGGAGACCGCAGCGCCATTGGCGTAGTAGAAAAAGGGCCTGCCCTTGCCCTCCTCGCGGTTATAGTGAATCTTTGGGGTCCGGTAGAAGCCGGTCGCGAACAGCGGGACCCTGTGGGTATAGGCAAGCTCGGCAAACTCGCCCAGCGTCCACTCCCGTTCCCCGATCACGACAAGCCCTCGCTCAAATCTCACAGCATCAGGCTCAACCCCGAATTCTGAAGCGGCAAACTCACAGAGCACTCCCCTGACCCGTTGGCAGGCATCCCGAGCCGCCATGCCATTGAGATCGCTCCCCGAGGAGGCCGCCGTAGCCGAGGTGTTGGGAATCTTGTCGGTCCGGGTCGAGGTCACCATCACCTGGTCTCGAGAAACCCCGAACTCGGAGGCGACCACCTGCTGGACCTTGGTGAACAGGCCCTGCCCCATCTCCGTGCCACCGTGATTGATCATCAGGCTGCCGTCGGTATAAAGCTGCAGCAGAGCGCCCGCCTGATTAAGATGCTTGACCGTAAATGAAATCCCAAACTTCACCGGCGTCAGAGCCAGCCCCTTCTTCAGATAGCGATGTTTCTGGTTGAACGCCTCGATCCCGGCCCGGCGACCGCGGTAGTCCGAGTCCGCTTCAAGCCGCTCCACCAGTTCCGGCAACACATGCTGCTCTACCGTCTGGCCGTAAGGGGTTTCATCCCGCCCGGGCGAATAAAGGTTCCGTTTCCGGACATCCAGCGGATCCTGGCCGGTGGCGCGCGCAATGTCCTCGATTACGGTTTCAATCGCCATCATGCCCTGGGGTCCGCCGAACCCACGGAAGGCGGTGTTCGAGACCGTATGGGTACGACATCGCAGCCCCTCGATTCGCGCTGTGTTGAGGAAATAGGCGTTGTCCGCGTGAAACATGGCGCGGTCCACGATTCCCTGGGAAAGATCCGCGGAATAGCCACATTTGCCGGCGAGCATCAGGTCAAGCCCATGGATCACCCCCTGATCATCGAACCCGACGCTCCAGCGGTTCAGGAAATCATGACGCTTACCGGTCTGAACCATGTCATCACGGCGAGGCATCCGATAACGCACCGACCGCCCGAGACGATGGGCGAACAGGGCCGTCATGCAGGCGATCGGTCCCGCCTGGGTTTCCTTGCCGCCGAAACCGCCTCCCATACGCCGGACCTCCGCTACGACCCGGTTAAAAGGGATATCGAGGACCTCCGCGACCAAATGCTGGATCTCGGTCGGATGCTGGGTGGAAGCGATCACGTGAATGCCCCCATCCTCGGTAGGCTCCGCCTGACCAACCTGCCCCTCCAGATAGAAATGTTCCTGGCCACGGACATAGAGCTCACCGTTAAGACGCTGGGGAGCCGCCGAGATCTCAGCGGAAACGTCGCCCATACGCATCTCATGGGGTGGAAGTACGTGCGCATCGGCCGCCAGCGCGTCCTCGATTGATAGCTGCGCCGGCAGCGGTTCATAGCCGATCCGGGCTTCGGCCACCGCGCGCTGTGCCACCTCCATACTGACCGCGGCGACCGCGAATACGGGCTGCCCAACGAACTCGACTACCTCTCCAGCCAGCAGGGGATCACCGTCGAATACTGGTGCGACATCCACCTTTCCCGGAATATCCGCCTGGGTGACAACATCGAGCACGCCCGGGTAGCGCCGCACATGCTCAAGGTCCAGATGCGTGATCCGGGCATGCGGGTGGGGTGATTTGCCCGTGGCGATGTGAGCCATTCCCGGCATCACCGGCAGATCATCGATGTAGCGGGCGCTGCCACAGACGTGTTTGCGCGCAGACTCGTGGGGGGAGGCTTTGCCAGCCGCCCTTTCCGGTTGCTCAGCCATGATGATGCAGCTCCTCTTTGGGTTCCTCGCCGCTGGCAAATGATTTGAGCCCGCGACAGGCGCGGCCAAACAGGCTGGCAGCCATCACCCGGCGATAGTCGGCGGAGGCCCGCACATCCCCAATGGGTGAGAACGTTTCATTCAACTCGGCACAGGCCCGCTCTATCGTGAGGTCGTCCAACGTCGGAATCGCAGTTCCTCCATAATTGATCACCTGCTCACATCGCCAGGCCCGTGCCGGCACCGCCGCCATACCGCCGTAGGCCACGCGCAGCCCGGTTTCGGCATCCCACAGAAAAGCCCCCATGACGGTCGTGATGTCATCCTCGTAACGCTTTGAGAGCTTGTGCAGGCGAAGCCACTGACCGGGCCGAGGCCGATCGATCCGTACCAGGGCGATGTACTCACCCGGCTGCAGTGTTGTCTGCTTGTAGTCCTGGTAGAATTCACACAGAGGTTCACTTCGGCTGTTTCCCCTGGCATCCCGGATCACCAGCTCGGCATCCATCACCAGCAGAAACGGGGGCATATCAGCAATGGGGGAGGCATTGCCGATATTCCCGCCGATGGTCCCGCGATTACGGATCTGTCGGGACCCCAGACGCTCAAGCATTCGGACCAGCTCAGGTGCAATGTCCGCAAACGCGGTCTCCATCTCCGTGTAGGTGACAGCCGCGCCTATATCGATGTGCTCCGGGCCGAGCTCGATTCTCCGCAACGACTCGATCCGGTTGAGATCAATAAGCTTGGGTAAGCGCCTGAAAAGCTGGGTGTGCTCCAGCATCAGGTCGGTTCCCCCTGCCACCAGCCGCGCCTCGGGGTTAGCCGACAGAAGACGTTGGAGTTCGGCTTCTGTCCCCGGCTGCCAGAACGAACACGGCTCGTTTGGGGTTTCCATGCTGCCCGATAACGGTGCACCACTCACCGGCTCTGTTCCATTCCTGGTCAAAAAGTCAGGATTGTTGAGAGCTCGTATTCCGGCTTCAACAATCGGTCGATAGCCGGTACAACGACACAGGTTCCCGGAGATGGCATCCAGAACCGCCCGCCGGGGATCTTCCGGCATCCCCCTTTCCAGTGTCTCTGAGTGAAGCGCGGCCAACGACATCACGAACCCCGGCGTACAGAAACCGCATTGGGAGCCGTCGCATGCCACCATGGCTTCCTGAACCGGATGAAGCTCTCCGTGGACGCCATCGCCACCCAGACCTTCTACGGTTGTAACAGACTGATCTCTAAGACTTTCAACAGGGCATATGCAGCTATTCACCGTGTAAGAACGGGGTTTTTCCCCACGTTCATCATGGACCATGACGGTGCAGGCGCCACAGTCTCCAGACGCGCATCCCTCCTTTGTCCCGGTCAGCCCACACTGGTTCCTGAGAAATGCCAGAAGTGTCCTGTCCGGGGCTTCATCGCCGCTGTCGTATAGGCGGTTGTTGACCTTGAGGCGCACGAAACGATCCCCCACGCAATGATTCCAATCGCAGTCTCATGACTGTTTTCCATCCTCTGCTTTGCAAATTTTTGGCCAACTAGACAGGTTATTAAAAAAGACTTCCGGGACAGATGATGCGAAGAAGCTGGCACATAGATTGCTTCCAGAACCGGAGTGTATTGTCCTGGTGGTCAGTTTTATGGGAGCAACAGCATCGAGACGTCTGGAGTTGGTCGGCATCGCCAAGGCCTACCCTGGCTGCATTGCCAACGACCGGGTGGAAATGACCGTAAAACCCGGTGAGATCCACGCCCTGGTGGGAGAGAACGGCGCGGGTAAGAGTACCCTCATGAAGATCATCTACGGGGTGGTCAAACCCGATGCCGGCCAGCTCATCTGGAACGACCGTGAAACCCTGATCGAGGGGCCGGCTCATGCACGCAGGCTCGGCATGGGCATGGTCTTCCAGCATTTCTCACTTTTCCAGACCCTGACCGTGACAGAGAACATCGCTCTTTATCTTCCGCGGCAGGAATACGGCTCTCTCCGCCGCCTCCGCGACAGGATCCTGAGCGTTGGCGAGGCGTACGGGCTTGATATCAATCCTGACCGGCATGTCCATACGCTCTCGGTCGGGGAGCAGCAACGCGTAGAGATTGTGCGCTGCCTGCTGCAGGAGATCCAACTGCTGATTCTGGACGAGCCCACGGCCGTGTTGACGCCTGGCGAAGTTACTCACTTGGTGAAAGTACTCAAGCAGCTGGCGAGTGAGGGCTGCAGCATTCTGTTCATCTCCCACAAGCTGGAGGAAGTCAGAACGCTCTGCGACCGCGCCACCATCCTGAGAGGCGGCAGAGTAACGGGTAGTTGCACCCCGGCGGAGACGACCTCGGAGCAGATATCACGCATGATGCTGGGTGACGACCTGCATATTGAGAAAAGCATGGGGGTGGGCGCACCGGGTGACGACAGCCTCTCACTTGAAGGGGTATCCGTCTCACCTGGAGGAGCATTCGCCATTGCGCTCCACAGCATCGACCTCACGCTCCGGGCCGGCGAAATCACCGGTATTGCAGGGGTAGCCGGAAATGGTCAGGACGAACTTGTTGACCTCATCAATGGTGAACTTGCCCCTGACGCAGGCAAGCTGCTTTTGGATGGTCGGGATATGACTGCCGAAGGCGTCCTGGCCCGGCGACGGGCCGGCCTTGCGACCGTTCACGCGGACCGGCTCGGACGCGGCTCGATAGGGGCCATGTCCCTCACTGAGAACCGGCTCCTCACAGCTTATGTCACGGATTCCGACGCCCACGGTTTTCTCCATTGGCGACCACTGACGGAGCGTACACGGGAGTTGATCCAGAATTACCAGGTCAAAGCATCCGGGCCTGATGACACGGCAGCCAGTCTTTCCGGAGGCAATCTCCAGAAATTCATCATCGGGCGTGAAATCGCCCAAGCGCCGAAGGTGCTTGTCTGCTTCTACCCCACCTGGGGAGTGGATGTGGGTTCCGCCAACCGGATCCATGTGGAGCTGGCGCGGTTGCGTGATGAGGGCACGGCCATCCTGATCCTTACAGAAGACCTGGACGAACTCTATCTGCTTTGCGATCGCGTGGGCGCCATCTGTGGCGGCCAGCTTTCTCCTTTGAAACCCGGCCATGAGGTATCGATGGAAACCCTGGGTCAGTGGATGGCGGGGACGTTCAGCGCCCCACAGACACAGGGAGTCCAAAATGCGCATTGAAGCCCGCCCAACCCCATCACCTACAATGCGCTACCTTTCTCCGTTACTCGCTCTCGGGCTGACACTCATAACCGGCGCCGCCATTTTTAGCGCCCTTGGAAAAGCGCCTCTCGCCAGCCTGCATGCGTTTTTCATAGAACCGGTTTCGACGGTTTATGGGCTGTCAGAGCTTTTCGTGAAAGTGACTCCCCTACTGCTCTGTGCAACCGGCCTGACACTGTGTTTCCGAGCCAAGGTCTGGAACATCGGGGCTGAGGGCCAGTTCGTTTTCGGTGCCCTGATCGCGGGCGCGGTCTCGCTTCAGCTTGCCGATCACCAGGGGTTCTGGGTCCTCCCGGTAGTGATCGCAAGTGGGGTGCTCGCGGGCATGGCCTGGGCTGGGATCGCCGCCCTACTACTGACCCGGTTCCGGGCCCACGAAATCCTGACCACCATCATGCTCAACTACATCGCCATACAACTTCTTCTCTGGAGTGTGCATGGTCCCCTCAAAAGCCCCTCGGGCTATAACTTCCCGGAGTCGGAACTGTTCAGCCCCCAGACTCTGCTGCCGACACTCTGGGGTCAATACCGGGTCACGATCGCCATATTCATCGCCCTTCTCATGCTGGCGGTGGTCTGGACGGTCCTGAACCGAACACTTCTTGGCTACCAGACACGGGTTATGGGCGAGAACCGCCAGGCTGCCCGCTTCGCTGGATTCAACGGCAACCGGTTGATCTGGGTACTATTGCTTTTCAGCGGCGGTATGGCGGGAATGGCGGGCGTTTCCGAAGTCAACGGCCCGGTTGGGCAACTAACCACCAACCTGGCGCTGGGCTACGGCTACACGGCCATCATTATCGTGTTCATGGGCCGGATGCACCCGCTGGGGGTACTGCTTGCGAGCCTGTTGCTCGGCCTAACCTATCTTGGCGGCGAGAATGCCCAGATGACACTGGGGCTGCCAAAATCGATCACCGGCGTCTTTCAGGGGCTTCTCCTGTTCTTCCTGCTGGCCTGCGACTTCCTGATCTCCCATCGGATTGTACTGACGCCGATGCGGGGTCATCGGCCCTCCAACACCTCGACCCGGGAGGTGACGAGCTCATGAGTATGGACATCATCGAGAACATCCTGTTCGCCACTATACGAACCGGAACGCCCCTACTCCTGGTAGCACTGGGTGCCATGATTTCAGAACGCAGCGGTGTGCTGAACCTCGGGCAGGAAGGCATGATCCTGGTAGGCGCTGTCTGCGCCTTCATCGGCGCCTACACAACCGACAGCCTGCTCATCGGAGTAGCCAGCGGGCTCGCCTCCGGTGCCCTCTTCTCACTGATTTTCGCGGTCATTGCAATCAGCCTCGTGTCCAGTCAGATCGCCACCGGCCTGGCACTTACCATCTTCGGAACCGGCCTCAGCGCCTTCCTTGGCGTCGACTACGTTGGCCTGTCCATCGACGGTCTCGACGAGCAGCCGATCCCGCTGCTCCACAGTATTCCGCTGATCGGCAAGGCTTTCTTCGCCCAGGACCTGCTCGTTTACGGTGCTTTCATCCTTTTCGCCTCCATCTATTACGTCATGAGCCGCACGCGCCTGGGGCTGATCATCCGTGCAGTCGGCGAAGCCCCAGCGGTCGCCCACAGCATGGGCTACCGGGTTATCCTGGTGCGCTACGCAACGGTGATGTTCGGCGGCGCCATGGCGGGCCTCGGTGGCGCGTACCTGTCCCTGGCCTATACCCCGATGTGGACGGAGGGCATGTCGGCAGGGCGTGGCTGGATCGCTCTGGCACTGGTTGTTTTTGCAAGCTGGCGCACCGAACGGGTCCTGATCGGAGCCTGGCTTTTCGCCTTCGCCAGCATCCTTCACCTGGTCCTACAGGGTTTCGGATACGACATCTCTCCGAACCTACTGGCCATGCTCCCGTATCTGGCCACCATCATCGCCCTGGTCATGATGATGCAGCGCGCAGGCACCGCGCAGCTCGCGCCCCGTTCGCTGGGGCAACCTTACTACCCACAGAATTAGGCTGCTCAAAACAACCGACTTACGGAGGATCACCCGATGAAAGCACCCACCCTTATCAGCCTGGGCCTGAGCGCGGCGCTGGCCCTCAGCAGTCCCCTGCACGCCGCAGAGGATCCCCTCAAAGTAGGCTTTGTCTATGTCAGCCCCATCGGTGACGCCGGCTGGACCTACATGCACGACCGCGCCCGCAAGATCGTCGACAAGGAATTCGGCGACCGGGTCGAAACCACCTATGTGGAGAGCGTTTCAGAGGGCTCAGACTCGCAGCGGGTCATCCGCAACCTCTCCGCCAATGGCCATGACCTCATATTCACCACCTCCTTCGGCTACATGAACCCAACCCTCCGGGTAGCCCGGCAGTTCCCCAATGTGCGTTACGAACACGCCACGGGTTATAAAACGGCGGAGAATGTCGGGAACTATCAGGCACGCGCCTATCAGGGTCGCTATCTGGCAGGCATGGCGGCTGGAGCCATGACCGAGACCGACACCATCGGCTATGTCGCTGGATTCCCAATCCCCGAGGTACTGCGCGGCATTAACGCATTCACTCTTGGCGTCCGGGAAGTGAATCCGGACGCCTCTGTAAGCGTCTCCTGGATCAACTCCTGGCATGACCCGGCCAAGGAGCGTGAGTCCGCAGCCAGCCTCATCCGTCAGGACGCGGACGTGCTGACCATGCACGCGGACTCCCCTGCGGTCGTGCAGGCGGCCCAAGACGAAGGAGTCTACGGCATCGGTTACAATTCAAACATGAAATCCTATGGCCCGGACGCTCATCTCACATCGGTAATGATGCACTGGGAACCGATCTACCAGGAAAAGATTCAGGCGGTGCTGAATGACAGCTGGGAGCCCGAATCAATCTGGTACGGGCTCTCCGAAGGCGTTGTCAAAATGGCTCCTATGCACTCGGATATCCCGGAAGCCGTTGTTGAACGGATCAATACACATCGTGACGCCCTGATCAACGGCGACCGGGAGGTCTTCCAGGGTCCCATCAACAATCAGGATGGCGAGGAGATCGTTGCGAAAGGCGATGCGCTGAAGGATCAACAACTGCTTGAAATCAACTGGTATGTTGAGGGCATTGAGGGCAAACTTCCGAACTGACAGCCACTAACAAAACGGATAGTCGATGCTGGAACGCAGAAAGGAATTCGATCCCAATGAGACCCCAACCGGCAAGTATCGGGCGGGGCGGATCCGTGACCGCAACCTGACTAACATCATCACGGCAGCCGAAGAGGAGTTCGTGCGCCAGGGGTATACCGGGACAAGCATCCAGGCGGTCGCTGACCGGGCCGGTATCCCCAAAGCCAACGTACATTACTACTTCAAGCGCAAGTCCTATCTCTACATCGCCGTCATTGAGAAACAGGTCAGGCTCTGGAACGACCTTCTGGATGAAGTCCGTGTAGAGGATGACCCCGCAACCGTTCTGGACAGCTTCATCCGACGGAAGGTGGAGCTGTCTTACACGCACCCCCGGGCGTCCAAACTCTTTGCCATGGAAGTCATTCAGGGCGCGCCTCATCTGCGTGACTACATGCGGACCCAGATGCGCCAGTGGGTCCGGGACAAGGTCAGTGTGATGGAAACCTGGATGGAACAGGGCCGCATGGACCGCGTGGACCCGATGTATCTGATCTTCCTGATATGGGCCTCTACCCAGCACTATGCTGACTTCGACATCCAGGTCCTCACCATCATGAACCGGGCCGAATACGAGCCAGACATGATCGAGGGGATCGCCGATTTCCTGAGCCAGATCATCCTGCGCGGATGCGGACTGGAACCACCCCAGCACGGAGGCCCTACCCTCTCCATCCATCAGGAGGGCAGTGGCAGCCATGACTGAGACCCTATGGCTGCGACACCCGGCGGTATGCTGGACGGGCAATGGGGCCAATGCCGATAACGGCCTGGTCGTTGAGGGCAGTCGAATCCGGGAACTCGTGCCAGCCGGACATGAGCCCTCTGGCCACTATGCACACACCTTCGACGCGTCAGGTCATGTCCTGCTGCCAGGGCTGATCAACACCCACCATCACTTCTACCAGACGCTAACCCGGGCCTTGCCGCGCGCCCTGAACAAGCCCCTGTTTCCGTGGCTGGAAAGTCTTTACCCCGTCTGGGCGAATCTGGACGACGACGCGATCCACGCTGCAACAGAACTGGCGTTGTCGGAACTGCTGCTGTCAGGCTGTACGACCGCAGCGGACCACCATTACGTCTTCAGCCAGCTGATACCTCGCGCCATTGATGTCCAGGTGGCTGCGGCAAAACGTATGGGCGCCCGCGTGACACTGACACGAGGTTCCATGAGTTTTGGGGAGCTGGCCGGCGGGCTCCCCCCGGAGAGTGTGATCGAGCCCGAGCCGGTCATTCTTTCGGAAAGCGCGCGATTGATTCGTGCCTATCACGACCCCGATCCGGAGGCGCTGTGCCGGATTGCCCTTGCCCCCTGCTCCCCGTTCTCCGTGACGCCGGAGTTGATGCGGGACACAGCCAATCTGGCCGAAGAACACGATGTGTTATTGCATACCCACCTGGGAGAGACCCGGGATGAGACCGACTTCTGCATCCAGTCCCATGGTCAGCGCCCCCTCGATTACCTCGAGGATGTGGGCTGGCTGACCCCACGCACCTGGCTCGCGCACGGAATCCACTTCACTGACGACGAAATCCGACGTATCGCCGACTCGGGGACGGCCGTGTGCCATTGCCCCACTTCCAATATGCTGCTGGGATCCGGTCATTTTCGAGGATGCGACATGCACCGTGCAGGCGTGCGGGTGGGACTCGGCGTGGATGGCTCAGCGTCCAACGACGGTTCCAATATGATTCAGGAGGCGCGCCAGGCGATGCTGATGCAGAAGCTCACCTATGGCGCAGACCAGTTCAGTCACCTGGACGCGCTCGCCCTGGCCACCAGCGGGGGTGCCCAACTCCTGGGCCGCCCGGAACTGGGCCAACTAGCCCCCGGGAAACAGGCGGATCTGGCGCTGTTCAGCCTGGATGAACCCCGTTTCTCGGGCCACGCCGATCCCCTGGCGGCCCTACTGCTCTGCGGCGCCCACAGGGCCGATCACGTCATGGTGGGTGGGCAATGGAAAGTCCGCCATGGCGGGCTCGTGGATCATGACATCCAAGAGATCATGGCGCGCCACAAGCAGGCCGCGGAGCGCCTCATCCGGCGCGCCGCTCCAGCCTAATCCGCATAGGCGTTGTTCAAAACACGTCGAAAACCACGGAAGACCCGTTCCGGATCCGTCTCAAGGCAGACTGTCACCGGCGACGCGGCTGGCTCGGGAAACAGTGTGCCAGCGGTCGCCGCATCAAGATGGGAACGAGGCTTCCCGTCCCAGCGCCTGTTGGGCATGGCCGGATCCGTTGTCTGCTGCCAGGGCACTTCCGTGGTTTCCTGGACGACACCCAGACGATGGGTATCGCCGCGACAGAGACTCGGGTCCATCGCGGTCATAGCCGCGAGAACATCCCAGAAATAATATTCGCCGGATTCAATGAACCAGTCGTTGACCTCCAGGACCTGAGCCCAGAACTCAGCGGACTCCGTAGTGACAGAGCTCTCAAAGCGCTTGGCGAACCCGGGCGTCACCCGAACCTGATTGGTGACATCAAGCCCAACCAGAACGGTTGGAAGATCCGCCTGCAGAACCCTGTCGGCAGCGACCGGGTCGACAAAGAAGTTCCATTCCGCGCTCGTATTCGGGTGCCCATCCGTAAACCCGGGCACAATGATGTTGCCTGGCACATCCAGATTGCCGCCCATGATGACCAGCTCAGCCACTTTGTCATGATCGCCCGGGTAACGCTCAAGCCACCGGGCGATGTTCGTGAGCGTTCCCGTCGCGACCAGTGTGACCGGCTCCGAAGCCTCCCGGATAACCTCATGGATCACCTCATGCGCCGCGCGGCTGTCTGGTTCACGCTCCGACCCCGGCAACGCCACCCCGGAGAGTGTATCCGAGTCCTGTCGCCATGCTTCGGGAAACACAGAGTAACCATCCAGAGGGGCACTGTCCCCACAGGCAACCGGTATATCCCCTGGCCCATCCCCCGGCAGATCCAGTAACCGCAGGGTGTTCTCAAGCCCCGGCTCACAGTGGGACTCCCCGCTAGCCGCTATGGTGACGGCCTGCACCTCCGCATCCGGGTGATGAAGGAGATACAGCAGGGCGGCCCAGTCATCAATGGCCATGTCGTTGTCCAGGATTACCGGTTTCGCACCAGCGCTGAGGGCCACCATCAAAAATCCAGCACAACACCATCCTTTTAGCATGGGCCCATCTCTTATTCAGTTCTTGGAACGTTCGTCTGGTACCGGTCCCAGTCATCTACCAGAGTCTGAACCACACGGTTACCGAGCTGAAAAGCCGCCTCATAGGCCGGTTCCCCATTATCCGGGTAAGGCGCGGTTGTGCTCCAGGCTGCCGTCTTGTCATCGGGTGGGAAGGTATAATTGCTCACCGTCCGCAGGACCATCACACGCTCGGGATCCACACGGTCTTCACGGGCCAGGCGATGCAAAGCCGTCAGAGTGCCGCTGTCCTCCATGTTGCTGGTTACCATATTGGCATCGTCGCCGGCCTGGAGCTTCACCCAATCGTTGGCCCAGTCATTCAGATAGTCGCCATGCCAGTAGGTACTGGCGCTCAGCGTGTCACCCAGCGCCACTGACGGTGGCTTCCGGGCCTCCGGGTAATTCTCGTACATCGCCCGGAACTCCTTCATGGCGGGCGTATCCTCAACCGCATGACCACGGGTCAGGTCATAGGCCCACTCAGCCAAGCTGCCATTGAGGTCGAACGAGATGGTGTCAACAGTCCAACCAGTCGCTTCCTGATTGGGCTCCTTGGCGCCCAGTGGGATCAGGCCATAAGCCCAGTCCTCAGGCATTTCCCGGGCATCAATCTCGTACAGGAGGTCGCCGTCCACCACATGACGGGCCCAGACTCCGGTCCCAAGGGAGACATCCTCGGGATCACCACCGCCAATCCCAGACACCAGCCAGTAGGCATCGGAAAGGTCGAAGCGTTCATCCAGGCCCAGAGCCATGATGGAAGCGGTCGCGTTGGTCACGCCACCGCCGGTACAGATGGCCAGTATTCCTTCATCATTGACATGCAGATCGAACTGGCCGAGCGGAAAATCCACAGGCTCAAGATCCAGTCGCTGGACCCAGCGATGGTATTCACCGGATTCCTCACCGTTGATCTCGCCATTCTCGAAATGGGTTACAACGACCGCCTTGATCTCAGTCGCGGCAATACCCGGGGTGGATACACTTATAAGACCCGCTGCCAACAACGGGGAAAACCTGATACGGATCATGACACGCTCCTTTTCAAAACACGCTGCTCCCTATGCAAAATCCTGTCCATTTGGATAGCCTTATCGAGAAACAACAATGGAATGCGGCAATATGCGAGCAAGGCCGTACCGAATTAAGCCAGAAACCCTCTCTTAAAACCACGATATTGAACCAATAATGGGCGAATTTGATAAAAAAGCTCCATGATCGGGCATTCCGATCACAAAACTTTTTTCCTGACCATTCAATCAGGCTTTTAATTTAATGGTATGAATGTTGCAGCGCGCAGGGGCCCAATCACGGATCAAAGGAGATCCCCATGTCACAACCATTGCGGTCAGCCGCCGTGACGGCATTCATGCTGGTTTTCACGCTTTGCCCGTCGCTGGCGGGGGCCGAAGAGCGCTACCCCCACTATCAACCCACCGACACCATCGTGGTTCTCGGTGCTGTCCCCCAGGAGATCCCGGTTCTGACGGACGCCATGACGGACGCGGAAAAGAAGAGCCTCTGGGGCATCCCCTACTGGGAGGGTGAACTTCACGGTAAGCCCGTGGTCGTCGCCATTACCGGCATCGGTAAGACCTTCACCGGCATGACGACCACGCTTTTCATAAAGGAGTTCAAGCCCCGCGCGGTTCTGATGACCGGCACCGGCGCCCGGGTCAACCAGGATCTGCGTACCGGCGATGTCATCGTCGCCACGCACACCCATGAACATGACTATGGGAGCCTCACCAGCGAGGGCATGACCTACCGCCCCATGAACGGTCCCATCGATGGCAATGAGGTGAAGAATGCGTTCAGTCCCAGTGACCGGATGCTTGAGAAGGCCAAGCAGGCCATGGCGACCTATGAGCGTCGCGAAGTGGAGGCCAACGGCAGCACTTACACCAACAGAGTCGATTTCGGTGTCGTGGTTTCCTCAGACCTGTTTGGCGTGACAGAACGACGACTGACCCTCCTGAGAGACCGGTTCGACGCGGACATCATGGAGATGGAATCTGCCCCTCTCGGTCATGTGAGCGAGGCTCTGGGGGTTCCCTATCTGATCGTACGCTCTGGTAGCAACCTGGCCCAGGAGGAACCCAATGACGATTACCTCAGGCTCGGTCCCATTGCCGCCCGCCAGGCCGCTTATTTCTCACTGCACCTGATCAGACATCTCTGACCACTGGGCTTTAGCGGGGGCTGCCAAATCCAGGCGATAAACGGCATACCCCGCGCCATTCTCTCTTACCCGGCTCATGGGGTAATAGCTGTTCGCCTCAATGAAACGCCTGGCCTTTTCTCCCGGTGACGTGCGAAAGGTGACTATCATTTCCGGGGCATCCGCAATACTCTGCAGATGCCAGTTATGGTCCGCTTCTGTGTCAACGCCATTCCCGGACCGACTCTGGCGCTTGATGTAATCCGCGACGATGGTGCGGTTCTCATCCGGGGATTCAAACGCCACATTGGCCTCACCCGTACCCGGGAAGACCCCGCCAAACGCCCGGTAATTGTTGGTGGCTACCAGGAACGTCTGATCCGGTTCCACCGGTTTCCCCTCGAACCGCAGGGCCCGGATGCGTTGCGAGCCAGGGTTTACCCGGTTGCATTCACCGTCATAGCGCGCCGGTTCGGTCACGTCCACGCGGTAGTGAACCCCCTCGAACACGTCAAAGTTGTAGGTCCTGAATGCATCCCGGTTAATCAGTTCCTGGGCACCGGAGTCTTCGGGATCAATCCGGTTATAGAGCGATACGGCGCATTCCAGCCATTCCCTGAGCTCTGCGCCACTGATTCGAAGCGCAACCAGCCGATTCGGGAATGGGTAGAGCGCGGCTACATCCCCATAGTTCACTTCCCCTTCGGCCACTTCTACATAGGCTTCAGGGCTGCTCCCCCGTCCCCCCGCCCTGAACGGCGAGGCCACGGAGAGGACTGGCAGGCCGTCCAGATCCGGATCGCCCTCAACATAGTGCCTGACATAGGCACGCTGGGCACGGTTGACCAGCTCAACCGTGGGGTCGTCCTGGGCCAGCGAGAGATAGCTGTAAATCGGGTCGTTGATCCCACCGATGGGACGGTTAACGAAAGCCCGGGTCGACTCGTGCGCGTCCGAGACGGCCTCAGCGACCCGAGGGTCGCGCTCCGCGATGGCCTGGTTGCTCTGGTCATCAAAGATGGGTCTGGCCTCGGAACGGGCGGAAACGACCTTCCATTCATCGCCTTTCCGGGTAAGTTTCAGGTCCATGATGCCCAGGTGACTGCCCCAACGCCCGGGCATCACAGCAACGACGCCATTGATGGTACCGCGCTCGGCATCAACGCCCTCGATCCCAGAAAACTCAACACTCGGGAAAACCGCATGCGCATGGCCGAAGGCAATGGCATCAATGCCCTCAACCTCCGACAGGTAATACACCGAATTCTCCACCATAGCCCGGTATGGATCGGACGAAAGGCCGGAGTGCGGGATTGCCACAATCACGTTGGCACCGGCTTCTTTCATTCTGGGCACCCATTTTTCAGCAGTGCGGGTAATATCGCGCGCTTCCACACGCCCCTTCAGGTGCTGGCGATCCCAATCCATGATCTGGGGGGGTACGAATCCGATGTAACCAATCGACAGCGCATGCCGTCTGCCCCGCTCATCGACAACCTCATGCTCCTGTATTCGGTAGGGAGTGAACACCGGCTTCCCGGAGTCCGGATCGACCACGTTGGCATTGATGTAGGGAAAGTCTGCGCCCTCCAGGGATTTCCTGAGAAAGTCGAGACCGTAGTTGAATTCATGGTTCCCAATGTTGCCAACCACATAATCAAGCCGGTTCATTGCCTGGTAGACAGGATGAGTACCGTCTTCAGGCAGGTCCTGCTTGACCGCATAGTCACCCAGGGGGCTGCCCTGGATCAGGTCACCGTTATCCACGAGCACGTGGTTGGCCACCTCACTGCGTGCCTGCTCAATCAGCGATGCCGTGCGAACCAGGCCAAAGCGGGCAGTTGTGCTGTCACGGTAGTAGTCGAAATCCATGATGTGGGCATGGATATCGGTGGTTTCCATGACGCGCAGACTGACGGTGGGGTCACCGGTCTCTGCGGCAGCCAGACTCCCCACCCCCAGGAACAGGACGAAGACTGTTCTCACTGTGTATCGGTGCGTCATCCTCAACTTCCCTCCGGGTTGGCGCTGCTCTGGGCCAGGTTGAGCAGGGTTCGGACCATAGCTTCAATACCGAGGCCAACGTCCGTCGTCATCACCGATTCATCCGGATGGTGGCTGATTCCTCCCCCACACCGGATGAAAAACATCCCGACATCCGTGATCCGTGCCATCGCCATGGCATCATGACCGGCCCCGCTGGGAAGATGGATCGGTTCCAGTCCCATTGCCTCGAGGGCCCTGGATTGATGGCTCTGGAGGCTCGTGGCGCAAGCAACCGCCGGTGCACTGTGGGTCTCGCGCCAGGAGGATACAAGACCGCGTTGGTCGCAGAGCCGATTGGATTCACTCCGGATAAGTCTGAGAGCCTGGTCACGGCTTTCATCGTCAGTAGCCCGCAGATCCAGTGACCAGCAAGCCTCTCCCGCAATGACATTGACCGCCCCGGGGACAGCGTTCAGTCGACCCACGGTCGCCATTACATCCTGCTCGCGGGCCACCCGCTCAACGACAAGCGCCGCTTCCGCAGCCCCGAGAAGGGCATCCCGCCGCAGCGCCAGCGGGACGGTCCCCGCGTGCCCGACCTCGCCCTCCAGGGTCACCGTAAAGCGTCTGGCGCCCGCAATCCCGGTCACAACCCCCAGAGGATGGCCACCGTGTTCAAGTACCGGACCCTGTTCAATATGCAGTTCCAGATATCCCAGCAATTCCTCCGGATCCCTGGCGCAGGATCCGATCCGTGCGGGGTCCAGCCCGAAGTCCCGGAAAGCCTGTTCAAGTGTGACCCCCCCGCGATCAGCCAGTTCCCACCATTCCGGCTGCCAGTGCCCGGCTACCGGGTAGCTTCCCAGGAGAGTTGTACCGAAGCGGGAACCTTCCTCATCACCAAACGCCACAACGTCCACGTGAAACGGAAGACGGATATCCTCCTGGTTTAGATACTCAACCACTGCCAGAGCGGTGAGTATGCCCAGTGGCCCATCGTATCGACCCGCATTGGGAACGGAATCATGATGGGAGCCCATAATCAGGGCCCGGATTGGCGGCGCGGCGTCGGTCGCTGCAGCATAACGGCCCCAGAGGTTACCAGCAGCGTCCTCCCAAACCGCCATGCCCGCCGCATCCATCCAGTGAGCGAGGAGGTCACTGCACCTCCGATGCTCGGACGTCAGATAATAGCGATCAATACGGCCCGGCTCGCTGGTGATGGCAGCCAGTTCGTCGCAGCGCTCCATTACCCCACAAGCGAGTTCGGGGACCCAGTTCATAGCTTCTCCCCGCCGAACCGGGCCAAGGCTGTCCTTACTCCAGCCTGGGGAGACAGCCGGTGACCAGCCAGCCCCAGGACCGCCTCAAGCGCCGCGAGGGTCTGGATAACCGCGTCCCGTCGCGCGTTGTAGCCCATTGTCCCGATTCGCCAGATGCGCCCATGCAATGGGCCAAACGAAGTGCCGATCTCGATGCCGAAATCAGAGAGCATGGAATGACGAACCTGATCCCCATCCACCCCCTGCGGGATGTGGACCCCAACCACGTTATTCATCCGGTGCCCCTGGTCACCGAATAGTTCGAGATCCATCGCCTCCAGGCCTTCGGCCAGGGCGAGGCCACTCACGCGGTGCCGCTCGCGGACATTTGCCGGGCCCTCTTCGAGGTGAATGCGGGCGCATTCCCGAGCCCCATAGAGCATGGTCGTCGCCTCAGTGTGGTGGTTAAGGCGCTCTTCCCCCCAGTAATCCATGATCATGGCGAGATCAAAATAGTTGGAGCTGATCCGCTGCCCCCGCCCCTCGCCGTGGTCGGGATGGCGGATACCCGCCTCAACGTGCTGGCGCTCACGGATCACCGAAACGGCCCGCTCCCCCAGCGTCAGCGGCGCACTGCCGGAAGGGCCACACAGACATTTCTGGAGGCCGACGGATACCGCATCCAATTCCCAGGCATCCGTGTAAAGGGCGTTGCCGGCGATGGAGGCCGTCGCATCACAGTAAAGAAGCGCATCATAGCGCCGGCAGATCGCTCCCAATGCGTCCAGGGGCTGGAGCATGGTGGTGGACGTATCGCCCTGGACCAGTGCCACCAGCTTCGGCCTGACACGGCGTACTGCCTCCTCGATCTGGTCCGGCTCGAACACATGCCCCCAAGCCACCTCGATCGTGTGGACTTCGGCACCGCACCGTTCCGCGATTTCCGTCAGCAAGTGCCCGAAACGCCCGAATATCGGTACGAGCACCCTGTCTCCGGGTTCCAGAAGGGAAACCAGGACGGCCTCAATTCCAGCTCGTGAGGTGCCGTCGACAAGGAAGGTCCACTCGTTCTCGGTTTCAAAGACCCGCCGGTACAATGCCATGGTCTCATTCATGCAGTTGGTCATGGCGGGGTCGTACTGCCCCACCAACTGACAGGACATGGCCTGCAGAACCCGGGGATCCACCGTAATCGGGCCAGGTCCCATCAAGAGCCTGGGCGGGGGTGTAAAAGGCCGCATCGACGGTGATGCGGCGTTGAGTCCTTCCGTCATATCAACCTCCAAGGGCCTGCATCAGCATGCGTAACCCGCTGATGCATAGAAATACCGCGAACACACGCTTAAGCATCAGCGCATCCAGCCTCGCGCCCAGGCGGGCCCCTACCGGTGCCATGAAAACCGTCAGCGGCACGATGGCGAGGAACCCCGCCAGATTGACCGCTCCCAGCATGCCAGCTGGCGCCCCCTCCGGAGTGGTCGCGAACAGCATCGCGGTCGCCCCTGGCAGAGCGATCAACAAACCGAAGAAAGCCGCCGTTCCGACAGCCCGATGGGAGGGATAGTTGCACGCGGTCAGCATGGGCACCCCCATGGTTCCTCCGCCGATGCCAATCATCACCGAGAAGAATCCGATGCTCCCGGCCATCAGGCCCTGACCCGGGAGCCTCGGCAGAGCGCTGGCCACCGGCTTTGCTCGGGGACGAAAAAGGATATTGGCGGCCACCAGCAGGGCAATCACACCGAAAATGCCCCCGATCAGACTGCCGTCCGCATAGAGCGAGACAGCGCTGCCGGCCACCACGCCCGTGACCATGAACGGCCACCAGCGGCGGATAAGGGCCCAGTCGACATTGCCGCGCCCATGATGGGCCCGGACCGACGAAATACTGGTCGGCACGATCACCATCAGGGAGGTGGCGGTGGCAACGCGGATGGCCACATCCGGATCAATGCCCATGGCCTGCAGGATGAAATAGAACACGGGGACGATGACGATGCCGCCGCCCACCCCGAGCAGCCCCGCCAGGAGGCCGGCAAGAAGGCCTGTTGCAAGCATCCCCAGAACAAGGGGCAACCATGCCGTTATCATATCGAGCATGAGCCCTCCCTGGCGGCGCCATCACTCCGTGGATCGCTGGCGGCAGTCACACCGCCGTCGGGAAATCGCACCACGGCCCCGGCATGCCCCATCATCTCACTGTGATCGGGCACGGTCTTGAAGCGGTGGCCGCGCAATGCCAGCTCATCACCCAGATGACGGGCCAGACTCGCCTCGAGTTTGAGGTCATCATCGCGGTCTCCCCAGGTCCGACCGAGGAGCCACCGACCCCGAGCTATGGATTCGTCGAGAGGCAGTCCGTCGTACAGGTAACGGGTGAAAAGTGCGGCCTGAGTCTGGGGCTGGCCCTCACCGCCCATGGTGCCGTAGCTCATACGCCGTCCGTCATCCAGAACCGCGAACGCTGGGTTGAGGGTATGGAACGGCTTATATCCCGGCTCCAGGGCATTACGGTGGTCGGCATCCAGACTGAAGCTCAGTCCCCGGTTGTTCCATACCAGGCCCGTACCCGGAATGGTCACTCCTGAACCGAACTCCCAGTAAACGCTCTGGATGAAGCTAACCATGGTCCCTTCCGCATCCACACCCCCCATCCAGACCGTGTCGCCAGGCTCCGCCGGCCACGGCCAGGGTGAGGCCTCTTTTCCCAGGACCGCTGCCAGCTTGCCAATGGATACGCTGTTCAGATGAGACTCTGCAGGCGCACGCATCCGTGCAGGATCGGTGACTTCCCGATCCCTTACCCGAAACGCCTGCTTGGTCGCCTCAACCAGTGTGTGGACCCGGTCGGCGTCGGACCATTGCGGATCGTAGAGCTGATCGTAGATGGCAAGGATCAGCAGTGAGGCCAATCCCTGGGTAGGAGGCGGGAAATTGTAGAGGCTCCCGTCGCGGGTTCGGACAGACAGTGGCGTTACCTCTTGAGCTTCATACCCAGTGAGGTCGCTGGCGCGAATTGGGCTACCCCGGGCTGCCAGCTCCGCCGCCACGGTTTCAGCCAGCTCGCCGTCATAGAAATCCCTCGGCCCTTTGCGCGCCAGGTGCGCGAGCGTCTCCGCCAGGTCCGGGTTACGCAGCTGCTCCCCCTGCCGAAGCGGCCGTCCTTCAGGGGCGAAGATAGCCCGGAACGCCGTTTCATCGGCAAGCGATTCATGCACTTTCTCGCTGGCCGCGGCCAGACTGGCCGTCACCTCAATTCCATCCCGCGCCAGTGCTTCAGCCGGAGCCAGAAGCTCCCCGTAAGGGCGCCGCTGCTCGGGTGCCACACAGCACTCACGGGCCTTGTCCCACCCACTCAGGGTGCCACCAAGCGTGAGCGCCGATAGCGGCCCCCGGGCAGGAATGGCATCACACCCCTGCTCCCGGTACCAGTCAATGCTGGCCAACGCCGCGGCATGACCACACGCATCAATCGCCCGGGGCGCTTCACCGGGACGCTGTACGAGCCAGAACCCATCACCGGCGAGACTGTTCATGTGGGGATAGAGGACGGCGATCGCGGCCGAGGCGGCAATCATGGCGTCCACGGCGCTAGCGCCGTCACGCAACAGAGACAACCCAATATCAGCCGCCCCGCTGTGGGGCGCCGTAAAGGCAATATTGCTCATCAAATAGACTCCATTGGATTTTGGGCTTCCGCGCCGCAGAGCGCATCAGCCAGCTTCAGAAGCGTTATATCCGAGTGTCGGGGCCCCAGAAGCGACACCCCCGCTGGTGCGCCTTCCTGGGTAATGACCGGGAGATGGACCTGGGGCAGACCGGCCAGACCGGCGGGGGCCGTGAGTCCCATGAGCTTCGCACGATAGTCACGCATCCATTCACTGCTGGCATCGAGGCGCGGTGCTGGGCCAGGGGTGGTCGGCATCACGATCATGTCCACGCTTTCGAACCAGGCGCTGATATCCTGATGCAGACGCATCTGACCAGACCGTGCCGCGGTCTCGTCTTCCGCACTCAACTGGCAACACCATTCCAAACGGGTCCGGATGTCCTCCGCCATACGCGGATCCACCTCGCGGAACCAATCCCCGTGGGTCTGCCAGTTCGCCCGCCCCTGCAGGACCCGGAAATACTCACTGGCCGATGTGAGCCATGCCGCCTCGAGCGGTATGCGCCGATGAACCTCAAGCTGCGGCTGCTGGCGCAGCCAAGCCTCCTGATCTGCCTGCCAAAGCTCGACGTCATCCATGGTTGGTTCAAGCACGCCCACCCGCACAACCCCGCTGCCGTCGCACTCATCCGCCCCGGGCAGTAACGCCCGGCCAACCGCCAGTAGTGTGGCTGAATCCCGGCTCATCCATCCGACCGTATCGAAAAGGGGTGCCAGCGGTACCATCCCCTCGGTCGAAATCGCACCGTGAGTGGGACGAATCCCGAACAGGCCGTTGTAGCTTGCGGGAACGCGGATGGAACCGCCCGTATCCGACCCCAGCCCGATTTCCGCTTCCCCGGCTGCAACGGCGACGGCAGAGCCGGTACTGGAGCCGCCGGGGAGTCGCTCCGGCGCCATCGGATTCAGCGGCGTTCCGTAATGCGTATTCACGCCGTTCAGGCTGTAGGCAAGCTCATCCGTCAGAGTCTTGCCAATTAGCTGAGCCCCCGCCTTTTGCAGGTCACGGATCACTGGCGATGTTTCACGGGCCACGGGGTGGGTTGCCAGCCAGTAGGGGTTACCCGCGCCGGTTCGGTGTCCGGCGATCGCAAAGAGGTCCTTGACGACCATACGGAAACCAGAAAGGGGGCCGCTCTCCGAGGACAGTTCACCGGGTGCGGCGCGCCATGTATAGGCGCGCGCATCGAACAGCTCATTCATGGGCATCGGATCCGGAATCAGTCAATGTCACCGGGCGTCGGCAACCGCTCACGATAAACATCCCAGTTGGTGGTGATTTCATCCAGTACTGTCTCGCCGACCCGGTAGGCGGACTCCAGAGCCGCGTCGAGTCCGGCGTAGCCCTCGCTTTCCGCAACCAGGTTCTCAGCCGCGCCCACACCGGGCGGAGGCATGGTGTAATTGCTGCCGGTTCGGAGCACCATGACACGATCACTATCGGCAAGCCCCGCCTCATCCAAAAGCTTCAGGGATAGGTAGCTGCCGCTGTCCTCCATGGCCGAAGTCACGAATTGCCCCTCCCCATCAGTCCAGTAATCAACCCACCGATTGGCCCAGTCGTTCATGATCTCACCGTGCCAGAACGTCATCGCTGCCAAATGGTCGCCTTTCAGGACAAACGGAGCCTTCCTGGCGTTTGGATGCTCCGTGTACAGGGAACGTGTTTCTTCCAGAGCCTCGGGGTTGGGCAGTTCCGTGTCCTTTGTCAGTTCATAGGCCCAGTCGGTGAGTTCCGGGTTCAACTGCTGCACCTCGAAGCTGGGGTCGGGCTTGTTGGGGTCATAGGGCTTCTTCGCGTCCCTCGGAAAATAGCCGGTCTCCCAATCGTCAGGTATTTCACGGGCGTCGATGTGGTGCGCCAGATCCCCGTCGACTACGTATTCCGCCCAGGCAGCTGAGCCCAGTGAAGCATCCTCGGGATCAATACCGGCAATGCCGGCGATCAACCAGTAGGCATTGGAAAGGTCAAAGCGCGGATCCATACCCAGTGCCATCACCGCCGAGGAGGAGTAGGCTGTCCCAATGCCGGTCACGATGCTCAGCACACCGGTTTCCTCATTCACGTAGATGTCATGATGCCCTTGGGGAAACGGATATCGCGTATCCAGTTCCTGGCGCTCCTTCCACAGCTGGAACTCCCCTGGCTGGTCACCTTCATCGTCACCAATCTCAAACATGGTGACCACAACGAACTTAATCGGTATCGGCTCTGGTTCCTGCTGGCCGGTCTGCATCATCGAGTGCTGCGCACAGCCGCCCAGCAGAACAAGCGCGGCTACGACCAGCGCGTGGCGTGCATTAAACCTCATTATTCATTCCTCTTTTGGTTGTTAACGGACACCTAGGCGCCCTCGGACTGATTCCGCTGTTTCCAGTTGTGCTGCTTCTGGAGCTGTTGCGCGTACTGAATCCAGCGCTGGGCCCGCTCACGCGAGTCCTCAAAGGCACGGCCCTTGCGAAGGGCTTCGAAACCGCCTTCGAAATCTTCCTGCTCAGTCAGTGCGATACCCAGTAGAACCCAGGCCTCGCCAGGCTCTTCGAGCTCACTCTCCTGCGCCGAGCGCAGGCTGGCTTCCGCTTCCTGCCACCGCCCTCGCTCGATATGAAGGTTCGCGATGCGGACATAGGGGTCTCCTGAGTCGCGCAGCGAGGCCAGCCGTTCGAGCGAATCGATGCCATGCTCGTATTCCCGGGCCGAGATCCAAGCGTTGGCCAGTAGCTCCACGTAATCAGCCTCAGTAGGCAATGCCCCCTGCTCCAGAGCATGATCAAGCAACCGGGCGCCTCTTTCGGGAATCCCACGGTTGATGGCCAACTGGATCATTGAGCGTATGGACCCCTCCTCCTCGAGCACCCCTGACTTCCAGGCCAACTGGAGAACGGCTAAGCCACTGTCCCGGTCATCCAGCTGGACATAAATGTTAGCCAGCTGTTTCCAGTAATCCGGTTTCTCTGGCCATCGACGCACCATCCGTTTCAGATCCCTGGCCGTCTGCCGGTAATCGCCTTGCTGGAAGCTGGACGCCACCAACAACTGGAACCAGCTCTCCCGGGGATCATCACTGGCCTCAATCGCCCTGTTGGCCATTGCCATGGCGCCGTCATAACGCTCGGTCTGGGCCATCAGGTTGGCCAGGAACATATACTGCTGCGGCTTTGGCTCCTCCTGGGATTCAAGCCAGGCTCTGGCATACTTTAGGGCCTGTTCATACTGTTCTTCGGAGGCATATAGTTGCGCCAGCATGCGCCCGACCTGCTGATGCATCTGCTCAGGCAGCTTGCCGGTGTCGTGGCTCACTTTGAGGTGCTGGATGGCCTGCGGGTAGTTTTCCCGGCTCAGTTCGACCCTACCCAACATCTGCAGCACCACAGCCTGGTCAATGGTGTCGGCCTCGAGGTCCTCGCGCAGACCGTCAATCTCGTCATAGGCATCATCGAGCCGATCCTCCCCCATCAACTTCTGAGCTTCCTTGAGCCCCTCGTAGATCGGCCCACTGACATTCTCTTCCCCGGACACGCCAGCCGAGACAAACGCCATCAAAACCCCGACCATCAACACCCAGTGTCCCGTTTTCCGAATCATCGCTCTGACCTCCCCTGCTCTACCCAGGCTCATTTGTCCAGGGTGAATTCAATCGTCTGTCGGGCTTTCTGTGGTCTGTTTTCGCCATTTTCGGTTTTCGGTCGGAAGCGCCAACGCTTCATGGCACGAACAGCTGCATCATCGAACATCCGTGGTGGTTCCGACTCCAAGACCTCGACGCTGGCGACTGTCCCGTCCGCACGGATATCAACCGCCATGGTGACGTAGCCCTCAAGTCCGGCCCGCTTGGCCTTCTGCGGGTAGTTAGGGGGCACCCGGAGCGTGGGCACAGCGTCGGAACTGAATCCAGAAAGACCACCACCATCCCCGGCGCTCAGTCCTTCCAGCGACATACCCTCACCCTGGCTGACCGAGGCATCCATGCTTGGCATGTCCATGCTGAGCTGCTGGCTGGTATCCGGCTGATCGCTCTCGACGCTGGCGTCCGGCGTCTCGGGCGACGGTTCAGGCTCCGGCGGTGGATCCGGCTGTTCGCGGTCTTTGGTCTCCGCTTCCTGTTCCGCGGAGTCAACGCGCACGAAGTTGAGCGAGGCACTCTGGCTGTCCTCTTTTTCGAGGTCCCCATCCATGGCGACCAGCACCTGCATCCCGATGAACACCAGGAGGCTCAGCCCCGCCGCCACAAGAAGACTCAGAACGTACTTCGCCACCATTACCTGCTCTCCGAAGCAACCGACACCGATTCCGCCCCGGCCAGGCGGGCCTGATCCATAACCCTGATCAGGGTGTTCGTATTGGAATCCTGGTCCGCCACGATAACCACACCCGCTCCTGGGCTCTCAGCCAGAGCGCGTTCCACGTTGGCTCGCACGGCGCGCGTGTCGACCTCCCGGTCGTCCATGTAGATCTGGTTGTTGGCATTTATGCCCACCTGAATGCTGTTGGATTCGGTTTGTACCGCCGTTTCAGCGTTCGGCCGGGTCACGTCCACGCCGGCCTCCTTCACGAAGGTGGATGTCACGATGAAAAAGATCAGCATGATGAAGACCACATCGAGCATGGGCGTCATGTCGATTTGGTTATCATCCTCTTCACCGTTCAAAAACTGGTTGTCGTTCATAGCAACCTCTCTCGTGTGCAGGGCGTTAATGCGTGGTCATACCACTCGCCAGCCGGTGCATTTCCCGCTGATAGCGCCGGTTGAGTTCTGTCGAGAACGGGATTCCCAGGAGGGCGACCACCATCCCGGCCATGGTCGGAAAAGTGGCCGAACTGACCCCGTCCGCCATGGCACGGGGGTTCCCCGACCCCAGGAATGCCATCACGTCAAAAACCTGGATCATGCCGGTGACGGTACCGAGCAGCCCCAGAAGGGGCAGTGCGGCGATCAGGGCCGTAATCAGGTTCAGATTCCGGATCATCTGGCAGTCCACCTCGGAAATCAGCTGTCGCCGGTATTGTTCGCCGGCCCAGGAACGCTTGTTCCCGGCCTGCTCCCAGCTCTCCAGACGGGCGTGACGCTCCGCCGGCAACTGCCGGAAAAAGAACCAGTAGCGCTCGAAGATCAGGACGAACAGACAGAACGTCACCGCCAGGATCAGCCACAGGACGTCACCCCCTGTCTCCAGGAAATCATTCAGAAGGCCCAGTGGATCCATGCCCTCACCTCCCCCCTAACTGTTCCGTGATTCGGCGATATTGACGGCCTTGCGGGCCACCATGCCGTAGGACTGTTCACCGATGATCTTGCCCAATTGCTGAATCCGACTGCTCAGAAAACTGGAGGACAGCAGCAGTGGGATAGCGACGATCAGGCCCAGCACTGTCGTGATCAGCGCCTGGGAAATCCCGCCGGCCATGAGCTTGGGATCACCGGTCCCGAACAGCGTGATCGCCTGGAAGGTGCTGATCATTCCCGTCACCGTCCCGAGCAGCCCCATAAGGGGCGCGATCGCCGCCAGTACCTTGACCGTGGGCAGCCCCTTGCGCAGCTCTGCCATATCCGAGAAGGTCACCTCATCCAGTTTCTTACTGAGCACTTCCAGATCATCCAGGTGCTTGTTCTCGTAGTAGGCCAGCATCATCCGTCCGAGCGGGTTATCCTCACGGGCATGCTCCATATCGTTAAGCTGCTGCTTGATCCGCCGCGACGTGCGGGTCAGTCGGGCCGCACGATCCACCACCACCAGAAGGCCGATCACACCGAGGGCGAGAATGATGTAGCCGACGATACGTCCCTGCTGGATGCGCTCCATCAGGGTCGGAACCTGTACCAGAAGCCCCAGAAGCGCCCCTCGAGAGGGATCCATGGAAAAGCCGACCTGGCTGCCGTCGCTGGTGTTACTGAGTTCCGAGGCACTGTCGCGGGCCTGGCCACCAGGCTGGCGTGAAAGTTCCACCAGGGCTTGAGATTCCGGCGAAAACTCCAGGTACTTGTCTCCGGCAACTGCGTTGAACGTGCCCACCCGCGTTACCGGAACCGTGTCACTCTGGCCGCTTGGCCGTGTCACTTCGGCTTCAAAGCGTGAGACCTTTCCGGACTCCGAGATTTCCTGAAGCATCAGGCTCCAGAGTTCGCGCATCTGTCGGATAGTGGGAACATCCTCCACCTCGGCCAGGGATTCGATGGTGCTCCCCCGCTCCGGATGTTCGAGATTGACCATCGAGTCGAAGAGCGTGCCCTCAAGATCACCGGCAACCTGGCGGAAAACACCAAATAGTTCGCCCAGATTGCCGCTACGTTGATTCAGCTGCTCCTCGAGTTCCGCCAGTGTTGATTCGTTGTCGTCAAAACGCTGCTGCAGTTCCTCCCGTTGAGCTTCGGCAGAAGCTACTTTGGATTGAACATTCTCCAGCATCGCCTCACGTTCTTCCGCACGCTGCAGGAAACGCTGCAGCCGTTCATCGTTATGAGTCGCCTCAGATTCCACGTCCTGCTGGACGCGTTGGTAAAGCTCATCAATGGTTGTCTGTGCAACAGACTGACCGGGCACTGCCACTACGAGCGCCGTAAAACAGACTGCCAGCGTTACAACATGCTTGATTGGGGATTTCATCATTGCGGCATCCTTACTGCTCAGGCGCATTAATGGGCAGGGTCAGAAGCTCGGGAGGCGCCTGGTCCCGCGCGATTCGCAACCCTTCTTCAACCGATTCGAGGTAGCTGGGCTGGATCTTTTCCCAGCGATCCTCGGAGGGATTCCAACGGCCGCTGTTCTCCCCATCGAGCGTCTGGTAATAGAGCCCGACACGGCCAATGCGCAGGAAGTCGACGCGACGTGCCTCGTCATCAACCACCAGGTCGCCGCGATAGGCCTCGATCGTGCGGCCATACTCAAGTTCGACCTGGTAAGCTTCCAGGATGCGACGGTACTTCTCACCGACCGTGACATCCGCCCGGTCCACAAGATCACGCAGGTTATCCACCCGCTCCTGGCGCTCCTGTTCGAGGAAGGGCGCATCCGCTTCCACCAGCTCGGCAAGCGTGTCCGTCATCTCGATCATCAGCGGAAGCGCCCCGGTTTCGATGGTGTCGATCTCCTCGATCTGGCTTCGGATCTTGTCCATTTCTTCGTTCTGTGAGGAGACGAGGCGCCCCATCTGCCTGTTGTAAATCTCCAGGCTCTCCGATCGCTTCACCGCGCTGCGGTATTGCTGGAAGTCCTGTTTGGCCTGATCGTCCAGCTCATTAATGCGTGACTGCGTCGAGGCAGAATCCCTGTTGATTGCCTTCTGGGTTTCAATGCTGTCATCAACCGCCAGCGCGAGCGGCGAGCCGATGACCACAGCGCAGATCGAAACACTGAGAAGTCTGCGAAAAACCATAGTTACCCTCTTTCTCGTATCGGCCCCGCCCAAAGGCGGGGCCACTGTTCAGCCGATTCCTAGAAGCTGTAGGAGAGACTTGCCGTCCAGTTGCGCGGACGTTCCGGCTTGACCACGGTGGAACCGAAAAGGTCCGGGAAGTTGGAGCGGAAGTAATCCTCATCCGTGACGTTGCGAACCTGCACGTCGAACTTCCAGGGGCCGGTGCGGTAGTTGACTCCCGCATTGACAAGGGTGTAAGCCGGCAGGCGCACGGACTTGGAGAAGCCCGAGTAGACCGAGTCCACATGCTGGACACTGGTCGTCATCCCGAAACCGTTGCCGAACTGGTAAGCACCGGTCACGCTGTAAACATGCTCCGGAACACCGGCTTTACGGGCGTCGCTCTCGGAGCTGACCGGGATCAGACCTCCGGGCTGGTTCCCGTAAACCTGCGAGGGATCATCAACGTTCGGCAGATCCTCCGCTCCCAGGAAGCTGAACTGAGAGCCGTTCTCGAGCGCTGTCAGGTTGATGACTTCCAGATTGGTATAAGCGGCGGTCAGAGTCAGGTTGTCCGTGGCGATGAGCCGGGCCTCGAACTCATACCCTTCCGTCTCAGTCGTGTTGTTACTGGTCAGATCCTGGGCGTTAAAGTTCGTCCGCTCCTGCTTAAACCAGGCACCGGCGAGGAACAGGCGCCCGTTTAGCAGATCAGCTTTAACGCCAAGCTCTTCCAGCTCGGAGGTCGCCATGGCATCGCCATCGGCAATTAGGTCCGGACTTACCTCAGAGCCCTGATCCGAGATAACCGTGGCCTGTTCGGAGACCGTGACATAGGGGGTAACACCCCAATCAGTCTGGTAGTTCAGGCTGGCCGTCCAGGACACCTCACTGTCACTGTCATCCGCGCTAAGCACACCGGGATCCAGATCCGGGTCGATCTTGCTGGCGTCACGCTTGGCGTTGAAGTCAACGTAGTCGTACCGGGTCCCCAGCAACAGACCCACTCGATCCGCGATTGTGAAGTCACCCAGATAGGCCAGGCCGTAATTGGTGTAGCTGCCGTACTGATAGTCGTCGAAATTCTCGCCGGACTGGGTTGAGAGCAACCGCTTGTCCCGCGGGGTCGACGGCTGGGTCAGATCCCGGCGGTCGAAGAACTCGTAACCAAAGTCATTGCCCCTTTCGTATTCGGTATAGCGGATCGAGGGCGAGATCTGATGACTGCCATCCAGCCAGTCGGCATGATCCACGTCGAATGAGAAGATGGTCTGGTTCTCCACGACCCAGCTGTCGATGTTGCTGGAGAAGCCGTAGGCATTCTCGTTGATGCTGTCCAGAGACTCATAGAACGTCTTGTTCTTGAGCTGGGCATTCCGGCCCATGTCGTGAATGAGATCGAAGTAAAGCGTCGTCACATCAGATTCAAGCCGATCCTCGGGCGCTACCAGAACTTCATCCCCGTCAAGCTGGGCGGTACCCGAATTCTCGAGTTCAGCATCGGGGCCAAAGTCATCCTCGGTCACCGCAGAGGGAACCGGGAAGAACGGAAGAACCCCGTTCTCGAAATCCGCATTCTTGAATTCGCCCCGTGATAGCCGGCCGTCGTTGTTGGTATCGAGATCGGGCGCCAGACCGGTCGTATAGGTGCCATTGTCGATAAGGTCCTGAGTTACCCGGTTCCACCCGGCGACCTGGTTACCATCAAAATCCTGGCGCATCCCGCCGAACTCGATCCGGGTACTGCTGCTGAAGGCAGTATTGAATGACGCCTGCATGACACTCTGGTCGGTATCTGTATTCCGGTAGTAGTCGTCAGAGGTCTCCGCTTCGCCGTAGAGGTAATAGCCGAAGTCCTGGCCGCCGAGCTCTCCGGGACCGCCCACTTCCGCGCGCAGGATGTTCTTGTCCCAGCTGCCTTTGGTCAGCGACATCTCACCGGTGGGCTCATCCAGATACTGACCCGTTTCAACCCTGGCCGACTTGGGAACAAAGTTCAGGTAACCACCAATCTTGGAGGGTCCCATGATTGGACTGGCTGGCCCCCGCACAACGTCGACCCGATCCGAGGCGGCAATAGGCGTGGGGAAGTTACCCGGGTTATTGAGTCGTCGTACCCCTCGAAAATAGTTCTCGCCGGGATTACCCCGAACATCCAGTGAACCGCCGACCCCAAAAAAGGATTGGCGGAACGAACCGGGGGCGATCAGCGCCAGGTCATTAATGGATTCAATCTCGAAGTTCTCCATCATGTCCGCACTGACCGAGGTGGCGCCACGCGGCGTCTCCATCAGGGTCTTGTCGAACCCGAATACGGATTCGACCGGTTCCGTCGGCATCATCCCCATGGGGTCGTCCACCCGGTCCTGAGCCTGGTACCGATCCAGCTCAAGCATGTCCTCGCTCTCACTGGTGGCCTGGTCTTCAGACGTCTCCCCCAAAGCCACTCCTGGGAAAGCGATTGCGCAATGCAGCCCGATTACCAGGGCCAATCTGTTTCGTTTAAAACGTGTCCTATCGGTCATGTCCCGTCCACTCCTAAAGCCGTCTCACATACCGTTATCTGCCATCAGGCATCGGCTCACCCGGCTGCAATCGCTGTGCCATTTCCTGTCCAACTGGTTACCTTTTGGGTATTCCAGTTTTTAGGCCATATTTTTCAGGTATTTATGGATTTTATTTAATTGTCCGACAGGATATTTCTGTGGTGGAATGGCTCAAAGCTCGCTACTATGGCCGGCTCAGAAACCCCAAGTTGATGCAGCCGGGGAAGGCGATGCACCAAAAGGTATCCTGCTCATTAACGCGACGTGACTGTTCAGACATCAAAGGGGAAGGCGAAGACGGGGAGGCCGTCTTCAGCTGCAGGATCAGGGCGCCAGGAGGAGCACTCAGTGTCCTGCGCCGCACAGGTCGTAATAGCGGCATATGAAGCCATTGTAGGTTGGCTCTACATCCTCGAAAGCGGTCATGCCGGATTCACGGAACCTGGACTCAAAAGCCGCAATTTCATCCTTGTAACGCTTCACCAGTCGATCCCGGACAGACTCTTCCACAAACCCATGCCGCAGGGAATTTAGGCTCAGTTTCCGGATCTCGTGCCAGGAAAGATCAAACTCCCTGACAGCAACGAAGAACTCATCCGTCAGGTTGGAATCCCACATTCCGCGATCATCCGTGGAGAGAGCAACCGGAATCCCTAATCTCAGGTACTCCGGGAAGGGGTGCTGGGCAAAGTCATCCACGTACTCGAGCAGTAGATTCGAGATCAGATTGATCTCGATCAGGTAAGGACCATGCCGCAGTTCCCGCAGAAGGGGCTGGTCGTTGATCAGTTGCAGGCCATGGCCGATCCGGTCAGCGCCCAACATAAGGGTATTTCGGATATGGCTGTTTGGTTCGTCCAGCTCGCCCGCGTGGATCGAAAGATTGACATCACTGTGTTCCCGGCGGAGGTAACGCAGGGTTTCCCGGAAGCGCATTGGGTATCCCTTGTCATTATCCTCCCGGCCAACCATATTGACCCCTACGTAAAGGTCGCGGTTGTCACTGACGAACGCGTAGTCATCAATCAATTGCTGTTCAGCATTGGGCGCAAAACGCAGGATGGATTCCTGGAGCCGCACCGTTACACCGGTGTCTAACGCATCTGTCTCAGCCAGCCGCTTCCTGTAGATATCCGCGACCTCGTCTCTGGGAATCAGGTCGCCGCCCGGTGTGCGATACCCTGCGCTGCCCATCATGGACTCCAGGTAGATCAGTCCCTCCTCAGAAAAGGCCTTCATGTTGCGATACAGCACCTCGGCCATCAGGTAGGGGTTGGCGGTCAGGGCCCCCAGGCGTTGCCAATGACGCTGGAAGAACTCATCACGACCCTCGTGGGATTTATCCAACCGGATGCTGTCGAGCCAACCCTCCTTCTGCTGCTGGGTCAGATCCTCAAGCCGCCGATATTCAGACTGTCGGCACTCCGACATGGATTGGTAGGTGGCTTCAGTCACGTTCCGGAAGTACATCTTATAGGGCGTGCGCCCGAACTCATCCCGACCATAATCACCGCAGTTATTGATTCGGACCTTAGTGTAATAGCGATAGCCATTATCTTTCTGGTCCAGGGCCAGCTCGTACCACCAGGAAGGAAACGCGTTACCACTCATATGATTGTGCAGATCGCCGCCTTTGGGCATGGCATAAAGGAAGCGATACAACTCATGATCCGAGGCGTTTTCCCGGAAGCTTTCGAACCAGGCTTCGTCCGGCGGGATGGCGGCGGTGGCCGTACATGCCATCATCGCGAGTAACACTGAAACCACAAGACTGCCAGCCCGATCACCAGAACACCGCATCATCTTTCCCGCCTTTCGCCCATGCATATGGCCAACGAGTCAGCAATTTCTGTACCACGTCACTTCGCCTATTAAACGCCCCGTGCGAGGCTCTCTTTTCCTGTCCAATTGGTTCAGTTTTGATCCTTGTTGGTGCATTCAACGATTCGATGCCCCCAAAACGCACTTCAGTGCGCCTGAACCGCCAGCTCAACGCCGTTACATAGCCCATGGCACACATCTTGAATCCGGACCGGTACTGATGGAACGAAATGGAGAGAACGGCATTGACTCAGAACGGGGCCAGTACTGAACCGGATTACCCACGGGATATGGTCGGGTATGGACGCGATCGCCCTCCGGCCAACTGGCCTGGAGGAGCCCGAATCGCACTGCAATTTGTGCTGAACTACGAGGAAGGAGGTGAGAACTGCGTACTCCACGGCGATGCCCATTCGGAGACGTTTCTCTCTGACATCATCGGAGCGCAGCCCCACGCAAGCCGTCACATGAGTATGGAATCGCTGTACGAGTACGGCTCAAGGGCAGGCTTCTGGCGCATTCACAGACTGTTCCAGCACTACAGGCTGCCGGTTACTGTCTTCGGAGTTGCCATGGCCATGCAGCGTAACCCGGATGCGGTTGAGGCCATGCTGGAGGCGGGGTGGGAAATCGCGAGCCATGGCTATCGCTGGATTGACTACCAGTCTGTTCCGGAAGTTCAGGAGCGGGAACACATGCAGGAGGCCATCCGAATTCACAGGGCGTTGACGGGTGCCACACCCCTCGGATGGTATACGGGGCGGGACAGCCCCAATACACGCCGGTTGGTTCTCGAGCAACAGCAATTCCTTTATGACGCCGACTCATACGCCGACGATCTGCCCTACTGGCACCATGAGCCAGGCCATCGCCCTCACCTCGTGATTCCCTACACCCTGGACGCCAATGATATGCGATTCCTGACGCCCCAGGGATTCAACTCGGGTGAACAGTTCTTTCAGTACCTCAAGGACAGCTTCGATACCCTTTACGCGGAAGGCGACACCTCACCTGCAATGATGAGTGTCGGCCTGCACTGCCGAGTAATCGGACGTCCCGGTCGCTTCCAGGCGCTGGTGCGGTTTCTCGAGTATGCACTACAGCACGAGGATGTCTGGATATGCCGCCGCCTGGACATTGCGCGGCACTGGTACAAGGAGCACTACCCTACCTCTGACGCCCAACAAAGAACAGGAAGCGCAAAGAGATGAAAAAATACATTACCGCAACAGCCATTGCAGTCACTCTCGCCACAGCCGGCTGCAGTATGCATGGACACCAAGCATCGCCCTCTCCCGCCGCCACTCCGGACAGAGCAGCTGTAATCGAGGGGCTCGGGCTTGAGAAACACGTTGAGGGGGGCTATTTCCGGCGCACCTATCAGTCCGACCATCGACCGATGCTGGAAACCGAGGCAGGAGAACGGTTTCTGATGACGTCCATTTTCTACCTTCTCACCTCCGACTCGCCCGTTGGCCATTTCCATCGCAACCGGTCGGACATTGTTCACTATTACCATCAGGGCGATCCGATACGCTACACACTGATCCATCCAGACGGCACGCTGGAGCAGGTTGTGATGGGGCCGGATGTCGCAAACGGACAGCGTTTGCAGCTGCATGTCGCTGGCGGTGTCTGGAAAGCTTCAGAACTGCTCGAGGGTCCCTATGGCTATGGTCTCATCAGCGAAGCTGTCTCTCCTGGCTTTGATTACGACGACATGACGTTAGGTGATGCGGAAACCCTGCGAACGCAATTCCCCGAACATGAGGGGCTCTTCGAGCCATTAACGCGGAAATAGTCGATGAGACTTAAGGACGAAGCGTTGAAATACTGGAGTAATTCGGAAGAGATTGGTCGGGGCGGCAGGATTTGAACCTGTACGGTCCGTGTCGGAGGGTATCCCATATTATGGAAATCAGACCCTTACGGCACCCGCACCCCATTTTTCACGCTACTTTACTCGCTGCGTGCGCTAGTTCGTGTGCTCGGTTCTATAACCCTCTCTGTTAGCCTAGTTGTCCAGATGGCGATTTCGCCTGAACCCCACTCAGAGAGGGCGGTATGAGAGCAGTCATGCCAAGGTACTCCGAAGAACGTAAAGCAGCGGTGCTGAATAAGCTCCTGCCCCCTATGAATCGCACGGTGGTGTCGGTGTCCGCTGAGGAAGGCATCTCCGATGTTGACCTGCCCCCAGTAACTTGACCACTCACTACTTAGTGATGTCCCAAGTTTTGGGCTTCGATTGCCCGGTTCGATGTTGCGCCGCGAACTCCAGCGGTGTCTGGTATCCCAGACTGGAATGCGGTC
>NZ_WMEX01000009.1 GCF_009856365.1 Vreelandella halophila
ATCGGCTAAACGGAACTGGACACCGGAACCGGCGGAAAATGATCGGACCAGCGATTGGGCTGGTGAAACGAACAAGCAGGAAGGCTGTGGAGTTTACCCGGAAATGGGTTTTTCTACAGTCTCGTTATATCTGCAAGGAGAGCAAACAATGAGTGAGCTGTTTGAATTTGGAAAAAAGATACTAGAGAGTCAGCCATTCAGTGTCTTACTTGGAACTGAATTAGAGGTGTTTGAGGCGGGAACCGCCAATCTCTCACTCGTGGTGCGTGAAGAGCTGAAGCAGCAACATGGATTCGTTCATGGTGGAGTGGTTAGCTATTTGGCAGATAATGCTTTGACCTACGCGGGTGGTTCGGTCTTGGGAGATTCAGTTACCTCGGAGTTCAAGATTAACTACCTTCGCCCCGCCATTGGTGACAAATTGGTGGCCAAGGCGTCCGTTCTTTCGTCAGGAAGCAATCAAGCGGTCTGCCAGTGCAATGTAGTTGCAATTCGAGGAGATGGTGAGCGGATGGTCGCGGTTGCCCAGGGAACCATTACCAAGGTTGAACAAAAGCTATAACAAGTCACAGCACCGGACGCGCGAGGAGCGCCGGTGTGTTTCTCGTTAGCGAGTAAACATGGCCGACATGCTGCAACCAGAATCAGTCCTTCGGAATATCCCGAAGTGGCTCCAGCCGGAGACGCGGTATTTCTTTGAGGCTATTGCCATGTCCATTGAAATGGCCGGGGTTGCTTATGCGCGGTTGCGAAGGCTGGCTCAGGAGGTATCTGAATCTGAAGAGGCCGAAATCAGCTGGAGAGCTCGTGCGGAACTATTCGACGCAGCATGGGGCTTCGTTGGGCATGTGCATATGCTGAATCAGTTTCTTTCCGCTCTTCCTGGGCGTAGGCCAGATGCGATTTCAGAATTCTTAGAGCACTCAAAGAACGTTGGTAGTCTGCGAAATCGCTATCAGCATCTGCATCAAAATATCAAAAATCGCACAGTGAAAAAGGGTAACGTACTGCCGGCCGTTGGAGCTGTCTACTGGGTGTTCGTTAAAAGTACAGAGCCGTTGCGCTTCGTTTTGCACATTCACACCTCCGGTATGCTTCGAGAGGAATGGACACGATTTGAGTCGCCAAATCCCGTCTCCCAGAAACTTGAATATCCGGCTGGTGCCTTTCGGCTAGAGGCATTTGAAGAGCATCTCGACCTGAGTCAGGTGTATAGGGACATCGAGCGGGTTATCTCAGCATTTGAGGAGGACATAAAGCCCTCGGTCATGAAGAAGATCGAAGAAGCGTCGGTCGAGGTAGGCCAAGACCTCTCGGAGCTGCAAGAGTCAGCTGGTGGCCCATTAGATGCGACACTTAACATTGATGCCGACGGGTATGAGATATTCCAAGAAGGCTGGGTGCGGTAGCTTGTCCAGTGCCGTATTCGCTAACAAGTCAATTAAGTTCGTTCCCGGCCTGGCGGCCGTCCACCGGACGCCCCTGTCGGGGCGCCGCTTATTTCTGCGTTAAGAAAAATCGAATACAAAAATGCCGAAGATGCCAATGGCGAGGAAAGTACCCGCTGCGACAACAAACGCCAGGCCCAGTTTGCGGTCCACAGGTCTGGCGTACTGTCGTAGCAGGGGCACATCGACCAAGGGGTCATTAACCGGATTCCAGGGGCCGATGGGCAGACCAATGGCACAGGCATACCACACGACTCGACCTCCTACCCCATCCCAAGGGCAGGGGCGATCCAGACCATCCCGTTTCATGGCCTTTTCGATACGGGCCATGGAAACTCGCGCGAAGGTGACCCACGCCACCGCAAGGGGTATGAAAGAGCATCCCAGGATCAAAAGAAACAGGTTTTTGGCGGACTCCAGAAAGATCATCTCGATTACCAGTCCCAGAGCAAATCGGCTAGATTTTTCCCCATCTGATCGAAATAGTATCCAATCCCGATACCGACCAGAGCTCCGGATACAATAATAACTCCCACTACTGCCAGACCTACGGGCCCGGCAGCTGTCAAACCGATGCTAGCCGCGAGTGTAGTTCCGCCCATCACGGTAGCCTTGCCTGCGGCTATCCCTGCCGCACCGCCAAACCCAAAACCGGTCATCTGCCGGGAACTCTCTTTCAGCCAATTACCACCTGCATCATAGGTCGCCTTAACCTTGCCGACACGGAAGGCACCATCCACTGCCACCGCCGCGTTTCCAAGATAATTGAAACCTTTCGCCAGTTTCGCCATACGGTCAGCCTGAATGGTATCTGCCACATTCAGGCGCGGATCGGGCTTGGCCGGACTGGCACTGCGTTCGGCAAGCCGGATCCCCCGCCCGGCATTACTCAGGGCACCCCCTTTGTTTTTGGCCCGGAACGCTTCCGGCGCAAAGCGGTTCAACTCCGCACGGTACTGGCTTTCAAGATTCTGGTAGGCCTGGCCTATCTGTTGGCGAATCTTCGCAAGGTAGGCCCCTCGTCCAGGTCCGGAATGACGGCGATAGGAGTCCTGAAGTTCCATCAGCTTTTTCTGATAGTCGGCAACTGCTTTCTGGAAACCGCTCAACCGCACATAGGCGGCACCGGAGCCTCCATTAACAGCACTGTTGATGACCTTCAGGTCGAAAAAGGAAAGATGTTCCTCGGCAAAGGCCGATAACGTATGGACGCCATCGCCCATAGAAGCGGTGGCGTTGGCGGCGTTCTTGCGCTCGGCGAGCGGCAGACTGTTGATGCTTCGCACAATAGACCGTGTCTTGGCATCCCCGGTGTCCAGCGAATAAGCGCGCCCTTCAGCAAGGAATGCGTGCTCCCCCAACCCATTGGCAACGCAGAACTGTTTCAGGGTATCGGGGTCATCGCCAACGATGTCACTGGGACGGCGGGTTGAACGGGCAAATCTGATTTCCGGCATGAATACTCTCTCCCTAGAGGTGGCTTCAAACTCCTTCTATTGGGCAGAATGCTACCCAGAGCAACAGAGCGCTGTCCAGCGAACGATTACGTTGGTTCAGAATGGGCCTGTGCCGACATGGGCTGTGGCGGTGCCGGTATCCTGGGCCCAATGTCGCGCCGTGCGGGTGACTCCGGATCGGTCCTGGGCTTTGACTCCGATCCGGATCTTCTGGAGCAAACATTCGCTTTGCGTGGCGACATCAACATCGGTCGCCGGACGTTCCATATGTTCAGGGCGTGTGGCCTGGAGGATGTGCAGATCCGGACATCTGTCCAGGCGTTGCAGGACCGGCACCCGTATATGCGCATGCCCCTGATTGGCGCCAGGGCAATGCGCGAGAGAATGCTCGACGCGGGACTCACAACGGCGGGGGAGCTTGATCGCTTAATCAGCGGCGTCGAGCAGGCGGTGAATGATCCGGACCGCGTTCAGTTCACATTTACCCTTGTACAGGTCTGGGGAAGCAAGCCCCTCACGCTACAGTCCAGGGAGAGTCCGACTTGGAATTAGCCAATGTAGTCTCATGGGGCCAGTCTTTTATGAGTACCGGGCGATGTTCGGATTATCGGAAGACGACCTGAACCGTCGAATACTCGGTTGTGGTGGCGGCCATGTCGAGGTTTCTTTCTGACTTTGATGACGGTTACCAGCAGGGCCGGTATCTTCCAGCCTCATTGCCGTCGCTGCCCTCCCCTGACGCCAGCTTCGGTCTGGCACTCTACTCCCATAACCACTGGCTGTTGGCAGCCGCACCTACGCTGCGCTCCGGTACGCCGCAAAGCCAAAACGTTATTACGAGAGAGAGTTCGCTAGCATAGTTGCTGGTGATACAGCACCAATCCGTATTCGTACATTTCCTTAGATTAACCAAAATGGCTCGAAGAGCCTAAGGTACTGTATGAGTGATCCCAAAGAAGCCCTGCAATTCCCTCTTTTCAGAGCCCTTGCCGACATCAGCTTTGATTCGGTGATGGTAACGGAAGCCGCCAATGACCATAAGGATTCAGTGGTGGTGTATGTCAACGAGGCGTTCACGGAACTGACGGGCTATTCGGCCGAGGAGGTTCTGGGGAAGACGCCGGGCCTGCTGCAGGGTCCGGAAACGGAAAAGGCGGTTACGGATCGCCTGGCCGATGACCTGAAGAACCACCGGACCTTCCACGGCAGTACGACCAACTACCGTAAGGACGGTTCGCCATTCACCATCGAATGGATCGTGACGCCGGTACTGGATGGAGGAGAAGTCACCCATTACGTCGCGGTACAGCGAGCCGCAAAGTAACTGCGGTTTTGACCGCGACCTGTATTTCCTCCGGAAGTTCCTTCAAAAGTAACGCCGGAACCTCTCGGTTCCGGCGTGCCTCGCAGCATTTCTACACCTCCCGGTGCCGATCAATCAGCTCACAGAGTGCGTCCAGCCCATCCGTGAGCGCAGCAGGCCCCGGCTGCAGAATCAACGGTGACTTCACTTCGTAAAGCGCGTTGTTGGCAACGGCGGGAATGGCATCCCAGGCCGGTCGTTCCGCAACCTGTTCCGGGCGGAATTTGCGGCCACACCAGGAGCCGATAATGAGGTCCGGCTGGCGCGCCACAACCTCATTGGGGTCTTCGATAATACGCTCCCTGGCACCGGGCTCCGCGGCCCGCTCGGGAAAGACGTCTTCGCCACCGGCGATATGGATGAGCTCCGAGACCCAGCCAATGCCCGTAATCATCGGGTCGCCCCACTCTTCGAAGTAAACACGCGGCCGTGGCCCCTGAGCCTGCTTCGCCCGTATCGCCTCCACTCGTGACGCCAGTTCATCCGCGTAGGGTTCGGTGTGGTCATGCAGGCCGAGCATGCCGCCGAGGGTGCGGATCATGGAGAGAATGCCGTCAACGGTGCGGTGGTTGAAGATGTGCACGGCGACCCCGGCACGCACCAGTTCGGCGGCAATATCGGCCTGCATGTCCGAAAATCCCAGCACCAGATCCGGCTCCAGCTCAAGAATCCGCCCAATCTTGGCGGAAGTGAAAGCGGAGACTTTTGGTTTCTCCTGCCGCGCCCGTTCGGGGCGCACGGTAAAGCCGGATATACCAACAATGCGATCCTCGGCACCAATGGCGTAGAGCGTTTCAGTGGTTTCCTCGGTCAGGCAGACAATGCGCTTTGGGTAATCCATAGGCTCAGTTCCTGCGCTCCACCACAATGGTTTGCATGTAACGAACTCCTGTTGTTCACTCGCATTGAATGCTCCTCAACCTACGCTTATAGGGACTTTCTGAACACCCGGTTTACACACCTTTTTATGGCAATCTGCCAATCCGGTCCTGGTTCCAGAGCTGGTTCTTGCAGTTGCTATAGAAACAGCGTGGGTGTTCCTTCGCTGAGGAGCCTGACTGAGTCATGCATCCGGATTAACCAGCAACTTCGATTGTGTTTCCGTTGGACGAAAGCTGGCGCGGAAGATGTTGAAATCGTTGATTACCATTAGGGGGTGAGTCATGCGCGATATTGATCCTGTAACACCTGGCGAGCTGCTGAAGGAGGAATTTCTTGAGCCCATGGGGATCTCGCAGTATCGCCTCGCTAAAGAGATTGGAGTCCCTGCTCAGCGTATCGGACAGATCATTGCCGGGAAGCGCTCTATAACGGCCGATACCGACCTGCGACTCTGTCGTTTCTTCGGGCTTTCCAATGGTTACTGGTTGCGGGCACAGGCCGCTTATGACACTGAACTGGCCGAAGATGCTCTGGCCGAGCAGCTGAACAATATTCGCCCCTGGAATTCCGGTTCCACCGTGGATCACAGAGCATAACCAGTCATGCTACCCGAACGCACTGAAGGGTACCGGTTCGCTTCGCGGTTAAGCAGGGTCTCCGGGAGAAGTGTGAACTCGAAACTTTGCTTGCAAGGATTACGGTTTCCCCCTAATCGCACAAACGAGGAAACAGGATGACGAAGGCCCGAAATCTCGCTGCGGCAATTGCTGTAATCGCCTCTGCGGTCCTGGCCGGATGCGGCGCCGGGGCTATGAATGAGCAGCACGACTCACCGCAGGCCAAAGCCGAGCCGGATACCACCCACGAGACTGCGTGGACGGCTGGCATCATCGACCAGGCGAAATCCGACGCCCCCGCCTCCACGCTTGTCGCCGTCCGCACCGCCACCCATGAAGAATTAGACCGGGTTGTTTTCGAGTTCGACGAGCGGGTTCCGGGCTACCATCTGGAGTACATCGACCAGCCGGTAAGAAAGTGCGGGTCCGGCAGGACCACACAGGTGGCCGGCGACGGCTGGCTCGAGATCCGGATGTACCCAGCAAATGCGCACACCAGCGAAGGCGAGCCCACGATTGCCGAGCGGGAGCGCATGCTGAACCTGCCCGTGCTCTCCGAGCTGGAGCTGACGTGCGACTTTGAGGCTGTCGTGACATGGGTCCTGGGCGTCGAGTCGCCGAACCGCTATCGGGTCAGTGAGCTGAGTGGTCCACCGCAGCTCATCATCGACATACGACACTGAGACAGCGCGTGATATCGCTTATGAGCACGCACCGGAGCGATGACTGATCCGGTTCAGCGCATTTCCCTTTGGCGCATTGGCATTGTATCGATCAACGAAAAGATCCCGGCGACATCCAGACCCCGGCTTCGTTGTTTAACCCCGCCATCCTTTCCGATCAGGACAACGCTTACGTCGTCGGGCTGTGCGCTGAGCGTTTTGCGGACATCCCGCTGCAAACCTTCTTCAGTTATACGCTTGGAGGAGATTCAGGTTTACGATAGGCTCATGCGAAGGAGGCTTCATGAAGAAAGGACTTGAACTGACAATCCCTCCACCCCTGATTGCTCTGACAGTCGCTGTGCTGATGTGGAGTGTCGCGCAGCTCGTTCCAAGCGCGGCCCTGCCATTCCCGCGTCCAGCGACGCTGGCGATTGTGGTGGCAGCGGTTGGTTTCGGCATTGCCCTGATTGGTGTCCTGCAGTTCTGGCGTGCCAGTACCACGATCAATCCGCATACGCCCCAGAAATCCGCCCAGCTGGTGGAGCACGGGATCTACCGCTTCAGCCGCAACCCGATGTACCTGGGGCTTGCTGTGGTGCTGCTGGCCTGGGCCCTGTACCTGACCAATGCCCTGTCGCTGCTTCTTATCCCGGGATTCATCGTCTACATCAACCGGTTCCAGATCCTGCCGGAGGAACGCCACATGCGGGCGCTGTTCGGCCAGCCCTTTGACGAGTACGCCGCTCGGGTAAGGCGCTGGATCTGATGTAAAACCTGGTTGCTCAAGAAGGGGCGTTGAATGGCCCGCGTTTCCTGGCCGACCCGGAGTGGTCGATCTGGCGGACCAACTGGTTCGTTAACAAGGTTTTTGTCCTGGCCTGCTTTGTCCTCGTGCTGTATGCGGCCCTGAGGCGCCCGGAGGGTTTCAGGGCATCCCGTTGATATGACCATAGAAGGTAGGGGCCGATGCTTGTGACGATTGCAAGCTACAGCTTTCCATTCGAAGCTCAGATCGTGCGCTCACGCCTTGAACCAGAGGCGATCTCGGCCTGTGTCGGGAAGCTTCGACCCTTGAGACGTTCCGTCGTGCCTTCGATGTCATCGACAAGAAGCAGCAGGAAATCCCCCTCCTCCGCCTCGGCAATGGCCTTTGCCACTGCCTCCTGTTCACTCAGGATCGTTTCCACCTGAACGGACGAATCGGCATCCGTGGCACCACTGTGAATGAGCTTCGCCGTCTCGCCGGTCTCGCGCCCACGGGCGTCCGTCTCATAGACATAGAGAAGATCGCACATACTGGCGAGCTGCCCGCCCAGGGCCCGTAGATCGTCGTCCCGCCGGTTGCCCGGTGCCGTGGCGACACCGATCCGGCGCTTGGTGGCCAGCCCCCTGACCAGGGATTCAAGCGCCTCCAGCGCCGGGACGTTGTGACCGTAGTCGATCAGGCATTTCACACCATCCGCCTCGAAATAATTCGTGCGGCCCGGCATCTGCGCCGGTGTCGGATGGAAGGTCAGAAGCCCCGCACGAACGTCATCGATCTCTACCCCGTGGCCGATGGCGGCCCCGGCCGCGGCCATCGCGTTCTGTACGTTGAATAGGGCATGGCCCTCGAAGGCGATCGGCACATCGTTGACGTCGACGATGTCGACCGTGACCTTGCCTTTCAGCAGAACGATCTTCCCGTTCTTCACGGACAGCACCATGCGGTGGTCACTGAGGTGCTCGCCCAACTCCGGATGATCGGGATCCATGGTGAAGTATATGATTTCACCGCGCGCCCAATAGGTGCCGTGCTCCATCACCAGTGGATCGTCGGCGTTGAGAACGCAGTACCCGCCCTCCTTCTTCACCGAATCGACGACGACGGTCTTGCAGCGGGCGAGTTCATCCAGGGTATGGATATCGCGCTCGCCCAGGTGGTCGGAGGCGATATTCAACAGGACGCCGACATCGCTCTCGTCAAAGCCCAGCCCGCGCCGCATGATGCCGCCACGCGCGACTTCGAGCACGGCATGCTCGACGGTCGGCTCCTGAAGCACGGCCTGTGCTGCCCCGGGACCGGAATAGTCACCACGCAGGATGACATGGTTGTCGATCTCGACCGTACCGGTACACCCCATGCCAACGGAATGCCCTGCCTGGCGGAGAATATGCGTGGTCAGGCGCGTCGTCGTTGTCTTGCCGTTGGTGCCGGTGATCGCGGTTATCGGAATCCGGCCGTTATTCGTCGGGTCGGGGAAGAGCATATCCACCACATGCTCGCCCACGGGACGGGGCGTGCCGTGGGTCGGAGCCATGTGCATGCGGAAACCCGGTCCGGCATTGACTTCGACGACACCGGCCGACTGCTGGTCCAGCGGCAAGACCAGGTTTTCAGCCAGAAGATCGATGCCAATCACGTCGAGCCCGACAAGCCGGGCCACCCGTTCCATCGTGAACCGCACTTCCGGGTGTACGTCGTCGGTCAGATCCGTCGCGGTTCCGCCCGTTGAGAGATTGGCGGTCGATTTCAGATACGCAATCCCGCCTTCCGGCAGCACGGTATCCAGTGTATAGCCCGCCTGCTCGAGCATCCGGTGGGTCTGTTCGTCCACATGGATCTGGGTCAGCAGGTTTTCATGACCCACGCCACGGCGCGGATCCGAATTCTCGATATCAATGAGTTGCTGGATGGTGTTCGTTCCATCGCCCGTCACATGAGCGGGCCGACGGCGGGCCGCAGCCACGAGTTTGCCGCCGATCACCAGAATCCGGTGGTCCTCGCCCTTGATGTAGCGTTCCACAAGCACGGTTTCATGATGCGCATAGGCCGCTTCATATCCGGCTTTCAGGTCTTCGATCGAGGGGATGTCGGTCGTCACGCCGCGTCCATGATTGCCCGACAGTGGTTTGGTGACGACCGGCCACCCGATCCAGTCCGCCGCGCTTCGCGCCTCCTCGAAGGAATAACAGACTTGCCCGCGCGGCACCGGGACTCCGGCGTTGTCCAGTATCTGCTTGGTCCATTGCTTGTCATCCGCGATCGAGTGGCCGATGATTCCGGATGAATCCGTCACCGTCGCCTGGAACCGCCGCTGTTTGACGCCATGGCCTAGCTGCGTGTAGCTGGTGCCTTCGGTAAGGTTATAGGCCGGAATGCTTCGAGCCCTGGCGGCATTGACGATCGATCCGGTGGAGGGGCCGAGGGCATTGGCATCGCGAACCTCTTTCAGACGATCGATAGTGGGATCGAGGTCCACGTCCTCGCCGTCATAGAGCTTCTGGGCGATCTCGACCGCAGCCTCGCCCGCGGCGAGGCCTGTGGCTTCGTCCCGGTAGCGATAGACTACGTTGTAGATTCCGGGGTCATAGCTATCGATGGTTTTTCCGTAGCCGACCGAAAAGCCAACCAGATTTTGCAACTCGATCGCCAGATGCTCGACCAGATGCCCAGCCCAGGTACCATCCCTGAGCCGCTTCAGGAAGCCCCCTGGTTCCCCGACCGAGCAACGATGATCGTGGATGCTGGGAATCAGCTTCTCGAGCTTGTCAGCTATCCCTGGAACCTTGTCGCTCGGCCGCTCTTCCAGTTCGTCGATAGCGAGCCGCATATAGATGGTTTTATAGCGGCTGTAGTAATTCGGCCCGCGCAGAGCGCGGTGTTCAAGAATTCGCAATCCAGTGCTCCAGACCTGCCGCCCTGAGCTCGTCAGGGCCCAGGACCCGCCGGTCTTTCAGGTTAAACCCATAACCATCGACCAGCGCGTGCATGATGACGTTGTGTACGGTGACCGCTTCACCATCTGAAAGCTCGAACACATTCGAGCCTGATATCTGGGAACTGTCCACGATGATGACATGGCCGGGCCCGAAAGCCCGCATGACATCGCCCTCGAACAGGACCGCCGCATCCTCGCCCAGGCCGACGCCCAGGTATTCGGGGTTGGTGGCGCCGACTTCCATCAATCTCGAAAAGCGTCCACGCTCAAGGAAGTGGGTATCAATGATGATGCCATCAACCAGACCGAAGCCGGCGGCCATCTGTACCGCACCCTTGCGCAGGGAATCGGTGGCCGGTCCGCCATAGACCATCGTCTGGGACTGACAGGCCGCCCCCGCGCTCGTCCCCGCGATCACGGAGCCCGATTGACGCTGCGCACGGATCGTCTCCAAAACCGGAGAACCGCCGAGAATGTTCGTCAGCCGCATCTGATCGCCGCCTGAGATGAAAACAATGTCCGAGTTCCGGATCATTTCAACGAATTGTTCCGACGCCGCGTCGCTGCGCTCGCGGATCCGGATGTCCAGAACCTCCGACGCGCCCAGGCCCGAAAACACCTCGTGATACTCACCGAATACATCGTCGGGAACGCTGCTCGCCGTCGTGATGACGCCAACCACAGGCGCATCCTTTTTCGACAACGACAGGACACGGCGCAGTATCTCCGCCTCGGAGGTCTTATCCTCCGCGCCGCCAATTGCGACAAGCGGCCCTCCAGGGGTACTCTTGGCGGGTGTACTCATTGACTGCACTCCAAACCCCAAAATGACGATGTCCGCCGAATCATACATCTCTATGTATAGCACACTGGTTGCCGGCGGTGCTTGAATCTCATTGTCGCTGCAGCGCCGACACAGACTGGGAATCATCCAATCCCGGGGCTTCCGTGTGTCGAATGCGCAACAGGTAACCTGAACCTTCTGGAGAATCGACATGATGGGCGGCTTCAGTCTCGCAGTTCACGGCGGCGCGGGCGTTTTGCATCGCGATCAAATGACGCCAGAGCGTGAGGCCGACTATCACGCCGCCCTGGAGCGGGTGTTGAGCGCGGGTGAAGCCGTTCTCGACGCCGATGGCTCCGCGCTCGACGCCGTGACGCAGGCGGTGTGCGCCCTTGAAAACGAACCGCTTTTCAATGCGGGTCGCGGCGCCGTCTTCACGCGCAATGAGCAGCAGGAAATGGATGCCGCCCTGATGGACGGCCGCAATCGCCAGGCGGGTGCCGTCGCCGGAATCTTTGGGCCGAAGAACCCAGTATTGGCTGCCCGTAGCGTTCTCGAACACACCGATCACGTTCTCATGATTGGCGAGGGCGCACTTGCCGTCGCACGCACCGCCGGGCTCGATTTCGAAGAGCGGGACTATTTCTTCACGCAGGAACGGTGGGACGCATTGCAGGAAACGCTGAAGATGGAAGCGGAAGGGACGCTCGACGATGACCCCTCCCGCCGTCACGGTACTGTCGGCGCTGTCGCACGCGACCGGAACGGCCATCTTGCAGCGGCGACCTCCACCGGCGGCATGACGGCGAAGCGATCCGGTCGCGTCGGCGACAGCCCGGTCATCGGTGCCGGGACCTATGCCGACGACGCCACCTGTGCGGTATCCGCAACCGGCGATGGCGAAGCCTTTTTACGCCTGTGTGCCGCCCATGAGATCGACGCCCGCATGCGGCTCACCAGCGTGTCACTGGAACGCGCCGCCGAGGACGTCATCATGACCGAGCTTACAGCCCTGAACGGAACCGGAGGCATCATCGCGCTGGACCGTAACGGTGCCATCACGACACCCTTCAACTGCGAGGGCATGTATCGCGGCTGGAGCGTCGAAGGGGACGGTCGAAAAACAGCCATTTACTGAGGTTCCCGGCCATATCAGATATAGTTTCCCCATCTTCCCCCAATTCCAGAGGACCCCCCGTGGCTGAAAACGACAACGACCGCCTCGCCGTGATGATTGATGCGGACAACGCCCAGGCCTCGCTCTGCCCCGAACTGCTGGCGGAAGTGGCGCGGTTCGGCGTTGCCAGCGTGAAGCGCGCCTACGGCGACTGGACCACCACCAACCTCAAGGGCTGGAAGGAACACCTGCACAAGCACGCGATCCAGCCGGTTCAGCAGTTCAGCTACACCACGGGCAAGAACGCCACGGACTCCGCGCTGATCATTGATGCCATGGACCTGCTCCACGAAGGCAAGCTGGATGGCTTCTGCCTGGTCTCATCGGACAGCGATTTCACGCGCCTCGCCACACGGATCCGCGAATCGGGGCTGACCGTGTACGGGTTCGGTGAGCGCAAAACGCCGGAGCCTTTCGTCTCGGCCTGCGACAAGTTCATCTACACGGAGATCCTGAAAAACCGGACCGATGTGGATGAGCCGCAACCAGTCGATGCCGAGCAGACCAGCGACCTGCGGGATATCCTGATTCCGGCCGTGAACACGGTCTCGAAGGACGATGGCTGGGCGCCGCTTTCCGGAGTGGGCGATTACCTCAACAAGAAATACCCATCGTTCGACTCGCGCAACTATGGGTACCAGAAGCTCGGGCAACTGATGAAGTCACTCGACTACATTTCGGTGGATGAGCGAAGGCCCCAGCCGGACTCTCCGATCACCCACATCTTCGTGAAGGCCACCGCCTGACGCTACGCCCATCTTCAGGCGGTAAGCGGTGTGGAGGAAAGGTGCAGCCCGTCCGACGTGCGACCCACGGAGACCTGGTTGCGACTCTGGACTTCGTCCGGGTTTCCGCCTCCGTTGTTTCCTGCAACAACAGTATGAATTCCTCCCCCCAACGCGCCAGGAGATCGCCATGGCGACGGGATCGGCCAGCGCCCCCCACCATCAAGGGTCGACTTTGCCCCTCAGAGCCTTGGTTTTGCCTTTCCGCGTCTTACTGTCAACGCGGCGTCGCCGCGCTGACCTGGTCGGTCTGGTGGGCCGGCGCACCTTCTGTTGCTTCACGGCGCCCTGGATCAGCGTCTTCAGGCGCTGCATCGCGTCGTCTTTATTCAGCTCAAGGGTGCGGTGGGACTGTGCCTTGATGATCACCACGCCCTCCTTACTGATGCGCTGGTCGGAGAGCGCCATCAGCCGTTCCTTATAGAACGGCGGCAGGCTGGAGTTGGGGATGTCAAAACGCAGGTGCACCGCCGAGGCAACCTTGTTGACGTTCTGGCCACCCGCCCCCTGGGCACGGATCTGGGTGAATTCGATCTCCCAGTCAGCGATTTCAACGGTGTTCGATATTCTGAGCATAACAACATCATCTGCCGCGGGCGCTGACCGGCGTCCGGCCGTGGCCATCTACGAGGAAATCCAGGAGCTTGTGGCATAATGCGTTGACTGGAAGCACCACCCATTCAGACAACCGTCATCAGTGGTTGCCACAACGCCGTTCATTGTAAGCAAAGATGCCCAGAACCAGTACCCATCACAGACACCTGCAGAAACAACTGGCCCGCGCTGAAACCTACGACCAATGGTTCGCCGCCGCGGAGGCCCTGGACGAAGCCGAGGGCCTGCTGGACTGGCGTGAAGGGCCGGGCTCGGATCTTCTGCATGAAAAGCTGATCCGCGAGCACCTCTACGCCATGCGCGTTCACCGTAAAAAAGGCGATGTGGCGGCGCTGAACCGGGTTCTCCAGGAAAGTCTTTACCGGCATCTGGGGGAACTGTCCAACCCCGAGCTCTATAGCGTGGCCCGCACGGGCACCACAAAACTGGCCACGGAATTCCTGGATGAAGTGGAAAACGCCATGAACTTCATCTGCGACCACCCCATGCCGGGCGTTTCCGAGGCGCACAAGCTGCAGCTTTTCCAGGAGGCCGAGCGGGTATTCGGGCGGCCGGCGCTGCTGCTCAGTGGCGGTGCTGCTTTCGGCATCTATCACATCGGCGTTGCACGTGCCCTCTGGGAACAGGGCCTTCTCCCTGGAGTTATTGCGGGCTCGAGCATGGGCGCGATTGTTGCCGGTGGCGTGTGCTCCCGGAACAATCAGGAGCTGGAACGGCTGTTCTATGAGCCCGGCTACATCCACCTGGAGGCCTTCCGGTGGCTGGAACCCGGTCAGATCTGGCGACACCGCCATCTCATGGACCCGCAGCAGCTGCTGCGCCACATCCGGAGCAATGTCGGCGACATGAGTTTCCGGGAAGCGGCCGAACACAGCGGGCGCACTCTGAATATTTCCGTCTCACCCACCCGCACCCGGCAGAAGCCACGACTTCTCAATGCACTGGCGGCTCCGGACGTACTGGTTTCCTCCGCCGTTCTGGCCTCCTGTGCGGTGCCGGGGATCTATCCGCCGGTAACACTCCGGGCGCGGGATCCCAACGGCGAGCGCAGCGCGGAAAAGCCCTACATGGGCACCGAGCGCTGGATTGACGGCAGTGTTCACGGGGACCTGCCGCTGATGCGCATGGCGCGGCTGAACAACGTCAATCGCACCATTGTCAGCCAGGCCAATCCCCATGTACTGCCTTTCATCAACCATCATGAGAACAGTGGCGCCAGGGCCTCGCTCAAGCAGGCGACCACGTCCGTGCTGAAGGCACAACTGGCCACATCCCTTCAGGTCAGCCGCAATGTATGGTCCCGTTCACTGTTGCGGCCGTTGCTGGATCAGGCCCACTCGGTGGCCACTCAGCCCTACCTGGGCGATATCAATATCCAGTTCCCCGCTCAGCCCGGCCTTTACCGCAAGGTGTTGTCCAACCCGGATGAACAGGATCTGGCCCTGTACATCCGGATGGGCGAGCGCGCCACCTGGCCACGCATCCCGATGATCCGCGACCAGACCCGGGTCAGCCGGATATTCACCGACTGCATAGCGCGGCTTCAGGCAAAGTTGCGACAACAGTAGATCAGCACTCCCTGCCGGATGCTATGATCCGCGCAACTATCCTTCGTTCCAATGGACACACCTTACCAGGACCCCCAATGGCTGATACCGAAAACCAGCGCCTCGCTGTCATGATCGACGCGGACAACGCCCAGGCCTCCCTTTGCGCCGAACTGCTCGCGGAAGTCGCACGTTTCGGCGTTGCCAGCGTTAAGCGCGCCTACGGCGACTGGACCACAACCAACCTCAAGGGCTGGAAGGAGCATCTGCACAAGCATGCCATCCAGCCGGTCCAGCAGTTCAGTTACACGGTAGGTAAGAATGCGACGGACTCCGCACTGATCATCGACGCCATGGACCTGCTGCATGAAGGCAAGCTCGACGGGTTCTGCCTGATCTCATCGGACAGTGATTTCACAAGGCTGGCAACACGGATCCGGGAGTCAGGGCTCACGGTGTACGGCTTTGGTGAACGCAAGACGCCGGAACCCTTCGTCTCCGCCTGCGACAAGTTCATCTACACCGAGATACTGAAAAGCCGCAACAGCGCTGACGAGCCGCAGCCCGTCGATGCGGAACAGACCAGTGATCTCCGGAACATTCTCATTCCGGCGGTAAACACCGTTTCAAAGGACGATGGCTGGGCACCGCTTTCCGGGGTGGGCTCCTACCTCAACAAGAAGTACCCCTCGTTCGACTCACGCAATTACGGGTATGAAAAGCTGGGGCAGCTCATGAAGTCACTGGACTATATTACCGTGGATGAGAGGAAGACACAGCCGGACTCCCCGATCACCCACATTTACGTGAAGGCCACCGCCTGACGCCCGTCCGGGGCCCAGCCCGTCGCCAGAGCCAACGGAGCGGTATCACTTGAGATTCGGGGTGGCATGGCTCTGCCCCATGTTGCCGAAACTCTGTTCATAGAGCTCTTGAAAGCTTTCAACGAAGTACCGCACGACCCGATTCGGTGCATGCACCATGTTGTCATCCGAGATGAGGCCGAACTGCACGGTTCCAGCGTAGCTGAGGATACTGAGCCCCACCCCGAGGTGGCCGGACTGGGGCACCCAGACAAGCGGTTGCAGGATTCGAGCCCCGGCAATGCTGAGAGGCGACCGCGGGCCCGGCACATTGGTCAACACCAGTGACGATTTGTCGCTGAGCGTGTTGAGAGCGAATTTCTCCAGAGCCGCGGGACCGTAGCCAAACAGTTCCAGCAGGCCAAAAGTTGCCCGTGGCTGCTGGGAATTCTTGATCTCCGACAGTGCCTTTTTCACCTTTTTGAAACGCTTTATGGCATCCGGCTCATCAAGGGGTAACTCAACCAGCACAAGACCAAAGTGGTTGCCCAGAGACTTAACGGGCTGATCTTTCGGGCGCAGGTTGAAGGGAATAGTGACATGGATATTCCCTTTGATGTACCGGTCCGCCTCGCTCAGATACCGCCTGAGCGCACCGGTAACAGCAGCCACCAGAACATCGTTGACCGTGCCCTCCAGTTGATGCGCAAGCTCCTTGACCCGCGCCAGCGGCAGGGGATCAGCCCAGGCTACGCGCTTACGCCCCGACAGGTCGGCATGCAGGTGAGTGCTCGGGTCCCGCGGCATCAGTCCAAGATGAGCCACTTCCCTGACGATCTCCCGGCCTTCCTCGAACCAGTGCGTGACATGCTCAGGATGGCGAGCGAGCTCCATACCCTCCTCGAACAGTTCATGACCCAGGTGAACGCCCTGCTGAGCTATTCGTCGCATGGATCCGGTCAGGGATCTGACCAGACCACCAGCGGGCAGCTGGTCCACATGTTCTGCTTCAGGAAGCCCTCCTTCACTGGCCAGGGACATGAGCACCTGGACCAGCGCGAGCCCGTCCGCGATGCAGTGATGCAGACGTGCCACAATGGCTGCGCCATCCTCGTAATGGTCCACAAGATGGAACTGCCAGAGGGGATGCCGGGCGTCCAGTGGGGTGCTGGCGAGGTCCCCCACGAGATCCTGGAGTGCCTGCTGATCACACGGCTCCGCGAGCGCTATATGATGGAGATGGTTATCCAGGGAAAAATGCGGATCCTCTTCCCAGAAAGCCCTGCCGTCATCCTCAGTAACACGCTGGGAAAACCGGCTGTAGCGCAGCAGCCGCTGTTCCAGCAGTTCCCGGAACGCCTGGATGTCCACCTGCCGATCCAGAACCAGTACGCCCGTGATCATCATGGGGTTATCTTCACTCTCCATGTGCCACCAGGCCGTATCGACCGCCGTCATCTGTTCCCGTGCATCACCCATCACCAACACTCCCGCTGCGCTGTAACCGATGCGCTTCACCGGCTCCCTGGCTTCGATTATAGGCCTGTTGATGGCGGCAAATGTTGAACTGACTCAATCATCGAGAAAATGACCGCGCCCGATTTATGATGGTCCATCTGACCGACACAGCCGAATAAGGATGACACCTCATGAATGAGTGGTTCGGGAGTACGCCAATCGCCCTGCTGGGCGTGGTCCTAAGCTCGATGGGCATGTATCTGACCATTCTGGTGCTGGCGCGCTGGTCCGGCGTACGCAGCTTTGCCCAGATGTCCGCCTTCGACGTTGCGGTCACCATCGCCATTGGCTCACTGCTGGCGACCTCCGTGGTATCCACGGACCCGCCTTTGCTGCAGGGCGTAACAGCGGCCGCCACCCTATACGGCCTGCAGCTGGTGGTATCCCGGCTCCGCCGCCACAACGAGACAACCCGGAGAACCTTCGACAATGACCCCATCCTGCTGATGGGCCCGGGCGGCCAGTTACTGGCGGAGAACATGCAGATCGCACGGGTCACGGAGGACGACCTGCGCTGCCAGTTACGCAAGGCGAACGTGATTGATCCCTCACAGGTGGAGGCGGTGATCATGGAGGGCACCGGAACGGTCCATGTACTGCGGGGCCACGGTACCTCACCGACGCCCGACGCCTGGATCCTTCAGAACGTGCGGGACTACTCCGGCGCCCTCGCCTCGCCACTTTCCAGCAGGTGTTAACCGCTGCACTACCACAACCGACTTCGCTGACGCATCCGCGTACAGGAATCTGCTACGCTTTCCCGGAATGTCCATCGCAAGGTGCCCTGCCCATGCCCGAAGATCCCCTCAAGACCCTGTCCGACCTGGCCAGCGAAGCCCATAACCGTATCCAGCAGGCGCATGAACACATCAACCCGGTCGTGGAGGTCCGCCAGGGTATGCGGGACAGTGGTATCCCTGCGGACGTCATGACCATCGACTGCCTGCGCACCCGCCGGCGCATTGTTTTGATACTGCACGATGAACAGCCCGGCACCCTGCTCTTTGAGTTCATCGGGCTTGATGAGGAACCCGGTGGCCCTTTCCGGAGCATCCCCCTGACCGAAGTGGGCGCGGATACATTATTTGACTGGATGCAGGACTATTTCTCTGATTAAGTATCCATTCCCTTCACAATCTTACCGTCTGTAGCGAATTGTATTTCGTAATCAACGATCTCCGGGATATAGTTTATACTCTCTCTAACTTTACTGGCTCGATGCCAGCCCACTTCCCGGTCGCTGCGCGCTGTTGATGATACGGAAAACCACAGCCACAACCCTGATCGCGCTCCTGATGGTGACCACGGCGTTTGCGTGGGCCGGGGAGCCAAGAGAGCTGAACCTCAATGCCTCGCACGGCGATCTGGGGCTGGGCGGCCTCAAGCAATGGAACTTCAGCTTGACGATGGATGGGGCGCTGGACCCGGCAGATGCGCCGGATAAGGGCCACGCCCAGACAGAATCCAGAACAAAGCTGAACCTTGATCGTTTCCTTTTCTCAAGCCGCATGGACAACCTGAGTATCCAGTTTGGTCACCACCAGGCGGCCAGACAGGGACTTCTCTTTGACGGGGATACGGACTGGGGGCTCTCCGCCACAAGCGAACTGGAGCCGCTGAACAGCAATCTTTCGGTTTTTGCTGTCAGCGCTGGCGAAGCACCCGATACCGTCCGTGAGATGCAGCTTTCCGGCGATACTCCCTGGTATACCGGGGGTGTCTGGGAAGCGACACTGCCCATCGCCGGCTCCGATACAACCTTCTGGGCGGGCTATGTGGCCGGCTCCCGGAATTCCCGGGCGATGCACCAGCAGGGGTACTCGGTCGGTATTCAGAGTGGCTGGGACGACAACCGGCTGCGCCTGACCCTGGAACGGGCCATCAGCCGGCGCTCCGCTCTTGACCAGCGCCCGGACCACAAGGTCTCGGATACCGCACACACGGTAGCCCTCCGGTACCGTCCGGAGACGCACCTGCCGTTCCTTGGCTGGGAGTTCGGTGCGGAGGCAAAGCACGTGGGCGACGCTTTCCACACGCCTGGCAACCTGTCCATGACAGGCGCCCGCTCCTCCCGGCGGGTATTTCTCAACCTGACTCCCTTTGACAACGGTTCCCTGGGCTACAGCTACCGTCAGCTCAAGGAGAGCTATGGCCCGCACAGGGTCACCAGCCATGGCAACGAACTCTTTGCGGGTCTCACCCTTTCCCCCTGGGGCTGGCTCAGCCTGCAGCCTTACGGTGAGTTCGAGCACCGGGAGTACGGGAGTCTGGATATGACGGGCCAACAGAGTCTGTTCCGCCTCACTGCGGACGCCTGGCTGATCCCGGACGAACTCGTGTACCGCAACACGTTCAAGCTGAGCCGCACCCGTGAACCGGTGGACTCCCTGCAGATCCGGGACAGGCGTCGGCAGTACCTGGGCGGTGAACTGCAGTGGCAGGCGCTCGCCCCCACCCACAACCGTACGGGCCTGGATGTTAACCTCAGCTTCAGCGCTGACCGGTACGAATCCCGCCTCAATCGCGGCGGTTCCCTGGATGATTACCAGGTGCTGCTTTCCATCAGTTCCGGCGGTGAGGGCGGTAGCCGGATCTGGTAGCGCCGGTTACATTTTGTGATCCGTTTAACGGTTGATAGACTGCAAAGGCATCATTCAACCACAGGACACAGATACCGATGAAAAAAGCCATTGCCGGCCTCATGCTGATGACAGCTACCGGAGCAGTAGCAGCGACCCCGGAGCTGCCAGAAGAATACGCCTACCTGGGCATCCATGGCACCCAGTTCTTCCATGACACCAACGGCCAGCGCCAGGACAGCGCGGATCTCGACAGTGCCCTGCTGCCCGGTCTCCAGATCGGCTACCGCTTCCAGTCCGACTGGTCCGTACAGGCACTGTATGAGACTGGCGAGCTGGACGCGGAACAGGGCAGCGGTGAGACAGATCTCGACACCGCAGTGATCGAGGGCCGCCGCCATTTTGGCAGCTTTGACCTGGCCGGGTTCGAGCCCTATGCCGGGATTGCCGTCGGGCACCATGAGTTTTCCGCCAATGGCAGCGACGACACTGAAACCCTGACCGGCATCGGTGTGGGCGTTCAGCGTGCGGTCGCAAGCAATGTTTTCATCGATGTGGGCGCGCGCCACGACTTCATCCTTGATAACAGCCGCCAGGATACGCAGGTCTATCTGGGTGTGAACTACGCCTTTGGCACCGGCGGTGACGAACCGGCTCCGACCCCGCAGCAGGAGCCCGCCAAGCCGCAGGACTCGGACAATGACGGCGTCCCCGACAGCCGTGACGACTGCCCTGACACACCCGCCGGCACCCCGGTGAATGACGCGGGCTGCGCCATTGAGCGCGACTCCGACAATGACGGCGTAACCAACCGCAACGATCAGTGCCCGGACACGCCGGAAGGCGCGAAGGTCAATGATCAGGGCTGCCACGAAACGCTCAAGGAAAGCGTGCGCGAGACTCTCAATGTGCGCTTTGAGACCGCCAGCGCCAACGTCACTGAGGGTTCCCTGCCGGAGATCCGTGACGTGGCCGAAGCCATGCGTGAGTTCCCTGAAAGCACCCTGGTACTGGAAGGCCACACAGACAGTGTTGGCAACGCCGAGGCCAACCGGGCCCTTTCCCAGCGCCGCGCGGAAGCCGTTAAACAGGTCCTCGTGGAGGAAATGGGCATCGCCGCGGACCGGGTGAGCGCTGAAGGCTACGGTGAATCCCAGCCGGTGGCGGACAACGATACCGCTGAGGGCCGGGCTCAGAACCGCCGCGTGGAATCGGTTCTGGAAGCGAGCCGGGAAGCCCAGCAGTAAACGATTGGTCCCACTTCTGCCGTAAGTAACCCGGGGAGCCGGTCAGTCCGGCTCCCGTCCCTGCCCTTCTTTCCCGATGTTTCTCTTCTCCCCAGGACAACTCCGCGATGAGCTCTGGACGGCATGCGTTCGTACGCGTTACACAGAAGGTGCACGGAGCTGCCCTGAAACCCAGAGAAGAAGAGAGGATCACCATGACCCAACCAGTTGTTGCCGATAACAAACCGGCGAAGGTCAGCGTTACGGCTGGCGAGAACTACATGTTCTGTGCCTGTGGCCGCTCTGACAACCAGCCATTCTGCGATGGTTCCCACAAGGGCACGGGCATTACGCCGCAGAAGTTCAGCCCCGGGGAAAGTGGCGATGCAGTGCTGTGCTGCTGCAAGCACACCAGCAACGCTCCCTACTGCGATGGCACCCACAAGCGGTTTGGTGAAGAGGATATAGGCACCGAGGCGCCCTGATCGAGTGCCCTGAAACAGAAAAGCCGGGTGCGGCTCACGCCACACCCGGCTTTTTGTCGTCTCAGCTCAGGCTGGGATGATTATTCCAGATCGAAGCGATCCGCGTTCATCATCTTGTTCCAGGCCTTCACGAAGTCCTGTACGAACTTCTCTTCGTTGTCGTCCTGAGCGTAGACCTCCGCGTACGAACGCAGGATCGAGTTGGAGCCGAACACCAGATCTACCCGGGTCGCGGTCCACTTCGCCTTGTCCGTCTTGCGGTCGCGGATCTCATACAGGTTGTCGCCGGTCGGTACCCAGCTGTAGGACATGTCGGTGAGATTCACGAAGAAATCGTTGGTCAGCTGACCTTCACGATCCGTGAACACACCGTGCTTGCTGCCACCATGGTTGGTACCGAGTACCCGCATGCCGCCGATCAGCACCGTCATCTCAGGCGCGGTCAGCCCCATGAGCTGGGTGCGGTCGAGCATCAGGTCTTCCGGCTGAACGCTGTAGTCCTTCTTCAGGAAGTTGCGATAGGCGTCCGACAGCGGCTCGAGCCACTGGAAGGAATCCACATCGGTCATTTCCTCGGTGGCATCGCCACGACCGGGCCGGAACGGCACGGCAATATCATGCCCAGCGGCTTTCGCGGCCTTTTCGATGCCCACGTTACCGGCCAGAACGATCACGTCCGCCACGCTGGCGCCATTCTGCTTCGCGATCGGCTCAAGTACCTTGAGCACACGCTGCAGACGCTCCGGCTCGTTGGCGACCCAATCCTTCTGCGGCGCCAGGCGGATACGGGCACCGTTGGCACCACCGCGCTTGTCGGACTGGCGGAAGGTACGAGCACTGTCCCAGGCCGTGGCTACCATGTCGCTGATGCTGAGGCCGCTTTCGGCGATCTGCTTCTTCACCGCCTCAACGTTGTAGTTCCAGCTGCCCTCGGGTACCGGGTCCTGCCAGATGAGGTCCTCGGTGGGTGCTTCCGGGCCGATGTAGCGGTCTTTCGGGCCCAGATCACGGTGGATCAGCTTGAACCAGGCGCGGGCGAAGGCGTCGTCCAGCTGGTCCGGGTTCTGACGGAACTTCTCGCAGACCTTGCGGAATTCCGGATCGACCTTCAGGGCCATGTCGGCGTCGGTCATCATGGGCTTGCGGCGGATCGACGGATCCTCCACGTCCACCGGCATGTCCTCTTCCTTGATGTCCACCGGCTCCCACTGGTTAGCGCCTGCCGGGCTCTGGACAACCTGCCACTCATGGTCGAGGAGCATTTCGAGATAGCCATGGTCCCACTGGGTCGGGTTGGTGGTCCAGGCGCCTTCAAGGCCACTGGTCACTGCGTCGCGCCCAACGCTCCGCGTGACATGGTTGTTGAAGCCGAGGCCCTGTTCCTCTACGTCTGCGCCTTCGGGTGCCGGACCAACGTTGTCCGGATCGCCATTGCCATGGCATTTACCAATAGTGTGTCCGCCAATGGTCAGGGCAACGGTTTCCTCATCGCTCATGGCCATTCGCTGGAACGTAACGCGCACGTCCTGCGCCGTCTGCGCCGGGTCCGGCGTGCCATCCGGGCCTTCCGGGTTGACGTAGATCAGCCCCATCATCACCGCCGCGAGCGGGTTCTCAAGGGAGTCCGGGTTACGGTCTTCGTCGTAGCGGCTGTTCTCATTGTCACTGGTGGCGAGCCATTCCTTCTCGCTACCCCAGTAGGTTTCCTTTTCAGGGTGCCAGATGTCTTCGCGGCCGAAGGAGAAACCAAAGGTCTTGAAGCCCATGGATTCGTAGGCAACGTTGCCCGCCAGGGTGATCAGGTCGGCCCAGCTCAGGCGGTTACCGTACTTCTTCTTGATCGGCCACAGCAGGCGGCGTGCCTTATCCAGGTTACCATTGTCGGGCCAGCTGTTGATGGGCGCGAAACGCTGGTTACCGGTGCCTGCGCCGCCACGACCATCGAATACACGGTAGCTGCCTGCAGCGTGCCAGGTCATGCGGATCATCAGGCCGCCATAGTGACCCCAGTCTGCGGGCCACCAGTCCTGGCTGTCGGTCATCAGGTCCATAACGTCCTGCTTGACCTGATCGAAATCGAGCTTGCGGACTTCTTCGCGATAGTCGAAGTCCTCGCCCATCGGGTTGGTCTTGGTGTCGTGCTGATGAAGGATGTCCAGGTTCAGGCTGTTCGGCCACCACTCCATGACATCGTCATTCACATGGGTATTGCCACCGTGGACAACGGGGCACTTACCGCCGCTTTCGTTTCCGCTCATAGATCTCTCCGATCGTAACTATAGTGTTGAATGAAGCAGGTCCACTCAAAACGACCGCCCACGGGCCTGTTTGAACCCGGTGCGACGTCATCGACGTGAACACTATACGACATTCACCGGGGCTCTTGCCCCATTATCATCAGTTGCATTTGTTGACCATTTCAATAGGTTCTTTTTATGAGCCTCCCGGCCTGCCGATGGCGGCTAGCTCATGCGCCTGAGGGTGCCGTCACGCCGCACAAACTGATGGTAGAAAGCCATCGCAATGTGGGCGAGCGTCAGGCCCAGAAGCACCCAGGCGGTGATCGAGTGAAGGCCGCCAACGGTATGCATCCAGGCGATTTCCTCACCTTCGGCAATCAGGGTGATGCCGAAAGCCTCAACGCCATACCCTTCACCGACCATGTACAGCATGCCCGTAATGGGCATGATCACCAGTGCCGCATAGAGCAGGATATGCCCACCCCGTGCCAGGTACCTGATTGGGGGCTCGTGCGTGGGCCTATGGGACGCCTGCGACAGAGCCCAGACAACGCGCACCACAATCAGCACCAGCAGCAGGGTACCGATCGAGACGTGCCAGGGGACCAGTGTCTCACCGACCCAGTGCTCCCCTTCCCCAATACGGTCAAAGAACTTCATGAACTGCCAGAGCACCAGCACGGCAAACAGCCAGTGAAGCACCCGGGAGATCGTCCCATAGCGTTCAGGGTTATCCTTGATCATGTCGCTCCTCCTCTCATGGGTGACCGTTGCTCGCCCTACCCTTCATGATCCGCGATCATCGTGCAACCGATGATATCAACACTCTATCCGGAAGCCTTCCTTCGGGAAATGCAGGTGCAGCACACCCGTCCCCTCATTCTCCAGCCTGAGGACGCTCTCATGCGCGCTGGACGCCACAAGGGTGCCCTCTACCGGATCCCGGGCGTAGTCATCCGGGGCGATGGCGACCTGTTTGCCCAGCATTGGGTCGTCCCCTTCCGTCTCGATTGGCCGCGGTTGGGTCGCGCGGGCCTTCTCCAGGGCACCTTTCTGGCTGAGTTCACGTGCCGTACCGTGGCCGAACGCCTGGATCCTGTCCATCCAGGCATTCACCTTCGGATATCCTTTCATCACCGAATGTTCAGCAAGATCGCGCACGTACCAGAGGCCATGGTAGGCGGAAAAATCCGCAATGCAGGGCGTGTCGCCGAACAGGAACGCCGTATCCAGCATGCCTTCCATCCGGTCCAGGTGCTCGCGGATCTTCGCGCGGGCCTGCTTCGGTTTCATGGCTGATACCCTGGCGGTGCGCCCGATTGATATCCGGTCCTTCAGGAAACGCAGCGCGTTGAGCGTGGATGTACTCTTCGCCAGCTTGACCATCATCCCCGGCCCACTCGCCCCGATGACACAGGCCAGAAAGATCTCCAGATCCGCTTCCCGGACGAATGCCTGCACCGCCTCGCTGCTGTCCTCCAGCACCAGTTCCGGCCGGTTGGCCCGGGCGGCGATCTCCCTGGCAATGGCGCGGGTATCGCAGAACACGTCCGCGCCGTCCTGGGCCACCGGAATCTTTCGATAACCGCCGGTAAGCGTTTCCAGGTTCGGGCGCGGCGGCATCTCGCGCACCGTTACGGATTCCCAACCGAGGCCGGCATACCCGAGCATGGCTCGGATCTTTTCTGAAAACGGGGACATGGGGTAGTGATGCAGTATCAGATCAGCCATGGAAATACCTTTTCTGTCCGTGAATGAAGACGCCAGACCCTAGCCAATCCACGCCCGCGAGGCCAGACCCGCGCGTCAGCACCGGGCCGTCACTGTGGACGTCGGACTGTTTCCCCTACCCATAACTGGCGTATTCTTGGATCCCATGGATACAGCCACCGACCCCACACTCCTGACTCTCAGCACCCCCGTCACCCTGGCACTGGCGATCGTGGCCCTGTGGCTTGGTGTTCGACTCAACCTCTGGACCGGGGTGCTGCACCGCTACAATGTGCCGCCGGGTGTCAGTGGCGGGCTCGCCGTCAGTGGCCTGGTTGCCCTGACCGAAGTGCTGACGCAGCTGGACATCCGTTTCGATCTCCAGCTGCGCGACCTCCTGTTGATCGTTTTCTTCTCCACCATCGGGTTGTCCGCGCAGCTCCGGCAGTTGATCGAGGGGGGACGCGCGCTCGCGCTCCTGTTTGGCCTGGCCGTTGTCCTGCTGGTTTTCCAGAACCTGGCCGGCACCCTCATGGCCTGGCTGAGCGGCCAGAGCCCGCTTTACGGGCTCGTGGGCGGGAGCATCTCACTGGCCGGCGGCCATGGCACAGCGCTCACCTGGGGCCAGCTTTTCGAGGATCATTTCGGCCTTTCTGATGCGCGCACGCTGGGGATGACCTTCGCCACCTTCGGGCTGATACTGGGTGGTCTGGTGGGCGCCCCAGTCGGAGCCTGGCTCATCCGCCGCCACGGACTCGCACCCGGTGGAACGGAGCCGCGCGTCGCCAGCCTGGCACCCGGCACTGCGCCGTCTTACCTGATCGACATGAACAGCCTGCTGCAGGCTGTGCTTCTGATTGCCCTGTGCTTCGCGCTCGGCTCCTGGATGTATGAAGGGCTCGGGGAAATGGGCATCCGTGTGCCGGCCTTCCTCACCGCCATGCTGCTGGGGATTGCGCTTTCCAACGGGCTGGCACTGCTCCGCCGCCCCATCGACCCGGCCCCTATCCAGCTCGCCAGCGACCTCAGCCTCCAGCTGTTTCTGGGCATGAGCCTGATCAGCCTGCCGCTGCTCTCGCTCCAGGACGCCATCGGCCTGATCGGCCTTGTACTGGTTATTCAGGCCATCGTTATCACCCTCCTGACGGTGTTCGTGGTCTACCCGCTGCTGGGCAGGGACTACGACGCCGCCTGTATCAGCGGCGGCTTCATCGGCATGGGCCTGGGCGCCACCCCGGTTGGCATTGCCAATATCAATACCCTCACCTCACGCTTTGGCGCCAGCCCCAAGGCATACCTGGTCATTCCCCTGCTGGGGGCGTTCCTGATCGATATCGCCAATGCCACCCTGATACAGCTGCTTCTGGGCTCTGGCTGGTTTTCATGACTATACTGATGCGACAATCCGGAAGCCCTTTCACGCCGTAAAGACACCCATTCGACCGGCGGAGACAATGCCATGACCACCTTGACCATCAACGGAACCACCCACGAGCTGGATGTCCCGGACGACATGCCACTGCTCTGGGCCATCCGCGACATCGTCCAGCTCACGGGCACCAAGTTCGGCTGCGGCATGGCCCTCTGCGGGGCCTGCACTGTCCACCTTGATGGCGAGCCCATCCGCTCCTGCACCACAACGGTGGGCAATGCCGCCGGCGGCAAGATCACCACCATCGAGGCCATGAAGGAAGACCCGGTGGGCCAGCAGGTACAGAATGCCTGGCTTGATCTGGGCGTGGCCCAGTGCGGCTATTGCCAGGCGGGCCAGATCATGAGCGCCACCGCGCTGCTCAAGCAGAACGCGACCCCCTCCGACGCCGAGATCGAAGACGCGATGACCGGCAACATCTGCCGTTGCGGCACCTACAACCGCATCCGGCACGCCATCCACTACGCCGCCGACGCGATGCAGGAGGACTCCTGATCATGACGGTATCAAACGACTCACTGATGATCGCGAACGTCAGCCGCCGGCGCTTTCTTGGCGGTATGGCAGGAGCCTCCGCACTGGTACTGGCGGCCCGCTGGGACATGGCCCTGGCCAGCGACGAGGAGAAGCAATACGGCGCTGCCGGCATGCCCGGTGGCTGGGTGGATGATCCCAACGTCTTCATCCAGATCGACCCCGATGGGTCAGTCACCATCATCAACCACCGCTCCGAAATGGGCCAGGGTATCCGCACCAGCCTGGTGATGGTGGCCGCCGACGAACTGGGTGCCGACTGGGACCGGGTTGCTGTTCAGCAGGCCCGGGCCGACCAGGACCGCTACGGCAACCAGAACACCGACGGTTCCCGCAGCATGCGCCACTGGTACGACCCCATGCGCCGCGCGGCCGCCTCCGCCCGCATGATGCTGGAACAGGCCGCAGCGAATGAATGGGGTGTTCCGGCCTCTGAATGCGAAGCGGGCGTCCATGAAGTGGCCCACAAAGCCTCCGGTCGCACCCTTGGCTTTGGGGAGCTCGCGGAAGCCGCCCGGGAACTGGCGGTACCGGAGCGCAGTGCCATCGAGCTCAAGCCCATCGAGGCTCACCGCTACATCGGTCAGGAGGCCGATCCGGTCCGGCAGCGGGGTAGCGGCAACATTGAACGCCCCATGGCCATCGACGGCGAGGAGATCGTCGAGGGCAGCGCTACCTTTGGCGCGGATATCCAGTTCGACGACATGGTCCATGCCGTGATCGCCCGGCCGCCGGTACTCGGTGCCAAAGTTGCCAGTGTCGATGACAGCGAGGCGCTGAAAGTCACAGGTGTAGAGAAGGTTGTTACCCTGGACACCAACAGCGAGCCCGCCGGCTTCAAGCCAATGGGTGGTGTGGCGGTGATCGCCAGCAACACCTGGTCCGCCATGCAGGGGCGGGATGCGCTGAAGATCGAATGGGACATGGAGGCAGCGGGCGACAACGCGCGCTATAACACGGATGACTACCGCCAGGCTCTGGAAAAAGCCGCCCAGTCCCCTGGCAAGGTCATCCGCAGCAGTGGCGACATCCAGAAGACTCTCGACGGTGCCGACCAGACCATCGAAGCCACCTACTACATGCCCCACATGGCTCAGGCGCCCATGGAGCCCCCGGTCGCGGTAGTGCGGCTCCGGGACGGCAAGGCCCAAGCCTGGGCACCGATCCAGAACCCCCGCGCCGGCCGCGAGGGGCTGGCCGGCGTGCTGGGCCTGGACAAGGAGGACGTCACGCTGAATGTGACGCTCCTGGGTGGCGGTTTCGGCCGCAAGTCCAAGCCCGACTATGTTCTGGAAGCCGGTCTTCTGGCAAAGGAAACCGGCGGGCGCCCGGTCAAGGTTCAGTGGAGCCGCGAAGACGACGTTCATCACGCCTATTTCCATGCCCTGTCCGTGGACCGGCTGGAAGGTGCCCTGGACGCGGACGGCAAGGCCAAAGGCTGGCGTCACCGCACGCTGTCTCCGACCATCACCTCATTGTTCCAGGAGGACCCGGAGCACAAGGGAGGCTTTGAGCTCGGGATGGGCTTCAACACCATGCCGTTCGATGTACCCGCCATCCAGCTCGAGAACCCGGAAGCCGAGTCCCACGCCCGTATCGGATGGTTCCGTTCGGTCTACAACCTGCCCCATGCCTTCGCCATCCAGAGCTTTGCCGCCGAGATGGCCGAGGCGGCCGGCAAGGACCACCGGGACTACCTGCTGGAACTGCTGGGTCCAGCACGCAGGATCGATCCCCGCGATTTCGGCGACAGCTGGAATTACGGCGAGGATCCATCGGTCTACGTGATTGACACCGGGCGTATGCGCAATGTCATCGAGACGGTGACCGCAAAGGCGGACTGGGGGCGTGACATGCCCAAGGGCCGTGGCCTGGGGCTTGCTTTCCACCACAGCTTCCAGTCCTACACGGCCATCGTGATCGATGCGGAAGTCGGCGATGACGGCAGCGTGACCATCCACAACGCGGACATCGCCTTCGACTGCGGCTTCCAGGTGAACCCGGAGCGCATCCGCTCCCAGCTCGAAGGCGCCTGCGTCATGGGCATCGGCATTGCCCTGCACAGCGAGATAACCTTCCGGGAGGGCCGTGTGCAGGAGAACAACTTCCACCAGTACAACGTGCCCCGCATGGAACATGCCCCGAAGCAGGTCCGCACACACCTGGTCAATAACGATCCGGAGCTGCCCATGGGCGGTGTGGGTGAACCGGGGCTGCCACCGGTGGCGCCGGCGGTCTGTAACGCCATCTACGCCGCCACCGGCAAGCGTATCCGCCAGTTGCCCGTTAATGATCAGCTTGCGGTCTGATGAGCAATGACGTGGTCGCGCTCGTCCTTGCGGCGGGCGCCTCACGGCGCTTCGGCGATGCGGATAAGCGTGTGGCTGCCCTGCCGGACGGACGCACGCTGCTGGCGGCTTCGCTTGAAAACCTCCGCATGGGGTTCCGGGATGTACGCGTGGTGATTGGCGCCACTGACGTCCCGGCCAACCTCAACCTGCCACCGGATGTTCCCACCATCAGGGCTCCCAATGCCGGCGACGGCATGGGCAGCAGCATCGCCGATGCTTTCCGGGCCCTGAGTGCCGACCCGTCACTGTCCGGGATCGGAGCAGCAGCCATCTGTCTCGGGGACATGCCCTGGGTCCAGCTCGAAACCCTGAACGCCCTTTGTGAGCAGGCGACGGAGGACGGCATCACCCGCCCGATCCACCAGGGGCAGCCCGGCCACCCGGTCATCTTCGGACGCGCCTACTGGTCACAGCTGTGCAGCCTCTCGGGCGACCAGGGGGCCCGACAGCTCATCCAGAAGTACCCAGCCCAATGCTGGTTTCTGACGGTCGAGGACGCCGGTGTTCTTACCGATCTCGATTATCCCTAGAGAGCTCCGCTCTCAATCCACTCCACACCGCCCCCCCAAAAGCCCCTGGTCACTCTCCGGTTTTCCAGTCGTCAAGATTATAGCGTGCCAGGATCCGAGCCAGTTCCCCACTGGCCCGCAGACGTTCCATGCCTTCGGAGAGGATCCGGGCGTACTCAGACGATGACTCAAGCCCTGGGGAAAAAGCGATGTAGGCGTCCTCGGAAGGCGCGGCCTCACCCGCATGGCGAACCTCGCCCTCCACGCCCATTTCACGGCTGAGATACCGGAACACGGGCTTCGCCTCCACAACCACATCAATGCGGCCCCTCAGAAGCTTCTCAATGTTCTTGGCAAGGGGGTCATTGCCAGTCATCACCTGGACCCGGTAACTCTGGGAATGCGCCTCAATATAGCCGTTGAGCGATTCGCCATAGTCGTAGTCCAGGATCGTCCCGAGCCGGACCTGCTCCAGTGACGACAGATCCTGGTAGACCCAGTCACTCCCGGCACGGGTAAACAGTGCCGCAGACCCGATCCGCCCCTGTTCGTTACGCGGAAACACGAACCCCGGCGCATCGCCCCGGTAAGCGCCGACAATGGCATTAATCGTCCCGTCACGCCCGGAAACAATAGCCCGGGACCAGGGCATAAGCCGATAGACGACCCGGTAGCCCGCTTCATTGAAGATCTCACCCGCAATCTCAATCATGAACCCCGGGCGATCACTATCCGGCAGGCAATTGATGGGGCACCACTGATCCGCGGCAATCACTATCTCCGGCCGGTCTTCCGGAAAAACGAGGCGGGGCAGCAAAAACAGGCCCAGAATGACCAGCACTGGCGGTTTCATCATCAGAATTCACTGAATATGGAATGGCACTTTTACTCTACACCGAGCCATCATTTTCCACCATATTATTTGCATTGCGCATCTTAATTTACGGTTGGCCAGTCTCGGGGATTAGGGGGTATCCTTTCAGGCTGGTAGACTCACTCCAGAACCGGAAACCCCTGAAAAAGAAGGCAGAGACAACGCGATGACCGAATCGACCCAGCCCTGGAATACTCCCATGCCCGATGACCAGTTCGAGCTGATGCGCGACATCCTGGCCGCGCCCAGTCCGATCGGCATCGAGGCGGCCATGACCTATGGTGTGCTCAAGCCCTACCTTGAGCGTGTATCGCCCAAGGACTGGCACATCCACCAGTTCAAAGGCCATGCGGGCATTGTGCTGGACACCCACCCGGGGCGGGAGGACATGTTCAAGGTCATGATCATCGGCCATGCGGACAAGATCCGCATGCAGGTGCGGAGCATCGGCGATGACGGCAAGATCTGGATCAACAGCGACTCCTTCCTGCCCACCACGCTGATCGGCCACGAGGTGAAGCTGTTCAGCGAGGACCCCGAGAACCCGGGCAGCTATCGCGTGATCGAGGGCGGCACAGTGGAAGCCCTCGGCGCCATCCACTTCGCGGACCCGAATGTGCGCAGTGGCGACAAGGGCATCAAGAAGGAACAGCTCTACCTGGAGCTGCAGATCCATGGCGAGAACAAGAAGCAGCAGGTCGAGAACCTGGGTGTGCGCCCCGGTGACTCCATCCTGCTCGACCGCCCCATCCGCAAGGGCTTCAGCCCCAACACCTTCTATGGCGCCTACCTGGACAACGGCCTGGGCTGCTTCACCACTGCGGAAGTGGCGCGCCTGATGGCGGAAGCCGGCGGCACCGAGAAGATCCGGGTGCTCTACGCCATGGCCACCTACGAGGAAATCGGGCGCTTCGGCAGCCGCGTCCTGGCCGGTGAACTCAAGCCGGATGCGCTGGTCGGCGTGGACGTGAACCACGACTACAAGGCCGCTCCGGGCATCGGGGACCGGCGTATGAACCCGCAGGAGATGGGCAAGGGCTTCACCATGTCCGTGGGCGCCATCGCCAGCGAACAGCTCAACCGCTTCTTTGAGACCACGGCACGCGAGCAGGAAATCCCCTTCCAGCGCGACGTGGTGGGCCCGGACACCGGCACTGACGGCATGGCCGGCGTGCTGGCAAGCGTGGACTGCGCAGCCACCTCCATCGGCTTCCCGATCCGGAACATGCACACCATCTCCGAGTCCGGGAATACCCAGGACGTTCTGGCAGCCATTCACGCCATCAAGGGCACGCTGCAGAAGCTGGATGCCCTGGACGATCCGCACCGTGAGTTCATGGACAACCACCCGCGGCTGGATACGGCCTCTCCCCTTGGCCACCAGGGTTCCGACAAGCCTGAAGGCGAAGAGAAAAAAGACTGACCCACAGGAACATGAGGGCATGGACGCCCTCAGTTTCCATCCTTCCTTCAGCTGCTACATTCCGTTTCCAGATTCCAGCTCGCCCTGATTGGCTTTTCCCAATGGGTCCGGCATTATTGAACCCGGATTCACAATAACAAAAGTCAAAAAGGACGCACCCCATGCAAGCCAGCCCGCTGATTTCCATCGGACTGCCCCTTTCCCTGTTCATTATCATGATCGGCATCGGCATGACCCTGACGCCCAGGGACTTCCGCCAGGTCGCGGTGTACCCCCGTGGGATCATCGTCGGCACCATTGCCCAGATCCTGGTGATGCCAGCACTGGCGTTCCTGATCATCGCGATTTTCAACCTGTCGCCCATGATCGCCGTGGGACTGGTGATCATCGCTGCCTGCCCGGGCGGCACCACCTCCAACCTCTTCGCGCTCATGGCGCGGGGGAACGTGGCGCTGTCCATCGTGCTGACCGTCCTGGCCAACCTGATCACCATCGTGTCGCTGCCGCTTTTCACCAACCTGGCGCTGGATCTCTACATGGGTGAAAACGAAGCCATACGGCTGCCCGTGGAACGCACCATCATGACGCTGGGGTTGATCGTGCTGCTGCCCATCGCCATCGGCATGATGCTCAAGAGCCGATTCCCGGAGAAGGCCCAGAAAGCGGAAAGCGCGGTCAGCGTCTTCGGCGGTGTTGTACTGGCCATGCTGGTGGTGGCGCTGGTGTACAACGTGCGCGATCAGCTGGGTGAACTGCTCAGTCAGGCCGGCCCCGCGGCCATCGCCCTGAACCTTGCGGGCATCGGCATCGCACTGGGTCTCAGCCGTCTGACTGGCCTCACCCAGCGGGAATCCATGGCAGTGGCCGTGGAACTCGGCATTAAAAACGGCACCATCGGCCTGCTGGTAACCCTCAACCTTCTGGAATCCGAGGCCATGTCCGTGCCCTCGGCGGTCTACGGCGTGCTGATGTTCTTCTTCGGCTTTCTGTTAACCTTGTACGGGCGTAAATACATCCCGCAGCCAAGCTGACCCGCAAGGAGATCCGCCATGCCCGCCATTGAATTCCAGTCCCGTAATGGCCTCACCCTCAAGGGCACGATTGAACTGCCCCCCGGCGGGATCTGGCGGGCTACGGCCATCTTCGCCCACTGCTTCACCTGCGGCAGCCAGGTCCGCGCCGCCCGCACCATCACCTCGGCCCTGGCCGGCACCGGCTTCGCTGTGCTGCGCTTTGATTTCACCGGTCTGGGTGAAAGCGAGGGCGAGTTCGCGGATACCAATTTCTCCAGCAACCTTGATGACCTGGAAGATGCCGCCGCCTGGCTCACCGAACATTACGCCGCGCCCCAACTGCTGCTTGGCCACTCCCTGGGCGGCTCCGCGGCTCTCGCCGTCGCCGAGCGGTTGGACAGCGTGCGCGCCGTCGCCACCATAGGCGCCCCGGCGAGCCCGGACCACATTCTCAAGCAGTTCGGCACGGACCTGGAGCGGATCGAGGAAAGCGGCAGCGCCGAGGTTGATCTCGCCGGCCGCCCCTTCCGCATCCGCAAAGACTTCATCGACGACGCCCGCAGCCACGACCTGACCGAGCGCCTGCACAAACTCCGGCGTGCCCTGCTGGTCATGCACGCGCCGCATGACCGCACGGTGGGCATCGACAACGCCGAGCAGATCTACACCGCCGCCCTGCACCCCAAGAGCTTCATCAGCCTGGACGACGCCGACCACCTGCTCTCGCGCCGCTCCGACGCCCAGTACGCCGCCCAGGTGGTCTCCGCCTGGGCCGCCCGCTTCCTGGAACCCGAAACGGCCCCGGCCCCGGAGGGCGCCCGCGTTACCGGCCGCACCGAGGACGGCTTCCTCTGCCGTGTCCAGGCCGGCCCGCATGAGATGGTTGCCGACGAACCCAAGAACAACGGCGGCACCAACCGTGGCCCGGACCCATACGGCCTCCTGGCCTCCTCACTGGGCGCCTGCACCGTCATGACCATCAACATGTACGCCCGCCACAAGGAACTCCCGGTGGAGCGCGTCACCTGCGAGGTCACCCACCGCAAGGTCCACGCGGAAGACTGCGAGGAGTGCGAGACAAAGTCCGGGAAGGTGGATGAACTCGTCCGCCACATTACCATCGAAGGCGACCTCACCGACGAGCAGCGCCAGCGCATGCTCCAGATCGCCGGCCGCTGCCCGGTGCACCAGACCCTGAAGAATGAGATCCGGATGCACGACGAGTTGGTTGAGTGAGAAGCAAGGAGCGAGGAGGAAAAGGCAACGCTGTGATTGCGTGTTAGCGACATCATCAGGGTTTGATGAGGGGAGGCGGGGAACGCTCGGAGGGAAGCTCGGTGGCCATGGATGGCCACCGCGCAGCCTACATGGATGTACTTGTGGCGATTCCCGGAGAGCGTTACCCGCCTCCCCTCCTGCAGAAGCACCTCAGTCTTGGGACAACCGCTAACGCCACTCCGCCAGCCGCACAGGCACACGCCGGGCGCCCCAACGCCCGGGATCCCCATCAAACACCCCGGCACACCGCGTCCCGCAATTGGTGCAATGCCCATCGTGGGTCAGGTTCCAGTCACTGAGCACAAACCAATCCCGCCCGATCAGCTTCTGGCCACAGTGATGGCAGTAGGTGCTGCCTCCGGCCTCATCGTGCACGTTCCCCGTGTAGGCGTACCGGATGCCGTTCTTCATGGCTACTTCACGCGCATTGGTCAGCGTCTCCGCCGGCGTACGCGGATGCTCCATCATCTTGAAATCCGGATGGAAGGCGGTGAAATGCATGGGAATATCCGGCCCCAGATGCTCCACCACCCACTGGCTCATGCGCTCGATCTCCTCGCTGGAATCGTTCTCGCCCGGGATCAGCAGCGTCGTCAGTTCGAACCACACATCCGTCTCGTTGTGCACGTACTCGATCGTATCCAGCACCGGCTGCAGCTCGCTGCCGGTAATCTTGCGGTAGAAGCGCTCAGTGAACGCCTTGAGGTCGAAGTTGACCGCGTCCATGTAACGGAAGAACTCCTTCCGCGGCTCCTCGCAGATGTAACCGGCGGTCACGGCCACCGCCTTGATGCCCCGCTCATGGCAGGCCTGGGCCACGTCGATGGCGTATTCGTGGAAGATCACCGGATCGTTGTAGGTGAAGGCGATGCTGTGGCAGCCCAGATCCTCGGCGGCGCGCGCGATGGTCTCCGGCTCCGCCTGGTCCGCCAGCGTATCCATCTCCCGGGACTTGCTCATATCCCAGTTCTGGCAGAACTTGCAGAACAGGTTGCAGCCAGCAGTACCAAAGGACAGGACCGAGGTGCCGGGCAGGTAATGGTTCAGGGGTTTCTTCTCAATCGGGTCCACGCAGAACCCGCTGGAGCGCCCGTAGGTGGTCAACACGATCTGGTCGTCATGCCGGGCACGCACAAAACACAGGCCCTGCTGACCCTCTTTCAGCTTACAGGCCCTCGGACACAGATCGCACTGGATCCGACCATCTTCCAGCTCATGCCAGTAGACGGTTGGGAAACGGTCGCTGGAGATTGTGACGCCCATGGTCTCACCTCCCGGTGCTGGCGTTATACTCCGAGTATAGGGCGCGACCCGGGCTCTTGCCCAGCCTTGTTGATGGCGTCGATCGCCCCCATATAAGGGCAAATGAAGCCAGCCCCAAGGGAGGTGCACCATGGAACAGACAGTTCGGCCACCGGCGGTTTCAGGGCTCTTCTACCCCGCCGAGCGCGGCGTACTGCAGCAGCAGGTTGCCGGTTTCCTCGAAAAGGCGGGCACCGATAACGTAGCGCCGCCCAAGGCGCTGATCGCGCCCCATGCGGGTTACCCGTTCTCGGGTGCGGTCGCCGGGGAGGCGTATGCAACCGTCCGCACCATGGCGGATCGCATTGAGCGCGTCATCCTGCTCGGGCCAAGTCACCGCATTCCCTTCCGGGGGATCGCCGCCAGCAGCGCGGACTATTTCGCCACGCCCATGGGGAATGTGCGCGTTGACCAGGCCACTCAGGCGGACCTGGTGGCCCAGCGCTCCGACGTGGTCTATCGGGAAGACGCCCATGAGCGCGAACACGGCCTTGAAGTACATCTCCCCTTCCTTCAGGCGCTGATGGATGACTTCAGTGTTGTCCCGCTGGTCGTGGGCGACGCTACGCCGGAGGAAGTCGGAACACTGCTGGATTCACTCTGGGGTGGGCCCGAGACACTGATCGCCATCAGCTCGGATCTGAGCCACTTCATGGATTACGACAGCGCGGTACGCCGGGACAGGGCCACGTCCGAGGCTATTGAGAACCTGGCGTGGGAGAAGGTCCGGGATGGCGATGCCTGTGGCCGCCACCCCATCAACGGGCTTCTGTGGCTGGCCCGTCAGAAGGGCCTGGAAGGCCGCATCCTGGATCTGCGCAACTCGGGGGATGCCGGAGCTCCCAGGGACAGCGTTGTAGGGTATGGCGCCTATGTATTCCACTGACACCCCGATAACACACGAGCACCGCGGGATGCTGCTGACCCTCGCCCGGGACAGCATCCGGGAGGGCTTTGAGACCGGTCGTGCCCTGACCGTTGAGCCGGCGCAGTGGCCTGAGGTTCTGCAGCGTAACGGCGCCAGCTTTGTCACACTCAAGCGCCCGGATGACAGCCTGCGCGGCTGTATCGGCACCCTTGAAGCCCGCCAGCCACTGGTGACGGATGTGGCGGAGCATGCCCATGCCGCCGCCTTCCGCGACCCGCGCTTCCAGCCATTGGCGGCCCATGAACTGGAGGAGGTGCACCTGGAACTCTCGATCCTGTCCCGGCCCGAACCGCTGCCTGTGGCCTCGGAAGCGGAACTGCTCGCGGCTCTCCAACCCGGCGAGGATGGGCTCATTCTTGAGGACGGCGTCCACCGGGGAACCTTTCTCCCCGCAGTCTGGGAATCGCTGCCGGAGCCCGTGGACTTTGTCCGCCAGCTCAAGCGCAAGGCGGGCCTGCCATCGGATTACTGGTCCCCTTCACTGACCATCAAGCGCTACCGCACCGAGTCCTTCGGCGAGGATGAGCGCTGACGCGGCGGCAGCCACCACCAGGTGGCGGCCACCAGGGCCCCGAAAACCGTGTACCCGAACAGGAACACCCAGCCCGGCAGGTCATGGAAGATGAGGGCGCTCACCCAGTATTCGATGAACCCCTGATCGTGCACGGGCTGACCGGCCGCAAGACGCAGCTCGTGCTCCCAGACAGTCAGCGGACACAGTCGCCCCAGCCAGGTCTGGATCACCACGAAACCAATCGTCACCAGGTGCACCCAGCGGACCCAGGGATTGCGGACCCAGAACCAGCCACGCATGCCACCGATAATGAACAGCACCAGACCGACAACCACGAAGGCCACGATCAGGCCATGCAGCAACAGCACCAGGTCCGCCAGAAGGCCCGGGGCGGGAAGCGTTTGATAGAGGCTGCGCGATGCGTTCATGGGCTTACCCCAGCAGCGCCACGCTCTTGACCTGGGCGTGGACCTCCAGACCCGACTGCAGAGACAGTTCGCGGGCAGAGCGGCGGCTCACCCGCGCCAGCAGTACCGCATCCCCCACCCGCAACCGCAGCATCACGTGCCCGGCCCCCTGCTCCGCCAGGTCCTCAATGCGGGCCGGCATCACGTTCAGGATACTGCTGTCCTGCGGTGCCGTCAGGGCCACGCTCACGTCACGGGCCTGGACCTGGAGCCGCACGGGCTGCCCGGTTTCCAGCTGCCCCAGTACCGCATGGAGCGGTCCTGCGTCCGAGTTCACCCGCACCACGCCGTCGCGTGGGTCGTAATCGTCCACCACGCCCTCGATAACCGTCTCCGCCCCCGGCTGCCCCGCGATAGCGAGGTCCAGGCGTGCGAACACGTCAGTGAGGGAACCTTCCGCCTGTACCCTGCCGTTATCCATAACCACCAGGTGGTCCGCCAGCCGGGCCACCTCCTCCCTGGAGTGGCTTACATAGATCATCGGCAGAACCAGCTCCCGGTGCAGCCGCTCAAGGTACGGCAGGATTTCATGGCGCCGCGCCTCATCCAGACCGGCAAGGGGCTCATCGAGAAGCAACAGGGCAGGTTCCATGGCCAGGGCCCGTGCGATGGCCACGCGCTGCTGTTCTCCGCCGGAGAGCTGATGCGGCCTGCGTGCGAGGAGATGGCGGATTCCCAGCAGCTCAATGGACTGCTCCAGGCGTGAGTTATCCCCGTTGCCCTGGCTCCGGCGCAGCCCATAACGCAGGTTGCCTTCCACACTGCGGTGGGGAAACAGGCTGGGCTCCTGGAACACATAGCCCACGGCACGCCGGTGCGGTGGCACGAACTGGTTGACGTCCTGCCATGTCCGGCCTCCCACGCGCAGGTGACCCACTGCCGAGCGTTCCAGCCCCGCCATGATCCGCAGCAGTGTCGTCTTGCCGCAGCCGGAGGGCCCGAAAACCGCACTCACCCCTGCCCCCGGCAGCGCCAGTGACAGGTCCAGGCTGAAATCCCCCCGGTCGAGCCGGAACGCCAGCTCAATGCTCATAGCCGCACCACCAGGAAACGCCGGTTGAGCGCATAGACCGCCATCAGCATCAGCATGGACATCAGCAGCAGGCCACCGGAGAGCCAGTGCGCGCTGGTGTAATCCAGTGCCTCCACATGGTCATAGACCGCGATGGACACCACCTGGGTACTGCCCGGAATATTGCCGCCGATCATCAGCACCACGCCGAACTCCCCCAGGGTGTGGGCAAAGCCAAGCACGGCCGCCGTCAGGAAGCCGGGCGCGGCCAACGGCACCGCCACGGTGAAGAAGCGGTCCATGGGTGAGGCCCGCAGCGTAGCGGCCACCTCCATGGGCCTGCGGCCGACGGCGGAAAAGGCGTTCTGAAGGGGCTGGACCACGAACGGCAGCGAGTACACCACCGAGCCGATCACCAGCCCGCTGAAGGTGAACGCCAGCGGCTGGCCGCCCAGGGCCTCCATCAGGCTCCCGATGGGCCCTTCCGGCCCAAGCGCGATCAGAAGATAGAACCCCAGAACCGTGGGCGGCAGGACCAGCGGCAGCGCCACCATCGCCTCGACCACGAAGCGGAAGCGCCATTGTGTGCGCGCCAGCCACCAGGCCAGGGGCGTGCCCACCACCAGCAGGATCAGGGTGCTCACAGCCGCCAGCTGCAGCGTAATCCACAGTGCCGTGAGATCATCGGAGCCCGGCATCAGGGCACCTCATAGCCATGGTCACGGAGAATCGCCTGCCCCTGTTCCCCTGTCACGAACTCGAGGAAGGCCCTGGGCGCCGGTTCATCCGCCAACAGCACCGCCTGCTGCTCAATGGGCTCATGCAGGGTCTCCGGAACCAGCCAGCGTGAGCCACCCATGCTGCGCTCCGGCGCCTCAAGCTGGGACAGCGCCACAAATCCCAGCGCTGCATTGCCCGTGCGCACGAACTGGAACGTCTGGGCGATGTTCTCGCCCATCACCCGCCGACCTTCCAGGGCCTCCCAGAGCCCCCGGTTCTCCAGCACCTGCTTTGCCGCCCTGCCGTAGGGCGCCAGACGCGGGTTGGCCAGCGCCAGATAGGCGAAATCCCCGGTAGCCAGGACCCCGCCTTCCGCATCCACGAGCGATTCGCCGGGGCTCCAGAGGACGAGCCGGCCACGGGCATAGCTCACCCGGCTTCCCTCAACGGCCCTGCCGGACTCAGCCAGAAGCCGGGGCCGGCGCTCATCCGCGGCAAGGAAGACCTGGAAAGGAGCGCCGTGCAGAATCTGGGCGTAGTGCTTTCCGGTTGAGCCGGAGGCGAGGACCACGCTGTGCTCAGTAGCTGCTTCGAACCGATCAACCAGAACTCTGGCTGCTCCAACAACATTACTGGCGACAGCGACCCGGATTTCATCCGCCCCGACAAGGGATGACCCTCCGGCAAACAACAGAATACTCAGCCAAACCGGCACCTGAGCAGCACGACGCAACGCTAACTCTCCCAACAATGCTGATAGCAGGCCAGAGTCTACCAGACCCGACTCTTACGCAGGGTCTCAGAAATGCTACGCTGGTACACCATTTCAGAGGCCATCATTTCTCAAGGAACAAGGCTTTTTATGCGCGTCATTATCCGTTATTTCTTCCGATCACTGCGCCTGATCCTTACCCCCATCGTCCTGATCAACGAAAAGTTGACCAGCCCCAGAGCCGTATCCCGAAGCTCTGAAGATCAAGCACGCGTTGAACAGGCCGCAAGCAAGCTGGCGCTCTACCAGTTCAAGGCCTGCCCGTTCTGCATCAAGGTCCGCAAGGAAATGTCACGCCTGGGGCTTGCCATTGAAACCCGCGATGCCCAGAACGACCCGGATCACAGGGCTGCCCTCGAAGCCGGCGGCGGGCGGGTCAAAGTGCCCTGTCTGTTGATTGAGCACGACAACGGCGAACAGCAGTGGCTGTATGAATCCGATGACATCAACGCCTGGCTGAGGAAGCAGTTCGAACCTGCATCAGACTGATGGCGGATGCGCTAGCGGCGCGGGTCTCTTGCGTGTAACGGATGTACCCATCCAGCCGTTTCACTCCGCTTAACACTCTAACAGACCCGTGCCACGTATACCCTCGCGGTTTCAGCGCAACGCCACCCGCCGGGGCAAGCGCTCAAGTTCGTTGATCACCTGCCAGCGACCGCCGTCTTCCTCTACGCGCGCTTTCCAGCTCGCCAGCCGCTCGTGGTACGCGGCTGGGTCGTTGTTGTCACCGCGCTGGCGCAGCACGTTCAGGGCAACCACCCGGATACCCGCCAGGTCGAGCGCCATGTCCCGGTTCAGCTCCGGCGGCAGGTCCTCGTGCAGGTCGGATAGCACGAACAGGTGCTGTCGTTCCGCGTTCGTCCCATGCAGGAAGTCGCGCCCCAGCAGGATGCCGCCGGTTATGTCGCTGTGATAGCTCGGCGTCTCGAACCCCTCCATGAACGACTGCAGCTTACCCAGGACGGCTCGCTTCTGTTGCCCGACGACACTCGGGCGCGCGTCGAAGGTGGTCTGGGCGATGATGTTGCGCTCGGTGAAGCTGGAGTTGTCGATGAAAGCCACCGCCAGCGAATCCCCGGCCCCCAGCTCCGAGAGCAGATAGGCGCTGAGCTGCTGCACCTTCTCCCGCTCCTGGGCGTAGCCGTTGGAGATATCGAGCAGCACGAAGACCGCCCGGTTGTTGCTGGCCGCCTCGCTGCAGCCGATCAGGAACAGGCTCAGAATCGCGGCCAGGGTCAGGCGCAGCCCCCTGGGGGCCACGCGGTTACGGAGTGTGGATGCGGTAAGGTTCATGGTTCAGGCCTCCTGGGTTGTGAGGGGCAGATCATCGGCATCGGCCTGCGTTTCGGCGGCAGCCGGTTCCGCGCGCTTGCGGCTGCGCTTCCGGGGCGCCTGTTCCTGTGTTTCGGGCGCCGGCTCTGAAGCTTCCGCCTGAGCGGCTGCCCGGTTCTCCATGCGGTAGCGCACCATCCGCTCGATGCTCAGCGGCACCATGATCAGCAGGTCATACAGGTTGATGAGCATGGCGCAGAGGTGATTCGCCAGGCCGCCGGTCACCCGCAGTGTCACGCGCAGGGCCCTCAGCACGCCGAGCGTGACCGCGCCCAGTACGGTGCGCAGTGAGTGCACGAAGGACTCCAGAGGAATACCCACGAACGCCAGCGCGAACGGCAGGATGAAGCCCAGCAGCATCTGGCCCATGGCAGGGATCCAGCCGAACTCGGTGCCACCGGTGGCCTCACCGGTCAGTTGCTGTGCCAGCGCCGCCTGGTCCGCGGCCAGCATGTCGCGCAGGTAGGCCAGCGAGGACTCGATGCCCGCGAAGATCACCAGGATCACCAGCGACGCGATCATCAGGTAGCGCCGCATGCGGTCGTTCAGCCGTGCGATGACCGGGAACAGGTGCGTTACCCGCAGCGATTCCAGCAGGAAGAGCCCCATGGTGATCTCAACCATGATGATGACCAGCGCGGCCACGTCAGAGGCCGCCATGGGGCCGATGGAGCTGGTGCCGCCGACCATCTCGGACATGGGCATGGCGATCAGGTGGAAGTTCACGATGGCGCCGAAGACCGCGATGGTCAGCACCAGGCTCGAGATGAAGAACTGCTTGAGCGACGATGCCATGAGGGTATTCACCGCCTCGTCATCACTGTTGCGCATGCGTTCGTATTCGGCCATCTGCCGGTCGATGGACCTGGAGCGCTCGTCCAGGCCGGTGATGGTCTCGTGCACCTTCCCCATGGTCTGGCCGAGGTTGCGCCAGTCCGGGCGCATGCCCTTGAGGATGCCGTGGCGTTCGTTGATGTCCGACTGGTAGGCCTCCAGGGTCTCATCGTGGGACTTCTGCACCACGTCCCGGATGTTCTCCAGAATGCTGTTCACGGCCGGGTCGCCGGAGGTGGGCAGGTTGCCGATGGTGTCCATCAGTTCCTGCCAGGCCGGCGGCATGGGCTTGTTCTCGATCGAGTTGTGGTAGTCCGTCTCGATCTTCTCCAGCGTCTCGTTCAGGCGCCGGTGCAGGACCGGGTACTGGCCCAGGTCCCGCTCGACGATCTCCGCCACCCGCGCGAATTCACGCTCAATGGCGCTTTCCGCCTCCTCGCGACCAGCGGCCAGCAGCACGTCCCGGTTGCGCTGGCTGACGCGGCTTTCCAGTTGGCGCACCCCGGCGCCGGCCAGGCGCAGGCTGCGGTAGAAGGCGCGGCCGGTATTGCGCAGGAGCTGGTGCGCGTGCGGCCGGCCCGCGTAGAGAAGGGTAATGGCGATGACCAGCCAGATGGCCAGTGACAGCGCCGGCGAATCGGACCAGATGGTGAGTATGTCTGAGAACATGGTGTGTCCCCTCTTCAAGGTTGCTTGGTGAACCGGCGGACTGAGCCGCCGCCCCGACACCTGCAGTCTTTCCGACGCGCGTGAATAATCCGTGAGTCGCCAACCCGGAAAATGCGAACTTTGTATCAGTGTGTAGCCATCGTCGTTCCAGCGGGGCCGGCTGCTACACTCACAACAGATTTCCGTCGGAACCGCGCCCCATGGCCACGATTCTCTGGGTGGAGGACCAGTCACACTGGATCGACCGCTTCAAGCCGGTGCTTGAGGCCACGGCCTTTGACGACCAGCCAACGCGGGTAGAGGTCTTCCGCTTCGCCGAGGCCGCCTGCCAGCACATCAAGCTCGCCGACGCCGGCGATGCCCCGGACCTGGCCCTGCTGGACGCCAACATGAACGGCAACGAACAGGCGGGGTTCTCGGTCTCACGCACCCTTCTGCGCAAGTGGCCGCAACTGCCCATCGTCTACCTTTCCGAATACAGCGGCACGGGCGTGGAACAGGAAGCCATCGAGGAACAGAACGCCCAGGACTTCATCGCCAAGCACCAGCGCAACATCGAACAGGTGCTGTGCTGGCGCATCCGGGCTACCCTCCGCCAGCAGTCCATAACCCGGGAGAAGAACAGCAGCGACCGGCTCCAGAGCGGCGGCCTGAGCCTGGACACCGTCACCTGGGAGGCCTACTGGCAGGGCGTGAAGCTGATGAACCCGAACAACCCCAAGCGCCCCCTGCCCCCGACGCCACGCAAGATCCTGCGCTACCTCGTGGAAGCCTCGCCCGCGCCTCTGTCCACCCTGCAGGTGGCGGAGAAGCTGGACGCGGACCCGGAACGCTTCTCCCAGGCCAACTACCGCCAGCACATCCGCACCCTGCGCCGGGCCATCGACCAGGCCATGGGCGGCGACGAACGCTTCTTTGAATGGTGCCGCGAGGGCGAGGGACTGGTGGCCTTCGGGGATGACGGCGCCTACTGCTGGCGCACGCCACGCACCACGGAGGCGAACTGAGCATGGCCGAGAAACGCGACGACCGCCCGGACGACCGCATCCAGCCGGTGCGCTTCCCCTTCCTGGGCACCCTCGGGGGCCTGCTGGCCATCAGCTGGCTCCTGCTGTTGCTGGACCCCACAGTGGCCTCCTTCTACAGCGTCCCACCGGTTCTGCTCCAGGCCGAGTGGCGTTACGGCGCGCTGGCCCTGTTCGTGACCCTGATCCTCGCCGACATGCGCCGCTATCACCGCGAACGGCGCCAGCAGGATTCAGACCTCCAGGCCTTGCGCGCTCAGGTCCACAGCCTCTGGCAGGACCGCAAGCAGCTCCAGCTCAAGGCCCACACCTATTCCGACCACGCGGACAAGCTCAAGCGCTTCATCAGCGACAAGCTGCTGGAATACATCGAGTACGACGAGAAGTTCCTGCACTTCAAGAGCATCGCCGCGGAGGTTCGCCACAACGGCGTGATCAGCTTCGACCGGGTCCGCACCGCCCTGGAAGGTGCGCTCACGGAAGCGGAAGAGGCCGGGGATGAGCAACGGGCGCAGCCACTGCGGGCCGCCGAAGACGCCATGCGCTACCTCTGGGATCTGCTGGACCTCTCCACCGCCGATAACCTCGCCCTGCACATCGGCAACCAGCTGTGCGAATGCGAGGAACACTACTACCAGCGCATGCTCAGCGAGGAGGGGGACGACACGGACGAACTGCCCCCGCCCCCGGTCTACGACCCCGGGCGTGCGGCGTGGCGCGCACTCGGCCAGGTGAGCCAGAAACCGCTGGAGGAACCCGCCGTGGGAACCCCCTGGGCCCTCAATGATGGGCAGTGGTACGCGGACCTCCAGTCCACGGGCACACTGCTGGGCACCGAGAACCACCTGGTGCTGCTGCTCGAGAACCTGCTGAAGAACGCCCAGTTCCACGCCCGCAAGCGCGGCTACAGCAGCCCCTTCGCCCCGGTCACCCTGGAGCTGCGGGAGGAAAGGGGTAATGCCCTGATCCGGGTCTACAACCGGGGTCCGCACATCCGGGAGGAAGACCGCCCCAACCTCTTCCAGCTCGGTTTCTCCACACGGCGCGCCAGGGAACACCAGGGCCGTGGGCTGGGCCTGTATTTCGTCAACGAAATCGTGAAGGGCTACGAGGGCCAGATCGCCGTGCACAACATCGAGACCCCGGCGACCCAGTACGCGGTGCGCGTGGCCCTGTCGGACGGCAACGTGGTCACGGAACTGGTGGATGTGGCAGTGGAATCCGGCAAGCCAAGCTGCCGCTCACCCGAGGGTGAATGGCAGGGGCAGATGGAATGGACGTTCGAGTCGCCGGTAGAGAGCGTGGAGGTCACCACCACGGACGACCGCGACCAGCCCACCCAACGCCTCGCGGACTTCGAGGCCAAGGGCAAGCAGCAGCGCTTCGACCCCGGCCACCCGGAACGCCCCCGGTGGCGCCTGAGCCTCACCCCGAAGCGCAACGCCCACCGGCTCAGTTTCGAGCCGTTGGCCATCGACGGCGTGGAATTCGAGATCCGACTGCCCACCGCGCAACAACGGCTGGACAATACCGAACTCGGCATGGAAGACGACATTGACGCGGAAGTGGAACGGCTGGACGAGCACTTCCAGCCACCGGAGGGTGGCAGCTCACACTGAGGTAACCGCCGGCTGAAAGGACGGTAATGGCACACAGGGCCCGCAACGCTGTAGCGTAGGTGACCTGAGCAAGAAGGCTCCCGGTCACTCAGTACCGCACAGCAGGGAATCGTCCAATGATGCGTCGAACCGTCCATTTGATAGGGGTTATAGGCCTGCTCCTGCCCGCCGCGAGCGTCGGCAACACGTTTGATTTCGAGACCGTCGTGGACAGGGCCAGGAAACTGGCGGACACCGCCTACGAAACGCCGCAGCAGGTGCCGGAATTCCTGCGCGATCTGGACTACCAGACCTACCGCGCCATTCGCTTCAAGCCCGAACACAGCCTCTGGCGCGAGTCGGAGACCAACTTCCAGGTCATGCTGGTACCGCCGGGCCGCCTGTACAAACACCCTGTCCGCCTGAATGTCATTGATGCCGAGGGGGTTCACGATGTTCCCTTCGATAAGCGCCATTTCGACTACCCCGATTCCAGCCTCGAGAAACGCATGTCGTCGGACCTTGGTTATGGTGGCTTTAAGCTGACATTTCCACTTGACGATGCGGGCAACCAGAACCAGTTCCTGGTTTTCGCCGGCGCCAGCTATTACCGGGCCGTGGGCAAGGGCAACAGCTTCGGGCTGTCAGGGCGTGGCCTCGCCATCGATACCGGCTTACCCAAGGGCGAGTCGTTTCCGGATTTCGTGGAGTTCTGGCTGGAACGCCCTGCCCCGGACGCCGAACGCATGACGGTCTATGGCCTGCTTGATGGCGAGAATGTCACCGGGGCCTACCGTTTCACCGTGATGCCCGGACAGACCACAACGCTCCGGGTGACGTCGAAACTGTTCCCGCGACAGAACATCGAACAGCTCGGTGTCGCGCCTCTTACCAGCATGTTCTATTACGACGGGAAAACGCCCAAGCCGAAGGGCGAGTGGCGCCCGGAGGTCCATGACTCCGACGGCCTGCTGATCCACAACGGCGAGTCCGGCGAGTGGCTCTGGCGGCCCCTGCGGAATCCGGAAACACTCTCGATGGACTATTTCGACACGCTGGATGTGGCCGGCTTTGGCCTGCTCCAGCGGGACCAGGCCTTCGACAGCTACATGGACCCAGAGGCCCGCTACGACACTCGCCCCAGTGCCTGGGTGGAACCCCGGGGCTCATGGGGGAAGGGGAAGGTCGTCCTGGTCCAGATCCCCACGCCTGACGAAACCAACGACAACGTAGTCGCGTTCTGGACACCGGAAGAACCGGTATCACAGGAGGACGCCCCCATGACCTTCGAATACAGCGTCCACTACGGCGGCCCGGAGATTCCCGACGAGCCCATGGCGCGGGTCGTCGACACTTTCATTGGTGACGGCTCCCGCATCGGCGGGGGCGATGAGGAAGGCGCAGTCCGGGTTATCGCGGATTTCGCCGGCGGCCCACTGGCGAAGCTTGACCCGGAAGCGTCGGTGAGCAGCTCGGTCTCCATGCTGAATGAGGGGGAATTGCTGGGCCACTATGTTGAATACATCCCCAGGCTCGATCGCTGGCGACTGTCCATCCTGGCACGGCCGGCCTCCGGGGAATCGCTGGCCGTCCGGGCTTTCCTGAAACAGGAAGACGACACCCTCAGTGAAACCTGGTCGTTCGAGCTGCCCGGTGACAGCCCGGTGATCACGGGAAGCCAATAAAAGGGCCGGAACCCATGGAATTGACGCACAGTGAAAAGGCACTCCGGCGGGGCCTGGCCTACCAGTACTGGTCTGGCCTGCCACGCACACCGGACACGGAGATACGGGCGCTCGAAAGCCTCCTGCGAGCCCTGAAGGGCGGGGAGCCCGATGTCCTGGGCGCGGTCATGGCCGACCTGCGGGCAACAGCAGCCGGGGCCTCCCCCTCGGTTCCCGGGCCCACGCCGGCCATCCGGCGCGGCAGCCTGCACTACGGCGACTACTGAGGCCACGCGGAATGGACGCCACAGACACCACGCCCGCGCCGGACACCGCCCCCGACTGGCGTGCCATCGCCAGCTTCCGCAGGACCCTGTTAGCGCTCACGGTCCTCGCCCAGACCGCCATTGCCACCTATTTCATGCTCGCGGTACTGCCCTACCACGGCGCCACCCTGGTCGAAACCGGCATGGCGATCCTGTTCGCCGTGCTCTTCGCCTGGATCTCGGTCGGGTTCTGGATCGGTGTTCTCGGTTTCGTGTATCGCCGCGCGGGCGGTGACCCCCATTCCCTCCTGCGCCAGTACAGCGACCAGGCCCTGGCGGAAGCGCCCATGGCACCGACGGCCATCGTCATGCCGATCTACCATGAGCCTGTCGAGACCAGCCTGGGCCGTATACGGGCAATCTACCGGGACCTTGAGCGCAGCGGCCAGCTGGCGCATTTCGACTTCTACATCCTCTCCGACAGCCGCGACCCCGATGTCTGGCTCCGGGAGCAGGCGGCCTGGGCCACACTCTGTGACGAACTGGGCGCCCAGGGGCGGCTGTTCTACCGCCGGCGCGTACTCAACCTGAACCTCAAGAGCGGCAATGTCGGCGACTTCCTGCGTCGCTGGGGCGGGTACTACGAATACATGATGGTGCTGGACGCGGACAGCCTGATCAGCGGCAACACCCTGGTCCGAATGGTGCGGCTGATGCAGTGCCGGCCCCAGACGGGCATCCTCCAGACCAGCCCGACCCTGCTCAATGGCCGGTCGCTGTTCGCCCGCGTCCAGCAGCTGGCCAACCGCCTGTACGGCCCATTGTTCACGACCGGCCTGGCTTCCATCCAGCTGGGTGATGCCGCCTTCTGGGGGCACAACGCCATTATCCGGGTTCCCGCCTTCATGGCGCACTGCGGCCTCAGGAAACTGCCCGGCCGCGGCCTTTTCAGGGGGCCCGTCATGAGTCACGACTTCGTTGAGGCCGCCTACATGGGCCGCGCCGGCTACGAGGTCTGGCTCGAACCCGAGCTCGGGGAAAGCTACGAGGAGTCGCCCCCCTCACTCGTTGACGAGCTCACGCGCGACAAACGCTGGGCTAAGGGCAACATGCAGCACTTCTGGATCATGCTTCGCGGGCGCCGCCTGAGATTCGGCCACCGGATGGCGTTCCTCAACGGGATCATGGCCTATCTCGCCTCGCCACTGTGGCTGGGCTTCCTCATCCTCACGACCATCGAAACCACTCGGCTTACACTCTGGCCCATCAACTACTTCCCGGATCCCCACCGGCTCACACCCCTCTGGCCCGAATGGCACCCGGAATGGGCGTTCTCCCTGCTCGGCACCTCGCTCGCCCTGCTCTTCCTTCCCAAGATCCTGGCGGTGATCGATGTGCTGCTGAAACGCCGGGCCAAGGCCTTCGGCGGCACCGGGAAGCTGGTGGGGAGCACGGTGCTGGAGATGGTCCTGTCCGCCCTGCTGGCACCGATCCGGATGCTGGCCCACTCGCGCTTCGTGCTCGAGGCGCTGCTCAATGTGTCGCTGAAATGGGCTGGCCAGAACCGTTCCAGCGAGATCGGGTGGAAAACGGCCCTGCTGAGCCAGGCGCCCGGCACCATCCTGGCGCTTGCCTGGTCCTCGTTCGCGTTGTGGCTCGATCCCCTGTTCTTTCTCTGGTCCCTGCCGGTTGCCCTGCCACTGGTCCTTGCCGCCCCGACCTCGGTGCTCCTGAGCCGCACCCGGCTCGGGGACCGCATGCGCCGGAACGGCTGGCTTCTCATTCCGGAAGAGACACAGGGATCGCCACTGCGGGAGGCGCTGCCCCACGGGACGCTGGTAAGCAGGGAGCGCGCTGCTGTACCCGCCTTCCAGGAAGCCATCATGCACCCGTGGTACAACCAGCTGCACCGGCAGCTGGCGCGCCCCAACCAGGGGCCGCTCCAACGGGCCCACCTTGAGGCGCTGGCCGACCGGTGCCTTGCTGACGGACCTGACGCCCTGACCCGGGCTGAAAAGACACGGCTGGCAAGGGACGCCCGATCCCTGGCAGTGCTGCACCGCGAGGTCTGGCGCCAGCCGGGCGATTCACCCTGGGGCCGGCTGCTGGATGACTGGATTGACTCAGCGGCTGGCGATGATCCATACCGCGTGAATGATGCCCGGGAAGTAACCCAGGAGGGTCAGCAGGATATTGACCCAGAACTGGAGCCCGATGCCGACCTGCAGGAAAACGCCCAGTGGGGGCAGCAACAGTGACAGGATGAGTCGCAGGATATCCATGAATGGCCTCCGATTGGATGGTCGCTGGCGCCCAGTCTGAAGGCGTACGCTACGATGGGGAAGTTACAGGCTCCTCATGGTACAGCGTGCCGGAGCGAAAAACAGCGTCGAACAGCTTTACACTTTCCAGGGTTCCCCCAGCGCCACTCCCCGCGACAATCTGTCGCAAGGCCACGGATCCGAAGAGGTTTTGATGCAATGGCCCCCCCTTTGCTTGGATCTGCACGGTCTCACCGACGGACCGACCCCATCTCACTACTGGCAAGGGAATCGAAGAAATGACCATCAAACAATCAGCCATCGCATTGGGCATCCTGGCGGCAGGCGCGGCAACCGCGGCCTCGGGTGCTTCCATTTCAATTGAAGCTGCCGGTGTCTATAACACCCAGGTCAACGGCGCTACCGAAATCGACTTTGAGAGCGGTGACTGCGGCTCCGCGACCTGCTCCGGCGACTATAACGTTGTTCAGGGAACCGCCGGCGGACAGCACGCCCAGCCCCACGACTTCCCCGAGGACAACCAGTACCTGACCGTGCCCTATGAACAGAGCAATGGCTCGGCAGCTCTGGCACTGGGGACAACCGCCAACTATTTTGGCCTGTACTGGGGCTCCATTGACGATTACAACACCATCAGCTTCTTCCTCGATGGTTCACAGGTGGGGAGCAGTTATAGCGGTAACGACGTTCTGCCGCCATCAGGCGGTGACCAGGAATCGTTCGACGACAACCGTTATGTGAACTTCCACTTCGGCTCCGAGTTCTTCGACACGGTCAGTTTCAGCAGCACGCAGTACGCGTTCGAAAGCGACAACCACGCCTACGCTACGGTCCCCGAACCGGGAACACTGGCACTGCTTGGCGCTGGCCTGCTCGGCCTGGGCATGCGTCGCCGGCGCACCTGAAAGATTCAGGCTGCTGCCACGGCCGCTCCGAAAGGGGCGGCCTTTTTTATGTCAAAACCACCAGACCCCGGCTGGATGATGCCGCTCAACCCGGATACCAGCGTTTTCCAGAAAGTCAATGAATGCCTCCAGATCCTCGGGGTTGAGGAAACGGGCAAGAGGTACGCGCGTGTCGTGATAGGCCAGCATCAGCCTGGGCACCGCAAAACCATGGCGGGGCATCTCCATGATCACCCGGACCCAGTGCCGAGGCATGGTCCATTCGGAATCCTTCTGGTTGATCCCCTTTTCGAGCCTCACAGTGTCCGGCGTCAGTACCAGGACCTCCTGTCGATAACACTGGCGCGAGGTGTAGTACAGCCCATAGGCCACCACCGCCAACTCCAGGCCCGCGAACGGCAGGATCATCCAGGCGCCCGCCAGGGACCAGCCAACAGCCACCATCAGGGTGACCACGGCGATCAACCCAAAGAAGATGATGTTCCCTTGCCAACTCAGGGATCGGTTGGGGGTCAGGCGCAGTGCCCTGCCCTCCTCGTAATCCAGGTACTCCAGCATGATGCCACCGACTTGCCTAGACCAACCCGCGATTACTCCTTGCGGGGTCAACCCATACTAGCGCCCCCGCAGGCGCCAGACACCCCCTGTTGCAATCCGGAACCGGGAGCTGGTCGTACTCAGCGATGAGCTACAATAACGTCGATTCCATGATCAAGGAGTTCCGGATGCGTTTCCTTTCCGCCCTGATGCTGCCGGTTGCAGCCGCACTGCTTGCAGCCTGCGGCGACAGCCCCCACGAACCCGTTTCGATGGAGTCCGTGGAGGAGGACGGCGTTCTCAGGGTGGCGACCCGTAACGGTGCCACCACCTATTACCTGAACCGCCACGAGCAGCCCTCTGGCCCGGAATACGATCTGGTCCATGAATTCGCTGAGGCACAGGGCTGGGACGTGGAGTGGACCATGCACGAATCCACTGCCGCCGTGATTGAGGCGCTGGAGAAAGGCACCGCTCACCTGGCCGCATCCGGGCTGACCCATCGCCCCTCCCGGAATGAGCGCTTTACGCAGGGACCCGCGCACAGCGAAGTCACTGAACAGCTGGTGTGCCACCGGGAGGGCCGCCCACTGCCACGGCTTCCCGAGGACATCGCCGGGTTTGAAATCCGGGTGACGGCCAGCTCCAGCTATGTGGAAACCCTCAATGAACTGGCCGCGGAACATGAGGGCATCACCTTCAGCACCAGTGATCGAACCACGGAGGTACTGCTGTCACAGGTCGCCGAACAGCAGTTCGACTGCACTGTCGCGGACTCCAATATCGTCCAGCTCACCCGCCGGCACTGGCCCCACCTCGAGGTTGCCATGAACCTGACCCAGGGGCAGAACCTCGGCTGGTATCTTCCTGCAGGCGCCGATGAGCTGGCCGGCAGCGCGCGCGAATGGATGAACAGCCGCGCCGGCGACGAAGCCATCACGGCCATGGAGAACAAATACTATTCCTACATCGGGGAATTCGACTTTGTGGATCTGCGGGCCCTGAACCGGCGGATTGAAAAACGCCTGCCACAATACCGCGAGTACTTCATCCAGGCGGAAGAGAAAACCGGCATGCCCGCCGAACTGCTGGCCGCCCTCGCCTACCAGGAATCCCACTGGGATCCGGACGCGGTCTCGCCCACCGGGGTACGGGGCATCATGATGCTGACGCGGCGTACGGCCGGTTCACTGGGGGTTGAGAATCGGCTTGATCCGGTCCAGGCCATTGATGGCGGCGCCCGCTACCTGGCGGATCGTCACGCCCGCCTTCCAGAGACCATCCCGGAACCCGACCGCACCTTCCTGGCCCTGGCCAGTTACAACATCGGGCGCGGTCACCTGCTGGACGCCCGCCAGCTGGCACGGGACCTGGACCGGAATCCCGACTCCTGGGAGCAGATGCGCCAGGTGCTGCCCCTTAAGGCGGATAAGCGCTACTACCCCAGCACCCGCTACGGCTACGCCCGGGGTTACGAGCCCGTACACTACGTTCAGCGGATCCGGAACTACAGGGACGTGATCAGTAAGGAATTCAAATAGTACCGATAGCCAGAGCGGGAATAGTCATCCCCCCGGCAGGCTGATAGGCTTGCCCGGGTCGAATCGCCCCTGAAACCAATGTTGGGATCCATGCCTGAACGCCTGATGGTACTGCTGCTGGCTGGTCTCATGGCCAGTTGCGCCTCCCAGCCGCAAGACGTGGCGGAACCACCGGTTACCGTCCCCGAGACCTTCTCGGCCTCCGGCGATGAACCGGCGCCTGAGCGCTGGTGGCGGAGTTTTGAGGATGACAGCCTCAACCAGCTGGTGGCGGACGGGCTGGATGCCAATCTGGACGTGCTCAGCGCCTGGCAGCGCCTGCGCGAAGCCCGTGCCGCCGTCAACCAGCAGTCCGCGGATCTCTACCCGGACCTGAACGCCACCGCTGACGGAGAGATCAGCAACAGCGACAGCAGCGATTCAGAAGAGAGCCTGCGACTGGGGCTGGGTTCCGAATACGAAGTGGACCTCTGGGGCCGGATCAATTCACAGGTCGAAGCAGAGCAGTTCCGCGCCCGTGCCACCCAGGCGGACTATCAGACGGCGGCACTCTCGCTTGCCGCCGAGGTCACCCGCACCTGGTACCAGCTGCGCGCCCAGCGGGCCCAGCTTGATCTGGCCGAGTCCCAGATCGAGACCAACCGCAGCGTGATGAAACTGCTGGAGACCCAGTTCGCCAGTGGGCAGGCCGGCAGCGCGGATGTGCTGCGCCAGCGCCAGCTGCTGGAATCCACCGAGGAACAGCGCCTGGGCACAGAATCGGAGCTCCGGGTGCTGGAGAACCAGCTGGCCGTCCTTCTGGGCCGGGCACCCCGGAACACGGACCTGCCGGCAGGGCGCGGCCTGCCCTCTGAGCTGCCGCCCCTGCCGGACACCGGCGTGCCGGCCGAACTGGTCCAGCGCCGCCCGGACGTGCGCCAGGCCTACAACCAGCTGCAGGCCGCCGACTCGGACCTGGCCGCCGCCATCAGCAACCAGTTCCCGCGCCTGACGCTCTCGGCTTCCGCTTCAACGCAGGACAACAGCGTCCAGGATCTGTTTGACAACTGGGCCACAACCCTGGCCGCCAACCTGGTTGCACCACTGATTGATGCCGGCCAGCGCGATGCCCAGGTGCGCCAGGCCCGGGCGGTACGCCGCCAGCGTCTGTACGATTACGGGCAGACCGTCCTTACCGCCTTCCAGGAGGTGGAAAACGCGCTGGTCCAGGAACGCAAGCAACGCCAGGCGATAGAGCGCATCAAGCGCCAGCTGGAGCTTGCCGAGACCACTTACGGGCAACTCCGGCAACAGTATTTCAACGGGCAGGTCGGCTACATTGATGTACTGACCGCCCTGACCGACCGCCAGGACCTGGAGCGCAGCCTGATCAGCGCCCGGCGCCAGCTGCTGGAATACCGCATCGCCCTCTACCGGGCGCTGGCCGGCGGCCTTGACCTCCGAGAAGACTCTGCGAGAGAAACAGGATGAACGAACCGATCAACGACAGCGCAGCACGCCCGGAAACCGGCCGCGCCGGCCGCATCAAGACCGCGTTCATCTCCCTGGTGATACTGGTACTGGGGGCCGCCCTGGTATGGCTGGTATTCCGCACTGAACCCACTGCCACACGTGGGCCGGACACTGCACGGGAAACCGCGATGCTGGTGGACGTCACCACGGCCGAAAAGGGGGACTACCACCCGACCATCACCGCCATGGGCCAGGTCCGCGCCGCCCGGGAACTCACACTCAGGCCCCGGGTCAGCGGCCAGATTGTCGAGCGCGCCTCGGCGTTCACCCCCGGGGGCATGGTCGATGAAGGCGACATGCTGGTGCGGATTGATCCCGCCGACTATGAGGCCACCCTCCAGCAGCGGCGCAGCGAGCTGCGCCAGGCCCGTGCGGATCTGGACATCGAACAGGGCCGCCAGAATGTGGCGGAACAGGAATTCGAACTTCTGGGCGAGGAACTGGAAGGCACCAATAAGGCCCTGGTCCTGCGCCAGCCCCAGCTGGAGCAGGCCCGGGCACAGGTGGAGTCCGCCAAGGCTGCCCTCCGGCAGGCGCAACTGAATCTTGACCGCACGAGTGTCACCGCCCCCTTCAATGCCCGTGTGCTGAGCCGTGACATCAGCCTGGGCACCCAGGTCAATGCCGGCGAGGCGTTGGGGCGCCTGGTGGGTGTGGATGAATACTGGGTGGAGGCAACGGTGCCCCAGAGCGAACTCCCCTGGCTGCGGTTCGAGGAACGCAGTGGTGAGGCCGGCGCACCGGCCACCATCCGTAATGACAGTGCCTGGCCCCAGGGCCAGCATCGCGAGGGGCAACTGCAGCGCCTGGTGGGGGAGCTGAACGAAGACACACGGCTGGCCCGTGTGCTGATCACGGTTCAGGATCCGCTCGCCCTGGACGCCGACTCGCCCGACAAACCGCCCCTACTCATCGGCTCCTTTCTGAACACTGCCATTGAGGGAAGGGAGATCCAGGATGTGGTGCGCCTGGATCGTAACCATATCCGCCGCAATGACACGGTCTGGGTGATGGAGGACGGTGCGCTTTCCATCCGGGACGTGGCTATCGCCTTCCGTGATGCCGAATACGCCTACGTGAGCAAGGGCGTTGAAGACGGTGAGGCCATCGTCACCAGTGATCTGGCCACCGTGGTCGATGGCGCCGACCTGCGTACCGAAGAGGATGACGGATGAGCGGCGACCACAACAACGGAGGCTGGACCGGCCCCATTGCCTGGATGGCTCGCAATTCCATTGCTGCCAACCTGCTGATGGTCCTGCTTCTGGGCGGCGGCCTCTGGATGGCCTTTGAGCTTCAGAAGGAAGTATTCCCGGAATTCGAGCCGGATATCGTCCAGGTCTCCGTGACCTATCCCGGGGCCGCCCCCGAAGAAGTGGAACAGGGCATCCTGTTGCCGGTTGAGGAGGCCGTACAGGGGCTGGAGAACATCAAGGAGATGACCTCCACCGCCCGGGAAGGCACGGGCACCATCACCCTGGAGCTGATCAACGGTGCCAACCGCATGAAGGCGCTCCAGGATATTGAACAGGAAGTGGATCGGATCCGCACCTTCCCGGATGAGGCGGAAGAGCCCCGTGTCCGCCTGCAGAATCGCTCCCATGACGTCATGGAGCTGGTACTCTATGGCGACGTGGACATCTGGACCCTTCGCCAGCTCGGCGAGCAGGTCCGCGACCGGCTGCTGGCCGAAAACGGCATCACCCAGGCCACCATCAGCGATGTGCCGGACTACCTGACGGAAGTGGAAGTCCCGCGGCACCGGCTGCGGGAATACGACCTTACCCTGCAACAGATCGCCCAGCGCATCGAAGCCTCAGCCAAGGACATCCCGGCGGGCTCGGTGGCCACCGAAGGCGGTGACATCCTGCTGCGCATGGAGGAACGCCGCCTCTGGGCCGACGCCTACGAGGACATTGTCATCCGCAGCGATGCCTCCGGCGGCACCGTCACCCTGGGTGATATCGCCTCGGTCAGGGACGGCTTCGATGAAACCGGCTTCCACTCCCGCTTCAATGGCCTTCCCTCGGTGGAAATCGAGATCTTCCGCACCGGCACCCAGTCACCACTGACCGTGGCGGCTGCGGGCAAGGAGGTTATGGCGGAGCTGGATAAGACCCTTCCCGACGGTGTCAATCTGCGCATCGACAGCAACCGCGCGGAACACTTCGAGGACCGCATGACCATGCTCCTGGAGAACGGGATCCTGGCCATGGTGATCGTGCTGGTCATTCTCAGCCTCTTCCTGGAATACCGCCTGGCGTTCTGGATCATGATGGGCATGACCATCTCCTTCGTTGGCGGCATGCTGTTCCTGCCTCTGCTCGGGGTCAGCATCAACATGATCTCCATGTTCGGCTTCCTGGTGGTGCTCGGGATCGTGGTGGATGACGCCATTGTGGTGGGCGAGAACATCTACGAGTACCGGGAACAGGGCATGGACTTCATGAGTGCCGCCATCCAGGGCACAAAGGACATCGCCGGGCCCGTCACCTTCAGCATCCTGACCAACATCGTGGCCTTCCTGCCGCTGCTGTTCATTCCCGGCGTGATGGGCAGTTTCTGGTGGCCCATGGGGGCGGTGGTGATCGTCGTGCTCGCCATCTCCCTGTTCGAGGCCCTGTTCATCCTGCCCGCCCATCTGGGGCACAGCGGCCGCGGCACCGTCACCGTCTACGGTCACGCGCTGCACAGTGTCCAGCGCGTGTTCTCGCGGGGCTTTGAGGGCGTAATCAACCGCTTCTACCGGCCCCTGCTCGATATCAGCCTGCGCTTCCGCTATGCCACACTGAGCATGGCGGTGGCGGTAATGGCCGTGGTGGGCTCCTACGCCATCAGCGATCACATGGGCATGATCATGATGCCGGAGGTGCCAGCTGACGAGATCGAGGCCGGCGTCACCCTCCCCGTGGGCACCACCACCCGCCGCGCCGGTGAGATCGCCATGCAGATCACCGAGTCCACCCAGCGCCTGTTTGATGAACACAACCTCGATGAGCACGCCGAAGGTATCAAGACCAACGTGCGCGGCGAACGGGCCATCGACGTGGAGATTGTCCTGCGCCCGGAGCATGAGCGCGGCATGAGCGTGAAGGAGATCGTGGATCTGTGGCGCAGCGAGATCGGTGACTTCCGCGGTATCGATCAGATCACCTTCGAGGCCGAACAGGGCCCGGGTTCCTGGCGGGATGACATCGCCGTGGACCTCAGCCACTCGGACATCGATGTGTTGGCCCGCGCCAGCGAGACCTTCCTCGAGCGCATGGAGGAATTCAGTTCCACCCGCGATGTCTCGGACAGCCACGCCGCCGGCAAGCCACAGCTGGATATGACGCTCAACGCCCAGGGGCGCGCACTGGGGCTCAGCCCCGCGGAGGTGGGGGACCAGGTTCGGGATGCCTTCTACGGCGCCGTGGCCCTGCGCCAGCTGCGCGGTACCAACGAGAACGAGATCCGCGTTCGTCTGCCTGAGCATGAACGCCAGGATCTGCGCCACCTGCAGGAATTCGTGGTCCAGATGCCCGAAGGCGGTGAAGTGCCCCTGATGGATGTGGCGGACAGCTCGATGGGCTCGGCATTCCGGTCCATCGACCGTCGTGACGGCCGGCGCGTGATCACCGTGGGTATGGATGTGGAGCCCAAGAGCGACATTTCCCGGGTGCTGACCGCCATCCAGTCCGAGGTGCTGCCCCAGCTGCAGGCGGACTTCCCCGGCATCACCTGGAGCTTCGAGGGCAGCCAGGCGGATCTCCGGGAGTCCACCAGCACCCTCTACGGCGCCTTCATGCTGGCCATGGGCGTGATCTATGCCCTGCTGGCCGTCGCCTTCCGCAGCTACATCCAGCCCATCATCGTGATGCTGGCCATCCCCTTCGGCGCCATAGGCGCGATCATCGGCCACATGATCCTCGGGCTCGATATTTCCCTGGTCAGCATGATGGGCATCGTCGCGCTGTCGGGCGTGGTGGTGAACGACTCGCTGATCATGGTGGACTACGCCAACCGCCGGCGCGGCAACCGCACGGCTTTCGAGGCCATTTACGAGGCCGGTGTGCGCCGCTTCCGGCCCATCATGCTGACCACCATCACAACGTTCGGTGGCCTCACGCCCATCATCCTGGAGACTTCCCTGCAGGCCACCTACCTGATCCCAATGGCGGTCTCGCTCGGCTTCGGCATCATATTCGCCACCGCGCTGATCCTGTTCCTGGTGCCCTGTTTCTACCTCGTCCTCGAGGATCTCATGGGCAAGGTACGCTCCCTCTAACGCGGCCTTCGCCCTGCCTTCCGAACCCGTTTTTCCTTGACGCCGGTCAATACCCTGGCCGGTGAACACGCCTAGATTGGTGGTTACGGGTCCCTGATCAGCCCCCTGTCCGGCATTCGGGCCCACCTTCCCTGAAATAACACAAGGAGCCCATCATGGAAGCGAAGAAACAGGACGTTCAGAAAACCGAGGTGCCGGTTCGTGGTTCAGGCGGCCTCAAGAGCCTGCGCGAGGAGATGAACCAGGTCTTCGACCGGTTCAGCAACGCGCAGTGGCCCCATTTCGGGCGTCGTCGTCACAGCGACCCGATGTCGGAACCCACCTGGGCACTGGATCCCTTCGAGAGCATGAACATGCCCTCACTCTGGGGCGAACGTGAGCTTGGTCGAGCCGACCTGAGCGAGACGGACGAAGGCTTTGAGCTGCAGATCGACCTGCCCGGCCTCCAGAAGAAGGACATCCACGTGGAAGTGGCGGACGGCCTTCTCACGGTAGCCGGCGAACGCAGCGATGAGCGCGAGGATAAGCGCCGGGGCTACTACCTGAGCGAACGGTCTTACGGATCCGTGCGCCGCAGTTTCCGGATTCCGGACACCATCAAGCTCGATGATGTGAAAGCCGCGTTCGAGAATGGTGTGCTGACGCTCACCATGCCGAAAACCGAAGAAGCACAGAAAAACGCGCGCAAAATAGAGATTGAATGACCCCGCCCCCCCACCGGCACACGGGTGCCGGTGGTTTTCCGGCCCCGTGATAACGGAGAGAACAGATGACGGACACTCCCAAGAAACTGCTGGTTGCAGTGGACGGTTCCGAGGGCGCAGGCAAGGCAGCATCCTTGGCCGCTGGACTGGCCAAGCGCCTGGACGTACCCATGGAGCTCGTTTTCGTCTTCCCCACCGACATGGAAGCCCTGGCAGGCGTACCCGGTGGCGGTGTGAGCCGCGAGTCCCGCAAGTACTTTGTTCCCGGTGCGTTTGAAACCCTTGAGAAAGAAGCAACGGAACTCGTCTTCACTCACGCCCGGGAAGCGGCCGGCAACAACAACCTCATCATTGAGGAAACGGTGCTCTTTGGCATGGCGGCACACATGCTCATCGACCACGCCAACGAAACCTCGGGCGCCCTGCTGGTGATGAGCCGGCGTGGACGCTCACACATGACTGAGATGCTGCTTGGCAGTGTCAGCCAGCGCGTCATCCAGAAGGCGCACTGCCCCGTTTTGCTGGTCCCGTAACGCCGTATTACAGGAGCGTGGATCAGGCCTTGAGCTCCAGGTGCAGATTCACGGTCCTGAGCAGGCGCTCCCGGTCAATCCAGCCCACAACGCTATCACCCTCCATGACCGGCAGCTGGTTGAGGTTGTGCTCGGTCATGGTGGCAAGCACCTCGGTTGCCTCCGTCTCGGGGGCAACGCGTACCACCTGCTCGATGGGCGTCATGAGATCCGCGATCCGGAGCTCAGACCAGCGTTCACGGTCGGTGGTGCTGGTGTCACTGAGGCTGACCAGCCCCAGGACACGGTGCCCGTCATCCACCATGTAGGAACGCTGGCCTTCAGGGAGCACACGGCTGTGGATCCACTCTTCAACGGTTGTTGAGGGCGCCACACGCGGCACATCCGGAGCCGCCAGCGCCCCTGCCCGGATTCCGCGGAGCTGCTTCTGCAGGCTGAACTGCTGGCCGTGCCCTTCCGCCATGTTGAGCAGGAACCAGGCCAGCAGCATGAGCCAGAATCCGCCAAGCAGATTGCCCTCAACCAGAATGCGCCAGAGCCCCCAGGCGAACAGTCCATAGGCCACCAGTCGACCACCGGCCACGGCCGCGCGCATGCCCTTGCCGGCATCCCCTGTCATCTTCCACACGAGCGCCCGCAGCACACGGCCACCGTCCAGCGGGAACCCGGGAACGAGGTTGAACACCGCCACCATTAAGTTGATTACGGCAAGCCAGCCCAGGCCGACAGCCCAGGACTCGGACACAGCCAGCCCGGAAAGTATCCCGAACGCAAGCGCCAGCACAAAACTCACGGCTGGCCCGGCGATGGCGATCCAGAACTCATCCTCGGCGCGTTCACTGTCCTTATCCAGCTGGGCGACTCCGCCGAATATGAACAGCGTGATTGCCCTCACCGGCACCCCCCGCCGGATGGCCACCAGGCTGTGGCCCAGTTCATGGGCGACGATCGAGGCAAAAAACGCAAGCGAAGTAAGCAGCGCAGTGACCACGGCCTGGCTGAACGACCAGGCCGCGAACTGATCCCTCAGCCCCGTGGTCATGGTGAACAGCAACAGCGCGAAGATGACCAGCCAGCTCGCGTGAAGCTCGATACGGATACCCCGGATGTGCCCAAGGGACATCACGGAACGGAACATACCCCTTGGCTCGTGCTGTGAATGATCCATGCGTTCTCTCTTAATCAGTAATGGGTCTGTTGTCTTTCAGGTGTGGGGGATCAGCCACCGAACATCAAGCCGACCCCCAGAATATAGAGCACCATGATCGCCAGGCTCTCCGCGCCGATCCGCCCGAGGCCGTAGCGCTCCCGCCGGATCAGGCCCATGATCAGGATGGCGGCCATGACCAGCGTGAGTGCCACCCAGCGTTCCGTATCGGTGGTCATGGTGTGGTAGATGGAGCCCTCCCGATAGGCAATGTCCGAGGCAGCCATGAAGAGCGTATCGAAGGCGTTGCCACCGATGATGCCGCCCACCGCCAGCGTCAGTGCCCCACGCCTGACCGCAGCCACCGAGGTTACCAGTTCCGGGATGGACGTGCTGACGGCGGTCAACAGGACCCCGACGATGGTCTGGCTCAGTCCCGCCTTGGTACTGATGGTGGTTGCTGCCGGTTCCAACACCAGGCCCGCCGCCCCGAGGATTGCCATCAACAGCAGAAACTCCGTCCATAGCCGGGCCAGTGGCGGCAGCCGGTTCATGGCCTCGGGCTTGTCCTCGCGCGTATCCCGGGTAATCGAGGGGCGCCACATGGGTGATTCCCAGGCCCCCTGGATCAGTCGCGTGCCGTAGAGGTAGAAACCAATCAGGATCGGTGTGATGGGATGGATCCGCCAGACTGTGGCATCCGGCAGAGTCGGCGCCAGAAGGATCAACGCCAGAAGTCCGATCAGCAGTCCGTTCTGCATCATGTTCGGGGCGGAAGCAGCGGCGTGTTCCAGGTTGGCGCGGCGATACACCATGTCTGCTATCGCCAGGAAAAAGGTCTGTACCGCGATGCCACCCAGGGCGTTGCTCACCGCCAGTTCCGGATGCCCCCGGTAAGCGGCCGTCACGGAGAGCACCGAGCCGGCCAGTGACGTTGCAGCCCCCAGAAGCACGGCGCCGGCAGTGGCCTCACCCAGCCCTGTCCGGTCGGCAAGCTGGTCCACCACGCGGGTAATGCGTGTTCCCGCAATGGCAATCACCAGGGCGCAGAGACTGAATACGACAATACTCTGCAGCAGCGTCCAGGTTTCAGGGTTGAGAATCGACACCGGCGCTCTCCATTTCCGGCACTGCGTGGCTTTACGGAAGGCTCAAGCCCTTTCAGCCGTGCTCCCGGACCGGTCCTCCGTGGATCATCTAGGCGGTCTCAGACCGGTTTCGACCATTCTCCTTAGCGGCATAAAGTGCGATGTCCGCCCGCCTCGCCACCATACCGGGAAGCTGCTCTCCCCGAAACACGGCAACGCCCAGACTGGTGGTCACCGGAATGGAGCCGGCACTGGTCGCAAATAACGTATCGGCCACCGCGTGACGCAGCTTTTCCGCCACGGTCATCGCCTCCCGCTCGCCTGCGCCAGGCAGCAGTGCCATGAACTCCTCCCCGCCCCATCGGCCCAGCATATCCTCGGTCCGAAGAACACTGACAAGACGCTGAGCCAATTCCCTGAGAACCTCATCACCCACCTCATGGCCCCAGGTGTCATTGACGTGCTTAAAGTGATCCAGATCCGTCATCACAAGGGCATACCCGGAACCGACCCGAAGGCTGCGGGCATGCTCGGCCTCCAGTCGTTCGTCAAAGGCCCGCCGGTTAGCAAGCCCGGTCAGCACATCGGTACTGGCATTACGCGCCAGTTCCTGGCGCGCCGCGAAGGCGGCAAGTCGCACACGCAACAATTCTTCCGCAACCACAATTCCCAGAACAGCCATGAGCATTGGATGAATGAGCGCGCTAAACCATTCAACAGCGGACAGGGACTGACCCATCACCACCCAACCCAACGCCAACGCGGGGATGCCATAGGTCAGCACAAGGTCTCTCGCACCCGCAGTGGCCAGCACAGCGACCAGCGCGATCACGACCACAAGCCCCTTGGCCATGAACCCCTCGCCTTCTCCCGCCCCACCAAGGTGCTCAGCCATGAGTCCGGTCATCATGAGCATCCCCGAAAGGCAGTACAGCACCAGCATAGGCCGTGGCCAGTTGCCTTCGGGCAAGCGCCAGTTGAGGAACAGAGCCCCCACAGCGGTAACCACTGGGGGCAGCCGCCAGGCCATGTGTTCCCACCAGTGGTGGTCCGCCCAATCATAGAGCCAGAGATCGGCCACCTGGAACAGGGGAATGATCAGCAGCCCTGCGGCACAGGCAAGAACGCAAAAGCGCCGCGCAAGAGATCGTTGGTACTCGCGGAAATCCGCCTGCCATTCAGCCGGCAGAGAACGATAATAAAAACGCACGGAGCACTACCACTTCAAAGAAAAATGAACGACCATCGGGGCGACCCTTCCGAGTGGCCCACCCTTGCTGTTGTAAGCCGCAATTGCAGAAGTTCTTTTGTACCCGAACTGGCACCACTGATGCCACTCATTAAAGTCACTCAATTGTTATAGTCTGTCCAACGACTGACAAGCCGGAGCGAGACATGTCGCAGAGTATGAGTTTGAACGAGCGGGTTGAGCATATCCGTGACCAGACCCCGCTGGATGCCGCCGAGGAGCTGGTGCGACTGCCCGCCGATGATATCCAGTTCATTCTCTCTGGGCTGCCCTCGGAGCAGGCAGTCACCATAGCCTCCCATATGGGCGAAGCGGCCGCGCCGGGCGAGGCGGCCACCCGAGCTGTGCTCTCAGGCATGGAAGAAACCATCGGGGAACTGATGACAGGCCCGACGGCAACGCTGCCGTCGGACTACACCGTCGCCGAAGCTCTGACCTTCATGGTGAAAAGCTCTGATGTCTCCGGGATCAGCTACATGTTCGTGACCGACGCGGATCGCCTGGTGGGTATTGTGGGGATGCGCGACCTGATCCTGGCCAAGCCCTCCGAAACCCTGGCCAGCATCATGGTCGGCGAGCCCTTCGCCTTCCGACAGGACACGCCGCTCGATGAGGCGATCGACGAAGTGCAACAACGCCACTACCGCATTTACCCGGTGGTGGACGATCAGCAGCACGTGGTGGGCGAGGTGCGCGGTTGGAAGCTGTATGAGCGCCTCGCCTCGGAGCTCAGCGCCCAGGCCGGCTCCCAGTATGGTGTGGCGAAGGAAGAGCAGATCAACACGCCGGTGTTCGCCGCCTTCCGCATGCGCCACCCCTGGCTCCAGGTGAACCTGATCACCGCCTTCGCCGCCGCGTTCGTGGTCGGGATGTTTGAGAGCACCATCGCGCAGATCGTTGCCCTGGCTGCCTTCCTGCCGGTGCTCGCAGGCCAGAGCGGTAACACTGGCTGCCAGGCGCTGGCGATCACCCTGCGCGGCATCACTCTGGGCAAGATACAGGACTATCCCATCAGCCGATTGCTGCGTAAGGAGATCCTGCTGGGCGCGCTCAACGGTGCCGCCGTGGGCGTGATCGCCGGCGTTGCCATGTTTGCCTATGCGGTTTCCACCGATTCCGCCAATCCGGCCATGCTCGGCTTCGTCATCTTCATCGCCATGATCGGCGCCTGTATGGGCAGCGGTATCTTCGGTGTCGCCGTGCCGTTGCTGCTGCAGCGCTTCGGAGCGGATCCGGCCACCGCCAGCAGTATTTTCCTGACCACCTTCACCGACATCATCGGTATGGGCCTGATGCTGTTCCTGGCTTCCACGCTGGTGCTGTAACAGGCAGGCATTCCACCAGCGCTGGCCACCGAATCCCGAGCGGATTGCTGACAAAAATCATAAGGTCCGAACAGCGCGGCCTCTACACTGGAGGCGACACTTAAGACCAGGTTTGGCTATGACGCCTGTCAGATTGGCCCTTGGATTTGTTCTTATCGGCTTCACGGCACTGTGGTTGGCCGCAGGAATGACGGCTCCAGACACCCACAGCTTCCAGCCGCTGGTGACCCAGTACACAGGCACCATGGCTCTGGCCCTGATGAGTCTTGCCATGGTCCTGGCCACCCGCCCGAAATGGCTTGAACGCCCCCTGAATGGGCTCGACAGGATGTACCGCCTGCACAAGTGGCTCGGCATCACGGGCCTGGGGTTCATGCTCGTTCACTGGTGGGTGTCTTCCGGCGAACATCTTCGGCTCCGCAGGAGATGGGCGGAGGAGGCACCGGCAGCGCTGCAGGCCTGGTTCCAGCAGCAGGAAGGCATTGCCGAAGCCGTTGGTGAATGGGCCTTCTACGCGGTTGTGGTGCTGCTGCTCCTGGCACTCGTGCGCTGGTTCCCCTACCACCTGTTCCAGAAAGTCCACAGGCTTCTGGCCGTCGCCTACGTGTTCATCGTGTACCACAGCCTGGTCCTGATGCCCCCAAACTACTGGACCCAGCCCATCGGTTGGCTGGTTGCCGCCCTGATAGTAGCCGGCCTGGTCTCCACAGTGATCGTACTCTCAGGGCGCATCGGCCACAGCCGCAAGGTGAACGGCACCATTGAATCCCTCACTTTCTATCCGCGCCTCGAGGTTCTTGAGGGCACAGTGAATCTGGACGAGGGATGGCCCGGCCACAGACCCGGCCAGTTCGCCTTCATCACTGATGAAAAGCGCGAAGGCGCCCACCCCTACACCATCGCCTCCGACTGGGTACCGGAAGAGCACCGCCTGACGTTCTTTGTGAAGGAACTTGGCGACCACACCCGTCAACTGCCGGCAGTGCTGAAAGAAGGCATGCCCGTTACCGTTGAAGGCCCCTACGGCTGCTTCGATTTTGAGGATAACCACTGCCGCCAGATATGGATCGCCGGCGGCATCGGCATCACCCCCTTTGTGGCCCGGATTAAATACCTGGCCCATAACCCGGGGGAACACAGTCGGATTGACCTTTTCTTCTGCACCGAGGAATACGACCAGGAAGCTGCCGAGAAACTCATCGCGGATGCCAGAGCCGCCGAGGTGCAACTCCATCTCTACTACACACCAAGGGATGGCTTCCTTACGGGCGACCGAATCCGCGCCACAGTACCCGAATGGAACAATGCGAGCATCTGGTTCTGTGGCCCGACGGGATTCGGCCACGCCCTCAAGCGTGACCTGGTGGCCAATGGTCTACGGCCCAAAGACTTCCATCAGGAACTGTTCAGGATGCGCTGACCCCGACCGCTTTCTGACACTCTGAACAGTGACACCGGGATATTAAGCAATCCGCACTGGCAGGGCTGGCGCACACATAATACTTTCCCAGCCATAGTGCCGATTTCCCGGCACCAAGCCCCCTCTGATGCCGGCCCTTACCGTTTACAGGGATGCCAGCCCCAGCTTCAGGTCCTCAATCAGATCATCCAGGTTCTCCACACCAGCGGAATAACGGATCAGGCTCTCGGGAATGCCCAGCGCCCTGCGCTCTTCAGCCGTGAGCTCCACATGACTGGTCACCGCCGGCGGGCCAATCAGCGTGGTGACCGACCCCAGGCTGGCCGCGGCATGGGCGTGGGTAAGATTGGGTACCAGCTTCTTCACGTCCTGGAAATCGCCGTGCAGGGAGAAGCTGAGCATCCCGCCGTAACCGTCCATCTGCCTGCGCGCGATATCATGATGGGTATGGTGTGGCAGTCCCGGGTAGTAGACCTTATCCACTTTGTGGTGATCATCCAGGAACTCCGCGATGCGCTGAGCGTTTTCATTGTGCCGCTGGATACGCAGTTCCAGGGTCTTGAGCCCGCGCAGGATCAGATAGGCGGAATTGGCGTGGAGGGTAGCGCCATTGATTTCACGGTAATGATAAACCCGGTCCACGAGCTCCTCCGGACCACAGAGGATACCGCCCATGGCATCCGAATGACCGTTGAGGTACTTGGTGGCGCTGTAGAGAACCAGATCCGCGCCCAGCTCCAGCGGAAGCTGGTTTATCATGGTGGCAAAGGTATTATCCACCAGCACCAGCGCGCCCGCTTCGTGCGCCACGCGCGCCAGCCGCTCGATGTCCATCACCTTGAGAAGCGGATTGGTGGGCGTTTCCAGATAGAGCAGTTTGCAGCCCTTGCGCACTTCCTCCTCGATGGTGTCGAAATCCAGGGTTTCGCACAGACAGCAGTCCACCTTCATCCGCGGAAGGAACTCCAGAAAGATCTTGCTGGTGCCGCCATAGGTGTCCTTGATGGTCACAACCCGGTCGCCCGGCTCAAGCAGGGTATGCAGGGTATTGCTGATCGCCGCCATGCCGGTGGAAAAGCTCACCGCGTCCTCGCTGCCTTCCAGCGAACTCATGGTGACTTCCAGAGAACGCACCGTGGGATTGGTGTTGCGCGAGTAGATATGGCCGGCCTTGCGTTTCAACGCCACGTCGAACCATTCGTCCATGTCGTGATATTCGAAGGTGACGCTGTGATGGATGGGCACGGCGATGTCACTACCCGCCACAGGGGATAGGTGGTCCGCCCAGAGAGCGCGCGTGCTGAAGTTCCGTTTGTTGTCCGCCATAATCCTGCTCCTGTGTTTGGGGGCGCGATCAGCCAATGACAGGGACTCCGGGCCGGCGGATCGACAATCCTCTTCCTCAGGACTTTAGCACTCCCGGGTTTCCACCCCAATCCACGGAGGAAGTAAAAAGATACGCAGGATGACACCTGATAACGCATCACTTCCCCAGCTTTGCCCAAACAAGTACCCTTTCAACTCCAGAACATGACAAGGAGTCCCTGCCTCGTGCCCGACACCCGCCCCGCCACCGAAGCCAGCTTCGATCAGGCCGCTCACCAGGTCCTGCGTGATGTGTTCGGCTATGATGCGTTCCGGGGCCAGCAGCTGGAGATCATCCGATCCCTGTTCGAGGGCCGGAATGCCATGGTTCTGATGCCCACCGGCGGCGGTAAATCGCTGTGCTACCAGATTCCAGCGTTGCTGCGCCCCGGACTCACGGTGGTGGTATCGCCATTGATCGCGCTGATGCGCGACCAGGTGGAGGCTTTGCAGCACAACGGTGTACGGGCGGCCTGCCTGAATTCCAGCCTGGACCCGGTGATGCGGCGGGATATCGAGCAGTCCGCGCTGGCAGGCGAGCTGGACCTGCTCTACGTGGCGCCGGAGCGGCTGCTCACCGAGAACATGCTGGGGCTGCTGGAGCGTTCGGAGATCGGCCTGTTCGCCATCGACGAGGCGCACTGTGTCTCCCAGTGGGGGCATGACTTCCGGCCGGAGTACATGAAACTGGATGTGCTGCGCCAGCGTTTCCCGCAGGTGCCACGCATCGCCCTCACAGCCACCGCGGACCAGCGCACCCGCGAGGAGATTGGCCGCCAGCTGCTGCCGGATGGGGGCGAGACCTACGTCGCCAGCTTTGACCGCCCCAATATCCATTACCGGGTCGGCCTCAAGGGCAACGCCCGCGAGCAGTTACTGACCTTCATCCGCGAGCGCCATACCGGGCATTCCGGCATTGTCTACTGCATGAGCCGAAAGCGCACCGAGTCGACGGCGGAATACCTGAGCAGCCAGGGCGTGCCGGCCGTGCCCTATCACGCCGGGCTGGACAATGAGACCCGCCAACACCATCAGGAGCGGTTCCTGCACGAGGAAGGGCTGGTTGTGGTGGCGACCGTGGCCTTCGGCATGGGCATCGACAAGCCGGATGTGCGCTTTGTGGCCCACCTGGACCTGCCCAAGAGCATCGAGGCGTACTACCAGGAAACCGGCCGCGCCGGGCGGGATGGCGAGCCGGCGGAGGCCTGGATGGTCTATGGCCTGCAGGATGTCTACCAGGTGCGCCAGATGCTGGCCCAGTCCGGCGCGGACGAACACCAGCAGAAGGCGGAACGCGAGCGTCTTGAGGCGCTGCTGGCCTTCTGTGAGGCGACCGGTTGCCGGCGGCAGGTATTACTGCGCTACTTCGGCGAGGAACACGATGGTGGATGCGGCAACTGCGACAACTGCCTGCAGCCCCCGAAAACCTGGGACGCCACCGACTCCGCCCGCAAGGCACTCTCCTGCGTCTACCGCACGGGCCAGCGCTTCGGCGCCACCCATGTAACGGACGTGCTCATGGGCAGAACCAATGACCGTCTCAGCCGCCTGGGCCATGACCAGCTCAGCACCTTCGGCATCGGCACGGACCTCTCCAAGCAGACCTGGCACTCCGTGTTGCGCCAGCTCCTGGCCCACGGCTACCTGCAGAGCGACCCCGAGGGCCACGGTGGTCTTCAGCTCGCCCCCGCATGCCGCACCCTGCTCAAGGGGGAAGCCGGCCTGTCGCTGCGTGAGGACATACTGCCCGCCGCCCGCAAGACCTCAGGCACCAGCACCAGACGCAGTGCCCCGCCGGATGTGGCCGGGCCGGAATGGGAGGAACTGCGCCGCTTCCGCAAGGAGCTCGCGGACGCGGAAGGTGTGCCGCCCTACATCATTTTCCATGACGCCACCCTCAGGGAGATGCTCCATGCCAGGCCGAAGAGCCTGGATGAGATGGCCTCGGTGCCCGGCATCGGCCAGGCGAAGCTGGAGCGGTATGGGGAGCAGTTCCTCAATGTGCTGAAGGAACTTGAGGACGCGCCCGAGGAAGCCTGAACCATGGAGCCGATCGACTGTAACGGTACCCCGACCCTGAGCTTCCGCCAGGTGGATGAAATGAACGGCTTCACCAAGGGCACCGCCTTCCGGCTGTTCAAGCACTCCGGTGACGCGCTACAGGAAGGGCGTGATTTCTTCTATTGCCCGGCCCCGGACTACGGGCAGTGGATCGAGACGCTCAAGGCCGAGGGCAAGGTCTATCAGACCTCCCAGCACCTGGTGCTGCTGACCCGGCAGGGGTACGAGCGCCTGCAGCGTCTCTAACCCGCCGCATTACGGGCATTGCGCCGCTCATTCAGCTGCCACGCGAGCCAGACCACCACCAGAAGGGCCCCGATTGGCACCGCAAAGGCCAGGTGCACCTGGACGGTCCCGAGAATCAGGCCCAGGCAGCCCCCGAGGAGCTGGATCACGGTCAGGTTGCCGCCGGTGTTGTCCAACACCATCTTCTCCAGCTCGTCCGTATCGAGCCGGCGCACCTGCTGCTCCACCACGTTGGTCACATCCAGGCGCTTGACCGCCAGCTCGATACCCTGGCTGACCCAGGCCTGCCCCTTCCCGGAATGGAGCACGTTCAGGCCCTGCTTCTTCAGCCACTGCAGGGTACTGATCAGTGATTCCTCAATACGTACCCAGTTGGTCTCGTCTTGCAGGTACCGGTCGGTCTGTGCCACCAGCAACGGCAGGATCCGGTCCCGCGTCGTGGTCCCCAGTGTCTCAATCCAGGTGCCCAGACGGGCCTGGATCAGCGCCTGCACCTCGGGCTTTTCCATTTCCTCCTGGATGCCATCCACCACGGCATCCAGCATCGTCATGAAGTCATCGGAAACCTCGGGATCATTGATGAAACGGTCGAGAATGTCGCTGATCGCATCCTGATCGAACGAAAAAATGTTCTTGATGCCAAGGCCCAGCGCTCCCATACGGCGTTTCTGCCTGAGGTAATCCTCAAGCGCCCTGTTCAGCCAGCCCGAGATCCGGGGAACTTCCTGCTGCAGCCAGTGGCGCGCTTTTCCGGCGAGCCACTCACGGTTCTCCCGGGACTGGAGAAACGTGTTCAGCGTCTCCCTTATCTGGCCCCACCACTGGTCAATGTTTTCCGGGTCGCGGGCCAGATCCTTCAGGGCAGCTTCAACAAAATCCAGAGAGCGTGTCATTGCCTCAGGGCCACGTTCGCGCATCAGATCCACCACCACTTCCGTGATGCGTTTACGCACCTCGGGATCCTGCAGGTGGTCGTCAATCCACAGGGCCATCGTCTCGGTACCGGTCTCGATCAGCCGGCGTTCGCGGATGTAGTCCAGGATGATTTCCGGCGAGAGCAGTTGCTCCTGCACGCTCTCGGCCAGGCTGCGGGCGATCTGATCCTTGTTCTTGGGCACCAGCCCCTGCCAGCCGAGGACCTGGCCCTGCTTGGGCTGGAAGAGCATCTTGATGGCCAGGAAATTGGTGAAATACCCGACCAGGCCCGCCACCGTGATCACGAACCCGGCACGCGCCCAGATGTTGTCACCGGCAAACCAATAGTCCAGCAGGCCGAACACCAGGGCCGAGGCCAGCAGCCCACGACGGAAGTTGCTGTCCCAACGGGTCAGGTCCACATCCATAGCGATTCACCTCCTTGAGGTTGGTATTCAGCGGCGACCGGTCACTGCCTCACGATACAGATGAACCACCCCCATTGCATGGCAACATTATTGATTCATCATTTTTACATTAATCAAAAAGATGTATTATTCGTGCCGCTTAAAGAATACCCCAGCAATCAACAGGAGTGCCTATGCTGAGTTCGACCCAGGAACAGATCCTCGCAGACACGGCCCCCATCGTGGCGGAACACCTTGAAACCATTACCGCCCGGTTCTACCCGCTGATGTTTGAACGCTACCCGGAGGTCAACGCGCTGTTCAACGCCAGCCACCAGACCAGCGGCAATCCGCATGCATATCTCCCTCGGCATCCAGCCGGGCCATTAAATCGGTGTCCGATTTGCCCAACGGCCGCACCTACCGCATCTCCGTGAAGCGCGAACCAGAAGGCTATGCCAGCCGCTTCCTCCATGACGACGCGCAGGATGGTCTTGAACTGGAACTGCCCGCCCCGTCCGCCCGGTGCTACTTCGTGGGGCCGGAACCCTTCATGCAGACAGTGGATGCCGCACTCGAAGCACTGGGGGTCAGCGAGAGCCGGCGCCACTACGAGCACTTCGGCCCGGCTCGCCCGCTGAGGGCTGCCTGAAAGAAACTCGACGCTCCCGCCATTCATACCTGGCAAGTTGAAACAGTGGTACCGTTAAGGCAGGGTTCCGGCCCTGCCATGCCACCAGTCCGGGGGAGCGCTCATGTCCGCCACCGAATGGATCATTTTCGTTCTTGTTATCGGCTCCATGCTCGGAGGACTGTTCTGGCTGCGCGACAGTGCCCGCAAGCTCAATATGTCCAGTGAGCAGATGGAAAGGATCCGCAAACGCAAGGCGGAGCTGGAGGAAGAAGAGAGGAAACAGGAACAGGAAGAGGAGCGTTGACTCCTCTTCCCTCGGTGATCGATTTCCCCGGAGCCAGTCCAGCGGTGCAACGGCCAAAGCATTCCGCTTAACCGTTCCGGAGGACGCTTTTAACCGACCAGCCGGCGGAAGGCACCACCAGCCAGAAGGCCACCGGCGAGCAGCACCAGGCTGGCCGGTTCAGGTACCCGGTTTACGGGCGGTGCCGAAGCGATAGCGCCGACGGCATCAATATCCGCGCCAACCGTCGGGTTCGCCCCCCGGTCCCCCTCGTCCGGGTCATCGATCAACTGGACAGCATCAAACTGCAGGGCTCCGGAGGCAAAGCCGGCAAAGACCGAGTCAATATCAATGGAAGACGTGGAACCACTGACACTGCCTACCGAGAAGAACCCATCGAGCTGGGCCGTATAGCCCGGACTCAGAAGGTTGTACGTCTCCACCGTCGGGCGGACGGCAACAAAGGTATCCTCGACATCAGGGCCAATCTCGAAGATATGGAGATCGTCATTGCCGTCGCCACTGTTGGTCAGGGAATTGTCCGTAAACCGCAGTGCAAGCAGCCCACCGGAACCCAGCGAAACCGAGCCATTGGGCGAACTGTAATCCGGAGCCCCCACGGCCTCGCCGGGATCCATGTAGTTGGGGTCTGTCGGCACATTGCCGCCACTGAACGACGGGTTGTAGTCAATCACCTCGTCCGCGAAACTGATGTCTCCTTCCGGGAACTCGATTCCGTCATAGGTCACGGGGGCCGCCGTGGCCACAAAAGCAGCTGCGCCCATCATGGCGCCCACAGAGGTAAGAAGGGTTTTCCTGATTATCGACATGCTGTTCTCCTTGGCTCTCCGGTTTCCTGTCACCGGCAAGAGGCAGGTTCCATGCCGGTATGGAAGAAGGCCAGGCGACGGCACGACTTAGGGATCAGGCTGATTGCTGGTTAAGGGAAAAGTGTTAAAAGAGCTGACGGTTGCTACACCAACCCCTTCAACCAGGATCCTACCAGGTATCCACGAACCCGCCGGGCCCAGCGTCCCCCTGACTGCCCATGGATGCGGCGTTCAGCCCGCGCAGCAGCCAGGCCCGCGTCTCCTGCGGGTCGATGACGGCGTCAATCTCCAGGTAGCTGGCCACGTTGAGGGCCTTGCCCTGCTCGTAGGCCTTCGCGACCAGGGTATCGAACATCTTCTTTTGGGATGCCTCATCGGGCTGGGCCGCGAGTTCCTTGGCAAAGCCCAGCCGGACGGCGCCTTCCCAGCCCATGGGCCCGAACTCCCCGCTCGGCCAGGCGGCGGTAAAGAACGGCGCATGCAGGCTGCCGGCGGCCATCGCCTGGGCACCCAACCCATAGGCCTTGCGCAGCACCACCGTGAAAAAGGGAACCGAAAGGTTGGCCGCCGCCACAAACATGCGTGACACATGGCGGATGGTGGCCTGTTTTTCCGCTTCCGGGCCCACCATGAAACCAGGCGTGTCGCACAGTGACACCATGGGCAAACCATGGGCGTTGCACAGCTGCATGAAGCGCGCGGCCTTGTCGCCGGCGGCGGCATCCACAGCACCGCCGAGGTGCGCCGGGTTGTTGGCGATCAGCCCGAAGGGCCGCCCCTGGATGCGCACCAGTGCGGTAACCAGCCCGGGCGCGAACTCCCGGCGCAGTTCCAGCACGCTGCCCTCGTCTGCAAGGGTCCCAAGCACGTCCCGGATGTCGTAGACGCGCATGCGGTTTTCCGGGATCAGATGGCGGAGCCGGCGCTGGTCCGGTTCCTGCCAGTCATCAATCGGCCCCTGAAAATAGGCCAGGTACTGCTTGGCGATATGGACCGCTTCCGCTTCATCCTCGACCAGTACGTCGATCACGCCATTCGGCCCCATGACCGATGTCGGCCCGACTTCCTCGGGGCTGTAGCTGCCCAGTCCGCCCCCTTCGATCATGGCCGGCCCGGCCATGCCCAGGGTCGTGCCGCGGGTCGCGATGATGACATCGCAGCAGCCCAGCATGGCGGCATTACCGGCATAACACCGGCCCGAGGCAATGCCGATGGTCGGCACCTTTCCGGAAAGTGCAGCCATTGCCGCGAAACTATGACAATCCAGGAAGGACACACCGTTGGCATCGGTATCGTTGGGCCGCCCTCCCCCGCCTTCCGCGAAAAGCACCAGGGGAATCCGCCACTGCTCCGCCAGCGCCAGCATCCGATCCGCCTTCCTGTGCCCGGCCACGCCCTGGGTGCCCGCGAAGACGGTGTAATCGTAGGCCAGGGTAACGCAGCCTGAATCCGGAGCGACGAACACATCCGCGTTCACCGTGCCGATGGCGGTAACCAGGCCATCCGCCGGGCTCAGCTCCGCCAGTTGCTCCACGGACTTGCGGCGGCGTTGCGCGGCCACCGCCAGGGCACCGTATTCGTTGGTACTGCCCTCATCGAGCAGATCCTCAACGTTCTCACGGGCAGTGCGTTGCCCGGCTTTGTGGCGTTTCTCCACCGCCGCCGGGCGGCGCTCGTCCGTGAGCTGTGCGTGACGTTCGAACACCTCCTCAAGGTCCGCCCGGATGTAATCAAGATCCACGGCCTCTTCGGTCTGGAGCTGCTGATCATCCACCCCCGCTGGCTCAATGAACAGCAGCGCCTGCCCTTCCGCCACCATGGCCTCGGGCTGCACGGCGAGCGCACGCACGATGCCGGACTGGCTCGCCCTGACCACGAACTCCATCTTCATGGCCTCCAGTATCGCAATCACCTGGCCAGCGGCCACGGCATCCCCTTCCGCCACGTCAACGCTGACCACCTGGCCCGCGCTGGGCGACTCGATGCCGACGGTGCCAGCCGGCGCCTCAACACTGGCCACGGGATCCACGGACGCCGGCGCGGCGGCGTCTACATGCAGGTGCGGGTGAGCCTGATCGTCGGCCGTGATCAGCGCCTCCAGGTGAGCCTCGAAAAAGCGCGTCGTGACGTCATAGTCTTCCACTTCCGGCTGCTGCAGAAGGTTCCGGAGCAGGCCCATATTGGTCGCCACGCCCTCAAGCCGGAATTCACAGAGGGCACGATAAAGGCGCTTGAGGGCTGCCCTGTAGCTGTTGCCATGAGCGATCAGCTTGGCCAGCAGTGAGTCGTAGGACGGACTGATGGGCAGGCCCACGTAGCCGTGGCCATCCACACGGAGGCCAGGACCGCTGGGTGGCTCGTAGGCGGTGAGCGTGCCAGCGGCCGGCATAGCGCTACCGTCCGCCTGCAGGGTTTCGGCGCAGACGCGCGCCTGGATGGCAAAGCCTCGTGGTGTCGGCGCCGTTTCAAGCGCCAGGTCCGCCAGGGTCTGGCCCGCCAGAAGCTCCAGCTGGGTCTGAAGCAGGTCAACGCCGGTCACCTCCTCGGTCACCGTGTGTTCCACCTGAACCCTTGGATTGGCTTCCATAAAGACGAACCGCTCCGGCTGATCCGCATCGACCAGAAACTCGAATGTGCCCAGGCCGTGATAGTCCACGGACTGCGCCATGGCCAGTGCGCACTCGATCATGGCATCACGGGTTCCGGCCTCCAGGCTCGGACTGGGCGCCATCTCGAGCAGTTTCTGGTTGCGGCGCTGGAGGCTGCAGTCGCGCTCCCAAAGGTGGCTGACCGCGCCGGTGCCATCCCCCAGCACCTGGATCTCGATGTGGCGCGCCCGCTCGATCAACCGCTCCACGTAGAGCGCGCCATCACCGAAGGCGGACTGCGCCTCGGACTGGCAACGGGTGAACGCTTCCTCGAGCTCGCTTTCACAGGCAACCGCACGGATGCCACGGCCACCGCCGCCCGCAGCTGCCTTGAGCATCAGTGGCCCGTGCTCGCTGAAGAAGGTTCTAGCCTCGTCCAGCGTTATGGCCCGGTTGATCCCCGCAACCAGCGGCACATGATTCTGCTCCGCAAGCGCCCGCGCCGCTGACTTGTCGCCAAAACGCTCCAGCACCTCCGGCGCCGGCCCGATGAATACGATGCCGGCTTCCGCACACCGGCGGGCAAACATCGCGTTCTCCGCCAGGAACCCATAGCCGGGATGGATGGCATCGCACCCCCGGTCCCGGGCAATGGCAATCAGTTGATCCATGTCCAGATAGGCCTTGGAGCCCCGCCCCCGGAGTGCAACGGCCTCATCGGACTTACGGGTATGCAGGCACGCCTCATCATCTTCCGCGAACACGCTCACGGACCGGATACCCAGCTCATTGCAGGCCCGCGCGATACGGATGGCGATCTCACCGCGGTTGGCGATGAGGACAGAAGAAAACGGCATCGGACGGCTCCCTGGTTTTCAGCCTGATCGACGGCCAAATGGCCGGATCCTGCGTTCAGCCTAAGAGCCTTTACGGAATGAAACCAATGAATCCATTTCAGACACCGGAATAAGCATCCCTTATAGGGGGGATGCTCTCAGTTCCCGGTATTCAGACGCCGATCTATATAGGACTGGTCGATCAGCGTGCGATGAACACCCTCCACGTTCATCGGCAGCCACTCTTCGTACATGGAAAGATGGCTGTACTCGGACAGACGGATCTCTTGCTTCAGGGTCTTCAGGTCCCTGCCAGCCAGCATGCCGTCCAGCACGGCGTTGTAGAGGGCCTTGGTGTAGGCCAGATAGTCTTCCACATCCTCTCGGGTGCCCATCTCACCGTGACCGCCCACAAACCGGTCGAAGGGCTCACCACTCAGCAGGTCCCGCGTGGAAGCAATCACGCCGTGGATGTCGTAACCCGGCAGGTCCCTGTACATCATGCGGCCGAGCACGACCCAGTCGACCACGTACATCACGTTTGCCGGCAGGAACCGCATGCTGACCGAGCCCCGACCGTTATTCGGGCCGTGATAACGCAGCTGCACGCGGCTTTCCCCCAACCGGAGTGTCAGTTCATCCGGAAAGGTCAGCTCCGGCATTGCCGTGGGCGCCCGGGTCCACTCCAGATCCTGCGCCGCGTACTCGTGGGCCACCACCGTGACCTCGTCACTATCGAGCACGTCGCCGCCCATCACATGGTCAATGTGATTGTGGCTGTACACCATGTAGCGAATGGGCACATCAAACCGCTCCGCAAGCTCCGTTTTCAGCCAGCCCGCCGCTTCCTCGTTAATGGGATCGGTTACCACAATGCCTTCTTCGGTCACCATGAAGGCCGAATGGTAATGCTCATAGGAAAAGCGATAGACGTTGTCTTTGACCCGCTCAATACCGGGCTTAGGCTCCGCCATGGCCAACACCGGGCTGAGCGCAAACGCGGCGACGGCCAGAAAACCCCATTTGAGCGGCTTGCTGTTTTTCTGAGCCATGATCGTTCTCCCTGCAACCCCATCAATATTGATCGTGTACGCTCCCGGGCTCGCAAGGGATCGCCGGGAAGACCTCCAGCCGTCCCTAATCCAGCACCTGCGGAAACGATGATGCTGTCCTGGAACAACTCAAGAGGGCCTGCTAGTTCTCTGTAGGCCCTTTAAGCCCTAGGCAGGCCCTCGTCTGGCGAATCGCTACGAACGTACTTATACACCGTATTACGACTAACGCCCGCGAGTCGTGCGGTTCGGCTGACGTTACCACCCACCTGCCGATAGAGTTCCTGAATCCGGTTCTCCAGCGCTCCCGCGGTTTCCCGGGACACAGCCGGCTCGGGCAGCTCACTCTCCCCGGCACCCTCCGCGGGCGATGACTCCATCACCCTGTTCAGGTCATCGTAGAAATCCGCTGGCAGGTGTTCGCGCTTCATGATTCCATCATCAGCCATGGCATGCGCTATTTTCAGTACATTCGCCAGTTGCCGCATATTCCCCGGCCAAGGGTGTCTGACCAGCAGATCTTCCACCTCTGGGCTCATTAGAACCCGCCCCTCATCCACCTGCAGTCGGTCGTACATGTATTTGATGAGCGCCGCTTTATCTTCACGATGCCGCAATGCCGGCACTTCGATGTTCAGGCCGGAAATACGGTAATAGAGATCCTGACGGAAAGATCCTTCATCCGCTGCCGCCTTGAGATTCCGGTTCGAAGCGGAAACAAGACGGATATCCACCGGGAAGACCTCACTTGAGCCCAGAGGCACAACCACGCGCTCCTGAAGCACTCGCAGCAACCGTGCCTGCACGTGCAACGGCATTTCACCGATTTCGTCAAGGAACAGGGTGCCACCATGGGCACGGCGGATCAGGCCCACCGACCCTTTACTGCTGGCACCGGTGAATGCGCCTTTTTCATAACCGAACAGCTCTGACTCAACCAGCTCGGTAGGGATCGACGCGCAGTTGACTGCCACCAGTGTCTGTTCCCGCCGACTGCTGTGAAAATGCAGTGAGCGCACCATGATTTCCTTGCCAGCACCCGTCTCACCATGAATAAGGATGGGGATGTCCTTCTCGATGATCTTCCTGGCTTGACTGAGGACCTGGCGTACTTTCCGGTCACCATGCTCCAGTTCATCGAAAGGCACTACATCCTCCGGTAATTCACTGTTACCGGCGGCCGGTTCCGGCTTGGGCTCCGGAGCGCCCTGCCCGGACGCCTGGCCTTTCACGCGAAAATCCGCGACTTTCAGCGATGGCGCCAATGGCGGCTGAACACGAACCCACATGCGGTAGCGTCCAAATACCCATAGTGTGAGCGGAGCATTCGGGGGCTGCTGACGCAGTTCATGGAACTTAAAACCGAATATCTGTTCAATATCCATCAGCGCAATGTCCTGCGCCAGCAACGCCCAGGCCCGTCGGTTCGCCGAGATCACAATACCCTGGTCGTCCAGAACCAGCAGCCCGGCCCAATGGCTGTCCAGACCACTGATATCGGTACTGAAGGTAATGATGTGATGGTCCTGTTGAAAAGCCGCGTGAATCAATTGGTTTTCCACGCTCAACGACATCAGCTTGACCATGCCCAGGGTATGGTCCTGCGGCAGATAGGCGTCGGATGAAATATCCAGAACCCCTATCATTTCCTTCCTGATGTCGTAGATTGGCGATGCCGAGCCCACCATGTACCGGTTGGCGCGCAGAAAATGTTCATCACGGCTGACCTGTACCGCGTGCCCCGCAGCCAAGGCGGTTCCGATCGCGTTGGTGCCCACCCCCCTCTCATGCCACTGATGGCCGGGGACGAGGCCATGCTCTCCACGGCCCTGGAACCGGGGCGAACCCCAGGTATTGAGTACATGACCCTGATTATCCGCCAGAACAATCAGGCAGGACGAGTTCGACAGGATATTCTCGTAATAGGGCAACACCTCGTTTTCCGTGGTGTGCATCAGATCATGATGCTGGTCCACAAGCGCGCTGACATCACCTTTCCGCACATCACCAAAGTCTGGCGGGGCGCCATGGGCCAAGCCATACCTCTCACATCGATACCACGAGTTTTCAATGACTTCCTTGTGCGTCTGGTCCGCATCAGCGACTGGATCCGCCCACGGGTCGCCGGGTTTATTGTTGTTGTCCTGCACCAATGAATTGCACCTCTTGTTGATCGCCGCACCGCGATATGCACTTCAGCCGATTATCTGATTACCCCTAAGGGAGCACCAGCGCCGGAACCGTCTCTGACTACTTGGTGAACACTCATCTGAACACTTCGTGAACACTTTGTGAACACTTATCTTGCACTATTTTGAACATTTACGAACATTCGGAATGGGCCAAAACAATCACACAAAATCGTATTTGGCACTTTTTGTTTATTAAAATCAAAAATATAGGGAATTATACGCGAATTCGAAAAATTCTGGCATCAGACTTGTATGGTTACCGAATGCGTTTTGCCTTGCGCTCAGCAAGTCCGCATAACAATAACAAGTCAGGGAACCAACAATGTCTCTAACTCTTGAAAAAGTCAGCAAAGCTGTTGACGGTCAGGACTGGATAACTGATATCGACCTGAATTTGGAGCCGGGCTCCTTTAACGTCCTTCTGGGCCGGACGCTGGCTGGGAAAACGACGTTGATGCGTCTTATGGCCGGTCTCGACCAGCCTACCAGCGGCCGTGTGCTCATGAATGGCGTTGATGTCACGGGCGTTTCCGTGAGGAAACGCAACCTGTCCATGGTCTATCAGCAATTCATTAACTACCCCGCTCATACCGTCTACGACAACATCGCCTCTCCGCTGCGACTCGCAAAGATGCCCCGAGAGGTCATCGATAAAAGGGTGCGGGAGACGGCGAACATGTTGCATCTCGAAAGCATGCTGGATCGCTACCCACTGGAATTGTCCGGTGGCCAGCAGCAACGCACCGCGATGGCTCGCGCTCTGGTCAAGGACGCCGATCTGATTCTGTTTGACGAGCCTCTGGTCAATCTCGATTACAAGCTGCGTGAAGAATTCCGTGAGGAACTGCGCGAACTGTTCAAGACCCGGAACTGCATTGCCGTCTACGCAACCACTGAGCCAAACGAAGCTTTGGCGCTGGGCGGTAATACGGCGGTCCTGCACGAAGGGCAACTTCTCCAGTACGGCCGCACGCCCGAGGTGTATCACAAGCCCAAGGATATCCTGAGCGCTGAAATGTTCTCAGAACCTCCCATCAACGTGGTCCCTGCCCTGGTTACAGAGTCTGAGGTAACCTTTGATGAGACGGTGCATTTCAAGCTCAACTCCGATCTCCAGTCCTTGACCCCCGGGCGTTACCAGTTCGGCGTAAGAGCGTCCCACATCGGCCTTGTGCCCCATGCTGACGATGATCTCGAGCTCCCCATGAACGTCGATCTTGCCGAGATCAGTGGTTCGGAAACGTTCCTGCATGTGCACAACGGTGAACTTAACCTTGTGCTCCATCTATCCGGTGTCCACGAATACGACGTGGATGAGCAGATCAAGGTGTATTTCCCCACCCACAAGATATACGGCTTTGATATGGCCGGATCGACAGTCCACGTACCAACACGTCTGGGAGGGGTTTGACATGGCTGAGATCACACTGAGCTCACTGGCTCATACCTATGAAACCAATCCATCCTCCCCCGAGGATTACGCCATCCGTAAGATGGATCACGTCTGGCACCAGGGCGGCGCCTACGCGTTATTGGGCCCGTCGGGTTGCGGCAAGTCCACCATGCTCAACATCATCTCCGGCCTGCTACAGCCCTCCGAAGGGGATGTCATTTTCGACTCCCGCATCGTTAACGATCTCTCACCCGAAGAGCGCAACATTGCTCAGGTTTTTCAGTTCCCAGTGGTTTACGACACAATGACAGTGTTTGAGAACCTCGCCTTCCCGCTGCGCAACATCAAAACGCCGGCACACAAAATTGCGCCGCGCGTCCATGAGGTCGCAGAGATTCTTGAGCTGACTTCCGTACTCAAGCGCAAAGCCAAGAACCTTAATGCCGACGAAAAACAGAAGGTATCCATGGGGCGGGGGCTGGTCCGGGATGACGTCTCCGCCATTCTGTTCGATGAACCACTGACCGTGATTGACCCGCAACTCAAATGGAAGCTGCGGCGGAAACTCAAGCAGATTCACGAGCAGTTCAACATCACAATGATCTATGTCACTCACGATCAGCTTGAGGCCTCGACCTTTGCTGAAAAGATCGCAGTGATGTACGAGGGCAAGATGGTGCAGTTCGGGTCCCCGCGTGAATTGTTCGAACGCCCTGCCCACACCTTCGTTGGCTTTTTCATTGGCAGTCCAGGTATGAATTTCCTGGAAGTCGCCATTACCGACAGCGGCGCTCAATATGGCGATATCGCCATCCCGATCAATCCCCATCAGCACGCCATCGCCAAGGCCTCGGACTCCGGCAACATCAAACTGGGTATCCGCCCGGAATTCGTTCACGTTTGGGACGACAAAAACGATGAGGCCTTCGAGGTTAACGTTAAGGATGTGGAAGATCTGGGCACCTACCGCATCATGTCGTTCTATTTCGGCGATTCCCTGCTTCGAGCCCGTCTGCACGAGGATCAACGTGTCCCCCAGAAGAAAGCGTACGTGAGCTTTCCCGAGCAATGGCTGACACTGTACATCGACGAGTACCGCGTGGAGGTGGGCAATGAATAAGGTTGAAAACAATAAAGCATGGTTTCTCGTCCTGCCCATGCTCGTCCTTGTGTCGTTCTCGGCCGTCATTCCCCTGATGACCGTAGTGAATTACTCGATCCAAGATATTCTGGGCAACTCAGCGTTTTTCGTTGGGACGGAATGGTTTGAGAAAACGCTGAATGATCCGGACCTGCAGGGGGCCCTGCTTCGTCAGTTCGCGTTCTCTTTTACCATTCTGGCAATTGAGGTGCCTTTGGGCATTGCCATTGCACTGCTGATGCCCAAGAAAGGCTGGCAAGCGTCCGCCGTATTGATCTTGGTCATCCTGCCACTGCTGGTGCCCTGGAACGTGGTTGGCAGCATGTGGCAGATTTTCACCCGGGGCGACATTGGGCTCATGGGCTATGGCATTAACGCGCTGGGTTACGACTACAGCATTACCAGCAATGCCACTGATGCGTGGGTGACGATCATTCTGATGGATGTCTGGCATTGGACGCCCCTGATCGCGCTACTGTGCTACAGCGGATTGCGTGCCATCCCTGAAGCCTATTACCAGGCAGCTCGGATTGACCGAGCGTCAAACTGGGCTGTCTTCCGCTACATCCAGCTGCCAAAGCTCACCAATGTGCTGGTCATTGGCGTTCTGTTGCGCTTCATGCATTCGTTCATGATCTACGCCGAGCCCTTCGTATTGACTGGTGGCGGGCCGGGCAGTTCCACCACCTTCCTAAGTCAGTCACTAACGTCGATGGCCATAGGCCAGCAGGACCTGGGGCCGTCCGCCGCCTTCTCCATCATCTACTTCCTTATCATCCTGGCGGTGAGCTACGTGTTCTACATCGCGATCATGAATATGCAGAAAGATAAAGTTAACACCCAAGGAGGCGCCTGAGATGACCATTGCAACCACCTACAATGAGGACCAGGCGCAGGAGCGCGCGGACAGTGCCTCACTGACCCGTCCAGTAAGCGCTCAGAAAGGGACTGCCTCGGGTCGTAACCGAGTCCTGCTGGGGTTGTATCTGCTCTTTACCCTGCTGCCGATCTACTGGCTGATCAACATGTCGCTACAGTCCAACCAGGAAATCCTGGGGACGTTTTCAATGTGGCCACAGGATTTTGATTTCGGTAGCTACATCAAGATCTTCACGGATCCATCCTGGTACATGGGGTATGTTAACTCCATCACCTACGTTGCCATGAACATGGCGATCAGTATCTGCGTGGCACTGCCCGCAGCCTATGCTTTCAGCCGCTACAAGTTCATTGGCGACAAGCATCTGTTTTTCTGGCTGCTCACCAACCTGATGGCGCCGCCCGCAGTATTCCTTCTGCCCTATTTCCAGCTCTATTACACCGTGGGCATGTTCGACACCCACATCGCAGTCGCGCTGGCACACTGCCTGTTCAATGTGCCCCTGGCGATATGGATTCTGGAGGGCTTCATGAGCGGTGTTCCCAAGGAAGTGGATGAAACCGCCTACATCGACGGTTATACCTTCCCCGGGTTCTTCATCAAGATTTTCATTCCGATGATCCGCTCCGGTGTGGGCGTGACGCTGTTCTTTCTGTTCATGTTTTCCTGGGTGGAGTTACTACTCGCCCAGACCCTGACTGCCACGAACGCACAACCGATTGGCGCCATCATGACGCGGACCTCCACCGCTTCCGGCATCGATTGGTCCACGCTCTCCGCCGCCGGTGTACTGACCATACTGCCGGGCGTTCTGGTGGTCTACTTCGTGCGTAATCACATCGCCAAGGGCTTTGCCCTCGGCCGCACCTAACTAAGGGGAGATTGATCATGAGTTGGATGGTCTGGACAGTACCGACAGCGGTCTTCTTCGCCACCATAGCCGCACTGCTTGCCGGCATGACGGTATGGCAGATCGTGTCACCAACAGTTGAACGCCAAGGCTTTCTTCCTGTTCCCACGACCCGCGGGGACCGCTTCTTTATTGGCCTTCTGACGTCCGCCTATATCCACCTGGGCGTCATTGGCTTCACGACTATCAGTATTTGGTTGGCATTGGTGGCAAGCATCGCCTGGATGGTGGTGCTGATGCGCTGGGGCTGAGCAAATAAATTCAGGGACGACGTAAACACCAGGGACGATAAAATGAGCGACGAGGTAAGCATGAAAAACAACAAGACGTTGTACCTATCGGTACTGGCGAGTGGCGTCATGCTCGCGTCCGGCACACTGAACGCCAACACGCACGACGCAGGGGCGGCAATTGAGCGCTGGGTGGACAAATTCGAGCATTCAACGCTGTCACGTGAAGAACAGATCAAGGAGTTGAAATGGTTTGCCGAAGCGGCCGAGCCGTTCCGGGGCATGGAAATCAAAACAGTAGCTGAAGGCCTTACCACTCACCAATATGAGAGTGACGTACTGGCTGAGGCTTTTGAGGACATTACTGGCATCGAGATTACCCATAACATTATCGGTGAAGGCGATGTAGTCAATACCATGCAAACCCAGATGCAGACTGGCCGGAATATCTACGATGGCTACGTCAACGATTCTGATGCCATCGGTACCCACATCCGCTACGGCACCACCATCAACCTGTCTGAGGCGATGGACAACGAATGGGCTGACTTTACCAACCCCATGCTGGATCTAGACGACTTCATTGGTATCCAGTACACCACGGGCCCGGGTGGCGACATCTATCAGTTGCCGACCCAGCAGTTCGCCAATCTCTACTGGTTCCGGTACGACTGGTTTACAGATCCGGAGCTGAAGAAGCAGTTCAAAGAGATCTACGGCTATGAGCTGGGTGTGCCGACCAACTGGACCGCCTATGAAGAGATCGCCGAGTTCTTCACGGAACACGTCGGAGAAATTGATGGTGAAAAGATCTACGGGCATATGGACTATGGCCGCCGGGATCCATCACTGGGCTGGCGCTTCCATGACTCATGGTTTTCCATGGCCGGCATGGGCAGCAAAGGCCTTCCTTTCGGCAACCCCGTGGATGACTGGGGTATCCGCGTTGACGAAAATGCGAATCCGGTTGGAGCAAGCGTGAGCCGCGGGGGTGGCACCAACTCACCTGCATCCGTGTTTGCAATGACCAAAGCGGTTGACTGGCTCCACGCCTATGCCCCGCCGGAAGCCTCGGGAATGACGTTCGGGGAAGCCGGCCCCGTTCCGGCTGAAGGCAACATCGCACAGCAGATCTTCTGGTACACCGCGTTCACCGCCGATATGGTCGACCCTGAGGTAGCAGTAACAGACGACGAAGGCAACCCCAAGTGGCGCATGGCGCCCTCCCCGAGTGGGCCGTACTGGGAAGAGGGCATGAAAGTTGGTTATCAGGACGTTGGCTCCTGGACCTTCTTTGATTCCACGCCCGAGGATCGTCGCACCGCAGCCTGGCTGTTCGCGCAGTTCACGACCGCTAAGTCAGTGTCTCTCGAGAAGCTGATTGAAGGTCTGACGCCCATCCGTCGTTCTGACATTGAGTCGGAAAAGATGACGGAAATGGCACCGCAACTCGGCGGTCTTGTGGAGTTCTACCGCAGCGAGAACGAAAGCTGGTGGACCCCCTCAAGCACCAACGTACCAGACTATCCTCGCATGGCACCGCTGTGGTGGCAGAATCTGGCGCCGGTAATGAGTCGCGAGGTGACACCTAAAGAAGGCCTGGATGACCTGGCCGAAGCCTTGGATAACATCATGAGCCGTCTGGCCCGTGCTGACGTATTCGATAAATACGCGCCAGTTATGAACGAGAAGCGTGATCCCGAATACTGGCTGAAAAAGGACGGTGCGCCGAAGCAGCGTCTGGACAATGAGATGCCGCAAGGCAAGACCATGCCATACGACGAAATGATGGAGGAATGGCAGGAAGCGGGTAGCAGCTAAAGCCGCTTGAATCGGGATCATGCAAAGTCTCCGTTCCTGCACGATCCCATCAGAAACGATGTGACGTGTTAGTAATATTACAAGCCACCCCCAGGGGGTGGCTTTTTTACGTCTAATCAAATCCGAAAGCTGCCGACTACAGGGCGCATTTCCTCAGCCAGTTGCCCCAACCCTTCACTGTTACGCTCCGCTGCTCCGGCGCTTTGTTCAAGACGGAACACCGTGCAGCCAGACCAGACCCGCGCGATCGATCCGGGTTATAATGTTTGTTCTTTCAATTACTCACCTCTGCTCCGGGAGTACAGATGTCACTGGTATCCGAGACCCCTACCCTATCGCCATTCCAGGTGGCTGCCCTGCCGGAAATCCAGTTTGGCCAGGGGCAGATTCGACAGCTGCCGCAGATCATTCAGCAAAGGGGTCAACACGCGCTCATAGTGACCGGCCAGAACGCGTTCATAAGCACCTCGTCCTGGTCGGTATTGAAGACAGGGCTTGAGGCACTGGGCATCACTTGGGACTGGATACAGGTCGATTGTGAGCCTTCACCCCAGCTTGTGGACGCGTCGGTGGCGCAACACCGACAATCCGGCATTGATGTCGTTGCAGGCATTGGCGGTGGCAGTGTCCTGGATGCCGCCAAGGCCATTGCCGGCTTATTGCGCACCGGCACATCCGTCATGGACCACCTGGAGGGTGTTGGCAACAACCTGCCTTACACTGGCCCGAGCGTCCCCCTGATCGCCGTACCGACAACCGCCGGCACCGGCAGCGAAGCCACGCGAAACGCGGTCCTGAGCGTGCAGGGCGAGGATGGGTTCAAAAAGTCATTCCGCGACAACCAGCTTGTCGCTCGGATTGCCCTTGTCGACCCGGATCTGCTGGCCTCATGCCCCAGATCCCAGATCGCCGCTAACGGTATGGATGCGTTGACGCAGCTGCTCGAATCCTATGTCTCAACCCGAGCCAACCCGGTAACCGACGCCCTGGCCTGGTCTGGAATGGAGGCTTTCAAAGCAGGCTTCTGGGCCGCGTGGGAAGGCGACCACACAAACGCGTCATCGGGCTATACGCAACTCGCCTACGCCTCCCTGATGTCCGGCGTCACGCTGGCCCAGGCGGGACTCGGCTCGGTCCACGGCTTTGCTTCACCCCTGGGCGCTTTTTTCCCAATGCCCCACGGCGTTGTGTGCGGAACCCTGCTGGCCGAAGCCACCGCCACCAATATCCATGCCCTCAGAGCGCGGAGTCCGGATTCCACGGCGCTCCCCAAATACGCCCGTGTCGGACGTCTGATGACAGGCCAGTCGACCCTGGGCGATACGGAGGCGGGGGACGCCCTGATTGAATGCCTGCGGGTCTGGGTACGGGAACTGGATCTGCCCCGACTCGGCGCCTATGGCATGGCGGGAGAAGACATCCCCAGAGTCTGTGCTGGGGCCCAGGGCAGCAGTATGAAAACCAATCCGCTGGAATTGACCGATGCCGAGCTGGCGGGCGTTCTGGAGTGCCGGCTTTAACGGTTGCAGGCTTCAGAATCTGAAACCAGCTACCTGCGGGGCACTTACATCACCAGTTCCCGCAAATCCCCCAGCGTCTTCGACAGAAGTGTTGTGAAACGCGCCGCATCCGCCCCGTTGATGGCCCGGTGGTCGTAGGACAGCGACAGCGGCAGCATCAACCGTGGCTGGAACTGGGTGCCATCCCAGACCGGCTCCATAGAGGCTTTTGAGGCGCCAAGAATCGCCACTTCGGGCGAGTTCACGATCGGCGTGAACGCGGTGCCCCCTATTCCCCCCAGGCTGGTGATGGTGAAGCAGGCACCGCTCATGTCGTTGTTGGTGAGCTTCTTGTCCCGAGCCTTGCCGGCCAGCTCCTGGGCTTCTTCCGCGAGCTGCCAGATACTTTTGCGATCCACATCCCGGATCACCGGCACCACCAGCCCATTGGGTGTATCCACTGCGATGCCGATGTGGCAGTAGTGCTTCTGGATGATCTGCTCGTTCGCCATATCCAGTGACACGTTGAACTGCGGATAGGTGGTGAGCGCATGGGCACAGGCCT